>NZ_JNLC01000001.1 GCF_000702305.1 Allobosea sp. 117
TGCACCACCTTTCATCACCCGGTGCAGGCGATCGGCCGGAGCGGTCCGGCCCGGTGCCCCGCGCGCCCTTCATCCCCGAAGGACGCAAGGTGCCTCATCCACACCCCCGGCCCGTCAGGGCGCGGGGCGATTGGTGCTGGGGGAGAGGCCATCGCGTCACCTTCTCCGCCGCCCGGAACAGGCCTCCGTCATGCTGAGGTGCCGGCCATCGGGCCGGCCTCGAAGCACGCAGGCGGGTGCCACGAGCCAAGGCCAGCGCCCTGCACCGGCCGTCTGCGCGTCCCTCAAAGCTCGCTGCGCGAGCGCCTCGGGATGACGAGATGGTGAGCCGTCCCGCGATCCCGGAGCGGCCGCTGGGCGCGCGGAAGCGTCAAGGACACGACACCGAGGCGGTAAGTTGGGAACCCGATCCTATTCCGCCCAGAGCCGCGCATAGACGGCGTTGATGCGGCGGGCCTCCTCGGCGATGGAGTGCTCCTCCAGCGCCTGCGTCCGCGCCGATTCCTCCATGGCGCGGCGGGCATTGTCGCCCTGGTCCATATAGGCGGCGATGGCGGCGGCCATGGCGGAGACGTTGCCCGGCGGCACCAGCGTTCCCGTCACCCCCTCGGCGATGAGCTCGGGGAACGCGCCGACCGTGGTGGCGACCACCGGCACGCCGCACGCCATCGCCTCCAGAGGGGTGACGCCGAAGCCCTCCCAGCGCTGGGGCGACACATAGAGGTCTAGGGCGCGGTACCAGGCCGGCGTCTGCGACGTGGCGACCTCGCCGGGCATCAGGATGCGGTCGGCGAGGCCGGCGTCAGCGATGCGGCGGCGCAGATCCTGCTCGAACTCGCCATGCTGGCCGGTGGCGCGGCCGAGCACCACGCCGCCCCAGTCCGGCCGGGCGGGGAGCACCTCGATGAGCGCGTCGACAAAGACGTCGGTGCCCTTCTGACGGCGCACGCGCCCGAAGCAACCGACCATGCGGAGTGGCGGCAGGCCGAGCGCGGCGCGGGCCTCGGCGCGGTCCGCCGCCGGGCGGAAGGTCTCGGTGTCGATGCCGTGCAGGATGACCGTCGAGGGCCGCTCGAGATAGTCGGCGGTGGCGCCGGAGGTCGAGATCACCGCGTCCATGCGGGAGATCAGGAACCTGGTCCAGCGCGTGTGATGGCGCTGCGAGGCGGAGGTGAAGACGAGCCTCAGCGGCATGCGCAGCAGGTCGCGCAGCACGACGCCGGCCAGCATCTCGACATTGCGCCGGGCGTGCCAGATGCGCCGGGCGTGCCGCTTCGGCCGTCGCCACAGGGCGGGGAGCTGATGCCAGCCGATGCGCGGCACGCCGGGCGCGAGGTTCGGCCCGAGCGCGGCGATGCCGACCTCGCCGGCCTGCACCGGCACCACGCGCTCCAGCGTCGCGGTGACGCCGGACAGGCGGCGCTTGAAGTTCGGCGCCACGACGTCGATCTCGGCCATATCGCGAACGGCGACGTCGGGCACGGCCGCGTCGGGCATGGCCGGCGCGGCGTCCGCCCGGTCCCCGTCGGCATTGCTCAGCGCGTTCGCCATGGCAACGCTCGCCCCCCGTGGCATCTCTCAGAACGGCAGGGCGAGGCCGCCCGTCACCGTGTGCTGCTGGTTCTCCGGCGCGATGTCGCCGCTGTAGCGCAGCGCGCTACGCCAGCGCGACTCGGCGAAGGCCGCGTCGAAGCCGGCCCGCACCACCAGCGAATTCTCCGCCAGCGGCACGCCGGCGACCGGCACCGGGCCGTCGGCACCGAAGAGCAGAAGCGGATCGACGTCGCCGACGACGTGCTGCCAGCCGAGGTCGAGGCGCGGCGTCACCAGCGCGGCGCCGAGATCGAGCGTGCCGGAAAGGCGCAGGCCAATCACCGTGAAGGGCCAGGCCGCCTCCTGCGTCGCGGTGAGGCCGGTCGCGCCGTCGGCCAGGCTGTCGAGCTGCACCCAGGAGGCGCCGGCGGCGCCATAGGGGGCGAGCGAGACGGCATCGCCGAGCACATAGACATAGCTGAGCTCGGCCCGTGCCTCGGCATAGCCGGCGGTGACCTCGGCACCGTCCGCGAAGCCGGCGTCGAGCCTGGAGGCGGCCGGCGCGGCGAAGGCGGCGAGCGGGTCGGCGACGGTGCCGTATTCATAGGCTATGAGGCCGGAGGCCTGCCAATTGTCCTCCCGCGTCACCGCGTAGAAGGCCGAGCGCCAGTCCTCCGCCTCAAGCCGCCCGTCGCCGCCGTCGATGGCGAAGCGCGAGCGTATCCAGCCGCCGGCGAGGCCGATGGCGAGGTCCTCGTCGAGCGGCAGCTCGATGCCGGCGAGGTCGCCGTCGGCGCCGGCCGGATCCGGCAGGACCGCGTCGAAGGGCAGGGCGGTGCCGAGCGCGCGGCTCCAGATGAAGTTCGGCTCGATGCGCGCGGCGGGAGCGGGGCGGGCGGTGAGGTCGGCGCCCGGTCCGCCGAGGCTGCGGTCGAGCACGGTGAAGGGATTGGCGTCGCCGGAATCGGGATCGGGCGCGTAGCCGAGGGTCTTCTCCGGCGCGCCGCCGCGCAGGCGGTCCGGGATATCGCCGGTACGGGACGGGGAGGCGAGGCATTCGCGGGGCAGCGGCCAAGCGATGGTGACGTCCGGCGACCAGGTCGCGGTGCTGGCGGGCAGGCCGGCGCGGTCTGCGGGCTGGGCCATCATCTCGCTGCCCGGCAGCCGGGTCTCGGCGCCCGGCGGGGGCGGCGGCGAGGCGCAGGGAAAGCGCATCTCAAAGCGCGGTTCGGCGTATGCCCCGCCCTGCGCGAGCACGACGATGGTCGCCGTTGCCGCGGTGAGACAAGCGGTGCGCCTGAGGTGCCGCATTCGTCTGTCCCCACACAAACCCACACCGACGTCGCACGGCAGGCCGACGACCTTTGCGCGAGACGATCCCCCCATTCCCGCAACGGCTGCCGCGCCCGCGAAGAAAGCGCGGGGCGCAGGCAACCACGTGCGGGCAGGCAGGTCAATCGGCGAAGAAGGTTCCGTCAAGGAATCGTTAACGCTCGGAAGGATGCGGATGGAGGCCGTGGCGGGCGGTCGCGGGCACCGTCATGTCCGGCCCGGTATCCGCGTCCCGCCGAGGCCGGCAACCAAAGACGTGAATGGCCGGGACGAGCCCGGCCATGACGAAAGTTGTCCTGAATCTCGAGGATCCGTCAGACGAACCGCACCTCGGTGATCTCGTAGGAACGGGCGCCCCGCGGGGTGACCACCTCGACCGAGGAGCCGGATTTCTTGCCGATGAGCGCCCGCGCCATTGGCGAGGAGATGGAGATGCGCCCGGCCTTGGCGTCGGCTTCCATGTCGCCGACGATCTGCCACACGCGCTGCTCCTCGGTGTCCTCATCGATCAGCGTCACGGTCGCGCCGAATTTCACGATGTCGCCCGAGAGTTTGGTCACGTCGATGATGTCGGCGCGCGACAGCTTGTCCTCGAGCTCGGCGATCCGGCCCTCGTTCAGCGCCTGCTGTTCCTTGGCCGCGTGATATTCGGCATTCTCCGAAAGGTCGCCATGCGAACGCGCCTCGGCGATCGCCGCGATGATGCGCGGACGCTCAACCTGCTGGCGCTCCTTCAGTTCCAGTTCGAGCGCGGCATGACCCTTCGGGGTCATCGGTATCTTTTCCATAGGTCTTCCGACCTCCCTAAAGGCAATCGCGCCCCCGCGGCAGGCCTTCGACGTCCTTCATGGACATCGAAGTCCTCCCGCGACGGCGGCGGTGTTCGGTGGGCGCCGTCGTCCAGGCCGCTACAGCGGTCAGGAACGCTCGGCGCCGAAGTAGTCCTGCAGCGCGCGCACTTCGAGATCGCCGCCGATATAGGCCTTGATCCCGCGCGCGGCTGCGACGGCACCTGATAGCGTGGTGTAATACGGCACTTTGTGCAAGAGGGCGGCACGGCGCAGCGACCGCGAGTCGGCGAGCGCCTGGGCCCCCTCGGTGGTGTTGAAGACGAGCTGGACGTCGCCGTTCTTGATGGAATCGACGATGTGCGGCCGGCCTTCCAGTACCTTGTTGATCTTGGCGCTGGGGATGCCGTTCTCGGCGAGATAGCGCTGCGTGCCCGAGGTGGCGATCACCTTGAAGCCCAGCGCGAGCAGGAGGCGCACCGAATCGAGGATGCGCGGCTTGTCGTCGTCGCGCACCGAGACGAAGACGGTTCCGGACTTGGGCACCTTGGTGCCGCCGCCGATCTGGCTCTTGGCGAAGGCGACGTCGAAATTGCGGTCGAGGCCGATCACCTCGCCGGTCGAGCGCATCTCCGGGCCGAGCACGGTGTCGACGCCGGGGAAGCGGGCGAAGGGGAATACCGCCTCCTTCACCGCGACATGATCGAGCTTCACCGGCTTCAGGCCGAACGAGGCGAGTTTCTCGCCGGCCATCACCCGCGCGGCGATCTTGGCGATCGGCCGGCCCACCACCTTGGCGACGAAGGGCACAGTGCGCGAGGCGCGTGGATTGACCTCGAGAACGTAGATGTCGCCGTTCTTGATGGCGTACTGCACGTTCATCAGTCCGCCGACCTTGAGCGCGAGGGCAAGGTCGCGGGTCTGCTTCTCAAGCCTCTCCACCATCTCGGGCGAGAGCGAATAGGGCGGCAGCGAGCAGGCCGAATCGCCGGAATGGATGCCGGCCTCCTCGATGTGCTCCATGATCCCGCAGACATGCGTGTCCGTGCCGTCGGCGAGGCAGTCGACGTCAACCTCGATGGCGTCGGACAGATAGCGGTCGAACAGCAGCGGGTTTTTGCCGAGCACCGTGTTGATCTGGCCGGTCTTGTCGTTCGGGTAGCGCGCCTTGACGTCGTTGGGCACCAACTCGGGCAGGGTGCCGAGCAGATAGTCGCCGAGCTGGGAATCCTCGTGGATGATCTGCATGGCGCGCCCGCCCAGCACATAGGACGGACGCACGACGAGCGGATAGCCGAGATCGCCGGCCACCAGCCGGGCCTGCTCGACCGAATAGGCGATGCCGTTGGCCGGCTGGCGCAGCTTGAGCTTGTCGAGCAGCGTCTTGAAGCGATCGCGGTCCTCGGCGAGGTCAATGGCGTCCGGCGAGGTGCCGAGGATCGGCACGTCGGCCTCTTCCAGAGCGCGGGCGAGCTTCAGCGGCGTCTGCCCGCCGAACTGCACGATCACGCCGTGCAGCGTGCCCTTGCTGCGCTCGCGGTCGATGATCTCGATCACGTCCTCGGCGGTCAGCGGTTCGAAATAGAGCCGGTCCGAGGTGTCGTAGTCGGTCGAGACGGTCTCCGGGTTGCAGTTGACCATGATGGTCTCGTACCCGGCGTCCCTCAGCGCGAAAGCGGCGTGGCAGCAGCAATAGTCGAACTCGATGCCCTGGCCGATGCGGTTCGGACCGCCGCCGAGGATCACCACCTTCTTCGCATCGGAGGGACGCGATTCGTCCGCCGGCGCGCCGATGAAGGGCGCCTCATAGGTCGAGTACATATAGGCGGTGGGCGAGGCGAACTCGGCCGCGCAGGTGTCGATGCGCTTGTAGACCGGGCGCACGTCCAGCGCGCGGCGGCGCTCGGCCACTTCGTGCTCGGAGAGCCGGGCGAGGCCGGCGAGGCGGCTGTCCGAGAAGCCCATGGCCTTGAGGCGCCGGAAGGCGCCGGCGGTGGACGGCAGACCGTGCTGGCGGACCTTCTGCTCGGTCTCGACGATGCCGCGGATCTGCGCGAGGAACCACGGGTCGATCTTGCAGCCGGTGTGGATCTGCTCGTCGTCGAGCCCGAGGCGCATGGCCTGCGCCACCTTCAGCAGCCGGTCGGGCGTCGGGGTGCCGATTGCGGCGCGGATAGCGTTCTTGTCGTCGCCCTGGCCGAGGCCCTCGATCTCGATCTCGTCGAGGCCGGTGAGGCCGGTCTCCAGCGAGCGCAGCGCCTTCTGGAGCGACTCCTGGAAAGTGCGCCCGATCGCCATCGCCTCGCCGACCGACTTCATCGAGGTGGTCAGCACCGGGTCGGCGCCGGGGAACTTCTCGAAGGCGAAGCGCGGGATCTTGGTGACGACGTAGTCGATGGTCGGCTCGAAGGAGGCCGGGGTGGCGCCGCCGGTGATGTCGTTGGCGATCTCGTCGAGCGTGTAGCCGACGGCGAGGCGCGCGGCGACCTTGGCGATCGGGAAGCCGGTCGCCTTGGAGGCCAGCGCCGAGGAGCGCGACACGCGCGGATTCATCTCGATGACGATCATCCGGCCGTCCTCGGGATTCACCGCGAACTGCACGTTGGAGCCGCCGGTCTCCACCCCGATCTCGCGCAGCACCGCCAGCGAGGCGTCGCGCATGACCTGATATTCCTTGTCGGTCAGCGTCAGTGCCGGGGCGACGGTGATCGAATCGCCGGTATGCACGCCCATCGGGTCGATGTTCTCGATGGAGCAGACGATGATGCAGTTGTCCGCCTTGTCGCGGACCACCTCCATCTCGTACTCCTTCCAGCCGAGCACGCTCTCCTCGACCAGCACCTCGTTGGTCGGCGAGGCGTCGATGCCGCGCTCTATGATCTCGATATATTCGGCCTTGTTGTAGGCGATGCCGCCGCCCTGTCCGCCCATGGTGAAGGAGGGGCGGATAATCGCCGGCAGGCCGATCTCGTCCAGCACGCCGAGCGCCTGCGCCAGCGTCTTGATCTGCTGCGAGCGCGGCGTCGACAGGCCGATCCTGGTCATCGCGTCGCGGAACAGTTCGCGGTCCTCGGCCTTGTCGATGGCCTCGGCGGTGGCGCCGATCATCTCGACGTCATACTCGTCGAGCACGCCCATCTTCTTCAGCGACAGCGCGCAGTTGAGCGCGGTCTGGCCGCCCATGGTCGGCAGCAGGGCGAAGCCGCCCGGAACGGCGTGGCGCTCCTTGGCGATGATCTTGGCGACGATTTCCGGCGTGATCGGCTCGACATAGGTGGCGTCGGCCAGATCCGGGTCCGTCATGATGGTGGCCGGATTGGAATTGACCAGCACCACCCGGTAGCCCTCGGCCTTCAGCGTCTTGCACGCCTGTGTGCCGGAATAGTCGAACTCGCAGGCCTGGCCGATGACGATGGGGCCGGCGCCGATGATGAGGATGGTGGAGATATCTGTGCGTTTCGGCATCGGATCCCGTGCGGCTCGCGCATTCCACCGGGCACACGAAAAAGGACGCGCGAGTGACGCGTCCTTGGCTGGACCCGGGTCAATTTCTTGGCGCGGGAGGCTCCCGCGCGACGGCTCGTCTAAACGTGGCGCCTCCCATAGACCAGATTCCCCGGAGGGGGAAGGGCGGCATGCGACGCCCCGCCGTCGGCCGCCGCCGAAGCCCGCTTGACGGCGGCGTTCATTCTCCACTATTCGATAGTCGTTGAAATATCGGATTGATGAGATGGACGCCGCCACCGTGGTGGATGCTTTGGCCGCGCTCGCCCACGAGCACCGGCTCGCCGCCTTCCGCCTGCTGGTGGAGGCGGGACCCGCCGGGCTGCCGGCGGGAACGATCGCTGAGCGCCTCGGCATCGCGCCGTCATCCCTGACCTTCCACACACGAGAGCTCATGCAGGCCCGTCTCGTCACCCAGCGCCGGGTCAGCCGGCAGCTCTTCTACGCGGCGAATTTCGACGCGATGAACGATGTCCTCGGCTACCTGACCGAGAATTGCTGCGCCGGCGAGGCCTGCGGGCTCGAATGCGGCCCGACCGGATCGGCCGGCAGCGCGGCGCGATAGATCAGCACCGGCAGATGCGGGTTGTTGGGCACGCCGCCGGAAGGTGAAAGGACCAGCGTTTCAGGTTCCGACATGGTGCGATCTCCCGCGTCCGCGGACACAACCCGGCGCCGGTCCCGCGGTTCCCGCCGGAAGCCTCAGCCCTTCCTTTCGTCGAACAGCCGGCGGGAGGATTCGATGCGGTCGAGGTTCTTCTCGGCCCAGATCCACACGCCGCAGAAGGCCTCCGCGAGGCTGAGGCCGAGATCGGTCAGCCGGTACTCGACCTTGGGCGGGATCACCGGATGGACGGTGCGGACCACCAGCCCGTCACGCTCCATCTGACGGAGCGTCTGCGTCAGCATCTTCTGGCTGATATTGCCGGCAAGCTCGCCGATGCGGGTGAAGCGCAGCTCGCCATGCTCGGTCAGCACCTCGAGGATGATCATCGTCCATTTGTCGGCGACGCGGCCGATGAGCTCGTTCACCAGCGCCTCGACGCGCGGATCGGTCGGCGCCGACGCGCCGTCGGGATGCGCGTGGGGCGAGGGGCGGGCACTTGTAGAGACCATGACGCTCTCCATCAGGTAAGTATAGATATTTTGGGTGCCTACTTTCTATCAGTAAGTGACGTTCATATAACACGCCGCATCGCAGACACCAGCATCCGGGAGACAGTCATGAACATCACCGGCAACACCATTCTCGTCACCGGCGGCAATGCCGGCATCGGCCGCGCGCTCGCCGAGGCGCTGCAGGCGGAAGGCAACAGGATCATCATCACCGGCCGTCGCGAAGACACGCTGAAGGCCACCGCCACCGCCAATCCGGGCATGGACTGGCGCGTGCTCGACATGGCGGATGCGGGCGCGGTTGCCGCCTTCGGCGCCGCGGTCACGAAGGACTACCCGGCGCTGAACGTCGTCATCAACAATGCCGGCATCATGGTCACCGAGGACTGGACCGCCGATGCGGTCGACCTCGCGGTGGCGGAGGCGACGATCGCGACCAATCTGCTCGGGCCGATCCGGCTCACTGCGGCGCTGCTGCCGCATCTGCGCCGCCAGCCGGACGCCACGGTCATCACCGTGTCGTCAGGCCTCGCCTTCGTGCCGCTGACGATCACGCCGACCTACAACGCGACCAAGGCGGCGATCCATTCCTGGAGCCAGTCGCTGCGCCACCAGTTGCGCGGCACCACGGTCGGGGTGATCGAGATCGTGCCGCCGGCGGTGGCGACCGACCTGATGCCGGGGCATGCGGCGAACCCGAACTCGATGCCGCTCGCCGACTTCATCAGCGAGACGGTCGAGCAGCTCAAGGCGCACCCGAAGGGACCCGAGAACCGCGTAAAGCGGGTCGAGTTCCTGCGCGGCGCCGAGGCGCGGGGCGACTATGAGGCGGTGTTCGGCATGCTGAACGACGGCGCGCACTGAGACGGTGGACGCGTCAGGCGTATTTCCGCGCTAGGCCGACGCACAGTACGACGGCGCCGGTCGCTGCAACCATGGTCCACGCGACCGGCTCGCCGAGCAGCAGCCCGGCGAGCGCAAGGCCGAAGAACGGCTGCAGCAATTGCAACTGCCCGACGCGGGCGATGCCGCCGCGCGCGAGGCCGCGATACCAGAACACGAAGCCGACCAGCATGCTGAACACCGAGACATAGCCGAGCCCGACATAGGCCGGCATGCCGATGTCCTGCCACGAGGCGGGCAGCGTCAGCAGGGTCAACAGCGCCATCAGCGGCGCGGCGAGCACCAATGCCCAGGAGATGACCTGCCAGCCGCCGAGCCGGCGCGCGAGCTTGCCGCCCTCGGCATAGCCGAGACCGCACAGCAGGATGGCGGCGATCATCGACAGATCGCCCATAGGCGAGCCCGAGCCGCCGCCCGACAGCGCGAAGGCCACCACGGTGGCGCTGCCGAGAATTGAGAACAGCCAGAACAGCGGTTTCGGCCGCTCGCCGCCGCGCAGCACGCCGAACACGGCGGTTGAGAGCGGCAACAGCCCGATGAACACGATCGAATGCGCCGAGGTCATGTGCCGGAGCGCCAGCGCGGTGAGCAGCGGGAAGCCGATTACCACCCCCAGCGCGACCACGGTGAGCGAGGCGAGGTCCTTTCCGGACGGCCGCGGCTGTCGCAGCGCGAAGAGCAGGACGGCGGCGAGCAGCGCCGCGATCAGGGCGCGTGCCGAGGTGAGGAACAACGGCGTGAAGCCGGCGACCGCCACCCGCGTCGCCGGCAGCGAGCCGCTGAAGATGATGACGCCGAGCAGGCCGCTTCCCCAGCCGTCGAAGGCGCCCGGCTCGATCCGTGTGGTCGCGATCGCGCGCGTTTCGACCGATTCGGCGTCCACCATTGCCACGTGTTCCTCGCTTCGGGCCCTCCTTCAGGCAATAGGCGCTTTGCGCTGGCCGCGACAGCCACGGAACGGTACAGTTTGGTCAAACTGTATGGATAAAGGAATCCGAACGGTTGACGCGCTCCCGACCCATCCTCCCGCGCAGCAATACGCGGACCGCCGATGTCATGGCGTCGATCCGCGCCCGGGTGGCGAGCCGTGCGCTCGCCGCCGGCGACCGGCTGCCCTCGATCCGCCGCTTCGCCGCGACCATGGGCGTTTCGCCCTCGACGGTGGTCGAGGCCTATGACCGCCTCGTCGCCGAGGGACTGATCCGGGCGCGGCCGGGGTCGGGCTTCTACGTCTCGGCGACCGCCCTGCCGCCGCTGGCGCCGGCAGCGGACAGACCGCCGCGCGAGCGTGCGGTCGATCCGTTCTGGGTCTCGCGCCAGTCGCTCGATGCCGATCCGACCGCGCTGAAGCCGGGCTGCGGCTGGCTGCCTGCCGACTGGATGCCGGTCGAGGCGCTGCGCCGCGCGGCGCGGGGGCTGGCGCGCGCGGACGAGGCCCTTCTCGCCGACTATGGAAGCACGCGCGGCTCCCCGGCATTGCGCCGGCTGCTGCTGGGCAGGCTTGCCGGCGAGGGGCTCGATCTTTCGGCCGATCAGCTCATGCTGACCTCGTCCGGCACGCAGGCCATCGACCTCATCTGTCGCCATCGGCTCACCCCCGGCGACGCGGTGCTGGTCGACGATCCCTGCTATTTCAATTTCCGCGCACTGCTGCGGGCCCATCAGGCGAGGATCGTCAGCGTGCCCTACACCGCCTCGGGGCCGGACATCGCGGCGTTCGAGGCGGCGCTCGTCCGCGAGCGTCCGCGCCTCTACATCACCAATTCCGCGCTGCATAACCCGACGGGCGCTACCCTTTCGGCGTCCACCGCCCATCGCCTGCTCAACCTCGCCGCCGCTCATGACCTGACGGTGGTGGAGGACGACATCTTCGCCGAATTCGAGCCGGAGAGCTCGGTGCGGCTCGCCGCGCTTGACGGGCTCAGCCGGGTCATCCGGATCGGCAGCTTCTCGAAGACGCTCTCCGCTTCGGTGCGCTGCGGCTATGTCGCGGCGCGGGCCGACATCGTCGCCGATCTCGTCGACCTTCAGGTCGCGACCAGCTTCGGTGGTCCGAGCCCGGTGGCGACGGAACTGATCGCCAGCGTCCTTTCCGGGGGCGGCTATCGCAGGCACATCGAGGAACTGCGCCGGCGGCTCGCGAAGGCGCGGCGCGACATCGCCGAAAGCCTGCGGGGGCTCGGCATCGAGCCGTGGCTGATGCCGCGCGGCGGCTTCTATCTGTGGTGCCGGCTGCCGGAGGAGCGCGATTCCGCCGAGGTCGCCCGCGCGGCGCTGGCGGAGAGCGTCGTGCTGGCGCCCGGCAACGTGTTCAGCGCCTCACAGTTCGCCGGGGCCTTCATGCGCTTCAACGTCGCCCAATGCGGCGATCCACGTCTCATGGCGACGCTTGCGCGGGCTCTCGGCCGCGATGCCGGCCCGGCGTGAGCGGTGCTCACGCCACCTTCTTGTTCTTCGCGATCATCTCGACGAAGCGGTCGAACAGGTAGTGGCTGTCCTGCGGGCCGGGGCTCGCCTCGGGGTGGTACTGCACCGAGAACACCGGCCTGTCGGTAAGCTGGATGCCGGCATTCGAGCCGTCGAACAGCGAGACATGCGTTTCCTCGGCATTGGCCGGCAGGCTGTCGCGGTCGACCGCGAAGCCGTGGTTCATCGAGGTGATCTCGACCTTGCCAGTGGTCTGGTCCTTCACCGGGTGGTTCGCGCCGTGGTGGCCCTGGTGCATCTTCATGGTGCGCCCGCCGACCGCGAGGCCGATCATCTGGTGGCCGAGGCAGATGCCGAAGGTCGGTACGCCGCGCGCGATGATCTCGCGGATCACCGGCACCGCATATTCGCCGGTCGCCGCCGGATCGCCGGGGCCGTTCGACAGGAACACGCCGTCCGGGGCCAGCGCGAGGATGTCCTCGGCCGAGGTGGTCGCCGGCACCACCGTCACCTTGCAGCCGGCGCGGGCGAGCAGGCGCAGGATGTTGCGCTTGATGCCGTAATCGACGGCGACGACGTGGTGCGCCGGCGCGGTCTGGCGGCCATAGCCCTCCGGCCACTGCCAGGGCGTCTCGTCCCAGGTGAAGCGCTGGGCGCTGGTCACCATCGGCACGAGGTCCATGCCGACGAGGCCGGGCCACTCGGCCGCCTCCTTCTTCAGCGCCGGCAGGTCGAACCGGCCGTCCGGCGCATGGGCGATCACCGCGTTCGGCATGCCCTTGTCGCGGATCAGCGCGGTGAGCGCGCGGGTGTCGAGCCCGGCAATGCCGATGATGCCGCGCGCCTTCAGCCACAGGTCGAAGTTGCGCGTGGCGCGATAGTTCGAGGGATCGGTGATGGAGGAGTGCAGCACCACCCCGCGCACGCCCGAGGCGCCGGCCATCGAGACGGTCTCGATGTCCTCTTCGTTGGTGCCGACATTGCCGATGTGCGGGAAGGTGAAGGTGATGATCTGGCCGGCATAGGAGGGATCGGTGAGGATCTCCTGATAGCCGGTCATGGCCGTGTTGAAGCATACCTCGCCCACCGCATGGCCGGCAGCGCCGAGGCCGAAGCCTTCGAGCACCGTGCCGTCGGCGAGCACGAGAATGGCGGTGGCCGTGGGCTCTGCCCACACGTCGCCGGCGGCGCCAGCGCCGCTGATGTGGTCTTGTTCCTGCGTCATGGGTGCCCTAATTAGTCGTTCGCCGCGGCGGACGCCAGCGCGAAGCGTGCAGGCTAGACCCGAGAATCGTGAATGACCGGTCTTTGCCGGCGGCGACTCACAGAACCAGAACGAGGCATATGTGCTGCGCGACGTGATCAACGCATCGCTGAAGGATGCGCTCAAGGCCCAGGACAAACGGCGGCTCGGCACGCTGCGGCTCATCAATGCGGCCATTAAGGACCGCGACATCGATGCGCGCGGCCATGGCCGCGACCCGCTGTCGGACGACGAACTGCTCGGCCTGCTGACCAAGATGATCAAGCAGCGCGAGGAATCCGCGAAGATCTACGAGGAGGCGGGACGCGCCGACCTGTCGACGCAGGAGCGCGAGGAGATCGACGTCATCCTCGGCTTCCTGCCGAAGCAGATGAACGACGCCGAATCGAAGGCCGCCATCGCCGCCGTCATCGCCGAGATCGGCGCCCATGGCCTGAAGGACATGGGCCGCACCATGGCGGCGCTGAAGGAGCGCTATACTGGGGTAATGGACTTCGGCAAGGCGAGCGGCACGGTCAAGGAACTGCTGACCGCCGGCTGAGGACGCGCCACCTCCGAAGATCGGCATCGCCATGGCCCAGTCCCCCGAATCGCATCGCGGCGGCGCGGTGCTGACGCTCGACGGCGTGCGCCGCGGCGCGCTCGCCATGGGGCCGGTGCTGATTCCCATCTTCGTCTTCGGCGCGGCCTTCGGCATCGCGGCGCGCGGCGCCGGCCTCGAGGGATGGGCGGCGGCGCTGATGAGCGCCGTCGTGTTCGCCGGCGCCTCGCAATTCGCGGTGCTCGACCTGTGGCAGACGCCGGTGCCGTGGGTGCCGCTGCTCCTGGCGACCTTCGCCATCAATGCGCGGCATCTGCTGCTCGGCGCGTCGCTGCGCATGCTGACGCGGGGACTGGCGGCGTGGAAGCGCTACGCCGCCATGCTGGTGCTGAGCGATCTCAACTGGGCGGCGCTGATCGCGGCGGAGGCGCGGGGCGAGCGTGACCTCGGCTATCTGGTCGGCGGCGGCCTCGCCATGTGGGTGGTGTGGCTGGGGGCCACCGTCCTCGGTGCGGTGGCCGGCGGGCTCACCCTCGCCGACGTCCAGCGCTACGGCCTCGACCTCGTGCTGGTGGTGTTCTTCACCACCACGCTGGTGGGCCTGCACCGCAAGCGGATCGACGATCTGCCCTGGCTGGTCGCCGGCCTCGCCGCGCTGGCGGCGGTGTGGTGGCTGCCGCCGAACTGGCATGTTCTGGTCGGCGGCCTTGCCGGCGGCATCGCCGGCCTGATCCAGCACGGGCGGCGCCCATGAGCACGAACGATGCCGTGCTGGTCATCCTGGCGATGGCGCTGGTGACCTACGCGACCCGCGCGGGCGGCCTCTGGCTGGTGGGCTTCATGCCGATGTCGCCCCGGCTGGAGGCCTTCCTGCGCTATCTGGCGGGCGCCGTGCTGGTCGCCATCGTGGTGCCGGCGACGGTGCGCGGCGGCGCCGCCGCCTTCGTCGCGGTCGGCACCACGCTCCTCGCCGTGCTACTCATGCGCCGCGCGCTGCCCGCCATGGCGCTCGGCATTCTCGCCGCCGCGCTCTACCGCGGCTATGCTGGAGTGTGAAGAGCGGGGAAAAGGCCCGCGCGCAGGCGCGCCGCAGTTCCACGCCGTGCGACCGTCAATCCCGAGCCGAGACATCCGAATCGTCATGCGCTTCCCGCCCTCGTTCCTCGACGAGATACGCACCCGCCTCCCGGTCTCGGAGGTGGTGGGAAAGCGCGTGCAGCTCAGGAAGCAGGGCCGCGAGTGGCGCGGGCTCTCGCCCTTCAACCCGGAGAAGACGCCGTCCTTCTATGTCAACGACCAGAAGGGTTTTTACCACTGCTTCTCATCGGGCAAGCACGGTGACCAGTTCGACTTCCTGATGGAGACCGAGGGCCTCGCCTTCCCCGAGGCGGTAGAGCGGCTCGCCAATATGGCCGGCGTGCCGATGCCGGCGGTCTCGCGCGAGGAGGAGGCGAAGGAGACCCGGCGCAAGACGCTGCACGAGGTGATGGAGCTCGCCGCCAAATATTTCGAGGCGACGCTGCAGGGCCGCGCCGGCGCCAAAGGCCGCGGCTATCTCGCCGATCGCGGCCTCGGCCCGCCGACGCAGGCGCGTTTCCGGCTCGGCTATGCGAGCCCCGAGCGCTTCGCGCTGAAGGAGGCGCTGGGGGCCAGGGGCGTGCCGGTCGAGGACATGGTCGAGGCGGGGCTGCTGGTCCATGGCGACGACATTCCGGTGCCGTATGACCGTTTCCGCGACCGGGTGATGTTCCCCATCACCGACCTGCGCGGGCGTGTCGTCGCCTTTGGCGGGCGGGCGCTGGAGAAGGATGTCGCCGCCAAATATCTCAACTCGCCGGAGACCTCGCTCTTCCACAAGGGCTCGCTGCTCTATAACGGTTTCGGTGCCCGTGCGGCCGCCCACAAGGGCGCGCCGGTGATCGTCGCCGAGGGCTATGTCGACGTCATCGCGCTGGTGGAAGCGGGCTTTCCCGGCGCGGTCGCGCCGCTCGGCACCGCGCTGACCGAGGAGCAACTGGCGCTGGCGTGGAAGATGGCGCCGGAGCCGGTGCTGCTGTTCGATGGCGACAAGGCGGGTCGCCGCGCCGCCTGGCGGGCGCTTGATCTCGCTTTGCCGCATCTGAAGCCCGGCGTGAGCCTCGGCTTCGGCACCCTCCCCGAGGGGCAGGATCCCGACGATCTGGTGCGCAAGGGCGGGCGCGAGGCGGTCGAGGCCGTGCTGGCGCAGGCGCGACCGCTCGCCGACGTGCTGTGGTCGCGCGAGACGGAGGCCGGCAGTTTCGAGACGCCCGAGCGCCGCGCGGCGCTGGAAGCGCGGATCGGCGAGATCATCAGCGTGATCCAGGACGAGACGGTGCGCCGGCATTATCGCAGCGAATTGATGGAGCGGTTCCGCCGTCTCTTCGCGCCGACCTCCGCCAATGCCGGTGGCTCGCGGCGCGGGACGGGGGATTATCGCGGCGGAACCGGCCGGGCAGGGGACCGGCGCGGCGGCAATGTCCGCGAGGCGATCGGCATGCGCGGCGAGAGCCTGCGGCGCTCGGCGCTGCTGCGCGGCACGGCGGCGGAGATTCCGCGCAACGAGGCGCTGCTGCTGTTCGCCGTGCTCAACCATCCCTGGCTGCTCGACGACGGCGCCGAGGAACTGGCCGACCTGCCGTTCCTCAACCGCGAGGCCGACCAACTGCGCCGGGCGCTGCTCGACGCGCATATGGAAGGCGAGGCCGAGGATCGCGAGCGTCTTGGCGCGCGGCTTGCTTCCGAAAAGCTCGACGGAGCGGTCGCCCGCGTGCATGCGGTAGCGGTGGCGCGGCACGACTGGCCGACCTTCGCCGATGCAGGCCGGGCGGACGTCGCGTTGTGGTGGCGGCAGCGCACGGCCTTGCACCGGCGCTCGCACGCTCTATCTAAGGAGCTCAAGGAAGCCGAGAAAGCGCTGGCCGACGACCCCACGGAGGTCAACTGGGCACGCTTCCTCGATGTTCAAAATCGAATCGCGGCTCTTGACGGAACCGAAGCTTTGGTAGAGGGGTTCGGCGCCGCGTCGGGCCGTCCGGTGCGGTCGATGTAAGGAATCTGGGTCGCCCGCCCGCGAGCGTCGTGTACGCCGTGGAGCGTGTGGCCCTGTTTGCGTCGGTCGTCCGTCGGGCGTCGACGTGCGGTTGGTCAGGGTTAACGCGCGGTCGGGACGAGGCGGTCACTCGTCCTGTCAGTTGGTTGTCTGGGCGGAGCGGATGGCGTCCGCCGCGCGTCGCGGCCGAATGGCCCCGGCGGTCAAGGAGCACATGCATGGCAAAGCAGGCGGCGGAAGCGACGGAAGCCCCGGAGAAGGACGGCGAGACCCCGGACAGCCCGTTGCTCGATCTCTCGGACGCCGGCGTCCGGAAGATGATCAAGCTCGCCAAGAAGCGCGGCTATGTGACGTATGACGAGCTGAACGAGGTGCTGCCCTCCGACCAGAACACGTCGGACCAGATCGAGGACATCTACGCGATGCTCAGCGAGATGGGCATCAATGTCGTCGAGGCCGAGGAGGCCGAGGGCGAGGAGACCGAGGAGGCCGAGCCGGTCGCCGACGACGAGGAGGAGAGCGGCGGCGAGATCGCCGAGACGACCTCCCGCGCCGTGGTCCGCTCGGAGACCAAGTCGGAGCCGGGCGAGCGCACCGACGACCCGGTGCGCATGTATCTGCGCGAGATGGGCTCGGTCGAGCTGCTCTCCCGCGAGGGCGAAATCGCCATCGCCAAGCGCATCGAGGCCGGCCGCGAGGCGATGATCGCCGGTCTCTGCGAGAGCCCGCTGACCTTCCAGGCCATCATCATCTGGCGCGACGAGCTGGTGGAGGGCAAGGTCCTCCTGCGCGACATCATCGACCTCGAAGCGACCTATGCCGGCCCCGAGGGCAAGAACGCCCCGATCGTCGACGGCGGCGCGCTGGCGCCCGACGGCGACGAAGAGCGCGAGCCGACGCTCGGCGAGAGCATCGCTTCCGACGATGAAGACGACATGGAGAACTCCCTGTCGCTCGCCGCCATGGAAGCCGAGATCAAGCCGAAGGTGCTGGAGACCTTCGACCGCATCGCCGACGCCTACAAGAAGCTGCGCCGCCTGCAGGACCAGAACGTCGAGTCGAAGCTCAAGAACGAGAGCCTCTCGCCCTCGCAGGACCGCAAATACAAGAAGCTCAAGGACGACCTGATCCTCGACGTGAAGTCGCTGTCGCTCAACCAGGCGCGCATCGACAACCTCGTGGAGCAGCTCTACGACATCAACAAGCGCCTCGTCTCGCTCGAAGGCCGGCTGATGCGCCTTGCCGAGAGCTTCGGCGTCTCCCGCGAGGACTTCCTCAAGCAGTATCAGGGCTCGGAGCTCGATCCCAAGTGGATCAACCGGGTGAAGAACCTTGCCACGCGCGGCTGGAAGGGCTTCATCGGGCAGGAGCTCGACACCATTCGCGACCTGCGCTCGGAGATCCACGCGCTCGCCACCGAGACGGGGCTGGAGATCCAGGAATTCCGCAAGATCGTGCAGATGGTGCAGAAGGGCGAGCGCGAGGCCCGGCAGGCGAAGAAGGAAATGGTGGAGGCGAACCTGCGCCTCGTCATCTCCATCGCCAAGAAGTACACGAACCGCGGCCTGCAGTTCCTGGACCTGATCCAGGAAGGCAACATCGGCCTGATGAAGGCGGTCGACAAGTTCGAGTATCGCCGCGGCTACAAGTTCTCGACCTATGCCACCTGGTGGATCCGGCAGGCGATCACCCGCTCGATCGCCGACCAGGCCCGCACCATCCGCATCCCGGTGCACATGATCGAGACGATCAACAAGATCGTGCGCACCTCGCGCCAGATGCTGCACGAGATCGGCCGCGAACCGACGCCGGAGGAGCTGGCCGAGAAGCTCGGCATGCCGCTGGAGAAGGTGCGCAAGGTGCTGAAGATTGCCAAGGAGCCGATCTCGCTCGAGACGCCGATCGGCGACGAGGAGGACAGCCACCTCGGCGACTTCATCGAGGACAAGAACGCGATCCTGCCGATCGACGCGGCGATCCAGTCGAACCTGCGCGAGACCACGACGCGGGTTCTGGCCTCGCTCACGCCGCGCGAGGAGCGCGTGCTGCGCATGCGCTTCGGCATCGGCATGAACACCGACCACACGCTGGAAGAGGTCGGCCAGCAGTTCTCGGTCACGCGCGAGCGCATCCGCCAGATCGAGGCGAAGGCGCTGCGCAAGCTCAAGCACCCGAGCCGCTCGCGCAAGCTCAGGTCGTTCCTCGACAACTGAGGACGCGAAGCCGCTCATGGCTCGCAGGGAAACATCGGGGGCGGCGCCCCGGACGGAACGTCCGGCGCCGCCCCTTTCGTTTTTCCGGCGTCTCGGCCAGCCTTACACCACGCGACGCGTCTTCTTCGGGCGCCTCGGCAACGCGGTCGCGATCTGGTTCGCGATCATGCTGTTCGGCCTGGCCGTCGGCATGGCCGGCTATTCGGGCTTCGAGGGGATGGGTCTCACCGAGGCCTATCTCAATGCCGCGATGATCCTCTCCGGCATGGGACCGGTCTCCGAACTCCACACCGAGGCCGGCAAGATCTTCGCCGGTTCCTACGCCATCTTCTCCGGTCTCGTCATCGTGCTGGCGACCGGCGTCGTGCTCTCGCCGATCGTCCACCATGTGCTGCATGTCTTCCACGCCGACATGGACGATGACGGCCGGCCGGACGAGCCGAACTGACGCTCACAGCGTCTTCGCCAGCGCCACCAACTGATCCAGCGCGGTGGCCCAGCCCTGGTGGAAACCCATCTCCTCGTGCTGCTTGCGCGCGGCTTCGTCCTTGTGGACAGCGCGGGCGATGTAGAGCGTCCCGGTCGCGGTCGGGCTGATGGCGACCGAGCCGGTCATGAAGCCTTCGCCGGTGGGGCGATAACCCGGTCCGAGCGCGTCAGTGAACACCAGCAGGCTCTGCGGCACGACGGCGAGCACGCAGCCGGTGCTGTCGTGCCGCTCGCCGTTCGGTCCTTCCATCACCGTGCGGAATCTGCCGCCGGGCCTGAGATCGAGCTCGCAGGCGGTGGTCCGCCATGGGGCCGGAGTGAACCACTTCATCAGCAGCTCCGGTTCGGTCCACGCCCGCCAGACCAGATGTGGAGGAACGTCCACCTCTCGCCTCAGCTCGAGATCGAGTGCCGGGTCGAAGACGGTTTCCGGGGTAGGCATCATCGCGTTTCCTCCTGGTTCTTCAGTTGCAGCAGCAGGGCGTCGAGCTGGTCGAGCCGCTGCGTCCAGAGCGAGCGCTGGGCCTCGAGCCAATGGCCAGCGGCCGCCAACGGCTCGGCGCGCAAGGTGCAGGTCCGTACCCGTCCGACTTTGCGTGTGGCGACCAGCCCGCTGTCCTCCAGTACTTTCAGATGCTGGAGGAAGCTCGGCAGCGCCATCTCGAAGGGACGGGCGAGATCGCTCACCGACGCCGGCCCGCGGCCCAATGCTTCCAGCACCGCGCGACGGGTCGGATCGGAAAGGGCGCGGAAGGTGTCGTCGAGGGCGGGTTGCGCGGCCATCATGACGCAAGGTTATGCCGGGAAAATAGTTAGGTCAATGCCTAACTATATGCGTGTCGCGGCTTCGGCGCGGAACGATCGATGCGCCCGGTCATTGTCTTCCGAGGGGCATCACCAACCATGGAGAACGATCATGCCGGGACCACTGGAGGGTAAGCGCATTCTCATTCTGGCGGCCAACGGCTTCGAGCAGTCCGAGCTCGAAGTGCCGCGCGACCGGCTGCGCGAGGCCGGCGCTACGGTCGACGTGGTTTCGCCCGAGACGGGGGAGATCAAAGGCTGGCAGATGAAGGACTGGGGCCGGCCGGTGAAGGTCGACAAACCGCTGAGCGAGGCGCGCGAGGCCGACTATGACGCGATCGTACTGCCGGGCGGCCAGATCAACCCCGACCTGTTGCGCGTCAACAAGGACGCCCTGAAGCTGATCAAGGCCTTCTACGATGCGGGCAAGGCGGTCGCCGCCGTCTGCCATGCGCCGTGGCTGCTGGTCGAGACCGGGATCGCCAAAGGGCGCCGGATGACGTCCTACCAGTCGATCAAGACGGATGTGATCAACGCCGGCGGGCGCTGGGAGGATGCCTCCGTAGTGGCGGACGCGGGCGTCGTAACCTCGCGCAATCCCGGTGATCTGGAGGATTTCTGCCGCAAGATCATCGAGGAGATTCGTGAGGGCCGGCATCAGCGTCAGGCCGCGTGAGGGATGGCGACCTCGGCGTCCGATGAGATCCACTGACGGCGGGCGGCTGACGGGCCGCCCGTCGCGTTCGGCAGCCGAGGCGCGCGGACAATCCGGAAGGGTACGACTTGCTGCGGTGCCGCGTGGCGGATATATAGTTTAGATCAATTCTAAATTATGAAATCCAGCCATGCTCCCCAGTTTCGGTTCCCGCCGCCGCTTCTCCGATCTTTCGGAGGCCGAAGTCCTAGCGCTTGCCATCTCCTCGGAGGAGGATGACGGGCGCATCTACGCCACTTATGCCGAGCGTCTTCGCGCCGACTATCCCGACACCGCCTCCACCTTCGACGCCATGGCGGCGGAGGAGGACCGGCACCGCTCGCTGTTGATCAGTGAGTTCGAGCGGCGCTTCGGCAAGGTCATCCCGCTCATCCGGCGCGAGCACGTGGCCGGCTACTACACGCGCCGGCCGGTCTGGCTCGTCGAGAACCTCGGCATCGACCGCATCCGAGGGGAGGCGGCACGGATGGAGGACGACGCGGCGGAGTTCTATGTCCACGCCGCGCAGGCCAGCACCGATCCCGGCACGCGGCGCCTGCTCGGCGATCTGGCGGCGGCCGAGCGCCAGCATTACGACATGGCCGAGCACATGGAGACCGCTCGCACCGGCACCGAGGCGCGTGAGGAAGAAGACGACCGCGCACGACGGCAATTCGTCCTCACCTGGGTGCAGCCGGGCCTTGCCGGGCTGATGGACGGCTCGGTCTCGACGCTGGCGCCGATCTTCGCCACCGCCTTCGCGACCCAGAGCTCATGGACGACACTGCAGGTCGGCCTCGCCGCCGCGCTGGGCGCCGGCATCTCCATGGGCTTCACCGAGGCGGCGCATGACGACGGGGTCATCTCCGGGCGCGGCTCGCCGATCAAGCGCGGCATCGCCTCGGGCGTGATGACCGCGATCGGCGGGCTCGGCCACGCGCTGCCCTATCTGATCCCGGACTTCTGGACGGCGACGATCATCGCGGTGGCGGTCGTGTTCGTCGAGCTCTGGGCGATCGCCTTCATCCAGAACCGCTACATGGAGACGCCGTTCCTGCGCTCGGTGGTGCAGGTGGTCATCGGCGGCCTGCTGGTGCTGGCGACCGGCATCTTCATCGGCGGCAGCTAGAGCCCTTTCCGATCAGGTGGAATCCCCTGATCGATAAGAAAGTGCTCTATTTCAATACGTTGGAGCATGTTCTCATCGCGAAAGTCTCTCAACTTTCGCGGAACATGCTTCAGCCGCCGCGCCCTCACTCGCCAGGAATGGGGTTGTGCTTCCGGCGCGCCTCGGCGGTGCGCAGGTCGGTGATGATCAGCGTCGCCATGAAGCCGCCGAAGGCGAGCAGCGTGATGGCGAGAAAGATGATGGTCTCTGTCGGCATTGGGGCATTCCTCCTTGAATCGGAGGCAGCTTCCGACGCGGCCGGCGCCATCGCCTTGCGGAAGATCAAACTGCGGTGAGACCGTCCGGCGGGTGGAACGCGCCAGCGCCACGCAGGTTGGCAGAGAGCGCCTTCAGAAGGCGCCGTTCCAGCGGACAGGAGACCGCCATGCTCGACCGTCGCACGCTTCTCGCCGCCAGTGGCACCGTCGCTGCGGCGGCGCTGTTCCGCCCGCACATCGCCCGCGCCGCCGCGCCCTTCGCCCAGCCGCCGCTGCCCTATGAGGAAAGCGCGCTCGCTCCGACCATCTCGGCGCGCACCGTCGGGCTGCATTACGGCAAGCACCACAAGGGCTATTTCGACAAGCTGAACAAGCTTGTCGACGGGAAGCCCTATGCCGGGATGACGCTCGAGGAGGTGATCGTCGAAGCCAAGAAGGCGGGCGACACCGCGGTCTTCAACAATGCCGGGCAGGCGTGGAACCACAATTTCTACTGGGCCCAGTTCGAGGGCGGCGCGGCCGCGCCGCCGCGGGCGCTGGTCCAGGCGGCCGAGCGCGATTTCGGCGGCTTCGACGCGCTGAAGGCGAAGATGGTGGAGGTCGGCGACGGCGTGTTCGGCACCGGCTGGGTCTGGCTGGTGCGCGACGGCGACAAGCTCGCCATCCTTGGCCTGCAGGATGCTGGCAACCCGGTCGCCGAAGGCAAGGCGCCGCTGGTCGGCGTCGACGTGTGGGAGCACGCCTATTACCTCGACTGGGAGAACCGCCGGACCGCACATATCAAGGCGGTGCTGGACGATCGGGTGAACTGGTCCGCAGTCGGCGAGAAGCTGGCCGGGTAGGGCGGCTTGCGCTCAGGCGCCGTCCGAGCGGCCGTCTTGCGGGGCGAGCGGATCGACGTCCTCGACAGCCTCTTCGCGGGGCGCCGCAGGATAGCGCGAGGCGGCGGGCGGCGTTTCAACCGGCGCGGGTGAGGGGGCGGAGGTGCGCCTCATATCGGCCTCGGGAACGCCGACCATGCCGACCGGCGCGGCGGGCACCAGTTCGTGGCTGGCCTTGCGCGCATCCTGGGTCGGCGACTTGCGATGCATGCGCCACAGCACGAACAGCAGCAGCGACGTGTAGCAGACGCTCATGAAGAGGAAGAGCGCACCCGGTCCGAACTGCGCCATGCCGATCGAGGCGATGGACGGGCCGGCCACCGAACCGATGCCATAGGCGAGCAGGATGCCGGCGGCGGTCTCGACCGCCTCTTCAGGCGCCGTGCGGTCATAGGCATGGGCGGCGGCGAGGGAATAGGCCGGGAGTGCCAGCGCGCCGAAGAACAGGCCCAGCGCACTCAGGCCCGCGAGGCCGGCTGACACCAGACCGAGCGTCAGGGAGGCGAGCACCGCGCCGACGAGGATGATGGCGAGGACCCGGCGTCGGTCCATGCGGTCGGAAAGGCGACCCACTGGCCACTGCGCCAGCGCGCCGGCCACCACGATGGCGCTCATGAAGGTCGCGGCGGCATCGGCGGTGAGGCCGCGCCCGATGCCGAAGATCGGCCCGAGACTCCACAGCGAGCCGTTGGTGAGGCCGATGACGAAGCACCCGACCATCGCCACCGGCGCTGCGCGCAGCAGGCGGATGGGGCGAATGCGCGCCGCCTCTATCGGCGAGGGCTGGCCGGTGCGCGAGATGGTGACGGGCAGCGTCGAGACCGCGAACAGCAGCGAGGCCACCGTGAAGAGCTCGAAGCCGCGCACCGGATAGACGGTGATCAGCATCTGGCCGGCGGTGAGCGCGGCATAGTCGACCATGACGTAGACCGACATGACGTAGCCGCGCGTCTGGTTCGTCGCGCGGTCGTTCAGCCAGCTCTCGATGACGAGATAGAGGCCGGCGAAGCAGAAGCCGGTGATAGTGCGCAGCACGAACCACACCGGCGGGGCAAACCACAGCGAATGGGCGAGCATGGCGGCGATCGCCGCCGAGGTCAGCGCCGCATAGGCGCGGATATGGCCGGCGCGCCGCACCAGCCGCGGCACCAGCAGGCAGCCGAGCACGAAGCCGAGGTAATAACAGGAACCCAGTATACCGAGATTGACGGCGCTGAAGCCCTCGAACGCGCCGCGCAGCGGCAACAGCGTGTTCTGCAGGCCGCTGCCGGTGACGAGGAAGAACACGCCGAGCAGCAGCGCGACGACAGGGCCGAGAGTCTGGGCCATGATGGAACCGGTGATGCGTGAGGCCTGCGGCGCCGCAAGGGGCGCGCAGGGGTTCGGTTAGACCCGAACCAAGGCATTGTCGAGATGGCCGTTGGGCTTGTGGGACACGTGACGAAACATGGTTGATGGACCGGTGAAACTGACCTCGCCGCTGATGTCGGCACAGATCGCGCCGCTCGGCGCCGAACTGGTACGCCTTGCGGATGCGGAAGGGCGCGAACTGCTGTGGAACGGCGATCCCGCCTTCTGGAGCGGGCGGGCGCCGCTGCTCTTCCCGATCGTCGGGCGCCTGCCGGGGGACGAGCTGAGGCACGAGGGCGTCGCCTATCCTATGGCGCAGCACGGCCTCGCCCGCCGGCGCAGCTTCGCACTGGTCGAGGCTGACCCCGGCCGCGCGCTGTTCCGGCTGGAGGCGGACGAGGAGACGCGCCGGCAATATCCCTTCGCCTTCCGGCTGGACGTGACCTACACGCTCGCCGAGGCGACACTGTCGATCGAGGCGAAGGTGATCAACACGGGGGTGGTGCCGCTGCCGGCGAGCTTCGGCTTCCATCCCGCCTTCCGCTGGCCGCTGCCTTACGGGGGGACGCGCGCTGACCACGTGCTCATCTTCGAGAAGGCTGAGGTGGCGCCGATCCACCGTCCCGTCGGCGGCCTGCTCTCGCGCGCAACCGAGCCGAACCCGGCGATCGAGGCGGTGTTCACGCCGACCGATGCGATGTTCGAGCGCGACGCGCTGATCTTCACGCAGGTCCGCTCGCGCCATGTGCGCTTCGGTGTGCCGGGCGAGCCGGGACTGGAGGTCGCCTTTCCCGGCATGCCGCAGCTCGGCATCTGGTCGAAGCCGGGCGCGCCGTTCCTGTGCATCGAGCCATGGTTCGGCTATGCGAGCCCGGAGGGGGACGAGGGGCCCTTCATCGAGAAGCCCGGCCTCGCGCATATTCCGCCCGGTGCCGAGCAGAGCTTCGCCATGTCGGTGCGCTGGCTGCCAGACGTGGGCCGTGAAAGCGGCGCGAGTCTGCATTCACCTTGACCCGGCCGGAATGCGCCCGCCGCAGGCCGGCTGAGGATCAGACGAGGCGCAGATTGCGGCGGCCGGCATCGTCCGGCGGCTGCCATGCCATCACGCGGTCGCGTCCGCCATGCTTGGCCTCGTAGAGCGCGCTGTCGGCCGCCGCCACCAGCGCGGCGGTGCTGGCGTCGCGCCCGGCGAAGGTCGCCACGCCGATGCTGGCGGTCACCCTGGCCTGGGTGGGATGGGGAATGGCGGCCTGCTCCAGAAGCCGACGGACGAGCTCGCCGATGTGCCGCGCGCCGGCGGCGTCGGTGTCCGGCAGGACGACGGCGAATTCCTCGCCGCCATAGCGGCACACCGCGTCGTAGGGGCGCGAGACCGCGCCGGCGAGAAGGCCACCGAGCCGGCGCAGCACATCGTCGCCGGCGGGATGGCCGAGCCGGTCGTTGAGCGTCTTGAAATGGTCGATGTCGATCAGCAGCAGCGACAGCGGCATCTCGGTCCGCCGGGCGCGGCGCACGGCCCGGTCGAGCGCGTCGTCGAAGCCGCGCCGGTTGGCGAGGCCGGTCAGAGCGTCGACGCGGGACAGGCGCGTCAGTTCGAAATTGAGCTTCCACAGCTCGATCTCGTCGACGGCGATCGCCGCTAGCTCGATCAGCGGGGTGAGGTCGAAGGCCTGCTCGTCCCCGGGGTCGCGGCGCATCACGCACATCGAGCCCAGCACCAGATTGGGCTCCATGACGAGCGGTACGCCGGCGTAGAAGCGCAGCGAGAGGCGCGGCACCACCGGGTGACCCTGCAGGCGCGGATCGGTCCTGAGGTCGCCGACCACCAGCGGCCTGCCGCTCTGGACGATCATGTTGCAGATGCTGTCCTCGCGCACGATGAAGGGCGCGATGTCCTCGGAATTGACCGACTTCATCCACTGGAAGCCGCTGTCGACCAGCCCGATGAAGGCGACGTCGGCCTGATAGAAGCGGGTGGCGAGCCGGGTCAGCCGCTCGAAGCGCTCGTCGCGGCCGGTATCCATGATGTTGCAGGCGGCGAGGACTTGGAGGCGTTCGGCCTCGTTCGCCGGCGGTTCAGGCAGCTTCCACACCATGGCATCGCTCTCGGCTATTCAGGCAGCCCGGCGCTCCGGCCCCTCGGGGAGCGGAGTTTCGCTCGAAAGGTCTGAAAGGAAGGTGTCGCACCAGGCGTGAATCGTATTGGACGACACCTTGTCCATGTTGGCCCGCCAGCGTTCCAGCCGTTCCTCGAGTGGCATGGTGAGCGCGAGGTCGAAGGTCTCGGCCATGCCCTCCACGTCATAGGGGTTCACGAGCAGGGCGCCGGTGAGCTCGTCGGCCGCGCCGGCGAAGCGCGAGAGCACCAGCACGCCGGGGTCCTCGGGATCCTGCGCGGCGACATACTCCTTGGCGACCAGGTTCATTCCGTCGCGCAGCGGCGTGACGAGGCCGAGGCGCGCGGTGCGGTAGATGGCCGCCAGCGTCGCACGCGGAAACGGCTTGTTGAGATAGCGCAGCGGCACCCAGTCGAATTCGGCATAGCGCCCGTTGATGGCGCCGGCCGATTCCTCCAGCTCGCGCCGCAGCGCCTGATATTCGGCCACCTCGCCGCGGCTGACCGGGGCGATCTGCATCATCGTGACGTGCGAGCGGTGCTGCGGGTAGCGCTCCAGCAGGTTCTCGAAGGCGTGGAACTTGTTCGGCAGGCCCTTGGAATAGTCGAGCCGGTCGACCCCGACGGCGAGCGCCCGGCCGGCGAGGCTCGCCAGCAGGCGCTGGGTGTCCTCGCTGTTGGCGGCGGCCTCGGCGTCGGTCACGAAGGCCTTGGCGTCGATGCCGATCGGATAGGCGGAGACCCGAAAACGCCGCTCCCTGATGCCGACCACGCCGCCCGGGCCGATCCAGCCCTTCGCCTCGGCGGAGATGTAGGTCAGCAGGGCCCGCACATCGTGTGCGGTCTGCAGGCCGACGAGGTCGTATTGCGACAGGTCGCTGACCAGCGCCGCGTGGGAAGGCAGCGAGTAGAACACCTCGGGCGTCGGCCACGGAATGTGGTGGAAATAGCCGATCCGGCCGCCGAAGCCGAGCTTGCGCAGCTCTGCGGCCAGCGGGATGAAGTGATAGTCATGCACCCAGACGATGTCGCTGGGCTTCAGCAGCGGCATTAGAGAGCGCGCGAAGGTCTGGTTGACGCGCCGGTAGCCCTCGAAGTCGCTGCGGCGGAACGACAGGGCGCCGAGCCGGTAATGGCAGAGCGGCCAGAGCGTACCGTTGGCATAGCCGGCGTAATGCGCGCGCTGGTCCTCGGGATCGAGCGTCTGCAAGGCATAGGTGACGCGCCCGCTCTTCATCAGCTTGGGCGCCTGGGGCGGGTTGACCTCGGTCTCGCCGCTCCAGCCGAACCAGAGTCCACCCCGCCGGCTGAGCGCCTCGCGCAGGGCGACGGCGAGGCCGCCGGCCTTGGCTGCGCGCTCCTTCGGAGACGCGACGCGGTTCGATACGATCACGAGCCTCGCCAGAACGCTTCCTCCCACGTCTTGGACAGCCGCATCGCGGTGTCGATCAGGCCGACCATCGAATAGGTCTGGGGGATGTTCCCCCACAGCTCGAGGGTCCGGTTGTCGATGTCCTCGGAAAGCAGGCCGGCGCTGTTGCGGCGCGCCAGCAGGCTTTCGAACATCGCGCGCGCCTCGTCCCGGCGGCCGATCATGTCGAGCGCGCCCGCATACCAGAACGAACAGATGGTGAAGGAGGTTTCCGGCACCCCGAAATCGTCCTCGCCGGCATAGCGCATCAGATAGCCGTTGCGTTTCAGCTCGCGACCGACAGCGTCGACGGTGGCGACGTAGCGCGGGTCGTCCGGACGTACAAAGCCGAGTTCGGCGAGCAGCAGCAGGCTGGCGTCGAGCTGGCCGTTCTCGTCGGCGTCGACGAAGCTGCCCATCTCCTCGTTCCAGGCGAATTCGAGGATGCGGGCGCGGATGGTGTTGGCGTTCTCGGCCCAGAACTGCGCGCGGTCCGAGAGCCCGAGCACGCGGGCGATGCGGGCGAGCCGGTCGCAGGCCGCCCAGCTCATTGCGGCCGAGTAGGTGTGCACACGCCGCTTGCCGCGCAGCTCCCACAGGCCGGCATCGGGCTCGAAAGCGTGTTCGACCGCCCGCGTGCCGACCCCTTCCAGCAGGCGGAACAGCGCCTCGTCGCCGCGATTAGGCAGGCGGCGGTCGAAGAACATCTGCGCCGCAGCCAGCACGACATGGCCATAGCCGTCGTTCTGCACCTGCTCGGCGGCCTGGTTGCCGACGCGCACCGGCCCCATGCCGCGATAGCCCGCGAGCCCTTCCGCAAAGCCTTCCTCAAGCGTCGTGCCGGGCACGATGGAATAGACTGGCGCCAGCCGGCCGGACGGTTCGGAGGCGATCACCGTGGTGAGATAGCGGATGAAGTCCTCCATCGTCCGGGTGGCGCCAAGCTGATTCAGCGCGCGGACGGTGAAGTAAGAATCGCGCAGCCAGCAGTGCCGGTAGTCCCAGTTGCGGATGGAATGCGGCGCCTCGGGAACCGAGGTGGTGAGCGCCGCGACGATGCCGCCGGTCTCCTCATAAGCGCAGAGCTTGAGCGAGATAGCGGCGCGGATCACCGCGTCCTGCCACTCGAAGGGAACCGAGAGGTAGCGGACCCATTCGTACCAGTAGTCGCGGGTCTTCTCCTCGAATGAGCGGGCGGTCTCGGAAAGGCCGGCGGCGAAGGGCTCGTCCGGACCGAGCACGATGGTCGCCGCCTTGCTCAGCACGAAGGGCCGCTCCTCCATCAGATAGACGATGGGCAGGTCGGTGGTCGCGCGAATTGTGACGTCGCCGCCGGAGAAGCGGATGTGGTTGCTGCCGCGCACCGGCGTCGGCTTCTGCCGACCCCAGTCGAAATGCGGGCGCAGGCGCACGGTGATCCGGCAGGTGCCGCCAAGCGGCTCGATGCGCCGCGCCAGCATCGCCGGGCGGTAGATGCGGTCATAGAGCTTGAAGCGCGGTGCGAAGTCGGTGATGCGCAGCTTGCCGCCCCGCGCATCCTCGACGATCGTCTCGATGATCGCGGTGTTCTCGACATAGCGGCGGCTGATATGGGTGGCGCCGTCCACCTCGATGTCGAAGAAGCCGCTCGACGGCTCCTCGCCGCCAAGCAGGCTGGAGAAGATCGGATCGCCGTCGATCCGCGGCCAGCAGCACCAGGCGAGGCGGCCGGAGCGGTCGATCAGCGCGGCGATGGTGCCGTTGCCGATGGCGGCGAGGTCGAGATCCGCGCTCACGATGTCACCGCCTCCAGCGCCTGCGGGATGCGGTGCAGCCAGGAGCGCACCTCCACCGGGCCGGCGAAGTGATGATCGGCCTGCCGCGTCGGGCGCGGGCCGACCGCCACCGCGATGCCGCCGGCGGCGCGGGCGGCGCGGAAGCCGTCTTCGTCGGTCACGTCGTCGCCGACGAAGACCGGCGTGCGGCGGGCGAACACCGCCGTCTTGAGGAACTGGTCGACCGCGGTGCCCTTGTCGTGGCCATGCTCGCGCACCTCGATGACGAAGCGGCCCTTGAGGAATTCGACGTCGGGGTCGAGCCCGCGGCCGAGCTCAACAACGCGCTCCATCACCGCATCGCCGAACTCCGGCACGGCGCGGAAATGCACGGCGAGGGACAACGCCTTGTGCTCGACGAAGACGCCCGGCCAGGAGGCGAGATGCACCTTCAGCGCCTCTTCGAGCGGCGCACGCCATTTCGGCATGGGGATGGGCACCGCCGGCGTATCGGGAGCGAGGCGCAGCTCGGAGCCGTGCTGGCCGGCCGCGGCGAGCCTGGCGGGGGCGAGCTTCTCGTCCATCCAGTCGATGGTGCGGCCTGAGACCAGCGCCACCGCGCCGTTGAGCGCCTTCTGCACCGCCATCAGCCGTTCGGGAAGGTCCTTCGGTATGAACACCCCTTCGGGGTGGTCGGCGTGCTCGATGAGCGTGCCGTCGATGTCGAGGAAGAGCGCCCAGTCGGGCCGTGGTGAGAGGGACATGCCGTTTCCCGATGCCATTCCGATCGCTGCACCGACCTATAGACGCTGGAGGGCCCGGCGCGGTGGTAATCCACGCCTCGCAGCAAGAGCGGCCATTGCGATGCAGCATCACGGTAACGCGGTATCGGAGCGCCTGTTCCATCGATGCGGCCGGAAAAGCGCGCCGCGCGGGGTGCGGACGCGCGGATACGGAGTCCGTCTATGGCGCGCGCCCTTGCCCCTTCGGGGCGCGGAAGCTACATAGCGCCCGACCCCATTTTCCCGCTGCGATACGGCTCCGCCATCACGCGCCGGCGCGGCCCGAAGCCCTTGCGACGAGGCACCCCCGACATGGCTTCCTATCAGTACGTCTATCACATGCACGGCATGACCAAGGCCTATCCGGGCGGCAAGAAGGTGCTGGAGAACATCCATCTCTCCTTCTACCCGGACGCCAAGATCGGCGTGCTCGGCCCGAACGGCGCGGGCAAGTCGACCCTGCTGAAGATCATGGCCGGCATCGACAAGGACTTCTCGGGCGAGGCCTGGGTCGCCGAGGGCGCGCGCGTCGGCTACCTGTCGCAGGAGCCGCAGCTCGATCCCACCAAGAGCGTGCGCGAGAACGTGATGGACGGCGTTGCCAAGCAGAAGGCGATCCTCGACCGCTACAACGAACTCGCCATGAACTACTCGGACGAGACGGCGGACGAGATGACCGCCCTGCAGGACGAGATCGAGGCGCAGGGCCTGTGGGACCTTGATTCCAAGGTCGACCAGGCGATGGATTCGCTCGGCTGCCCGGCTGACGACGCTGACGTTTCCAAGCTGTCGGGCGGCGAGCGCCGCCGCGTCGCGCTGTGCCGCCTGCTGCTGGAGCAGCCCGAGCTCCTCCTCCTCGACGAGCCCACCAACCATCTCGACGCCGAGACGGTGAACTGGCTGGAAGGGCATCTGCGCACCTATCCGGGCGCGATCCTGATCGTCACCCACGACCGCTACTTCCTCGACAACGTGACGAGCTGGATCCTCGAGCTCGATCGCGGCCGCGGCATCCCGTACGAGGGCAACTATTCCTCGTGGCTGACGCAGAAGCAGAAGCGCATGAAGCAGGAAGGCCGCGAGGAGGAGGCGCGCCAGCGCGCGCTCGCCGCCGAGCAGGAGTGGATCGCGGCGTCCCCGAAGGCGCGCCAGGCCAAGAACAAGGCCCGCATCCAGCGCTATGACGAGCTCGTCAAGAAGGCCTCCGAGAAGGCGCCGACCACCGCGCAGATCATCATCCCGATCGCCGAGCGGCTCGGCCAGAACGTCATCGACTTCAACGGGCTGACCAAGGGCTTCGGTGACCGGCTGCTGATCGACGACCTGTCGTTCAAGCTGCCGCCCGGCGGCATCGTCGGCGTCATCGGCCCGAACGGCGCCGGCAAGACTACGCTGTTCCGCATGATCAACGGCCTCGACAAGCCCGATGCCGGCACCATCACCATCGGCGAGAGCGTGCAGCTCGGCTATGTCGACCAGAGCCGCGACGCGCTCGACGACAAGAAGACCGTCTGGGAGGAAATCTCGGGCGGCAACGAGGTGCTTTACCTCGGCAAGCGCGAGATCAATTCGCGCGCCTATTGCGGCGCCTTCAACTTCAAGGGCGGCGACCAGCAGAAGAAGGTCGGCATGCTCTCGGGCGGCGAGCGCAACCGCGTGCATCTCGCCCGGATTCTCCAGAAAGGCGCCAATGTGCTGCTTCTGGACGAGCCGACCAACGACCTCGACGTCGAGACGCTGCGCGCGCTGGAAGAGGCGCTGGAGGATTTCGCCGGCTGCGCGGTCATCATCAGCCATGACCGCTTCTTCCTCGACCGCATCGCCACCCACATCCTCGCCTTCGAGGGTGACAGCCATGTCGAGTGGTTCGAAGGCAACTTCGCCGATTACGAAGAGGATAAGAAGCGTCGCCTCGGCACGGATTCGATCATCCCGCACCGGCTGAAGTACAAGAAGTTCACGCGGTGACGGACGGAAGGGGGTGGCGATGCGTCAGGCAAACGAAGACTGGAAGCCGACCCTCTATCTGAAGTTCGAGGATGAGCGCACGCGCCCCTCGCGCGATCTCGTCGCGCAGGTGCCGCTGGAGCGCCCGCGCCTCGCGGTGGATGTTGGCTGCGGGCCGGGCAACTCCACCGAGCTGCTGGCGCAGCGCTGGCCGCAGGCCGAGGTGATCGGCATCGATTCCTCGCCCAACATGGTGAAGCAGGCGAGCGAGCGCATGCCCTCGCTCCGCTTCGAGGTCGCCGACGTCGCCACCTGGCAGCCGGCGGCCGGCACCGACCTCATCTTCGGCAATGCCGTGTTCCAGTGGGTGCCGGACCATCTCATCGTGTTCGAGCGGCTGCTCGACACGCTCCCCGAGGGCGGCGTGCTGGCCGTGCAGATGCCGGATAATGTCGAGGAGCCCTCGCACCGGCTGATGCGCGAGACCGCCGCTTCCGGCCCTTGGGCGGGCAAGCTCGCCAATGCCTCGCGCGACGTGCTGCCGACGGTCGGCGAATATTACGACCGCCTGAAGCCGCACGCACAGCGCGTGGAGATCTGGCACACCAACTACAACCACGCGCTGGACGGCGCGCCGGCGATCGTCGAGTGGTTCAAGTCGACGGCGCTGAGGACCTATCTGTCTGCGCTCGACTCCAGCGAGCAGGCGGCTTTCCTCGATGCCTACACCGCCCGTATCACCGAGGCCTATCCGGCACGGGTGGATGGCAAGGTGCTGCTGCGCTTCCCGCGCCTGTTCATCGTGGCGGTACGGTAGGGGGCTTCGCCGGCTTCAGGATGGTGCCGGCGGTTCCCTTCACGGCGGGCTTCGGCTATTGCGAAAAGATGCGCCGCCTGCTCATCGCTCTCGCGCTGACGCTCGCCGTCACGCCCGCCCACGCCGATCCCGGCTTCGACCGCTGGCTGGCTGCGCAATGGCCGGCGGCGCAGCAGCTGGGCATCTCGCGTGCCACCTACGAGCGCGAGACGCGGGGTCTGGAGCCGGATTACGGGCTGCCCGACCTTGCCATCCCCGGCAAGCCGAAGAAGCCGGACGGGCAGGCCGAATTCGTGCAGACGCCGGCCGCCTATGTCTCTGACGCGACCATCGGCAAGCTCGCCGCGCGCGGACGGCAGATCGCCCGCCAATATGCAGGCGAACTTTCCGCTATCGAGAAGCGCTTCGGCGTGCCGGGCAGTGTGGTGCTGGCCATCTGGGCGCGCGAGACCGCCTATGGCACGGCCAAGCTGAACTACGACGCGCTCCGCGTGCTGGCGACGCAGGGCTATGTCGGCCGGCGCAAGGAGCAGTTCCGCGAGGAATTCCTCTATGCGCTGAAGGTGCTCGACGAGGGCCATGTCAGCCGCGGCCAGATGAAGAGCTCATGGGCCGGGGCGATGGGGCTGACCCAGTTCCTGCCCTCCGACTATCTGCGCTACGGCGTCGACCTCGACGGCGACGGCACCGCCAATATCTGGACCTCGGTGCCAGAGGCGCTGGCGGCGACCGCGAGCCTGCTTGCCGAGAAGGGCTGGCAGCGCGGCAAGCGCTGGGGCTATGAGGTCCGCGTGCCGCGCGGCTTCGACTGCACGCAGGCCGAGCCCGATGTGACAGCGAGCATCGGTGAATGGCTGAAGCGCGGCGTCACCATCGCCGATGGGCGCAAGGTGCCGGCGTCGGCGCTCGCCGACGAGGCCTCGATCATCATGCCGGCGGGGCCGTTCGGGCCGGCCTTCCTCACGCCGAAGAACTATTTCGTGCTGAAGGGCTACAATTTCGCGGATCTCTACGTGCTGTTCGTCGGCCATCTGGCGGACCGCATCGAGGACGACCGGCCCTTCGCTCAGGGATGGCAGGACATCCGCCTCGTGAAGACGCGCGACCTCGAATACATGCAGAAGGTGCTCACCCAGCGCGGCTTCTACGACGAGAAGATCGACGGCAAAGCCGGCATGAAGACCCGCGCCGCGCTCGGCGCCTACCAGAAGGCGAACGGCCTCGCGCTGGACTGCTGGCCTACCCAGGCGCTGCTGGAGCATATGCGCGGCGGGTGAGGGCGCCCGCCGTTAGCCTGCCACCCGCGCGAGCGCCGCTTCCGAAGCGGGACCCGCTCCCGCGGGCAGATGGGCGGAGATCGCGCTGATCGCCACCGCATAGGCAAGGACGATGACGATAAGCATGCGCGCGGTCATGAGCGGCTCCCCTGTCGTTCGCCATGGCGACGTCATGGGAAAAGCTACCGGGCGCCGCCCGGCGACGACATCATCCGCAGGCGTGGGCGGCTGACACGTCGATATCGGCGCCTCATCCGTTGGTTGGTGGCGGGCGCCGCTGCGATCACTTCAGGCGGTCGAGCATCCCCGGCAGCTCCGCCAGCATCGCGTCGCGGGCGCGGAAGCTGGTCGGCGTGTCTTGCTGCTTCTCGTCGCGTTCCAGTTTCGCGAAGGTCACCGAGCGCCCGTCCTTCTGCGCCCAGCCGACAAACCAGCCATAGGGCCGCCCGCGCACCGGCTTGCCTTGCTTGTCGAGGGCAAAGCCCATGCCGGTCTTGCCGTGTACCTGCCAGCCATTGGCGGTGTCGGGGAAGCGGCTGATCGCGGCGGTCATCTCCACCGCCCGCGTCGACACCGGCAGCTCTCCGCGCAACATGCGGCCGAGGAAGCCGAGCTGCTCCAGCGGCGAGATGGCGAGGGAGGTGGAGAGCCAGGCCTGCGTCAGCCCGTCATCCTTGCCTCTCGTGCCGGACACGTCCTCATTGCCGTAGCCGAAACCCTCAACATACCGCCGGAACCGCTCCATGCCGAGCCGGGCCGTGATCTGCTGCGAGTACCAGACCACGGATTCCTTCATCCACCAGGTCGGATCGGTGTCGCGCTTCCATTCTTCGCGCCAGTCGGCATAGCCCGGCTTGAACGGCCAGACGGGGTAGCGCGCGTCGGTCAATATGCCGGCGTCATAGCCCATTAGCGCGATGGCGATCTTGAAGGTGGAGGCGGGGGTGACGCGGCCGGCGCACTCGCCCTTCTGCTCGATCACGCTACCCGTCCGCGCGTCCGCGAGCGCCGTGCAGACGGTCTTCGCCTCGGCGGGGAACGCCGCGAGGAGAAAGGCGAGGGCGGCAGCGAGACGCGGGAACATAGCGGCGGCTTATGGCTGGCGGGGAGGGAACTCGATCACCGCGGCATGGCGACAATCCGGCGATGGTGGGACAATCCACCGCCGCCGCCATTCATCACCTCGGCATGCGGCTGTCACCTCAGGTCCTTGCCGGCGCCGAGATCGCGGGCGGTGAGCCAGAACACCTCGCCCTCGCTGTCCTCGGTGTCGAGCCAGAGGAAGGGCAGGTGGGGGTATTCCTCGTCGAGGATCTCGCGCCCGGTGCCGATCTCGCAGATGAGCCCGCCCGCGCGCGCCAGATGCGCCGGCGCCTCGGCGAGGATGCGACGCACGATGTCGAGCCCGTCCGGTCCGCCGGCGAAGGCGAGGCTCGGCTCATGGCGGTATTCCGCCGGCAGCGCCGCCATAGCTTCGGCGTCGACATAGGGCGGGTTGGTGATGATCAGGTCGTAGCGGCGGCCCTTGAGCGGCGCGAAGAGATCACCCTCGAACAGGGCGATGCGATCGGCGAGGCCGTGTTCGGTGACATTCTCGCGGGCCAGCGACAGCGCCGCCGGCGACAGGTCGACGGCGTCGACCTCGGCATTCGGGAAGGTGAGGGCGGCAAGGATGGCAAGGCTGCCGCCGCCGGTGCAGAGGTCCAGCACGCGCTCCACCGCATCGGGGTCCGGGACGAGCGAGAAACCCTCGCCACCGAACAGGCCGCCGGCCAGCAGTTCGCCGATGAAGGAGCGCGGCACGATGGCGCGTTCGTCGCTGCGGAAGGGCACGCCCCGGATATAGGTGCGCCCCAGCAGATAGGCGGCCGGCTTGCGGCTGGTGCAGCGTTCCTCGATCAGCTCGGCGAGGCGCGCGCGCTCCGCGCGGGTGAGGCGGGCGTCGAGCCACGGGTCGAGCGCATCGACCGGCAGATGGAGCCCCTCCAGCACGATGAAGGCGGCCTCGTCCAGCGCCGTGGTGGTGCCATGACCGAACACGATTTCGGCCGCGTTGAAGCGGCTCACCGCATAGCGCACGAAGTCGCGCACCGTCCTCAGATCGTCCGCCGCCGTCACGCCTGCCTCCTCGAAACGAGGGCGCAGCAGCAGCACGCCGCGCCACGGAATGCAAGACGGCTGGGCCGCGTCATCCTCCTGAGACATGGAGGCGGCAGGGAACGCGCGCGCAGGCGCAGGGACGGAGCGCGGGCGAGCGCCGCGTGCTATGCCTTCGCGAGAGCCCTTTCCGATCGGGTGGAATCACCCGATCGACAAGAAAGTGCTCTCACTCAATAGCTTGGAGCATGTTCTCGTCGCAAAAGTCTCTCAACTTTTGCGGAACATGCTCTGACCAGGAGGAGCGAGCCATGGCCGAAACCCCCGCCGACGAGATCACGCTGCGTATCGACCACGATGTCGCCCTGGTGCTGTTCGAGTTCCTCTCGCGCACCATCGACGACGAGGACGGCGAGGCGCTGCTCGACTTCGTGGAGGACGAGGCCGAAATCCCGGCGCTGTGGGCGCTGATGGCCGGGCTCGAGAGCGTGCTGACCGAGCCGATGGCGGCGGATTACGAGCGCAAGGTCGATGCCGCGCGCCGGACGGTGCTGAAGCGTCTCGGCGGCGCGTTCTCCGGAGAGGATGGGGAATGAGCAGCGAGGCGCTCTGGGTCGAGGTCGACGACTACATCACCGGCCATCTCGTGCCGTCCGAGCCCGCCCTTGAAGCCGCGCTGGCGGCGAGCGAGGCGGCCGGGCTGCCCGCGATCAACGTCGCGCCCAACCAGGGCAAGATGCTGATGCTGCTCGCCATGCTGAGCGGCGCGCGGCGCATTCTGGAGATCGGTACGCTGGGCGGTTATTCCACCATTTGGCTCGCCAAGGCGCTGCCGCCGGGTGGCCGGCTGATCACGCTCGAGGCGGTGCCGCTGCATGCGCAGGTGGCGCAGGCCAATATCGCGCGGGCGGGCTTCGCCGATGTGGTGGAGGTGCGGCTCGGGGCGGCGCTCGACACGCTGGCCGATCTGGTAGTGGCGGGCGAGGCGCCGTTCGACCTCGTCTTCATCGACGCCGACAAGCAGAACACGCCGAACTATCTCGCCTTCGCGCTGAAGCTGACGCGGCCCGGCAGCCTGATCGTCGCCGACAATGTTGTGCGCGACGGCGCCATCGTCGATCCCACCGATGATGATCCCCGGGTCGCGGGCGTGCGCGGCTTCTACGAGCTGGCGGCAGCCGAGCCGCGGCTGACGGCGACGGCGGTGCAGACGGTCGGGCTCAAGGGCTACGACGGCTTCGCGCTGGCGCTGGTGACGGGCTGAGGCCTGCTATCCCGGCTCGATGCCGGCATGACGGCGGTCGGGCGGGAATGGTGCCAGGTCGCGCCGTCAGTTCGGCGTCGCCAGCTTCGGGGCGAGCTCGGCCGAGGCCGGCGTTGTGCCGATGCGTTCGCCGGTCTTTCCGCCGGTCTTGCTGTCGAGGCTGGAGCCCGGCTTCGGCGCCGCCTCGGCGGAGCGCTGCTGCGCCTCGACATTGGCGCCGATCGAGCGCGCGAGGTCGCGGGCGAGGCAGTCATAGCTCCAGTCGTTCATGTGGAAGCTGTCCTTGGCGAGGAACGCCTCGAACGGCATGCCGCCTCGCTCGTGCCAGTCGCGCATCAGCGCGAAGCGGTGGAACACCGGCACCGCCTCCTCGGCGGCCACGGTGTTCATTAGCTTCACCATCGGGCCGGAATCGGCGTCAGCGATGACGCGCGGCGCGTATTGCGGATCGATGATGACGAAGTCGGAGCCGATCTGGCGGGTACGCCGGATCGCCTCGCGCAATATGCTCTCGGCAGTGCCGAGGCCATTGTCGCGGAACATCGCGTTCACGCCGCCCTGCCACAGCACCACGGCGGGCTTGAGTGAGACGACGTCGGCGTCGAAGCGGGCGATCATCTCGGGCTGGTCCTGCCCGTTGATGCCGCGATTGACCACCCGGATGTCGCGGCCCGGATAGCGCTCGCGCAGCAGCGCTTCGAGGCGGCTCGGATAGGAGGCCTGGGCCGAACTCGCGCCGGCCCCGGCGGTCGAGGACGAGCCGATCGCCACGATCACCACAGGCTGGTCGCCGGCAAGCCGCGCCGCGAGCTTCGTCAGCGGCATGTCGAGCTTGGTCAGCGCGGTGCTCGCCGGGCAGGCGGCGGGCAGCAGCGAGGCCGCCGCTGCGGGCGGCACGGCGAGGGCAAGCCCGGCGAGGGTGGCGCCGGCGAGGAAGGTGGCTGCGCGTGTGCTCATACTCAGAGGGACCCGGAGGTTTTGACGTCGACGCCGTCCGCGATCATGCGGACCAGCAGGCGGCCGATGCAGCGATGGACGTTGTTGAACAGGGAAGGGCTCGCCCTCAGCGCGTCGAAGTCGAACACGCTCTCCTCGTCCCAGTAGCGCATCAGCGCGTAGCGGTCGAAGAGTGGCACGCCGTTCGAGCGCGCCACCCAGCGCAGCGTCGAGACATAGGGCGAGACGTCGAAGGCGAAGTCGGTGCGCGGTGAATATTGCGGGCTGATCAGCACGACGTCGACATTTGCCGCGCGGGCGATGCTGAGGCCGGTATCGACGCCAGCGCCGAAGTCGTCGACGTCGACGCCTCGAATGGCGTCGTAGGTGCCGGTCTGCCAGATGAGCAGCGCCGGCTTGCTCTGGGCGATGAGGGCGGGCAGCAACGAGACGATCGCCTCGGCGGTCAGGCGCGGCTCGGAATGGGTGACGACCTCGACATTGCCCTCGGGGTAGCGGGCGACGAGGCCGGCCTTGATGTAGGTCTGGAAACTGCGGGGCATTCCGTCTGCGCTTTTGCCATCCGCGGATTTGCCGTCGGCGGGCTTGCCGCCCGCGGTCACGGCGGGCGGGGTGCCCACCGGCGTCTTGGCGGCGCTGTTGAGCACCAGGATGGTGGTCGGTGTGCGCTGCTTCAGCGAGGCGGCGAGGAAGGGCAGCCGGAAGCCGGCGCGGAGCAGCGTCGCCGGAGCGGAGCAGGCGGGCTCCTCCGCCGCGCGCACGGGAACGCCCGCCGCGACCAGCAGCGCGAAAGCGAGCGAAAAAACCAACCCCGTGCGTGCCACTCTCGACCGCGCGTTTGCATCATCCCTTGCGCGCGGCATGCACGCGCTCGACGCGAGCATACCACGACAGCAGGATGGACAGACCAACCATAAGCATGATGCCGGTGACGCTGAGCAGGATCTGCATAGAAAGCGTGCCGACGATCTCGTTGAGCACGAAATGTGCGGCGAAAGAAAGGAAGACCCCGAAACAGAAGATCTCGAGCGAGTTCTGCCCGCACAGGATCATCGGCCGCAGCAGCGGCGAGCGCAGGCCGGACCATTGCTCGGGAACGAGCCGCACCACGACGATGGCCAGCGCCAGGAAGTGCAGCAGCCTGAGCGGGGCGAGGTCGGTCTTGCTGATCGGGTAGATCCATTCGCCGATGCTCTCGGGTACCAGCCCTTCGAGCGGAGGCCACCACCAGCTCACCACCACCGCCAGCGAGACGAGGAGATAGGCGAGGGCGGCGGTGAAGACGAGGCGCGACTGCACGAGGAAGGACAGCCGGTCGCTGCCGCCGATGCCGCACCAGGCGCCGAAGGCGAACAGGAACTGCCAGGCGAAGGGGTTGAAGAACCACATGCGGTCGTCGGGATAGCCCGGCAGGTTCCAGCCGAGCTGGCCGGCGCACAGATGGAGGACAAAGGAGGCGAGCAGCGTCAGGTCGGACCGCCGCTTGAGGCACCAGAGCACGAGCGGAAAGCTCGCCATCAGCACGATGTAGAGCGGCAGCACGTCCATGTTGGCCGGGCGGAACTTCAGGAGCAGCGCCTGCACCAGCGCCACGTCCGGCTCGGAGAGGAATTGCAGCGCGCCCATCTCCTCGGCGTAGAGCGGATTGGAGAAGCGGCCGATGACGTAGGAGATCTCGGCGAGGTAGACGACGAACAGGAAGATGAAGGCGACGTAGAGCTGCCAGGCCCGGCGCAATATGCGCGCGGAGGTGACGAAGCTGCCGTGCTGCTCCATCTGCCGGCCATAGACCATGGCGGCGGTGTAGCCGGAGATGAAAACGAAGATCTCGGTGGCGTCCGAGAAGCCGAAATTGCGGGTTGTGAACCAGTTCAGCACGTTGTTCGGGATGTGGTTCAGGAAGATGAACCACAGCGCGAGGCCGCGGAACAGGTCGAGCCGCAGATCGCGCCCACTGACGGCGGGCGCGGTCTCGGGAACATTCGGCTCCGCGGCGCCGGGTTCCTGCGGCGCGGGGACGGCGGCGGTGGGTGGCGCAGCCGCGTCGGTCTCGGGCGAGGACGCGGGCCGGTAAGCGGCGCTGATGGCGGCTCCGGCCTGTGCCTCCTTCCTCATCCCGACGGGCGTGCGCGCGTCCACCTGCCCTCCGTCACTTCTTGAGGCGCAGACCGAGCAGCAGCACGGCGACGCCGTTGAACAGCAGGTCGATGCCGAGGAAGAGGCCGAGGATCCAGACCGAGTTCACCGGCCAGCGGATCATGATCTCGATGCCGAGCAGCAGCGTGATGGCGGCCGAGAAGGCGAGCCAGCCCCAGCCCTCATGCGGACGGAGCTGGAAGGCGGCGATGCCGCGGAAGATGCCGGCGACGACGAGCGAGACGCCGAGCACCAGCGTGAACACGCCGGCCGCCAGCAGCGGGTTGTTGAACACCATGGCGCCGGCGACGAGATAGAGCACGCCGGCGAGCAGCCAGAAGAAGAATGCGCCCCAGCCCTTCACGCCGAAGGCATGGAAGATCTGGCCGACCCCGGCCACCGCCATCATCACGCCGATATAGAGCACCGACACCAGCGTGCCGAGCATCAGATTGGCGAGGGCGATGAGGCCGGCGATTATCATCAACGCGCCGAGCGCGACGAACCATCCCCATTTGGCGCGCAGCGTGCTCAATTGTCCGGCAAGCGAGCCGGCCGGCGTCGGCGACAGCGAATCCGTCGGAAGAGACATTGGACTGATCCCCAGTGTGCACGTCCGGCAACCGGCGAAACCAGAACGCTTCTGGCCGACCTCTGTTCCGGGCGACTCGTCCCATGCGAGCGGCGCCATGTTACAGCCGGACCATCGGACGGTCTGTAGGTGGTTCACAGGATCGCCGACCAAGGAGGAGAGAAGATGGCCGAGGCAGAACTCTTCGCGGACATGGCCTTCCCTGCCGCTTCCGCCGTGCCGGCGCGGCGCCTGAAGGCCCGGCTCGCGCGGCTCCTCGTCGCCGACGGGGAAGGATTCGCGACGCGGGACGTGCCGCGGCTGGCGCTCGAGCTCGACGGCATTCCGGGCGACCGGCACCACGGCGCTTCGCGGCCGGCGGATTCGCGTGTGCCGTGGTATCCGCGCGGCGCGCCGATCCGCAACAGCCGGCAGGTGTCGATGGTGGCGGCGGACGAGCTCGGCGAGGTTGCCCGCCGGCTCGCCATCCCCGAGCTCCGGCCGGAATGGATCGGCGCCAATCTGGTGGTCGAGGGCGTGCGGCGCCTGACGCTGCTGCCGGCCGGCACGCGGCTGCATTTCCCCGGCGGGGCGGCGCTGGCGGTGGAGGGCGAGAACGCGCCGTGCCGCCATGCCGGCGCATCGGTCGCAGCCGCGCTCGGTCTTGGTGGCGATGCGGCGGCGCAACTGGCGCTGGCCTTCGTCGAGGCGGCGCGGGGCTGGCGCGGGCTGGTCGGCTGGGTAGAGCGCGCGGGCGAGATCATCGCCGGGGACGAGATCAGCCTGCGCGTGCCGGCCCAGCGACTATGGCGCGGGTAGCGTCCCCGGCGCGAGCCCCATCTCGGGAGGCAGACGAAAATGCCCGGCGCGAGGCCGGGCATTGGATCGTCTCAAGTCCAGCAATCGCCGGAGATCACCGGGTGGCAACGCCGCCGGGATCGGTGCCGGGCAGCGGCTCGGGCGTGCTGGCCGCAGTCTTGGCCGGCGGGTTGCCCGGGAGCACCACCACGCGGGTGCCGATCTTCACCTTGTCGTACAGGGCCTCGACATCCTCGTTGAGCATGCGGATGCAGCCCGAGGACATGAACTGGCCGATGGTCGAGGGCTGGTTGGTGCCGTGGATGCGGTAGATGGTGCCGCCCAGATACATGGTGCGCGCGCCGAGCGGGTTGCCCGGGCCGCCGGCCATGAAGCGCGGCAGATAGGGCTGGCGCTCGATCATCTCCGCCGGCGGACGCCAGTCGGCCCATTCCTTCTTACCGGAAATCTTCTCGGTGCCGGCCCAGGTGAAGCCCTCGCGGCCGACGCCGATGCCGTAGCGCTCGGCCTTGCCGCCGCCCAACACGTAATAGAGATAGGTGTTCGGCGTATCGATGATGATGGTGCCGGCCGGCTCCTTCGACACATAGTCGACGACCTGGCGCTTGAGGTTGGCCGGCAGCTCCTTAGGCGGGCCTTCCTCGGGCTGGTCTTCCGGCGGCAGCATCGCCACCGTCGAGCCGTTGGCGCCCGAGGCGCTGCTGTCGTAGCCGCCGCCATAGGGCGCGGCCGAGCTGACGGGGGCTGGAGGCGCATAGCCGCCATTCGCCGGCGGCTGGGCCGGATAGGCGGCCTGCTGCTGCGGCGCCTGCTGATAGGTGGGCGCGTTGCCGTAGGGCGAACTCATGCCCGCCGGCTGCTGCCCGGAATAGGCGCCTGCCGGATAGCCGGAACGCGAATAGCTCGGCGGCTGGGTCGCGGCCGGCGGAGCCTGATTCGGAGCGCCATAGCCCGGCGCCGGCGCGGCGGCGACCGGCGGCGCGTAGACGCCGCCCGGCTGCGCATAGGGCGCGTTCGCGGGCGGGGCGGCGACCGGGCCGGTCGATGCGGAGGTTCCATAGGGATCGTAAGCGGCCGGAACCTCGACATTGTCCGCCGGCGGCGCGTAGGTCGGCTCGGCGCTCTGCTCGGGCGGATAATACTGGGCGCTGGCGACCCCGATCGATGCAACCATCGAGAGGGCGACGGCGGAGGCGAAACCAAGGCGAAGGGCCATCATCGAGCCTGCGTTCACTGTTCCGGAGTGTTGTTGACCTTGCAGATGACGCAGGAACAAGGCGGGTTCAAGACCAGAACTGCCCTGTCTGTGTCACGGATGTGTCAGATATGCGTACAGCGCAGAGGCGATGCAGGCCTGCAACACTCCTGCCGCCTGTGCCGCCTTCATTAACCCAGTCTGCCGACGCTCCATTAACCAAAGCTTGCTTGCTCGCCGCTTTCGCGCCTTTGCCGCCAGCCGACCACCGCCTCGGGGATCGCGTCGGTCGAGGCGAAATAGGGCTTGATGTCGAGCAGCGGCGTGCCGTCGAGGCAATCGAGGCCGACCACCGAAAGGTGGTTGCCATCGATGCCGAGCAGACGCACGGCGCTCATCGCGATCGGATTCGGCCGTGCCGGCGAGCGCAGCGCAAACGTGCCGCGCCCCGTCCCATAATGGCGGGGTGTCTGGACGAGCAGGTCGCGCGGCGCACGGTCCATGAAATAGAGCAGCCAGAGATGCGTCGTGCCGTCGAGGTCCTTCAGCGCGGGCGCGAAGGCGGGATCGAGCTCGACGGTGCAGACGGCATCCGATTCGCGCCCGTTCTTCGGGCAGGCGGCGCGCTCGGTCCAGGGCGTGCGGATGCGGCCGATGAAATAGAGTCCGGCGTCGAAGGAGGGCGGCAGGTCGACGGCGATCTCGCCGGGGCGGGGGCCGAACTCCGGGTAGGGACCGGCGCCGGGGGGCGCTTCGTCGTCTGCTTCCATGTCGCCCGCTCCCATCGGCCTGATCGTGCTCATCGTCCATCCGCACGGATACGGGTCGCGCAGTCAGCCCTTGCGCAGTTGATCGAAAAGACATAAAGATATCTTTATATCTGTTTTCGAGGCCGCCGTGTCCGGATCGCTCCTCAGTTTCGCGCTGCTGCTCGACGGCCTCAAGGCGGCCGGCGAGGATACGCGCCTGCGCCTTCTGGCGCTGATGAGCGAGGGCGAACTCACGGTCTCCGAGCTTACCGACATTCTCGGCCAGTCGCAGCCTCGGATTTCGCGCCATCTCAAGCTTCTGGCCGAGGCGGGGCTGGTCGAGCGGTTCCGCGAGGCGAGCTGGGTGTTCTACCGCCGTGCCACCGACGCGCCCGGCGCCGCGCTCACCGACGCCCTGATCGCGCTCATGGATTTCGACGATCCCGTGCTCGCCCGCGACCGTGAGCGGCTCGCCGAGGTGCGCGCCGCCCGCGCCGCCCATGCGCAGGCCTATTTCCGCGCCCATGCCCATGAGTGGGACGCCATCCGCCGCCTGCACGTGCCGGAGGCGGAGGTCGAGAGCGCCATCCAGAAGATACTGCAAGGCGTTGAAATCTCGTCGCTCCTCGATCTCGGCACCGGCACGGGCCGCATCCTCGAATTATTCGCTGGCGAGATCGAGCGCGGCGTCGGCATCGATCTGTCGGCCGACATGCTGGCCGTCGCCCGCGCCAATCTGGAGCGCGCGGGAGCCCGGAACTGTACGGTGCGGCAGGGGGATATCTACAATCTCGCGCTGCCGCGCGACGCCTTCGATGTGGTGATCGTGCATCAGGTGCTGCATTTCCTCGAGGATGCACCGCGCGCTTTGAGAGAAGCGGCGCGGGTGCTCCGGCCCGGCGGGCGGCTGCTGGTGGTCGATTTCGCGCCGCATGACCTCGAATTCCTGCGCGAGGAGCAGGCGCATCGCCGCCTCGGCTTCGCGCCGGAGACCGTCGAGGGCTGGCTCGCCGGCGCCGGGCTGGCGCCGCAGGCGTATCGACAGCTCGCCCCGCAGGCGGACGGCAAGCTCACCGTCTCGCTCTGGCTCGCCCGCGATCCGCGCATTCTTCTCGCCGAAGGCGAAAACACCAATAAGCATAAGGAGGTCGCCTGATGTCGTCCGAGGTGGAGCGCCGCAGCCGCCGGAGTGGCGGGCGGCCGATATCCGTGTCCTTCGAGTTCTTCCCGCCGAAGACGCCGGAGATGGAGGCGACTCTGTGGAATTCGGTGACGCGGCTCGCACCGCTGGCGCCGAAATTCGTCTCGGTCACCTACGGCGCCGGCGGCTCGACGCGCGAGCGCACCCACGCCACGGTCGAGCGGATCGTGAAGGAGACGCGCCTCGCTCCCGCCGCCCATCTGACCTGCGTCGCCGCCTCGAAAGCAGAGGTCGACGAGGTGGTACGCGGCTATTGGGATGCCGGCGTGCGCCATATCGTGGCGCTGCGCGGCGATCCGCCGGGCGGCGTCGGCCATGCCTATGAGCCGCACCCGCAGGGCTACCGGACCTCGGCCGATCTGGTGGCCGGCCTGCGGCACATCGCCAATTTCGAGGTGTCGGTCTCGGCCTATCCGGAAAAGCATCCCGAAAGCCCGTCCTTCGACACCGATCTCGACATCCTCGCCGCCAAGGTCGAGGCCGGCGCGAGCCGGGCGATCACCCAGTGCTTCTTCGATAACGACCTCTATTTCCGCTATCTCGACAAGGTGCAGGCGCGCGGCATTGACGTGCCGGTGGTGCCGGGCATCCTGCCGGTGAGCAATTTCAAGCAGGCGAGGAACTTCGCTGAGAAGACCGGCACTTATATGCCGGCCTGGCTTGCCGGGCGGTTCGAGGGGCTCGACGACGATCCCGAGACGCGCAAGCTGATCGCGGCGGCGGTCGCGGCCGAGCAAGTGTTCGACCTCGTCGACCGCGGCGTGACGGAGTTCCACTTCTACACGCTGAACCGCGCCGACCTCGTCTACGCGATCTGCCACCTGCTCGGCGTGCGCCCGCCGCTCGCCGTGGAGGGGCAGGCAGCGGCGTGAGGGTCTAGGTCCCCTCACCCCAACCCTCTCCCCGACGGGCAGAGGTCGGCTCGAAGAGCCGGGTGAGGGGGCGTTGAGCGATCGAATTGAGAGAGCCAGACGTCTGCGCCGAGACCAGACGGAAGTCGAACAGCTCCTCCGGTCGCATCTTCGGGATCGGCGGCTGGACGGTTGGAAGTTTCGACGGCAAGCACCAATTGACTGCTTCTTCGTCGACTTCCTCTGCCCCGACGCCAAACTGGTGATCGAACTCGACGGTGGCCAGCATACCGACGAGAACGACGCTGAAAGGACACGGATGATCGAAGCCTGTGGCTATCTGGTCATCCGTTTCTGGAATAACGACGTACTGACGAACATAGACGGCGTTCTACTGCGCATTCTTGAGAACCTGCGCGGTGGCACCCCTCACCCCCACCCTCTCCCCGTCGGGGAGAGGGAGTAGAAAGTGCTCCGCCATGGCTGACGCCGCGATCCAGTCCGACACCTTTGCCGCCCTCCGTGCAGCCGCTTCCGAGCGCATCCTCATCCTCGACGGCGCCATGGGCACGATGATCCAGCAGCTCAAGCTGGACGAGGCCGGCTATCGCGGCGAGCGTTTCAAGTCGTGGAACCGTGACCTCAAGGGCAACAACGACCTGCTCAACCTCACCCGGCCCGAGGCGGTGCGCGACATCCATCTCGCCTATTTCATGGCCGGGGCGGATATCGTCGAGACCAACACCTTCTCCGGCACCACCATCGCCATGGCCGATTACGGCATGGAGAGCCTCGTCTACGAACTGAACTTCGAGGGCGCGCGGCTCGCCAAGGAGGCGGCCAAGCTCGCCGAGGCGAAAGACGGCCGCCGCCGCTTCGTCGCCGGCGCCATCGGTCCGACCAACCGCACCGCCTCGATCTCGCCGAACGTCAACGATCCCGGCTTCCGCGCCACCTCGTTCGACGAGCTGGCGACCGCCTATGGCGAGCAGGCCGGCGCGCTGATCGACGGCGGCGCCGATGTGCTGCTCATCGAGACTATCTTCGATACGCTGAACGCCAAGGCGGCGGTCTTCGCAATCGAGCGGCTGTTCGAGGCGCGCGGCATCCGCGTGCCGGTGATGATCTCCGGCACCATCACGGACTTGTCCGGGCGCACGCTGTCGGGCCAGACGCCGGCGGCGTTCTGGAATTCGCTGCGCCATGCGCAGCCCTTCTCCATCGGCCTCAACTGCGCGCTCGGCGCCAAGGAGATGCGTGCCCATATCGACGAGCTGTCGCGCATCGCCGACACCTTCGTCTGCGCCTATCCCAATGCCGGCCTGCCCAACGAGTTCGGCCTTTATGACGAGAGCCCGGAGGCGATGGCGAAGCTGGTCGGCGAGTTCGCGGCCTCCGGCCTCGTCAACATCGTCGGCGGCTGCTGCGGCACGACGCCGGACCATGTCGCCGCGCTGGCGAAGGCGGTGGCGCCGCACAAGCCGCGTGCACTGCCGGAAATCGAGCCGCGCCTGCGGCTCTCGGGGCTGGAGCCCTTCGAGCTGACGCCGAACATTCCGTTCGTGAATGTCGGCGAACGCACCAACGTCACCGGCTCGGCGCGCTTCCGCAAGCTGATCACCAATGGCGACTATACCGCCGCGCTGGCGGTGGCCCGCGACCAGGTGGAGAACGGCGCTCAGGTCATCGACGTCAACATGGACGAGGGCCTGCTCGATTCCGAGAAGGCGATGGTGACCTTCCTCAACCTGCTCGCCGCCGAGCCGGACATCGCCCGCGTGCCGGTCATGGTCGACAGCTCCAAGTGGAGCGTCATCGAGGCCGGCCTGAAGTGCATCCAGGGCAAGGGCATCGTCAATTCGATCTCCATGAAGGAGGGCGAGGACGCCTTCCGGCACTACGCGCGGCTGGTGCGCGCCTATGGCGCCGCCGTCGTCGTCATGGCCTTCGACGAGAAGGGGCAGGCCGATACCTATGAGCGCAAGGTGGAGATCTGCTCGCGCGCCTACCGCATCCTGACCGAGGAGGTCGGCTTTCCCCCTGAGGACATCATCTTCGACCCCAACATCTTCGCGGTGGCGACCGGCATCGAGGAGCATGCCGGCTACGGCGTCGCCTTCATCGAGGCGACGCGCGCCATCCGTCAGCAGCTTCCGCACGCCCATATCTCGGGCGGCGTGTCGAACCTGTCCTTCTCGTTCCGCGGCAACGAGCCGGTGCGCGAGGCGATGCACGCCGTGTTCCTGTATCACGCCATCGGCGCGGGCATGGACATGGGCATCGTCAATGCCGGCCAGCTCGCGGTCTATGACGAGATCGAGCCGGAGCTGCGCGAGGCCTGCGAGGACGTGGTGCTGAACCGCCGCGAGGATTCGACGGAGCGCCTTCTCGCCATCGCCGAACGATTCCGGGGCGGGGGCAAGGAGAAGAAGGAGGCCGATCTCGCCTGGCGCTCATGGCCGGTCGAGAAGCGGCTGGAGCATGCGCTCGTCAACGGCATCACCGAGTTCGTGGAGGTCGACACCGAGGAGGCGCGCCAGTCCGTCGCCCGGCCGCTGCACGTCATCGAGGGGCCGCTGATGGCCGGCATGAACGTGGTCGGCGACCTGTTCGGTTCCGGCAAGATGTTCCTGCCGCAGGTGGTGAAGTCGGCCCGCGTGATGAAGCAGGCGGTGGCCTATCTCATGCCCTTCATGGAGATCGAGAAGCAGGAGATGGGCCTGACCGACGCCCCCGCCGCCGGCAAGATCCTGATGGCGACGGTGAAGGGCGACGTGCACGACATCGGCAAGAACATCGTCGGCGTCGTGCTTCAGTGCAACAACTACCAGGTGATCGACCTCGGCGTGATGGTGCCGGCGGCGAAGATCCTCGAGGTCGCGCGCACCGAGAAGGTCGACGTCATCGGCCTGTCCGGCCTGATCACGCCCTCGCTGGACGAGATGGTGCACGTCGCCTCCGAGATGGAGCGCGAAGGCTTCGAGGTGCCGCTGCTGATCGGTGGCGCCACGACCTCGCGCGTCCACACGGCGGTGAAGATCGCCCCGCAATATGTGCGCGGACCGGCGGTCTATGTGACTGACGCCAGCCGCGCGGTGGGCGTCGTCTCCAGCCTGCTCAACGACAATGCGCGCGCCGACTATGCCGCCAATGTGCGGGCCGAATACGCCAAGATCGCCGACGCGCATGCCAGGAGTGACCGCAACAAGGTGCGCGTGGCGCTGGAGGATGCGCGTGCCAACCGCTTCGCGCCGGACTTCTCCGCCTATCGGCCGCCGGCGCCGAGTTTCGTCGGGACGAAGGTGTTCGAAGCCTACGACCTCGCAGAGCTGGTGCCCTATATCGATTGGACGCCGTTCTTCCAGTCATGGGAGCTGGTCGGCACCTATCCGGCGATCCTCGACGATCCCAAGGTCGGTGTGGCGGCGCGGGCGCTCTATGACGACGCGCGGCGGATGCTCGAGAAGATCGTCGCCGAGAAGTGGCTGGCGGCTCGCGCGGTGATCGGCTTCTGGCCGGCCAACGCGGTCGGCGACGACATCCGGCTCTACGCCGACGAGACCCGTCTCGCGCCGCTCGCGACGCTGCACACGCTGCGTCAGCAAATGGCGAAGAGCACCGGGCGCGCCAATTTCGCACTTGCCGATTTCGTCGCGCCGGAGGCGAGCGGCCTGCCGGACTACGTCGGCGGCTTCTGCGTCTCGGCGGGCTTCGGCGAGCAGGAGCGCTCGGACGCCTTCAAGGCCGCGCATGACGACTATTCCTCGATTCTTCTCAAGGCATTGGCGGATCGTCTTGCAGAAGCGTTTGCGGAGCGCATGCATGAGCGGGTGCGCAGGGAGTTCTGGGCTTATGCACCGGATGAAGCCCTTGATAATCAGAATCTGATTCAGGAAGCCTATCGCGGCATCCGGCCGGCGCCGGGTTATCCGGCACAGCCCGACCACACCGAAAAGGCTACCCTTTTCAAGCTTCTGGACGCGACGGCGAAGATCGGAGTTGAACTCACCGAGAGCTTTGCCATGTGGCCCGGGGCGGCGGTGTCGGGGCTTTACTTCTCGCATCCGGACGCCGCCTATTTCGGGCTCGGCCGGATCGAGCGGGATCAGGTCGAGGACTATGCCCGACGCAAGGGCATGAGCGTCGAGGAAGCGGAGCGTTGGCTTGCGCCGAACCTCAATTATGATCCGGCGAGCCTGAAGGCGGTCGCGGCCGAGTGAGGCCGGCGAAACGGAAGTGGCAGTGAGGTCATGGCAGTGCGGACGGGGCGGACCTTCCACAGGGTCCTGAAGTGGGGGCTCCTCGTCCTTATCGTCTGGGCCGCTGCCGCCTATGTGCTGCTGCCCATCGCCTGGACCCACTACGAGCATCAGCCGAAGCTCGCCGACAGGCCGATGGTGACGCGCACCGGGCAGGGCATCCCCGGCGACCCGATCAATGTCGGGCTGGTCGGCTCGAAGGCCGACATCATCCGCGCCATGTACGCCGCCGGCTGGCGGCCGGCCGATCCGGTGACCCTGCGCTCCAGCATCGAGATCATCGGCTCGGTGCTGCTCGACCGTCCGGACCCGCAGGCGCCGGTCAGCCCGCTCTATTATGACGGCCGCATCGAGGACCTCGCCTTCGAGAAGGAGATCGGCCGCAGCGCCGACCGGCGCGACCATGTCCGCTTCTGGCAGGTGCTGGAGAAGGGCGAGGAGGGGCGGCCGATGTGGCTCGGCTCGGCCACCTATGACCGCGGCGTCGGTCTCAGCCACTATACCGGGCAGGTGACGCACCATATCGGCCCCGACGTCGACGCGGTGCGCGACCTGCTGATCGACGATCTCAAGGCCGCCCATATGGTGCAGGCGACCTATCAGGTGACGGGCGTCGGCCCGACGCTGAACGGCCGCAACGGCGGCGGCGACCGCTACTACACCGATGGCGAGGTGTGGATCGCCCGGCTGATGCCGAACGGCGAGACCAACCCGAAGCCGCCGGAAGTGATTCCTCCGCCGGCTCTGGTCGGCTTCAAGGATGCAGTCTGGCAGGGCCTTGCGGGCCTCGCCGGCTCCTGATCGGGCGGTCCGGCCTCACTGGGAGGCCGGCTGCCAGATGGTGGCGACGGCGGTGTCGACCGGCTTCGGCAGCAGGCCCGCCTCGAGGAAGACGTCGGCGATCTTCTGCTGCTCGGAGAGGCCGGCCTTGGTGACGGCGCCGACGGCATAGCTGCGCCGGCCATTCGCTACCTCGATCGCCGCGGCGTCGATATTCCAGAGCCCTGCCAGCAGCGCGGCGGCGTCCTTCGGATTCGCCTTCACCCAGGCGCCGGTCGCCTTGAGCTTGTCGAACAGCACGGCGAGCACCGGCGCGCCCTCCGCCGCGAAGGCCTCCGAGGCGAGATAATAGCGCTTGTAGTTGGCGAGGCCGCCCGAGCCATCGGCCAGCACCTTCGCGCTGGACTGCGCCTGCGCGGTGGCGAGGAAGGGGTCCCACGCCACCCAGGCGTCGACATTGCCGCCGGCGAAGGCGGCGCGGCCGTCGGCGGGCGCGAGATAGGCGGGATCGATGTCCTTGAAGGACAGCCCGCCCTTGGCGAGGGCGGCGATCAGCAGATAGTGGCTGCCCGCCCCCTTGGTCACGGCGACGCGCTTGCCCTTCAGGTCGGCGAGGCTCGTGATAGCGGAATCCTTCGCCACGAGGATCGCCTGCGCGGTGGGGGAGGCCGCCTCCTCGGCGTAGAAGACCAGCTTGGCGCCCGCGGCCTGCGCGAAGACCGGCACGGTGTCGGCGACGTCGGCGCTGACGTCGATCTTGCCGATGTTCAGCGCTTCGAGCAGCGGCAGGCCGCTGGTGAATTCGTGCCAGGTCACCTTCACGCCGAGCGGCGCCAACGCCTTCTCGAGTTCGCCATTGGCCCTCAAAATGGCGATGAGCGTCGAGGAGCGCTGATAGCCGATCCTCACCGTATCGGGCGGCGCGGCAATGGCGCCGCCGAGACCGAAGCCAAGGCTCACGCCAAGGCCGAATGCGGCGCCAGCCATATGCAGCACGGAACGGCGGCTGGGCCTGACAAGCAGGCGCGCCTGGGGCGGAAGGCTCATCGCGAAATCTCCTAATAGTTCATCGAAAAAATAGTCTAATTGGAAATACGTAAATGCCAAGAGCCAGCCGGCTCCGGCACGCGTCAATGGCTGGAGATGGTCCAAACGCAAGACGCCGGAGGATCGCTCCTCCGGCGCCTGCCGCTCGCTGTTCCCCCGCGGCTTGTCCCGATGAACCGCAATGCGGATGTTCTTGTTTCTGGCGTGGGCAACTCGGAATCAGAACATGCCGAAGATCATGGCGCCGACAAAGGCGAAGGCGGCGCAGATCGCCAACATGTTGAGTTTGTAAGCGATACTCATGGTGATCGCCTCCTCATCGCTCAACATGAAATGAAGCGTAACAGCCTGTGAGGACCGCCGGGAAGACGCATAATGTGCTGCGCCGCCGAAGCGGGGGCCTCTTCTCGTGACGCAGTGCGTGAAGTGCCTGAACGCGCTTGCCCATCGGCCGGTCGCCCCCCGAGAAATCCTGCGCGGTGGTCAGCGTTCCACGATGGCGCGTTCGAGGAAGGCGGCGGCCGCGAGCAGCGCGCGGTCGCGGCCGAAGCGGCCGACGAGCTGAACGCCGATCGGCAGGCCCGTCGGGCCGCTCAACCCGGCCACGTTCACGCAGGGCGAGCCCATCAGCGTCCAGAGCCGGTTGAAGACCGGCGAGCCGGTGCTGGCATGGCCTTCCGGCGCCTCGCCGGTTGCGGCGAAGGTGAGCACGGCATCGAAATCCCGTGTGGCGTCGGCCAGCGCGTGACGGGCGCGGCGGGCCGCGCGGCGGGCCGCGTCATAGGCGTCCGGCGTGACGTTCCTCGCGTCGTCGAGATAGGCGGAGAGCTGCGGCGAGAGGCGGTCGCGGTGCCGATCCCACTCGTCGGCAAGCGCGTGCGCAGCCTCGAAAGCCTGGATGACGGCGTGGGTGTCGTCGCCGGTCTCGACCTCGTCGGGCAGCATGAGGGTCTTCATCCGTGCGCCGGCTCTCGCCGCTGCCGAGGCGGCTTCCTCCAATGCGAGGCGGGCGGCTGGCGACGCCTGGTCGGCGCGAGCCGTGAACACCAGCGCGATGCGAGGAGCACTGGCGGCCTCGTCAAGCTGCAGGTCGCGCCCGGTGATCGCGCTTGCGGCGAAGGCGGCATCGGCGACACGCGCGGCGAACAGGCCGACTGTGTCGAGCGACCACGCGAACGGCTTCACGCCCACGGTCGGAATGAGCTTGAAGGACGGCTTGTATCCGGTCACGCCGCAATAAGCCGCCGGGCGGATGACCGAGCCCGCGGTCTGGGTGCCGACAGCGATGGGCAGCATGCCGGCAGCCACCGCCGCCGCCGATCCGGCCGAGGAACCGCCCGGCGAATGTGCAAGCCGCCGCGGATTGCGGGTCGCCGCCGGCTGCATGAAGGCGAGCTCGGTCGTCGCGGTCTTGCCGGCGATGATGCCGCCGGCGCGCCGGGTCATGCGCACCACCGTCGCGTCGCTCGCCGGCCGGTGTCCGGCGAAGACCGGCGAGCCGCGCCCCGTCGGCAGGTCGGCGGTGTCGATGATGTCCTTCACGCCGACGGGCAGGCCGGCAAGCGGCAGCTCGGCAAGTCCCGGCAGGCGCGCCTGTGCCCGCAGCGCCTCGGCATCGAAGGCGGCGAAGGCCGCGACATCCGCTTCATGGGCCTCGATGGTCGCGATGCAGCGTTCGGCGAGGTCGGCAGGGGTGAGGCGCCCGGCGCGGATTTCCCCGGCGAGCGTCGCGGCGTGGAGCAGCGGCGCTTCGCGGATCTCCAGGGGCGTTCGGGCGGCGGCGGGTGCATCCATCATGGGCGCGCTCTCGCATGCGTGCCGCGTGCTGACAAGGCCCCTATGGCGCCGGCGCCACGCATCACGCCAACAATATGAATCGGCTCACGTAAATTCGTTTGAGCGCTTGCCTTCGGGGGCTTATGCGCGGATCGTTGGCAGGCTGTGGGGCGCGTACAATGAATATTCTCTCGATCCAGTCGTGGGTTGCCTATGGTCATGTGGGCAACGCGTCGGCGATGTTTCCCATCCAGCGGCTGGGCCATGAGGTGTGGGGCATTCATACCGTCCAGTTCTCCAACCATACCGGCTATGGCGCCTGGCGCGGCGAGGTGTTCAGCGCCGGGCTGATCCGCGAGCTGGTCGGCGGCATGGAGGATCGCAACGTCCTGCCGCGCTGTGACGGCGTGCTCTCCGGCTATATGGGCGCGGCTGATATCGGCGAGGCCATTCTGGACACGGTCGGCCGAGTGAAGGCGGCGAACAGCGCCGCGCATTATTGCTGCGATCCGGTGATCGGCGACGTGGGCCGCGGCGTCTTTGTGCGTCCCGGCATTCCCGAGTTCATGCGCGAGCGCGCGGTGCCGGCGGCCGATCTCATCACGCCGAACCAGTTCGAGCTCGATTATCTGTCCGGCCGCACCACGGCGACGCTTTCCGACGCCATCGCCGCCTGCGACGCCGTGCACGCCACCGGCCCGCGCGTCATCCTCGTCACCAGCCTTCATACGGAGGATACGCCGGCCGATTCCATCGACCTGATGGCGTCCGGCCCCGACGGGCGCTTCCGGGTGCGCACGCCGAAGCTCGACATCTCGGTGAACGGCGCGGGCGATGCCATCGCGGCCCTGTTCTTCGTGCACTGGAAGACCTCGCACTCCACCGCCGAGGCGCTCTCCAAGGCAGCATCATCCGCTTATGGTCTGCTGGCCCGCACCGCCGCGGCCGGCTCGCGCGAGATCCTCACCGTCGCCGCGCAGGACGAATTCGTCACGCCGTCCCGCCTGTTCACACCGGAGAAGCTCTGACCGCCATGGCCGCCGCCATTTCCCGACGCTACGTCACCCTCGACGTCTTCACCGATCGCGCGCTGTCGGGCAATCCGCTGGCCGTGGTGCTCGAGCCCGAAGGGCTGGATGGCAACCAGATGCAGGCCATCGCCCGCGAATTCAACCTGTCCGAGACGGTCTTCGTGCTGCCGCCCTCCGGCGAGGAGAGCCGGGCGAAGCTGCGCATCTTCACCATCAATCACGAGCTGCCCTTCGCCGGCCATCCCACGGTCGGGGCGGCGGTGCTGCTGGCCACGCTCGACAAGGTGACGACTAGCACGGATTTCGTGCTGGAGGAGAATGTCGGCCCGGTGCCGTGCCATGTGACGGTGAAGGGCGAGCGCTTCGGCAGCGCCACCTTCGCGGTGCCGCGCCTGCCGGAGATCGTCGATCCCGCGCCGGTGAGCGTTGAGGCCTGCGCGCAGGCCCTGGGGCTGGATGTGTGGGACATCGGCTTCGACGGCTACGTGCCGGTCGTCGCCTCGGCCGGCGTGCCCTTCATGTGCATCCCGCTCGCTTCGCGCTCAGCGCTGGCGCGCATCAGCCCGAGCGCGGGGCGGCTGATCGGCACCTTCGGCGGCTCGGCGGATTCCGTCTACGTCTTCTGCCGTGACGAGGACGGGGAGGGCGATTTCCGCGCCCGCATGTTCGCCGCCAATATGGGCATCGACGAGGATCCGGCGACCGGCTCGGCCGCCGCCTCGCTGGCGGCGGTGCTGATGGCCGGGGAGAAGCCGGGCGACGGCTTCCATGCCTTCGACATTCTCCAGGGCGTCGAGATGGGGCGGCCGAGCCTCGTGCATCTGGGCCTCGAGGTCACCGGCGGCGCCCTCGCCGGAGTGACCATCGGCGGCAGCGCGATCATCCTGTCGGAAGGTGTGATCCACATCTGACCCGGACGCGTGAAGGAGCCCGCGCATGGATGTCATCGCGCTCGACCGCGCCGAGGTGACGCTCGACCCTCGTCCGTGGCAGTTCGGTGCGGAGCGGCAGGCCGAGATCGACGCGCATTATGCGGGTCTCCAGCGGGCCAATCCGAGCCTCTGGAACGGCCGGATCCTGCTGCTCGGCGAACATCGCGTCGAGGGGCGGGTGTTCTCCGGCAGCTACCGCGCGACCGATTTCGCCACCCTGCTTTGGTGGCGTGACAACGGTTTTCCCGAGCCGGCGATGAAGAATGCCTTCGCCATGGGCGCGCTGGTCGGCGCGGATGGCGCCTATGTGCTCGGCCGCATGGCGGCATGGACCGCGAATGCCGGGCGCATCTATTTCGCATCAGGTACGCCGGAGCCTTCCGATGTGTTGGCCGACGGCCGCGTCGATCTCGAAGGCAGCGTGACGCGCGAGCTGGCCGAGGAGACCGGTCTTACTTCCTCCGATGTGGTGCTCGATCCGGGCTGGCACGTGGTGCTGGCGGGCCCGCGCGTCGCCTTCATGCGGCGGCTCGTCGCGCCGGTGAGCGCGGAAGAGCTGGCGGCACGGATCCGCGCGCATATCGCGCGGGAGGAACGCTCCGAGCTCGACGACGCGGTCGTCGTGCGCTCGCCGGACGATATCAGCGGCGCCATGCCGGAGTTCGTCGGCGCCTATCTGCGCGCAATGTGGGGTGGATGGGCCGCTGACGCCGGGTGACAGCGGGCGCGGAATAGTTCGAAAATGGCACGCCGCTCGCATGAGGGATCGGCTTCACGGGGACCCGCAGTCCGGGCGCGCCCGTCCTTAGTCGGGGAGAGAAGAGATGGTGCTCAAGTCGTCGCGGTCCGGCCTGTCGCGGGTTCTGCCGCTTTTTTCGTCAGGAACGATCGATCGGCGTCAGTTGCTGGCTTTCGGCGTGGGGGCGGCGGCGTTTTCCGCGCTGGGCGGGCCCGCTTTCGCGCAGAAGGCCAAGCCGATCAAGGTGGCGGCCATCTACACGGTGCCGGTTGAGCAGCAATGGGTCTCGCGCATCCACAAGGCGCTCAAGGCCGCCGAGGCGCGCGGCGACATCACCTACAAATTCTCCGAGAACGTCGCCAACACTGATTATGAGCGCGTGATGCGCCAGTACTCGCAAGAGGGCGCCGACCTCGTGGTCGGCGAGGTGTTCGCGGTCGAGCGCCCGGCCCGCAAGGTGGCGGCGGACTATCCCAAGACCGCCTATCTGATGGGCTCCTCCTTCGGGCCGACCAAGCCGAACTTCTCGGTGTTCGACAACTTCATCCACGAGCCGTCCTTCCTGACCGGCATGGTGGCGGGCAAGGCGACCAAGTCGAACGTCATCGGCCTCGTCGGCGGATATGCGATCCCCGAGGTCAACCGGCTGATGCAGGCCTTCATGGAAGGCGCCAAGTCGGTGAATCCGAACGTGAAGTTCCTCGTGACCTTCATCAACTCATGGTACGACCCGCCGAAAGCCAAGGAGGCCGCCTTCGCCCAGATCGACAAGGGCGCGGACGTGCTCTACGCCGAGCGCTTCGGCGTCTCGGACGCCGCCAAGGAACGCGGCGTGAAGGCGATCGGCAACGTCATCGACACCTCCTCCCAGTATCCGGGCACGATCATCGCCTCGGCGCTGTGGCAGATGGAGCCAACCATCGACAAGGCGATCAAGGAGGTCATCGAGGGCAGCTTCGTCGCCGCCGATTACGGCCCCTACAGCTATATGGCCGAGGGCGGCGCGAGCCTCGCCCCGCTCGACCCGAAGCTGGTGCCGCCGGAGGTCATCGAGCTGGTGCTGGCGAAGGAAAAGGAGATCAAGGACGGCCTGTTCCGCGTCAATGTGAACGACGCGGAGCCCAAGCCGACCCTGTGACGACTGCCTTGTTCGTCATCCCGGCCGAAGCCTGAAGGGCGTAGAGCCGGGATCGCGTCAAGCGAGCCAATGTCCCCTGCGATCCCGGATCGCCGCGATGCGGCGTCCGGGATGACGGGGATGAGAAGGTTCTCCATGCATCCCGACCCTCGCCCGCTCGTCCTGTCGCTCGCCGGCATCACCAAGCGCTTCGGCCCGCTGGTCGCCAACGACGCGATCGATCTCGACGTGCGCGCCGGCGAGATCGTCGCGCTGCTCGGCGAGAACGGCGCCGGCAAGACGACGCTGATGAGCATCCTGTTTGGCCACTATGTCGCCGACGAAGGCGAGGTCTTCGTTGCTGGTGCGGACGGCAGGCTGGCGCCTCTGCCCGGCGGCTCGGCCGAGGCTGCGCTGCAGGCTGGCATCGGCATGGTCCACCAGCATTTCGCGCTCGCCGAGAACCTCACGGGCCTCGAGAACATCCTGCTCGGCACGATGCCGCTCTGGAAGCTGTCGCTCGGCCGCCGCGCGGCGCGGGCGCGCATCGAGGCGCTGATGGTCGAATCCGGCCTGCAGGCCGATATCGACACGCCGGTCGGCCGGCTCTCGGTCGGCGAACAGCAGCGCATCGAGATATTGAAGGCGCTCTACCGCAATGTGCGGGTGCTGATCCTCGATGAGCCCACGGCGGTGCTCACTCCGCAGGAGGCGGACGGGCTGTTCGCCACCGTGCGCCGGCTCGCCGAAAAGGGGCTGGCGGTGATCTTCATCAGCCACAAGCTGCACGAGGTGCTGGCGCTGTGCGAGCGCGTCGTCGTGCTGCGTGGCGGCGCCAAGGTGGCGGACCGGCCGACCGCCGGCGCCGACCGGGCCATGCTGGCCGAGTTGATGATCGGCCGCGCCATCCCCGCACGGGAGCGCGTGCCGGGCGCGCCCGGCGCGGCGGTTCTGCGGCTTGCCGGTGTCTATGTCGGCCGGCCGGGCGAGCGCGATCGGCTGGAGCATGCCGGCCTTGAGGTTCGAAGCGGGGAGATCGTCGGCATTGCCGGCGTGTCCGGCAACGGGCAGGGGGCGCTTGCCGCACTCGTCGCCGGTCTCGCGGCGGCGCGCGCGGGGCGGGTGGAGATCGCCGGCGAGGCCGTCACCGGGGCCGATCCGTTGGCGCGGCTGCGTGCCGGCGTCGGCCGCATCCCGGAGGATCGCCACCGCGACGGCACCATCGGCGGGCTGACCATCGCCGAGAATTATGTGCTGGAGACCATTGGCGCGCCGGAGAACCAGCGCGGCGGCCTCGTGCGGCGCGCCGAGATCCGCGCCCGGGCGAGCGCCGCGATCAAGGCCTATGACGTGCGCTGCCCTGGGCCTGACGCAGCAATCCGCTCGCTGTCCGGTGGCAACATGCAGAAGGTGGTGCTCGCCCGCGTGCTGGAGCGGGCGCCGAAGCTGGTGCTGGCCCACCAGCCGACGCGCGGCCTCGACATCGGCGCCACCACCGACGTGCACCGGCGGCTGCTTGCGGCACGGGCGCGCGGCGCGGGCGTGTTGCTGATCTCTGAGGACCTCGACGAGCTTTTCGCGCTCTCCGACCGCATCGCGGTGATCCATGCCGGGCATCTCTCGGCTGCCATGCCGACCGATGGGCTCGATGTGCGCACGGTCGGCCTGATGATGGCCGGCCACGGACTGGAGGACGCGGCGTGAACGGGGAGCGTACATGATCCGCTTCGTCCCGCGCGAACGCACGCCGGTCTGGCTCAGCCTCGCCGTTTCCATCGGTGCGGGGTGCGCGGCCTTGCTGCTGACCATGATCCCTCTCGCTCTGTCCGGTGCGCCGGTCTTCAGTGCCTTCGCGCTGATGGCGGAAGGGGCGGCCGGCTCCGGCTTCGCGCTGGCCGAGACGCTGACGCGGGCGACGCCACTCATCTTCACCGGTCTCGCCGCTGCCGTCGCCTTCCGCGCCAAGCTCTGGAACATTGGCGCGGAGGGCCAGCTCTACGCCGGTGCGCTGGCGGCGGTCGCCATTGGTGCGGGGGCGATCACCGCGCCGCCCTATCTCCTCGTGCCGCTGGTGCTGATCGGCGCGGCGGCGGCCGGCGCGATGCTGCTGCTCCTGCCGGTGCTGTTCAAGACCCGCTTCGGAGCCGACGAGGTGGTGGTGACGTTGCTGATGAACTTCGTCGTGCTGCTCTTCGTGCAGATGATGCTCGAAGGCCCGATGAAGGACGAGATGGCGCTCGGCTGGCCGCAATCCGCGCCGCTGGTCGACGAGGCGACGCTGCCCAAGCTGTTCGAAGGGCTGCGCCTGCACTCAGGGCTGATCCTGGCGCTCGCCTGCGCCGTGGGCCTGCATGTCTTCATCACACGCACGGTCTGGGGCTTCCGCATCCGGGCAGTTGGCGAAAACGCCCGGGCGGCGCGCTATGCCGGTCTGCCGGTCGGGCTGTCCATGGCTCTGGTCGGGGCGATCTCCGGTGGGCTCGCGGGGCTTGCCGGCGCCAGCGAGGTGGCCGGGCTGAAGGGGTATCTGACCGCCGATCTCTCGCCCGGCTTCGGCTATGCCGGCATCGTGGTGGCGACGCTCGCCAACCTCTCGCCGCTCGGCGTGGTGCCCGCCGCGATCTTCGTCGCCGGCGTGTTCGTCGGCGCGGATTCGATGAGCCGGGCGATCGGCGTGTCGAACTACCTCGCCGATCTCGTCGTCTCCTTCGCGCTGCTCTGCGTGCTGGTGGGCGGGCTCGTGACGCGCTTCCGTATCGTCTATGTCCGCCGGAGCGCCGCGTGATGTGGTGGGACGCGTTTGACATCCTCCTGCAGGCGAATTTCTGGGCGGCGACCATCCGCATCGCGACGCCGCTGATCTTCGGCGTGCTCGGTGCGCTGATCTGCGAGCGGGCGGGCGTGCTGAACCTCGGCATCGAGGGCATCTTCGTCGCCGGCGCCATGGCCGGCTGGCTGGCCGTCTATCTGGGGCTGTCGCTGTGGGGCGGCGTCGTGGTGGCGGCGCTGGTCGGGGCGGCTTTCGGGCTGATCCACGGCACGCTGACCGTGCCTCTCGGCCTGTCGCAGCATGTGACGGGCATCGGCGTGACGCTGCTCGCTACGTCCGCCGCCTATTTCGGCTATCGCGTCGCCTTCCCCAATGTGGCGACGCCGCCGCGCATCGAGCCTTTTCCGACGCTCGATGTGCCGTTGCTGCGCGACCTGCCTTTCATCGGGCCGATCGCCGGCCAGCAGACCGCCTTCACCGTGCTCGCCTTCCTGTGCGTCGCCGTCGTCGCCTTCGTGCTGGCGCGCACGCCGCTCGGCCTGTCGCTGCGTGCCGTCGGCGACAATCCGGAGGCGGTGGAGGCGCAGGGTCTCTCGGTGGTCGGGCTGCGCATAGGCGCGGTGATGGCCGGCTCGGCGCTGATGGCGCTGGGCGGCGCCTTCCTCACGCTTTCCGCCTTCAACGCCTTCTATTTCGGCATGATCAACGGGCGCGGCTGGGTGTGCATCGCGCTCACCGTCTTCGCCTCGTGGCGACCGGGGAAGGCGCTGCTCGGCGCGCTGCTGTTCGGCGCGCTCGACGCTTACCAGCTCCGCATTCAGACCATCGCCGGCGGCATGGTGCCGAGCCAGATTTTCCTGATGCTGCCCTATCTCTTCTCCATCGCGGCTCTGGTACTGGTGGCGCGGCGCGCCGACTATCCGCGCGCGCTGATGAAACCGTACTTCAAGGGCCAGAGATGAGCGTCGACCTGCTGCTCCGCAACGCCACCCTGCCGGACGGGCGGACCGGCATCGACATCGCCTGCGAGGGCGGAAAGATCGTCGGCGTCGAGCGCGGCATCGAGGCCGAGGCCGGGCAGGTGATCGACGCGGACGGGCGCCTCGTCGCGCCGCCCTTCGTCGACGTGCATTTCCACATGGACGCGACGCTCTCGCTCGGCCTGCCGCGCATGAACCAGTCTGGCACCCTGCTCGAAGGCATCGCGCTGTGGGGTGAGCTCAAGCCGTTGCTGACCCACGAGGCGGTGATCGAGCGGGCACTGCGCTATTGCGACCTCGCGGTGAGCCAGGGGCTGCTCGCCATACGCAGCCATGTCGATATTTGCGACGACCGGCTGCTGGCGGTCGAGGCGCTGCTCGACGTGCGCGAGAAGGTCAAGGATTACATAGACCTACAGCTCGTCGCCTTTCCGCAGGACGGCTATTTCCGCTCGCCGAACGCGGCCGCCAATCTCGAACGCGCGCTCGACATGGGTATCGACGTGGTTGGCGGCATCCCGCATTTCGAGCGCACCATGGCGGACGGCGCCGCTTCGCTGAAAATCCTGTGCGAGATCGCCGCCGCGCGCGGGCTGCTGGTCGACATCCATTGCGACGAGACGGACGACCCGCTTTCCCGCCACATCGAGGCGCTGAGCTACGAGACGCAGCGTCTGGGGTTGCAGGGCAGGGTGGCCGGCTCGCACCTCACCTCCATGCACTCCATGGACAACTACTATGTCTCGAAGCTGATCCCGCTGATGGTCGAGGCTGGCGTGCACGCCATCGCCAACCCGTTGATCAACATCACGCTTCAGGGCCGGCACGACACCTATCCCAAGCGCCGGGGGCAGACACGGGTGCCCGAGCTGCGTGCCGCCGGCGTCAACGTCGCCTTCGGGCACGACTGCGTCATGGACCCCTGGTACTCGCTCGGCTCGGGCGACATGCTGGAAGTGGCGCACATGGCGCTTCATGTCGGGCAGATGACCTCGCGCGCGGCTATGACCTGGTGCTTCGAGGCGGTGACCACCAATCCGGCACGCATCATGGGGCTGGAGGGATACGGGCTGGAGCCGGGCTGCAACGCCGATTTCGTGGTGCTGCAGGCGGCCGACCCGATCGAGGCGATCCGGCTCAAGGCGGCACGGCTGTTCGTGATCCGGCGCGGGCAGGTGATCGCCGAGGGCGTGCCGCGCGTCTCCGCGCTGAACCTTCCGGGCCGGCCGGGGCTGGTTGATCCGGCGGCCTATGCGCCGAAGGCCGGCGGCGTCTCGTAGAACGGGCGGAAGCGACGGTTTTCGTAGAGCCAACAATAGCGACGTCATCCTGAGGTGCGAGCGGAGCGAGCCTCGAAGGATAACGGTGACTGTGGGTGAGGCGCCGAGGCTTCTGCGCCGCGCCTCCCCGCGCGGCCGGATGGGCTTAATGCCCCGGCAGCACCAGCACGGTCGGCTTTGCGGGCAGTGTTGCGCGGGAGAGGGTGATCCGCGGACCGGGATTGCGCGCGACCGCGTATTTGCTGTCGCCGAGCCGGTTCAGGAAGCGGTTCAGCGTGCTCTCGTTGAAATAGTGCATGGGGATTACGAGCGGCGCCTCCAGCGCTTTGAGCACCTCCACCATGCCGTCGACGTCGAGCGTGTAGCTGCCGTCGACCGGGGCCAGCACCACATCGATGCGGCCGAGGACGGCGATGTCGTCCTCAGTCAGCGTGTGGTGCAGATGCCCGAGATGGGCGATGCACAGGTCGGCGGCGCGAAACACGAAGATCGAGTTGCCGAACTTCTCGGTGCCGCCATTGTAGTCGCGGATGTTGGTCGGCACGTTGCCGACCCAGAGATCGCCGACATCGAGATTGTAGCGCGCCGGCGTGCCGTCCGCGTCGGCCCAGCCCTTCAGCACGTGCTCGATGCCGGGATCGGGCACGTTGGTGTAGTGGGTGGAATGCGCGTGGTTCATCGTGGCGACGCGCGGCACGATGTCGGGGCGGACATGATCGTTGTAGTCGGTCAGCGCCGTCACGCCTCCGGGCGTCTCGATCAGGAAGGTCGAGTGCCCGATATAGGTGAGGCTGACCTCGGTCGGCTGGAGCGCGGCCAGCCTGAAGGCCGGTGGGATCTCCATCGGCGGGAACTGCGCCACCATCTTGGGGCAGCGTTCGGCCTCGGCGCGGGCGGCGGTCGGCGCGGCGAGATGGACGGTCAGGATGGTCAGTGCGGTCAGTGTCGTCGCTACGAGGCCCCTGCCGATCATGCGCCACTCCCGTAAGGTCGGGTCATGATCGACATTGCTGCGCTGCGGCGCGAGTCACGATTTCGCGTTTGCGATGCCGCTCGTTCGCCATGTCATCCTTCGAGGCTCGCCCTGCGGTCGAGCACCTCGGGATGACGGTGCTTTTCGGGGCGGGCGCTCAGCGCAGCTCGGCAGTCACCGCTTCAGGAACGGGTTGGCCGTCTTCTCCGCGCCAATGGTGGAGGCGTTGCCGTGGCCGGGCAGGATGGTGACCTCGTCGCCCAGCGTCAGCAGCTTGCCCTTGATGCCTTCGATCAGCGTCTCGTGGCTGCCATAGGGAAAATCGGTGCGCCCGACCGAGCGGTTGAACAGCGTGTCGCCGACGATGGCAAAGGAGGCCGGCTTGTGCACCAGCACGATATGGCCGGGCGTGTGGCCGGGCACGTGCAGCACGTCGAAGGCGAGGTCGCCGATGTCGACGGTGTCGCCCTCCTTCAGCCAGCGGTCGGGCCGCACGGGCTGGCCGGGGATGCCGGTGCGGGCGCCGGCGGCCTCGAGATCGTCCAGCAGGAACTCGTCGGCCTCGTGCGGCCCCTCGATCGGCACCCGCAGCGCCTGCGCGAGCTCGGCGGCGCCGCCGGCATGGTCGATATGGCCGTGGGTCAGCAGGATCTTCTCGGCCGTGACCTCGAGTTCCTCAAGCGCCGCAAGGATTTGCGGGAGGTCGCCGCCCGGATCGACGACGGCGCCGCGCTTGGTGGCCTCGTCCCAGACGATGGAGGCGTTCTGCTGGAACGGGGTGACAGGCACGACGGCAACGCGCAATTCCGGCATCGGGTTTCCTCGGGGGCGGATCGACGCGGACTGTCGTCGATCCTATACCGCACTGCAAGAAGAACCGCGCCTTATGGCGAATGGTGGGCATGCCCGCGGCTTGTGAGCCGGTTGAGCGGATGCTATCTGCGCCGGCCATGAGCACCCGTGCAATCGACAACATCCGCAACTTCTCGATCGTCGCGCATATCGACCACGGGAAGTCGACCCTTGCCGACCGTCTGATCCAGACGACCGGCGGGCTCTCCGAGCGCGAGATGACCGAGCAGGTGCTCGATTCCATGGACATCGAGCGCGAGCGCGGCATCACCATCAAGGCACAGACGGTGCGGCTGTCCTATAAGGCGAAGGATGGCAGGGACTACGTCCTCAACCTCATCGACACGCCCGGCCATGTCGACTTCGCCTATGAGGTGAACCGCTCGCTCGCCGCGGTGGAGGGCTCGCTGCTCGTCGTCGACGCCTCCCAAGGCGTAGAGGCGCAGACGCTCGCTAACGTCTATCAGGCGATCGACAACAATCACGAGATCGTCCCGGTCCTCAACAAGGTCGACCTGCCGGCCGCCGAGCCGGACAAGGTGAAGGCGCAGATTGAGGATGTGATCGGGCTCGACGCCTCCGATGCGGTGCTGATCTCCGCCAAGACTGGCCTCGGCATTCCCGACGTGCTGGAGGCGATCGTCACTCGCCTGCCGCCGCCCAAGGGCGACCCGGAGGCGCCGCTGAAGGCGCTGCTGGTCGATAGCTGGTACGACGTTTATCTCGGCGTCGTGGTGCTGGTGCGCATCGTCGACGGCGTGATGAAGAAGGGCCAGCGCATCAAGATGATGCAGACCGGCGCCTCCTACGAGATCGACCGGGTCGGCGTGTTCACCCCGAAGCTCACCGCCATGGCGCAGCTCGGGCCGGGCGAGATCGGCTTCCTCACCGGCTCGATCAAGGAAGTGGCCGATACCCGCGTGGGCGACACCATCACAGAGGAGAAGCGCCCGACCGACGCGCCGCTGCCGGGCTTCAAGCCGGCACAGCCGGTGGTGTTCTGCGGCCTGTTCCCGGTCGACGCCGCCGACTTCGAGGATCTGCGCGCGGCCATGGGCAAGCTGCGCCTCAACGACGCCAGCTTTTCCTTCGAGATGGAGACCTCGGCGGCGCTCGGTTTCGGCTTCCGCTGTGGCTTCCTCGGTCTCCTGCATCTCGAAATCATCCAGGAGCGGCTGGAGCGCGAGTTCAATCTCGACCTCATCGCCACCGCGCCGTCGGTGATCTACGAGATCGAGATGAACGACGGCACCGTGCTGGAGTTGCACAACCCCGCCGACATGCCGGACGTGGTGAAGATCAAGGAGATCCGCGAGCCGTGGATCCGCGCCACGATCCTGACGCCGGACGACTATCTTGGCGCGGTGCTCAAGCTCTGCCAGGACCGGCGCGGCAACCAGATCGAGCTCACCTATGTCGGCTCGCGCGCCATGGTCACCTATGACCTGCCGCTGAACGAGGTGGTGTTCGATTTCTACGACCGGCTGAAGTCGATCTCGAAGGGCTACGCCTCCTTCGACTACCAGATCACCGAATATCGCACCGGCGACCTCGTGAAGATGTCGATCCTGGTCAATGCCGAGCCGGTCGATGCGCTCTCCATGCTGGTGCACCGGACGCGGGCCGAATATCGCGGCCGGGCGATGTGCGAGAAGCTGAAGGACCTGATCCCGCAGCACCTGTTCCAGATCCCGATCCAGGCGGCGATCGGCGCCAAGATCATCGCCCGCGAGACCATCCGCGCGCTGCGCAAGGACGTGACCGCCAAGTGCTATGGCGGCGACATCACCCGCAAGCGCAAGCTTCTGGAGAAGCAGAAGGAAGGCAAGAAGAAGATGCGCCAGTTCGGCCGCGTCGAGATTCCGCAGGAAGCCTTCATCGCCGCGCTGAAGGTCGACGACTGACATCCGGGGGCGAGCTGGCATCCGCAGGCAATCGCGGGCTTGTTTTAGAGCGCGGTTGCGCGCTGCCTGACCGCACGCCGAGCGCGCGGCTTTCGAATCGATGGTATTTGTGCTCCCATCGCACTGTTCGCATACAGCGATGGGGAGGTGCTCAAATGGCGTATAAATTCGAAGTCTACGAGGACAAGGCTGGCGGTTTCCGGTTCCGCTTCAAGGCGTCGAACGGCGAGAACATGTTCGCGTCGGAAAGCTACAAGGCCAAGGCTTCGGCGCTGAGCGCCATCGAGTCGATCAAGAAGAACGCGCCCGGTGCCGAGGTGGTCGAGCTGCCGAAGGACGAGAAGAAGGCCTGATCGACATTCGCTCATGCAGAAAAGGCCGGAAGGGCCCGGCCTTTTCCGTCATGGGGCTATGCCGTAGCGGGCTCAGATGAGGTAGGGCGGGACGTTATAATAGTCGTCCACCTTGCGGCCCCAGTCGCGGTCCGCCCAGTTGCCCTCCTCCGCGCTGCTCTGGCGCGGCGCGCCACGGAGCTGTTCCTCGGTGATGTCGACGACGTAGCCGTCGAAGTTCTCGTCATATTTCAAGAGCGACCACGGCAGCGGATAATAGTCCTCGCCGAAGCCGAGGAATCCGCCGAAGCTCATCACCGCATAGGCGGTCTGGCCGGTCAGCTTGTCGATCATCACCCGCGCGATCGAGCCGATGCGCTCGCCGTCCGGACGATAGACGGCGGTCCCTTCCACCTTGTCGCTGGCGATAAGGGTAGCGGTCTCGCGGGCTTCGAGATTCTGCTGCGTGCTCTGCATCTTATCCTCCAGTTCGTGTCGTTTGCCATGGCTGGAAAACGCCTGCCGCCCGCGACAGTTCCACGGAAATCTTGCGCATGACCTGCATCGGGCCGGATGAATAGAGTAACAGTGTCGAATGACTTCCGAATTCTTATCAAAATACCTTTGACGGCATGGGCGGAGGCGGTTGCCGTGAGGTCGCCTCCTCCGGTATTTTGCCCTGCCTTTCTGGAGGAGCGGATCGATGGCGGGCAGTAACGGGCGCTGGACGATGAACCGGCGCGGCGCGCTGAAGGCCGCCGGCGTGCTCGCGCTGCTCGGTGTGCCGATGGCCTCGCGCTCGGCGAGCCTCGACGATCCGGCGCTGGTCGACATCGCCGCGCTCAAGCCGGGCGAATATGTCTGGTATCCCGACCGCGCGCCGCAGGGGCTCGTCGCCATCATCGTGTCGCTGCCGGACCAGCGCGCCTATGTCTATCGCAACGGCATCCGCATCGGCGTGTCGACGGTCTCGACCGGCAAGGCGGGGCACGAGACGCCGGTCGGCGTGTTCACCATCCTGCAGAAGGACGCGAACCACCATTCCTCGCTCTATAACGACGCGTCGATGCCCTATACCGAGCGGCTCACCTGGTCGGGCGTCGCTCTGCACGCCGGCGGGCTGCCGGGCTATCCCTCCTCGCATGGCTGCGTGCACCTGCCGCTCGCCTTCGCCAAGCTGCTGTTCGGCGTCACCCATTACGGTACGCCGGTGATCGTCGCCGATGCGCATTCCCAGCCGGCGGACGTGCTGCATCCGGGCCTCATCCTGTCGAAGGACGCCGATGCGGTGGTCGCCACCGCCGAGGCGAATTCGAGCGCCGCGCCCGGCAATTCGCCGGCGGGGCAGGGCAGCGCGCCGGCCGATGCCGTCGCGGTCTCCATGGTCATCAGCCGCGCCGACGCCGCGCTGACCGTGCTGAAGGGCGGCGACGTCGTCTACACGGCACCGGTCACCATCCGCGATCCCGGAACGCCGCTCGGCAACGTCGTCTATGTGCTGAAGGACGTGAAGGGCGACATCGCCTGGACGGCGGTGTCCTTCGAGGGCAACGGCAACGGGCCGGGCAAGGTCGGCGACGCGATCGACCGCGTCACCGTCGCCAAGGAGGCGAATGCGAAGCTTGCGACGCTGCTGGTGCCGGGCTCGACCATGCTGATCACCGATCTGCCGGCGCATCCCGGCACGCGCTCGGACGACGATTTCGTGGTCGTATCCGCGGCGGCGAGTTGATCGGCGGCCGTTCCGGAACGATCTTCGCCGCATCGGGGGCTGGTCGATGCGATTCGCTTTGTTTTCCTGCGTGGCATTGGGCCTTGCGCTGACGGCGGGGACGGCAGCGGCGCAGGCGCTCGACACCACGCCCGCCAAGCAGCTCTTCGGGGGTATGAAGGTGGCCGCGCCGATGGAGGCGCGGGCGATCGGCTTCTATGCCAAGGGCTGCCTTGCCGGTGCCGAGCCGCTCGCCGTCAACGGTCCGGCCTGGCAGGTGATGCGCCTGTCGCGTAACCGCAACTGGGGGCATCCCGAGCTCGTCGCCTTTCTGGAGCGCTTCGCGACGCGGGTGCCCGAGGTGTCGGGCTGGCCGGGCATCCTCGTCGGCGACATGTCGCAGCCGCGTGGCGGCCCGATGCTGACCGGGCACGCCTCGCATCAGGTCGGGCTCGATGCCGACATCTGGCTCACCCCGATGCCGAAGCGCGAATTCACCCGGGAGGAGCGCGAGAGCGTCTCCGCCACCATGATCGTGCGGCCGGACCGGCTCGACGTCGACGCAAAGGTGTGGACGCCCTCGCATGTTGCGGTCATCCGCGCTGCGGCGCAGGACAGGGAGGTTGAGCGCATCTTCGTCAATGCGGCGATCAAGAAGGCGCTCTGCCGCGACGCCAAGGGCGACCGGGGCTGGCTCGCCAAGGTGCGGCCCTATTGGGGGCACGACTACCACATGCATGTCCGGCTCGGCTGCCCGGCCGGGCAGGAGGGCTGCCGGGATCAGGACCCGGTGCCGGCGGGCGAGGGCTGCGGCAAGGAACTGGACTGGTGGTTCTCCGACGCGGTGCTCCACCCCAAGCCCGCGCCGCCGCCGAAGGAGCCGCCGAAGCCCAAGCCGCCGATGATGCTCGCCGACCTGCCGACCGCCTGCCGGCAGGTGCTGCTGGCGCGGTGAGGATGCTGCTGGAGCGGCGTCAGCCGCGCGGCTGGCGCGCTGACATTGCGCACCGCCGCCGTTCGGCGCGAGGCGCCGGAGGGGCGCCCCGACGCGGTTCAGTCCTCGAGCTTGCTGGCGAAGTAGACGATCGCCTTCTGGTAGACGCCTGCCTTGTTCCAGCCCGCCAGCGCGCCCATGTTGTTGGCCGGCGACTTGCCGCTCCAGCCATAGCCGCGCAGATAGTTCGCGGTGGAGGCGAGCACGTCCGGCACGCTGCGGATGAGGTCACGCCGCCCATTGCCGTCGAAATCGACCGCGAAGCGATAATAGGAGGTCGGCATGAACTGGGTCTGGCCGAGCTCGCCGGCCCAGGCGCCGCGCATCTCGCCGAGCGAGAGGTCGCCGCGCTGGTAAACGCGCAGCGCGTCGAGGAGCTGGCCGGTGAAGAAGGCCGAGCGCCGGCAGTCATAGGCGAGGGTGGCGAGCGAGCCGAAGATCGGCTTGCTACCCTGATTGGCGCCGAAATCGGTCTCCATGCCCCAGATCGCCACCAGCACCGAACCCGGCACGCCATATTGCTGCTCGATGCGGGACAGCAGCGCGGCCTGCGACTTCATCAGCGAGCGGGCCTTGTTGACGCGCCCGGCGCCGACGCGGTTGGCGACGAACTGCTCGAAGCTGACGCTGAAGTGCTTCTGGTTGCGGTCGAGCCGGATGACGCCGGTGTCGTAGCCCACGCCGTCGAGCGCGCGCAGGGCCGAAGGCGATATGCCCTGACCGGCGGCTTCCTGGCGGAAGGCGGCGAGCCAGGCATTGAAGCCGGAGGCATCGTTTCCGCATTGCGCGGCGAAGGCCGGCGCGGCGAGAAGGGACAGGAGGAGAGTGAAGACCCCGGCCATGAGCCGGACCGGAGCCGACCGAATCGAACGCCGCGACATGTGTACAGCCCGCCCTTGAGGGAACCCGCGGCGAGCCTATGCCGGCCGCCTCGGATCGCGCAAGACGGTAGGCCGGGATGGCCGAGCCCGGATATGGACGGGGTGAGCGAAGGGTAAACCCCTCGGACGGTATAGAATCGCTCCGAGTCCCTCTCCATCAACCATGCCCTTGAGCCGGACCTGCCTGCTTCCATCTGATTCGCGGGATGGAGAGGGCGCTATGGCCGAACGCACCGAAGACATCTGCCGGGAGCGCCGCCGCCAGCGGCGGCGCCTATTCCACGGCGGCGACCTCATAGGTCCATACCCGGAAGGACTTCAGCAGGTGGGGACCGAAGGAATTGATCAGCGGTATGTCGGTGGCGTCGCGGCCGCGGGCGACGACGATGCGGCCGATCCGCCGGGCGTTGTTGCGCGGATCGAAGGTGCGCCAGGCGCCGTCGAGATAGACTTCCATCCACGCGCTGAAATCCATCGGATCGACGACCGGCACGCCGATGTCGCCGAGATGCCCGTTCACATAGCGGGCCGGAATGTTGAGGCAGCGGCAGAAGGCGACGGCGAGATGCGCGTAGTCGCGGCAGACGCCGACGCGCTCGTGATACGCCTCGAAGGCGGTGCGGGTCGACCGCGCCTGCATGTAGTCGAACCTGATGTGCCCGTTGACGAAATCGCAGATCGCCTGGACCCGGCCCCAGCCGGGCTCTATCGCGCCGAACAGGTCCCAGGCGATCTGGCTCAGGCGATCGGTCTCGCAGTAGCGGCTGCCCATGAGATAGACGAGACACTCGTCCGGCAGCTCCGGCACCGGCACTTCACGTGCGGCGGGAAGCACGGGGTCGAGCTGGCCGTCATCCTCGATCGTGGCGTCGCCCCAGATCGTCAGGTCGCCGATCGGGGCGACAAGCCGCCGGCACTTGTTGCCGAACAGGTCGCGATAGGTCGATGTCGGCACGTCAGGTGTGGTGAACACCGTTTCCGGCGCCCGGATATCGGCGGCGCGATCCTCGTGGACGGACAACAGGCAGACAAGCGCGGTCGCCTGCTGGCACATCAACGTAATCTCATAGCCGTAGCGGATCAGCATGCGCGTTTCCCGGGAGCGTGAAGCCGCTTGCCGGAAATCGGCGGCAGTCAGCACGCGGACCCCACCGTACCACGAGCACCGCAATAACCATTGTACGTGACATGCGGCCGGGATTCACATCCCGACGCGGCCGAAGCCAGGTATCTTGATACCCGGCCGGCGCAGGTCGAGGCCGGCGACGGCGCCGAGGACGTTCAGCTCGACGCCCTCCACCCAGGCGAGGGTGAAGCCGCCATAGCCGGCGAGCGACACGCGGATGCCGGTGCGCGAGGGCGAGAGGCCGAACCAACCGCCGTCGAGCGGATAGTCCTTGCCGATGGCGGTCGGCGGCAGCGCGGCGCCCATCTCCGGTACGGCGGCGATGACCGAGGCGACGAAGGTGTTCGAGTTCGGCCCCGGCCAGGCCGCATAGTCGCCGGCGTGGCTGTAGGGATAGGCGCCGACCGCCGCGCGGATGCGGGGGATCAGCTTCGCAGCGGCCTCGCCGTCCACGGCGAAGACGGGCTCCGGCGCGTGGCCGAACCAGCGCCCGTCCGGCGGATAGGCGTTACGGCGAATCGGCATGCCCCAGCCGACCTTGTCGAAGCGCTCGTAGTGCCCGCCCGCCTCCTTCAGCACGATCCAGCTATGAACGGCGAAGATGCCGCGCCATCGTCCGACGCGGGCGGCGTAGATGCGCACCATGGCGGCAGGGTTCTCCGCGGCGGGCGGCAGGGTGCCGGTGCTGGACCAGTCGGCGGCGTACCAGTTCGTCTCGAAGTCGCCGTCGCGCCACTGCACCAGCGCATGGGCGCCGAGCGGCAAGGCGAACAGGATGAGAAAGGCGAGCGTGGCAATGCGCAGCGGGCGAAGCATTGCCGACAGAATGCCGCCAATTCCGGCGGAATCATAGCGGGCGCAACGGTTTGCAGCGCGGGTCGCAGCTAGATGCAAATCATTCGCAATACCATTGACAGGGCAGCACGGCTTGCCCATTCTTAATGCGAATGGTTCGCATGTGCGATTGCTTGCGGCGGGGCATTGGCTGCGCGCGCGGAGAGGCGGGAATGAGCATGCTGGAGCGGCTGGGTGGTGGTGCGGACCTCGGCTGGCGGCGGGAGCGGGGGGACCCGGCCCTGTCGGAGGTGCACGGCTCGATCGCGGTGCCGAAGCGCTCCGGCCTGTGGCGCGTCTTCGCCTTCATGGGGCCGGGCTATCTCGTCGCCACCGGCTATATGGACCCCGGAAACTGGGCGACCTCGCTCGCCGGCGGCTCGAAGTTCGGCTACGGGCTGCTCACCGTCGCGCTGCTCTCCAACATGATCGCCATCCTCCTGCAGGCGCTGTGCTCGCGGCTCGGCGTCGCCTCGGGGCGCGATCTCGCGCAGGCCTGCCGCGACGGCTTTCCGCGTCCGGTAGCGTGGGTGCTGTGGGTGCTGGCGGAAGCCGCCATCTGCGCCACCGACCTCGCCGAGGTGATCGGCACGGCGATCGGCCTCAACCTCCTGTTCGGCATTCCTCTGGAGCTCGGCGTGGTGCTGACCGCACTCGACGTGTTCCTCATATTGTGGCTGCAGAATCTCGGCTTCCGCTGGATCGAGGCGCTGGTGGTGGCGCTGCTCGCGGTCATCGCTGCCTGCTTCGGCATCCAGATTGCGATGGCCGATCCCGACTGGGGGCAGGTGATCCGTGGCTTCGCGCCGACCACCGAGATCGTGCGCAACCCGGACATGCTCTATCTGGCGCTCGGCATCCTCGGCGCGACGGTGATGCCGCACAATCTCTATCTGCACTCGGCGATCGTGCAGACGCGGCGCCACGACGGCACGGAGAGCGGCAAGCGCGAGGCGATCAAGCTCGCCACCCTCGATTCGACCGTGGCGCTGATGTTCGCGCTCACCATCAACGCCTCGATCCTGATCCTCGCCGCCAGCGCCTTCCATCATGGCGGCGTCGGCGAGGTGACCGATCTCGGCAAGGCGCACGAGCTGCTCAATCCGCTGCTCGGCTCGACGCTGGCGCCGACCCTGTTCGCCATCGCGCTGCTGTGCTGCGGCCTCAACTCGACGGTGACCGCCACCATCGCCGGCCAGGCGGTGATGGAAGGCTTCCTTCAGATCAAGCTGGCGCCGTGGCTGAGGCGCCTGATCACCCGCGGCATCGCCATCGTGCCGGCGGCGGGCGTCACCATCGCCTATGGCGAGAGCGGGGCGGGCGCGCTGCTGATCCTCAGCCAGGTGATCCTCAGCCTGCAACTGCCCTTCGCCATCGTGCCTCTGATCGTGTTCACCGCCGACAAGCGCAAGATGGGCATCTTCACCGCGCCGCTGTGGCAGACCGTGCTCGCGGCCATCGCGGCGGCGCTGATCATCAGCCTCAACATCAAGCTGCTGTTCGACCTCGCCACCGGCTGACCCACGTTCGCGCGGTATTGAGGCGGGGGCGACCAAGGTCCGGCTTGCCGGCCTCCCCATCGCAAGCTCCCATGCTAGGCTGTCGTCACCGGCATGGCATGGGGGCCAGATGAACGCCTCGAACACGAGTTTCTTCGGTGATCTGCTCGGCACCATCGCCGAGCGCGGCCGCGCGCTGCTGGACATGGGGCGCGACAAGAAGCCGGCCGGCGCCGTGCGCGCCGCCACCATGGTCGCGTCCTGCGAGCAGCTTCTCTCGGGCAAGGGCGAGGCCTCCGGCGTCGCGCTGGCGCGGGAGATCCTGCAATCCTACGCCCGGCTGAAGACGGGCGAGCGCATCGCCTTCTTCGAGGCGCTGCACGATGTGTTCGGGCCGGACAGGGACCGGCTCGACAAGGCGATCGCCGCCTATGGCGCCAAGCCGGGCGACCGCACCGCCGGCGAACTGCACGCGGCGAGCGAGCCGCGCCGGCAGGAACTCTTCCGTCGCTTCAATCTCGCGCCGGGGGGGACCGCCAATCTCGTCGCCATGCGCGGGCATCTGCTCGACATTCTCGGCCGGCGGACCGATCTGGTGGCGGTCGACCGCGATTTCACGCATCTCTTCACGTCATGGTTCAATCGGGGGTTCCTCGTGCTGCGCCGGATCGACTGGTCGACGCCCGCGAGCGTTCTTGAGAAGATCATCCGCTACGAGGCGGTGCACGCCATCCGCGACTGGAACGACCTGCGCGCGCGCGTCGACAGCCCGGACCGGCGCTGCTACGCCTTCTTCCATCCGGCGCTGGTCGACGAGCCGCTGATCTTCGTCGAGGTGGCGCTGATGAAGGACGCGCCGGGCGCCATTGCGCCGATACTGGAGGAGGGGCGCACCCCGCTCGATCCGGCCAAGGCGGGCGTCGCCGTGTTCTATTCCATCTCCAACTGCCAGCCGGGGCTCGGCGGGGTGAGCTTCGGCAATTTCCTCATCAAGCAGGTGCTGGAGGAGATCTCGCGCGAGCTGCCGAACCTCAAGACCTTCGTCACGCTCTCCCCGGTGCCCGGCTTCCGAGCCTGGATCGAGGGCGAGCGGCGCAACGAGGCCTCGGTCGCACTCACGGCGGCCGACCGCGAGGCGCTGGCGGCACTCGACGCGCCGGGCCTCGAGATGGACGCCGACCGGCAGGCGCAACTCGCGCCGGTGCTGAGCGCCTTGGCGGCGCATTTCTTCCTGATCGGGCGCACGGCCAAGGGCCGACCGCTCGATCCGGTGGCCCGCTTCCATCTCGGCAACGGGGCGCGGCTGGAGCGGATCAACCCGTTCGGCGACCTCTCGCCCAAGGGCATCAAGCAGGCGGCCGGGCTGATGGTGAACTACCGCTACGTGCCCGAGGAGATCGAGGCCAACCACGAGGCCTTCTTCGACAAGGGGCAGGTCGTCGCCAGCCCGGCGGTGCGCAAGCTGCTGCGCGCCGGTACGCAGCAAAGGGCGCTGGTGGCGAATTGAAGCGCGGCCGAGCACGCTTCGTGCATCGCCGTGTATGAAGCAATCCGGTGAATGGCGGGCGAAGGCGGGGGCCGGCGCGGTGAGGCGATCGATCGAGTTGCGCGCGCGGTTCGAGCGGAACGGCAATAGCGCGCGCACGGTACTGGAATTCGGCGGCGACTCTCCGCCGACGCCCGACATCTATTTCGCCTTCGAAGGGCCGGCGGTGCCCACCGCTATGCCGCATGGCGGGTTCGCCGTTCTGGCCGCCCTGCCGCTCGCGATGCGCCTCGACATGGACATCGTGGTGGACCTGCCGGTCGAGCGTTCGCTGCTCGAAAACATCGACGCCTATCAGGTGGCGTGGTCGCGCTGGCGGCCGGACCTGTTCCGCCCGGTGGGCATCCGTGTCGGCGAGGAGACGGTGACGCCACCGAACGGCTCGCGCCGGGCCATCGCCTCCTTCTCCGGCGGGCTGGACGCCACCTACACAATCCACGCGCACCGGCGCCGCCTACTGGGGCGCCGCAGCCTCGACATAGAGGCCGCGGTGCTGGTGCAGGGCTTCGACCTGCCGCTGGACCGGCCCGACATCTTCGCCGCCGCCCATGCGTCCTGCGAACGCATCCTGTCGCATTACGACGTGCCGCTCAGCATCGTGCGAACCAACTGGCGGGAGGTCTGCGTCGATTGGGAGATGACCTTCGCCCTGGCCGTCGCCACCGTGCTGAGCCAGTTCCGCGCCGATTTCGGCTTCGGCGTCTACAGCGCCGATCTCGCCTATGCCCACGAGGTCATGCCGTGGGGCAGCAACTCCTCCACCAATGCGCTGCTGACCTCGTCCGGCTTCCCGATCGTCTGCACCGGCTTCGAGGCGAGCCGCACCCGAAAGGCGGCCGTGGTGGGGGGCGAGCGGCCGGTGCTGGAGAATCTGCGGGTCTGCTGGGAGAGGCCGGAGAGCCTCGGCAATTGCGGGGTTTGCGAGAAGTGCCGGCGCACCAAGCTCAACTTCCTCGCCGCCGGGGTGGACGCAGTGCCCGCGCTCGGCCCCATGCCGACGGTGGAGGAGGTGCGCTCCATCCGCACCAAGAGCCCGATCTCGCGCTACCGCAACATCGTGGATGACGGCGATTGGTCGACCTGGCCCGAGATGCGGGCGGCGGTTGAGCATGTCATCGCCAGCAATCCGGCCAATACGAATCAGATATTCGCGGCGCCGTGGATTCCGCCGGCATCCAGGCAGGGGCCGGATGCGCCGACACCCATTCCCGCCCTGTCCGCACCTGCGCAGACGCAAGTCGGTTCCGCGGGCACGCCTCCCGCATCATGGGCGCGGCTGAAAGCCCTGCTGCGCGCCCTGCCGACCGCGATCGGCTAGCCCCATCCGGACGATCGGGAAGCGCCATGATCCATTGAGCTGGAGCATGTTCTCATCGCAAAGGCCCGCCGGCCTTCGCGGAACATGCTCCGACAGGCGGCGCCGGCGGGGGCCGTCTTGACACCGGAGCCGGCTCGTTGCCCTTTGACGCCCCCGGAGGGACAGCATGCGATTTCTTCCCCATCTGCTGAAGCGCTTCATCCGCAATGGCCGGCTGACGGTCGTCGCGCCGGACGGCACGCGCGACGTCTATGGTTCGGGGGAGGGCGGGCCGAGTGTCACGATTCGGCTCCATGACGACAAGCTCGACCGCGAGCTGTTCTTCAACCCGGAGCTGGTGGCGGCCGAGGCCTATATGGACGGGCGGCTGACCTTCGAGGACGGCTCGGGCGTGTACGACTTCCTGCTGCTGTTCTCGGTGAACCGCACCGGCCTCGCCTCGCACCCGGTGCAGCAGGCGCTGCGCAAGGCGTGGCGGGGGCTGAAGCGCTGGCACCAGTCGAATCCGCTCGGCCGCGCGGCGAAGAACGCGCAGAGCCATTACGACCATCCGCCGGAGTTCTACCGGCTCTGGCTCGACAGCCAGATGATCTATTCCTGCGCCTATTTCCCTGACCCCGAGGCCTCGCTGGAGGAGGCGCAGCACGCCAAGCTCCGGCACATCGCCGCGAAATTGAAGCTCGAGCCCGGCATGCGGGTCGCCGAGATCGGCTCGGGCTGGGGCGCGCTCGCCATCTATCTCGCGCAGCAGGGCGCGCATGTCACCGCCATCAACGTCGCCACCGAGCAGCTCGCGGAATCACGCAAGCGCGCCGAGGCGGCGGGCGTCGCCGACCGCATCACCTTCTTCGAGCGCGACTACCGCGAGCTCACCGGCACCTTCGACCGCGTCGTTTCGGTCGGCATGATGGAGCATGTCGGCGTCAATCATTTCGACGACTATTTCAGCACCGTGAAGCGGCTGCTGGTGCCCGGCGGATTTGCGATGATCCACGCCATCGGGCGTATGTCGCCGCCCGGCTCCACCGGGCCGTTCATCCGCAAATACATCTTCCCCGGCGGCTATGTGCCGGCGCTGTCCGAGGTCTTTGCATCGCTCGAGCGGGTGGGGCTGTGGGCGGGGGACTGCGAAATCCTGCGCCTGCACTACTATTGGACCATCAAGCACTGGCGCGAGAACTTCGAGGCCAGGCGCGCCGAGGTGGTCGCCATGATGGGCGAGCGCTTCGCGCGGATGTGGGAGTTCTATCTCGTCGCCGTCGAGCTCGGCTTCCTGCACGGCTCGAACATGGTGTTCCAGCTTCTGCTGGCCAACGAACGCGACGCCGTGCCGGTGATCCGCGACTTCATCACCGACGACGAACGGGCGCTGGCGGCGACGGGACAGTAGCTCCCGGTGTCAGGCTGCGGGCTTCGTCCCATAGGCGGCGAGGAACACCTTCACGCCACTGGAGACGGTGCGCTCGATCTTCTCCTCGACCGGCTGCGTGTCGCCACCGAACAGCAGGCCCTTCACGATATTGCCCTGGCACAAATTGAAGAACTGGTAGGCGGCCATCTCGCAGTCCTCGACGGCGAGATGCCCAAGCTCGGTCTGGCGCGCCAGCAGATCGGCGAGGCGGCGCCCGCCATAGCAGGGGCCGGTCTCGAAGAAGGTGCGTCCGACCGCCGGGAATTTCTCGGCGACGCCCATCACCATCCGCACCATGCGGATGTGGTCGGGGCGCACCATCATGGTCATGAAGGACACGCCGATGCGATGCAGTAGGCTGGCGACGTCGGGATCGGAATCATCGATCTCCCACAGCCGCTCGGCCGACTGCCGGCGATCCGCCTCGACGAGGGCCTGGAAGAGGTCTTCCTTGCTGTCAAAATAGACGTAGATCGTCGCCTTCGAGACCGAGCCCGCGCGGGCGATCTCGTCCATGCTCGCGCCATCGAAGCCCTTGTCGAAGAAAACCCGGCGCGCGCCGTCGATGATGTCGCGGCGTTTCTTCGCTTCCGGCTCGGCTCGTTCGGCCGCGGGAGCGATCACGGCTGCGGCGCTGCTGCTCGAATGGGTCATCATGGCCTCCAGAAATCGTGAATAGGTCTATCCCGGTGCGATGTCAAAGAATTTGACTAAACCGTTTAGTTTGATATGGTGCACTCCGCAATTCACTAAACCGTTTAGTTCGAGACACGTAGGTCGGAGGCGGGCACATGGCACAGGTCGAGCGAATGAGAGAGACGGAGAAGCCGTCATCGGACGCCGGAACGTCGGCGGTCGCCTTGACCTTGCTCAAGAAGCCGGAAGCCGAGGCGGCGCCGCCGTCGACGCCTGAGGCGGCGGTTCAGGCCGCGCCAGCGCGCCGGCGCTCGCGCCGTCCGCTGATCTTCGGCGGCATCCTCGCCGTGCTGCTTGTCGGCGGCGGCTGGTACGGGGTCGACTGGTGGCGGGTGGGGCGCTTCGAGGTCTCCACCGACGATGCTTATGTCGGCGCCGACACCACCGTGCTTGCCGCCAAGGTCGGCGGCTATGTGAAGAGCGTCGAGGTCGCGACCAACCAGCCGGTGAAGGCCGGCGACGTGATCGCGCGCATCGACGACGGCGACTACGTGCTGGCACTGAAGGCGGCCGAGAACAAGATCGCGACGCAGCAGGCGGCGCTCACCCGCTTCGACGAGCAGATCAAGGCCGGGCAGGCGAGCGTCGACCAGTCCAAGGCGCAGCTCGTCTCCACGCAGGCGGAGCTGAAGCGCACGCAGCTCGAATTCGACCGCCAGGACCAGTTGGCGCGCTCCTCCTTTGCCAGCCGCTCGGCGCTCGACAATGCGCGCGCCGACCGCGACAAGGCGCAGGCGAGCGTCGACGCGGCGGATGCCGCCGTGACCTCGGCGCAGGCCGCAATCGCCGTGCTCGAGGCGCAGCGCGCCGAGGCGGTGCGGGTGCTCGACGAGTACCGCACGGCGCGCGACCAGGCGCAGCGCGATCTCGACTTCACCGTTGTGCGCGCGCCGGTCGACGGCGTCGTCGGCAATCGCGCGGTGCAGGTCGGCCAGCTCGTGCAGCAGGGGACGCGGCTCGCGGCGGTGGTGCCGCTTGGCGCGGTCTATGTCGATGCCAATTTCAAGGAGACCCAGCTCGGGCGGCTGCATCCGGGGCAGAGGGTGCGCGTCGAAGTCGATGCCTATCCGGACGAGGATTTCGAGGGGCAGGTGCTCAGCGTCTCGCCGGCCTCCGGCTCGGTGTTCAGCCTGCTGCCGCCGGAGAACGCCACCGGCAACTTCACCAAGATCGTGCAGCGCGTTCCCGTGCGCATCGAGCTCGACGCCGCCGCCCTGGCCAAGCGCGAGCTCAGGCCCGGAATGTCGGTGACGACGGTCGTCGACACGCGCGGCAGCGCCTCCTGACGGGACGCGGCTGAGGAGACGGTCCCATGGCCGACACGCTGACAGCTTCCGGCGGACGGGCGGTGCCGAGCACCGACGGGCGGCGCATGTTCGCCTTCCTGTGCATGGTGTTCGGCATGTTCATGGCGATCCTGGACATCCAGATCGTCTCGGCCTCGCTCGCGGAGATCCAGGCCGGCCTTGCCGCCTCGTCGGACGAAATATCCTGGGTGCAGACCAGCTACCTCATCGCCGAGGTGGTGATGATCCCGCTCTCCGGGTTCCTGTCGCGCGCGCTCTCGACCCGCTGGCTGTTCGCCGCTTCGGCCGCCGGCTTCACCGTCATGAGCTTCATGTGCGCAACGGCGACGTCGATCGACCAGATGATCGTCTATCGCGCGCTGCAGGGCTTCCTCGGCGGCGGCATGATCCCGACCGTGTTCGCCGCCGCTTACTCGGTGTTCCCACGCGAGAAGCAGCCGATCGTGGCGCCGCTGATCGGGCTCGTGGCGACGCTGGCTCCGACCATCGGGCCGACCATCGGCGGCTATCTCACCGACCTGTTCTCCTGGCACTGGCTGTTCCTGGTGAACATCGTGCCGGGCATCTTCGTCATCATCGCCACCGTGACGCTGGTCGATTTCGACGAGCCCGATCTCGCTTTGCTCGACCGCTTCGACTGGTGGGGCCTGCTCTTCATGGCCGGCTTCCTCGGCAGCCTCGAATTCGTGCTGGAGGAGGGCCCGACCAACGACTGGTTCGAGGACGAGGCTATCCTCTTCTTCGCCATCGTCTGCGCCGTCTCGGCGATCGCCTTCTTCGCGCGGGTGTTCTCGGCGCGCGAGCCGGTGGTGGACCTGCGCGCCTTCGCCAACCGCAACTTCGCCGTCGGCTCGGTGTTCAGCTTCGTCGTCGGCATCGGCCTCTACGGGCTGACCTATCTCTATCCGCTCTATCTCGCCCGCGTGCGCGGCTACTCGGCGCTGATGATCGGCGAGACGATGTTCGTCTCGGGTCTTGCCATGTTCCTCTGCGCCCCGATCGCGGGGCGGCTGATGGGCAAGGTCGATCCGCGGCTGATGATCGGATTCGGCTTCGCCGCCTTCGCGCTGGGCACCTGGCAGGTGACCGGGCTGACCAAGGACTGGGACTTCTGGGAACTGCTGTGGCCGCAAATCCTGCGCGGCGTCGGCATCATGATGGCGATGATCCCGATCAACAACATCTCGCTCGGCACGCTGCCGCCGGCGCAGCTCAAGAACGCCTCCGGCCTGTTCAACCTGATGCGCAATCTCGGCGGCGCGGTGGGGCTGGCGTTGATCAACACCGTGCTGAACGATCGCTGGGACCTGCATCTCGCCCGCCTGCACGAGAATGTGCAGTGGGCGAGCGAGGTCGCGGTGGAACGGCTCGACGCGATGACGCGCTCGTTCTCCGCGCTCGGGTCGGATGCTGACGCCGCCGCGCTCAAGACGCTCTCCGGGCAGGTGCGCATCCAGGCCGAGGTGATGGCGTTCTCCGACGTGTTCCTCGTGCTGACAGTGCTGTTCGTCGCGCTCCTTCTCGCCTCGCCGCTGATGCGCCGGCCGGCGCCCGGCGGCGGCGGCGGCGGAGGGCACTGATGGGGCGGGTGCTGCGTCTGTCGACACGGCGCCTCTTGCCACGAGGCGGGCAAGTCCGGTAAACACGCGCCATCGAGAGCCTTCGCGAGAGCCGAGCCGTGACGCACATGTCCGCCCGCCGCACCGCGAACCCGGCCGCCAGGCGGATTCCGGGTGGCGCTCTCCTTTTGTCCGGTCTCCTTCTTCTTAGCCGCCCCTGAGGGCCGGCCGGGCTTGATGCCTGGGCGCTCAGGGGACGCCGCCGCTCCGACCTAGACAACAGCCAGACCTGATGTGCCGGACGAAGCCGAGATGCGGCTCCCGGTGCCCGCGACGAGAAGGAAGCCGTTCATGTCCACCCGTTCCGATGCCGACCGCGTCGTCATCTTCGACACCACGCTGCGCGACGGCGAACAGTGCCCCGGCGCCTCGATGACCTTCGAGGAGAAGCTCGATGTCGCCGAGCTGCTCGACGAGATGGGCGTCGACATCATCGAGGCGGGCTTCCCGATCGCCTCCAATGGCGACTTCGAATCCGTCGCCGAGATCGCCCGGCGTACCAAGCGGGCCGTGATCGCCGGCCTCGCCCGCGCCATCCCTGCCGACATCGCCCGTGCCGGCGAGGCGGTGAAGCATGCGCAGCGCCCGCGCATCCACACCTTCGTCTCGACCTCGCCGATCCATCTCGAGCATCAGATGCGCAAGACGCAGGAGCAGGTGATCGAGATCATCACCGCCACTGTCACGCAGGCCCGCAACCTCGTCGACAACGTCGAATGGTCGGCGATGGACGCGACGCGCACGCCGATCGACTATCTGTCGCGCTGCGTGGAGACGGCGATCAAGGCCGGTGCCACCACGATCAACCTGCCCGACACCGTCGGCTACGCGACGCCCTCGGAATATGAGGTGATGTTCCGTCAGGTACGGGCCTATATCGCCGATCGCGTACCGAACGCCGATCAGATCGTCTTCTCAGCGCATTGCCACGACGATCTCGGGCTCGCGGTCGCCAACTCGCTGGCGGCGCTGGCTGGCGGCGCGCGGCAGATCGAGTGCACCATCAACGGCCTCGGCGAGCGCGCCGGCAACGCCGCGCTGGAAGAGGTGGTGATGGCGATCCGCACGCGCGGCGACGTGCTGCCCTACGCGACCGGCATCAATGCCGGCATGCTCACCCGCGCCTCCAAGATGGTGTCGGCGGTGACGTCGTTCCCGGTGCAGTACAACAAGGCGATCGTCGGCCGGAACGCCTTCGCCCATGAGAGCGGCATCCACCAGGATGGCATGCTCAAGAACAACACCACCTACGAGATCATGACGCCGGAGAGCGTCGGCGTCTCCAAGACCTCGCTGGTGATGGGCAAGCATTCCGGTCGCGCCGCCTTCCGCGACAAGCTGAAGGCGCTCGGCTACGAATTGGGCGAGAACGCGCTGAACGACGCCTTCGCGCGGTTCAAGGATTTGGCCGACCGCAAGAAGGTTGTCTATGACGAGGACATCGAGGCGCTGGTTGATCACGAGATCGCCGTCGCCCATGACCGGATGAAGCTGGTCTCGCTCACCGTCATCGCCGGCAGCCACGGCCCGCAGCGCGCCACCATGAAGATGGAGGTCGACGGCCACGTCATCACCGAGGAGGCGGCGGGCAACGGGCCGGTCGACGCCACCTTCAACTGCATCAAGGCGATCGTGCCGCATGCGGCGAAGCTGGCGCTCTACCAGGTGCACGCGGTGACCGAGGGCACGGACGCGCAGGCGGAGGTCTCGGTGCGGTTGGAGGAGGGCGACAAGGCGGTGACCGGCCGCGGCTCCGATCCCGACACGCTGGTCGCCTCGGCGCAAGCCTACATCATTGCGCTGAACAAGCTGCAGTCGAAGCGCCAGAGCGTGAACGCGCAGGCCCAGCCCGCGGCGGAGTGACGGCGCCCGTCCGTCGACATGGAACGGCCGGGGCTTGCCCCGGCCGTTCTGTTTCGAGAGTCACTGTGGCGGGAATGGCTGTCGTCCGCGCGGGTCGGGCTGACCGCCGTCTCCCGGCTGCGGCTGATCGGGACGCTGCTGCTGGCGACGCTGGGGCGGCGGCTGATCCGGCGCGCCCTGGCGGCGTCGCTCCATCTCCTGACGCCGCTGCTCCTGCTGTTGGCCGCGTTGCTGCTCGATTTCCTGCCGGCGCTGATCCTGCTGCTGGCGCCGCTGCTCCTGTTGCTGATTGCGCTGCTGCTCGATCTCCCGCCGGCGCTGGTCCTGCCGCTGGCGCTGCTGCTCCTGCTGCTGGCCACGCTGGCGCTCGATCTCCTGCCGGCGCTGGTCCTGCTGCTGGCGCCGCTGCTCCTGTTGCTGATTGCGCTGCTGCTCGATCTCCTGCCGACGCTGGTCCTGCTGCTGGCGCTGTTGCTCCTGCTGCTGGCCACGCTGGCGCTCGATCTCCTGTCGGCGCTGATCCTGCTGCTGACGCCGCTGCTCCTGTTGCTGATTGCGCTGCTGCTCGATCTCCTGGCGGCGCAGGTCCTGCTGCTGGCGGCGCTGCTCAGTTCCGGCTCCGGCCGGCGGAGCGGGCGCCATGCCGGGCGCGGCCGGGCGCTGCATATCGGGCCGCTGTCCTGCCGGGCCACCCTGATCGGGACGGGGCTGATCGGGACGGCCCTGCACCTGACCGGCGCGCTGCCGACGCTCGTCGCGCACCCGCTCGAGCTGGTCGCGGCGCTGCTCGATCGCCTGCCGGCGCTCGCGCTCGAGATCGTCGTTGCGCGTGGCCGCCTGCTGGCGCAGCTCCCTGATGCGGTCTGCCCGCTCGCGCTCGAGGGTCTGGAGGTCGCGCCGATAAGCGTCGCGGTCGGAAAAGCGACGTTCGCGCAGCTCGCGCCGGCGGCTCTCGTCGAGCGAGGTGAGGAGTGCCGCGGAGGGCGCCGCCAGGCCGCGTCGATCGCCCGGCACGTCGTCGCGCACATACTGGCGCACCACGACACGACGATCCGGCTCGACCGTTCGGGCGACGCGGGGCGGTGGCGGCAGCCGGTCGCCGAGCGTGATGCGCGGCGCGAAGACGCCGATCTGTCCGGCATTGTCGTCGTAGAAGAGATCGTCCTGCCGGTCGACATAGACGATGTCGCGCGTAACGATGCGGGTGCGCACGACATTGTCGAAGGCCGTCGGGGGGAGCGCGCGGTTGACGTAATAGCCGTTCTCCCAGACCGGGTCGTATTCGTCGGTCGCGGCGCGCAGATAGACACTGATCTCGGGGATCGGCGCGGCATAGGCGGCAAGGTCCGTCTCGCCGAAATACTGGTCCTGCACGAAGACCCAGCTCTCCGCGATCGGCGGCTCGTAATATTGCGCGCGTCCGATGGCGAAGCCGGCACGCTCCGGGGCGACCGGCGCCCATCCGGTTCGGCCGCCGCCACGCCGCCAGGTCACCCAGGCCGGCGACCAGGTGTCGCCCGGCACCCAGAACCAGCCATAGGCCGGATCATAACCCCAGCGTCCGTAATGATAGGTCGCCCAGCCGAAGGGTTCGTCGGATTCCCAGTACGAGCCATAAGCGTCGGTCCAGACCCAGCGGCCCTCCTGATAAGGCCGCCAGCCGGCGCCGACATCGTTCGGGATGAAGACGTAGCGATAGTCGGGATGCTCGACCCAGGTGCCGTAATCGGCGAGCTGATCATAGAAAACGCGCACGTCCATGGGAGCGCCCGCGGAGGGAGGTCCGGCCTGCGAAAGTCGAGCCGGGGGCAGTGGGGTCTGGCCGTTCGCCGGGACCCCGAGCGAGCTCGCGAGAAAGCTTGCCGCCAGGCCCGCGATCAGCAGCGGGTGGTGAAGTTTGATCATGTCCGAACCTCGTGACGCAGACGTAGAGTGCGCCTTCAACGTCGGACGTTGAGGATCGTTCCAGTCATATCAGTAATAATGGAAATATTACGCCAATTGTGGCAAATTACGGCAGCAAAATGAACAAGTAAAATAGCGTTTCTCTGTGTTTCAGATGAGGGCTCATGTTTGAACGTCAACAAACTCTCATGATGCTCGCGATAGTTTTCCTGGGCCGGAAGGTTCAGGGCTGCTCGACCCGTTGAGGTGGGTCGACGATGTCGCGCCTTATTCCTGCCGAGGCCGCTGGCGATAGTCCGCTCTCCTCACCAAGGGCCATGACGTGTCATGACGCATGACGCACGCTGCGACCGCTCCGGATGTCATGCTGCATGCGCGGGACCGGCGAGGGTCGCAATCTGACCCGAACACCGGCCGCCGTCGCGGCGCCGTCACGGGCATCGTCGGATCGGCCGCGCTCCATGCGGGGCTCCTGGCCATGGCCGTGCTTCTGGCCGCCGCGCCGGTGCTGGAATCCTCGCGCGAGCCGGCGATGGAGGTCGAGGTGATCGGGGCCCGCGAACTCGCGGCGCTGCTGCCTGCCAAGCCGCCGCTTCCTGCCGGGCCGCTCGAAGAGGTGTTGCCGGGCGCGTCGTCGGCGCCGCCATCCGCCTCGCCGCACATGTCGCCGGCGCGCCCCTCGCAGCCGGACATGATCGAGGCATCGCGCATGCTGTCGGAGCGGGCGCTTGCCGATCCGCGCAGCCGCGGCACGCGGCGGGCGCTAACCGAGCTCACCGACGAGGAGCGCATCGCCCAGCTCTGCGATCTGGAGGCGATGGAGCAGATCCACGCGTGGCGGCAAAGCTTCCAGCCCGACCGTCTCGTCGACTACGCCCGCGCCGACGCGCGGATGCAGGACAACACGCTTATCGCTTCGGGCGGAGCGTTCCGCAGCCATCTGCGCTGGTTCGAGGTGTCCTATCGCTGCGATCTCGACGAGGGCATGCGCAAGGTCGTCGGCTTCGCCTTCCGGGTCGGGGATGAGATTCCACGCGAGGAATGGACGGCCCTGAACCTTCCTTCCCGGCATTGAAGCGGCGGTTCAGGGCCGGACGCCGCGTTCCATCTCCACCCCAGCGAACAGGGCGGCGCTGAGCGTGTCGAGGGTGTCCGTCGCCTGCATCCTCAAGGCGACGCCGTCGAGGGCGGTGACACGGCGGATGAAGCGCAGGCTGTTGGTCAGGAACACCGCGTCCGCCTCGCGCAGGTCTGAGGGACGCAGCGGCGCCTCGTCGAAGGCCAATCCTTGTCCGGCGGCGAGATCGGCAACCAAGGCACGGACGATGCCGGGCAGGCAGCCCTCGCGGAGCGGCGGCGTGACGAGGCGCCCGTCCTTCAGGATGAAGATGTTGGCGATGGTGCTGCAGGCGATCCGTCCGCCGGTGTTAAGCAGCAGCGCGTCGTCGGCGCCGCGCTCCGCCGCTTCGCGCGCCGCGAGAATGTTGTCGAGATAGTTCAGTGACTTGAGGCTGGCGGTCGGGGAGCGCTCGTTGCGCGGCGCGCCGGCGGTGACGAGCCTGGCCGGCTGACCGAGCAGGGCGGGGCTCCACGGCGCGGTGGTGACCACGACGGTCGGCGTGCCGGCGGTGGCGGGCCACAGGCCGCGCGCGGCGGTGCCACGAGTCACGGTGGTGCGGATGATGGACGGCGCGGGACCGACCGCCGCATCCACGGCCGCCTCGACCGATGCCCGCAGCGCGCCGGGCTCGCCGATGCCTATGGCCTGCGCCGAGGAAAGCAGCCGCGCGAGATGGCGTTCGCGCGCGACCATCACGCCACCCAACGCAAGGGCGGTGTCGAACACGCCGTCGCCGAGCGTGAAGCCGCGGTCTTCGACGCTGACGGTCGCGGTCATGCCGGCGCCTTCGCGAGCGCCAGGAAGTTCTCCAGAATCCGGTAGCCGTGCTCGGTCAGCACGGATTCGGGATGGAACTGCACGCCATAGGTCGGGTGCGTGCGGTGGGCGAGGCCCATGATCTCGCCGTCCTCGCTCCAGGCGGTGGCGACGAGGGGCTCGCCGCCGGCGAGCTCCACCGCGAGCGAGTGGTAGCGTCCGGCCGCGAAGGGGGAGGGCAGGCCCTCGAACACGTCGCTGCCGCGATGCGTGATCGCCGAGGCGCGTCCGTGCATCGGCTCCTTCGCCCGCACGACGCGCCCGCCGAAGGCCTGGCCGATGCACTGGTGGCCGAGGCAGATGCCGAGGATCGGCAGCCGCCCCGAAAGCGCGTGGATGGCCGGCAGCGAGATGCCTGCCTCGTTGGGCGAGCAGGGACCGGGCGATATGACCAGCGCCTTCGCGCCGCTGGCGGCGATCGCCCCGACATCGAGGGCATCATTGCGTGCGACCTTCACCTCCTCGCCGAGCTCGGTGAGGTAGCGCGCAACGTTGAAGACGAAGCTGTCGTAATTGTCGATGACGAGGATCATCCGGCCACCGTCCCGGCGGGTTGCCCCACCTCTTGCCGGAAGGCGCGGAACAGGCGCTCGGCCTTGGTCAGGCTCTCGGCATGCTCCAGTGCGGGGTCGGAGAGCACGGTGACGCCGCCGCCGACGCCGAAGCTCGCCTCCCCACCCTCGACCGTGACGGTGCGGATGGCGATGTTGAGGTCGGCCGTGCCGTCGAAGCCGATATAGCCGATCGAGCCGCAATAGAGGCCGCGCGGACGTCCTTCCAATTCGTGGATGATCTCCATGGCGCGGATCTTCGGCGCACCGGTGATCGAGCCACCGGGGAAGGAGGCGGCGATCAGGTCGAGTCCGTCGCGGCCCTCTGCTAGCTCGCCGGTCACCACGGAGACGAGGTGATGGACGTTGGCGTAGGTCTCGAGGCCGCACAGGCGCGGCACCTGAACCGTGTGCGGCTTGCAGACACGCGAGAGATCGTTGCGCAGCAGGTCGACGATCATCACGTTCTCGGCGCGGTCCTTCTCGCTGGCGGTGAGCTCGCGGCCGCGGAAGGCGTCGAGCGTCGGCTCCACCGAGCGCGGCACGGTGCCCTTGATCGGCCGCGTCTCGACCGCGCGGCCCTCGATGCGCACGAAGCGCTCCGGCGAGGAGGAGGCGACGATGCGGTCCTCGTTCACGATCAGCGCGGCGAAGGTCGCCGGATTGGCGCGCCGCAGCCGGTCGTAGAGCGCGAGCGGGTCGGCCTCGCCGATCTCGGCATGGAAGCGCTGGGTGAAGTTCGCCTGGAAGATGTCGCCGGCGCGGATGTAGTCGATCACGCGCGCCACCGCGGCGCGGTAGCCCTCGGCGGTGAAGTTCGAGGCCCATTCGGGCTCGGCGATGGCATCGTCGAGCGGCGGCTCGGGGGTGGCGAGGCGCTCCACCGCATCCTGCAGCCGCTCGCGGGCGCGGGCCTGCCGTCGCGCCGGATCGGCCTCCGGCCAGCCGGTCGAGATCACATAGGCGCGCCGCGCCACCTGATCGAAGGCGATGACGACGTCGTAGAAGCCGAGATCGATCTCCGGGCCTTCGCCGGCCTCGGGGGCGGTCACGGGGAAGCGGTCGAAAAGCCGGCCGGCCTCATAGGCGAAATAGCCGGCGGCGCCGCCCTGGAAGCCAGCGTCGAGCGGGAGGGGCGCCTGCCGGAAGGCGGCGAGCCGCTGCCGGAGGGCCGGAATGGGCGCAGCCTGCTCCGGCGCGTCATTCCACCTCGCCCGGCCGTCCTCGACGCGGAAGCGGCCGAAGGGCTCGGCTATCAGATAGCTCCAGCGGCCGAGCAGCGGGTGCACCATGGCGCTGTCGAGGAAGACGAGCCCGTCGACCCGCCTGCCGTGTCTGTGGGCAAAGCGTCGCGCCGCCCGCCAGGGGTCCTGGTGGTCGATCTCGACGACGAGGGGCGGCGGCTCGTGAATCATGAACGCAATATGGGACGGCGGGCCTGCGTTTCCTAGCGAGATGCCAAACCGGCGGAAATCGCATGAATGCGCCCTTCGGACGGCTTGACGCTGCTGCATGCGGATGTTGGGTTTGTCGCATCGGCAAGCGCCGCCGCGAGAACGGGTGTCGGCGCGTCATCGACAACGTTCGGACATAGTCTCGGGAGGGACGCAATGAAAAGCTGGAACATCGCTTCCGCCGGACGCGCCGCGCTCGCCGTCGCGGCGCTCGCCCTCGGCGCGGGGGCTCTGACGGCCGTATCGGCCGACCGTGCGCAGGCGCAGGATTATCCGACCCGTCCGATAACCATGGTCGTGCCATTCACGGCGGGCGGCCCCACCGACACGGTGGCCCGACTGATCGCCGAATCCATGTCGCGCAGCCTCGGCCAGCAGGTGATCGTGGAGAATGTCGGCGGCGCCGGCGGCACCCGCGGTGCCGGCCAGGTCGCCAAGGCCGCGCCGGACGGCTACACCATCCTCGTCCACCATATCGGCCAGGCCACCGCGGCGACGCTCTATCGCAAGCTGCCCTACAACGTGCTGACCGACTTCGAGGCCGTCGGCCTCATCACCGACGTGCCGATGACGGTGCTCGGCAAGAACGGGCTGGCGCCGAAGGATGCCACCGAGCTGGTCGCCTTCATCAAGGAAAACAAGGACAAGGTCATCTACGGCAATGCGGGCGTCGGCTCGGCCTCGCATCTGTGCGGCATGTTGCTGATGTCGGCGCTCGGCACGCAGATGACGACGGTGCCCTATCAGGGCACGGGCCCGGCGATGAACGACCTCGTCGGCGGCCAGATCGACCTTCTGTGCGACCAGACCACCAACACCACCGGCCAGATCAAGGCCGGCAAGGTGAAGGCTTATGGCGTCACCACCAAGACCCGGCTGAAGTCGCTGCCCGACATCCCGACGATGGAGGAGGGGGGTGTGAAGGGCTTCGAGATCGCCGTCTGGCACGGCGCCTATGCGCCGAAGGGCACGCCGCCGGCCGTGGTCGCCAAGCTCAATGCCGCCCTCAAGACGGCGCTGCAGGACCCCAAGGTGATCGCCCGCTTCGCCGACCTCGGCACCGAGCCGGTGTCGCAGGATCGCGCCACGCCGGAGGTCCACAAGGCGTTCCTCGCCGCCGAGGTCGCCAAGTGGAAGCCGATCATCGAGCAGGCCGGCGTGTTCGCCGACTGATTCTCGCGAGCCGATACGAGGCCGTCCCAGGACGGGCGGCCTCGCCGTCCCGGCAGGGACGCACCAACAAAACGGGCGAAAGCCAGAGCGGACGAGGGGCAGACCGCATGAGCCGGTTCATCAAGAGCGAGAAGGACGTCCTCTCCGGCGTCCTTCTCTTGGCGCTGGCCGCCATGTTCGCCTATCTGACCCTCGACCTGCCGATGGGTACGGCGATCCGTATGGGGCCGGGCTATTTCCCGCTTCTGCTGGCCGGCCTACTCGGCGTTCTCGGGCTGATCGTGCTGCTGACCGGCATCGCCTTCACCGGCGATGCTCCCGCAAAGGGCGAAGACGACGACGCCAAGGCACCACCGATCCCGTGGATGGCGCTGGGGCTCGTCACCCTCGCGGTGGTGATCTTCGGTCTCGGCATACGTCCTCTTGGACTGGGTCCCTCCATGGGGCTGGCAGTGTTCATTTCCGCGCTCGCCAGCAAGAAGTTCCATCTGCTGACCGCGCTCGCGCTCACCGCGCTGATGGTGGTGTTCGCCTGGGCAGTGTTCATCAAGGGCCTGGGGCTTCCGCTTCCCATGCTCGGGCCTTGGCTCGGCGGCTACTGAGGGGTGGGGGTCATGGAAATCTTCGACAATCTGGCGCTCGGCTTCTCCGTCGCGCTCACCTTCCAGAACATCCTCTACTGCTTTATCGGCGTGCTGCTCGGGACGCTGATCGGCGTGTTGCCGGGCCTCGGGCCGGTGGCGACCATCGCCATGCTGCTGCCAATCACCTTCGGCCTGCCGCCGGTCTCGGCGCTGATCATGCTCGCCGGCATCTATTACGGCGCGCAATATGGCGGCTCGACCACGGCGATCCTGATCAACCTGCCGGGCGAGAGCTCGTCCGTCGTCACCGCCATCGACGGCTACCAGATGGCGCGCAAGGGCCGCGCCGGCGCCGCGCTTGCGACCGCGGCGCTCGGCTCCTTCTTCGCCGGTACGGTCGCCACCTTCCTCTTGGCGCTGTTTGCGCCGCCGCTCGCCGACCTCGCGCTGCAGTTCGGCGCGCCGGAATATTTCGCGCTGATGGTGCTCGGCCTCGTCGCCTCGGTGGCGCTGGCGTCCGGCTCGGTGATCAAGGCGCTGGCCATGGTGGTGCTCGGCATCCTGCTGGGCCTCGCCGGCCAGGACGTCTACACCGGCACGCCGCGCTTCACCTTCGACATCACCGACCTTGCCGACGGCATCGAGTTCGTCGCCCTCGCCATGGGCGTGTTCGGGCTCGGCGAGATCATCCGCAATCTTGAGGACGAGCACGGCCGCAGTGTTCTGGTGCAGAAGGTCACCGGGCTGATGCTGACCAGGGAGGACCTGAAGCGCATCGTCGGGCCGGTGCTGCGCGGCACCGCGCTCGGCTCGCTGCTCGGTATCCTGCCGGGCGGCGGCGCGATGCTTTCCTCCTTCGCGGCCTATTCGATCGAGAAGAAGATTTCCAAGGAGCCGCAGAGCTTCGGCCGGGGCGCCATCGAGGGCGTCGCGGGTCCCGAATCGGCCAACAATGCCGGCGCGCAGACCTCCTTCATCCCGATGCTCACCCTCGGCATCCCCTCCAACCCGGTGATGGCACTGATGATCGGCGCGCTGATCATCCAGGGCATCGTGCCCGGCCCGAACGTGGTGAACGAGAAGCCGGACCTGTTCTGGGGCATCATCGCCTCGATGTGGATCGGCAATCTGATGCTGGTGCTGCTCAACCTGCCGCTGATCGGCATGTGGGTGCGCCTGCTGACTGTGCCCTATCACGTGCTCTATCCGCTGATCGTCGGCTTCTGCTGCATTGGCGTCTACAGCGTGAACAACAACGCCTTCGACGTGTTCGCCATGGCGCTGTTCGGGGTGGTCGGCTACGTGCTGGTGCGCCTCGAATGCGAGCCGGCGCCGCTGCTGCTCGGCTTCATCATCGGCCCGATGCTGGAGGAATATCTGCGCCGCGCACTGCTGATCTCGCGCGGCGACCCGATGGTCTTCCTCTCACGCCCGCTCTCGGCGACGCTGCTGCTGATGGCGGTCGCCGCGCTCGCCGTGGTGCTGCTGCCCTCGATCAGCAAGAAGCGCGAAGAGGCGTTCAAGGAGTGAGTCCATCGCTGCCGGGTAAAACCGCGCCGCGCGCTATGGACAGGCCGGGATGCCTCTGCTACACGACCGCGGCTCGCGAGACGGAGTGCTCGCGCGCTGTTCGGGCGCATAGCTCAGTTGGTAGAGCAGCTGACTCTTAATCAGCGGGTCCAAGGTTCGAGTCCTTGTGCGCCCACCATCTTATCCCTTGATAGGGTTAGGGTTCTCCGAACATCGATACCTGGTGACGGCGCCGCCTCGCGCCGAGGCTGTAGCTTGCCCATCAGTTCCCGGTAGCTCGGCGGTTCGTCCATCACGTCACGCCGGAGCGCCGCGACGGGCCCGATATCGTCGATCCGCGCGCCTCGCAGGGAGATGTCCCATCACGGCGCGACGATGGCTCCGTCGGACAGAACCGCCTTTTTCAGCCGGTCGGTCAGGCTGCGCACCAGCGGTGCCGAGATGTGGTCCCCATCCATGTAGGCGGGGATGCCGCCGATGACGGCGTGGCACTTCTGCTCGTCGCAGAAGACGTCGCGCATCCTGACGAAATGGAACCGGTCATCGGCGATCTTCGCGGCGGCCCGGGCGAAGACGGTCTCGTGCGGGATGCGCTGGGCGGGATAGCTGCACGGGTCGTCGGACGCCGCTGTCCTGGCGAGGCAGTCCGGCAGGCGTTCGGGTAGCTCGGGAACGTCGTCCATGACCACGACCCGCTTGCCCGCCGCCAGAAATTGCCGCCAGGCGTCGGCAAATCCCTGTCCGTCGTCCTCGGCCCATGTTCCGTTCGCGAACGATCTGGCTTGATTGTAGGCATTGCCCGACACGACGACGACATCGATCGACGGATCATTGGCCACCGCGTTGATGGCGGCCTTGCGCCACTTCACGCAGCCGGGCCGACGCTCGGGGGTGAGGTAGGTCGCGAAGGAGGCGTCGTCCAGCGTGGCGGCGCAGGAGGACGCCAGATAGCCCTTCACGTGCAGGGGGATATCCCGGGCCATCTCGATCAGCGCCGCGCCCCACATGCCGGCGTGGGAATCTCCGATCAGCGCGATGCGCAGCGGGTTTTCCGATTCGGGACGACCGAAGCCGCACGGGTTCAGCCGCTCGTCTCCCGGCGGGTTCTGGCAGAGGCTGCCATTGGGCGGTCGCACGATCTGCGTATCCCAGGTCTGCAGGGCGAAGTCGCGCTCCAGCAGGCGGTGCGAGTGCTGGCAGTCGGCTTCGGCCCCCGCGGCCCGCGCGCCGAAGCAGGACCCCTGCGGGTATTGCGACAAAGCGTAAAGCCGCTCGGCCACCTCGCGCGCCCTCTCGATCATCCGCCCCGCGGCGAAATAGGAGCCGAGCGCAACGGTGGCCGACAGCAGGACGAGGGCGCCGAGAGCCGGCACCGGCCGCGACAGCAGGCCGGTCCGCCCAAAGCGGAAGCGGTCCTCGATGAACGGCTTGGTGAGCGCCGACAGGGCCAGGCACAGCGCGATCGTCAGGGCGATGTGGGTCGCCCCGTGACCACTGATGCCGAGAGCGAACGGCATGATGACGACGAGTGGCCAATGCCAGAGATAGATAGCGTAGGACCTGTCGCCGAGCCATTGCACGATCCGCAGCCGGATCACGGCCGCCGGCGTGCCGATGCCGGGACGATCCCCGATCATGAGCAGCACGGCGGTCGCGGCCACGGGGGGGATCGCGGCGAACCCGGGAACGCCGGATTGCGGCCCGAGAAGCCAGCCGCACACGGCCAGCATCGCCCAGCTCGGCAGGGCGAGGTGCCTGAGCGCGGCGACCGATCCGCCATGCGAGCGCGCGATCAGCGCGGCCAGACCGCCGGCCGCAAACTCCCAGGCGCGCGACTGCGTCTCGAAATAGATGGCGGCGCGCGACACCTGCGGGGCCAGCACCACCGCGGCAAGCGAGAGCACGATCACCAGCGCCAGCACGACCGGCAGCCGATGTTCGCTCCGCATGCGCCGGAGCGGACTCCTGGGATGCAGGGAAAGGAGAAGCAGCGCCGGCCAGACGAGATAGAACTGCTCCTCCACCGAAAGCGACCAGAAGTGGGTGACGGGCGAAGCGGCCGCACCCTCGGCGAAATAGTCGACCGAATTGTTCGCCAGCCGCCAGTTCACGACATAGAGGGCGGCCGCCGCGACGTCGTTCATCGCCGAGGCGATGCGGGCCGGCGGGAGCCAGAGCCAGACCGCGATCGCGGTTGCCAGAAGGACGGTCAAGGCCGCGGGCAGCAGCCTGCGCGCGCGGCGGGCGTAAAAGCCGGCGAAGCTGAAGCTGCCGCCCTCCATCTCGCGGACCAGATGCATCGTGATCAGGAATCCGGAGATCACGAAGAAGATGTCGACGCCTATGAAGCCGCCGGGCAACGCTTCCGGCACCAGGTGGTTCGCGAACACAAGCGAGACCGCAAGTGCGCGAAGGGCTTGATACGCCAGAACGATGGAGCCTCGTTCGGCCGGCGCCCCCGATTTGTCCGACAACATAAAACTTAAACCCGTCCGGCTGCGGGGCGGTTCATATCAGGTTCTAGGTGCCGCACGCCATCCGTTCATGCCCGGCTCGTCCCGGATCGGCGATGCCGGGGGGCGCGGCCTTGCGCGCGGCATCATCTTGCGGGTACGGCTTTCCCGGACGGTAATGACCGTCGCGGCTGGCGGATCTTGGCATCGGCGATGCAGTAGCGGCCGTGCAATTCGGCGCGTTCGGTCAGCAGCGCGTTCATGCGACAGAGCTGGTCGAGGATACGTTTGAGAATGTTCGGCATGGCCTGCCTCTGACGGTTCCGGCGCCGATCCGTGGCGTCGGCTCATCATGTGCGGGGGCAGACATAGGCTTTCGATCGTGATTTCGCGCTTCGCGCATAAAGGCGGCATGATGAAATCATCCGGCAACGCCCGCGGGCGGAGATGGACGGAATGAAACACGAACCGCCGACGCTCTGCGCCGAGTGCCTGCGCTGCGGTCAGCGCTCCATCCTCGGGCGTGCGCTCCCGCAGCTCGCGGGCGGAGCGATGCCGGAGGGCGGGCGGCTGCGCTGCGACCTCTGCGGCGGGCGGCGCGTGCGCCTCGTCCCGGCGCGCGGCCCGGCGGAGATCATCGCCTTCGTCGCGCGGCGGCGGTGATCCGCGGATCGCTTCAAGGACTTTTCCATACGGCCTTTCCGACGACGCGGAAGTGGTGCCGTCGAAGTGGCGAAATGCGCGCAACCTATGCGAGAATATGATTGATATTCTTCTATAAGATGTAATCATCCTCTCCCTGCACGCCCGACGCGTGAGGCGACCCGCGGGTCGCTCCCGCGGGGCCTGCGTGTCATGTCGGGGGGAGGGGCGGATGACGGCTTTCGTCGACCAACTGGTGCAGGTCTGCAAGAACGAGTACGCGCGATGGGACAATGGCGCGGGGCGCGAAACCTGGGGACGGCCACAGCACAGCAAGGACTACTATCTCTTCGTGAAGGACTACTGGGTCTCTATAGGCAATAACAACCTGACCGGCCGCACCGTGGTCGACGGCAAGAGGCCGGCCTGGTCGTCAGCCTTTGTGTCGTTCTGCGTCAAGACGGCCGGCGCGTCGGCGAACCAGTTCCGCTTCACGGAGGCGCATTGCCACTATGTCGACCGGGCGATGAAGAAGGCGGCCGGCGGCCTGCCCAATTTCGGCTATACCGCCATGCGATCCGATGCCTATAAGCCTCGGGTCGGCGACATCTGCTGCGCCGGGCGCGAATACGCCAAGAGCTACACCTACGATCAGGCGGCGCTGATCTACGAGGCGGACAGCTTCTACCCCTCCCACGGCGACATCGTCATCGACGTAACCGCCACACACGTCCACACGATGGGCGGCAACATCTCCAACAATGTCGATCGCAAGTCGCTGCGACTGACCGATATGGGCTATCTGCGCAACCGCTTCACGGAGGCGGGAACCGAACTGCCCTGGATCGCCATCCTGCGCTGCGATCTCTAGCACAATGGAGGACGTGGCGCTGCGGCCGGCAAGCGGCCGGCGGCGGGCTCGCCTCCCACGCCGTCGATCGAACCAATCCACGCGCGGCGCGTTGTCGGGGCGGCGATCGGCAGCATGGAGAGGCGGCAATGGCGGAACGTTCGAAGGACAACATCACGAACCTCGGCAAATCGGGCCGCGAGACGGTGCGGAACGCCGAAGATGCGGTGCGTTCCGTCGGCGATGAGGTGCAGAACCTCGCCGAAGACGCCGTTGCCGACCTCGCGCCGGAGCGGCGCTACTCCTTCCACGCGCTCATCGCCGCCGGCCTGATCGGCTTCGTCGTCGGCCGCATGTGCGCCTGAGGAACTATCCAGCTATATATCCGCGACCGTACCGGTTCGCCGGGCGGTCGTTTGTGCTTTTGAGGAATGGCCATGCAGACGCTCACCGTGCGTCATCTGACGAAATACAGCTACGCCAACCCCGTCACCTTCCAGACGCACCGGCTGATGCTGCGGCCGCGCGACAGCCATGACCTGCGCCTCGTTCATGCCGACCTCATCCTCTCGCCGAGCGCCAGCGTGCGCTGGCTGCACGACGTGTTCGGCAATTCCGTCGCCATCGCCGATTTCCATGAGCCCGCCAGCGAGCTGGTGATCGAAAGCCTGCTGACCATCGAGCGCTATGGGCTCGGCGGGCTGAACTTCGAGCTCGACGAGGGCGCGCGCGACTACCCCTTTGTCTATTCCACCGACGACCGTACCGATCTTGGCCGCATGCTCGAATGTCACTATTCCGATGCGCAGGGCGAGCTCGATGCCTGGGCGCGCGGCTTCATCGCCACGCGGCCGACCGACACCATGGCGCTGCTCGCCGACATCAACCGCGGCATCCGCAACGGCTTCGCCTATCAGGTGCGCTACGAGCAGGGCACGCAGCCGCCGACCGAGACGCTGCGGCTCGGCAGCGGCTCGTGCCGCGACTTCGCGCTGCTGCTGATCGAGGCAGCACGTGCGCTCGGCTTCGGCGCGCGCTTCGTCACCGGCTATCTCTACGATCCGGCGCTCGACGGCGAGAATGCCGGGGTGATCGGCGCCGGCGCCACCCATGCCTGGGCCGACATCTATCTGCCGGGCGCGGGCTGGGTCGAGTTCGACCCGACCAACGGCACGATCGCCGCCGACAATCTTATCCGGGTCGCGGTCACGCGCGATCCGGCGCAGGCGGTGCCAGTCGCCGGCGGATTCACCGGGGCGATCGGCGACTATCTCGGTCTGATCGTCGACGTGTCGGTGCGTTTGCAGCCGGAGCCGCTGGCGGCGTGAGGGCGGCTGACGGGGCGCATAGGCCGGGATAGGCTTCCGGCATGTTCGATTCTGCTCCGCTCCTCCCGCTGTTCCACATGATCGAGGGTGCACCGACCCCGGTCGCGCCTTTCAGCCATGCCGTTCAGATCGGGCCGTGGCTGTTCGTCACCGGCCAGATGCCGACAGATCCGGCCGACGATTCCGCGCCGCTGCCCGAAGGCATCGAGGCGCAGACCCGGCGGGTGATGGACAATCTGATCCTCGTGCTGGCAGGCATCGGCTTCACGCTGGCCGACGTGGTCCAGGCGCGTATCTACCTCACCGAATTCGAGCGCGACTATCCCGCGATGAACGCCGTCTACCGCTCCTATTTCGAGACGGGCCGTCTGCCGGCGCGCACCTGCGTCGGCGTCACCGGTCTGGCGCGGGGCGCGGTGGTGGAGATCGACCTCGTCGCCTATCGGGCCTGACCGGCAGAATTGTTGACGCTCCCTGTGCCCCGTGGCCTCATACCTCTCAGAATAGCGGGGACGGGGACATGGGGCTGACGGAATGGGCGTGGATCGCCCTCATCGCCTATGCGGTCCACATCATGGAAGAATACATGTTCGACTGGCGCGACTGGGCACGCGCCGTGATCAGGCTGCCGGTCGAGTGGGGGGATTTCTACGTCACCAATTCCGTGGTGGTGGTGTTCGGCATCGCGCAGGGGGCGCTGGCGCCGACCGTTCCGCTCGTTCCGCTTACCTTCGCCGCGCTGATGATCATCAACGCGACCTTCTTCCACGTCCTGCCGATGATCGTGACGCGCGGGCGCTGGTCGCCGGGCGTGTTCACGGCCGCGGTGCTGTTCTATCCGGTTGGGATCGAGGTCTTCCGCGCGGCCAGTGCCGAAGGCACGCTCACCACCGGCACGCTGATCGGAGCTTTCGTCATCGGTGCGCTGCTGATGGCCTATCCGATCGTCATGCTGCACCTGAGGGGCCTGCCGTATTTCCGGCAGACCCCATAGGTGACGAAGGCGGATCAGGCCGCCGCTTCCTCGAGCGCGGGATAGTCGATGTAGCCCTTCGCGCCGCCGCCATAGAGATGGTCGCGGTCGAGCTCGTTCAGCGCCGCGCCGCGCTTCAGCCGCTCCACCAGATCCGGATTGGAGATGAAGTTCTTGCCGAAGGCGACGAGGTCGGCCTTGCCGCTCGCGACCACGGCTTCCGCCATGACCCGGTCATAGCCGTTATTGACCATCCAGGTGCCGTCATAGCGCTTGCGCAGCGCCTCGAAATCGAAGCCCGGCACGATGTCGCGCGGCCCGCCGGTCGCGCCCTCGATGAGGTGCACATAGACCGGGCCGAGCGTGTTCAGCACATCCGCCACATGCTCAAACAGCGGCTGCGGGTTGCTGTCGCTGAGGTCGTTCGCCGGGGTCACGGGCGAGATGCGGATGCCGGTGCGCTTGGCGCCGATCTCCTGCGTCACCGCCGCGACCACCTCGCGCAGGAAGCGCGTGCGGTTCTCGATCGAGCCGCCATAGGCGTCGGTGCGCTTGTTGGCGCCGTCGCGCAGGAACTGGTCGATCAGGTAGCCGTTGGCGCCGTGGATCTCGACGCCGTCGAAGCCCGCTTCGAGCGCCTTCGCCGCGGCGCGGCGGAAGTCGTCGACGATGCCGGGGATTTCCTCGATCTCCAGCGCGCGCGGCTCGTCGACATCGGCGAAGCCGCCATTCACGAAGGTCTTGGTGTTGGCGCGCACCGCGGAAGGCGCCAGCGGCGCCGCGCCGCCCGGCTGCAGGGAGCGGTGCGAAACGCGGCCGACATGCCAGAGTTGCACGAAGATGTGCCCGCCCTTGGCATGCACGGCATCGGTGACGGCGCGCCACCCGGCGACCTGCGCGTCGGTGTAGACGCCAGGCGTGTCCTGATAGCCCTGCGCGGTATCGGAGATCTGCGTCGCCTCGGTGACGATCAGCCCGGCCTGTGCCCGCTGGCCGTAATACTGGGCCATCAGCGGGGTCGGGACGAGGCCGGCGCCCGCGCGGTTGCGCGTCAGCGGGGCCATGACGATGCGGTTCGACAGGGTGACGTCGCCGAGCTTGTAGGGCTCGAAGAGGGACGGCGTGCCGGTGCTCATGAAGCGATCCTATGGCTGGAAGGGTGTTACATCGTGCACGACATATGTGCGCCGCACCAATTCCGCCAGAGCCCGCTACCCATGAAAATTTGCATGGTGGGATTGGGGAACGCTTATGCCCATGCCGGAGGCATTCCAATGTCGCGGGCGGCACCTGCAATTTCGGGCGGCATGCACTAGAAGGGACGCCGGGAACTGGGGTCGTCCTCGATGATCGACATCGCCACGCGCGTCTACAACCACACCTGGAAGATCGATCCGATCGTCCGCTCGGTGCTCGACACCGACTTCTACAAGCTCCTGATGGCGCAGACGATCTTCCGCCGGCATTTCGAGACGCGGGTCACCTTCGGCATCATCAACCGCACCAGCCGGGTGCGCATCGCCGATTTCGTCGACGAGCGCGAACTGCGCGAGCAGCTCGACCATGTGCGCACGCTCTCGCTGACGCGCGGGGAATCCACCTGGCTGCGCGGCAACATGTTCTACGGCAAGCGGCAGATGTTCGCGCCGGACTTCATCGCATGGCTCGAGGGTTTCCGTTTCCCGCCCTATCACCTCGAAAAGCGTGACGGGCAATACGAGCTGACCTTCGAGGGGCCGTGGATCGAGACCACCATGTGGGAAATCCCGGCGCTCGCCATCATCAACGAATTGCGCTCGCGTGCGGTGCTGCGCAGCATGGGACGCTTCGAACTGCAGGTGCTCTATGCCCGCGCCATGACGCGCGTGTGGGAGAAGGTCGAGCGGCTGAAGGCGCTGGAGGGCGCCAATGTCGCCGATTTCGGCACGCGGCGGCGGCACGGCTTCCTGTGGCAGGACTGGTGCGTACAGGCCGTCATGGAGGGGCTGGGTGCCGGCTTCCTCGGTACCTCGAACTGTCTCATCGCGATGCGCCGCGAGGTCGAGGCGACCGGCACCAACGCGCATGAGCTGCCGATGGTCTATGCCGCGCTGGCCGAGAGCGACGCCGAACTCGCCGAGGCGCCCTACGAGGTGCTCGCCGACTGGCAGGAGGATTACGACGGCAATCTGCGCGTCATGCTGCCCGACACCTACGGCACCACCGGCTTCCTCGCCCATGCCCCGGACTGGGTGGCGCGCTGGACCGGTATCCGCGTCGACAGCAAGGACCCGATCGAGGGCGGCGAGGAGGCGATCGCCTGGTGGCGCTCCCGGGGGCAGGACCCTTCGACCAAGCTGGTCATCTTCTCGGATGCGCTCGACGTCGACGCCATCGAACGCATCTACCGCCATTTCGCCGGGCGCGTGCGCATGGGCTTCGGCTGGGGCACGCTGCTCACCAACGATTTCCGCGGTTTCGCCCCGAACGGGGCGCTGGACCCGATTTCCATCGTCTGCAAGGTGATTTCCGCCAATGGGCGCCCGACGGTGAAGCTCTCCGACAACCCCACCAAGGCGATGGGACCGCCGGAGGAAATCGAGCGCTATAAGCGCGTCTTCGGGGTTGGAGCGCAGCAGGAACGCGCGGTCCTCGTCTGAGCGCGGCCGGCCCCTAGCGCCATGTGCGGCGAAAAAGCAGGTGACGTCGGGCCAAGACTTGCCGCAATTAAAGGTCAGTTTAAATATCGGCCGTGTCAATTCTGCAACGATTCCAATCGGCACGCCGTTTCGGGCCCTCTCTGGAGGGGTTAAGGGGAAAAGGGGCGCAAGGTGCAGGCAAGGGGCGGCCTGCCGGAGCGAGCGACAATTTCATGGTAAATGCGCAGATTCGAGATCGCGAGGCCGTCGGCCATGAGCCGTCCGGCGCCGGCGAATGGGTACCGGCCCCTGGGCATGAGGATCGTTCCTACGTCCGGTTCGCCCGCGACCCCCGAATCATCGCATCGTCCGACGGGCCCGGCCTTGTGCCGGCCGGCGCGGGCGAGGATGCCGTCGAGGCCGAGCATCTGCTGAGTGATCTGCAGGCGTTCATGGCCTCGCTGGCCACCGAGAAACGTACGGACGGAGGGGTGGACGTGCCGGGAGGACATGAGACCGACACGGGCACCTCGGTGCTCGGGAGCGGGTTCGGTGCGCGCCTGATCGCCGCCGAGGCTGCCCGTATCGCCGCCGAACGCACAAGGCTGATGCAGGAGAACGGCGAGACCGACGTGCCGTGGCCCGACGAGGAACGGATCGACCGCATGGCCGCGGCCGCCTTCACCTATGTCGGGGTTCCCGACAGCGAATTCGCTCCCAAGCACGCGCGGGCGGCCGACGCCTCCCGCCCGCAGCCCGCCACTGAGGCCACCGCCGCCTTCGGCTCCGTCGTCCGCGCGGCAGCCGCGCCGGTCGAAGCCTCCATCCAGAAACAGCTCGAAGAGACCGGCCGCACCGATCCGTTCCTGTTCGAGGCGCCGAAGCCGATCCCCGAGAAGCCGCGGCCGGTCGCTCCAACCCTGCGCGCGCCGGCCGATGCCGATGCCGCCGCGGTGCCGGCCGCCAAGCCCACCGCTGCTCAGCCTTCGGCCAAACAGGCCGCGAAGCCTCGGGCGGCGAAGGTCGAGCCGACCGTGGAGCCGGCGCCGCGCCGGGAGGGCGCGCGGGTCAGCGCCTTCGATCCGGCGCTGAAGCCGGAGAAGCGCACCCGGCGCGCGCGGGCCTCCGAGGCCATTACCTGGACACGCTTCGCGGTGCTCGCGGTGATCATCGCGGCGGTCGGCGGAGCGGTCATAGCCCTGCAGTCGCTGGCGGCGCGAAACGACAACGCTTCGGCCGCACCGACGGTTACGGATGCCGCGATCGCTAGTGTCGCACCCTCGCAGAACGCCTCCGAGCCGCCCGCGAACCCGAACGCTGGAGCTCCGGAGCCGCGCATCGTGACGGCGCCGGCGCCGGATTCGACGGCACAGAATTCAGGCGCGCCGCAGCAGCAGGACAGTGCGGTCGCGGCGGCGCAGGCCGACGCCCAGCCGGCCGATGCTCAGGCGACGCCCCCTGAAGCTCAGGTGACCGCCGTCGGCCCGGACATGACCGCTCCGGTGCAGGCTGATGCCGTCGCGCCCGAAGGCGCCGCCGTTCCCGAGGCGACGCAGGCCGCGAATGATCCGGCCCTCGCGCCGGCCGGCAACGAACCCGCCGAGCCCACCGTTCCGCAGATGCAGGGCTTCGCGCCCGCCGATCCGCCCGTGGCGGTCCCGGATGCCGTCGTGCCGACGCCGCCGGCCAAGCCCGCGCCCCCGAAGCTCGCGGCCGCGAAGCCTCCGGCCCCGGCCGCGCCCGCGAATCAGCCGAGCGCCGATTCGTCGAACGATGCCGCTGCAGATGATTCAGCGGCCTCCGGCACCGTGCAGGCGGGCAAGGCGACCATCCGGTCCAGCGTGACGCTGCGTGCCAAGCCGGATAACAGCGGCGCCGCGCTCACCACGCTGAAGGCCGGTGAGCAGGTCGATCTGGTCAGTTGCAACATCTGGTGCGAGATCGTGGCCGACGGCAAGCGCGGCTTCGTCTTCAAGCGCTTCGTCCAGGCCGGCGGCTAGTTCGCCGGCCGCTTTCCCCAGTTACAAATCATTGTCGGATAAAGGTTTTCCTTGTCCGACGGTGCCGCCTCCGGGCTGGTTCGGGGGCCATCCTTCGCTGCGCCGCGGGCGACGATATCTCCGCTTCTCGAAGCGGACTGCCGGCTGTGCTTGCCGGCGCGCGCCGGACGCGGTCGGGCCCCGCCATGTAACACGTCGCAGCAATTCTTGATGGCCGCGGCAGGATTTGACGAATCTCGTCCGCTCGCCTGCGTTCACGGCACATGCTAGACCGCGCCGGGCGAGCTTTAAGGAATTTTTGAAGGACAGTCAGAATGGCTCAGAGCGCTGTTCCCGCCGCGCGGGCGCCGATCCGGGTCGGCGTCGTCGGCGTCGGTGTGATGGGGGCGAACCATGCCCGCGTGCTCGCCGATCTGCCCGGCGCCAGCCTCGTCGGCATCGCCGATCCCGATCTCGCCCAGGGTGGCAAGGTCGCCGAGTTCCTCGGCTGCAAGGCGGTGCCGGATGTCGGCGGCCTGCTCGGGCTGAAGGTCGACGCGGTGGTGGTGGCGGCGCCGACCCATCTGCATCACGAGATCGCGCTCACCGCTATCAATTCCGGCGCGCATGTGCTGGTCGAGAAGCCGATCGCGCCCACCGTGGAGGAGGGCGAGGCGATCGTCGCCGCTGCGAAGGAGCAGGGCGTGACGCTGATGGTCGGCCATGTCGAGCGCTTCAATCCGGCCGTCGAGGCGATCAAGAATGCCATTCGCGGCGAGGAGATCCTCTCCATCGGCATCACCCGAGTCGGGCCGTTCCCGCCGCGCATGTCTAATGTCGGCGTCGTCATCGACCTCGCGGTGCACGACATCGACCTGATCTGCCACTTCACCGGCTCGGAGATCGCCGAGGTGCAGCCGCAGGTGAAGGCGGCGGTGGCCGAGCGCGAGGACATCGCGCTGCTGCAGTTCCGCACCGCCAACGGCGTGCTCGCGCACATCAACACCAACTGGCTCACCCCCTTCAAGGCGCGTACCGTGCATGTCGCGACGCGCAAGAAATATGTGAGCGGTGACCTGCTGACGCGGCAGGTGACAGAGTGCTTCGACTATCGGCCGGACGGCAGCTATTCGATGCGCCACCTTCCCGTCGCCTATGCCGAGCCGCTGCGCGTCGAGCTGACGCGCTTCCTCGACGCCATCCGCACCGGCGAGCCGCCGGCGGTGACCGGCGAGGACGGGGTCGCCAGCCTCGCCACCGCCATCCGCTGCCTGCCGACACCGAGTGCCGCGCCGGAAGCCGCGCCGGCGCGCATCCGCGTCGCGGGCTGAGCAAGGGATTCTGCATGAACACGCATGTGAAGATCGAAACCGCTCCGATCCCCTTCATCGACGTCGCGGCCCAGCGGGCGCGGCTCGGGACCCGGATCGACGAGGCGGTGACGCGGGTGCTGAACCACTGCCGTTTCGTGAATGGGCCGGAAGTGGCCGAGCTGGAGACGAAGCTCGCCGCCTTCGCCGGCGCCAAGCACGCCATTGCCTGCGCCAGCGGCACCGACGCGCTCGCCATGCTGCTGATGGCGTGGGGCGTGAAGGCCGGGGATGCGGTGTTCTGTCCCTCCTTCACCTTCTGCGCCACCGCCGAGGTGGTGCCGTGGGTGGGCGCGACGCCGGTCTTCGTCGACGTGAAGGCCGACACCTTCAACATGGACCCGGCGAGTCTCGAGGCCGCCATCGCGGTGGCTAAGCGCCAGGGGCTCACCCCGAAGGTCGTCATCCCGGTCGACCTGTTCGGTCAGGCAGCCGATTACGACGCAATCCTGCCGATTGCGAAGGCCCATGGGCTGAAGGTGTTGTGCGACACTGCGCAGGGCTTCGGCGCCACCTGGAACGGCAAGCGCACCGGCTCGATCGGCGACGCCACCGCGACGAGCTTCTTCCCGGCCAAGCCGCTCGGCTGCTACGGCGACGGCGGGGCGGTGTTCACCGACGACGACGACCTCGTGCCGGTGCTGAAGAGCGTGCGCGAGCACGGGCAGGGCGTCGACAAGTATCAGAACGTCCGCATCGGCATGACAGGGCGCCTCGACACCATCCAGGCGGCGGTGCTGATCGAGAAGCTTGCCATCTTCGCCGATGAGACCGCCGCCCGCGATGCCGCTGCGAAGCGCTACAACGCGGCGCTGGCCGACCTGTGCATCGTGCCGGTGGTCGACAGCCGCGCGACCTCGGTGTGGGCGCAGTACACGATCCGCCTTCCCGCTGGCCGGCGCGACGCGCTCGCGAGCGCGCTGCAGAAGGAAGGCGTGCCGACGGCGGTCTATTACCGCATCCCGATGCACCGCCAGCCGGCCTATGCGCAGTATCCTTCCGCCGGCAACGGCCTGCCGGTGTGCGAGCAGCTCGCTGAGGAAGTGATCAGCCTGCCGATCCACGCCTATCTCGACGAGGCGACGCAGGACCGCGTGATCGCGGCGGTGCGGCGCGCGCTCACCGCATGAGATAGCGCCATGTATGGCGAGGGCGGGGGATCGCGGCGGGACCGCATCGTCGCCAACGCCATCGCCGCGGTGCGCCGCAACTTTTCGGCCCAGCTTGCCAAGGGCGACTGCCGCGTCTGGACCGGCCCTTGGACGTTCGGTGGTCAGGGCTGGACCAGGGAGCTGCGGGCGGACGTCACGCTGATCTGGAAGGTTCCTTCACCGATCCCGGAGACGGCGCGGCTCGCCATTGTCGTGCTGGACGAAGCCGAGCCGGTGCCGGACCTGCTGTTGCGGCTCGATCTTTTCCGGGCGACGCAGGTGCTGGCGCATCTGCTCGTCGCGGAGACGGCGCGCCCGCGCATCCTCTCGCACGCGAACTCCTCGTCTGGGCCGTGGCACGGCTTCTCGGTCTTCGACCGCATCGAGGACGCCATCTGGCTGCATCATCTCGGTGCGGTGATCGGACTGCGCGAGTTCTATTTCGGCATCTTCCCGGAGGCAGGCTCGGGGTTCGGGACGTAACGGGTGCCTGAGCCGTTTCCACCGGATCGGGAAAGGCTCTAGGTTCCGCCGGGCGGCGCTGGCCGTCGATTCGCGACGGCAGAGGGCATGATTCGTTCCATCTTCTCGGTCGGCGGCTGGACGCTGCTCTCGCGGCTCACCGGCTTCGTGCGCGACATCTTCATGGCGGCGGTGCTCGGCGCCGGGCCGATCGCCGATGCCTTCTATATCGCCTTCCGCCTGCCGAACCATTTCCGTGCCATCTTCGCTGAAGGGGCGTTCAATGCCGCCTTCGTGCCGGCCTATGCGCGGGTGAAGACGCAGGAGGGGCCGGGCCGGGCCAAGGCGTTCGCCGACGAGATCCTCACCGGCGTCGTGGTGGTCCAGCTCGTCATCCTCGCGGGGGCGTTGCTCGGCACGCAGTGGCTGGTCGGCGTGCTGGCGCCGGGGCTCGATGCGGAGCGCTTCGATCTCGCTGTCGCCTTCACCCGTATCACCTTTCCCTATCTCGGACTGATCGCCGTGGTGACGCTGCTCGGCGGCGTCCTGAACGCCAATGACCGCTTCTGGGCGGCGGCGGCGGCCTCGATCCTGCTCAATATCGCGATGGTGGCGACGCTCAGCGTCGCCGGGCTGTTCGAGACGGCCGGGCACGCGGCCGCCTGGGGTGTGCTGATCTCGGGGTTCCTCCAGGTCGGGCTTTTGCTGTTCGACGCCGAGGGGCATGGGCTGCATCTGCGGTTCGGGTGGCCGCGCCTCGATGCCGACATGCGTGCCTTCCTCAAGGCGCTCGGTCCGGCCATTGTCGGCTCGGCCGGCGTGCAGCTCGCTCTCTTCGCCGACACGCTGATCGCCTCGTTTCTCCCGCAAGGCGCCGTTGCCGCGCTGTTCTATGCCGACCGTATCAACCAGCTCCCCATTGGCGTGGTCGGCATCGCGGCCGGCATTGTGCTGCTGCCGGAGATGTCGCGCCGTCTGGCCGCCGGCGACGAGGGGGGCGCGCGCCTCGCGCAGGCGCGGGCGATCGAGCTCACGCTGGTGCTGGCGCTGCCCTTCGTCTGCGCCTCGCTCGCCATCCCTGAGCTGATCATGCGCGGCCTGTTCCTGCGCGGAGCCTTCACCCCCGAAGCGGCGGCCGCCGCCGCCGCGACGCTGGCGGCCTATACGGTGGGGCTGTTTCCGTTCGTGGTGATGCGCGCCTTCTCGGCGCCCTTCTACGCCCGCGGCGACACCCGCACGCCGGTCATCGCGACGCTGCTCGCGGCGGTGATCAACATCGCGCTGAAGGTGCTGCTCATGGACCGGTTCGCGCAGGTGGGCCTCGCCTTCGCGACCTCGGTGGGAGCATGGATCAATCTCGGGCTTCTAATGTTGTTCGCCCGCCGGCAGGGCATCGCATTCGGTGACGGCGCGCTGTTGCGCGCCTTGCCGCGGCTCGCCTTGGTCGGCCTTGCGCTCGGCGCCGCGCTTTATTTCACCGCGGAATGGGCGCGGCCGGCGCTCGCCAGCCTGCCGGCATTGCGCGAGGAGGCGCGACTTTTCGCCTGCATCATGGTTGGCGGCGCCGTTTATGCCGTTCTGCTCTGGTTCATCATCGGGCCCGCACAACTACGCGCGCTCGTCCGGACACCACCGGCGGGGAAGGTAACCAAAGTTATCTGATGCGGCTTTCGCATCGCAACAAAACTATGGTAAGGGCAACGCCCTCGGGGAGCCGCTGCGGGACGTGACTCTCCGATCGGTCGTACGATCGGCCTTCCAGATCGCCTCGGAGAAGTCTTATGACGGTCGCGTTCCCGCGCCTTGCTTCCCTGACCATTCTCGTCGCCACGCTCGGTCTCGCCGGCTGCGGACAGCCGCAGCAGGCCCAGCAGGCGCCGCCCGCGCCGCCGGTCACCGTGGCCAAGCCGCAGGTGAAGCCGGTCACCGACTACGACGAATATGTGGGGCGCTTCGCCGCGGTCGATCTGGTGCGCATCTACGCGCGGGTGTCGGGCTATCTGGCGAGCATCAATTTCACCGACGGACAGTTGGTGAAGCAGGGTGACCTGCTGTTCACCGTCGACAAGCGGCCGTTCCAGATCGCGCTCGAACAGGCGCAGGCCAACCTCGCCAAGTCGCAGGCCGATCTCGATTTCGCCATCTCCGACCTGCAGCGCGCGCAGACGCTGCTGCAGGACCGTGCCTCCACAGCGATCTCCAAGCAGACCTTCGATCAGCGCCAGCAGACCGAGCGTTCGGCGCGCGCTCAGGTCGCCGCCAACGAGGCGGCGGTGCGGGCGGCCCAGCTCGACCTCGAATTCACCGAGCTGCGCGCTCCGGTCAGCGGCCGCATCGGCGACCGGCAGGTCTCGGTCGGCAACCTCGTGACCGGCGGTACCGGCGGCGTCAACACCAACACGCTGCTGGCCACCATCGTCTCCATCGACCCGATCTATTTCGACTTTACCTTCGACGAGGCCTCGTTCCTGCGCTACCAGCGCCTCGCCAAAGGCGGTGCGCCGTCCGACGGGCAGGTGCTGCCGCCGATGCCGGTGAAGTTGGAGCTCATCGACGAGACCGGCTTCCCGCATGCCGGCACGATGGACTTCGTCAACAACACCATCAGCGAGACCACCGGCACCATCCGGGGCCGCGCCAAGTTCAGCAACCCGAACGGCACGTTCACCCCCGGCATGTTCGGCCGCGTCCAGCTTCCGGCTTCCGAGCCGAAGGACACGCTGCTGGTGCCGGACGTCGCCATCGGCACCGAGCAGACGCGCAAGTTCGTCTATGTCATGGGGCCGGGCAGCGAGCCGCAGGCGCCGCAGATGAAGTACGTGACGCTCGGCCGCGTGGTCGACGGTCTGCGCGTCATCAAGAGCGGCCTCGACCCCAATGATCGGGTCGTCGTCAACGGTCTGATGCGCATCCGGCCGGGCTCGAAGGTGGTCGCGCAGGAGGAGGGGGCAGCTCCGGCCGCCGCCGCGCCCGCCAAAGCCGCCACGAACTGAGCGCGGGAGGCATCCATGCGCTTTTCGCACTTCTTCATCGATCGCCCGATCTTCGCCTCGGTCGTCTCGGTCGTTATCATGATCCTGGGCGGCGTGGCCTTCTTCGCGCTGCCGATCGCCCAATATCCGGACATCGCTCCGCCGGTCATCAACGTGACCGGGCAGTATCCCGGCGCGAGCGCGGAGACGGTGGCGGACACCGTCGTCGCGCCCATCGAGCAGCAGATCAACGGCGTGGAGGGGATGCTCTACATCTCCTCCAACTCCAGCGCCGACGGCCGCTTCTCGATCAACGTGACCTTCGAGGTCGGCACCAACCTCGACATCGCGCAGGTGCAGGTGCAGAACCGCGTCGCCATCGCGCAGCCGCGCCTGCCGCAGGAGGTGCAGCAGATCGGCGTCGTCGTGGCGAAGAGCTCGCCCGACATCCTGATGGTGGTGAGCCTGTTCTCGCCGGATGATTCCCGCGACTCGCTGTTCATCTCCAACTACGCCAACCTGCAGATCAAAGATCAGTTGCAGCGCGTGAACGGCGTCGGCTCCATCACGGTGTTCGGCTCGCGCGACTATGCGATGCAGATCTGGCTCGATCCGGACCGGCTGCAGTCGCTGAATCTCACCGCGACCGACGTCACGGCCGCCCTGCAGGCGCAAAACATCCAGGTCGCGTCGGGCGTCCTGAACGCGCCGCCGGTGCCGCAGCAGCTCGCCTTCCAGGTGGCGGTGCGCACGCTCGGACGCCTGTCGACGCCCGAGGAGTTCGGCAACATCGTCGTGCGCCAGACCGGCGACGCGGTGGTGCGGCTGCGCGATCTCGCCCGCATCGAGATCGCGGCGCAGGACAATTCCTCGATCTCCTATTTCGACTCGAAGCCTTCCGTCGCGCTCGGCATCTTCCAGCTTCCGGGCTCGAACGCGCTGGCGACCGGACAGGCGATCGAGGCCGAAATGCGGGAGATCTCCAAGGGGTTCCCGAGCGGCATCACCTATTCGACGGCCTACAACCCCACCACCTTCATTGCCGAATCGGTGCGGGCGGTGGAGGACACGATCATCGAGGCGGTCATCCTCGTGGTGATCGTCGTCATCCTGTTCCTGCAGACCTGGCGGGCGGCGATCATCCCGATCCTCGCCATCCCGGTCTCGCTGATCGGCACCTTCTTCATCATGAGCCTGTTCGGCTTCTCGCTGAACAACCTGTCGCTGTTCGGCCTGGTGCTCGCCATCGGCATCGTGGTCGACGACGCCATCGTGGTGGTGGAGAGCGTCGAGCACAACATCTCGACTGGGCTCAGTCCGCGCGACGCCGCCTACAAGACGATGGATGAGGTGGGCGGCGCGCTGGTCGCGATCTCGCTGGTGCTTGCCTCGGTGTTCGTGCCCTCAGCCTTCATCACCGGCATTTCCGGTGAGTTCTACCGCCAGTTCGCGCTGACCATCGCGGGCTCGACGCTGATCTCGCTGCTGGTTTCTCTCACCCTGTCGCCGGCCATGTGCGCGCTGCTTCTGCGGCCGCACCGCAAGGACCACAAGCCGGCTTGGTATGCCCGGCCGATCACCGGCTTCTTCTGGGGCTTCAACAAGGGCTTCGACGGCCTCTCGCGCGGCTATGGCTGGCTCACCGGCCGGCTGGTGCGTTTCGCGGCCATCGTGCTGGTCGTCTATGCCGGCATCCTGTTCTTCGGCTTCCAGTTGTTCCGCGACACGCCGCAGGGCTTCATCCCGGCGCAGGATCGCGGCTATCTCATCGTCGCCGCGCAGCTTCCCGGCGGAGCCGCGCTCCAGCGCACCAACGAGGTGATGACGCGGGCCGCGCAGGTCGCGCTGAAGACGCCGGGCGTCGCGCATGTCGTTAACATCGTCGGCTTCTCCGGCGCGACCTTCACCAATGCGCCGAATGCCGGCGCCATGTTCGTCATCCTCGGCCCGGCTGCCGAGCGGGCCAAGGATCCGCGCCAATCGGCCGGCGCGATCCAGGGCGCGCTGTTCCAGCAGCTCGGCGTGTTCGAGGAAGCGTTCATGATCGTCGTGCAGCCGCCGCCCGTGTCGGGCATCGGCAATGCCGGCGGCTTCCGCATGATGGTCGAGGACCGCGGCGGGCGTGGTTCCGGCGCGCTGCAGGGCGCGGTCTATGCGATGATGGGCCGTGCCGCCCAGACCCCGGGCCTGACGCAGGTGTTCTCGCTCTTCGAGACATCGACGCCGCAGCTCTTCCTCGACATCGACCGCACCAAAGTGCAACTGCTCGGCGTGAACATGGCGGACGTGTTCGCGGCGCTGCAGATCTATGTGGGCTCGTCTTACGTCAACGACTTCAACTTGTTCGGCCGCACCTACCGGGTGCAGGCACAGGCCGACGCGCCCTACCGCCTGACGCCCGAGGACGTGCTCAAGCTCAGGGTGAAGAATTCGGCCGGTGAGACGGTGCCGATTGGGGCCTTCACCACCGTGCGCGACATTTCGGGTCCCTTCCGCGTGCCGCGCTACAACCTCTATCCGGCGGCCGAGCTCGACGGCAACACGGCGCCGGGCGTGTCGCAGGGCCAGGCGATCCAGCTCATGGAGCAGATCGCGCGGGAGACGCTGCCCGACGGTTTCGCCTTCGAATGGACGACGCTCGCGTTCCAGCAGATCCGGGCCGGCAACACCGCCATCTTCGCCTTCGGGCTCGGCGTGGTGTTCGTCTTCCTGGTGCTGGCGGCACAGTATGAAAGCCTGACGCTGCCTCTTGCGGTCATCCTCATCGTGCCGATGTGTCTGATCGCGGCGATCGCGGGCATCCTGCTGCGCGGGATGGACAACAACATCCTGAGCCAAGTGGGCTTCATCGTGCTGATCGGCCTCGCGGCGAAGAACGCGATCCTGATCGTGGAGTTCGCCAAGCAGTTGGAGGATCGGGGCGAGGACCGCTTCACCGCGGCCACCCATGCGGCGCAGCTTCGCCTTCGGCCGATCATCATGACGTCGCTCGCCTTCATCCTCGGCGTGGTGCCGCTGGTACGGGCGACGGGCGCGGGCGCCGAGCTGCGTCAGGCCCTCGGCACGGCGGTGTTCTCGGGCATGATCGGCGTGACCTTCTTCGGCCTCCTGTTCACGCCGACCTTCTACGTGGTCTGCCGCTGGCTGGCTTCGCTGGGCGGCCGGCGCAAGGCGAAGATGGCGGATGCGCACCCCGCCGCGTGACGCGCGGCGGGAGAGTGTTCAGTCGAGCACCGCGGCCTTGAGCAGGCACACCATCGTGGCGTGGGCGGGTTCGGTGCCGATGTTGCGGATGACGTGCCGGCGGTCGCAGCGATAGCGCAGCGTCTCGCCGGCGCGGGCCACCTCGATCACGTCGGCGCATTCGACCTGAAGCTCGCCGGAGAGCACCGACAGGCATTCGATCGAGCCGCGCTGGTGGCCGTCGGAAACCAGCTCGCCGCCGGGCTCGGCGACGAAGTCGAACCATTGCAGCCATTCGACCGTCTTGATCCAGCCGGTGATGGTGAGGCGGCACTTGCCGTCCTCGGAGACGAGGATGGGCGTGTCGGCGCGGGTCAGGTGCTCGACGAAGGGCTCTTCGTCGGTGGCCGCGAGAAAGCGCTCGATCGACACATCCAGCGCCTGGGAAAGCCGCCAGACCGTCGCCAGGGTTGGGTTGGTCTCGTTGCGCTCGATCTGGCTGATGATCGACTTCGCCACGCCCGACTGCTCGGCGAGCTCGGAGAGGGACAGGTTGTAGGTCTTGCGCAGCCGCTGGATGGTGCGGCCGAGCTGGCCGGTGATGGCCTGCGCGCCGGCTTCCATGCCGCCACGATCAAGGCTGCGCGTGCGGCCGGACATGCCTGCTCCCCCGTTCAATGCTCCGGTTCATTTAGAGCATGTTCCGCGAGAATTGGAGACTTTTGCATGGAGAGCATGCTCCAACATATTGAAAGAGGGCACTTTCTGTTCGCTCGGGCGGTTGCGTTCGAACGGAGGAGCTCACCGCCGTCCGGCCTCGCCGGGGCGAGCGGCGGATCGAAGCGAATGCATGGCTCCCCCGATCCTGAGCGTGCTTGACGATGTGGCGGGGAGCATGGTGCCTTGGGTGCGAAGCGCTTCCGTCGGATCGATGTCTCGCCCGACCGGGAAAAGCTCTGGATCGACGCACGCGGCGGGCGGACCGGCGGTGCGGATGAAGGGAATTCACGCATGCAGAACGACCTGCCGACCTTCGCCGATGTCGCTTCCGCCGCCGAGCGCCTGCGCCCCGTCGCGGTGCGCACGCCGCTGATCGCCTGCCCGAAGCTCGACGAGCTGACCGGCGGGCGCATCTTCGTGAAGCCCGAGCCGCTGCAGCGCACCGGCTCCTTCAAGTTCCGCGGGGCCTATAACCGCATCTCGCGGCTCGGTTCGGAGCAGCGCGCGGGCGGCGTGGTGGCCTGCTCATCCGGCAACCACGCGCAGGGCGTGGCGGCGGCCGCGACGCTGCTCGGCATGCCCTCGGTCATCGTGATGCCGAAGGATGCTCCGGCGCTGAAGAAGAAGCGCACCATGGCGTTCGGCGGCGAGGTGGTCGAATATGACCGCGAGACCGAGGACCGCGACGCCATCGCCAATGCGATCGCGCGCGAGCGCGGAGCGGTGTTCGTGCCGCCCTATGACGATTTCTACATCATCGCCGGGCAGGGCACGGTCGGCCTCGAGATCGCCGAGGACCTCGCCGCGCTCGGGATCGCGCCGGATGTGGTTGTCGCCAATGCCTCGGGCGGCGGGCTCATCTCAGGCATCGCGCTCGCCATCAAGGAGCACTTCCCGCGCACCCGCGTCCTGACCGCAGAGCCGGCCGGCTTCGACGACCATGCGCGCTCCTTCCGCGCCGGTCACCGCGAGCGCAATGCGCAGCTCTCCGGTTCGATCTGCGACGCGCTTCTCGCCGCGACGCCGGGCCGGCTCACCTTCGAGATCTCCTCGCGCCTTGTCGGGGAGGGAGTGTCGGCGAGCGACGAGGAGGTGGCGCGCGCCATCGCCTTCGCCTTCGAGGAGCTGAAGATCGTGGTGGAGCCGGGCGGCGCGGTGGCGCTGGCGGCGGTGCTGGCCGGGCGGCTCGACCTTGCGGGCAAGACCGCGGCGATCGTGCTCTCGGGCGGCAATGTCGACCCGGCGACCTTCACCGCCTGCCTGGAGGTAGCGGGGCGGGCGTAATCCCTCTAGGCTGAAAGCCGCAGCGGGCGGCCCTGCGCCTTCTCGATATTGCCGAGGAACTGTTCGGTGCAGGCGCGCCACGAGTGGCGCAGTGCGAAGCGGCGGGCGGCGTCACGGTCGATGTCGAGCGCGGCCAGCGCGGCGGCGCGCAGGTCGTTGTCGAGCACGCCGACCCGGTCCGGCCCGATCAGCGCGTGGCCGATAACATCGCGCGGCCCGGCGACCGGAAAGGCGGCAACCGGCAGGCCGCTGGCGAGCGCCTCCAGCATCACGATTCCGAAGGTGTCGGTGAGGCTCGGGAAGACGAAGACGTCGGCGGCGGCATAGGTGCGGGCGAGCCGCTCGCCCTCCTGCTTGCCGAGGAAGCGGGTAGCGGGATGGCGCGCTTTGAGCTCCGCGCGGGCCGGACCGTCGCCGATCACCAGCTTGGTACCGGGCAGGTCGAGGTCGAGGAAGGCCGCGATGTTCTTCTCCACGGCCACGCGGCCGACGAAGAGGAACAGCGGACGGGGCAGGGCGGCGAGCGCTGCGTCGTCGATCTCCTCCGTCGTGCGTGGTCGGAACAGCTCGGCGTCGACCCCGCGCGACCAGCGCATCATGTTGCGGAAGCCGCGCGCGCGGAGCTCGCCCTCCAGCGTCTCGGTCGAGACCATCATGCCGGCGCCGGCATTGTGGAATCGGCGCAGCCAGGCATAGGAGAGGCGCTGCGGCACCGGCGCGCGGGCCGCGAGATATTCCGGGAAACGCGTGTGATAGCTGGTGGTGAAGCTGCGGCCCATGGCGAGGCAGGCGCGGCGCGTGGTCAGGCCGACCGGCCCCTCGGTCGCGATGTGGACGTAGTCGGGAGCGATCGCCTTCAGCCGGCGCGTCACCATGGAGGGCGTCGCCAGGGCAAGCCGGATTTCCGGATAGGTCGGCATCGGCACGGTGCGGAAGGCGGCGGGAGTGAGGAACTCGATATGCGCGCCGAGCGTCTCCGCTTCGCGCGCAGTATGTTCCAGCGAGCGCACCACGCCGTTGATCTGCGGGTGCCAGGCGTCGGTCGCGACGAGGATGCGCATCAGGCGGCCGCCCTCGGAGGCGCGAGCAGGGCCGGCGAGCTGTAGGCGGCGGCCCTTGTGGCGCGCGCCCAGTCGATCAGCTCGAAGCGGCCGTCCTGGTGCTCGACGATGGCGGTGCAGCTCTCCACCCAGTCCCCGCAATTGAGGTAGTCGACACCGAAGCGGTCATGCATCACGGCGTGGTGGATATGGCCGCAGATCACGCCGTCCACCTTGTGGCGGCGCGCCTCGTTGGCCACCGCCTCCTCGAAGCGGCCGATGAAGTTTACCGCGTTCTTCACCTTGAGCTTCGCCCACTGGCTGAGCGACCAGTAGGGGAAGCCGAGCTTGCGGCGGACCCAGTTCAGATAGGTGTTGATGCCGAGCGCGGCGGTGTAGGCGCCATCACCGAGGAAGGCGAGCCATTTGGCGTGGCGCACCACGACGTCGAAGATGTCGCCATGGATGACCAGGTAGCGCTTGCCGTCGGCCGCCTCGTGGATCGCCGTCTCGACCACCTCGATGCCGCCGAAATGGTTGCCGTAGTAGTCGCGCAGGAATTCGTCGTGATTGCCGGGCAGATAGACGATGCGGGTGCCCTTGCGGCCCTTGCGCAGCAGCTTCTGCACGACGTCGTTATGCGTCTGTGGCCAGTACCAGCCGGCGCGCAGGCGCCAGCCGTCGACGATGTCGCCGACGAGGTAGAGCGTTTCAGCGTCGTGGTGCTTCAGGAAGTTGAGCAGGAGGTCCGCCTGGCAGCCCTTGGTGCCAAGGTGGATGTCGGACAGGAAGAGGCTGCGGAAGCGCCGCGCGTCGGCTGCGTCGTTCATCTCGGATGATCCGCCGGGATGGCTGTCCACAGGATCCCCGTCGACCATTTCAGACTGCGCTAGGGAGATCACAGTTTGATTCATGACCCGGACATAAGCCTGAGTCGCATCACGCTTTTATGACGACGCTTCACACTTAAGTTCAGATGAAAAGCAGTCCCACGCTCGCCGCCACCAGCGCCGCCATGACGAGATTCACGATGCGCCGCTGGCGCGGGCGGGACAGCAGGCGGGCCATCGCCACGCCGAAGCCGGCCCAGAGCGACAGCGCTGGGAAGGTCGTCGCGCCCATCACCAGGGCGATCAGCATCACTTCGGCGAAGAGGTTGCCGCCGATGGTGGTGAAGGCCGGCACCACGCCGAGCGCCAGCGTCCAGGCCTTGGGGTTCACCCATTGGAAGAGCGCTGCCTCCAGCAGCGTCAGGGGACGGGCGATCGCGCTCGCTTCGGGGTCGGAGGCGGTGGCGATTTTCCAGGCAAGATAAAGGAGATAGGCCGATCCGACGAACTTCAGAATCAAATGGAGCTGGGGGAAGGTGGCGAACAGGCCGCCGAGCCCGAAGCCGATGGCGACGATCATCAGCGGAAAGCCCAGCGCCACGCCCCATATCTGCGGCAGCGTGCGGCGGAAGCCGAAGGCGGCACCCGACGCGGTCGAGATCAGGTTGTTGGGGCCGGGTGTGAAGGCGCCGGCGATCGCGAAAAGCACGAGCGACACGAGGGAGTGAGTCACGGCGTCCTCCCGCCTTATGTCAGTATTGCTGACATATTAATTGGGTGCAGATGTAGCGCCGATAGCCGAAGGCGGCAACCCGAATCCACGGGAAGCGGGTTGCGGGGCGCCGGTCGCCGACCGAATATCCCGCCGGCGATTCAGCCCAAGGGGAGTGGACATGAAGCTGGTGCGTTTCGGCGCGGCTGGCCGGGAGAAACCCGGCATTCTCGACGCCAATGGCGTGGTGCGGGACCTGACCGGGCTGGTGTCCGACATCGGCGGCGACGTGCTCTCGCCGGCCGGTCTCTCGCGTCTGCGGGAGATACAGCCGGCTTCGCTGCCGGCCGCGCCGGCCGGATCGCGGCTGGGCGCCTGCGTTGCGCGCGCCGGGCATTTCGTGGCGGTCGGGCTCAACTATGCCGATCACGCGGAAGAGACGGGCATGGCGATCCCGACCGAGCCCGTGCTGTTCTCCAAGGCGCCGAACTGCATCGTCGGGCCGAATGACGACATCATCCAGCCGAAGGGGTCGACCAAGCTCGACTGGGAGGTGGAACTCGGCATCGTGATCGGTACGCGCGCCCGCTATGTCGAGCTCGCTGACGCGCCGGCGCACATCGCCGGCTATTGCCTCGCCAATGACGTTTCGGAACGCGCCTTCCAGATCGAGCGCGGCGGCCAGTGGATCAAGGGCAAGAGCTGCGAGACCTTCGGTCCACTCGGACCGTGGCTGGTGACGCCAGACGAGATCGCCGACGTCGGCGATCTCTCCATGTGGTGCAATGTGAACGGCGAGCGACGCCAGCGCGGCTCGACCCGCACCATGATCTTCAAGCCGGACTTCCTCGTCTCCTACATCAGCCAGTTCATGGTGCTGGATGTGGGCGACGTGATCATCACCGGCACGCCGCCGGGCGTCGGGCTCGGCATGAAGCCGCCGGTCTTCCTCAAGCCTGGCGACGTGGTCTCGCTTGGCATAGACGGGCTCGGCGAACAGCGCCAGAAGGTGGTGCCGTTCGCCGGCTGACGCCCGTTTTCAGTGCGCGAAGAACAGCGGGGCGGGCGCGCTGTCGAGCATGGAGCGGGTGACGCCGCCGAGCACGAACTCGGCGAGACGCGGCCGGCTGTAGGCGCCGAGGACGAGCAGATCCGGCTTGAACTCGGCCGCCTCGGCGCGGATCGCCTTCTCGGCATAGCCAGCCTCGATGTGCTTGTGCTCGGCCTTCACTCCATGCGAGGCGAGGTGCGTCGCGAGGGCGCCGCCCCCGGCGCTGTCGACGCCCGGCTCGTCGACGGTCAGCACCTCCACCTTGTCGGCCAGCGCGAGCAGGGGCAGGGCGAAGCGCACGGCATGGCCGGCCTCGCGCGAGGGCTTCCAGGCGATCAGTACGCGGCCGATCGAGGCGGGAACCGGCTTGCCGGTCGGCACGACGATGACCGGGCCGTCCGAAAGGAGCGGCAGATGCTCCGGCATGGTCGAGGCGAGGTCGTCGTCCATGGTGCCGCCGACAGTCTCGCTCACGACGGCGACATCGGCGAAATAGGCCGCTTCCTTGAGCGCCTCGGTGACCTCGCCTTCGACGGTGCGCCACTCGGCGCTGATCCTGGCCTCGGCGACTGCCGTCTCGAAGCTGCGGCGTAGCTCGGCCTCCTTGGCGCGGGCCTCCTGCTTCAGCTCGTTAATATAGATGGACAGCGCCCGGCCGACCCGCGGCACGCCCGTCGGATAGAGGGTGTAGAGGCCGACAAGCGTCGCGCCGGTCTGGCGGGCGAGCCGCACGGCGAAGGCGAGGCGATCAGCGAAGCCGCTGTCGGGGGCGGCGTGCAGGAGGATGGTCCGGACGGCCATGTCGTCTCTCGTGTTTTGAAAAGGGCGTTTCCTACCCCGGGGACGGGATGACGCTACGGTATTCGTACCCCGTGCAAATCTGCAATATCCCCGATCTTCGAGCTTGCGTTGCGTCAGGGCAACGGTGCCGTGGTGACTGTCAGGCCCCCATCACGAGCGCGAGAGGCGTAATTGCTCCGCTTGTTGGAAGCTTACTAATGTTGCGGCGCATCAGGGGTTCGCAACGGGCCCCGTCATCTGGAGAGCTCCATGGCGCGCCGTCTTGCCCTCGCCGTCCTCGCCGCTTCGATCCTGACCACGGCCGTGACCGGCACCGTGGTGGTCGCGCAGTCCGACGTGATCAAGACCCGCCAGGGCCTGCTCAAGGAGTTCGGCCGCGTGACGAAGCCGATCGGCGGGATGCTGAAGGGCGAGCCCTTCGATCTCGCCACGGTGCAGACTGCGCTCGACACCTATGTGAAGAACGCCAAGGAGCTGCCGAACCTGTTCCCCGAAGGCTCCGGCACGGGCGACACCGGCGCCCTGCCGGCTATCTGGGCAGCGGGCAGCGACTTCAAGGCGCGCTTTGCCAAGTTCGAGACCGACGCCGTGGCCGCGCGCGCCGCGATCACCGACGAGGCGAGCTTCAAGGCGACCATGCCCGGCCTGATCCGCCAGTGCGGCGGCTGCCATGACAGCTACCGCAAGAAGAGCTGAGGCGGCGCAGGACGCTCTTCCCGGCGCGGCTGGAGGGGGCGTCGGCCGCGAGGGCGGCAGCGTGCTCGCCTGGGACCTGCCGACCCGGCTCGCCAAATGGGCGCTGGCGGTCCTGGTCGGGCTTGCCTTCGCCAGTAAATATTACGGCGACCTCGAGCTGGTCTGGCACATGTGGAACGGGTTGGCCATTCTCGTGGTCGTCGTGTTCCGCGTGCTGTGGGGTTTCGTCGGCGGCTCGACCGCACGCTTCACGCGTTTCCTCGCCGATCCCCTCCGGGCGATCGGCTATCTGGTCGCGCTGCTGCGCGGGCGGGCGCCGCGCTTCCTCGGGCACAATCCGCTCGGCGGCTGGATGGTGGTGGCGCTGCTGGCGGCGGTGGCGGCGCAGGCCGTCACCGGGCTGTTCACCACCGACGACATCATCGTCGACGGTCCGCTGGTCCGGGTGGCGAGCGAGGAGACGGTGGCGAGCGCCTCGGGCCTGCACCAGCGCATCTATTGGGTGATGCTGGCGCTGGTCGCCGTGCATATCGTCGTGAATATCGGCTACTCGCTGGTCGGCAAGGACAATCTCATCCGTGCCATGCTCACCGGGCGCAAGCCGCGCGCGGTCTATGCGGATCAGCCGGCAGCCACCGCCGGCTCCATAGTCAAGGCGCTCGCCTGCCTCGCCGTCTCCCTTCTCGTGGTGTTCGGCGGCATCGCGCTGGCCGGCGGCGATCCGTTCCCCTGAATGCCGGTCTGCCCCGCCCAAACTCATCTTGCGAGGGGCCGGGACTCATGCTCCATGCGCGGCCATGAACGCGCTCAAGGGGATCGCGCTGCAGATCGGCGCGACCTTCCTCTTCACCATCATGTCCGCGCTGGTGCGCATCGTCTCGGAACGGGTTCCGACCGGCGAGGTGGTGTTCGCGCGCTCCTTCTTCGCGCTGTTCCCGCTGCTCGCGCTGCTCGCCGTCCGTAACGAGATCAGCTCGGCGGTGCGCACCGCCCATCCGTTCGGGCACATAGCGCGCGGCACCATCGGTGTCGGCGCCATGGCCCTCGGCTTTTTCGCGCTGGCCCGCATTCCGCTGGCCGATGCCACCGCCATCGGCTTCGCCGCCCCACTCATCACCGTGGTGCTCGCGGCGCTGTTCCTGAAGGAGAATGTCCAGCTCTATCGCTGGAGCGCGGTGCTGGCCGGGCTCGGCGGCGTCGTGGTGATGCTGTCGCCGCATCTCGGTGCCGGTTTCGACACGCTGGACAGCGCGCTCGGCGCGGGTGCGGCGCTGGCGGCGGCCTTCTGCGTCGCCGGAGCGATGATCCAGGTGCGGCGGCTGACCGCCACCGAGACCACGGCCGCCATCGTCTTCTATTTCCAGGCGCTCGCCGCCGTCGCCGGCCTCGCCACCGCGGCGTGGGGCTGGACGCTGCCGAGCCTTGCCGATGCGGGACTCCTCGTCTCGATCGGCTTCATCGGCGGCGTCGGGCAGATCCTGCTCACCGAAAGCTATCGCTACGCGCCGGTCTCAGTGGTGGCGCCCTTCGCCTATTCGGCGATGCTGTGGTCGCTGCTGCTCGGCTTCGTGCTGTTCGACGAAATGCCGCCGCCTGCCGTCCTGATCGGCGCGGCGATCGTCATCGGCGCCGGCCTGTTCGTGATCTGGCGCGAGCGGCGCCTCGGCCTCGACCGCGCGGCGGCGGACTCCGCTTCGACGCCGCCGGCGGGACCAACGGCCTGACGTCAGGCGACGTCGCTCGCGGGCTTGAGGAGGATGGCCGCCAGCGCGAAGGCGGCGCAGGCGAGCGCGACGAAGACGACGAGGCCATGCGTCGTCGCCTGCATGCCGACCCCCGCCAGGACCGGGCCGAGCAGCGCGCCGATGCCCCAGAACACTCCCATCCCGGCATAGATGCCGATGATCTCGCTGCCGGCGAAGCGGCTGCCGATGATGGTCAGCATGATCGTGTAGATGCCGACGAACAGGCCGCCCCAGACGAACAGCAGGGGATAGATCGTCCAGCGCACGTCCAGCGCCCACGGCCAGACCAACGCGCCGAACGCGGAGAGCACGGCGAGAAGGATGATGAGCTTGCGGCGGTCCATGGTGTCGCCCAGCCAACCGATCGGGAGCTGCAGGACGATGGCGCCGAACATCATACAGGTCATGAGCTGGGTCGCCTGCGCCTCCTCCCACCCGACCGACATGGCGTAGAGGGTGAGGAAGGTGAGGCCGGCGGTCTCGACCGCGGCATTGAGCGCGGTCGCCGCCATGGCTATCGGGGCCAGGCGCATGTAGCGCAGCGGGTTGCCGTGATCCGGGCGCTCGATCGCCGGCACCGCGATGGACGGCGACAGCACGAGGACCGCCGCGCCCGCGGCGAGGCCTGCGCCGATCGCGTAGGGCAGGAAGCCGTCCGAGCCGGCGAAGGAGAGGATCAGCGGCCCGAGCGCGAAGCCGACCGACAGCGCGGCGGTGTAGGCGCCCATGGTGCGGGCGCGGCTCGCTTCCGAGCTCAGCGCGTTGAGCCAGGTCTCGGAGAGCACGAACAGCACCTCGGAGGCGGCGCCGAGCAGGATGCGCAGCGGGAACCACAGCCAGACGAAGGGCAGAGCGGGGAACAGGCAGAGGAGGAACGCCGCGCTCAGCAGCGAGCCGATGATGGTGCGCCGCAGGCCCAGCCACGCGGTCAACGGCGGCAGCAGCACCGCCATGCACAGGACGCCGATGGCATGCATGGCCGCATTCGCGCCGATGAGTCCTTCGCTCAGCCCGCGTTCCGCGAGATCGAGCGCGATCAGCGCGGCGCTGAGGCTGTAGGTCAGCCCGAAGATCGCCGCGGTGGCGATGACCGCGATGCGCGCGGGCAGGCTGTTCTGCGAGAGGGGCTGCATCGGGAGTTCGGCCTCTTCAATGGTCGCGAAAGCGCCAGTGGCGCCTCAGAGCGGATGCGGCTGGGCTTTCGCGCCGGCCATGCCGAGGCGGTGCGGGAGCTCGACGATGGCGGAAAGGGCGCGCGCATAGTCGAGCACCAGCCCCGGCGTCCAGGCCATGGCGGCCGCGCGCCGGCGCATGACGCCGGCCGCCCAGAGCTCGGGAAGGAAGAGCAGCCGGACCACGAACCACGGCGAGCGCCCCTGCTCGGCGAACACGCCCTCGACCGCGGCGTCGAGCGCCTTCGCCACCGCGCTCGAGCAGTTCCGGTTGGTCAGGTTGTAGGTGGTGTCCCGGCCGTAGACCGACCAGAACTCCCGCAGCGCGCCGACGTCGAGATCGTCGAGCCGGACCTGCCGGGTCGAGGGGCACCATTCCTCGCTTTCCACCGCATAGCTCGGCTGGAAGCGGCCGGGAACGTTGTTCTCGTCCGTGGCCCGCAGGGTGCGCGTGAACTGCGACTGATCGCGGTCGATCTCGACGGCGGGATAGTGGCTTATGTAGATGTCCGGCACGACTTCGAGGGCGGCGTGCCCGGTCGAGACGACGCCTTTCTCGTCGAGCGCGGCCACATAGCGCGCGATGCCCCGGCTGAGCGGAACGAGCGCGCCGGTCGGCGTCCACACATGCACGGTGAGGGCTCCCGCCACGCGCGGAGACGTCATGGGCAGGGCCGCCGCGCGCCTCCTTTCGATCGTCCAGCCGTCGCTGAGTGCGCGCGCGATGCGCGTGCCCGGCGGCAATCGCCGGATGCGGAAGGCCAGCAGCAGGAGGCTTGCCCCCGTCACGAACATCAGCGTCCCGACATCAATGCCGACCTGTCCGCGCCATTGGGTCGGCCACGGAACGAGCGACCAGACGCCGAACAGGAATTCGAAGCCGGCAAGGACGAGAGTGCGGCGCCATTTCGAGAAGCGGACGACCCAGGCGCTGGCGGCGCGCCAGCAGGCATCGACGATGATGACGGCGCCGACCAGCAGGCCGATGAGGATCTCGGTCCGCCAGGGGGCGAGGATCAGCAGCGATATGACGATGAGCACCAGGGCCTTGCCGAGCCGCAGCGTCCGGGCGGTGCCGGAGCCGGCGATTCCCGCGAACAGCGAGACGGCGGCATCGAGCATCAGGGGCAGCGCGAAATAGGCCGGCCAGATCCGGAACTCGTCAAACAGCGCGTTGACGAAGAAGAACACGCCAGCCGCCAGCCAAGTCAGACCGATTCCGCCGAGGAACCACCATTTGCGCCGGAGAAGAGGCGCGCCCAGCAAAAGCAAAAGAAGCTCGATCATGAATCCTGCCGACCGGTCTTGCTCAACAACAGGTAGAAAAACAGAAGGCTCGCCCCTCGGTCGGTGACGGCCGACAGGAAATGCCACGCGAAGAATGACGTAATCGTATCGAGCTGCGCCGGTGGCGGGCAAGGTGTGCCCGGGTGGAGCGGCGGGCGGGTCAGAACGCCTTGAAGGTGATGATGGTGCGGGTGTCCTGGATGCCCGGCACGGTCTGCACCTTCTCGTTCACGAAATGGCCGATGTCCGTGCCCTCGTTCACGTAGAACTTGACGAGAAGGTCGAACTCGCCGGCCGTCGAATAGATCTCGGACGCGATCTCCGCGTCGGCGATGGCGTTGGCGACCTCATAGGAGCGGCCGAGCTGGCATTTGATCTGCACGAAGAAGGGAATCATAGGAAGGGTTGTCCGGTTGGGCGCGGCGCTGGCGCCCGCCAAAGGGAGCAGATGGCTGTTCGGCTGGCAACCCCGCCTCATCAGGGGCCGGCCTTCGCGATGATGACGTTCTTGCAACACCCCGTCCGTTCGCCTATTTCCGCATCACGATCACGTTGGGGTGCCCCAGAGACCATGTTGGTTCGACGGGGCTGAGAGGCGCGATGCCAACCCACGAACCTGATCCGGGTCATGCCGGCGGAGGGAACGGATCGCGCGTGCCGATCAGGCGAGAGGCCCGGCACAAGCGCGGCGGTCTTCACCGGCAGGGGAGAGCGCCGATGACGAAGACGCCCATAGCGGTGACCATAGCAGGCTCGGATTCCGGCGGCGGGGCCGGCATCCAGGCCGATCTCAAGACGTTCTCCGCGCTTGGCGTCTATGGCGCCAGCGTCGTCACCGCTCTCACCGCACAGAACACGCGCGGCGTCACCGGCATCCACGACGTGCCGCCCGACTTCATCGCGGCGCAGATGGATGCGGTGTTCTCCGACCTCGAGGTCGACGCGGTGAAGATCGGCATGCTGTCGCGCCCGGAGGTGATCGAGACGGTCGCGTTCGGTCTGGACCGGCACCGGATTTCGACCGTGGTGCTCGATCCGGTCATGGTCGCCGCCTCCGGCGACCGCCTGCTGGTACCCGAGGCGGTGGAGACGCTGCGCGCCATGCTGCTGCGCCGCGCCCTCCTCATCACGCCGAACATTCCCGAGGCGGCGGCGCTGCTCGACGTGGCGCCGGCTTCCTCGCCCGCCGAGATGCGCGCGCAGGCGGAGCGGCTGATGGCGTTCGGGCCACAGGCGGTGCTGATCAAGGGCGGGCATGGCGAGGGACCGGACAGCGTCGACGTGCTGCTCGACGCGGAGGGCGTGGTCGAACTCGCCGCCCCGCGCGTCGCCACCCGCAACACGCACGGAACCGGCTGTACGCTCTCCTCCGCCATCGCGGCGGGCCTTGCGCGGGGCATGGAACTGCGCGCTGCGGTGCGTGCCGCCAAGGACTATCTGACAGCGGCGATCGGCGCCTCGGACGAGCTGACAATCGGGCAGGGGCACGGCCCGGTGCACCATTTCCACGCGCTCTGGCCGCGCAGCATCTAACCCCAGAGTGTGGGCTCTGGCGGAAACACGGTGCTGCCCTCATATCGCAGGGCAGGCTCGCGGTCGCGCGCCAGCAGCAGCGGGCCATCGAGGTCGACGATGCGCGCCAACGGCGTGAGCAGCAGCGCCGGCGCCATGGCGAGCGAGGTCGCGACCATACAGCCGACCATGATGCTCAGGCCCGCCGCCTCTGCCGCCCGCGCCAGCGCGATGGCCTCGGTCAGCCCGCCGGTCTTGTCGAGCTTGATGTTGATGGCATCGTAGCGTCCCGCGAGATGGGCAAGGCTGTCGAGCCCGTGCACGCTCTCGTCGGCGCAGATCGGCACCGGGCGGGCAAGGTCGGCGAGCGCGTCGTCGGCGCCGGCCGGCAGCGGCTGCTCGATGAGTGTGACGCCGGCCTCTGCGCACGCGGCGAAGTTGGCGGCGAGGTCGGCGGCGCTCCAGCCCTCATTGGCGTCGACGATGAGCTCGGCGTCCGGCGCGGCCGAGCGGATCGCCGCGAGCCTTTCCGGATCGCCGGCGGCGCCGAGCTTGAGCTTGAGAAGCGGACGGTGCGCTGCCCGCGCGGCTTCCGCCATCGTCTCCGGGGGGCCGAGGCTGATCGTGTAGGCGGTGGTGACGGGGCGGGGCTCCGGCAGCCCGGCGCGCGCGAAGGCGGGCCGGCCGTCGCGCTTCGCCTCGAAATCCCAGAAGGCGCAGTCGAGCGCGTTGCGCGCGGCGCCGGGCGGCAGCCGCGCCTGCAGGCCGGCGCGGTCGAGCCCGTTCGCAATGTCGGGAGCAAGAGCCTCGATCGCCGCCGCCACGCCCTCGACGCTCTCGCCATAGCGCGCATAGGGAACGCATTCCCCGCGCCCCGCCACGGAGCCCTCGGCGATGCGTGCCGTCACCACCACCGCCTCGGTCTTGGAGCCGCGCGCAATGGTGAAGGCCCCGGCTATGGGAAAGCGCTCGATGGCGACGGTGAGTGAAGGCATGAAGCGACCGCTTGGTGGCGCGCCGTGAATCGGCGCATAGCTGTGAGCATAGTCGATGGCGCGGACTTTCCCGCCCCCGGTCACCGGGAAGCCACAGCTACGCAGCTATCGTCGGATTTGGCTACCCCAATACCTGTAGATGCGTCGATCGCCTCGACAGCACGGAAAGCGTGCGGCTATGAACCATAAGGATTATTTGCTCGTATTTCGTCGCGTGAGTCGCTGGATAGGCCAATACCGCCTCTGCCGATTTCGATGCTTTGAAACCACAATGGGAGCCGCGTTTGGGCGCCGCTGAAGCACCGCTGCTCGCCACCGCTCGCCATGGCCGCGAGCTGGTGTTCGTCGGCAACGGCCTTTGGACGGCACCGCAGAGCCGTGCGCTCGAAGGTGCCGTGGAGGCGAGCCTTACGGAAGCCGGTGCGGCGCCCTCGGAAGCCGCCCGCATCGATCTGTCCGGCGTGCGCAGCCTCGACACGGTCGGCGCGGTGCTGCTCGACCGGCTGGTCCGCTCGTTGCACGAGAAGGGACTGCGCCCCGGCATCATAGGGCTCGAGCGGCGCTTTCAGCCGCTGATCGAGGAGGTCGAGCGCGGCTGCCACGAGGTGCCGCCAGCCAAGCCGAATCGCAACCCGATCAGCGCCGGCCTCTATGTGATCGGCCGGGCGGTCGCGACTTCCGGCGACGACGGGATGCAGCTCCTGCAGTTCATCGGCGTCGTCGTGTCCGCGGCGCTTCGCGTGCTGCTGCGCCCGCTGAACTTCCGCTGGACGTCGATGGTCTACCACCTCGAGCGTGTCGGGCTCAGGGCGGTGCCGATCATCGCGCTGATCACCTTCCTGATCGGCTGCATCATCGCCCAGCAGGGCATCTTCCATTTCCGCAAGTTCGGCGCGACCACCTATGTCATCGACATGGTCGGCATCCTCACGCTGCGCGAGCTCGGCGTGCTGATCGTCTCGATCATGGTCGCCGGCCGCTCGGGCAGCGCGTTCACCGCCGAGCTCGGCGCGATGAAGATGCGCGAGGAGGTCGACGCGCTGCGCGTCATGGGCGTCGACCCGACCGAGATCCTCGTGCTGCCGCGCCTCGTCGCGCTGATCATCGCGGTGCCGCTGCTCACCTTCATCGGCAACATGTGCGCGCTGTTCGGCGGCGGCCTCGTCGCCTGGCTCTATGGCAGCATCTCGCCGGACATCTTCCTCAGCCGGCTGCGCGATGCCATCGCGCTGAACACCTTCGAGGTCGGCATGATCAAGGCGCCGTTCATGGCAGCGCTGATCGGCTTGGTCGCCTGCATGGAGGGCATGCGGGTCGGCGGCAGCGCCGAATCGCTCGGCGCGCAGACCACCGCCTCGGTGGTGAAGGCCATCTTCCTGGTGATCGTGGCCGACGGCCTGTTCGCCATGTTCTTCGCCGCGATCGACATGTGAGGGCGGCGTGAATCCGGGAGCCAACGGAGCGAGCCGAAAGGGCGAGGCGGGTGAGCCGATCATCCGCGTGCGCGACCTCGTGGTCGGCTTCGGCGACCGCATCATCCTCAAGGGGCTCTCGCTCGACGTGATGGCCGGCGAGATTCTCGGCTTCGTCGGCACTTCGGGCGGCGGCAAGTCGGTGCTCACCCGCACGATCCTCGGGCTCGTCCCGAAGCGGTCCGGCTCGGTCGAGGTTTTCGGCCAGAATCTCGACGAGCTCGACTATGCCGGCCGGCGCGCCCTCGAGCGGCGCTGGGGCGTGCTGTTCCAACAGGGCGCGCTGTTCTCCTCGCTCTCGGTGAAGCAGAACATCCAGTTCCCGATGCGGGAATATCTCGACATGTCGCCGCGGCTGATGGACGAACTCGCCATCGCCAAGATCGAGATGGTCGGCCTTCAGCCCGACGTCGCCGAGAAGCTGCCTTCCGAGCTTTCCGGCGGCATGATCAAGCGCGCGGCGCTTGCCCGCTCGCTGGCGCTCGACCCGGAAATCCTCTTCCTGGACGAACCGACCTCCGGTCTCGATCCCATCGGCGCCGGCGATTTCGATGAGCTGATCTCGACGCTGCAGCATACTTTGGGGCTCACCGTATTCATGGTAACCCACGATCTCGACAGCCTACACACGGTCTGTGACCGCGTGGCGGCGCTCTATGACGGCAAGATCGCGGCGGTCGGAACCATCGAGGCCATGGTGGCGTCCGACCATCCGTGGATTTCGGCCTATTTCCGCGGCAAGCGGGCACGGGCCGCCGGCATCGCGGCAAACCAGGGACAGCGTTGAGGCATGGAAACGCGCGCCAACTACGCCATCATCGGCCTGTTCACCCTGCTGGTCATCGCCGCGGGTTTCGTGTTCGTGTGGTGGTTCACCGGCTCGGCCAATCGCGGGCCGCGCGTCGCCTATGACGTCGTCTTCGACGGTGCGGTGAGCGGGCTGCAGCGCGGCTCTCAGGTGACCTTCAACGGCATCCCGGTCGGCGAGGTCTCGGACCTGAAGCTCGACACCACCGACCCGCGCAAGGTGGTGGCGACCATCGGCGTGCCGCCGGGCACGCCTGTGAAGTCCGACACGCGCGCCGCGCTGAACGTGCAGATTCTCACCGGCCTCGCTTCGGTCGGCCTCGTCGGCGGCTCGCTCGACGCCGCGCCGCTGCCACCGGCACCGCCCGGTCAGAACCCGCGCATCCGCGCCGACGTCTCCGGCGTGCAGGACCTGATGCAGACGGCGAGCCAGGTGATGGGGCGGGTCGACGACATCGCCCGGCGCGTCGACGAGTTGCTGCGCGCCAACGAGACCAAGATCTCCTCGGTGATCGACAACGTCGACAAGTTCTCGCAGGCGCTCGGCAACAATGCCGACAACATCAACAGCTTCCTGGCCGATGTCGGCGGCGCCGCCAAGCGCATCGACCAGCTCGCGCAGTCGCTGGACAAGATCGCGACCTCGATCGATCCGGCGAAGGTCGGCAACACGGTCGACAACATCCAGAAATTCACCGGCGAGCTCGCCAATTCGAGCGACAAGATCAAGTCGTTCATCGACGACGCCAGCGCCATCGCCTCGACGTTCCGCGGCTTCTCCGCCCAGCTCGAGACCACCTTCAACCGTCTCGACCAGATCACCCAGGCGGTCGACCCCAACAAGGTCGGCAATGCGGTGAACAACATCGAGACCTTCTCGCAGACGCTGGCCAATCGCTCGGGCGACACTGATTCGCTGCTGAAGAACGCCTCCCAACTCTCCGCCAAGCTGAACGGCATGGCGGGAAAGCTCGACAAGATCCTCGACAATGTGGAGTCCATGACCACCAGCGAGGAGGGCAAGGGTATGTTCGCGCAGGTGTCGGCAGCCGCCGAGGAAGTGCGCAAGCTGGCCGCCAACCTCGATGTGCGGACGGCCGAATTGTCGCGCAATCTCAACCAGTTCGCCGGTCCGGGGCTGCGCCAGTACGAGGCGCTGGCGGCGGATGGTCGGCGCACTCTGGGGGAAATCGAGCGCGTGTTCCGCAATCTCGAGCGCAACCCGCGGCAGTTCATCTTTGGCGGGTCTTCGGTTCCTAGCTACAGTGGACGGTGAGATGGGGCAGGGCTGGCAAGCAGACAAAAGCAGGGGACCTGACGCGTGAACGGGTATGAGCGTTTGCTCCGGCCGGCGAGGAACGCTGCCGCCGTGGTTCTCGCCGTGTCGCTGGGGGGGTGCGCGGCGCTGCTCGGAGGCGGCAGCAAGGCCGTCCCGACCTTCGATCTTTCGGCGCCGAGCGGCTTCACCGCCTCGCGCGCCGGGCGCGGCCAACTGGTGGTCGGCGGGCCGACGGCGCTCGCGGTGTTCGACACGGAGCGGATCGTCGTCGAGCCGGCGCCGGGACAGGTCGCCTATCTCTCCGACGCGCAATGGAGTGACCGTCTGCCGGCGTTGTTCCAGGCGCGGCTGCTCGAATCCTTCGAGAACGGAAACCGGGCGCGCTCGGTTGCCCGTGCCGGCGCGGGCGTCACCGCCGACTATTCGCTGATGACCGACATCCGTACCTTCGGCCTGCAGACCTATCAGGGCACCGAGGCGGTGGTCGAGGTGTCGGCCAAGGTCGTCGACGACCGCTCGGGGCGCATCCTCGCCGCCGAGGTCTTCCGCGCACGCGCCCCGGCTTCCGGGACCTCTGGCGCGGAGGCGACGCGGGCGCTGGACGAGGCCTCCGATCAGGTCTTCATCGCCATCGTGAAATGGGCCTCGGCGCGGTTCTGACGCGCCGAGCGTGAGGGCAGCGGGAGCTTCCCGGCCGCCTTTTCCGCAGACGGAAACGAAAAGGGGCCCCGCGAGGGGCCCTTCGTCGTTCTGGCGAGCCTTCTTCCGGTCAGTCGAACCGGCCGGCGGCGTGGGCGAGCAGCGTATAGACCTTGCCAGTGTCGGAGGTGACATAGGTCTTGGCCAGCGCCTGTCCGCGCTCGTCGCGGGAGACCTGCTCCAGAAGCCGCTCGAACTCGTTGATGTAACGGTCGACCGTCTCGCGGAACTCGGGATCGCGCCGGTATTTGCGCCGGATTTCCTCGAAGGTCTGCTGGCCCTGCATCGTGTAGAGCCGGCGCGTGAACACGTTGCGCTCGCCGCGCTTGTAGCGCTCCCACAGCTCGACCGCGGTCTCGTGGTCGATCATCCGCGCGATGTCCACCGAGAGCGAGTCGAGCGACTCGATGGTGTGCTGCACCGGACGCTCCTGCCCGCCGCCATTGCCACCGCGCTGGGCAGGGCGGGCGGGCGGCGCCTCGCCATTGTCGGAGGCACGGGCGAGCAGGTCGGAGAGCCAACCGCCGCCGCGCGCTTCGCCTTCCTGGCCGCCGCGCGGGGCAGGGCCCTGGAAGTCGCGCTCCGGCAGGCTGTCGCGGGGCGGCCGCGCGGGCGGCATGTCGGCCGAGGCCGGACGGTAGGACGGCTCGGGACGGCCATAGCCGCCGCCGGAGCGCGAGGTTTCCGCCTGCGAGGACGCGGCGCGGCCGCGCGGGGCGGATTCGACGAGGTCGTAGGTGCGGCCGTGGCGCGCCACGATCTCGTTGAGCTCCGCGAGGGCCTTGATCTGCTCCGCCACCGCGCGGCGCATGGTTGCGGCGCTCGCCTCTGTCTCGGAGGGCAGCTCCAGCACGCCGCGCTTGAGCTCCTGGCGCGTGGTGGAGAGCACCTGCTGAATCTCGGCGGCCGACGCCTTCATGTCGCGGGTGACTTCGGTGAAGCCCTTGCTGGCCTGTTCCATCAGCGCACCGACATCGCCGATCGCCTTCTGGTAGGTCGCATGCAGGGCGGCCGCAGTGCGCTCGCGCTCGGCCTCCGCGGTCGAGCGGATGCGCTCCTGCTGCTCGGCGAGAGCCTGCGTGGAGTGCTCCGTCGATTCGGCGACGAGGTGGGCGATGTCCTGCGCGCGCTGCTCGGCGTTCTGCAGCGTGTCCTGCAGCAGCGTCGTGAAGCTGCCGAGCCGGGTGTCCAGCTCGCCGGCCTTCTCGCTCAGCGCATTCGACAAGCTCATGACGTTGTCGCGGCGCTCGCTGAGCGTCGAGTCGATGCGCTCGTGCGTCGCGCTGAGCGCATCCGCCACGCCGGCGATGACCGAGGCCTGCTCGGTGAAGCGCTGGGTGAGCGAGGCGACGTCCTGCAGCACATTGGTCGAGACGCCTTGCAGCTCCGCGATCTGGCTCTCCATCCGCTCGGTCGACAGATGCGTCGCGTCCTCGACATTGGCGATGGTGCTGCGGAAGCGGTCCAGCCGCTCCGACATGGCGCCTTCGATGGTGGCGAGGTTGGCGGTGGCGTCGGTGAGCACCGATTGCAGCCGCTCGTTCATCTCGCCGAGATGCGCCAGCACGCCGGCGATCTCGCTCTTCAGCGCCTCGTTGGTGGTGGACAGCTCGGCGATGGTGGCGCGGCCGCTGGTCGACAGCGCGGCGACGACGCTGGCGCTCGAGCCTTCGAGCGCGCCGAGCAGTTCCTCGCCGACGCGGCCGATCTCGCCGGTCGCCTGCGCCGCCGTGTGGTTGATGGCGGAGACGAGGCCCCCGGTGCGGCGCTCCAGGTTGAAGAGCAGGTCGTCGCTGGCGCGGGCGAGCTCGCTCGCGGCATCGGTCGCGGTCTTCTGGAACACGTCGGCGACGCCGCTGGTGCGTTCCTGGATGGCGTTGAGCAGATTGTCGCTCATCTGCACGAAATGCTCGGCGCGTCCGCTGGTGGCGATCTCGAAGGACTCGATGACGCCGTTCGAGCGGGTCTCAAGCGTGTGCAGCAGCTCGTCGCTGGCGCGCATGATGTCGTCGAGCGTCGCCGAACGCGTCTGGTCGAGCGCCTGCAACAGGCTGGCGCGGTGCGTGTCGATGGCGGAGAGCATGTCGCCGCCGGCGCGGGTGATCTCCGAGGCGATCCCGACGCTGCGGTCGTTGAGCGCGGCGAGGAAGCCGTTGCTGCCCTGATCGACGAGTTTGGCCAGATCGGCCGTGCGTGCGTCGAAGGTGGCGGCGACTTCGCCGGCGGTCGTGGTCAGCGAGCGGTTCACGTTCTCGGTAAGCGCCGTCAGGCTGCGCTCGATCGCGCCGACCTCGCTCTTGAGCTGGCCGCTGAGCGAGCCGATGCGCTGTGTGAGGGCGTCGGCGACGCCGGCGCCGCGGACCTCGATGGAGGTCGCAACGCCTTCGAGGCGGCCGATCACCATCTCCTCGAAGCGGCCGACGCGCGCGTCGAGCGTGCCGGCAATCTCGAGGGCGCGGTTGCCGAGGGTGCGGTCGGCGTGTTCGATGCGCTCGCTCATCGCCTCGGTGACCGCCTTGGCGCGCTCGGAGAAGAAGCCGTCGAGCTGGCTCAGCGAGCGATCCATGGTGTCGGTCGCCTGCTTGGTGCCGTCGGTCAGGGCGCGGGCGAGTTCCAGCGTGCGATTGGCAAGCGTCTCGTTGAGGCTCTGCACGCGGCGATCGAGCGCCCCCTCGACATTGCCGAGGCGGGTGTCGAGCGTGGCGGTGATGTCATTGTGCTTGTTCGAGACACGCTCGTCGAAATTGCCGAGGCTGAGCTCGATGCTCGTCGTCACCGCCTCGACCCGATCGGAGATCTGCTTGGCGAGATCGGCGCCGTGCGTCTTCACCGTGGTGTCGAAGCTGCGCAGGCTCTCGGTGATCTGCTGGCCGAGCGCGACGGCGTCGACACTGAGGCGCTCGGCGAGCTCGAAGCCGCGCACCGAGATGGTCTCCTCGAACGCCTTCAGGCGGGCGCCGAGCATTTCCTTCACGGCTTCGCCCTTGGCGCCGATGGTGGTGGCGAGGGTCTCGGCGGTCTCGCGGAACTGATCGGTGACGCGGGTGCCGCGGGTGCCGATCATCTGGGCCACCTCGGCGCCGACCTGGGTGATCTGGTCGCTCATGTGGTCGCCCTTGGCGGCGAGATCGAGCGCCCAGCGGTCGGCGGCCTCGGCCAGGGCGTCGTTGATGCCCTCGCCGGCGCCGGCGAGCTGCTCGGTGACGCGCTGGCCGGTCTCCGCCAGGAGGCGCTCCAGCTCGACGCCTCGCACGGCGACGGTGTCGTAGATGCGGTTGCCGGTGTCGGCGATGCGGTCGGCGAGGTCGCCGCCGCGCACCGAGATGGTCTCGGCGACCCGGTTGCCGGTCTCCTCGAGCTTGCGCACCACGTCGCCGCCGCGCATCGAGAGGTCTAGCGCCAGCGCGTCGCCGGTCCCCTTCAGGGTCTGGTTCATCTCCGTCGCGCGGATCGCGATCTCGTCCGACAGGCGTGTGCCGGTCTCGACCAGCGCCTGGGTGATCTCGTCGGAGCGGGCGGTCAGCGTCTCGGTCAGGGTCAGGGTGGTGGCAGTGAGCTTGGCACCCATCTCGTCGGTGCGGCTGGTCACCACCTCGGAGAGCTCGTCAGCCGTGCGCAGGAGGCGCGTGCTGATCTCGTTGGTGCGGCTCGACAGCGTCTCGGCGAGCTGCTCGGTGACGCCGGAGAGCTGGCTGCTGATGCCCTCGGTCTGGCGGGTCAGGGTCGAGATCAGGTGCTCGCTGGCGCCGGTCAGGTTGCTGTTCACCTCGGTGCCGGTCATCTGCAGGCGATCGATGAGATCACCGCCCTTGTCGGTCAGCGCATCGATGATGGTGTCGCCGACGCGGCCGAGCGCGAGGGTGATGTGCTCGCCCTTCTCGGACAGCGTGTGGGTGACGCGCTCGGTGGCGTCCATGACCGTCGAGCTGATGCGCTCGCTGGCCCCTTCGACTTCCTGCGAGAAGTTGGCATGCGCGCCGACCAGCGCCTCGCGGATGCTGTCCGCATGGGTCAGGATGACGCCACGCTCGGACTGCAGGGCCTCGATGAGCGAGCGCATGCGGATCTCGTTCTCCTCATAGGCCCGCTCGAGCACGGAAACCTCGCTGCGCACGATGGCCTCGAGCTCGCTGGCGCGGGCAAAGGTGCGCTCGACGCCCTCGCCCATGGCAGCGACCTCGCGGCGAACCGCCTGGCCGATCGAGACCACAGCCTCGGTGGAGACGGTTTCCGGCTCGGCGAGGCGGATCGCGACCTGCGCCATGGAACGGGCGACGATCCGCATCTCCTGCGTGCGGGTCACCATGGCGGCGAGGACGAAGAAGAAGATCGGCGGCACGATGAGGCCGGCGGCGACGATCAGCAGGGCCGGGGACGCGATCAGCTCGTTCATCGGCAGGCCGCGCATCTGGAACTGGGTGGCGGCGATGAAGCCGCCGACCAGCAGCCAGGCGAGCGTGCCACCTGCGGCGATCAGATAGGGGGTGCGGGACGGACGGCGCTGCAGGGCGGCGAGCAATTGGCCGATTGTCTGGCGGTCGTCATTGGCGGCGCGGCGGCTCGGCGCGGCGGATGCGTTCGGGCGCTGGGGGGCGTGCGGCTGCGGGCCCTGCTCGGGGGCACGGGCGATCGGACCGAGCTGCGGGCCGACGCTGACCGGTTCCTCGCCGTGCAAGGGGGCGTTGCGGTCGGCCGACGGCACCGGGGCGGCGAAATCGCCCTCGTCGTCGCCGGCGGGCGAGCGGACCTCGATCCGTGGTGCCCGCGGTTCCTGGGCCGGAGGGAGATCGAAGCTGTCGCCCTGCGCGTCGTCCTTGGGCGCTGCGCCCAGGTCGAGCTTGAGCGCCTCCTGGATCGCCGACAGTGCGGCCTCGGTGGGATCCTGCTGAACTTTCTTCGGATTCGTCGCCATTCGCCGTAGCCTCCGGTCCGTACGCTACTCCGACCGGCTCACGCCGTCGGGCCGGGGTTGCCGCAGTTCATGTTAACCAAGAAACCGCCCAACTCATGTCGAAACGCCACCTGTTGGGATGGCGTCCACAACGGAAGACGCTATTCTCCGCGCGCACTTGTGAAGAATATCGGGTCCGCCGCATTTCTTATCCTAAGCCCATGCGGTTTCAAAATGGAACCGGCGTTTCGTAAACGTCTGCCGATATCGTTAACGAGCTGTTCACCATGTCTCGAAAGGGCACAGTTTCGCCGACGCCGGCCCAGAAGCGGTGGCTCGCGCGGGGCCTGACGCAGGCCGGCGGCAAGCTGCCGCTGTTCGACGAGGAGGGGCGCGAGGTTCCGAAGCGCACCATTGAGGCCTGTCTTGCGGCCGGCTGGGCCGAGCCATGGGCCCGTAATCCGATCAAGCCGGACTGGCTGGTGTGCCGCCTGACGCAGAGCGGGCGGGAGGCGATCGGGGGCCGCGAATGACCGACGGCATAGACGAACCAGCGATCGACGCGGGTCATCTCGACGAGGCGACCGACGGCGACGTCGCGCTGCAGCGTGAGGTGCTGGAGCTGTTCGCGAAACGGGCCGAGCGGCTGGAGATCGCCCTGGGCACTGCCACGGAGCGGGGCGCACGGCGCGTGGCGGCGCACGAATTGCGGGGAGCCTCGCTCGCCATCGGCGCCCGGCAGGTCGCCACCGCGGCGCAGAAGCTGGAAGAGGCTTGCCTCGCCGGTTCCGATCCGACGACCACGGCGATGTTCGTCGAGGCCCTGCTCGACGCCAGCCGGACGGCGCGCGCCGAGGCTGTCCGGATGATCGCCGCACGGCAAGGCGAGGCAACGTAGCCTCCTCGCTGGCATTCGCCGTCGAGCGCCGCTATCTAGGCTCCACCTTCAAACCTTTCTCAAAACCGGATTCGGAGCGCCATGCCTCGCATCACCTATATCGACTTCGCTGGCACCTCGCGGACGGTGGAGGCGCAGATCGGCTCAACGGTGATGGAGACGGCGATCCGCAACAATGTGCCCGGCATCGACGCCGAATGCGGCGGCGCCTGCGCCTGTGCCACCTGCCACGTCTATGTCGACGAGGCATGGCGGGCGAAGACCGGCGAACCCTCCTCCATGGAGGAGGACATGCTCGATTTCGCGTCCGACCTGAAGCCGAATTCGCGTCTATCCTGCCAGATCAAGGTGACCGCCGAGCTCGACGGGCTCGTCGTGCGCACGCCCGAGCATCAGGGCTGATCCCCGGCCATCGTGCTATCCTGCCTCGCGAGCGATGCGCGAGGCGCCATGTTCATCCAGTTCTTCGAGTCGCTGAAGGCCGCCGGGGTGCCCGTCACCCCGCGCGAATACCTCGTGCTAATGGAGGCGCTGGACCGTGACCTCGCCGGGCGTGACGTCGAGCAGTTCTATTTCCTCGCCCGCACCACTCTGGTGAAGGACGAGCGCCATCTCGACCGCTTCGACCGGGTGTTCGGTCAGGTCTTCCAAGGGCTCGATCCCGGCGGCGGCGCGGCGGCATCCGATACGGTCGCGATCCCGGGAGAATGGCTGCGCCGGATGACCGAGCGCTTCCTCACCGAAGAGGAACGACGGCAGATCGAGGCGCTGGGCTGGGACGCGCTGATGGAGACGCTGCAAAAGCGGCTCGCCGAACAGGAGGGTCGGCATGAGGGTGGCTCGAAATGGATCGGCACCGGCGGCACCTCGCCCTTCGGCGCCTATGGCTACAACCCGGAAGGCGTGCGCATCGGGCAGGAGAGCAACCGCAACAACCGCGCCGTGAAGGTCTGGGACAAGCGCGAGTTCCGCGATCTCGACGACCGCATCGAGCTCGGCACGCGCAACATCAAGGTGGCCCTCCGGCGGTTGCGCCAGTTCGCCCGCATCGGTGCCGCCGAGGAACTCGATCTCGACGGGACGGTACGTGCCACCGCCACCAGCGGCTTCCTTAACGTGAAGCTGCGCCCCGAGCGGCGCAACGCGGTGAAGGTGCTGCTGTTCCTCGATGTCGGGGGCTCGATGGACTGGCATATCCGGCAATGCGAGGAGTTATTCTCCGCCGCCCGCACCGAGTTCAAGCACCTCGAGCATTTCTATTTCCACAACTGCCTCTATGAGCGGGTGTGGAACGACAACCGGCGGCGCTGGCAGGAATGGACGCCGACCTGGGACGTGCTGCACAAATTCCCGCACGACTGGAAGGTGATCTTCGTCGGCGACGCGGCGATGAGCCCCTATGAGATCGCCATACCCGGCGGTTCGGTCGAGCACATGAACGAGGAGCCGGGACAGGTTTGGCTGCAGCGCGTCACCACGGTCTATCCGCACGCCGTGTGGCTGAACCCGCTGCCGCGTGGCGAATGGGGTGAAACCCCGTCCGTCGAGATGGTGCGGAGGCTGTTCGGCGGGCGCATGTTCCCGCTGACGCTGGAGGGGCTCGACGCGGCGATGCGCGAGCTGCTGCGTTAGAGCATGTTCCGCGAAAGTTGAGGGACTTTCGCGATGAGAACATGCTCCAACTTATTGAAAGAGAGCACTTTCCTGTCGATCAGGTGATTCCACCTGATCGGAAAGGGCTCTACCCCTCGGCCTCTTTCTTGTCGCCGCGCGTGACGAGGCCGGAGGCGACGTCGCCGATCGCCGGAGCCGGCAGCGCCGCGAAGGGCAGGGGGCGCGTCACTTCGATGGCGGCAAGGCCGAGCCGGGCCGTGAGCAGGCCGTTCACCACGCCCTCGCCGAGCTTGGCGGAGAGCTTCGCCGCAATGCCCTGCCCGACGAGCTGCTGAATGATGGTGTCGCCCGCCGCCATGCCGCCGGTGACCGCCAGATGCGCGACCACCTGCCGGAACAGGCGGAACATGCCGAGCGCGCCGGGCCGTCCGCCATAGAGAAGCGCGAGACGCCGCACGAGGCCGACGGCGGTGACCAGCACGAAGATCAGGTCGACCGCCGCCCGGGGGCTTACCGCCGTCACCACCGAGACGCGTTTCGCCGCCGTGGAGACGAGCCGTGTCGCCTCGGCGTCCAGCGGCGCCATGAGGTGCCGCTCGGCGAGACGTACGAGATCGGCGCCGTCGATGATGGCGTCGAGATGCGAGGAAAGGTCGGCGCGGGCGCGCGCAAGGCGCGGCATGGTGCCGGAGATGGTCAGGAGTTCACGCACCACTCGCTCGGCGCCGGCACGGTCGTCCTTGGCGATGGCGAGAGCGGCGTCCTCGCGCAGCTTGTTCAGCGTGTTGAGGCGCATGAGGCCGAACAGCTCGCGGCCGAGGATGGCCAGCGCCGCGACGGCGAAGGCGGCGGCGAAGCCGAGCGCGGTCCAGCCGAGCCAGTCGGCGCGCGCGAACAGGTCCTCGACCAGCTTCGATACCGAGAGACCGATGCCGAGGCTGACGAGACCACCGAGCCCGGTCCAGAACAGCGCCCCCCAGCGCGAGGTTTTGGGAGGCGGGGCGGGCAGGACGATCGCGTCCGGCCCCTCGGCCGCCTGCGGCGTCGGGATGACGACCACGGCGCCGCGCGGCGCGCTCACACCCTCCTCGGCCAGAACGACGTCCGGGTCATCGAGCCGGAAAGCCTGCGGGCGGCGCTGGTTTCGTTCGCTCATGGTCACCTCAGCCGGTCGCCGAGCAGGAACTGCAAGGCGCGGTCCAGCCGGATATGGGGCATGGCGAGCGGAATGCCATCGGCGTTGCGCTCCACCACCGGCGGGCGGAATCGCAGGAAGCGGAAGTCGCCGCCGTCGGCATTGGAGAGGCCCTTGAAGCCCTGTGCAGGGTCGAACAGCGCGGCCGGGTCCTCGGGCAAGTCGCCGGGGAAGACGGCGGCCTCGGCGAGGCCGTCGAAGTCGTCGGCGCCGTGCTGTCCGGCCTCCGGCACCCCGACGATGGCGGGGAGCACGGTGCGCCCGCGCTTGACGTTCGCCTCGCGGGTCGCGCGTACCGCCGCGAGCGCCACCACGTCGATCTCCGCACCGCTCGAGGAGACGCGGCCAAGCGCCCGTTCGACCAGGCGCCTCAGGATGACCTCCAGCCGGTCATGGCTGCTGTGGTGCAGGTGGTCGGCCTTGGTCGCGGCGAAAAGCACGCGGTCGATGCGATGGCGGAAAAGCGAGCCGAGCCACGTGTTTCGCCCGGTGCGGAAGGCGGCGAGGATGGCGTCCAGCGCGGCCTCGAGGTCCGCGAGCGCTTCCGGGCCGGCGTTCAGTGCGGTGAGAAGGTCGATCAGGACGATCTGTCTATCCAGACGCGCGAAATGATCGCGGAAGAAGGGCCGCACGACGCGCTCGCGATAGGCGTCGTAGCGCCGCTCCATCATGGCGTGCAGCGAGCCGGGCGAGGCTTCCTCGCCCTCCGAGAGATCGAGCGGGGCGAAGGTGAGGGCGGGTGAGCCCTCAAGGTCGCCCGGCATCAGGAAGCGGCCGGGCGGCAGCAGGCTCATCGACACCTGCTCGGCGCGGCAGGCGGCGAGATAGTCGGTGAACAACGCGGCCAGCCGGCGCGCCTCGGCCTCGTCGGCCGGGGCGGCGGCGTCGATCCCGGCGAGCGCGGCGAGGAAGGGCTCGGCCAGCGCCCGGCGGGCGGGGGCGCGGGCGAGGCGCAGGCTGTTGGCGGAGAACTCCGCGTAACTCTGCTCCAGCAGCGGCAGGTCGAGCAGCCACTCGCCGGGATAGTCGACGATGTCGAGCGTCAATGTGCGCTTGCCGCCGCGCGCCGGCGCATAGTCGATGACGAGGCGCAGCTCGCTGATGCGCCGCGTCGATTCCGGCCAGCGACGCTCCTCGATCAGCGTCTTCAGATGGCCCTCGTAGTCGAAGCGCGGCACCGCGTCGTCCGGCTGCGGCTCCAGCGCGGCGCGGGCGATGCGGCCTTCGTGCATCGCCTCGAAGACGGGCAGGCGCCCGCCGCGCATCAGCGCATGGACGAGAGCGGTGGTGAACACCGTCTTGCCGGAGCGCGACAGGCCGGTGATGCCGAGCCGCAATGTCGGGCCGGCGAGGTCCTCGGCCCGGTCGAGCAAGGTGAGGGCGGCAAGGCGCGCCTCCTCGACGAGGCTCTCATACCGTTCGTACCAGGAGGCCATGAACGCTCAGTCCTCCTCGCCGCCGAGCTGCTTCGGCGTGACGAAGCGTTCCAGCGTCCCGCTCTCGGGGGCGACGTCGGCCCATCGGGCCGCGGGCAGATCGATGACGGCGAGGCCGGCGGTCGGATATTTCACCGGCAGCCGCACGGCTTCTTCGGGTAGCAGGAGCTCCCTCGCGAACTCCTCCATGCCCGGATTGTGGCCGACCAGCATGAGCGAGCCGCCGTCCTCGCCGCGATGGCGGACGACGTCCAGCAACTCGCCTGGGGTGGCCTCGTAGATGCCTTCCTCGAAGCCGTGCCAGGGCTGACGGCGCCAGTCGTGGCTGGCGAGTTCCCAGGTCTCCGCCGTACGCCGGGCCGGCGAGACCAGGACGCGATCGGGAATCAGCCCCTCGTCGGCGATGTAGCCGCCCATCAGCGGCGCCGCCTTTAGGCCGCGTCTCGCGAGCGGGCGCTCGCGATCCGCCACGCCGGCGGGCCAGGCGGACTTGGCATGGCGGAGAAGGAGAAGGCGGAGCATTCCGGGACGACCTGCGGCGAACGATGGCACGTTAACATGGGAAGGCACGGTGCGAAGACAATCGCGTGTCTGCTCGCCGCTCACCTTGGGGCTTGGAGTTGCTGCGCTTTTCGCCGATGCTCGCGACGGGCGCAATGCCCGAGCCGATAGCGGACCCGCCGCCGATGACCGACCCGACCCGGACCTTCTATGCCGCGCAGCTCCCCGCCCGCGAGCCGCGCCGCAAACTGGCGCACGATATCGACTGCGACGTCTGCGTGATCGGCGGCGGTCTCGCCGGATTGTGGGTGGCGCGGGCGCTGGCGCGGCGCGGGCGCGAGGTGATCGTGCTGGAGCGTGGGCGGGTCGGCGGCGGCGCCTCCGGCCGCAATGCCGGCTTTGTCGGGCCGGGCTATGCTGAGCCGCTAGAAGGGCTGATCCGCCGGGTCGGCATCGGCCATGCCCGCGAATTGTGGGCGCTCTCCCGCGAGGGCGTCGAGATCGTGCATCGTGCCGTGCACGGGGGAGCGCTGCCGCACGTCAATCCGGTCGCCGGCCGGCTCCTCGTCCATCGCGTCGACGAGGAGCGGCTCGCCCAGCGGCAGGTCGAGCTGCTGCGCCGCCAGTTCGCTACGCCGGTCGAGCTGTGGGACACACGGCGGGTGCGCGACGTGCTGCATTCGCCGGAGTTCCATCAGGCGCTCTATTTTCCCGATGCCTTCCACCTCGATCCGCTGGCGCTGGTCCATGGCCTCGCCGACGAGCTGGAACGGCACGGCGTGCGTATCTTCGAGGATACCGAGGCGCTGAGCGCCGACCTCGCCGGCCTGCGCAAGAGCATGGCGGCCAGCGGCGGACGGGTGCGCGCGCACCACGTCGTTCTGGCCTCCGGCGTGCCGAGCGGGCGGGTATGGCCAGCGGTGGGGCGCGCGGTGATCCCGGTTTCGACCTTCGTCGGCGTGACCGAGCCGCTCGGCGAGAAGCTGGGGGCGGCGGTGCAGTTTCCCGGCTCGATCGCCGATTTCCGGCGCGCCGGGCACTATTTCCGCCGGATCGGCGACCGGCTCATGTGGGGCAGCGGCATCTCGACCCGCGTGGGCACGCCGGCGGGGCTGGAGCGGCGCCTCGCTCGCGAGATCGGCGCGACCTTCCCGGATCTCGCCGGCGCCAGGATCGAATATGCCTGGTCCGGCACCATGGCCTATGCCGCGCACCGCATGCCGCAGATCGGCCTGCTCCGTCCCGGCGTGTGGATCGCGGCGGCGTTCGGCGGGCATGGGCTGAACACCACCGCGCTCGCCGGCGAATTGGTGGCGAGCGGCCTCGTCGAGGGCGACCGGCGCTGGGAGCTGTTCGCCCCGTTCGGTCTCGTCAGCTTCGGCGGGCCGATCGGCCGGATCGGCGTCCAGGCGAGCTATTGGCATATGCAGATGAAGGATCGCATCCGCGAGACGCGTGCCCGCGAGGCCGGCCGCCGCGCGCCGCCGGCCGGCGGTGATCATCCGCACGACCCTCACCCGTCGCATACGACTGTCGCATCGTGACTTTTCGGCAACCAATGCCGCGTCAAACTGCTGTTATATGGATATCGGGCTGAGTGCTTGGGGAAGTTGGGATGATGCGGTCGGCGGTTGTGGGGGTTGCTCTGGCGGCAGGTGCGTTTTTCCTGCCGGGCGTTGCCGGGGCGGCCGATATGGGGAATACCGCAACCCCGCCGCAGACTCCCCCGCCGAGCCGCGAGTGGACGGTAACGCTCGGCGGCTATGTCATGGCGCAGCCCGAATTCGCGGGCTCCGAGGATTATGAGGCCGCCTTCCGGCCGATCATCAGCATCTCGCGCGCCGACCGGCTGAGCCGGTTCCGCAGCTTCAACGACAATGCCAGCATCGCGCTCTATGACACCGGCGTGTTCGAGGTGGGCATCGTCGGCAAGATCGACTGGAAGCGCGACGCGAGCGATTCCGACGCGCTGCGCGGCCTTAACGATGTCGACTACGCCTTCGAGGCGGGCGGCTATGCGCAGTGGTTCGTGATGGACTGGCTGCGGCTGCGCGGCGAACTGCGCTACGGTTTCGGCGGCTTCGACGGCGTGGTGGCGGACCTGACCGCCGACGCCGTCTATTTCAGCGATTTCTGGGGCGGCATGACTTTCTCCGCCGGCCCGCGCATGACGCTGGCGAGCTCCGGCTATGTCGATGCCTATTTCGGCATCACGCCGGAAGAATCGGCGAACGCGATCGCGCTCGGCAACTACCTGACGCCCTATGATGCGGATGGCGGCATCTATTCGGTCGGCGTCGGCGGCCAGATCACCAAGAATTTCGGCAACGGCTTCAACGCCTCGGTGTTCGCCGAATACAAATATCTGACGGGCGATGCGGCGGACAGCCCGCTGGTCGTGCAGAACGGCGACCGCAACCAATTCCAGGCCGGCGTCTCGCTCTCCTACACCTTCTTCCTCGGCTTCGAATAGGCCGCCCCGTTCCGCGCCTATAGGCGGCGGACTGACAGGTGCGTGCGTTCGTTTGCTGGAACGCATGTTCAGGTACGGGTTGAAGAAATCGCTCCAACCCCTTGAGCAACTTCAACGTCGCTCCGCGTTCGTTTTTCCGAACGCCGCCTTCAGCGTGCCTCGCGCCGTGCCATGAAGGCCAGCCGCTCGAGCAGATGCGCATCCTGCTCGTTCTTCACCAGCGCGCCGGCGAGCGGCGGGATCACCCGGCGCGGGTCGCGCTCGCGGAGCGTCTCGGGGGTGATGTCCTCATTGAGCAGCAGCTTCAGCCAGTCCAGCAGCTCCGAGGTCGAAGGCTTCTTCTTGAGCCCGGGGACCTCGCGTAGCTCGTAGAAGAGCCGCAGCGCTTCGGTCACCAGACGCTGTTTGATGCCGGGAAAATGAACCTCGACGATCGCCTGCATCGTCTGCGCGTCGGGGAAGCGGATGTAGTGGAAGAAGCAGCGGCGCAGGAAGGCGTCCGGCAGCTCCTTCTCGTTATTCGAGGTGACGAGGATCACCGGGCGCCGCGAAGCCCGCACCGTCTCGCCGGTCTCGTAGACGTGGAACTCCATGCGGTCGAGCTCCTGCAGCAGATCGTTGGGGAACTCGATGTCGGCCTTGTCGATCTCGTCGATCAGCAGCACCGGTCGGGCCGGCGCGGTGAAGGCTTCCCACAGCTTGCCGCGCTTGATGTAGTTGGCGATGTCGCTGACGCGCGGATCGCCGAGCTGGCCGTCGCGCAGGCGCGAGACGGCGTCATATTCGTAGAGGCCCTGCGCCGCGCGGGTGGTCGACTTCACGTGCCATTCGATCAGCGGAGCGCCGAGCGCCTTCGCCACTTCCGCGGCCAGCACGGTCTTGCCGGTCCCAGGCTCGCCCTTGATCAGCAGCGGGCGCTCCAACACGATCGCGGCATTGACGGCGGTCTTCAGGTCGTCGGTGGCGACGTAGCCGGCGGTTCCCTCGAAGCGCATGTCGGGTCCTTATCTGTACCAAAGCGAAGAGTAAGGCGGATCCCGCGGCGGCACCAAGCGGGAATGCAGCGGAGCCCATGCCCGATTCGGGCGCGCAACCTGCTGAAAAATCCGGCATTTCATGGCGTCCCGATGACATGATGCGGTGTTGTGCAGCCGATTTCGGGAGGCTATAAGCGTGCGCCCAAAGAGAGACGCCCCAAAAAGGGATTCTCCCAGGACGAGGACGTGAGGCGATGTCGGTTGAGATTGACGAGGAGTATCGCCCGCGCGAGGACGAACCCTTCATGAACGAGCGGCAGCGGGAGTATTTCCGTCAGAAGCTGCTCAACTGGAAGGACGACATCCTGCGCGAAGCGAAAGAGACGCTTCAGCATCTTCAGGACGAAAATCAGAACCATCCCGATCTGGCGGATCGGGCATCTTCCGAGACCGACCGGGCCATCGAGCTCCGGGCACGCGACCGCCAGCGCAAGCTGATCGCCAAGATCGACGCCGCGCTGGATCGGATCGAGGACGGGTCCTACGGCTATTGCGAGGAGACCGGCGAGCCGATCTCGCTGAAGCGCCTCGAGGCGCGGCCGATCGCGACGCTGTCGATCGAGGCGCAGGAGCGCCACGAGCGGCGCGAGCGCGTCTATCGCGACGACTAGGTCGCCGTCCTTACTGGATTGGTTTCGCCATGCGGCCGGGCTTTGCCCGGCCGCTTTCGTTTGGAGCGCGCTTCAGCGTGTCGGGGCGCGGCCGAGCAGGCTCGCCATCTGGCTTTCGAGGTCGTCCTTCGAATTGGGATCGCCCGGGCGCGCCGTCGTGGGCGGCTGGACCTCGGGCGCCGGCCGGGCGGCGGGAGGCGGGGCGACCGCCGGGGGCGGGGCCACGACCGGCGGCGCCGCGACGTGCGGCTCCTCGGGATGCGCGGCGTCGCGCTCGAACGGCCGCCGCAGGATCTCCTCGAGACGACCGGACATCGCCGCGAACTGCGGGTCGACCTTCACCGCGACGCGCGGCTCGGCCGTCGTCGGCAGGTCCTGCGGCGCCGGAGGCGGCTCGAAGGTGTAGGACGGCGCGACTGGTTGTGGCACGCTCGACGGTTCCGCGAGCGGGGCGGCAGCCAGCGGTGGGGGCGCGACCGGCGGGAGGGTGGCCGGAGTGGGCGGGCCCACCGGCGGCTCGGGGCGCTCGGCGACAGGGGCGGGAACTGCGACGGGAGCGGGACGCGGCTCGGGGCGCGGTTGGGGCGGCGGTACGGGCGTTGCCATCGGAGCGGTCTGGCGCGGGGCGACCGGCGCTTGCGGCGGCGCCACCGGACGCGGCGTCGGAGCCGGCTCGCGCTCGGGCCGCGGCGTGATCGTCTGGCGGGTGGCCACCAGCTCGCCGGCGGCGGGACGACCCGCGCCGATGCCGGATTCGACCAGCAGCTCGTTGGCGCCACCGAGAATCACCAGATGCTGGACGTCGTCGCGGCGGATGAGCACCAGCCGCCGCTTCTCGTCGAGTGTGATCTGGTCGAGCACGGCGAGCCGCCGCTCGGTGCTCGCGCCGCGTCCGCCGCCATTCGCGGACCGGCGGCCGAGCCATTTCACCAGCGCGATGACGGCGAACAGGGCGGCGAGGCCGAGGAGGACAGGGCCGAGCCATTCCAGGCTGTCGGCGAAACGGGACATGTCGGGCATCGGGTTCTCCCGCGCGGTAGCTTACAGAATACAAAGGGCAAATATCATACAGGGCTTTGCCGCCGTCGCCACATTTAGACGGCGTGAAGCATGTCGGGAACGCGACGCGGCAGCGGGGGAAACGGTGCCGACGACGCGAAACGCCCTTGCCCCCCGCCTGCGGCTCGGGCACCAAGATAGCGCAGAGGCCCGCTGCGAGAATCGAGCCGGCGGGCGGTGCTTCGAGGAGTGCAGGCTTCGCGCATGGGCGCTTCAGGCATAGAGATGGCGGAAACGAGACCCGACGAGCAGTCGCTCGACCGTGCCGAGAACAGCGGCAGCATCCGTCTCGTGCTGGTGGTGGCGCTCGCCCTCGTCGGCGCGGTGGTCTCGCTGCTGCTGCTCGGGCGCGACAATGCCGATCCTTGGATCATCGGCCTGCTCACCGTGTTGGCGGTGGTCGGCGTCTTCGCCCTGTTCGCCTTCGCCGCCGGGCTGCTGCGATTCGGGATTCCCGATGCGCGCGACGAGCTTGCGCGGCGCATCGTCGATACCGCGACCGAGGGGATGAGCATCGTCGATCCGCTCGGCCGGGTGCTCTACGCCAATCCGCGCTACCGCGAGATCACCGGCACCGATGCGCAGGAGGATGCCCGTCCGGTCGAGCGGCTCTTCACCAGCGATCCCGACGCCTCCGAGGCGGTCTACCGGCTGGCGCAGGGCGTGCGCGACGGCAAGGCGATGGTCGAGGAGGTGCGCGTCGCCGGCGCCCCCGGCGAGCCGGTGCGCTGGCTGCGCCTCGGGGCGCGCCCGTCGGGCTCTGGCGGACGGGCCAACCGCAGCGTGATCTGGACGGTGAGCGACCTGACGCGCGAGCGCGAGCGGCAGGAGAACGCCTTCCTCGAACTGCAGCACGCCATCGACTATCTCGACCATGCTCCGGCCGGCTTCTTCTCGGTCGGAACCGGCGGGGCGATCCACTACATCAACGCGACCCTGGTGGACTGGCTCGGCTATGACCTCGCCGAGTTCGGTCCCGGTGGGCTGACCGTCGCGGATCTGGTGCCTGGTCCGGCGGCGGCGCTGCTCACCAGCCTGGCGCCGACGCCCGGCAGCGTGCGCACCGAGGTGCTCGACCTCGACCTCAGGCGCAAGAACGGGCAGACGCTGCCGGTGCGCATCTGGCACCGCGTCGCCTTCGCCTCCGACGGCACTCCCGGTGCCTCCCGTACCCTCGTCGTCAACCGCTCGCGCGACGACAATGCCGCCGATCCGCTGCGCGCGGCCGAGGTGCGCTTCGCGCGCTTCTTCCACAATTCGCCGATCGCCATCGCCACCATCGACCGCACCGGCCGGGTGGCGCAGGCCAACGCCATGTTCGCCCGCCTGTTCGGCGGCGGGGAGGCCGAGGAAGGTCGCCGCATGGCCGAGCTGGTGGCCGAGGCCTCGCGCACGGCGCTCGGCGCGGCACTCGCGCAGGCTCTCGAGGGTAAGGCGCCGGGCAGTCCGGTTGATGTCGTGCTCGCCGGGGAGGGCGCGCGCTCGGCTCGGCTCTTCGCGGCGCCGGTCGAGGACGGCGAGGGCGGCGATGCGGTGATCGTCTATGCCATCGAGACCACTGAGCAGCGCGCGCTGGAGGCGCAGTTCGCGCAGTCGCAGAAGATGCAGGCAGTTGGGCAGCTCGCCGGCGGCGTGGCGCACGACTTCAACAACGTGCTGACCGCGATCATCGGCTATTCCGACCTCCTGCTCGCCAATGCGCGACCGACCGATCCGTCCTTCCAGGACGTGATGCAGATCAAGCAGAACGCCAACCGGGCGGCTGGACTGGTGCGCCAGCTTCTCGCCTTCTCGCGCCGCCAGACCCTGCGCCCGCAGGTGCTGAAGCTCGGCGACGTGATGAGCGACCTCTCCATGCTGCTGCGTCGCCTCATCGGCGAGACGGTGAAGCTGGAGGTGAAGGAGGGGCGCGATCTCTGGCCGGTGAAGGCGGACCTCAACCAGCTCGAGCAGGTGGTGGTGAATCTGGCAGTGAACGCCCGCGACGCCATGCCGGACGGCGGCACGCTGACCATTCGCACCACCAATGTCACGAGCGCCGAGGCAGCGCGCTACGCCGATGCCGGCCTGCCTCCAGCCGACCACGTGCTGATCGAGGTGGAAGATACCGGCACCGGCATCCCGGCGGAGATCATCGACAAGATCTTCGAGCCGTTCTTCTCAACCAAGGAGGTCGGCAAGGGCACCGGCCTCGGGCTTTCCACGGTCTATGGCATAGTCAAGCAGACCGGCGGCACGCTGCAGGTGGCGAGCGAGCCGGGTTCGGGCGCCACCTTCCGCGTGTTCCTTCCGCGCTATGTGCCCGATGTGCAGGAAGCGCCGGCCAAGGCTGCCGAGGCGCCGGCCAAGACCACCGATCTCACCGGGCGCGGCACGCTGCTCCTCGTCGAGGACGAGGAGGCGGTGCGGGCCTTCGCCGCCCGCGCGCTCGCCTCACGCGGCTATCAGGTGCTGGAGGCGGGTTCCGGCATCGAGGCGCTGGAGGTGATGGTCGAGCACGGTTCCGAGGTCGAGCTCGTGCTCTCGGACGTCGTCATGCCGGAGATGGACGGTCCGACGCTGCTCAAGGAGCTGCGCGCCGCCAATCCGGACATCAAGGTCATCTTCATGTCCGGCTATGCCGAGGAAGCCTTCGCCAAGAACCTGCCGGAGGGTGCCGCCTTCGGCTTCCTGCCGAAGCCGTTCACGCTCAAGCAACTGGTCGAGACGGTAAAGAGGACGCTCGGGCGCGACGGCTAGAGCATTTTCCGCGAAAGTTATCGACTTTCGCGATCGGAAAATGCTCCAGCCTGTTGAATCGAGAGCACTTTCTAATCGATCAGGTGATTCCACCTGATCGGAAAGGGCTTGAGGCGACTTTCGTTCATTGCGGGGCTCATCCGGGCGACACAAAGGTGCTCTACTCGGCAGCTTCGGGCGGGGAGTTGCGCCATGTCCGCTTGACGGCGATACGGCGTCCGATAGCGGGCGCTGTCTTCTGCCGTTTTGGCGGATAGGGTGGTGTGGAACGTTGTATGCATCGCGTCGAACATGACAGTGCGGAGGGTGGCATGAGCAAGGCGGTCGACGCGGCTTTCGCGGCGCTTTCCATCGACCACCAGCTTCGCGCGGCGGATAGCCTCGTCAGTCTCTTCGCCGAAGAACCCAAACGCTTCGCGCAGTTTTCGGCGCGGCTGGACGACCTTCTGCTCGACTATTCGAAGACCGCGCTCACCCCCCGGACGCGCGAGCTCCTGATCGAACTGGCGCGCGCGGCGAAGCTCGAGGAGAAGCGCGACGCGATGTTCGCAGGCGCGCGGATCAACGTCACCGAGAACCGCGCCGTGCTGCACACGGCCCTGCGCCGCCGTTCCGGGCGGCCGCTCAAGGTCGACGGGCAGGACGTGACGGGCGACGTCGTCGGCGTGCTCAAGGCCATGGGCGCCTTCGCCCAGGGGCTGCGTTCCGGCGCGATCCAGACCGCCGGCGGCGGCACCTTCACCGATGTCGTGAATATCGGCATCGGCGGCTCGGATCTCGGTCCCGCCATGGCGACGCTGGCGCTCGCACCCTATCACGACGGCCCGCGCCTGCATTTCGTCTCCAATGTCGACGGCGCGCATCTCTACGACACGCTGAAGCCCCTCGATCCGGCGACGACGTTGTTCATCGTCGCCTCCAAGACCTTCACCACGCAGGAGACCATGGCGAACGCCGCCTCGGCGCGGCGCTGGCTGGTGGAGGCGATCGGCGAGGCGGCGGTGGGGACGCATTTCGCGGCGGTGTCCACCGCGCTCGACAAGGTCGCCGCCTTCGGCATCGCACCCGACCGCGTGTTCGGCTTCTGGGACTGGGTCGGCGGGCGCTATTCGATCTGGTCGGCAATTGGGCTGCCGCTGATGATCGCCATCGGCTCCGAACGCTTCGGGCAGTTCCTCGACGGCGCGCAGGCGATGGACACGCATTTCCGCACCGCGCCGCTCGCCGCCAACCTGCCGGTGCTGCTCGGCCTGATCGGCATCTGGCACCGCGATGTCTGCGGCTATGCGACCCGCGCCGTCATCCCCTACGACCAGCATCTCGCCCGGCTGCCGGCCTATCTCCAGCAGCTCGACATGGAGAGCAACGGCAAGCAGGTGACACGCGAAGGCCAGCCGGTCACGCGCGATACCGGGCCGGTGGTGTGGGGCGAGCCAGGTACCAACGGCCAGCACGCCTTTTTCCAACTGCTCCACCAGGGCACCAGCGTGGTGCCGGTCGAGTTCATAATCGCCGCGCGCGGCCACGAGCCCGGCGCCTATGATCGCCAGCACGCGATGCTGGTGGCGAACTGCCTCGCCCAGTCCGAGGCGCTGATGCGCGGGCGTACGCTGGCGGAGGCCCGCACCCAGCTCCTCGCCAAGGGTGTGGCGCCGGCCGAGGCCGACCGCATCGCCCCGCACCGCGTCTTCCCGGGCAACCGGCCGTCGGTCACCATCGCCTATGGCGTGCTCGACCCCTATGCGCTCGGCCGCCTCATCGCGCTGTACGAGCACCGGGTGTTCGTAGAGGGGGCAATCTGGGACATCAACAGCTTCGACCAGTGGGGTGTCGAGCTTGGCAAGGAGCTGGCCGACACGCTGCTGCCGGCGGTGGAGAGCGGCTCTGCGCCGGCCTCGCTGAGTGGCTCGTCCGCCGGTCTCCTCTCCCACCTCAAGGGGCTCTCCACGTGACGCGCATGTTCATCCCCGAGGACGCCATGATCCGTACCGTCGCCACCGCCCCGTTTGACGGCCAGAAGCCAGGCACCTCGGGGCTTCGCAAGAAAGTCCCGGTCTTCCAGCAGCCGAACTATGTCGAGAACTTCGTGCAGTCGGTGTTCGACAGCCTCTCCGATTTCGAGGGCGAGACGCTGGTGGTCGGCGGCGACGGGCGCTTCTACAACCGCGAGGCGATCCAGAAGGTCATCAAGATGGCCGCAGCCGCCGGATTCGGCCGGGTGATGGTCGGTAAGGGCGGCATCCTCTCGACGCCGGCCGCCTCCTGCGTGATTCGGAAGCATGGCGCGTTCGGCGGCATCATCCTCTCGGCCAGTCACAATCCCGGCGGCCCGCACGGCGATTTCGGCATCAAATACAACATCGGCAATGGCGGTCCGGCGCCGGAGAAGATCACCGACGCGATCTTCGCGCGGACCAAGACGATCTCCGAGTACCGGATCGCCGATGTGCCGGATGTCGATCTCGATCGGCTCGGCATCACCCGTGTCGCCAACATGGTGGTCGACGTCATCGATCCGGTCGAGGACTATGCCGAGCTGATGGCCTCGCTGTTCGACTTCGAGGCGATCCGCGCCCTGTTCGCGGGCGGCTTCACGATGCGCTTCGACGCCATGAGCGCGGTGACGGGCCCCTACGCCAAGGCGATCATTGAGGGCACGCTCGGCGCGCCGGCAGGCACGGTGATCAATGCCGAACCGCTGCCCGATTTCGGCGGGCACCATCCTGACCCCAACCTGGTCCACGCCAAGGACCTGTTCAACCTGATGATGGGGTCGGAGGCGCCCGACCTCGGCGCCGCCTCGGACGGCGACGGCGACCGCAACCTCATCATCGGCCGCGGGCGCTTCGTGACGCCATCGGATTCGCTGGCGCTGATCGCGGCGAATGCGCATCTCGCGCCGGGCTACAAGGGTGGGATCGCCGGCATCGCCCGCTCCATGCCCACCAGCGGCGCCGCCGACCGTGTGGCCGACAAGCTCGGCATCAAGTGCTACGAGACGCCGACCGGCTGGAAGTTCTTCGGCAACCTGCTCGACGTCGGTCTCGCCACTATCTGCGGCGAGGAGAGCGCAGGCACCGGCTCGAACCACGTGCGCGAGAAGGACGGCCTTTGGGCGGTGCTGATGTGGCTCAATATCCTCGCCGCGCGGGGAGAGAGCGTCGACGCGATCGTTGTCGATTACTGGCGCGGCTATGGCCGAAATTACTACACGCGGCACGACTATGAGGAGATCGACGCGTCGGCAGCCGAGGGGCTGATCGCCGATCTACGCGCCCGGCTCGCGTCGCTGCCGGGCCAGAGCTTCGGCGGCCTTGCCGTCGAGCGCGCCGATGATTTCGCCTATGACGACCCGGTCGACGGCTCCATGACCACGAAGCAGGGGCTGCGCATCTTCTTCGAGGGTGGCTCGCGCATCGTCTACCGTCTCTCCGGCACCGGGACGGCGGGGGCGACCCTGCGCGTCTATATCGAGCGCTTCGAGGGCGATCCGGCGCGGCAGGACCAGGATCCGCAGGTGGCGCTTGCCGACCTCATCGCGATCTCGCGCAGCCTGCCGGATATCGCCGGTCGCACCGGGCGTACCGAACCCGACGTCATCACCTGACGCCGGCCTGTTCCACACCCATGAAAAAAGCCCCGGCGTCGAACGCCGGGGCGGCGGGAGGAAAGCTGCGTGATCAGCCGGCGTCGCCGCCGTAGCGCAGCGAGCCGGTCCACAGAAGCTCGAGCCGGCGCAGCACGTTGTAGGCGATGCTCAGATCGCGCGTCTCGCTCTCGTCGCGCACCGTCTGGCGGTGGAAATTGTCGTGCACGGTGCGGATCGCGTCGCACAGCTTCACGGCCTTCTCGGTAAGCCGCAGGCGCGCGGAACGGCGGTCGCGCAGCGAGGCCGAACGGTCGACATAACCCGAATCGACGAGCTGCTTGAGGTTGTAGGAGGCGTTGGAGCCGAGATAGTGCCCGCGCTCGAGAAGGTCACGGACCGAGAGCTCGTCATTGCCGATGGTGAAGAGCAGCATGACCTGCGACGGGCTGATGTCGTCGATGCCGAGGCGGGTCAGCTCCATGCGCAGAAGGTCGAGGAAGCGGCGGTGCGCACGTTCGATCACCCGGGCGATTTCCAGATGGGTGACGGTGCCGATATCGTTTTCAACGGAACTCATGTGAATTGGAAACGCTGTGCGCGAAGCCCATTCGGGTTCGGTCGAGCGACCGTCCCGTTCGTCGACTTCCGCGAGTTTCCTTGCCATGCTCTGTCGTCCTTCAGTCCGCATTGGTTCAATTTTTGAATTATTTTTGACTTGGACATTTTCCATGCCTGATACGTTATCAGTGGATTTTCTTATTGTTCTAGCTGAGGAACCAGCGGGATATTTCAGTAACTCACCCGCGAAGGCAATACCCAAATGTGAATCCCGGTTTATTCATGGGAAATCTATGGCAAATTGTAGACGTTGGAGTGGCGGGATCCGTTCAATCTAACGTTGGGGAAGTAAAGAAACCACCTGCGGCATGCCGCGCCGAACGTGCGACAATGCTCGCATCTTGCCCACTGAAATCATGCGATAGCAATGGCTGGCGAAGATTCGGGCCGGAGCCGGCCGGGTGGGGCCGGCGTGCAGCCCCACCCCCGAAACGGCGATGCCGAGGCGGCGTCACCCTGCTTCCTGAAGATGCGCTTCCAGAAACCACAGCGCCTTGTCCAGCGAGCGCGACGCGGCGGTGAAAATGTCCGCCGTGGTCGCGTCGCCGGCATCGTCTGATTCGTCGATCGACTTGCGGACCTTGTTGGCGACGATGCCGTAGCGCTCGATCAGCGCCTTTAAATGATCCGGTACCTTGTAGATGTCGACCGGATAGGGCGGCAGGACGCTCGCGTCGGCGACCGTCTGCGTGGTGCCGAGCGCGGTTCCGCCGAGCTGGGCGACGCGCTCGGCAATGGTGTCGACATGCTCGTCGAGGTCGGTGCGCAGTCCGTCCAGCATCTCGTGCACGGCGATGAACTGCGGACCCTTGAGGTTCCAGTGCGCCTGCTTGGTTGCCAGAGCCAGATCGATGGTGGCGGCGAGGTTGGCGTTGAGGAGCTCGATCGCGACCTTCTTCGCGTTCGAGGGAAGGTCGTTCATGGTGGAATGCTGGCGCATCGTTTCTCTCTCCAAATCCCGGCGGCGCAGTATGGCACCGCGATCCGTCCCCGGCGATGACAGGCTGACGGGGGAGGTAAATGCGGATGGCGCGGCCGGTGTTCCGCGCGGTCCGCTATTTCCGGGTTCCGCCTAGGCGGTCCAGATGTTCGCGGATATGGGCGGCCTCGGCGGCGGTGTTGGCCAGCGCCACCGCGCGGTTGAAGGCGGTGCGGGCCTCCTCGGTGCGGCCGAGCTGCATCAGCAGCGCGCCGCGCAGGCCGAAGAAGTGGAAATAGCCGGAGAGGCGCTGCTCCAGCGGCTCGATCATGGCGAGCGCGGTTTCCGGGCCGCGGACCTTGGACACCGCGACGGCGCGGTTGAGGGTGACGACGGGCGAGGGCTGGAGATGCTCCAGCGCGGCGTAGAGCAGGTCGATCTGCCGCCAGTCGGTCGCCTCCGGCGTCCCGGCGCGGGCATGCAGCGCGGCGATGGCGGCCTGTATCTGATAGGGGCCGGTGCGGGCATGGCGGATCGCCTTGTCGAGCAGGGCAAGCCCTTCGTTAATGGCGCCGCGCTTCCACAGGCTCCGGTCCTGGTTCTCGAGAAGGATGACGGCGCCGCCGGCGTCGAAGCGTGCGGGCGCGCGGGCGTCCTGAAGCAGCAGGAGCGCGGTCAGGCCCATGATCTCGGGCTCTGCCGGAAACAGGCGCAGCAGCAGACGGGCGAGCCGGATCGCCTCCTCGCACAGCGGCGCCCGTGTCGCGGTCGTCGCGCTGGTGGCGGAATAGCCCTCGTTGAACAGCAGGTAGATCATCGCCGCGACGACGCCGAGCCGCTCGGCGCGCTCCACCGCGCCCGGCGCCTCGAACGGGACGTCGGCCTGCGCGACGCGGGCCTTGGCGCGGGTGATGCGCTGCTCCATCGCCGCCTCGCCAACCAAGAAGGCGCGCGCGATCTGCTTGACCGAAAGGCCGGAAACGACACGCAGGGCGAGGGCGATCTGCTGGGTCGACGGCAGGTCGGGGTGGCAGCAGATGAACAGCAGCCGCAGCACGTCGTCGCGGTAGTCCGCATCGTCGAGCTTTGCCACGAGGTCGCTTTCGGCATCGTCGACGTCGGAGAGCTGCTCCTCCGGCGGCAGGGCGGTCTGGCGGCTGTTCCGGCGCACCGCGTCGATCGCTACATTGCGGCCGACGAAGACCAGCCAGGCGGGTGGATCGCGCGGCGGGCCGTTGCGCGGCCATGTCCTCAGCGCCCGCAGGCAGGCCTCCTGGAAAGCCTCTTCGGCAAGGTCGAGATCGCGGAAATAGCGCAACAGGGCGGCGACCGCCTGCGGACGGGCGGAGGTGAGCGCGGCATCGATCCAGCGCGGATCCTCGCTCACCGTGCGCCGCTCCCGAAGCTGCCCTCGAAGAAGATGCCGACCGGGCGGATCTCATAGGAGCCGCCGGGATTGGCGCGTCCTAGCTCGGTGGCGATCTCCAGCGCCTCGTCGAGCCCCGTGCAGTCGAGCACGTAGAAGCCGAGCAACTGCTCCTTGGTCTCGGCGAAGGGGCCGTCGAGGATGACCGGCGGGTCCTTCTCCTTGCGCAGGGTGGTCGCCGTGGTGGTTGGCATCAGCCGCAGGGTCGGGCCGAGCTTGCCGGCCTTGGCGAGCTTCTCCTGCACCACCGCGAGGCGGGCCATGACGGCGTCGTCCTCCTCCTTGCTCCACGAGCAGACGACGTCCTCGGAATGGTAGCAGAGCAGCGCGTAGAGCATGGTCTCTCCCTTGCGGCGGTTCTCAGCCGCCGCTGATGGCGGTTATGACAAAGACGTCGGTGCCCGGCGCCAGCCTTGTTTCCAAGGTCGCGCGCCGGCCGCCGACAAAGACATTGATGTGGCGGCGGATCGCCGGCGTCGAATCGCAGAGGCGGTCGCGCATGCCCGGCCAGCGTGCCTCCAGCGCGTCGACCATTCCGGCGACGCTGGCGGCATCGAGCGCGACGAGCCGCTCGGCGCCGGGGAACAGCGCCGTCAGATGCGGCGGCAGTCGTACCAGCACCGGCCGCTCCGCAGCCGGTGCGGTTTCGATGAGGCTGGCCCGCTGGTCCATGCGGTCCTCCCGTCAGCTCGCCACCACCACGGTCTCGACCGAGGTGATGGTCGGCAGGTATTGGGCGATGCAGGCCCACTCCTCGCCCTCATCCGCGCTGGCGAACAGGGCGCCGGAATTGGTGCCGAAATAGACGCCGGCCGGTTCCAGCCGGTCGGTGGCCATCGCCTGGCGCAGCACGTTGAAATAGGCGCCCTCCTGCGGCAAGCCCCGGCGCAGCGCTTCCCATGTCGAGCCCCCGTCGCGGGTGCGCCACACCGCGGCGCGCGCGTTCGGCATGAAGCGGCCGGAGATGTCGCCGTTCAGCGGGATCAGATAGCTCGTCTCCGGGTCGCGCGGATGGGCGGCGGCGGGGAAGCCGAAGGAGGAGGGCAGGCCCTTCTCGATGCTCTGCCAGGTGACGCCGCCGTCGTCCGAGCGGTACATACCGCAATGGTTCTGCTGGTAGAGCCGGTTTGGCCTGCCCGGCGCCATGACGACGCAATGCACGCACTGCCCGAACTCGGGGTAGTTCTGGCCTTCCGGCATATAGTCGGCGCGGGTGCCCCGGTTGCGCGCCTCCCATGTCGCTCCGCCGTCGGCGCTGTGGAACACGCCGGCAGCCGAGATGCCGACCCAGATGCTGTCCGGGTCGGCCGGGTCGAGTACCAGCGAATGCAGGATCAGCCCGGCGCCGCCCGGATTCCACTCGGGGCGGGAAGGGTGCTTCTGCAGTCCCTCGACATGGGTCCAGGTCTCGCCGCCGTCTTCGCTGCGGAACAGTCCGGCCGGATCGACGCCGGCATAGAGCGCCTCGCGTCCCGTCGCGAGGCTCCAGACCGCCTTGATCGGCGTCTCGCCCGCCTCATAGGCGAGGCCGTTGCTGGAGTGCGTCCAGCTCCGGCCGAAATCCTCCGACTTCCACACGGCCGGGCCGAACCATTCATTGCCGCCGCCGGCATAGATGACGCCCGTCATCGGGTCGGCGACGACATGGTTCATCGGCCATGTTTCGCAGAACGGACCGCGCAGCTCCCACGAGCGGCGCCCGGCGTCGCTCTCCGCGATGAAGGCGCCCTTCCGGGTGCCGATCAGCAGCAGGACCTTCTTCGTCATGGCTGTTTCCTCCCGCCGTCTCTCACTGGCCGTCCATGACGATCATCCAGCCGACGCCGAAGCGGTCGGTGAGCATGCCGAAGCGCGGGGAGAAGAAGGTGCGCCCGAGCGGCATGTCGACCGAACCGCCCTCGGCCAGCGCGGCGAACATGCGGTCGGCATCAGCCTCGGTGTCAGCGGTGATGGACAGGCGGAAGCCCTTGAACTCCGATGCCTGGCTGCAGCCGCCGTCGGAGGCCATGACGATGGTCTGCCCGACGCGGAACGAGGCGTGCATGATCTTGTCGTCCGTCAGCCCCGGCATGGCGCCTTCCGGCGGCCGCTCAGGCGCATCCTTCACGCGCAGCATCATGGTGATCTCGGCGCCGAGGGCCTTGGCGTAGAAGTTGACGGCCTCCTCGCAGCATCCTTCGAAGAATAGATAAGGCTGGACGATCATGGCGGTTCTCCCGTTTGAGCCGGTCCGGCGCGGCGGCCGGACGGGGTTCGCCTTCAAGGAACGTTCGGGCCTGCCTCGCCCCGACAGACCGCGTAGAAAAATTCTCCGCCGTCAGCCCGTGTTGGCGGCATGGAGTATATCCGGCTGTTGGCGATTGAACGGCGCGCCCCGCTGGGCTACCTCGTGGGCAGCCGGACGGCGCAGCGGGGGGCGGCCAAGTGAGCGATGTCATAATCTTCGGGGCGAGCTATGCCGCCCGCATGATGCGTGTCTATCTGGAACGGGATACCGACCACCGCGTGCTCGGCTACACCACCGACAAGGCCTTCATCGGCGAGGGCGAATTCGACGGCCGGCCGATCTTCGCCTGGGAGGACCTCGAGATCACGCATCCGCCGGGCAGCGTCGAGATCCTCGGCCCGGTCAGCCATCGCGAGATGAACCAGCTCCGGCTGCGCAAGCACGCCGAGGCGAAGGCGCGCGGCTACACGCTGGCGTCCTTCATCCATCCCACCGCGCAGATCTACGCCGAGCACATCGGCGAGGCGCCGATCATCCTCGAATACTGCATCATCCAGCCCGGCACGGTCATCGGCGACGGCCTGATCTGCTGGTCGGGCAGCCTGATCGGCCATGATTGCGTTCTCGGCGACTATTGCTTCCTGTCCGCCGTCTGCCAGCTCGGAGGGCGCTCCATCATCGGCGACCGCTGCTATCTCGCCGGCGGTGCGCGGCTGACGCCCGGCGTGACGCTCGGCGAGGAAACGGCCGTCCTCAACGGCGGCGTCGTGGCGACCAACGTGCCGCCGAGGAGCGTGCTGAAGGGGCCCCACGAGAGGCCGCTGCGGGTGACCAGCGACCGCATCCACAAGCTGCTGTGAGCCGCCCGCCGCGCAGCGGCGCGCTCTAGGCGGCACCACCGAAACACGGTATGCCCTTCGGGCCGATCAGGCCTGCCAACACACCAGACGCCGCCGGTCGTTCCGTCCTGCGGAGCGCCGCGAGAGACCGGACCTATGGGAGAGATCTTCAAGCGCGAAGTGCCGAGGCACGCGCTGGAATTCACCGGCGAGCGCATGACCTCGGAGGTCGGCGGCCAGATCGAATTCGAGCATCTGCATCGCTATTTCTACGCCCGCCAGCTAGCGCGCGGGCGGGTGGTGCTCGATGTCGCCTGCGGCGAGGGCTACGGCTCGGCCTATCTTGCGCAGGTGGCAGAGCGCGTGGTCGGGGTCGACATCGACGCGGAATCGATCGCCCATGCGCAGGCGAGCTATGGCCGCCCGAACCTCGAATATGTGGCCGGCAGCGCGCTCGACATCCCGCTGCCCGATGCCTCGGTCGATCTCGTCGTCTCGTTCGAGACCATCGAGCATTTCTACGAGCATGAGCGCTTCCTCGGCGAGGTGAAGCGCGTGCTGAAGCCGGACGGGCTGTTCATCGTCTCGACGCCGGACCGCGACATCTATTCGGCGCCGGACGACGATTCCAACCCCTATCATGTCCGCGAGCTGACGCGCGTCGAGTTCGCCGAGCTGCTCGGGGGCTACTTCCCGAAGGTCGGATACCTGCTGCAGCGGATCATGCACGGCTCGCTGCTGGCGCAGGACGGCCCCTCGGCGGCGCCGGCGCTCACCATCGAGCAGCGCGGCGAGGAGCTGTTCGAGCTGTCGCCCGGCTTGCCGCGCGCGCCCTATGTCATCGCCTTCGCCACTGCGGCGGAGCTGCCGGTGCTCGGCCCGAGCTTCTATATCGGCGCCGGCTTCATCTCGATGCAGGAGCACGTCGCCACCCGCGACCACCTGACGAAGTCGCTCGACTTCGCCCAGTCGGTGGTGGAGGAGCGCGGCGCCCGCATCGAGGAGCTGGAACTGGCGCTGATCAGCTCCTCGGCGCGGATAGACGAGCTCGAGGAAGCGCTGGCGCAGACCTCGGTCAAGGTCGGCGAGCTCGAGACGCTCGCCGCGCGCGGCGCCAAGCAGGCGGAGAAGCTGCGTCGCAAGCCGTTCTCTTCGGCGGCCAAGCTGATCTGGGCCGGCATCAGCCGCCTGTGGGGGCGGCGCTAGGCTCGCGTGCCTGCCGGTCGGGCGAGAGGAACTCGCATCCGCCGGCGGAGCCGAGAACCGCGCGGTCCTTCACGAAAGCCTCGATGGCCGGGATGTGCTCCTTGTAGAGCGGCAGCTCGCTCCTGCAATGCACGATGCCGCCGAGCGGCCGCTCGCCGAGGAAGGCCTGCGGATTGGCGAAGACCTGTTCGAACAGCGGCAGCGGGAACCAGGGCGCGAGCGCCAGCGCCTTGCGCTCGGCATGGAAGGGCACGGTCGAGGCCCAGTCGTCGCCGATGACGATGAGGCTCTGCCGCGGGGTAGTCGCCTCCTTCGCCAGCGTCGCGATGCGCAGCAGGTGATTGTCGCTGTAATCGCGCGTCACGACAGGCGCGAAGCGCTGGTAGAAGGTCGTGAACTGGCCGGCGACCAGCGCCGCCAGAACGATGGCGGCGGCGGTGCGCCAGCCGGCGTCGTTGAGCCGGCCGATGCCGATGCCGACCGCCGCCAGCAGGAAGATGCCGTTCGCGACCTGATAGTAGTTGTGCACCGAGTGCAGCCCGGTGAACACGACAAAGGGGAACAGGAAGCCGACCAGCGCCAGCGTGGCGGCCAGCGCCGTGCGGCGCGCCGTGAAGGCCAGCGCGACGAGGGCGAGGCCGAGCAGGGAGAGCGTGCCCAGCGCTTCCGGCAGCACGCGGCGCCACACCACGTCGTCCCACAGCGCGGTGCTGAGCTTCTGCTGCATGTCGCCGAAGTTCCATAGCGACAGCGAGGCCGAGGTCAGCATCCGGCCGAACGGATTGGCCGACTTCACCGCATCGGAATAATCGAGCCACGCCATGCCGACGACAACTGGGAGGACGCCGGCCAGCGCGCACATAAAAGCGCGCCGCAGGATCGTCCCGGCCGGCCGGTGCGCGCGCATCTCGCGCAGCAGGAAGATGGCGACGGCCAACGCGCCCACGGCCCCGAAGGCCGGGAACGTCGTCGACTTCGCCAGCATGCCGAGGCTGCCGGCCAGCGTGGCGCCCAGCGCCGCCAGCAGGCTGTCGCGGGTGAGGTAGCGCATCAGCAAGGCGAGCCAGAGCGCCGAGAAGAACAGCGCGCAGGTCTCGATCAGGAAGGTCCGGCTCCAATAGGCATACATCGGAGCGGCAAGGAGCAGCGCCGCGCTGGCGAGCCACGCCGCCGGACCGAGGCGCAGCTCCTTGTACAGCATGTGCAGCGGCCAGAGCGTGCCGATAAGGAAGCCGAACGACACGAGGCGCCCAGCGATCACGATCGGCACGCCGAGGCTCGTGATACCGGTGACGACGAGCTGATAGACCGGAAATTCAAAGGGGATCGACCACGGCGCGCCGACGACCGGCGTCTCGTAAGCGAGCCAGGGGCCGCCCTGCGCCAGCCAGTAGACGCTGAGCGCGGTCTGAGTCTGCCGGAAGGAGTGGAGGTCGAGCAGCGGCTGTGTGATGCCGACCAGCAGCACGCCGACGGCATGGACGAGCACCACCAGGAGCAGGATCCGCAGGATTCGGCCGGCGCTGTCCTCGTCCTTGGGAATGAGCCGTGCGAGAGGGCTGTCGTCCGGAACGTCCAGCATGCCGCCCAGTGCCTTTCGGGGATGCGTTTCTAGCGCGTCGGTGCGAGGAACTGGCAGCCCTCATACTCGCCGAGCACCTGCCTGCCCCTGACGAATTCCTCGATCAAGGGCGCCGTCTTGGTATAGATCGCGAGACGATCCGCGCAATAGACGATCCCTCCCAGCGCAAGACCGCCCAGGAACTTTCCGGGGTCGTCGAACACGCGCCCCACCTGCTCGGCCGGGAAGGGCTCGGCGAGGCTGAAGGTCTTGCGCTCGGTATAATAGGGAAGCACCGAGGACCACGGATCGCCGATAATGATGATGCCCTGGTCCGGGGTGGTGTTGGCCTGTACGACCCTGCTGATGCGCCAGAGCCTGTTATTGCCGTAGTCCCACGTGATGATCGGCATGGCCGTCTTTTGGAAATAGACGATCTGACCCGCCGTGACCGCAACCAGCGCGAAGAGCGCCAATGGCGCGGCGCGACCGGCGAGCAGCGTGCCGAGCCCGATGCCGATGGCGATCAGCAGGAGCAGCCCGTTCGCGACCTGGTAATAGTTGTGGACGATGTGGAGGTTCGTGAAGGTCACGAAGGGCAGCAGGAAGGCGATGGTGAAGGCTGCCACGAGCGCGAAGTTGCAGCGATCAAACGCGGCAGCGACCAGCGCACCAATGGCGAGCGGCCACAGCCGGCCGAGCAGCTCGGGCATCACGCGCTCGATCAGCGTCTCGATCCATAATGTGCGGCTCAGCCGCTGGCTGAGATCGCCGAAATTCCACCAGGCCATGCGCTTGGAGGTCAGGTGGCTCGCGAATTCGTTCATCTCCTTCAGCCGGTCGGAATAATCGACCCAGACCAGCCCTATCGCGAGCGGTATGAGGGCGATGGCGGCGCAGGCTGCGGTCAGCCGGGCGAGGTCGGCCAGCGGCCGACCGGCCTGCCGCTCGCGCAGGATGGCCCAGACGAAGCCGGCGCCGCCAAGCACGGCAAAGGCCGGAAAAGTTGTCGATTTGGTCGTGGTCGCCAAAGCTCCCATCGCGATCGCGGCGACGGCGACACGCCAGTTCCGCTGGTTGAGATAACGCGCCAGCAGCGCCAGCCAGAACAGGGCGAAGAACAACGCACAGGACTCGATGAGGAAGGCACGCCCCCAGAACAGGTACATCGGGGAGGCGAGGAATAGCGCCGCCGTCGCGAGATAGCTCTCGGAACTCAGGCGCAGCTCGCGAAAGAGAATGCGCAGCGGCCAGAGCGCCGCGAGGAAGAAGACGAAGGACAGCGCGCGGCCGGCCATGTCCAGGGGCACGCCGAACCAGGCGATGATCGCCGCCAGCCACTGAAAGGTCGGAAACTCGAACGGAGCCGACCAGGGTGCCCCAAGCGTCGGCGTCTCATAGGCGATCCAGGAGCTGCCGTGCAGCATCCAGTAGCTCGCGACCGCCGTTTGGGTCTGCCGGAAACTGTGATGATCGAGCAGCGGCTGGCTGGTCCCGATCGCCATCACGAACAGCGCGTGCAGAAACGACACTACGAACAGCGTCCTGAGAAGGACCGAGCAGGCCCTGTCCATGCGGGGCGAGGCCGTCTCGGACAGCACGCTGTTGTCGATCGTCCCGCGCATCTCCGTCGGCCCGTCTCATCTGGTGCGGTGAGTGTAGAGCGGACTTCCCGTTGTTCGAAGGGCGTCTATGTCGGACGTCAGTTGGCGCCGTATGTCGGGGTTGTCGATGAAGAAGAGATCGAGCGGATAGCGGTCCACGATCTCCGCGCTCGGCGCCGTGGAGCGGAACGCCTCCATGATCTCGGCATGATGCGGGGCGGTCGAGCGGACGAAGCCGAGGCGCCATTCGGCCCCGGTCAGGAAGGCCGCGCCATAGGCGATGACGAGCCCGACACCGAGGGCCGCCACCGGCAGGGCGGGCAGGCGCGAGGAGACGATGATCCACGCGCTTATGACGAGCGGCACGGTGAGAAAGCCGTAATGCCCCTCATTGCCGCCACCCCATCCGCCCTGCGCGGCACGTCCCATGACGATGGCGCCCAGCATCACCAGATGGCCGAAGAAGATGCCGTGGAGCGCAGCATCGGCGAGGCGCATGTCGCGCGCCGCAATGTGCCGGATCGAGGAGCGCGCGGCGAGGATCGCGGCCAGCGCCACGAGGACCGCGACCAGTACGGCGCGCCACCAGCCGGCGGAAAGCACGGCGGCGACGGCGAAGCTCGAGGTCGCGATACCGTAGAGCCATTCGCCGATGCGCTCCGGCGATGTCGCGAGGGGTGAGATCGAGGCGCCGGACGGGCGCCATTGCCACAGCACGACGAGGCACAGCAGCAGCACCATCGCGCTTCCCCAACGGGTGGCGCGGGCGAGGGGAGCATTGGCGGTGCAGAAGCTCGCGACAAGAAGGAAAAGCGCCGTGATGCCGGCGACGATCAGGCCGTTCATGCCGCTCAGCGCGCACAGGCCGAGCGCGGTGAAGGCGATGACGAGCCAGCGGCGGCTGTGCAGGTTCGCTGAGGTGACGAAGGCCGCCAGAAAGATGGCGCTGAACGCGACGGAGAAAACGAACTGCGCCGCGAACCCCCAGCCGAAGGCGGCGAAGGCGGGATTGAGGAGCAGCAGGGGAATGACGAGGTCGCCGACGCGCGAGCCGCCCCGGTAGCGTGCCGCGGCGGCGAGAAAGCACAGGGCGCCGGCCAGCGCGAGGACGGCGTTGAGGGCGATGAGCACGCGGAAGTCGAAGCCGCCGGCCTGCAGCAGGCCGAATTGCACGACCTTCATCACCGGAATGAAATGATCGTTGTTCGGCGCGAGAAACCAGGCGAACAGCTCGCCGGCGGGCGCCGCCAGGAGGCGCGGATAGACCCAGTCGTCGCTGTAGGGGAAGGGGCGCGCCGGCGGCAGCAGGACCAGGAAGAAGAACAGCGCCGCAACGCCGCAGAGCACCAGTGCAGCGGGACGGGCCGCGCGGTCGGCGACCCGGCATATCCTTGCGGACGAGACGGCGGCAGAAGAGGGGTGCGCCATCAGCGCCGACCCCCTGGATGGGTGGGCGACCGCCTAGGCTTCGAGCGGCGCATCGGCCGGGTCGGCGGGAGCGGTGGCGTCACCCTTCTCCGGCGGCAGGCCGAACTGGTCGCGCAGTTCGCCGCGATAGGTGCGCTGACGCTCGCGCAGGGTCTCGCCGGCTCCGAACAGGCGGGCGAAGGCACGGTGCACGCGCACCACCTCGTCGATGTGACGCTCCGGCGCGGTGAGCTGAGTGGTGCTGTTGGTGTGCCGGCGATGCACGTTGAGCGGTTCGGCGCAGAAGAACACGTCGCCCGCGGCCTGGCACATGCCGAGATAGACCAGCCAGTCGCCGGCGAAGCGGAAATGCTGGAGCTCCGAGACTTCCCGCTCGAACACCTCGACGAGAGTCTCGCGGCGAAACAGCACCGAGCTGACGTTGATCAGCAGATTGGCAATGGAGAGATAGTTCGCCGCGAAGTCGCGCCCCTGCGCATGAAAGCTGTGGCTGAGGGCGCTGCCGACGAAGCGGGTGAAGTAATAGGCGTAGGATTCGGCGAGCAGCCCGCCGTCGCTGTCGACCTGGCGGGAATCGGTGCAGGCCATGACCGTGTCGGGACCGAACTCGGCCACGAGCTTGGCGAGGAAATCGGGCGAGGCGCCGTCATCCGCCTCGCAGATCCACAAAAGATCGCCGCTCGCCTCATTCGCCGCCTTGGCCCACTGCTTCATGATCGAGCCGGAATTGGCCGCATTGGCGACGATGCGGACCACGCGGTCGCGCTCGCGGGCGACGCGCTCGATCTCCTTCAGGCTGCCGTCGGTCGAGGCATCGTCCAGCACGATGATCTCGTAGACCGGCACGCTCTGGCGGAAGATGCTGTCGAGCCGTTCTTCCAGATAGTGGGCATAATTGTAGTTCGGCACCACGGCCGAGATCCGCTTCCAGGCGGGCCGGAGCTGCTGAAGCAGGCGGAAGGCATATTCCGACCAGCGGAAATCGCGAGCGACGACGGCCTTGCGCTCTTCGACCTTCGCCGGTGCGTCGGCATCGATCTCGGCGCGTAGCGCGCGCGCCGCGGCGGCGGTGTCGAAGGCAGGCACCAGCCGACCGAAGCGCTCGATCAATTCGCCGGTGCCGGTGCGACCGGCGAAGCCAACCACCGGCAGGCCGCAGGCGAGGGCCTCGATCACCGTCGAGGGGAAGGGGTCCTCGCGCGAGGTGAGATAGAAGGCGTCCGCTGCCTGCAGATAGCGGCCGATGTCGTTGGTGAAGGGGATGTGCCGGACGTTCGAGGGCAGCGCACCGTCCTCGTCCGCCGGCGCGAGCCAGGTCGCCACCGCGGGCTCCAGCGCGCCGACCCAGACGAAGACGAGGCCGGGGTCGGAGAGCGCCGCATGGCGCGCGGTCTCGAGGAACAGGTCGATGCCCTTGCGCAGGTCGGCATAGCCGACGCCGAGCACGATGCGCGCCTCTGGCGCCAGATCCAGCTCCTTGCGCACGGCGGCCGCCGCGCCGGGCTGCGGCACGATCTCGGCGTAGAGCCCCTGCGGCAGGATCAGGCTCTGTCCGGCCACCGGCGCCGCCGCGGTCTCGAAACCCTCGCGCACGAGGTCGGCGGCGAACACCACTACGTCGCTCTGGCGGGCGATCTGCTGGGCCGGCTGCTCGATGCCGAATTCGCGGATGAGGCGCGGCAGCTCGTGCACCAGCGAGACGACGCGCATGCCCAGCTTCTTGAGCTGCGGCACCACCGCCCCGGTGACGACGGTGTTGGTGAGCGCCAGCCCGATGCCGCGCTCTGCGAGCTCGGCCATGTTGCGGGCGAAGTCCGCGTCGCCGGGCTTGGTGACCACGACGTCGCCGATCTCCTCATAGCGCGGCAGCAGGCGCCCGCCTTCCAGAAGCAGGAAGCTGACGCGCACCCCGAACTGCCGCTTGAAGCAGCGCCCGAGGTTCAGCAGCGTCATTTGCGCGCCATGCGGGTGGGCATCGTGGCCGACCAGCAGAATGTGGGGCTCGCTGGCAGCGGCGATGGCGCCGGAGCCGACCACGGCGCGCGCCGTGGCGTTCAGATAGGCCGAGCCGAAATGCACGTCGGGCTCGAGATAGGCGCCTTCCGCCCATTCGTTCCAGGCGTTGATGAAGACGAAGGGCTCGCCGGCGAACGGCTTCTCGCGCGCACGCTCGACGAGTGCTTCCAGCCAGTCCTGATAGGCCTTGGGCGTCGCGTTGGCGAGCGTCGTGCCGGTGCCCTGGCGGCGGGCGTCGTTGTCCCACGAGGGCACCGCCGTCTTGATCAGCGGATAGGACGGCTCGGGATATTCGAGCGAGGCGCGCGCGACGTCGCCATAGTCGAACACCAGGCCCTCGAAATGCGGATCGAGGACGTTGAGCGTGTCGGTGATCGGGCTGGCGACCGTGGTGAGCTTGTGCGGCGGGAACTCGACGGCGCCGTCGAGGCCGTAATCCGTCGGATCATGGTCGTAGAAGGACTGCGCCATCAGCAGCCACGGGTCGTGGCCGCGCTCGCGGAACAGCTTGCGCCAGCGCTCGGTGCGGGCGCGCATGCCCGGGATGATGCCGGGCCGGTAGACGAAGAAGAGCGGCCGGCCCTCGGCGCGGATGTAGCGCGGATCGGACATGGCGGCGGCCATGCTCTCGATCAGATGGCGGTCGCTGTCCTCGTCGTAGTTCTGCGCGAGCAGGATCTCCGATTCCTGTCCGTCCCAGCGGCGGGTCCAGTTCTCGTTCGCCCACAGCAGGCAGAACGGCATTTCGAGGGTGGGATCGGCGAGCAACTGGTCAATTGGTTTTTCCAGCACCCGCTGCCGGCCAAATTGATAATAATAGAAGCAGAAGCCGTGGACTCCGGCCGCCTTGGCGAGCTCGATCTGCCGGCGCATCACCTGCGGATCGGTGAGGTCGTAGAAGCCGAGGTCGCGCGGCACGCGCGGCTGGTAATGGCCGACGAAGCGCGGCTGGCCGCGACAGATGTTGCGCCATTCCGTGAAGCCCGTGCCCCAGGCGGCATCGTTCTCCGGGATGGCGTGGAATTGCGGGAGATAGAAGGCGATCGCCTTGGCGCGGGCAGGGCCGGCGGTGATGATCGAGCGGTCGAGCGTCTCGAAGCCGGAGCCGGGCGCGCTGTAGCGGCGCACCTCGCTCGCCGGGGAGACAATGGCCTCGCGGTTGGGCGCGAAGCCGCGCGCCTGGCCGACCGTCACATAATGCTGGATCGGGTCGGCCTCGGTGCCGATCTGGTAGTGGGCGCGATACCACGGCGCGTTGAACTCGGCGCTGACGGCCCGGCGCTCCTTGTGCCCCCATTCGATGTAGTGGCTGGCGGCGATGGCGACGTTGCGCGGAAGGTCGACGTTCTTCTCGATATAATGGTGAGGATCGAACCACGCGTTCGGCCGCAGCCCCTGCGCGGCGCCATCGCGCACGAAATGGGCGAGGGCGGCGCCTCCGCCGAGCTCGACGCCGTAGGTCTTGGCATAGAAGGCCGGGTCGAAGACGCGGCAGGGCCAGCGGCCCTCGGCCTCGCCCTGCTCGATATAATGGGTCAGCGGATCGATGCCGGCGGCGGCGACGGCCGGGTTGCTCTCGCGGTACCAGTCCGGATCGAAATACCGGTTGGGCGCGCGGCCCTTGCGCCAGCCGGTGCTGAGGAAATGGCTGAGCGCGGAGGTCTTCGGCGGCAGAGCGTAGCGCTCGATGTACCAGGGCCCGTCGATCAGGCCGCTCGAAAGCGCACGCCGAATCGCTGATGAACTGATCGCCACGTGCTGCCCTTGGGTCCGTCCGGTTCCGCCTGCCGAGGGCGGGAAATCTTGTGTTCCTTGCCGCCCCAAGGGGTGCTGTAGGAGCCACCCAATACATTGTCAATGTTCCAAGCCTGCACCCAATGTGGGGTGCGGCGCGAATTGGAAGCGCTTTACCCGCGAAGCGCGACTGGATAAGGAGAAACGCGCTTCCGGCTCGTGCCCTTTCGCCTGTCCTTCGGATATCGTTGGACAATTCGACGATGACGCCCTTGCTGCGTTCGGCGCTTCGTCTGGTGGGGTGGCAATGAAGCCTGATGTTTTCTCGGTCGTCGCGCAGTACCGGTATCCGTTCATCCGGCCCCGGCTGCCCGACCTCGCCGAGGTGGCCGAGGAGTTTGCACGCTCGCGTGCGGCGAATTTCTATTCCAATTTCGGCCCGTGCTCGATCGCCCTCGAAGAGGACATCGAGGCCGCCTACCTGACCGACACGGTCGCCGTGACCTGCGCCAACTGCACCGCGGGACTGTCGGGCGCCCTCATCGCGCTGAAGGTGGACGGGCCGGTGCTGATCCCCGCCTTCACCTTTCCGGCGACGCTCTCGGCCGTGCGCGGCGCGGGGCTGGAACCGGTGGTCGGCGACGTCGATCCCACGACCGGCGTGCTGGACGCGGCCGCCGCCGAGGCGGCGATCGCGGCGCGCGGCTGCCGGGCGGTGATCGCGGTCAGGCCCTACGGCATCTGGGGCGACATGAGCGCGCTCGCCGAGGTGTGCCGGCGCGCCGGCGTGCCGCTGATCATCGACAACGCCGCCGGGCTCGGCGTCTCCCGCGAGGTGGTGGCGCGCTATGCCGTGCCGGGGGCGATCGAGCTGTTCTCGCTGCACGCCACCAAGCCGTTCGGCGTGGGCGAGGGCGGGATCGCCATCGGGCCGGCGGCGATGGAGAACGAGCTGCGCTCGGCATTCAACTTCGGCCTGTGGACGCTCGGCAGCCTGAAGCCGGGGCAGGGCATCAACGGCAAGATGGACGAGCTCACCGCCGCGATGGCGCGGGTGGTGCTGCGCTATCTGCCGCGCCGGCTGGCGCAGCGCCAGGCGATGGCGGCGCGCTACAACCTCCACGCCGCGCAGGTCGGCATCGAGACCTTCTGCGCGGTCGGGCAGGAGGAGATTTCGCCCTGGCAGTGCTTCGCGCTCCGGCTGCCGGAAGGTGTGAAGGTCGAAGCGCTGATCGCCGCCAGCGCGGCGTCGGGGCTGCAGGTCCGACGCTACTACTTCCCGCCGCTCGCCTATGAGGGCGAGGCTCCGCCGGAGCAGGCGAGGCGGCTTTCCAGCCGGGCGGTGTGCCTGCCGATCTATGACGGCGCCGAGGCCGCTCAGGCCGACGAGATCTGGTCGGTCTTCACCGCCGCGCTGGCGACGGCCTCCTGAGGGCCTGACGGAAGTCGCCCCGGGCCGTCATGCCTAGCCATGACGGCCGAGAGGGTCCAGGCCGATCACCCGACCCAATTCCGGGGTAGGCTCTGAGGTTGCTCAGTCGAGATAGGTCTCGTCCGGGCGCGGCACGAAGGGCGTGCGCTCCGGCAGCCGGTAATAGGACGTCAGCGGCTGGTCGATGAAGTGCATGCGCGGGCGCAGGTGCTTGATCCGGCGGATGAAATTCCAGTCGCCCGGCTCGCCCACGCGATAGGCATAGACGTCCGCGTGCAGGCGCTTGAAGAAGCTGTGGTAGAGTGTCATGCCGAGCCCGACCTGCGCATATTCCATCAGGCCGTTGCCCCACATCTTCCAGCTTCCGTCCGGCTGCTGGAACCAGAACTTATGCCAGACGAGGTCGGCGCGGTTGCGCTGCGCGGTCTCGACCGCGAGGGCGATGCGCTCCGGCTCGTAGGTGTCGTCCTCGTCGAGATGGGTGATGAAGCGCCCGCAAATCTTGTCGCGCGCATGGTTGCCGGGAATCGTGCCGGCGACGCACCAGCGGTCGCGGCCGGGCGGCGGATAGATCGACGGGCGGTCCAGATTGTAGAACTCGATGCGGCTGTCGCCGACGGCGGCGACGCGCTCGGCGGTGTCGTCGGTGCAGTAGTCGCCGACGATGACGATCTGCAGGTTCTTGTAGGTCTGGGCCTGCAGCGAGGCGATGCAGCGCTCGACGAGCAGCTCCGAGCGGTTGTGCGTGATCACCACCACGGTGACCAGCGGCTCGGCTTCCGTGAAGGCGAGCTGGTATTCAGCGGTCTTGCGGGCGGCGTGGAACTCCTCGCGCAGCGGCGCCAGCCCCTCGATCTCGCCAAGCACATAGTCGACGCGCTGGGCCTCGTGGCGGATCAGCGCCCTGAGCTCGGTGTTCTCCTGCTTCAGCTCGGCGATCTGCGCACGCAAGGCCTCGATGCCGCCGGCTTCGCTGACCGTCTTCTCGAGAAGGGCGAGGCGCTCATAGAGCAGCGGCGATACCGGATCGTTCCGCCGGAGGACGCGCTGAAGCAGCGATTCACCCGTGCCATTGCCGGCATCGAGTGATTCCGGCACGACGGTTCCGCCCAAGGCGTGGCGCAGGCGCTGAAGCATCATCCCTCCCCAAGGGTGCTTCGTTCGCCGAAACCCCCGCCCCAGATGACTTCGCGGAACTTTATGGCATGCGCGCTGGAGGAGTTCAAATCGAGCTTAGCATCAGAGGTTGTCTATCGGGCGGAGCGTGGCGCCCGTGCATCAGCCGGATCATGATGCCACCCGACCGGCGGTGGCGGAGCGGTTCCGGCGCTTTCCGCCCGCCCGAGATTCTTGCCTCGCCACTGGGCGTGCGATAAAGCCGCTCCATGTTCGCGTCTATCCAGTCGAGCGCGGTGTCGCGCATTGCGTCGGCAAATGGCCGTGGTCCGGATTGCCGGATCGCCCTCGCGCGGTGCGGCTGGGGCGGGAGGCGGCGATGAAAGTCATACTACTGGCGACGCCGGAGCTCGAGGCCACGCTCGGCCAGCTCGGCCTCGGCGACCATCTCCGCATCCTTCCGATCGAGGCGCTGCTGTCGCTCTCCATGAGCGAGCTGTCCTCCGGCGATCCGGATCAGGTTACCGAGAACGCGGTGCGCGGCTTCCCGGCCGGGGTGATCGTCGGCGACATCGACGCGGCGACGCTGGAGCGGCTGAAGAGCGTCGCATCGGCGCTGCTGCCGGCATTCTCGACCATTCCTCCGGTCCATCAATATCGCCCCGGCGACGAGAGCGGGCTGATGTCCTGGGTCACCGGGCGGCTCACCGGCCTGTCGGCGGCCCATGCGGTGGAAGCCGGCCGGGCGGCGCTGCAGCTCGGGACGATGCGCATCGCGCTGGAGCATTCCGAGCGCGCCGTGCGGCGGCTGGAGAAGGTCCTGGAGGTCGTGCTGGTCACGACCGGGCCGGTGCTGAATTTCCAGATCCCGCCCAATGGCGATTACGTTCCGCTGGCCGGGGAGCTCCGCCAGCCGATCGACGGCGTGCATGACGCGATCCACGGCTTCGACCTCATGCTGCGCTGCCGGCCGGGCATCTCCAACGGCATCGTCCGGGTCGAGCTCGTGGGGCAGCAGTCCGGCGAGCGCGTCGCGAGCTGGCGCGTCGAGGAAGCGCAGATCCGGTCCGGCTGGAACCGCTTCGACTGCCCGTCCTTCGAGCGCGCCATGGTCGAGCCGGTGCTGATCAAGGTCCGGGGCGAGCAGGCCGAGCGCTGCGAGATCGGACTCGGCACGGCGACGCCTGAGGCGCCCGGCGTGCTGGCGCTGCGCGTGTGGGGCAGCCTGCCGGCGGTCGACCTGCCGCGCTCGGGCATCGGCCATCCGGCGGAAGGCGTGCTGTTCGCGCGCACCGGCAAGGTCGGCACCACCCTGCCGCTGACCGACCGCCTGCCGTTCGTCGAGCCCGCCGGTCCGCACGACGCGAGTCTGATCAAGTGGCGGACGGAGGCCGGCGCCCTCGAAGTGCATCCGCAAGGGGCCGTGCCGACTCTCGCGGTGATCGCGCGCCTGCCGGCGCGGCGGGTGCGCACGCTCCGGGCGAAGGTGCGGCTGGGGCATCCCGAGGCGCAGCCCGCCGACTTCGCGCTCTGGGCGGGCATCGCCGGCGAAGCCTATCCCTTCGCCCCGGCGAAGGAGGCGACCAGGCCGCGCGGCTTTGGTCTCATCCGCGGGCGCGAGGCGAGCGAGCCGGCCGGCAGCGCGGCCGATGCCAAGGTCGACTGGCTGTCCCTGCTCGCCGACGAGGAGGGAGAGGTCGTCTTCCGCTTCCCGGAGCCGGTGACCGGCGAGATCGACATCGTGCTCGCCACCCGCAACCCGACCCCGGACAGCCGCTATAGCTGGGCGCTGTTCCGCTCGCTCGTCGCCGAGATCGAGCCGGAACATGGTGCCGGAGCTCTCGCGTGACATCCGCCGACGCAGCGACCCCGAAGATCGCGGTGGTCATCCCGGTCTTCCGCCACAGCGCGCTGGTCTTCGACGCTCTCGCCTCGCTGCTCGCCCAGCCTTCGTTCGAGGAGCATGAGGTCGTCATCGTCGACGACGGCTGCCCGAACGTGCAGACGGCCGCGACCCTTGCCGGGCTCTCCGACCTTCATCCGAACATCCATTACCTCCGCCAGATCAATCGCGGGCTGAGCGGCGCGCGCAATCGCGGCATCACCTACGCGCTCGAACATTTTCCCGCCTGCGAGGCGATCTTCTTCCTCGATGCGGACAACCGTCTCGAACCCCACGCCTTCGCGCGCTTCGAATGGGCGCTGGCCGAGCGTCCGGCGGACTGGTTCTACCCGGACATCCGCATGTTCGGGTTCGAGTGGAACACCGATTATTCCGGGCCGTTCCGCCGGCTGGGGCTGATGTCCAGCAATATCTGCGAGGCGGGCAGCCTGGTGCGCACCCGCGTCTTCAGGAGCGGCGCGCGCTTCGACGAGGCGATGCGCGAGGGCTTCGAGGACTGGGAGTTCTGGCTGAATTGCCTCGAACGGGGCTTTCGCGGCGAGCACCTGCCCGATTCCGGCTTCCGCTACCGCAAGCGCGCCGAGAGCATGCTGTCGGAATCGCACCGGGTGGCGGAATCCATCCTCGCCTATATGGACCGCAAGCACCCGTGGCGCAGCGACCTTTCCGTGCTCAGCGCGCTGGAGCATGTCGAGGCGCCGCGCTACGCCATCATCGACACCGATAGCGGCCAAGTGAGGCTGACCAGCGATCCGAGGCTCGAAGGCGAGACGCTTTCGCTCGACGCCTATGCGCAGCGCCTGCGCGAGGCGAGCGCCCGGCCCAACTGGCATACGGCGGGCGGCTACGTCGTCATGGCGTCGGGCGCGGTGCTGGAGCGGCTGGCCTCCTACGGCCTGCTCAATTCCCTGCTCTGGGACATGGAGTTCCAGCTCGAGGAGCAGCACATCGTCGCCTGGTCGCTGGAGCCGGGAAAAGGCGGCCGCATCAGCCTGGAGAAGGCAGAGTACTCGCCCGATGTGCCGGTCCACGCCATCGGCATACGGATGAACGCGCTGCGGCGGGTGATCGTCGATCCGGGCCGGGCGCTGGCCAACGGCATATTGACGGCCAATCCCGACATCAAATTCTGCCGGCGCAGGCTCGCTCTGCCGGAGGGTGCCGACGCGTTCGAGGGGCGCGGCGATGCGGTGCGCCGGCTCGTCGACTTCTGCCTGCGACTGGGCGAGGCGGGCTTTCCCCTGCCGTGGGGCGGCCGGTACGACGTCGCGGTGGGGACCCACGATCTCGCCGATCTCGCGATCGCCTCCCGCCTGAAGTTCGACGGCAGCATTGCGAGCAATAAGGTCGGGTCGCGCCGCGGGCGCATCGCCTTCGCGCTGCCGATCGTCGAGTTCGGCGGGGTCGAGAAGGTCACCACCTTCGTGGCGAAGGAAATGCGCCGGGCCGGATACGAGGTCGATCTCTTCGTGCTCGGCCCCTCCAGCCTGGCGCTGCGCGGCGACCACGCCGAGGCGTTCGATTCAACCTTCATCGTCGACCAGTTCCCTTTCAACCGCTTCGACGGCTTTGCCTATCTCGGCACGCAATTGCCCAGCCTCAGCGCTCCGAAGGAATGCACGCACCTCACCAGCCTGCTCTCGGCCTATGAGGCGGTCTTCAGTTGCCATGCGGCCGACGCGCTCGGCTCGTTCGCGGCGTTGCGCAAGCTCGGCGTCGTGACGGTGAATTATCTGCATCTGCTGGAGTACACGCTCGGCGGGCGCATGGTCGGCCTGCCGATCATCGGCCTTGCCTATGAGCATGCGACCGACCTGATGCTGACCTGCTCCCGGCGCCTCGCCACCGAGCTCGGCATGATGGGCGTCCCTGGCCACAAGATCGCGGTGGTGCCGAACGCGCCGGGCATGAATCGCGACGAGGCGCGGATCGCCGCCGCGCGGGCCGAGCGCGCGCGCCGCCATGCCGCCGGCGAACCGCTGAACGTCGTCTATTTCGGGCGGTTCGACTTCCAGAAGGGCATGGACCGGCTGTTCGCCCTGTTCGCCGCGCTGCGGACGGAGCCGACGCGGTTCCGGCTTTCCGTCATAGGCGGTTCGGTCGTCGGCCGGTTTTCCGGCTCGCTCGGCCATCTCTCGGACGCCGTGCAGCCGGCGGTCTATGACGAGGCCGGCATCGCCGACATCTACGAATGGGCCGACGTGCTGGTGCTGCCGTCGCGCTTCGAGGGCGCGCCGCTCTCCATACTGGAGGCGAAGATGTACGGCGTCGTGCCGGTGGCGACCGATGTCGGCGCGGTCAGCGAGATCATCGCGGATGGCGAGGACGGCTTCCTGGTGAAGGAGGACGACCCTGTGGCGGACATGATCGGCCTGATGGACCGCCTCGCGGCCGATCGCACGCTCCTTGCCGCGATGTCGGAGCGTGCCGTTGCCTCGGCCGACGGGCTGACATGGTCGCGCAGCGTCGCGCCCCTGCTGGGCCGCCTCGAGGAGCTGATCGCCGCCCGGCGGCGCGACATTCCGGGCATCGAGAAGATCGTGCCCGAACTCGCGAGCCTCGGCGCCCAGAAGCGCCGCTGACAGCGGCGCAGCTTGTCGCGCGGGCAACGCTGCCTTTTCCTTAGCCATCATGCCTTGGAGCTGCGGGCCATGGCACGGGCCGTTTGACGCGCGCCCTGCGCCCGGCACGGTCCTTTTCGGGTCCTGCGGCCGGATAATCGCGGATTCCTGCCGTTCCGCGCGCTTATCGCTCCTCTTCTGCCAGCGGCAAGGAGAACTGGCACGGGGTTTGCTCTTCAAGCTTGCATACAAGTTTCGTGAGCAAGCGTGATGAACCCGTCCACCGCCAATATCGAGGAAGCCATCCTCTCCGCCATTCTGGCGGGGCGGATCGCGCCGGGCACCCGGCTCGGTGAGCAGAAGCTCGCCGACCTCTTCAGCGTGTCGCGCACCCGCGTGCGCGAGGCGATGATGCGGCTGGAGACGCGCGGGGTGGTGCAGGTCAGCGCTCGGCGCGGCTGGTACGTGGTCGAGCCTTCGGCCGAGGAGGCGCGCGAAGCCTTCCATACGCGGCGGGTGATCGAGACCGGCCTGCTCCACACCGTCCGCGACATCTCGCCCAAGGCGCTCGGCAGCCTGAAGGAGCATGTCGCCGCCGAGCGCGCGGCGATCGAGAGCGGCGACGTCGGCTCGCGCGCCTGCCTGCTTGGCGACTTCCACATCCATCTCGCCGATGTCCTCGGCAACCGCCTGCTGACCGAGATCATCCGCGACCTCACTGCCCGCACCACCCTGATCTCGATGCTCTACCAGCCGACCGAGAAAGCCGAGGAATCCAGCCACGACCACGAGGACATCGTGGCGGCGCTGGAGGCGCGCGACTTCGAGCGCGCCGCGAGCCTGATGGCCGAGCACATCGACAATGTCGAAGCCGGGCTCGACCTCGACACCAAGCCCGATCCGCTCGCCTCGCTGCGCGAGCTGCTGTCGCCTTCGACCTTCGCCGGCTCACCGCCTTCCATGCCTCATGCGCACACGCACGGGGCACCGCATGCACAGCCTTCCTCTCAACGGACCAAGGATTGACCGATGAACCGTCGCTTCTTCCTCGCCGCCCTCGCCGGAGGGTTCCTCGCCGCCGCCATCGGGCTGCCGGATATCGCCAAGGCCGATGCGCTCGCCGACATTCTGGCGCGCAAGACCATCCGCATCGCGGTGCCGCAGGACTTTCCGCCCTTCGGCAGCGTCGGCGCCGACATGGCGCCCAAGGGCTATGACGTCGACATGGCGAAGCTGATCGCCGGCAAGCTCGGCGTGAAGCTGGAGCTGGTGCCGGTGACCAGCGCCAACCGCATCCCGTATCTGCAGACCAACAAGGTCGATCTCGTCATCTCCTCGCTCGGCAAGAACCCCGAGCGCGAGAAGGTCATCGACTTCTCGACCGCCTATGCGCCGTTCTTCAACGGCGTGTTCGGCCCGGCCGGCGTCGCGGTGAAGGATGCGGCCGGTCTTTCCGGCAAGACCATCGGTGTGACGCGCGGCGCGGTCGAGGATCTGGAGCTCACCAAGATCGCCCCCGCCGACGCCACCATCAAGCGCTACGAGGACAATAACGGCACCATCTCGGCCTTCCTCTCGGGTCAGGTCGATGTCGTCGCCACCGGCAATGTCGTGGCGGCGGCGATCATTGCCCGCAACCCGCCGAAGAAGCCGGAGATCAAGTTCCTGATCAAGAACTCGCCCTGCTACATCGGCCTCAACAAGAACGAGCCGGCGCTGCTGGAGAAGGTCAACGCGATCATCGCCGGCGCCAAGGCCGACGGCGCGCTCAACAAGATCGCGCAGCAGTGGCTCGGCGCCGACCTGCCGGCCGACATCTGACCGACGCATCGGAGCGGCCCGGGGCGGCCGCTCCCCATCATCCTAGTGGGCGCTTCCCGAACAGAGGACGGGGGACGGGGCATGGCTTATGCGTTCGATTTCGGCTGGCTGGTCGAATACTGGCCGGTCCTGCTCAAGGGCATCGGCATCACCTTGGAGCTGACGGTGATAGGAGGTCTGCTCGGGGTGTCGCTCGGCATCGCCTGCGCCTGGGCGCGGGCGCTCGGTCCGGCATGGCTGCGGCCTTTCGTTTCCGCCTATGTGGAAATGATCCGCAACACGCCGTTCCTGATCCAGCTCTTCTTCATCTTCTTCGGCCTGCCGGCGCTCGGCTTCCGGCTCGGCGAGCTGGAGGCGGCCAACCTCGCCATGGTGATCAATCTCGGCGCCTATAGCTGCGAGATCATCCGCGCCGGCATCCAGGCGACGCCGCGTGGCCAGTTCGAGGCCGGCGCTAGCCTCGGCATGACGCGCTTCGAGACCTTCCGGCATGTGGTACTCGTGCCGGCGTTGCAGCGCATCTGGCCGGCGCTGTCCTCGCAGATCGTCATCGTGATGCTGGGCTCCTCGGTGGTCTCGCAGATCGCGGCGGAGGACCTCACCTTCGCGGCGAACTTCATCCAGTCGCGGACCTTCCGGGCGTTCGAGACCTATTTCGTCTCGACCCTCATCTATCTCGCCCTCGCGATCCTGCTCCGGCAGGTGCTGCGCGGGGTCGGCTGGAGCATCTTCCCCAAGCGTGGAGCGGCGGCGCGATGAGCGAGTTCACCCTCTGGGACATCCTGCGCAACCTCTTGCTGGCGACCCGCTGGACCATTGTGCTGTCGCTGGTCTCCTTCGTCGGCGGCAGCCTCGTCGGCGCGCTGCTGCTGCTCCTGCGCATCGGCTACAACAAGGCGGGCCGTGTCTTCGCGCGCGGCTATATCGAGCTCTTCCAGGGCACGCCGCTGCTGATGCAGCTCTTCCTCGCCTTCTTCGGGCTGGGGCTGTTCGGCATCGACGTGCCGGCCTGGCTCGCCGCCGGCCTCGCGCTGATCCTGTGGACCGCGGCCTTCCTCGCCGAGATCTGGCGCGGCTGCGTCGAGGCCATCGCCAAGGGCCAGTGGGAGGCCTCCTCCAGCCTCGGCATGGGGTACATCCAGCAGATGCGCTACGTGATCCTGCCGCAGGCGCTGAAGATCGCCGTGCCGCCGACCGTCGGCTTCTCGGTGCAGGTCGTCAAAGGCACGGCGCTGACCTCCATCATCGGCTTCGTCGAACTGTCCAAGGCCGGAACCGTGGTGACCAATGCCACCTTCGAGCCCTTCACCGTCTACGGCCTCGTCGCGCTGATCTATTTCTGCCTGTGCTGGCCGCTCTCCAAGTCTTCCCAGATCCTCGAGAGGAAGCTCAATGTCGCTCATCGAAATCACTGAAGTGAAGAAGCGCTTCGGCGACAACGAAGTGCTGAAGGGCATCAATATCGACGTCGAGCCCGGCGAGGTGATCGCCATCATCGGCAAGTCCGGCTCGGGCAAGTCGACGCTGCTGCGCTGCATCAACGGGCTGGAGACCATCGACGAGGGCTCCATCTCGGTGGCCGGCGCGCAGCTTCTGCCGGACGATCTGCACCTGAAGGCACTGCGGCTGAAGGTCGGGATGATCTTTCAGGGGTTCAACCTGTTTCCGCACCTGACCGCCGGCAAGAACGTGATGCTCTCGCAGATGGTGGTGAAGAAGACGCCCAAGGCCGAGGCCGAGGTGATGGCCAAGAAGATGCTCGACCGGGTAGGGCTCGGCCACAAGTTCGACGCCTATCCCGACCAGCTCTCCGGCGGCCAGCAGCAGCGCGTCGCCATCGCCCGCGCACTCGCCATGCAGCCGATCGCGCTGCTCTGCGACGAGATCACCTCGGCGCTCGATCCCGAGCTGGTCAACGAGGTGCTGGCGGTGGTGAAGGAGCTCGCCTCCGAGGGCATGACGCTGCTGATGGTCACCCACGAGATGCGTTTCGCCCGCGACGTGTGCTCGCGCGTCGTGTTCATGCATCAGGGCCGGGTGCACGAGATCGGGCCGCCGGGCGAGGTGTTCGCCAATCCGCAGACGCCGGAACTCAAGCAGTTCCTCGGCATGCAGTGAGGCGCCTCACGCGGCGACGTCGCGCTCGCCGGCGAAGAAGCGCTGCCGGTAGTCGCCCGGCGACAGGCCGACGATGCGATGGAAGACCCGGCGGAACGCCGCCGGGTCCTCATAGCCGACCGACCAGGCGATCTGGTCGACCGGCCGGCGGGTGAATTCCAGCAGCTCGCGCGCCTTGCCGATGCGCAGGTGCTGCGCATATTCGGTCGGCCGCATGCCGGTCGCCGCCTTGAAGCGGCGCAGGAAGGTGCGCTCCTCAAGGCCCGCCTGCTGCGCCATCTGCGTGACGTCGACATCGCGCGCGGTCTTGGCCTGCAGCCAGTGCTGGACCTTCAATATCGCCTCGTCGCCATGGGTGAGGCGGGGCGAGAAGCTGCTGTAATGCCGCTGCTCGCGGCCCGCGGGATCGATCAGCAGGAATTTGGCGGTCTCGACCATCACGGTCGGTCCGAGCAGCCGGTCGACGAGCCGCATGCCGAGATCGGTCCAGGCCATGATGCCGCCGGCGGTGACGATGTCGCCGTCCTCGATCAGCATCCGGTCGGGCTCCATCAGCACCTTCGGGAAACGGGCGCGGAAGACATCGGCGAAGTGCCAGTGCGTGGTGGCGGCGCGTCCATCGAGCAGGCCGGTGGCGGCCAGCACGAAGGAGCCGGCGCAGACCGAGGCGAGGGTCGAGCCGTGCGCGTGATGGTCGAGCAGCCAGCCGGCATAGGGCGCGGCCTCCTCGACGTTTGAAGGAGCGGTGAGGCGGCCCGGCACCACCAGCACGTCGGCGCGGCCGCCATATCCGGGATGGGTGTCGAACACCCGCGTGAAGCCACCGTCCTCCCCGCGCAGCCAATGGCTGACCCGCAGCGGCGCGCCGCCGCGCTCGACCGAGTAGCGGCTCGCCACAGCGAACAGGTCCGTCATGCCGTGGACCATGGCGATCTGGCAGTCCGGATAGATCAGCAGGCCGACTTCCGCCTTCGCTGCCGGGGTCGCTTTCATCATTTTCGCCTCGTGTCAGTTTCGGCTCGACATATGTCGGAACTGCCAATCCTGACCATGCCGGAGATCGCCTATCCCTACAAGCACCGGGCGCCAACGCCCACCACGCAAGCGAACAGGGGATACTGCGATGACCACGATCACCACCAAGGACGGCACCCGCATCTTCTTCAAGGAGCTGGGTCCCAAGGACGGGCAGCCGATCGTCTTCTCCCATGGCTGGCCGCTGACCGGCGATGCCTGGGACGCGCAACTGGTGTTCTTCGCCAACAAGGGCTACCGCACCATCGCCCATGACCGGCGCAGCCATGGCCGCTCCGACCAGGTCTGGCAGAACAACAACATGGACCAGTATGCCGACGACCTCGGCGAGCTGATCGAGCAGCTCGACCTGAAGAACGCGGTGCTGGTCGGCCACTCGACGGGCGGCGGCGAGGTCACCCGCTATGTCGGTCGCCACGGCACCGGCCGCGTCGCCAAGCTGGCGCTGATCGGCGCCGTGCCGCCGCTGATGCTGAAGACCGAAGCCAATCCCGGCGGCCTGCCGATCGAGGTGTTCGACGGCATCCGCAAGGGCACCTACGACAACCGTTCGCAGTTCTTCAAAGACCTCACCATCCCGTTCTACGGCTACAACCGCGAGGGCGCGGTGGTCTCGGAGGGTATCCGCGAGGGCTTCTGGCTGCAGGGCATGATGGGCGGGCTGAAGGGTCAGCTCGACAGCATCCGCGCCTTCTCGGAGAGCGACTTCCACGAGGACCTGAAGCGGTTTGACAAGCCGACGCTGGTGCTGCATGGCGACGACGACCAGATCGTGCCGATCGGCGCCTCGGCGCTGGAGACGGTGAAGATCGTCAAGCACGCGGTGCTGAAGGTCTATGAAGGCGCCGACCACGGCCTGACGCAGACCCACCAGGACCGCTTCAACGCCGACCTGCTCGCCTTCATCGAAGGCTGATCCTCCTCGCTCCACGTTGATGGCGGGCGCCGCGACCGGCGCCCGCCAATTTGCGTGGGAAGGGGGTTTTCGGCATTGCGCTTATAAAATTGTCTGACAAGCTGGCGCCCCTGTGCCGCGGTGCGATGGCGCCGCTTCGAGGAGAGACTTCGTCATGAGCGCCGCTACCACCGAGACCCGCCCGCTTCTGTTCACCGGCGCCGCCGGCATTCTGGGGCGCTGGCTGCGGCCGCGGCTGATCGAGGCCTATGGCGCGCTCATCTCCACCGACATCGCCGATCTCGGCCCCGCTTTGCCGGGGGAGGAGACAGTGGTCGCCGACCTCGCCGATGCGCAGGCGGTCGACGCGCTGGTGGCGCGCGCCGGGCGCATCCTGCATTTCGGCGGCATCTCCTACGAGACGACCTTCGACCGGCTGGTGCCCTCCAACATCGTCGGCACCTATAATGTGTTCGAGGCGGCGCGCCGGCACGGCGTCGGGCCGATCGTCTATGCGAGCTCGAACCACGCCATCGGCTTCTACGAGAGCGGCCGCCAGCTCGACACCGAGGTGCGCACGCGGCCGGATTCGCTCTACGGCGTGACTATGGCGTTCAAGGAGAACCTCGCCAGCCTCTATTACGACAAATACGGCGTCGAGAGCGCCGGGCTGCGCATCGGCACGGCGCGGCCGGACCCGATCGACCCGCGGCACCTCTCTACCTGGCAGAGCTACGAGGACCTGCTGCGGCAGATCGAGGCCTGCTTCGCCGCGCCAAAGCTCGGGCGCATCGTGATGTACGGCGTCTCCGCCAATGACCGCTCCTGGTGGAGCAACGCGCTGGTCGGCGAGGTCGACTATCGCCCGCAGGACAATGCCGAGGCCTTCGCCGGCGCGCTGATCCCGAACGGCGACACCCGCGACCCCGAGGCGCCGGAGGTGAAGTACCAGGGTGGCCCCTTCGTGTCGGACGGCTATGCGCGCTGAGGGGTGAGGCGAGGGCGTCTCTGCCGGCTGGGAAGAGGCGCTGGGGGGTGGGTGAGGTGTGCGGGCGGACAGGGGGCGGCATTCGGGGACGGACGGAGCGCCCCGCTCACCCCTCGCGCAGCCTGTCCGCCGCGGCGCGGATGCGGTCGGCGACGAAAGCGAGGGAAGGGGCGTCCAGCCGGCGCACATCGACCAGCAGCCGGCCGCGATCGGCGAGCAGGTCGCGCACTAGGATGCGCGGCACGCCGTCCGCGATCGCCCGCGCCAGCGCCTGCGCGTCGCCGCCCGCCTCGGCGGGCGTGACGTCGAGCGCGACGCGGCTGAACGGGTTGCCGGTCTCGTCCGGCAGCACCGAGGCGGCGATGCCCGGCAGGCCGGCGAGCCCGGCCGCCAGCGACTGCGCGCGGGCGAGCACGGCCTCAGCCTCCGCCGCGTGATCGCGCCTCTCCCAGCGTTCCAGCGCCGCGATGGCGCCCATCACGGCCTCCTTGGCCGCCTTCATCGGACGGCCGACGCCGTGCTGCTGGGCGGCGCAGGCGCGCACCAGCCCGGCGCGGCCGGCAATTATGCCGGCGGTCGGCCCGCCCAAAGCCTTCTGCGCGCTGAACAGCACCAGATCGGCGCCGGCGGCGATCAGCTCCGGCCAGCCATATTCGGCGGCGGCGTCGACGATGACCGGCACGCCGGCGGCATGCGCCTCCGAGACGATGTGCGCCAGCGGCAGCATGCCAGTCTGCGCGGTGTGGTGCGAGACGACGTGCAGCACCGCCGCCGTCTCCGGCCCCAGCGCGGCGCCGAGTTGATGCGCCCGCGTCTCGGTGGCGGCACCGATCTCCCGCACGCGGGCGCCGCTGAGACGGATGTCGCCAGTGATCAGCGCCCCGTAATCGACCACATGGCCTTTCTGGATGACGATCTCGCCGCGCATGCCCGTGCTGTCCGGCAGCCGCGCGACGCGGCCGGGGTCGTCGCCGGCCATCGCGGCGGCGCAGGCGATGACGATGGAGGCCGAGGAACAGTTGGTGACGAAGCCGGCCTCGGCGCCGGTGACGCGGGCGATGACCCCGCTCGCCACCCTCTGCAGCTCGGCCATGCTGACCGACAGCGGCAATATGGCGGCGACAGCCTCGACGATTTCCGGCGCCACCGGGCTGGCGCCATGGACGGTTTCGGTGCCCGAGACGTTGAGGAGCGGCGTAAGCTGGTAGCGCGCGAGCCGGGTGGGCAAAGTGCCCGTCGCGCGGGTGGCGGCTTTCGTGCGGTCGGCGTTGTGGGCGGGCACGGGCGATCCTCCGTTCCATCTCTCCGGCGGCGCGGCTGTCGGGGAGCGACTTTTGCGAAATGCTTCGCGCGCCGCCTTGACGAGAAGATGTCTGATAAGTTTACAATTAGATCCCCTACAAGAAAACGGAAATCCCTATGCCGTCGATCGATCTGAGCGCCATCGAAGCCGGGCTGGTCGACGGGAGCTTCAAGGGGCTGCCGCCGGATATGCCGCCGCTGCCGCTCGGCGAGATCGGCCGGCAGGGCTGGAGCGTGCTCGACGAGGACCTGCCGCTGCCGCTCGCGGTGCTGAAGCGCTCGGGCATCGAGCGCAACAGCGCCTATATGCGCGCCTTCCTCGAACTCACCGGCGCGCGCATCGCCCCGCACGGCAAGACCACCATGGCGCCGCAGCTCTTCGCGCGGCAGATCGCCGACGGGGCGGTGGCGATCACGCTCGCCACCGTGCAGCAGATCCGTGTGGCGCGCCGCTTCGGCTTCGACCGCATCCTGCTCGCCAACCAGGCGGTGGGCCGGCAGGGGACGGCCTATCTCGCCGCAGAAACCGAGCGGCATCCCGGGCTGAAGCTCTGGAGCTTCGTCGACTCCGCCGCCGGGGTACGGCGCCTCGCCGAGGCGAAGCGGGCGGCGGGAGGTGAGGTGCCGCTTCGGGTGATCCTCGAAGGCGGCTTCGCCGGCGGGCGCACCGGCTGCCGCACGCTCGCCGATGCCGAGGCGGTGGCCGATGCCATCCGCGCGGCGGCGCCCTATGTCGTGCTGTCCGGCGTCGGCGGCTATGAGGGGCTGCTGGCCGGCGCCAATCCGCAGGCGACGATGGAGCGGGTCGACGGCTTCCTCGACCATCTGGTCGCCATCGCCCGCATGTGCGAGGCGCGCGGCGCCTTCGCGCCGGGGCCGGTGATCCTCACCGCCGGCGGCTCGAGCTTCTACGATCTGGTGGCGCGGCGCTTCGCGGCCGCGGGGCTTAAGAGCGAGGTCGAGGTGATCATCCGCTCGGGCTGCTACCTCACCCATGATTCCGGCACCTATGAGGACCGCTTCGAGGATCTGCGCCGGCGCTTTCCGCAGGTCGACAGCCTGCGCGAGCGCCCCGCCCACGCGCTGGAGGTGTGGGCCTATGTGCAGTCGCGGCCCGAGCCTGAGAAGGCGATCCTCACCATGGGCAAGCGCGACGTCTCCTTCGATTCCCGGCTGCCGGAGCCGCTCATGTGGTACCGGCCGGGGAGCGCCGGCGGGCCGCAGCCGATCGGCGAGCGCCATGCGGTGGCGGGGCTGAACGACCAGCACTGCCACATGGTGCTGCCGGCCGACAGCCCGCTGCAGGTCGGCGACATGGTCGCCTTCGGCATCTCGCATCCCTGCACCACCTTCGACAAATGGCAGGTCATTCCGGTGGTCGACGACGACTACCGGGTGGTCGATGCCATCCGCACCTTCTTCTGACGGGACAGGACGATGAGCGAGATTGATTTCGACGCGCGGCTGGCGGCTCTGGGCGAGGAGGTGCCGGAGCCGACGGTGCCTGGCGCCAACTACGTGCCGGCGGTCGTCGTCGGCAATCTCGTCTTCCTCGCCGGGCAGGTGCCGCGGCGCGGCGAGAGCCTGACCTGCGTCGGGCGGCTCGGCGAGAACCTGACCATCGAAGAGGGGCAGGCGGCGGCGCGGCTCTGCGCGCTGAATCTGATCGTGCAACTCAAGGTCGCCGCCGGCGGCTCGCTGAAGCGCGTGAAGCGCATCGTGAAGCTGACCGGCTTCGTGAACTCGGCGCCGGACTTCACCGCCATGCCGCAGGTGGTCAACGCTGCCTCGGACCTGTTCATCGAGATCTTCGGCGAAGCCGGACGCCACGCCCGCAGCGCGGTCGGCGCGCCGAGCCTGCCGCGCGGGGTGGGCGTCGAGATCGAGGCGATCGCCGAAATCGAGATCTGAACGCCTGTCACGCACGCTTCCGGGAGAGCCTGCCATGAACGCCCCGTTCGCCTCGCCGCAGGATGCTGCCGCCAGCGAGTCCGCAGCCCGCGGCCACCGCCGGGACCCGCGCCACGACGTCCTGTTCGAGCCGGTGCGCATCGGCCCGAAGACGATGAAGAACCGCTTCTACCAAGTGCCCCAATGCACCGGGGCGGGACACATGCGCCCCGGTTCCAATGCCGGGCACCGCGCGGTGAAGGCGGAGGGCGGCTGGGGCGGGCTGTGCACGGAATCCTGCTCGATCCACCCGGAAGTGAACCAGACCACCGTCACCAACGCCACGATCTGGGACGAGGGCGACGTCATCAACCACCGTCACATGGTGGACGAGGTGCACAAATGGGGCGCGCTCGCCGCCGTCGAGCTCGGCGCCGGCGGGGTGAAGGACAATCTCTGGAGCCGCTATGTCGCCCCCGCCATAGACCGCTTCCCGTCCTCCGGCGTGAACAAGGTCTACACCTATCCGGCGACCGAGGAGGACATCGCCCGCGTCATGCAGATGTATGAGGACGCGGCGCGGCGGGCGCGGGATGCGGGCTTCGACATCCTCTATGTCCACGGCGCCGCCGGCGTGTTTCCGGCGCATGCGCTGTCGCGCCACTTCAACCGGCGCACCGACAAATATGGCGGCTCCTTCGAGAACCGCGCGCGCTTCTGGGTCGAGGCGCTGGAGCGGCTGAAGAAGGTGGCCGGCGACGACTGCGCGGTGGCCACCCGCATCACCATCGACGACCTCGCCGGGCCGTGGGGCGTCGAGCTGCACGACGAGGGGCTGGCCTTCGTCGAGTACATCACCAGGCTCGGCCTGGTTGACATGTGGGACGTGATCATCGGCGGCTCGGGCGACGACAATTGGGGCGAGGATTCCGGCCCGTCGCGCTTCTACAAGTCGAACCACCAGGCGCCGTGGAATGCCGAGGTGAAGCGCATCGCCAAGGTGCCGGTGGTCGGCGTCGGCCGCTTCACCGATCCTGACGAGATGGCGCGGGTGGTGCGCACCGGGCAGATCGACATCATCGGCTGCGCGCGGCCCTCGATCGCCGATCCGTACCTGCCGAAGAAGATCGAGGAAGGGCGGCCGGAGGATATCTGCGAGTGCATCGGCTGCAATGCCTGCATCTCCCGCTACAACCTCGGCAACATGCTGCTCTGCACGCAGAATCCGACCGCGATGGAGGAATATCGCCGCGGCTGGCACCCCGAGAAGTTCGAGCCGGCGCCTGCGCCGCGCACCGTGCTGGTGGTCGGGGCCGGGCCGTCGGGGCTCGAATGCGCGCGCGTGCTCGGCCGGCGCGGCTATGACGTGCAGCTCTGCGAGGCGAGCGAGACGCTCGGCGGGCACATGCGCAACACGGTGAAGCTGCCCGGTCTCGCCGAGTGGGGGCGGGTGTTCCAGTATCGCGAGAACCAGCTCCTGCGCATGCCGAACGTCACCATCATGCGCGGCACCGGGCTCGTCACCGCCGACGACATCCTCGAATTCGGCGCCTCGCGCGTGGTGCTGGCGACCGGCGCGCACTGGGTCGGCAACGGGCTCGGCGCCTCCGGGCCGGACGGCATTCCCGGCGTCGACGACGGGCTCGACGTGTTCGTGACGCCGGAGCAGTTCTTCGCCGGCAAGGCGATCGGCGACCGGGTCGTGGTGCTCGATTCCGACGGCTACTACATGGCGATCAGCATCGCCGAGGCACTGGCCGACCAGGGCAAGCAGGTGACGATCGTCACCCATCACGAGAAGATCGCGCCGGTCACCGAGCTCACGCTGGAGAGCCACAATCTGCGGCGCATGATGCGCGAGAAGGGCATTGCGGAGCGCATCGGCCACTGGGTGGAGCGTGTCGAGGTCGGCGCCGGTGGCGCCGAGGTCGTGATCTATGACCGCTATCGCGACGGTTCGCGCCGCACCAGCGAGCCGAAGACCGGCGTCTATCCGCGCCGGCTCGGCGATGCCGTGGAGGTGCTCGCCTGCGACAGCGTCGTGTTGTGCACGGCGCGCGAGTCCAATCGCGGGCTCTACGACGATCTCGTCGCCCGCCGCGAGAAATGGGCGGAGGTCGGGATCGAGGCGGTGGTGCGTTCCGGCGACTGCCTCGCCCCGCGCCTGCTGGCCGCCGACGCGATCTTCGACGGCCACCGTATCGGCCGCGAGATCGAGAGCGACAACCCCGAACGCCCGCGCGCCATCATCCGCGAGCGGCAGATCTGGGGGCAGGAGACTTTCCCGAAGCTGGGGGACGCGGTGCTGTGAGCCGACGTCAGCCCTTCTGCTTCCACGCCTCGAACTCGGCGAGGGCTTCGGGGGCGGGCGGGTAGAGGCCGAAGATCGAGCGGCCTTCCTTCACCTTCTCGGTGACGAAGTCCTCGTAGCGCGACTGCTCGAAGCCCTGCCGCGCCACCTCGTCGGCGAGATGGCGGGGGATGACCACGACGCCCTCGCGGTCGCCGACGATGACGTCGCCGGGATAGACCGGCACGTCGCCGCAACCGACCGGGACGTTGATGTCGACGGCATGGTGACGGGTGAGGTTGGTCGGCGCGGCGCGGCTTGCGCAATAGACCGGGAAGTCCAGCGCCTCGATGGTGGGGGAATCCCGGAGCCCCCCGTCGGTGACGACGCCGGCGGCGCCGCGCACCATCATGCGGGTGACCAATATGCTGCCGGCGCCCGCCGCGCGGGTGTCGCGCCGGCAGTCGATGACCATCACATGGCCGGGCGGGATGGTCTCGACCGCCTTGCGCTGGGGATGCTCGCGATCCTCGAACACGGCGGAGACGTCGATGTCCTCGCGCGAGGGGATGTAGCGCAGGGTGAAGGCCTCGCCGACCATGGTGCCGCCACCGGTGGACAGGCGCTGGACGCCCTGCATGAAGGTGTTGCGCAGGCCGCGGGCCATGAGCTGCGAGGTGATGGTCGCGGTGCTGATGCGCGCGAGCAAGGCGCGGGTCTCGTCGGACAGGGGAGCGGGCGTGGTCACGATAGGCATTCCCTGACATCGGCGTATGATGGCCGCCGCAGCGCGTCGCCGAACCGGCCGAGCGGCGTTGGGGAAGGCGGCGCTGGCGCGGGCGACGTGTCCGGTCCACCGGACGCGAGCGTGACTTCTTGTCGGACATGTTTACCGGATTTCCGGCGGAATGGCGAGGCCTGTCGGGCTTCAAGCGGGGCAGATTTGCCACCTTGGCGCGGGCATGGGGGCAATGTCGGAGCGGCCGCCATACCCCGAAAGCTGGCGATTTCCAGCGTTTCGCCGCCCGTCGCGGCGCCTGCAACATGCGTCATCCGCGGGTGGTGGACGAACCTGACTGACAAGTTAATGAATTAATTGACAGGTTCTCGGGGCCATGCAAGCCTGCCCGTCAAGCTGTGAGAACAACAGCTCTTCCTCATCAGGTGGAACAGCGGAGCTTGCCGTCATGGTCGTGCGCGATCCTCTTCCCCGAATGCCGGACGTAAAACGTGCCCTTCCCGCAGGCCGTGGAGCCGCGATCGCGAGAATTGCCGTCCCCAGCGTCGCCGCCCTGTGCGCCGTCTGGCTCGGGGTGTCCGCCGCCGGCGCCGCCGACTACAAGCAGGCCCCGGCGCTCGATGCCCTCGTGAAGGAGGGCAAGCTGCCCGCGGTCACCGAGCGCCTGCCGAAGAACCCTCGCGTGGTGACGCCCTATGAAAAGGTCGGCACCTATGGCGGCACCTGGCGCTCCGGCATGGTCGGCGGCTCCGACCGCAACTGGCTGTTCCGCATCGCCGGCTACGAGCCGCTGCTGGCCTGGGACCGCGAATGGAGCGGCAAGGTCATCCCGAACCTTGCGGAATCGGTGACCGGCAACGCCGACGCCACGGTTTTCACCATCAAGCTGCGCGAGGGCCTGAAGTGGTCGGACGGCAAGCCGTTCGGCGCCGACGACCTCGGATTCTTCATCAACGACATCGCCGGCAACAAGGAATTGCTGCCGAACGGCATCGACTGGGTGATGAGCGGCGGCGAATTGCCGAAATTCGCCAAGGTGGACGACACCACCTTCACCCTCACCTTCAAGGAGCCCTACGGCCTGTTCCCGCAGCGCCTCGCCAGCGTCTATGGCGTGCAGGCGGTGATGATGGCGAAGCACTACTGCTCGCAGTTCATGCCGGCCTACAACAAGGACGGTGTCGCCGAGCTGCAGAAGAAGGCCGGCGTCGCGAGCTGGACCGAGCTGTTCATCAAGAAATGCGCGGTCGACACCGAGGTGAACGAGCGCTGGCAGAACCCCGAGCGCCCGACCATGGAGCCCTGGGTGATCAAGGACCCCTACATCAGCGGCGCGACGCTGGTGACGCTGGTGCGCAACCCCTACTACTTCAAGGTCGACACCGCTGGCCAGCAGCTCCCATATATCGACGATCTGCGCATTTCGGTGAATGCCGACAAGCAGACGCTGGTGCTGAAGGTGGTGAATGGCGAGATCGACTATCAGGACCGCCACATCAACACCAATTCCAACCGCGCGGTGTTCGCCGACGCGCTGGAGAAGGCGAAGCTGAAGATCGTCGACGGCGCCAATGCCGACATGAACACGACGATCATCTCGCTGAACCTCACCCACAAGGATCCGGTGAAGCGCGAGATCTTCAACAACAAGGATTTCCGTATCGGCCTCAGCTACGCGATCGACCGGCAGGCGATCATCGACGCCGCCTTCGTCGGGCAGGGCGAGCCCTGGCAGGGCGCGCCGCGCAAGGAGTCGCCCTTCTACAATGAGCGCCTCGCCAAGCAGTACACCGAGTACAGCGTCGCCAAGGCCAATGAATCGCTCGACAAGGCCTATCCGAAGAAGGACAGCGCCGGCTTCCGGCTCGGCCCGGACGGCAAGCGCATCACCTTCAACGTGCTGGTGATCCCGGCGCTGGGCGACTTCCTCGACTCCACCCAGCTCGTGGTCCAGTACTGGCAGAAGGTGGGCGTCGACGCGAAGATGCAGACGGTCGACCGCGGCCTGTTCTACGACCGCAAGGACAATAACGATCAGGACGCCACCGTCTTCCTCGGGTCGGGCGGCATGGTCGACGCGCTGTTCGAGCCGACCTTCTACTTCCCGTTCTGGAACGAGTCGCTGTTCGCCGTGCCGTGGGGCACCTGGTTCGCCTCCGGCGGCAAGGCGGGCGAGGAGCCGCCGGCCCCGGCGAAGAAGCAGATGGATCTCTACCGCCAGATCACCCGCTACGCCGACACCGCCAAGCAGGCCGAGCTGATGAAGCAGATCCTCGATATCGCGGCGGACGAGTTCTACGTCATCGGCGTCTCGACGCCGGGCGGGCTCTACTCGGTGTCGAAGAAGAACCTCGGCAACGTCTATCCGCGCCCCTTCGCCTGGACCTATCCGACGCCGGTGGCGAGCAACACCGAGACCTACTTCTTCGCGAAGTGAGGGCGTTCCGACGCGACAAAATACCGGCGCCGTCCGTCGAGGCGGGTGGCGCCGGCGTGCCGCCCCGGCGCCACGCGGTTGTGCGGGCGTCCGCCTCCATGGTTGTCTTGCGTTCTCGGAGGGAGGGATAGATGCTGCGTTTCATCCTTCGCCGCGTCCTGTGGATGATCCCGTCCTTCATCGCGGTGTCGGTCGTCGCCTTCATCATCATCCAGCTTCCGCCGGGCGACTTCGTCACCAGCTATGCCGCTGACCTCGCCACCTCCGGCTCGCCGGCGGACCCGGCGACGCTTGAGGCGATGCGCATCCGCTACGGCCTCGACCAGCCTCTGGTGATTCAATACTTCCACTGGATCTGGAACGCGCTGAACGGCGATCTCGGCGTCTCCTTCGAATATCGCACGCCGGTCGCCGACATCATCTGGGGCCGGCTCGGCATGACCGCGCTGGTCGCCTTCTGCACGCTGATCTTCGTGTGGATCGTCGCCTTCCCGGTCGGCGTCTATTCGGCGGTCCGGCAGTACAGCGTCGGCGACTACATCGTCACCTTCCTCTGCTTCCTCGGCATGGCGACGCCGAACTTCCTGCTCGCCCTCTTCGTCATGTACCTGTCGGTGACCTATCTCGGCTATTCGGTCGGCGGCCTGTTCTCGCCGGACTTCGAGAACGCGGCCTGGAGCCTTCCCCGCGTCGTCGATCTTTTGAAGCATCTGTGGATCCCGGTGCTGGTGCTCGGCGTCGCCGGCATCGCCGCGCTGGTGCGCATTATGCGGGCGAACCTGCTCGACGAGCTCGGCAAGCCCTATGTCGAGACCGCCCGTGCCAAGGGCCTGCCGGAGCTGACGCTGATCCTGCGCTATCCGACGCGGGTGGCGCTCAACCCCTTCATCTCGACGGTCGGCTGGGTGCTGCCGGTGCTGGTGTCGGGCGACGTCATCGTCTCCTCGGTGCTCAGCCTGCCGACCGCCGGGCCGATTCTCATCCAGGCGCTGAAGACGCAGGACATGTATCTCGGCGGCGCGCTCATCATGTTCCAGTGCATCCTCGTGCTGATCGGCACGCTGCTCTCCGACCTGCTGCTCGTCTGGCTCGACCCGCGGATCCGCTATGACCGCTAGCTCCGCGCCCGCCGATCTCCCGGCCCCGGTCGACCTGCGCGCCGCGCGGCGCGCCTCGGCCTCGCAATGGCGGCTGATGTGGTGGCAGTTCCGCCGCCACCGCCTCGCGATGATCAGCAGCGTCGTGCTCGCCTTGATCTCCTTCGTCGCGATCTTCTGCGAGTTCCTCGCGCCCTTCGATCCCAACGCCTTCACGCCGCGCTACACCTATGCGCCGCCGCAGGCGCTGCATTTCTTCGACCGGAACGCCGAGGGCGGCCTCGTCTGGAGCCCGCACGTCAACGGCTACAAGGTGACGATCGAGCCGACGGCGTTGCGCCGCGTCTTCGTGGTGGACGAGGCGCAGAAAGTGCCGGTCGGCTTCTTCGTCGCCTCCGAGCCCTACAGCATGTGGGGGCTGTTCACGCTGGAGACCAAGCTGTTCGGCCCACTGAACAAGGGCGATCCGCTGTTCCTGCTCGGCGCCGACCGACTCGGGCGCGACATGCTGAGCCGCATCATCTACGGAACGCGCATCTCCATGTCGATCGGGCTGATCGGGGTGATGCTGAGCCTCGTGCTCGGCCTCGTGCTCGGCGGCATCTCCGGCTATTACGGCGGCTGGATCGACAACATCATCCAGCGCGTCATCGAGTTCATCCTGTCGCTGCCAACGACGCCGCTCTGGCTCGGCCTCGCCGCCGCCATGCCGAACAACTGGCCGCCGCTGCAGATCTATCTCTGCATCACCATCATCCTGTCGCTGATCGGCTGGACCAGCCTGGCGCGCGTCATTCGCGGACGCTTCCTGTCGCTGCGCACCGAGGATTTCGTCACCGCCGCCAAGCTCGACGGGGCAAGCGAGCGGCGCATCATCTTCCGCCACATGGCGCCGTCCTTCGTCAGTCACATCATCGCCGAGGTGAGCCTCGCCATCCCGGCGATGATCCTCGCCGAGACGGCGCTGAGCTTCCTCGGCCTCGGCCTGCAGCCGCCGATCGTGAGCTGGGGCGTGCTGCTGCAGGAGGCGCAGAACATCCGCTCCATCACCACCGCGCCGTGGCTGTTCGCGCCGGGCATCGCCGTGGTGGTGGCGGTGCTGAGCCTCAATTTCGTCGGCGACGGGCTGCGCGACGCCGCCGACCCCTACAGGCAATCGTGATGGCGGAAAGCGCGGGCGATATCGTCGTCGAGGTGAAGAACCTCTCGACCTGGTTCGGCAGCGGCGGCGACACCTTCAAGGCGGTCGACGGCATCGACCTCATGCTCCGGCGCGGGCGCACGCTGTGCGTGGTCGGCGAGAGCGGCTCGGGCAAGAGCGTCACCGCGCGCTCCATCCTCAACATCGTGCCGAAGCCGGGGCGCATCGCCGAAGGGCAGGTGCTGCTGCACGGTGCCGGGCCGGGCGGCGCGCCGCTGGACCTTGCCGCACTGAACCCGCATGGCCGGCAGATCCGCGCCATACGCGGGCGCGACATCTCGATGATCTTCCAGGAGCCGATGTCGAGCCTCAGCCCGGTGCACACCATCGGCCAGCAGATCGTCGAGGTGATCCGGCTGCACCAGAAGGTGAGCAACGCGGAAGCACGCGAGCGGGCGATCGCCATGCTGGAGCAGGTGCGCATCCCGCGGCCCGAGCAGAGCATCGACGCCTATCCCTTCGAGTTCTCCGGCGGCATGCGCCAGCGCGCCATGACCGCCATGGCGCTCGCCTGCGAGCCGAAGCTGCTGATCGCCGACGAGCCGACCACCGCGCTCGACGTGACGACGCAGGCCGAGATCCTCGATCTGATGCGCGGCCTGCAGCAGCGCCTCGGCATGGCGATGATGTTCATCACCCACGACATGGGGGTGGTGGCGGAGATCGCCGACGACGTGGCGGTGATGTATCGCGGCAAGATCGTGGAAACCGGGCCGGTCGACGAAATCTTCCACGCGCCGCAGCACCCCTATACGCGCCGGCTGCTCGATTCCGTGCTCGCGCTGGAGAGCCGCTCGCATCTCGCGTCGAAGATCGCCAGGCCGAACCCGGCCGACGTCATCCTCGAGGTGCGCGACCTCTCGCTGTCCTTCGGCGGGCGCGATGCCTTCGGCGGCGTGAAGGCGGGCGGGGTGAAGGCGCTCGACGCGGTGAGCTTCTCGCTGGCACGCGGCGAGACACTCGGCATCGTCGGCGAGAGCGGTTCCGGCAAGACGACGCTCGGGCGCTCGATCATGCGCATCCTCGCGCCCGACGCCGGCAACATCGTCTTTTCCGGCCGCGACGCGGCGCCGGTCGACCTCGCGGCGCTGCCGCAGGGGGCGGTGCGCCCGCTGTGGCGCGACATCCGCATGATCTTCCAGGACCCTTTCGCCTCGCTGAACCCGCGCATGACGGTGCTGCAGGTGATCGCCGAGCCGCTGCGAAATTACGGGGTCGCCGCCGGCGCAGAGCTGGAGGAACGGGTCGGCGAGCTGCTCGACCGGGTGGGGCTGCCGCGCGACGCCATGCGGCGCTATCCGCACGCCTTCTCCGGCGGCCAGCGCCAGCGCATCGGCATCGCCCGGGCCATCGCGATGCGCCCGCAGCTCATCGTCGCGGACGAGGCGACCTCGGCGCTCGACGTCTCGCTGCGCGCGCAGGTGCTGGACCTCATGCTGGAGCTCGGGCGCGAACTGTCGATGAGCTACGTGTTCATCAGCCACGACATGAGCGTGATCCGCTACATGTGCGACCGCGTCGCCGTCATGCATCGCGGCCGGATCGTCGAGATCGGCGAGACCGAGGCAGTGTGCGAGAACCCGCAGCACCCCTATACGCGGGCGCTGATTTCCGCCATTCCCAAGCCCGATCCGCGCCAGCGCGGGCGCCTCGCCCGCATCCGCTACGGCGCCGAGGCGGTGGCCTGAAGAGAGGGGAAGCCGTTGTCCGAGGTTGAATGCGTGCTCGACATCCGCGCCGATCTGGGCGAGTGCCCGGTCTGGTGCCCACGCGAGCAGTCGCTCTACTGGATCGACATCTATGCCGGTCGGCTGAACCGCTTCGATCCATCAACGGGCACCAACAGCTTCTGGCAGCTCCCCGAGCCGATCGGTTCGTTTGCGCTGTGCGAGACCGGCGGCGCGCTGGTGGCGCTGAAATCGGGCCTCCACCGGCTCGATTTCGGCAGCGGCGGGCTCACGCCCTTCGCCGCACCCGAGGCGGACCTGCCGGGCAACCGGCTGAATGACGGGCGCTGCGACCGGCAGGGCCGGTTCTGGGTCGGCAGCATGGCCGATCCGGTCGATTTCGAGCGGCCGCACGGTTCGCTCTACCGGGCCGATCCGGGCGGGGGCTGCACGCGGATGGTGGAGGGGCTCTATGTCGCGAACGGGCTCGCCTTCAGCCCGGATGGGCGCACGCTCTACCATTCGGATTCCTTCCGCGAGGTGCGCACCGTGTGGGCGTGGGACCTCGATCCCGATGACGGCGTGATCTCCAACCGCCGCGTCTTCGTCGATACGCACGGCATGCCCGGCCGGCCGGACGGCGCGGCGGTGGATGCTGACGGCTGCTACTGGATGTCGGCGATCGACGGCTGGGAGCTGGTGCGCTTCACTCCGGCGGGCGTCGTCGACCGGCGCATCGCGCTGCCCATCGCCAAGCCGACCATGATGGCCTTTGGCGGGCCGCGGCTGGAGACGCTCTACATCACCTCGATCCGTCCGCCCGGCCCGTGCCTCGACCAGCCGCAGGCCGGCAGCCTGTTCGCCGTCGAGGCCGGCGTGCCGGGTTTGCCGGAGCCGCTGTTTCGCGCCTAGGCGGCGCCATCTCGTCTGACGACTTTACAAAGCTGGAATGGATTGCCAAATCTCGATCGCATCACGACCATAAGATGACATCTCCGTCTGAGACGGGAGGGAGGAAGGCTTGGCCCGCAAGACAGCCGAACTGAAGCTGCGGCAGAAGACCGAGTGGACGGCGCAGGCGCCCCAGCGCCCCTCGCGTCTCGCCGACCAGCTCTATGAGCAGATCCTCGACCGGATCGTCTCCGGCGCCATGCCGGAGGGCGAGAAGCTGCCGTCCGAAAGCCAGCTCTGCGAGCTCTACGGGGTCTCGCGCCCGGTGGTGCGGGAGGCGCTCTCCCGCCTGCAGGCCGACGGCGTGGTGATCTCGCGCCACGGCTCCGGCTCGTTCGTGCAGCGCCGGCCCGCCCAGGCCTTCTCGCTGCTCGCGCCGATCGGCGACGTGGCGGACCTGATGCGCTGCATGGAGTTCCGCGTCGCGCTGGAGGGCGAGGCCGCCTATCTCGCCGCCATGCGGCGCAGCGAGGCCGATCTCGACCGCATCAAGCGGGCCTTCGGCGAGCTGGAGCGGGTGATCCACAATGGCGAGGTCGGCGGCGAGGCCGACCAGGCGTTCCATGTCGCGATCGCGGCGGCGGCGCAGAACCGGCTGTTCGTCCATGCCATGGAGATCTTCGCCGAGCACACGCTGAAGGGCATGGACCTTGCCCGCAAGCTGTCGCTGCGCCAGAGCGCGCGGCGGCTGCAGCTCGTGCAGCAGGAGCATCTGCGGATCCTGCAGGCGATCGAGGCGGAGGAGCCGCACGAGGCGCGCGAGGCGATGCGCACCCACATCGACAATGCGCGCATCCGGGTGCTGACCGACAGCGCCGAGCCGTGAGGGCGGTGCGGGTTTCCATCGGTCGGGAGCGACGTCATCCCGAGGTGCTCGGGCCATGCCCGAGCCTCGAAGGATGGTCGTCCGGCGCGCGCTGTGAGCATCCTTCGAGGCCGGCCCTCGGGCTTGCCATTGGCAAGACCTGCGGGCCGGCACCTCAGGATGACGGTGTTCGGAGCCGGGATCGATCGCCCTTCACGCCGCAACCGGCGCCAGGCTCTCGTCGAAGGCGCGCAGGGCGCGGGCGACGGGGGCGACCCGCGCGCGGTCGTCCGGCGTGAGGTTGGAGAGCAGCGGCAGGGCCGGCCCCATCTCGGCGATGCCGGCGAGGCCGACGCCGTCATGCAGCACGCGGATGGGGTTGATGGTGTCGCGCAGAGTCTCGAAGGGCAGGAAGTGGCCGCGCAGCCCCTCGGCCTCCTCATAGTCGCCGGCCTGCAGGGCGTGCAGTATGGCGGTCGAGGCGCGGGGCGCCACCGAGACCGAGCCGGAGGTGAAGGCGCGCAGGCCGAAATGGCGCCAATGCGCGATGGCCGGCCGCTCGCCGATGCCGCTGATCACGCGGGTGACGTCGATGCGCTGCAGCAGCTCCGAGAGATAGGCGTCGGTGGTCGGGTCCTGCCGCACGATGGCGTATTTGACCGCGCTGATCTGCCCACGATCATAGAGCCGGCCAATGGCGGCGGGGGTGATGTAGCCCTCCGAGCGCACATAGGCGATGACCGGGCGGCCGAGCCGTTCGGCGAAGCGGGCGATGCCCTCCTCGACGCCGTCCGAGGTCGAGGCGCTGCTCGCCGGCAGCACCATGGCGGTGGGGAAGGGGCGGGTGCGCAGCGCGTCGGCCTGATCGATCATCTTGCCGAAGTCGGGCCCGACCGAGGGGATGATCCAGCTTGTCGGGGCGGCGAGCTCCAGCAGCATGTCGAGCAGCGCCGGGTACTCGCTCACCGGGACATTGTAGAGATTGGCGTTGCCGCCATACATCAGCGTCGAGACGCCGCCCTGTTCGAGATGACGGATCAGGGCCGCATTGGCTGCGCGATCGAGCGCAAGATCACTGTTTCGGGCGAGCGGGGGAACCGCCACGACCGACTTCGTCAGATCGCCGTGCATGGTCACTCTTTCTCGGCTGGCCGACAGGCCGACATACCCCCTGCGCCGACAGGCTCCCGCCCGGCGCAACCGGACGATGCGCATCCTAGAGGCTTCGCCGGAGGCCGTCAATGCAAGGCGTAAACTTGTCTTACATCTATGCCGCCGCCCTCACAGGCGGAGCAGCCGCGCCGCCGTGCCGCCCATGACCTGCCGGCGCTCCTCTTCGGCGAGATCGGGGAAGAGCCGCCCCCAGTCGACCGCCTGCTCATAGGAGCAGACCTTGCGCACGCCCGGATAGTCCGAGCCGTACATCACCCGCGCCGCGCCGAACCGGTCGAGCACGCGGCGGTAGAACGGCACAATGTCGGGGAAGGGGTAGGGCGTGCGGGCATCCTCCGCCACGCAGAGCAGCTTGAAGGCAACGTTGGGCACGCCCGCCAGCGCGTCCAGATGGACGTCCGCTTCCGGGGCGCGGTGCACCGCGCCGCCGAGATAGTCGACGATGAAGGGCGTTGCCGGATGGCGCGCCGCCAGCGCCGCGATCACCGGCGCCTGGCCGATGTCCATGTGGAAGGAGAGGTTGAGGCCGAGCGCCTCGACCGCGGCGAAGAGCGGGCGGCGCGCCGCGTCGAGCAGCCAGCCGGCATCGCCCTGCCGGATGATGTTGAAGCGCAGGCCCGTGCATCCGCCGGGGCCGCACCAGCGGGCGAGATCGGCGGCCGGATCCGGTGCGCGCGGATCGACGAGGCAGATGCCGGCGAATCGCTGCGGCCAGCGCTCGAGGCAGTCCATGAGATAGCGGTTGTCCCAGCCATAGACGCTCGGCTGCACCAGCACGACCCGGTCCACCCCGGCGCGGTCCATGTCGTCGATCAGCATCTCCACCGGCGCCGGCTGCGTCGGCGGCGGGACATGGGCGAGTATGGGCTGAAAGGGATAGGCCGAGGGATCGCTCGACCAGACATGCGCATGGGTATCGACGATCACGACGGCTCGAGGCTCCGGCAGGATGGGTGTGCCGCGCTGGCGGCGGTGAGGAGAGGCGCGCAGGGGAGCGCGTCGCGGGGTTTCGCGTCAATGGCGAAGATGCGGGTCGGTTTGGCGGGGCGCGAACGTCGCTGCGATCGTCATTTTGCGGCGGTGTTCCGGTGCCGGAATGTGGCGCTGCACCAATCGCCCCGTACCGGCGGGGAATGGCGCAGTTGCTGGCGTCGCGGCCGGTCCGCTCCCCCGCCTGCCGTCATCGGCGGGCGGGAAGCCGTCACTGTGACGTCGATCTGCTGCGGCGCATCTAATGCGAAAGTGCAATGCTTTCGTTTCGCGCGCAGTTGCGCGCGAATTTGGTTTCGTCTAGCGTCGATGTGAATATAAAAACGAAAGTGATCCTGACCTAAACAGGAGCACGCTCCGGGAGACGCCTTCGTGACTGATCGCCTGCTCGATCCGATCTATGACGTCGCCATCATCGGCGGCGGGGTGAATGGCTGCGGCATCGCGCGTGACGCGGCGGGGCGTGGCGCGTCCGTCGTGCTGTTCGAGCAGGGCGACTTCGCCGGCGCCACCTCCTCGGCCTCGACCAAGCTGATCCATGGCGGGCTGCGCTATCTTGAATATTACGAGTTCCGGCTGGTGCGCGAGGCGCTGATGGAGCGCGAGGTGCTGTGGGCCATCGCCCCGCACATCATCCGCCCGCTGCGCTTCGTGCTGCCCCACCATGACGGGCTGCGCCCCGCCTGGCTGCTGCGGCTCGGCCTGTTCCTCTACGACCATCTCGGCGGGCGCAAGCTGCTGCCGGCCACCCGCACGCTCGACCTCACCACCGATCCGGCCGGGGCGCCGCTGCGCGAGGGATTCGCGCGCGGCTTCGAATATTCCGACTGCTGGGTCGAGGACAGCCGCCTCGTGGTGCTGAACGCGCTCGATGCGGCCGAGCGCGGCGCCGACATCCGCCCGCGCTGCCGGGTGGTGTCCGCCGAGCGCGCGGCGGACCACTGGCGCATCGAGACCGAGCAGGACGGCGTGCGCGGCACGGCGCGCGCCCGCGTGCTGGTGAACGCCGCCGGGCCGTGGGTGCATGAGGTGCTGGCGAAAGTGGTGCGGGCGAACTCGCCGGCCAATGTGCGGCTGGTGCAGGGCAGCCACATCGTGGTGCGCAAGCTCTATGACCACGACCGCGCCTATATCTTCCAGAATGCCGACGGCCGGATCATCTTCGCCATTCCCTATGAGCGCGATTTCACGCTGATCGGCACCACCGATCGCGACTATCAGGGCGGCCCCGGCAGCAAGCCGAGCGCCAGTCCTGAGGAGATCGCCTATCTCTGCGCGGCGGCGAGCGAATATTTCAAGGCGCCGGTGACGCCCGATCAGGTGGTGTGGACCTATTCCGGCGTGCGACCGCTCTATGACGACGGCGCCTCCCGTGCGCAGGAAGCCACCCGCGACTATGTGCTGGAGCTCGACGACGGGGAGGGACGCCCGCCGCTGCTTTCGGTGTTCGGCGGCAAGATCACCACCTATCGGCGCCTCGCGGAGCATGCGGTCGAGAAGCTGAAAGCGTATCTGCCGGGCGCCGACAAGCCGTCCTGGACCGGGCGCGCGCCGCTGCCGGGCGGGGATTTCGGTGTCGCCGACCAGCCGCGCGTGGTCGCCCAGCTCAAGCGCGCGCATCCCTGGCTCGACGAGGCGCTCGCCCGCCGGCTGGTGGTCGCCTATGGCACGCGCGCCCTGCGCCTGCTTGACGGCGCCCGCAGCGCCGGCGATCTCGGCCGCGTCTTCGGCGCCGATCTCACCGAGGCGGAGGTGCTCTATCTGATGCGCGAGGAATGGGCGCGCAGCGCCGAGGACGTGCTGTGGCGGCGCTCCAAGCTCGGGCTGCGCTTCACGCCCGACGAGGTCGCCGCGCTCGACGCCTTCATGCGCGAGGCGGCGCAGAACGGGCGCACGCAGCTCATGGGCGCGCCGGCCGCGCCGCGCATGGCGGCGGGAGGCCACGCATGAGCCTCACGCTGGAGAAGGTCCGCCGCGAGGTGGCGGGGCAGGTGCATATCAGGGACGTGTCGCTGGAGCTGCCGCGCGGCAGCCTCAACGTGCTGCTCGGCCAGACGCTCGCCGGCAAGACCAGCCTGATGCGGCTGATGGCCGGCCTCGATGCGCCGACCTCCGGCCGCGTGCTGGTGGAGGGCCGCGACGTCACCGGCGTGCCGGTGAAGAAGCGCTCGGTGGCGATGGTCTACCAGCAGTTCATCAACTACCCGGCGATGACGGCCTACGAGAACATCGCCTCGCCGCTGCGCGTCGCCGGCCTGCCGAGGAACGAGATCGAGAAGCGGGTGAACGAGGCGGCAAAGCTGCTGCGCCTCGAGCCCTATCTGCAGCGCCTGCCGCTGGCGCTGTCCGGTGGCCAGCAGCAGCGCATCGCCATCGCCCGCGCGCTGGTGAAGCGGGCCGAACTGGTGCTGCTCGACGAGCCGCTGGCCAATCTCGACTACAAGCTGCGTGAGGAACTGCGCGAGGAACTGCCGCGCATCTTCGCCTCGACCGGCGCGGTCTTCGTCTATGCCACCACCGAGCCGGCCGAGGCGCTGCTGCTCGGCGGCAACACGGCGACCCTGCTCGAAGGCGCGGTGACGCAATACGGCCCGACCGTCGATGTCTATCGCCGCCCGCACGACCTTGCGACCGCGCGGGTGTTCTCTGATCCGCCGCTGAACACGCTGCGCATCACCAAGGCGGCTGGCACGGTGCGGCTGGAGACCGGCGCGGCGTGCCCGGCCATCGGCGTGTTCGCCACCGTGCCGGACGGTACCTATGTGATGGGCGTGCGCGCGCATCACGTCGAGGTCGAGGACCGGCCGGAGGCCGAGCGGCGCCACGAGCATGCGGTGATCCGCCTCGGCGCGGTGATGTCGGTCGCCGAGATCACCGGCTCGGAAAGCTTCCTGCACATGGAGGTCGGCGCCGAGCGGCTGATCGCGCTGGTGCCCGGCGTGCGCCGGCTGGAGCCGGGCGCCGAGGTCGAGGCGGTGATCGACCCCGAGCATATCCTTCTGTTCGGCACGGACGGGCGCAGCGTCGGCCGCGTGCTCGACGCGGCGGCCTGAGGGAGGGCGCGATGGCCAGCATCACACTCGACGGTCTCGCCCACGCCTACCGGCCCGATCCGCGCGGCCCGCAGGACTATGCGCTCAAAGAGATCAACCATGTCTGGCGGCAGGGCGGGGCCTATGCGCTGCTCGGCCCCTCCGGCTGCGGCAAGACCACGCTGCTGAACATCATCTCCGGTCTGGTGACGCCGACCAAGGGCCGCATCCTGTTCGACGGGCGCGATGTCACGCATCTGCCGACGGAAGCGCGCAACATCGCGCAGGTGTTCCAGTTCCCGGTGGTCTACGACACCATGACGGTGCGCGAGAACCTCGCCTTCCCGCTGAAGAACCGCCACATGCCGCGCGAACAGATCGCAAAGCGCGTGGAGGAGATCGCGGCGCGGCTCGACATGACTTCGGTGCTCGACCGCAAGGCCGCGAACCTCACCGCCGACGCCAAGCAGAAGATCTCGCTCGGGCGCGGGCTGGTGCGGGCGGACGTGGCGGCGATCCTGTTCGACGAGCCGCTGACCGTCATCGACCCGCATCTGAAATGGCAGCTCCGCTCGACGCTGAAGGAGCTGCACCGCGCGCTCGACCTCACCATGATCTATGTGACGCACGACCAGACCGAGGCGCTCACCTTCGCCGACACGGTGGTGGTGATGCATGACGGCGCGGTGGTGCAGACCGGCACGCCCGAGGAGCTGTTCGAGCGGCCGGCGCACACCTTCGTCGGCTATTTCATCGGCTCGCCGGGCATGAACGTGCTGCCCGCCCATGTCGAGGGGCGCACGGCGCGGATCGGCGACGTGTCGATCGAGCTGCCGCGCGCCTATCCGAACCTGCCGGCGGACAAGCCGGTCGAGCTCGGCATCCGCCCCGAATTCGCCGTTCTGGAGCGGGCCGGTCGCGGCGTGCCGGTGACCGTGCGCCGCATCGACGATCTCGGCCGGGCGCGCATCGCGCGCATCGAGATCGGCGGCCATGCGGCGGCGGCGATGGTGCCCGTCGGGCTCTCGATCGACGGCGACCATGCCGGGCTGAGGATGGAGCCGCGCCAGATCCACATCTATTCCGGCGGCGCGCTCGTCGCGGGCGAGGGAGGGGCGTGATGGACCTCGCAAACATCGCCGCCCCGTGTCCCGGACGCCTGCAGCGCAGCGGAAGGCGAGCCGGGACCCAGCGCAGAATCTTCTGCCGCACATCTTTCGAGGGATTCGGCGCTGCGCGGCGTCTTTCCTGGATCCCGGATCGGCACTGCGCTCCGCGCAGTTTGTCCGGGAAACGGCAGGAGGCCTGAACAATGGACAAGCCGCTCAACAACCGCGCCTGGTGGCTGGTCGCGCCGGTGTTCGCCATCGTCGCCTTCTCGGCGATCCTGCCGATCATGACGGTCGTGAACTATTCGGTGCAGGACACCTTCGGCAACAACCAGTTCTTCTGGAACGGGCTCGGCTGGTTCCAGGAACTGCTGGACCCCGCCACCGAGCTCGGCGGGCGATTCTTCGACGCGCTGTGGCGCAACCTGCTGTTCTCCGCGATCATCCTCGCCATCGAGGTGCCGCTCGGTATCCTCGTCGCGCTCTCCATGCCGCGCGAGGGCTGGAAGGTCGCCGCCACGCTGGTGCTTATGGCGCTGCCGCTGCTCATTCCGTGGAACGTGGTCGGCACCATCTGGCAGGTGTTCGCGCGCGCCGATATCGGCCTGCTCGGCTACGGGCTGAATTGGCTCGGCATCGACTACAACTACACGGGCGATCCGCTGGCCGCCTGGATCACCATCGTGGTGATGGACGTCTGGCACTGGACCAGCCTCGTCGCGCTGCTCTGCTATGCCGGCCTGAAGTCGATCCCGGATGCCTATTACCAGGCAGCGCGGATCGACGGCGCTTCGCGCTGGGCGGTGTTCCGCACCATCCAACTGCCAAAGATGAAGCGCGTGCTGCTGATCGCCGTGCTGCTGCGCTTCATGGACAGCTTCATGATCTACACCGAGCCCTTTGTGCTCACCGGCGGTGGGCCGGGCAACGCCACGACCTTCCTGTCCATCGACCTCGTCAAGCTCGCGCTCGGTCAGTTCGACCTCGGTAAGGCGGCGGCGATGAGCCTCGTCTACAACCTGATCGTGCTCGCCGTGTGCTGGGTCTTCTACACCGTGATGACCCATGCCGGCACCGAGCGGCCCAAGGAGGAGACACCGGCATGAACGCCTCCTCGCGCGGCGGCACCTTCGTGATGGTGCTGTATCTGATCTTCCTGCTGCTGCCGATCTACTGGCTCGTGAACATGAGCCTGAAGACCAATTTCGAGATCAACACCACGGTCTCGCTGTGGCCGCGGGCCATCACCTTCGAGCACTATCTCAAGATCTTCACGGATTCGAGCTGGTACTCGGGCTACATCAACTCGCTGACCTATGTGGTGCTGAACACCATCATCTCGATCACGCTGGCCTTGCCGGCGGCCTACGCCTTCTCGCGCTATCACTTCGTCGGCGACAAACACCTGTTCTTCTGGCTGCTGTCGAACCGCATGGCGCCGCCGGCGGTGTTCGCGCTGCCCTTCTTCAATCTCTACTCCGCCATTGGGCTGTTCGACACGCCCTGGGCGGTCGCTCTGGCGCACTGCCTGTTCAACGTGCCGCTGGCGGTGTGGATCCTCGAAGGCTTCATGTCCGGCGTGCCGCGCGAGATCGACGAGACGGCGGCGATCGACGGCTATTCCTTCCCGCGCTTCTTCGTGAAGATCTTCATGCCGCTGATCGCTTCCGGCATCGGGGTGGCGGCCTTCTTCTGCTTCATGTTCTCGTGGGTGGAGCTGCTGCTCGCCCGCACCCTGACCGCCACCAACGCCAAGCCGATCGCGGTGACGATGACCCGCACCGTCTCGGCGGCCGGCATGGACTGGGGCCTGCTCGCCGCCGCGGGCGTGCTGACCATCATTCCCGGCGCCTTGGTCATCTGGTTCGTGCGCAACTACATCGCCAAGGGCTTCGCCCTCGGGCGGGTGTGATCGGGGAGGGCGCCATGGACGATTTCACCACCCGCCTTGCCGAGAATACCGCCTGGATGGCGTGGACCTGGCAGACCGGCCTGTTCTTCGCCGCCATCGCCTCTCTGCTCGTCGTCTTCACGCTGATCGCCGTGTGGAAGCCGGAGCGCCCGCGCGTCGGGGTGCTCACCATCCCGACTACGCGCGGCGACCGGCTGTTCATCACGCTGCTCGGCAGTGCCTTCATCAACCTCGCCTGGCTCGGCCTGGTGGGACCCGAACTCGGCTGGGCGCTCGCGCTCTGCCTTGTCTACGCACTGGCGGTATTCCGCTTCGTGTGAATTCCCCTCAAGCGGCGGCAGGCCGCGGGGCATCTGGAAGACCGGAGGAAAAGACCCATGTTGCAGTCACCACGCCGAAAGCGGCTCATGCTGGCCGCAAGCGCCCTGGCGCTGATCGCCTTCGCCGCCCCCGCGCGGGCCGACGAGGCCGCCGCGAAGAAATGGATCGACAGCGAATTCCAGCCTTCGACGCTGTCGAAGGAAGACCAGATGAAGGAGATGCAGTGGTTCATCAATGCCGCGAAGCCCTTCGCCGGCATGGAGATCAACGTCGTCTCCGAGACCATCACCACGCATGAGTACGAGGCGAAGACCCTCGCCAAGGCCTTCTCCGAGATCACCGGGATCAAGCTCACCCACGACCTCATCCAGGAGGGCGACGTGGTGGAGAAGATCCAGACGCAGATGCAGTCGGGCAAGAACATCTACGATGCGTGGGTGAACGATTCCGACCTGATCGGCACGCATTTCCGCTACAAGCAGGCGGTGCCGCTCACCGACTGGATGGCGGGCGAGGGCAAGGACGTCACCTCGCCGACGCTGGACCTCGCCGATTTCATCGGCACCAGCTTCACCACCGCGCCGGACGGCAAGCTCTACCAGCTCCCCGACCAGCAGTTCGCCAACCTCTACTGGTTCCGCTACGACTGGTTCACGGATCCGGCAATCAAGGCCAAGTTCAAGGCCAAGTACGGCTATGAGCTCGGCGTGCCGCTGAACTGGTCGGCCTATGAAGACATCGCCGACTTCTTCACCAACGACGTGAAGGAGGTCAACGGCGTCAAGGTCTATGGCAACATGGACTACGGCAAGAAGGACCCCTCGCTCGGCTGGCGCTTCACCGATGCGTGGCTCTCCATGGCCGGCAACGGCGACCGCGGCCTGCCCAACGGCAAGCCCGTCGACGAATGGGGCATCCGCATGGAAGGCTGCCGCCCGACCGGCTCCTCGGTCGAGCGCGGCGGCGACACCAACGGACCGGCGGCGGTCTACTCGATCACCAAGTATATCGAGTGGCTGAAGAAGTACACGCCGCCGCAGGCGCTCGGCATGACCTTCTCGGAGGCCGGCCCGGTGCCCGCGCAGGGCAACATCGCCCAGCAGATGTTCTGGTACACCGCCTTCACCGCCGACATGGTGAAGCCCGGCCTGCCGGTGATGAACGCCGACGGTACGCCGAAGTGGCGCATGGCTCCCTCGCCGAAGGGCGCCTACTGGAAGGACGGCATGAAGCTCGGCTACCAGGACGTCGGTTCCTGGACCCTGCTCAAGTCGACCCCGGTCGAGCGCCGCAAGGCCGCCTGGCTCTACGCCCAGTTCGTCACCTCCAAGACCGTCTCGCTGAAGAAGGCCCATGTCGGCCTCACCTTCATCCGCGAGAGCGACATCTGGGACAAGTCGATGACCGAGCGGGCGCCCAAGCTCGGCGGCCTCGTCGAGTTCTACCGCTCGCCGGCCCGCGTGCAGTGGTCGCCGACCGGCGTGAACGTGCCGGACTACCCCAAGCTGGCGCAGCTCTGGTGGCAGAACATCGGCGACGCCTCCTCCGGTGCCAAGACCCCGCAGGCGGCAATGGACGCGCTGGCGAATGCCCAGGAATCGGTGATGGAGCGTCTGGAGCGTTCCGGCGTGCAGGGCGACTGCGGGCCGAAGCTCAACGCCAAGAAGCCGATGGAGTACTGGGTCGAGCTCGCCAAGAAGGAAGGCAACCTCGCGCCGCAGCCCAAGCTCGCCAACGAGAAGCCGCAGGGCGAGACCATCGACTACGACACGCTCATCAAGAGCTGGCCGGCGACCCCGCCGAAGAAGAGCACGAACTGAGCGTTCGTCTCCTCCGGAAACGTCATCTCGGGCGCGCGTGAGCGCGTCCGAGATGATCTGCCGATGCTTCGAGGCTCCCGCGGAGCGTCGTTTCGGAAAGCCCCCATGCCGTCCTTCATCCTCGCCATCGACCAGGGCACCACCTCCTCGCGCGCCATCCTGTTCCGCCCCGACACCAGCGTCGCGGCGCAGGCGCAGCAGGAGTTCCCGCAATATTTCCCGGCCTCAGGCTGGGTCGAGCACGAGGCCGAGGACCTCTGGCGCACGACGCTCGACACCTGCCGCGCGGCGATGGGACAGGCCGGGGTGAAGAGCGCCGACATCGCGGCGATCGGCATCACCAACCAGCGCGAGACCACGGTGGTGTGGGACCGCAAGAGCGGCGCCGCGATCTACCGCGCTATCGTCTGGCAGGACCGGCGCACCGCCGAGCTCTGCGCCCGCCTCAAGGCCGAGGGGCACGAGCCGATGGTGAGCGAGCGCACCGGGCTCATCCTCGATCCCTATTTCTCCGGCACCAAGATCGGCTGGATCCTCGACAACGTGCCCGGCGCGCGGGCGCGGGCAGAGCGCGGCGAGCTCGCCTTCGGCACCGTCGATTCCTGGCTGCTGTGGCGCCTCACCGGCGGCGCGGTGCACGCGACCGACGCCACCAACGCGGCGCGCACGCTGCTGTTCAACATCCATACCGGCCAGTGGGACGACGACATGCTGGCGCTGCTGCGGGTGCCGCGCTCGCTGCTGCCGGAGGTGAAGGATTCCTCGGCCGATTTCGGCACCGCCCTGCCGGAGTTCCTCGGCGGCGCCATCCGCATCGCCGGCATCGCCGGCGACCAACAGGCGGCGACCGTCGGGCAGGCCTGCTTCCAGCCGGGCATGATCAAGTCGACCTATGGCACCGGCTGCTTCGCGTTGCTCAACACCGGCGACACCGTCGTCGCCTCGAAGCACAAGCTGCTCACCACCATCGCCTATCAGCTCGACGGCAAGCGCACCTATGCGCTGGAAGGCTCGATCTTCGTCGCCGGCGCGGCGGTGCAGTGGCTGCGCGACGGGCTCGGCATCATCGCGACCTCGGCCGAGAGCGAGGCGTTGGCGGAGGCGGCCGATCCGGCGCAGCAGGTCTATCTGGTGCCGGCCTTCGTCGGGCTCGGCGCGCCGCACTGGAACCCGGACGTGCGCGGTGCGCTGTTCGGTCTGACGCGCGGCACGGGACGGGCGGAGATCGCGCTCGCGGCGCTGGAGAGCGTCTGCTACCAGACCGTCGACCTGATCGACGCCATGCGCGCCGACTGGGCCGGGGCAGGGGGCAAGGGCAGTAACGGGGCCGGCAAGGCCTCCTCGCGCGCGACCGTGCTGCGCGTCGACGGCGGCATGGTCGCCTCGAACTTCGCCATGCAACGGCTCGCCGACCTGCTTGCCGCGCCGGTCGACCGGCCGGTAGTGAAGGAGACCACGGCGCTGGGCGCGGCCTATCTGGCGGGTCTCAATGCCGGGCTGTTCCCGGCGCCGAAGCGCTTCGCCGATTCATGGCGGCTGGAGCGGCGCTTCAGCCCGGGAATGGAGGCGGCGACGCGCGAGCACAAGCTCGCCGGCTGGCATGACGCGGTGCGGCGCCTCACCGCGCCCTGACGGGTTCTCTTTCGATAAGTTGGAGAATGTTCTCATCGCGAAAGTCTCTCAACTTTCGCGGAACATGCTCACCCCTCGATGCGGCTGCGCAGCGCGGCGTCCGGGTGGTCGCGGCGTTCGACGGTATCGCGGGCGTCGCGGATCAGCGCCGGGATGCGGTCGGCGGGAACCGGTCGGCCGAGCAGGAAGCCCTGCGCCTCGTCGCACTGGTCGGCCTGCAGCAGCATGAGCTGCTCGGCGGTCTCGACGCCCTCGGCGGTCACCGAGAGCTTCAGCGCGCGGGCGAGACCGATGATGGCCTGGACGATGGCCCGGCCCTTGCCGGCGGCGCCGAGGTCGGCGACGAAGTGCTGGTCGATCTTCAGCCGGTCGAAGGGGAAGCGCCGGAGATAGCCGAGTGCCGAATAGCCGGTGCCGAAATCGTCGAGCGCGAGCCGCACGCCGAGCGCCTTGAGCTGGTCCAGCAGCGTCGCGGCGACCGAGCTGTCCTCGATCAGCATGGTCTCGGTGAGCTCCAGCTCCAGCCGGCACGGCTCGAGCCCCGACGCGGCGAGGGCGCCCGACACGATCTCGATCAGCCGGCCGCTGCGGAGCTGGGACGGCGAGATGTTCACCGAGACGGAGAGGTCCTCATAGGGCGCCATGGTCCGACAGGCCGAGGTGACGGCGAAGGCGCCGAGGTTGCGGATGACGCCGGTCTCCTCCGCCAGCTCGAGGAAGTCGCCCGGCTGCATCAGGCCGCGCACCGGGTGGTTCCAGCGCAGGAGGGCCTCGAACCCGACCAGCCGGAGCGAGCGGCACTCGAAGCGCGGCTGGTAGTGGAGCTCGAATTCGCCGGCCTCGATGCCGCGCCAGAGGTCGCGTTCGAGCTCGGGGCGCTCGCGGATGCGCTCGTTCATCGCCGGCGTGAAGCGCACATAGGTGCTGCGTCCGGCGCGCTTGGCCTGGAACATGGCAAGGTCGCTGCGGCGGATCAGCTCCAGCGCCTCGTCGGCATCCTCCGGTCCGCAGGCGATGCCGATCGAGAGGCCGATATGCAGCTCGCACGCCTCCAGCTCGATCGGCTCGCGAATGCCGCCGATCAGCCGCTCGCAGAGCTCCTCGACGGGCGGCGCGGCCTCCTTCTGCAGCAGGACCAGGAACTCGTCGCCGCCGATCCGCGCGACCAGGGCGCTTTCCGGCACTATCCCGCGCACGCGCTGGCCGACCTCCGCGAGGACGAGGTCGCCGACGGTGTGGCCGAACGCGTCGTTGACCGGCTTGAAGCGGTCGAGGTCGAGGAACAGGGCGGCGACGTGCTCACCGTCCTTCAGCAGCCGGGTGAGGTGTTCGATGGCCTGGGCCCGGTTGGGCAGCCCCGTCACCGCGTCGTGATAGGACATGTGGCGGGCCGCGTCGCGTGCGGCGCCGACCTCGTTGATCTTGTCCTCGATCACCTTCGCGCTGCTCAGCGCGTGGCGGAGGACCAGCGCGGTCAGCACGCCCAGCGCGGCGGCGGCGAGGATGATCCAGGGCAGCATCAGCCAGATCAGCCGGGTGCCGGGATGCGGCGGCTCCCACACCAGGAAGGCCGGGGGCGACGCCGGCATCGTCGCGATCGGCAGGCGCTCGCCAGTGGCTCCGGCCTCGGCGCCGCGCTCGACGCGGAGCCCGCTGATATCGGTTTCGTGCGTGGCGCCCAGCGCCTCTGCGGTGAGCGGCCGGCCGAAGATCACGACCGTCATGGGTGTGTCGGCAGGCTGCTCTTCGGCATTGTCGCCGGTCGACAGCACGCTGGCGACCGCCAGTATCGGGGTGTCGCCGTCGAACAGGGTCGCGGTGACTGGGATGGTCTGGCCCTTGCCGGCGCGGCGCGCTTCGTTCGCCAGATCGCGAACGACGGGGCCGAGCGCTTCGTCGGCCGTCTCCGTGGAGAGCGCGCCGTCGATGATCGCGTAGGTCGTCTTGTCCTCAGGGCTCAGGACGAAGACATATTTGATGCCGAGGTCGCTGGCGAGGGTGGAGCCGAAATTCCCCTCCTCGAACGCCCACTGCGTGTTCACGGCGTCGTTCAGATTGGCGTAGGCGGCCTCCCAGCCGGCGTAATCCTTTGAGATCTCGCGCATGCGCGTGTTGAGTGCGTCATAGCGCTCGCGCACGAAGGAGGTGGTGAGGTGGGCGCTGAAGGCGTTCTGATCGCGGGCGGCAAGGATCAGCACGCCCACCATGAACAGGTTGGCCACGATGATCAGGCCGGTGATCGCGGGCACCGCGCGCCGCGCGAGCCACCGGCTGAGCTCCAGGCTCCTGTCCACAAGCAAACGCCTCAACTGTGAAAAAGCAGCCGCAATTTACGCCATGCAGGTAAAGTGCCCGTATATGGCAGCCCCTCCATTTCAATGAATCGGGGTAAGGCTGCTTCCATAATCAGGGCTCGGGACGATTCACGCGGCCGGCTTCCGCGCCTCCACGACGCCGGCCAGCACGCACAGCTCCTCGAACAGGATGGTCGCCCCGGTGAGTGCGGTAAGGCCGGAGGGGTCGAGCGGCGGGGAGACCTCGACGAGGTCGGCGCCGATGATGTTCAATCCCTCCAGCTTGCGCACCAGCGCCTGCGCCTCGCGGGTGAGGAAGCCACCGATCTCCGGCGTGCCGGTGCCGGGCGCCTGCGAGGGATCGATGCAGTCGATGTCGAAGGTCACGTAGGTCGGCCGATCGCCGACGATGGCGCGCGCCTCATCCATCACGTCGTCGACACCGCGCGCCATGAACTCCTCGATGAAGATGATGCGCACGCCGCAGGCCTTGGCGAAATCGTAGTTCGCCGCGTCCGAGATGGCGCCGCGCAGGCCGATCTGTACGAAGCGCTTGGGATCGACCAGTCCTTCCTCGATGGCGCGGCGGAATGGCGTGCCGTGATTGTAGCGGCTGGAGCCGAAGAAGATGTCGTAGGTGTCGGAATGCGCGTCGAACTGGATGAGGCCGACCGGACCGTCGCTCGCCAGCCCGCGCAGGATCGGCAACGTGATCAGATGATCGCCGCCGGCGGTGAGCGGCAGGGCGCCGGCCTTTTTCACATCGGCGTAGAAGCCGGAGATCAGGTCCAGCGTGCGCATCAGGTCCATCGGGTCGACCGGCACGTCGCCGCAATCGGCGATGCGGGCGCGGTCATAGGGCGACAGGCCGGAGACGTGGTGCACGCGGCGGGTCAGGCTCGACTGGTTGCGGATCTCGCGGGGGCCGTGGCGGGTGCCGACGCGGTTGGTGGCGCCGCCGTCATAGGGAATGCCGAGCAGCGCGATGTCGACCTCGGCCGGGGTGGCGAGCGGCAGGCGCATGAAGGTGGGGATGCCCGCATAGCGGGGAACGGCACCGGAATCGACCGGCTCGAAGGAGGACATCATCATGTACCTGCTCGGGCGAAGGGACGCGGCGGGGCGCCGAGATTCGAGGCCGGATACCCCGTAAATGGCAGCGCTGACGGCGACGCACGGTCCCCGTCAGCGCTCCCTTTGGCGGGCGCAATCGCCCGGATGTCAAGCGTCTTCGGCGCCCGCTCCCGCGCCGTGCCGCGGGTTCAGGCGGTCGCGCAGGCCGCGCTCGGTCGGTCGCAGCCCGTGAGGGCCCGGTAGCCGAGGCCCGCCGTCGCGAAGGCGAACAGGCCGGCGCCGATCGAGACGTAGAAACCGCTGCGCGCGCCATAGGCATCGATCACATAGCCGGACAGGAAGGAGCCGAAGGCCATGCCGATGCCGATCCCGGTCATCGCCCAGGTGATGCCCTCGGTGAGCTTCTCGGGCGGCACGAGCCGCTCGATCAGGCCGAAGGCGGTGATGAAGGTCGGCGAGATACTCACTCCCGCCAGGAACAGCAGGCCGGCGAGCAGCGGGACGTTCCCCGCGAGCAGCAGCGGCAGGGTGGTGAGCGCGGCGACGGCGTTGGCGACGACGAACTGGCCGGCCAGCGGCATGCCGGGCCGCAGCGCGCCATAGACCAGCCCGGCGACCAGCGAGCCGCCGGCATAGATGGCGAGGATGAAGCTCGCAGCCCCCGGCTGGCCGAGCGCCTTGGTGAGCGCGATCACCGTCACTTCGGCGGTGCCGAAGATGGTGCCGACGGCGATCAGCGTCAGGGTGATGATCTGCACCACGCCGAGGCGGATCGCCGAGCCGCCGGAGCGCTTGCGCGATACCTCTATGACCGGCGGCTCGGTCGACTTCTGCGCGACGAACAGGGCGGTGCCGAGCGCGAGGAACAGCGTCGAGACCAGCGGCCCGGCTTCCGGGAACCAGGCGACACTGAGGCCCACCGAGAGCACTGAGCCCATCATGTAGATCACCTCGTCGGCCACCGATTCGAAGGCGAAGGCGGTGCCGAGCTCCTGCCGGTCGCGATAGAGCGCGGTCCAGCGGGCACGCACCATCGCCGGCATGCTCGGCATGACACTTGCTGCGAAGGCCGCGACGAACAGGATCCAGGAGGGCAGGCGCAGATGCGTGGCGACCAGGAGGACGGCGAAGGCGACGACCGCGACGAAGGTCGCCGGCACCAGCACGCGCGCCTGACCGTGACGGTCCACGAGGCGCGAGACCTGCGGAGAGACGAGCGCATTGGACAGCGCGAAGGTCGCCGCCACGGCGCCGGCGAGCCAGTATTCGCCATGGGTCTGCGACAGCATGGCGACGATGCCCATCGACACCATGGCGACGGGGAGGCGGGCGACGAAGCCGGCGGCGGCGAAGCCTTTCGCGCCGGGCGCGCGGAAGATTGCGGCATAGGGATTCGGCATCTGGAGCTCCTTGATCGGTAGCGGAGCGCCACTTACATACGTGACGTATGTGAATTATTAATGCATACGCTTCGTATGTCAATTAGCATACGTCATGTATGCGAAGCGAGGATGCATGATTGTTCGCAGAGCCCGCAGCGACATGGTCGCCGAGACGCGAGCGAAGCTGATCGCCGCGGCGCGGCATGCCTTCGGCGCGGTCGGCTATGCGGAGGCGTCGATGGACGACTTCACCGCTGCCGCCGGGCTGACGCGCGGGGCGCTCTACCACCATTTCGGCGACAAGAAGGGCCTGCTCGAAGCGGTGATCGCCGAGATCGACGCCGAGATGAGCGACCAGCTCTGCGCGGTGTCGCGCGCCGCTCCCGATCCCTGGCAGGGCTTCGTCGACGAGTGCGTCGGCTATATCGAGATGGCGCTGGAGCCGGAGATCCAGCGCATCATGCTGCGCGACGGGCCGGCGGTGCTCGGCGATCCCTCGACCTGGCCGGGGCAGAGTGCCTGCATCCGCTCGCTGACCGCGACGCTGGAGAATCTGCAGGCGGCGCAACTGATCGTGCCGGTCGACGCGGAGGCGACCGCGCGCGTGCTCAACGGCGCGATGCTCGCCGCCGCGCTCTGGATCGCCAATGCGGAGGACGCGGAAGCGGCGGCGCGGCGGGCGGTCGGCGCCTACAAGCTGCTGCTCGGCAGCCTGAGGCGCGCCTGAGGCACCGGCCGAATCAGAAGTGATAGGCGACGCTGAGGAAGGCGCCGTGCTGCGTCAGGTCGTAGACGAAGCCGTCCTTCTCGTAGTCGGTGTAGATGGCGCGGTAGCCGATCGCGCTGGAGATCGAGGGCGTCCACATATAGCCGACGGCGAGGAAGCCCTGGGCGGTGATCTTCGACGACACGCCGAAGCCGCCGACGTCGCCGATGGCGTTGATGAACCACTTGTCGTCGATACGGTACTGCAGCATCAGGCCGACGGTCGGGTCGACCCAGTCCTGCGAGCCGCCGGTGCTGGCGCCGATCGGCAGGAAGGCGTTGGAAAGGTCGAAATCGGCGTCGAGGTGCTGGTAGCGGAAGCCCACCGTGCCGCTCAGCGCGACATTCTCGGGCAGGCCGAGCGGCAGTTTGTAGCCGGCCATTCCCTGGAAGATGGTCTGCTGCAGCGACAGGTCGGCGGTGGTACCGCCGAGCGGGCCGAAGCTGGCACTGTCCGAGATGTCGGCATAGATCAGGTCGACGAGGAAGGTCCAGTCGCCCTTCTGGGCAAGGAAGGAGCCCATGACGGCGCCGTCGAGATTGTCCAGCACATCGGAGAAGGTGACGTCGACGCTGGCCGGCGGCAGGCCGCGCACGCCGGTGTCGCCGTTCATGGCGGTCGCCCACAGGTAGAACGTCGCCTGGAACGTCCATTCCGGCTCGACGACGAGGGGTGCCGGCGGTGCCTTGGCAGGAAGATCGGCGGCATGGGCCGCCGATGCGCCGGAGATGGCGAGGAAAACGACGGCAAGATCGGCGAGACGCATGGGACACCCCCTGAACGGATCGGGCACCGCAACCCGATATGGCGCGCGTGCGGGCGCCTGCCGCCACCATCGCAGCAATCGCCACCTGCGACTTGACATTTTGCGCCATGGGCGACGCCGGCTTGTCGTCAGGCGCCATCGCCGGGCGATTTGCGGCGGCTGTTGCGTCGCTGCATCACGCTACCATGGGCAGGGGCCGCGCCAGCGCGGGGGGCGGGAGCGAGGCCGGCTCCCCGGCGGCGGGGTTGAATCCCGCTCGGCCATCGCCCGCGGAAGCGGGGGCGATGGCTGGCCGCGCGGTAGCGAGGCGGCCGCGGCCGCCTCCTCCGCGTCTCAGGGCAGGATGTGCCCGATATTGTAGACCTGCACGCGGCGATTGACCGGATCGTCGGGCTTCGCCGGGTTCTGCAGCGCCTCCTGGCCGAGGCCGACCGCTTCCAGCCGTGCGGGCAGCACGCCGAAGGTGGTGGTCAGCGCCGTCACGATGGCGTCGGCGCGCTCCTGGCTGAGCTTCAGATTGTAGGCGCGCGTCCCGGTGGCGTCGGTGTTGCCGACGACGAGGAAGCGGTAGCCGCGCAGGATCGGGTGGTGGATCGCGTCGGCGATCGATCCGAGCGCCTGATAGGAGGACGGCTCGATGATCGCCGAGTTCAGCTTGAACTGAATCTGCACAGTGATTTGCGCGAGATTGTTCAACCGAGCTGCGAGCGCCGACTGGCCTGACGGCGGGTTGGGATTCGAATCGATGCTCTTCTGGGCGAGATCGCGCAGCAGGGCGGCGGTGATGCCCGGCTCGTCCTTGGTGACGGCGGACAGGCCCTGGATGATCTGGGTGTCGCTGATCGCGGTCTGCGCCTTCGCCGACGGGGCGAGGGCGGCGAACGCAGTGCCGGCGACGAGGGCGGCGGCGAGAGTGGTGCGAATGATGCGGGACATGGACGGACCTCTCAGCGCCAGCCGGCGTCGGTCAGGACGGCGGTGCAGGCCGGGCTGACGACCTTGCTCGCCTCGGTGAGGCAGTTGAGGATGTTCGCATCCCCCGGCACCACGCCCTTGCAGAATTCGCGCACGTCGGCGTCGCACACCTTCCAGGCGTCGCGCTGGGCGGCGATGCGCTTGGCGAGCGAGGCCTGCACCACGCCGACATCGGTGAAGCACTGCTGCTTGACCTGGGCCTGGTTCTTGACCAGGCAGGCGAAGATCACGCCGTTGCCCAGATTGTCGTTTCGGCAGAAACGCTCGATGTCCGGTCCGCAGCTCTTGGCCAGCAATTGGCCCGCCTGGGCATAGCTCATGGTCTGTGCCATGGCGCTGCCGGCCATCATCGTGCCGAGCAGCGCGAGCGCCGCCGTCACCGTCGCCTTCATGGTCCGTCTCCGGGGTCAGATTCGATGGAATGCTGTTAGGGCAATGATGTTGCTTCCGCTTGACATTAGCGGCCAAGCGGGAATCTCCCGTAGGGTAAACGGGTAGGCTCCGTCAATAGAAAGGCAGGATGACGGGCACCAGCAGCACGGAAATGATCGCCGTGAGAATGGCGAGCGGCACGCCGACCTTGATGAAGTCGCCGAAGCTGTACTGGCCGGGGCCGACTACCAGCGTGTTCACCGGCGAGGAGATCGGCGTCATGAAGGCGGTCGAGGCGCCGAGCGCGATGATCATCGCGAAGGGGTAGGGCGATGCGCCGAGATCCTTGGCGATGGCGAGTGCGACCGGCGCCATCAGCACCGCCGTCGCGGTGTTGGAGATGAACAGGCCGAGCGCCGCGGTGATGACGAACAGCGTTGCCAGCACGATACGCGGCTCGGCCTCGCCGACCAGATGGATCACGCCTTCCGCCGCGAGGTCGACGCCGCCGGTGCGCTGCAAGGCGAGCGAGAAGGGCAGCATGCCGACGATCAGGATCAGCGTCTTCCAGCTTATCGAGCCATAGGCGCTGTTGAAGTCGACGCAGCCGAACAGGCCCATCAGGAGGCAGCCGATCAGCGCCGCCTGCACGTTGGGCACGACACCCGAGACCATCAGCAGCACCACCAGGCCGAGCACGCCGAGCGCATAGGGCGCGCGGCTCGCGGCGGGCAGGATCTCGTCGAACTCGGCCGGCATGTTGAGCACGACCATGTCTGCGCCTTCCTCGCGCAGCTTGCGGATGTCGGACCAGAAGCCGATCAGCAGCAGCGTGTCGCCGAGCTTCAGCGTCTCGGTGGGCAGGTTCTCCGTCACCACGCGGCCGCCGTGCCGCAGGCCGATGACGGTGAGCCCGTGCTCGCTGCGCAGGCGCGCATCGGCGATGGTGTGGCCGATCAGGCGCGACTCGGCGGGGAGCATGACCTCGACCATGCCGATATCCTGCGAGCGGTCGCTGAAATAGTCGTGGCTCTCGCTGAGCGGCAGCGGCTGCAGCCCGTACTGAGCGCGCAACTCCTCGACGTTCTCCGGCGTCGCGCTGACGTCGACCAGCAGGACGTCGCCCGCCTCGATGCGGGTCTGGCCGGTGGGGCGGATGACGGTCGCGGAGAAGCGCCCGATGCGCTCGATGGCGAGCAGGTTCACGCCGTCGTCGTGCAGGTCGATCTCCTCGATCGTCCGGCCGACCAGCGGCGAGCCCGGTTTGACGAGGGTGCGGCGCTCTCGCTCGGCCAGATGGTAGCGGGCGATCCAGTCGCGCAGCGTCGGCCGCCCCTTCGTGGCGCCACCTTCCGCGGGCGTGCCGGTGAGCAGGCCGCGCGCGACGAGCATGTAGACGATGCCGACCGCCAGGACCGGCAGGCCGAAGGGGGTGAAGGCGAAGAAGCTGAAGCCCTCGGCGCCCTGCCGGATCAGCTCGGCGTTCACCACGAGGTTCGGCGCGGTGGCGACGAGGGTCAGCATGCCGCTGATCAGCGCGGCGACGCTGAGCGGCATCATCAGCCGGCGCGGCGACATGCTCCGGTTCTGGGCGATGCGCAGCACCACGGGGATGAAGATCGCCACCACGGCGGTGGAGCTCATCAGCGAGCCGAGGCCGGCGACCGAGGCCATCAGCAGCACCAGCAGCCGGGTCTCGCTGTTGCCGGCGGTCCTGTCGAGCCAGTCGCCGAGCCGGCGCGCGACACCGGTGCGCACCAGCCCCTCGCCGATCACGAACAGGGCGGCGATGAGTATGATGGAGCCATCCGCGAACCCCGCCAGCGCCTCGTTCATGGTGACGACGCCGGTCAGCGGCATGGTCACCAGCACCAGCAGCGCCACCACGTCCATGCGCGGGCGGTTCAGCACGAACATCGCCACTGCAGCCGCGAGCATGAAGAGGATCAAGGCGAGCTGGGGGGTCATCGGCGTTCCTTGCGGGACGTGGAAGCGGCCCGCTTGATCCCGCAATTTCGTACCGCCGTCCAACGAAAAAGCCCGCAGGTGTCGCGATGCCGGGCGGCAACGTCCTGCGCTTTGGTGTAGAGGACGGGCGCAGCACCGGGGAGGGACGCCAATGGCACGCATCAGAATCGTGCACAGCACCGAATACAGCTACCGCAATCCGGTCGGCCTGCTACGCCACCGGCTGATGGTGCGCCCGGACGACAGCCACGACCTGCGGCTGCACCGGGCGAAGCTCGACATCGTTCCCGAGCCGTCGGCCGTGTACTGGAAGCACGACATGTTCGACAATTCGATCTGCTTCCTCGAATGGCCGGAGGAGCTGCGCGCCGACAAGCTCTCCATCGTCTCGACGCTCGATCTCACGCACCACCCCGAAGGCCAGGCGCTGCCGGTGTTCCGGCTCGACCACACCGCCGAGACCTTCCCCTTCACCTATGCGCCGGACGAGATACCGGACCTCGCGCGGCTCACCGAGCGGCAGATGCCCGACCCCGAACGCAAGGTGGACGCCTGGGCGCGCCGCGTGGTCGCTGAGGCGGGGACGGCGAAGACGATGGAAGTGCTGGAGGCGATGACGCACGCCATCAAGGCCGAGTTCACCTATGGCGCCCGCTTCGAGGAGGGCACGCAGACCGCCGCGCAGACGATCGCGCTCGGCACCGGCACCTGCCGCGACTTCGCGGTGCTGATGATGGAGGCGCTGCGCAGCTTCGGCATCGCGACCCGCTTCGTCACCGGCTATCTCTATGACGACACCTCGGGCACGACGCGCGGCGGTGGCAGCACCCATGCCTGGTGCGGCGTCTATGTGCCGGGCGCGGGCTGGGTCGAGTACGATCCGACCAACGGCCTCGTCGCCGGCGCCAACCTGATCCGCGTCGGCGTGACCCGCGAGGCGTCGCAGGCGATCCCGATCTCGGGCAGCTTCGTCGGCAATGCGGACGATCCGCTCGGCATGCATGTCGACGTCGCGGTCAGCGCTGTTCCGATCCGGTGAGGCGGCCATGAGCTTTGCCGACGACAGCCGCGACGCCCTGCCATCCTACGTCTCGACCGGCCATCTGCCGCCGTCCGAGGTGGTGGCGGCGCTGGTCAGCTCCGCGCATGAGCGGTTCAGGGGGCATGCGGAAGGGCGCAACTCCGAGGTCTATCCCTCGCTCGCCGCCATGCCCTCCGAGCTGTTCGGCCTCTGCGTCGTCGGCACCAACGGCGCCTGCCACACGGCGGGCGACTGGGAGCACGACTTCACCATCATGAGCGTGTCGAAGCCCTTCGTCTTCGCGCTGGTCTGTCAGGAGATCGGCGCCCGGGAGGCGCGCGCCCGGCTCGGGGTCAACGCCACCGGCCTGCCGTTCAACGCGCTGGAGGCGATGGAGCGGGCCGGCGACGGGCGCACCAACCCGATGGTCAATTCCGGCGCCATCGCCGCCAGTAGCCTCGCGCCGGGTGCGAACCACGGGGCGAAATGGGCGTGGATCCGCGACGGGCTCTCGCGCTTCGCGGGGCGCGAGCTGGTGGTCGACGAGGACATCCACGCCTGCGCCATCGCCAGCAATTTCCGCAACCGCGCCATCGCCGACCTGCTGGAGAGCTATGGGCGGCTCTATTGCGATGCGGCCGAGGCGATCGACCTCTACACGCTGCAGTGTTCGTTGCGGGTGAACGCGAAGGACCTCGCGGTGATGGGCGCGACGCTGGCCGACGGCGGGGTGAACCCGGTGACCGGCGCGCGGGTGATCGACGCCGAGACCTGCCGCTACGCGCTCGCGGTGATGGCGACCGCCGGGCTCTACGAGACGTCGGGCGACTGGCTCTATGAGGTCGGCCTGCCGGGCAAGAGCGGCATCGGCGGGGGCATCGTGACGGTGGCGCCGGGCAAGGGTGGGCTCGGCACCTTCTCGCCGCGCCTCGACGCGGCCGGCAACAGCGTGCGCGGGCAGCTTGCGGCGCGCTACCTGTCGGAACGGCTCGGCCTCAGCCTGTTCGCCTCCAGCCCGGAAGCGTGAGGCGGGCCGCGCTGCGGCGTCCTGCCGCCGGAACCTCCATCGGCCCATGTCGTTCTTGTGAGCCGCCGCTCGTGCATCCGGCATCGAACCGGCGGCGCGATGGTGCTTAGATTGCCGGAACCGGCCCCATCGGGGACGGAGGGTGAGGAGGACGTCATGAGGATGGAGAGCGGGCGCTACGACCCGGAAACCATCACTGTCCTGGAGGAATGTCTCGATTTCGCGTGGCAGACCGCGGTGCGCGTGAATCCGACGCTGAAGGCCTCCGAGGCCGAGCGTCTGCACACCCGGCGTGTGCTCGCCAGCGCGCTTCTGGAGCTCGCGGCGACCGGCGAGCGCAACCGCACCGAGCTCATCGAATTCGCGCTCAGGGCGCTGCCGTCCTACCGCAACGCGCGGCCGGACCGTCTGGCGGGCTGATCGGCCGCCTCAGTAATCCCACTGCGCGCCGATGCCGACCTCGGCCGAGCCATCGGCGCCGGTGGCGCCCTGCAGGCGGATGTTCTTGGTGATGTCGACGTCGACCGTCACCTGGCTGGAGCCGGGTGTCGTGCCGCCTCTCACGCCCAGATACATGCGGTCGTTCAGGCGCCGGCCGATGCCGACCTGTCCGCCGGTGCCGGCGGAATTTGTGCCGACATCGAGGCTGTCGACGCCGAGCGAGCGGCGCATCCTGTCGAGCACGCCGGCGCCGCCGCCGGAGAACTGCGCGATGGTCTGCGCCACCTGGATCGCCTGACCGGGGGTGAGCGAGCCGGCGGCGCGTCCGAACATCAGCCGCGAGAGCACCTCGTCCTGCGGCAGCGTCGGGTTGGAGGTGAAGGTGACATCCGGCCGCGAGGCCGGGCCGGTGACGAGGATCTGCGCGGTGATGTCGTTCGCCGTCGTCTCGGCGACGAAGTCGAGGTCCGGGTCCGTGGTGCCGGTGAAGGTGATGCGCCCGCGCGTGAAGTTGAGGCGCTTGCCGAGGATGTCGAAGGTGCCGCGCCGCATCTCGAAGCCGCCGTCGGTGATCGGGCTCGCCGTGGTGCCGCCGACGCGGATGTCGCCGCCCAGCTCGGCGGTGAGCCCCATACCGCGCACGAAGACGTTGTTCGGCGCCGAGACGGTAAGGTCGAGCGGCATGCCGGCATTGGCCGGGCGCGCCGCGGCGGGGCGGGGGGCGGGCGTCGCACGGCGACCGTTGGCCGCGCGCGCGCCGGTATTGACGTGGCGCACGTTCAGCGTCTCGCCGCCGCCGGGCAGCCGATCGGCGATGTTGACGTCGAGGCTCCTCACCACCAGCCGGCCGGCGATGCGCGGATTGTTGGCGAAGGCGCCTTCCGCCGCCACGCGCCCCTCGGCGACGAGGCGCATCAGGTCGCTGTTGACGAGGCCGGCACTGTTGAGATCGATGTCGATCTTGCCGGGGAAGCCCGCGGCCGGATCGAGCGCCACCGAACCGCGGCCGGAGAGGCCGCCGCCATTGGGCGTGCGGGCGGAAAGCGAGGACAGTGTCACCGAGCGCTCCGTACCGGTGACCAGCGCCTCGATATTAGCGAGGTTGACGCCGTTCACGCTGTCGAGGAAGCGCCCGCCGGTGACGCGCACCGTGCCGCCGGCGCGCGGGGCGGCGGGCGTGCCGCGCAGCGTGGCGTCGATGGCGGCGCGGCCGGTGACGCTCATGCCGGAGGCGGCGAGCAGCGGATTGGCGATGCCGAGATCGAGCGCGCCGCGCATGGCGAGGTCGAGTTCGCCGGCACCGAGCGGCGCCGATCCGGTGATGGTGACGCCGGACATGTAGGGCGCGGTGATGCTGGCCTGCGTGGTGGCGCGCCCGCCCGCGAGGCGCCCCTCCGCGCGGATGTCGAGCGGGCCGACGCCGTTCCGCGCGAGGTCGGGATTGCTCAGCCGGGCGATGGTGAGCGCGTAGTTGCCGGTCAGCGTCGCGGCCGGGCCCTGCAGCCGCGCATTGCCGCTCAGCGTGCCGGAGAGGCCGAGACCGGGCGAGGCGAGTTCGGCGAGCGACAGCGGCAGGGCGCGCAGATCGACGGTGAGATCGAGCTCGGAGCCGGCGCGCCCGCTGATCGTGCTGGTGCCGCCGCCGGTGACGAGGACCAGCCGGTCGATGGTCAACTGGTTAGCAGACCACATGAAATTGGCCGGCGCCGAGGTGGTGACGGTGACGGTGCCGCGCGCGAGGTTCAGCCGGTCGAGGCGGAAGGCGGGATTGCCGCCCTGCTGGCTCAGCACGCCATTGGCGGCGAGATTGGCGCCGTTCACCGCGGCGTCGAGGGTGAGCGCGGTGCCGGCGGTGCCGCCCTTCGCGGTGAGGGCGGCGCGCGGAATGTCCATGCCGCCGGCGCGGACGGCGGAGAGCTGCGCGGAGCCGTCGAGGGTCGGGACGCCGGCGGGATCGACCACGGTGGCATCGATGCGCGCGCCGCCGACGCTCTGGCCGGCGGCGGTGATCTTGTCCGCATCCGCCTTCACCGCGACGCGCTGCTTGCCGTCCGTGACATCGAGGCGGATATCGGCGTTGAGGCTGCCGGAAAGCTCGGCGAGCGCCAGGGCGGAAAGGTCGGCGAGGTTGCCGGCGCGAACGGTCAGCGCCCCGGTTGCGCGGCTCTGCGCATCGACGGTGACATCGCCCTTCGCCGTGACGGACCCGATGGCGACGTCCAGTCCCCTGATCTGATGGGCGTTCTGGTCGAGCGCGGCATAGGCCGCCGAGATGGTGGCGGGCTTGCGGGCGACGGTGCCGGCGAGCTTCAGATCGGCGGAGGGGCGGCCGGTGAGGTCGCGGGCGGTGACGGCGAGGTTGAGGTTCTCGACCGGCTGCTTCATCGCCGTGCCGTTCGGCACGCTCAGGTTCGCGGTCAGGCCGAGAGCGTCGAGATTGCCGGAGAAGGCGGCTTCGCCCCTGACCGCGCCGCTCACCCGCGGGTCGAGCCGGGCGAGGTCGTTGAGGGCGAGCTTGGCCGCCAGATCGGCATTGGCCTTCGAGACCGAGCCGTCGGCGGTGATCGACAGGCCCTCGGCGGCGATGTTCAGGCCGTTGATGCGTATGGCGTTCTCGCCATCGCGCGCGAGCGCGCCCGCGATCGTCGTGGTGCCGCCGAACAGGCCGTCCACCTGCGCGATGCCGGTGATGACGCCGCGCGTCTCGCCCTTCAGGCTGACATCGGCGCGGGCGAGGTCGCCGCTGGCGTCGATGCCGGCTTCCAGCGTCATGGTGCCGGCGAGCGTCCGTCCGGCCAGCGGCGAGAGGGCGGCGAGGTCGAGCCGTTCGACATTGAGCGTGCCGGCAACGGCCTCGCTCGAGGCGCGCCCGGCGAAGCGGGCGGTCAGCGCGGTGAGCTGCGCGGTCAGGCCGGTAAGTGCGACGGGACCCACCCGCGGCTTCACGCCGTTGACGGTGAAGCGGGCGGTCGGTCCGAGCGCGCTCGCGACCTTCGGATCGGCGGCGGTCAGCCCGTCCGCGGTGCCGTCGAGATCGAGTGCGAGGCCGCCCGATGTGTCGGGCAGGGTGCGCGCGTTCACCACCAGCGCGGTTGCGCCGTAGCCGGCACCGGTCAGCCCGCCGGCATTCACCCGCGCCACCACGGCCGGGGTCGCCAACGCGCCCTTCACCGTTCCCTCGGCGGCAAGCGATTGCCAGCCGACGCCGGGCGCCAGCGCGGCGAAGCGGGTGGCCTCGCCGGCGGTGAAGGTGAAGGCGAGGTCCGCGCTCATAGCATTGGCGTCGAGCGCGCCCTTGACGCCGGCGCCGAAGCCGGCGGCGCGGATCGTCGCCGTCTCGATGGTGACCTTCAGCGCTTCGTCGACGGTGGCGGTGCCGGCGAGTTCGGTGCGGCCCTCGATGAGCGGGGCGATGTTCGCCGGGGCGAGGCGGGAGGCATCGGCGTCGATGGCGAAGGTGACGCGGCGCCCGCCGGCGACCGCGCGGATGCCCGCCGCGCCGGTGATGTGCGCGGCATCGCCGGCGGAGACGTCGAGATGCCCGTCCCAGGCGTCGAGCGGGCCGGAGCCCGTCAATGTCGCGGCCAGCGCAGGAAGACCCTCCAGCCCCGCCGCGCGGGCGATGAGGCCGCCGGCCGGTTCCTGCGCGGCGACGTCGAGATCGAGCACCTGCGTATCCGGCACGTAGTTCAGCCGCCCGGTGACGCTGCCTGGCTCGTCGGTGCGCTTGAGGTCGAAGGTCGCCGACAGGCCGCGCTCCAGCGCCAGCAACTCGGCCGAGGCGGCGAGCGAGAGCACCGCCGCATGGCCGAAGACCGGCTCGGCGATGTCGATCTCGTCCACCGTGAATCGCCCGATACGGACCGGCAGGGCAAAGCCGCCGCCTTCGCTTGCCGGCGCCTCTTCCGCGGCCGGCGGCAGGTTCGGCTTGCGCAGCAGCGCGACGCGCCGGGCGCCGGCATCGGCGATGTCGAGCCGGCCGCCGATCAGCTCCAGCGGCCGCCAGGCGAGTCGGACATTCTCGACCTCGGCGAACAGGCCGTCGGCATCAGCGACGCGGATGCTGGCGACCCGCATGTCGGAGGGAATGAAGCCTTCGAGCCGGTCGATCTCGACCTTCAACCCGTCCGATGAGGCGAGGGAGGAGGCGAGCGAGGCAAGCCACGCCTTGCCCGGCGGCGTCTGGATGGCGAGGAAGGCGCCGACGACGAGCAGGACTACGCCCAGCAGGATCACGCCGAGCCAGATCATTATGGTGCGAAGCGCCCGCATCAGAAGGCCTGCCCCAGGCTGACATAGATGCCGTAGTCGCCATCGTCCGGCCCGGGGTTCAGCGGCACGGCGAAGTCGATGCGCAGCGGGCCGATGGCGGTGTAGTAGCGCAGCCCGATGCCGGCCGAATATTTCATGTCGCCGAAGTCCGGCACCTCGTCGGCGAAGGCCGAGCCCATGTCGAAGAAGGGTACCACGCCGATGGTGTCGGTGATCTTGATGCGCAGCTCGGCCGAGGCCTCGAAATAGGAGAGGCCGCCGATGATGTCGCCGTCGGCGTTGCGCGGGCTGGCGGACTGGTAGTCATAGCCGCGCAGCGAGCCGCCGCCGCCGACATAGAAGCGCCGCTGCGGCGGCACGTCGTAGAGCGTCGCGCCCATGATGCTGCCGCCGGCGACCCGGCCGGCGAGGATGTAGCGTCTGTCCTCGTCCAGCGCGTAATAGGTGGCGAAGGTGCCCTTCACCATCACCGGGCCGGCGCCGCTGTCGCCGAGATAGGCGAAGGGCTCGACGGTGGCGCTGGCGCGGATGCCGCGCGAGGGATCGAGCGGGCTGTCGGTGGTGTCGTAGGAGAGGTCGACCGGGATGCCGGCGACGAAATAGTCGCCCTTGCGGTCGGCGTCCTCGACCTCCGACTGCTCCAGATCGAGGCTGACCTGCATGGAGAGCGTGTCGTCGAAGCGGTGGCGCACGCCGATCAGCCCGATGACGCCCTCGCGCACATAGGCGTTGGTCACCTCGCGCAGCACCGCGGCGTTGGCGATGAGGTCGTCCTGCGCGGTGTAGATGCCGGGTTTCACGAAGCTGGCGGCGAGCTTGTAGCCGAACGGATCGGCGTCCGGCACCGCCTCAGATTTCTCGCCGAACCAGGAGACGGTGGCGTCGAGGCGCAGCGTCTCGCCGCCGCCGAACAGGTTGCGGTGGCCCCAATAGCCGTTGATCGAGGAGCCGTCGGTGCTCGAATATTTCGCCGAGAAGCCGACATAGCGCGGCTCGCGCAGCGTCACCTCGATGGCGACTGGGAGCCGGCCCTGCGGGTCGAGGCGCTCGCCCTCGCGGATGCGCACGCTGGCGATGGCCTGGTAGGTGAGCAGGCGCTTGCGCAGGCGGTTCAGGACATCGGGCGAATAGGGGGTGCCCGGCGGGATAGCGATGCGTTCCTCGATGAAGCCGGGGGTGAGAAAGTCGGCGCCGGAGACGGTAAAGGTGCCGAAGGTGGCGTAGGGGCCGGAATCGACGGCGAGCGTCACGTTCAGCCGCTTGGTCGCGTGGTCGGCCACCACGTCCTTCGAGGCGATGTGCGCGAAGGGATGGCCGCGCTCGCGCCAGAAATCGACCAGTATCGATTCGGCGCGCACCACGTCGTCGGCGAGCGCCGGCTCGCCCGGCTCGAGGCGCAGCGCGCGCAGGCTCGGCGCCTCAGTGAAGGGGCGGCGGGTGCGCGCGTCGATCAGGCGGACCTCGCCGAAGACGAAGGGCGGGCCGGGATCGACGTCGACCCGCACCGGCACCGGGCCGCGCTTGCGCGACGCTTCTACGATATCGAAGATGTTCGGCGCGTCCGGCGCGTTGCCGGCGATGGTCATGCGGATGTTGCCGGCATAGCGGCCCTGGCCGTAGAGCGCGGCGGTGATGCGCTCATAGTCCGACAGTGCGCGGCGGATCAGCCCGGCGGCGCCGGAGGGCGGGCGGTCCTTCAGGCTCTCCAGATTGGAGGCGTCGGTGACGGCGTTGCGCAGGGTGCGGTCGGCGCCCTTCACCTCGATGGCGAGGGTGTAGGGCGTCGGGTCGATGAGCGGGGTGTCGTCGCTCGCGCGGTTCGGGTTGAAGAGATCGGCTATGGAGCTGAAGAAGTTGCGCTCTTTGGGCGCCGTGGGCTCCTGGGCACCAGCAGGGGCGCCGCCGAGCAGCAGCGCGGCAGAGGCGAGGAACATGGCACGCAAGTGAGCCCGATCATTTTGTGCGAACGACGCCACCACCCCTGCTCGGCACCAAAGACAGCCTTCCGCGAGTAAGGCGGAAATGCGGTCTTATTGAGAACGCCCCGATCAAACAAGATCGGATGCATTCATACCAATTGAGGTAAATTTGAACTTAATTGCCCGGAGGCGCGCTTAATCTGTTGGTGCCGCTGGCTTTTACACGTGCCGCGTCCAGGATACGAACAGACGCTCGACGAGGCGCACGCCGCATTCGAGCGCGAAGGCGACGCCGGCGATGACGAGGATGCCGGCGACCACCACGTCGGTGGCGAGGAAATTGGCCGCCGACTGGATCATGAAGCCGACGCCGCGCGTCGCGGCCACCAGCTCGGCGGCGACCAGCGTCGACCAGCCGGCGCCGAGCGCGATGCGCGTGCCGGTGAGGATCGAGGGCAGGGTGGAGGGCAGCACCACGAGGCGTAGCACCTGCGCGCGGGTCGCGCCCAGCGCGCGGGCGACGTTGAGGCGGTTCGGCTCGACGTTCCGCGCCCCGGCGGCGGTGGCGATGATGATCGGCGGCAGCATGGCGAGGCCGATCACCAGCACCTTGGCGGTCTCGCCGATGCCGGCCCAGATGATGACGAGCGGCAGATAGGCGAGCGGCGGGATCGGCCGCAGGAACTCGACGATGGGGTCGAGGATGCCGCGTCCCACCGTCGAGAGGCCGATGGCGAGCCCCGCCGGGACGCCGATGGCGATGGCGGCGATCAAAGCGAGGAAGACGCGCAGCAGGCTGGCGCCGAGATGCTGGGCGAGGGTGGCGTCGACGAAGCCTTCGGTCGC
>NZ_JNLC01000002.1 GCF_000702305.1 Allobosea sp. 117
GGTTGTTCTCGCCGACGAAGGAGGCGACGAAGGGGGTGCGCGGCTCGGCATAGACGGAGCGCCCGCCACCGACCTGCTCGATCACCCCGGCATTCATCACCGCGATGCGGTCCGACATGGTCAGGGCTTCGCCCTGGTCGTGGGTGATGTAGATGAAGGTGATGCCCACCCGCTTCTGGATGGCGCGCAGCTCCGCGCGCATGTGCTGTCTGAGCTTCAGGTCGAGGGCGGACAGCGGCTCGTCGAGCAGCAGCACGGACGGCTCCACCGCCAGCGCGCGGGCGATGGCGACGCGCTGCTTCTGGCCACCGGAGAGCTCGGAGACCAGCTTGTGGCCGTGCTCGGGCAGCGCGATCTGGATGAGCAGGTTCTTGACCTTCTCATCCCGCTCGTGGCGCGGCACGCCGCGCACGCGCAGGCCGTAGCCGATGTTCTCGGCGACCGTCATCATCGGGAACAGAGCGAGGTTCTGGAAGATGAGGGCGGTCGGCCGCTTGTTCGGCCCGATACCCTTCATGTCCGCCCCGCCGATGCGCACCGTGCCGCGGGTCGGCTCGATGAAGCCGGAGATGGTGCGCAGGAGCGTGGTCTTGCCGCAGCCGGAGGGGCCGAGGAAGGAGAAGAACTCGCCCGGCTCGATGGTGAGGTTGGCGTCGCGCACCGCGACGAAGTCGCCGAAGGTGACGTTGACGCCCTCAAGCTCGACGGCTGCGGCCATTAGGTTTCCTTGCAATGCGAGGATTTTTGGTCGTCATGGCCGGGCTCGTCCCGGCCGTCCACGGTCGCCTCGTCGTCACGGACGTGGGTGCCCGGGACGAGCCCGGGCATGACGGCGCTCGTGGAACTCAGGCCGCCTTGAACTTCTCGGCGTACTGGTTGCGCAGTTGCGTGTACCAGGAGGTATCGGGCGGGCGGCGCCAGAGCTTGGCCAGCGCGTCGTCCGGATAGGCCTCGGCGAAGTTCTTCTTGGCGACCTCGGAGAGGAAGGCATCCGCGCCCTTCACCACCGGGTTGTAGCCCGATCCGTTGGCGATCATCGCCGAGATTTCCGGCGTGTGGATGAAGTTCAGGAACGCATAGGCCTGCTCGATGTTCTTCGCGCCCTTGGTCATCGACCAGCCGTCGATCCAGGCGATGGCGCCTTCCTGCGGCGCCATGTAGGTGACCGGCTTGCCCTGCTTCTTCAGCGACAGTGGCGGGCCGTCCCAGGTCTGGCCGATGACGCAGCCATTCTCCATGAAGCCGGATTTGGTCTTGTCGGCGCCATCCCAGAACTGCTTGACCTGCGCCTTGTTCTCGACGGCGAATTTGGTGATCACGTCGTAGATGCGACGCGCCGTCTCTTCGTCCTTGTAGCTGTCGCGCATCCGGTTCGACGGCAGCTTGCCGGTTGCGTCCATCCACAGGCCGATGCCGAGCAGCAGCGAATGCGGGCGTCCCTGCATCTTGCCCTTGAACTCCGGCAGCCACAGCGTGCCGTAGCTGAGGTTCTTGTAGTCAAGCTTGGCGAGGTCGGTGCGCCAGGAGATCGCCTCCGAGCCCCAGCAATGCGGCACGTGATAGAGCTTGCCATCCCAGGTCCACAGGCTGGTCGAACCCTCCAGCATCGAGGGGATGAGGGTGTCCAGCTTCAGTTTGGAGGTGTCGAGCGGCGCAAACACTTCCAGCTCGCGGAACTCCGGCGCGCGGCTGAAGGAGGGCATGCACAGGTCGAAGCCCTCGCCGTCCGTCGCCTGAAGTTTGTTGATCTGCTCCTCGTTCTGCGAGAACGGCGTTGTGCGGACCTTGATGCCGGTCTTCTTGGTGAACTCCGGCACGACCGGATCCGGAAGTTCGTCGCTCCAGATCAGGAGGCTCAGTTCGCCGGACGAGGCGAGAGCATCGCGCACCAGGAAGGGGCCGCTCGCGAGCGCGGCGCCCGCCCCGAGCGCTCCCTTGAAAAAGGTGCGGCGATTGAAGGCGCGGGCGGCCTCCAGGGTCTTCATCGCCGACGACGTCGCATCTTTCGGCATTACATCTTTCAACTTGGGCATGACGGCATGTCCTGTTGGGTGAGCGGGCAAAGCGTCGGCACGGCTCCGGGCGGGCATACAGGCGCCCTTCCCGGCAGCTCCGGAAGGAATACCGATGACCGGAATTTTGTCTGGCGTTGCGTAGAATAGAATGATATACTGCTGTATAGAATGCAAAGGCAGATTACTTGCGTCAAGAGACGACATGCCCGTATTTCGCACTTGCACAAAATTTGCGCCGCAGTGAGCCGGCATCGGCAAATCTGCTCATTGCAGATCATGGAAGAGGGCTTCCACGCCTAACGCGTGGGCAGGAGGGACAGGAATGGCCGACGTGATGCTGAAGACCAAGGGCGTGGAAGCCGTCGACAAGGCGCTTCACATCCTGTCGCTCTTCACCACCGAAACGCCGAAGCTGTCGCTCGGCGAGATCAGCCAGCGCAGCGGCTATGTGAAGAGCACGGCGCTCCGTCTGCTCATCTCGCTGCAGAATGCCGGACTGGTTATGGCGACGCCGGATAAGTGCTATGCGGTCGGCGCCCAGGCCTTCCGGCTCGGCCATCTCTACCAGCGCACGCTGCGGCTCGAGCAGATCGTGCGTCCGGTGCTGCGGGCGCTTGTCCTGCGGACCGGCGAGAGCGGCTCATTCTTCCGGCGCGAGGGAAACATGCGCGTGTGCCTGTTTCGCGAGGATTCCTCGCAGGTACTGCGCGAGCACGTGCCGGAAGGCGAGGCCGTCGGCCTCGACAAGGGCGCGCCGGGACATGCCCTCACCGCCTTCGCCGATGTCGATGGCAGCCGGCGCGCAACCCGCGAGGAACTCGCCCGGTTGCCGATCGTCTCGCTAGGCGAGCGCGGCCCCGATATTGCCGGCATCGCCGCCCCGGTGTTCGGCGCCGGTCAGGGCCTGGTCGGCGCGGTGACGCTGTCCGGGCCACGGACCCGCTTCACCCAACAGACGATCGAGGAGATGAAGCCGCTTGTCCTGGAAGCCGCCGGCGAACTCACAAGGGCACTGGCGGGCTCATTCTATGACTAGGGCCCTCTCCGTCCGGGTCGGATGATCCCATCCGACCGATGGAAGGCTCCGACGCTCAGTAGCCCCGCCCCGGCTCGACCACGTCGATCAACGCCTGCCCGCCGACATAGCGATCGAGGTTCGCCAGGATCTTGGTGACCAGCCGCTCCTCAAACGTCGGATCCGACCAGGAGACATGCGGGGTGATCCGCACCGCCGGATGGTCATAGAGCGGATGGCCGGCCGGCAGCGGCTCGGGCTCGGTCACGTCGAGCGTGGCGAAGCCGACCGTGCCCGCGGCGAGCGCGTTTAGCAGTGCGTCCTGGTCCACGAGGTCGCCCCTCCCGACATTGATGAGGTGCAGCCCCGGCCTTGCCGCCTGCAGCAGGTGGCGCCCGACGATGTGCCGTGTCTCCGCCGTCGTCGGCACGGCGACCACGAGGTGATCGGCCTCGGCAACCAGCGCCTCGGGCGAGGCGCACGGCTCCACGAAGGGCTCCGCATCGGTCCACGCTCCGCGGCGCACGGCGCGGATCCGCATGTCGAAGCCCGCCGCGCGCCGGCCGACCGCGCGGCCGATGGCGCCATAGCCGATCAGTCCGAGCGTCCGGCCTTCCAGACGCCCGAGCTCGACGTCGCGCCAATCCTCCGGCGCGCGGACCGTGATCTCGTGCAGGCGCTTCTCGCGCGCCAGCATGGCCGCCAGCACGTATTCCGCGATCGCCACGGCGGCGACGCCGCGCCCACAGCTCACGGTCGTCCCGCACCAGAGCCAGGCCGGATAGGCGTCCATGCCTGCGGACATGGTCTGAATCCACCTGAGACCGTGGGGCCAGCCGTACGGGGGCACGGCCGGCGCCTGCCGCCAAGCAGGAAAGGCACGGGTCAGCAGGATGTCGGCCTGCGGCGCCACCTCCCATGGCCGGTCAGCGGCAGCGTCGTCGATGACGACCGGCCGGGATGGATGGGCGGCGACGCGCGCGCCGATCACCGCGCCGAGCTGATTGACCACGACGGGCCGCGCAGAACCATCCGCCATGGCCGCTACGCCTGGAACGGGGAGACGTAGGCGTCCGTGAGATTGAGCAGCACACTCTTAGTCTGCAGATATTCATGGATCATATCCGCACCGCCCTCCCGGCCGAGGCCGGACATCTTGTAGCCGCCGAACGGCGTGATGTTCGAGCTCGCCCGGTAGGTATTCACCCACACCGTTCCCGCCTGAAGCCGGGCCGCCATGCGGTGCACCCGATTGACGTCGCGGGTCCACAGGCCGGCACCGAGGCCGAAGCGTATGTCGTTGGCGATGCGCAGGGCGTCGGTCTCGTCGTCGAAGGGAATGACGCACAGCACCGGCCCGAACACCTCCTCCTGGGCGATCCGCATCCGGTTGTCGACCCCGACGAAGATGGTCGGCTCGATGAAGAGTCCTTCGCCCAGCCCGGGACCGGTGGCCGGGCCGCCGCCGCAGGCGAGAACCGCTCCCTCCTCCTTGCCCATCGCGATGCGCTGCAGGATGCGGTCGTATTGCGGCCGGTTGGCAACCGGGCCGATATGGGTTGCCGGATCCATCGGATCGCCGAGCCGGATGCCGCGCGTCAGTTCGACCACCCGTGCGACGAAGGCGTCATGGATCGAGCGCTCGACCAGCAGGCGCGAGCCCGCGATGCAGCTCTGTCCGCCCGAAGCGAAGATCGCGGCGACCGCGCCATGCGCGGCATTCTCCAGATTGGCGTCGGCGAACACGATGTTGGGCGACTTGCCGCCCAGCTCGAGAATCACCGGCCGCAGGCGCTTCGCCGCAGCGGCATAGACCGCGAGACCACCATCGACACCGCCGGTGAAGGCGAGCTTCGCCACGTCCGGATGCTCGACCAGTGCCTTGCCGGCCTCGCTGCCGAGCCCCGAGACGACATTGACGACGCCGGGCGGAAACCCCGCCTCCTCCACCAGCGCGGCGAAGCGCAGGGCCGATGCGGTGGTGAACTCCGACGGCTTGACGACCGCCGTATTGCCGGTCGCCAGCGCCGGCGCGAGCTTCCAGGCGAGCAGGTTGAGCGGTGAGTTCCAGGGCGTGATCATGCCGATCACCCCGAGCGGCTCGCGACGCGTATAGCTCAGATGGTCGGAGCGATCCGTCGGCAGCACTTCGCCGGCGATCTTGTCGGCGAGCCCGGCGTAGAAATGATACCACTCGGGAATGCGGCCGACCTGCGCCTTCATTTCGCGATAGGTCTTGCCATTGTCGCGGACCTCGATAGCGGCGAGCTCATCGACATTCTTGAGGACGAGGTCGGCAAGGCGGCGCATCAGCGCGGCCCGCGCGGGCGCGGTCATGGTGCTCCACGGCCCCTCGCGGAAGGCGCGCGACGCCGCCGCCACCGCGGCTTCCACATCGATCGCCGACGAGCGGGGTATCCGGCCCCACACCACGCCGGAAAAAGGGTTCTCCGTGTCGATATAGGTACCCGTACTCGGCGCGACGTAGCGCCCGTCGATGTAGTTCTCCAGCACTTCCATCAAACCCTCTCCTCGCCGTTCCGGCCGTCCGCTCGCCTCGTCGGCTTGACGACGTTAGTGCATGCCGTCATTCTATTCAACGATATATCATTCTACTCAATAGAACGACATGATTTCCTCTCGAGATGATGTCGGCAGATCGCGCAGCGCAGGCGCCAGGAGCGGTGATGAAGTATTTCGAGGCCAACAGTCCCTATGCCCGCGACATCGCGGCGGTCATCCATCCGCACACGCACCTGCGCCGGCATCTCGAAACCGGACCGGAGATCATAAATCGGGGACAGGGCATCTTCGTCCATGACGAACAGGGGCGACAATTCCTCGACGCCGCCGCCGGCCTTTGGTGCGCCTCGCTCGGCTTCGGGAATGAGCGGCTCGCCCGTGTCGCCTATGAGGCGATGAAAAACCTCGGCTACTACCAGATCTTCCGCCACACCTCGAACGCGGCCGCGATCGAGCTGTCCGAGCGGCTGCTCGCCCTCGCCCCCTGCCCGATGTCGAAGGTGCTGCTGCAATGTTCGGGCTCGGAGGCGAACGACACCGCCGCCAAGTTGGTCTGGTACTACTGGGATGCCGTCGGCAAGCCGGAGAAGCGCAAGATCATCTCGCGCCGCGGCTCCTATCACGGCTCGACCACAGTCGGCGTCTGCCTCACCGGCAAGCCGGAATTCCATGCCGGCTTCGGCCTCCCCTTCCCGGGGTTCCTCTACACCGACATGCCCTACTACTACCGCCACCATGTGGAGGGCGAGAGCGAGGAGGAGTTCTCGACGCGACTCGCCGCCTCGCTGGAAAAGCTCATCCTCGAGGAAGGCCCCGAGACCATCGGCGCGTTCTGGGCCGACCCTGTCGTCGGCGGTTCGGGCGCCGTGCTGCCGCCGAAGGGCTATTTCGAGAAGGTCCAGGCGGTCCTGCGCAAATACGACATCCTGTTCGTCGCCGACGAGGTGATCTGCGGTTTCGGCCGCACCGGAAACATGTGGGGCTCGCAGACCTTCGGCATCACGCCCGACATCCTGACCTGCGCGAAGGCGCTGTCCGCGGCGATGCAGCCCATCTCGGCGGTGCTGATCAATGAGCGCATCTTCGAAGGCATGCTGATCCAGAGCGATCGCAACGGCCGTTTCGTCCATGGCTACACCTATGCCGGCCATCCGGTGGCGGCCGCGGTCGCGCTGGAGACGCTGCGCATCTATGACGAGATCGACATGATCGGCCACGTCAAGGCGGTCGAGCCGCTGTTCCTCGACAGCCTCGGCGCCCTCGCCGAACATCCGCTGGTGGGCGATGTGAGTGGCTGCGGGCTGATAGCCGGCATCGAGGTTGTCGCTGACAAACGCAGCCGCGAGATGTTCCCGGCGAGCGTCGGGCTTCCCGCGAAGCTCGAAGCCAATGCGCTCAAGCATGGGCTCATCCTGCGGCACGTCGGCAACCGCCTCGCCTTCTCGCCGGCCCTGATCATCACCCCCGAGGAGATCCGCGATCTCGCCGGCCGCGTGAAAGCGCTGCTCGACGACACACTCGTCGAGCTCGGCTGACCCCGGCACCTCTTCCGACGATCCATGACAGGCCGGGCGTGCGAGCGCGCCCGGCACGGAGCCTGCTGTGACCGATTCGACCGGCGACAAGCTCGCCGCCCCCCTGCGCCGTGATGCACTGAAATCACATATTGCAGACGGCCTTCGGTGCGTGATGACACTGGCGGTCGGCGGCATCGGCGGGGCCATCGCCAGCGTCCTGCACCTGCCGCTGCCCTGGCTGATCGGTGCGATGATCGCGTGCACCTCGCTGGTGTGGGTGACCCGCGCGGAGATCTGGCGGTGGGTGCGCCCCCTCGCCCTCATCGTGCTCGGCCTGGGGCTGGGCCAGAGCTTCAGCCCGCCGATCCTCGCAGCGGTCGCCTCGGCGCTGCCGACCGTCGCCATAGCCGGCGTCCTCACCATCTGCATGGGCATAGCGGTGAGCCGGCTATTCGCCCGCCTCGCCGGCACCGACCTGAAGACGGGTTATTATTGCGCGGTGCCCGGCGGCGTCATCGTCATGGCGATCCAGGCCGAGCGCGCGGGTGCCGATGTGCCGAGCGTCACCTTCACCCAGTCGATCCGTCTCGTCCTGGTCGTCCTCACCATCCCGCCGATCCTCGCGCTCTCCGGGCTGGCGCAACACGGCAGCTTCCCTGCCAACGCGATGCCGCCCGCGACTCATGCCATGGCGCTGTCGGCGATGATCGTCGCCGGCTTCTTCTGCGCCCGGCTCGGAAAGCTGCTGCGTTTCACCAATCCCTGGATGATCATGCCCTGCTTCCTCGCCGTGGTGTTCTCGGCGACGGACCGGCTGCCCTCTGGCGTGCCGGTGGAACTGATCGACGCCGCACAGGTGGTGCTCGGCGCCTCGCTCGGCATCCGGCTGACACGCGACTTCCTGCTGCGCTCGTGGCGGCTCCTGGTCGCGTCGGCGATCTCAACGCTGACCATGTCGGCGGCGCTGGCCGCACTGGCGCTCGTCGTCGCCTGGCTCTCCGGACTGCCGGCCGCCGCGGTCATTCTCGGCATGGCGCCGGGTGGTATGCCGGAAATGTCGCTCACCGCACGCGCCCTCGATGCCCCGGTGGCGCTTGTGCTCGGCTTCCACCTGGTGCGGGTGATACTGTCCAACCTGCTCATCGAGCCGATCTGGCGGATAGCGGTGAGGATCGGGCTGGCGCATTAGAAGACCGGGACGCCAGAGGCAATCTTAAAAAGCGCGACGCGTCCTCATACTCGAGCACGTCTGAACGCCGCGCCCCGGCTGGGGTCATGGCGAGGATTCCTCATCCGACCAAATTCTCCATCGTCAATCCCGCGACCGGGCTCGCGATCCTAGCGGACAACCCCGTCGAGACTGCAAAGCACATGGGGTCGCCGGTGCTTGAGGTCGCTGACCAGTCCTAACCCCAGTCATCGAGAAAGGTCGCGTCGCGGATTCGGAACGGCCTAGATCCTCGTCACTTTCCCTTGCCGCACGTCTTCTTCGATCGCCGTGGGATCACGCTCGCTCACCGGGCCGTAGCCGCCGGCGCCCGCCATTTCGAAGCGCAGCACGTCGCCGACCTTGAAGCGGCGGGTGAATTTGGACGGCAGTGCCTGTTCGTCCGCTGCGCCCGGATTGAGGATGGAGACCGCGCCGGCGCCGCTGCCGCCGCCGAACAGACCCCAGGGGCGCGAGATAAAACGATCGGAGCGCACCTGCACCTGCACGTCGTCGGCCAGCAGCCGATACTGCCGGACCATGCCGAGCGCACCGCGATAGCGCCCCTGCCCGCCGGTGTCCGGCAGAAAACCGTATTGGTCGATGCGGATCGGATTCTCCGCCTCGATGAGTTCCACCGGCACATTGGCGAGATTGCCGATGCAATACGGCCCGGCGTCCTGGCCGTCGCTGTCCGGCCCGCCGCCGAGGCCGGTATTGTTGTGGAATTCGAGATGCAGGAAGCGCCGGCCCGCCGCGTCGTTGCCAGAGGCGGCGATGGCGAATTCCGAGCCGCCCGCGCAGGCCGGCAGCCGTCCCGGCAGCAGCAGCGCCAGCGCGCCGAGCACGATGGAACGCAGGCGGAAGCCCACCTGCCCGCGCGAGCCGACCGCCGCCGGGAATTTCACGTCGACGAAGGTGCCGGGCCGCGTCTTCACGGTGATCGCGCGGTACAGCCCGGCATTGTTCGGCACCGCGGCATCCAGCACGGTGCGGATCGCGGCATAGGCGCAGGACACAGTGAAGGCGCGGTTGCAATGCACGGCGCCGCCCTTGTCGTCGTCAGTCCCGCTGAAGTCGGCGACGATCTCGCTTCCCGTCTTTGTCAGCTTGAGGTGGATTCGGATCGGGCCGTTGCCGACGCCGTCATCGTCGTTCCATTCCTCGAACTCGACCTCGCCGTCGGGAAGCTTCGCGATCTCGGCGCGGGTGAGGATCTCGGCATAGTCGATCAGGTCGTCGAGATAGGCTTCGAGTATGGCCGGCTGCCAGTCGCGCGCCAGCTTCTCGACCTCGGCGGCTGCGTTGTCGAGTGCAGCGAGCTGGGCGCGCACATCGCCCATCACCCGCTCCGGCACGCGGGTGTTGAACTCGATGATGCGCATCAGCGTCTCGTTGACCTTACCCTTCTCGACGATCTTCACCGGCGGGATGCGCAGGCCTTCCTCGAAGATCTCCATGCTGTCGGCGGCATTGCCCCCCGGCACCCGGCCGCCGAGGTCGGAATGGTGCAGGATGAGGCTGACGATGGCGACCCGCCGGCCGTCCACATAGACCGGCTTGAAGGTGAAGATGTCGTTGAGGTGGCTGCAGCCCGAATAGGGGTCGTTGCTGGCCAGCACGTCGCCTTCATGGATGTCGTCGCCGAAATGGGCGAGGCAGGCTTCGAGCGCCGGCATGACGACGCCAAGATGCACCGGCACAGCAAGGCCCTGCGCCACCAGCCGGCCATGGGCGTCGCAGACCGCAGCCGAGAAATCCATGCTGTTCTTGACGTTCGAGGTGCGCGCCGTGCGCGTCACCATCACCAGCGCATTGTCGGCCGTCGTCACCAGCGCGTTCTTGAGCAGCTCGCGGCGGACCGGATCGATCGTGATCATGCTCTCTCTCCTCAAGCTGCGCGGCGCGACAGCACGATGTTGTTCCAGCCGTCGCGGCCTGCCTCCCATCCGGGAAGCACGACCACCGTGGTGTCGTATTCCTCGACGATCAGCGGCCCGGCCATCGGTAGCTCGCCGAGATCACCACGCGGCAGCACCGGCGTGTCGAACCAGCCGGCCGCGCCGAAGAAGGCCCGCCGCACATGCCGCGCCGCCTTCTTCTCGGCGCCGCGCCGCGCGCTGTCCGGCATGCGGGGATGGTTCGGCACGCCCTGGCAGACCAGCTTGATGGACACGAACTGGATCGGCTCGCTTGGCGAGGCATAACCGAACACGCTTTGATGCTCGGCGTGGAAGGCTGCCTCCAGTTTCGCCAGCGCCCCCTCGCCCTCCGGTACCGGCAAGGTCAAAGGCGCAGTCTGGCCGACATAGCGCAGGTCCGCGAATAGTCGCAGCCGGCGCCGGGCCTCGTCCTCGAAGCCTTCCGACCGCAGCATGTCGAGGCCGCGGGCGATCAGCGGCGCGGCAGCGGCGTCGAGCGCCGCCCGATCCACCTCGTCGAGGCGGCGATAGAAGGCGCCGACGAGCTGATGCTCGACATCGGCGAACAGCATGCCGAGCGCGCTGAACAGGCCCGCTACCGGCGGCACCACGATGCGCTTCATGCCGGCGGCTTCCGCTAGCGAGCAGGCATGGACCGGACCGTTGCCGCCGATTGCCAGCATCACATATTGCGAGGGGTCCCTGCCCTTCTCGGACGAGACGCCGCGCAGCGCGCGCAGCATGGTGGCGTCGGCAATGGCGTGAATGCCATAGGCGGTGTCGGTCACCGAGAGCCCGACCTTCTCGCCGAGCGCGGTCAGCGCGGCGCGCGCGCCCTTGATGTCGAGGCTGAGCTCGCCGCTGACCAGCGCGCCCGGATTGAGATAGCCCAGGATGAGATTGGCATCGGTGACGGTCGGATCCGTGCCGCCGCGGCCATAGGCGACGGGACCGGGCTCGGCACCGGCGCTGCGCGGCCCCACCAGCAGGCCGCCCGCCGCGTCGCTGGCGGCAATGCTGCCGCCGCCGGCGCCGACCTCGGCGATATCGATGGTCGGCACCTGGACGGGATAGCCAGCTCCCTTGATCATCCGGGTGCCGAGCGCGGCGCCGCCGCCGACCTCGGTTTCCGGACAGAGCGAGAAGGCGTGGTCCTCGATCACCGTCGCCTTGGCGGTGGTGCCGCCCATATCGAACACCAGCATGTTGCCGACATCGATCTTCACGCCGAGCCGCTGGCCGCCTAGCACGCCAGCGGCCGGGCCGCTTTCGATGATGTCGATCGGCTGGCGCGCCACCACGTCGCCCGGCGAGATGCCGCCGCTGGACTGCATGATCATCAGGGGTGCCTTGATGCCGAGCCGGTCGAGCCGCGCCTTGAGCGAGGAGACGTAGCGCTCGACGACGGGGCGGATATAGGAGTTCACCACCGTGGTGCTGGTGCGCTCATACTCGCCGAGCTGCGGCAGCAGGTCGACGGAGGCGGTCACCGGCACGCCAGGCAGGTGCTCCGCCAGCAACGCCGCCGCCCGCCGCTCATGCGCCGCATTGACGTAGGAATTGATGAAGGTCACGGCGACTGCCTCGACGCCCTCGTCCCGGAACGCCGCGGCCGTCACGTCGAGGGCGTGCTCGTCGAGCGGCGTCACCACGCTGCCGTCTGAGGCGACGCGCTCCTCGACCTCGAACCGCAGTCGACGCTCCACCAGCGGCGCGGGCTTCTTGTAGTGGATGTCGTAGAGCCGGGGCGTGCGGAAGCGCCCGATCTCCAGCACGTCGCGAAATCCCTTGGTGGTGACGACACCGACCTTGGCGCCCTTGCGCTCGATGATGGTGTTGGTGGCGACGGTGGTAGCGTGGACGAACTCGCCGATCTCGCCGGCATCGACATCCAGCTCGGCGAGCAACGCCGACACGCCGTCCTCGATGCCCTGGCTGTAATCCCTGGGCGTGGAGAGCACCTTTTTGCTGAAGATGGTGCCGTCGCTGCGCATCAGGACGACGTCGGTGAAGGTGCCGCCAATATCGACACCCAGGCGATAGGAGTTCCGCGTCATGGTCATTCCGATGATCGTTGGAGCAGCGCGTCTCAGCGCAGGCGCGCGGCGGCGGGGATGGGCCAGACGTGTTCGACCCGTCCGCGGCGCGCGGCGAAAATCTCGCTGTGGAGATGCACGGTTGTGTCGGCATAGCCGACGACGAAACGAATGCGTTCGCCGACACGTGGCGCGGCGCTCGGCGCCTTGAGCTCGACCTTGGCGTGCTCGGCCGAGAAGCCGGCCCGCTCGACCTCCGGCACATCCAGCGGGAACGGCACGCCCGCATCCGTGCTCATAGCCTTCTTGCCGGCGTCGGCGATGATGCGCGTCGGTGCCGGCCGGCTGGTCACGGTGGAGAGCACCGTCAGGGCATAGTCGACCGGCACGTTGTAGATGGTGCGGTAGCGGACATCGCCGAAGATGCCGCCGCCAGCCTGGATCTCAGTGACGCCCGGTATCGCGGCCGTCGTCTCGAAGGTGCCGGTACCGCCGCAACTGACGATCCCGATCGGGATGCCGGCGTCACGGCAGAGCTGCGCGCTGGCGACCACTGCGCCGACCGCCTGCGCGATGGCGCTGCGCTTCTCGTCGGGATCGGGGATGCGGGTGGTGTGCCCTTCCCACGTCATCAGTCCCGCGAGATGGAGCGAGCCGTATTCTCCGACGATGCGTGCGAGGGCCAGCACCGGCTCGCCCGACAGCACGCCGGCGCGCTCCGTGCCGGTATCGACTTCGATGAGCACCCGCAGCCGGACGCCGGAGGCTTCCGCCGCCCGCGCCAGTTCCACGATATTCTCCGCCCCGTCCACCGCCACCGCGATATCCGCCCGGCCGCGCAGCCGCATCAGGCGTTCGATCTTGATCGCACCGACGATCTGGTTGGCGATCAGGATGTCCTTGATGCCCGCATCAACCAGCATCTCGGCTTCGGAGAGCTTGGCGCAGGTGATGCCGATCGCGCCGGCGGCGATTTGCAGGCGGGCGATATCGGGGGATTTGTGACTCTTGCAGTGCGGGCGCCAACCGACACCCCCGGCGGCGCACGCACCGACGATCCGCGCAACATTGCGCTCCATGATGTCGAGATCGACGATCAAAGAAGGCGTGTCGAGCGCGTCGAGCGACGCGCCGACCAGGTTGGTCACGCCGGTCATGCCGCTAACGCCCGAGGCCGGCAGGCGAGGAACAGATGCACGATATCGCGTGCATCACTGAGCCCGTCGAGCTGCATCAGCGCGCGCTGGAGCGCGCCGACCTTCTCTTCGTCCGCACCGAAGCCCCATTGCAGGCAGGAGCGGAACTTGGCGAACACCTCCTCCTCGCTCATCGGCTCGTCCGGCGCGCCCTTCATGGTCCAGCGCTCGACGGTGAGCCCGCGGCCATCCTTGAGCTGTAGCCGCACCCGTGCCGGGGCAACGGCGGTCGGCTCGATATCCGTGGCGGCGACGGTCTGCAGCCGCGCGGCGAAGGCGACATCCGTGGCGCGGATGCGATCGGGGGTGAAGGTCGCGATCTCGACCTTGCCGTCGGTCAGCGCGGCGGCAAAGGCATAGGCGGCGTTGAACTGGGCATGGACCACCGGGTTTGGATGGGCGCGATCGAATGACGCGCCGACGATCTTGCGGTTCACCTCGCCGAGTTCGATGGTGCCGCCCGCGATGTCGTCGCCGGTGATGCCCTGCGCGCGCAGTTCGAGCGCGAGATGGATCACGGTGTGCACGCAGCGGCAGCACGGATACGGCTTCATGCTGAGGTCGCGGACCCTCCAGATCTCGCCGAGCTGGTCGGTCAGGATCTCCGGCTTCACCTCGCCGCGCTCATGGAGCTCGAACAGGCCGGCCTCGCCCTCAAGGAAGCGCCAGGGGCCAGTGATGCCGTTCACCGCGAGGTGCGCCGCGAGCACGCCGGAGCGGGCGGCGAAGCCCGGCCCGATGCGCTTGGCGAGTGCGCCATCGGCAATGAACTGCGTCGTGCCGCTGAGCTGGACGAAGGCCAGCGCCATCGCATGCAGCATATGCTCGGCATCGAGCCCGAACACCTTGGCGGCGGCCGCCGCCGCGGAGATCGACCCCAACGCCGTAGTCGGGTGCCAGCCCTTGCCCAGGGAATTGTAGCAGGCAAGGCCAAGGCGGCAGAACAGCTCGACGCCGACCGTGACGGCGGTGATGAATTCCCGTCCTGTCGTCGGCTTGTCCCGGGCCTCGATCGCCGCCAGCACCGTGGGAAGCACGACGCAGAACACATGGACGCGCGCCGGATCGTGCTGGTCGTCGAAATCGAGGCTGTGGGCGGCAGCGCCGTTGGCGAGCGCGGCAGTGGCCGGGTTGGCCTTGCTTGAGTTGAGCAAAAGTGTCGCCTTGCCATTGCTTTCCCACGCCGTCAGTGCGGCCAGCAATTCGGCCATGCCCGGAGCCCTGGCGGCACCGGCGATGACGCCCAGCGTGTCGAGCGTGAAGAGCTTGGTGGTGCGCACCACGTCGGCAGGCAGGTCATCATAGGAAAGACCGGCGAGGACGGCGGCGATGGCGCGCCCGATGCCGGGCGCCGCGGCGGTGTAATCGTTCATCGGAGACTACGCATTCATGTCGTGCCGCAGGAGATCGGAAATCTCGCGCCGCAATTCGAGGAACAGGGGGTCAAGCTTCATGCTCTCGCGGCGCGGCCGCTCGAACGGCACGACCAGTTCGCGCAGCACGTGGGCCGGGCGCTTCGAGAAGACGAGGATGCGGTCGGCGAGGTAGAGCGCCTCCTCGATGCCGTGGGTAACGAACAGCACCATCTTCCGCTCGGCCTCCCAGATACGCACCAGCTCGTCCTGGAGGATGTCGCGGGTCTGCACGTCGAGCGCGCCGAACGGCTCGTCCATCAAGAGCAGGCTCGGACGGATGCAGAAGGCGCGGGCGATGCCGACGCGCTGCTGCATGCCGCCGGATAGCTGGTGCGGCCAGGAATTCTCGAAGCCGGTGAGGCCGACGAGGTGCAGATAATGGCGCGCCTGTTCCAGCCGCTCGGCCTTGCCGACTCCCATCACCTCGAGCCCGAAGGCAACGTTCTCGATCGCGGTGCGCCAGGGGAACAGGTCGGCGCCCTGGAACACCATGCCGCGGCCGGCGCCGGTCTTGCCGGTGATGTCCTTGCCGTCGAGCACGATGGTGCCGCGGTCCGCCGCGACCAGGCCATTGATGATCTGCAACAGGGTTGACTTGCCACAGCCGGAGGGGCCGAGGAGAGCGACGAACTCGCCCTCCTCCACTTCCAGCGACTGGTCGACCAGAACCGGAACATCTCCGAACGACTTGGAGACATTCGATACGGTGAGATGGGCCATGTCAGGCGAGCTCTTTGATGGCCTGCTCGACATAAGTGCGGTCGATGAGCTTGTTGAGATCGACCGTTCCCTTCAGCGCCCCGGCCTCCTTGTAGGCCGGTATGACCTTGGCGAACTCGTCCGGTGTCATGGTCTGCATATTGTCGGGGAAGGCCTTGATCTCGACCGTCAGGGTCTCCCACACCGGCTTCAGGAAGCCGTCATCGGCGGCCTTCAGTTCCTTCGAGGAGGCGTACTTGCCGACCTGCTCCTTGTACCAGCCATAGTCGGCATTGGTCTTGCGGAAGGAGGTCAGGATCGCCTTCAGGGTGGCGACGGCGGCGGCCTTGTTCTCGTCCGGCTCCAGCCATTTGCCAGTGGTCATGACGATGGCGCTGAACCAGTTGCCGTATTCCTGCCAGGGCCGCACCAGGATCTGGTAGTTGCCGCGCGTCGCCAGCTCGGCGGCCTGCTCGACATGCATCGGCACGGCATCGACGCGGCCGGCGATGAGCGCTCGGGCGCGGTCGCCGGAGCTGCCCATCTCGATGAAATTGACCTTCTTGGGGTCGATCTTGCGCTTGATGAGCGCGCCGACCAGCATGACGTACATGAAGTCGCCGATACTGTTGACGGCAATCGTACCACCATTGGCCGCAACCTCTTCGAGGCTCTTGGTCTTGTCGGCATTGACGACGATGACCTGCGACGTGTTGCTGTAGGAAAGACCGATGATCCTGAGGTCGGCCCCGGCTTCCGCCGCGGCGAGCGTCGAGGCGACGTCGCCATCACCGAGATCGGCCGCGCCGGCGATCACTTCCTGGGCGATCTGCGGGATCTTCTTGGTCGGACGGACTTCGGGCGCGGCGAAACCGGGTATCTTGGCAAGCTCGGCCTGCAAGGCGGCCTGCATCGGCACGTTCACCGCGGCCGCCGACGCCAGCGTGTTGATCTTCAGCACGCGCCCGGCCTGCGCAAACGCTTGAGACACCGGGCCGAGCGCGATCATGCCGAGGCCACCGGCCCCGGCAGCAACGCCTGCACGCAGGAAGCCGCGTCTGCTCATGTCCTCGAACATCATCATCAGTCATTCCCCTGTTGTTTTTGCGAATGAAGGTTCATCGATCCTGCGTCCGGCTGGCGTACCAGGGCGCTGCGCGGTCGGCGATCCGGCGCAGCAGCGTGGTCGCCGAGATGCTGACCACCATCAGGATGACGATCAGCGCGAAGAGCGGGGCGGTCGACAAATCCAGGCCGGCGTCGTTGAGCAGCCCGCCATAGCCGGCGCTGATGAACATCTCGGCGGTGACCATGGCGCGTAGCGCGTGGACGAAGCCGACACGCGCGGCGATCATCACATAAGGGTGCAGGGCCGGCAGGATGACAAAGCGGAAGCGCTGGAAGTCGCTGGCGGCGAAGGAGCGCGCGACATTGATGAGGCGCGGCGAGACCGAGCGCGCGGCTTCGGTGATGGCGATGACGACGTACCAGACCGTCACCACGAAGACGATGGCGGTGCTGAACAGCAGGCCGCGGCCCATCAGGATGATGAACAGAGGAACGATCGCCGCCGCCGAGATGACGATGAACATCGACGCCCACGGCTTCACCACCGCATCGACCGTAGGCATGCGCCCCATGGCGATGCCGAGCGGCACGCCGATGCCGAGCGCGAGCAGGTATCCGATCATCATCTGCCACATCATGCGCCACAGCGCGGCCCAGAAGGCGCCCTCGGAGAGCGTTCCGACCAGGGCCTGCGCCGCCTGCACCGGCGTGGCGAGCAAGGCGTCGCCGAGGCTTTGCCCGGCCATCTGCCAGAGCGCGAGGACCAGGAGGATGCCGAGAAGATTCACGAGGCGCGGATGGAGTTTCATGCCGAAGCCCTCGGGCGCCACACGCAGATGCGCCGCTCGATGAGCAGCAAGATTTCCTGGAGCGTGAGCCCCAGCAGGCACAGCACCGCCAGCACGCCGAGCACGGCCGCGCTGTCGAGCCGCACCGCCGCCTGCTTCATGATCGAGCCGAGATTGACCGCCGCCAGGAACAGCTCTGCCGTGATCATGGCGTTGACGGCGCGCACCACACCGATGCGCAGCGCGGTGAACAGGAAGGGCAAGCTTTCCGGCACCAGCACGAGCCGCGTGCGCTGCCACGCGCCGGCGCCGAACGAGCGCCCGACATCGAGCAGCCGGCGATCGGCGTTGCCGGCGCCGGTCGAGATCACGATGATCATGTCGAACACGCACATCATGACGACGAGCGCGACGCGCGCTTCGAAATACAGCCCGAACCAAATCATGATGAACGGCACCCAGGCGACGCTCGGCACCGCGTAGACGAGGTTGACGATCGGATCGAGCAGATCGTGGATGAAGCGCACCCGCCCCATCAGCATGCCGACGGGGATGGCGATGGCGCAGGCGATGACATAGCCGAGCGCCATGTGCTGCAGCGAGCCGGCCAGCGCCACGGGCAGTTCGCCGCTGGCGATGAGCTCCCACAGCCGCGCGAGCACGCCCAGGGGCGGCGCCAGCACGAAGCTGGAATAGCCCTGCGCCACGATTTGCCAGATGACGAGCCCGGCCGTGACCGAAGCGGCATACAGGAAGCCGAAGGAGCGCTGGCCGGGCTGCCGGATCGCACGGCGGCCACCACTCGGTGCGGCATCGGCATCGATCGTCATTCTCGCTCGACCCTGGAGGTTCGGGGCTTACGCCCTCAGATCGGTTATTGTAAACTTAGTCGCATAGTTGACTAGCTGTCTAGTCAGCTTTGGGGGAAATGACATTTGCCGCAAGCCGACTTCACGCCGATCTATGCGCGCATACAGAGGTTCATCCGGGACGAGATTGCGTCCGGCCGTCTGACCGAGGGCGCCCGCGCGCCCTCCGAGCCCGAGCTCGCCGCCCGCTTCGGGACGACGCGCGCGACGGTGGCGCGCGCGCTCCAGCAACTGGTTTTCGAGGGCGTGATCGTCCGCCGCTCCGGCAGCGGCACGTTCGTCGCCCCGCTGCCGATCAGCGCGCCGATCGATCTCACGCGGGTGCGCTCCTTCGAGGAGCAGATCACCGCCAAGGGCGCCACGGTCGAATACGAGACGCTGGACTTCGTCCGGCGCAAGGCGAGCGCAAGCGAGGTGGAAACGTTGCATCTCGATCCGGGCGGGCATGTCCATGCGCTCGACCGGCTCCGGCTGGTCAGCGGCAAGAAGATGAGCATCGAGTGCCGTATCATCCCCGACGAGCTGGGCAGCCGGATGACGCCGCACATGCTGGAGACCAAGTCGATCCACCGCATCCTCGACGAGGATTTCGGCCTGCGGGTATTGCGGGTCGAGGGCCGCATCCGCGCCGGCCTCGCCCGGGGCAGCATGGCCGACCGGCTCGGGGTGAAGCGCGGTGCGGCGCTCATCATCCGCGACTATGTGCTGTTCAGCGCCGATCGCCGTCCGCTGGTCAGTGGAGAGTCGTTCTATCGCGACGACTTCCACATCGACTACGTCGTGCAGCAGTCGCGCACCGACTGAGCCCAGGCGGACTTGGCCATGGTGCGAGGGGTGATTCACGCGTCCGCCTCCCTCGCATAGACGGCGCGGGCGGCCTCGCGGCTGACATAGCCATAGGCGACATCGCGCTCCAGCGCCGCGCGCTCGCGCTGCTTCGGGTCGCCATAGCCGCCGCCGCCGGCCGAGATGCAGACGATGCGTGCGCCCGGCATCACCGCGACACCGCTGTCATGGACACCGATCTCCCGGCTGTCCGCTTCTTCGTCCGCAAGCCTGTAGTCATGGCCCGGCCCGGCTTCGCCGCCTTGCGTGCCGAAGGGGCGGACGAAGACTCCCTCCCCCGACGCATTGAGGATCGCCGGCGCCTCGCCTTGGTAGCGCAGCACGAGCCTGCCGCCGAGCCCGCCGCGCCGGCGCCCGGCCCCACCAGTATCGGTCGCCAGCGCGTATTCCTCGACCATCAAGGGATAGGCCGCCTCGGTGCGCTCGATGCTGGGAGACGGCGTCCCGCCGGGATTGTGCAGGCCACCAATGTTCGGCCAGCCATCATGGTCGCGATTGCCGCCGGTGCCGCCCTTGTTGAAGAAATAGTGCCAGATGAACGGCGCGCCCGCGCGATCCTCGCCGGCCAGCGCAAACCGGAAGCGCCGCGCGAAGCCGCCGATAGCCCGGCTGGGATCGGCTCCTTCCAGCGCCTGCAGCACCGCTTCGATGAGCGCGCAGGCGGTTGACGAGGTGCACGCGCCTACCGGCGCCGGCGACACCGGATCGAGCAGGCTGCCCGGCCGGGTGCGGATCTCGATGGCGCGCGTGCTGCCGTCGTTCAGCCCTTCGTCGTCGCCGCTGAAATACAGGAAGGCGACCATAACGGCGGCGCGGGTGTTGGCGTAGGGGCTGTTGATGAATGCCCTCACCTGATCCGGACATTGGGTGAGGTCGACGATCGCGCGCCCATCCCTGATCTCGATGGTGACCGGGATCGGCAGCAGGCCGCCCGGCGCTCCCGCGAACTCCATGTGGCTGAGCCCGGCATGGGAGCCGTTGCGACAACCTGCGAGCATCTTGCGGGTCACCGCCTCGCCGCCGTCGAGGATGGCGCCGACGCAGGCGCCGATCTCGGCGCTGCCATAGCGGGCGAACAGATGCAGCAGGCGGCGAATGCCGATGCGGACAGCCGCCAGTTGCGCCAGCAGGTCGCCGCGCAGATCGCCGGGCTTGCGGGAATTCTCAGCAACCAGCCGCAGCGTATCCTCGCGCAATTGGCCTTCCGCGACGAGCTTCAGCGGCGGTATGCGCAGCCCCTCCTGCCAGATCTCGCGTGCGGCCGCGCTGTAGCCGCCGGCCGACATGCCGCCTATGTCGCCCTGATGGGCGCGCAGCGCGATCCACAGGCGTACCTGGCCGTCCGCGAAGAATGGCATGGCGAGGGTGACGTCGGGCAGATGGCTGCCGCCCCAATAGGGATCGTTGGCCATCAGCACGTCGCCCTCGTTCAGTTCTCCGGCGAAGGCTTCGGCCATCATGCGGACCGCCAGCGGCATGGCGCCCATGTGGATCGGCACACGCTCGGCCTGCGAGACGGTGAGGAAATCGCCGTCCAGCACCACCGCCGAGAAATCCTGGTTTTGGTTCAGGATCGGCGAGAAGCAGGTGTGTGTCATGGTCTCGACCATCTCCTCCGTCACCGCTTTGAGCTTGTGACGAACGACGGCGAGGGTCAGCGGACTGACGCTCGAGGCTGTGGTCAGCTTCATGATGCACCTGCAACGATGATGAGGCTGCCGATCCGGTCCATCACGGCGGCGCTGCCCGGCTCGAGAAGGACAGTTGTGGAAGCGGATTCGACGATGGCGGGGCCTGCGACGCGCATGCCGCAGCGCAAATCGTCGAACCAGTAGACCGTGGCTTCGACGTGCCGCCCGATATAGATGTCCCGCCGCCCGCGGAAGGCGGGCGTGGGGTCGCCCGGCCCCGGCTCATGCGTCGGCAGGTCGATCTTGGGCAGGGCGCCGAACACCGAGACCCGGCAGGTGTCGATGATACCCGGCTCACCCTCATGGGCGTGCTGGTAGAGGCCGCGATAGGCCTCGGTGAACCCGCGCTCCAGGTCGGAAGGCTCGAGGCTGGCGCCGACGGAGACCGGAATGCCGTGGATCTGCCGGGCGTAGCGGCACTCCATGCTGCGCTGGACATGGATATCATCCGTGCCGACGCCGGTTTCCTTCAGCAAGGCGCGCCCATTTTCCTCCAGCTCATCGAAGATGGTGGCAAGCTCGGCGTGGCTGGTCGCGCGAATGGGGCGGTCGAGCGTGCGCTGGAGGTCCTGGCGAATGTCCGCGGCGAGGAAGCCGAGGGCGGAGAGCACGGACGCCATGCGCGGAATGACAACCTTCGGAATCTGCAATTCGCGGGCGACCCCGTTGGCGTGCAGGCCGCCGGCGCCGCCGAACGACATCAGGGCGAAATCGCGCGGGTCCTGGCCCCGGCGCACGGTAGCGAGGCGAATGCCCTCGGTGATGCCCGAGGTCGCCAGCACATGTACCGCCCAGGCTGCCTCCTCGACGCTCATGCCGAGAGGATTGGCGACGTCCGCCTCGATCGCTGCGCGCGCGGCGCTCACGCTGAGCGGCATTCGGCCACCAAGGAAGGTCTCGGGTGAGATCAGGCCGAGCACGAGATTGGCGTCGGTCAGCGTCGCCTGCGTGCCGCCCTTCTGGAAGCAGGCGGGCCCGGGAACCGCCCCCGCGCTGCGCGGACCGACGGCGAGGATGCCACTGGAATCCACCCGCGCCAGGCTGCCGCCGCCGATGCCGATCGGATTGACCTCGATGGCGGGCGCGGTGATGCGCAGGTCTGCGAGATCGGTGCGGCTGTGCTCGACCGGCACGCCGTCCTGGATCACGCACACATCGGTGCTGGTGCCGCCGGTGTCGTAGGTGACGAGATTGGCGAGGCCGAGCGCCCTGGCGAACAGCGCACCCGACATGGCGCCGCCGGCGGGACCGCTGGTCACCGCGCCGACGGCACGCCGGGCGGCGGCCTCGATCGGCAGGACGCCGCCGGTCGACTGCATGACGAACACCGGAACCTGGATGCCGCGTGCGTTCAACTGGCCGAACAGATGCCGCAGATAGGCCTGGAGCCCCGGCCCGACATAGGCGTTGACGAGCGCCGTGGAGAGCCGGTCGTACTCGCCTTCGCGCGAGAGCGCCTCGTGGCCCAGCGACACGAAAGGCCGCCATCCCGAGGCTTCGATCGCGGCACGCACCGCCTGCTCATGTTCCGGCCGCTTGTGGGCGTGCAGGAAGCAGACGACGACGCCCTCGACATCCGCCGCCTTTAGGTGCGCGATGGCGCCCGCGACCTCGGCCTCATCGAGCGGGGTCAGCACATCCCCGTCCGGACCGACCCGCTCGCCCACCTCCAGCCGCAGCGGCCGGGCGACGATGGGCTCGGGAGCCGGCGTGCGCAGGGCGTAGCGGTTCTGTCGCGATCCCTCACGCAGCTCGATCAGGTCGCGAAAGCCGCGCGTCGTGATGAGGCCGAGACGGGCGCCGTTACGCTGCACCAATATGTTGGTAGCGACCGTGGTGCCGTGGATGAATACCGAGACTTGCTGAAGCAGCGCGCCCAGGCTTTCGCCGCGCTCGGTGGCCATCAGTTCCAGTGCATTGACCACGCCGCGGGACGGATCGTCCGGCGTCGAGGGCGACTTGACGAATTGCAGGGCGCCCGCCGGGTCGGCCAGCACGAGGTCGGTGAAGGTCCCACCGACATCCACGCCGATCAGCATTCTCTCACCTTCGCTGCACGCATCGCATTCCCCTGCTGATTTCTCGCATCATCAGGGCACCTTCGGAGCGCACGAACAATGACATTGCTATAGGCTTTGCGATGCCGCTTCAGCATCGCTCGGAGGCTCGCTTGAACCTGAATGCCCTGCGCAACTTCGTGGCCATCGTCGAAGCCGGATCGATACGCGAGGCCGCGGACAATCTGCACATCGCGCAGTCGGCGCTCAGCCGCCAGGTCTTGGGGCTCGAGCGGGAGTTCGGCGCGCCGCTGCTCTCGCGCCTGCCGCGCGGCGTGGAGCCCACGGCCGCCGGCCGGATCGTGCTCCGGCACGCGCGCCTCACCTTCGACCAGATCCGCAGCGCGCGGGAGGAAATATCCGCCTTCGAGGGGCTACGCACCGGGCAGATCCGGCTCGCCGCGATCGAACCCTTTGCCAATGGCCCACTGGCCGACTGCATCACCCGCTTCCAGACGAGCTATCCCGGCATTGTCTTCGATGTGCGCGTCGGCAATACGCGGCAGGTCGCGACACTGGTGCAGGAAGGCATTGCCGAGTTCGGCGTCGCCTATAACGCCCCGCGCGAGGCCGGTATCGTGCTGAGGGCTTCGGCGCGCCAGCCCCTGGTGGCGCTGGTGCGTCCGGAGCACGGACTGCCAAAAGCCGGCACCGTCGGACTTGCCGACATCGCCCAATGGCCGCTCATACTTCCGCCCGCGGGCTCGCCCACGCGGCTCCTCATCGAGGAGGCGGCACGGCGCTCCAACGTCCGACTTGGGCGGATCGGGTTCGAGAGCGATTCGGTCGCGCTGCGCTTGGCGATGGCGCAGCGCACAGACGGGATCGCCGTGCTCGCTCATCTGTCGGGGATGGCGGCCTGCGAGGCCGGCGCGCTGCGGATGCTGCGGCTAAGCGAAACGACATTGAGCGAGGGGCGGCTGGAGTTGCTGGCCGGAGAAGGCCGCACGCCGTCGCGCGCCACGCAGACCTTCGAACGCGTGTTGCGCTCAGCGTTGAAGAGCACTGATCAGGGACCCGGCGCCATCAAGGGGTGATCTCGGGCGGCGGCCCTTTCGTGAACGGCGAACGGCCGTTTCCCCTTACTCCCACTCGATTGTTCGCATTATTGCTAACACGTTGAAATTGCTCACGTAAAAAATATCACTCTCAAAGACTACCGTCAGCTGTACCGTCTCGAAAGGCTGGCTGTTGATTTCATTGGGAAATTTCGGCGTTTTCGAGAAACGTACCCTTCGCCATCTATCGAGAGCGCCAGCTGTTTTGATCCTGCATCACGGTTGAGAAGGGCATCTGCCGTATGCGGCCTTCCCAATGGCCTGGGCAAGCCAGGTTGGCAACTGCGGCGCGGCTGACACGAGTTCGCTGAAGTCGGGCGGCGAGAGCGTGCGCTTCAATGTTCTCGAGGCAGTATCCGCGCTCTCCGGTCCCAGCCAGGCCAACGCCCTGACCGCGGTGCCAGCCGGTCGGTCCGCAAGGGCGAGTTGCCAGCGTGGGGCGTGTCGAAGCTCGACCACCTGCCTGCCGAAACTCATGGATCGCGAACGCCCCGAGGTAAGATAGACCGACCGGACTGGCACCTGCGTAGAAAGGCCGAGGATGTTGGCTGCGGCAGCGCCATTCGGAACAATAATTTCGCCTCGTTGCCTTGCAAATGCGTGGACTGCCTGCTCGATCGAAGGAGCCCTCGTGCCGTACCGACCGGTGACGGAGCTAACATACACACCCCGGCCCGCTCGGATCAGCCGGCCTCTCTCGGCAAGACGCGCCAGCGCCTGGTCCACGGCTGCACGTTTGCCGAGATGGAGCAGGCCTTTGGCGGAGACAGGAGTGCCCTCGGGCAATCCTCCCGCATGTGTCATGATCTGTTCTGTCAATCTCGGCATCGCCACTCTCTGTCAGAAATGTATGCAGGTTTCTGACACTTCTCAACAGTGCGGCGACCGCCATGCGCGATCGATGTCTAACGTCATCCGACCACCTGCCGTCGCACTTTCTGCCAGACCTCGACACTGAACAACCGGCTCTTCCGTCATGTCATCTCCCCCAAGAATGGAGATGGATCATGACTAAAACTACAGATCGCCTACCCATCCTGATGGCGCCCTGTGACGATGGCAAACCGGTCGAAATGACAGAGCATGCTGGTCCGCCAACGGTTCTGACCGGACTGCCCAGGACGATCCGCCGACACGAGCTGCGTTTGGTCGTTCCGCTGTCCGACACCACGATTTACGACATGGAGGTCAGAGGCGAATTCCCGCGCCGGTTCTATCTTACACCGCGAAGCGTGGTGTGGGATCTCAGCGAGGTCGAGGCTTGGCTGAGACAGCGTCGTGCCGACAGCGATGCCGGACGCATCAGGAAGGCGCCTTCGCCCAATGTCCATCTTCGCAAGACTCGACCGGTGAAGGACCACTGAGCCCCCGATCGGGAAAGCTATCGCGCCAGATGGCGCGATAGCTTCACATTTGACTGTCGCTGAGCTCCCTCCCCCCGATGAAGCCACCGCTGGAATTCTTGGGCACGAGACGCTATATGACCATCTACATAGTCAGGAGCGTGACATGGACGCAATCAATCTGGCGGATGCCAAAGCCCATCTCAGCGAACTGGTCGACCGGGTCGAGGCGGGCGCTTCGATCGATATCACCCGCCGCGGCAAGCCGGTTGCGCGGCTCACTGCCGTGGCCAAGCCGCGCAAGGCGATCGATGCCGCCCTGCTCCAGTCGCTGACAGCAGCGATGCCGCCGCAGTCCCAGAGCGCCGCCGATCTCGTGCGCTCGATGCGGGATGGCGATCGCTACTGATGCTCTATCTCGACACGTCGCTGATCGTCGCGGCGCTCTCCAATGAAGCGATGACGCCGCGTGTTCAGGCCTGGCTGGTCGAGCAGGATCCGGCGCAGCTTCTGGTCAGCGACTGGACTGTCACCGAGATGTCGTCGGCCATGGCGATCAAGCTGCGGACTGGACAGATCAGCTTGGAGCAGCGAGCAGCGGCGCTCGCCATGTTCAACAAGCTGGTCGCAGAGAGCTTCACCGTGCTGCCCGTGACGGGCGGGCAGTTTCGGGCAGCGGCGCGGTTCGCCGATCAGCACAGCTTGGGGCTTCGCGCCGGTGACGCGCTGCATCTTGCCGTCGCGTCGGAGCATGGCGCCACAGTGCGTACGTTGGACCAGCGGCTTGCCGATGCCGGACCGGCGCTCGGTGTGCCGGCACAATTGCTGGCATGACCCGGGCCTCTTCCAGCATGGCCGCCCCACTTGCGAGCTGCCATGGCCGGTGACTGGTCCGACGAGTAGAACGACGCGATCGTGGCGGATTATTTCGCGATGCTCGCGGACGATATCGCCGGGCGGCCCTACAGCAATACCGAACATAACCGCCTGCTGCAGGTAGTGATCGATCGCCCGCGCGGTTCGATCGAACACGAGTACAAGAACGTCAGTGCGGTAAGTCTCAAGTTGACTCTTCTCGGACCTTGGGAAGGTCTGCTTGTCGGCAACGGATCCGAGCGCATCAAGAGCATCTCCCGCTGGCCGTCGGTGGGGGGCAGCGGCGAGCCTCATAGTGCCGCAAGATGCATGCGCGACCTCGGCTGTGCGCGCATCCCGCAGGTTCGATTCTCTCACCTCTAAAGTGAGCGTCCACTTTCTGCGCGTCCGCCGATGGTCGGCTCCTGCCGCATGAGTTCCGCGGTGTGAGGTAGATGTTCTAATTCGTGCTCAGTGTTGCAGCGGTCGGGTTGTGGCAGGTCTATTCTACGGCAGGAGGGTGCCGAATCTCTCGAAGTCGTCGCTCGTCACGACGGTAGTTGGGCTCGATGAGACCGGGCTTGATGTACTCTCGTCAGATGGACATCAGCAGATTATGACTCTCGCCGTTGAGCGGAATACGAGTCGATCTGTCCGGTGATGGGGTGCGAACACCGTCGAGCACCGAATATAATTCCTCACCCTCGCCGATGGCGCGAACCTCGATCCTGCAGGCTGCCCCGCCAAGCGTCACGGTCGCCTCAAACCCGGGCCATGCCGAGGGGATGCAGGGGGCGACGACGAGGAAATCACCCTCCCGGCGTATGCCGAGGATGCCCTCGACGCCGGCCCGATGCATCCAGCCGGCGGAGCCGGTGTACCAGGTCCAGCCGCCGCGCCCGACATGCGGCGCTACGGAATAGATGTCGGCGGCGACGACATAGGGCTCGACCTTGTAGCGCTCCGCCTCATCGGGCGTGCGGGCATGGTTGATCGGGTTGAGCAGGGTGAAGAGATCGTGCGCCTTGTCGCCCGCACACTGCTTGGCGAAGGCGAGGATCGCCCACATGGCGGCGTGGCTGTACTGCCCGCCATTCTCGCGCAGCCCGGGCGGGTAGCCCTTGATGTAGCCTGGATCGAGCGGCGTCTTATCGAAGGGCGGAGTGAACAGTAGCGCGAGTTTGTCGTCCGACCGGATCAGGTAGCGCTCGAGCGAGGCCATGGCGGTGGCCGCGCGCAGGCTGTCGGCGGCGCCCGACAGCACCGCCCAGGACTGCGCGATGGAATCGATGCGGCACTCGCCGCTGTCCTTGGAACCGAGCCAAGTGCCGTCGTCGAAGGTTGCGCGGCGATACCACTCGCCGTCCCAGGCCGAGCGCTCAAGCGCCCGACGCACCGACGCCGCGTGCGCTCGCCAGCGCCGGGCGCGTTCGGGATCGCGCGCCTCCGCCAGCGGGGCGAACAGTTCGATGGTGCGGATCAGCAGCCAGCCGAGCCAGACGCTCTCGCCCTTGCCGCCTTCGCCGACGCGATTCATGCCGTCGTTCCAGTCGCCGGTGCCCATCAGCGGCAGGCCGAGCTCGCCGGTGAGGGAAAGCGCATGGTCGAGGCCGCGCGCGCAGTGTTCGAACAGCAAGGCGGTCTCGTCCGCCGGCATCGGTTGGAAGAAGTGCTCGTGTTCCTCCGGCCGCAGTTGCGGTCCATCGAGATAGGGCACGCGCTCCTCCAAGATGGCGGTGTCACCCGAGCTTTCGATATAGGTTGCGGTGGCGAAGGCGAGCCATACATGATCGTCGGAGATACGGGTGCGCACCCCCTGGCCCGATTGCGGCAGCCACCAATGCTGGACGTCGCCCTCGACGAATTGTCGCCCGGCTGCGCGCAAGAGATGGCTACGCGTCTCCTTTGGCAGTGCCAGCGTGAGCGCCATACCGTCCTGCAACTGGTCGCGGAAGCCATAGGCGCCGCTCGCCTGGTAGAAGGCGGAGCGCGCGGTGATGCGACAGGCCAGCGTCTGGTAGAGCAGCCAGCCGTTCAGCATGATGTCCATCGCTCGGTCCGGCGTCTTTGCCTGGACGGTGCCGAGCACGGCCGTCCAGTGATCGCTCACCGAGGCGAGGACGGTATCGAGATCGGCTTGGCGATAGCGTGCGACCAGCGCCCGGACTTCGTCCACCGACCCGCATTGACCGATGAAGGAGACGACCTCGACGGTCTCGCCGATGCCGAGTTCCACCACCGTCTGCAGGGCGGCGCACGGATCGAGGCCGGCGCCGGTCCTTCCTGAAAGCGGGTCCGTGCTTGCAAGGCCGAGCGGTGATGCGGGTCCGCCATCGCGACCGAGGAATTCGGTGCGGTCCGCGGTCCACGCGGTCTGCCGTCCGGCGAGATCGGTGAAGGCGATGCGGGAGCCGAAGACGGCGCTCCAGCGATTGCGCGCCAGCATCACGCCGTTCTGCGGGTCGATCTCGGTGGTGATGAAGGGGGCGGAGGCGCCGCGCGACGTGCCGAGCACCCACTCGGTATAGGCGGTGACGGAGAGCCGCCGCGGCCGGCCGGACAGGTTGGTGAGTTTCAAACGGGAAATCTTGATTGGGTCGTCGAGCGGCACGAATTGCAGCAGGTCGAGCGCGATGCCGTTCGCCTCGTGCTCGAAGCGGCTGTAGCCAAAGCCGTGCCGCGCGACATAGATGCCATCGTCGCGGATCGGTCGTGCTGTCGGGCTCCACAGATCGCCAGTCACCTCGTCCCGCACATAGAAGGCCTCCCCTACCGGATCGGCGACGGCGTCGTTGGACCATTGAGTGATCTGGTTCTCGCGACTATTGGCCGACCATGTGTAGCCGCTGCCCTCGGCCGAAATCTGGAAGCCGAAGCCGGCATTGGCGACCACGTTGATCCAAGGTGCGGGCGTCGTTCGCTCCTGCGCAAGGACGGTCACATACTCCCGCCCGTCCTTGTCGAAACCGCCGAGGCCGTTGAAGAATTCGAGGGTGGGCGGCTCGAGCGACGGCACGGGACCGTGCATCGAGGTCACGTTGCGGTCACGGCGGCGGACGGCCGGAGGGTGCGGCGCCCGGTGCACGCGAGCGAGCTGGTCGACGATGGCGCCGCGCCGCGCCGACAGCACCACGCGGGCAACCGATTGCACAAGCGCGCGTGACTCCACGCTCATGAGATCGGTACGCAGCACATAGACCGCTCCCTGCGCCGGCTCCTCCCCGAGCAGCGGACGCGATGCGTTGGTCCGCACCGCCGTCTCGATGGCGATCTGCAGGTCCTGGACATAGGAGGAGGAACGCTCGTTGATGAAGACGAGATCGACGGCGAGGCGCTTCATCCGCCAATATTCGTGGGCGCGCAGCAATTGGCGCACTTGGGCGATGTCCTCGATATCGTCGATCCGCAGCAGCACGATCGGCAGGTCGCCGGAGATGGAATGCTGCCAGAGGCCTGATTGCGGCCCGGCTCCGCGAAGGATCGTCTCCGAGGGCGACCTGAAACGTCCATCGGCATAGAGTAGGGGAGCGGCGAGCCGCTGGAAGTCGGCCGCTTCCTCCACATTGACGTCAAGATGCCGAAGCTGGACCTGCGCCTGTGTCCACGCCAGGGTCTTGGCGCGGTCGAACGCACTGCGATCATGATGCGTGTCGATGAGGTCGAGGAGTTCCGCCCGCGACGAGGCCACCACGGTCCAGAAGGCGACGCGTGCGACCTTGCCCGGCGCGATGCGCACGCTCTGGCGCAGCGAGAAGATCGGGTCCAGCACCGTCCCCACGGTGTTCGACAGCGACAGGCCGCCCGACATGGCGGCCGCCGTTCCCACGTCGCGCCCGCGGCCGATGAAACGGGCACGGTCGGTCTCGTATTGCGGGGCGGCCGCGACCTCGCCTTCCACCACTGCGAAATGTGCCGCCCATATCTGCGGCTCGCCCGGCGTCCGCAGCCGTCGCGTAGCGAGGAGGGCGCCGAATTCCGGTAGATGCTCGGTCTCGACGAACATCTTGGCAAAGGCCGGGTGGGCATCATCGGTGGCCGGCGTGGTCAGGACGAGCTCGGCATAGGAGGTCAGCTCGATCTTCCGGGTCAGCCGCCCGCTATTGGTCAGTGAAACCCGCCGGACCTCGCCATTGTGCTCGCCGGAAACGATGACATCCATCGTCGTGGTCAGGCCGACATCGTGGCGGATGAACTCGGCATGGTCCTCGCCGAACACGACGTCGCTTTCGCTGGCGCCGCCCGCCATCGGCTGGGTGGTAGCGGACCAGACGCTGCCGTCCCTCATGTCGCGAAGGAAAACGAATGAACCCCAGTCGTCGCGGGTGGCGTCCTCGCGCCAGCGCGTCACCGCGATATCGCGCCAGCGGCTGTAGCCGCCGCCGGATGCCGTCATCATGACGGCGTAGCCGCCATTGGAGAGCAGATGCGTGACTGGAGCGCCGGCCGTGGGGGCGATCAGGCGGCGCACCGTCGCTGCTTCGCTGCGGGCGTCGACGGCAGCGGCCCGGACCTCCTCGGCGCGCGGGCGGGCCACGACGACGTCGCGGGGCGAGCGCTCCTGCAGCAGCAGCTCGCTTGCCCGGATCATCGGCTCGCGATGGAATCGGTCGCGCATCTCGCCGCCCAGCAGCGTGTTGGCGATGGCGACGATGGTCATGCCCTGGTGATGGGCCATGAAGCTGCGGACGATGGCGACGTTTTCGTCTTCCGGCAGCCGCGAACGGGTGAAGTCGAGCGCCTCATAGAAGCCGTAGCGGCCCTGCGCCCCCAACTCGGCGAGGCGAGCATAATTCTGCCGCGCGCGCTTGGGATCCGCCATGCTGGCGAGGCCGGTCGCATAGGGCGCGACCACCACACTCTCCGAGAGCCCACGCTTGAGGCCGAGGCCGGGCACGCCGAAATTGGCGTACTGATAGGTAAACTCGATGTCGCGCGCATTATAGGCGGATTCCGACATGCCCCACGGAACGCCCAGCGACCGGGCATAGGATTGCTGCCGCTCGACCACCAGGCGGTTGGTCTGTTCGAGCACGCTGCCGGCCGGTGCGCGCATCACCAATGAGGGCATGAGATATTCGAACATCGATCCCGACCAGGAGATCAACGCCGAGCCGTTGCCGAGCGGCGTCGCCAGCCGACCGAGCCGGAACCAGTGGCGGGTCGGCGCGTCGCCCTTGGCGATGGCGAACAAACTGGCGAGCCGCGCTTCGGAGGCCAGCAAGTCGTAGCAGCTCGGGTCGAGGCCGTTGTCTGCCAGCGAATAGCCGATGGAAAGCAGCTTCCGCTCGGGATCGAGCAGAAATGCAAAGTCCATCTCCATCGCCATGGTTCGGGCCGTGTCCGCAAGCGCGGTCAGCCGCGCCTTCGTGGCGGCCGGTGCCGGGAACTGGAGGCGGTCACGCTGGTGTTCGCTCACCGCCCTGCCGATCGCCTCGATCCAGTAGGCGATGTCTGTCGAGCCATCCTCCGCTGTCGCCGGGACGATCTCCTGCGCAATCCTGTGGGCCCTGTCCGCGAGCCGCTTCAGAACGGGTGCCGTCGCCTCCAAGGTCTGCACGCCGTTCAGCTGCGCGTCGATCTCGTCCAGACACCCAGCCAGCGCCTGTCCCCGCGGACTGCCCGCCGTAGGCAGGGCCGTCATCGCCTCGCGCGCCAGTGCCAGCGCGTCGGCTATGCCCGCGCGGGCGTTCACGCCGACAGGGGCATCCGTCCACTCCTCGCAGGCATTGGCCAGCGTGATGAGATGGCCGGCGAGATTGCCGCTGTCGACGGACGAGACATAGGCCGGCGGCAGCGTGGCGAGGTCTTGCGTCCCGTACCAGTTGAAGAAGTGCCCGCGATAGCGGGGCAACTGCTTCAAGCTGGCGAACGTTGCTTCAACCCGCTCGATGGTCTCGATGGTGCCGGTCCAGCCGAAGTCGCGGGCGGCGACTGCCGAGAGCAAATAGAGGCCGATATTGGTCGGCGAGGTCCGATGGGCGACGATCGGTTTCGGCTCTTCCTGGAAATTGTCCGGCGGCAGCATGTTCTCGGCCGGCGTAACGAAGGTCTCGAAATAGCGCCATGTGCGCCGGGCGATCAGGCGCAGGGCGCGGGCGTCGGCATCCGCGAGATTGAGGCGTTGCGGCACCTTGGGTGAACGGCTCGCCCATTGCGCCATGAGCGGCGCGCCGAGCCAGAGCAGGGCAAATGGTAGGATGAGCGGCCAGGAGGTGGGCGCCAGGACAAGCGCGCCTGCGGTCATCACAAGGGCCAGCAAGGTGCCGCTGGCCATCTGCCGATAAAAGCCGAGGACGTCCAGCCGCGGGACTGCGGAGGACTTCGCGGCCGTCGTCCACTCCAGCAGGTGGCGTCGCGTCACCAGCAGCCGCACCAACGTGCGCATCACGGCGTCGCCCGCCCGCCATGCCTGATCGGCGAGAAAGACGAGCGACAGCGATGTCTGGGCGGCGGCGAGCCGCAATTCGGCTGCCAATCTGGCGAGGTGGCTGCGCACCCGTATGTCGGGATGGCGAGGCAACACCGAGGACGCGATCGGCAGGACGGCGGGAACCATGATCGTCATGATCATCAGCAAGGTGCCGACGAGCGCCGCCGGCATGGGAAACAGCCAGCACAGGCTCAGCCCCAGCAGGCTCAGCGGGGCCAGCGTGGTGCGCCGCAGATTGTCGAACATCTTCCAGCGGCCGACCGGCGTCAGCGCGCGCCGGCCCGCCGCCTCGCCGAAGATCCACGGAAGTAGCTGCCAGTCGCCGCGCATCCAGCGATGCTGCCGCTTGGCGACGACATCGTAGCGCGAGGGGAACTCCTCCACGACCTCGACATCCGAGGCGAGGCCGGCGCGGGCGAACACGCCTTCGAAGAGATCGTGGCTGAGCAGCGTGTTCTCCGGGATACGGCCGGCGAGGGACGCCTCGAAGGCATCGATGTCGTAAATTCCCTTGCCGGTGTAGGAGCCTTCGCCGAACAGGTCCTGATAGGCGTCGGAAACCGCGGCCGCATAAGGGTCCATGCCGCCGCCGCCGGAAATAACCCGCTGATAGAACGAGCCCTCACGGCCGATCGGCAGCGAGGGCGTGACCCGCGGCTGGAGGATGCCGTAGCCGCCGACCACCCGCTGCCCGGCAGCGTCGAATCTCGGCCGGTTCAGCGGATGCGCCATCTTGCCGACGAGCCGGAGCGCGGCGTCGCGCGGCAGGCGGGTATCGGCGTCGAGCGTGATGACGTAGCGCACATCCTCCGGGACCTGCGGGGGTCGGCCGCCAACGGCCATGAAGGAGGTGTCGTCCGCGCCGCGCAGCAGGCGGTTGAGCTCGTGCAGCTTGCCACGCTTGCGCTCCCATCCCATCCATTTGCCCTCGCCCGGATTGAACCGGCGATGGCGGTGCAGCAGGAGGAAGCGGTTGCCGACCGGGCCGGGGCCGTGACGCAGATTCAGTTGCTCGATCCCCTGCACGGCGAGCTCCAATAGCGGCGCATCGCCCGGCACGACCTCGCAGTCGGCGTCCATGCCGTCCGACAGCAGGGCAAAGGTGAGATCGCCGCCGGCACCGGAGAGGAAGTGGACCTCGAGCCTTTCGACCTGTTCCTGAAGGTCGGCTTCGCTGGTAAGCAGCGTCGGCACGGCGACGAGGGTGCGAAGGGACCCTGGAACTCCATCCGCGAGCTCGAGGCCGGGCAGGATGGCGGCGCCGAACATCCATGCCACGCTCCGGTTCACCAGCGCGGTCGCCACCTCGCTCGCCGGGACGAAGCCGACGAGGGCGAAGACGGCCAGCCAGCTCCCGGAGAGACCGGCCGCGGAGAGAGCCCAAAGTGCCACCCCGATCAGACTGAGCGTGACGGCGAGGATGGCTCCGACATATCCGCCAATGCCGAGGCGAATGCTGACGCGGCTCAAGCGCAGCCGAGGTGGCGGGCGGAAGTGAATGGCCTGTTCGAACGCGCGCCGCCCTTCGGCGATGAGATGGTAGCCGGGATCCTCTGTGGGGTCGGCGTCCACATGCTCCTGTGCCGGAGACGCCGCCAGTGCCGCGACCTCCAGCGCGCGCTTGGCGATGTCAATCTCTGACAGCTCGGAGCCGCGGGCGAGTTGCTCGATCGCGCTGCGGTAGAGATTGCGGGTGGGGAAATCCATCGAAGCGAAGGCACTGCCGGCTCGCAGTCGGTCGTCGACTAGGCTGACGCTCTCGAACAGGTCGGCCCAATCGATGTCGGAAATCAGCCGCATGCTGGTGATGACGTTTCGCACGCTTACATTGGAGGCGCCGAGCCGCTGTTGAGCATGCTGCACAACGCCGTCGACCGAAGCGCCCTGGGCTGCCAGCCGTGCCTCCAGCCATCCCAGTGCCGGCGTCGTTCGCGGGTCCTGGTCCCGGAGCCGCTTGACCAACTGAGCGGCGAAGACCTCATCCAGCGGCCCCGGCGAGCGGGTCAGGATGTCCGCTTCGAGCGCTGAACGCGCTTCGCCCGAGATGAAAAGCCGGTCGGCCAGCAGGTCGGCCTCCCGGCGTGATCGGCGCCCGGTGGTGATCTGATCGGCGAGCCGGCGCAGGTTCTCGATGAGCACGATGCGCAGCGTGATCGCCACCGCCCACAGCTCGCCGATCGTCAGCGGCTGGACCTGCTGGTACGCCCCGATGAAGCGGCGCAGCGCCTCGGGATCGAAATGGCTGTCCGTGTGCGCGACATAGGCCCAGGCGAGGCCCAGCACTCGCGGGTAACCGGCGAACGGCCCTTCGGCGAGCTTCGGCAATTGTCGGTAATAGCCGGACGGCAGGTCGTCTCGAATCTCGCGTATCTGCTCTTCGACGAGATGATAATTGTCGAGCAGCCATTCGGCGGCGGGCACTACGCTCCGCCCGGCTTCGGCATCGGCCGCCGTCGCACGATAGGCGACGAGCAGGGCGCCGGCATTGTCTTTCAGCCGGGCATGCAGGGAAGCGACGGAAGGCGGGCGCAGGGTGATCGGCTGCGCTGCGGCGAGGCTTCGTGCGTGCTGCTCCAGCCGCTCGGCGCCGAACAGTTCCTCGCGGATCGGAGCCGGATCGTTCCAGACGGAGCCCTGCCAGGCGCGGCTGCGCAGTTGCAGGGCATAGCGGCGAAGATCAGCGATCGGATTCATCTCTATGCCTTCCGGTGCGGAGTGGCGCGAGAGGCATGGCCGACGGCCGAGGGACGGACCTTCGCTCAGGTGGGTCCGAGGCCGGGCTACGGCGCGAGGCGGGCGGCATCCCGGTCGGCGCGCCATTCGGCGGCGGCGGGCAGATCGCCGGCGACATCGACATGGGCGGCGCCGTCGCAGCACGAGGGAAGGCGCTTTTCGGAGAAGCGCAGCTGCAGCAGCCGGCCATCGACGGTGCGCAGCCGCAGGTCGGCGCGGCCAAACACTTCCCGCAGCACGACGGTGGGCAGGCGGATCTCGCCGCAGCTCGTCACCTGTCCGCCGCTGGAGAGATAGCCGTCGAAATCATACTGCGTCGGGGCAACCAAGGTGTTCCCGCAAAGGAGACGGCCGGTGCCGCTTAGTCCGCCGAGATAGTCCATGGCCGATGTCTCCTTGAGATTTGACCCACGATCACGTCTTGAGGTCAGCTTCCAGTGCCCTCGCCAGTTCCTCGGAATTGATCGTGAAGACCTGGATAGAGCCGGCAACGGCAATGGCGGGCGTGTGCAGCATCGTCGCTGAGCGCCGATAGGCCAGAAAGGTGAGGTCGGGGATCTCTTCCTCGTCGATCACCAGCCGATAGGTCCCCGCAGGCTGCCTGCTTTCGAGCGCGCTGAGCTTGAACGGATGCCTGAAGGTGACCGTGGTCTCCCGGGTTCGGCTGTGCATGGCGCGGCCTCAGCCCTTCTTCTTCGGCAGCGCCACAGAGGCCGGCATTCCCTTAGAAAGGGCGGGCGCTGCCACGGGCTCCTTGATCTTCTTCGGCTTCTTGGCTTCCCGATTGCCGCGTACCTGACCCTTGGCCATGAGCACTTCCTCCCTATCGCGTTGACACATGTCTTCAGAAAGCGAAGGCCCCGCGACCTTGGGAAGGCGCGGGGCCGAAGAGCGCGGAGCGCCTCCAGTCGCTGCGGCATCGCTCAACCGGCCGCCAGTACATCCGTGGTCGGCCGGGAAGGCGACGCGCTACCGGCGACGTCCGAAGTCAGGCTTCGGACAGTCGGCGATCAGCTAAGTGAGTGAAGCTTGTCCGCGGACATTTTCCCGCTGCGCTGATCAGCGACGAGCTCGAAGCCCACCTTCTGACCTTCACGCAGGTCGCTCATGCCGGCACGCTCAACAGCGCTAATGTGAACGAAGGCGTCGCTGCCACCGTCATCCGGCGCGATGAATCCAAAACCCTTCTGGGAATTGAACCATTTTACGGTTCCCGTGGTCATGGGAAACCCTTTCATAATTGTATTTTGGCTTGCCCGCACGGATGCGCGCCGTCGAAATCGCATTTTCGGGAAAATAGAACCTGTGGCGCGGAAGCATTTTCCACGCGGAGAGCGTTCTTATCGCCGTGTATCGACTAGACTAATATGCGCTTCGACGAAAATATTACAAGGGTAGACGGATTTTTAAATACCGAAGCTCAGGATTTGACGGCGGCTCATCCGTAGATTTCGTTCATTTCACGGAAGGAAATGAGCCGTCCCTGGCGCTGGTCCCACAGCGTCAGCCGCACGCAGCCGAAGCTCTCCCACAGCGTCAGACGGCCGATGTCGCGCAAGTCCGGGTGGTCGCGCAGCACTTCCGGCAAGCGGTAATAGGGAATGCGGCTGCACAGATGATGTACATGGTGCATGCCGATATTCGCGGTGAACCAGCGCAGCACGCCGGGCAGGTCGTAATGCGAGCTGCCATGCAGCGCCGCCTCGTGGAATTTCCAGTTCTCGTTGGCGGCCCAGTGCGTGCCTTCGAACTGATGCTGCACGTAGAACAGCCAGACGCCGGCGGCCGCCCCCAGGATGACGATCGGCAGGTGGACCAGCAGGAACGGCCCGATGCCGAAGGCCCACATCAGCAGGCCGGCGGCGACGGCGATGCCCAGATTGGTCGTCATGGTGCTGATCCACGGCTCCCAGCCCTCGCCGACAACCCCGAGCGGCAGGCGGCTCTGCAGCAGGAAGACGTAGATCGGGCCCACGCCGAACATCACCAGCGGGTTGCGGTAGAGCCGGTAGCGCAGCCGCCCCCAGCGCGAGCGCGCCCGATATTCCTCCACCGTCAGCGTATCGACGTCGCCGATGCCACGCCGGTCGAGATTGCCAGAGCTGGCGTGATGGCTGGCATGGCTGCGCTTCCAGTAATCATAGGGCGTCATGGTCAGCACGCCGATCACCCGGCCGGTCCAGTCATTGCCGCTCCGGTTACGGAAGAAGGAGCCGTGGCCGCAATCGTGCTGGATCATGAACAGGCGGACCAGCAGCCCGGCCGCGGGAACGATGAGTAGCGCGTAGAGCCAGAACTGCTCCAGCTTCAACGCCGTCAGCATGGCGCTCCAGGCGAGCGTGAAGGGAAGCGTCGTGATTGCCAGTTCAATTATGCTTCGGCGCGTGCTCGACTGCCGATAGGCTTGCAGCTTCCTGAGCCAGGTAAGCGCCTCCGGTTCAGGTGATCTCACTTCAGCAGCGGTGGACATCGGGCTCTCGATCTTGTGCCTGGGCACCAGCGAAACGCTTGGTCTCCTAGAGCGTTGTTAAAGGTAACGAATGAGATCAACCACTATGCCACTTTATCGCTTTAGGCTTACGGGGCAGGATCAAGAAAACCCAGTCGAACTGCCTGACGATGACGCCGCTTGGGCGCAGGTCTGGGCTTTATGTGGCGAAATTCTAACAGGCGTGAACGCAAATCTTCCAAGCGGCGCGGATTGGCAGATTACCGCGACAGACCATCACGGGCAGGACGTGGGATCAATTCGGATCGTGGCTTCACGGCGCCAGCGACCATCGTCGTAAATGTGCTCAGCCGAGCGAACGTGAATGAGCCACCGCACCACCCTCGTCTTCCCAGCGAGCAACAGCGGAGCGGTCGGAGCCGGCAATCGAATGATTGGGTTCCATCGGTTGCGCGCCATTTTTGTACCTGTGCAGGAAGCGCGCTATCTGCCCCCGCAAGGCGGCCGTGTTGCGCAACTCGCCCACAGTGCCCGCGCTGTCAAACAGCTGCCGCTGTATCGTCGAAGGGATGTCATTCCATTGCATGAGGAGCGCCGCTCCCAGGCAACGAAGCACATGCTCCTCCTCGGAGGCAGGCGCAACGCCAGCGGATGGGTCAACATCATCTGCGTGCAGTGCCTTATCGTAGTTATTCTTGAGCCACGCCTCGTTATCGGCAAGGTCGGCGGCGCTCTTTTGAAGGAGCCGAAGCCTGACAATCTCGTTCGAATTGTCCGTAAGATTGGCGATACTCTCGCATTCATCCGCCACATTCAGATATTCTTTTGCAATAAACATTGAACTATTCCTTATGTTATTCGTATCAATGCGCGATGTTAGCCTTGACCGCGCAATGAAAGGTGAGTCGCGCTACTCTCCACAGTGCCAGGCCGGCAATCACTCGGCTGCATTCGCCCGAATTCGTCGGTCGTTGTAAGTACATTGGACGACGCGAAAGCATCGCAGCGCATCTCGTACGCCAGCACGCCTTGTTGTTCATTTCCGATGCAAATCTCGGCGAAAGCCGGGGCTCGAGATTTACGGATCGGGGATATAGCAGCGATCCGAATAATTCTCGGCACACACATTCTATAGCGGTGATAAATCACACTATAGATTATTTTCCGGATTGTAATCACACATGTTTGTGTATCGCGAGAGAGGTAAATCTGGCCCTTCCCGCTAGGGCGCGCGGAGCCATTGTTGATGCGGGAAATCGCGGTGCAAACGGACATATGCCGCGATTCATCCGTCATCCGCAAAATTGGCTTCGTTGATCGGGCGGTGTGGGACTGCAGGCTTCTTCCTGTCGATTGGTGCAGCTGTATGAGCGTCGGGTTAGGAATCGCGCCGATGACTGATTGTCACCGCAGCACCTGGGGCTGCATCGCTCAGTTGGATTTCACCTCGCAGATTCCTGGCGAGCGCCTCGACGATCCCGGTGCCTAGGCCCGCCTTGGCGGCAACGCTTCCTGTCGGCATGCCGATGCCGTTGTCGCGCACGGAAAGAGACCACTCGCTGCCTGTCGAGCGATAGCCGATCTCAATCCTGCCCATCGGCTGATCCGGGAAGGCATGCTTGAGCGCGTTGATGACGAGTTCAGTCACGATCAGCCCCAAGCTGATAGAAACGTCCGCCTCCACCGCGCTGTCATCCACCGTCACCTCTATCGAAAGTCGGTCTGGGTCCGAGATCATCGAAGCGCCGAGGCTTTGGCAGAGTTGCGTCAGATAGGTGCGCAGCTCGACATTTCCTCCCGCGGATGTCGAGAGATGCCTCTGCACAGTGGCGATCGACATGACCCGGTGATGGGCATTGTGCAGGTGTCCGCGCGCTTCCTCGGACTGAACCCGACGCGCGCTCTGCATCAGGACGCTCGCAATGATCTGCAGACTATTCGCGACCCGGTGCTGGACCTCTTTCATGAGAATGGCTTTTTCTCTAATGAGGTCGTCTTTCAGCCGGGCTTCGGCGCGCATGGCCGTGACGTCGGTCACCGCCATCAGCAGTCGAACACGATCCGTATCGCCGTCATCAATGGTCCGCGCGTTGATAACCAGTTGCCGTGTGTTCCGGTTTGGGCGCCTGAGGTCAATTTCATAGGCTTCGATCTGCGCGCTTCCCGACGCGGTCGCCCGCAGCAGCGAGGCGAGCTGGGGCATTGCCCACTCGCCGTCTCCAAGCTCGCGGAGCCGTTTGCCGGGGATCGTCGCGGGATCTATTTCGAAGGTCCGGCAGAACGATGTGCTCGCGGCGATGACCGTCTGGTCCTCCGACAGGAAGAGCAGAGGCTCGTTTGATGAGACCACGACGGCAAGCGTGCTCGCCGCTTCGAAATGGACGATAGGTGCTTTGGACATGAAAAGGCCCTCAAGGGCCGGAGACTCGCGAGGCAAGCCATTGCTCGGCAGGAACGCCATCAAACGTAGCCCTTAAGCTTGGCGCTCTATACAAATCCTACCACGTCGGATCTGTATTGGTGCGACAATTATTCGGCATATCTCCGCTGCTCCCAAAGAGGCAGCAGACGTTCTTCGGGTTCATCCTCCCCCTGGGCTAGATAAGCTCGCCGACGGCGATCCTAACACCCTCGGGATGCCGCCCTTCGAGACTGTTCCAATCTTCTCGTCGTCGCGTCCGCAGATCGTGGCGCCGTCGAGCTTATCGCCGATCAGGCGCATATTCGCCGCGCTCCGGTTTGGCCATCTCTGGCAATCGAGCGCCAGGGCGCCACATGCGGTGGATACTGGCCCGATCTACCTTCCATCCGAGGCTCGGAAGCGGTCTCGGCTCACATGTCATCAAGCGGTTCTGCAAACGTCCGGCTGACGCGAGGGAGATGCAGTGAGTGTCCTGAAGATTCATCATAGAACAACGTATTGCTACAACAGGCCCGTGAGCTTGCGGCCGCATCAGATGATGCTGCGTCCCCGCGAGAGCCGGGAGCTTCGTCTGCGTTCGATCGACCTGACGATCACCCCCGGTGCGGTCGTGACGTGGGCCCATGACGTCGCCGGCAATATGGTGGCAACGGCGACCTTTCACGATATGACCGACAATCTGGTCATCGAAAGCCTCGCCGAGATTGAGCTCGATGCCGTCGCATGGCCGGTGTTCGACGTCGCCGCGTCGGCCATCTCCTATCCCTTCCGATACACCGCGGACGAATGGACGGACCTGGGAGCCCTGACAACGCCTCAGTATCCCGATCCGGCGGGACGGCTGCGAACATGGAGCCTGGCCTTCGTCCGCGGCGAGCCGACGGACACGCTTGCGCTGCTGAAGGACATCAATGCAGGCGTACTGGCATGGATCTCCTATCAGGGACGCGACGACGAGGGTACGCAGTCACCGGTCCACACGCTGGAGCGCGGCTGGGGATCGTGCCGCGACATGGCCGTGCTCTTCGTCGAGGCCGTGCGGACCCTGGGCTTCGGCGCGCGGATCGTCTCCGGCTATCTGCATAATCCCTCCCAGGAGCTTGCGGGAACGATGGGCTCGGGATCAACTCACGCCTGGGCGGAGGTCTATGTTCCCGGAGCGGGCTGGATCACTTTCGATCCGACGAACCGCAGTGTGGGCGGCGCCAACCTCATTCCGGTTGCCGTTGGCCGTGATATTCGGCAGGTGATGCCCGTGACCGGTGAATTCTTCGGGATGAGCGATGCGTTCGACGCGATGTCGGTGGAGGTTTCCGTCCAGGCGTAGACGCAATGGAGCACCACCCTGTGGTCAGCTGCCGCGCGTAGGGCGCTATGGCGTTCTGCGAGACGTCAGCAAGCTCAACGCCAGGAATCCCGCTGCTGCCGAGATGATGGAGGCGCCGAGAATGCCGAGCTTCACCGAGTCCAGAAGCGCGGGCTCGAACGCAAGTTCGGCGATGAAAAGTGCCATGGTGAACCCGATCCCGGTCAGCAGGCTTCCAGCCGCCAGCAGGCTCCACGACAGCTCGCCTGGACGGATCGCCAAGCGCAGCTTCACGGCAAGGACGCTGAAGAGCATCACCCCGACGGGCTTGCCGACCACGAAGGCCGCGACGATCGCGGTCGTAAGAGCGGCATCGAAGGTCGCCGCCGCGATTGGCACGCCGGCATTGGCGAGGGCAAAGAGCGGCATGACGGCGAACGCCACCCAGGGATGGAGGGCGATCTCCAGACGCTCGATCGGCGACAGCGCTTCGCGCGTGGCGACGCCCGCTCGATGGAGGTCGCCGCGTGCCGCCGCATCCCCGCTCCAGTGATCGCCGGGAGGATAGGCGACCACACGATCGAGGATTGCGTGCAAACGCGTGTCACTCACCCAGCTCTGCGCAGGCGTCATCAGTCCGAGGATCACGCCAGTCAGCGTCGCGTGGACACCCGAGATGTCGAACGCCAGCCATATGCCGCCGCCTAACGCGAAATAGACGGGAATGTTGCGCACCCCAAGGCGCGAAATGCCAGCCACCACGGCAAATCCGATCCCGGCGGCGCCGAGAGCGATCCAGTTCAAGGTCTCGCCATAGCCGATCGCTACGACCAGGATGGCCCCCACATCGTCGAAAATCGCCAGCGAGAGCAGGAACAGCCGTAAGCTCTCCGGAATGCGCGAGCCGAGCATCGCCAGGCTACCGATGACGAAGGCCGTGTCGGTGGACATGACGGTGCCCCAGCCGCTCGCGCCCGGCCCACTGCCCACCACGAGCAGAAACACCCCGGCCGGTACCAGCATCCCGCCGAAAGCGGCCGCCAAAGGCAATGCGGCGGCACGCGGGTTGCGCAGTTCCCCAAGCACCAGCTCGCGTTTCAGCTCGAGCGCGATGACGAAGAAAAAGAGTGTCATCAGCCCGTCGTTGATCCAGTGCTTCAGCGAACGGGAGACCTCGACTTCGCCGAGGCGAAGCCCCGCCGGCATATCCCACAGGGCGAGGAACGAGGCCGACCATGCCGTGTTGGCGAGAAGCAGCGCGAGCAGCGCGCTCAGCAGCAGGACCACGCCCGCCATGGCCTCGATGCGCAAGAAGCGCATGAAAGGCCGGGTAAGCCGGTCTGCTGGTTCTCTGGGAAGCCGCGCGAGGCTCTCGTTCTTCGTCAAGCCCCCTCCCCTTCTGATCGCCCCGGCGGGCAGTTCTTGCGCCTATCCGAGGCCCGGTACCTCGTAGGTCCACACACGAAACGACTTCAGGACATGCGGGCCGAAGGAATTGATCAGCGGGATGTCGGCGGCGTCGCGGCCACGGGCGACCACGATCCGGCCGATGCGCGGCACGTTGTTGCGGGGATCGAAGGTGTGCCAGGCACCATCGAGAAACACCTCGATCCAGGCGCTGAAATCCATGGGATCGACGACCGGCACGCCGATGTCGCCGAGATGCCCGTTGACGTAGCGCGCGGGAATGTTGAGGCAGCGGCAGAAGGTGACCGCGAGATGGGCGAAGTCGCGACAGACGCCCACGCGCTCGTGAAATGTCTCGAATGCCGATCGCGTGGAGCGGGCCTGCATATAGTCGAACCGGATGTGGTTGTGGACGAAGTCGCAGATCGCCTGCACGCGACCCCAGCCGGGCGCGAGCGTGCCGAACAGGTCCCACGCCGTCTGACTGAGACGGTCGGTTTCGCAGTAGCGGCTACCCATCAGATAGACGAGGCATTCATCCGGCAGTTCGGGGACGGCCATTTCCCGAGCGGCCGGCAGCACCGGATCCGGCCTGCCATGGTCCTCGATCGTGGCATCGCCCCAGATCATCAGGTCACCAGCCGGCGCCACGAGCCGCCGGCACCGGTTGCCGAAGAGATCGCGATAGGTCGATGTCGGGACATTGGGCGTGGTGAAGAATGTCTCCGCCGCCCGGATATCGGCGGCGCGATCCTCATGGACGGACAGAAGGCAGACGAGCGCGGTCGGCTGCTGGCAGGTCAGCGTTATCTCGTAGCCGTAGCGGATCAGCATGAAGGATTCCCGGGAGCATTGATCCGTCTAGCGGATGTCGGCGGCGGTCAAGATATAAGGGGCGCGACGACCATCCAGATAAGCCTTGGAGGCTGCGGCATAGATGGAGGTCCGCAGCGCATCGAAAGCCGAAAGGCACGTCGTTTCCGATGTTTCCGACGTACGCGCTTCAGCAGCCGACTTCACCAATGCGCCGATGTCAACGAAAAATGGAATCTCGAACATGCCGTCATAGCCGGTGAACCGGACGGCGTTCCGCGTCTTGTCGAGGCTGCGGCTCGGGTTGGGGAAAGCCAACGTCATGACGACCCTGCCATGGTTTCGGATGAACCGCTCCGGGAGGGAGCACTCCTGAGTTTGTTCACGGCGACGGCCTCTTTTCCGGCCCCTGAAGGGCGTCGAAGGCGCAGGAATGAAGCGTGCGGCCATTCTCGTCGAGGATCGCCAAGGCGTCAGGCCTTTGCGGCATGTCGAGCGATTGAGTCAGCGACCGCGCCATCTCTACCGCCGCGTCAAGATCGACTGCGTCCACAGTTTCGCGGCCGACGACCGCATGAGCGTCGTCCCGTTCGCGGGTGCGATAGAACTCGATCACGAACTTCATCATATCCGGTTCCGGAGAGGCCGGCGGTCAGCGACGAAACGTCCTGTCGACGAGCGCCGTGTTCTCGCGCAGCTCATCTGCGCGGACGATTTCCAGGCTGTCCTCCGTCGCCACCCGCTCGTGCTGCTCGCGCTCGTTGCGGATGCGGTACTGCAGCGAGTTCCCGCTCGGCGGCAGGGTGCCCGTGATCCGGTAGATATCGCCGAACCGAGAGGTGAAGACGGTATATCCACCCCTCAGCCGGACGCTCTGCCCGACCGTGAAGAGGTGCGTGGTCGGCTCGCTGTGGATTGCATGGGCACTTCGTTGCGGAATGCTTTGAGCAGCCATGATAGTTTGTGATCCTTTTCAAGCATTTATGGCGGTTCGCCGCCGGACCCGGATAACAGTCGACGGGGCCGGTCAGGTGACGACGGATGCAGCGTGTGCGGATATGAAGTCCGCTCCATCCGAACCCGGACGACCATGCTGCTAGGCAATCCGGAGACAATATGAGCGTGCCCGAATCGACCAGGCGACATACGCCCCGGATCTGCGCCATGCATCGGTATCGAAAACTTGGTAGTGATGGCGGGTCGACGTCTCTGACACCGCGATGGCCAACTCGGCCAAATTAATGGGTAAAAAATACACCTTGATTGTGTTCCAAGCAAGGGAGATCACGTCTCACAAAATATTATGGTTCATCATCCGATGGCTTGGAAAAATAAAACCTCACACGATCACATCGGATGGAGCCGATTTTCCTCGGCGGTCGCCCGTCTTTCTACACGAATCTCTTAGCATCCATTTCGATATTTTTGGACAGCAGCAGTGCGAGCGATGGGTGGATCCCGTTGCATTCCGTGCTCAGCCGTGCCGCCCGACGCCACAAAACTTTCTCGCAATCAAGCGCAGGATTGCCCGAAGCTATTCATCGGCGAATAGGTCGTGGATCGATTTCGCGACGTCCGGCGCCTTGTAGGGCTTGGGGAAAAACACGTTTCCGTCGGGAAGCTCGGACCGGTCGACGAACTGATGTCCTGATGTCACGATTATGTGCACGGGAGGCCATCGGTGGCGCACTGCCGCCGAGAGCTTGAGCCCGTTCATGCTGCCCGGCATGTCGACGTCAGTAAAATGCAGCCTAATGCTGGGCACGGCCTCCATTATCTCGATGGCTCGATCAGCGTCCGCCGCTTCGTAAACTTCGAAACCCTGATCGGTAAGGTAATCGGCGATATCAATGCGGACCAGCACCTCGTCTTGGACCACCAGCACTGCGATTGGCATACTCATGAACCCGGTACCCATGCGGTCGAAATCCGCAGGGACTATCAGGGTGAACGCCCGCCAGGCTCGAACGATCCGTCGATTTTCGCCGCAGCGGCATCTTTCTGCCAAGTGCATGGCGTAATGTGCACTATGATGCTGTTCGCATGCTGCAGGTGGCACTAGATTGAAAGACCGAGGTATTTCAGCCCGGCCCATTGGGACGGAGGTCGCTGGTCAGTTTCCGCCGGCAATGCTGCTCCTGAAACGATTCCGCTCAAGAGAAATGGAGCCTTGAATGCCTGCTCGGCCTCTATCGGACAGTGTGGTAGGGGCAACGGAAGTACAGAGCGCCGCCCCTCAGGCCGAACGGGAGAATGCCTCGCTATACGCCTTCATCGAGGCGTTTCCCCAAGGCGCCTACGTGACCGATGTAGAAGGCCGGCTCATCTCCTTCAACGAGGCGGCGCGGCATCTGTGGCAACCGGCACCGCAGCTGGGCACGGCTCTCTTCTCGCGATCGTGGAAGCTTTTCTGGCCGGATGGTCGGTCAATGGCCTATGCGCAGTCGCCGATGGACCTGGCATTCGCGCTGCGACAGCCAGGGCGAGGACATGAACTCGCCATCGAGCGGCCGGATGGATCGCGTGTGACCGCTCTGGCATTTTCAACGCCGCTGCCTGGTGAAGGTGCCACTGCGGCCGCCGTCGTCAACCTGCTGATCGGCGTGTCAGACCCCTCCGTGGCGCATGAGACCGCACAGCGCCTCGCCGCCATCGTCGAGACGTCCGCTGATGCCATCCTCACCAAGGATCTCGACGGCATCGTCACCAGCTGGAACCGGGGAACCGAACGGCTGTTCGGCTATACCGCTGAGGAGATCATCGGCGAGTCGGTTTCGATGCTCGTCCTGCCTGACCGGCCGGATATGGGTCGGCATCGCCACCGACGAGACTTTTTCCCGCGACACCGCGCACGGGTTCCTGGCCTGGGCGGTGGCGACGATCCTCATGGTCTCGCTGCTCGGCTCGGCGCTGTCCGGGGGGATCGCTACCGGCGTCCACGCGGCTTCGACCGTCGCCTCCGGTGCGGCGCTAGGGGCTTCGGCCGGCGCGACCGCCAATGCCGGATCCTATAACGGCTCGGATGCGACGTCCTATTTCGTCGACGAGCTGTTCCGGCCGACCGACCCCGCTCGAGCTGGTGGACGCTGCGCCATTGCGCAGCGATATCCTCGGCGTTGGAAGGCGCTACGAGTCCGGCGATCTCTTCGGGCTTACCGACATCGATCGGCGCCTATCGAATGTTCCAAGCCATCAATGTTCGCTACTGTATCCCTCAGTATCCAAAACTACGCCCCGTCACTCCCACTCGATTATTCTAAGTGATCGTAACGCGTTGCATTCCAAGCACAAATTTCTTTGCACACGACAAAGAACCGTCTCCCCGATCCGTCAGAAATTTTCGCTCTTGAATTCAAAGGAGAATTTTTCCGATTCAGAATCTACTCGGTTTCGGCGACTATCGGTAACAATCGGCCGATTTTTTTCAAACTCCTCGAGCACGCGATAGGCACACGCCATCGGGAAAAATACCGTCAGCCCTTGCGATCATAAGTGCGAACAGCCGACGCAGGAAGGACAACATCGACTCGGCGCCCGGCGGGGCCTTTAGGCTGTCCTCGCACGCTATTGGCAGCTCGTCCTCCGCGTTCCCACCCACACCATGCAAAAGTAAGTTCATGGTCGCGAGCCGTGCCACCTCAGCTTTGGACTGAGATACCGGTCATCTCTTCGCCTCTGCGCCAAAGCTCTTCGGCCGCATCCGGGTCGATCGCATAGGCTTCGACGCCAGTCAGGCGATTGGCGCGGTCTTCGCTACCCAGATCGACGGAGCCGCCCTTCGGTATCACGGGCGTGATGTCGGAATCGGCGCAGTACACACCGCCTTTGCCCTTGAGCTGCGGACTGACCGCGCACCAGACGTGGGTGGCCGCTCCCTGCGGCACCGACTTCAGGTCACGGCTCAGATCGACGACCGGCCGATCATTCTCGTCGACGAACCCGGTCTTCTTCAGCATTTCCAGGCTGACGTGCGTGCCGAGATTCGTTCCCGCGATCCCGCCGGGATGGAGCGCGAAAGCACGAATGCCCGCGTCCTTGCCCCGCCGGTCGAGGCCGACCGCGAAGAGGATGTTGGCCGTCTTCGACTGACCATAGGCCTTGAAAGGGTCATAGGCGCGGCGCTCGAAATTGATGTCGTCGAAAACCACCGGCGAGAAGCGATGCCCGGCGGAGGAGACCGACACGACGCGCGCAGCGCGGGCCCGCTTGAGCGCCGGCCAGAGCCGAAGGGTCAGCCGGAAATGGCCGAGGTGGTTGGTGGCAAACTGCAGCTCATTGCCTTGCGCATCGCGCTTAAGTTCGGGCAGCGCCATGATGCCGGCGTTGTTGATGAGCAGGTGAAGCGGCAGGCCTGTTTCGACGAAGTCGCGTGCGAATTTATCGATCGAGCCGCGATCGGTGAGGTCCATCAATTGAACCTCCATGCCGCCACCTGCTTCGGCGATGGCCCTGCGCGCGCGCGCGACATCGCGCGCCGGCACGATGATTCGCGCGCCCGCCGAGGCGAGCGTGCGCGCTGTTTCAAGCCCGAGGCCCGAATAGCCGCCCGTGACGATCGCCACCTTGCCGACTAGATCCACGCCTTCAATGATGTCGGCGGTCGTGGAGGCGCGGCTGAATCCTGAACCGATCGGTGCCTGTGCCGTGTTCATTGCTAGATCTCCGTTTTCATGGCGACAGGAATAGGCGACAGGATCGGAACGATGAATGCTTGCTGGTCCATAAAATATGAGCGATCGTTCGCCATTGGCGGGCTATGGGAAGGCTCGTTTAAGCCAGGAACGGTCGCTGCCTCTTATTTTTGGCAGACGTCTACCGCTCAGCCGCATCCAATTGCACCATGGCAAGCGCCCGATCCGACGCTCCGTGTAGCGTACACATGACATACGGCGCAGCGCGGGGCGCTGCGCCGTATGAATGCATTGATCTCAGTGATCGAGGTGCTGACGAATTCCGTCCGCCGCGAGTTGGATGGCTGCCTGAGTAGAAGGCAGGTCCTTAAGCGCGTTAAGTAGCACGAAGTCATGGATCGTACCGTTGAACCGCACTGCTGAGACCGTATTGCCGGCCGCCTTCAGCTTGCGAGCATAGGCTTCGCCCTCGTCGCGAAGCGGATCATTCTCAGCGGTGATCACCAGTGCGGGCGGCAAATCTTGCAGTTCATCAAGGGGGGCGCGGAGCGGGGACACATAGCGATTGTCTCGCTGCCCAGCATCTGGAGCGTATAGATCCCAGCCGTACTTCATGAACGCTCGGCTAAGAAATCGGTCTTGTCCAAAGGTCAGATAGGAGGCGCTATCGACGCTGGCGTCGGTCGCGGGGATCAGCAGCACTTGATAGCTGATCTTCGGACCCTTGCGGTCCTTCGCCATCAAAGCGAGCACGGCTGCCATATTGCCGCCCACCGAATTGCCGGCGACCGCAATGCGGCTGCCGTCGGCGCCGAAGTCCGCGGCATGCGCTTTCACCCATTCCAGCGCGGAGTAGCTCTCGTTGAGCTGGGTGGGGAACTTCGCCTCCGGAAGGGAAGTGTATTCGACGAACACGCCGACCTGGCCCGACTTAACGACGAGATCACGCAGCAGGCGCTGATGGTTTTCGAAATTGCCGACGATCCACACGCCGCCGTGAATGAACAGAAGTACGCCAGGCTTTCCCGCAGCCCTATCGGGCTTCATGATGTAGAGCTTCACCCGTCGGCCCTCGACCGTGATGGTCTGCTCCGACGTTGAGACGCCCGACATGTCAACCGGCGTCCGGTTCTGAAGGCCTGTCAGAATTTCTTGGGGGCGAGGCTGCGGCAGTTCCCAAAACGGGGATGGGTCTTTGTTGATCTGCTCGAGGAACGACCGGACCTGCGGGTCGAGGTTCGGGTCGCCAGCGACGGGTGGTGCTGCCTGGGCAAGCGCGGTGCCGGAGGCGGTCAGCGCAAGGGCGGCAACGGCAGCAGCGGTCTTGACCGTGTTCATGACGGATTTCCTTTCGAGAACTGGAGTGGTGATTGGGCTCGGTCAGACAAAAGTAAGCGACAGAGACGGAACGATGAATGCTAATAAGTCCCTGAAATATGAGCGATCGTTCGCCGTCAGCCGGATATGTCTGATTGCCTCTATCGATGCCGGCGCTGTTAACGACGACGTCAAGCCGGCCAGAGTCGCCGATGCCTGGGTCCACGGCAGAAGCCATAGACCATCATGTTGCGATTAGGCCGAAAGGCGCGATGCCGTCGGCACGGTCCGTCCATCGACGGTGGTGCCCGGGAAGCCGATCATCGGGGCCAGTATTTCGTTGTTCTCGGCCGGGAAATTTAGTTTTGGCTTGGAGACGTCATCGAGCTTTTTGATCTGCTCGGCAGACAGTGTCACATTGAGGGCATCGAGATTGGCTTTGAGCTGGTCGACGCGCCTGGCGCCCACGAGTGTGGAACTCACACCGGGCCGTGAACGGACCCAAGCCAGCGCGACCGACGCGGAGCTCACTCCCAGCTGCGATGCAACGGCTGCGACTGCTTCGATGACTTCGTAGTCGGCTTCGCTCGGAATGCCCACCAACCCGGTGCGCTTCGTGTCGACGTCGCCGTTACTGCCGCGCTTGAACTTGCCGCTCAGGAAGCCGCTCTTGAGCGGAGACCAGGGCATGACGCCCATTCCCATCCCCTGCGCCATCGGAAACAGCTCGCCTTCGCTGGTCCGTTCGAGCAGCGAATATTCGAGTTGCAGCGCGATGATCGGTGCCCATCCCCGGAAGTGGGCGATCGTCTGGGCTTCGGCCGTTTTCCAGGCCGGGATGTCCGAGAAGCCGACGTAGCGGATTTTGCCGGCCGTCACGAGATCATCGAGGCCTCGCAACGTCTCCTCGATTGGCGCCGTCTGATCCCAATTGTGCAGCCAGTAGATGTCGATGTAGTCGGTCTGGAGCCGTTTCAGCGAGGCTTCGCATTGCTGCAGAAGAGCCTTGCGTCCCGCCCCGCCGCCGTTCGGATCGCCAGGAAACAAGCTGCAGTAGAATTTCGTGCTGAGCACGATGCCGTCGCGACGGACGTCGTGCTGTTGCAGATAGTTGCCGATGATCTTCTCGGAGTGCCCGCCCGTATAGATATTGGCGGTGTCGACAAAATTGCCGCCCCGGTTGAGATATTCCGACATCATCGCATCGGACTCCGCCTCGCTGGCGCCCCAGCCGAAGTCTTCGCCGAACGTCATCGTGCCCAGGCAAAGCGGGCTCACGCGCAGGCCTGAGCGGCCGAGCGTGATGAAGTGGTCAAGAGGCATGCGAGGCTCCTTTTGTTCGCGAAGGTCGCGTCTTATTAGGCTGCCCATTTTGAATGATGAATGCTTGATAGTGCGAGTTTTATGCGAGATAGTACGGATATGCGCTCAGATCCTCTCTCCGATGTCCTTGATCTCGCCGACGCCCGGTGCGTCCTTTCGGGAACCCTCCTTGCTGGGGGGGAATGGTCACGAAAGTTCCAGCGCTCCGACGCGGTGAAATTCCTGGCCGTGGTGAGAGGGAGGTGCTGGCTGACGACCGAGGGCAATTCAGCAGCGCCGGCGCGCTTCGAAGCAGGTGATGTCGTGATCACCAATGGAGCTCCGCCGATCGTCCTAGCCAGCACCTCTGAGCTACTTGCGAACGCCACTTGCGTTCCTCTGGAGCGCGATGCCGAAGGCAACTTGCGGATCGGCGAGGGCGCCGATTTCATGATGATCGGAGGTTTGTTGGAGGTCGACGAGCGGCGTTGCGGCTTCCTTCGGGAAAGTCTTCCCCCCTTGATCCATGTAAGCGGCCAGCAAGGAGAAGCCGCCAAGCTGCGCTGGCTTCTGACCGAACTGGCCGAGGAAATGCTGCGCAGTCGGGCCGGTTCGGCGACGGCGATTACGCATCTCGCAAAGCTGCTGTTTGTAGAGGCGCTCCGCCTCCACATCGAGGATGAGAAGTCCGAGCAGGCAGGCTGGCTCACAGCGCTTGATGACAGACGCATCTCGATCGCGCTGCGCGGTGTTCACGCTGACCCGTCACATCCCTGGACCCTGGAGGAATTAGCAAAACTATCGGGAATGTCGCGCACATCCTTTGCCGTAAGATTCAGGGATGTCGTGGGCATGCCTCCTCTGACCTATGTGCTCAACTGGCGCATACGGTTGGCCGAACGAGAGCTGAGCGAAACCGACCATTCGGTTGCCGACATCGCATGGTCCGTCGGATACGGTTCCGAAAGCGCGTTCAGCAATGCTTTCAGCAGAGCAACCGGCCTCTCTCCGGGCCGCTTCCGCAAGGAAGCCATGCAGACCTATTCGGAGCGTCGCCGCAGCGTGAAGCGTCGGGCATTGGAGGCCGAATAGGCTTCTGTGGCCCAACCCAATGCTTCATATTTCTCGGGGCGTCGGAAGTGCCGTCAAATGGGTCCGCTATTATTGGACCGATGAGTGGTCCATCAATGGAAGATCAGCGGCTTAACCGAAACCGATTTGCAGTCGACAATGGAGGACGAATGATCAATGAGCTATCCCGTAACTCTCTATTTTCCCTACCCTATTCCCCTCCAGAGCCCGCCAGGGTATCCCATATCCCTCACTCCCACTCGATCGTGCCGGGTGGCTTGCTGGTCACGTCGTAGACGACGCGGTTGACGCCCTTCACCTCGTTGACGATGCGGGTCGCGACGCGGCCAAGGAAGGCCATGTCGAAGGGGTAGAAATCCGCCGTCATGCCGTCGACAGAGGTGACAGCGCGCAGGCCGACCACGTAGTCGTAGGTCCGAAAATCCCCCATTACGCCGACGGTCTTCACCGGCAGGATCACCGCAAAGGCCTGCCAGATGTCGTCATAGAGGCCGTTGCGCCGGATTTCCTCCAGATAGATCTCGTCGGCGAGGCGCAGGATATCGAGCTTCTCGCGGGTGATCTCGCCGGGGCAGCGAATGGCGAGGCCCGGCCCCGGGAAGGGATGGCGGCCGACGAAGACCTCCGGCAGGCCGAGCTCACGGCCGAGGGCGCGCACCTCGTCCTTGAACAGCTCGCGCAGCGGCTCCACGAGCTTCATGTTCATGCGCTCGGGCAGGCCGCCGACATTGTGGTGGCTCTTGATCGTCACCGACGGGCCGCCGGAAAAGCTGACGCTCTCGATCACGTCGGGATAGAGCGTGCCCTGCGCGAGGAAGCCGGCGCCGCCGATCTTCTTCGCCTCCTCCTCGAACACATCGATGAACAGCTTGCCGATGGTCTTGCGCTTCACCTCGGGGTCGGTGACGCCCTCGAGCGCCTTGAGGAACATCTCCTCGGCGTCGACATGGACGAGCGGGATGTTGTAGGCCTCGCGGAACAGTGTCACCACCTTCTGCGCCTCGCCGAGCCGCAAAAGGCCATGGTCGACGAAGACGCAGGTGAGCTGGTCGCCGATCGCCTCGTGGATCAGCACGGCCGCGACGGAGGAATCGACGCCGCCCGAGAGGCCGCAGATCACCTTCCCGTTGCCGACCTGCGCGCGGATGCGCTGGATCGCCTCGTCGCGGAAGGCGGCCATGGTCCAGTCGGTGCGGGCGTGGCAGATGTTGCGCACAAAATTGCGGATGAGCGCGGCGCCGTGCGGGGTGTGCACCACCTCCGGATGGAACATGGTGGTGTAGATGCGCCGCTCCTCGTTCACCGCGATGGCGAAGGGCGCGTTCTCGGAGGTGCCGACCACCTCGAAGCCTTCGGGCAGCTCGGTGACGCGGTCGCCGTGGCTCATCCACACCGGATAGCGCCCGCCCACTTCCCACACGCCCTCATAGAGCGCGCTGGGCTTCTGGATCGTCACCTCGGCGCGGCCGAATTCGCGGGCGTGGCCGCCCTCGACCTTGCCGCCGAGTTGCAGCGCGCTCACCTGCTGGCCGTAGCAGATGGAGAAGATCGGCAGGTTGGATTCGAACACCGTCTGCGGCGCCCGTGGGCTGCCCTCGTCCATCACCGAGGCTGGGCCTCCGGAGAGGATGACACCGACCGGCTTCAGCCGCTCGAACGCCTCCGCCGCGTTCTGGAAGGGCACGATCTCGGAATAGACGCCCTCCTCGCGGACCCGGCGGGCGATGAGCTGGGTCACCTGCGAGCCGAAGTCGATGATGAGGATGGTGTCGTGATGAGGGGTGTCGCCGGGGCTTGTCATGGCGGGCTTCTAATGAGGGATTGGCGTTTCGTCCAGCGTGCCGATTGCAGGCCGGGGCTGCAATCGGCACAAGGCTGCGGCGCTCAGCCGCGCTTCATCACGCTCACGAAGAAGCCGTCGGTGCCGGTGCGCCGCGGGGTGAGCTGTATTCCTTCTGTGAGTGTCAGCGCGGCCCGCTTGAGCCTCAGCCCGGCCTCGCCGAGCGCGAGCACGGTCTCGGCCGGCGGCACGATGCGGAAATCCGGCTCCGCGTCGAGGAAGCGGCGCACCTGCGCGGCGTTTTCCTCCTCCAGCAGCGAGCAGGTGATATAGGCGAGGCGCCCGCCCGGCTTCACGAAGCGGGCGGCGTTGTCGAGGATCGCGCCCTGCTCGCGCATGCGCTCGGCGAGTGCACCGGGGCGGATGCGCCATTTGGCGTCGGGGTTACGGCGCCAGGTACCGGTACCGGTGCAGGGCGCGTCGACGAGCACGAGGTCCATGCGTCCTTCGAGGTCCTCCAGCACATCGGCCTTGCCGCGCGGGGACCGCACCTGGACGTTGCGCACGCCGGCGCGCTGCAGCCGCTCGTGGATCGGCGCGAGGCGGCGCAGGTCGTCGTCATGGGCATAGATCTGCCCGGAATTGTGCATCAGCGCGGCGAGCTCCAGCGTCTTGCCGCCGCCACCGGCGCACAGGTCCAGCACCTGCGATCCGCGGGCCGGCGCGGCGAGGATGGCGGCGAGCTGCGAGCCTTCGTCCTGTATCTCCACCAGACCTTTGAGATAGGCGGGCTCGGCGGTGACCGGCGGCGCCTTGCCGTCAGGCGACAGCTCAATGCGCAGGGCGAGCGGCGACCAGTCGCCGGCCGTGGCATCGAGATGGGCGAGCGCGGCGAGCGCATCCTCGGGCGTGCCCTTCAGCGTGTTGACGCGCAGATCGAGCGGCGCGCGTTCCGCTAACGCGGCGCCCTCGGCGGCGCGTTCTTCGCCGAACACCGCCTCGAGATGGGCGTCGAGCCAGAGCGGATAGTCGCCGGCGATGTGGGCGGGCGCATCGGTGAGCGAGCCGTGCTCCAGCCGCTCGCGCTCCGCCGCGCCGAGCGGGACCGGCGTATGGCGGGTGCCGTCGCAGAGCTGGGCGATCGCCTCGGCGTCGAGGCCGCGCCCGAGCTTCAGCATGCCGAGCAGGATGGCGCGGGGGGTCTCCTCCCCCATCAGCCAGGCGGCCGAGGCACGTCGGCGCAGCGCGTCATAGACCAGCGAGCCAATGGCCGAACGGTCGCCCGAGCCGGCGAAGCGGTTGGAGCGGCCCCAGTCCTTCAGCACATCCGCGACCGGCCGGCGCGCGGCCTCCAGCGTGCCGAAAATCTCGATGGCGGCGGCGAGCCGCGCTCCCGGCGTCATTTCAGTACTCCCGTCATGGCACCACCGGCGCGGCGAGCAGGGCAAGCGCGAACAGCGCCCACATCAGCAGCAAGATCAGAACTCCGATGGCGAAGAAGAAAAGGCGCAGGCGCACATTGTCCGAGCCGGCATGCACCAGCGCATGGGCGAGGCGGCTCGCCACGAAAACCCAGGAGAGCACGACGAAGGCGATGTCCGCCTTGCGCGTCAGCAGCGCGAAGGCGACCAGCGCGTAGAACAGCACCGGCAGCTCGAACTGGTTGCGGATCGCGTTGTTGACGAGCCGCGCCCGCCGCGGCCAGGCCCGGTCGTCGTCGACGATCGCCCTCACGTCCACCGCCCCCGCCCGCACCGCCTCGATCCGCAGGAACAGCAGCCGGAACAGCAGCGCGAAGACGAGCGCGACCTGCACGAAGACGGGGAGAAGGATGGTCGTGACGGACATGCGGCGCCGGGTTTGCGGGCTGACGGGTGAAGCGGGTGGCGGACAGCGGCGTCTATATCAGGTCTCGTCCAGCGCGTCGCCGCCGCTCCGGAACCGGCCGTGCCGCTTGCCCGTTGATGGGCGCACGGCAGGAGAAATGTCATGACGGCGCAGGCTCATATCGCAACAACGGCCGATAGCGGGAGCAAGAACCCCGACCGGCGCAGGCGCTCGCTCTTCACCCGCTTCGCGCAGCATGTCTCGGCCTATGCCGGCAAGCCGATCACCTTCATCGCCGCGCTCTCGATCATCGTGCTGTGGGCGGTCAGCGGGCCGATCTTCGGCTTCAACGACACCTGGCAGCTCGTCATCAACACGTCGACCACCATCATCACCTTCCTGATGGTGTTCGTGATCCAGAACAGCCAGAACCGGGACACGGCTGCGCTGCAGATCAAGCTCGACGAGCTGATCTCCAAGCTGGAGGGGCCGCGCGAGATATTGCTTGATCTGGAAGAGCTCGACGACGCCGAGCTGGAAAAGCTCCGCGCCGAGTTCGAGGCGATGGCCGAGAAGGCGCGGCAGAAGGGCGGGTAGGATTACTCGCCCGGACGGGGATGCTGGAGCGAGCCTTCGAACAGCCTTCCATTGTCGCGCGCCCCGCGACGCCACCATGCTCGGCCTCGAGCCTGGCATCTACGCCTTCGACCGGCGACAGGCGCGAACTTGGATGGCCGGGACAAGCCCGGCCATGACGTCCAGACTACGATGGAAGTGTGGCCGTGCGCTCTCAGCTCCGCGAGGGATAGTTCGGGCTCTCGCGGGTGATGGTCACGTCGTGCACATGGCTCTCGCGCAGGCTGGAGCCGGAGATGCGCACGAATTTGGCTCGCTCGCGCAACTCGGTCAGGTTTGCGGCGCCGACATAGCCCATGGCGGCGCGCAGGCCGCCGGAAAGCTGATGCAGCACACCGGCAACCGGCCCCTTATAGGGCACCTGCCCCTCGATGCCTTCCGGCACCAGCTTGAGCGTGTCCTTCACCTCGGCCTGGAAGTAGCGGTCGGCCGAGCCGCGGGCCATGGCGCCCACCGAGCCCATGCCGCGATACGACTTATAGGAGCGGCCCTGATAGAGGTAGACCTCACCGGGGCTCTCGTCGGTACCGGCGAGCAGCGAGCCGATCATCGCGCATTCGGCGCCGGCGGCGAGCGCCTTGGCGAGATCGCCGGAATATTTGATACCGCCGTCGGCGACCACCGGCGTGTCGTTCCTCTGCGCCACCTCGACGGCGTCGAGGATGGCGGTGAGCTGGGGCACGCCGACGCCCGCGACGATGCGGGTGGTGCAGATCGAGCCCGGGCCGATGCCGACCTTCACCGCGTCGGCGCCGGCGTCGATCAGCGCCTGCGCGCCCTCGCCGGTGGCGATGTTGCCGGCGAGGATCTGCACCTTGTTGGACAGGCGCTTGATGCGGCTGACCTGATCCAGAACCTTGCGGGAATGGCCGTGCGCGGTGTCGACGACGATGAGGTCGACGCCGGCGTCCACGAGCAGCTCGGTGCGGTGAAAGCCGTCATCGCCCACCGTGGTGGCGGCAGCGACGCGCAGGCGGCCCTGCTCGTCCTTGGCGGCGTTGGGGTTGGCGACCGCCTTCTCGATGTCCTTCACGGTGATAAGGCCGACGCAGCGATATTCGTCGTCCACCACCAGCAGCTTCTCGATGCGGTATTGATGCAGCAGGCGCTTGGCCTCGCCCTGCTCGACGCCCTCGCGCACCGTGACCAGACGATCCTTGGTCATCAGCTCGGCGACCGGCTGCATCGGGTTGGTGGCGAAGCGCACGTCGCGATTGGTAAGGATGCCGACGAGCCGCCCACCGCGCCCGTTCGGGCCACGCTCGACCACCGGAATGCCGGAAATGGAGTGCAGCTTCATCAGCGCCAGCGCGTCGGCCAGCGGCTGGTCGGGATAGATGGTGACGGGGTTCACCACCATGCCCGATTCGAACTTCTTCACCTGCCGCACATGCTCGGCCTGCACTTCGGGATCGAGGTTGCGGTGCACGACGCCGAGGCCGCCGGCCTGCGCCATGGCGATGGCGAGCCGCGATTCGGTGACGGTGTCCATCGCCGAGGAGATGATCGGCAGGTTGAGCGCGATGGACTTGGTGACCCGCGAGCGCAGGTCCGCCTCCCCCGGCATGACGTCGGAAAGGCCCGGCTTCAGCAGCACGTCGTCGAAGGTGAGCGCTTCCCGCGCGAGGCCGTCGGACACCGACATCGCCAACTCCTTGAGAGGGCCGCCGGCGCCGAGGCCGGCCAGCCCGATGGACGGATAACGGACAAGCGGGCGGGGAAAGCCGGGCTTTCCGCTCGAAGGACGCTCGCTTCGGGTTGGCGAGGGCTCATACCACGGCCCGGCAGGCTTTCCTAGGCGGTCCGAGCCGATCGCGGCGCATGGCGCGGCTGCGCCGGACGCACGGTTTCCGCTGGGGTGCCTCACAGGCTCTTGATGCGATCGGGAAATAGCGGCTCGCACTGCGACGAAAGGCGCGTTATCAGGGCCGCGGCCCACCCGCCGTCTTCGCACCAGCCCGGAACCCGCCTCGTGCGCACCGAACGCCTCGTGCCGCTCATCGTCGCCTGCGCGCTGTTCATGGAGCAGCTCGATTCGACGGTGATATCCACCTCGCTGCCGGCCATCGCCATCGACCTCCACGAAGACCCGATCGCGCTGAAGCTGGCGCTGACCTCCTATCTGCTCAGCCTTGCGGTGTTCATCCCGGTCAGCGGCTGGATGGCGGATCGATTCGGCGCCCGTACGGTGTTCCGCGGCGCCATCATCGTCTTCACCGTGGGCTCGCTGTTCTGCGGTCTCGCCACCTCGCTGCCCGACTTCGTCGCCTACCGGATCATCCAGGGCATGGGCGGGGCGATGATGGTGCCGGTCGGGCGGCTGGTGATCCTGCGCACCGTGCCGAAGAACCAGTTGGTCTCGGCGCTGGCCTGGCTCACCATACCCGCGCTGATGGGGCCGGTGCTCGGCCCGCCGCTCGGCGGCTTCATCACCACCTATTTCGACTGGCGGCTGATCTTCTTCCTCAACATCCCGATCGGCATCCTCGGGGTGTTTCTCGCCACGCGCTTCATCCCGGACATACGCGAGGAGGACGTCGCCCCCTTCGATCTCGCCGGCATGCTGCTCTCCGGCGTCGGGCTCGCCGGCCTCGTCTTCGGCGCGGCGCTGCTCGGGCAGGAGGCGGTGCCGATCGAGATCTCGCTCGCTGTCGCGGCGGTCGGCGCAGTCGCCATGTTCTTCTATGTCCGGCATGCGCGACGGGTGGAGCGGCCCATCCTCGACCTCGGCCTGCTGAAGATCCAGACCTTCCGCGCCGGCGTGGTCGGCGCCTCGCTGTTCCGCATCGGCATCGGCGCCCAGCCCTTCCTGCTGCCGCTGATGCTGCAGCTCGTCTTCGGCCTGTCGCCGTTCTCCTCCGGCCTGATCACCTTCGCCTCGGCGGTGGGGGCGATGACCATGAAGTTCACGGCGCAGCCGATCATCCGCCTGTTCGGCTTCCGCCGGGTGCTGGTGGTCAACGCCTTCGTCAGCAGCGCCTTCGTCGGCGTCAGCGCGCTGTTCTATCCGGGCATGTCGCCCTATGTGCTGATGGGTTGCCTGCTGCTCGGCGGGTTCTTCCGCTCGCTGCAGTTCACCAGCACCAACGCGCTCTCCTATGCCGACGTGCCGACCGAGGCGATGAGCCGGGCGACCAGCTTCGCCAGCGTCGCCCAGCAGGTGGCGATATCGACCGGCGTCGCGGTCGCCGCGCTGGTGCTGGAGACGATGCGGGCGACGCGGGGCGACAACCAGATCCTGCTGTCGGACTTCTCGGTGGCCTTCACCACGGTGGCAATCATCTCGCTGATGTCGGTGCTGTGGTTCATCCGCCTGCCAAACGACGCCGGCGCCGAACTTTCCGGGCGCACGGCCAAGCGTGTCGCCGAGCCGCGGGCTGACGGCGAGATCGGCACGACGGCGTGAGGCGCGCCTTCGAATCCTGATTCAGGAATTGCAGCCAAGGCGTTGAAGAATCAACGTCAGGACCGGCCGCGGAACCCCGTCGCCACGACGTAGAGCTCGGAGGAATCTGCTCGGCTGGCCTGCGGCTTCACATGGCGGACCGTCGCGAAGTCGCGCTTCAGGTCGGCCAGCAGCGTCGCCTCGGTGCCGCCCTGCAGCACCTTGGCGATAAAGGCGCCACCCGGTGCCAGCACCTGCCGGGCGAAATCGATCGCCGTCTCCACCAGACCGACGATGCGCAGATGATCGGTCGCCCTGTGGCCGGTGGTGTTGGCGGCCATGTCGGACATCACGACGTCGGCCGGGCCGCCCAGCATGGCGACGAGACGCTCCGGCGCCTCCTCGGCGAGGAAGTCGAGCTTCGCGAACAGGACACCCGGCACTGGGTCCATCTCCAGAAGATCGATGGCGACGACCTTGCCGTGCCCCTCCTCCGCCTTCACGCGCTTGGCGGCGATCTGGCTCCAGCCCCCCGGCGCCGCGCCGAGATCGAGCACGCGGCCGCCCGGGCGCAGCAGCTTCAGCTTGTCGTCGATCTCGAGGAGCTTGAAGGCCGCGCGCGAGCGCCAGCCCTCGCGCTTGGCGCGCGCCACGTAGGGATCGTTGAGCTGGCGCTGCAGCCATTTCTGCGAGGACGAACTCAGCGAGCGCGCCTTCTTCAGGCGTACCTTGAGCGGGCGGGCCTCGGGGCGGCCCTCCCCGCTGCCGCCCGGCGAGCGGCCCGGCGTCTTCACGCGCTCGCTCACAGGCCGGCCTCGGCAGACTGCGCCCCGGCCCTGTGCCGCCACACGCCGTCGGCGCGCATCAGCTCGACCAGAATACCCTCGCGCAGGCCGCGATCGGCGACGCGCAGCCGGTCGCATGGGAAGGCCCGGCGCACCGCCTCGAGGATGGCGCAGCCGGCGAGCACGAGATCGGCACGCTCGGCGCCGATGCAGGGATTGGCGACGCGCTCGGCGAACGGCATGGCGAGCAGCCGGTCGACCACCGTGCGCACCTGCGGCGCGTCGAGCCAGGTGCCGTCGACCTGCGAACGGTCGTAGCGCGGCAGGTCGAGATGCACGCCGGCGATGGTAGTCACCGTGCCCGAGGTGCCGAGCAGATGCAGGCGCCCGCAATCATGCGGGCCAACCGCCGCCACGAGGCGGTCGAGATGCGGGCGGAACTCGGCGACCATCGCCTCGAAATCGTCGCGGGTCACCAGCACGCCGCCATGGCGCTCGGCCATGGAGACGACGCCGAGCGGCACCGAGACCCAGGCGCGAATGATCGCCGCCGGCGGCCCCTCGTCATGGGTCTCCACGCGGTCGAGCCAGACCACCTCGGTGGAGCCGCCGCCGATGTCGAACAGCACCGCGCCTTCCGAATTGGGATCGACCAGCGGCGTGCAGCCGACGGCGGCGAGCCGGGCCTCGGTCTCGCGGTCGACGATCTCGAGGTCGAGCCCGGTGCGCTGGCGCACGCGGCGGATGAACTCGTCGCCATTCGCCGCCGCGCGGCAAGCCTCGGTCGCGATCAGCCGCCTGTCGGCGATGCGCCGCGCGCCGATCTTGGCCGCGCACACGCCGAGCGCATCGATGGCGCGCGCCATCGCCGCCTCGCCGAGTCGGCCGGAGCCGATCAGCCCTTCCCCGAGGCGCACGATGCGCGAAAAGGCGTCGACCACCCGGAAGCCGGTGGCGGTCGGGCGGGCGATCAGCAGGCGGCAATTATTGGTGCCAAGATCGAGCGCGGCATAGGAGGGTTCGGCCGGCGCCGGCCTGCCGCCGGGCGCCGAACCCTCGGCGCCGCGCCCGTGCTTGTGCCGCCGGCGCCAGTGCGAATCCGCAACCGGCCCGCTGGCGGCACGCTCGTCACGGCTCACCGCGCCGCGGGATGCGTGCTCGCGCGGCCTGTATACCTCATCGACCATGGTGCAACCTCCCGGCCCGCCCTTCGGCGGGAGGCTGCACGGTCCCCGAAACGTCCTGATATCGCCACATGTTGAACGAAAGTGTATCAGCCGCCGCGCATCACGCAATGCCGGTGGGCTGCCCACCGGCGTTGCGGCCACGCCGCGCCATGTTGTCAGTTGTCCTGAAACGTGGTGTCGCGACGAGCGTTGTGGAAGGGGTAGACCGCGCACCGCGAAGGCGCTATAGAGCGCGCCACTGCCGACGGTTCGCGAGCCTCCCCGCGGGGCAATCGCCCGGACCATCCCGAAAGGCGTTATGTTTCAACGCCTTCGATGGGGGATAGTTTAACGGTAGAACTGCGGACTCTGACTCCGTTAGTCCAGGTTCGAATCCTGGTCCCCCAGCCAATCATCCTGAATGCGGCAGCACCACTTCGACCGGCGCGAGCCTTGCTCGCATCGTCGCGCCTCTGCCGTTCAGGCCATGCTCATCGCGAGCCGCGACAAACATCCCAATGACTTAGGTCAACGCCCGGTGGTGGCTCGTCCACCATGCTGCGCAGATGCCGCGAGCCAAGCGCGGCGGGTTGAGGTATTTTGGGATATTCTAATGAGCATCGGCCCATGGTGGGGCCGCCGGTTCAGAAGAGACGTGGCATGAAGACCAAGAAGCAGGAGCCTTCCAACGCGGAACCCGCAACGGAAGGCAAGCTCTCGCGCAAAGTCTATGAACGGGAGCTCGAGCGCCTCCATGGCGAGCTGGTCGCCATGCAGGCATGGGTCCAAACGACCGGCGCCAAGGTCTGCGTCATTTTCGAGGGACGCGACGGCGCCGGCAAGGGCGGCACCATCAAGGCGATCATGGAGCGGGTGAGCCCTCGGGTCTTCCGGGTGGTCGCGCTGCCGGCGCCGACCGAGCGCGAAAAATCGCAGATGTATGCCCAGCGCTACCTGCCGCATCTACCCGCGGCAGGCGAAGTCGTTATCTTCGATCGTAGCTGGTACAACCGTGCCGGCGTGGAGCGGGTCATGGGCTTCTGCTCCGACGAGCAGGCGGACAAGTTCCTGGCCAGCATTTCGTCGGTCGAACGCGCCATTGTGGAATCCGGCGTCATACTGGTGAAATACTGGCTCGAGGTGAGCCCGGAAGAGCAGACCCGCCGCATCGAGGGCCGGATCAACGATCCGCGCAAGGGCTGGAAGCTTTCGCCGATGGACCTGAAATCCTACAGCCGTTGGTACGACTATTCGCGGGCGCGCGACACCATGTTCGCTGCCTCCGACAGCGCCTGGGCACCCTGGTACGTCGCCGATTCCAACGACAAGAAGCGGGCCCGGCTGAACATCATCACGCATCTGTTGTCCAAGGTGCCGTATGAGAAAGTGCCGCGGGAGAAGATCAAGCTGCCGAAGCGGCAAAAGCCGCATGGATATGTCGAGCCCGAGGATACCCGCCACCATGTGCCGGCGGTGTTCTGAGCGCCGCCGCGCGTCCGCATCTGCGTCACGACCGTACGGAGAGTGTGATGACCGAAATCGACAAGACCTCCGCAGCCAGCGCCAAGCTCGGCGATGAGAGCTTCATGTCCGCCACCGACCTGCGCGGCTACATGGACAAGCTCGCCATGGCGCAAGCCAACGAGGCCGTGGAGGCCATGGAGAGCGCCAATCGCGCGAAGGAGGCGCTCGCCAAGCAGCTTGCCGAGCCGATCGACCTGACGCCGGAGAAGCTCCACGAGATCGCCCAGAGCCTTCTCGTCAAGCTGCGTCTGGCGGCCGAGCGCGGCGAGACCGAGCTCATGGTGATGCGGTTCCCCAACAATCTGTGCACCGACCGCGGCCGGGCCATCAACAACACCGAAGAGCGCTGGCCGGAGACGCTGATCGGCCGCCCGCGCCAAGCCTACGAGCTGTGGCGCGACCGGCTGAAGCCGGCGGGCTACGGCCTCGCCGCCATGATCGTGGACTGGCCGAACGGCATGCCGGGGGACGTCGGGCTGTTCCTGACGTGGCGCGGCAAGTGAAAAATCGGCGAGGAAGGCGAGGCGCTTCCCTCAGTCGATGATGTTGTAGCCGCCGTCGATGTAGAGGACCTGCCCGGTCATGAGCCGGGCAGCGTCATGCGCGAGGAAGGCGGTGGCGACGCCGACATCGTCGATGGAGACGAGTTCGCGCGCCGGTGCCTTGGTCTTCGCCTTCTCCAGCAGGGCGTCGAATTCGGGGATGCCGGAAGCCGCGCGCGTCGCCAGCGGCCCGGGCGAGATGGCGTGCACGCGGATGCCCTTGGGGCCGAGCTCGGCCGCCATGTAGCGCACCGCGCTTTCCAGCGCCGCCTTGGCGACGCCCATGATGTTGTAGTTCTCCACCACGCGCTCCGACCCGTAATAGGTCATGGTGAACAGCGTTCCGCCCTTCTTCATCAGCGGCTCGGCGAGATGCGCCATGCGGATGAAGGACCAGCAGGAGATTTCCATCGTCTTCAGGAAGCCGGCGAGCGGGGCGTCGGTGACGCGCCCCGCCAGCGTGTCGCGCGGCGAGAAGGCGATCGAGTGGACGAGGAAATCGAGCTCGCCCCAGACCTCGGCGATGCGGGCGAAGACCGCTTCCGTCTCCCCCTCGGCCATCACGTCGAGCGGCAGGAAGATCGGCGCCTCGAGTTCGCGGGCGAGCGGCTCGACATGGGGCCTCGCCTTCTCGTTCAGATAGGTCACCGCCACCTCCGCTCCGAAGGCGCGGAAGGCCCGGGCACAGCCCCAGGCGATGGACTGGTCGTTGGCGATGCCGACGACGAGGCCCTTCTTGCCATCGAGCAGCTTCGCCTTCACGGCGGGAATGGACATGGCGATCTCCGGGGTCAGTGCGCGTTCTGGATCAGTCGGAGCGTGTGGCGGGCGATCATCAGCTCCTCGTCGGTCGGGATCACGAGGAGCTTCACACGGCTCGCCGGGGTCGAGATCACCGTGCGGTTCTCCGCATTGGCAGCGGGGTCGAGCTCGGCGCCGAGCCAGGCGAGCCGGGCGGCGATGCGCTCGCGCACCGGCGGGGCGTGCTCGCCGATGCCGGCGGTGAAGACGAAGGCGTCGAGCCCTTCCAGCGCGGCGGCGAGCATGCCGGCGTTGAGCGCGCAGCGATGCACGAAATGGGCGATGGCGAAGGCGGCGCGCGGGTCCTCGCTCGCCAGAAGGTCGCGCATGTCGTTGGAGATGCCCGAGAGCCCCTTGAGGCCCGAGCCGCGATAGAGCAGGTCCGACACCGCCTCGGCGGCCATGCCCTTCTGGATGATTAAATGCAGCACCACGCCGGGGTCGAGCTGGCCGGGGCGGGTGCCCATCGGCAGGCCGTCGAGCGCGGTGAAGCCCATGGTGCTGTCGACGCTGCGCCCGTCGAGCAGCGCGCACATCGAGGCGCCGCTGCCGAGATGGGCGGCGATCACCCTGCCCCCTGCCCGTTCGGGCAGCATCTCCCGCAGGCGGGTGGAGATGTATTCGTAGGACATGCCGTGGAAGCCGTAGCGCCGCACACCTTCCTCGTAATAGCTCATCGGCAAGGCGTAGCAGTCGGTGTGCGGGGGGTGGCCGCGATGGAAGGCGGTGTCGAAGCAGGCGACCTGCGGCACCTCAGGGTTGATCTCCATGGCGCGGCGGATCGGCAGCAGGTTGTTCGGCTGGTGCAGTGGCGCCAGCTCCTGGTAATGCGCAAGCTCGTCCAGCACGGCATGGTCGATGAGCACCGGCTCGGCATGGTTCGGGCCGCCATGCACCACGCGGTGGCCGATGGCGAGCAGGTGGAACCCTTCGAGCGCGCGTAGCCACTCGCCGGCATGGGCGATGGCCGAGGGAAGATCGCGGATCTCCTCCGGCGGGATGGTGCGGTCGACCAGCGTCGCGCCCGTGCCGTCCTCGGCGCGCAGCCGCGGGTGGCGCCCGATGCCGTCCACCTGGCCGCGCAGTTGGCGCTGCAACTGTCCGTCGACGACGGCGAAAATCTGGAACTTCAGGCTCGACGAGCCGGCATTGACGACGAGGATGGCTTCCATGCGCCTACACCGCGGCCACGGTGGAGTCGCGGCGGCGTGCGGCGGCATAGAGCGCGGCGACGGCGCAGGAAGCGAGCCGGGTGCGCACCGAATCCGCCCGCGAGGTCAGAATGATCGGCACGCGGGCGCCGAGCACGATGCCGGCCGCGTCGGCATGCGAGAGGAAGGTGAGGTTCTTCGCCAGCATGTTGCCGGCTTCGAGATCGGGCACGACGAGGATCTGCGCGTGGCCGGCGACCGGTGAGACGATACCCTTGATGGCGGCGGCGGCGGGGTCGATGGCATTATCGAAGGCCAGCGGCCCGTCTACCAGGCCGCCGGTGATCTGGCCGCGCTCGGACATCTTGCACAGTGCCGCAGCCTCGATGGTGGACGGGATCTTGGTCGTCACTGTCTCGACCGCCGAGAGGATCGCCACCTTGGGCTCGCCGAGGCCGATGCCGGCCCACAGGTCGATGGCGTTCTGCACGATGTCGCGCTTGGCATCGAGGTCGGGGAAGATGTTGACGGCGGCGTCGGTGATGAACAGCGTCTCGGCGTGCCCCGGCACGTCCATGACGAAGACGTGGCTGATGCGCCGCTCGGTGCGCAGCCCGGTGGCAGAGGCGGTCACCTCGCGCATCAGCTCGTCGGTGTGGAGGCTGCCCTTCATCAGCAGTTCGCCACGCCCCTCGCGGATGAGCGCGACCGCCTGCGCCGCCGCCGCGTGGCTGTGCGGCGCGTCGACGATGGTGCAGCCCGTGAGGTCGAGGCCGTGCGTCTCCGCGACCGAGCGGATCTTCGCCTCCGGCCCGACCAGGATCGGCACGATGAGACCCGCTTCCGCCGCCTCGACGGCACCGCGCAGCGAGGTCTCGTCGCAGGGATGGGCGACGACGGTCTGCGCCGGTTCGGCGGCGCGGGCCGCGGCGATCAGCCGGTCATATTTGGACGAGGAGGCGGCGCCTTGAGCCGGCAGGCTGTCGTCTGTCGTCCGCATCTAACCCTCTTTGCGCACTGCGACGGTGAGCTTGGTACGTGCCGGCCGGCGTTCAGGATCGGCGAGACCGAACAGGCCGCGCACCTCCTCGAGCCGCTGCGCCGCCTCGCCGGTCAGCGGGCCGCGCGCCGAGAGCACCTCCGCCAGCACGGCGATCGCCTCCGCCCGCGTCTCGTGGTCGGCCGGCAGCATGTCGGGGATCGCCTGCAAAGCCGCGCCCTGATCGATGAGCATGATGAAAAACTGCTCGCGCACCAGCGCCTTGAAATCGGCCAGGGTGATCTGGCGGGCGCCCTCATGCGCCTTGCGCAGCCGCCGGATCGCGCCGAAGCCGCGTTCGTCCACGCTACCCCGCGCGATGCCGATATAGATGAGCGCGCGGATCACCGCCGCGAGCAGGCCGCCGCTGCCGACATCCTCGCGCAGCTCGGCGATCCGCTTGCGGATCAGCTCCCGGTGCAGCTCGCTCTTGGCGGCGCTGCGCGGCCGGCGCTTGGAGGTCGGGTCGACCCCGACGGCCGCCTGCAGCGCCGGCGAGCCGTAGACCGTGCGGAAGGTGAGCTCCGCCTGGTGCTCCATCGCCTTGCGCCAGCCTTCGAGGCTTTCGACGACCTGGCGGGAGAACTGCTCCTGCGCCCTGAGGAACGGATTGTCCGCAGTGACCGGCTTGCGGTCCCGCTTCACTTGGGCGGCCGCCTGGTCGAGCCAGCCGAGGAAGGGGTTCTTCGAGCCGAACAGCTCATATTGCAGCCGCAGCGGATGCAGCTTGCGCATCGTCTCGGCCATGGCCGGATTGACGAGGGCGCGCACCCAGGGCTGCACCATGGCGCGGTAGAGGGAGAGGTTGATTTCCGAGACCCGCGCCGCGGTGGCGAAGCGTCTCTCATCCTCGATCTCATTGCCGCCCAGCGCGCGGATGTCGTCGAGCGTGCGTGCCTCGCAGCGCATGATCCACTCGCCCGTCACGAGGTCAGGGCTGGCGCTCGCCTCGTCCTTGGGCTCGAAGATCGCCTCGTAGAGCCCGGGTGGCAGCATATCGATGAAATCGATGTTGGAGGCGAACTCGTCATGCTCCTTCCGGGCGACGCCGGCCGAGACGAAGATGCCGAGATGGCCGATCTTGTCGTGCACCGAATAGACGATCGTCTGGCCGTAGGAGCGGATCTCGTCGACGCTGTCATAGAGGTCGAGAATCCAGTCGAGCGCCTGCTGCGGCGGGGTGATGTTGTCCCCCTGCGAGCAGAACACGACGATGGGCGAACGGATGTTGCGCAGGTCGATCGCGGTGCCGTCGGAGGTGCGGATGTCGCCGCAGGCGAGCTTGTTGCCGACGAACAGCTCGTCGACGATGAACTGGATCTCCTCGCCGTTCAGCGTGACGTGGCCGCCCCACCACTTCTCGAAGCCGAGATAGCGCTCCGCCTCGGTGTCGATCTTCGAGTAGAGGTTGTACTGCTTGGTCCAGAGCGTGTTGGCGGGGTTCTGGTTCTCGAAGTTCTGGACCAGCCAGGCGCCGTCGAAGATGCCGGCGCCGAGGTCGCTGGTCAGGGCGGTGAGCCAGCTCCCGCCGAGCAGGCCGCCGGAATAGCGCATGGGGTTGCGGCCCCGCACGCCGGCCCAATAGGAGAGCGGCGCGCCGGCGATGATGATCGGCCCGAACAGCTCGGGGCGTATCGCCGCCAGCATCATCACCGCCCAGCCGGCCTGGCAGTTGCCGACCACGCAGGGCTTGGCCTCCGCCTTCGGATGCCGTTTGGTGACGATCTCGAGGAAGGTGGCTTCGGCGCGCGCCACGTCCTCGATGGTCTGGCCAGGGACCGGATCGGGCAGGAAGCCGACGAAATAGCAGGGGTGGCCCGCCTTCATGGCGACGCCGATCTCGCTGTCCGCCTTGAAGCCGCCGATGCCGGGGCCATGGCCGGCACGCGGATCGACGATGACGAAGGGGCGCTTGCTCTCGTCCACGACGACATCCGCCGGCGGCACGATGCGCACCAGGAGATAGTTCACCGGATGCGGAAGCTGGCGCCCGTCGCAGACGAGCTCCGCCTTGTAGTCCAGCACATTGGGCGCGATCTCGGCGATATGGGCCTCGTATTGCAGCCCGCGCTGGTGCATGGCGTCGAGGAACAGCGTCCACCGCTGCCCGGCGTCGACGGCATAGGCAAAGGCATCCGTCACCAGATTCGCAGCCAACGGCTTCAAGGCTTCACGGGTCATCGTCGCCTCCGCAGCTTTCGGGACGCTACATCCGCAGCATTACCACTGCATCACAGTTTCGCAGTTGCGAAATGAAGGTCGTTGACGCGGATCAAGCAGCCGGCCCATCGCGTTTGCTAGCTTCCTAAGGGGCATTGGCCGAAATCTCTTCGACGGCAGCGACAAGATCATTTCTTCGCATCTTGTCCTGAGGTAACAATCTGCCAGCGCCCCATGTACAGAGGGCGCCGTGCGTTAATGCGCAACGATAAAATACGCGTTCCGGGAGGAACTCGCCATGCGTTTGCGGACCTGTAGCCGGGCCTTCGGCCTGCTGTGGCGCACGGGGTTCGCCGTGCTCGGGGTGGCGACACTCGCCGGATCCTTGGCCGACGTGGCGCGGGCGCAGACGCCAGCCGCGACCACCGCCGCCGCCACTGATCCGGCCGCCGCGGACACCACCTTCACCCGCGAGGAGCTGCAGCGGCTGCTCGCTCCTTATGCCCTGTACCCGGACGAGCTTCTCGCCCAGATGCTGCCGGCCTGCGCCTATCCGATCGAGATCGTGCAGGTCTCGCGGTGGCTGGACAAGAACAAGGCCGCGGTGGCGAAGGGCGATTTCTCCGCGCTCGACGCTCAGCCCTGGGATGCTTCCGTCAAGGCGCTGGCCCGGTTCCCCGACGTGATCACAAAGCTCAACGCCGATCTCGACGCGACCAGCGACATCGGCGACGCCTTCGTCAACCAGCCGAAGGACGTCGCCGACGCCATCCAGCTCCTCCGGCAGAGCGCGCAGAAGAGCGGCGCCCTCACCTCCACGCCCCAGCAGGTCGTGACTACCGAGACGCAGGGCGAGACGAACTACATCGTGATCGAGTCGGCCGATCCGGGCGTGATCTATGTACCGTCCTACGACCCGGCGGTGGTCTACGACACCGGCGTGTCCGCGGTCGGCGCCGGGCTGATCGGATTCGGTGTCGGCGTCGCCGTCGGCAGCGTGATTGACAACGTCTGGGATTGGGGACGCGGCTGGGTCTATCCTCCGCGCTGGCCGGGCTATCCCGGCTATCGCCCCGGCGGCGACATCAACATCGGCAACGATATCAATATCGGCAACGGCAATACCCGGCCCTGGCGCCCGGATGCCGACCGCTATCGCCCCGGCCAGGGCAGCAAGCCCGGACTGGCCAAGCCCGGCGGACGGCCCAGCGGCGCTGCGGCGGGCCGCCCTGACGGTATCCGTCCTGACGGCGGCCGTGCCGATGGCGGTCGCCTGGACGGCGGTCGTGCCGATGGTATCCGCCCCGATGGCGGACGTGCCGACGGCGGTCGTCCGGATGGCGGTCGTGCCGACGGTATCCGCCCCGACGGCGGCCGGCCCGATGGTGCCCGCCCGGGTGGCGGCCGAGCCGATGGCGCCCGTCCCGACGCCGGACAGCGCCCGGCGGCAGGCCGGCAGCAGCCGTCACGGCCCAGCGCAGCCAAGCCGGCGCCCAGACCCAAATCGAGCACCGCGAGCCGACCGACGCCGAAGGCGCAGCCGCGTCCCAACGCCTTCAGCGACGTCCGGGCCGGCGGGAACGCCCGTAACTATGGCCAGCGCGGCGCGGCGAGCCGCCAGTCGATGTCCCGCCCGCCGATCCAGCGGGGTGGCGGCGGACGTGGCGGTGGCCGTGGCGGCCGTGGGCGCTGAGGAGAATGCCATGTTGACATCATGCCTCTTGCGTTTGGCGGCCCCGCTGGCCGGCGCCCTCCTCCTGCTGACGCCCGCCGCGGCGCAGGAAACATTCCCCTCGCCGGAGGCCGCGGCTGCGGCGCTCGTCGAGGCCGCCCGCGCCCCCGGGCAGGGGGCGCTCGAAAAGATCTTCGGACCCGGCGGGCGCGAACTGCTCGCCTCCGGCGACGATGACGTCGACAGCTTCCGCCGGGAGGTGTTCCTCAACCTCGCCGCAGGCCGGATCGACGTTGCCGACGGCGACAATGGCGGGAAGGTGCTGGTCTTCGGCAAGGTCGGCTGGCGCTTCCCGATTCCGCTGAAGCAGGCCGGCGGCTCCTGGACCTTCGATCTGGTCGCCGGCCGTCAGGAGATCACTGACCGGGCCATCGGGCGCAACGAGATGACGGCGATCGGCGCCTGCGCCGACTATGTCGCCGCGCAGAAGGAATACTTCGCCTCGCTGCACGACGACGAGCCGGTCCAGCAATATGCGCGCCGCTTCATCAGCACGCCGGACCGCCATGACGGGCTCTACTGGCCGCCGGCGGGGCCCGGCGACCGCAGCCCGCTGGGCGAGCGCATCGCGGCGGCGGCGGCGCAGCGCGACGCCACCGGCAAGCCGCAGCCTTACGAGGGCTACTTCTACCGCATCCTCACCCGGCAGGGTCCCAATGCGCCCGGCGGCGCCTATGACTACATGATCAAGGGCCGGCTGCTCGGCGGTTTCGCGATGATCGCCTCCCCCGAGCGCTGGGGGGAGACGGGCGTCATGACCTTCCTGTGCGATCAGCGTGGGCGGGTCTACGAGATCAATCTGGGTCCGAAGACGAGCACCCTCGCCCCCGAGATCACCGCCTTCGATCCGGGGCCGGACTGGAAGCCCGTCGACCAGTGATCCGCGCGGCGTGAAACGCAAGCGGCTCTCGCCCCCCTGCGGGCTTGCCAAGACGCGCGTCCAGGCGGACGAATGCCCTCCCTCGCCACCAGCACCTTCATGCCATGAGCGTCGAATCAGTCCGCGCCTTCCTCGCCGAACATGCCCCCGACATCGAGATCGTCGAGCTTCAGACCCGCACCGCCACCGTGACCGAGGCCGCCGAGGGCCATGGCGTCGCGACGGCGCAGATCGCCAAGACCCTGTCTCTGCGGGTCGGCGAGCGGCGCTTCCTGCTGGTCACCGGCGGCGACGCGCGGCTCGACAACCGCAAGGCCAAGGCGGCCTTCGGCGGCAAGGCGAGCATGCTCGGCCTCGAGGAGGTGGCAGCGGTCACCGGCCATCCGGTCGGCGGCGTCTGCCCGTTCGGCCTCGCGACGCCGCTGCCGGTCTATTGCGACGTGTCGCTCAAGGCGTTCGACGAGGTGGTCCCCGCCGCCGGCGCCGTCAACGCCGCGCTGCGCATCAATCCCGACCGCATGGCGAGCCTGGTCCGGGCGGAATGGGTCGACGTCTGCCAGTGAGCGGCCGGCGCCCCGTCGCGCCCGCCCCGCTTTCTTGACCGCGCTCAAGGCGCGCCGCCTCGCCCTCCGCGACATTTCTCCGCCGCCTCCCGGGTCGCCGGCCGGCATAAGCTGAAATGGGACGATGTCCGGGTCATGGAGCCGACGATGAGAGCGATGGTGCTGCATGCCGTCCGCGAGCCGCTCCGGCTGGAGGAGCGGCCGGAGCCTCAGCCGGGGCCGGGGCAGATCCGCGTGCGGGTCGAGGCCTGCGCGGTGTGCCGCACCGATCTGCACGTGGTCGACGGCGACCTGCCGAACCCGAAGCTGCCCATCGTGCCCGGCCACGAGATCGTCGGCATCGTCGAGGCGACGGGACCCGGCGTGATGACGCCCGTGCGCGGCACGCGGGTCGGCATCCCCTGGCTCGGGCACACCTGCGGGCAATGCCCCTATTGCCGCTCGATGCGCGAGAACCTGTGCGACGCGCCGCTGTTTACCGGTTACACGCGCGACGGAGGCTTCGCGAGCCATGTCGTCGCCGACGCCGCCTTCGCCTTCCCCCTACCCGGCCATGACGATCCGGTCGCCACGGCGCCGCTGATGTGCGCCGGCCTGATCGGCTGGCGCTCGCTGAAGATCGCCGGCGAGGGGCGGCGCATCGGCCTCTACGGCTTCGGCGCGGCGGCGCATATCCTTGCGCAGGTGTGCCGCTGGCAGGGGCGCGAGGTCTACGCCTTCACCCGCGGCGGCGACCGGCCGGCGCAGGAGATGGCGCTCGCGCTCGGCGCGGCTTGGGCGGGCGGCTCGGAAGAGATGCCGCCCGAGCCGCTCGACGCGGCGATCATCTTCGCGCCCGTCGGGGCGCTGGTGCCGAAGGCTCTCGCCGCCGTCGCCAAGGGCGGGCGCGTGGTCTGCGGGGGCATCCATATGAGCCCGATCCCGGAATTCTCCTACGATCTGCTGTGGGAGGAGCGCCAGCTCGTCTCGGTTGCCAACCTGACCCGGCAGGATGCCAGCGAGTTTCTCGGCATCGCCGTAGAGGCGGGCGTGCGGACGACGACCACGACCTATCCGCTGGAGGAAGCCAACCGGGCGCTCGACGACCTCCGCGCGGGCCGATTCCAGGGCGCGGCGGTGCTCGTGCCCTAGCCTGAAGGGGCCCACTTGCCCCTAGGGTAGAGCTTCAAGCTTCCATTTATGCATGAGGGGTCAGCGCTGCGCGTCTGGCTCATGGCTTGATGTGGTTATTTGATACCTCTTTCGATGATTAACGATTGTTAAGAGGTTATTTTATACCTCTTTCCGTGTGAAAGCGTCACCCGCCGCGGCTCGGAGACGTCAGATTCCCTCCTCACCATGCGTCATCTGCAATGCTGTCATGCAGCATCCCCCGTTTTGCGACGCACAAAACGGTCTATATTGCTGGCATACCGAATACGAGGAGACTTCGATGAGCACCGCTTCCCTGACCCGCCACGCTTCGCCCGACCTGCTGTCGCGCGTCGTGTCCGGTATCGGCGCGTTCTTCGAGGCTGTCGGCGAAGGCCGCCGCATCGCTGAGCGCTATGAGACCCTGTCGCGCCTGTCCGACGCCGCTCTGGCCCGCCGTGGCCTGACCCGCGCCGACATCGCTCGCGTCGCCGTTTCCGGCCGCTGAGCCCAACACCGTCCGACGGCGCTCCACCGGAGCGCCGTAGGCGAAAGATGGGTGCTCGATGCCCCGTCTTCCAGATCTTCCCGTCCCCTGTCCTAGAGCCCCTTCCGATCAGGTGAAATCGCCTGATCGATAAGAAAGTGCTCTCGGTTCAAACGGCTAAAGCATTTTCTGATCGCGAAAGTCTCTCAACTTTCGCGGAAAATGCCTAGCGCAGGCGGACGACCACGCTGTCGCTGGCACCGGTGGAGTCCATCACCGTAAGGCGGACGAATCCGGCGCCCGGCGGCTGCCAGAACAGCGTATGCCCGCGTGACGGCTCGCCCACGGGCACCCCGTTGACCAGTATCGTCAGCGCACCGTTTCCGCCGCTGACCTTCATTGGCATTTCGCTGTCGTCGCGCTCCAGGCTCGCCCCATCGGGCGGGAAGGCGATGCGCGGCCCCTCTCTTCCCGCCATTTCATTCTGTGACCGTCCGAACCTGCGCAGGGGCGGCGGCAGCTCCGTGTTGCGCGCCCTCACGGCCTCGCGTGGCGCCGGGCGCAGCGGCGCCGGCTGGCTGACCACGCGCGAGAAGGCGTCGAACAGCAGCGGCGCGGCGGCGACGCGCCCGATCATGCCCGGCACCGGCTGCCCGTCCGGGCGCCCCACCCAGATCGCGATGGTACGACGGCCGTCGAAGCCCACCGACCACGCATCCCGATAGCCGAAGGACGTCCCCGTCTTGAAGGCGATCTGTCCACCACGCGCGTTCTGCGGCGGTGGTGTGCCAGCGAGCGTGTCGGCGAGATACCACGCGGCTACCTCGCTCATCAGCCGCCCGCCTTTCGGCAGGGTGGAGACGTCGCGGCCGGTGGCGAGGGCATCGAGCCGCTCGACCGGCGGGCGGGCGAGACCGCCGCTGGCGATGGCGGCGTAGAGCGAAGCGAGGTCCTCCAGCCGCACCCCGACACCTCCGAGGCCGACCGCAAGGCCGGGCACCTCGCCCGGCGGCAGCACGAGCCGCGTGCCCGCGCCGTTCAGCCTAGTGGCGAGGCGCTGGGGGCCTACGGCTTGCAGCAGCATCACCGCCGGCACGTTGAGGGAGAGCTGCAAGGCGCGCTTCACCGGCACCGTGCCCTGGAAGCCGAGGTCGAAATTCTCCGGCGCATAGGCCCCGAAACGGGTCGGCCGATCCTCGATCAGCGTCTCGGGATGGGCGATGCCATCTTCGAAGGCGAGGCCGTAGATAAAGGGTTTCAGGGTCGAGCCGGGGGAGCGGATGGCGCGGGTGAGATCGACCGATCCGGCCCGCGCGCGGTCGGCCGGGTCAGCGCCGGAGACGCGGGCGAGCACCTCGCCGGTGGCGTTGTCCAGCACCACCATGGCGAGCGAGACGCCTGCGCCCAGCGTGCGTACCCGCTCGGCCGCAAGCTCTTCCAATCGTTGCTGAATTGCCCGGTCGATGGCGAGCGTCTGCACGCCCGCCGCCGGGCGGTCGCGGCGGGCGGTCTCGGTCGCGTGCGGCGCGATCATCGGCATGTCGAGCCGGCGGACCGGGATGGTGCCGGCGCGGGCGAGCTCGGCCTCCGGCGCGCCGAACAGCCCGGCATCGGCGAGGCGGGCGAGCACGCGCTCGCGCCCGGCCTCGGCCTGCGCGGGATAGCGGTCCGGACGGCGGCTTTCGGGCGCCTGCGGCAGCGCGACCAGCAGCGCCGCCTCGTTCAGCGTCAGGCGCCGCGGCTCCTTGCCGAACCAGGCGAGGCTCGCCGCGCGCACCCCTTCCAGATTGCCGCCATAGGGCGCCAGGGCCATGTAAAGCTTGAGGATTTCGTCCTTGGAGAGGCGCGCTTCCAGCTCGATGGCGCGGCGCATCTCGCGCAGCTTCGCACCCAAGGTGCGCGGTCCCGGCGGCTCCAGGAGCCGCGCCACCTGCATGGTCAGCGTCGAGCCGCCGGAGACGATCCGCCCGTGCCAGACGAACTGCAGCGCCGCGCGGACCAGCGAGAGCGGGTCGATTCCACCATGCTGGTAAAATCTTTTGTCCTCGTAGCAGATCAGCATTGCAATATAGCGCCGGTCGACCTTCGCCAGATCGGGCGTCAGCCGCCAGCGGCCGTCGGCGAGCGGGAACGGGCGCAGCAGCCGGCCCTCGCGGTCGAGGATTTCGGCGGAATAAGCCAGCGTCGGGGGCGGCGGCGCGGCGTGGCGCACTCCGGCGAGCCAGGCGCTCGTTCCGCCCGCCAGGACCGCGACGCCGAGCACGCCGGCGGCGGCGAGCCGCTGCCAGCGCGGACGCGGCGATGGCCCTTCCCCGCTCATCGGCCGGCTCCCGTCACCTCCATGCGGCCGGCGGCCGTTCGCGCGAAGCGGTCCGGCCGGTACATGTCCTCCACCGTCGCCGGCGGGTGGGCGTACTGCCCCGGCGAGACCGCGCGCACCACATAGGCGACGCGCAGCACCCCCGGCTCCTCGGCATCCTCGGTGAGGTCGAAGGCGGCGAGGAAGTGGTCGTCGCGGAACTCGGTGTGGTCGGCCTCGGTGGTCTCCTCCAGCCAGGTGAGGTTGGAGGTCTCGCCGCCCTCGACGAGGTTCGGATTGTCGATCTCGAAGCCGGCCGGCAGGTGGTCGACCAGCAGCAGGTGGGTCGCCGCCGCTTCTTCCTCCTCGACTTCAAGAACGACGACAAGGCGCTGGTTTTGCTTCACTTTCGACGGGTCGGCAGACTGGCCGTCGAGGGTGAAGTAGCTGCGCGTCAGGGTCAGGCCCCGGGCCCCGGCCGGCTCGGGCGCGACCGGCGCCCCCTCGATCGAGACCACCGCGTCGACCGCCGCCGTGCCGCGGTTGGTCAGCACGACCGGATGGCCGCTCAGCGCGGCGCGGTCGAATCCGCGCTCATAGAGACCGGTATGGGCGGCGCCGTCGATGTCGAGCACCACGCCCTGCCCCGTGCGGGCGGCGCGGGCGGCGAGCAGCAGCCAGGATTCCTCCTGCGTCGAGGTGCTGCCCACCGCCTTGGCGGCGCTGGCGAGGCGCGCTCGGGCGGTGCGGGCGGTCGCCTCGAAGCCGGTCTCGGCCGCGAGCGTCGCGATGCCCGCCGCGTCGCGCAGCACCGAGCCGAAATCGGCGCGGCCGAACAGCTCCTGCTCGGCGCTGGTCGGGATCTGCTCCAGCGCCGCGTTGAACATGCGCTCGGCGCGGCCCTTGTCGCCGAGCATGGCGAGCGCCGCCGCGATGTTGCCGCGCGCGAAGGGGCTCTTCACCTCTTCCAGCTTGGTGTCGGCGACATAGCGCAGGTCGCCGAGCGGCGCCTTGCCGTTGCGGGCCAGCACATAGGCGGCATAGGCCATGCCGTCCTCGGTCGGTCCGTCGCTCTCCGCGGAGATGCCGACCGCGTTGCGCAGCCGGTCGAGCGCCATGGTGTAGGTCAGCTCCGGCACCTCGAAGCCGCGCTCGCGGGCGCGGGTGAGGAAGTCGGTGACGTAGGCGTCGAGCCACAGGTCGTTGCCGCCGGCGCTCCACAGGCCGAAGGAGCCGTCCGAACCCTGCCGCGAGACGAGGCGGGCGATCGCCGCCTTGATCTCGTCGGCAGGGTTGTTCTTCAGCTTGAAGCGCTCCCAGTCGCCGAAATCGCTGACATAGAGCAGCGGCATGGCGCGGCTCGTGGTCTGCTCGGAGCAGCGATAGGGATAGCGGTCCAGCGCCTGGAACAGGTTCGGCGCGTCGAGCGCCGGGTCGGGACCGACCGAGACGGCGACGCGCCCGCCGCCGGGCACGAGGTCGGCGAGCAGGTCGTCGGACACACGCAGGCTCTCGCCAGGCTTCAGCGTCGTCACCGTGCGGCGCGCGATCTCGGGATAGGCCGGGCGCACGCGCATGTTGTAGTCGCGGGCAATGGCGAGCCCGCCCGGCCCGCTCAGTCGGACCGAGACGCGGCCATCGCCGATGCCGGTGCCCTTGAGGCCGACATTCAGGCTCTGCTTGCCGGCGCTCGCCAGGGTGACCGATTTCGGCGCGCTGGCGACGCTGAGCGGGCCTTCGGTGACGATGTCGAGCGCGTAGTCGCCCGCCTCGCCCTCCACATTGTGCAGATCGAGATTGAGGGTGGAGCTGTCGCCGGCCGCGAGGAAGCGCGGCAGGGTCGCGGCGATCACGACGGGATCGTGGATCGCCACGTCCTTCTCGGCATGGCCGAGCCTGTCGGCGGTCCAGGCGACGGCCATGAGACGCCCCGTGCCGTCGAAGGGCGGCACGGCGAAATCGACCGTGGCCTTGCCGTCGGCGCCGACCTTCACGAGGCCGGAGAACAGCGCGAGTGGCGGCTGCGTCGGCGGCTCACCCTGCAGGCCGCCATCCATGGCATCGCCGCCCGAGCGCAGGCGCCCGCGCGTGCCCTGCATGCCGTCGATGAGCTGGCCGTAGAGATCGCGCACCTCGGTCGAGAGCGTGCGCTGGCCGAGATAATAGGCGGCGGGGTCCGGCGCCTCGAAGCCGGTGAGGTTGAGGATGCCGACATCGACGAGGGCGAGGGTGAGATAGGCCTCCTCGCCCGGCTTCAGCCCGGCCAGCGTCACCGGCACGGAGAGGGTGTTCTCGGGCCTTATCTTCGCCGGCGGATCGAGCGACACGGCGAGCGTGCGCGCGGCGTGGTCGACGCCGAACCAGGCGAGGCCGATGGCGCGGCCGGGGTTGCGGCCGGCGGCGACATCGAGCGGCCGGTGCAGGAAGGCGAGCGCATAGGCGCCCGGCCCCCATTTGCCGTCGACCTCGAAGGTGACCTTGGAGTCGCCGGCGCCGACCTCGGCGCTCTTCGAGGCGAGCACGCCGTCGCCGACGATCATCACCGTGGCGGCGCCGGCATAGCGGCTGTTGATGTTCACGGTCAGCGTCTCGCCCGGCGCGTATTCGGCCTTGTCGAGCGCGACCTCCAGCCGATCCGGCGTCTGCGCGGTGGCATCGCCCCCCCAGCCGGCCGAGAAGGGCACGCTGGTCGAGTTGGCGCCCTGCGAGACGTCGAGGCGGTATTCGCCCCATTCCACCGGCGCACTGACGCGGGCCGGCGCGTCGGCGGCGACATCGATCGTGCCGTCGGCGATCTTGCGGGTCGACTTGATCGCCTCATAGTCCCAGGAGCCGTCGGTGCGGTACCACTGGTAGCGGCTCTCGATGCGGAACAGCTCCCATTTCACGCCCGCGCGGGCGACGCGCTTGCCGGAAGCGTCGAGCGCGATCACCTCGAAGGCGGCGTCGGACCCCTGCGCGAGGTCGCTCGCCTTGAACTGCGGCTTCACGCCGATGCCGGGGCCGGTGGCGGCGACGGGCAGCGTCAGCGAGCGCTCGACGGCGCGCCCGCCGCCCTCGACGAGGCGCACGATCACCTTGGCTTCGAGCGGGCGCTCGGTCGGCGGCAAGGTCGGCAGCAGCACCTTGAGCGTCGCCTTGCCGTCAGGGCCGGCATTGGGCGTGTCGGCGAGCGGCACGCGCACCGTGGTGAAGCCGTCGTCCGGGCGCCCGAACTGCCAGCCGTTGAGGCCGGGGCGGCCGCCGGCAAGCCCGATCTCCACCTCGGCCTCGATGGCGAGGCCGGCGGCCGGCGGGCCGAACAGCCAGCGCCCGTCCACCGCGATCTCGACCGGCGCCGCCGGGGCGATGCTGGTCGCCTTGGTGGCGAGCTCGAGCGACAGGCGCTCGGGCACATAGTCCTCGACCAGGAAGGTGGCGTCGCCGATCGGCGAGGCCTTGGGATCGGAATAGGCCTCGATGCGCCAGGTGCCGGTCATCGCGCCGGCCGCCACCGGCAGGTCGACCGCCCGGCCGCCCTGCCCGCCATCGGCGACGAAGACGCGGCGGTCCTCGACGCCGTCCGGGCGCTTGAGGATGAGGGTGAGCGGCACGCCGGGCGCGGCGAGCGCCTGCGGGTTGCGCAGCAGCGCGGTGACGTGGACGGTCTCGCCGGTGCGGTAGACGCCGCGCTCGGGGGTAACGAAAGCGTCGAGCGCGCCCGGCGCGGCCCGTCCGCCGACGCCGCGATCGGTGAGGTCGAAGGCCTGATCCTTCAGCGAGAGGAAGGCGTAGTCGCCGTCCTTGGCGCGAGCGACCAGCACGGACGGCGCGAAACCGTCCTTGCCGCGCATCAGGCCGGCGTCGAAGCGGGCCTCGCCCTTGGCGTCGGTGGTGGCGGTGGCGAGCACCTCGTTGGAGGCGGCGAGCAGGCGCAGCTCGACCTCGCCGGCCGGCGCCGCATTGCCGAGCGTGCGCACCATGACGGTGAGCCCGTCATTGCCACCGAGCGCGGTGAGGCCGAGGTCGGAGACCACGAACCACTGCGTCGACTGGGTGGAATAGTCGCCGTCCGGATCGGCGACGTCGCTCGCCGGGGTGGCGGTCAGCACATAGACGCCCGGCTGCAGCGTGCCGACCGCCTCGTCCACCGGGAAGGAGGTGGTGACGTCGGCATTCAGCGTGGCGGCGGTCTCCAGCTCGCCGGAGAACACCAGCTCGGCGCGCCCTGCCTTGAGCTGCTGGCGGTCGTAATAGCCGAGATTGGCGCGGAAATCGCCGTCGAGCGCGGTGGTGAGCAGGCTGCGGTCGCCGATGCGCAGCACCTCGACCTTCACCCGGCTGGTGTTCACCGAGATCAGCGGGATGCCGCGCGGGCCGGTGCGCGGCAGCACGTAGTTGCGGCCGGTGAAGCGCACGCCGGGCTTGCGGTCGCGCACATAGACCGAGAAATCGGCGGCCTTCATGAGCTTCTCGGCGGGGATCACCGAGGGGATGCCGGCGCGCAACGCCATGTCGTAGCGCTCGCCATGGCGCAGGCCCTCGGCGCAGAGCTGGCTCTCCTCGGCGCTCACCGCCGGCTTGGCGATGGGGCCGTCCGGCCCGGACAGCGTGACGAAGGAGGAGAAGTCGATGCCGGGAGCGAGGTTCTCGGAGAACTGCACGCACAGGCGCGGCGTCGCGGCATCCGAATCGACCGAATAGTCGAGCACCCGGAAGCCGCGCTCCTCGCGCAGCTTGTCGTAGAAGGCGCGCTCGGCGGGCACGTCGCGATAGGCGAGCGCGACCACCATGGTATCCAGCGCGGCGCGGTAGACCGAGCGCGCGGCATAGAGGTGGCCGAGGAAGAACAGCGCGTCGGCCTCGTCATTGCGCGTGGTGGCGCGGCGATAGGCGATGAAGGCGGCCGCCGAGGCGCGGTCGAGCAGCGTGTAGCTGTCCTCGTTCTCGTTCGGCTTCACCTGCGAGAGGGCGCGGGCGAGGCGCAGCCACAGCCCCGAATCGGAGCCGGCATTGATGGCGAGCTGGGCATAGAGATCGGCGGCGGTGCGGTTGTCGCCCCGCGCCACCGCCCCTTCCGCGTCGCGGCGGAGCTGCGGGGCGGGCTTGGCCAGCGGCTTCATGGAGCGACGGAGCTGCGCCTCGAACTTGCGCGCGGCCTCCACGAGGTCCTGCCGCGAATAGGTCTTGGGCAAGGCGGGAGCCGCGACGGGCGCGGCGGCCGGCGGCTGGGAGGTGGTGGCGGCCGGGGTGGCCGCAGGCGTCGCCGCAGGCTTGGGCGTCGGCTTTGGCGGCGTCTGCGCCGCGACCGCAGCGATCATCGCAAGCGAAAAGGCCGCCGTGGCGACCGCCCGAACCGACAGAACGAACATGAGTGGCCCCCGCCAAATCCGCCCGTCATGCCCGCATGCATGACGGAACGGGAAGTTGAGTGCCGGAGTGTGGCGCAGGCGTGTCGGAAACGACAGCCCCCGAAAAAAGCCGGTAAGATAGGCTGGCGCCCCGCGGCGGCGACCGAGAAGACACACCCGCGGGGATTGGCGTGTCCGTGCCATTGAATAGCCGTGCTTGCTTAGGTATACGGGCCGACATCCATTCAAGGGGCGCCGGCGCTGCGCGAGCGGCTGTCGGCCGCGCCCTTAGCCACCGTGGCCGGAAACGACCGCAATCGGGCCGCGGCCCACCGAGACCAGAGGCATTCCATGTCTTCCACGTTCGACACCGTCGCCAACATCATTGCCGAAACGTGCGACATCCCGCGTGAGAACATCACGCCGGACAGCCATGCCATCGACGACCTCGGTATCGACAGCCTCGACTTCCTCGACATCGCCTTCGCCATCGACAAGGCTTTCGGCATCAAGCTGCCGCTGGAGCAGTGGACGCAGGAAGTGAACGAGGGCAAGGCGACGACCGAGCAGTATTTCGTGCTCAAGAATCTCTGCGCCCGCATCGACGAGCTGATCGCCGCCAAGAGCGCGTGAGGCGCTCGCGGACCGACGGCACCGGCGCAGTTCAGGCAGAAGGCAGATGCGGCTCGAATATTTCCAGATGATCGACAAGGTGCTCGCCCTCGACCTCGAGGCGCGGACCCTGAAATCTGCGAATGTCGTGCCCGAGCAGAGCCCGATCTTCGAGGGCCACTTCCCCGGCCATCCGCTGCTGCCCGGCGTCCTGTTGTTCGAGATCATGGCGCAGAGCTGCGGCATGCTGCTGCTGCGGCTGCACAATTTCGACCGCATGGCGTTCCTCGCCTCGGTCGACAAGGGCAAGCTGCGCACCTTCGTCACCCCCGGCCAGACCATCGAGGTCCATGCCGAGCTGGTGCATGACGGCTCGGGCTATGCGCGGCTCAAGGCCGAGGGCAGGGTCGAGGGCAAGCTCGTCTGCAATGCCGAGGTGACACTGAAGACCATGCCCTTCCCCGCCCCCGAGCTGCGCGGCTACCTGCTCTCCACCGCCGAGCGCATCGGCATGCCGATGGCGTGCCCGGATACGGACGGCGCCGCGGCGCCGCTTGGAAAGCTGGCGCATGTCTGATCGTCGTGACGTCTGGATCACCGGCATCGGGCTCGTCTCGTCGCTGGGTGAAGGCCTTGAGGCGCATTGGTCGGTGCTCGCGGAAGGCGCCAAGCCGGTGGTCGACGAGACGACGTTCACGCCTTACGTCGTGCACCCGCTCGCCAAGATCAATTTCGACCTGCAGATCCCCAAGCGGGGCGACCAGCGGCAGATGGAGCCGTGGCAGCGCATCGGCACCTATGCGGCCGGGCTGGCGCTGGATTCGGCCGGCATCAAGGGCGACAAGGACATTCTCGGCCACACCGACATGGTGGTGGCCGCCGGCGGCGGCGAGCGCGACCAGTCGGTCGACGGCTCGATCCTCACCGAGATCGAGAAGCAGGAAAAGCCAGAGGTCTACCTCAATGAGCGGCTGCAGGCGGACCTGCGCCCGACGCTGTTCCTCGCCCAGCTCTCGAACCTGCTCGCCGGCAACATCTCGATCGTGCACGGCGTGACCGGCTCCTCGCGCACCTTCATGGGCGAAGAGGGTTCGGGCACCGACGCGGTGCGCATCGGCTATTCGCGCGTCGCGGCCGGCACCAGCGAGATCGCCCTCGTCGGCGGCGCCTACAATTCCGAGCGGCGCGACATGCTGCTGCTGTTCGCGCTGCGCAAGCTCGCCAAGATGGCGCCGTGGGCGCCGGTGCTGGCGCAACCCTCCGGGGTCCCGACCGGCTCGGCCGGCGCCTTCCTGGTGCTCGAATCGCCCGAGCACGCCAAAGCGCGCGGCGCGAGGCCGATCGCCAAGCTCTCCGGCGTGTGGTCGGAGCGCGCGCGGCGCAGCGAGCCCGGCGCGGTCGAGGGCGTGCTGGACGATCTCCTCGCCAAGGCGGCGGGCGGCGTCACCGAAGGCACGGCGGTGCTGTCGGGCGCCACCGGCGCTCCCGAGCCGACCAAGGCCGAGGTCGCTGCGCTGGAGCGTACCGGGCTTCCGGTGCGCTCGGTGACCGATCGCGTCGGCCACAGCGTGGAGGCGCAGTTCCCGGTGGCGCTGGCGCTCGCCGCGCTCGCCGTCTCGCAGGGGCGGCTGTTCGCGCCGCTGCCGGGCGAGAGCCTTGAAAAGCCTTTCGAAGGCACGCTCACCCGTGCCATCGTGACGTGCGTGGGGCATTGGCGCGGAGAAGGCGCGGCGCTCGTCGAGCGCGCCGGCTGAACCGCAGAGCCGGAGCGCGGGCTCCGGTGTCAGCGATCGAGCGTCGCCCGGCCGACCGGGCCGCGCTCCATGGAGCAGATCATGGCGTCCTATACCGACAAGGCCGGCCGGCCCATCGTGGTGGTCACCGGCATGGGCATGGTCACCTCGCTCGGTCAGGGCAAAGAGGACAACTGGGCCAAGCTGACGGCCGGCACCTCCGGCATCCACCGCATCACCCGCTTCCCGATCGACACGCTGAAGACCACCATCGCCGGCACGGTCGACTATCTCAGCGGCGCCGAGACCGCCCCCGACCTGTCGGAGAAGCTGGCCTCGCTCGCCGCCGAGGAGGCGATCGCCGAATCCGGCATCGGCCGCATCGGCGACTTCCCCGGCCCGCTGTTCTGCGCGGTGCCGCCGATCGAGATGGAATGGCCGCAGCGCCGCGTGCTCGCCCGCGAATCGGCGGCGAACGGCCCGATCACCTATGACGACCTGCTGCGCGCCGCCGAGACCCGCGAGCACAGCAACTGGCACGAGCGCTTCCTCTACGGCTCGATCGCCGACCACCTCGCCGACCATTTCGGCACGCGCGGCCAGCCGATCTCGCTGTCCACCGCCTGCGCCTCGGGCAACACCTCGATCCAGCTCGCGGTCGAAGCGATCCGGCGCGGCGACTGCGACGCGGCGCTCTCCATCGCCACCGACGGCTCGGTGACCGCCGAGGCGCTGATCCGCTTCTCGCTGCTCTCCGCGCTGTCGACCCACAACGAGAAGCCGGAGGCGGCCTCCCGCCCGTTCTCGAAGAACCGCGACGGCTTCATCATCGCCGAGGGCGCCGGCGCGCTGGTGCTGGAGAGCATGGAGCATGCGCTCGCGCGCGGGGCGAAGATCCTCGGCGTGGTCGAGGGCGTCGGCGAGATGGCCGACAGCTTCCACCGCACCCGCTCCTCGCCGGACGCCAAGCCGGTGATCGGCTGCATGCGGGCGGCGCTGGCCGATGCCGGGGTCGAGCCGGAGGCGATCGACTACATCAACGCCCACGGCACCTCGACGCCGGAGAACGACCGCATGGAGTTCACCGGCATGACGGCGGTGTTCGGCGAGCGCATCGCCGGCATCCCGCTGTCCTCCAACAAGTCGATGATCGGCCACACGCTGACCGCCGCCGGCGCCATCGAGGCGGTGGCCTCGCTGCTGACCATCCAGAACGGCCGCATCCCGCCGACCATCAATTACGAGGTGCCGGACCCGGCCATCCCGCTCGACGTGGTGCCGAACGTCGCCCGCGATGCCAAGGTGACGCGGGTGATGTCGAACTCGTTCGGCTTCGGCGGCCAGAACGTCTGCCTGATCCTGACGGGCGAGCCGGCGTGAGCACTCCCAAGGTTCTGGTCACCGGCGGCGGGCGCGGCGTCGGGGCGGCGATCGTGCGCGCGCTGGCGCTCGCCGGCTTCGATGTGGTGTTCACCGTGCGCACGGCGGCCGCGGAAGCCGAGGCGCTGATCGCCGGCATCCGGGCCGAGAAGCCGGACGCCTCCCTCGCCGTGCGCCCGCTCGACCTCGCCGACAAGGCGGCGGTCGAGAGCTTCGCGGCAGCGATCGCCGAGGAGCCGGCCTATTTCGGGTTCATCCACAATGCCGGCATGAGCTACGACACGCTCGCCGCCATCGTCGACCAGGCGAAGGCGGAAGAGCTCATGCAGGTCAATTACTGGTCCTTCGTGAAGCTCTGCGGCGCGCTGGTGCGGCCGATGACGCGGGCCCGCGCCGGGCGCATCGTCGCCATCGGCTCGATCGCCGGCGACGTCGCCAATGCCGGCAACGGCATCTATTCCGGCTCCAAGGCGGCGCTCGCGGCCTATGCCCGCACGCTCGCCATCGAGAGCGCGCGGCGCGGGGTGACGGTGAACGTGGTGGCGCCGGGTTTCGTCGACACCGCCATGCTGGAGCGCTACGCCGCCTACCGCGCCAATGTCGAGAAGCAGATTCCGGCCGGGCGCTTCGCGCTCCCGAAGGATGTCGCCGCGGTGGTCGGCTTCCTGCTCTCGCCGGGCGCCGCCTATGTCACCGGCGCGACGCTTCCGGTTGACGGCGGCCTCACCGCTGCACTAGCCATCCAGCGCTGATCTCGTCCCCTCCTGCCTTTCGGTGCCCACGCCATGCGCGCGCTTCAACTCGTCTCCGACCGCGAACTCACCCTCGTCGACCTGCCGGCCCCCGAGGCGCCGGGCCCGGGCGAGGTGCAGGTTTCCGTCAAGGCGCTGGCGCTGAACCACATCGACGTGTGGGGCTGGCGCGGCATGGCCTTCGCCAAGCGCAAGATGCCGCTCGTCGTCGGCGCCGAGGCGGTCGGCGAGGTCACCGCCACCGGCGAGGGTGTCACCCGCCTCAAGCCGGGCTCCAAGGTCGCCATGTATGGCGCGTTGACCTGCGGCCAGTGCGTCAACTGCCGCAAGGGCCGCGACAATCTCTGCGAGAACGTCGCCGGGGTGATGGGCTTCCATGTCGACGGCTTCGCCCGCGAGCAGCTCAACATCGCCGAGCGGCTCTGCATCCCGATCCCGGACGGCATCTCGTGGGTGGATGCGGCCTGCGCGCCGGTCACCTTCTCCACCGTCGAGCACATGCTGTTCGACAATGCGCGGCTGGAGCCGGGCGAGACGGTGCTGGTGCACGCGGCGGGCTCGGGCATCGGCTCGGCGGCGATCCGCATGGCAAAGGAGATCGGCTGCACCGTCATCACCACCGCCGGCGACGACGAGAAGCTCGCCAAGGCCACGGCGCTCGGCGCCGACCACGTGATCAACTACAAGACCGACCGCTTCGAGCATGAGGTGCGCAAGATCACCAAGAAGAAGGGCGTCGACGTGGTGTTCGAGCATGTCGGCGTCGAGACCTGGAACGGCTCGCTGCTGTCGATGAAGCCCGGCGGGCGCCTCGTCACCTGCGGCTCGACCTCGGGCGTCTCGGTCAACATGAACCTGATGCAGCTCTTCCAGCGCCAGTACCGCATCATCGGCTCGTTCGGTGCGCCGATGCGGGCGATCGCCGACGGCCTGACGCGCATGGCGCGGGGCGTGCTCCCGGTGATCGATTCCGAATATCCGCTGGAGGATTTCGGCAAGGGGCTGGAACGGCTGGAGACGCGCCGGGTGTTCGGCAAGGTGGTCATCAGCTTCTGACGACGGACAGACGGTGAGCGAACCCGCCCTTCCCCTGCTGCTGAGGCTGCGCAACGGCGTGCTCTCGGCCGTGGTGTGGGTGCTCACCCGCGTGCTGCGGGCGCTGGGGCCGGAGGCGGCGCCGGCGCTCGGCGCCATGGTGACCCGCACCTTCGGCCCGCTCACCACCATCCATTCCCGCGCCCTCGAAAACCTCCGCTACGCCTATCCGGAGAAGGACGAGAAGGAGCGGCGCGCCATCGCCCACGGCATGTGGGACAATCTCGGCCGGGTGGCCGGCGAGTTCGTCCATCTCGACCGCATCTGGCAGTACAACATGTGGGAGCCGGCCAAGAGCCGGATCGAGACCACCGGCGTCACCAACTTCGTCGCCATGCGGGTCGACGGCAAGCCGGCGCTGGTGTTCACCGCCCATCTCGCCAATTGGGAGCTGCCGGCGATCGCGGCGGCGGCTCAGGGGCTGGACAGCGCGGTGCTGTTCCGCCCGCCGGACAACGCCTTCTTCGCCGAAATGCTGCTGAACGCCCGCGGCGCGGTGATGGGCGACCTCGTCGCCGCCTCGCATGTCGCGGTGTTCGAGCTCGCCACCGTGCTCGACCAGGGCAAGCATCTCGGCATACTGGTCGATCAGGGCCGGCGCGGCGGGCCGCAGGTGCAGTTCTTCGGCCATCCCTGCACCGCCAATCCGACCATCGCCCGCCTCGCGCGGCTCTATGAATGCCCGGTGCATGGCGTGCGCGTCATCCGCCTGCCCGGCGGGCGCTTCCGCATCACCTGCACGCCGCCGGTCCAGTTGCCGCGCGACGCCCGCGGCAAGATCGACGTCGACGCGTCGATGCAGACCATCACCTCGATCGTCGAGGGCTGGGTGCGCGAGCATCCCGAGCAGTGGATCTGGTTCTACAAGCGCTGGCCGCGCTCGCGCACCGCGCAGGAGCAGGACTGAACGCCGGCACGGGAGTGGGGAAAGCGCCGTGGTGGAGACATCATCCCAGGACCATGGCCTGCGCCGGGCCGTCGCTCTCGTCGCGCTGTTGAACCTCTCCTATTTCGGCATCGAGTTCGCCGTCGCGCTCGCCATCGGCTCGGTGTCGCTGTTCGCCGACAGCGTCGATTTCCTCGAGGACACGGCGATCAACGCGCTGATCCTCGTCGGGCTCGGCTGGCCGGCGCGGCAGCGGGCCCGGCTCGGCATGGTGCTGGCGGCGGTGATCCTGGTCCCCGCCCTCGCCACGCTGTGGACCGCGTGGGACAAGTTCACCATGCCGGAGCCGCCGGCGCCCTTCGCGCTGACGCTCACCGGGCTCGGCGCGCTGGTGGTGAACCTCTCCTGCGCTCTGCTGCTCGCCCGCTTCCGCGCCCATGGCGGCAGCCTGACAAGGGCAGCGTTCCTGTCCGCCCGCAACGATGCGCTCGCCAATGTCGCGATCATCGGCGCCGGCCTCGCCACCGCTGCGACGCTCTCGGCCTGGCCGGACCTGATCGTCGGGCTCGGCATCGCGGCGATGAACGCCGACGCTGCCCACGAGGTGTGGGCGGCCGCCCGCGCCGAGCACCGCGCCGCCGAGGCGTGAGGGCGGGGCTCCCCTAAACCGCCGCGTGGCAGCAGACGCAGAGCTTGTTGCCGTCGGGGTCGCGGAAATAGGCGCCGTAATAGTTCGCGTGGTAGTGCGGGCGCAGCCCCGGCGCTCCCTCGTCCGTGGCGCCGAGAGACAGCGCCAGCGCATGGCAGCGGTCGACCAGCTCGCGCCGCCCGACCTGGAAGGCGACCATCTGGCCGTTGCCGGGTTGATGCGGGCCGCCGTCATAGGGCCGCCCGACGATGAACAGCGGACGGTCGGCGCCGGGCTGCTTCCAGCCGGCCCACGGCACCTCGGGCTCGTCGAATTTCAGCTCCCAGCCGAGCGCTTCCATCAGCGGCCGGTAGAAGGCGAGCGCCCGGCTATGATCGCCCGCGCCCAGATGCACATGTGAGAACATCGCCTCGCCCCGCATGAAAAAGGCCGGGCGGGTGCCCGGCCTTCAACCCCTGCACGACCGGCTGGGGACAAGGCCCCGCGCCGGCCGGTGCGCATGACTTCACTCTACGGGGCTCACTTGCCGCGCTTGAACTTGTTCCAGGTCTTCGTCACCACGCGCTGGACCTCCTGCGGATAGGTGGTGACGGTGAACAGCTTCGCCTGCGTCTCGGCATCGGGGTAGATCGCCGGGTTCCCCAGGATCTCCTTGTCGATGAACTTCTGCGACTCGAGATTGCCGTTGGCGTAGGAGATGTAGTTCGAGTTCTTCGCCGCCACCTCGGGCTTCATCATGAAGTTGATGAAGGCGAGCGCCTCGTCGACATGCTTCGCATCCTTCGGGATGGCGAAGTTGTCGAACCACATCAGAGCGCCTTCCTTGGGGATCAGGTACTCGATGTTGACGGGCTTCTTCTTGGTCTTCTCGGCGGCTTCCTCGGCGCGGGTCTTGGCCTGGAAGACGTCGCCGGACCAGCCGGTGGCCAGACAGATGTCGCCGCGGGCGAGCGCGTTGATGTAGCCCGAACTGTCGAACTTCTTGATGAACGGACGGATCGGCATCAGCAGCGCGCCGGCCGCCTCGATGTCCGCCGGGTCCTTGGAGTTCGGGTCCTTGCCGAGATAGCGCAGCGCGGTGGGGATGATCTCCTCCGGCCCGTCGAGCATGTAGACGCCGCAATCCTTGAGCTTGCTGAGCAGCTCGGGCTTGAACACGATGTCCCAGGTGTTCAGCGGAATCTCGCCGAGGCGCTGCTTCACCTTGTCGACATTGATGCCGATGCCGGTGGTGCCCCACATGTAGTTCACGGCGTATTCGTTGCCGGGATCATAGACGGCGAGCCGCTCAGCGATCATCGGCCACTGATACTGGATGTTCGGCAGCTTGGACTTGTCCAGCTTCAGGAAGACGCCCGCCTGAATCTGCCGCTGCAGGAAGGAGCCGGTCGGCACCACCACGTCGTAGCCGGTCTTGCCGCCGAGCAGCTTCGTCTCCAGCACCTCGTTGCTGTCGAAGACGTCGTAGCGGACCTTGATGCCGGTTTCCTTGGTGAACTCTTCGAGGACCGACTCGTCGATATAGTCGGACCAGTTGTAGACATTCACCACCTTCTCCTGCGCCTGCGCGACGCCGAGGGAGAGCGCGGTGGCGATGCCCGCCAGAAGGCCTGTGGCGACATTCCGAAGTCGAGCCATCATGGGTTCCCTGTGAAAGTTGTTTGACGGATCTCGCGTGCAAGGCCCGTGCCTTCAAGGCTATTGCGTTCGCACGAACGGCTCAAGCATCGATAGTGATCACATTTTGCGCCGTTCTGCCGCCGCATCGGGCATTCGATCAGAGGTAGGTGTCGTACTCCAGCGGATTGATGCGGCGCTCGAAGGCGTTGAGCTCGGCTTCCTTCATCACCGCATAGACGCGCTGATATTCCGGGCCGAAGGCGCGCTCGACGAAGGCGGAGCCGGCGAAGTCGGCGATCGCCTCGCGCATCGCGTAGGTCAGGCGCGGCGCCTGCGCCTCATAGGCGTTGCCGGTCAGCGGCGCGGGCGGCTCCAGCCCCTGCTCGATGCCCTCCAGCATGCCGGCGAGGATGGCGGCGAGCACGAGATGCGGATGCGCGTCGGCGCCGGCGATGCGGTGCTCGAGGCGCTTCGCCTTGGGCGGGCCGTTCGGCACGCGCACCGCGACCGAGCGGTTGTCGTAGCCCCAGGAGATGCCGGTCGGCGCGTAGCTGCCCGGCACCAGGCGGCGGAAGCCGTTATAGCTCGGCACGTAGAACACGGCAGTGTCCGGCATTGTGGCGAGCAGGCCGGCGGCAGCGCGGCGCAGCAGCACCTCGCCCTCGTCCCCCGCGCCGAAGGCATTGGCGCCGGTCTCGTCGGTGAGGCTGACATGCACATGCATGCCCGAGCCGGCGAATTCGAGGAAGGGCTTGGCCATGAAGCTGGCCCGCAGCCCGTGCTTGCGGGCGACGCCGTCGATCAGCCGGCGCAGCAATATGGCGTCGTCCGCCGCGGCCATGGCGTCGCGGCGATGATACAGGTTTACCTCGTACTGGCCGGGGGCGGCTTCCGAGATCACCGTGTCCGCCGGCAGGCCCTGGATGCGCGCCGCCTCGCGGACCTCGTGCAGCAGCCCCGCATAGGCGTCGAGGTCCGACATCGAATACATGTTCTGCCGCGCCGGGCCGTGCGAGGCGGGGAACACCGGCTCGGGCACACCGCCGGGGCCGGGCTCGGGCTTCAGCAGGTAGAATTCGAGCTCGAAGGCGACGCAGGGGTGCAACCCCAGCGCGGCGAGGCGGGCGACCTGCGCGGCGAGCTTGTGGCGCGGATCGAGCTCCCACGGCTTGGCCCCGCCGCGCCCGTCCGGCTCGTACATGGAGATCATCACCTGCGCCGAGCGGCGCGGCGCCCACGGCACCGGCTTCAACGTCCCGGGCACCGGGCGGCAGAGGCCGTCGCGGTCGCCGGTCTCGATGTGAATGCCGGTCTCCTCGACCTCGCGCCCCCAGATGTCGAGGCCGAAGATGGAGAGCGGGATGGCGACGCCGTCGCTCCAGATCTTGGAGGCCGCCCCGCCGGGAATCCATTTGCCGCGCAGCACGCCGTGGGTGTCGGGGAGCAGGACCTCGACGATCTCGGGCACGCCCTCGCGGGCGAGATAGGAACCGAGCTCGTCGCCGGCTTCGGCGCCGGGAGTCTGGTTGGCGGCCGCGACGGCAGGCGCGGCTTCAGGCAGCGGCATGATGCACCCTGGTTGTCTGCACGATCGATTGTGCCCATGGCGACGGTACGGCGGTCAAGCCGCCCGCCCTCATGAGCGCTCGGGCGCCCTTTTGCCACGCCTCGGCGCTTGACGCACGAAGAATGTGATCACATTCTGCCGGCATCCGGCTCCGCCGCTTTGCATCCAGCAGGTAATCCATGTCCTTCCCCTCCTCGACCGCCGAGCTGCGCGCGCTCGACGCCGCGCACCATCTCCACCCGTTCAGCGACACCAAGTCGCTCAACGCCGAGGGCGCACGGGTGATCGTCAAGGCCGAGGGGGTGTGGCTCACCGACTCCGAGGGCAACCGCATCCTCGACGGCATGTCCGGCCTCTGGTGCGTCAATGTCGGCTATGGGCGGCAGGAGATCGTCGAGGCGGTGCGCGCCCAGATGAGCGAGCTGCCCTATTACAACACCTTCTTCAAGACCACCCACAAGCCGGCGATCGAGCTGGCGACGCGGCTCGCGGAGCTGACCCCGCCTCAGTTCAGCCGGGTATTCTTCACCGGCTCCGGCTCGGAATCGAACGACACGGTGATCCGCCTCGTGCGGCGCTACTTCGACATCAAGGAGCAGCCGCACAAGAAGATCATCATCTCGCGCCGCAACGCCTATCACGGCTCGACGGTAGGCGCGGCGAGCCTCGGCGGCATGGCGCCGATGCACGCGCAGGGCGACCTGCCGATCCCCGGCATCGTGCACATCGCCCAGCCGTATTTCTGGGGCGAGGCGCGCCAGGGTGAGACGCCGGAGGAGTTCGGCCTGCGCACCGCGAAGGCGCTCGAATCCACCATCGACGCGCTCGGCGAGGACCGCATCGCCGCCTTCATCGCCGAGCCGATCCAGGGCGCCGGCGGCGTCATCATCCCGCCCGCGACCTACTGGCCGGAGATCGCCCGCATCTGCCGCGAGCGCGACATCCTGTTCATCTCCGACGAGGTGATCTGCGGGTTCGGGCGCACCGGCAAATGGTTCGGCTGCGAGACCTTCGGCACACAGCCGGACATCCTGGTCATGGCGAAGGGCATCACCTCCGGCTACATGCCGCTCGGCGGCGTTATGGTTGCCGACCGCGTCGCCGACGTGCTGATCGAGCATGGCGGCGACTTCAACCACGGCTACACCTATTCCGGCCATCCGGCGGCCTGCGCGGCGGCGCTGGCCAATCTCGACATCATGCAGAGCGAGGGCCTGGTCGAGCGGGTGGCGAACGATGCCGGGCCGTATCTGGCCGCCCGCTGGCGGGCGCTCGCCGAGCATCCCCTCGTCGGCGAGGCGCCGATGATGGGCCTCGTCGGCGCGCTGGAGCTGACGCCGGACAAGGCGGGCCGCACCCGGTTCCCGGATGTCGGGCAGGTCGGCACGCTGGCGCGCGACTTCTCCTTCAAGAACGGGCTCGTCATGCGCGCCGTGCGCGACCGGCTGATCATCGCGCCGCCGCTCACCATCTCGCACGGCGAGATCGACGAGCTCGTCGCCCGCGCCCGCAAGACGCTGGACGACACCTGGGGCGAGCTCTCGCGGCGCGGCTGGGTACGCTAGAGCATTTTCCGCGAAAATTGAGAGACTTTCGCGATCAGAAAATGCTCCAGCTCGTTGAATAGAGAGCACTTTCTTGTGGTTCGGATGTTTCCATCCGAACGGAAAGGCTCCAGAGCATTTTCCGCGAAAGTTGAGTGACTTTCGCGATCAGAAACTGCTCCAGTCTATTGAATCCAGAGCACTTTCTTGCCGGTCGGGCGATTCCACCTGACCGGAAAGGGCTCCGAGTTGCGACCTTTGGTTGCACCCTATATGCGCCGACGCTCGAAACGTGCTTTCATGGCGCGGGGCGTTCTCTCGTTGGTGTGACCGCATTCCATGGACGCGATGATCCAGCCGGCAGACACCGCAGGCGTCAGCCATGCGCGCGCTGCCGCCCTGCGGTCCGAAGCCGAGGCGCTCTATCTCGGCACCCGCCCGAGGACCCGCGCGGCCGCCGGCGCCGCCGCGCATCTGTTCGACGGCGTGCCGATGCACTGGATGACCGACTGGTCGACGCCGGTGCCGCTGGTGGTCGAGGCCGCCACCGGCGCCCGGCTGACCGACATAGACGGGCACGGCTATGACGATTTCTGCCTCGGCGACACCGCCGCGCTGTTCGGCCACGGGCCGCCGGCGGTGGTCGAGGCGCTGGTCCGGCAGGCGCCGCGCGGCCTCGCCACCATGCTGCCGAGCGCCGACGCGGCGGCGGTCGGCGAGTTGCTGTTCCGGCGCTTCGGCCTGCCGCAATGGCAGATCGCCACCACCGCCTCGGACGCCAACCGCTTCGCGCTGCGCGCCGCCCGCGCCGCCACGGGGCGCCCGCGCATCCTCGTCTTCGACGGCTCCTATCACGGCGCTGTGGGCGAGACCTTCGTCGAGCTCGGCGCCGACGGGCGCCCGCGCAACAAGTCCGGCCTCGTGGGCGAGCCGCGCGACCTCGCCTCGCTGACCCGCGTGGTGCCGTTCAACGACACCGACGCGCTGGAGGCGGCGCTGTTCGACGGCACCGTCGCCTGCGTCATTACCGAGCCGGTGATGACCAATTGCGCGATGGTGCTGCCGCAGCCGGGCTTCCACCGGGCGCTGCGCGAGATCACCCGCCGGCACGGCACGCTGCTCTTGATCGACGAGACCCACACGCTCTCCACCGCGCTCGGCGGCTACACCGGCGAGCACCGCCTCGCGCCCGACCTCATGGTGATCGGCAAGGCGATCGCCGGCGGCGTGCCGGCGGCGGTGTGGGGGATGACGGAGGAGACGGCGCAGCGCTTCCGCCTCGCCCGCGCCTCGGTGCCGGAGGGCCATTCGGGCATCGGCACCACGCTGTCCGGCAGCCCGCTGCAGCTCGCCGCCCTGCGCGCGGCGCTGGAGCAGGTGGCGACGCCGGAAGCCTATATCCACATGAACGGGCTCGCCGACCGCATGGAGAGCGGCCTCGCGGCGGTGATCCGCGCCGCCGGGCTGCCCTGGCACGTCGCCCGCTGCGGGGCGCGGGTCGAGGTGGTGCGCGCCCCCGCGCCGCTGCTCAACGGGGCGGAGGCGAACCGGGCGCATTATCCGGCACTGGAGGCGACCATCCACCTCGCGCTGCTGGTGCGCGGCGTGCTGATTTCGCCCTTCCACGACATGATGCTGGCCTCGCCGGCGACCGGCGAGGACCAGGTCGACCGGCTCATCGCCGCGACCCGCGAGGTGGTGCAGCGGCTGACGGGGTAATGCCTCTCCGCCTTGCAATCCATCTTTTTGTATCTACAATAAAAGTGTGAAGATCGAATTCGATCCGGTAAAAAGCGCCAGGAACCGCGAGGAGCGGGGACTGGCGTTTGATCGGGTCGCCGAATTCGATTGGGCGACGGCGCGGCTGACGGAAGATGTTCGCTTCGCTTATCCGGAACGCCGCTTTGTCGCGCTCGGCTTTGTCGAAGGACGCCTGCACGTGGTCTGCTTCACGCCCATTGCCGAGGGCATTCGCGTGATCAGCTTTCGAAAAGCCAATCCGCGGGAGGTGCGAAGATATGAGCAGGAAACCGCTGACAAATGAAAGCGGCGAGGTGCGCGAGCTGACGCGCCGAGACATGCGGCAAATGAAACCTGCCGCCGATGTCCTGCCGGCTGAGCTCGTCGACATGCTGCCCAAGAAGCGGCGTGGCGAACGGGGGCCGCAGAAACGCTCGACGAAGCAGCAGGTCACGCTTCGCCTGGACCGCGATGTCGTGGATTATTTCCGGGCGACCGGCGACGGCTGGCAAAGCCGCATCAATGAAGCACTGAGAAAAACGCTCGACTGATCCGCCGTTCTTCTCTCTCACCCCTGCTCGGTCGGGAAGCCGGCGGCTTTCCAGGCGAGGATGCCGCCCGCCATGTGGCGGTGAAGGTCGTGGCCGGCGGCCTGCGCGGCGGCGGCGGCCTTCTGCGAGCGCTGGCCGGAGCGGCAGGAGAAGACGAGGGTTCTGCCCTCCGGGTCCGGCAGTCCGTCCGCATCGAAGGTCGAGAGCGGGAACCCGACCGCGCCGGGGATGCGCTCGGCGGCCAGCTCGTTCGGCTCGCGCACGTCCACCAAGAGGATGGTGCCGTCCTCGATACCCTGCTTCACTTCCTCGACCGAGAGATCCTCGATCACGCCGCCGAACGGGTTGGGATGCATGGCACGCACTCCTCGCTGGAAGAGCCCTTTCCGATCAGGTTGAACCACCCGATCGATAGGAAAGCGCTCTCGATTCACAGGCCGGGGCATTTCCCAGTCGCGAACGTCGATCAACTTTCGCGGGAAATACTCCAGACAGGAGGTAGACGGCCGGATGCGCGCGCGCAAGAGGCCTCCGCTCGGGAGGCCAGCGCGCCCTCAGTGCGGACGCACCGCCGCCACGCCGGCGACGATCAGCCCGCCGCCGACCAGCACCGCCAGCGAGGGCCACTCGCCGAACAGCAGCGCGGCGAGCGCGATGCCGACGAGGATCTGCAGCAGCAGCACGACCGAGACCAGGCTCGCCGGCAGGCGGCCGAGCGCGAAGGTCGCGAGCCCCTGCCCCGCGGCATGGGTGACGATGCCGAGCCCGGCCACCGCCAGCAGCCCGCCGAGGCTCGCGGGGATGATCGTCTCGCCGGCCGCGACCGCCCAGATGAGGCAGAACACCGCACCGGTCGCCGAGGACAGGAAGGAGACCATGCCGCCGCCGAGCGGCTTGGCGCCGCGCCGCATCACGCGCACGGCCAGCACATAGGTCGCGTAGAAGCCCGCCGCCAGCAGGCAGAGCAGATCGCCGATCGTCGAGGCGCCGGCGGTGCCGCCGGTGGCGCTGGAGAGCACGATGACCGTGGTGCCGGCGAGGCCGAGCGCGAGGGCGGCGACGACGCCGAGCGTCGGCCGCTCGCCCAGCATCATCCAGCCGAGCAGCATGATGAAGGCCGGCGACATGTTGCCGATCAGCAGCGCATTGGCGGTCGCGGTCTGGGCGAGGCCGACATGGAAGGCGACGAGGTCGGCGGCGAAGAACAGGCCGGCGAGCGTCGACAGCGCGAACTGGCGGGCGGTGAACGGCACCATCCGCTGCCCCGGCTTGGCATCGGCGGCCATGGCGCGGTGCTCGGCATAGGCCCACAGCGCGGTCGGCCCCAGCGCGAAGACGAGGCGCCAGAAGCCGATCGCCGCCGGCCCGACGTCGGACAAGCGCACGAAGATCGCCGAGAAGCCGATGCACAGCGCCGCCCACAGCAGCGCGACGAAGGCCTGCCGTCGCCGGAGCGCTTCGACCTGCTCGCTGACGATGGCGGGAAGCGCGATGGAATCGGACACGCTCGCTGACGCGATGGCGAGCGAGGCGGGGGGCGGCGGCGACATGGAAACAACTCGAATGGCGTTAGCCGCGACAGGCGTCAGGTCCGGCGATCGCTTCTATGGCGATCCGGGAGGCGTCTCGCGGCAGGATTGATCTAATGGCTTCGCAGGAATCACGAAAGCGAATTTATTTTGTGAATACATAACTAAAGATGATATTAAGAAGAGCGATGCGGCCGGCGACGACGGGTAACAGGAGACTAGCCATGCGCCATCTCGATACCGAATCGCTCGGCATGCTGATCGCCATCGTCGATAGCGGCGGCTTCACCGCGGCGGCGAGCCGGGTCGGCCGCACCCAGTCGGCGGTCTCCGCGCGCATCGCCCAGCTCGAGGACAATCTCGGCGTGCGCCTGCTCGAGCGCTCGCGCCGCGGCATCGCGCTGACCGAGACCGGCGAGCGCCTCGTCGCCCATGCGCGGCGCCTGCTCGCCTATGAGAGCGAGGCGCTGTCCGACCTCAAGGGCGGCACGCCGGAAGGCAGCGTCCGGCTCGGCATGCCGGACGACTATGTCGACGCCTATTTCACGCCGACAATCGCGCGCTTCGCGGCCGCCTATCCGAAGGTCGAGATCTCGATCCGCTGCGACCTCTCCAAGACTCTGGAGCCGGAGGTGGAGCGCGGGCATCTCGACGTCGCGCTGTTCACCCGCGACCCGACCCGGCCCACCGGCGAATTGCTGAAGCGCGAGAAGGTGCACTGGCTGGCCGCGCGCGGCCACCGGCCGGAGCGCAACGACCCGCTGCCGCTGGCGCTGTTCCCGACCGGCTGCCGGGTGCGCCCGCTGATCGCCTCGACGCTCGATGCCAGCGGGCGGGCGTGGCGGGTCGCCTGCACCTCCTCCTCGCAGGGCGGCATCCATGCCGCGGTCGAGACCGGACTGTGCATCACCGCCCTGCCGGAATGCGCGGCACCCGCCGACTGGCGCCGGCTCGGCCCGGCGGACGGGCTGCCGCCGCTGCCGGAGATGGAGATCGGGCTGCTGCTGGCGCCGGCCGCCTCCCCCGCCGCGCGCCGCCTCGGCGACACGCTGCGCGCGGCGCTCTCGGCTGGGCCGCTGGCCTTCGAGGCGGCCTGAGCGGCGGCGCGGGATCGCGGCGCCCGACATCCAAACTTCACATGCATCGGGCGGCGCCCGGCGCTATTGCTCGCCCATGAGCGCATCCGAGACCCCGCCCGATAGCCTGACGGACGCGAAGGCGTCGTTCGACGCCGCCGCGCCCGAAACCGCCGCGCCGGCATCGCCGCAAGCCGACCCGCAGCAAGCCGACCCGCCGGCGCGATCGGCGGCCGAGGTGTTCCGGATCTTCCTGCGGCTCGGCCTCACCTGCTTCGGCGGGCCGGTCGCCCATCTCGGCTATTTCCGTGACGAGTTCGTGGTGCGCCGGCGCTGGCTCGGCGAGGCGGCCTATGCAGATCTCGTCGCGCTCTGCCAGTTCCTCCCCGGCCCGGCCTCCAGCCAGGTCGGCATGGCGATCGGGCTCCAGCGCGCCGGGCTCGCCGGCATGGGCGCGGCGTGGCTGGGCTTCACCCTTCCCTCGGCGCTGATCATGCTCGCCGTCGCCTATGGCGTCGGGCATTTCGGCAGCGTCGGCGGCGGATGGCTGGCCGGGCTGAAGGCGGCGGCGGTCGCCATCGTCGCCCAGGCGGTGCTCGGCATGGCGCGCGCGCTCTGCCCGGACATGCCGCGCCGCTCCATCGCGCTGGTCGCCGCCGCCGCGACGGCGGTGTCGGGCACGACCGGCCAGATCGCGGTGATCATCGGCGGCGGCCTCGTCGGGCTCGCGCTGCTCGCCGCAGACGAGCGGACCGGCGAGACGCCGGAACCCGTCCGCGTGCCGCGCCGGCTGGCGCTCGGTGCCCTCGCGGCCTTCGTACTGCTCCTGCTGGCGCTGCCGATCCTGGCGCGGACGAGCGGCGCCTCGAGCGGCTCGTCCTGGCTCACCTTGTTCGACGCGCTCTACCGCGCCGGCGCGCTGGTATTCGGCGGCGGCCATGTCGTGCTGCCGCTGATCGAGGCGGAGCTGGTGCATCCCGGCGGCCTGACGCGCGAGGCGTTCCTCGCCGGCTATGGCGCGGTGCAGGCGGTGCCCGGCCCGCTCTTCAGCTTCGCGGCCTATGTCGGCGCGATGATGCCGACTGCCCCGAACGGCGCGCTCGGCGCCGCCATCGCCCTCGTCGCCGTCTTCCTGCCCTCGGCGCTGCTGATCTACGGCGCCCTGCCCTTCTGGAACCGGCTGTCGCACAGCACGCAGGCGCGCAGCGCGCTCGCCGGCGTCAATGCGGCGGTCGTCGGCCTGCTCGGCGCGGCGTTCTGGAATCCGGTCACGCTCGCCGGCATCACCTCGCCGTCGAGCTTCGCGCTGGCGCTGATCGCCTACACGGCGCTGACGCAGTGGCGGGTGCCGGTGTGGGCGATTGTGGTAGGAGCCGCCCTCGCCGGCGCGCTGGTGCTCTAAGCTCTTATTTTATCGCGTTTTCTTCACGCGAACCGGTGCCCACTTCGCTCAAAAACGCTCTAGCCAGACGTTTCAGGTTCTCTCGCGCGCGACGTTGAAGCCGGCGAAGCTCTGGGAGGTCGGCAGGACCTGCAGCCGGGTGATGTTCACGTGGCGCGGCGTGGTGCAGCAGAAGAAGATCTGCTCGGCGATGTCCTCTCCGGACAGCGTCTGGGCGCCGGCATAGACGCTGTCCGAGCGCGCCTCGTCGCCACGGAAGCGCACCAGCGAGAACTCGGTCTCGACCATGCCCGGCTCGATGTTGGTGACGCGCACGCCGGTGCCGGCGAGATCGGCCACCAGGTTCAGCGCGAACTGCTTCACGAAGGCCTTGGTGGCGCCATAGGCGTTGCCGCCCGGATAGGCGTATTCGCCGGCGACCGAGCCGGTGAACACCACATGGCCCTCGCCGCGCTCGACCATGCCCGGCAGCGCCGCGCGCACCGTGTAGAGCAGGCCCTTGACGTTGGTGTCGACCATGTCGTCCCAGTCGTCGAGGCTGGCGCGCTGGGCGGGATCGAGACCGAGCGCGAGGCCGGCATTGGCGAACACCACGTTGAGGCGGGCGAATTCGGCGGGCAGCTTGCCGAGCGCCGCAACCACCGCCGCATTGTCCCGCACGTCGAGCTCGAGGGGGTGGAGGCGCGGGCCGAGCTCGTCGCGCAGCGCGATCAGCCGCTCGGCGCGCCGGCCGGTGGCCACCACGCGGGCGCCGGCGAGCGCGAAGCGACGGGCCGTCGCCGCGCCGATGCCGGCGGTGGCGCCGGTAACCAGGACGGTGAGCGTTGCGGGATCGAGCATCTTGTACATGGTGATTCCCCTGTCGCGCCGCGGCGAACGGCGCAAGCCTCAATGTTGCGGTGCCACATAGCGCGGCGCGGCGTGCCCGTCCATGCCGCCGCGGGCGCGGCGGCCCGCCGATACCCCGCCGCGGCCGCGCGGCGGGGCCTCGCGATGTTTAAGATTTGTTGATCATGCGCATCGAATCGCCGCTCGACGCCTTACGGCCCTTGCGGGGTCATGGTGACGCCACGATCCTCGCCGAAAACGCGTTTCGTGAAGCTTGCGCATCCCAATACCAAGAACAGGATGCGGGACGTGTCGAGGCGCGGTGCGTATCTGCCGTGCGGGGGTGTGTGCACATGAACGCCTTTTCCATTGCGACGATGTCCGTTGCCGCCCTGCTGGTTGCCGGGTGCAGCACATCGCTTGAGGGATTCGGCTCCAGCAAGACCGCTTCCAGCGAAGTCGGGAATTCGATCACGCCGGCGCCGACCACCTCGGTCGAGAGCTCGCCCGTGCCGGCCCCGCAGGCGGCCACCGGCGCCGCCGCCTCCACCGCCGCGGCCGCTGTGACGCCGCGCACGGCGGACAATTCCGTCGCCCTCAACCCGCCGCCCTCGGCCACCGCCCCGGGCGGCGTCGCCTATGCCGAGCCCGGCGCGGCGCGCACCCAGCTCGCCGGCACCTGGACCTTCGCCTGGGACGAGGGCCGCAAGACCTGCCCGGTGACGCTCACCACCGATCGCGGCATGTCCGGCTTTTCCGCCACCGCCGACGTCACCTGCCCGAACGACATCTTCATGACCAAGGGCTGGGACGTGTGGGGCAACGACATCGTGCTGCAGAACCACGTCGGCAAAGTCACCGTCCGGCTGCAGCCGGCGGGGGGCGGACGCTATGACGGCGTCGCCACCGGGGACGGCGGCAAGGTCAGCCTGATCCGCTCCTGAGCCGATAACGCTCGCCGTCCGCATTCACGCGGATTGCGCCGGCACCCTTCGCCGGCATTGAATGATCAGCCGCGTTCTGCCGCCATCGCCGGCGGCAAAGTCGATTATCGCGTCGAATTCGAACGAAAAAGCATCGGGTGTTCTCGAAAGAGCGCACCCTCGACTTGCGTTCGACTGGTCATGCCAGTGTAGCAGCCTGCCGATAAGGTGCGTTTTCTGGCTTCACGAAGCTGGGAACTGAAAAATAAACGATGCGTTAACCCGCCACGCCGATATGATCGGCATGCGGAAAATCGATTGATTCGATTTTCTCATCGGAGGAGGTGTTCATGCTGCGCGTGTCGGGCATAACCTCGGTATCGTCCACCATGATGGACGAGCCCGTGCCGGTCCTGCGCCGCTCGCCCGAGCCGCTGGCGCGGCTGATGTCGCAGCACCTCGCCGTCGCCCATCCGCGCTCCGATGCCGAGGCGCTGCGCCTGCTGCGTCAGGCCTTCCCCGCCGCTCCGCTCGCCGCCCGCGTCGCCGCCATGGCGCAGCGCGGGCGCACGTCCTGACCGGACGGCTTCCGCACCGGCCGCTCAGTTGAGGCGGCCGGGCCTTTCCGCCTCGTCGATCTCCGGCTGCAGCATCGCCTCGCCACCCTCCGCGAAGGCGGTGGCGCGCGCGGCCTGCGCGTGTTCCCGGGCGAGGCGCGCATAGCGCATGGCGGAGAATGGCAGCGCCGCCAGATAGGCGATGGTGAGGATCGCCAGCACCGGCCACGGCCAGGTCACCAGCACGGCGACGAACAGCACCACGCAGACGAACAGCGGCAGCACCGCGTCGCGCGGAATACGGCTGCCGAGCTTCTTGCCGGACCATGCCGGCAGCTTCGACACCATCAGCCCGGCGATGACGACGCAATAGGCGGCCGCCACCGCCGGCGAGGCGACGAGGCGCGGCAGGCCGATCAGTTCCAGATAGACCGGCAGCAGCACGCAGATGGCGCCCAGCGGCGCCGGCACGCCGGTGAAGAAATCGGCGGCGAAGGCCGGACGGTTGGGATCCTCCAGCATCACGTTGAAGCGCGCGAGGCGCAGCGCCGCGCAGATCGCGAAGGCGAGCGCGGCGATCCAGCCGACCGAGCCGAGCGTGTCGAGGCCCCACATATAGAGCACCATGCCGGGCGCCACGCCGAAGCAGACGAAGTCCGACAGGCTGTCGAGCTCGGCGCCGAAGCGCGAGGTGCCCTGCAGCATGCGGGCGAGCCGGCCGTCCATGCCGTCGAGCACGGCGGCGAGCACGATGGCGCCGAGCGCCAGCTCCAGCCGCCCCTCGATCGCCATGCGCATGCCGGTGAGGCCGGCGCACAGCGCCAGCAGCGTCACGACGTTCGGCACCAGCACGCGCACCGGCACCGCCTGGAAGCGTCGGCGGGGCTGCGCCCTGGGATCGGGCTCGAACGGCGGGAAGAGGTTCGACATGGAATTTCCGCCTATCTTCTCGTTATTTCGCTCTATGTGCCGCCCAGCGCGCGACACGCGGTGCCACGCGCGCCGAACGGCCAGCGCCGGCATTTTAGCCTAATCGGAGGAACCGGGCGACCTGACGGAAGCCCGCGCCGACGGATACCGGAACACCCGTCGTCTGGAGACTGGCGGGCTTACAAGCATGACGAGCACCCGGCGCAACAACAATCAGAATTCCGCTCCAACATTACAAATGTTTAAGTCGAACGTTCAGATATCGTTCATGGGCTGCGCTTCATCGTTCACGTCAAGGGGCACAAGTTAGGAGTACCCGACGATGAATCGCCTGATTATTGCTGCGTCTATTTTCACCGCAATCAGTTCATCTGCCGCACTTGCACAAGGTTATCCGCATTATACGCCGAACAACCCGCATCACGTGCAGCAGAACAGCCATTATCGTCACGACCCGAAGCCTCACCATTCGAAGCCGGCGCCGCACCGCTCGCAATGGTCCAGAGGCAAGCCGCTGCCGCGCCAGTATCGCGGAAACGTTGTGCGCGACTACGGGCGCCATCACCTCGCCGCGCCTCCGCGCGGCTACAACTGGGTGCGGGTCAACAACGAGTATGTGCTGATCGGCATCGCGACGGGCATCATCTCGTCCATCATCGTGGCGCAGTAGGCCCGATGGCCGTCGCGGAACGGCCGCGACGGCCATATCCGCGACGGGCCGCTTCCCCGGACGCGAGGAGGCTTCGCCGCCTGTCTCGCTCTCAGCAGCCGCGCAACGCGCGAGGCGCTGCCGCCGGATAGGTCGGGGCAGCGCAAACCGGGATCAGAGCTTCACGCGCTCCCGCGTGCGGCCGACCCCGGCAGCGATCGCCGCATAGTCGAGCGCCGCGCCGTCGCGCTGCTGCAAAGCGTGGCGCAGGAAGCGGATCGGGAAACGGATGGCTTCCTTATTGGCTTCGCTCAGCCCCGACGAGCGCGCGGAGGCGCCCCGCTCGGCGCAGCCGAGCGCCTCGGTGAGGTCCTCGGCACTCAGGATTCCCTTGCGAGCGAGCACTTCGGTCAGGGCCGCAAGTGCCAGCAAGGTGCCTTCCATCTGCAGATTGGCGGTGTTCATGGCGTCCTCCGGGAGATGTCCGGGCGATGTCCTTCGCCTTTTCCACTCCGTGGCGCGGTCCCGCGGTTTCGACGGGAATCCGCGCCGAAGCACGCATGGGAGCAAGAGCCGCGGCGAAGGTCAAATGCCGGAGTGAAATCCCGGCGACGCGGGGCCCGCGGCGGGCATCAGGACCGCGCGGAATCCGATGGACCCGAGCGGGCCGCGCCCGCGCCGATCAGCTCACCCGAAAGGCAAGCTCGCGCTGAGCGCCCGCCACATCGGCGAGGATGGTCTCGCCGGCGACGGCGCGCTGGCCTTCGGCCACCAGCGGCCGCGTCCCGACCGGCAGATAGACGTCGACCCGCGAGCCGAAGCGGATGAGGCCGAAACGCTCGCCGGCGGCGCGCTGGTCGCCCTCGCGCACGAAGCAGACGATGCGCCGCGCGACGAGGCCGGCGATCTGCACCACGCCGACGAGGCCGATGGCGGTATCGAACACGACGCCGTTGCGCTCATTGTCCTCGCTCGCCTTGTCGAGATCGGCGCTCAGGAACTTGCCGGGCCGGTAGGCGATGCGCACCACCTGCCCTGCCAGCGGGGCGCGGTTCACATGCACGTCGAAGACGTTCATGAAGATGCACACGCGCGGCAGCGGCGCGTCGCCGAGACCGAGCTCGCGCGGCGGGATGGCGGGGCCGACGAGGCAGACCCGCCCGTCCGCCGGCGCGATCACCAGCCCCGGCCCGATCGGCGTCACACGCTCGGGATCGCGGAAGAAATAGGCGATCCAGGCGGTGATCAGCACGCAGATCCAGCCCAGCGGCGGCACCAGCCACAGCAGCAGCAGCGAGACCGCCACGCCGATCAGCAGGAACGGGTAGCCCTCGCGGTGGATCGGCGCGAGATTGTTGCGGATGGTGTCGATGAGGGACATCGCGAGTTCCGGTTGTTCAGTCGGGGCAGAGGTAGAGGCGCTGCGCCGGGGCGTCAAATCGGTTGCCGCGCGATGCGGCCTTCGCCGCCGGCTGGAACGAGGATCCGCCGTGCAATTTGCCGGCGGACCGCCTAGCGTTGGCGCAGCAGCCGGAGAGCGCCGCCGTGGTCGTGGTCCATCATCTGAACTTTTCGCGATCGCATCGCGTCATCTGGCTTCTGGAGGAACTCGGCCTGCCCTATCGCCTGGTCCGCCACGAGCGCGACGCGAACTTCCGGGCGCCGCCGGCGCTGATGCAGGTGCATCCGCTGGGCAAGGCGCCGGTCATCCAGGATGGCGACCTCACGCTCGGCGAGTCCGCCGTCATCCTCGGCTACATCGATACGCGCTACGGCGAAGGCCGGCATGCGCCGCCGCGCGACAGCGATGCCTGGTTCGAGCACGAGGAATGGCTGCAATATGCCGAGAGCACGGCCGCCTTCCCGATCATGGTGAAGCGGATCGGCGTGATCACCGGCGGCCTGTCCGAGCGCATGGAGCGGTTCGTCGACCCGACGCTGGCCAAGACGCTGCGCCACATCGCGGACAGGATGTCAGGCCGCGACTATCTGATGGGCGACGCGCTCACCCTCGCCGACGTGCAGATGGCCTATCCGCTCGAAATGGCGCGCAGCATGGGACTGCTGCAGGACTACCCCGCCATCGCCGACTATCTCGCGCGGCTCGCGGCTCGCCCGGCCTTCATGCGGGCCATCGAGATCGGCGGCCCGATGCTGCCGGCGAAGAACTGACGACTCCGGAATCAGCCCGGCTTGCCGCGTTTCAGCCTGGCCATGGCCGGCTCCACCGACGTCGCCGCAGGCTGCTGCCGCGCCTGCACGGCGGCCTGCGCCACCGCCGCGCTCGGGCCTTCGACGGTGACGGAACGCGTGTGAGGGCCGCCGTCTGGCCGCGGCCATTGCGAGCGCGCATCGAAGAACTCCGCCGCCTGCTCGGCACCGAGCGCCATCAGCCTGTCGATGAATTGCGGGCTGCGATCGAGCTTCGAGGCGTAGTCGTAATCCTGCAGCTTCGCCTCGACCACGCGGATCGGTATCTCGCGCAGCGCACGCTCGTTCACCCGGATGTCGAGCTTCGGATTCTCGGCCACGACCTTGTTCAGCGTCTCGACCAGATGTAGCTCCTGCTCCAGCGAAATATTGCCGGACAGCTCGTTGCGCCGGTCGATGATCTCGTTCATCGAGCGCGGCACGACGGCACACTCCCGTGGATTGATCTGGATGACCCACAGCTCGGCCAGATCGTCGAGGAAGACCAGATCGCGGATCGGCGGATTGACGCTGAACAGACCGTCCCAGTGGAATTTCTCGCGGGCCTCCACCGCCTCGTATAGCGTCGGGATCGCCGCCGAGGCGATCAGGTCCTCATAGGCGAGCAGGTCCCCGGTGAAGACGCTGCGCACGCCGGACAGGACATCGGTGGCGCCGATATAGAGCTTCACCTTGCCGCGCGCGGCGCCAGTCGGCAGCGCGGGAATGTCCAGTGCCTCCTCGAGCCAGTCGCGCATGATGGCGGCGGCCGGGGCCGGATGGTCGTAGGGGCTCGTTTCGGACACGAAGGGCAGCCGCCCGAAGAACAGCCCCAGCGCGTTGCTGGCGTAATCGAGCGGCGTATCCGCCTTGGCGATCTCCCAGAAGCGGAGCAGCCGGTCGGCCGCTTCCCCCGCACCGCCACGGATCAGCCCGGCCCAGGCCAGCGCCGCGCAGATCGCGCCGCCGGAGGTGCCGCTGAGGCCGATGATCTCGATGTCGTCGCCGTGTTCCAGCAAGAGCCGGCGCAGCAGGCCGGCGGCGAAGGCGGCATGGCTGCCGCCGCCCTGGCACGCGATCGCAATCTTCCGCCTGCCCATAGCCGCGCGCTCCGGCCGATCCCGCCCACTCGCGAACGGAACCGATTATGAGCCGGTTCGCCCGCGCGGCAAGCGACATGCGTGCCTCAGGCCGCCGCGTCGCTCTCTTCCTCCTCGGCGAGGCGCTCCTTGGCCGGGCCGGCCGGTGCCGGCGCGGCGTCGGCAGACGTGTCGGTGGCGGATTTGCCGGTCGCGACACTGCCCTCGCCGGTGGCGCGCAGCGTCTCGCGGGCGCGGTCGGCCTCGCGCTGGCGTTCCCACATGGAGTGGTAGAGGCCTTGCCTGGCCATCAGCTCGCCATGGGTGCCGCGCTCGGCGATGCGGCCCTGCGCCAGCACGATGATCTCGTCGGCGGAGATGACGGTCGAGAGCCGGTGCGCGATGACCAACGTCGTGCGTCCCTCGGAGACGCGGTCGAGCGCGTCCTGGATCTCGTGCTCGGTGTGGCTGTCGAGCGCCGAGGTCGCCTCGTCGAGCAGCAGGATCGGCGGCGCCTTCAGGATGGTGCGGGCGATGGCGACGCGCTGCTTCTCGCCGCCGGAGAGCTTCAGGCCGCGCTCGCCGACCTCGGTGGCGAAGCCCTTCGGCGTCTGGCGGATGAAGCCGTCGATCTGGGCGAGCCGCGCCGCCTCCTCGACCTCCGCCTCGGTGGCGTCGTGGCGGCCGTAGCGGATGTTGTAGCCGAGCGTGTCGTTGAACAGCACGGTGTCCTGCGGAACCATGCCGATGGCAGCGCGCAGGCTCTCCTGGCTGACGTCGCGAATGTCCTGCCCGTCGATGGTGATGCGCCCCGACGCCACGTCGTAGAAGCGGAACAGCAGGCGCGAGATGGTCGACTTGCCGGCACCCGAGGGGCCGACGATGGCGACCGTGCGCCCGGCCGGCACCTCGAAGGAGACACCTTTCAGGATCTCACGGTCCGGATCGTAGGAGAAGCGCACATCCTCGAAGCGCACCGCGCCGCCCGCCACCTGCAGAACCGGCGCCGCCGGCTTGTCCTTGATCTCCGGCGGGCGGGCGAGGATGGCGAACATCGCCTCGATGTCGATCAGCGACTGCTTGATCTCGCGATAGATCATGCCGAGGAAGTTCAGCGGCTGGTAGAGCTGGATCATCATGGCGTTGACCATGACGAAGGAGCCGACCGACTGGCGCCCGGCACGGATGTCCATCACGCACAGCGCCATCACCGCGGTAAGGCCGAGCGTGAAGATCACCGCCTGCCCGGCATTGAGCCAGGCGAGCGAGGTGTGGGTGTGGATCGAGGCGCGCTCATAGCGGGCCATGGAGCGGTCATAGCGTGCCGCCTCCCACTTCTCGGCGCCGAAATACTTCACCGTCTCGTAGTTGAGCAGGCTGTCGACCGCCTTGGTGTTGGCGTCGGTGTCGCTCTCGTTCATCGCCCGCCGGATCGACATCCGGTACTCGGTCATCAGGAAGGTGAAGAGCGTATAGCCGCCGATCATGCCGACGGTGGCGAGCACGTAGCGCCAGTCGAACTGCCAGAACAGCACGACGATGACCATGCCGAATTCGAGGATGGTCGGCGCCAGATGCAGCACCAGCATGCGCACGATGGTCTCGATGCCCTCGCGCGAGCGCTCGAGAACGCGCGTCAGGCCGCCGGTCTTGCGCTCCAGATGGAAGCGCAGCGACAGCGCGTGCATGTGCCGGAAGGTCTCCAGCGCCAGGCGCCGTACCGCATGCATCGCCACCTTGGCGAACAGACCGTCGCGCCATTGCGTGAGCCCGGCCATCACGATGCGCGCGAGGCCGTAGCCGAGGGTGAGCACCAGCGGACCGGCGAGCAGCAGCGCGATGGTGTCGGTGGAGATCGCGGCGCCCTCGCCGCTCGCCACCGCGTCGGTCGCCCATTTGAAGATGAAGGGCGTCGCCAGCGTCGCCACCTTGGCGAGCACCAGCAGCGCGAGGCCCCACAGCACGCGGGCGCGCAGGTCCATGCGGTCGGCCGGCCAGAGATAGGGCATCAGCCCGCGCAGCGCGACCAGCAGGCTGCCGCGAGGCGTCTCGATGGCGGAGGTCGGAGCTGTCGGGGCGGCAGGACCGGTGGGGCGCGAAACCGCGGTTCCGCTGTCGGGGGCACTCATAGTTCAGGAATCCATTTCCCGGTCATGCGCCCTGTCCGGCGATGATCGTTTGCGTAGAGATAGTGTCGGACCCGGCCGGGGCCAAGCGCACGGCCGCTTGCGTTGCGGCACCATCGGGGTTGCCGGCGAGCAATGCGAGCAGCGGCCCGAGCGTGGTGGCGAGCTCGGCGATCACCGTCCGGTCGAGGCAATAGCAGGAACGCGGACCCTCGATGGTGCCGGTGACGATGCCGGCCTCCTTCAGGATCTTCAGGTGCTGCGAGACGGTCGACTGGGCGAGCGGCAGCCCCCGCACGATCTCCCCGCACATGCAGCGGTCGCGCGCCGCGAGCGCTCGCACGATGGCGAGCCGCGCCGGATGCGCGAGCGCGCGCAGCCGCAGCGACAGGAGCTCGTCGGCCTCGCAGCCGAAGGAATCGGTGGTCGTTGACATCGCTTATCGTCGATAGACGATGATTGCGACGGCAGCATGGCGGAGGGTCGGGCGTCGCACGTCATCGGCGATTGCACGGGACCGCAGGCGATGTCATTGGAAGGGGTTCCGGCGCTTGACGCCCTCCCGTCGCACTGCAACATGGTGCTCATGTCGACCATCAAAAGCGTATGCGTCTATTGCGGGGCCGCCTCCGGCGACGACCCGGTCTATACGGAAGCGGCCATCGAGCTCGGGCGCACTTTTGCCCAGACCGGTGTGCGGCTCGTCTATGGCGGCGGCGGAGTCGGGCTCATGGGCGCGACCGCGCGGGCCTGCGCCGAGGCGGGCGGACGCGTCACAGGCATCATCCCTGATTTCCTGATCGGCAAGGAGCAGGCGTTCGACCATGCCCATGAGCTGGTGGTCACGCAGGACATGCATGAGCGCAAGCGGCTGATGTTCGAGCGGGCGGACGCCTTCGTCGCCCTGCCCGGCGGCGTCGGCACGCTGGAGGAACTGGTCGAGCAGCTCACCTGGGTGCAGCTTAACCGGCATCGCAAGCCGGTCATGCTGCTGAACATCGCCGGCTTCTGGGATCCGCTGCTGGCCCTGTTCGACCATATGCAGGCGACCGGCTTCATCAATGTCGCCCGCCCGGTGAAGCTGCTCGTCGCCCATCACGCGCGCGCCGTGCTGCCCAAGCTGAACACCGCCGTCGCGGATGTCGAGCAGGCCGATCTCCACGGCGCCGTCGAGGCGCAGGTCGTCGACCGCATGTGAGGCCGCCGGCCGTCGGCACGACCTCAGAAACCGATTCAACGGACGGGAAAAGGCGAGTCGGGAGAATCGCTTGCGCGACGATCCTGAAGCCGTTTCCCACATCCTTGCGTTCCCGATTCAAGGCCGCGGAGGACCCGCCGGGTCGCGCTCACCTGCTTGCGCCGCATGGCCAAACATCGCATAGCCCGGAAGGGAGCCATAGGCGGTTCAGGCGGGGAGTGTGAGGTGGTGCGATCGGGCGCGGCGTTCCGCGGCGTTCTTGCCGGGCTCGACCTCGCGATCGCGCTGCTGATCGCCGGCATGACGCTCGGCGCGATGGTCGCGGTCTATGTCCCGGTGCCGTTCTGGGACGAGTGGGAGATATTCACCACCACCGATCTCGCGGCACGGCTGTTCGAACCGCACAACAATCACCGGCTGGTGCTCTTCCGGCTGCTGGCGATCGCCGACAATGAGCTCGCCGGCGGCACCTACCTCGTCCAGTACGCGGCCATACTGGTGCTGCAGGCGGCGCATGTGCTGCTGCTCGTGCTGGCGGCCTATTGCGCCGGCCTCGCCAAGCCGGCCGACCTCGGCATCGCCGCCGCCCTCGCCGTGGGGGCGCTGTTCTGGCGGGTGCAGGAGCAGAATTTCTTCTGGGGCTTCCAGAGCCAGTTCGTCGGCGTTCATGCGGCGGCGACCGCTGCCTTTCTGGGCCTCGCGCTGCTGCCGGGCTGGACCGGCGTCGCGGCCGCCGCGCTCGCGGCAGCGCTGGCCGCCGGCTTCATGGCGAACGGCATGCTGGTGCCGGCCCTGCTGGTCGTGCTCGCGCTCTGGCTGCGCCGGCCGGCGACTCAGGTGATCGCACTCGGCATTTTCACCGCCGGGCTGCTGGCGCTCTACTTCGCCGGCGACTATGGGGCGCAGCGTAGCTATGCGGACCCTTTCGGGGCGCTGCACGAGCCGCGACAGCTCGCCCTCTTCATCGCCGCCTATATCGGCTACCCGGTCGAGGTGATGCTGCGCGGCGATCTCAACGTCGCGATCGCCGGCGGCGTGGCCGGACTTGCGCTGGCGGCGGGCACCGCCCTCACCCTGCTGTGGCGCGGCGGGCTGGCGACGCCGGCGCGCCTCGTGCTGCTGCACGTCGCCGCGTTCAGCCTGGCGACGGCGGCGGTCACTGCGCTCGGCCGCGCGCGCCTCGGCATCGAGCCCGGCTACATAACCAGCCGCTACGCGACGCCGGCGCTGATCTTCTGGGTGGCGCTGGCCCTCCTGCTCTGGAGCCTCCTCAGGCAGGGCCGCCTGCGGCTCGGCGTACCGCTCGCCGCGACCGGCGCCCTCGCACTGATGCTCGCCGACAGCTTCCACAACATCGAGGGCAGCATAAAGCTCTGGCGGGATCATCGCGGCCCGGCGGCGACGGCGATGCTGGCCGGCGTGCGCGATGAGCCGCAGTTGAAGATGACCTTCCCCAACTACACGGTGCTGCCGGACAAGATCGAGCAGCTCCGCGACGCGCGCCTCGCCCTGTTCTCGGCGGAATGGGCGCATTGGCGCGGCACGCCGCTCGCGGACCACCTCGCGCTTCGCCTGAACGACGCGTGCCGGGGAAAATTCGAGCGGGTCGAGCCGGCCGAGGAACCCGCCGGGCAGCCGACATCGGGCGGCAGCGGGTGGCGTGCCTCGGGCTGGAGCTGGGACGAGGCGCAAGGCGGGTCGCCGCGCTGGATCGTGCTGACCGACGCCGCCGGCATGGTGGCCGGCTACGCCATCACCGATGTGCGGCGCCCGGACGTGCCGGCGGCGATTGCGTCGATCGGCGGCAGCGATGTCGGCTGGCGCGGCCATCTGCGCCTCGCGGCGCCGGGAAAGGTCACCGCCTGGATGATCGATCGCGATGCGGCATCGGCCTGCTACATCGGCGCGCTGGATGTGCCTTAGAGAAGAATTGCTCCGGCGACGTGAAGGATGCCTCTCACTCCCCCAGCTTCTTCTCCACCGTGGTGTTGCCGAGCCAGACCCCGCCGAGCGGCACGGTGTTGCGGCTCTTCGGCACATAGCCGCGCTTCTGGAAGAAGCCGAGCGCGTTGTCACTCGCATCCGCCGTGAGGCTCTTGGCGCCGCGCGCGGCGGCGAGCTTCTCCACGGCGTCGCAGAGCAGCGCGCCGACGCCCTCCCCAGTGAAGAGGGGAAGCACATAGAGCAGGTCGATGGCGCGGTTGTCGGCGAGGACGATGAACCCGACCGGGTCGCCGTCGTGGGTCGCCACCAGCGTCAGTTGGCCGGCGAGACGCGCGGCCAGGGCCGCCTCGTCGCCGGCGACGTCCGCCCACGCTTCCTGCTGGTCCTCGTCGTAATCCTCGCCCGTCAGCTCGAAGATGGCGGCGCGGGCGATGGCCGCCAGCACCGGCGTGTCGCCCGGCAGCGCCGGACGCAGGGCGGCGGGCGGCGCCCCGCTCACCGCTCCGCCCTCCGGACGGCCAGCGTGCGCCCCGCGCTCACCGCTTGGGCTCCCAACTGGTGGTGCCGTCCTTGTTGTCCTTGAGCGCGACGCCCTGCGCCAGCAGCTCGTCGCGGATGCGGTCGGAGGCCGCCCAGTCGCGGTTGCGGCGGGCCTCGATGCGCTCGGCGATGCGCGCCTCGATCGCCTCGGGCGCGATGTCGAGCTCGGGCGCGCGGGAGGCGAGCCAGCCGCGCAGCGGCGCCTCGGTGAAGCCGAGGAAGGCGAGCGTGCCGGCCAGCGCCTTCTTGCCGGCGTGGTCCTTCAGCGCGTGCATCTCGGCGATCGCCTTCGGCGTGTTGAGGTCGTCGGCGAGCGCCTCCAGCACCGCCGGCGCCGGGCGCGGATAGGCATCCGGCGCGGCGGCGTCGAACCACTGCTCGAGGATCTTCGCGCTTTCCTCGAGGCTCTTCACCGTCCAGTCGATCGGCTGGCGATAGTGGGTCTTCAGCATGTTGAGGCGCAGCACGTCGCCCGGCCAGTCGGCCAGCAGGTCGCGGATGGTGACGAAGTTGCCGAGCGACTTCGACATCTTCTCGCCTTCCACCTGCAGGAAGCCGTTGTGCATCCACACCTTGGCCATGACGCCGGAGTGGAAGGCACAGCGCGACTGGGCGATCTCGTTCTCGTGGTGAGGAAAGATCAGGTCGATGCCGCCGCCATGGATGTCGAAGGTCTCGCCGAGGTGCTTCCAGCTCATCGCCGAGCACTCGATGTGCCAGCCCGGCCGGCCCGGAACCTCGATGCCGCCCGGCGAAGGCCAGCCCGGCTCGCCCTCCTTCGAGGGCTTCCACAGCACGAAGTCCATGGCGTCGTGCTTGTAGGGCGCGACATCGACGCGGGCTCCGGCGAGCAGTTCGTCGAGCGGGCGGCGCGAGAGCTGGCCGTAATCGGGCATCGACGGCACCGAGAACAGCACGTGGTTCTCGGCCACATAGGCGTTGCCGGAGGCGATGAGCTTCTCGATGAGATCGCGCATCTCGGCGATGTGGTCGGTGGCGCGCGGCTCGACGTCGGGATGGAGGACGCCGAGCGCCTCGATGTCGTCGTGGAACTGCGCCTCGGTGGTCGCGGTGACCCGGGCGATCGCCTCGTTCAGCGACAGCGCCGGATATTCGACCGCCGCGCGCGCGTTGATCTTGTCGTCCACGTCGGTGATGTTGCGCACATATTTGACGTGGTCAGTGCCATAGAGGTGGCGCAGCAGCCGGTAGAGCAGATCGAACACGATCACCGGGCGCGCATTGCCGATATGGGCGAGGTCGTAGACCGTCGGGCCGCACACATACATGCGCACCCTCGCCGGATCGAGGGGAACGAATGTCTCCTTCGCCCGCGTCAGCGTGTTGTAGAGCTTGAGCTCGACAACGCCCGGTCTCGTCTCGCCCGACATATCGATAGCCGTCCCTGCGTCCCTCATGGGCGCCGCCGATAGGCGCGCGCCGGCGCGTCTGTCGTCTCTTTGCCCCGCCACGTCAAGGGATCGGCGGTCCGGCGCTGCGGCGCCGGTGCCACAGCCGGCGCAAATCCGCCACGGCCACCCCGGTCGCCGTTGACCATCCCGCTGCATCCCGATTAACCAAGCGCCGGAAAAAATGACGGATGAACGGCGGTTCACCGCGACGTTCACTCTCCATTCAAACCTTTTGCGCCAGATTTCGGCCACGTCATCGCCAGAATACGGCCCGCCCGAAGCAAAGCCCCACCAAAGCTCATCCCCATGATTCTCGCTCGCGCCCTTCTCGTCGCCACCCTGGCGCTCACCTCCGTTTCGGCCTTTGCGGGCGAGACGAAGACCTTCCTGATCGACAGCTCGGACGGCTACGGCATCGACGGCTGCATCGCCTCCGGCGCCGCCTGCGGTGCGGCGATGGCCGGTGCCTGGTGCCGGGCGCACGACTTCGAGCGCGCGGTCAGCTTCGGCACGGTGGAAAGCGATGCGCGGATCACCGCCATCTCGACCGCCCCGGTCCGCACCGCCTGCATCGGCGGCAGTTGCTCGCAGGCGGTGGCGATCTCCTGCGAGAAGTGAGCGCGCGGCGGCGAGGCCGCCGGCTTCCCGCTCACGCCGTCACTTCAGGAAATCCGCGCATTTCGGCGTCTCGCCGGTGCCGCCCCAGGGCATGATCGGGACGCTGGTGGTCGAGTTCTTCGGGCTGCCGTCGATCAGCTTGTCCGAATAGACGAGATAGACCAGCACGTTGCGCTTGGCGTCGCAGCCCCGCACGATCTGCATCTTCTTGAAGATCAGCGAGCGGCTCTCGCGGTAGACGACGTCGCCCTGCTCGAACTTGCCCTTGAAATTGATCGGGCCGATCTGCCGGCAGGCGATCGAGATGTCCGACACCTCCTCGGCGACGCCGAGCATGCCCTTCACGCCGCCCTTCTCGGGCAGCGTGTAATGGCAGGCGACACCCTCCACCAGCGGGTCGTCGATGCCGTAGGTGGCGAGCTTGTCGTCCGGCGTGAGGAACTTCCAGACGGTCGACTTCCTGAAGATCAGGTCGGGCTCCTCCGCCCGTGCCGGCGCGGCGGCCACGCATGCGAGGCCGAGGCCGGCGAGAAGGGCGAGCGGGGCGAGGCGAATCATCTGGGCCGTCTCCGGTGGGGTGTCGCGCCGCATATGGTAAGGAACTGGGGCATCGGAAAGATGATCCGCGGCGTATCCGCGGCCTGGCGCCCGGTTCGCAGGCGGGTTCAAACTTTGGCCACCGTTGCCGCGCTCATTGCCATCCCCGCCTCCGGCGCTTACGGAAGGCGGGACGCATATTGACCAGCGCGCAGTGACCTGAACGAGACGACGGCGGACGACATGACGATCAGATGCGACCTCATCGGCCGCACAGTGCTCGCGGGGGCTGCCGCCCTCCTCCTCGCCGCCGGCGCCGCCTCGGCGCAGAATCCGCCGGTCGTCTACGGCCAGCCGGCGCCGGACCGCTCGGCCACCTGCATCCGGCTCGAGGGGCAGCTCGCCCAGCTCGACCGCGGCGGCGGGCAGCGCAATTCCGAGCAGGCGGTGGGCCAGCTTCGCGCCAATGTGGACAATCTGTCCGCGCAGGTCCGCCAGATGGGCTGCGACAAGCGCGGCTTCCTCATCTTCCAGCCGCAACTGCCGCCCCAGTGCGACGCGCTGAACCGCCAGCTCACCCAGGCGCGCTCGGCGCTCGACCGTGCCACCATGCAGTCCGGCGACAGCGGCATCAACGAGCAGCGCCGCCAGCTCGTCTACCAGCTCGCCCAGAACGATTGCGGCCCGCAATATCGCGCGGCGCTCGGCGGCGGCCAGCCCGGCGGGGGCGGTGGTGGCGGCGAGGCACGCCGGCCGCGCAATTTCTTCGAGCAGCTCTTCGGCGTCCCGCGCGACATGACGGAGAGCGACGAGACCGGACCGCTCGACATCCAGCCGATGGAGATGCCGAAGGTCTCGACCTATCGCACCGTGTGCGTGCGCACCTGCGACGGCTTCTTCTTCCCGATCTCCTTCGCGGCGACGCCGGCGCGCTTCCCGACCGACGAGCAGCTCTGCCAGCGCCAGTGCCCGGGCACCGAGGCGCGGCTGTTCGCCTATCGCAACCCCGGCGGCGACATCGAGAACGCCACCGCGGTCAACGGCCAGCCCTACATGTCGCTGCCGAACGCCATGCTGTTCAAGAAACAGTATGTCTCGGCCTGCTCGTGCCGCCCGGCCGGCATGGGCTGGGCGCAGGCGCTGCAGGGCGCGGACGGCGACGTCACGCTGCGCAAGGGCGACATCGTGGTGACCGAGGACAAGGCGCGCGAGATGTCGCAGCCGCTGCCCGCGACGCCGGCGGCGGCCGCCAAGCCCAAGCCGCAGCCCCAGACGCAGCCGCCGCAGCAGCAGTTCCAGCCGAACCCGCAGCCCTACCCGCCGACCCAGCAGTTCAGCCCGGCGCAGTGAGCGTCAGGCCGCCTGCCCGAGCAGCCGCGCGCGGGCCTTCTCCCGGCCGATGAGCGGCAGCAGGGCCTTCAGCTCCGGCCCACTCTCCTGCCCGGTCAAGGCGAAGCGCAGCGGGTGGAACAGCGCGCGGCCGGCGCGCCCGCTCGCCGGCTTCACGCTCGCGATCCAGCGGGCATAGACCTCGCCATCCCAGATTTCCGGCAGCAGGCCGGCGGCCTGCGCGAGGAAGGCGGCATCCTCCGCCGCCACGACGGGGGCGACCGGCCCCTCGACGACCCGCCACCACCCCGCGGCATCGGCGAGACGGGCGAGATTGCCCCGCACCGCCAGCCAGAAATCCTCGCCGCCGGCGACGCCGAGCGCGGCAAGACGCTCACCCACCGCCGCATAGGGGAGCAGATGCAGCGTCGCGCCGGTGAGCGCCGCGAGCTCCTGCGGATCGAAGCGGGCCGGCGCGCGCGAGATCTTCGAGAAGTCGATGCGCGCCGCCAGCGTATCGAGGTCGGCCACCGGCTCTACCGCCATGGAGGTGCCGGTGAGCACGGCGAGCGCCGCCACCGCCAGCGCCTCCTCGCCATCCTCGCGCAGCGCCCGCAGCGAGAGATGGCCGAGCCGCTTCGACAGCCCCTCCCCGCTCGGCAGAGTGAGCAGGTTGTGATGAGCGAAAACCGGCGGGCGGGCGCCCAGCGCCTCGAAGATCTCGGTCTGCACCGCCGTGTTGGTGACGTGGTCCTCGCCGCGCACCACATGGGTGACGCCCATGTCGATGTCGTCGATCACCGAGGTCAGCGTATAGAGATAGGAGCCGTCGGCGCGGATCAGCACGGGATCGGAAAGCGCGCCGGTCTCGATATGCTGCGGCCCGCGCACGAGGTCGACCCACTCGACGCGCCGGCCGTCCAGCCTGAAGCGCCAGTGCGGGCTCCTGCCCCCGGCCTCGAAGGCGGCGCGCTGCGCGGGCGTGAGCGCCAGCGCCGCGCGATCATAGATCGGCGGCAGGCCGCGCCGGCGGCGGCTGAGGCGCTTGGCCTCCAGTTCTTCCTCGCTCTCATAGGCCGGGTAGAGATGACCCGAGGCCTTGAGCCGCTCGACCGAGGCGTCATAGAGCGCGAGGCGCTTCGACTGGTGCTCGACGCGGTCCGGCGCGAGGCCGAGCCAGGCCAGATCCTCGGCGATCGCCTCGGCGAATTCCGCCGTCGAGCGGGCGGTGTCGGTGTCGTCATAGCGCAGGATGAAGGTCCCGTCCTCGCGCCGCGCGACGAGCGCGTTGTAGAGCGCCGTGCGGGCATTGCCGACATGCAGCAATCCGGTCGGCGACGGCGCGAAACGGAGGATGGGGCGAGGAGCGGAATTCTGGCTCATGGTGCGGCCTTATCGCCGAGCCGGCGCCGGCTTACAACCATATGAGCAGGCTACTCCCGGATCGCGCGGCCGAGATTCCGGGCCAGCTCGACATTCCGCGCCCGGTCGAGCCCGGCGAGGCCGATCAGCCGGGCCGAATCGACGTCGGCGTTGCGGAAATCGGCACCCGCGACATTGGCCCCGGTGAAGTCGGCGCCGGCAAACTCGGCACCGACCAGCGAGGCGCCGGACAGGTTCGCCCCCTCGAGGTCGGCGAACTGGAGCTGCGCGCGCGACAGGTTGGCGCCGGTCAGATTGGCGCCGCGCAGATCGGCCGAGTTCAGCACGCCGCGCATCAGGCCCATCGACTGGTTGCGCATGTCGGCGCTGAAATCGGCGCCGGACAGGTCGGCCCCGCGAAAATCGGCGCGGCTGAAATCGCCGGCGATGCGGGCGCCGGAAAGATCGGCGCCGCCCAGCCTGCCGTCCTGCAACTGGGTGCCGAACAGGCTCGCCTTCTTCAGGCTGGCGCCGCCGAGATCGGCTTTCAGCATCCAGGCCTGATCGAACAGCGCGCCGTCCAGCCGGGCGCCCTTGAGGTTCGCGCCGTTGAGCAGCGCGGCGCGGAAGCTGGCGCCCCTCAGGTCGAGACCGGACAGGTCGAGGCCGTTCAGCCGGCGGCCGGAGAGGTCCACCGGCACGCCGGGGGCCGCCTTTGCGATCAGCGCCTCGACATCGGCGCGGCCGATCTCCGCCGTCGTCATCTGCGGCGAGGCGAGGTCGAGGTGGCGCAGCATGTCCTGCGCGGCCGCCGGGACGATCAGCAGGCAGGTCACGGCCAGCCAGGCGCAGCGGATGATCGACAATGTCTTCATGGCGCCACTCATCCGATCACGCATGACCCTGCGAAATCACAGACGTCACGAGTAATACCATTCCGCCCGGACCAGCGCGCCATCACGACTGCGGGATGCCGCGCCGCGCTGCGTCCAGACCTAGACCGTCTCGCGGAACCGGTTGGTGATCGGGTAGCGGCGGTCGCGGCCGAAATTGCGCGGCGTCACCTTCACGCCCGGCGCCGCCTGCCGGCGCTTGTATTCGGCGATGTTCAGCATGCGCTCGACCCGCGCCACCAGCGGCGCCTCGAAGCCCTCGGCGACGATGGAGGCCACCGGCATCTCGCGCTCCACCAGCCGCTCCAATATGGCGTCGAGCACGTCATAGGGCGGCAGGCTGTCCTGATCCTTCTGGTTCTCGCGCAGCTCGGCGGTCGGCGGCTTCATGATGACGTTCTCGGGGATCACGACGCCGTCCGGGCCCAGCGCGCCGGCCGGCTTCCAGCGGTTGCGCAGGTGGCAGAGCCGGAACACCTGCGTCTTGTAGAGGTCCTTCAGCGGGTTGTAGCCGCCGTTCATGTCGCCATAGAGCGTGGCGTAGCCGGTCGACATCTCCGACTTGTTGCCGGTGGTCACTACCATCGAGCCGAACTTGTTGGAGATCGACATCAGTATGGTGCCGCGCGCGCGGGACTGCAGGTTCTCTTCCGTCACGTCGCGCGGGCGGCCGTCGAAGAGCGGCTTCAGCACCTGCTCCAGCCCTTCCACGGCCTCGGCTATCGGCACGATGTCGTAGCGGCAGTCCAGCGCCTCGGCGACGCCGGCGGCATCGGAGAGCGACTCGTTCGAGGTGAAGCGGTAGGGCAGCATCACGCAGTGCACGCGCTCAGACCCCAGCGCGTCGACCGCCATGGCGGCGACGAGGGCGGAATCGACGCCGCCGGACAGGCCCAGCACCACGCCGGGGAAACGGTTCTTCTCGACATAGTCGCGCAGGCCGATGACGCAGGCGGCGTAATCCGCCTCGTCGTCCTGCAGCAGCGGGGCGCGCACGCTCGTCTCGCAGCGCCAGCCGTCCGCCCAGCGCTCCCAGCGGGTGAGCCGGATGCGTTCCTGGAAGTTCGGCATCTGGGTGGCCAGCGTGCGGTCGGCGTTCAGCACGAAGGAGCCGCCGTCGAACACCAGCTCGTCCTGCCCGCCGAGCTGGTTCACATAGGCGAGCGGCAGGCCGCTCTCCACCACGCGGGAGACCGCGATGTTCATGCGCTCGTCATAGACGGAGCGGCGATAGGGCGAGCCGTTCGGCACCAGCAGGAGCTCGGCGCCGGTCTCGGAGAGGCACTCGACGACGTCCGGCGTCCAGATGTCCTCGCAGATCGGCACGCCGAGGCGCACGCCCCGGAAGGCGATCGGCCCCGGCAGGGGGCCGGGCGCGAACACACGCTTCTCGTCGAACACGCCGTAATTGGGCAGGTCGACCTTGTAGCGCGCCGCCGCGACGGCGCCGCCGTCGAGCAGCAGCACGGCATTATAGAGCCTGCCGGCCTCGACCCAAGGCGAGCCGATCAGCACCGCCGGCCCGCCATCCGCCGTCTCGGCCGCCAGCGCCTCCACCGCCTGCCGGCAGGCGAGCTGGAAGGCAGGCTTGAGCACGAGGTCCTCGGGCGGATAGCCGGCGATGAACAGCTCGGTGAAGACGATGAGATCGGCGCCCTGTCCGGCGGCCTCGACGCGCGCCGCACGCGCCTTCTCGGCATTGCCGGCGACGTCGCCGACCACCGGGTTCAGTTGCGCGAGAGCGATGAGGAGCTGGTCGGCGGGGGCGCTGGACATGTCGCTGATTTATAGTCCCCGCGCCGCATCGGCAATGATCAGAAGCGTATCACGCGATCACCGCCGCCGATGGAAGGGAGCGCATCGAGCCACGCTCCCGCAGGGCCGCGTGCCAGCCGAGCGCCTCCTCGATCAGGTGCGGCGTGTGCCCGCCGCGGGCGGTGGCGCGGGCGACATAGTCGGCCAGCGCATCGCGGTAGGACGGATGCGCGCAATGGGCGACGATCAGCTTGGCCCGCTCGCGCGGCGCGAGGCCGCGAAGGTCGGCGAGGCCCTGCTCGGTCACCACGATGTCGACGTCGTGCTCGGTGTGGTCGACATGGCTCACCATGGGCACGACGCTCGAAATGGCGCCGTCCTTGGCGAGCGACTTGGTGACGAAGACCGAGAGATAGGCGTTGCGCGCGAAATCGCCCGAACCGCCGATGCCGTTCATCATGTGGGTGCCGCCCACATGGGTGGAGTTGATGTTGCCGTAGATGTCGAATTCCAGCGCCGTGTTGACGGCGATGACGCCGAGCCGGCGGATGACTTCGGGGTGGTTGCTGATCTCCTGCGGGCGCAGCACCAGCTTCGGCTTGTAGCGCGCGAAGTCCGGCAGCACCGCCTGGTACTTGTCGCGCGACAGGGTGATCGAGGAGCCGGAGGCGAAGTCGAGCTTGCCGGCATCGAACAGGTCGAAGGTGCTGTCCTGCAGCACTTCCGAATACATGGTGAGGTTGTGGAACGGGCTGTCGATCAGCCCGTGCATCACCGCATTGGCGATGGTGCCGATGCCGGCCTGCAGCGGCAGGAGCTGGTTGGTCAGCCGGCCCACCGCCACCTCGTGCTTCAGGAACTCGGTGAGATGCCCGGCAATCGCCCGCGTCTCGACGTCCGGCGGCAGCACGGTCGAGGAGGAATCGAGCTTCGAGGTGACGACGATGGCGGCGATCTTCTCGGGCTCGATCGGGATGAAGGGCAGCCCGATCCGGTTCTCCGGCGCGACGATGGGGATCGGATGGCGCACCGGCCGCCGGGTCGGGATGTAGATGTCGTGCAGCCCTTCCAGCAGCGCCGGCTGCGACATGTTGATCTCGACGATCACCTTCGGCGCCAATATGGCGAAGCTCGCCGAATTGCCGACCGAGGTGGTCGGGATGATGCCGCCCTGCTCGGTGATGGCGACCGCCTCGATCACCGCCACGTCGACCGGGCCGATTTGCCGGGTGCGCAGCAGCTCCACCGTCTCCGACAGATGCTGGTCGACGAACATCACCTCGCCGGCATTGATCGCCTTGCGCAGCGCCGGATCGGACTGGAAGGGGATGCGCCGGGAGAGCACGTGGGCCTCGGCGAGCTGCTTGTCGAGGTCGTTGCCGAGCGAGGCGCCGGTGATCAGCGTGATCTTCAGCGGTTCGCGCTTGGCCCGCTCGGCCAGCGCCATCGGCACCGCCTTCGCCTCGCCGGCGCGGGTGAAGCCGCTCATGCCGACCGTCATGCCGTCGGTGATGAGACGGGCGGCCTCCTCCGCGCTGGTCACCTTGGCGTGCAGGGAGGCTTGGCGAATACGCTCGTGGGGCATGACGGAACCGACCGCAGAAGGGAACTCCCCGTCCGATAGCCGCTCGCGGGCGGAGGGGCGATGCGACTTTCGGGCGACGGGAATGTCCTTATGCGTCCAACGCAGAGCTATTCGGCCGCCAGCATCAGCTTGCGGCCGGGGAGCGCCTGCTCGCGCCCCCAGTCCGCCAGCAGTAGGATGGCGGGGCGCAGCGCTTCGCCCTTCGGGGTCAGGCGGTAGCCGACCTGCGGCGGCACGGTGGGGTAGACGGTGCGGGCGATCACCGCGTCCGCCTCCAGCTCGCGCAGGGCTTTCGCGAGGATGCGCTGGGTGACGTTCGGCGTGCGCCGGCGCAGCTCGCTGAAACGCAGCTCGCCGCCCAGCAGATGATAGATGATGCCGCCCTTCCACTTGGCGCCGATGATCTCCAGCGCCGCCTCGACCGGGCAGCCCAGGCTGCAGCTATAGTCCTCGTGACGTCTGGCCATCGCCGCCTCCGCATGGATCGCGCGCGCAATCTAGTACGGGTGGCCGACATGTACGACCCCCGCCGGTCCGGCGGCGGTCCTTCGATCCGCACACCCACAAGAGACAACGGAAGGAGCGAGCCGGTCCGAAAATTCGGTTGTGCAAATCTCAATTGACAACCTAAGGTTTACGAACGAGTATTTTCTACCGCATCATTCGTTCGATCGTGGAATTTCCATGCCGAATTGGACAACGAGCGATCTCAAGAAGCAGTGCAAACGCGCAGCCGACAAGGGATGGCTGCCATTCTTCCAGGATTCCGGCGCCGACTACACGTTCGACGCAGTACTGCTCATGGCCATCACTTCGCGCGAAACGAACATGAAGAACATCATCGGCGACGGCGGCCACGGATACGGCATCATGCAGATCGATGATCGTTCCTTTCCGGAGTGGTGCCATTCCGGGGCCTGGCAGGATGTCGAGCAAGGCATCGCCAAGGGCGCGCTCGTCCTCGACGGCAAGCGGACCAATGTCGAAAAGAACCAGGGAAAAAAGATCGTCTTCGGCAAGAAAAGCTTCGTCGGAAAGGCAAATCTGACCGCCGCCGAGATTCTTCGGATCAGTATCTCTTCCTATAATTGCGGATGGTGGGCGTATTACAATTTCTCAAAAGGCCACGACGTCGACAAGAGCAGCACCGGCCACGACTACTCTGCCGACGTGCTGAGCCGGATGGCCACGATAAGAAACATCCTCTTCCCGTGACACAGATCGAGCCCGCACGTAAATCCAACATGGGAGGGCGACATGCCTGGAAGCGGCATATACCCCAACGCGATCTCCGTGCCATTCATGGCGCCGAGTCCGGCGTTCGACCCCAGCTATCCGTTCCGAGGCGTTTTGCACACAACGCAATCGACGGACTACAACGTCTCGACGACGAGTTATTATGGCGGAACGAACGCTCCCCATTTCACGGTTGTACGCAAATCATCCGGGGTCAAGGTATATCAGCATTTTTCTATCAATAATGGATCGAGAGCACTTAAGAACAAGGATGGCGGCGTGCAGACCAACAGGGCCAGCGCCATCCAGATCGAAATAGCGTGGCGCTCCGAAAACATTGCGAAACTTCATCCGGATATAATCCAGTCGCTTCACGACCTGATAAACTGGATCTCGGCGGCCAAAGGCATCAGCAAGTCCGCTCCACCCTTTTTCCCTGAGGATCAGGCAGTGGGTTCGGGCGCCACATCCCGGATGTCATTCTCGACCTGGAAAAACTTCAACGGCTGGTGCGGCCATCAGCACGTTCCCGAGAACCTGCACTGGGATCCGGGCCCTCTCGACATCGGCAAAATCTTCTGAGCGCGGCCGCCGGCCGGACCGGGAGGGAGCGCGAGGGGCCGGGCCTGCCGCCCGCCCGCGCGGGTTACACCCCTGATACCACCCTACAAACTTGTGCTGTCTTGCGGATTTCCGCTCGGCATCGACATTGGACGGGAAGCTACCCATCACCATGCGCCGCCCCGGCGCGGGAGACCTGTCCATGAAAGCCGTCGGCTATATCGAATCCCTGCCCATCTCCGACGAACGCTCGCTGTTCGACTTCGAGACGCCCGTCCCCTCCCCCGGCCCGCGCGACCTTCTGGTCAAGATCGCCGCCATCTCGGTGAACCCCGTCGACACCAAGGTGCGCCTGCGCCGGCAGGGCACGCCGGACGCGCCGGTGATCCTCGGCTGGGACGCCGCCGGCATCGTCGAGGCGGTGGGCGCAGAGGTGACGCTGTTCAAGCCGGGCGACGAGGTGTTCTACGCCGGCAACATCAACCGGCCCGGCACGAACGCCGAGTACAACCTCGTCGACGAGCGCATCGTCGGCGCGAAGCCGAAGACGCTCGGATTTGCCGAAGCCGCGGCCCTGCCGCTCACCTCCATCACCGCCTGGGAAGGCCTGTTCGACCGGCTTCAGGTGCCGAAGAAGGGCGCAGGCGGCAAGCTGCTGGTGGTCGGCGCGTCGGGCGGCGTCGGCTCGCTGGTGACGCAGTTCGCGCGGCAGCTCACAGACCTCACCGTGATCGGCACCGCCTCGCGCCCCGAAAGCCGGAAATGGGTCGAGGAGCTCGGCGCCCACGCGGTGATCGACCATTCGAAGCCGCTGTCGGAGGAACTCGCGCGGGCGGGCTTAGGCGAGGTGGACTACGTCTACAGCCTCACCCAGACCGACACGCACTGGGCCGAGATCATCAAGGCGGTGCGCCCGCAGGGCCGTATCGCGCTGATCGACGATCCCAAGTCGCTCGACGCGCTGGCGCTGAAGGGCAAGAGCCTGTCGCTGCACTGGGAGCTGATGTTCACGCGCTCGATGTTCGGCACGCCGGATATGATCGCGCAGCACGAGCTGCTGAGCGAGGTGTCGCGCCTCGTCGACGCGGGCACCGTCCGCACCACGCTCGGCGCGAATTACGGCACGATCAACGCCGCCAATCTCAGGCGCGCCCATGCCGCGATCGAGAGCGGCCGCTCGATCGGCAAGATCGTGCTGGAGGGGTGGGGCTGACGGCGAAGAGGCGGGCCGGAAGATCCGGCCCGCCGCGTGTCACTCGGCGGCCTGCGTCACCGGGCGGGTGCGCCCGGCGCGCTCCTGCTTCAGGAGCTCGGCGACGAGGAAGGCCATCTCGATGGCCTGCTCGGCATTGAGCCGCGGGTCGCAATAGGTGTGGTAGCGGTCCTTCAGGTCCGCATCCGAGATCGCCCGCGCGCCGCCGGTGCATTCGGTGACGTTCTTGCCGGTCATCTCCAGATGCACGCCGCCGGCGAAGGTGCCTTCGGCGGCATGCACCGCGAAGAAGTCCTTCACCTCGGAGAGGATCTGGTCGAACGGGCGCGTCTTGTAGCCCGAGGCGGCCTTGATGGTGTTGCCGTGCATCGGGTCGGACGACCACACCACGGTGCGGCCCTCGCGCTTCACCGCGCGCACCAGCGCCGGCAGGCTGTCGGCCACCTTGTCGGCGCCGAAGCGGCCGATCAGCGTCAGCCGGCCCGGCTCGTTCTCCGGGTTCAGCGCGTCGATGAGGCGGAGCAAGTCGTCCGGCTTCAGCGACGGGCCGCACTTCAGCCCGATCGGGTTCTTCACGCCGCGGCAATATTCGATATGCGCGTGGTCGAACTGGCGGGTGCGATCGCCGATCCAGATCATGTGGCCGGAGGTCGCGTACCAGTCGCCGGTGGTGGAATCCACCCGCGTCAGCGCCTGCTCGAAGCCGAGCAGCAGCGCCTCGTGGCTGGTGAAGAACTCGGTCGAGCGCATCTCCGGATGCGTCTCCGGGTCGATGCCGATGGCGCGCATGAAGTCGAGCGCCTCGGTGATGCGATCGGCGAGCGCCTGGTAGCGGCCGGACTGCGGTGAGTCCTTGATGAAGCCGAGCATCCACTGATGCGCGTTGCCGAGGCTGGCATAGCCGCCATTGGCGAAGGCGCGCAGAAGGTTCAGCGTCGCCGCCGACTGGCGGTACGCCTCGAGCTGCCGGCGCGGATCGGGGATGCGCGAGGCCGGGGTGAACTCGATGTCGTTGATGATGTCGCCGCGATAGGACGGCAGTTCCACCCCGCCCACGGTCTCGGTCGGAGCCGAGCGCGGCTTGGCGAACTGGCCGGCGATGCGCCCGACCTTCACCACGGGGGAAGCGCCGGCATAGGTCAGCACCACCGCCATCTGCAGGAAGACGCGGAAGAAATCGCGGATGTTGTCGGCCGAATGCTCGGCGAAGCTCTCGGCGCAGTCGCCGCCCTGCAGGAGGAAGGCCTCTCCCTTGGCCACCTTGGCAAGCTCGCGCTTCAGGCGACGGGCCTCACCTGCAAAAACCAGCGGCGGAAACGAGGCGAGCTGACGCTCCACCGAAGCCAAGGCTTCGGCGTCCGGATAATCCGGGACCTGCTGGATGGGCTTGGCCCTCCAACTGTCCGGCGTCCAGCGTTCAACCATCTTCGCCTCCACTACGTCGTCGCAGGGCATCACCCCCTGCGGAAAGGCCGGCCTTATACACCCAAGGCCGAGAACAAAGCCAGAGCATGGCGCGCCATGGCGGGATTGCGGGAGTGCCGCAAACCGGAGCCCATGTTCCCCGGACAAGCTGCGCGCAGCGCAGCGCCGATCCGGGGTCCAAGGAGAAAGTCGGCGAAGTCGCCACATCCTTTTCAGGAAGCGCCGCGGCTGCGGCGGAATCTCTCCTGGGTCCCGGCTCGGCGCTCCGGCTACGCCTGCGCTGGGCCGGGACACCCGGCCCTCAGATCGCCGGGGTCATCTCGGCGGACGCCTCGGGGAGCTGGTCGCTCGACGGGTGGCGGTCGCGCAGCGTCACGAGTTCCTCCGCCGCACTCGGATGCAGCGCGACGGTGCGGTCGAAATCCGCCTTGGTGGCGCCGACGGTGAGCAGGACGCCGACAAGCTGGATGATCTCCGCGCTCGCCTCGCCGAGGAGATGCGCGCCGAGCACCCGGTTGTCCTTCTGGTCGACCACCAGCTTCATGAACACCCGCGTCTGGCGGCCGGACAAAGTCGCCTTCATCGGCCGGAAGCTGGTCTTGTAGATGTCGACCCGCCGTCCCTGCGCGCGCGCCTCCGCCTCGGTGAGGCCGACCACGCCGACCTCCGGCTCGGTGAAGACCGCGGTCGGGATCAGCGAATGGTCGACGCTCCACGGCTTGCCGCCGAACACGGTGTCGGCGAAGGCATGGCCCTCGCGGATGGCGACCGGCGTGAGGTTCGCCCGGTCGGTGACGTCGCCGACCGCGTAGATCGAGGGGATGTTGCTGCGCGAACCCGCATCGACCGCGATCGCGCCCGCCTCGTTCAGATGGACGCCGACCTTGTCGAGGCCGAGGCCTGTCGTGTTCGGCGTCCGGCCGATGGCGAGCATCACCTCGTCGGCGAAGAGATCGCGCCCGTCATTGAGACGGATGCGCTTCCCGCCGCCCTCGGCATGGATGGCCTCGATGGTGGCGCCGAACTCGAAGGCGACGCCATGTCCCTCCAGCTCCTTCACGATCAGCTCGCGGATATCATCGTCGAAGCCGCGCAGCAGCTTGTCGCCGCGATGCACGACCGTGACCTTCGTTCCCAGCCCGGCGAGCAGGCTGGCAAATTCGAGCGCGATATAGCCCGCCCCCTGGATGACGATGCTTCCCGGCTGGCGTTCGAGATGGAAGATCTCGTTCGAGGTGATGCCAAGCTCGCGGCCGGGGATGTCGAGACCGAGATTGGGCCGTGCCCCGGTGGCGATGAGGATGGTGCCGGCGGTGACGCGCGTGCCGTCGGCGAGGCGCACGGTGTGGGCGTCCTCGAGCTCGGCGCGCTGGGGAACGATCTCGACGCCGGATTTCTGGAGATTGGCGTGATAGGCCGCCTCCAGCCGGGCGATCTCCTTGTCCTTGTTGGCGATCAGCGTCGCCCAGTCGAAGCGCGCGCCCTCCACGGTCCAGCCGAAGCCGGCGGCGTCCTCGAACTCGCCGGCGAAGCGGCCGGCATAGACCATCAGCTTCTTCGGCACGCAGCCGCGAATCACGCAGGTGCCGCCGACGCGGTATTCCTCCGCCACCTTCACCCGCGCGCCGTAACCTGCGGCGATGCGGGCGGCGCGCACGCCCCCCGAGCCCGCGCCGATGACGAACAGGTCCACATCATAGCTGGTCATGGGTCCATCCCCGATTTCACCGCTGCATGTCGGCTCACGGCGCCTCGGCGTCAAGCCATACGGCGCGGCGCGCATGGCTGCCCTGAAAGGCAAGCGGGCGCAACGTTTGCTCCCTCTTTGGTGGAACTCGACAGAGCGGGATGCGCGCACTAGCCTGCGCCCTCACTAAGAAGCGGCGTCCGTGTTTCGAAACGCCGCACGCACATGGCTCAGGAGGAAATCCATGTCGAACATGATCCGCGGCACTCTGCTGGGGATGACCCTGGCGCTGGCCGTTCCGCTCGGCGCCGCCCAGGCTCAGGTCAACGAACTCAAGATCATGGCGCCCGCCGCGCCCGGCGGCGGCTGGGACCAGACCGCGCGCTCGATGCAGCACGCCCTGCAGACCGAGAAGATCGTCGGCAACGTGCAGGTCATGAACGTGCCGGGCGCCGGCGGCACCATCGGCATCGCGCAGTTCGTCAACAGCTCCAAGGGCGATCCGAACGCCCTGATGGTGTCGGGCTATGTGATGGTCGGCGCGATCATCACCAACAAGTCGCCGGTCGACCTCTCGCAGGTCACGCCGCTGGCGCGGCTGACCGGCGAGTACGAGGCACTGGTCGTGCCGACCAGCTCGCCGCTCAAGACCATGGACGACTTCGTCAAGGTGCTGAAGGCCGACCCGGCCAAGGTGTCCTGGGCCGGCGGCTCGGCGGGCGGCACTGACCACATCACGGCCGGCCTGATCGTGAAGGCGCTTGGCATCGAGCCGAGCAAGCTGAACTACATCGCCTTCTCGGGCGGCGGCGAGTCGCTCGCCTCGATCCTCGGCGGCAAGGTCACGGTCGGCCTCAACGGCCTCTCCGAGGTCGAGCCGCAGGCGAAGGCCGGCAAGCTGCGCATCCTCGGGGTCTCCTCGGCCCAGCGCCTGCCGGGCATCGACGCGCCGACCTTCAAGGAAGCCGGCGTCGACGTCGAGGTGCAGAACTGGCGCATGGTCGCCGCCGCGCCCGGCATCAGCGCCGAGCAGAAGAAGGCGCTGCTCGACGTGGTAGAGAAGATGGCGAAATCCGCCACCTGGCAGGACACGCTGAAGACCAAGGGCTGGGCCGACACCTATCTGGCCGGTCCCGAGTTCGAGAAGCAGCTCGCCGCCGACATCGCCAACACCAAGGTCGTGCTGAAGGATATCGGCCTCACCCAGTGAGGCCCGGGCGAACGCCGCCCTCCTTCCGCAATTCGCCACCCGGACGCAGGAAACCGCGTCCGGGTGGCCCCGTCTCCACCCTCCTCCGCACGCTCCCGCCCCGACATCCCTGGAAGGCTCCCTCCATGTCCGATCCGGCTCAGCCGCCGTCCCGGCCAACACCCGACAAGGCGGGCTTCGTCATCGCGCTCGGGCTCGCCGTGCTCGCCGTGGTGGTGGGGCTCGACGCGTGGCGGCTCTCCGCGATGCCGTCCTATTCCGCGGTCGGCCCGGCGGCGTTCCCGGCCATCATCGCCGGCGGTCTCGGCATCCTCGCCATCGCCACCGCGATCGAGGCGCTGAAGGGCGCCGAGGAGGAGCGCCCGCACGACGAGGTCAAGCCGATCCTCTGGGTGCTCGGCGGGCTGCTCGGGCAGATCGCCCTGCTGCCCTTCGCCGGCTTCTCCATCGCCACCGGCTGGCTGTTCGCCGCCACCGTGAAGGGCTTCGGCCGCGGGCCGGTCTGGGCGCATTTCCTCGCCGGCGCGGTCATCAGCTTCGTCATCTACGTCATCTTCGCCAAGGGGCTCCAGCTCTCGCTGCCGGCCGGCCCCATCGAGCGGCTGATCTGAAGGCGCCCGGTCCATGGAAACCTTTGATGCCCTCGGCCAAGGCCTCTTGATCGCTCTCCAGCCGTCCAACCTGCTGTTCGCCTTCATCGGCGTCATGCTCGGCACCGCCGTCGGCGTGCTGCCGGGCATCGGGCCGGCGCTCACCGTCGCGCTGCTGCTGCCGATCACCTTCAAGCTCGACCCCGCCGGCTCGCTGATCATGTTTGCCGGCATCTATTACGGCGGCATGTATGGCGGCTCGACCGCCTCGATCCTGCTGAACACGCCGGGCGAGAGCTCGTCGATCGTCACCGCGCTCGAAGGCAACAAGATGGCCCGCGCCGGGCGCGGCGGGCCGGCGCTTGCCACCGCCGCCATCGGCTCCTTCGTCGCCGGCACCATCGCCACCATCGGCTTGGCGCTGGTGGCGCCGACCGTCGTCGACATCGCCATCTCCTTCGGGCCGGAGGACTATTTCGCGCTGATGGTGCTCGCCTTCACCACCGTGTCGGCGGCCTTCGGCTCATCGGTGACGCGCGGCCTCGTCAGCCTGTTCCTCGGCCTCACCCTCGGCCTGATCGGCATCGACCTGCAGAGCGGCCAGGCGCGCATCTCCTTCGGCATACCGGACCTTCTGGACGGCGTCGAAGTGACGACGCTCGCCGTCGCGCTCTTCGCCATCGGCGAGACGCTGTCCGTCGCCGCCGCCGGCAACCGGGCGGAGGAGGTCATCGAGCCGGTGCGCGGCTCGGTGTTCATGAGCAAGGAGGACTGGAAGCGCTCCTGGTTCCCCTGGCTGCGCGGCACGGCGCTGGGCTTCCCGATCGGCGCCATGCCGGCCGGCGGCGCGGAGATCCCGACCTTCCTCTCCTATGCGCTGGAGAAGCGGCTCTGCAAGAAGCCGGAGGAGTTCGGCAACGGCGCCATCGAAGGCGTGGCGGGTCCCGAGGCGGCCAACAACGCGGCCGCCGCCGGCGTGCTGGTGCCCCTCCTCACCCTCGGCCTGCCGACCTCGGCGACCGCGGCGATCATGCTCGCCGGCTTCCAGCAATACGGACTCAATCCCGGCCCCCTGCTGTTCACCACCAATCCGGACCTCGTCTGGGGCCTGATCGCCAGCCTGTTCATCGCCAACGGCATGCTGCTGGTGCTGAACCTGCCGTTGGTCGGGCTGTGGGTGCGGCTGCTGGCGATCCCGCGCCCGTGGCTCTATGGCGGCATCCTCGTCTTCGCGACGCTGGGCACGCTCGGCGCCAATCCGTCGCTGGTCGAGCTCGGCATGCTGGTGGTGTTCGGCCTGCTCGGCTACGTGCTGCGCCGGTACAATTATCCGATCGCCCCGGTGGTGGTAGGGCTGATCCTCGGCCCGCTCTCCGAGCAGCAGCTTCGCCGGGCGCTCGCCATCAGCGTCGGCGATCCCATGGTGCTGTTCCAGAGCCCGATCGCGCTGACGCTCTACGCGCTGTCGATCCTGGCGCTGCTCGGGCCGATGCTCTTCACGCTGATCACCGGCAGGCGCGCCCCGGTCGGCGGCGACGAGGACTGATACCGGAAACGACGAAGCCCGGCTGTCTCCAGCCGGGCTTCGCACATTGATCGAATGAGGCGGCGGCGATCAGATCGTGTAGCCGCGCTTCTTCATCTCCTCGCGGATGCGCCCTTCCATCTCGCGCGCGAAACGCCCGCTCCAGGCCTGGATGCTCCGCAGCCCCTCGTCGAGGACCGGCTGGCGCTCGTCGACCAGCTTCTTGCCGGTGGGCGTGCGATAGAAGGCGACGATCTCCTTCAGCTCGGCCTCGGTGAAGTGGCTCGCATAGACCTTGGCGAGAATGTCGGTGATCTCGTTCTTGCGCGCCTCATATTCCGGAGCGATGGCGCGCGCGACGTCGCGCAGCTCGCGGATGAGGTCCGGGTTCGCCTGAACGAAGCTGCCTGCGGTCTGCTCGATCACGCCCGGTATCAGCGCGTCGAAGCTGCCGGCCTCGCCATTGACGGAAAGCAGTTCCTTGGCGAGCGCGACGTTGGCGGCGCTCGGCTCGGGCGTGGCGGCGGGCGCGGGAGCCGCGGTCTGCGCCATGGCCGGAACGGCGCCGCCCAGCATCAGCACGGTGAGCCCCGCGCCGATGGACCGCCGGATCTGTTTCCGCCTGTTGAACGGAACTCGCATGAAAATCTCCCTGCCGAAATGTTTTACGTGCGGTCGAGCACTGTCACGCCGCCCGGCCCGGCGAGAATGACACGGCTCGCCAGACCGATGAAAAGCCCATGTTCAACAACGCCCGGCACCGCGGCCAGATTGGCCGCCAGCGCGACGGGATCGGGAATGGAACCGAATGCGCCGTCGAGGATGAGGTGTCCCTGATCCGTGACGAAAACATGACCGTCGGCTCCGCGCCGCAGCGTCAGCAAGCCGTGGCAGCCGGCCGCCTTGGCCGCCTTGTCGATGCCGCGGCGGATCGCGGCGACACCGAAATCCACCACCTCGATGGGCAGCGGGAACTTGCCGAGGGTGGCGACATGCTTGCTGGCGTCGGCGATGACGACCATCTGCCTGGCCGCCGAGGCGACGATCTTCTCGCGCAGCAGCGCGCCGCCGCCGCCCTTCACCAGCACGAGATCCGGGCCGACCTCGTCGGCGCCGTCGACGCACAGATCGAGCACGGGGTGCTCGTCGAGCGTCGAGAGCGGCACGCCGAGGCTCTCCGCCTGCGCGCGGGTCGCCTCCGAGGTCGGAACGCCGACCACGTCGAGGCCCTGCTTCACGCGCTCGGCCAGCAGATCGACGAAATGCCGCGCGGTCGAGCCGGTGCCGAGGCCCAGCTTGTCGCCCGAGCGGACGAGATCGAGGGCCTGCGCCGCAGCCTGGCGTTTCAGCAGTTCAGCGTCCGACATGAGCGTCCCCGGAAGATCGACGGCGCTGCCTAGCGCCGAACCGAGGCGAGGACAAGCGCCAACACGACCAAGGGTGAATGCCGGCGCGCCGGCGCGTCCACTTTGCCGCAGCTCGCCCGCGCGTTCCGTTCCGGCCGATCCGAAGGTATCATTTGGCCTGCGGAGTGCACACGACGGCAGGCTCCACGCCGCCGCCGCTCTTGGGCATGTCGCGCACGTAGCAGACGCTCATCTCGCCGCTGATGATGTTGACGCGGAAGACGCCGGTCTCGCCCGAATAGCGGGTCGAGCGCAGCTCGTAGCGGCCGTTCTTCTGCGGGCCGGCGCTGGGATCGCGCGTGAAGCAGCGGGTGACGCCGACGAGATTGCCTTCCGGCCGCTCGAACTGGCAGGCGCTGATCTCGCCGGTCACGGCATTCACCGAATAGACCCGGTTGGCCTGCGCCGAGGGCGGCGCCTCGAACTGGAAGGCCGCCTGCTGGGCGTGCGCCGCCGCGCTGCCGAGCAGCAGGACCGCCGCGGCCAGCGGCAGACCGGACGCGATGAAACCGAACTTCGACGTCATGAAATGAACTCCCCGAAAGCGCGTCGCCTTTTCTCGCCCGCCGGCCGCCCGATGTGTGCCGGATGGACGCGGCACGCTGGACAGCAAAAGCGGCAGGATTGTAGGCAAGATGGCATATCGCAAAATGCCGCGCACGCCTCAGGGGAAATCGCCCACATGTCCTCGTCCGCCCCCGCCGTCATCGCCTTCGACCTCGACGGCACGCTCGTCGATACCGCTCCGGATCTGCTCGACACGCTCGACATCGTGCTCGACGAGGCCGGCGCGCCGCGCCTGCCGCGCGAGGAGACGCGCAAGATGATCGGCGCCGGTGCCCGAGCGCTCGTCAATCGCGGGCTCGCGGCCGCCGGGATGACGGTCGACGAGGCGGAAGGCGACCGGCTGTTCGCGCGGTTCCTCGCGCATTACGAGGCGCATATCGCCGACTTCTCCCGCCCCTTCCCCGGTCTCGTGGAGGCGCTCGACGTGCTGAGCGCGCGCGGACACAAGCTGGCGGTGTGCACCAACAAGCTCGAATATCTCTCGGTGGAGCTGCTCAGCCGCCTCGGCCTCAAGGACCGCTTCGCGGTGATCGCGGGCGCCGACACCTTTCCCGTCCACAAGCCGGACGCGCGCCATCTGCTCGGCACCATCGAGCGGGCGGGCGGCATTCCGACCCGCGCGGTGATGGTCGGCGACAGCGCCACCGACGTGATCACGGCGCGCAACGCCCGGGTCCCGAGCATCGTCGTGCCGTTCGGCTATACCGACACGCCGGCGGCCGAACTGGGCGGCGACGTGCTGATCGAGCACTTCGACCATCTGCCGGAAACCGTCGAGAAGCTGCTGAACGGCGCGTGAGGACCGATCGCCGCGGCGTGTTCCGCGCTTGACACCTGTCGGCCTCACCCACTAAATCCAGCCGCCTCGATGGTCGGCGGGCGATTAGCTCAGCGGGAGAGCACTCCCTTCACACGGGAGGGGTCGCAGGTTCAATCCCTGCATCGCCCACCATCGGCTTCCTCTTCATCGATATCCGGATCGCCTGCGCTACGCGGGCAGCCTCCGTGCGCTGTCGGAACGAAAAAAGGAGCCCGGCAAGCGGGCTCCTCTCGCGTCGCGTCCTTCCAGACCGATCAGTTGTACGGCGAGACACAGGGCTGGCGCGGGCCGCCATAGGGCTGGAAGGTGTTGTCATAGGCCCGGTACGACCGGTACTGGCTGGCGCACCACTGGACGTGGGCATCGGCATAGGTCGCACCGCGCGCCACATTGGCGTTCGCCGCGCCGGCTATGGCGCCGCCCAGCAAGAGGCCGCCGACCACGCCGGCCGCGACCGCGCCGTCGTTCCGGTAATAGCGGCCGTGATAATGACGGTCATAGCCATGACGGTAGTAGCCGCCATGCCGGTAAGGCCCACCGTACGGACCATGGTGCCGCACCTGCTCCACGCCAGAGGGCGCCGTCTTCAGCACACCGTCACCGAAGGAGGCGGCGGCGGCCGGGGTCGCGGCCATCAGGGTAGCGGCGAGTATGGCGATGGTCTTCTTCATGATGCTTCCTTTCGTCGGAACGCGATACGCTCGCGTCGCCAACGCCCGAAGCTCCAGTTCGTTCACATATGAAGCGGCGCCTCCGGTTCCCTGACACCACGATGGCAGGCCGCCGCGAAGGCGAGAAAGGCCGCGAAAGCCGCTGCCGCGTGGAGTTGCGGCGAGGCTGCGGCGGCCTTTTCCGGCAGGTAGAACAGCGCCATCAAAGTGACGTTACCGGCGAGCGCCGCGGCGAGAAGGGCGGGATGCAGCGCGGCGAGGCAGCCGATCGCGGCAGCGAACAGCGCGACCCAGGGGAAGAAGGTTCCCTGATGGATCACCGCCGAGCCCGGCACGAACATCGCGAGCGCCCAGAGCAGCAGGATCGCGTTGCCGGTCACGAAGAGCGGCGCGGCGCGGGGCGGCAATCCCCCTCGCGCGGCGAGGATCAGGAAAGCCGCAAGCCCGGCCGGGGCGATGAACCACAGGGAATAGAGCGTCTCGTAGAAGCTGCGATGCAGCAGGATGTCGGGGTTTGCGAAGCGGCCGGCGGCGAGATCGGGGAGGAAGCTCGCGAGCCCGCCATAGACCATCCGCAGGTTCTCCAGCCGCCCGGCCAGCCAGGCGTCGAAGCCGAGCCGCGCATAGGCCGCGCGCATGGCTTCGACGAGGCCGATGCCCTCGTTCACCTCGATCAGCCCGGCGAGATGCCACTTCGCCAGTCGGTCGCCGGGCGGGTCAATGAGGCGCTGGAACAGCAACCAGGGCAGCATCGCGAGAAATGCGATCAGCGCGCTGAGAAGCATGTTCATCATCGTCGGCACGGTGCGAGCGGTCTCGCCGAAGACATCGCGCCGCCGCGTCCACAGATAGAAGGGCACCAGAATCGCGAGCGCGAAGATCGCCCCGCCATGGCACAGCAGGGCGAAGGCGGCGGCCCCGCCCATGATCAACGCGTGGCGCTTGGCGCGGCCCTCGATCGGAGCGAAGGTCTCGATGAAGACGATCAGCAGGAAGGTCGCGGAGAACAGCTTCGGCCAGACATACAGCGTGTGCAGCAGCGCGAGGCTGGAGGCGCCGAAGGCGGCGAGCCCCATCCAGACGAGGCGCTGCGGCATCATCTGCCGTAGCAGAGCGCCGAGCGGCAGCAGGATGAGTGCCTGCGCAAGGCTCGACACCACCTGATAGAGCGCCCGGTCGCTGACGCCCCAGAGCAGGTAGACGCCGCTCTGCAGCGGCGGGCGATCGCTGGCGTGCCAGTCCCACACCATGGGGATGGCGAGGGCGCCGCGCCGGAGCTGATCGGCCAGCAGCAGTTGCAGCACATTGTCCCCCGGCAGCCACAGCCAGCGGTCGCCCGCCGCCAGATAGATCTGGTCGGCGAAGGGATAGAGCCCCATCACCAGCACGAAGAGCGTGAAGGCCGAGACGGGCGCCACCGCGCGGCTCGCATCGGCGAGCGCATCCTGCGGCAGGGCCTGGACGGCCATGGCCAGAGTGCCGGCCATCAGGGCGAGCGAGACCGCCATGCCGAGCCAGGGATGCAGGAACCAGGCGATCACCGCGCCATAGGCCCCTGCCCCGACGATCAGCGGCAGCAGCAGCGCGCCGTCCTCCGACGGCCAGCGCCGCCGCGCCGCGGCGTACCACGCGGCGAGGGCGAGATGCGCCACCACCAGCCAGAACAGGAGCCGCGCCAGCGCGGACGCGTCGAAGGGCAGGAAGGCGCGCCGCACCTCGCCGAGGCCGATCCAGCCCTTGAAGGCGGTGCTTTCGTCGCGGGCGACGACCCGGAAGCTCGCCCAGCCTTCCGGCACCGCGACCACCGCGCGCCGCCATCCGATGGTGGCGTCCTTCGGGTGGAGCGGCAGGCGCTCCCCATCCGGGCCCTCGAGCCAGAGCAACACGCCCTCGGCGCTCGGATGGCCGAGATACTGGATCACCGCGAAGGGCGCGCGCGCCAGCGTCCCGCTCGCCACCTCGCCGGTGTCGGGGTCGCCGCCATCGCAATGGGTGACGGAGGCGCCGGAAAGCGGGCCCACATGCAGGCCCGGTTTCAGCGGGCAGCCTCCGGAAGACCCCACCCGCTCGGTCAGGGCGCGCTCGGCGACGCCGGCGAGAGCCAGAAGCCCGATCAGTCCCATCGCAACGGCAACGAACGTGAGGAGTTTGCGCGTCGCCGCCGTCGTCGTCATTCCCGCCCCCGGTTTCCGGCAGGATAGGCGCTGGGCCGGCTCCCGTCTGCCGCCATTGCGCGCGCCGCCGGCCGGCAGGTCTCAGCGCGGGCTCGCGGGGACAGAGCCACGGCGAAGGGCAGCATGCGCTCGACGGGGGAATTTCACGCGAACGTCAACGTGGCGAAACTGCATCTATAGGCAAGATTTACCAATTTTCGTTGCGATACCATCGACGACGCTGCGGGAATGCGGCAAACGAAGGGGGAACGGCGCGGGAGTGACGTTTCCGGTTCGGTCCACGCATTCTCCGGCGTCGCGATCAGACGGCATTCGAGATTTCGGGCATGGGGCAGAAAATGCGTCTTTCCAGTTTGCTCGTTCCGGCGCTGCTGGCCGGAACGCTCGCCGGCGCCGCGCCGGCCGCCGCCCTCGACGGGCCGGCGTCGTTCTTTCCGCGACCCTCGAACTTCGGCAACGGGCCGGTGGCGGGCTATCGCTCGGGCTATTCAGGCTCGCCGATCCCGCGCCAGACGGTGCGCTACGACGGCAAGTACTCGCCGGGCACCGTCATCATCAACACCTCCGAGCGCCGGCTCTACCTCGTGCAGGACAACGGCACGGCGCTGAAATACGGCATCGGTGTCGGCCGCGACGGCTTCCGCTGGTCGGGCAACAAGACCATTACCCGCAAGGCCGAGTGGCCGGGCTGGACCCCTCCCCCGCAGATGCTGAAGCGCCGGCCGGACCTGCCGCGCTACATGCCCGGCGGCATCGACAATCCGCTCGGCGCCCGCGCCATGTATCTCGGCTCGTCGCTCTATCGCATCCACGGCTCCAACGAGCCGGAGACGATCGGCCAGGCGGTCTCGTCGGGCTGCTTCCGCATGACCAATGACGACGTGCAGGACCTCTATGAGCGCGTGCGCGTCGGCACCAAGGTCGTCGTGCTGAACTGACGGGCGTCATCCCGGTCGGCCTGATGGCTGATCCGGGATCGCGTCGTTACTCCGGCCCTTCCCGGAACACCGTCATCCTGAGGTGCTCGGGCAGCGCCCGAGCCTCGAAGGATGGTCGTCGTGTTCGCCCCGACGGACATCCTTCGAGGCTCGCTGACGCGGGCACCTCAGGATGACGGCCGTCTGGATGGACAGGACTTTCTCCGAGACGCCTCAATGATGCCGCTGCGCGCCCTGCGCGTCGCGCGACAGGTTCTTCGAGGCGAGCTCCTGAAGATAGCGCTTCCAGCGCTCCTCCTGCTCGCCGCCGAGCGTCTGGAAGGTCTCCCAGGTGTAGATGCCGGTCGAGTGCCCATCGTCGAAGATGAGGCGCACGGCATAGTGCCCGACCGGGATGATCTCCTGGATGCGCACCTCGCGCTTGCCGGCGACGAGCTGGCGGTCGGCCGGCGAATGGCCCTGTACCTCGGCGGAAGGGCTCTCCACCCGCAGATATTCGGCCGGCAGCGCGTAGCTGGCGCCGTCGTCGAAGGCGATGGTCAGGGTCCGGTGGTCCTTGTGCAGGCGCAGCTCGGTGGGCCAGGGGGTGGCGGTCACGGCGTCTTCTCCTCGGGCGTTTCAATCCCCACATAAGCGGATGCCGCCCGCTCGCCAAGCCGGCGCCCGCCATACGTCCGACCGGGTCGTCCGTTCAACAGCGCGTCAGAAGCGGGGTTCGAACGGCTAAACCGATCGCCCGATAGGGCTTGCCGCCTTGGCACGGGGAGCGCAGCCGACTAGAAACATTCGTGAAAAGCAGGCGCGAAGGCGCTTCGGGAGCAGAAGCCGGGATGGGTTTCGACGTCGAGTTCGACCGCGCGGCAAAGGCCGCGCCGCGCCAGCCGCTGGTCGACACCTTCGGCCGGGCGGTGACCTATCTGCGTGTCTCGGTGACGGACCGCTGCGATTTCCGCTGTGTCTACTGCATGGCCGAGCACATGACGTTCCTGCCCAAGCCGGAACTGCTCACGCTCGAGGAATTGGACCGGCTGTGCTCGGCCTTCGTCGCGCGCGGGGTGAAGAAGCTGCGGCTCACCGGCGGCGAGCCGCTGGTGCGCCGGGACGTGATGACGCTGTTCCGCTCGCTCGGCCGGCATCTCGACAGCGGCGACCTCGAAGAGCTGACGCTGACCACCAACGGCTCGCAGCTCGCCCGCTTCGCCGGCGACCTCGCCGCCTGCGGGGTGAAGCGCATCAACGTCTCGCTCGACACGCTGGACCCGGCCCGCTTCCGGGCGCTGACCCGCTGGGGCGATCTCTCCAAGGTGCTCGCCGGCATCGACGCGGCGCAGGCCGCAGGGCTGCATGT
>NZ_KL370890.1:0-22484 GCF_000702305.1 Allobosea sp. 117
TCGCATATCCGCATGATTGCCCATATCACCCGCCGCGAGATGTACGATCTCGTTTGGGCCGAGCCGCTTGACGCCGTCGCCGGCAAGCTCGGCCTTTCGCATTGGCGACTGCGGGACTTATGCGTCCAGCATCGCGTGCCGCTGCCGACGGCGGCCTATTGGCGAGACAAGGCGGCCGGCAAGAACCCGAGGCAGACGATCTTTGCCTCCTCGGCCGATCCTGCTGTCGAACTCATCAGCCTCGATCCGACGAGCCCGTCAGATCCCGTCATCGAGGAGCGCCTCGAACGGGGGCGCAAGGCAGCGATCGCACCGCGCCGGCTGATGAAGCCACGAGAGCCGAACACACGGACGATCGAGTGGAGCCGGATCGACAAACCCCACACGGCCGTATCGCTGACCGCCCATACGCTGCGCCGGGCCAAGCCGGATCATGACGGCATCATCGCGATTAGCGGGGAAGGCCTGCTGTCTATGCGACTGGGAGCCGGTTCGGTCGAGAGGGCGATCTTCATTCTCGACAGCATCGCGCGCGGGATGGAGGCGCGGGAAATTTCCTGCACCCTCGCGGGCAAGCACGTCGAAGTTCGCCGGGGCGTCGACAAGGTGCCCTTCATCCTGGCGGAGACGATAAAGCGCCGAAAGCACGATCCGACGGTCAATGAGTTGAAGGCAGAGGAGCGCTATCGGCGCTCGGCTCGCTACCGTGATTGGGATTTCACCTACGAACGCCAATATCCCGAGTTCGATTATATCCCGACCGGTGAGCTGACGATCTCCATTGAAGCCTGGAGCATGGACCAGCGCCGACGCAACTGGCGGGACAACAGCCGTGCGACCCTGGAAGCCCAACTCGACTCTATCATCGAGGAACTCCATGGCTGGATCGATTACCGGCGTGATGACCGCCTCAAAGATGAGCGCAACGCACGCCTCCGCCGCCGCGCGGAGGAAAACCGGACGCGGACAGAGGCGCGCACGAAGCGCGAGGAGGAACGCGACGAACTGCTCGACGAGATCGTCGAGATGGGCCGCAAGGCCGAACAACTGCGCTCCTGGATCGCGTGGGCGGCGAATATCGAGGATGCCGAGACGCGGCGCATGCTGAGTTGGGCGCGCCAGCGCCTTAGCGAACTGGAGCGTGCGCTCGATCCCGCCTCGTTTGGCGATTGGCTGCGCGAGCGCACGCTGTTCCCGGAAGTCGATAAGTTCGCGCCTCTGCCGGCCGATCCCGATCTGGAGACGCCACCGCCGCAGGTTAGCCCGACTTAAAGCCCCAGCCCTCGATTACGGCCGAGGCTCCACTCGACCCCGCCATCGCGGGAGACGCCGGAGATGTGCCGGCCGATCTGCCTCTCCAGCACGGGCTGCCACGGCACGAGCTGGAATCCGAGACCGTCGTCGATCATGGCGAAGCGCCCGCTGACCAGATTGACTGAGCCGGCGAGCCGGCCGGACACATACTCGCCCGGTTGGCTCGGGGTGTAGGCAAGGCCGCGCTCCGCCGCCATGGCCCGGCCAACGCGCTCCACCTCGACCGCTTCAAGTCGGACGAGGATGTCGCGCGGCGCACGGACGTTGCCGTTCTCCAGCCGCACGGCATGGCCCTGGTCGACGAGGCTCTGGCGGCGGCGCTCCAAGGCGTCGCTCACCTCACGGCCAAAGCCGACGTCGGATAGCTCGGTGCGCTGGCGGGAGGCTAGTTCCCGATCGAGCCAAGTGGCGCCATCACTGGCGACCTGCTGGTCAAGATCGAAGGTGGAGAGCGTGCGGACCGCGAAGTCCTTCCGCCCGGTTCGCGCATCGTGGGCGATGCCGCGCTCGGGGAGATCGTCCGGGATCTTCCAGCGATCCGCGTCGATGCGCTCGACATGGCCGGCGCGGCGCAGGGCTTCCAGCCGGCGTACATGGGCGCGGATGAACGCGTCCGGATCGCCGCGCTGCTGCTCGATCGTCGGGCGTGCGAGTTCCAAATGCTCGCTCGGCCGATAGATGCCGCCGCTCCTCTCACCCATGGTGGCGATGTTGAGGTCCGCCGGGCGTGGATCGGACTTTGTCGGCAGCGGGTCGAGCGCGACGATATGGCCGCGCTTTATGTCCTCCAGTCGGGAGGCGTCGCTGGTCTCGACATGATGGGTGCGTCCGTCCACGCCATCGATGACCAGATAGAACCGCTCGCCCATCTCATCGCCCGCCAATCCCTTGTCGAGCACGCGGCCGATGAGGGCATGCGAGATGCGGCTGCCATGAGTGACGTATTGCGCGGCGCCGCGCTTCTCCGCGAGCCCGTGATCGGCCAGTGCGCGATGCATGGTGCGCAGGATGTCCTCGCGCTCGCCCATCGCGCGGAGCGTGCTTTCGGCCCGCTCCGCGATGCTCCAGCGTCCCGGCTCGATCTCCTCGGCGATGCCGAAGCTCTCCAGCCTCTTCACCCGGTCGATGAGCACATGTCGGTTGGTCCGCACGAGATAACTCTCGCCAGCGTCCGGCCGGAGATCGAGGATGCCGTGTTCACGCTGCTCGGCGATCATCATCCGGTCAAGCCGAGTGAGACGGTCGGCGTCCACCTCGTGGCGCAGCTTGTTCTGCAGCTCGACCTCGGTCTGCGGGCCGAGCTCCAGCGTCATCAGCTCGCTCGCCCGGTGGCGGATGCCATGGGCGATGTAGTCACCGGCGATGTTGAGGATGCGGCCATCATTGAGCACGCCGCGCACGAGAACATGGCTGTGCGGGTGGCCGGTGTTGTGATGATCGACGGCGATCCAGTCGAGCTTGGTCCCGAGGTCATTCTCCATGTGCTGCATCAGGTCACGGGTGAAGCGCTTCAGGTCGCCGAGCTCGGCGGCATCCTCCGGCGCGACGATGAAGCGGAACTGGTGACGATCCTCACCACTCCGCTCGACGAAGGCCCTGGTGTCGACCTCGTCACCAAGCGCCGAGTAGGCGCGCCCCTTCTCGCCGTCGCGGGTCACACCGTCGCGTTCGAGATAGCGCAGATGAGCCCCTACCGCGCCAACCGAGACCGCGCCGCGCATCTTCGGGCCGCGCGCGCTCTTCCCCTTCCCGGCAAGCTTCACCACCCGCGCCTTGACCACGACGCGGCGGGAGCGGAACCGGCCTGAGGAACCCGACTGCCACCCACCACTGTCACGCGGCAGCGACGCCATCACCTTGGCGCCACGTCCCCGCGCATTGAACCGACCGCTGCCGCGTCCTTCACGGGCGAAGACACCACCCGACCGAGCGCCGCCACTGGCCTGGCGCGCGGCGATCAGCGCCTGCTGGACGAAGGGCAGCTCGTGGGTCTTCAGCCGCGTCCCCCGGCTTCGCGGCCGGCCCGGCTTGATGCGGAAATCATCCTCGTCATGGCGTGCCATGGCCATATGGTTTGGCTGCGATTGCGAGGCCCGCAAGTCGAAAATCATCCAATCAAAGTATAGCGTGGAAAAGTCGGTTCGGGCGCAGGGCCGGCGGAGCGCACATTGCGCATGCACACGAAAATCGGAAACATATCAGATATTTGAAAGGTAGCCGCGCAGATTCGCACCTTCCGCCAGGTAGCTTAGAGCCGTTTTCCGGAACGGAAAACAACGTGCAGACAGCTCCTTAAGGGCACCGCCCGCGCGGATTGAAAATCCGCTTTATCTTGCCATCAATTTCCTAAGCCTCACTGTCTATCATCTAATTCTGGCAACATCCGCCAAATATACTATCAGATAATGACCGAAAAGGCCATATTCTGGCCAGCGGGAGCCGCTGACACGCTGCCGGCGCCGAGGCTACCACGACCGCCGCAGGACGCGAGATCAGCGACGCGGTGGATTAGCGGTCAAACGCCGTCCAAGCAGCAGCCCAACCAGCGTCGAGTCTGCACTGGTGATGTCAATGGATGTCCATCGCCGTTCAGAAACCTTGCAGAGAAACTGCCGCCGATCCGCACAGAGGCCGACGTTTCTGTGAACATGAGCAGCAATGCACGGAAGCTGGACGTGCTAGCGGTTGATCGTAGAAGTCGCCGATCTCGGTATCATTTGCCGCGCTTAGGCTGGGCGACCTCTTCCGATGTTTTGGCGACGGAGATGCCGCGACGCTCGGCGTATTCGAGCAAGGCAACTTCAATCAAAGCCGTAATGGATCGCCGCTCGGCGTCAGCGAGCTGGCGCGCCAGCGCGAGTACGTCAGCATCAATGCGGGTAGTGAAGGGCTGTTTCGTCATCGGCCTTATTGCTTGCGATCCAGCGTAGTTCGAGGCAGAGTCATGCACGTGCATTGCACGTACAGCGGCCGGGGTGAGTGCGCGAACACCCAACCCGGCCTGACCACAACCAAGCTGTTTGGAGCTCGGATCATGGCTGATTCTGAGATTAGCACGAGTCTGTCCCGGCCATCCCGGAGGGACGTTCTCTCTGCCGCCCTGCTGGCGATCGGCGGCACTTCCTTTAACAATGCGCCTGCAGCCGCGCGGCAGGATGGCAGCACGCCGGATGCCGCCATCCTCGCGTGGCAGTCGTGGCGCGCTGCGCATCGACGCACGCTCGCTCTGTGCCGGAAGCAGCAGCGATTGGAATCCGAACTCGCGCGGACGATCGGCTTTCCGCAGGCGGTTTTTGCTGCAGCCGAGTTGCCGTCCCCAGTGCGGATCAGCTCTCTGAGGCAGTTGGATGAGCTTGCGGCCGATCTGCCGTCGCTGTGCATGCGGCGCGCCGAAGTCGCTGCAGTGCTGCGCGCGCATCAGCAGCGCTGGGACGACGCGGATCGCGTCATCGGCTACTCCGTCGCTCGGCAGCAAGAGGAGGCGGCTTCCGCCGATGAAGAGTGTCTGGTCGCGAGACTCTTTGCGGCAGACGCGACGTCCCTACGCGGTCTGGCCGCGAAGCTCGACGTGCTGATCGCCGTCGGCGCTGATGGCGCAGAAGGGCGGCATTTCCCGTGGCCGGAGCTGCGACGCATCCGCAGGGATGTTGCGCGCTTGGTTCCGTTGAGCTCCCTCATGACCGAACTCATTTGAGAACTCGGCACTGTTCGGCTCACCACCCGCATCACTAGCCTGCTGAGTGCATTTGCCACCGCGGTGCGGCCGGATTGAAGGACCACGACCGGCGGATGCTCGCGCGCTCGTTGCTGGCCCGCAAACTCGAAGGCCGGCGCTCGACCTCGCTATTGGCGGATCTCATGGAGTTCATGCTGAGCCCGCCGGTCGCCTCGGCCGGGATGATCGCGGCGAAGCTGAAGATCACACAGCGCGCTGCGCAGGACCTATTGGCACATCTCGGTCTGCGGGAAGCGATCGGGAGGGGCAGTTTCAGGGCATGGGAAATCCTGTAGAATGATTACCACGACAGTCTCATCAATGGGTTTTCCAGCTCTCCTGATGCCCGCCGCTGTTCCCCCAAGCCTGATTAAGGAGCTTCGCCAGTTGCTCGCCTCGGCCATCGCCGACGCCAAGGCCTATGATGTGCCCGGCCTTTGCCGCAGGCTGAGCCTCCGCGAAGGAGATGAGCAAGAGGCATTCGCGAGCAAATTCAAATACGCCCATCGTCGGCTGATGGATGTGGATGCCGAACAGGTACTCGCGAGCGCGCGACAGCTTGTCGACGAGGAAGAACATTTTGAAGTGAGCGAGCAACTGGCCCTGATCGACGAGCGGTCAGGACCGGCGGTCACGACGCTGACGCGCCGACGCTTGATCGCTCTTTTCGAGAGAACTCCTCTGGCGCGCGATATCGACGAAATGGAAGTCGTCCGGGGCGTCTGGCCGATCGGGCATCTCCCTGCACCGGCAGGAAATGAGGAGCTGACGCTGGAGGGCTATCTCCTGCGCGGGGCCTTCTTGAACGATGGACTGAGGCCGGCGGATCTCGAGACGCTCGGCCTTTTGCGGTGTTCGCGATCGTTGTTGTTTCGATTTCTTGAAGCTGTCACCGCGCCAGAAGCCCGCGCAGGCCCAGAGCAAATCGATCTGGCGGAAAGGATCGACGGCTTGCTGAAGCAGGATGGCTTCACCTTGACCGTAGCGGGCATGATGTCGGGAAGCCCGTTCTACCGTGTACGACCTGTGCCGATCGGATCGCCGGCCGATGCGAGCATTTCGGCCGTATTAGCCGCGTTCGATCCGAGTCAGGTGCACGGACGTTGGACGACGGCCATGGAGCGGCGCGCCTCAGAGCCCGAGGGGGCGATCACATTGGCCCGTACGCTGCTCGAAGATGTCTGCAAGTGGATTCTCGATCAGGCCGGCGAGACGTGGCAGGAGGCCGACGATCTACCGGCGCTGTATCGCCGGCTCGCGAAAGTCCTAAAGCTTGCTCCAGACGATCATACGGAACAGGTGTTCAAGCAAATCCTCGGAAGCTGCCAATCCGTCGTCGAGTCCCTGGGGGCGCTGCGCAATAAGCTCGGTGATGCGCATAGTCCCGGTCCGAAACGCGCGCGGCCCCAGCCGCGACACGCCGAGCTTGCCGTCAATTTGGCCGGCACGATGGCGACTTTCCTGGTAGCGACCTGGGAGGCGCGACAAGGTGAACGCGGCGCCAAGCGTGGCGATCTTCCCGTATTTAAGACCGCTGAAAGGCGTGAAGGCTGAAGATATGGTGAGGGAAGCGGAGACGAAGCAACCAAAGCGCGTCTACGACAAAGGTGAACGGCGTCACAAGCACGTCGGCAAAGGTGCTCATCCCACTATCGAATTCGACGACAGCCAGCCCAAAAAATGGGTTGGGAAATGTCCGTCGACCTTGTCGGAAGTGGAGCGTTCAGAGCTTCTCAACAAGGCAATCGCGGCGCCCAATGGCGACCGCGATCTGCCATTTCCTAAGAAGGTTTATGTGGTTCACAATGGTGCAATCTACGAAGCTCAGACCAGCGATCACGGTCGGAGCTATCATGGATATCCATATAAAGGTAAATTGTCCACGAGCATATTGAGTAAGCTCACAGCGATGGCCGGAAAAGATGGATGCTCTGATTTATTTGATAAATGGGTCGACGATCATATCGAACGGCATGGCGCGTGAACCAGGTGATGCAGAATCTGAAATTCATAGTAGAATGGTCGAAGCCAGTCGCCGGAACACCTCCGGTGACGACGGCTCGACTATCGGTGCGGATCGGTGATCGAACGATTTGGCCGACTGAGGGCGCTGACAATGTAAGTCTCGAGATCCAGGTCGACGACCTCCTCTCGCATCTCACTGAATTTTGGAAGCCACTGCTCCTACGTCAGACCTATCCGACAGCGACACAGCCTGATCGGCCGGCACTCCTGCGATCGCAAGCCGAGAGACGCTGGGCTGACGCGCCAGCCTCGACTGTAGAGCGCGAAGACGACCTAATCACCGCCTTTGAAGAAGCTCACAATCTGGCGCATGCTTTCGCAGGCATGTTCGACTTGCCGCCGCTTTGGTTCGTCCGACAGGGCGACAGGATGCTGGTTGACAATAGGTCAATGCTTAGGAGCGTCGCGTTCGATGATGCACGAGCAGCTTTTGACCAGGTGGGCGAGGAGATTGCGTCGCATCTCATCAAGCATGATCGCGAACGCTGGTCAGGCTTGTTCAGAGCTTGGCAGGAGCGGGATAGTGGCGATCCTGCCGTTCTCCTAGCCTGGGCCGCCAGTCTCGACCGCGGTATCGCGCAGGAATTTCTGAACGAGCAGGTCCTGCAGCCACCTCAGAGCGTGTCGGATGCGGCCAATGACAATGACGAGCTGCGCATAGCCGCGCGAATGGCGAGTGCTTTGCCGCAAGAACAGATCCGTCAGATCGTTGAACTCGTTCAGCGGTTTGAGAAACACGACGCGAAGCCATTGGATGAGCTTGGCGCGGAAGTTCGAGACTACATCGCCCGGTCTTTCGCCAAGCTTCGTCCCTTCGAGCAGGGCGAAGCAGCGGCGAATTTCATTCGCGGTCGCCTTCAGCTGAGCCAGCAGGTGGCGGTGGATATCTTCAAAGCCGTCCAATGCCTTGGCGTATCCGTGCATCTGGAGAGGGTGGTGCCGTCGACACTATTCGCCCTGGCCGCGTGGGGACAACGCCATGGCCCGTCGGTGCTTCTGAACGAGGCGGCGTTGCACGGCACGGTAGGAGCAGAGGTTCATGAAAACTCGTTCGCGCGTGTGACGCTCGCGCATGAGCTTTGCCATTTGCTCCTGGATAAGGAGCACACGCTCACGGCGGTAGAAATCCTCCACAGCCGTATGCCTCTCGATATTGAGCGTAGAGCCAAGGCCTTTGCGGGCGAACTCCTGCTTCCAAGCACTACAGCCTTCGAGAAGTGGCGCGAGGCAAAGGGGCCTCGTTCGACCCGAGAGCTGGAAGACCTCGTTGGCAGGCTGTGTCGCGACTATGGCGTGACAAAGAATGTCGCGGCTTGGAAGCTCGAGCACGGGCTTGCTCGGGAGGACATCGACATCAGTGTTCTCCTCGACGCCGTTGCTCCCAACCGTTAACGGCCGAGAGCGTTCGGCTGTCGGCCTGCTGGCGATGTGGTTTGAACCGCCCCGGCTTTGCCGAGGCCCCAACTCCTGAGGATGGGGCGATAACCAGCAAGACGACGAACAAATTCTCGCCCGAGGTGCGCGAGCGGGGGGGCGCGACTGGTACTGGAGAACGGGACTGAACACCCCTCCCGTTTAGTTGGGGCAATGTCAGGGCGGACCGACTTCGTCTGACATCCGATCTATCAACCGAACAAATCGCCGACGGCGAGCTCATCCCGACGAGATCCGGCGGCGCTCACCTTGCGCTTCTGGCCTTTCACGTTTGCGCTGGTATCAGCGCCGATGTATCGGGCAGCCGGGAGAAGTGGGGCAGCGTCCAAATGCCACTTGGGCGGGAAGAACAGCCGGATAACCTCCCGGGAGGCTGCATATCGCGCCTTGATGCGGCTGCGCGCACTTGTAAGCTCGGGTACCGCCTCACGACAATACTTATCGAGCTCGCAGAACAGTCCCTGGCAATCAATCCCGTGCAGCGAACGGCCGAAAAGGCCATGAAACGGCAAATTCAGGCGACTGAACTCTTCCTCCTGCCGATCGACCATCCAGAGGATGGCATCCGCCGGGGCGTAGTCGCCAAGGGTCGTGAAGGCCTTCTTTAGCCCTCTTAGAGCGCCGGGGCCAGCCTGAGTGTAGTCGTTCTCGCTAAAGTTGACGAGGTCGGAGTAGTTGAGATCGATGGCGGTCTGATAGGCCATGAAAGGACCCATCAGTGGGAACCTCTGCAGCAGTTCGACGACATCCTGCAGGGACGGCGCCTGGAGGACTCGCTCGGCACACGCCTTCTCGATAAACATGTGCTTGAATAAGGCCACATGGTTGCGGTGCTTCTCGTCGAAGCCGAAGGCCTTGTTGGCACAGAGAATGAAAGCACCGGTGTAAAGGCCGCCATTGCGGGCCTTGACCGCATCCAGCGCTCGCTCGAACGCCCCGGAGCGCAGGTGCTCTAATCGCGGCGCACCGCCCAGAATCGCGGTGACTCCGCGCCAGGTGTCGATATTGCTGAAGGTCCGGAAGGCGACAATTTGGAAAATGCGGTCGCGTGGCGTGGTCTCGCCATCGGTTCCGTACGCGACGTCGCGGATCATGTATTGCGACACCCGGTCGGCAGCACGAAACACATTGCAGAACTTGAAGGTCCTCAGGATTGGATCGGGGGACCAAGGCCAGCTCTGCCCAGCGAGTCGGGCTTCGAAGGCAGCCTGTCGCTTAGAGGCAAAGGCCCAGTACAACTCGTACACACCGCGGCGCATCTGAGGGGCCGCACGACGCACATAGTGAAATTGGACCGTGTTCATGTTTGCCTCAAAAACACACCTGTTCCATGGAGATTAAAATATCGTTCGTCAGCGGCGAGCGCTTTTGCGGCTATTCTTTCACCAATTGTGTCGACATGCCGATCGTGACCTGTCCAGTGATCAAACACGATCGCGCCTCCGACCAACGTCCGCTCTGCTATGACACGGATGATGGCCTGCGCGGACGTGAAGTTGTCGGTATCCACGAAAGAAAGCACCAGGTTGTCCCCAGCGAGTTTGGAGACGGTCGCCACGACGTCGCCCTCAACGATCTCGACGTTCCGGCTAGCGAAGGTCCGGCGGACCATATTCACATCGAGATAGACGCAGTCCGGATGCGCGTACATGTCGAGCGGGCTCCGTCGCGGCGGAAACCCGTCGAATGTGTCGAAGCCATAAACCTTCCAATCCGCCCCCAGCGCCTCAATGAAGCGCGATATCAGCATGGTCGTTCCGCCCTTGAACATGCCGAACTCTGCTACCACGCCCTTGAGCCCGCGGCGGTGGGCGTTTGCCAGGCACTGGTAGATGTGCACCAAGCAGTGGCGATAGCCATTTGCAAACGAGGGGATGAATAGGTCCCGCCGTATCCGGTCGAAGGTCGGGTCTTGGAACTCAAAATGGCCAAAGCCGCCAATCAGGATCCTGGTAGCAGGTGTGACCATCTGCGCGACCCGCTCAAGGAGAGGCTCCTTGCCGGCATCTTCTGCGATCACCACGATATCGACAGGCTGCGTCGCCAGCTCGCCAAGGGGGCGCACGACAGCTCCGCTCGCATCCGCATAGATGCCGACAAGCGTGGCGGCGCCGACGCTGAACACCGGATGCGCCGCAAGGTCAATGGCGGCGCCGGACCAACCAACGATAGCAATCCGGCCGCCGGGGGGCCGGGTTGTGACTTCCGCTTCGAGCTTGGCCTTCAGTTTGAGGAGGTCATCGGGGTTCATGCGGATCCCGCCTGTAGAAAGAGGGTCACAGCCGGGCGATCATTGTGCACCAGCAGCGCGAGAAGTTCGGCGGCGTGCCCCACAAGGGCCCTTGCCAGATCGAGCCGCTCAGGTGCGCTTGCTCCGGCTTCCGAAGCTTTCCAGGCCGCGTCGAAGGCGGCAACGATATCTTTTACAACCGCAGGAACATCGCGGTCGCCGGGAGCGAGGCTACACCGGTCTAACAGGACATCGAAATTGGCCTCGTGGTCGCTCAAGGGCGTCGGTGCGTCCGGGTCCAGCAGGGTGCCGGGTTCGAGCTGTTCGGCGAGGAAGAGGCAGTATTTCTCGGCGTAAACGAGGAGATCGATCGCCGTATCGAGCGCCGTTTCTCCGGTCATCTGCGACGCCGTTACCACCAGCGTATCTAGCCGGTCTACCTTACGCGCTATGTTCGGCAGGATGCTCACGAGTTCGCCACGCCGCTTCCAAGCGCCGCCGTAGGCACGGTCTTTATCACGATGGAGCTGTTTGACGGCAGCAACGAGCTCCGTCACCGGGTCCGCCTTACGCAGATCAGCCGCTGCGAAATAGGCGGCAATCTCGGGCTGGGCGATTTTCTGGAGCAGGCCAGGATAGGTCCGGCCTAGCCGTTCATAGAGGGCTGCGACGTAATCACAGGCGGGAAGAGCTGCTAGTTGCGCCCGCACCCCTTGCTCGCCCCACCGTTCATGCGCCCAACGCAGATGGACAATGTTGAGGAAGCTGTCGAACAGCGGGTCGCCGGTGGAACCATGCCCTCCCAGGGGACGCTCTGGCTCGCCGCGTATGGCGGCCTCAAGCGCGAACCATCGCTCCAGCCGCGTCGCGAAATTCTCCCACGGCGTCGCGAAGGACGTCCGGTTTATACCAAAATCATATGGCGAGAGGCCATGATAGCCTTCGACCATGTCGGACGCCGGGTCATAGTGCTCCGCGTACAGATGGAACGAGGCGGCATAGAACTCCAGGTGTCCGATCTCGACACCGATCCAGAACGCCATAATCTCCTGCAACACGCTCCACTCGAAGGCGTTGATCCCCGACAGCCCCCACCAGATATCGTTGCTGCGCAGCGCCACACTCAGATGGAGTTGGTCCTCTCGGACGAGCCAGCTCAGCCAATTGTTGCAGGGAATGTCCTTCGAAGGCTCGAAATCCTTGGCAGGATCAAACAGCATCATGACTGCTTGCCGGGTGGTCCTGTCCGCCTGGAGCAGTTTTCTGACGGCGTCCACTTGGTCAACACCGCTCCAGCTGCGCAGGCGCGGGCCGTATGCTCCGCGCCACGTTGTGCCGTCATCGGAGAATGAAGGCGCCCGCGGAAGATAGTCGCACAGCCAAGTGATGTCGTTCCGTCCCGCCAGGACCCACATCGTCTCCGCGCATTGTGCGAATACGCTGTGTCCACGACTAGGTAGGAATACGTAGCGCTCATACGGGCGCTCTATTCTTGTGGCGCGCGCTATAAGCTCTGTCGTTTCCTTCTCGCGAACGACGACCTTTTTATTCCCCGCCAGAACGTCTCGGACGCTGAAAACGGTGGCCGCGCTGATATTTCGGTATACTGGCATACCAGACTCGCGGATTTACGGTCGTTTGAATTATGGAATACAATGCAGAGAATCAATTTCGACTATGAGGGAGATTATGACGGACCTCCTTAAAGTAAAGTCATACGTTTGCCCTGTCCCGGGCCGGAAGGCCGAGGTCGACGCGATCAAACAGATGGTCATGACCGCGGGTGGGAGCCCCATCTGTGCCAATGAGCAGGATCTTAGCAACGCGCACGCATGCATTGATCAGTGCGACGTTATGTTCATTCTCATCTGCACCGAAACGCTGGCCCCTGCCTATCAAGACCTCATCGCTTACGCGAGCCGCGTGGGTAAAAGAGTGATCGGCATCTGGCCCGAGGGCGCTGCTGTTGAAGATGTTCCCGGAATGCTCGGGCAGGAAGGCGACGGCGCTATTCCCATGACCGCGGAGAAGATCAAAGACGTCATTATGGAAGGGGAAGGCGTGTGGGAATTGCCGGGTGGCGTCACTCGGCCGCTGCAAAAGACGCCACGACATAAAGGCTAACACGCCATGAAACTGTTCTCTTATGTGGTGCGCTGGGATCATGGTTTTGCACCCAATCCGTTTCATGGCGTCTGCAGCCTAGCGACCTGCAAACCAGGCATTCGCAATACTGCCGCCATCGGCGATTGGGTTCTCGGTACCGGGCCGAGCAGGCGCCATTACCAAGACAAAGCGATCTTCCTGATGAAGGTGACCGAGATCACCACCTTTGACGGCTATTGGAACGACTCGCGTTTTCTCGCCAAGCGTCCAGTACTCAACGGCAGCTTCAAGGTTCGATTCGGCGATAACATCTATCATCGCTCGGCCAATGGCGCGTGGATTCAGGAGGACTCCCGACACAGTCAGTTGAACGCCGTCGAAAATGCGAAGAACCTCAAACGAGATACCGGACTCACTGACAAGGTGCTGCTTTCGACCGAGTTCATCTATTGGGGTGATCAGGCGCCCACCATTCCGCCAGCTTTTGCGGCTTTTCATACCGGCAGGCCAAGTTATCAGTACAACTACCCACCATCTGCCGTACAAGCATTTCTCGCCTGGGCCCAAAGTTCTGGAGAGAGCGGCCGGATCGGGACTCCTCTTGAATGGAACTGGGCGAAATACTGGCGTTGAGCATCTCGCGTGGGGCAAGGAGAACATGGCATGTTTGCTCAGAGCCATTTGCGCTTTATGCTTTCGGAGGCTTCTACGCCCCAGCGCGCCGATCATGGCTTCGAGCGCCCGCTCGCCACGAACGCAGTCTGGTAGGCGGCGAGTTTACTCGGGACGCGATCGGTTTAGAGGTAGGCTAGCGTTTGCCTGGATCGCTCGTGCCGGCGCAATTGGGACCGGGTCCTATGCCAGTCACCATCAGCCGATTTGAAGTCGCGCCCTAGAGAGCCGCAGCGAAAACGTAGTTCTCACTTTCGTCCACGTCGGCGCGCCAATTTTCTTAATGAAAATAAGTACTTAATAGATTTGTTATGGGTCTGGCAGCCAATTGCCGCGACAATTGCAACCCTATTGCACCAGTTGGCCGAAAGGCTGCAGTTTCGAATGGGCGGTCACGTTTAAGCTGGGCCCACAGTCGGCGCCCCATTAATTTCGTTGATAGCTTTCGTCGGTGCGCGCAACTTTTCCCACACGACGGTTTCGGCGTCAGTAGCTTGTCCGGCAAGCCGCACCGCCGTCACGTTCAGGTCGCAACGCGGCAGGCTGACCGAGAGATCGGCAAGGTCGCCGGCCTCGATTCGCGTGCGCGCCAGCGAGGTTGGCACCCAAGCGACACCGATGCCTCCGGCGGCGAGCTCAAGGGCCGCCAGCGTAAGGGCCGTTTCCACCATCGGGATCATCCGCGTCGCGCCACGGATTTCCGGCAGCACGAAGTGGTCGAGCACCTCACCGAGAAAGACATCCGGCGGATAGGCGATGAAGGGCAGCTCGCCATGCGCGAAGCGCTCGTTCAGGCGTCCGGCCTGCGCGCGCGCGAAGACCGGGACGAGCTGGTCCCGGCCGATGTCGAGCGTCTCGATATAGGTGGCGGCGATAGGATGCTCCTCGCCGACCACGCGATAGACCACCGCGATGTCCGCTTGCCTCGACAGCAGAAGGGCGAAGCACTCGTCGAGATTGGCCGAGCGCAGCTTGAGGAAGATCTCCTTGTTCTCGGCCTGGATGGTGTCGATGAAGCGTGGCGCCCAGGAGGCCGTCAGCGCATGCTGGCTGGCGAGCACCAGCCGGTTGCCCGCCGTGCGGTCGCCGCGGCGCAGGTCGTCCGTGAGCTGACGCAGCGTGCGGGCAAGACGGGCGATCTGGTCGCGCTGCTCGGCCGTCGTCGGGCGAAGCTGCACGGGCTTGCGTGACCGGTCGAAGAGCGCCACGCCGACATAGTCCTCGATGTGCTGCACCCGCCGGGAAAAAGCCGACTGGGTCAGATGCCGCCGTTCGGCCGCCTCGCTGAACGAGCCGGTCTCGGCGACGGCGAGAATGTCCTCCAGCCACTCGAGCCTCATGCACGCCCCTCAATATGCACTTTTTGCATCTTATGTGAAAAATTTCGAATTTGAACTCGAAATCGCTATTTGCAACCATCGAATTACGCAAGTTGAGGATTGTTCAATGCATCTGGCCCGCTTCCCCCGCATCCGTCTCGCACATCTCCCGACACCGCTGGAGCGGCTCGATCGGCTGAGCCGGGAACTGGGCGGCCCCGAGATCTGGATCAAGCGGGACGACTGCACGGGCCTGTCGACCGGCGGCAACAAGACCCGCAAGCTGGAATTCCTCATGGCGGAGGCGCTCGCCGAAGGCGCCGGCATGGTCATGACCCAGGGCGCCACGCAGTCGAACCACGCGCGCCAGACCGCCGCCTTCGCCGCCAAGCTCGGACTTTCCTGCCATCTGCTCCTGGAGGATCGGACCGGTTCCAACGATCCCAACTACAACGCGAACGGCAATGTGCTGCTCGACCACCTCCATGGCGCGACGACCGAGAAGCGCCCCGGCGGGCTCGACATGAATGCCGAGATGGAGAAGGTCGCAGAGCAGAAGCGGGCCGAGGGACGCAAGGTCTACACGATCCCCGGCGGCGGATCGAACCCGACCGGGGCGCTCGGCTACGTCAACTGCGCCATGGAACTCATCGGGCAGGCCAACGATATCGGCCTCGTCATCGACCATCTGGTGACCGCCACGGGCAGCGCCGGCACGCAGGCCGGCCTCATCGCCGGCCTGAAGGCGATCAATGCCGGCGTTCCCCTGCTCGGTATCGGCGTTCGCGCGCCCAAGACGAAGCAGGAGGAAAGCGTCTTCGCCCTAGCCGAACGCACCGCGGCCAAGCTGGGCTGCCCCGGCGTGGTCCAGCGCGACGACGTCGTGGCGGACAGCAACTATGTGGGCCGCGGCTACGGCATTCCAGGTGCGGACACGCTGGAAGCCATCCGCATGTTCGCCGAGCTCGAGGGCATCCTTCTCGACCCGGTCTATTCGGGAAAGGGCGCCGCCGGCCTGATCGATTATGTGCGCAAGGGCATCTTCCGGAAGGGCGAGCGCATCGTCTTCCTGCATACGGGCGGCTCGGCCGCGCTCTTCGGCTACGATGCCTACTTCGCCGATGGCCAGCCCGCGACCGCGACCGCCTGAGCCATGAGCGCGCCCCGCTTCACCGGAAGCTTCACCCAGCAATTGCCGATTCCGGACGACGCCATCGCCGCCGCCGTGGCGGTGATGCGGTCCGGACGGCTGCACCGCTACAACGTGATCCCGGGCGAGACGTCCGAGGTCGCGCGGCTGGAGGAAGCTTTCGCCCGGTGGCAGGGCGCGCGCTATTGTCTGGCTCTCGCCTCCGGCGGGCAGGCGCTGCAGATCGCGCTGCGCGCCGTCGGGGTGGTCGCGGGCGAGGCGGTGCTGACCAACGCCTTCACGCTGGCGCCGGTGCCGGGGGCGATCGCCGCCGTCGGCGCCAGGCCGGTGCTGGTCGAGACCACGGACGATCTCGTCATCGATCTCGACGACCTCGCCGCCAAGGCCGCCGGCTCCGGCGCACGGGTCCTGCTGCTGTCGCATATGCGCGGGCATATCGGCGACATGGAGCGTCTCTCCGCCCTCGCCCGCGCGGCGGGCCTCGTCGTCGTAGAGGACTGCGCACACACCATGGGCGCGCGCTGGAACGGGCGCCGGTCCGGCTCCCATGGTATCGCCGCCTGCTTCAGCACCCAGACCTACAAGCACCTCAACTCGGGTGAAGGCGGCCTGCTGACCTCCGACGATGCCGGGCTCATGGCGCGCGCCGTCCTGCTGTCCGGCTCCTACATGCTCTATGAGCGCCATGGCGCCGCGCCGGCCCCCGAGATATTCGAGGGCATACGCCTCGACGTTCCCAACATGTCGGCGCGGATGGACAATGTCCGCGCGGCGATGCTGCTGCCCCAGCTCGCCCGCATCGAGGCCAGCCTGCAGGCGTGGAACGAGCGCCATGACCGCATCGCGGCGCGGCTCGCCACGCATCCGGCGATCCGCCTGCCGGCGCGCCCGCCGCAGGAGCATTATGTCGGCTCCTCGATCCAGTTCCGCGTGCCGAACCTGCCCGCCCGCGCCGCGCTGGACGTCCCGCGCGCGGCAGCGGAGCGCGGCGTCGAGCTCAAATGGTTCGGCGCGGCGGAGCCGGCCGGCTTCACCTCGGCACACCGCAACTGGTGCTATGTCGCGCCGCACGAACTGCCGCAGACCGACCGGGTGCTCGCCACGCTTTTCGACATGCGCATTCCGCTGACCTTCAGCCTCGCCGATTGCGACCTGATCGCGACCCATATCCTCGCGGCGCTGGACGAGACCCTGCCGGCCGGAAGCCTCTCGCCCGAGGCGGCGATGGTGGAGAGCTGCTGATGCGGCGGGTCGGGATACTCGGGGGAATGGGGCCGCAGGCGACCGTCCTGCTGATGCAGAAGGTGATCACGGCGGTGCCGGCGACGGATGATCGCGACCATGTCCCGCTGATCGTCGACCAGAACCCGCAGGTGCCCTCGCGGATCGCCCGGCTGATCGAGGGCACCGGAGAGGATCCGGCGCCGGTGCTGGCCGACATGGCGCGGCGGCTGGAGCGGGCTGGCGCGCAGGCGCTGGCCATGCCGTGCAACACGGCCCATCACTTCGCCGACGCGATCGCCGGCGCGGTGGACATCCCCCTTCTCGACATGACCGAGCTGGCAGTCGCGCGCGCCCTTCGGCTCGCGGGGACCACGAGGCGGATCGGCATACTGGCCTCGCCGGCGGTGCGCCGCATCGGCCTGTTCGACGGCAAGCTCGCGCGGGCGGGGCTAACGGCGGTGTATCCCGCCGACGAGGACGCCCTGCTCGGGGCCATCCGGCGCATCAAGGCGCAGGGTGTCGATGCCTCCTCCCGTGAGGCCTTCCACCGCGCCTCGGCGGAACTGCTGGCGGGCGGGGTGAGCGCGCAGATGGTCGCCTGCACCGAGTTCTCCTTGGTGGCCGACAGCCATGCCGAGGGCGCGGCGGCCTTCGACACTCTCGACGTTCTGGCCGAGGCCATCGTCGATTTCTCTCTGGTGCGGAACCCGCACGGAACCGAAACGGGCCGAAGAGAGCCCGCAACCCAACAACAGAACCTTTCAGAGGAGTAACGTGAGATGAAGAAGACGTTGCGAGGCCTGATAGCCGGCACGGCTGCCCTCGCTCTTTCCGCCGGATCCGCCTTCGCGGAAAAGATCGTGATCGGCCATTTCGGCAATCCGACGCCGATGCAGATCGCGCGAGCCGAAGGCCTGTTCGAGAAGGCGACCGGCTGGGACATCGAATGGCGCAAATTCGCCTCGGGTGCCGAGATCATCGCCGCCATGGCGTCGGGTGACGTCAAGATCTCCGAACTCGGCTCGTCCCCGACGACGATCGCCATGAGCCAGGGCGTGGACATGCAGATGTTCATGCTCGCCATCGTGATCGGCAAGGCCGAGAGCCTCGTCGCGCGGGATGGTTCCGGCGTTTCCAACGTTGCCGACCTGAAGGGCAAGCGGGTGGCCGTGCCGATCGGCTCCACCGCTCACTTCTCGCTGATGGGCGCTCTCCAGCATGAGAAGGTGCCGGTGAGCGAGGTCAAGATCATGGGCATGCCCCCGGATCAGATCGCCGCTGCATGGGAGCAGGGTGCCATCGACGCCGCCTTCGTCTGGGAGCCGGCGCAGAGCCGCATCCTCAAGACCGGCAAGCGCATTCTCGGCGCCGACACGACCGCCGCTTGGGGGTTCCCGACCTTTGACGGCTGGGTAGTGAATAAAGAATTCGCCGCCTCGCATGCCAAGGAAATGGCTGCGTTCGCCAAGGTTGCGGACGAAGCCAATGCGGCCTACCTCGCCAACCCGGCCGCCTGGACCCCGACAAGCCCGCAGGTGCTCACCATCGCCAAGATGACGGGCGCTTCGCCCGAGGAGATTCCGGACTCAATGAAGGGCTACACCTTTGTGCCACTCGCCGAACAGCTCAGCGACAAGTGGCTGGGCAGCGCGCCGGCGACACTGAAGGCAACCGCCGAATTTCTCAAGGCGGCCGGCCGGATCGAGAAGGTGGCCGACAGCTACGCGCCTTTCGTGAATACTTCGATCGCCAAGGCTGCCGTCGGCAAGTGAAACGCGGCACTCAAGCGGTGGGCGGGCCAGTCGGCGCCGCCCACCGACGCTGTATCGGAGTATGACCATGGCGCTCATCGTCGACGACGTGTCGGTCGTCTACCCCGCCGCGAACGGCCGTCCCCCGGTGGAGGCGCTGCGCAGGATCGATCTCACGATCGGCAGCAGCGACTTCGTGGTGGCGCTCGGTGCGTCCGGCTGCGGCAAGTCCACCCTGCTCAACCTGCTCGCCGGCTTCCTGTCGCCAACCTCCGGCACGATCCGGCTGGGGGGCGTCCCGGTGAGCGGACCGGGGGCCGACCGCTCCGTTGTGTTCCAGAAGCACGCACTGATGCCCTGGCTGAACGTCATCGACAACGTGGCCTTCGGGTTGCAGATGCAGGGCGTCGGCCGGCAGGAACGCTACGCGACGGCGGAGAGGTTCATCGCCCTTTTGGGGCTCGACGGCTTCCAGACCTCGCCGGTCTACCAGCTTTCCGGCGGCATGCAGCAGCGCGTCGGCATCGCCCGCGCGCTCACCTGCGACCCGCGCGTGCTGCTGATGGACGAGCCACTGGGCGCCCTGGACGCGCTCACGCGCGAGAAGGCGCAGCAACTGATCCTGCGCGTGTGGGACAGCACGCACAAGGCGGTCTTCTTCATCACCCATGACGTGGAGGAGGCGCTCTTCATGGGCACGCGGCTGATCGTGATGTCACCGCGTCCGGGACGCATCGCCCACCGCTTCGACCTTCCCTTCTCCCGCCGCTTCCTCGACGGCGTGCCAGCGCGCGAGGTCAAGGCCTCGCCCGATTTCATCGCTCTGCGCGAACAGGTGCTGGGCATCATCTTTGCCGACGAGGAGGAGGCGGCATGAACACCTCCGCCGAAGCCAAGCGACGCACGCCGCCGACCCGCCGGTTCGCCGCGCTGCGCAGGAGCCGGTCGGCGAAGCCCGGACAGGCCTATGGCGTGCCGGGGCAGGGTGACACGCTGTGGCTTTCTTTCGCGTCCGTCGTGGTGCTCATCTTCGCCTGGTGGCTCGTCACCACCATGGGTTGGGTCAAGCCGCTCTTCCTGCCCTCGCCCGGCGCGGTGGCGCAGAAATTCCTGGACGTTGCACGCGACGGCTTCACCAACACGCCATTCTGGCAGCACATCGCGATTTCCGCCGCCCGCGTGTTCGGGGCCTTCCTGCTCGCCTGCGTGGTCGGCATTCCGCTCGGCCTCGCCATGGGCATGAGCCCCGCGATCCGCGGCCTTCTCGACCCGCCGATCGAATTCTACCGGCCGATTCCGCCGCTCGCCTATCTGCCGCTGATGATCATCTGGTTCGGCATCGGCGAGTTGTCGAAGGTCCTGCTCATCTTCCTCAGCGTCTTCGCGCCGGTGGCGCTCGGCGCACGGGCGGGCGTGAAGTCGGCGGCGATCGAACAGATCCACGCCGCCTACTCCTTCGGCGCCTCGCGCTGGAAGGTGCTGTGCCACGTCATCCTGCCGGCCTCGCTGCCGGAAATCCTCACCGCGATGCGGATCGGCATCGGCTTCGGCTGGACCACGCTGGTCGCCGCCGAGATGATCGCGGCCACCGAGGGGCTCGGCTACATGGTGCTGTCCGCCAGCCAGTTCCTGCAGACCTCTACCGTCATCATGGGCATCGTCGTCATCGCGGCGATCGCCTACCTCTTCGACATGCTGATGCGCCTGATCGAGCGCAGGATTGTGCCCTGGAAGGGCAAGATGTGAGCCTCGCGATGACCGTGACCTATCTGAAGAAGGCCGTCCGTACCGCCCATTCCGACGAGGGCGATGTCCGCGAGGCGGTCGCGAGGATGCTCGCCACCATCGACGCCGAGGGCGAGGACGCGGTGCGCCGCCTCGCCCGGCAGTTCGACCGCTGGGAGGGCGAGATCGTCCTTTCGGATGCGGCGCGGCAGGCGGCGATCGCCACCGTGCCCGAGAGGACGAAGGACGACATCCGCTTTGCCTATGGCAACATCCGCCGCTTCGCCGAGGCCCAGAAGGCGACCGTGCTCGATTGCAGCATCGAGGTGATTCCCGGCCTCATGGCGGGGCAGAAGCAGATTCCGGTGGAAGCCGTCGGCTGCTACGTGCCGGGAGGGCGCTACGCGCACATCGCCAGCGCCATCATGACCATCACCACCGCGCGCGTGGCGGGCGTGCGCCATGTCACCGCCTGCTCCCCGCCGCGTCCGGGGCAGGGCATCCCCCCGGAAATCGTCTTCGCCATGGATCTGTGCGGGGCGGACGCGATCCTCAATCTCGGCGGCGTGCAGGGCGTGGCGGCGATGGCCAACGGCCTCTTCGGGCTGCCCAAGGCGGACGTACTGGCCGGGCCGGGCAACCAGTATGTGGCCGAGGCCAAGCGCATCCTCTATGGCCGCGTCGGCATCGACATGTTCGCCGGGCCGACCGACAGCATGATCCTCGCCGACGTGACCGCGGATGCCGACTTCGTCGCCAGCGACCTCATCGGCCAGGCCGAGCACGGCTACAATTCGCCGGTATGGCTGGTCACGACGTCACCTTCGCTCGCCGAGGCGGTGCTGGCCCGCGTCCCGGCGGTCATCGAGGCGCTGCCGGAGCCGAACCGCTCCAACGCGCGGACGGCGTGGACGGACTACGCCGAGGTGATCCTGTGCGAGGATGCCGAGGAGATGGCGGGCGTCGCCGACCGCTACGCGCCCGAGCATCTGCACGTCCAGGCCGCCGAGCTCGACTGGTGGCTCGGCCGGCTGCGCGCCTATGGCTCGCTGTTCCTCGGCGAGGAGACGACGGTCGCCTTCGGCGACAAGACGTCCGGCCCCAACCACGTGCTGCCGACCTCCGGAGCGGCGCGCTACACGGGCGGGCTCTCCGTGCACAAGTTCATGAAGACGGTGACGTGGCAGCACGCAACCCGCGCGGCAGCCCGCGACCTTGCCCTGGTCACTGCCCGCATCTCTCGCAAGGAGGGCATGGAAGGCCACGCTCGCACCGCGGACATACGCCTAGCACGCTTCTTTCCCGATGAGACGTTCGACCTCGCGCCGGCAGATGAGTGACCGGCAGTGGCCGGGATTCCGACCTCCTGCTGCGCGGTGAAGCGGAAGCCTTGGTTGATGCCAGGGCATGGCAACCGACTTCCGGGTCGGCTACCATGCGTTTCTCCGTAAACAGCGAGAATTTGGCGTCGGCCGGGAACTCAGATTGCCAGCGCACGGACCGCCTCTTCGATGCGCGAGTCCAGCTTCCAGTTTCGTCATCGACGCCGCAAAGGAGAGGCGGAAATAGGGTGACAGGCCGAAGGCCGAGCCCGGCACCACCGCGAAGCGTGCAGCGTTGAGGAGGTATCGACAGAAGTCCGCATCGCTGGTGATCACCGTTCCATCCGGAAAGCGGCGGCCGAGCACGCCGGAGCAATCAACGAAGCAGTAATAGGCGCCCTGCGGAGGCAGACAGCTCAATCCCGCGATGCCGGCGAGGCCTGCCGCGGCACGATGCAGTCGGCTTCACTGCTTGAATCAGCGCTCGCGATGCCAGC
>NZ_KL370890.1:23610-134008 GCF_000702305.1 Allobosea sp. 117
GGGAGAAAGCCGCCTCTTGCGCGATCCTCGACGCCTTGGGGGAAAAGGCGGTGGCGGATGAGCCGTTTGGCCGGAGGAGTTTGAGCGGCCGCAACGGTTTGCAGCCTGCGCGAACCGCCCTGCGCGGGCGTGTGCGCTAGTGGTTCGCGCAGGGGCTCAGAACAGCAGCGGCCCGTCGAGATCGAGGTTTGGTTTCGCGCCTACATGCTCGACCCGGCGTTTACCGTCCGCGCCGAGCCGATAGAAGCGCAGGCTGTCGGTCGCCTCGTCGATCTCGGCGATGAGCCGGGCCCGCAGCGCCACCCATTGCGATGGGTCGACCTCGCATTCGAACACCGAGTTCTGCACACGCTGGCCATAGTCGAGGCAGGCCCGCGCGACGCGGCGGAGCCGGCGGCGACCAGCCGCCGTCTCGGTCTGCACATCATAGGCGACCAGCATCAACATGCATCATTTCCAGACGAAGCCGGGATAGCCGTCGATATCGCCACGCAGATGGCGGGCCAGAAGCTGCGCTTGCGTATGTGCCACAAGGCCGAGCGGCAGCGTCTCGCCGAGGAAGGGGTGGATGAGTTCATCGCGCTTGCGCTCCTGCCAGGCGACAAGAACCTGCTTGCGCGCGGCGTCGGTCAGCCGTACGCCGCCCGTCTCCTCGACCGTGAAATCGTCCGGCGCGAGTTGCCGGCGATTGATCAGACTGAGCGCGAGCCGGTCCGCGAGGACGGGACGCAGTTCCTCCATCAGATCCAATGCGAGGCTGGTGCGGCCGGGCCGGTCGGCATGGAGGAAGCCGACCTGCGGGTCGAGGCCATGTGTCTCGAGGGCCGACCGGCAGTCATGACCGAGCAGTGCGTAGAAGAACGATAGCAGCGCGTTCATCCGGTCGAGTGGCGGGCGCCGCGAACGTCCGCCGAAGACGAAGGCGGGATCGCCGGATCGCAGCAGATGATTGAAGGCGCCGAAATAGACCTGCGCCGCCTCGCCCTCCAACCCGCGCAGCAGCTCGACGCTCGGCGCGCCGAGGGTACGGTGCGCCACATCAGTCAGGCGCCGCTCGGCGGCCTCCAGCGCCTCTCGCCTCCCAGCGGGCAGGGTCGCGCCATGGTCGCGCAGCGCCCGGCGGATGACGGTGCGCTGGTTCGCGGCCTTTGCGGCAACGATGCCGCGCACGACGGGCACGCCTCGCGCGGTATCATCCGCGGCGCGGAACTGCGCACGGCGGAGCAGTACGTTGCCGGTATGGGGCCCTTCGACGCGGGCGAGGAAGCGTCCGTTGGGGTCGAGATGCGATACGGTGATGCCGGCTTCCGCGCAGGCGGCCAGCAGCGCCGGGGAGGCGCCCGGCCGCCCGAAACTGACCACGCCCTCCAGCATGTGCAGCGGCGCGCGGCCCCGCTCCGTCCCGTCGACCTCGACGACCAGATTGGCCCCGTCCTTGCGCAGCCAGGCGTCTTCGCTAGTGACATATATGGTGTTGAGCATGCGCCGCATCGCCGCCTCACGATCCGATCTGCGCGACGAGCCAGCGTGCCACCGACGGGGGCTTTTCCAGCCGTGCCGGCTGACAGAAGGCTTCGAGCGAGCAGCGCCGACAGGCCGGCATATGGACCGGCGGTGGCGTCGTCTGCGCCGCAATCATGGCGCGCGCTGCCAAAGCTGTGTGTGCCGTCAGACTCCGTAGCGTGTCGTCAAAAAGCACGTTCAGACGGCGACGGGTTTCGCCATAGAACAGGGCGCCCTCGGGAACCGGCACGCCGAACGCTTCCTCGAGGCATATGGCCTGCGCGCAGAGCTGCACCTCGTCGGCGCGGTGAGCCTTGGGCTTGCCGCGCTTGTATTCGACCGGGAACGGCACGCCGGGCGCGCCACGAAATTCCACCACATCGGCCTTGCCAGTGACGCCGAGCGTCACCGAGCGTAACGCCAAGCCGCGCGCCGTGCGCACGCCCTGTCGGGTATCGGGTCGGCCGGAATCCGCCTTCTCGTGCAGCAGCCGGCCTTCCGCAGTGGCGACATCTTCTGCCCAGAGCTGCTCGACATGGATCAGCGCGCATTGGCGTGGGCAGAACAGATAGTGCTGCAGCGCCGAGAGCGGGATCAGCGCCTCCTCCGTCTCACGATCGATGGGGGAGGCGCTCATAGGCTGCCTTCTACCTTTCGATGATCTCGATGCTGTCGGGCAGGCTATCGCGGTCGATAGTGATAGCGTAATCCTCGAAGCTGCGGGCCGGCGGGGCGTTGTCGAGCTTCTCGTCGCCGGGCTTGTTTTTCTCGTCCCGGAACACCCGCCAAGTCTTCACGCGGTCGAACAGCTCGTTGGCCTTCGCATTTCCCAGCGCCGAGGCGTGGCGGAAGATGACCAGCTTACGCGTCGCCATCTCGCCGCGCGCGGCGGAGCGATCATGCTCGAACATGTTGGCGAGCGCCTCGAACAGAAGGTCGAGATCGGCCTCGGAGAAGCCGGTGCCTTTGGTCGGGTGCGAGGCGAGCGAGGCGGAGACATAGCCATGGGCACGGTAGAGGCCATAGGGCACGATATGCTTGCGGCCCATGGTGCGCCCGCCCTTGGCGTCGGCATCAGCTTCCGTGGTCGCGGCGAGGCGGGTGATGGAAATTTCCAGCGGCAGGATCGGCTCGACGGAACGGGCGAAGTTGATCTGCACCGGCCCGCGCACCTGCCCTGCATTGACGCCGGTGGTCATGACGGCGCCGAAGCTGCGGATGTCCCAGAAATTGGCGCACATCCAGGCGGTGAGTTCGCGGGACTTGGCCTCTTCCTTCGGTCCTTTCTTGAGCTCGTCTGCCTTGGTGACATCCGGCAGTACCGCCGCCCAGGCGCGCTTGTGCTCGTTGTTGAGAGTGGCGCCATCGCGCATGTAGATCTCGTGGCCGGGTAGGTCGGGCCGGGCCAATGCCACGTAATTGCGGATCTTGCGCTTCAGCGCGACGTCGGAGACTAGCCCCTGATTGGTCTCCGGATCGAGGCGCGGCATGTTGCCGGCGTCGGGGTCGCCGTTCGGGTTGCCGTTCACGACGTCGAAATAAAGCACGAATTCGTGCCGGCGCGTGAGGCCGCTGGTCTCAGTCGTCATGGGCGTTGTCCTCCACGTCGGTGCTGGCGAGGTCGATGCCGGCAAGCTCTTCCTCGGCTTCGCGGTTGGCGAACTGTCCCTTGCGCTGGTGGTAGTAGCCGAGCACGAAGCGCCCCTGCTTTTCGAGCGGCAGCGAGCGCGGCAGGTGGTCGTCGAGCCGGTTGGTGATCTCCTCGATCTCGCGCTCCAGCCAGACGCCCTTGCCGCTCTTCCTGAGCTTGCCGAGGTGGTTCTGCGCACCGCGCATGAGCAGCGGGAACACACTGGCGGGCGTCGCCGAGGCGGCGCCGAAATAGCGGTCGCGAATGGTGGCGTTGACCCTGCCGAGCGCCATGCGCTGTGCCGTCTCATAGGCGGCGAAGAGGCGGCCGAGCTGATAGGCAGGATCGGCATTCTCCCTGTGGAGACTCACGGGCAGTTCCTCCTTGGCGCATTCATGGCTTGTAGGCGCGTGCGGTTCGGGTCTGTTCAGGCGGAAGTCGCGGACGAGCACCGCGCGGATCACGGCAGCGTGCCAGCCCGTCGCGGGATCGTCGCCCGCGCGCAGCCGCATCATCGCCGCAGCCAGAAGCGAGCGCGGATAGCGTGTACCTTCAAGCACCGCTCGCGCCACCTCGCCCGCCAGCAGCGGCGGGATGTTCTCGTATTTCTCCAGCATCGCCGTCGTTTTGAGCAGCAGCCACGAGATGGAGGGCGGCCGCTCGCCCCACGGCTTCGGCTCGATGGCTAGGTCGCGGTAATGTTCGGCCAGCCGCTGCACGAAGACACCGAAATCATCGGTCAGCCAGTAGCGAACCGACAGTCGGGCGGCGTTGGGCGCGAGGCCGAGGACGTGGAAGCGGGTCCTGGGATGCAGCCGAGCATCGAGCGTTTCGACGCCACGCCCCTGCATGATGAGCTCGAGCTGCTCGCGGACCTTGCGCGCTTGGTCGGGATCGTCCGGCGGCTCGGCTGCCGTAGCGAACCAGTCCTCCGCCGCCTGCGCCGCCGCCTCGTCGGCCACGACGGACGTATCGGCCCAGAACACAACCGTGGCGTCACCGATGCCGCGTGCGAGGCGGTTGCGGCTGGCGCGCTCCAACATGCCATTCAGCGCCGCGCCGTAGCGGAAAGCGGCCTCCTCGGAGGTCGGAGCATTGTCGCCCTGTTCCTTGCCGTAGGAGGTGAAGGCGTCGAGGTTGAAAGATACCAGCGCCGCACCGGAGGTCTGCGCACCATTCACCCCCTTGATGGTAGGGTGCAGCCGTTGCGCGACGGCCATGTTGCCGGTGACGAGGCAGGCCACGCGCGCGCCTGGGCCATTTGCCCCTGCCGCAAGCAGGGCCCGCGCCGCTTCGCGCTCGTGGATGAAGCGCATCTCGCCCTGGAGGCGGAAGATGATGTTGGCGTCGAGCAGGTCGGGATGGAAGGGCGGCGCGTCAAAGCGTTCCGGCGTCCAGCTCTCCAGGAAGCGATACAGCGCGACGAGGCCGGGATCATCGGCGGCGGCGAGCAGATCGAGATGCATGGTCTTGAAGGCTTCGTGTTCCAGCGCCGTGCGCTTGCCTTCGTCCGCCGTGCGGCCGAGCACATAGGCGCTCTTGTCCCAGAACAGGTTGGGCAGGATACCGGCCGTGCGCTTCACCGCTGCCGGGACCGAGAGCAATTGCGGCACCAGCTTCTTTCCGCTTTGTGCCCGAAGATCGATGACCGCCACGGGCGTGCCATCGGAGGCAATCTCGATGGCGAAGCTGATCTTTTCCCGCGAAAAACCCGGCGGCTCCGCTTTCCCCCGCGCGGCCATCCGCTCGTAGTAACGGTCGAGGGCCTGAAGAACCGTCATGCCACGGTCCCCACGGCGAGGCAGGCATTGACGTCCAGCACACCATTCGTCAGCCGCGCCTGGAAGAAGCGCGAGGTGTTGCCGTCGGCGAAGTCGATATCGTGAAGCATCCAGCCGAGATCGCGATCGCGCTGGTCGTCGGGCAACCGGCTTTCCGGCAGCGGGGCCCCGGCGGCGATCAGTTCGAAATCGGCCACGCATTCGCGGGTGCCGAGGCAGGGGCGGTGAAAGCACTGCCCGGCCGCTGCCCGACGATTGAACATGCTGAGATGCTTGGCCTCGCTGTCCTCCGGGCCCGCCTTTGCAGTCAGCTCGAAATGCGCCTCGATGACATAGGCGACGTCGTTCAGGAACATCGTCGCGCGCTGCTGGCGATTGTCATCGACCACGAAGCCGAGACCCGCCGTGCTGCCGGCGCGCATCGCCGTGCCGGCCGACGCCGCGCTGGCCTTGGCGCCGACCTCGTTGCGCCGGAAGGACTGAAACCGGATGGGTTTCAGAACATGAATGCGGTCAATGACCCACCGGATTGCCGGCTTCCAGTGGATGGCCTCAAGAATGCCGCGCGCCGCCGAAGGGGTCATCACGTCATAGGAGACGCGCTCGACCTTCATCTCCGGGCGTGTAAAGCACGCCCGCTCACCCCAGACATGCAGCCTGACACCGTAGGACATCTACCACCTCGGCTACAACGCAGAATCAGCTGTATCAAAGCACCTCAAACCAGATGCCCGAAGGGGGCAATTGCCGTTGGGAGAGACGGCTAACTTTTCCACCGACGATTGCAGAGGCTGAACCAAGCGCTGAAGCCATCTCGGTCAAAAAAGTGCTGCTCGACATTCGTATTTAGATGACGTTCAGTGCCACATTCCGGTACGTGATGTCGGCTAGGTCGACGCCGGTCTCTGGCAGGTAGAGGGCCAGATCGGCGAAGGCCAGAATCGCCTTGTCGAGCGCTGGGTGCACGGGTGTCAGCACGCCACGCAGCAGCCACTCGTCCCGTGCCTTTTTCGGGATCGGCACAACATATTGCTGCAGGCGCCGCAGGTCGGCGGCGCGCGGCAGTTCCGCCGCCGCAATACGCGCCAGCAGGTTCTTTGCATCGTCGTCCTGCGGATCAGCCTTCCACGGCACCACCACCGGCTCCATCACGTCCTCGTCGATCATGCAGAACGCCTCGGCGATGGAACGGAAGGGAAAGTCCAGGCTTCGGGCCGCCTCGCCGAGGGCGGGAAGGATGCCGGGATAGGCCCCCACCTTCGCCGCATCGAACGCCTCAGCCGCGTCGCCCTTCTGCCAGTACAGCTCGGCGAAATAGTCCTTCACCGCGTCGAGGCCGAGCGGGTCGGCGTGTTTGTCGAGCACCGGCTGCGCCGCCTGCCAGCGCAGCTTTATGTCATGCTGCAGATACCCCTCCACCGGTTCGAACACCACCACGCGCCCGAGCCGGGTCGGGTCCTCGGCATCGCGCAACTCGCCCTCGCGGTTGCAGCGGCCAGCGGCCTGCGCGATGGCATCGATTCCAGTTGCGGCACGCCACACTTCGGGAAAGCTGATGTCGACGCCCGCCTCGATCAGCGAGGTCGCCACGAGCCGCACAGGCTCGCCGGCCTTCAGCTTTGCCCGCAGTTCGTCCAGCACCAGCCGTCGATGGCGGGCGCACATCAGCGTGGAAAGATGCACGGCGCCCGGCAGCGTGCGGATGGCGTCGAACAGCGCCCGCGCGTGCCCCCGCGTGTTGACGATGCACAGCATCTGCGCCCGATTGGCGAAGCGCGCGGCGATGACGTCGGCGGCGATCGGGGTCTCTAACCGCTCCACCGCCACACGCTTCAACGCTGCGTAGAGGCCGGCCGGATCGGGCGCCAGTTCGCGTTCCGGAGGCAGGTCGAGCCCGATGGGCGTGCGGGCCTTGTCGAGCAGGGCGCCGTCGACCTGGCGCAGCGCCGGCTGAGTCGCCGTGCACAGCACCACGCTGGTGCGGTAGTTGCGGGCCAGCTGATCGATGACCGCCAGGCTCGGCAGCAGCAACGGCAACGGCAGGGTCTGCACCTCGTCCAGCACCACCACGCTGCCGGCGATGTTGTGCAGCTTGCGGCAACGCGAGGTGCGATTGGCGAACAGGCTCTCGAAGAACTGCACCGCCGTTGTGACGACGATCGGCACGTCCCAGTTCTCCGCTGCCCGTTGGAGCTTGGCGACAGCGCTGGGGGCCTCGTCGTCGGCCAGCCGTTCCTTGCGTGCCTTCTCCCAGTCGAAGCTGGCGTGATGTTCGAGAATGTCGTCGCTCCCGCCAAGCGCCTGCCGGAAAACGTCGGCCGTCTGCTCGATGATCGAGGTGTAGGGAATGACATAGATGATACGGCGCAGACCGTGGCGGACCGCGTGCTCCAGCGCGAAGGAAAGCGAGGCGAGCGTCTTGCCGCCGCCGGTCGGCACGGTGAGGCTGAACAGGCCCGGCTCCAGCGCAGCCTTGGCCATGGCGTGGTCGAGAATGCCGGCGCGCAGCGCGTTGAGTGGCGTCGGCTTGGCGGTGGCGCGCTTGCCCGCCATGAAGGCGGCGAGCCGGTCACGCAGCGCGACGAGACCGGTGTGATTGCCCCGCTCGATCGTCTCGCCGGTCGCCCCCGCGTAGAAGCGCTCCGTAGCGATGAAATCGGCATCGACGAGGCAGGAGAACAGCATTCGAAAGAGGAAGCTCAGGGCGAAGCCTCTCGGCCCTCCCGTCGGCGGCGGCGCGCGCGGCCTCAGCTCTGGCGCCTCCGGCAAAGGCTCGGCATGGTGTTGCCAGTCTGCCGGGACCAGCCGATGAGCCGCGTCCATGCGACGGTTCAGATCACTGCCATCGGCGAGGCCCGCATGATGGGCGGCGATGATGGCGGCGAGGACCATGCCGAGCGCCCTCCCGGGGCCCTTGCCATAGCGGTCGAGCGCGATGCGCGCCCCGGCGGAGGAATGGTCGCCGCCAGAGAGACGCCGTCCGGCGATATACGCCTGGAACTCCGGCGACACCTTGCCGATGTCGTGCAGCAGCCCGGCGAGGCGCAAGACTTCCGCCCAACCGAGCGGTTGCGCGAACTCCGCGGCGAGGGTACCGACGGCGGCGCTGTGGGCGGGGAGCGTCTCCCAGTTCTCGGGCGGCTGGCCCAGAAGCGAGTGTGCGTAGACGGTAGTCATGGGCGCGAACACGTTCTTGACGGCCGAAGCGTCGGCTCTCGACGCATCAGCCAAAGTCAGGGGAGGAGAGATTCTGATTCATGCCAGAAACTGCGTCGGCACGCCGACCGATGGTCCGCAGTTTGATCGCCATAGCTGAGGACGCAAAGCCAGAGATTTGATCTGTGGGCATTCTGGAAAGACGAGCCGGAACAAGTTGGGATGATTGCCGCCGAGGAGCTCCCAGAATTTGGGCCGCGGAGCGCCCGGATGAAACACCGCGTTGGCCGATATCAGAGTTCGATCTGCTCTGAATTCGTTCGCAATCCGCGCTATTCGGCCCCGTCGGTTTAGGGCAGAGAGCGCCAGAGGCAGACCTTGTTAAGTGGGTGTCTGAATGTCCGGCATGGCGCCGATAGTGTTCTCTAATAGGTCAAGGGTAGCAGCTCAGTTTGAGAGCGATATCGACGCTTTCGGGTGCCTGCGTTCTCTACGTGCTCATGGGCACTTGATGGGGTTGGCTGGGCGTGGAGCAGCTTGGTTGAAACCGCAGTCGGCCGACAGATCGGCAGCATGCGACAGAATCGGCGCCGTCATCCATTCCCTCCCTCGGGCGTCGCTCCCGCTCGGGAGCTGTTACGGCCTCCTGTGTGATCCGGCGCCGAGATCGGCTACGCCGGCTTGAACTCCGTGCCGTGCCGGAGCATGGCGTGCATGATGATGGCGAGCCGCCGGGCAAGCGCGACCCGCGCCTTCCGCATGCTGGATCGCTTGGCGATGCCCAAAGCCCATTCCTTCAGCTTCAGAGATCCTCGGTAGCGCGTGAGCATGACGTTCGCAGCCTCGTAGAGGAGCGTGCGCACGCGCCGGTCGCCGCATTTGGAGATGCTGCCGGTGTAGTCGACCTCGCCGGATTGATAGCGACGCGGCACCAGGCCCAGATAGGCGCCGATGTCTCGGGAGCGCCGGAAGCGTTCGGGGTCGTCGACGGCAGCCGTGAAGGCGAGCGCCGTGATATGGCCGACGCCCGGGATCGTCATCAATTGGCGGCAGGCTTCAGATGACCTGGCCAGCTTCTTCATGTCGGCATCGATGGCCGTGATGGCGGAGAGCACGGCGCCGCGCGCCGCGATGAGGCCTCGCATAGCGGCGGACAGGCCATCGATCCCTTCGCTTGCTCGCAGCGCCTGCTCGATGAAGGCAGGGTTGAGCGCTCGCGGCAAACGGACACCGAACACCACGGCGAGCCCGCGGATCTGGTTCTCCATCATCACACGCTGCCCGACCAGTTTCTTGCGGGCGATGATCAGCGAGCGAATGGCGTGTGCCGGGAGCGACTTCACGTGCGTTGGCTTGAAGAAGCCGGTTCGGGCGAGATGCGCCAGGCCGCGCGCATCGTTGCGGTCGGTCTTGTGGGTCGCCAGCGACTTGAGCGCCTGATAGGCCTGCCGGCTCTCGATACAGACCACCGGCAGGCCGAAGGCGACCAGGCCATGGTAGAGCATTGGCGCCATCCGACCGGTCTCGAAGACGACCCGCCGACACGCTGGAGCCCTCGCCAGTTCTGCCTCGATGGCGTCCGGCGCAGATGTGGCCTTTGCTTCGTGAACAATAGCCCCGTCCCGGTCGACAACGCAGATGTGCGTCGCTTCCATCGAGACATCCAGGCCCGCAAAATACTCCATGGTGGGTCTCCTCTTCCAATGACGGAGCCGAGCGTATCGGTCTCCGCAGAAGAGCTGCCGCCTATTACCCCATGTTGAAAAAGTCGGTGTTGCTGGGTGTGTGAAGCCCTGATTCAGTCGTCCTTGGGATGGAGGACAGGCTGATGATGGGCGAGCGGACGGGAGCGCAGGAGGCGCTGTTCTACGAGTTCGGCCTCGAGCGGTACATCCCGGCCGCCACCTTGTGCGGGCCGTTGATAGGTTCGTCGACCTGACCAACATCCGCGCGTACCTCAGGCCCTTCTACAGCGAGACCGGCCGGCCATCGATTAACCCGGAGCTGATGATCCGGATGCTGCTCGTTGGCTATTGCTTTGGGATCCGCTCCGAGCGGCGGCTGTGCGAGGAGGTTCCGGCTGAGGCTGGAAGGCCGCGTGCCTGACCATTCCACATTCTCGAAGAACTGTCATGGCGCTTCCGCGACAGTGACCTGTTGCGCGAGTTGTTCGAGACGACAGTCCGACGCCGCGTCGAGCAGGACCTGGTGGGTGGCGAAGGCTTCGCCGTCGATGCCAGCCCGATCACGCCAACAAGCAGCGGTCCGCCGCGGCCTCGGAACAAGTGGACTGGGAGGGTCTCGCCAAGACCCGTCGCTCGGTCCGGGAATATCTCGACACGCTCGACGAGGCGGCTCGGGGTGCGGCCAGCGAGGTGAAGCCGAAATTTGTCTCAAAGACTGATCCGGCGGCACGGCCACCCCGGCAATCATGGTCAGAGCCAGCGCCCGTCCGAGCGCCTCGCCGTCGGCGCGAGCTGGCGCTGACATCACGTTTCACTCCAAGGAGGCAACGGTTGCGCTGCGCGCCTCGGCCGAAGACAAGGTCTTAGCACTGTCCTGGCCGTGCATCGCCAGCAGATGACGCTGCCAGCACGCTCCTAGCGGCCGCTTGCAGGAACCGCTTCGACAAGTGCGTATCATTGACGGCGCGCGCCAGGAGCACCGCTCCGACCATCGTCGAGAGAGCAGCCATGGCTTTGCTGCCCGGCTCCTCGCCGTCGGCGTCGACCATCCATCGACCGAGCAGCGCGAGGTATTCTTGGATTCCGGCTTCGAATGACGCCTTCACGTCGGCACCCTGTCTGGCGGCATCCGAGCCAAGGGCGACGACCGGGCAGCCATCCATCCTCTCCGCGCAGTGCTCCGCGCTGAGATAGAACGCGATCACCTCGCCGAGCGGGTCCTGGGGATTGGCCGCGGCCGCGTCCGACCATCGGCGGAAAGCGCTCTCCAACGCCCGCCTGGAAGCCTGCGCCGCCAGATCGTCCTTGGAGTGGAACTGCTTGTAGAACGCGCCCTGCGTCAGCCCGGCGCTCTCCATCAGGCCCTTCAGGCCGATTCCATCGAAGCCGCGTTCCCGAAACAGGCGGCTTGCCACATTGATCACCGTCTGCCGGTTCTCCTCGGCCTGCACACGACTGACCCTCATCATCGGCCTCCATAATTAGATTGCGTTCGACATCTATATCCAATATAGAGTTCACTCGCAATCTAATACAGCGAGTGCCACGGCCATGAAAAGGAAGCCTGCCATTGTACTGGGAGGCGTGCTCGTTGCGGGGGTGGGGGCGGCTGCCTTCGCCGCGCTTTCGCTTCGCACGCAGGAAGCATCCGCCGTGAGCGATCCGCGGCAGGAGGCGCCGATTGTCAGGCTGACCACGGCTGCGCGGGTGAGCGGGACCGAACGCGGCTTCACGGGCATCATCGGGGCGCGGGTGCAGAGCAATCCCGGCTTTCGCGTTCCCGGGAAAATCATAGAGCGGCTCGTGAACGTTGGTGAGCAGGTCAAGGCCGGCCAACCGCTGATGCGGATCGACGAAGCCGACCTTCGCCTTGCACTCACGGCCAAGCGCAACGCGGCCGCCGCGGCTCGTGCAGCTTTCGTTCAGTCGGAAGCGGATGAGCGACGATACGCCAAGCTGGTGAGCGATGGCTGGTCTTCCCGACAGCGCTACGAACTGGCGAAAGCCGCGCTGGATACGGCCGCGGCGCAACTCGCAGCGGCCGAAGCCGACGCGCGGGTCGCGGAGAACGAGACGACCTATTCGGTTCTGGTGGCGGACGCAGATGGTACGGTCGTCGAAACGCTCGGCGAACCGGGCCAGGTGGTCTCCGCCGGCCAGCCGGTGGTCCGGCTCGCCCAGGCGGGGCCTCGCGAAGCGGTGGTTGCATTGCCCGAGACGATCCGGCCGGCGATCGGCTCGACAGCCGAGGCCAGCATGTATGGAGGTGATGGCCGCCGCTATGCGGCACATCTGCGGCAGTTGTCGGATTCCGCCGATCCCCAGACCCGCACCTACGAGGCGCGCTACGTGCTCGACGGCGAGGCCGCATCAGCACCGCTGGGCGCGACGGTAACCATTCGGCTTGCGAGCCAGGCGAGCCAGCCGCAAGTCCAGGTGCCGCTCGGAGCCGTGCTTGATGACGGCGAGAAGACCGGCGTTTGGGTTTTGGACCGCGCCACCTCGACGGTAACGTTCCGGCCCGTCAGGTTGGTGCGCGTGACCACCGAAACAGCCGTGATCTCCGGGCTGAACTCAGGGGATCCGGTCATTTCGCTCGGCGCTCATCTTCTGCAGGAAGGCGCTCACGTCCGCACCGCTTCTCAAAGCGGGGGCAACTGATGAGCCTCAATCTTTCCGCGATCGCCGTCCGCGAACGGGCGGTCACTCTGTTCTTCATCCTGCTGCTGGTGGCCGCCGGCGCCTACGCCTTCGTCATGCTCGGGCGGGCGGAGGACCCGAACTTCACCATCAAGACCCTGACGGTCACCACGGCGTGGCCGGGCGCGACGGCGCGCGAGATGCAGGACCTGGTCGCCGAGCCGCTGGAGAAGCGGATTCAGGAGCTGACCTGGTACGACCGGGTCGAGACGACCACGCGGCCGGGCTACGCCTATATGACGGTCACACTGAAGGACAGTACGCCGCCATCGGTCGTGCAGGAGGAGTTCTATCAGGCCCGCAAGAAGCTCGCGGACGAAGCCCGCAACCTGCCGTCCGGCGTCTACGGCCCCTTCGTCAACGACGAATATTCGGATGTGAGCTTCGCCCTTTATGCGCTGAAGGCCAAGGGCATGCCGATGCGCGAGCTGACCCGGCAGGCCGAGGTGATCCGCCAGGACCTCCTGCACGTGCCCGGCGTCAAGAAGATCAACATTCTCGGTGAACGTCCCGAACAGATTTTCGTCGAGTTCTCCCACGCCAAGCTGGCAACCCTAGGCGTGTCGGCGCTGGACATCGTCGCCGCCTTGCAGCGGCAGAACACCGTCACGCCGGCGGGCTCGATCGATACGCGGGGGCCGCGGGTCTTCATCCGGGTCGACGGTGCGTTCGATAGCATTCAGACGATCGCCGACACCCCGATCGTCGCTGCGGGGCGGACGCTGAAGCTTTCTGACATCGCCGAGGTTCGCCGCGGCTATGAAGATCCTCCCACCTACCTCATCCGACGTCAGGGCGAGCCCACCATCATGCTCGCGGCGGTCATGCAGGAGGGCGGGGATGGTCTCGCGCTGGGCAAGGCGCTGGAGGACAGGACCGCGGCTATCGCACAGACGCTGCCGCTCGGGATGACGCTCGACAAGGTGACCGATCAGGCCGTGAACATCGCCTCGGCGGTCGACGAATTCATGATGAAGTTTGCGATGGCGCTCGGCGTCGTGCTGCTGGTGAGCCTCGTCAGCCTCGGGTGGCGCGTCGGTATCGTCGTGGCGGCCGCCGTCCCGCTGACCCTTGCCGTCGTGTTCCTCATCATGCTCGAGACCGGCCGGTTCTTCGACCGCATCACGCTCGGCGCCCTCATCCTGGCGCTCGGCCTGCTCGTCGACGACGCCATCATCGCCATCGAGGTGATGGTGGTGAAGATGGAAGAGGGCATGGACCGCATCAGGGCGGCGGCCTATGCGTGGAGCCATACTGCGGCACCGATGCTGTCGGGTACGCTGGTAACGATCGCCGGCTTCCTGCCCGTCGGCTTCGCCCGCTCGACCGCCGGCGAATATGCCGGCAACATCTTCTGGGTCGTCGGCTTCGCGCTCATCGTATCCTGGATCGTCGCGGTGATCTTCACGCCCTATCTGGGCGTCAGGATGCTGCCGGAGATCAAGCCGATCCCGGGCGGGTCGCACGCGATTTACGATACGCCGACCTATCGCCGCCTGCGCAGCCTCATCACCTTTGCCGTGCGCCACAAATTCCTGACCTGCGCCGTCGTCGGCATCGCCTTCGCACTGTCCGTTGTCGGCATGGGCGCGGTGAAGCAGCAGTTCTTCCCGACATCCGACCGGCCGGAAGTGCTGGTGGAGGTCCGCCTGCCGGAAGGCACCAGCATTGAGACCACGACCGCCACGGTCGAAAAGCTAGAACATTGGCTGGACAGCCAGCCCGAGGCCAGGATCGTCACGAGCTATGTCGGCCAGGGCGCGCCGCGCTTCTTCTTCGCGATGGCGCCGGAGCTGCCCGATCCCGCCTTCGCCAAGATCGTCGTGCTGACCCCCGACGCCGAGGCGCGCGAGGCGTTGAAGCATCGCCTGCGCGACGCACTGGCGCAGGGGCTGGCTCCCGAGGCCTATGTCCGCGTCACCCAGCTCGTCTTCGGTCCCTATACGCCGTTCCCGGTCGAGTTCCGGGTCACGGGACCCGATCCCGCGCAGCTCTACGGCATCTCGGAAAAAGCTCTCGCCATCATGCGCGGCGTGCCCGACGTGCGGCAGGCCAATCGCGACTGGGGCAACCGCACACCCGTGCTGCGCTTCGTGCCGGATCAGGATCGGCTGAATCTGCTCGGCCTGTCGCCGGCGGAGGTCGGCCAGCAGCTTCAATTCCTCCTCACCGGCATCCCTGTCACGCAGGTGCGCGAGGATATCCGGAATGTCCCGATCGTGGCGCGTAGCGCCGGGTCCGAGAGACTCGATCCGACGCGGCTCGCGGATTTCTCGCTGATGAGCCGCGACGGGCGTCAGATCCCGCTCGACCAGATCGGGCATTCCGAAATCCGCATGGAGGAACCGATCCTCAAACGCCGCGACCGGACCCCCGTCATCACGATCCGCTCGGACATCAACGAGACGACCCAGCCTCCGGAGGTCTCAAAGCAGATCATGACCGCACTCCAGCCGCTGATCGCCTCGCTTCCGGCCGGCTACAGCATCCGGTTCGGCGGATCGATCGAAGAGGCCGGCAAGGCCAATGCCGCCCTGGGCAAGGTCTTTCCGCTGATGATCGCCGTGACGCTCGTCGTCATCATGCTCCAGGTGCGGTCCTTTTCGATGATGGCGATGGTGATGCTGACGGCTCCGCTCGGCGTTGTCGGGGTGGTCCCGACATTGATCGCCTTCAACCAGCCCTTCGGATTCAACGCCATCCTTGGCCTGATAGGCCTCGCCGGCATCCTGATGCGCAACACGCTGATCCTGACCGAACAGATCAAGGAGAACCGCGTGGCCGGCCTCGACGACTATCACGCCGTCATCGAGGCCACGGTGCAACGCACGCGCCCCGTGATCCTCACCGCCCTTGCCGCCGTGCTCGCCTTCATCCCCCTGACGCACTCCGTCTTCTGGGGGTCGATGGCCTATACGCTGATCGGCGGCACGGCGGTCGGCACGGTGCTGATCCTGCTCTTCCTGCCCGCGCTCTATGCCGCATGGTTCCGGATCAAGCCGATCGCAGACGAGGCTCCAGAGATCTCGGCTGAGCAGCCGGAGCTGCGCACAGCAATGGCTGCCGAGTAGGGCTCTGCCAGCGCGTGAGATGCTCGCCCGCTGGCAGAACCCGCACTGACCGCTTGACGTTTCCTGTTGGGAGCGCGGGAAGGGTGACGCGTCATGGCGCGACCGTCGAGCGCAATTCCTCAATAAGGCCTCGCCCCGCTCGCGCTCTTACCGGTCGAGGCCCCAAACGTCCGGATTTCGTGCGAAGTACTCGATCAGCATCTCCGTGAGCACCCTCACTTTCCGCGTGGGATGCTGACCCGGCGGCCGGACGACATACGCGCCTGCCGAAGGTGGGGGATAGCGCGTCATCACCGGAACGAGCGCGCCGGAGGCCACATATTCGTGCGTGATGCAGTCGGGGAGCCAGGCAATGCCCAGTCCTGCCGCCGCGGCGGCGGCGAGCGCCGTCGCGTTGTCGGCCTTGAACCTGCCCTGCGGCTGAACCGTGATGACCTTGTCGCCATCCATGAACTGCCAGGCTTCCGTTCCTTGCATGAGCGCCTGGTGGCTGGCGAGCTGCTCTACCGTCTCGGGTGAACCATGCGCTCTGATGTAGTCAGGGCTTGCGACAAGCTTTCCATAGATCGGCCCGATGCGCTTCGCGATCAGGTTGGAGTCCTGAAGGTAGCCGACCCGGATCGCGCAATCGAAACCCTCCGCGATCAGATCGACGAAGCGATCGCCGTAGGAGGTGTGGATATGGAGCAGCGGGTGGTGTTGCGCCATTTGCGCAACCACCGGGGCAAAGTGGGTCGGGCCGAAAGAAAGCGGCATGGCAATCCTCAGGCGGCCGCGCAGCTCACCGGTGGGGAGGATCGCTTCCCTCGCGGTGTCGATCTCGGCGCTGGCCCGGGCCGCATGATCCCTGAACGTGATACCCGCTTCCGTGAGCGCGGCGCCGCGGGTCGTTCGCGCAAGAAGCTGGACGCCTAGCTCCGCTTCGATCCGGAGAAGCCGCCGACTGACGATCGACTTGGAGACGCCGAGCCGGCGCGCGGCGGCCGATACACCCCCGGCATCGGCCACGGCGACGAAAGTCTGCAGATCCTCGATGTCCAAGTTGGCGTTCCCCGTTTTGCGACACAGCGTGCCGGTCTATGGCACTATCTCATCACCTAACGGAACGGCAAATTGCGCCCGGCAAGCGTCGCCCGCTGGCGCATGTCTTCCGCAAAACCAGCGCCGCTCCAAACGGCAGCAAAGGACGCAGCAATGACTTTTCGTAACGGCCTTGCTTCGCTTCTTCGTCCCGAAGACTCGGTCCTCGTTCTGATCGATCACCAGCCCTACCAGCTCGCCAACCTGAACAGCCACGAGCCGCAGATGGTGATCAACAATACGGCGGCCCTTGCGAAGACCGCCAGGGCCTTCGGTGTCCCCACCATCCTGACCTCCGTGATCGCCGAGCGGGGCGGGCTGCTGTTCCCCCAGATCACCGAGGTGTTTCCGGGCCAGGAGGTGATCGACCGGACGCTCATCAACACCTGGCAGGACCCGAAGGTGGTGGATGTGGTCAAGGCGACCGGACGCAAGCAGTTGATCATCGCCGGCCTGTGGACCGAGGTGTGCGTCGCCATGCCGGTGATCCAGGCTCTCGGCGAGGGCTGGGATGTAACGGTGGTCACCGATGCCTCCGGCGGCATTTCGGTCGAATCCCACGAGGTCGCCATAAAGCGCATGATCGCCGCCGGCGCGAACGTGATGACCTGGATGGCTGTGGCCGGCGAATGGCAGCGCGACTGGGCCCGGCTCGACACCGCCGTCAAGCTGACCGAGGTGCTCGTGCAGCACGGGGGCGGCAGCGGCATCGCCTATCTGTGGGAGCAGCAACTGCTCCGCACGCCGGTGCCGAGCGCCGCAGGCTGATCAGAGTCGGGATGGCGGGGAGCTCGATACGCGTCGAAATCGATCCGTATGTGGAGCCTCGCCACCCTCGCCTCGCGGGGAAGCCTTGTGATGTCGGGCAAGCCGGCACTTGAGACGAACCGCCGGGAGGGATTTCGCGCCCCGCAGTCAAAGCCCAGAGAGCAAAGCCCAAAGAACGACGTGTTTCCCCCCTTGCGACGATCAGGCGAGCCGAGATCATGCCTCGCCTGAGCGGGCAGCTTCGTCGATGGCCGAGAATCTGCGCCGGCGCGAGGCGCCGACCGCCAGGGCGAAGGCGATCGCCAGGAGGACCGTCGCGGCAAGAAACGGCATTTGCGGCGAGAGCTGATGCAGAGCCGCCCCGGTGAGCGGACCGATCGCCAGGCCCAGTCCCTGGCCGACCACGTTGAAGCCGGCGGCCTTCCCTTGAGCGCCCGGTCCGGTCCGCAGGCTGAGCGCGGCCAGATTGCCGGGCAGCATCAGCCCCAGCGCGACGCCGAGCAGGACGAGCGCACCGAACAGTTCCGCATAGGCCTGCGCCAGGGCGGCGAGAAGCAGGGCGATCGCCGCCAGCAGCGCGCCCGCGCCAAGCAGCGTCTCCGGCCTCAAGGCAAGCACCCGCAACACTCCGCCCTGCACCACGATCATCGCCAGGGCCGTCGCCATCAGCGCAAGTCCCGCCTTGGCGATGGAGTCGTCCGAAGCGAAGCCGAACGCGTCCTGCAGGCGGAGCGCCACGACCTGCTGCACGATGCTGTAGGCCGATATGGAGACGAGCGTGATCGCGAAAAACGGCCAGATGCGGGATAGATTCAGGTCGGCGCCCGGAGAGGCGGCCACCGCATGGTGCCGCCGCGGCTCGGGGGCGAACAGGGCCACGCTGGCGAGCGCCAGCCCGGCGAGCCCCGAAACGAGCAGGAAGGCCAGCACCGCGTCGCTGCCCCCGATGCGCCATGCCAGGGCCGAACCGATGATCGCGCCGAGCCCGTAGGCCGCGCCGAGGATTCCCATGCCGCCGGCGCGGGCCTCCGGCGCCGTGATGTCCGCGACATAGGCTTGGGATGCGGGGAGGAGGCCCGCGGACAGCAATGTCTGCGCCGATCGCGCCGCGAGGAAGAGGCCGAGCGCCAGCGCGCCGCTCATGGCGCCGTCCAGCCGGCGCCCGACGATGAAGCCGAACGCCAGGGGGGCGAGCATCGCACCCGTGAGCGCAATCACCAGCACGGGGCGGCGCCCGATGCGCTCGGTCAGATATCCCCAGGCCGGCGCCGCGATCATCAGCAGGAGGGCGGAGGCGGAGAGGATCGTTCCCGCCTGGATGTCCGTGAAGCCGAGACGGCGCCCGAGCGGAGGCAGCACCACGAACAGGAAGGACTGGCCGGCCGCATTGGCCATGACGGCGAGGAACAATGCGACCTGCGCCAGGCTGTGTCGGGTCGGTGGCATGACGTCCTCGAGATTGCATGTCCAAGGCAAGCGCGGCGGCCCGCTGCCGTCGTCGGACGACGGGGCGCGCGATCAGTCGGTCCCGTCTCCCTCGGCGAAGCGGCGGAGCGCTCCCGGGTCGGTGATGGTGATGGAGCGGTAGGTGTTGGTCAGCCACCCGGCCTCGGAGAAGCGCCTGATGGCGGCGTTGACCTGCTTGCGCGAGGCGTTCGCCATGACGCCGACCTCGCTCTGGGTCAGCGGGATCGGAACCTCTCCGATCCACGTCGTGCGCTGAAGCACCGAGGCGATCCTCCGGTCGGCCTCGGGCTTTTGCAGATCGTGGATCACGCGGAACAGGAACTCGACAGTCATCATCAGCATGAGCGCGACATGGTGCGTCACTGCCGGATCGCGCGCTGCCATCTGATCCATCGCGTCGAGGGGAAGGTGCAGCATCGTCGTTTCGACGACGGCCCTGAGCTCGGCCTTCCGTGGCTTGCGCGTGAGAAAGCAGCCTTCGCCGGTCCAGTGGCCTGGAACTCCCAGGAGGATCAGGCGGGGCGTCGCGCCCGCCGGGGCCAGGCTGACGCTGACGGTGCCCGACACAAGCCCGTAGATGCCGCCTGGGGGATCGTCGAGATGGAACACCGGCTCGCCCGCAGCGAAGTGCAGCAAGACCGAGCGCCGCAGCACTTCGCTCCGGAACGCTTCGGGCAGCGACGGCAGCCAGCCCTGCTCACCCATGATCTGCTCGGCGCGAGCTTTGCTGACCTGACCCAATGAAAAAGCCCCGGCTTTGTCCGATTTCGGACAATTACGATGTTGGCACCCGTTATATCAACAGCGACGACGTCGCGGCCGCCCAGTTCTTAGGCCAGCCGCGAACGGCGTTCGACGCATGGCGCGAGATAAGACGGCATCCAAAACCCGGTGCGGTGCCCTGAAGTATCGAGAAGGTCTGGAGTTTCGAGAAGGTAGGGTGACGATGCGCCCCGCAGTGACAGCGTGCCGGAATGTATTGTTCGCTGTCGGCCTGTTTGCCGGTCTGCCGGTACACGCGGCGGATCTGCCGCCTGCCGCGAGCGCTCCGCCTTCTCTGGTTCAATCCATCGGGCCGAGCTTCTCCTTCACCGGCTATGGCTGGGCCTCGGCGCTGCGTGGGCGCGCCTCGACGTTGCCGCCGCTGCCCGCAGCCGATGTCGGCCTCAGCTTCGGCGACATCCTGGAGGACTTCAACGGCGGGCTGATGGGCGCCGCCGAGATGCGCCTCGGCAACTGGGGGTTCATCGCCGACGCCATGTTCACCCAGGTGACGTCCGGCGCGACACTGCCGGGGCCGTACTTTTCCAGCGTGAACCTACGCTCGCGCACGCTCACCCTGCAGGCCTCCATTCTGTATCGGCTCCATAGCGACGTCACCTTCGACGTCGATCTGGGCGCGGGGCTGCGCTTCTGGAATCTCGACAACCGCCTGAAGATCGGTCGGGGCGCGTTGAACCTCGCCATCGAGCATTCCGAAGCGGAGAGCTGGCTCGATCCCGTGGTGGCCGCCCGGCTGATCGCTCGGGTCGGCGGACCCTGGAGCGTGACCCTGATCGGAGATGTCGGGGGCTTCGACGCGGGCTCGCGGCTGACTTGGCAGGCGCTCGGGACCGCGAACTACCACTGGAGCGAGAGCTGGACGCTCCACGCCGGCTACCGGGCCCTGCACGTCGACTACCGCAACGGCCCATTCCTCTACGACACGACCATGCACGGCCCGATCCTGGCCGCGACCTATCGGTTCTGACGGCGCCCGGAGACGCCCATGTCCATGTTCGACATCTCTGCGTGGCTCGTTCTGCGGCAGATCGCGATCCTCAACTACGTCAATCCCTTCTGAGCTGTTCGGGCCTACGGCCGGGAGAAAATCATCATGGCGAGCCCCTTCCACATCGACAGGCGGGCCCTTCTCGCGGCGCTCGCGAGCATTGGTGCGGGAGCCTCCCTGGGCCTCGCCGCGAGCCCTTCTGCCGCCCGGGCGGCAGAAGCCGACACGCTACGAGCGATCGCAAAGGAGGCGACGATCTGGGGCTTCCCGCTCGTCGACAATTATCGCATCCAATATTCGTACTTCGCGGATCGTGGCGGCCCCGAATTCAAGGCACCCTGGAACGTGATCGCCAACACGGCGCGCGTCTACACGCCGGAAGACAAGGCCATCCAGACGCCGAACTCGGACACGCCCTATTCCTATATTGGCGCCGACCTGCGCCGCGAGCCGCTGGTGATCTCTGTCCCGGCCGTGGAGGCCGGGCGCTATTACTCGCTGCAGTTCATCGACCAGTACACCTTCAACTTCGCCTATGTCGGCAGCCGCGCCACCGGCAACGAGGCCGGCAACTTCCTGCTCGCCGGTCCGCGCTGGAAGGGTCGCAAGCCACCGGGCGTGAAGAGTGTGATCCGCTGCGAGACCGATTTCGCCTTCGTGCTCTACCGTACCCAGCTCTTCGAGCCATCCGACATCGAGAAGGTCAAGGCGATCCAGGCGGATTACAAGGTGCAGCCGCTCTCGCGGTTTCTCGGCAAGCCGGCGCCGGCGGCCGCGCCCGCCATCGACTTTCCCCGGCCGCTCTCGCCCGAGCAGCAGCGGAACTCGGCCGAATTCTTCCAGGTCCTGAACTTCATCCTGCAATTCTGCCCGACACATGCTTCCGAGCGGGCCTTGCGCCGGCGCTTCGCCCGTATCGGCGTCGGGCCGGGCCGGGCGCTGGATATCGCCGGGCTCGCGCCCGAGCGGCGCAAGGCGCTTGAGGACGGCATGGCCGACGCCTGGAAGGCCTTCGCCGCCTTCAAGGCCGGCGAGCTCGACACCGGCAAGCGCACCGCGGCGGAAGGCTTCGGAACGCGGAGCTTCCTGAAGAACGACTACATGATCCGCATGGCCTCGGCGGCGCTGGGAATCTACGGCAATTCCAAGGAAGAGGCGCTCTATCCCTTCTACTACAGCGATTCCGCCGGCACCCCGCTGAACGGCAAGGACGGGCGCTATACGCTGCGGTTCGATCCGAAGAGTTCGTTCCCGGTCAACGCCTTCTGGTCGCTCACCGTCTACGAATTGCCGCAGAGCCTGCTCTCCGCGAATCCGCTTAACCGTTACCTCATCAACGCGCCGATGCTGCCGTCGCTGAAGCGGGATCCGGACGGGCAGGTGACGCTCTATCTCCAGCACGAATCCCCCGGGCCGGATCGCGAGGCGAACTGGCTGCCCGTTCCCGCCGGGCCGTTCTGGACGACGCTGCGCCTCTATTGGCCCAAGCCCGAGGCACTGGACGGCCGCTGGAAGCAGCCGCCGCTCCTGCGGGCGTCATAAGCATCGCAACAAGGAAGCGACCATGAAGCTGTTCCTCACGCTGGCGATCCTGGCCGTGCTCGGCCCCGCCGCATATGCGCAAGCTCCCCAGTCCAGGCCGGTGCCCGTCACGGTCGAGAACTTCCCGCGCGCCGAATCGGACCTCTACTTCTCCGGAATCGTCAGGAATGGCGGCTTCGGCAGATTCGACCACACGCGGGAGCCCGCGCCGCTCGACAAGCAGACGGTCATCCGCCTCAACCGCGATACCCTCTACTCTTCCGCGGTGTTCGACCTCGACGCCGGGCCGGTCACGATCACCATCCCCGATGCCGGCCGGCGCTTCATCTCCATGCAGGTGATCAACGAGGATCACTACACCCACCAGGTCGCCTACAAGCCGGGACCCTACACCCTGAGGCGCGAGGACGTCGGCACGCGCTATGTCGCCGTGGCGTTCCGCACGCTGGCCGACCCAGCGGACAAGCAGGATATGACGCAGGCCCACGCGGTGCAGGACGCCATCAAGGTCGAGCAACCGGGCGGGCCGGGCACGTTCGAGGTGCCGGCCTGGGATCAGGACGGCCAGAAGAAGATCCGCGACCTGCTCGTCGTTCTCGCCGATACGCTGTCCGACAAGAACCGGATGTTCGGCACCCGCGGAGAGGTCGACCCGGTCCGCTTCCTGCTCGGCACGGCTTCAGCCTGGGGCGGAAACCCGGACAAGGAAGCCGTCTACCTCAACGTCTTCCCCGAGAAGAACGACGGCCGGGCCGTCTACGGCCTGACGGTGCCGGCAAGCGTGCCGGTCGACGGCTTCTGGTCCGTCACGGTCTACAACGCCGAGGGCTTCTTCACGCCCAACGCGTTCGACGCCTATTCGCTCAACAACATCACCGCGGAGAAGAGCGCCGACGGCAGCTTCGACATTCAGTTCGGCGGCTGCGACGGCAAGATCGCCAATTGCCTGCCGGTCACGGCCGGCTGGAACTATATGGTCCGGCTCTATCGACCCCGTCCGGAAATCCTGAACGGCACCTGGACCTTCCCGGCCGCTGTCGCGCGATAGGCCGCCGATCTTCAGAAGGTCGGCGCCGATAGCTGGCCTGGATCGCCTCCAAGACGCTCGATCAACGGTGTCACCGTCGACGTGATATGGGCGGTCCCGACAGCGCGGAAACGGGCGAGCCCGGGCGGGGTTTTCGCGCGGGGATACGGGTTCGGATGGGCTGCCTCGTCAAAGGTGCCGGCCGCTCACGGCTGCGTCCAGCAGGGGCTCACTCGAGTGCCGCGGCAACCGCCTTGCCGCAGGTGGCGGTGTCGGCGCTGCCGCCGACATCGCCGGTGCGAGCCCTGGGCTCGATCAGCACGCGTTCCATCGCCCGTACGATCGCCGCCGCCGCGGCCGGTTCGCCGAGATGGTCGAGCATCATGGCGGCGGACCAGATCTGGCCCATCGGATTGGCGATGCCCTTGCCGGCGATGTCCGGCGCCGAGCCGTGCACGGGCTCGAACAGCGAGGGAAAGGTCCGGTCCGGATTGATGTTGCCGGACGGCGCGATGCCGATGGTGCCGGTGCAGGCGGGCCCGAGATCGGAGAGGATGTCGCCGAACAGGTTCGAGGCGACCACCACGTCGAACCGGTCCGGATGGAGCACGAACTGCGCCGTCAATATGTCGATGTGGTACTTGTCGGTGCGCACCTGCGGATAGGCGGCCTTCATGGCTTCCACGCGTTCGTCCCAGTAGGGCATGGTGATCGCGACGCCATTCGACTTGGTGGCCGAGGTGAGGTGCCTGTCGGGGCGCCGCATCGCCAGCTCGAAGGCGTATCTCAGCACCCGGTCGACGCCGTGGCGCGACATGACGGTTTCCTGGACCACGATCTCGCGCGGCGTGCCGGGATACATGCGCCCGCCGATCGAGGTGTACTCGCCCTCCGTGTTCTCGCGCACCACCCAGAAATCGATGTCGCCCGGCTTGCGGCCGACCAGCGGCGAGGGCACGCCCGGCATCAACCGCACCGGCCGCAGATTGACGTATTGGTCGAACTCGCGGCGGAACTGCAGCAGCGAGCCCCAGAGCGAGACATGGTCGGGCACGGTGTCGGGCCAGCCGACCGCGCCGAACAGGATGGCGTCGGACGAGCCGATCCGCTCCTTCCAGTCCTCCGGCATCATCTCGCCATGGCGGGCATACCAGTCGCAGCAGGCGAAGTCGTGCCAGGTCTGCTCGATCGCGAAGCCATAGAGCGAGGCGGCCTTCTCCAGCACGCGCACGCCCTCCGGCATCACTTCCTTGCCGATGCCGTCGCCGGGAATGACGGCGATGCGGTAGCGTCGTTCGGCCATGTCGTGGTCTCCTGCGTCAGGTGGGAAGGGGCGGCCGCCGTCTGGCCGCCGGCGCGGATTTCAGCCCGCTTATATCGGCGCGCTCAACGGCCGTTGCGGATGAAGGCGGCGATGCGCTCGGCAATCATGATGGTCGGCATGTTGGTATTGGCGCGCGGGATGGACGGCATCACCGAGGCGTCGGCGACGCGCAGGCCCTCCACGCCGAGCACGGTGCCGGTCGGCGAGGTCACGGCCTGCGGATCGTCGGCCCGGCCCATGCGGCAGGTGCCGGAGGGATGCCAGGTGCCCCCGACATTTGTCCGCACGAATTCGGTGAGCGTGTCGTCGTCGGTGAGCAGCCCGCGAATGGTGATGCCCTGCGTCACCACCGCATGGATGAGCGCCGCGCGCAGCGGCCCGGCGATGTCGAGCAATCCGGCGAGCGCGCCGCGCTGCACGGCGTTCCAGATGCCCGGCACGGCGATCTTCGCCACGCGCGGCGTGTAGCTCGCGGGGAACACCACGTCGCGGAACCCGTCCATGCCGGGATCGAGCAGCGCCTCCGCGCCCATGCGCAGCGCCGACTTCAGGCGGACGAGGTCGCGCTCGTCGCTGAGCATGCGGAAATCGACCTCGGGCTCGACGGCCGGGTCGCTCGAGGCGAGACGCAGGAAGCCACGCGAATAGGACTTGTTCACCCAGAAGAACAGGCTGCCGGTGCGCAGCCCCACCGAATGCCAGCCGGCGCGCGACAGGATCGCCGCGTGCATGTCGCCGGCCGGCGTTCCGGGCAGGTCGGAGGTATAGCGCCAGATCGCCTCCTCGTGGTGCTCGCCCGGATTGCGCTCGCGCGCCTCCGGCGGTAGCCAGGTGGCGACCGCGATCGAGGGGTGCTCCATCAGGTTGCGGCCGACGCCGTGCCGGTCGCGCACCACGGGGATGCCGAGCGTGCGCAGTTCCTCCGCCGGCCCGATGCCGGAGCGCAGCAGCAGCGCCGGCGAATGGATCGCGCCAGCCGCGAGCACGACCTGCCGCGCCGCGATCGTGAGCGGTCCGCTGCCCGGCCCCACGATCTCGGCGCCGGTGGCGCGGGTCCCCTCGAATATGAGGCGGGTCGCGACATGGCCGGTGAGAATCTTCAGATTGGGCCGCCGGCGCACCTCCGGCGTCAGATAGGCGAGCGAGGTCGGCTGGCGCTCGCCCTGGTCGCTCACCGCCACCACGCCGCGAAAGGTGCCGTCCTCCCATGGCCCGTTCTGGTCGAGCCGGATCGGATGGCCCCGCTTGTCCAGCGTCTTCATCACCCGCTCGACGAAGCGCGAGACCTGCCCGTCGCCGATGCGGCGCAGCACCAGCGGGCCGTCTGATCCGTGCAGCGGGCCGTCGAAGTCGCGGTCGGCCTCCATGGCGCGGAACACCGGCAGGCAGGCGTCCCACCCCCAGCCCTCCGCGCCCAGTTCCTCCCATTCGTCATAGTCGCCGGGCGCACCGCGATTGGCCATCAGCGCATTGATGGCCGACCCGCCGCCGAGAATCCGGGCCTGCTCGTAACGGCGGGGCCGCCGGCCGGCATTGCGCGTCGCGCCGCCCATGAGGGCGTTGAGGCCGCTCCAGATGTTGGACGTGTCGAGATAGGCGCGGCCGGGATAGCGCGCACGCACGTCGTCTGGAATGTCGTCCGCCGAGACGTTGCGGCCGGCCTCGACCAGGATGACGTCGCAATGCGGGTCTTCGGAGAGGCGCGCGGCCAGCACGCAGCCGGCCGAGCCGCCGCCGAGGATCAGTATGTCGGTGTTCATGACGCAGCGTTCGACTTCGCCTCGCCGCGCGCGCTGAGCGCGACCAGCATCACCACGAGGAACGACACCGCGGTGAGCAGCGTGCTGATCGCCGCGATGGTCGGGTCGATCTCGTCGCGCAGCGCGGTGAACATGCGCTTGGTCAGCGTCTGGTACTGGCCGCCGGAGATGAACAGCGCCACCACGGTCTCGTCGAGCGCCGAGATGAAGGCGAACAGCAGGCCGGTGATCACGCTCGGACGGATCTGCGGTAGCGTGACGATGAAGAAGGTGCGCAGCCGGTTCATGCCGAGGCTGCGCGAGACCATTTCCTGCGCCGGGTCGAACTTCCGCAGGCCCACCAGCACCGAGGTGATGACATAGGGCAGGCCGAGCATGACATTGGCGAGGATCAGGCCGGTCATGGTCGCGAGCAGGCCGACATTGGCATAGACGAGGAACACCCCCACCGCGGTGATCACGATCGGCACCACCAGCGGCAGCATCAGCACCACCTGCAGGCTGCGCACCAGCCGCGAATTGGCGAGGTTGAGCGCATAGGCCGCGGCGGTCCCCATCACCGTGGCGATGACGGCGCTCGACACCGCGACTATGAGGCTGACGCGGGTCGCCTGCATCCAGGCGGGGCTGGCGAGATAGGCCTCGTACCAGCGCAGTGACCAGGAGGGTGGCGGGAAGGCGAGGAAGCGCGCGCCGGAGAAGGACATCGGCACGATGATGACGATGGGGATCATCAGCCACAGCAGGACGAGGCCGACGAAGACGCGCAGCAGGATCTTCGGGACCGCCATCAGCGTGCCCCCATGATGCGCTCGAACGGGATCACGAGGCTGGCCAGGCGGAAGATGAAGAACACGCAGGCGAGCAGCACCACGCTGATCGAGGAGGCCGCACCCCACTCGTTGTAGACCTCGATATTGCGCGAGACCAGCATCGAGACCATGTAGGTCCGCCCGCCGCCGAGCAGCTCCGGCGTGATGTAGAAGCCGAGCGTCAGCACGAAGACCAGCACCATGCCGGCGACCACGCCGGGCAGCGACAGCGGCAGGAACACGCGCAGGAACACGTGCAGCGGCGTGCCGCCGAGGCTCGCCCCCGCCATGGTCAGTTCGGGCGGGATCTTCTGCATTGTGGCGTAGAGCGGCAGCACCATGAAGGGCAGCAGGATGTGCACGGTGGCGACGATGGTGCCGAACTCGTTGTTGACCAGCGTGAGCGGGGCGTCGATCAGCCCGAGGTCGGTCAGCGCCGAATTCACCAGTCCGCGCCGCTGCAGCAGGATCAGCCAGGCATAGGCACGCACCAGCACGCTGGTCCAGAACGGCAGCACCACCATCGCCAGGATGAAGATGCTCCAGCGCCGCGACGCCCCCGCCGCCACATAGGCGACGGGATAGCCGAGGATGAGCGCCGCGGCCGTCACGATGAAGGCCATTCGGAAGGTCTGCAGGAAGGTCATCCAGTAGACGTCGTCGGTGAGGAACCGGGCGTAGTGCGCCAGGGTGAACCCGCCGTCCTGCCGCACCGACTGCCAGGCGAGCCAGCCGAGCGGCACCACCAGCAGGCAGCCGACGACGGCGAGCGCCGGCGCCAGCAGCAGCAGGATCAGGCGGCGCTCGCGCCGGTCGTGCGCGACCGAAGGATTGATCGGCGACGTCGACATGGAAGCTTCCTCGCTAAACTCTTCCCGGCCGGATGGCATCGTCCGGCCGGAAAGAACGTGCTTTCAACAGCTTAGGTTAGCCGTCGCTCACTTCTGGATGAACGACGCCCAGCGCTTCTGCGCCTCCTCGCCCGCCGGCGAGCTCCACCACGCCACCGAGATCAATATCTGCTTGGCGGCGTTCTCCGGCGAGCTCGGCATCTGCGCGGCGCGCTCGGGCGAGATCTTGCCGGTCTTGTAGGCGGCGGGGTTGCCCGGGCCGTAGTCGATATAGGCCGGGAAGTTCGCCTGGATGTCGGGCGAGATCGCCGCGTTCAGGAACTTGTAGGAGGTCTCCAGATTGGGTGCGCCCTTGAGGATGCAGAGCGAGGTCTCCTGCAGGAAGCCCTGGTTGAAGGTGTAGCCGACCGGCGCCCCCTCCTTCATCACCGCGGTGACGCGGCCGTTCCACGCCATCTCCATGTCGATCTCGCCATCGGCCAGCAACTGCGCCGACTGGGCGCCGGAGGTCCACCACACGGTGACGTGGGGCTTCAGTTCCTCCAGCTTCTTGAAGGCGCGGTCGACATCGAGCGGATAGAGCTTGTCGGCCGGCACGCCGTCGGCCAGTAGCGCGGCCTCGAGCGTGGCCATCGGATGGCTGCGCAGCGCCCGCGTGCCCGGGAACTTCTTTACGTCCCAGAAATCCGCCCAGCTTTTTGGCCCGTTCTCGCCGTACTTCTTCTTGTTGAAGGCAAGAACCGACGAATAGAACTCGTAGGGAACCGAATAGGCCGTCTTGTATGCCGCCGGGATCTCGGCCGCGTTCGGCAGTTTGGAGAAGTCGAGCTTCTCGATCATGCCCTGCTCGCCGCCGCGGATGCAGTCCTTGGTGGGCGTGTCGATCACGTCCCAGACCGGCTTGCCGGTCGCGGTCTGGGTCTTCAGCACCGGCCAGGCGTCGGGCGAGGAATCCTGGTTGATGGTGATGCCGAGCAGCTTGGCGGCCGGATCGAGGATGGCCTTGGTCTGGGCCTCCTGATAGGCGCCGCCCTGGGATACGAAGGTGATCTGTTCGGCCGAGGCGGCCGCGGCCGACAGCAGCAGGGCCACCGCCATGGTCGAGATCGAGAGTGTCACGCGCATTCCGGTTCTCCTCTAGGTCCTTTTTGTCGGCCGCTGACGTTCGTGAGACGATGATCGCGGCGCGTCATCGCCCTATGGCGTCGAGGAACTGGTACCAGCCCGCGACCAGGCGGACGGCGGGTTCGCGCAGTCCGTAGAAGGGAATGGGATGGAGCGGCTGTCGCGTCAGCAGGCCGAGGTCCGGCTTGCCGCCGGTAACCAGCGCGGCGACATGGCGGCCGATCCCGGAGGCGAGCGCGACGCCGGTGCCGTTGTAGCCGACCGAATAGACGACGCGCTCGTCGAGCCGGCCAAGATGCGGCAGGCTGTCGAGCGTCATCGCCACCAGCCCCGACCAGCGATGCGTCACCTTCACCGAGGCGAGCTCGGGGAACTGGCGCACCATCTCCTTCTCCAGCGCGGCGAAGGCGGATTGCGTGTCGGTCTTGCCGAAGGCACCGCGCCCGCCATAGAGCAGGCGATCGCCGGATTTGCGGAACCAGCGCATCATCCGCCGCGTCTCGGTGTAGCTGCGCCCGGTGGCGAGCAGTCCGGCGCCCGGCGTGCCGGCCAGCGGCTCGGTGGCGATCATCGCCGATCGGAACGGGATGATAGCCTTGCGCACCGGTGCCGTCGCCGGCGTCAGGTCGGAATAGGAGTTGGTGGCGATCACGAGCTGGCGCGCGGTGATGCGTCCGCCCGGCGTCTCCACGATCACGCCCGCGCCGTCTCGCCCGAAGCGGATGACCGGCGTGCCCTCATAGATGGCGATCCCCTCGGCCTTGAGTCCGGCGGCCAGCCCGAGGACGAAATTCAGCGGATGGATAACCCCGCCATGGGTGCTGAGCATGCCACCGGTGAAGCCGCGCGAGCCTGTCTCGGCCGCCACCTCCCCGGCGCTCAGGATGGATATGCCGCGATCGCCCAGCGCCTCGCGCAGCCAGGCCGCCTCGCTCTTCAGCACCTCGAGCGTGTGGGCATTGTGGGCGCAGCGCAGCGAGCCCGAGGGCCGGTAATCCGCGCCCTCTATGCCGAGCTCCTCGACGAGTTGCCCGACATGCTCGACCGCCTCAAGTCCGAGATCGTGCATGCTGCGGGCGGTGTCGAGGCCGTATCGCGCGGCAATATCCTTGAAGCCGATGCGGAACTTGCCGGACACCACGCCGCCGTTGCGCCCGCTGGCGCCCCAGCCGATGCGGTTCGCTTCGAGCACCACCGGCGACAGCCCGGCCTTGGCGAGATAGCGCGCCGTGGAAAGCCCGGTATAGCCGCCGCCGATGATGGCGACGTCGAAGGCCTGGTCGCCCGACAGGCTTCCGATCTCCGGCCGGGCGACCGAGGTCGCCCGCCAGAGGGAGTCGATGTCGACCGGGGAGGGATGGGTGGCCATGGCCGTCGCACTCGATGTCAGGCGGCCGCGCGGGTGTCGGCGAGTTCCGCGTCGACCGCGTCGGCGAGCTGCTTCAGCGAGGAGAAGTGGAAGTCCGACTTAGTCAGCACCTTGGGATCCGGCGTGCCGCCGAAACCCTTCTGGCCTTGGCGACGCTCGATCCAGCAGGTGACATAGCCCTCGGCCTTGGCGACGCCGATGTCGTGATGCTGGCTCTGCGCGACATGCAGGATTTCGGACTGCTGGAAGCCGAGCGCCGACTGGCGCCCCTTGTTGAAGGCGAAGAAGCGGGGGTCCGGCTTGGCGCATCCGGTCTCGTCGCAGGTGACGCTGTCGTGGAACGGATTGCCGAGCGTCGCCGCATAGGCGGAGAAGGCGGTGCGGTCGGCATTGGTCATGGCGACCAGCCGGAAGTTCTTCCTGAGCCGGCAAAGCGCCTCGACGGAATCGGCGAAGGCCGGCCAGCGCAGCACCGCGAGCTGGAACGCCTCGGCGGTGGCTTCGTCGTTGTTGAAGCCGCATTCATTGGCGAGCGACAGATAGACATCCTTCATGGCGAAGGAGGAGCGCCCGTAGAACTTGTCCCGGCCGCGCTTGTAGGGCTCGAAGATCTCGTCGTCGCTCGCCGCGGCAGCCTTCGGGCCACCGAGCGTACGCACCGCGCCCAGGACACCCGTCTCGAAGTCGATCAGCGTGCCGACGACGTCGAACGTCATGACCTTGAAATCGGTGAACTTCATTTTCTTCGTTCCTTTTGGCAGATGTCGGGAATTCGGGTCAGCGGGCTTGCGGCACGACGATGGTGTCGTCCGGGTGGATGGCGACGGCGATGCGCTCGCCGGGCGCCTTCAGCAGCGATCGGCCCTGGTGGTTGCTCGGCACCCTGAGGCTGAGCCGCGCACCGCGGTCGAGTTCCAGGAAGATGCGGATGCTCTCGCCCTGGTAGAGCGTCTCGGTCACGACGCCGCTCAGCAGGTTCGGCGTCCCCGGCACGGCGTCCGGGGCGGCAGTGAGCTTCTCGGAATGGACGACGAGGAACAGTTCCGCGTCGTTCGGCACCGCCCGCGCGCAGACGAGGCGCGTGCCGTCGAGATCGACCGAGCGGTCGTCGACGCGCCGGACCGGCAGAAGCGTGGCCTCGCCTATGAAGCCAGCAACGAAGGAATCCGCCGGATTGTCGTGGAGGCGCTCCGGCGTATCGACCTGGACCAGTCGTCCCTTGTTCATGATGGCGATGCGGTCGCTCATGGTGAGCGCCTCGCGCTGGTCGTGCGTCACATAGATCATGGTGGCGGCGAGCTTGCGGTGCAGATGCTTGAGCTCGATCTGCATGGTCTCGCGCAATTGCTTGTCGAGAGCGGAGAGCGGCTCGTCCATCAGGATCAGGCGCGGTTCGAAGATCATGGCGCGGGCGAGCGCGACGCGCTGGCGCTGGCCGCCGGACAATTCGTGGATCTTGCGTTCGCCGAAGCCACCGAGCTCCACCATGTCGAGCGCCGCCTTGAGCCGCGCCGGCCATTCGGATTTCGGCATGCGCCGCGCGCGCAGCGGAAAGGTCACGTTGTCCGCGACATTCATGTGCGGGAACAGCGCGTAGTTCTGGAACACGATGCCGATGTCGCGCTTGTGCGGCGGCTCGAGGGTGATGTCGCGCTGGCCGAGGAAGATCGAACCGGAGGTCGGCTGGACGAAGCCGCCGAGAATGCCGAGCAGCGTCGTCTTGCCCGAGCCGGACGGCCCGAGGATCGAGACGAACTCGCCCGGCGCGACCTCGAGGTTGGTCTCGTCGAGCGCGCGGAAGCTTCCATAGAATTTGGAAGCGGCCCGAATGGAGACCCCTACTGTGTCGCGAGCAATCGTTCTCGACATGCTGTCCCGTTTCAGAAATCCAGGGGAATGGTTGGTGCCTCGGCGGAGCCGCCGCCGATGATGGCGGCCCCGCGCGGGGGTCGTTCCTCGGCGCGCATCGACCTCATCCTTCCCGGTCCACCGCGTCTGCGAGTTCCACCAGGCTCGCATAGTGGTAGTCGGGCTCGGTCACGACGGCGGGGGCCGGCGAGCCGCCGAAGCCCTTCTTGCCCCTGCGCCGCTCGATCCAGGCCGTGCGATAGCCGAGTTGCCGCGCCACGCCGATGTCGTGGTACTGGCTCTGCGCGACGTGGAGATAGTCCCCCAGCCTGAAGCCCTGCGGGCTCTGGCGTCCCCGGGCATAGGCGAAGAACTGGGGATCCGGCTTGCAGGTGCCGACATCCTCGGCGGTCACCGTATCGTCGAAGGGCTGCTCCATCGTCCGCACGAAATGATCGAGCGCCCAATTGTCGGAATTGGTCATCGCCACGAGACGAAAGCGCTTCCGCAGCCGCTTCAGCGCGTCGACTGTGTCGGGAAACGCCGGCCACGCCGGAACCGACTGCCGGAACCCCTCCACCGTGGCCTCGTCGGCGGGAAGTCCCAGCTCCGCGGCCATGGTGCGGTAGGCCGGCGCCATCATCGGCGGGAAGGGCAGGCCGGGCGTCCGGTCGTGCTCGATCGCTTCCGCCTTTCCATAGCTCAGCAGGATCGCCTCGTCGTCGAGCTGCAATCCCGCCCGCTCGGCGATCGGGCGGACATAGTCGAGGATGCCGGCCTCGAAATCGATCAGGGTGCCGACAACGTCGAAGGTGAGAATCTTGAAATCGCTGAGGTTCATCGGATGCCTAGCCGCCTTTTACGAACACGAGCGAACGCTAGCCGGCTTGCAGGAATGACAGAAATGATATGTTCTCATGCGCACATCGAATTTTGTCATGGTCATCGACATGCGCCTCGATATCGACTCCCTGCGAGCATTCAAGACCGTGCTGGAACTCGGCGGCGTGACGCGTGCCGCCCACAAGCTGAACCTGACCCAGTCGGCGGTCAGTCATAAGCTGACGCGGCTGGAGGAGCGCATCGGCCGCCCCATCCTCCTGAAAGGCAGCAGCGGCTTCGTCCCGACCTCCGACGGGCGGAGCCTGCTGTCCTATGCCGAGCGCCTGATCGCCCTGCATGACGAGGCGGCGGCCCATTTCCGATCGTCCGAGCTCGCTGGCGAAGTCCGGCTGGGCGCCACGGAGGATGCGGCCAGCGAGTGGCTGGCGGCCGTGCTGGGCCGGTTCCGCAGGCTGCACCCGCGCGTCTCTCTGAGCATTCGCGTGGCGCAGAGTCTCGTCCTGGAGCAATGGCTCAGGGCGGGAGACCTCGACCTCGCTATGATGCAGATATTCGTTCACGACAAGACACCGCACGACCTCGAATTGTGGCGGGAAGACCTGATCTGGGTGCAGTCGACGGATCATCCCTTCACCCTTGAGAGCAGCATTCCGTTCGTGTCCTTCGACGAAAACTGCTTCTACCGCCGCGCGGCGCAGGAAGCGCTTGCCGTGACGGGCCGAAGCCTGAACGTCGTCCTGGAGTGCCCGAGCTGCGACGGCGTGACGGCCGGGATTCGCCACGGGCTGGGCGTGGGTGTAATCGGCCGCCGGCATCTCGAGCCCGGTCTGATGGAGATCGAGCACGGCCTTCCGGCCTTTCCGCAGATCTGCCACATCGCCCGCTCGGGCAAACGTTTATCCGCAGATCTGGAGAAGACCCTGATGGAAGCCGTCTCCCAGGAGATGGTTCACGACATGTAATCATGTTGACTTCCAACTCATGCCTATGAGCTGACCTGCCGCCTGTTCCTGACGTCCTAGCCCTCGCCGCCGGCATTGCGGCAGGCGATCCTCCTCCATTCTCGGGATGAGCTTACCGGCCGGGCCGCTGCCGCGGCCCGTCATGCCATCCCATCACCTTGCGCTTACATTTTGTTGGGCTCGCACCGAGCCGTTGACGGACCGCAGGAGACCAACGATCCGACGCGGGTTCAATTGAAAAAAAATCTGGCCGGCATTACATTATGTAATGCGTAAGCTTCGCCTTGCCCTGCCCTCCATGAATGGCTTCTTCACCTTCGAGGCGGCGGCGCGCTGTGGCAATTTCGCCCGCGCCGCCGAGGAACTCAACGTGACCCCGGCGGCGGTGAGCCGGATGATGGGCCGGCTGGAGGAGCATCTGGGCATCAGCCTGTTCGAGCGCATGCCCGGCGGCGTCACCCTGACCGAGGCCGGGCGCATCCTTTACGAGGCGATCTCCCGCGGCTTCTCGGGCATCGAGCATGCGCTGCGCGAGATCGAGGACCGCAAGACCGGGGTCGAGACGGTCACGCTCTCGGTCTCGACCGGCTTCACGACGCACTGGATCATGCCGCACATGGCGGAGATCAAGCGCGCCTTTCCCTCGCTCGAGCTGCGCTTCCAGCTCATCATGTCGGCGCTCTCCGGGCCGGTCACCGATGTCGACCTCGGCATGCGCTTCGTCGACGGGCCGGACGAGCGCCACGAGGCGAGCTACATCATGCCGGAGATACTGGTGCCGATCTGCAGCCCGGGCTATCGCGACGGGCAGCGGGGCTCGATCGCCGACGCGGCAAGCCCGGTGGAGACGCTGATCGATCTCGGCGAGGCACAGCCGGACTGGTCGCAGGTGTTCTTCCCCGGCGATCCGGGCGCCGCGACCAACTCAATGATCTTCTCCGACTATGCGATCGTCGTGCAGGCGGCGATGCTCGGCCAGGGGGTGGCGCTCGGCTGGCTGAACGTCACCTGTCACTGGCTGCGGACGCAGGCGCTGGTGCCCGCGAGCCCGCGGGTCAAGGTCACCGGCCGGCACTGCCAGTTCGTGCGCTCGCGCGACAAGCCGCTGCGGCCGATCGTGGCCGAGGTCCGCGACTGGATTATCGCCCGCCTCGCCGAGGATGTCCGGCACGTGGCCGAGCTCTATCCGGAGCTTCGGCTCGACGCGATGCTCGAACGCGGCCGCGGCTAGATGCGATCGCCCCGGTCCGGGCGATGGCGATATCGCAGGCGCGGATGAGGCGGCCTCTGCTGCCGCAGGACTTACCCCTTGGGGTAATGGCGCTTTCCGCCGTCCGTTTGCATCATCGCCCGTCGTAAGGTCCGCGCTGCACCGGGGGGAGCGGCCGGCCTGGGGCGGGACGGGCTCCGGCTGGTTGGGGAAGGCGATGACCCGGGCATGGCGGCTGGCCGCCGTGCATCATGGGGGGCGTCAGTCCATGTCTGATCGAATCGCCGACACCGGCGATGGCGAGCACCGCGCTGGCGCTGCAGGGACAGCGTGCGCCACGGTGCATAGACGGCTGATCGCCGGGCTCCTCGCTTCCACCGCCTGGATCGCCGTTTCGAGCGATGCCTCGGCGCAGGCGACGTGCGGGGCTTCGGGCAGCGGCTATAGCTGCTCCATCGCCAGCGGGGACTATACCTCGCCGATAACGGTCACCGAGCCGGGCAACGCTCCTTCCGGCAACGCATTGACCGTGAACAATGCCGGCACCATCGACATCGGCGTCGGCGCAGTCCCGACCTCCTCGGTCGGCGTCTATGCCCTGGGCGCGTCGATCACCGGCGACAATTCGGTCAATAACGGAAATGCCTCCGGCCTGACCGTCGTCAATACCGGGGCGATCACGCTCGGGGACGGCGTGACGGCCTATTATAACTACAACATCTACGGCATTTGGGCGCAGCAGGCGGCGAGCGGGCTCGGCTCCACCACCGCCCCTGCGGCAGTGTTCAATTACGGCACCGTCACTGTGGATCCCACGTCGGCCGTCCAGGTGGTGGAAGCCTTCGGCATCTGGGTGAGCGACCAGGGCGGGGCGACCTTTGGCAACTCCTACGGTGCCTCCGTCTATAATGGCGGCGCGATCACCGTGACGGCGACCGGCCAGCAGGGCGCGGCCGGCATCGATGCGTTCTCCACCGGCGCCTATCAGGGCACCGCCGGCTCCGATTCGGGAGTAGGCGGCGTGGTTTCGGTGGTGAATGCGGCGCCGGTGACCGTTGACTGGACGTGGCAGAATGTCGGCAACAACAGCGGCGTCTTCGGCATCCAGGCGATCTCGACCGGCAGCGGCGGGGCGAACGTCGCCGCGTACACGATTGCAAGCGGCGGCGACGGCATCTGGGCCGGGCCGTCGCAGATCGTCCTGAATGCAGGCGGTGACGTGACGGTCACGGCGAACGGGACGCCCCAGAATGTCGCGGTTCCCGGCCTTTCGATCCTCAACGCCGTCTCCCCCGGCACCCCGCTCCAGGGTGCCGGCCTGTTCGCGGCGACCTTCGGCGGCAATGGCGGGGCGGGCTACGGCAACAACCAAAATGGCGGCGACGGCGCGGAGGGTGCGCGGGCCGGCATCGACATCGTGGATGCGAGCGTGACCACCACCGGCAGCGGGCTGCCTGCCCTCGCGCTGCTGGTGCAGGCCGGGAGCGGCGGGTATTCCGGCTGCCAAAACTTTAATGACTGCTCGTTCTGGGAGTTCAACAACTACAGCTATGAGAGCAATGGCGGCGCGGGCGGCGACGTCTACCCCAATGCCGATAGCGGCATCCAGATCGCCGCGCTGACCGCTCCGGTCACCATCTCGACCAATGGCGACAATTCCGCCGGCATACTGGCGCTGCTGCAGGGCGGCACGGGCGGCAGTGGCGGCGTCGTACCCGCCGCCGGCACTGCCGGCGCGGGCGGCGCGGGCGGCAGCGTCTTCGCCACGCTGAACATCGGCCTTTCCGGGACAGGAGGTCAGCCGGTCACCGTGGTGACGCAGGGCACCAATTCTCCGGGCATCTCCGCGTTCAGCCTCGGCAGCGACGGGCACGACGGCGCCGAGGCGGCCGACAGCCTCGACAGCATCACCGCCGGCGCTGGCGGAAATGGTGGAAATGGCGGCGCCATCAATGTCCAGTTGTCGAACGCATCCGTGACCACGCTGCAAGATCAGTCCATCGGCATCTATGTCCTTTCGCAAGGCGGCACCGGGGCAGGCGGCGGCCTGGCCGACGGCGGCTCCATCGAACAACATGGCGGCGACGGCGGCGATGGCGGCTCGACGGGAGACGTGACGGTCACGCTCGATCCCGGCTCCGCTATCATCACCTATGGCGTCTCCTCGTCGGGCATCGTGGCGACCAGCATCAGCGGCGGCGGCGGCGATGGCGGCGGGGCGAGCGGCGGGCATGCGCACGCCGGCATCGGCGGCACCGGAGGAAACGCCGGCAACGCGACGGTCGACAATGCCGGCACCATCGTCACCCACGGGGCGTCGGCGCGCGGCATCGTCGCGCAGTCGATCGCCGGGTCGGGCGGCGGCGGCGGCTATTCCTATGGCACCTTCAGCAGTTCGGGCGGGACCGGCGCGGCGGCGGGCACCGCCGGTACCGCTGCCGTGACCAACAGCGGCGACATCACCACCTATGGCTCGAACGCCCATGGCGTGCTGCTGCAATCCATCGGCGGCGGCGGTGGCGCCGGCGGCCAGGCCGGCGGCTCCTTCGACACGGTTGGCGGCAGCGCCAGCGACACGCCTAACGAGTCCGATGGCGGCACCGTCCTCTTCACCTCGGACGGCGGCAGCATCGTCACCGACGGCTTCGGGGCCTTCGGCGTGCTCGGCCAGTCGATCGGCGGCGGCGGCGGCGATGGCGGCGGCGCGGCGGGCGGCAATGTCGTCGTCGGCGGCAATGGCGGCGCGGGTGGCGCGGGTGGAACCGTTACCGCCGAGCTCAACGCCGGCACCGAAATCCTCACCCTGGACGACGGCTCGGCCGGCGTCGTCATGCAGTCGATCGGTGGCGGCGGCGGCAATGGCGGCAATGCCAGCGCCAACAGCATCTTCATAACGACGGCGGTCGGAGGTGCTGCCGGCGGCGGCGGCGACGGCGGCGCAGTTACCATCAATACCGACGACGCCAGCATCACCACCGCCGGCACCAAGGCGCCCGGTATTCTGGCACAGTCGATCGGCGGCGGCGGCGGAGCGGGCGGCTGGGCGATCGCGAAAACGGCGTCGGCGGCCATCGGCGTCTCCTCGGCGGTCGGCGGTAACGGTGGAACCGGCGGAGACGCCTCGACGTCGACCGTCACCTTGGCCGGCACCTCGGTGCTGACAGGCCTGCAGATCGAGCTGCTGGGCGACGGCATCGCGCTGGAGCAGTCGCATTGCGCGGACGCGACCTGCAACATGCTTTCGGTCGACAGCTATGGCGCCGTGGTGCAGAGCATCGGCGGCGGCGGCGGCATGGGTGGTTCCGCGATGGCGCAGTCGCTGGTGCTGGCCATACCCAACCCCAGCGGCGACCAGGCCGCGCTGGCCGTGAGCCTCTCGGTGGGCGGTTCAGGCGGCGATGGCGGCAACGGCGACACGGCGCAGTTCTTCCAGACGCAGGGCAGCACGATCACCACCTATGGCCAGGGCTCTGGTGGTGCACTGGTGCAGTCGATCGGCGGCGGCGGCGGCGCAGGCGGCGATTCCTCCGCCAATGCCTCCGTGCTTGGCTACGATACGCCGGGAGATGTCACGTCGCTTGCCATCTCGACAGCCGTCACCGTCGGGGGCTCGGGCGGCAGCGGCGGCACGGGCGGCGAGGTGATCGTGGCGCTTGGCGGCACGCTCGACGGCAGCGGCGATTTCACTGCCGATCCGACCGGCAGTGCGCCGACCTCCATCACCACCTATGGCGACTATGCCAACGGCATAACCGCGCAGTCGATCGGCGGCGGCGGCGGTAATGCCGGCTTCGGCGCCGGCAACACCCAGTCTTTCGGTACCGGAAGCAGCACCTCGATCACCGCGACGCTGGGCTCGCAGGGCGGCGCGGGCGGGAATGGCGGCCAGGTCTACGCCTTTATCGGCGCCGGCGACGGCATCACCACCTGGGGCTCCGGCTCGGTCGGCCTGCTGGCGCAGTCGATCGGCGGCGGCGGCGGCACCTCGCAAGGCGGCTCGTTCAGCCTGGCGCAGACCATCGGCACGGGCGAGAACAACCCGGTGCTGAAGCCGAGCGTGACGGTCAATATCGGCCTCGGTTCCGACGCCACCGGCGGCAATGGTGGCAATCTGAACATCGACGTCGCGGCGCCGATCACCACCCATGGCGGCGATGCGGTCGGCGTGCTGGCGCAATCGATCGGCGGCGGCGGTGGCCTCGGCGGCTCCGCCGGATCGGACGGTTCGGCGGACAACCCGATCGTCGCCACCAATAACGGCCTCGCCGAGCGCGAATTCTCCAGCGAGGTTTCCAGCTTCCTGCAGAACGTGTTCCAGGGCGACAACGACGGCAGCAACATCCCTTCCATCGACACGAGCTTCACGTTGTCCATCGGCGGCAAGGGCGCGCAGGGCGGCACGGGCGGGAATATCGGGCTCGTCATATCGGCGCCGATCACCACGTCCGGCGACTGGGCGAGCGGCGTGGTCGCGCAGTCGATCGGCGGCGGCGGCGGCAAGGGAGGCACGGCGGCGGCAACCGGCACCGGCGGCCTTCCCGAGATCACTATCAATTCGACCGTCGCGCTCGGCGGCAGCGGCGGCTCGGGCAACAATGCCGGCGAGGTGGTCATCGACCTGCAAGCGGGCGACGCCGTCATCCAGACCGCCGGCTACGGCGCGAGCGGCATCATCGCGCAGTCGATCGGCGGCGGCGGCGGCATGGGTGCCGATGGCTCGGACAGTGCGACGGGTCTCGTGACACTCGGCCAGGACGAGGGCGGGAACCCCGGCAGTGGCGGTACCGGCGGCCCGGTGCAGTTCGAATATTACGACACAAACGGCTCGACGGTGGCCACCACCGGCGTCGCGGCCGATGCCATCATCCTGCAATCGGTCGGCGGCGGTGGCGGCATCGGCGGCGCCGGCAGCAGCCTGTTCGGCGGCGTGACGCAGCAATCCACCTCGTGGACGCTGACGGCCGGCGGCAATTCCGGCTCCGGCGGCGATGGCGGTACCGTGCTGGTGCAGCAGGGCGTGAACAACGCCATACTGAACGTCTCCACGCAGGGCGACTACTCGATCGGCCTGCTGGCGCAGTCGATCGGCGGCGGCGGCGGCCTGATCAGCGTCCAGCCGACCGCCGAGACCGTGACCGCCAATCTCGGCGGCCAGATGTCGAGCGGCAATGGCGGCACGGTCACCATCAATGTCGCCAACGTCAATCTCAGCACGCAGGGCGTTGCCGCGCACGGCATCGTTGCGCAGTCGATCGGCGGCGGCGGCGGCTATATCCGGATCAACGACACCGGCGACACGGCGGCGACGCCTTCGCTGACCACGACATGGAGCACGTCCGATTCGGATACCCTCACGCAGGGGGCCGGAAGCGGCGGCGACGTGAACGTCACCTTCATCGGCGGCAGCGTCACCGTTACCGGCGCGGGGGCGGTCGGCATCCTCGCGCAGTCGCTCGGCGGCGGCGGCGGCGTGCTGGTGAGCGACGGCTCGATCTTCGCCGGCACCGCGGCATCGACCTCGGGCATCTGCATCGATTCATGCACCGGCGGCGGCAATGTCGCCGTCATCGCCAACGGCGATATCTCGGCCACCGGCACGAACGGCATCGGCATCTTCGCCCAGAGCCAGGGCAGCAGCGGCCTAACCACCACCCTAAACGGCACCGTCGCCGTCACCGTCATCTCGAACGTGACAGGCGGCAGCGGCACTGCCGCCACCGATACGCAATCCGGCGCCGCCGGCGTCTGGATCGATGGCGACAATTCCGGCAACACCGTTACCGTCGCCTCCGGCGCTACCCTTACCACCAGCCTCGGCACCAGCGGCACGGCGATCCTGCAGACCGGCGGCGGCATCACTACCGTCAACAATTCCGGCACCGTCGACGGCGCCGTCTATCTGAACGGCGGCACGTTCAACAACGTCAATGGTGGCGTGCACAACACCGGCAGCGTCAATGACGGCGACGTGGTCAACCACGGCACGCTGAACGTCGGCATGTCCGACGAGATCCGCATCACCCATGTCACCGGCGACTTCACCCAGACCAGCGAGGGTCAGCTCGGCGTGACCATCGACTCGCTCAACAAGGCGGGGGATCTCCTCGACGTGGCGGGCCTCGCCCTGATCGACGGGCTCATCGTGCCGACCGCGATCTCGCTCCTGCCCGGGCCGGTGCAGGTCGTGACCGCCAGCAGCCTGAGCTCCACGGCCGATGCGCAGGACTCCCTGCTGTTTCGCTGGGACGCCGAGCAGTTCGGGAACAGCATCTCGATCACGCCGCATGCCGACTTCACGCCCGCCGGCGTCGCCCTCACCCGGAGCCAGGCCTCGCTCGCCGACTATCTTTCGCGCGCCTGGGACAATTCCGACGCCGGGATGGCCATCACCTTCGCCCAGCTTTCGCAGATCGGCGGAGCCGGCAGCTACACAGCGGCACTCAACGAATATTCGGGCAAGGACATCCAGGCGCAGTCGATCGCCTACGCCAATACGGCCGGCACCATCCTCGGCGCCTCGCTGACCTGCCCGGTCTTCAGCGGCGGCCGACCCGACGGCGAGGATAGCTGCGTGTGGGCCGACATCTCCGGGCGCTGGAGCGACCAGGACACCACCGCCGAGATCCAGGGCTACAACGTCTCCGCCACCAGCTACCGCATCGGTGGCCAGCACGAGATCGCCCAGGACTGGTATCTCGGCGGCTCCTTCGCCGTCGGCACCTCCTCGGCCTCGATGGCCGGCGGCTCCGACGGGGACGGCGAGACCTATGACGGCTCCGTCTCGCTGCGCCACACCGTCGGGCCATGGTTCTTCGCCGGCTCGGTGGCGATGGGCTACGGCTCCTTCGACAACACCCGGCTGGTCAATCTGCCGGGTTCCAGCGCGGCGCTGGAGAGCGATTCCAGCATCTTCCTGGCCGGCGCGCGGCTGCGGGCCGGCTATCAGTTCACCTTCGAGGACTGGTACGTCCGGCCCTATGGGGACGTCGACCTGATCTACTCGCACATGCCGGGGGTGACCGAGAGGGGTTCGCCGATCTACGCCCTTCAGCTCGACAGCAGCAGCAAGACCAATGTCGGCCTGTCGGCGATGGTCGAGGTCGGCGGCCGGGTGGAGCTGCAGAACGCGATCACGCTGCGTCCCTATGCGGCCGTCGGCGTCACCTATTTGCCGGACAACACGCGTTCGGTGGATGCGAGCTTCGCCGGCGCGCTCGCCGCCGACGGCACCTTCACCGACTATCTGGAGGCGCCGGAGGTGCTGGGCCGCATCGATCTCGGCCTGCAGTTCCTGCGCGCCGGCGGCTTCGAGTTCCGGGCCGGCTACATGGCCGATATCGGCGACACCTATGTGAGCCAGTCGGCAAGCGCACGGCTCGTCTACCGGTTCTAGTGGGATCGCGGCGCCGGGGCCCACAGAGACGGGCGCTCGCGCGGACGGAGCCGCCCCTCGGCAGGTCAGTCAGTCGCCGCTTCGAGGTCGAAATTCTCGCCTGGGAAGAAGCGGGCAAGGCGAACATCCGCCGTGCGCATGCCCCTCCATCCCTTCCTTTCGGGAGATGCGGAGGTGACCAGGGCAAGGTCGCGCGCGGCCGCGCGGGTCGCCCGCTGCCACGTCACCGTCTTCAGCGAGCTCACGGCCGGTCACCATCAAGGACGACCATCATCCGCGGTCCCGGTGCGACGGCCACACGGTAGTCGCACACGGAAGCCAAAGCGCGGCCGGCGATGCAAAGACGGTCTTCCGCCCAGACGGCGACGACGAGGCGGCCATCGGCGGTGAACACGACGCCTTCGGGGTAGTCGCCGGCCTTCATCTCCGCGAGGACGCGCCGCCCGGCGCGGTCGAGCATCGCGACCTTCCCGCTCTGCTGGTTGGTGACGGCAATGCGGCTCCCGTCGGACGTGACCGCGACCCCATAGGGCATGAGGCCGACCCGAATGCGCGAGACTTCGCTCAGCGCGGCGGTGTCGATGACGGACAGGTCGTTGCTGCGCACATTCGCGACGTAGAGCTCGCGGCCGTCCGGAGACAGCGCAAGGGCGAAGGGGGCGCGGCCGGTCGGGATGGCGGCGATCCGGCGCATCGTCGCGAGATCGACCACGCTGACCTGGTCGCTCTCGCGGTCGGCGACATAGGCGCGCCCTCCGCGCTCGTCGACGACGAGCCCGGCCGGCGAACGGCCGACCGCGGCACGGGCCGTTTCCCGGCCGGTCCCGGCGTCGAGCCGGATGAGCGCATCGGCGCTCCAGTCGCTGACGAGCAGGCTGCGTCCCTCGCCGATAACGGCAATGCCGAAAGGCTCGGCGCCCGCCTTGAAGGAGTCCGTGACGCGCCGCTCCGCGATGTCCACGCGCGAGACGAGCCCCAGATCCGGGTGTGTCACGAACAGCGTCCGTCCATCCACGGAGCCGGCTATCCCGGCCGGCACGCGCGGCAACCCGATCTCGGCCGCGACGGAACCTGTCGCCGCGTCCACCAGGGTGAGGCGCGCACCCTGCTGGGAAACGACGGCGACGATCTCGCCTGCCGAGGTCGCGGAGAACGACGCGTTGGCGAGCATCGCGCCGGCGAGCGCCGCGCACAGCGTCGACTTCGAAGCGATCACTTCGCCGCCGCCTTTTTCAGCCCTTCCAGCCCTTGCCTGATGAAGTCCGTCATCGCCGCGACGGCGGCCTCGTCATTCAGGTTCTCTGGCGGCTCATTCGTCGTGTCGGCGCGGTAGAAGCGGGCGCCCCAGCTCACCTCGCTGCCCCCGGCGGCGGGCGTCACCTCGATGGTGACGGTGTAGAAGCTCACCGGCAGCGCCTCCACATTCTCCTTCGACAGCCGGTAGGAGAGGCGCCGGGCGCCGGCATCCACCTCGTCCAGCCCCTCGACGAGCTCGCCCTTGGCGAGCGTGATGGTGCGCTCGGCGCCGGCCGCCTCGCCGGTGGCCTTGGACTGCTTCACCAGCGGGTGCCAGTCGGCGATCGAGCCGAAGGCTGCGATCAGCTTCCACACCGTCTCCGGAGGCGCGGCGATCGTCACGCGATCGTCGGCCTTCTGCGGCGTCGGTCCATGCGCCGTCACGGGCGAGAGGCCGAGAAGCAGGAGAGCGGCGGCGAAGGCAAGGCGCTGGAGCATCATGTCGTTTCCTTCAATGGGCAGGGATGGCGCGGCGCGAGGCGAGGGCGCCGGCGGCGAAGAGAGTGGCGAGGCACAGCAGGGCGAGCGCGGCCGGCACCGGCGCCGTGTCGACGCGCACGCTCACCGGCCGGACACGCGTGCCCGCTTCCACCGCGGTGGCCAGCGCCGACGGGTCGCCAAGGCGGGTGAAGCCGAGCCCGGTCTGTGCGGCGAGCGCGCGCAGATGCTCCTCGCGCATGGCGCTCAGATGCTCGGTCCCGCTCGCCGGATCCCCGCCCCATGGCGCGTTGCGCGGGTTCCAGCCGGCGCGGGAGGGCGCATCCGCCGGCGGCGGGCCGGAACGGTTCTCCTGCGGCACGTCCTGCTCGCCGTAGAAACCGATCTCACGGCCATCCTCGTCGAATTTCGGGATCGGCGCGGGCTCGCTGCCGCCGACGCCGACGAGTAGGCCGGAGACCTTGCCCGGCTCGCCGTCGAACGCCGGCAGGCCGGAGCCCGGCAAGGGCGGGGCCTCGTGCCCGTCGGTGAGGAATACGAGATCGGCCTTGAGGTCGGCCGCCATGGCGAGGGCGGCATGCACGCCGCGCGCGACATAGCTGTCGCCCTCCCAGGCCATGCGCCAGTCGAGCCCCTCGATGGAGCCGTCGATGGCGGCGAAGTTCTCGCACACCTCCGCCGGCTCGAAGAGCAGGAAGCTGCGCCGCTCGGTGAAGATGCCGAGCCCGAGCCGCGATTCGCACGGTAGCGCCGCCAGCAGTGCGCGGGCCGCTCGCTTGGCTTCGGCGAGCCGGGAGGCGGGGGTGCCGTCGATCCGGTAGTCGCGCACATTCATGCTGCCGGTGACGTCGATCACCAGGACGAGGTCCCGCGCGGAACGCGTGAGTTCCATGCGAGGCGCCGCCAGCGCGGCGGCGAGCGCGAGCAGCGCAACCGCGAGCAGCCAGAAGCGCGCGTCGCGCAGCCGCGGGTGGGAAGCAAGCGCGCGCCGCCTCATGGCAGCCCCTTGGGCACGCCCGGCAGATCGGTCCACAGGCGCTTGGCGGCTTCCGGCGGGATCTCCTCGCCCTCGGTGTCGAGCTGCGGAAAATCACGGACCAGCCGCATGGCGATATCCAGATTGTACTTCGCGTCCCAGAAACCGGGGTCGAGCGTCAGCGCGCGGCGGTAGCCCTCCTTGGCGAGCCGCACCAGCGGAATGGCGGGATCGATGCGGTTCGCCTCGAGATGCGCGATCGCCGCGCGCAGGCGCGCATTGGCGAGGTCGTAGAACGCCGCGACGGCGACGGACCGGTCGCCAGCCGCCGCGATCTGCTGCACCAGCGGCTGCGCCTCGTCGAGCCGGTCCCGGGTGGCGAGGAAATGCAGGCGCGCGAAGAGCAGCGCGGCCGGGTCGGCAGGGTCGGTCGCGAGATCGTGCCCGGCGGTGATGGAGGCGATCAGCGCATTGTCGCGCCGGTCGAGGCCGAGCCGGACGGCGAAATAAAGCGCCGCGGCAAGGCTGGCACCGAGCACGAGCAGGATGAGTGGAACGGCGAGCCGGCGCCTCATCATGCGGCCTCCCGCACGGGCGCCCTGCCCCCCTGCGCGCGGACCGCGGCGGCGTGCGATGCCAGATCGCGCTCCGCCAGCTTGGCGAGGAGCAGCAGGCCCACCGCGACGGCCGCGATCGCGAAGGCCATGCGGGCGAGATCGCGGCGCGGCACCCGCTCGATGTAGCGGATCGGCCGCGTCTCCTGCCGGTCGATGTCGGCGATCGCCTGCGCCACTGCTTCCGGGCTGGTGGCCTCGAAAGCGCGGTAGGGCACGCCGAGGCTTTGCAGGAAAAGGTGGAGATGCCGCTCCGGATTGGCCTGTGGCGTGTCCTCTCCGGGCGGCGGAACGTCAAAGATGCCGGGCGATCCGCGCGAGCGCAGGAACAGCCAGTAGAGGTGCACCGGCGTACGCGCCGCCGCGTCGCGCAGCGCCTCCTGCACCCGCCGGTCGATCAGCGCGGCGCCGTCGGAGACCAGAAGGACGGCCCTCGAAGCGTCTGTCGTATCGCCCGCGAAGCCGGCGAGCGCCAGCGCCAGTCCGCGTCCGACATCGGTGAAGGCGAGGCCGGGCCGGTCGATGGCGGCGATCGCGGCCTGAACGACGTCATGATGGTCGGTCAGCGGCAGCACCGGCATGGGCGAGGTGGAGAAGGCGGAGACGCCGATGCGGTCATGCGGGCGGCGCGCGACGAAGTCGCCGAGCAGGCGCCTGGCGGCAGTCGATTTCGATTCCTGGTCGCCGGCCGGGGCGCGTCCGGCGAAGCTGTTGTCCATGCTGGAGGAGCGGTCCAGCAGCAGCACAAGGTGGGCGCCGGTGCCGACCCGCTGGATGCTCTGCTCGCGCCGGTGCAGGCCGGCGAGGCCCAGCACGAGCGCGGCCAGGGCGAGCATGCCGGCGGCGCGCAGCAGCCAGCCCACGGCCCGCGAGGTGACATCGTCCGGCACCAGCACCAGCGCGGGGACCGGCCGCCGGCGGAAGGCCGTCGCGAACAGGGGAAGAAGCGCCAATGCCAGCAGCATAAGGACGAACGGATGGTCGACGCCCCAGCCGCCGAAGAGCCGCGCCCAGAACGCAGGTAGCTCGCTCATGCCGTCCCCCGCTCGATGGCCCGCAGGCGGCGGGCGAGCGCGACGAGATCGGGCGCCGGCAGCTCGCCCTGTGCGCCGGCGGCGTCCTCGCCGAAGAAGGCACGCCGCGAGGCGTCGAACAGCCGGCACACCTCGGTCTCCGTCGCGCGGAAGGCGGGATGCGCCTCGAAGAAGGCGGGCAGGTCCTCGGCGAGCACCCGCTTCCCCGCCGTCGCGTCGAAGGCCCGATGCAGTGCCAGCAGTGCCGCCCGATAGGCGGAAGAGGACGATGCGTGCAGCGCGGCGCGGACGGTGCGGGACGCACCGGCGAAGGGCCGGCGCTGTCGCCGGCCGAACGGCCCCCACCCCATCCGCCAGGCTAGGAGGGCGAGGGCGGCAAGCGCCGCCAGCGTAGAGGCGACGAGGCCGCGCAATGCCCCCGCTGTCGCGATGGGGCGGGGTTCGATGTCCGGGCGCAGCGCCATCGGCGCGCCGGCGCCGGTCGAGACGATCTCGCGCAGCGGCGAGGACAGAAACGACCAGGCGGGCACGTCGATCGCGACCCGCCGCCCGCCATCCGTCGCCGCAAGGGCAAGCCCCGGAATGGCGAGCCGCTTCGGTTCCAGCGGCGCGTAGAGGGTCTGGTAGACGAGGTCGAGCGTGTAGCGGTGCGTGCCGGCGCTCACGCCATGATCGGTCAGCCGCGCCTCACGCAGGTCGAGCCAATAGTCCAGCGCGCGCGGGCGCGGCAGCGAGGCGGCGTCGAGCACGAAGGGGGGATCGAGCGCGATCTCGACCGTGAGCGCGATGGCGTCGCCGATCACATAGCCGAAGGGGCGCGGCGCATAGAGCTCGACCGAGCGAACCTGCGCCTGTGCTGGCGGCGTGGCGAGCGTCGCCAGAAGAAGCGCGGCGGCAAGGCGCGTCCGCATCCCGCTCAGCCCTCCATCAGCCGGCGCGCGAGCGCATCGGTGTCGAGCGCGTCCTCCAGCTCGAATGCCCGCAGGCCGCGCCGCGCGAACAGCGCGTCGAGCGCGGCGCGGCGCTCCCGCGCGGCGATGCGCCAGCGCCGCTGCAGGCCGGGATGCATGAAGACGAGGCGGGAGACCCCGGTTTCGAGGTCACCCACCTCGATGAAGCCCCAGTTCGGCAGGTCGTGCTCCATGGCGCTGTCGCGTACCACCACCGGGATGACGTCATGCCGCCACAGCGCGGCGAGCAGGCGCTCGGTCTCCTCGGCCGGCATCAGGAAGTCGGAGACGAGGAAGACCAGCGCGCGCCGCGCCGGAAGCCGCTCGGCAGCCTCCAACAGGCCGGCCGCGCCGCGCCCTCGCGGACGCACCGCGCGCAGCACGCGCGCGACTTCCGCCTCGATCCCCCGTCGCCGACCGAGCGGGATGGTCGCCTCTTCGCGCAGCCGGGCGTCGGCGCCGAACAGCGCGAAGCTGTCGCCGCTGCGCATAGCCGAAAGCGCGACGACGGCGCAGAGATCGGCCACCCGTCCCGTCACCGCCCCGCCGAAGCCCATCGAGCCGGAGAGGTCGACGAGCGCCACCACCGGCACCGCGCGCCGCGGCGCGAACTGGCGCACATGCAGCTCGCCGAACGGGTCGCGCAGCGAGGCGCGCAGGTCGATGCGGCGCGGATCGGGATGGCGGAGCAGCCCAACATGGCGGCGGAACTCGCCCTCCGTGCCTTCCCCGCGGCCGGGATGGGCCCCCGGGAAGATCCCCTCCGGCCGCCAGCGGAGCCGGTAGGGTATCGGCTGGAGAGCCGGGCCGGGATCGCCGTCCTGCCCGGTCATGGCGCCGGCACCGTCTCGAACAGCCGGGCGATCAGCCCGCCGACGATGGCCTCGCGCCGCAATTCGTAGACGGGATCGATGAAGATGCGATGCGCCATCACCTCCGGGAACACCGCCCGGATATCCTCCGGTACCAGCATGTCGCGCCCTTCGAGGAAGGCCCGCACGCGCGCCGCGCGCACCAGATAGGACATGCCGCGCGGGCTGGCGCCGCCCTGCACGAGGCGCTCCATGTCGACGCCCTCGACCGTGATGCCGTGGCGCTGCGGTGCGCGTGTCGCCTCCCACAGGGCGAGCGTGTAGGCCTCCAGCGTCTCGCTGCCGCGCACGCCGGCCTGAATGGCGCGAGCCACCGCCTCCAGCCATTGCGGATCGAGCACGCCGATCTCGACCTCGCCGAGCAGCATGTCGACGTCATGGAAGCGGGGATCGAAGACGAGGCTGCGCCGCACGCCGGCATCGGCCGGGATGCCGACCTGCAGCTCCATCAGGAAGCGGTCGCGCGCGGCGGCCGGCAGCTCGAAGGTCTCCTCGCGCTCCACACGATTGCGGTCGGCGAAGACCTGCACATGCGGGAAGCGGTATTCGCGGTTGAAGGCGGAGACCGAGCGCTCCGCCATCAGCCGCAGCAGCAGCGAATGCACCTGCGGGCGGGCGCGGTTGATCTCGTTGAAGAAGAAGACGGAGAGGTCTTCGCCCTGGCGCAGCAGCGGGCCGGGATCGATGCGCGGCCGGCCGTCCTCGCCGAGATGGGCGTGATAGACGAGATCGGACGGCATCAGGTCGATGGTGCCCTCGATGCGCTCGAAGGCACCGCCGATGGCCCGCGCCATGGCGCGCAGCAGCGTGGTCTTGCCGACGCCGACGTCGCCTTCGAGAAGGACGTGGCCGCGGGCGAAGGTGGCGATGGTCAGGAGGCGGATCAGCCGCTGCTGCCCCAGCACGACCCTGCCGATCTCATGCTCGAAACGCAGGGCGCGGGCCCGCGCGTCCGAGAGGGTCGAATCGAGCTCACGAACGACGCGCATCGACATGCCTTTCACGACGGACGGCGCCTGGAGCATGCCCCGCAACGGTTTCCACCGGATCGGAAAGGCTCCAGCCGCGCCGGAAAAGGGCGCGGCCTCCGCGAACGGCAGGTCCCGTTCGCGTCGGCCGCGCCAGTCTCCCACCGATCGGGCGGAATGCCCGGAGGATCGCGTGACGAGAGCAGGAGGTGCGCCCGTCCCGGAGGTGGGTCCCGAAAAAGGGGTGGGTCAGTTCGAGCTCGGGATCTTGCTCACGTCGTAGACGAACTGGCCGGTCTTCTTGAAATACTCGACCCGCTGGGCGTTGCGCGCCTCCATGCCCTTGATCGATTCCGACTGCTTGTTGAGCTCCTTCGGATCGTGCTTCGGGTCGTATTTCGAGCCGGCCACCTTGTCGGGGTAGCCGGGCTTGGGCTCCCAGCAATTGCCGGGCGCCTTGCAGTTGGTGCCGTCATAGGCGTGCGCGCCGCCCGCCAGGATGAGGGCCAGCGCGGCGGCGCCGGTCATGGCGAGAAGTGCGCTGCGATCGATGAACTTCATGGTCGTGCTCCTGATCGTTTCCGTCCGTCTTCTCATTGCCCCGGGGCTTCAGCCGGCGGGTCCGCCGCACTCGGGAGGCGTCGCTTCCGACGGCTCGATGTGCTTGGCGTTGGCGTCGAAGGGCTTGAAGGCCTGGCGCTGCGCGGGGCTCAGCCAGGTCGCGCCCTTCGGATCTTCCTTGTAGAGGTGCCGCACCCAGGACATGACGAGCAGCATCTCGTTCATGTTGAGCGCGCCGTACATCGGTCCCATCTGGCCCTGGGCGCCGCCGAAGATGGTCTCGAACAGACCCTGGTCGGTCTCGTTCTTCGGGTAGGTCCAGTAGGCGTCGTTCAGGCCCGGGCCGATCTTGCCTTCCCCGTAATGTCCATGGCAGCCGGAGCACATGGAGAGGAACAGCTCGTGCGCCTTGGGCAGGCAGATCGGGTTCTCGACATAGATGTTCTCGCCGGTCTGCAGGAAGTGCTTCACCGCCTTGGTGTCGCGTCCCTCCTCGGGCGCCTCCGACAGGTCGAGCGGCTGGCCGGTCACCGTGTTGGTGAGCATGATCGCGGCATGGGCGCCCCATGCCAGCGCGCCGACCGCCAGGACGGTCGCCGCCGTCTTTACCAGGATTGTCTTTCGCATCTCGCCTTCGCATCGCGGGGATCGGGAGGGGGCCGGCGGCGTCGCGCCGCCGGGGCAGGCGCCGCGCGGGCGCCTAGCTGTTCGGCTTGAGGAGCGGGATGCCTTCCTCGGACAGGATCTTCTCGATCTTCGGCCGGGCCTTCTCCAGCCCGACATTGATGTCCGCCAGGAGCGCGTCGTCGCCTTTGCGCACGCCGACCGCCTGGTCGTAATGCATCGGGATGGGCGGTGCGTCGGGGCGGTCGAGGTCGTTCCGGATCACCGTCATGCGCAGCGGGGTCGAGGAGGACTTCACGTAGCGCGCCACCTCGGGGGCGAAGGCGATGCCGATGTCGGCCTCACCGCCCGCCACCTCGCTGACGATCCGGTCGCCGGGGACCTGGACCCACTGGTTGCGCCGCGACTTGAAGTTGACCAGCGAGTACATGTAGGCGGCGTTGTCCTCGAAGCGGCCGATGCGCTTCAGCATGGTCTCGGCCGGCGAGTAGAAACGCACCGCGAAGCGGGTCTGGTCCCGGACCTGCTGGTCGTCCCAGTTCTCGGCGGTGATGTTGCGCTCGGCCCGGCTCACCAGCACGTAGCCGGTGCGGTAATAGGGCCGGGAGGTGAGCATGCGCTCGTCGCCGGCGTCGACGCCCATGACGACGTCGCAAGTGTTCTTGTCGAGCTGGTCGCGCACCAGATAGATGCCCGGCTGCTCGGTCCGCACGAAGACCGGCTTGCGGCCCATCGCCTCGGCGAGCGCCATGGCGACGCGGTCCTCGAAGCCGCTGGAATCCTTCTCCGAGAACGGCGCCTCGGCATTCGAGGCGCAGATGCGCAGCTCGGCGTTCGCGCTCTTCTCCGGCACGCCTGCCGCCTCGCCGCGAGCGGCTCCGGCGAGGGCGGCGGCGGCGAGGCCGGCGGCGAGCAGCACGATATGGCTGACGGCCTGTCGCTTCGACATGAGGGCATCCTCCTGGCGGTTGCGGGTGCGCGTCAGGCGCCACCCGCGTCGGAGCTGTGGTGATCGGGGTGAGACGGCCGCCCATCTCCGGGGAGGGCTTCGTCGACGGGCGGCCGAGTGAAGGGGCGATCAGCCGCCGGTCTTCACCGTCGTGGCGTATTCGCCGAGGTTCGGGTCGTCATAGGGGCCCTTGCCGTCGAGCGAGAACACCATCACGCCGCCGCCCATCTGGGTGTAGTGCTGGAGGTTCTTGAAGGCGCCCACCGAGCCGAGGCCGGCGGTCGGATCGTTGAGGTCGAACACCAGGCCGACGCCCGGCCAGCCGCCGACGCCGTAATAGATGGCGACGTACTGCGTGCCGTTATGGGTGAAGGTCATCGGGTGACCGATCACGCCGGAGGGCAGCTTGAACTTCCAGAGCAGCTCGCCGGTGTCGCTGTCGCGCGCCTTGATGAAGCCGTCCAGCGTTCCGTAGAACATCACGCCGCCGGCGGTGGCCAGCGTGCCGCCCCAGGCCGCGAAGCGCTCCATCACCTCCCACTTGTACTTGTTGTTGATGGCGTCATAGGCCTTCACCTGGCCGAGACCCTCGTATTTCTGACGGTCGCCCTTCGGGCCGGGATACATCCACAGCGTCGCGCCGACGAAGAACTGGCCGGCGCGGTAGGGCAGCATGAACGGCTCCCAGTCCATGCAGATGTGGTTGATGCCCATGAAGAAGGACTTGCGCTCCGGGTCGTAGGAGTCGTGGCCCTGGTTGTGGTAGCCCATCGCCGAGGGGCAGATGTCGCGGCCCTTGTGGTCCATGCGGGTGGCATATTCCGGGTCGCGCTGCGGCAGGCCGGTCTTGAGGTCGACCTGCTTCACCCAGTTCACGGTGTCGTCGATCTTGTCGGCCGAGATCAGGTCGCCATTCTCGCGGTCGAGCGTGTAGACGATGCCGTTGCGGTCCGGATGGGTGAGCAGCTTGCGCATCTTGCCGGTCTTGTCCTGCTGCTCGGAGAGCATCATGACGTTGACGCCGGCATAGTCCCATTCGTCGTGCGGGGTCTTCTGGTAGCCGAACTTGGCCTCGCCGGTGTCGATGTCGCGGCCCCAGATGGTCATGGTCCACTTGTTATCGCCGGGGCGCATGGTCTCGTTCCACGGCGCCGGGTTGCCGGAGCCGTAATAGAAGAGGTTGGTGCCCGGATCGAAGGCGTACCAGCCCCAGTTGGTGCCGCCGCCGATCTTCCAGGCCTCGCCCTCCCAGGTCGCCTTGCCGAGGCCCTTCTGGCCGTAATGCGGGTTGGCGCTGTTGAAGTCGTTGGCGAGGCGGACCTCCTCGTCAGGGCCGGTGGCGTAGGCGCGCCACTTCTGGGCGCCGGTGGCGATGTCGTAGGCGGTGACGTAGCCACGCACGCCGAGCTCGGCGCCGGACGAGCCGATCAGCACGGTGTCCTTCACCACATAGGGCGCGATGGTGAGCGTCGAGCCGACCTTGATGTCGGAGTTCTCGAGCTTCCAGTATTCCTCGCCGGTCTTGGCGTTGAGGGCGACCACATGGCCGTCGAGCTGCGTCTTGATGATGAGCGGGCCGACCGTGCCGTTGCCCGGCCAGTAGGCGAGGCCGCGGTTGACGACGTCGCAGCAGGCGACCGCGCGGGCGGTCGGGTTCTGCTTCGGCTTGTGCTGCCAGAGGATCTTGCCGGGCTCGTCGAGCGAGACCGCGAAGGTGGTGTTGGGGAACGGCGAGTGGATGTACATGACGCCGTCGACGACGAGCGGCGTGCCCTCATGGCCGCTGAGCACGCCGGTGGAGAACGACCAGGCGGCCTTGAGCTGCTTGACGTTCTGCTTGTTGATCTGGTTCGCCTCGCTGTAGTTGTTGGCGCTGTAGTTCCGGCCGGTCATCGGCCAGTTGTCGGTGCTCTTCGACAGCTCGACCAGCTTGTCGTTGGCGAGCGCCGGCGCACCGGCGCCGAGACAGGCCGCACCCGCCAGGACGGCGGTGACGGCGAGCGCGGACACCGAAGAGTGGAATCGACTCATTTCAACTTCCCTCGCGTTTCCTGATCCCGAACGCTCCACATCCGTCCCGGCGGGGAGCCGGTGTCCGGTGCGGATTTCTTGGCTTCGCCCGCATGTCGCGCCGGCATTCGCTGCCAGCCGATATTTGCGAGTGAATATGAATTCTTATGATTTTCTAAGAAGTATTCTGGACTTGCTGAATATTGTTCGCGTGAACGAAAACTGGTGTCTTTAGGCATGTTGGAAATTCTGGTCGGGAACTTTTTCCCGATCGAGCGGAGATTTCATCGGTTTCATCCGGGAGACTTGTGGGAGCCTCAGGAAACTGGTTTCCTGCCAGAGGCTTGATGGCGGATCATCGAAGATGTTCAGCAGCATGGGCCCGAACGAGCGCGGCATCCGATTCGCTACGGAATGCCGCACGTCCACGATCTCATAAGACGATCATAAGTATAAATGAGTGAAACGCCCCTTCGCCTCGCCCGGGCACTGCTCGGCACCGCCCTCGCCCTGCCGCTCGCCGCATGCCCCGGCGAGAGCGAGCCGGAGCGGCGCGAGCGCGTCGCCGAGCCGGCGCCGGACGGGCTTTCCCGCAAGACGTGGCTCGCCCCCACCGACCGTACCGATCCCGCGCAGTGGCTCGCCAGCCGGGCGGCGGGGACGGACATCGCCGCCTCCGCGCCCGAGGTCGCCGGCTGGCGCGCCTTGCTGGCGGACGCTGATTCCCGCTTCGACGAGACCGACCGGATGATCGCCAACCGCGCGGTGCAGCTCGAGACCATGCTGGCCGGCATCGGCACGCGCGAGGATGCCCGGCAGCTCCTCGACGACCTCCTGCCGCTCGCCGCACCGGGGTCGCGGCGCGGCTTCAGCGATCTGTGCCACCATTACTTCAACCTGCGCTCGCAGGGTGCATCGCGCGAGGCGGCACTCGCGGAGCTGCACGCATCGGCGCCGGGCCCGACGCGGCAGGGGCCGACGCCATGAGCGCGGACGCGCCGAACGGCGGGTTCAATCTCTGGCAGGGGCGTTCGCTGCGCTGGCAGGTGATGGCGGCGGTGATCGCCGTCAATCTGTGCGCGGCGCTGGTGGCGGCCGCCGTCATCGTCGCCAATGCGCGGCGCGCGACGACGGTGGAGATCGGCTCCTCGCTGGCGATCGCGGCGCGCTTCGTGGAAGAGACGGTGGAGCGCCTCGCCAGCGCCGAGGGCGGGGCGGCCTCGCTGACCCAGCTTCCCGTCCACATCAGCGGCCTGCGGCACGTGCGCATCCGGATCGAGGACGCCGCCGGCAACGTCGTCGACCTTGCCCCCGGCGCCGGTGCGGCCGGCGACGACGACAGCGAGGGCGACGTGCCCGCGTGGTTCGCCGATCTGGTCACCGTCGACCGGATGGAGCGCGACATCCCGGTCGCCGAGAACGGCCGGATCATCGGTCGCGTGCGGGTGACCGGCGAGGCCTCCGACGAGATCGCCGAGGTGTGGGAGGACATGTCCGACCTCGCGCTGCTCGCCTTCGCGGTGAACATCGCGATCCTTCTCGCGCTCCATGTCGTGCTCGGCCGCCTGCTGCGGCCGCTGAAGACGCTCTCGGCCGGCCTGCACGAGCTGGAGGCAGGCCGCTTCGGGCATCGCCTGCCGACGCCTCAGGTGCGCGAGCTTGCCCTGATCGCCGACCGCTTCAACGCGCTGGGCACGGCGCTGAAGGCGGCGCAGGACGACAATGCCCGCCTCAACGAGCGGCTGATCCGGGTGCAGGACGACGAGCGGCGGCAGATCGCCGCCGACCTGCACGACGAGCTCGGACCGTGCCTGTTCGGCATCCGCGCCAATCTCGAATCCGTCGAGCGGCTGACCGGCCGCGCCGAGCCGGACCTCGCGCGGCGCATCGCCGAGCGGACCGGCACCATCGCCGGCATCCTCGACCGCGTGCAGGGGCTGAACCGGCGGCTGCTGCGCCGCATCCGCCCGATGGCTCTCGGGCACGTGCCGCTCGCCGCCGTGCTTGCCGACCTCGTCGCCGATTTCGAGAACCATTCGCCTGGCCGCACCGTCCGCTTCGAGGCGCACGGGCTGGCGGAGCGCTACGGCGACAGCATCGACATCACCATCTATCGCTGCATCCAGGAGGCGGTCACCAACGCGCTGCGCCACGGCAATGCGCGGACCATCCGCGTGACGCTGCGCGCCCTCGACGGATCCGGGCGCCTCGACCTCGCGGTGGAGGACGACGGAAGCGGCATGGCCGAGCAGGCCGCGCCGGGCTTCGGCCTGCTCGGCATCGAGGAGCGGCTTGGCGCGCTCGGCGGATCGTGGCGGATCGTGCCGGCCTCGCCGCGGGGCACCCGCATCGAGATCACCCTGCCGCTGGGCGGCGCTCCGTCGGGGGCCGCTCTCGATCTTCCCATCCCGGCTGACGCGACGAGGCTCAACGCCCTATGACGAGCGTGCTTGTGATCGACGACCATCCCATCGTGCAGCAGGGCTGCCGGCGCCTCCTCGAGGATGCCGGCGTCGAGCGCGTGCTCGAGGCGAGCACGGTGCTCGGCGGTTATCGCCTGTTCCGCCGCGAGAAGCCGGACGTGGTGATCGTCGACCTCGCGCTGAACGGCAGCGGGCTCAGCGGCCTCATGCTGGTGCGGCGCCTGAGGGCGCAGAACGCGCGCACGCCGATCCTCGTCTTCAGCATGCATGGCGATCCGGTGATCGCCAGCCGCGCGCTGGAAGCCGGCGCCACCGGCTATGTGCTGAAAGACACCTCCTCCGGGGCGCTGCTGGAGGCGTTCGAGAAGGTGCGGCGCGGCCAGCCTTATATGAGCCACGACCTCGCCATGCAGGTGGCGCTGCTCGGCAGCCGCAGCCGTACAACCCCGCTCGCCGACATCACGCCGCGCGAGCTGCAGACGCTGGCGCTGCTCGCCGACGGCAAGGACTACACGGCGATCGCCGGCGAGCTCGGCGTCAGCTACAAGACCGTCGCCAACACCTGCTCTCAGCTCAAATCCAAACTCGGCGCCTCCAGCCTGCCCGAGCTGGTGCGGGTCGCGATCCAGTATCTGTCGTCGTCGCCCGTCGGTGGACGCTCCGGGCCGTGGCCCGCCGCCGGCGCCGTGGACACCAAGCTGGGCTAGGTGGATTACGTCATGGTCCGGCCGAGAGCCGGCTCAACTCCAGCAGGCGATGCTCTGCTGCGCGTGTCGTTGATTGACGTTCAGCTCGTTTGCGCGAGCTCGGTGCCGATGTGCTTCAGGTACAGATTCAGCAGCTCGGCCTGGGTCGAGATGTTGAGCTTTTCGTAGGCGTTCTTGCGATGGGTTTTCACCGTCGCCAGCGAGATGCCGAGCTGGGACGCTATCGATTCCGAGGAATGCCCTCGCAGGACGAGCTCCAGCACCTGCCGTTCGCGTGAGCTGATCCTGCCCTTTCCGAACGGATCGGCCTGGCGCGGCTCCGACTGGTCATGACTGGCGCGGTTGCGGCGCCAATACGCACTGAAGCAGGCGAGAAGGAAGACGAGCTCGTCCTGGATCAGATCGAGATCGGCTTTCTGGAAGTCGCCATTTCGCAGATAGCGGTAGAGCGCGAGCTCGACGGTTTCGTCAGCTTCTAGCCGGAGGGCGATGTCGACTTCAGCGAGGCCCTCCGGCCAATCTTGCGTCACGTAGCCGATCTCCTCGCGGCTCGTCACCTTGATCCGGTAATCATTGTAGAACTCGCTTTGAAAGAAGACGTCGGGAGCGAGGTCGCGGATGCGATAGACACCGGAAGCAAGCCCGGCACGCTGGGCCTGGTAGAACGGGTTGAGGGCATAGGTCTTTTCCAGATACTCCCGAACGCCGTTCTTGGCCTTCTCGCCGGTGAAATTGTCGAAGACATGGATGGGGCCCTGGTCTCGCCGGTGCACGAAGATCGTCGCCGCGTCGAAAGCCACGCGTTCGGCGAGGTGCCCTATGAGGGTTTCGGCGAAATCGTCCCGGTCGATCGCCCTGACGAGGCATGCCGCCCGCTCATGTGCATGCCGCATCCGCCGCTCTTCACCCCGCGCCACCGACGCCCATCCGCGCCATCCCTCTCTGGGAGGATAGGCGAGGACGAGGCGCTGTCACAATAAATCATGCAGGAAGAGCAGCCAACGACAGCGGACAATGCCGATGAAATACGCTCGCATGGTGATCGAGGCCGAAGCGCCGGAAGAGTACGGATATGAGCGGATTCGCTTCAATCTCTCGGAAAGCTCGATCCGCGACCAGACGCTTCACAGCTTCGCATCCGCGCTGCCCGACTTGACGCTGTTCTATGGCGAGCATCGCGGCGAGGCGCGCCTGCGCCGGCTGATCGCCGCGCAGGGAACGGGCCTGGCGCCGGATCATGTTCTGGTGACGGCCGGGGCGGCCGGCGCGCTTTTCATCATAGCGACCTCGCTGCTGTCGCCCGATGACCATCTCGTCGTCGTCAGGCCGAACTATGCGACGAATATCGAGACGCCGAAGGCGATCGGCTGCGAGATCACCTATATCGACCAGTCGTTCGATGATGGTTTCGCGCTTGATCTCGATGCAATCGCGCGGGCGATCCGCCCGAACACGCGCTATGTCAGCATCACCTGCCCGCACAACCCGACGGGCACGGTGATCTCCGAGCCCGCCCTGCGGCAACTGATCGCGCTGGTCCAGGTCCGCGGTTGCCGCCTGCTCGTCGACGAGACCTATCGCGACCTGTCCTATGGCGAGCAGCTCCCGGTCGCCGCCAGCCTCAGTCCCAGCGTGATCAGCGTCTCCTCGTTGTCCAAGGCTTATGGCATTCCGGGCATCCGGGTCGGCTGGATCGTCACCCGCGACGCCGCTCTCTACCAAACCTTCCTGGCCGCCAAGGAGCAGATCGGGATTTGCGGCAGCGTCATCGACGAATGGATCGCGGGCACGATGCTCGAGCGGCGCGACAGCTTCCTGGCGGCGCTCTCGCCGCTGATGCACGAACGATTGGCGATCACGCGCGACTGGGTGGCGAACGATCCCCTGATCGAGTGGGTCGAACCCAAGGGCGGCGTCGTGGCCTTTCCGCGCATGAAGGTCGACGACGATTTCGATTTCGACCGCTTCTACGCGACGCTGCTCGACAAATACGGCACCTATGTCGGACCGGGTCATTGGTTCGGCATGCCACGCAGCCATTTCCGCATCGGCTTCCTGTGGCCGCTCGAAGAGGAACTGCGCGGCGGACTGGCCGCGATCTCGGCCGCCATCCGCGAGACCGCGTCTCAACCGGACGTGGCGGCCTGAGGGTGCCATGACCTGATCCGGAAACCCGTCCCCCCTCCCGGCTGCCGGGGACGAGGACGGGTTTCCGCGATTCAGCGCAACACCGATTCCGGCCGGGATACCAACTCCCGGGCCAGCGTCGCCAGGACCTCTTCATGCAGTTCCGGCGTCGCGCTGGCAACGAAGCGCTGGCCGGATGTCAGGCCGAGCGGCCGACCCTCCCAGTCGCTGATGACGCCTCCCGCCGCCCGGATGATCGGTGCGAGCGCGCAATAGTCGAACGGATCATGGCCGGCCTCGACGCCGATATCGAGCTGGCCGCTCGCGAGGCGCGCATAGCCGTAGCAACCCGCACCATAGACGCACCAGGCCGCTTCGGAGCGCAGCGCGGAAACCGCCCGGCGCTCATCGTCGTCAAAGGGTTCGGGGCTGGTGGTGAACATCAGGCTTCCCGGCAGCGAGCGGCGCGCCCGCGTGGTCACGGCCCTGCCATTGCAGAGCGCCGGCGTGCCTTCGGCCGCGCTCCAGCGCTCGCCGGTAGCGGGGTGATCGATGATGCCGAGCACGGGAAAGCCGTTGCGGGCGAGCGCAATCAGCGTGCCGTAGAGCGGGATGCCCGCGATGAACTGCTTGGTTCCATCGATCGGGTCGAGCACCCAGACCCATTCATTGTCCAGATTGGAGGGCTCGAACTCCTCGCCCAGAATTCCGTGGTCGGGGTACTCGGCGGCAATGGCGGCGCGCAGTGCTGCTTCGACCTCCCGGTCGATCGCCGTGACCGGGCTTGAATCGCTCTTGCTCTCGAAACCCCGCACGCCATGGCCGAACCGCTTGAGGATCACGCCGCTGCATTCCGCCAGGCGGTGGGCGAAGGGCAGAAAATCGGCAGGCATGGACGGCTGGATCATGGTGGCTTCCGCGGCGGGTGGAACGGTCAGCGCTGCGCGTGGCGGTCGAGCCGCGCCTCGAGATGCGTGACCAGCGTCTGCACGAAGAACGTCAGCACGAGGTAGATCACCGCCGCCGAGATGAAGATCTCGTAGGGGGCGAAGGTTTCCGCGACGATGGACCGGGCGATGCCGGTGACGTCCAGCAAGGTCACGGTGCTGGCGAGCGCTGTTGCCTTCAGCAGGCTGACGACCTCGTTGCCATAGGCCGGCAGGCACAGGCGCAGGACGATGGGAACGGTGACGAAACGCAGTTGGTGGAAACGGCTCAGGCCCAGCGCCCAGGATGCCTCCTTCAGGCCCGTGCCCACGCCCAGCATGCCGCCGCGGATGATCTCCGCGACATAGGCGCCATTGTTGAGCGACAGCGCCAGGCACATGCACCAGAACGGCTCACGCAGGAGCGGCCATAGCGGTCCCGTCCGGATGAACTCGGCCTGCGGCAGGCCGAAATAGATCATGAACAACTGCACCAGCAGCGGCGTTCCCCGGAAGAAGTAGACATAGGCTTCCGCCGGCCAGGACAGCCAGCGCGTGTTGCGGGCGCAGCTCGTCGCGAGCGCGATCGCGAGCCCGAAGACGAGCGAGAACGCGAGCAGGCGCAAGGTGGTGCTCAGCCCCTCCAGCAGGCGGGGGAAGCTCAGCAGCATCAGCGGCAGATCGAAGCTCATCTCGCCGCCGCCGTGAAGCGGTTCGCCCTGCGCTCGAGCCGGCGCATGGTGGCGGTGATGATCGTCGTGAAGGCGAGATAGATCAGCGCAACGGTGAAATACATGGCGAAGGGCATCGAGTTCGTGGAAGCCGCCATGTCGGCCGTGAACATGATCTCCTGCAGGCCGATGACGGAAATCAGCGCCGTATCCTTCACCAGGGAGTTCATGTGGTTGCCGAAGCTCGGCAGCGCCAGGCGCCACATCTGGGGCAGGCGAACGAGAAAGAACACATGCGAGCGCCTCAGGCCGAGCGCCCTGCCGGCCTCGATCTGCCCCTGATCGACGCCGAGGAAGGCGCCCCGGAAGGTCTCTGTCGCCGCGGCGCCCACGATCAGGCTGATAGCGAGCGAGCCGGCCCAGAATGGCGAGAGATCGACGAAACGGGTCTGCGGCCAGACGAGTTTTGCCAGGGCCGTCAGCGTGACCGCCGAGCCGAAATACAAAAGCAGCAGGACGAGGAATTCCGGCGTGCCGCGGAAGATCACCGTATAGGCGTTGGCGGCGGCGCGCACCGCCCGGTTGCCGGACAGCTTGGCGCTGGCGCCGATGAGACCCCAGACCACCGTCAGAACCAGCGAGACAATGAAGACCAGCAGGATGACGAGCGAGCCCTGCATGAAGGCGCCGCTCCACCGCCACAGTTCCTCGAACATTGCATATCCCTTGCGGCGCCGGGTCGAGATCGAGCCACCGTCGGCCGGAACCGGCGGTGGCGCCTCGGATCAGTTGGTTGTGGTGGGCTTCCAGTCGCGGGGATAGATCGGGAAGGGGAAGTATTTCTTGCTGAACCGGTCGAGCGAGCCGTCCTCGGTCATGCCGCCGATGGCCTTGTCGATCTCGGCAAGCAGCGCCTCGTTACCCTTGCGCAATCCGACTCCCGCCCCGGCCCCGAAGAGCTTGTCGTCCGCGATCTCGGGTCCCACGAAGCCGAAACCGGCGCCATCCGGCTTGCTGAGGAAGGCGTCATGCGCCTTCATCGGGTTGGTCATGATGACGTCAACGCGGCCGGCCTTGATGTCCAGGAACAGCGCTTCGACCGTGTCATAACGCATGACATTGGCATCGGGCATCTTGGCCTTGAGCCAGTCGTCGTACGTGGTCGAGCGCTGCAGGCCGACCTTGATCGACTTGAAGGCTTCCGGGTCGAGCGACCCGTCCGGCTTGAACAGGGCGAGCTTGGCACTCGTCGGCGCGACGAAGCGGCCGACGGAGATCCGGTAGGGTCGGGAGAAATCGATCTTCTTCTGGCGCTCCTCGGTGATGCCCATCGAGGCCACGACGAGATCGAACTTGTTGGCGAGCAGGGCCGGGATCATGCCGTCCCACTTCTGGCAGACGAACTCGATCTTGTCGCCAAGGCGCCGGCCGATCTCATTGGCGACATCGACGTCGTAGCCGGCATAGGCGCCGCTGGCATCGCGGTAGTTGAAGGGGAAAGAGGTGCATTCGATGCCCACCCTCAACTCTCCGGCCTGTGCGCCAGCGGCGCTCGCCGCCACGCCGATCATTGCTGCGAAGAACCACTTGGCGCTGATTTTCATGACCGTTCCCGTTTTTGCAGGCGGCTCGTCCGCGGTAAGAGCCGAGCGAATGGCCGCGGATGCGAAGATTAAGCACCCGACTGCCGAAGGGGCCTATCATCCCAGAGGTTGATGCGCTGCAGCATCGGGGCAGCGTTCGCTGGCCCGTATCGCATGCGCCCCGGAGGGTTGCATGCCCCCAAACCGGTCGTTCGCAAGGCATTGTTTTCCCGCACTGGCGAAGCCGATCCCGCGGGCGATAAGGTGGCCTGCAGACTGCCGGAGCGGAGCCGTGGCTGGAAACATCCTCAGGAATGGCGTGCTTGTTGCCGCGCTCTGCTCCGTGTGGTGGAGCTCGACCTGCGAGGCGCGGGCATTGCGGGTCGTCACCTCGTTCCCTCCCTCGATGATCGACGTCTACCGCCGCGCCTTCGCGAAGGCGCGGCCCGATATCGAGGTCGCGTTCATCCAGCGCAAGACGACCGCCGCCGTCGCCGAGCTCGCGGGCGGAGACAGGCTCGACGCCGACCTGTTCTGGGCGTCTGCGCCGGATGCCTTCGAGCTCCTGAAGCTGGAGGGCCGGCTGTCGCCGCTCGCGCCGCGCGACACCGGCGCGCCCGCAACGGTCGCCGGCTATCCGGTCAACGACCCGGACGGCACCTATCTCGGCTTCGCGCTTTCCGCCTACGGGCTCGCCTGGAACGAGGCCTATCTCGCACGCCACAGTCTGCCGGTGCCGCGCGGCTGGCAGGACCTCACCGCGCCGATCTATACCGGCCATGTCGGCATCTCCTCGCCCTCCCGCTCGGGGACGACGCATCTCGTCGTCGAGGCGCTGCTGCAGTCGGAGGGCTGGGAGCAGGGCTGGCGGACATGGCGGCAGATCGGCGGCAATCTCGCCACCGTCACCGCGCGCAGCTTCGGCGTCTCCGCCGGGGTCGCGCGTGGGCGCTTCGGCATCGGCATCACCATCGATTTCCTGGCGCAGCCGGCGGGGCTCGATGCCGATCCGGTCCGCTTCGTCGTGCCGAATCCGGAGATCTTCGCGCCGGCCAGCATCGCGCTGCTGCGACAGGCGCAGAACCGGGCGGCGGCCGATGCCTTCGTCGATTTCCTGCTGTCGGTGCCGGGCCAGCGGCTGCTGCTGGATCCGAAGGTCGGCCGGCAGCCGATCCGGCCCGAATTCTACGCCGAGGGCCACGGCGAAGGGCCGAACCCCTTTCAAGCATCGGAGGATGGTGCCGGTTGGCGCTTCGACGCCGGTCGTTCCGCCGCGCGCTACGAGCTGATCAACCTCATGTTCGACGAACTCGTCACCTTCCGCCTGGCCGAGACGGCCGCCGTCTGGCGGACGGTGAACGAGGTCGAGGCCAGCCTGGCGCAGTCGCCCGACGAGGCCGCAGCCAAGGCGGCGACGCAGGCCCGCGCCCTGCTCGGCGCGGTTCCGTTCACGGAAGCGGAGGCGGCCCGGATCGTGGCTGAGACCCGGCTGGCGCGCGTGCCGCGCGGCCTCCAGCCGCCCGAGGCGCAGGCGAAGCTGATGGCACGCCTGCACGACTGGGCCGGCGACAACCTCGCCGCGGCCAGGGCGGCGGCGGCGAGCGCACGCGCGCGGCTGGTGACGCTGGAGCGGTTGCCGAAGAGCGCCCCCGGGAGCGCAGCGCCATGACCGCCCGGGACATCCAGCCGGCGGAACGGGCGCCGGAGTGGTCGCGACCGCTACGCTTCGGCATCGGCGGGCGGCTGCTCGTCGCCTTCATCGGCGTCGGCGCGCTGGCGGTCGGCGCCTGCCTGGTCGGCTGGCTCTCCTATGCCCGGCTCAGCGCCGAGCTGGAATCGACCGCGCGCGGCCATGTGCCCGCGCTGGTCTTCGCCGCGCGCCTGTCCGAGGCGGGCGGGCGGCTGACCGCAGCCGCCACCGAGCTCGCCACCGCGGAGCGGCGCGAGGCGCATGCGGTGGCCATGGCAGGGGCCCGCGAGCGACTGGACGATCTGCGCGGCCTGCTCGACACGGCGCCCGCCGCCGGAGCGGCGACCGGCTTTGGCGCCCTGCGCCGGCAGGCCGAGGCCCTCGCCGCCAATCTCGATGCGGTGGAGCGCGCGGCGACCCGGCGCTTCGACATCGAAGCCAGCACCCGCACCATCGTCGAGGAACTGCGCTGGCTGCAGGCCGACCTCGTCGACGAGGTCGAGCCGCTGGTCGACGACGCCCGCTTCAACATCCACGCCGCGCTCGAACGGGTCGGCCAGCCGGACGCCGCCGCCGATGCGCAGAAGGTGCTGCGCGACGAGAACGCAAAGACCGAGGCCATCCTCGTGCTCAACGCCCAGGCGCATCTCACCATCGGCATATTGGGGCGCGTCGCCACCGTGCGCGCGGTCGAGGACCTGAAGCAGACCAGCCATTTCCTCGGCGAGGCGGCGGACGAACTCGCCGTCGAGGGCAAGCGGCTGGAGGTCTGGCCCGACAGCATCACCGTCCGCCAGATCGTCGAGCGCCTCGTCACGCTCTCCAATATCGAGAGCGGCCTGCCGGGCCTGCGCACCGCCGAGATCGCCGCGGCCGACGACGGCCAGCGCCTGTTGGCGGAGAACCGCGAGATCGTCGGCGAAGTCGGCCGTGCCATCGGCGAGGTGGCCCGGCGCATCGAGGGCGAGGCGCGAGAGGCCGCCGCGCGGGCGGCGGAGGCGATCGAGGTCGGCCGCGGGCTGCTGCTCGCCATCGCGCTGCTGTCGCTGGTGGTCGCCGTGCTGGTCGGCTGGTTCTATGTCCGCCGCAGCCTGATTGCGCGTCTGGAGCGGCTCACCGTGGCCGCCGGCGCCATCGCCGAGGGCGGTCCGGTGGATCTGCCCCTTCCGGTGGCGCGTTCCGGAGGCGACGAGCTCGACCGGCTCTCGCATGCGCTCGCCGTGTTCCGACAGACGCGCGACGAGCTGGTGCAGGCCGCCAAGCTCGCCGCGCTGGGGCAGATGGCCGCCGGCATAGGCCACGAGCTGAACCAGCCGCTCGCCGCCATCCGCTCGCACGCCCATAACGGCGCGGTGCTGCTCTCGCGTTCCCGTGCGGGGGAGGCGGCAGAGAGCCTGGCGCGGATCGAAGCCCTGACCGCCCGCATGGCGCAGAGCATCAGCCACCTCAAGCGCTTCGCCCGGCGGCCGGAACCGGCTATCGGATCGGTCGATCTCGGCGCGGCGGTGGAAGGAGCGCTGTCCCTGTTCGCGCGCCGCATCGCCGACGAGCGCATCGTCGTCGAGCGCGACATCCCGCCGGAGCTGAAGGTTCTCGCCGAGGAGGTGCGGCTGGAACAGGTGCTGGTCAACCTGGTGTCCAACGCCCTCGACGCGCTGGACGGCGCCGGGGAGCGCCGCATATCCGTCATCGCGCGGCGCGAGGGACCGCATGTGCGGATCGACGTGCGCGACACCGGTATGGGGGTCGGCGAGGAGATGCGCGCACGCATGTTCGATCCCTTCGTGACCAGCAAGCCGCCGGGGGCGGGGCTCGGCCTCGGCCTGTCGCTGTCCTTCAACATCGTGCGCGACTTTGGCGGGCGGCTTATCCTGATCGAGAGCTCGCCGCAGGGTAGCACCTTCGCCATCGAGCTGCGCGAGGCCGCATGAACGCTCCTTCCGCCCATGACGTGCTGCTGGTCGACGACGACGACGAGGTGCGCACCGCCTATGCCCAGACGCTTCAGCTCGACGGCCTCGACACCGTGAGCTTCGCGAGCGCGGCCGATGCGCTGAAACAGATCACCCCGGCCTTCGCCGGCGTGGTGGTGAGCGACGTGCGCATGCCCGGCATGGATGGACTCGCCCTCCTCAAGGCGGTCGCGCAGATCGACCGCGAGATCCCGGTCGTGCTCGTCACCGGCCATGGTGACGTGCCGATGGCGCTCGAGGCCATGCGCGGTGGCGCCTGGGATTTCATCGAGAAGCCGGCCGACCCGGTGCTCTTGGTGGAGACCGTGCGCCGGGCCCTGCAGCATCGCCGCCTCGTGCTGGAGAACCGCGCGCTGCGCCAGCCCGCCGTGCCGGACGATGCGTGGAGTGGCCGCCTGATCGGCCGCTCGGAGGCCATGCAGCGGGTGCGCCGGACGCTTTCCGTGCTCGCCGACGCGCCGACCGACGTGCTGCTGTTCGGCGAGACCGGCACCGGCAAGGAGCTCGCTGCCCGCGCGTTGCACGATTTCGGCCGGCGGCGGACGGCGCGCTTCGTGGCGGTCAATTGTGCCGCCCTGCCGGAGAGCATGATCGAGAGCGAGCTGTTCGGCCATGAGGCCGGCGCGTTCACCGGCGCGCGCGAGCGGCGCATCGGCAAGATCGAGCATGCCAATCGCGGCACGCTGTTCCTCGACGAGATCGAATCCATGCCGCTCGGCGCGCAGACGCGGCTGCTGCGCGCGTTGCAGGAGCGCTCGATCGAGCGCCTCGGCTCGAATGCCGAGATTCCGGTCGATATCCGGGTGGTGGCGGCGACCAAGGTCGATCTCGTGGCCTGGGCGTCCGAGGGGCGGTTCCGCGAGGACCTCGTCTATCGCCTCAACACCGTCACCGTCCGCTTGCCGCCGCTGCGCGACCGGCGCGAGGACGTGCCGATGCTGTTCCGCCATTTCGTGGCAAGGCTGGCCGAACGGCACGGCGTCGAGCCCGAGACGCCGTCGACGGCCGCGTTGGCGGCGCTGATGGAGCGTTCCTGGCCGGGCAATGTGCGCGAGCTGCGCAACGAGGCGGAGCGCTTCGTGCTCGGCCTCGAGAACCTGCCGGGCGTGGCGGCGGCGAATGCGCCGGTCGCTCCGCTCGATGCCGCCGTCGACGCCGCCGAGCGGCAGGCCATCCTCGCCGCGCTGGCGCGGCACGGAGGCAGGGTCGGCCAGAGTGCGGACGCGCTCGGCGTCTCGCGCAAGACGCTGTATCTCAAGATGCGCAAGCACGGGCTGGAGCGCGTGGCGGTCGAGGACTGATGTTACCGTCCTGACCCATTGGGGCGTGCCGGGCGTTACCCGCGCGACCCACACCGGGCGCCTGGGCAGCACGGCCCACCTGGTCATCCATTTGAATTCAGAGGCATTTCCTCTCCAGCCCCACGCTGGCACGGGCGTTGCGACCCCGAGGGCAGCAGCCTCGCGGCCGCCAAGAACCCTATGTGGAGGAAATGCCCATGATCCGCTCCGCCGCCTTCGCGGCCACCCTTGCGCTTGCCTCGTTCGCCGCCACCGGCGCCTTCGCGCAGGGCAAGGTGACCGTCGTCACCTCGTTTTCCAAGGACGTTACCGATCCGATCAAGAGCGCCTTCGAGAAGGCCAATCCCGGCACCACGCTCGATGTGCAGAACCGCAACACCAATGCCGGTGTGAAGTATCTCGACGAGACCAAGTCGAACCCGCAGGTCGATCTGTTCTGGGCCTCGGCGCCGGATGCCTTCGAGGTGCTGAAGGGCAAGGGCCTGCTGCAGAAATACACGCCGAAGGCCGAGGGCATCCCGGCCAAGATCGGCGCCTATCCGATCAACGATCCGGACGGCTTCTATTTCGGCTTCGCCGCCTCCGGCTACGGCATCATGTGGAACACCCGCTACCAGCAGGCCAACGACCTGCCGGAGCCGAAGGAATGGGGCGACCTCGCCACCGCTCCCTATTACGACCACGTCGCCATCGCCTCGCCGGCACGCTCGGGCACCACGCACCTGACCATCGAGACGATCCTGCAGGGTGAGGGCTGGGACAAGGGCTGGCGCACCATCAAGGAGATGGCCGGCAACTTCCAGACCATCACCGAGCGTTCCTTCGGCGTGCCCGAGGCGGTCAATTCCGGCCAGGTCGGCTACGGCATCGTGATCGACTTCTTCGCCTTCTCCGCGCAGGGCTCGGGCTTCCCGGTCAAGTTCGTCTATCCGACCGTGACCACCGTCGTGCCGGCCAATGTCGGCATCGTCGCCAACGCGCCGAACACGAAGAACGCACAGGCCTTCGTCGACTTCCTGCTGTCGCCCGCCGGTCAGGAGGTGCTGCTGCAGCCGGCCATCCGCCGTCTGCCGGTCAATCCGGCGGTCTATGCCAAGGCGCCGGAAGGATACCCTAACCCCTTCAAGGATCCGCGCTTCGCAGCGATGACGATGTTCGACGTCAACAAGTCCGGCGCACGCACCGATGTCGTCGACACGCTGTTCGACCAGCTCATCTCGTTCCAGCTCGACAACCTCAAGGGCGTGACGAAGGCGATCCACGAGGTCGAGGGCCGCCTCGCCAAGAAGGACAACCCGCAGGCCCGCGCCCTGATCAAGGAGGCCCGCGACCTCGTCGCCGCGATGCCGGTCGCCGAATCCGAGGCCGCCAGCGACGCCATCCGCGGCGCCTTCACCGGCTCCAAGGAGAAGGGCGCCCGCCAGGCCGAGCTCGAGCAGAAGTGGGCCGCCTTCGCCAAGGAGAACTACGCGAAGGCCAAGGCCAAGGTCGACGAGGCGGCGAAGCTCGCCAACTGACATCGACGCCGGGGCGCGGCAGCGTCAACGCCGCGCCCTCCCGCCCCTGACACTCCTGCACAGATCGGAGCGCGTCCATGTCGCTCGCCCTCTCCGGGGCTTCCTCGAAGCCTGCGAGACCCTGGCGCCTGCCCGGCACACCGGGCCAGATCACGCTGGCGCTCGGCATCGGAGCCTTCCTTCTCGCCTTCCTCATCGTGCCGGTGGGTTCGGTGATCTATGTCGCCTTCACCGAGAAGGGGACGGGCGGGTTCACGCTGGTGAACTTTGCCGACTTCTTCCGCACCGACCTGTTCCTGCGCTCGTTCTGGAACTCGTTCTACGTGTCGGCGGCGACGGTGGTGCTGGCCTCGGTCTTCGCCCTGCCGCTCGCCTACATCACCACGCGCTTCGACTTCCGCGGCGCGGTGATCGTGCAGACGCTGGGCTTCCTGCCGCTGATCATGCCGCCCTTCGTCGGCGCGGTGTCGATGCAACTGCTGTTCGGGCGCAACGGTACGGTCAACCTTCTGCTGAACGACTGGTTCGGCTTCCGCATCCCCTTCATGGAAGGGCTGAACGGCGTCATCTTCGTCCAGGCCATCCACTATTTCCCCTTCATCCTCATCAATCTCTCGGCGGCGCTGCGCAACATCGACCGCTCGATGGAGGAGGCGGCGCAGAATCTCGGCTCGTCCGGGATGCGGCTGTTCCGGCGCATCGTGCTGCCGCTCGCCATGCCGGGCTATGTTGCCGGCGCCTCGCTGGTGTTCGTGAAGGTGTTCGACGATCTCGCGACGCCGCTGCTGCTGAATGTGAAGGACATGCTGGCGCCGCAGGCCTATCTGCGCGTCACCTCGATCGGCATCGCCGATCCGATGGGCTACGTCATTTCCGTGGTGCTCATCGTGGTCTCGGTGCTCGCCATGTGGGTCTCGGCACTGGCGCTGAAGGGGCGCGACTACGCCACCACCCAGCGCGGCGGCGGCGGTCTTGCGCGGCGCCGGATGCGCCCATGGGAGAGCGCGGTCGCTTACGGCGTCGTCGGCCTCATCCTTACGCTGGTGCTGGCGCCGCATATCGGCCTGCTGCTGCTGTCCTTCGCCACCATCTGGTCGTTCAGCCCGCTCCCTGACGGCTTCACGCTGGCGCATTACGGGCGTGTGTTCGGCGAGAGCTCGCTCTACATCAAGAACACGCTGATCTACGCCACGCTGGCCGGCGGCATCGACGTGGTGCTCGGCACCGCCATCGCCTATCTCGTGCTGCGCACCAAGCTGGTCGGCCGGCAATGGCTCGACTGGGCGGCGATGGCCGCGTTGGCAGTGCCCGGCGTGGTGCTCGGCATCGGCTATCTGCGCACCTTCTTCGACGTGCGCATGCCGGACGGCACGCCGCTGGCAACGCTGTGGATCGTCATCGTGCTGGCGCTCGCCATCCGCCGGCTGCCTTACGCGCTGCGGGCCTGCTACGCCGCGCTGCAGCAGATCTCGGAATCGCTGGAGGAGGCCGCCGAGAACCTCGGCGCCACCAAGGCCCGCACGGTGCGGCGCATCGTGATTCCGCTGATGACCGGCGGCATCCTCGCCGGCTTCGTCACCAGCTTCGCCACCGCGGCGGTCGAGCTCTCGGCCACGCTGATGCTGGTGCAGTCCAACGCCGACGCGCCGCTGGCCTACGGGCTCTACGTGTTCATGCAATCCGCCGCCGGCCGCGGGCCCGGCGCGGCGCTCGGCGTCATCGCCGTGCTGCTCGTCGCCGCCTGCACGCTGCTGTCGCAATACATCCTCGACCGTAACCAGAAGAACCGAGGGGCCGCCCGATGAACGCCATTGCCAAGACCAGCGCGCCCGAGGCGGCGCTGCATACCGAGGCGCTCGACGTGCGCATCGCGGGAGTGAACCTCTCCTACGGCACCAACCATGTGCTGAAGAACATCGACCTCGACATCCGCGCCGGCGAGTTCTTCGCCTTTCTCGGGCCCTCGGGCTGCGGGAAGACCACGCTGCTGCGCCTGATCGCCGGCTTCAACACGGCCGATACCGGCACGGTGAGCGTCGGCGGGCGCGACATCGGCAACCTGCCGCCGTGGAAGCGCGACGTCGGCCTCGTGTTCCAGAGCTACGCGCTGTGGCCGCATATGAGCGTGGCGCAGAACGTGGCCTTTGGACTGGAGGAGCGCGGCGTGCCGCGCGCCGACATCAGGCGGCGGGTCGCCACCGCGCTGGAGATCGTCGGCCTCGGCCATCTCGCCGACCGGCGGCCCTCCCAGCTCTCCGGCGGCCAGCAGCAGCGCGTCGCGCTGGCACGCACCGTGGTGATCGAGCCCAAGGTGCTGTTGCTCGACGAGCCGCTCTCCAATCTCGACGCCAAGATGCGGGTGCAGGTGCGCCGCGAGCTGCGCGACCTGCAGCAGCGGCTGGGCCTCACCACCATCTTCGTCACCCACGATCAGGAGGAGGCCAACACCGTCTGCGACCGTATCGCGGTGATGAGCGACGGCATCGTGCAGCAGGTCGGCACCCCGATGGAGCTCTATGAGCGGCCGGCGAACCTGTTCGTGGCGAACTTCCTCGGCACCGCCAACGTCGTGGAGGGCAGGGTCGCCGGCGCCGGTGCGGACCGCGTCTTCGAAACCGCGAGCGGCTGGCGGCTGCCGGTGATGAGCGGGATCGAGGTGCCGGCCGGCGCCCGCCTCGTCTTCCGGCCGCAGGTCGCCCGCATCGCCGAGGGCGGGGATGGCGCCCCGGCGCTGCGCGGCGAGATCGTGCGCCGCGAGTTCCTCGGCAGCATCATCCGCTACGGCATCGCCTCGGGCGGTCAGGAGATCACGGTCGACGAGCCCTTCCTGCCCGGACAGGCGCAGCATGAGGTCGGCGCCAACGTCGCGATCGACGTCCCGGCCTCAGCCGCGCTCTGGCTGGCGTGAGGCGCCTCGAGCCAATGACGGCGGAGCCCGGCATCACAGGCATCAGCCAAGGCACAGGCGCGCCCATTCACCCGGCGGAGACAAGCGGGCGAGCCAGCGCTTTCGTCGTCTCGACGTCGAAAACATGGATCTGCGCGGTGTCGTAGTGGAGGGTCACGCGGCTGCCGACCTCGTATTCCCGACCGAAGTCCACACGCGTCGCGATCTCGGGGCCAGCCTCCCCCATCAGGCTCGCCATCAGCACTGTCTCGGGGCCGAGCGCTTCCACCGTCGTCACCGTCAGGGTCACCGGCAGCCCGCCCAGCGCGCCGGCGCGATCCGGCGTCTCGTGGAAATCCTCCGGCCGCAGCCCGATGATCACCTCGCGCCCGGCATGGGACGCATAGGCCTCGGCATAGGCCCTCGGCAGCGCACAGCGGAATCCGTCCGTGACGGCATGGAGCTGCCCGCCCTCGGCCTCCAGCCGGCCGGGCAGCAGGTTCATCGGCGGCGTCGCCAGGAAGCCGGCGACGAAGGTATCGGCCGGGTTGCGATAGACGTCGAGCGGGCGCCCGACCTGCACCACCTCGCCGTCGCGCATGATGCAGATGCGCTCGCCCATGGTCATGGCCTCGACCTGGTCGTGCGTCACATGGATCATGGTGGCGCCCAGCCGCCGATGCAGCTTGATCAGCTCGGTGCGCATGGTGGCGCGCAGCTTGGCGTCGAGGTTGGAGAGCGGCTCGTCCAGCAGGAACGCCTTCGGCTCGCGCACCAGCGCCCGCCCCAGCGCCACGCGCTGGCGTTGCCCGCCGGACAATTGCGCCGGGCGGCGGTCCAGCATCGGGCCGATGCCGAGCATGGCGGAGATGCCGTCGATGCGGCGCGCAATCTCCGCGCGCTCCAGATGGCGCAGCTTCAGCCCGAAGGCGAGGTTCTCGCGCACCGACATGTGGGGATAGAGCGCGTAGTTCTGAAATACGATGGCGAGGTCACGCTTTGACGGGTCGACATCGTTCATCCTCACTCCGTCGATCAGCAGGTCGCCGGAGGTGATGTCCTCCAATCCGGCGATCATGCGCAAGGTGGTGGACTTGCCGCAGCCCGACGGGCCGAGGAACACCATGAACTCGCCGTCGCCGATGGTGAGGTCGACGTTGCGGACCGCGGAGACGACATTGGCGTAGGTCTTGGTGACGGCGCGCAATTCGATGGCAGCCATTATGTCCTCATGAAATCGCGCGCATGGAGCGGTGCAGATAGGCGGTCATCGCCAGCACGATGACGAGCAGGATTCCCGACATCGCGCTGGCCTCTCCGAGATCGAGGCCGACGAAGGCGCTGCGGTAGATGAAATAGCTGATGAAGTCGGTGGCCACCCCCGGTCCGCCGCGGGTCATGATGTAGACGAGGTCATAAGTCTTGACCGCGAAGATCATGCGGATCAGCAGCGTGACCACGATCACCGGGCGCATCAGCGGCAGGGTGATGTGCCAGAAGCACTGGAGGGACGAGGCACCGTCGACCCGCGCCGCCTCATAGGGTTCGCGCGGCAGAGCGGCGAGACCGGCCAGCAGCAGCACGATCATGAATGACACCTGATGCCAGATATCGACCATCACGATGGTCCAGAACGCGACGTCGACGTCGCCGAGCCAGTTGACCGGGGGAATGCCGATCCGGCCGAGCAGATAGTTCACGATGCCCAGCGAGGGATGCAGGAACATCCGCCAGATCAGGCCGACCACGACCGGATTCATCAGCAGCGGACACAGCAGGATGGCGTAGTACAGGTCCTTGCCGCGCTCGGTGTCGTTGAGCATGAGCGCGATGAGGAAGCCGAGGGCGAATTCCAGCACCACCACCGCGACGACGAACATCGCCGTCACCCGGATGGAATGCAGGAATTCGGGATCCCCCAGCGCCTTGGCGTAGTTCCCGGCCCCCACATAGGTATGGAAGCCGGGATTGATCAGCGTGTACTCGAACAGGCTGGTGAACAGCGCCCACAGCACCGGAAACGCGATGACCAGCAGAAGCAGGGCAAGACCCGGCATTGTGAGCAGCCAACCGAAGCGGCGATCGTGCACATGGATCCGGTTGGGAGCGTTGTTCACCACGGAAGTCGTCATCGTCAGATGGTCATTTCCACTTGTGCCTGCTCACTTGAGCTTGCCGTCCTTGCGCGCCAGCTCGTCGAACTCCTTGTCGACGGTGGCGAGGGCTGCTTCCGGCGTCTTCTGGTTGGCGACCGCCAGCGAGAGTTCGCGGCCCAGCACTTCGACGAATTGCGGGGTGTAGGTGAAGGTGGGGAAGTTGTGGCTCTGGTTCAGAAGGTCCTTCAGCGCCGCCGCATAGGGGAATTTGGCGAGCACGTCGGCATCTGCGAACACGTCGTTGCGGGTGGGCGAGCCGCCGGCCAGCGCGCGTTTCTTGGCGATCTCGAAGGATTCGACCCACTTCAGGAAGGTCCAGGCCGCGTCCGGGTTCGGGCTCGACTTCGGAATGGCCCAGCCCCAGGCGCCGTTTAGGCTGCCGCTCTTGCCGGGCGCGGTGCCGGGCACCGGCATGATCTCGACCTTGCCGACGACGGAGGACTTCGACTTGTCGTCGAAGGAGGTGCGGAAGAAATTATAGGTGATGTAGCTGTAGGCCTTGCCCTGCGCCATCACGTTGAACGCTTCGTCGAAGCCGAAGCTGGCGGCGCCGACCGGGCCGTATTTGTTGATGTTCTGAATGTACTGGGACAGCGCGGCGCGGCCGGCCTCGGTGTTGGTCGTCGCCTTCCAGTTGGCGTCCTGGAACTGGCCGCCATTGGCAAACAGGTAGTTGGACCATTCCATCGCGATCGGATCGGGCCGCAGGCCCTGATTCACCACGCCGTTGAAGCCGTCCTTGGTGAAGAATTCGACCTGCTTGAGATAGTCGCCCCAGGTCGCGGGCTTGGTCAGCTCGCTACCGTACTTGGCCTTGAAGTCCGCCTTGTTCTTCTCGTCGGCGAGAAGATCGGTGCGGTAGGTCAGGCCCATCGCGTAATTATAGAACGGCAGCATATAGGTGACGCCGTCGACCTTGCCGACGAGATCCATCAGTGCCGGCACATAGGGCGTGGTGTCGAACTTGTCGTCCGCGATGCGCTTGTCGAGCGGCTGCATCCAGCCGGCCTTCACGAACTCGCCGACCCAGTAGAAATCGACCACGATCGCGGAATAGCTGCCCTTCTTCGCCACCAGTTGCGGCACCAGCTTGGTGTGCATCTCGGCGTAGTTGACGACCTCGATATTGACCTTGATGCCGGTCTGCTTCTCGAACTCGGGGATCAGCGCCTTCACGTATTCGGTGTCCGGCACGCCCTCCATCAGAATGGAGACGGTTTCGGCGGCGTTGGCCGAGCCCGCGAGCGGGGTCGCCAGCAGAGTGGATAGACTCAACGCATAGAGAAACTTTTTCACGGCCGTTCTCCTGTCTTCTGGAAGGTTTTATTTGAGGGCCCCAAGCGAAAGCCCCTTGATGAGGTATTTGCGCAGGAAGGGGAGAAGGATGAGCACCGGCGCCAGCGCCAGCAGCGTCGCGGCGGCGAGCGGGGCGATGTCGACGCCGGCATGGGTCTCAAGCCCCGCGAGCCCGACAGGCAGGGTCTGGCTGCTCGAATCGCTCAGGATCAGGGCGTAGAGGAACTCGTTCCAGCTCAGGATGAAGCCGAGCAGGCCGGCGGCCAGGATGCCGGGGCCGGCGACCGGCACGGCGATGCGGATGAAGGCCTGCCAGCGTGTCGCGCCGTCCATCCGCGCGGCTTCTTCCAGCGAGCGGCTGTCGCCCTCGAAGAAGCTCACCATCATCCATGCCATGAAGGGCAGGTTGATCGCGACATGGGCGATGACGATGGCGATCCGCGAATCCACCGGCAGCACGCTGAGAAACACCATGAACAGCGGCAGCACCAGAATGATCGGCGGCAGCATCTGGCTCGCCAGCACCGCGATCCACAGCGGCGAGCCGCCGGTGCGGAAGCGCGCGGCGGCATAGGCCATCATGGTGGCGAAGGGCAGCGAAATGAGCGTGGCGAGCACCGCGATCAGCACGCTGTTGCCGAACCACAGAGCGAACGGGAAGGAGCGGAACACCTCGATGTAATTGTCGAGGCTGAGATGCCCGATCTCGGGCGGTATCTTATAGGCGGTGAGCTTGTCGGTCAGGCTGACCCGCAGCACCCACACCAGGGGCAGCACGATCATCGCCGAGAACGCGATGAGGATCGCGTGACGGACGAAGGTGCGCAGGGTGTGCGGCATGCCGATTTTCCCCGCTCAATCCATCCTCACGCCGCCGGTCACATTCACGCCCTGGCCGGTCATGAAGCGCGCGGCGTCGGAGGCGAGGAACAGGACGACGTCGGCGACATCCTCCGGCTCCTCCAGCCGGCCCAGCGGGGTGAGCGAGACGTACTCCTCCCGCACGGCGTCCGGCGTCATCTTGCGAAGCGAGGCCTCCCATTCGACCTCGCGCTCCTGCATCGAGGTGCGCACGAAGCCGGGGCAGACCGCGTTGACCCTGATGCCGTGTGCCGCCATCTCGCGCGCCAGCGACTGGGTCCAGCCGAGCACAGCGAACTTGCTGGCGGAGTAATGCCCGAGCAGCGGCGCACCGACCTTGCCGGCGAGCGAGGCGGTGTTGACGATCACGCCCTTGCGGCCCTCGTCGAGCAGACGGCGGCAATAGATCTGGTTGGCGAGAAAGACGCCGCGCGTGTTGACGTCGAAATTGAAATCCCACTCCTCATCGGTCAGCTCGATGGCGGCGCGCATGGTGGAAACGCCGGCATTGGCGATGAGGATGTCGATGCCGCCCAGCGCTTCGAACGCGCCGTCGAGCGCGCTCTGGACAGAGGCGCGCACCCGCACGTCGATCGGCAGGCACACAGCGTCATTGGCGAGCTCATCGGCCAGAAGCTGCGCCCGCGTCACATCGAGATCGGTGATGGCGACGCGAACCCCGGCACCATCCAGCGCCCGCACGATGGCGGCGCCGATACCCGACGCCCCGCCGGTGACGAGCGCGGTCTTGCCGGAGAGATCGAAGACGGAGCGCATTCACCAGCCTCTGTTACGTCGGTTCGCTTCCGGCACGCCTCGAGCGCGCATGATGGCGCAAATGCTGGGATGGCGATGCTCAGCACCTGGATGCTTTCACAAAACCAAACATCAGGCAACAATGCCGAACATAATTTCTTGCTGTTTTGTTCGTTTATGTGCAAACCTTCATCAACAAGCCGCCCATTGCCGCGAATGCAGGCACCGGGGCGACGGTCGGAACTGGCAACATGAAACGGGTCGAGCACGAGGAAGCCGAACGATCGCCGGGCAGCGGTGCCGGCCGCATCCCCGCGAGCGCGCGCCAGATGCAGATCATGGAAGCCATCGAGCGGCACGGTTTCGCCTCGGTCGCCCGCGTCGCCAGCGATCTCAACGTCTCCGAGATGACGGTGCGGCGCGATCTGGTCATTCTCGAAGAGAAAGGCCTGCTGACCCGCACCCATGGCGGGGCACTGGCGATCGGCGCCGGAGCGTCGGCTCGCGAGGTGTTCGATGCCGAGGAGCCGGTGTTCGAGCAGCGCCGCCGCCTGCACGCCGCCGACAAGGAATTGATCGCCGCCGCGGCCGCCCGCTTGATCGGTCCGCGCGAGACCATCGGGCTCGACGTCGGCTCCTCCGTTCTGGCATTGGCCGAGCACGTCGCCGCCCGTGCGGATTTGCGGGTGCTCACCAACAATCTGCGCGCCGCGATCCGGCTGTCGACCGGCCGCAGCCCGGTCTACACGCTGGGCGGACAGGTGCGTGACCCTGAACTGTCAGTGGTCGGAGCCGGCGCCGTCGCCCAGCTCAAGGACTATTTCCTCGACCGGGTGTTCATCGGCGTATCCGGTCTCATCGAGAGCGGCCTCTACGACTATTCCATCGAGGATACCGAGGTGAAGCGCGTCTTCATCGAGCGCGCCGAGCACGTGGTTGTGCTGTGCGACGCCTCCAAGTTCGACCATCGCTCGCTCGCCCGCGTCTGCGGGCTGGAAGCCATCGATGTGTTGGTGACCAACGCGGCGCCCCCGCCGCATCTCGCCGAGGCGCTTGCCGCTGCGGACGTCGAGGTGGTGGTGGCCGGGCCGGCATAGAATGCAATCCCAGGAGTGACGCATGGTTTTCGAATTCTTCGGCCCGCGGCCCAAGGCGATTATCGCCATGGCCCATATCGGCGCCCTGCCCGGCTCGCCGCTCTATGATGCCGATGGCGGCATGAACAAGCTGATCGACGGGGTCGCGAGCGACGTCGAGAAGCTGCAGGCCGGCGGCGTGCATTCCATCATGTTCGGCAACGAGAATGACCGCCCCTATCAGCTCACGGCCCCGGCCGAGGGCGTCGCGGCCATGACGGCGGTGATCTCCGCGATCAAGCCGATGCTGAAGGTGCCGTTCGGCGTCAACTACCTTTGGGATCCGGTCGCCTCCATCGCCATCGCCACCGCGACCGGCGCCTCCTTCGCCCGCGAGATCTTCACCGGCCTGTTCGCCTCCGACATGGGCCTGTGGGAGCCGAAGGGCGCGGAAGCGCTGCGCCTGCGCCGCAATCTCGGCCGGCCCGACCTCAAGCTGCTGTTCAACATCAATGCCGAGTTCGCCGCCACGCTCGACACGCGCCCGATCGAGCTGCGCGCCAAGAGCGCGGTGTTCTCCTCGCTTGCCGACGCCATTCTCGTCTCGGGCCCGCTCACCGGCCAGCCGGCCGATGCCTCGGACCTGCGCAAGGTGCGCGAGGCGCTGCCCACCATCCCGCTTTTCGCCAACACCGGCGTGCGGCTGGAGAATGTGCGCGATGTGCTCTCGGTGGCCGATGGCTGCGTGATCGGCACCCACTTCAAGGTCGACGGGGATACCTGGAACGCGGTGGACGGCGAGCGCGTGAAGCGCTTCATGGACGTCGTCGAAACCATCTCCTGATCGGGAAGCTGTATGTCGCCGGCGCACGTCATCGGGCTGGATATCGGCACCACCTCGACCATTGGCATCCTTGTCCGCCTGCCCGACACCGTCGTCGCGCTCGCCTCCCGCCCGGTCACGCTGACATCGCGTCATGCCGGCTGGGCGGAGGAAGACCCCGAGCAATGGTGGACCAATTCCTGCGCCGTGCTGGCCGAGCTGCTCGACCACGCGCCGGAGGCCCGCGCCTCGCTGAAGGGTCTCTGCGTCACCGGCATGCTGCCGGCCATCGTGCTGCTGGACGAGGCCGGCAAGGTGCTGCGCCCGAGCATCCAGCAGAGCGACGGACGCTCCGGGCCGGAGGTGGCGGAATTGGCGGCCGAGGTCGACCAGGCGGCCTTCCTCGCCCGCACCGGCAATGGCGTGAACCAGCAGTTGGTGGCGACCAAGCTGCGCTGGATCGAGAAGCACGAGCCGGACGTGTTCGCCCGCATCGCCACGGTGTTCGGCTCCTACGACTACATAAACTGGCGGCTGACCGGCGAGCGGGCGGTCGAGCAGAACTGGGCGCTGGAAGCCGGCTTCATCGATCTCGCCAGCCATGAGATCAGCGACGAGCTGGTCGCCCTCGCCCATGTTCCCCGCAGTGCGATCCCGCGAAAAATCGCCTCGCATGCGCTGCTCGGGCCGGTGTCGGCGACCGCCGCGCGGGAAACCGGACTGCCTGCGGGCGTGCCGGTCTTCGGCGGCGCCGCCGACCACATCGCCTCGGCCTATGCCGCCGGCCTCATAGCCGACGGCGACGTGCTGCTGAAATTCGGCGGAGCCGGTGACATCATCGTGGTGTCGCAGGCAGCCAGGCCCGATCCCCGGCTCTATCTCGACTATCACCTCATTCCCGGCCTCTACGCCCCCAATGGCTGCATGGCAGCCTCCGGCGCCGCGCTGAATTGGATAGCCGGCATCATTGCTCCCGGCCAGGAGCGCCCGCACCGCGAACTCGACCGGCTCGCCGCCGACGTGCCGGCCGGCAGCGACGGCGTGACCTGCCTGCCCTATTTCCTCGGCGAAAAAACGCCGATCCACGATCCGCTGGCGCGCGGCACCTTCACCGGCCTCAGCCTCAGCCATGGCCGCGGCCATCTGTGGCGCGCCTTGCTGGAAGCCGTCGCCTACGGATTCCGCCACCATCTCGAAGTGCTGCGCGATGCCGGTCACGCCACCAATCGACTGTTCGTCTCCGATGGCGGCAGCCACAGCCGCGTCTGGATGCAGATCATGGCGGACATCGCCCAGCAGCCGGTGAGGACCCTGCTCAACCATCACGGCTCCAGCGTCGGCGCCGCATGGCTGGCGGCCATCGGCTCCGGGCAGGATGTGTGCTGGGAGGATATCGGCCGCCTTGTCCAATACGACCGCGAGATCGCGCCAAATCCCGAACATGCCGCGGTCTATGAGCGCGGCTATCAGGATTACCGCGCGCTCTATGCGGCGTTGCGGCCCTATTTCCGGAGGCACGCATGAGCGGCCTGCCAAAGGCGGTCGCCTGGGACATCGACGGCACGTTGATCGACAGCGAGCCGTTGCATCTGGCCGCGCTCGTCACGGTGTCCGCGCGCTACGGGCTGGACCTCTCCCACGAGCCGGAGGAACGCTTTCGCGGCCGGCACATGGGCGATGTCTGGCGCGCGTTGCGCACGTTCTATCCGGGGGGCTTGAGCGAGCAGCGCTGGGCCGATGAGATCATCGACACCTATATCGCGCGCGCCCCCTCGCTGCGACCGATGCCCGGCGCTCTGGAGACCATGCGCGAGCTGCACGCGCGCGGCATTCCGCAGGCCTGTGTCTCCAATTCGGAGCGGCGCGTGGTCGACGCCAATCTGGAGGCGCTCGGCGTACTGGAACTGATCGCGTTTTCCATCAGTCGCGACGACGTCGCCGCCGGCAAGCCCGACCCCGCGCCCTATCTGGAGGCCTGCCGCCGCCTCGGCGTCGCGCCTCGCGACGTGCTGGCCGTGGAAGACAGCGATCCCGGCACGCAGTCCGCGCAGGCGGCGGGGCTGAAAATCCTGCGCGTCGACGCAGGCGGTGTCAGCTTCAAAATGTTGAATTTATCATTTTGATACATCGACTTGCGTCGATGGCTCGTCAGCACATCTCGCCGTCTTCGGTCGCGCCAGCCATTGCGAGGCTCAACGGCCTTTGCGACGCCGAAGTCGTCCCGTGAGCAGCATCAACGATCTTCCGCCCCGGAGTCGGCAGCCCTCCACGATCCTCGACTGAGGGCGCGGTCAGGAAACGGCGAATCCGGGCGCCCTGGGCCTTGTGGTTGTGAGGCACCCCACAGTTGTCACCAACGCTTGACAGGTTCCCTTGGGTAGGTTTATCGATTCACTAAATCGATAAACCGTCGCAATAAAGCGACGTAGTGGGAGGGAATAAAATGCCGCAACTGACCCGCCGCGCCGTCACATTTGGGGCGTCCGCCGCCATTCTTGCGCCGATGGTAAGGCGCGCCAACGCAGCCGTCGTGCTGAGGATGTCATCCTCGCTGACCGCCGACGCGAACTCATCGCACTACGTCTGGTTCGAGAGGTTTCAGAGCAGCCTCAAGGAGGTGCTCAAAGATGAGATCGTGATCAATTACTTCCCGAACAACCAGCTCGGCAAGGAGTCCGACGTCGTTCAGCAGGTTCGCCTGGGCGCCATCGACATGATGATTTCGGGAACCTCGATCTGGGCCACCATCACGCCCGAGATCGGCAGCCTCGATCTCGGCTACCTGTTCTCCGACAACGATCATGTGGGTCGGGCGCTTGACGGAGCGGCGGGCGCGGCGCTGTCGGGCATGATGGATGCCAAAGCCTCGGTCCGGGTTCTCGGCTACGGCTACAGCCTAGGCGCCAGGAACGTCTACACCCGCCACCCCCTCGCTGCGCCCTCGGATCTGCATGGCGTCAAGGTCCGCGTGCTCCCGGTTCCCAATTTCATCGCGACGCTCAAGGCGATGGGTGCGGTGGCGACGCCGATTCCCTTCGGAGAGATCTACACCTCGCTGCAGACCGGCGTGGTCGACGGAGTGGAGCAGGACGCGCCCACCGTTCTCGCCGGGAAGTTCTATGAGATCGCCAAGTACTGCACGCTGACCCAGCACATCTACAACCCCGTGATGCCGGTCATGAACAAGCGTTCGTTCGACCGGTTGCCGGAACCGATGAAGCCGGCGTTCCTCAAGGCGGCGAAGGAGGCCACCATCTACCAGCGGGCACAGGCCGCCACGGCCGAGGTTCGCGCGTTCGAAGAGCTGAAGAAGCTCGGCGTGAGCATTTCCCCTACGGACCGGGCCTATTTCCGCGCCAAAGTCGAGCCGCTGTGGGGCGAGTTTTCCACTCAGTATCCGGCGGTGAAGCCGGTGATCGACGCTATCCGTTCCTCGGCAAGCTGACTGGCCCGGTCATGTCCACCGAAATCTCCTCGATCGGCGAGACTTGCTTGCGAATCTCCCTGGCGCGGACGCTCGCCCAGGCGTCCGCCGCCATCGCCGCCGCCGCCCTGGCCGCCGACGTGCTGGTCGTCTTCGCGTCGGTCATTTGGCGCTATCTCCTCCACGACCCCCTGGAGTGGGCCGAGGAAGTGGCGCGCGCGCTGATGGTGACGCTGGTTTTCTGCGGCGCCGCCACGGCGACCGCAAGAGGGCGCCATGTCGGCGTCGACCTGCTCCAGAACCGGCTGCCGCGCCATGTGCGCGCCGCGCTTGCGGCCGGCATTCGCTGGGTCCTCGTTGCGGTCGCGGTGGGGCTCCTGTGGTCCAGCCTGTCCCTCCTCGCCGAATCCTTCGCCCAAACGACCCCGACCGGGCTGCCGCAGGCTATCTACGTCGCTCCGGTGGTGTTCGGGGCCGGTATCATGAGCATCGGCGCGCTTGAGCATGCCGTGGAGGGACCGGCGCGGTCGGTGGTCGGGTCGGGGCTGGCGGTCCTCGCCTTCCTGCTCGGCCTCCTGGCGATGCCGCATCTTTTCGTCGATTTCCGCCCGCCTTCGGGCGCGCTGATGATCGGCCTTTTCGCATTGGGGATTCTCGCGGGCGTCCCGATCGCGTTCACGCTTGGATTTTCGGCCCTTGTCTTCTTCATCACCGAGCCGAGCCTGCCCTTTCTGTTCTTCGCTCAGCAGGCCGCGGCGGGCGTCGATCATTTCGTGCTGTTGGCGATCCCGTTCTTCCTCCTCGCCGGAGCGGCCATGGAGGCCAATGGGATGTCGACGCGGCTCGTCGAGCTGATCGTCCGCGGCATGGGCCGCTTTCGTGGCGGGATGAATCTCACCATCGTGCTCGCCATGGCGTTCTTTTCGGGCATCTCGGGATCGAAGCTCGCGGATGTCGCGGCGGTGGGAGGGGTGCTGATGCCGGCCGTCAGGCGGGCCAAGCAGAATCCCGCCGACGCCGCCGGCCTGCTCGCCACGTCGGCGGTGATGGCCGAGACCATCCCGCCCTGCGTGAACATGATCATCATGGGCTTCGTGGCGAACATCTCGATCGGCGCGCTGTTCCTGGCGGGCATCGTTCCGGCCGCGATCCTCGCCGGTGCGCTGTGCATCATCGGCGTGATCTATGGTGGCCGCATCAATGTCGCCGAAGCCTATCCCGTTCTGACGCCGGCCCGGCAATTGGCCATCGGCGCCGCGGTCGGTCTCGTCATGGTCCTGATGATCGGGAAGGGCGTCGTCTCCGGGATCGCGACCTCGACGGAAATCTCCGCCTTCGCGGTGGTTTACGCGCTTGTCGTCGGCTGGATCACGTTCCGGGAGCTGACATGGCGGGCGGTCGTCAAGCTGTTCATCGATACGGCGACCCTATCCGGGATGCTGCTCTTCATCATCGCGGCGGCGACCAGCGTTTCGTTCGCGTTGACCATCGAGATGATACCCCAACGCCTCGCGGACCTGCTGATATCCGTCGGCCAGACCCAGGGCGCGTGGTTGTTCATGGCGCTTTCGATCGTGCTTCTGGTCGTGTTCGGCGCCGTACTCGAAGGCGCACCGGCGCTCATCATCTTCGGGCCCATCCTGGTGCCGATCGCGCAGCGGCTCGGGTTTGATCCGCTGCACTACGGGTCCGTGCTGATCATCGCGATGGGGCTGGGCCTGTTCGCCCCTCCCATGGGCCTCGGCCTCTATACCACCTGCGTCGTATGCGGAGTGTCCATGTCGGATGTCGTCAGACCCATGAGAAAATATCTGCTCGCACTGGCAGTGGCTCTGGCCGTGGTCGCGGCCCTTCCGATGATCACGCTCTGGCTGCCCCGCGCCATGGGATATTGAGGACATGTCCGACGTTACTATCCAGGATGTCGCCCGGGCGGCCAGCGTATCCACCGCAAGCGTCTCGAACTTCCTCAACGGGCGGCACGACCGGATGCGCCCGGAGACGCGGGACCGGATCCTGTCCGTTATCAAGGACCTCGACTACAAGCCGAGTGGGGTCGCAAGGCAGCTCAAATCGGGCCAGGCGCCCATGATCGGCCTCCTGGTGCCGACCGTGGCAAACCCGTTCTTCGGCGAGCTCGCGGTGGCGGTCGAGCGATCCGCGCAAGCGCAGGGCTTCCACGTTCTGCTGTGCAACACCTTGCGCGACCTCAAGCGGGAGCGCGAATTCGCGAATGAACTCGTCGCTTACGGCGTTCGCGGGCTCATCTCCGCGTCGGCGCTGACGGATCTCGACGAGGTGAATTCGCTCATTCGCCGTGGTGTTTCCCTGGTGTTCTTCGATGTCCAGAGCCTGGATGTCGGTGGCATGGGCGTCGACGTCGTCACGCTCGACAATGCCGGCGCATCCCGGCTGGCGGTCAATCATCTGGTCGGGCTTGGGCACCGCCGCATTGCCTATGTCACCGCGCCCACCGGCACCATCAGCCGCTCGGCGCGCCTGCGGGGTTATCGCGAGGAAATTCGCGCCAATGCCTTGGATTTCGAACTGGTGGTGATCGAGGAGGCCCGCAAGCGCGACGGGGCCTACGGCGACACGGACCTCGCGGAGCTCGGGCGCCGTGCGGCCACCCGCATCGCCACATCGACTCCGCGGCCGACTGCGGTCGTCGCCATGAACGACATGATCGCATTGGGACTGATATCCGGCCTGCGTGACGCCGGGCTGAACGTGCCGCATGACATCTCGATCGTCGGCATCGACGACATCAATGTCGCGTCTCTGCTTTCTCCGTCGCTGACGACCATCCGCCAACCCTTCGCCGAAATGGCCGAAGCGGCTGTCGGAGGACTGAAGAAGCGCATGGCGCTGCCCACGCAAAGCGGCAGCGAACACGTCTTCGCGCCCGAGCTGATCGTGCGCGCCTCCACAGCGTCCCCCACCTTATGAAGAGTTGAGCTAATGAACTTCGCAGGAAAAGTAGTGCTAATCACCGGCGGCGCCTCGGGGATCGGGGGCGCCACGACGCTGGCATTCGCCAAGGCCGGTGCGCAGGTCGCATTCACCTATATGTCGAGCACTGCCGAAGCCGCCTCCCTGGCCGATACCATTGCGCAGTCCGGCGGCAAGTGCCTGGCCATCAATGCGGACATGACCGTGCCGGCCGGAGTGGATGCGGCATTCCAAGCCGCCGAGGCGGAATTTGGACCCGTCGATGTCGTTTTCGCCAACGCGGGAGGGCTTCTCCAGCGCAGCCGCTGCACGCAGATGTCGTTCGATCTCTGGCAGCAGTCCATCGCCGTCAACCTGACGAGCACGTTCCTGACCTGCCAGGCCGCGCTGCGCTCCATGGAGCCGCGCAAGACAGGCGTCGTGGTGACGATGGCGTCCCTGGCGGCTTTCGACGGCGGTGGGCCGGGCGCTTCACACTACGCGGCGATGAAGGGGGCAGTCGCAACCTATACCCGCGCGTTGGCCAAGGAGGTCGGGCCGCTCGGTATCCGGGTCAACGGTGTTGCACCGGGACTGATCGGCACGCGTTTCCATGACACCTTCAACACGCAGGAGGGACGGAGGCAGACCGCGGAGCGCACGCCTCTTCGCCGCGAAGGGCGCCCCGACGACGTCGCCGACGCCGTTCTCTACCTGGCATCGGACCACGCATCGTTCCTGGCTGGCGAAATCATCCAGATCAATGGTGGTCTCGGCCTTTACTGAAGTATTGGCACGCATCCATTGCAGGTGGCGGTCAAACCGGCGCGCGGCTGAACCGGGGCCGGCATCGATGCTGGCCACCGGCTGCGGGCGGCGGACTGCAGCCTTTCCACTGACCGACCATCAAGGGCCGAGGAACCCGCGCCATGGGCGAGGTTGCCGCCGACAAAGGCGCGACTAAGGTCGCCTGCATCGGCGAATGCATGATCGAGGTGCGCCAACCTGCCCATGGGCCGGCCAGCCTCGGCTATGGCGGCGACACGCTCAACACTGCAGTCTATCTGGCGCGGCTCGGCATCGCCACGAGCTATGTCACCGCGCTCGGCGACGACAGCTGGAGCGAGACGATGATCGCCGGCTGGCGGGCGGAAGGCATCGACACATCCCTGGTGGCCCGCCTGCCCGGCCGGCTGCCGGGGCTCTACATCATTCAGACCGACGCGCGCGGGGAGCGGCGCTTTTCCTATTGGCGCGACACCTCGGCCGCCCGGCATTTGTTCGACCTGCCAGAGACGCCGCATCTGGCGGCGGCACTCGCTAGTTTCGACCTTGTCTATTTTTCCGGGATCACCTTGTCGATCTACGGTGCTCATGGGCGGCAAACACTGTTTGCGGCGCTTGACGAGGTCCGCAGCCGGGGCGGGCGCGTCGCTTTCGACACCAATTTCAGGCCACGCGGCTGGCCCGACCCGGCAGAGGCGCATGATGCGTTCCGACGCGCCATTGCCGCCGCCGACATCGTCTTTGCCTCCTCGGAGGACCTGGAACTGCTGTGGGGAGCTTCCGGTCCCGATGATTTTATGACCGGAGAGGGCGCATCGGAGCGGGTCTTGAAGCTGGAGGTGCCGGCGTGCCGCGTCTGCGCGCCGTTCAGTGCCGATATCCTGGTTGAGGCCGAACCTATGCCGCCTGGCGCGATTGTGGATACCACAGCCGCCGGCGACAGCTTCGCCGCCGCCTTTCTCGCCTCCCGGCTGAACGGCCGCACCCCAGCCGAGGCGGCCGCTGCCGGTCACCACCTCGCCCGCACTGTGGTCCAGCATTCTGGCGCGATCATCCCGCGCGCCGCGATGCCGACAATACCGGCTTGATACCCCGGGACCTCCGGCCCGCTCGCGCATCAAGGAGGGATCTCCAGGTTCGATTCGCCGCCGACAGTGCGTCCCTTTCAGCGGTAGAAGCCTGGCTCGCAAGCAAACATTCATCGTTGAGCAACCCTGGTGGGGGCCGGAAGCGGATTCCAGCCGCGCGAGGCCCACATCAGGCCAGGTTCATGCTCTGGCTCTCAGCTACCATCCCGCTTGCTTGTACGAAATTCGCGCGGTCCGATGCCCGTCACCTTGCGAAAGGCTCGCGTAAAGCCGGCGGGCGAGGAATATCCCAGCTCCGCTGAAATATGGGTGATCGAGCCGCCCGTGTGCCGCAGCAGCTCGGTCGCGCGCTGGGTTCTCACTGCGCTCGTGAGGCTGCGAAAGTCCGTGCCGGCGCGATGAAGCTCGCGCTGCAGCGTGCGAACGCTGGTGTCCATCGACCGCGCGATATCGTCGATCAACACGCTGCCGGTCAGGACCTGGGTGCGGATCTGTTCGATGGTGACGCCGAGCAGACTTCGCGGCGCGCCGTCAGGCCAGTCGCGCGCGACATCCTCGATGGTCATGACGGGCCGGGACGTGGATGTGCGGGTCGATCCGGCCATCAGGTGGCGTCGTTCAAAGACGACCGCGACCGCAGGCGCGTTGAAATGAACCGGACACTGAAACGTGTCTTCGAAAAGAGAAATCTGGCGCGGCGCTTCGATGTCGAGTTCGACGCGTATCGGTCGCCAGTTTTCAGGCAAATAGGCCCTGAAGAGGCTCAACAACTCGCCGGCCGCAGCGCTCGCGACAGTGGGATAGCCTTTGGCGCCGGCCGAAGCAAAGGCATAGCTGTATTTTGCTTCGTCGGCCGAGGTCGTGATGGACAGCTTGTCATAAGTACTGTGATAGCGGAGGGCCGCGATGCTGCGCTTGATGGCATGGCCGAGGGTGTCCGCCCCGAACACATAGCGTCCGAAGCTGCCATAGTCGCCCGCGTTCATGCTGGGAGCGATCAGCAGCCCGAGATGCGGCTCGCCCGCCGCCTTCCCGACCGCATGGACGAAGTCCACCACCGCCTGTTGGGGGATGAAGCAATTCGTCCCCTCGATCAGTTCGACGTCGATCCCTGCGGCGCGATTGGCCCGCTGCAGCGCCGTTTCCCCGATCTCGCTTCGTATGAAGGCAGGCAGGCCCTGCAGGACATGGCTGGAGATCACAGGAACCGTGGCCATGCGACAACTCTCCTGAGCATCGGCATCGGTGGCGTAAAATGGGTGGTTTCGATACCCGCCGCCGCTTAGCGTAGCAACAGTCACGTGAAGCTGCGCCGCAGAAAACGGGGCCTACGAAGACGAATCCCGGTGGTGATTTGGCCTGCAATATCAAGAATTCACGATCCGGATGGGTTAGCAGGCGTCGCGGCACACACCCGGGATAGCATGTATTCGCATCGCACCTTCCTCACTGTTTTTGGACGATGATGCCGGCCAGGCAGACAACACGAACACGTATTTTGCGTCACGGAGAACAGCCGATGTCGAAGCGACCGTTTCTGATCCCCCTCACACTCTCCCTGACGATGCTTTCTCTAGGAGTCGCCGTCGCGCAACAGGCGCCGAATGCCATCACGGCGCCGGCTACAAAGACGATCGGCACGGCGAAGACCCAGATCGAGCCGGCCCTCATCGTCATGAACGCGAAAGGTGCGAGCCTGCAGGGCAACAAGCTCGTCCTCAAGGGGATTTCTCCCAACTCGATCATGTTCGCGGATCGTCCAGTTCGCGCCGCCGGCCATGCGCTCACCGCGCATCTGCTGGAGGAGTGGTCGGCCGGCGACAGCTTTGCCAAGGATCCGCCCAACGCGACCGTCTCGGTCCTGAGCAAGACCGGCGACGGCGTGCAGGACGTGGTGGTGACGCTGAAATCGCCACAGCTCGAAGGCGACACCCTCACCTTCGACGTCGCAGTGCTGGAAGGCTCGCTCGACGGCAGCGAAGGGCCGGCATCGGTGTTCATCGATATCATCGGGATGCCGTTCACGCCGCTGTCCTTTGCGGGCGTCGCCCGCCGCACGGCGTATCGGGGTGCCTGGTATGCGGGTGCCGCGGCAGGAGCTGCAGCCGCTGCCGCCCCCTATTATTACCGCCCGCCGGTCGCCCCCTATTACCGTCCGCCGGCTTGCGGGTACTACCCATATCCGCCATGCTACTGACCAACACGACCGAGCCGTCGGGCATATCTTGCGAGGAATGAGGCCTTTCTTCTCGCAAGAAGGCTGGTGTCATCAAGATGAAATAGCACTCTCATCTATAAACCTCATCCTCGCGACTGTGGTCACGAGTCGATGAGGCCATCGCGCCGATCGAGACGGAACGCTGAATCAAATATAGAGGACCGAAGGGCGGGGGCCATGTCGAAGTCACTTGTTGCAAGACTGTACGGAATCGCGCCTGCTGCTTGCGCAGCGATCCCTCTGCTTGGCGCTCTCGATGCGCCGGCCACGGCGCAGAGCGCCCCGGAGCGCAAGGCGTATTTCGGCGAGACGCACGTCCACACCAGTTGGTCGTTCGACGCCTACATCTTCGGCAATCACATCACCGGCCCGGCGGATGCCTACAAATACGCCAAGGGAGAGCCGATCAAGCATCCGCTCGGTTATGACGTAAAGATCACGACGCCGCTCGACTGGATGGGTGTGACCGATCATTCCGAATATGCCGGGGTCGTCCGGCTTTCGAATGATCCGAACTCCCCCATCAGCAAGCTGCCGATCGCCGACAAGCTGAAGGTGCGGGACGCCGCCGACATCCAGCGCATCTATCTCTGGCTCGGCACCAGCATGATCAAGGAACAGCCGATCGAGGCCCTGGTGAACCCGGAGATTTCGGACACGGTCTGGAAGGCCAACAATTCGGCCGCCGATGCCGCCAACGAGCCCGGCAAGTTCACCGCCTTCTGCTCCTATGAGTGGACGTCGAATCCCGACTTCCGGAACATGCACCGCAACATCTTCTTCAAGGACTGCGCGAAGATTCCGAGCCGCCCGTTCAGCTCGCTGGAATCGCAGGCGCCCGAGGACCTGTGGAACTGGATGGACGGCCAGCGCAAGGCCGGCAACGAGCTGCTCGCGATCTCGCACAACGCGAACCTGTCGGGCGGACTCATGTATCCGACGGAGGTCGACTTCAAGGGGCGGCCGATCGACCAGGCTTGGGCCGAATCGCGCGATCGCAATGAGAAGCTGACCGAGATCAAGCAGATCAAGGGCGCGTCCGAGACGCACCCGCTGCTCTCGCCGAACGACGAGTTCGCCAATTACGAGATCCTCAACTACCTGCTGGGCGACCCGCAGGGACAGTTCATCACCCTCGGCGGCAGCTATGTCCGCCAGGCGCTGAAGGACGGCGTCGCGATGCAGCAGGCGCGCGGCTACAATCCGTTCAAGACCGGCGTCGTCGGCGGATCGGATTCGCACAACACGGCCGTGCCCTATCGCCAGGAGAACTTCTTCGGCGGCCATGCCCGGCTGGACGGGGCGGTCAAGGAGCGCATGGCGGGCCATAATTTCGCGGGTCTCGACGTCCGCTTCGAGAACCCCGCCGGCCTCACCGGCCTGTGGGCGGAGGAGAATACGCGTGTGTCGCTGTTCGAGGCGATGAAGCGCAAGGAGACCTTCGCCACCAGCGGCCCGCGCATCACGCTGCGCTTCTTCGGCGGCTGGGACTATGCGTCGGGCGCGACCGACCGCGCCGACTGGGTCAAGGTCGCCTATGCCGGCGGCGTGCCGATGGGCGGCGATCTCCAGCCGCGTTCGGGCGAGAAGGCACCGACCTTCATGGTGTGGGCGGTCAAGGACCCGACCTCGAGCAATCTCGATCGCATCCAGATCGTCAAGGGATGGTCGAAGAACGGGCAGTCCTTCGAAAAGGTCTATGACGCGGTGTGGGCCGGAAACAGGAAGCCCGATCCGATAACCGGCAGGGTGCCCGCGATCGGCTCGACCGTCGACATCACGGCTGCGAGCTATACCAACACGATCGGCGCGGTGGAGCTCAAGGGCACGTGGACCGATCCGGACTTCAATCCGGCCGACGACGCCTTCTACTATGCCCGCGCCATCGCGATCCCCACGCCGCGCTGGACAACGATCCAGGCCAAGGAGCTCGGCGTGCCCCCGCCCGAAGTCGTGCCGGCGACGGTGCAGGAGCGCGCCTGGTCCTCGCCGATCTGGTACACGCCGACGGCCGAGCAGCGCGTCGCTGCGCAGGAGGGCACGACGGAAGCGGACCTCAAGGAACAGGGGGCGGTCGTGCTCGACGAGGCGTCGCTCAAGGCGCTGCTGGTCGGCAAATACACCTGGATCCGCAACAATGTGACCGGCGCCATCTTCAAGGTTCAGTGGGGGGAGAATGGCCAGATGCTGGTCATGAACGTCGATCCCCGCATCCCGCAGCCGTCGGAAGTGGGTGATGTGGCGGGCGGCTCCTATCTCGGCACGCCGAGCGACTACTCGATCCGTGACGGCAGGGTCGCGACCTGGTTCGGCAACCGCGAATATGAGTTCACCGTCTACAAGCTCGCTGGTGGCTCGAAAGACCTCCTGACCAGGGGCGATACCTATCTTGCCGCGCGAAGCAACGAGTTCGGCTACGCGAACTACGAGATCGTGCCGACGCCTGTGTTCCTCGGAACGGATGTCAAGGACCCGACGGTGCCGCAATGAGATCGGTGCCGAGGCTCGCCGCGGCGCTGCTCGGCGCCGCGCTGGTTCTGGGCGCGGGCCCCGGACGCGCGCTTGCCTGTGCGATCTGCCTGTCGGCGGTGTCCGTCACCACGGGGCAGAAGCTGGATGCCGCCGACCAGGTGGCCCTCGCGACGCCGGTCTCGGACGGCGAACGGTTCCGGATCGTGGAGGCCGTCAAGGGCGACGCTCCCCTCGGCACGATCGTCGAGGCGAGCGCCGACCGCGCGGAAGCCGCCCCTTCCCAGGCCGGGAAGTCGTATCTGCTTGCCCGCAACGGCCTGTCCGGCCGCTGGACGAATTTCGGCGTGATCGGCGCCGGGAACGCCAGTTGGCTGCGCGAATTCCTCAAGACCAATGACGGACTCGCGAAAGCGCCGCCGCGCGCATGGCCGGTGGCCAATACCGTTCAGGCCACTCCCGACAGCACCAACTGGCCCGAGCGGATTCTGCTGATCGCGCCCCATCTCGAAAGCGAGGATCGGCTTGCCGCCGAAATCGCCTTCGGCGAGCTCTCGCGCGCTCCCTATGAATCGATGCGCCGGCTCAAGCCCGTGCTGGATGCCGACCGGATTCGCGGCTGGATCAAGGACCCTGCGCTCTCCCGGCGTCACGATGCCTACTTCCTGCTCCTGGGCATCGCGGGCGGCAGCGACGACGTCGCGATGGTGGAGGAACGGCTCGCCACGGCCAGGGCCTCGCACGATGCGACGCATCTGGCCGCGATGCTGGCGGCCGATCTGGAATTGAGCGGTCCGTCACGCGTCGGATGGATCGAGGAGAACTATCTGGCGGACCGCAGCCGTTCCCTGCCGGAAATCGAGGCGGCGCTGCTGGCGTTCAACGTGCATGGAGGGGCCGGCGGCGTGGTTTCCCGCCAGCGCATCGTGGACGCCTATCGGAGCTTCATCCGCACGCGCACGCCGATGGCCGGGTTCGTCGCGCCCACTCTCACCGAGTGGAAGGCGTGGGATGCCGTGCCCGATTATGTCGAGGTGCTTCGATCGAACGCCGTGAAGGACCCTGCCGGGCAGTTCGCGATCCTGGTCTATCTGCGGGACAGCCCGGACGGCAGAGCACATGCGGCGGCGACGGCCTTCACCGCACAGGCGAACTGAGCGGACACTCCGATATGAGCAGCCCTGCGGAAGATGGTCCCCGTCTCGACACCCCTTCACCCGCCCCGGAGCCGGGACAGGGCGGAGGGCGCTCATGGACCGGACGGCTCCTGCGCGAGCCGCTGCTGCATTTCGTCGTGCTTGGCGTGCTGGTGTTCGGCGGCTATCGGCTGATCGACCACCAGCCGCAGGCGCCGGCCGGCGCCCAGCGCATCGAGATCACCAATGACGATCTGCGCCAGTTGGCCGTCGGGTGGCTCGCGCAGGGACGCGACAAGCCGACACCCGACCAGCTCCGCGCCATGGTGGACCAAAAGGCCGTCTCGGAGATGCTGGTCCGCGAGGCGATCGCGCTCGGCCTCAACAAGGACGACGAGGTCATCAAGCGACGCCTCGCGCAGAAGATGGACTTCCTGCTCGCCGACATCGCGGCGCTGGCTCCGCCGACCGACGAGGAGCTTGCGGCCTGGTTCGCGGCGCACAAGGCCGAATTCACCAGGCCGCCGCGGATCCGTTTCCGTCATCTCTATTTCTCGTTCGACAAGAGAGGCGAGGGCGCGCGGGCGGCCGCCGAAGCGAGCCTCCCGCTTGTCGCCGGCCGCTCGCCCGCCTCGCTTGGAGAGACGGATGTCGCCGACCCCTTCATGTTCCGCGACTACTATGCCGACGTAACTCCCGAGCAGATGGCGAAGGAATTCGGCGGGGTATTCGCCAATGCGCTTTTCGAGTTCAAGCCGGGAGATTGGCGCGGACCGATCGAATCCGGCTATGGCTGGCATCTGGTCTGGATCGACTCCTACGAGGCCTCCCGCGTTCCGACGCTTGAGGAAGTCAGGCCGACCGTCGCCCAGGCCTGGCAGGCGGAGAAGTATCGCGAGGTCAAGCAGCGCGCGATGGACGAGATCCGCTCCCGCTACCAGGTCGTCGCCCCGTCCCTCGACAATCTCAACATGGACGACCTGACCATTGCGCCGTCGGGTCCGAGCGCTTCGGTCGCGGAATGACGGCGAAGCTCGTACGTCACCTGGCCGCGACGAGGCTGCTGCTCGCGATCGTCATAGCCGTTATGGGGCTGAGCGCCCCAGTGGCAGCGCATGAGGTGAGGCCCGCCTATCTGCAGATCGACCAGACGGACGCGAGCCGCTACACGATCCTGTGGAAGACGCCGCTGCTGTCCGGCATGCCGCTCCCCGTCGTCCTGAAATTTCCCGGCGACGTGACGCATGTGATGGAGCCGCAGGAGCGGCCGCTGCCCGGCTCTATCCTGCAGAAGCGCATCATCTCCGCGCCCGGCGGCCTGGCCGGGCGTCAGATCGACTTCGTCGGGCTCCAGGCCACGATCACCGACGTTCTTGTCCGCGTGACCTGGCTCGACGGCAGACAGGCGAGCGCGATCGTGCGACCGTCCCAGCCCTGGTACACCGTTCCCGCGGAGCAAAGCGGTTGGTCGGTCGCCTGGGAATATCTGAAGCTCGGCATCCGGCACATCTTGTACGGGCTCGATCATCTGCTGTTCGTCGCCTCGCTCATGCTGATCGTGCGCGACTGGCGCGTGCTGGTGAAGACGATCACGGCCTTCACGCTGGCCCATTCGATCACGCTCGCCCTCGCCACCTTCGGTCTCGTCACCCTGCCCGCTGCGCCGGTGGAAGCCATGATCGCGCTCAGCATCCTGCTCGTCGCCGCCGAGGCGGTGCGGATGGAGCGCGGCGAGACGAGCCTGACGATCACCTGGCCATGGGTGGTCGCCTTCGGGTTCGGGTTGCTCCACGGCTTCGGCTTCGCCGGCGCCATGGCGGATCTCGGCCTTCCGCAGCGGGACCTCCCGATGGCGCTGCTCTTCTTCAATATCGGCGTCGAAATCGGCCAACTGACGTTCATCGCCGTGCTGCTCATGGTGGGGTACTCGGCCCGCCTCATCTTCGCGTTCGGCAGACCCATGCGGATCGCCGCGGCCTACGGCATCGGCACAGTCGCGGCATTCTGGGCGGTGGAACGCCTCGACACGATCTTTCTCGGATAGGAGGCTGACTTGGCGTGGAACAAATACGGCGCCGTGGGCGCGATGGTCTGGCTCCTGGCCGTCGTTGCCGCCGAGCCCGTCCTCGGGCACACGGGCGAAGAGCATGGGGCCGGCGGATTCTCGAGCGGGTTCATGCATCCGCTTCTGGGGCCCGACCACGTGATCGCCATGGTCGCCGTCGGGCTCTGGGGTGTGTTCCTCGGGGCGCCGGCCATCTGGGTCCTGCCCATCGTCTTTCCGCTGGTGATGGCGCTCGGCGGCGTGTTCGGCATGATCGAGGTGCCGCTCCCCTCGGTCGAAACTGGCATCGCCCTGTCGGCGGTAGTGCTCGGCCTCTGCGTCGCCTTCGCCGCCAAGCCGCCGCTCTGGGCGGCGGCGCTCATCGTCGGTACCTTTGCGATCTTTCACGGCTATGCCCACGGTGCAGAGATGCCGGTCGCGTCCGACGCGGTGTCCTATGCGCTCGGCTTCGTCATCGCGACGGGGCTGCTTCATCTTTGCGGCATCGCCTTCGGCCACCTGGCCCGTTGGCCGGCCGGGAGGGTCGCCGTCCGCATGGCGGGCATCCTGATCGCGGTCATCGGCGGCGCGTATCTCACCGGCGTCGCGTGATCCGGCGCTGCTCCGTCCTTTCGACCGGAGCCCTGCTGTGGCTGGCGCCTCGGCCGGCTCTCGCGCACGGCGCTCTGGAGGGTGCCGGCGACTTCTATGCCGGGCTTCTGCATCCGGTCGTCGTGCCTGCCGAGCTTCTGGCGCTCGTGGCGACGGGCCTGTTGATCGGCAGGGCCGGCCTCGCGACGTGCCGGTGGGCGATCCCGATGCTTGCCGGCGGCGTTGCCGTCGGGCTCGCGGCGGCGCACGCCGTCGACGCGCTATCCGGGGCAACGACGGCGTTGATCGTGTTCGCGCTGGCCACCGCGGCGATCGTCACCACGGGGCTGCGCGCGCCCATGGGGATCGGAGTTGGTCTGGCATCGCTCACCGGCGTCGCCGTCGGGTTCGATGCGGCACCGGAACCGAACGCATGGTTCACGCTGCTCTTGACCGCCGCGGCGACATTGCTGGGGAGCACGGCCATCGCCGCGATCCTCGCAGCGCTCGCGCTCAAGGCGGAACAGCACTGGCAGCGCATCGCGGTGCAGATTGCCGGCTCATGGATCACCGCGAGCGCGCTGCTCTATCTCGCTTATCAATTCATGGCGCCTGCCCGGTAGGGCTCGGGGACGCAGCTCGCTCGCGGTCGGAATGCCGAGGATGGAGCGTTGAGCCGATGTCCCCGAAGCGGACGTCGATACCCTTGCGGCGCGTTGCATCAGGGAATTTGGGAAGACCGGGACAGTGACGGCAGGTCAAGCCATGACAGGCGAGACAATCAAGGCTCCCTGGACCAGACTGACCCGCGAAACAAAGTAGCTAAACTTGACTAGCTCATTTTGTGGACATAGCGTCCCGCTGCCTTCCATAGGAGCAGCCAATGCCCTTCAACCTTCTCGCAAGAGCCTCCACCTTCCTCACCGCATGCCTTTTCGGCCTCGCCGCCGCGCAGGCCGCGCCCGCCGATGTCGAGCTCAACCAACCCGGCACGCTCAGCGTCTGCATCGTCGACTCGAATGCGCCGATGTCTTCCGTCGTCGATGGCAAGCTTGTCGGCTATGAGGTCTCGTTCTCCGAAGAGATCGCGAAGCGCCTCGGCCTGAAACCTGATTTCAAGTTCACGGTTTTCGAGGGAATCTTCTCCACCGTTGCCAACCATGTCTGCGACATGTCGGCTGGCTCGCACTCGATCACGCTGAAGCGGCTCGAGATCATCAACTTCTCCAGCCCGCATTTCGTCGGCTCGTTCACCATCCTCAGCAAGGCCGACAGTCCGACCAAGACCGTCGCCGACCTCGCCGGCAAGCGCCTGGGCGTTGTGGCCGCCTCGATCCAGGAGACCTACGCGAACGAGACCTACAAGAAGACCACCGTCATCCCGTTCCCGGATTCCGCGGCGATGCAGATCGCCCTGCTGTCCGGCCAGATCGACGCCGCCTTCTTCGAGGGCGGCCTCGCGGCGATCTACGTGAAGGAATCGCAGACCCCGCTGCAGGTCGTGGTGTCGATTCCCAATGACGATCAGCCCGCGGGCCTCGGCATTGCGAAGGACCGGCCCAAGCTGCTCGCCGCGGTGAACAAGGCGGTCGCCGACATGATCGCCGACGGCACCTATGCCAAGATCTACAAGGAGACGATAGGCGGCGACGTGCCCAAGCTGCCCGGTCCGGACTTCAAGCCCAGCCGCTGAACCACCGAGACACCTGGCGTGGGTGCGTTTTGCGGCGCACCCACGGCCCGGCCGAGCGACGCCAAGGGAGACTGGGCCGTCCATGGGATTCTGGAACACGTTCTTCAATTCCAGCTACATGCTGGCCGTGCTGCCTGAGATCATCCGGGTCGGCATCATCAACACGTTGAGCATCTCGATCGCGGCGACCATCGTCGGCATCCTCATCGGCATGCCCATGTCGCTTCTTGCGCTTTCCCGCGTCGCCGTTATCCGGGCGCTGGGCGAGATCGCGGCCGATCTCGTCACGGGCGTGAAGCCGGCTTTCGATCTCGCTCCCTTCGCCATCCCGTCCAGCCTCTATACATCCTCCGTCCCGCGTCAGATGTTCGTGCCCTGACAACCTCCAAAGGTACGAAGAATGTCGATGCTGATCCCCGATACCGTCCGTTCGCTGGGCGTGTGCGCCGAACTCGTGAACTACGAGGACGGAGCGGAAACCGGCATGGTCACCAAGGAATGGGCCGTCTCCATGATCCGGCGCTACAAGATGTCCTATGTCGGCCCGCTCGACGAAGCCGTTCGGGCCCGGCTGCATGCCCTTGGTCCGGAGTTCCGCCCGCTCTTCGACATGAAGGAGGGCCAGCTCGCGGACTGGGCCAACGCGACCGTAAGGAAGCTGCGCATCTATCCGCAGATCGTGACGCATGACGATCTCGGCTGGCACATCCACTATTTCGAGGCCGACACCCCCCTCGTCGACCGCATCCGCGGCTCCACCGCCATGGCTGCCATGGACGTGGTCCAGCGCGGCGAGGCGCGCCGGCTGCGGGTCTGCACGGCGGTGGATTGCGACAACGTCTTCCTCGATACCACGCGCAACCTGTCGAAGGTCTTCTGCGATCCGGCAAGCTGCGGAAACCGCATGCACGGAATGCGCTTTCGTCAGCGCAACCGTGTCAGGGAACAGCAAGGCCCGACACAATGACGCATTCGAAGGCCCACGTTGACGTTGCGATCGTGGGCGGAGGTATCATAGGGTGTGCGGCGGCCTGGTATCTCACCCGTCGCGGCCTTCGCGTCGGGCTCTATGAGAAGGGCCGCATCGCCGGCGAGCAGTCAGGCAAGAATTCCGGCTTCGTGCGCAAGCAGGGACGCGACGAGCGCGAGATGGCGCTGATCGTCCGCAGCCTCGAACTTTGGCGCGGGATCAACGCGGAGATCGGCGAAGAGACCGGCTTCGTCTCGCATGGGAACCTCGCCGTCGCGGCCGACGCGGACGCGCTGGCACGAATGGAGGCCTGGCTCGGCATCGCTCGTGCCTTCGGCGTGGACAGCCGGGTGCTCGGCGCCGCCGAGCTCGGCAAGGCATTCCCCCGTCTTCGCCCGGGCTTCGCCGGCGGATTGTTCACCCGGAGCGACGGGCAGGCCGAGCCCACGCTCGCCGCCCCGGCCATTGCGCGCGCCTTGCGGGGGGCGGGCGCCGACGTGCAGGAGAACGTCGTCGTCGAGGAGCTGATCCGCGAAGGCGGTCGCGTGACCGGCCTGAGGACCGAGCGGGGCGAGGTGAGAGCCGGCACGGTCATCGTGGCCGCCGGGCTCTGGACGCGCCTCTTCCTCAGCCGATACGGCGTTGAGCTGCCGCAGAGCGACCTGAAGGTCTCGGTCGGCCGCACGGCACCCTTCGACCACGGATTGACTGTGCCCGCCTGGACCGCGAGGACGCTGGTGCGCCCGCGCCACGACGGCGGGCTGACCATATCGCTGGGCACGATGGGACCGCTCGACTTCGAGCCGACATGGCGCAACCTGGCGCCCGCCCCGCGCTTCCTGCCGACCTTCCTCGCCAATCGCGAGGCGACGCGGATACGTCTCGGCGGCCGCTTTCTCGAAGACCGCCGCTGGGTGGCGACCTATACGGGCGCGCGGCGGGACCGCTATGACGAAATCCGCGTGCCGGACGTGCCGCCCAACGTGGCGGTGCTCGACGCGAGCCGGAAGGCCGCCGCGATCGACTTCACCTTTCCCGATCCGCTCGAGCTGGTGGAGAGCTGGGCGTGCCGGATCGACGTTACCCCCGACGCGGTCCCGGTTCTGGGCAGCATTCCCGGTCTGCCCGGGCTGGTGGTGGCGACCGGCATGAGCGGCCACGGCTTCGGCATCTCGCTCGGGGTCGGGGAGGCGATCGCCGAACTCGTTGCCACCGGCCGCTCCGCCATACCGCTCGACGCCTTCCGCATCGAACGCTTCGCCGAACGCTATTTCGCCGCGCCCCAGAACGTCCTCTGACGATGAACGGCACCATGAAGCTCGACCATTTCGCCTATGCGTCCGCATCCCTCGACAAGGCCATCGCCGATTTCGAAAGCTGGACCGGCGTGCGGCCGAAGCCCGGCGGCTCGCATCCGGGCAAGGGCACGCGCAACGCGCTGGTCTCGCTGGGACCCGGCCTCTATCTGGCGCTGGACGCGCCGGACCCGACGCAGCAGCTCGTCGGCAACAACGGCGCCTGGATGGCGAAGCTCGACAGCTACCTCCTGTTCCTCTTCGCCGTCGCCACCGATGACATCGGGCGGGCACAACGGGTTCTCGCCGGGCATGGCGTCGCAACGACGCTCGCTTGCGGAGAGCGCCGGACCGCCGACGGAAGGCTGATCGCCTGGGACTTCCTCGAGGGCGCCGATGAGGGATTCGGCATCGCCCTGCCGCACGTCATGCAATGGAAGACCGAGCATCACCCCTCGGCGGATAGTCCGGCTGGATGCCGCCTTGCCGGTTTCACCGTCCAGCACCCTGACCCAGCCCGCATCGAGGCACTCTATGCCGATCTCGGGCTCGATGGCGTCGAGGTCAGGCGAGGAGCCGAGATCGCGCTCGGCATGACCGTCGACGGCTCACATGGAGAAACCACGCTGCCCACCTAGGGTCAGGATTACGGCCCGCGGCGACTTTAGCGCGCCCACCGCCATCGACCATTTCCCGCGCCTCGCTCGGACGTGGCCCGGCGGCGATCGGCGGCAATTCTCGGCGTCGGCGGGGTGGAAATGGCAGAGATGGCGCGACGGACGAGATGAAACTGAGAACGACGTTTTCGCTGCAGCCCTCTAGGATGCGAATTCCAATTTGGCTGATCACGACTGGCGTAGGGCCCAGTTCGAATCCCTTTCGTTCCGGACGAGATCTGATTCCGGTTTTTGAGGTCGGCAAACGTCGCTTTGGCCATCAAAATGAGGGCGAAGCCGAATGTCCGCTGCCACGAAGCGATCTTATGTCTCTTCTCGGTGCTGATAGCGCCAAGCCCTATCGAGAAGCGACATGGACGCGTAGTCGCAAATAGACCACCGAAAAATCTGCATTCAACGATGGTAGCGTTATCGAACCGCGAGCCTTGAACTCTGATCAGGCGACGACAGCCGCGGACCCATTTCGAGTAGGCAGCGCCAGCGTCACAACCCAGCAGATGAACAGCATGAGCGCCGAGCCGATCAGGCACGCGTAGATGCCGCCAAGCTGATAGAGGAAGCCGGATGCGAGGATGCCGATGAAGCGTCCCGCCGCGTTGGCCGCGTAGTAGAAGCCAACATCTTCCGCGGCCTTTTCGGACCCCGCATAAGCAAGCACCAGATAGGAATGGACCGAGGAATTGACGGCGAAGGCGACGCCGAACACCCCAAGGCCCACCACCAGGACGATGGTCGGATTCGGCGGAGCCAGCGCCAGCACGATGGCGATCAGGACCGGCACGATCGCCAGCGCCAGGGACCACCAACGGGCCGCTGGTACCTCCCGGGACAGACCATCCGGGCTGCGCGCCACGAGGGAAGGCGCGGCGGCCTGTACGAAGCCGTAGCCGATCGTCCAGAGAGCCAAGAAGGCGCCGACCATCGTGAAGGTCCAGCCGCTCGCATAGAGGAACACCGGCACACCCACCACGAACCAGACATCTCGCGCTCCGAACAGTACGACGCGTGCGGCCGCGAGCAGATTGATGCCACGCGACTTCGCGAAGAGCTCGCGGGCGCTGCGGCTGGCCTTGGTCTTGCCCATCATCGGCGGCAGCGAGAACACGATTCCGAGCAGCACCAGAAGCAGCGCCGCCGCCATCAGCCACAGCGCGTAGCGAAAACCAATCAGCTGGAGCAGCAGTCCCCCCAGGAAGAAGCCGACGCCCTTCATCGCGTTCTTGGAGCCGGTGAACCAGGCCACCCATTTGAACAGGCGACCGTCGCCGCCGCCCATGGCCTGGGCTTCCGTGATCTTGATGGCGGACTTGGACGCGGTCTTGGTCAGGTCCTTGGCGACCCCGCAGACCCCCTGCGCGACGACGACCCAAACGACCAGCAGAGCACTCCCCCATTCCGGGGAGACGGCCGAGAGCAGCAGGAAGCCGAAGATCTGCGTCGAAAGCCCGACCATCAGCATGCGCGTGATGCCGAAGCGGGCCGCCAGCCAGCCGCCGATGAAGTTAGCGCCGATGCCCGCGGCCTCGTAAAGGAGGAATAGAAAGGCAAGGGTGAAAGGCGAATAGCCGAGCTGGAAGAAGGTGAACAGCACCAGCATGCGCAGCGCGCCGTCCGTGAGGGTGAAGCCCCAATAGGCGGCCGTCACGATCGCATAGTTGCGCAGTCCGCTCGCCGCCATGATCAAATCCCAACCTTCCGGAGATGGCAGGCGAGATCAACCATGCGGCAGGCATAGCCCATCTCATTATCATACCAAGCGTAAACCTTGAGGAGCGTTTCGTCGGTGACGAGAGTGGAGAGCCCATCCACCACGGAGGAGCGCGTGTCGCGCGCGTAGTCGGCCGAGACGAGCGGACGGGGTTCGAAGCCGAGGATGCCGGCGAGCTGCCCTTCCGCTGCCACGCGGAACAGCTCATTCACTTCCTCGGCGGTGGTCGGCCGCTGCATCTCGAACACCGCGTCGGTGAGCGAGGCGTTCAGCACGGGTGCGCGGACCGCATGGCCGTTCAGCTTGCCCTTCAGTTCCGGATAGATCAGCGCGATCGCGGTCGCACTTCCCGTGGTCGTGGGCTGGAGGGAGAGCATGGCCGAGCGAGCCCGGCGAAGATCGCGGTGCGGCGCGTCCACAACGACATTGGTGTTGGTTGGATCATGGATGGTGGTGATCTGGCCATGGCGGATGCCGATGGCCTCATGCACCACCTTGACCACGGGGGCGAGGCAGTTGGTCGTGCAGGAAGCCGCCGTGACGATCGGATGGGACGCCGGGTCATAGAGATGTTCGTTGACGCCGACGACAACGTTCAGGACCGATGGGTCCTTGACCGGCGCAGCGACGATGACCCGCTTGGCGCCGCGATCCAGATGGCCTTGCAAGATGGCCGGCGTCAGGAACTTACCGGTGCATTCCAGCACGACCTCGACACCGAGATCGCCCCAAGGAATCTCCGCCGGCATGCCAAGCGCCGAGAAGGAGATGTGCTTGCCGTCGATCGTCACGGCATCATCGCCGTTAGCGGCAATATCGGCCCGCCAGCGGCCCTGAACGCTGTCGAACTCGAGCAGGTGTGCGGTCGCCGCCGCACCGCCCTTGATCTCGTTGAAATGGACCACCTCAAGGCGGTTGTCGGCACGCGGATCGTCCGCTGGACGTTCGGCCGCTCCCATCGCTGCACGCAGCGCCAGGCGCCCGATCCGTCCCATGCCACTGATGCCGACTCGCATGTCGCCCGCTCTCCTACCGGCTTGGCCGTCGCCCGATCTCAATGGGGATGGGTGCGCCGTAACAGGCTTGAATGACAGTTGGGTGACGGTTTTGCAGGCCTGACCCTAGGAGCGACCGCCAATGTCGTGAGGTTCGTATTTCCGTCCCAAAGGAAAAGGGATAATCTCTCTGGAAAAAGAAGAACTAAAAACGGGAAATGCCATGATGGGGAGCGTCGGCGCTACGGCGAGCCGTCGCCTGTTGCTGAAACAGATCGCGGCCACGACTGCCTACTTCATGGCATCGCGAAGCTATTCGCGCGCGAGTACCGAAGAGCTTCGTTTCGGACTGACGCCAGTTTTCCTAACGTCCGACCTCGAACTGCTCGGCCGACTTCAACTCTATTTGTCTCGCGCAACGGGCCTGCCGGTAACGCTGCTGACGCGGCGCACTTATCAGGAAATCGTAGCTCTCCTTATTTCGAGACAGATCGACGCGGCGTGGATCTGCGGCTACCCGTACGTGATGCACGAGGGCGAGCTCCAGCTCGTCGCCATCCCGGAATGGCGAGGTCGGCCGCTCTATCAATCCTATCTGATCATCGATGCGGATCGGCAGGGCGACGGTCTCGGGGACCTGAGGGGCGATACCCACGCCTTTTCCGACCCGGACTCCAACTCCGGATTCCTCGTCACCCGCGCCGCGCTAGCGGAGATGCGGGAGACTCCGGAAAGGTTTTTTGCGCGAACCTTCTTCACCTACGGGCACCGCAACGTCATCCGGGCCGTAGCCTCCGGGCTTGCGACGTCCGGCTCCGTCGATGGCTATGTCTATGAGGTAGTGGCCGCGATCGAACCCGCGCTCACGGCCCGCACGCGCATCATGTGGCGATCTGAATGGCTCGGCTTCCCCCCGATAGCCGCACCCCGCAATCCGGTCGACCCGGGGCGGCTTGCCCTGCTGTCGAAGGCACTGCTGAACATGTCGGATGACGAGGATGGGCGAGCTGTCCTCGCAATGCTGCGCCTCGATGGCTTCGTGACCCGGGGAGCGGAGCTGTTCAGTCCCATTGCTGCGAAGGCGGCGCTCGTCGCGTCGGCAGGCTAGCGATGACAGGCTGGCTCCACCCGTCCAGTTGGCCGATCACCGTCAAGGTGCCGCTGGCGGTGGCCGCGCTGATGATCCTGGTCGGCATCGTGCTCTCCGAGCGCGTGCTGGCGCATCTCGATGAATCCCAGCAACGGCACCTGCGTGACCTGGCGCAGAGCTATCTCGACGGACTCTCCTCGGCGGCAGCTCCGTCCATCCTCCGCGACGATGTCTGGGAGGTCTTCGATGCGATCGAGCGGGCGCAAGCCCTGAACAAGAGCGTCAATGCGGCGGAGACCATCGTGGCCAACGCCGACGACCGCGTGATTGCGGCTTCCGACCCGCGCCGGTTCCCGACCGGTGCGCCCGTCCCCCGCCTCGTTCTCGACCAGACCCACGCGCAGCCCTTCCGGTTCGATATCGGCGGGGATCGCGCCTATGCCATGCGGGTCCTTGCCTATCCCGGCCGGGAAGTCGGCACGATCTTCGCCAGCTTCGATACCAGCCATCTGGCAAGCGAGCGTCGCGGCGTGATCCTGACGCTGGCGGCCACCAATGGCCTGCTCACCTTCTTGCTGGCCGCCGCCGGCTGGGTGCTGGTCGCCCGCATGATGCGTCCGATCCGTGTCCTGTCGGACCATCTGGGCAGTGCCCGGGAATCGGGCGCGACACCCATCGCGGGAGACGTTGTCGCGCACAGCCGGGGCGAATTTGCGCGCCTGTTCGGCGCTTACAACGAGCTTGTCCACTCGATCGATCAGCGGCACGAGTTGTCTGCCCGGCTGGCCGAAGAAGAGAAGCTCGGCAGCCTCGGGCGCCTTGCATCGGCACTGGCACATGAGATCAACAACCCTCTGGGCGGCATCTTCAACGCGCTCGCGACCCTCAAGAGCCATGGCCATCTCGAAAGCGTTCGTGCCGGTAGCATCGACCTGGTGGAGCGCGGGCTCGTCGGCATTCGCGATGTGGTCCGAAGCACCCTCGCGCTCCACCGGACGGACGGCTCGACCCGAGACCTGATCCCCGCCGACATCGATGATCTCGGTCTGCTGGTGGCGCCCGAAGCCAGCCGCAGATCGGTCACGGTATCGATCTACAATGGACTGGTGGGCGGCATTCCGGTCCCCAGTTCATCGGTGCGGCAGGCGACCCTCAACCTTCTCCTCAACGCCCTCGCCGCGGCGCCGCCTGGCTCGCGCATCGACCTGTCGGCTCATGTCGCGGATGGCGGCCTCCTGCTCGAAGTGGAGGATCGCGGCGAGGGATTGCCTGCCGCCGCGGCCGAACAACTGACTGGCGCATCGACCAGCCGCCCGTTGCGCGATGGAAGCGGTCTCGGTCTCTGGATGACACGACGGCTGATGGACACGCTCGGCGCGACAATAGCGGTCGAACGCCCCGAGGAAGGTGGCACCATCGTGCGCATCCGGGTTCCCGTTTCCCGACATGAGGTGCTCGCCGATGTCGCCTGACGCTCCGCTTATCGGCCTCGTCGAGGACGATCCGCTCATGGGGGAGAGCCTCATCCAGCGGCTCGCGCTGGAACGGGTGACGGTCAAATGGTGGCAGTCCGGGGCGGAGGCGCTTGGTGAGATGGGGCGCCACCCGTTGCAAGCCGTGGTCTGCGATATCAGGCTGCCGGACGTCAGCGGCGAGACGGTGTTCCGCGAGGTCGTGCGCACGTCCAACGCGCCCCCGTTCCTGTTCATCACCGGCCACGGCGACATCGATCAGGCGGTGCGTCTCATGCGGGCCGGAGCGGTCGACTACGTCACCAAGCCCTTCGACATGGACGATTTCCTGGCACGGCTCGGCGACCTCGTCAGGGGACACGATCCGAGAACCCAGACGCTCGGCACCTCCCCTGCCATGCAGGATATCGAACGCCTGTTGCAGCGCGTGGCGCGGATCAGCTCCAGCGTCCTGATCACCGGCGAGACCGGCACGGGTAAGGACGTCGCGGCCCGCCTTCTTCACGCCGCGTCGGCCAATCCCTCCGCTCCCTTCGTCGCGGTCAATTGCGCCGCCATTCCCGCCCATCTCATGGAAAGCGAGTTGTTCGGCCATGAAAAGGGAGCCTTCACCGGAGCCGTGCAGCGCCACGCCGGGTATGCCGAACGCGCGGGCGATGGGGTCCTCTTCCTCGACGAAATCGCCGAACTGCGCCCCGACCTTCAGGCCAAGTTGCTGCGGCTCATTGAGGAGCGGGCCTTTCACCGTGTGGGCGGCGAGCGGCCGATCCCCTTCCGTGGCCGCCTGGTCACGGCGACCAATGCCGACCTCCCGTCACGCGTCCGGGAGGGGAGTTTCCGCGAGGATCTGTTCTACCGTGTCAATGTCGTCTCCATCCGGCTGCCGGCGCTTCGCGAGCGCCGCGAGGACATTGCCTGGCTGATGGACCGCTTCTTTCTGGAACTCTCCGAGCAGTTGCCGACACAGGCCCGTGGCGTGAGCGGCCTCGCGCATGAAGCCGCCCTCGCGCATGCGTGGCCGGGCAACGTCCGCGAGTTGCGGAACCGCATGGAGCGGGCGGTGGCACTGGCGATGGGGCCGTGGCTGATGCCCGGCGATCTCTTTCCCGAGTCGGCCGGCGGGCCGTTGCCGTCAACCCCCTTCGAATCCCTCGAGACCGCCCGGCTGGAGGCTGAGCGGCGCCACATCGTGCGCGCCCTGGCCGCAACGAACGGCGAGATCAGTGCGGCGGCGCGCCTGCTCGGCATCGGGCGGACCACCCTGTGGGAGAAGATGCGCCGCCTCGGCTTCGACGCGTGACCTTGTCCTGAAATCCGAACCCACGGCGCTGCAGCATGTTCGGGTACCCGGACATTGCGGCGTCGGGGCTCGCCTCGGATTCAGCCAAGCCACTGATAAACAATCAGATTAAATCTTGGCCCATAGCCTGCAAAGGCTCTCCCGTCCTGGTTGGACGCTATGGGAGGAACCAAGATGAAGAGGTGCAACAGCCTCGTGGATGCCGGGCGCCGGAAGTTCCTGACGGGAGCCGGGCTCATGACCGCGGGCGCGGCAGCGACGAGCGTGCTGCCCGCCGAGACGCAGGCGGCCGAACCAGCCCCGGCGGCATTGGTCAAGTATCCGGTCAATCGCCTCGGCAATGTGAAGGACCTGAAGGTCAACGAGGCGCTTGAGGTCTCCTATCCGGACGAGGATGCTCCAGGTGTCCTGCTGAAGCTCGGCACGCGCGTGCCCGGCGGCACGGGCCCGGACGGGGATATCGTCGGCTTCTCGACCGTATGCCCGCACAAGGGATTTCCGCTGTCCTATTCGGCGGGTGACCGGACGTTGAACTGCCCCGGGCACTACTCCCGGTTCGACTGCGAGAAGGGCGGTCAGCAGATCTGGGGTCAGGCGACGCAGAACCTTCCCCAATACGCGCTGCGCATCGATGACAAGGGCGACATCTACGCCGAGGGCGTGGACGAGCTCCTGTACGGCCGCCTGTCGAACGTGCTCTGAGGGAGGGAAAAATGGCCTACAAGCGCCAGATCGGCCGGCTGCCCATCGTGCCGGCAAATGCCAAGGTTCACAATGTCGTCTGCCACTACTGCATCGTCGGCTGCGGCTACAAGGCCTATAGCTGGGACGCCCGCTACGAGGGCGGGCCGGCTCCGAGGGACAACGCGTTCGGCGTCGATCTCTCGCAGCAGCAGGGGGCCGAAACGCCGGCCTGGTACGCACCATCCATGTACAACATCGTCCGCCAGGACGGCCGCGACGTTCACATCGTCATCAAGCCCGACCGCGAATGCTCGGTGAACTCCGGACTCGGCTCGGTGCGCGGCGCGCGCATCGCGGAGATGAGCTATTCGCGCCAGCGCAATACGCAGCTCCAGCGGCTGACCGATCCCCTCGTGTGGCGCTACGGCCAATTGCAGCCGACCAGTTGGGAGGATGCGCTCGATCTCGTCGCCCGCGTGACGGCTGCGGTGATCGCCGAACAGGGCGAGGATGGGCTTTTCGTCTCCGCCTTCGACCATGGCGGTGCCGGCGGCGGCTACGAGAACACCTGGGGCACCGGCAAGCTCTATTTCGGCGCCATGAAGGTCAAGAATATCCGCATCCACAACCGCCCCGCCTATAACTCCGAAGTCCACGGCTCGCGCGACATGGGCGTGGGTGAGCTCAACAATTGCTACGAGGACGCGCAGCTCGCCGACACCATCGTCGCCGTCGGGACCAACGCGCTGGAAACCCAGACCAACTATTTCCTGAACCACTGGGTGCCGAACCTGCGCGGCACCTCGCTCGACAAGAAGAAGGCGGAGTTCGGCAGCGAGCCGGTGGACCGCGGACGGATCGTGATCGTCGATCCGCGCCGCACGGTGACGGTGAACGCCTGTGAGGCCGAAGCCGGCAAGGAGAACGTGCTCCATCTCGCGCTCAACTCCGGCACCGACCTTGCCCTGTTCAATGCCTGGTTCACCTATGCCGTCGAAAAGGGCTGGATCGACAAGGCCTTCATCGGCGCGTCCACGAAGGATTTCGACAAGGCAGTCGCCACCAACAAGACGTCGATCGCCGAGGCGGCGAAGATCACCGGCCTTTCCGAGGCCGATATCGTCAAGGCGATCACCTGGATCGCCGAGCCCAAGGCCGGGGGCGCACGCCGCCGCGCCATGTTCGCCTATGAGAAGGGCCTGATCTGGGGCAATGACAACTACCGCACCAACCAGTCGCTGGTGAACCTGGCGCTGGCCACGGGCAACGTCGGACGCCCTGGTGGCGGCTGCGTGCGCATGGGGGGCCATCAGGAGGGCTATTCTCGTCCCTCCGATGCCCATGTCGGTCGGCCCGCGGCTTATGTCGACAAGCTGCTGATCGAGGGCAAAGGCGGCGTCCACCACATCTGGGGATGCGATCATTACAAGACGACGCTGAACGCCATGGAGTTCAAGCGGGTCTACAAGAAGCGCACCGACCTCGTGAAGGACGCCATGAACGCCGTTCCCTATGGCGATCGCCCCGCCATGGTGGCCGCCATCATGGATGCCATCCGCAAGGGCGGGCTGTTCTCGGTCGATGTGGATATCGTTCCGACCAAGGTGGGCGAGGCCGCCCACATCGTGCTGCCGGCGGCCACCTCGGGCGAGATGAACCTCACCTCCATGAACGGCGAGCGGCGCATGCGGCTTACCGAGCGGTATATGGACCCGCCCGGCGTCGCCATGCCGGACTGCCTCATCGCCGCGCGCATCGCCAACCACATGCAGCGCGTGCTCGGTGAGATGGGGAAGGCGGACATGGCGGCGAAGTTTTCCGGCTTTGACTGGAAGACCGAGGAGGACGCCTTCATGGACGGCTATCACGGCCATGAAAAGGGCGGCGAGTTCGTCACCTATGACCTGCTGCGCACCATGGGCACGAACGGCTTCCAGGAGCCCGCGACCGGCGTCCGGGACGGCAAGATCATCGGGACCAAGCGGCTCTTTGCCGACGGCAAGTTCAACAAGCCGGACGGCAGGGCGGTGTTCGCGCAGACGCAGTGGCGGGGCCTGGAGGCGCCCGGCAAGCAGGCCGAGAAGGATAAGTTCCCCTTCCTGATCAACAACGGCCGGGCCAACCTCGTCTGGCAAAGTGCCTATCTCGATATGGAAAATGAGTTCGTCACCGACCGGTGGCCGTACCCGTTCATCGAGCTGAATCCGCAGGACATGACGGAGCTCGGGCTTCAGGCCGGTGATCTGGTCGAGGTCTACAACGACAATGGCTCGACCCAGGCGATGGCCTATCCCACGCCGACGGCCAAGTCCAAGCAGGCCTTCATGCTGTTCGGCTACCCGACCGGCGTTCAGGGCAACGTGGTGTCATCAGGGGTCAACGAGTTCGTCATCCCGAACTACAAGCAGACCTGGGGCAGCATCCGGAAGATCGCCACCGCCCCGAAGGGCGTGCAGCACCTCAGCTTCAAGTCGCAGGAATACACCTCCTGACGGTGTCGGGCCGCCGCCCACGCGGCGGCCCTCTTTCCGCCGCGACAGAGCAGCCTGCCTGGAGCCCTACGATGAATGTCTGGTTCGCCTCCGCTGCCACCGCGGGGCGCTTCCCCTCACGCGCGCCGCTGGTCGACACCTTCGGGCGGGCGGTGACCTATCTGCGTGTCTCGGTGACGGACCGCTGCGATTTCCGCTGTGTCTACTGCATGGCCGAGCACATGACGTTCCTGCCCAAGCCGGAACTGCTCACGCTCGAGGAATTGGACCGGCTGTGCTCGGCCTTCGTCGCGCGCGGGGTGAAGAAGCTGCGGCTCACCGGCGGCGAGCCGCTGGTGCGCCGGGACGTGATGACGCTGTTCCGCTCGCTCGGCCGGCATCTCGACAGCGGCGACCTCGAAGAGCTGACGCTGACCACCAACGGCTCGCAGCTCGCCCGCTTCGCCGGCGACCTCGCCGCCTGCGGGGTGAAGCGCATCAACGTCTCGCTCGACACGCTGGACCCGGCCCGCTTCCGGGCGCTGACCCGCTGGGGCGATCTCTCCAAGGTGCTCGCCGGCATCGACGCGGCGCAGGCCGCAGGGCTGCATGT
>NZ_JNLC01000005.1 GCF_000702305.1 Allobosea sp. 117
TTTTTCGTGGTGCGCTATGAGGCGATGATCGGCAGCTTTCTCGGGGAGACCGCCGCGCGGCTTCGGCGGGTTTTTGACTATGCACGGACGACGCCCTGCGTGCTGTTTTTCGACGAGTTCGACGCCGTCGGCAAGGAGAGGGGCGACACGCATGAAACCGGCGAAATCAAGCGGGTTGTGACTTCGCTCTTGATGCAAATCGACGATCTTCCCAGCTATGTCGTGGTCCTGGCTGCGACCAACCACGCGGAGCTTCTGGACCGCGCGGTCTGGCGGCGGTTCCAGCTGCGCTTGACGCTGCCCGCGCCGACGCAAAAGCAGCTCGCATCCTTCCTGTCTGCGAAGGCGCAGCGCCTTGAGCTAAAGCTCGGCGTCAGCACCGAGCAGATCGCCAAGACGTTGGGGCGCGTCAGCTATAGCGAGGCCGAAGAATTCTTCGCGGACGTGCTCCGTCGCCGGGTCCTGTCAGGGGACGGGCAGAGCGTGGTGGAAACAGTGCGTGAACAGATGAAAATCTGGATCGAGCGCGCCGGCAGGGGCACACACCGAAGCAAGGTTGAGAGCGATGCCGGATCGTCCTCTTCTTAATCTTCCGGCGCCTGAACCTTTTACGATGCGCGGACGCGGCGGCGGCGGGGCGAGCATCAGTCGCCCCTCGCGGGACCGGCAGCGGGAGCGCATTGATCCGCGCTTTGAACGTCTCAGCCGCCTGATCGATGATCCGCAGCGCATCCTGGAGCTAACCGGCGATCCCGCTTCCATCGCGCCGGAGCGGGCGATCGTTTTCGAAGTCGAAGGAGCCCTTGAGGACTTTTACGCGCAGGCGCGCGCTCTCGGCTTCGAGTATCTGGGAGATTACGAGGACGATTTCGATCCCAGCGACGATTTCTTTGACGAAGATCATCCGGATAAGATTCTCGGCGGGCGCGTCTATCTGGCTATGCCGGACGTTCAGGCGCTCCGGGAGCTGCTGAGCCTGTGGAACCGCTTCAAGACCGGTCAGCGGATGCCGAACGGACGGGGCGCGTGGCGCGAACTGTTCTCCCGGCTCATCGATGTCCGCGCGTGGGGACCCCAAGACCGGATTCCGCTGGAGACGGTGCGGGCGTTTGAGGAGGAACTGGAGCGCGACCCGGGCGCGCCGGTTCGCTTTGAAGTGGAACTCTGGTTTCATAGCAATGAAGCCCGGCGGGCCCAGGCGCTTGACCGGCTTACGGCAGAGCTCGCCGGCGCCGGCGGGTCGCTGATCGATCACGTCGTGGTGCCGGAGATTCATTACGACGCGGCGCTTGTCGATCTCCCCGCGGCGTCGGTGAGAGACCTTCTGGACAATCCCGATGTCGGCCTCGCCCGCGCCGACGAGGTGATGTTCCTGCGTCCGCAGTCTGTAGCGCGGGCGCCCGCGAGCGAGAATGATGGCGAAGACGGGCCCGCCGCTATTGACGCGCCCGTCTTCGTGTCGAACGAGCCCGTCGCTGCGCTTCTTGACGGCCTGCCCGTCGAAAACCACGCGCGGCTTGCCGGACGCCTGCGGGTCGATGATCCGGAAGGGCTTGCCGCGATATATCCGGTGGCGCAGCGCGAGCACGGCACCGAGATGGCCTCCCTCATCCTGCACGGCGATCTCAATCACGGGGAAGCGCCGCTGCCGCGGCCGCTTTATGTCCGGCCCGTGTTCCAGCCTACCGGCAATGGCGAACGCACGCCCTACGACCGGCTTCTCGTCGATGTCATTCATCAGGCCGTGCGCCGCATCAAGGCGGGGGATGGAGACGAGCCGGCAGCGGCGCCGCAGGTCGTCCTGATCAACCTTTCGCTTGCGGACGAAAAGCGCCCCTTCGCCCGCATCATGAGCCCCCTGGGCCGCCTGCTCGATTATCTGAGCTGGCGGTACGGTGTGCTGTTTCTCGTCAGCGCCGGGAATATCACCGACCGTTTGCCGATCGACGGATATGCCACGTGGGGAGACTTCGAAGACGCCACGCCCGAGGATCGTGAAAGGGCAGTGTTCGCGTCCTTGAACGCGCAAAAGAGCCAGCGCACCTTGCTGTCTCCGGCTGAGGCGATGAACGCCCTGACCATCGGGGCGGCGCACGCGGGATCGGCGTTCAACGGCACCCTTGCGGCAGGGCGCATCGATCCGTTCACGACGGACGACGTCGCCAACATCATTTCCGCGATGGGGCTGGGCTTCAAGAAAGTCGTCAAACCCGAGCTGCTTTTCAGCGGCGGCCGGGCGCCCGTGACGATGGTCGCTTCCGGAGAACAGCTAGAGGTCAGGCCGGTCAACGCCGGCGCCCGGCAGTTCGGATTGAAGGCGGCCAAGCCGTCGCCTGCGGGAGCCACCAACTACGAAGATTTCACCTGGGGCACGAGCGCGGCAACGGCGCTTGCCACCCGTGCGGCACATCGCATCCACGATGCGCTGATGGACCGCGCGGGCGGCTCGATGCATGCTGACGCCACCATTGATCAGCTCCCTCTGCTGCTGAAGGCATTGATGGTCCACGGCGCGCGCTGGAGCAACAAAGGCGCCATGCTGGACGGGTTTTTCGGTCCCCAGGGACAGGGTTCTCATCTGGCGCGCCGGGACGACATCGCGCGGATTCTCGGCTATGGCGTCCCGGATATCCAGCGAGTTATCGACTGCACGGAAAACAGGGCAACCCTGCTCGGCGCCGGATCAATTAGCGCCGACAGTGCCGTGCTGTACCGGATACCGCTGCCTGACGGCCTCGACGGCGTCCGGGCCCTGCGCTCGCTCACCACAACGCTGGCCTGGTTTTCGCCGATGAACCCGCGCCACCAGGGTTATCGCATGGCGGCGCTCGATATCAGTGCCGCAGGGGACGACAGGTATTGGATGGCCGATTCTCGCGATTCCGCACAGCCGACCGATAAGGCCATCGTTCGGGGAACGGTCTGTCACGAACGCCGGACAGGGGAAGACGCGCGCGTGTTCGTTGACGACGGACATCTGCTGCTGAGGGTTTCTTGCCGTGCTCCTGCGGGCGTGCTCGCCGGCCCTGTTCCCTATGCCTTGGCCGTCAGCTTTGAAGTTGCTGTAGGGGCCGGAATCCAGGTCTACGAACAAGTGCGGGCCCGGCTGGCCGTGCCCGTACGGGCGGGCGCCCCTAGCTGACGGGGCTATGAGATAGCAGGAGCCGAGGCGAAGAGCGGGTATCGACAACGCAGTCCCCAGGGGCGCGACCGTCGCGATATTCCACAGAGGAACCCAGATGAGAGAGTGGGCGCATGGCGGACGAGACCAAGCTGCTGGAATTGATTGCCGTCTGCGACGACCCCCGAAAGCTGCGCGTATGGATCGAAAACGCGCGCAAGGAACGGCGCGCCGATATCGAAGCCGCCGCCTTTCGCCGGCTGGTGGCGAACCTTCCGAAGGAAAAGCCCGGGACGGTAGAGCACGATTTTTGGAGGACCATCCACGCCTTCGAGCATGTCCTGAGCGAGGAACGCGGCAAGACCACGCGGCTTGCGAGGACGCGGCAGAAAGTGGCGCGCGTCGGCGAAATCGCGACGCTGACGGACTGGGCGACCAGCACCAAGAGCACGGACGGCTTCGACATGCTGCTGGAACGCAAGATGCCGGAGCTCACAGGAGAGGCCATCGTGCTGCGGCACGCAGAGCGGTTCGACACTGCGGTCGTGGAGGCCGCGCGCCGGCGCCTTGAAGGGGCGGGCATCGATGTAGCGTCCCTGCCTGCCAGCGTTTTCTAACCAGGGCGCATCCCTTACGGGCCGGGCTCTACGATGCTGCGGCGCAGCTGTGCGGAGCCGTCCCATCTCCGGCCCATGCGGGTGACGATCCCTTGCGCGAAGAAGAAGCTCTGGAACCCATCACCAAAGCAGGAGCTTTCGTCCAGATCGCCGTCGCCCTCATCGGGTGAGGCGACGGACGGCTCCAGACGAAGCAGGCTTTGCCGGGACATGGCAAACTGCGCAAACGTTGAGCCCGAGGCTCATTTTGTACGCTGAAGGACGCGGTAGATATCCTCATACGTGAAGGCCGTGCTGCGGCCGATCAGGAAGGATGGGGCGAACCTCTCGATAAGGCCTTGGCCTGGGTCGAGAATCGCCCTGATATCTCTCCGTATCTGCTTTAGCTGCGCACTTGTCCGGTCAGCGATTCGATCCCGTTCCAGAATGGCTGTGACCATTCATCCTGACGGCGTTCGCGCGCCTTGCCCCGGCAATGCGTGCGGATGTAACGCACCGGCGCTTGCAGGAATATGTAGAGCGCCGTCGTGCACCCACCCACAAAGACGAGCCGGGCACGGAGCTCATCGCCGAGAGCGACGGCCACGGCTTTCAACATCTCCTTGAGTTGGCCTTGAACCGTCATCCCAGCCTCTGTGCGAGCAGATCGGCGGCCAGCTTGGCTTCGCGCTGATTGCCCAACCTGATGGCGTCGATGAGCGCGAGATAGGCGTAGAGACGTTCGTCCTTCTCAGCTGCTTCCGGCACGCTCTTAAACAATGGCTCGATCGATTGGCCCATTTCCTTTCCGTGGGCATACGGCCACACGCTTAAGAGGGTGCCGGCGCTATGCAGGGATTCCCTGAGGATCGGTGCGGCGAATGCCGTGGGCAAACCACGCTGCATGGCGCCGGGCACCGCAGGAAAGACGAACTTCAAGCCATGAACAATGAACTCGCGCAGGCCGCGCCGGTTTGGCTTTGGACGGCCGGTCTTTCGGTCTTTGGTCGCGATGCCGGATGCAATGCTGCGGTTGATGGAGGCGCTGACTTCGGTCTTGCTGATCCCGAGCGCCGCCTCGATGGCGCGCACGGAATAAGGATCCTCTCCCAGAGTCGATCCATGGCGAGCAACTTGTGAATCGCTATATTGCCCGTCGTCCTCCAAGCTTGCCAGCTTGAGCAGGACGACCACATCCTGGCTCTTCATCATCAGTCGGCACCCGTCCCTTGTCCTAGGACAGAGGACAGAGGATCACGGTCAGCGTTCCGGTGTCAACGGGATTGGCGGTTCTCAGCTCTCCTCGTCAGCCTCAACTTCTTCCCCAAGCTCCTCGTCGTCCGGCTCACCTGCCATTAGCCCGAGCGGGATATCCCCCGCCAGCAGCATCTCCTTGCTGAGCAGGCCGGCATCCTCGAGCGCTTCCATATCGGGAAGATCGCGCAACGTGTCGAAGCCGAAATGCGACAGGAATTCCCTGGTCGTCACATAGGTGTAGGGTGCGCCGGGATGCGGCGAGCGCGGACCGGCGGCGATGAAGCCGAGCCGGCGCAGATGACCGATGGTGTCGCGACTGATCTCCCGGCCGAAGAATTTTCCCAGCTCGCCGCGGGTGATCGGCTGGAAGTAGCCGATGCACAGCAGCACCAGCGCCTCGGACTGCGACAGCGGCTTGGCCTCGCTGGTGCCGAGGCCGGTGGCCACCTTGATCGCCTCAGCAAAGCTCTTGCGGGTGCGGTGCTGCCAGCCGCCGGCGACGGCCACCAGTTCATAGGGCCGGCCGCGCAGCTCGGCGCGAATGTCGTCGATGAGATGATCGAGGCTGCAGTCGCGGCCGACCACTTTTGCCAGCACCTCGCGGGTCACTGGCTCGGGCGAGGCGAAGATCACCGCCTCGACTCGCCCCATCCATTCGCGCCAACGCAGCTCCGGCGGCAGCTGCTTGAGCTCGGCGTCGAAGCTCACCGGGGTTGTCGCACGCCGCGCCATCTCAAAGACCGTAGAGCTTGAAGCTGGAGCGGCCGGTGAGCTCGCGCACCGCGCCCAGCGCCTCGAGGCGTTCGAACAGCCGCCGCGCGCCCCAGCGCGAGAGCTTTGCCGTCGCCAGCGTGCCTGGCACCGCATCGTCGTCGAGCAGCCGGGCGATCGCCTCCCCTGCCCCCTTGGCGCGCAGTTTTGGGGCGACCGCCTGCAGTCGGCCGGCGCGCGGCACGATCTCGGCGGCACAACGCAGGGCTCGCGCCGCGCCCTGCGCCACGGCGAGGCAGACGGCGGCGTCGAAACCGGCGTCATTCGAACGAAGGCGCCCTCCCCGGCCGGCACCGCGGAAGGCGGCGCCGTGCGCCTCGGCCATCAATAGCGGCACCGGCAGCGGCCAGCGCAACCGCAGCGCCACCACCTGGTCGGCCAGCCACCAGCCGAGCAGGCCGGCATTCGGCGCCGTGGTGTCGACGGCTCGGAGGATCGCCGCGGCGACGAGCGGCGCGGGACGACCGCCGCTGAGCTGGCGGTCGATCTCTTCCGGAAGAGAGGCCAACCCTTCACCCCGGCTGATGCCCAGCAGCGCACCGGTCGATTGAAGGACTGTTGCATCGACGCCCGGGGAGCGCTCGGCGAGGCGCCGCCAGGCGGCCAGCAGCCGGCCGGCGGGACCCGGATCGCCATCGGCGGGGCGCAGCATCCAGGCATCGCGCAGCGCCGCCTCGTCCTCGGCACGACCCGACTGGCGCACCGCCGCGGCGGCGCAGCTCAGCGCCAGCCGCGCGCGCCAGGCGCCGGCCCAGGGCGGGTTCGATCGCACCAGATTATCGAGGGACGTCAACGCTCCGCCGGCGAGAAACGCCGCCTCGACCGGGTCGGTCACCGGGCCGCGCGGGACCGCCCAGCCGGGGACAGTTGGCACGGCGAGCGGCGTCGGAGAGAGCGGAATCGGCGCAAGATCCATGACGGAAGCCTAGCCGCGTTGTGCGCTTTCGTCTAGGTTATCGAGCATCAACCGCACAACCTGTCGTCGAATAATAAGGTCCGATAATCTTGCATTATCGGACGTCTTACACCTTTATAGAGAGAGTCCGGCGAATCCGGGCAAAATCGCCCCTGGATCGCTGGAATTTGCGTCGTTGACCCGTCAGAATTCGCGCCTATATAGCTAGACAGTCTAGCCAGGAGCGCGCAAACATGGAATGGCCGCTGCAGGACGCCAAGAACCAGTTCTCCCGGGTCGTCCAGAAGGCGCGCAGCGAGGGCCCGCAGATCGTCACCCTGCGCGGCGAGCGCGCCGCCGTCGTGCTCTCGGCCGCCGACTACGACGCGCTGCGCGCCGGCCGGCCGAGCCTCGTCGATGACCTGCTCGCCGGCCCGGCCTGGGACGACGAGCTCGCCGAGGCCGTCAGCACTCGGGCGAAGGCGCCGAGCCGCGACGTCGCGCTCTGATGTACCTCGTCGACACCAACATCATCTCCGAGGCCCGCCGCGGCGCGCCGCAGGCGCTCGCCTGGCTCCGCGCGGTCGATCCCGGCAGCGTGCATCTCAGCACCCTGACGCTCGGCGAGATCATGCGCGGCATTGCGCTGAAGCAGAAATCCGATCCGAGGGCCGCCGGGCATCTCGCCGAGTGGCTGCGCAAGATCCGCCACGACCACGCCGAGCGCATCCTGCCGGTCACCGATCCGATCTCGGTCGAGTGGGGCCGCATCGCCGCGATCCGGCCGCGCGGCGATATCGACGGGCTGATCGCCGCCACGGCGATCGTCCACGACCTGATCCTCGTCACCCGCAATGTAGTGGATTTCGAGGACACCGGGGCTTCGGTCGTCAATCCCTGGGAGACCGCGAGCTGATGCAGGAGGCAGCCGGGCATCGCCACGTCCCGCGAGCGACGCTACTCCCTCGGGATGAGGCCGCTTTCGATAAAGTGCCCATACATCTGCGGGTACGGCATCGATGCCGCGATCGCCGGGTCCATCTGTTTCAGGACCACGGGTTCGCCTTGCCGGCCGGGCCAGAGCTGGATCCGATAGTGGTCATCGTCCAGCTCGCTTTCCCCTTCCTCAATTTCCCTCAAGCCGCCGTAGGAGACGCGGACCCGATAGGTGCCGGGCTCGAGGTCGAAGCGCTTCGCCTCCTTGAACGCGGAGATCCCGTCGCTTCCAAGACGCAAGCCGTCAGCGCCGACGCGGATCGCAGCCTCGACAACGTGCTCCCACCTGTCAAAATCCTCCTGTGGCGCGCGCTCGGAGATCTCGACGGCGACGGTGACGTCCCATTCCCGCGCCGTGAAGATCGTCACGGCGCCGTCGCGAGAACCGAGCATGCGCAGGCTTTCGGCATGGGTGAGCTCGGCCGGCGACGTGCCCGTGTCGGGGGCTTCCCCCACCAGGTAGATGAGACCGAACTCGGCGTCGAGCTCAAGATCATAGCGGCGCGGATTCATGCTGCGTCACTCCCGCAATCGGCTGGCATCGTCATGGACAGCCACCACTAACAGTTGCAGGGCACGGAGGTAAATTGATGACTGAAGAGCCAGGCGGCGAAGACAGCCGGGTTGCCGGGGACGCCCCCTCCCCTCTCCCGGCTGTTTCTGACCAATCGCCGGCGTCCTCGCTGCCGGCTCATCTCGGGAAGCTCGCTGACCGCGCCCGCGAGTATGTCGACGCGGCGAGCTCGTCCAACACCCGCAAGGCCTATGGCTCCGATTGGCGGCATTTCTCGGGGTGGTGCCGGCGCCAAGGGCTCGAGGTCTTCCCGCCCTCGCCTCAGGTCGTCGGCCTCTACATCACCGCCTGCGCCTCCGGCGCCGCGACGGCCGACCGCAAGCCGAATGCCGTCTCGACGATCGAGCGACGCTTGTCGGCCCTGACCTGGAACTATACGCAGTGCGGCACGCCGCTCGACCGGACCGATCGGCACATCGCGACCGTGCTTGCGGGCATCCGCAACACCCATGCCGCCCCGCCCCGCCAGAAGGAGGCGGTCCTGCCTGAGAACGTCATCGCCATGCTGGAGACGCTCGATCGCGCATCGCTACGGGGGTTACGCGACCGCGCCATGCTGCTGCTGGGCTTTGCCGGCGGCCTGCGCCGATCCGAGGTCGTCGGTCTCGACCTGCACCGTGACGACACCGAGGATGGTGGCGGATGGATCGAGATCCTCAAGAAGGGCATGATCGTCACGCTGCGCGGCAAGAACGGCTGGCGCGAGGTCGAGATCGGTCGCGGCTCGTCGGACGCGACCTGCCCGGTCGTGGCCCTCGAAACCTGGCTGAAGCTGGCGAAGATCGGCCACGGCCCCCTCTTTCGGCGCGTCACCGGGCAAGGCAAGAACGTCGGCCCGGACAGGCTGACCGACAAGCAGGTGGCTCGCCTGGTCAAGCGGACGGCGCTGGCCGCCGGGGTGAGAGGCGACCTCACGGAGGGCGAGCGCAAGCAGAAATTCGCCGGCCATTCGTTACGCGCTGGTCTCGCCTCCTCGGCCGAAGTTGACGAGCGCTACGTCCAGAAGCAGCTCGGTCACGCGAGTGCGGAAATGACCCGCCGCTACCAACGCCGGCGTGACCGCTTCCGGGTGAACCTCACCAAGGCCGCCGGCCTCTGATCCCGCCCTTCCCGCTCAGGAATTCAGCGGCGGCCGTCCGGAGAGCTCCGGCGAAGCACTCGCCTTGCTCATCACGTCACCGATCGCCAGGCGCAGCTCATCCTGGGCGTCGCTCGCGCTGACGTTCGCGGTGAAGGCCGCCAACGCTGCGAGCTTGAGCGCGGCAACCATGGTGGCTTCGCTTCCCAGATCCCGTGGCATTGTCGGGTTCCGATTGTCCTTCAGAACGGCCATCGCCGAGTGCGTGAGGGTACGGCCGAGTTGATCGATCAGGCTGCCGAATTTATCGATCTCGACATCACTTTGTGACCGGCTTGGGCGGTCGGCCTGAGGGGCGTTCTTCACCGCGAGCGTCACCTCTCCGACTGCGGCGTCGACCAAGCCGACGAGCTCGCCTGCGCGGGCATCCAGCTCGTCCCATGGAATGCACCTCGTTCCGAGGCCGTGCTGCGCACGGAGCTCCGCAGGGCTGTTGGACCGTATGCTGGCGTGAATGGTCAAACCCGAGCGATCATCCCCAAAGATCGTCATGATCCGAACACGAGCCGGGCGATTGCCGAGGCTGCGCAATTGCTCGGCGCGATCAAGGGCTGCGGCGATCGCGGCGCCAACCGATGTTGAACTTCCGGTCAAATCGCCCTCTCCTTTCGCATTCCCCGGAAAAGCCTAGCTGAGTCGTATCCGCTGACAGAGTCATTCCCACCCACGGCCTGGATCTTTCGGCCGCTTTTCCAGAAGCTTCCGGAGCTCGGAGCTCGCCAGGACGCCGCCAGATCCACCCTGTTGCCGCGGCCCGCTGGGCCCGTCGGCGGCTTCCGGGCGTGCCGCAGGCGGTTTCGAGGCATCGAGCTTGGCGCGCAGCAAAGCCATCACCATCGGCCAGGTCGAGAATTTGCCGGCTCGGGCCCGCTCCGTCAGGCTGCGCAGGTAGCCGCCGGCGCTGTTGATTTGGTCGGCGCGCTGATACATCGCCGCCAGCGTGATCCCGGCCTGTTGCTCGCCGAGGACCTCGCGGGCCTCCCTCCAGGCGCTCGGACTGATCCCCAGCATCGGCCGGGCAAGCTCCGCGGCGGCTAGAAAATCGCGCCAGTGGCGGATTTGACCGCCCTGGGCCAGCTCACGCAGGTTCGAGCAGGCGTCCAGCACGATCCCCAATGGCAGGTCACGCTTCGGCAGGCTCCGGAGCTTGTCGTTTTCCTCAGCGTTGCCGCCTGCTTCTTTCTTATCTCGATAGCCATCTTCAGATTCAGAAAGGGAGTCTGGATTTGAATTCTGTATGTGGCGACCAGAATGGGACTCATTGGCGTCCATATTCTGGGAATCTGCGAATGATTCCAGTACGTCACGGATATCCCGCCAGAGCGCCTCGAGCTCCTCGCAGATGCTCTCCACGATCTGCCGTGGGGCCGAACGTGGTAAACGGTTCATTACCGCCTGAAAGCTCTGCTGCACCCTGCCCCAATTGCCCGGCACGCTTTCCTCGATGCCGGTGTCGATCATCTTGACGATATCCCGGCGCAGGAGCGTCAGCCGCTCCTTGGCCACACGGAAGGCCCGCTTCTCGGCCTGCACGGCTTCCGCCAGGTCCTTGAACTCGGCTGCGCGCGCGACGATCGGCGAGAGATCGAAGCCGAACGCCTGCTCGATCTGACCTCCCCGCCCCTTCCGGGCGTAGCGCTTCCCGTTCGGGCTATCCCTTCGAATGATCAGCCCACACTCGACGAGAACGCCGAGATGCCGGCGAAGGGTCGTCGGTGGCATGCCGTTGGCGCGCGCCATCAGTTGCTCGTTCGACGGCCATACGACGATATCGCTATCGCCGGTGAGTGCCGTCTCCTGATGGAACGACAACAGGGCATTCAGGATCGCAAGCGCGCGATCTGTTGCTCCGACGAGATCACGCGCCTCCCGGATGTGTTGGAAGGTCTGCCACTTATGGACGACGGCGTCCTTCGGCGCCGTGCGTGCCTTCACCTGGCTAGCAATTTGGCCAAGTGTCATCGTTCGCCGCCCGAAGGGCGTCGTCGCAATGTATTCCGTCATGGTTTTGCCCTTCAGCTTTTAGGCAAAGCGAAAGCGCTCACCAAAACGGCGCCCAATCTCCTCTCGGAGACTCTTGACTGTGATTCGCGGAAGTGAGATTCTCGTTGTCGCCAAACGAACGAGAGAGGCTTCCGGGACGCTGTTTCGGGGGCCTTTCTTTTTACCGCATGCTACCTCTTCGTTTGTTGCACCTGTCCGATGCGGCCGAGGCCGTCACCCTCCCAGCGCGTCGCCCAAACCTTGTCAGCTGACAAGGTTTTCACACCGCGCTGAAATCATCCTTCACCCTCGCGGGCGAAAAAGCGTTCCAAGAGAGCCGGCAGCTCCTCCTCGACGAAATCGCTGAATGCCGGCGCATACTCCGTCGCGACTGCAAGCTTGATATCGCCCACGGAGAAGGTCGCCCTTCCGACGATCTGTCCCGACGGGGCCTTCATCTCGACCTGCGTCCGCGTTCGGCTCGCAGGCTTTTTCAGCGCAGCGAGGGCGCGTTTGAACCTCTCATCCGACGGCTGCCCCGAAACCTTGTCAGCTGACAAGGTTTCGCGAACCCGAGCCAGTGCCGATGGGTCTTCACCAAGGGCCGACGCCAACGAGATCCACCGTGGCCGGCCCACTTTTGGCGCGCGGCCAATCGCCTCAATCACGTCCACCGGAATAGCGCGGCAAACTGATCTCATGCGCGCCAATTCAGGATCATCGATCGACAACGCCGCCCGAATATCCCGCGCCTTTATGCCGGCCGCATCCATTCGCCACGCGAACAACGCGCGCTCGATCCAGCTGAGGTCCTGCCGCGCAGCATTCTCGATGCCTTGCGCCACGACAAGCTCGCTGTCGGACAACGACAGAATCGTCGCTTTGACTCTGATGCCAAGCTCCGATGCCGCGCGCCAGCGACGGTGCCCATAGACAACCTGGTAGCGGCCTTCCGAGGCAGGATGCCGTCGAACCTGAATCGGGACCTTCTGACCCTCGTCCTGGATCAGCTTCTTCAACGCCTCGAACGGGGTCTCGTTGTCGTCGGGTAGCCTGTCCGGAAACGGCGATGGATCGATCAAATTTGGATCGAGTTCCGATCCACCACCCGCCTCGACAAGTGCGCGCAGATTGTCGCGCTCCTCTCGCAGCTCCGTGAGCGATCGCTGTGTTGCGCCAATTACCCCCGCGCCTACACGCGCGACCGGTTGCACCGGCGGCGCCGATGCGTCCTTCTGTCCAGACGGATTTGGAGCTTCCGCCTCCGGCTGGGAGAAGGCTCCGAAGCTTGCGAGAATCGACTTGCCTGCCGAACGCTTCGCCATCAACTCCGCCCCCAGCTCTGCTTGATCAGACCGAGGATTTGGTCATTGACGGCGTCGATCGACTCTCGAGCACGCTTCGCAGTCGTTGCCGAGATATTCCCGGATTCAAGCTCATAGAGCGTGCGCTTTGCCAAGCCGGCCGTTTCGATCGCAGCGCTTTCAATCGCCGTCGACGTCAACACATCCTCGTTGAAGAGATGGCGCAGCATCGAGACGACATGGACCTGAGAATGATCCATGGGATCATGTCTCGTGACGACATAGCGCAGGAAATCCTGCTTCATGGTCGCGCCGGCATCCCGAATAACCGAAATCAGATCGCCCATCATTAGAAGGAATTGGCTCATCGACATGACGTCGAGCATCGCAGGATGAACCGTGACGAGAAGGCCCGTCGCGGCGTAAATCGCGCCTAGCGTCAGAAAGCCAAGGGAAGGGGGGGTGTCCAGAATGACGACGTCGTACCGATCCTCAACGTCCGCCAAGGCGAGACGCAACCGCTCGAAAAAGATGCTGTCATCGCCGGCCCGCCGCTGCTGCGACAGGAACCGGGGCGTCTCATGCTCATACTCCATGACCTCGATATTCCCCGGGATCAGATCGATACCGGTGAAGTACGTCTGCCTGATTATCTCAGAGATTGGACGACGCTCCTCGTCGTATCTCAGAGCCGCATAGATCGTCTCATTTTGCCGAACGTCCATTTCCGGCTGCGCGCCGAACATTGCGGACAGCGATGCTTGGGGGTCGAGATCAATGGCCAGGACGCGATAGCCGTAGAGCGCGAGGTAGTGCGCGAGATGCGCACTCGTCGTCGTTTTTGCGCTCCCGCCTTTGAAATTGGCGACAGCCAAAATTTGCAGATGCTCCCCCTCGCGGCGATGCGGCAGAAATCTCAACGCCTCGGCCGCTCGTTGAGCAGCGAACAGCTCGCGAAGTTCGTTGATCTGCGCCAACGTGTAGACACGATGGTTGTTGTCGAGCCGGGCAGGGACGGGGCCTTTCCCCTCGTTCGACATCAGCTTCAAGGTCGACTCGGGAATGGACGTCAGCCGAGACACCTCATGGATCATGAAGGTTCTGAGGCTCTTCTGTGCGTCCGGCGGGTACATCTGCTGGCGTCGCGCCTGCAGGTGTTCCGAAAGCAGGCCAGCGTGCCGAACGATCTTGTCGGCTGGGTCTTCGCTCTGCATGCTGATTGCGGCTTGCACAGCCATTGTCGATTCCAGTCCTAATTGTCGGCCTAAGTGCGACTTATCGGCCTTTGCCCGACAACAGATAGGCCACGATTCTGCGGATGCGTCCAGCGCTTTAAGGTTAACGGCTCGTTAACGCGAGACCTCACCGGCCCTCCTTTCCCGCCACTTTATCGCGTTGAATCAGTTATTTAGCCGGCCGCGCAGCTCCGGCATCAAGTGTAGCGACTAGTAAATCTATTAGTGTTGGAAGTCCGATTTCGGACGTTTCTCGCCCTCGATTTCCGCGTTCTCAGGGCGACTCAGCGCAGCTTCCGTCGAGTCGCACTCATAATTTCGCTAGTCGCGGCCATCTGCGCAAACGTGCCTCCTGTCTCCGAACACACTCGAATCGGAGCAATACTGATGCGGGCACTGGCTATTCCTGCCGATACGCATGATGACTTTGTTGATCTTGTCGATTCCATGCATCGACTTCGCGCCCGCGTCTTCAAGGAGCGATTGGGTTGGGCGGTCGACGTGCGGGACGGTCGCGAGAGCGACCAGTTCGACGGCTTCTCGCCGACCTACATCGTCGCGCTATCCTCCAGTTCGCAGGTCGTCGGCTGCGCCAGGCTGCTCCCGGCGACCGGGCCGACCATGATGGACGTGCTCTTCCCGGACCTGGCGGCCTCCGGCCTCTACAAGCCAAACGCCTTCATGATCGAGAGCTCGCGCTTTTGCGTCGACACGGCGCTCGACGAGGGAAGGGCAGGGGGATCGCTCCACGACGCCACGCTGACCATGTTCGCCGCGATCATCGAATGGGCGATGGTGAGCGGTTATCGCGAAATCGTCACCGGTACCGACCTTCGCGTCGAACGCATCCTCAACCGCGCCGGTTGGCCAATGAAGCGGCTAGGGGAGCCGCGAAGGATCGGGGAGACGACCGCCGTCGCCGGCATCCTGCCTGCCGACCGACGCAGCTTCGAACGCGTCCGACCCGCCTCGTATTTCTCGACCTTCTGCCCGCAGCTGCGCGCGGCCTGAGCGAGGAGGACGGCCATGGCCCAGCTTCGTTCCCATCCGCGCCTGGTCCGCAAACTGCAGGAGGCGCTCGGCGATCAGCTCTGCATCGCCCTCGATGACGCCACCGTCGTCGAGATCATGCTCAACCCCGACGGGCGCCTCTTCATCGAGCGCCTCGGCCATGGCGTCGCGCCTGCCGGGCAGATGAACGCCGCCACCGCCGAGATCGTCATCGGCAGCGTCGCCCATGCGCTGCATTCCGAGGCCGACGAGGATCGCCCGATCGTATCGGGCGAGCTGCCGATCGGCGGCCACCGCTTCGAGGGTCTCCTGCCGCCGGTGGTCGCGGCGCCGGCCTTCACCATTCGGCGTCGCGCCTCGCGGCTCATTCCGCTCGACGACTATGTCGCGGCGAAGATCATGACGGAGCATCAGGCCTGCGTGATCCGCAATGCGATCACCTCGCGAATGAACATCGTCATCTCCGGCGGCACCGGCTCGGGCAAGACAACGCTCGCCAATGCGGTCATTGCCGAGGTCGTCGAATCGGCGCCGGACGATCGCATCCTGATCCTGGAGGACACGGCGGAGATCCAGTGCGCGGCGGAGAATGTGGTCGCCCTGCACACAAGCGACGCGATCGACATGGGCCGGCTGCTGAAAAGCACCATGCGCTTGCGTCCCGATCGAATCGTCGTGGGGGAGGTCCGCGACGGCGCCGCGCTCACATTGCTGAAGGCCTGGAACACGGGCCATCCGGGCGGCGTGACGACGATCCATTCCAACACCGCGGAATCCGCGCTGCGGCGCCTCGAGCAGCTCACAGCCGAGGCGAGCCAGCAGCCGATGCACGAAGTCATCGGCGAGGCCGTCGACCTCATCGTCTCGATCGAACGCACGCCGAAGGGCCGCGTCGTCCGCGATGTCCTGCACGTCGAGAGCTTCGTCAATGGCCACTACCGCACCGAATCCTATTCGCCCAAGGAGGAACGCCATGTCGCGTGAACGTCTGTGCAAGCTTGCGCTCGCGGCACTGGCGCTCGCGCTGGTGCTTTCCGAGCCTGCCTTCGCCTCGGGCGGCGGCAGCCTGCCATGGGAAGGCCCGCTGCAGCAGATCCAGCAGTCGATCACCGGGCCGGTCGCCGGCTTCATCGCCTTGGCCGCGGTCGCCGTAGCCGGTGGCATGCTCATCTTCGGCGGCGAGCTCAACGATTTCGCGCGGCGCCTCATGTATGTCGTGCTGGTCGCAGGCATCCTTCTCGGAGCCACCCAGATCGTTGCGCTGTTCGGCGCGAGCGGCGCCTCGATCGGCGACGTCGCGTCCTCGCGCTTGATCGAGCGGGCAGGGGAGGGCGGTCGTGGCTGAACCGGGATCGACCCTCGACCGTTCGCGCATCCATCGGGCGCTGTCGCGCCCGAACCTTCTCCTCGGCGCCGACCGCGAGCTCGTGCTGCTGACGGGCCTCGCCGCGGCGATCCTGATCTTCGTCGTGCTGACGCCCTATTCAGCGCTGTTCGGCATCGCGGTCTGGATCGTGGTGGTGGCGGCGCTGCGGATGATGGCGAAAGCGGACCCGATGATGCGGCGCGTCTATGCCCGCCATGTCGGCTACCGACCGTACTATCGCCCGACGTCGACGCCGTGGCGGCGTTTCTGAGGACCGGCCATGGTGGCAATACGCTCCTTCCGCCATTCCGGCCCGTCCTTCTCGGATCTTGTGCCCTACGCCGCGATCGTGGCGAACGGCGTCATCCTTCTCAAGGACGGTTCGCTCATGGCGGGCTGGTACTTTGCTGGGCCTGACTCTGAGAGCTCCACGGATGCGGAGCGCAACGAGGTGTCCCGGCAGATCAACGCGATCCTGTCCCGGCTCGGCACCGGCTGGATGATCCAGGTCGAGGCGGTGAGGGTTGCCACATCCGACTATCCCGCCCGCGAGGAGTGCCACTTTCCCGATGCGGTCACGCGCGCGATCGACGACGAGCGGCGCGCGCATTTTCAGGAGGGCGGGGGACATTTCGAGAGCCGCCATGCGCTGATCCTCACCTGGCGGCCGCCGGAGCGGCGGCGGTCCGGACTTGCCCGGTACGTTTATTCCGACAGCGAGAGCCGCGCCGCGCGTTATGCGGACACCGTCCTCGACAGCTTCCTGACCTCGATCCGCGAGGTCGAGCAATATCTCGGCAATGTCCTGTCGATCCGTCGCATGGTGACGCGCACGGTCGAGGAGCGAGGCGGCTTCCAGACCGCGCGCTATGACGAGCTGTTCCAGTTCATTCGCTTCTGCATCACCGGCGAGAACCACCCCGTCCGCCTTCCCGAGATCCCGATGTACCTGGACTGGCTCGCGACGGCCGAGTTCAGCCACGGCCTCACGCCGATGGTCGACAGTCATTACCTCGCGATTGTCGGCATTGACGGACTGCCGGCGGAGAGCTGGCCCGGCATTCTCAATTCGCTCGACCTGATGCCGCTCACCTATCGCTGGTCGTCGCGCTTCATCTTCCTCGATGACCAGGAGGCCCGCGCGCGGCTCGAGCGCACGCGCAAGAAGTGGCAACAGAAGGTCAGGCCGTTCTTCGACCAGCTCTTCCAGACGCAGTCGCGCTCCGTCGACCAGGACGCCATGGCGATGGTGGCGGAGACCGAGGACGCCATCGCCCAAGCTTCGTCGCAGCTGGTCGCCTATGGCTACTACACGCCGGTGATCGTGCTGTTCGACGACAACGAAACCCGGCTACGCGAGAAGGCGGAAGCCGTCCGCCGGCTCGTCCAGGCCGAGGGCTTCGGCGCGCGGATCGAGACCATCAACGCGACGGAAGCCTTCCTCGGCAGCCTGCCCGGCAACTGGTACGCGAACATCCGCGAGCCGCTGATCAACACCCGCAACCTCGCCGACCTGGTCCCGCTGAATTCCGTGTGGTCGGGCGCGCCGACGGCGCCTTGCCCCTACTATTCGCCTGGCTCGCCGCCGCTCATGCTGGTGGCGAGCGGCTCGACGCCGTTTCGCCTGAATCTCCACGTCGACGACGTCGGCCATACGCTGATCTTCGGACCAACCGGCTCCGGCAAGTCGACGCTGCTGGCTCTGATCGCCGCGCAATTCCGGCGCTACGCACAGGCGCAGATCTTCGCGTTCGACAAGGGCCGCTCGATGTTGCCGCTCACCTTGGCCGCCGGTGGCGACCACTACGAGATCGGCGAGAACGATGGCGATGGCGCTCCGACGCTCGCCTTCTGCCCGCTTTCCGAGCTCGCCACGGACGGCGACCGCGCCTGGGCGTCGGAATGGATCGAAACGCTGGTGGCGCTGCAGGGCGTGACGATCACGCCCGACCATCGCAATGCCATTTCGCGCCAGGTCGGCCTGATGGCGTCGGCGAACGGACGCTCGCTCTCCGATTTCGTGTCGGGCGTGCAGATGAGGGAGATCAAGGAAGCGTTGCACCACTACACCGTCGACGGGCCGATGGGTCAGCTGCTCGATGCGGAAAGCGACGGGCTGTCACTACGCTCCTTCCAGACCTTCGAGATCGAGCAGCTGATGAACATGGGCGAGCGCAGCCTCGTGCCCGTCCTGCTCTATCTGTTCCGCCGGATCGAGAAGCGGCTGACTGGCGCGCCGAGCCTCATCGTGCTCGACGAGGCGTGGCTGATGCTCGGTCACCAGACCTTCAGAGATAAAATCCGCGAATGGCTGAAAGTGCTGCGCAAGGCCAACTGTGCGGTCATCCTGGCGACGCAGTCGATCTCGGATGCCGAGCGCTCCGGTATCATCGACGTGCTGAAGGAATCCTGCCCGACCAAGATATGCCTGCCGAACGGCGCGGCGCGCGAGCCGGGTACACGCGAATTCTACGAGCGCATCGGCTTCAACGAGCGCCAGATCGAGATCGTCGCGACCGCGCTCCCGAAACGGGAATATTACGTCGCTTCGCCCGAAGGCCGGCGCCTGTTCGACATGGCGCTCGGTCCGGTCGCGCTCTCCTTCGCCGGCGCCTCCGGCAAGGAAGACCTCAAACAGATTGCCGCGCTGAAGTCCGAACATGGCGACCGCTGGCCGGAACGCTGGCTCCAACAGAGAGGAATTGGCAATGCCGAAGCACTCCTTCTCAACCGTTAGGCTCGCCGCCGGCGCGGCGTTCATCGCGGTGATGGCTCATGTCTCGCCGGCTGTCTCCGGAGCTGCAACGGGTGGGGCGACGGAATGGACGCAGCTCCTGAACAACGGCGAGCTCGTGACGCTCGTGACCAAGTCGGCCGAGCAGATCAACAACCAGGTCACTCAGATCACGCAGCTCGCCCAGCAGATCCAGAACCAGCTGCGCATCTACGAGAACATGCTGCAGAACACGGCGCAGTTGCCGAACCAGGTCTGGGGGCAGGTGGAGAATGATTTGAACCGGCTGCGCAGCCTCGCGGCGCAAGGGCAGGGTATCGCCTTCTCGATGAGCAATGCCGACGACGTGCTGAAGCAGCGCTTCCAGAGCTATGCCGACTTCAAGACCAATCTGCCGAGCGGGACGAGCTTCGCCTCGACCTATCAAAACTGGTCGACGACCAATCGCGACACGATCGCCGGCACGCTGAAGGCAGCCGGCCTCACCGCCGAGCAGTTCTCGTCGGAAGAGTCGACGATGAGCTCTCTCCGCACGATGTCCCAATCGGCCGACGGGCAGATGAAGGCGCTCCAGGTCGGTCATCAGATCGCCGCGCAGCAGGTCGCGCAGTTCCAGAAGCTTCGCGGCCTCGTCTCCCAGCAGACGACGATGATGGGAACGTGGCTCCAGTCCAAGCAGTCTGACAAGGATCTCGCACAGGCCCGGCGCGAGCAGTTCTTCAATGCGCCGGTGAACAATGTGCGCGGCGGTGAAACCATGGAGCCCCGCTGGTGAGCCGGCCGGTCGTCATGGCGGCGCTTGCCGCAGTCCTCGCTCTCGCCGGTCTCACGGCGATCTGGTTCGTCGTCACCCCTCGGCCGGACGCGGCGGAGCCGGTCGCGCAGGAGCAACGCCAGCGCGCAGAAGATTTTCTCGGCGGCGCCCCCAATCGACCGGTGCGCGGCGGACAGGAGATGAAGCCAAGATGGTAGCCACCCGTCCGTCCCGCGCGCTCGAGATCAGCTTCATCGTCATCGCCCTCATCCTGCTCGCCAGCGCGCCGGCGCTGGCCCAGCAGGGCAGTGTCCTGACGACGCTCGAGAACCAGGTCTCGACGGCCGCCAAGGGCTGGGAGACGACGGTGATGAATGCCGCGCGCTCCCTGTTCTGGATCCTCGCCGGCACCGAGGTCGGCATCGCCGCGGTGTGGCTCGCCCTACAGGCGGCCTCGCTCGACGCCTGGTTCGCCGAACTCGTGCGCCGGATCATGTTCATCGGCCTGTTCGCCTTCATCCTCGACAGGGGACCGAGCTTCGCCAAAGCGATTGTCGACAGCCTGTTCCAGATCGGCGCCAATGGCGGCTCGGCCTCGCCGGCGAACATCTTCGACGCCGGCATTCGTGTGGCCTCGAAGATGTCGGAGCAGGCGAAGTTCGGCCTCTTTGAAGACAATGCACTCGCCATTGCCGCTGTCTTCGCCATGGTCATCGTCGTCATCGCCTTCAGCCTTGTCGCGGCGATCTTCATTGCGGTGATGGTCGAGATGTATGTCGGCTTGCTCGCCGGCATGATCATGCTCGGCCTCGGAGGTTCGTCCTTCACCAAGGACTTCGCCGTCCGATACCTCGTCTATGCCTTCTCGGTCGGCATGAAGCTGATGGCGCTGGTCATGATCGCGCGCATCGGCTCGGAAGTGCTGCTCGGGCTCGCCGAAGCGCCGACGGCCACATCCGATCAGTTCATCACGACGCTCGCCATCGCCGGCATCTCCGTCGTCGTGTTCATCATCGCCATGTATGTGCCGCCGATCGTCCAGGGCGTCGTGCAAGGCGCCTCGATCTCCGGCGGCATGGAAGCGATCCGGCACGGCGGCCAGGCGGCGACCTTCGCTGCCGGCGGCGCCTTCCTTGGGGCGAGCGCGGTGATGTCTGGCGCGTCGGCGGCGAGGAGCGCCCGAGCTAGGGGCTCCTCGATGGCGGGAGCGGCGCTGCGCGGCATGGCGGCCGGTATCGGCAATGCCGGATGGGCAGCCGGCTCGGCGGCCAAGGAAAAGGCGATCGCGGCGCCGGGCGCCTATGCCGGATCCTTGCTCGGCTTGGCCAACGCCAAGCTCGATCAGTCGCGGCAGAAATCGCCGGCGCCACCGCCGCCACCGCCGATCGAAGACAAGTGAGGGGAGACGCGCTTCAGCATGGCCGCCAGTCAGCCCGACAATCCCTATATTGCCGCTCGCCAGGAATGGAACGAGCGCTACGGCTCCTATGTGAAGGCGGCTGCCGCGTGGCGGCTCGTCGGCATCACCGGCATGCTGATGGCCGTGGTCGGCTTCAGCTACGCGCTCTATCAGAGCACGCAGGTCAAGCTCGTTCCCTACATCGTCGAGGTCGATCGCCTCGGCACGGCGGTGACGGCCGGCTTCCCCCAGCAGATCGAATATGCCGATCCTCGCGTCGTGCGCGCGACGCTCGGCACCTTCGTCTCGAACTTCCGCAGCGTGACGCCCGACGCCGTGGTGCAGAAGCAATACATCGACCGCACCTACGCGCTGCTGCGCACCTCCGATCCGGCGACCGAGAAGATCAACGCCTGGTTTCGCGGCAATTCCCCGTTCGAGAAGGCGAAGAACGCGACCGTCGCGATCGAGGTCAACAACGTCGTGCCGCTCTCCAACCAGAGCTACCAGATCGACTGGACCGAATATGAGCGCGACCGGAAGGGCAAGGAGACCGCGGTGCGCCGGTTCCGGGGCATCGCCACCGTGACACTGACCCCGCCGCAGGACGAGGGCGTCATCCGCCTCAATCCGATCGGTCTCTATCTGCGGGACTTCGAATGGACCGCCCAGCTGTGAAAGGCCCGCGCACGCCAATGACAAGAGAAGGAACGATCATTGCCGCCACGCTGCTCGCGCTGTCGGCTGTCGTGGCGATGAGTTTCGTCGCAGCGCCGGCCGCCGCCCAGGGGATGAGCGCGAACGAGGCCCGCGGCACCAACATCTCCGGACAGTGGCGCGGTTCGCGCGGGCTCGTCACCAGAGGGGCGGACGGAAAGGTGATCTTCCTCTACGGCGAGATCCAACCCTCAGTCGTCTGCTCGCCCCTGCAGGTCTGCGATATCGAGCTGCAGGCCGGCGAGGTGGTGCGTGATGTGCTCGTCGGCGACACGGTGCGCTGGAAGGTCGAGCCGGCGACGTCCGGAGCCGTGGGCGGGCAGGCGATCCATCTGATCGTCAAGCCGGCCGAGCCGGGGCTTGTCACCTCGATGGTGGTGACGACGTCGCGGCGCACCTACCACATCCAGCTCAAATCGCATCAGAGCCAGTACATGGCGCGCATCGGCTTCGAATATCCCGAGGACGTCTCGACCCGCCTTTCCGACATCAATGCGAGGCTCGAGGCCAGCACCATCCCGGGCGCCGGCGTGCCGGCCGAGCAGCTGAACTTCCAGTACAGCGTCAGCGGCAATGCTGGCTGGCGGCCGACGCGTGTCTATTCGGACGGCCAGAAGACCTACATCCAGTTTCCGCGCTCGATGTCCGGACAGGACGCCCCGGTGCTCTTCGTCGTCTCCGGTGGCCAGAACCGCATCGTCAACTACCGCATGAAGGGCAACATGATGGTGGTCGACTATCATGTCGATCGCGCCATTCTCGTCTCCGGCGTCGGCTGGCACCAGGACAAGATCACCATCAGCAGGGGAGGGTAGGTGATGACCCCGCGACACCTCGTCCCCCGCCTCCTTGTCGTCGCCCTGGCCGCCGCGCTGCTCGCCGGCTGCCAGACCTTCGGAACTGACGGCCTCGTGGCCAGCTCCGCGCCGCAGGAGATCTCCGGCCCCGCCGCAAGCGCCATCGCCGGCGACATGGTCAGCCGCCTGGCCGAACATGTCGGACCGGGTACCGGCACCATCGTGCTGAAGCCCGATGGCTCGCCGTTTGGCGGCGCGCTCGAGGCCTCGCTGAAGACCTGGGGCTATGCCGTGGTCAGCGATCAGAAGGCCGAAGGCGAGAAGCTCATTCCGCTCGCCTATGTGATCGGCAGCTATGATGGCCAGGTGCTCGCGCGCCTCTCGACCGGCTCGCTCGATCTTGGCCGCGCCTACACCGCGACCGCGGCCGGCGCGACGCCGACAAGTCCGTTGTCAGTCATGCAGCGCGGGTGAGGGGAGGGGAACATGGTTCAATCCCTCAAGCTCGGCGGCGAAGCGGCCGAACCGAAGATCCGGCGGATCAATCGCCTGCCGATCGTGATCGCAATCGTTCTCATCGTCGCCTTCCTCGCCGTGATCATTTACGGGCTAAGCTCGCGCGGACTGTATTTTTCGCGCAACCCGTCGATCGAGCAGGCCGGTGGTGCCCCGGCGTCCACCTATGCCGACCAATTGAAGCGTGGCGTCTCGGATGGGATCATCGGCGATCCCGCGGAGGCGCCGGTGTTTCAGCCGACGCCTCCGGAACGAACCGAGCCGGCGGCCGCGCCAAAGCCCGCCGTCGTCCAGCCTGAGCGCGCAACGGCCGAAGGCGAGCCGGACGCTGTTTGGCGCGCTCGGCTCAAGCGAGAGGCCGATGAGCAATATTATCGCGAGTTGCAACGCCAACGCATGGCGCGGATGCAGGCCAACGACACGGCCTATGACTCACCGATCGCTGTCAACGTCGACAAGTTGCGCAGCAACGCGCGGAGCGATACCGCGGCCTCGCAGCCCGCTGGCGCCAGTGCCACGGGCGCCGGCGCGGCCGCCGATCTCTACGGCGCCGCGCTCCGCGCCGGCCTCACCGGCCAGAACCTGGACCCGAACGCCCAACGGACGAAGGAGGACTTCTTCAATGCCGACATCAAGGAGCTCGGCTATCTCCCCAACCAGGTCGTGCCGCAGCGCTCGCTCTATGAGCTCAAGCGCGGCTCGGTGATCCCCGCGACGCTCATCACCGGCATCAACTCCGACCTTCCCGGCCGCATCACCGCGCAGGTCAGCCAGAACGTCTACGACAGCGCCACCGGGCACCGCCTGCTCATCCCGCAGGGAACGAAGCTGTTCGGTCGCTATGACAGCAAGGTCTCGTTCGGCCAGTCCCGCGTGCTCGTCGTTTGGACTGACATCATCTTCCCGAACGGATCGACGCTGCAGATCGGCGGCATGGCCGGGACCGATGCCGAGGGCTATGGCGGCTTCAATGACAAGGTGAACAACCACTATCTGAAGACATTTGGGTCCGCGATCCTGCTCGCCGTCATCGGCGCTGGCATGGACATGGCGATCCCGCAAAACAACAATCCGTTCGACAATGGAAACAGCGCCGAGGATGCCGCGCGGCGGAATTTCGCGGAGACCTTCGGTCGGGTTGCCGAGCGAACCATCAACAAGAACCTCGACGTCCAACCGACGCTTGAAATCCGGCCCGGCTACAAGTTCAACGTCCTCGTCGATCAGGACATCATCTTTCCCGGGGTCTATCATGGCTGAGAGGAGGGATTGGCAGATTGGCGGTTTGGTTCGATTGGATGAACGTGATTCTCTCCGTGGCGAATGTGGCTTGCGCCCTATTGTTCAAGCCGGAATGGCAGTCACCCTCTTGTTGGGCACGACGGTCGCGATGGTCTTCTAATATTCGTGGTGGTTCCGGTCGACCGCAGCACGACGGCCGTGATGGCCCGACACCGCGCTTCATCGCGGCTTGGCTGCTGACAGCAATGCAGGCCTGGGACGCGACATGCCGCCCAATATCGCCGGCGTCGGCGAACACCTCCTCGACGAAGGGAACGGTGGGCGTTGTGTTGCCAGCAATTGACCTGCAGCGACACGATCTTTCACTCTGGCGGGATGAGTGAACAAAGCGAAACCGCACATCAGTTTCGACGTGGCGCTTACCACCTATGAATTTGCCGGCGTAGTTGCCGCACGATCCGCCGGCTTGGCTCGTCTTCACCCTCTGTCTGTCGATGATGCAGGCGATCAGCGAAGCCGCGCCTGCCGCGTTTCCGGCCAATCATCAACAGGGGATGGATCAGAGCTTCGAAGACGCCTATGTTCCTAACTCATAGGACTTACGAGGTTCCGCCAGGGCGCAAACCAGCGATAGGCCTTGCTTTCTCGCCGCCACAATCGTCTGCTTTCGAACTATCAGCGGGCCTTGTTAGGTGTTTTTAGTTGATTACCCTCAAGTCGGGATCCGATACGATCGATGCCGCACTGTCTACTTCCCCACCATCGCTCTCGCTGCCGCCGTCATCTTATGACTGTGAGCCATGATTAATGAGTTCAGATATATTTTGAAAAGCGAATAATATATCATTATTATCTATTTGTCATACGCCTATGCGAAAGTAACATACAATTCGTTGTATGGCAATTTTTGGTAAATAGCTCGCCAGACTCGTGAGCGACTGCCACAGATATACTATTTGACATGCGACGCGATTCAACCGCATCGTCTACAGATCTTTACATATTATTTTGAGAAAAAGTATATATTTATGTAATGTAAAGTTGTATTTTATTCTCTTTCAAATAATTGATAACTAGTTCGGAATTGAAAACGGGAGAGGAAGTTGAGAATTGTGCCGTCTTTCCATGCAATGATATTTGCCGGGCTCGGCCGGGCGTTCCGCGTTCTCCGGCTGCCGCTGATGACGCTTCCCGCCCTTGCCACGCTGGCGTGCAGCGCCCAGGCCGCCGATAGCTGCGCGTTCTACAAGGGCAAAACCGTCGAGCTGGTGGTGCCGTTCTCGGCGGGCGGCGGCTACGATATCTATGGCCGCATGGTTGCCAAATATATGGGCGACGAACTCGGCGCAGCGCACATGATCGTGCGCAACCAGCCCGGCGCCGGCGGCCTGCTCGCGACCAACCAGACCTGGAGCGCGCCTCCCACGGGCCTGCGCATCGAGCTCATGCCGACCAGCGGCATGATCACCGCCGAGCTTGGCGGGGCCGATGGCGTGCAATTCAAGAGCGGCGGCTTTTCCTGGATCGGCCGCCTGACCGGCGAGCCTGACATCGTGGGTACCTATCCCGGCAGCCCATTGAAGACTGTCGACGATCTCAAGCGCCTGTCGGCCGAGCGCACCGTGAAGATCGGCTCGGTCGGCCTCGGCGACATGGACTATGTCGAGGGCGAGCTGATGGGCCTCGTGCTTGGGTTGAACTACAATGTCGTCACCGGCTTTGCGAGCGTGCCGGAGGTCTATTCCGCACTGAGCCGCGGCGAGCTCGACATGTCGACGGCCTCCATCAGCGCCTTCCAATTGGCTCAGAAGGCCGACGCGGCCCGCCCCCTCTGGATCATCGGCAACGAGGCCGTCGCAGCTTTGCCCGAGGCCAAGCCGCTGGGCGAAGTGGTCGATCCCAAGTATCGACCGCTGGTCAAGGTGTTCGCCGACGTGATCGCGGCGGGCAGGGGGCTGGCCGGGCCGCCCGGCCTGCCGGCAGACCGGCTGCAATGCCTGCGGGACGCCTTCGACCGCACGGTGCGAAGCGAGGGGTTCCTGACGGATGCGCAGAAGCTGAACCGCCCGGTGACGCCGCTCGGCGGGGTGGCGACCGCCCAGCTCGTCGACGGCGTGACGAATGATGCGCCGAAGGAGTATGTCGATCTGCTCCGGAAATCCTACGCGAAGTAGATGGCATGCGCGAAGCAGGTGGCACCATGTCCTGGCATTTGTCGTTGGCGCATTGGGGCGCGTTCGAGGCGCGGGTGGCGGATGGGCGGGTGGAGGAGGTCCGCCCGTTTCGGCTGGATCCGCATCCCTCGCCGCTCATCCAGTCGATTCCTTCGGCGGTGCATTCGCCGGCCCGCATCACCCAGCCGATGGTCCGCGAGGGCTTCCTGCGGCGGCGTGGCGGCGATGCCGCCCGGCGGCGCGGCGGCGAGCCTTTCGTCCCGGTGTCGTGGGACGAAGCGCTGGCGCTGGTGGCGGACGAGATCGAACGCGTGCGCACCGCGTATGGCAATCAGGCCATCCTCGGCGGATCCTATGGCTGGTCGAGCGCGGGGCGCATCAACCATGCGCGCACGCTCGCACGCCGCTTCCTGTTCTCGGCCAGCGGCTGCGTCGACCAGGCGACGAATTACAGCTTCGGCGCCGCCTCTGTCCTGCTGCCGCATGTGGTCGGCGGCACGGAGGCGGTGTCAGGGCCAGTCAGCACCTGGCCGACCATCATCGGCAATACCGGGATCATGCTGCTGTTCGGCGGCATGAACGTGAAGAACTCCTTCGTGACCACCGGTGGCGCCGGCGCGCATGAATTTTCCGACTGGCTGCGGCGCGCCCGCGCGGCGGGAGTGGAGTTCATCAATATCAGCCCGATCGCCAGCGACGTGCCGGATTTCCTCGAGGCTCGCTGGCTGCCGATCCGCCCCGGCAGCGACACCGCGCTGATCCTGGCGCTGGCCCATACGCTCCTCTCACCTACCATCCCCACCTGCATTGCATCGTGCCGGGCGGTGGCGTCTCGCCCGACGGCACCCGCTGGATCTCGTGCAGGCCGGGCTTCTTTTTGCCCGTGCGCGTGCTGTCGCGCCTGTTTCGCCGCCGCTTTCTGGAGGAACTGCGAGTGGCCCATGATGCGGGTCGGCTGGGCTTCTTCGGCGATCTCGCCCACCTGGCAAAGCCTGATGCCTTCGTCCGCATGCTCGCCGAGGCTCGTCGCCGTCAATGGGTCGTCTACGCCAAGCCACCCTTCGGCGGGCCGGAGCAGGTGCTTGCCTATCTCGGCCGCTACACCCATCGCGTCGCCATCGCCAACTCCCGGCTGATCAGCATGGACGACGATCGCGTCGCGTTCCGCTGGCGAGATTATCGCCACAGCGGCAAGACGAAGGTCATGACGCTCGACGCCCACGAGTTCATCCGTCGCTTCCTGCTGCATACGTTGCCGGACGGCTTCCATCGCATCCGCCACTACGGCTTCCTCGCCAATGGTCATCGCACAACCAGGCTCGAACTGTGCCGCAGGCTGCTGGCCAGACCGCGGCAGAACGCTCTCGAACCGGATGCCGAAAGCGTCGCTGTCGCCGCCGCGCATCGCTGCCCCTGTTGCGGAGGACCGATGATCACGCTCGCCATCTGGCGGTGCGGACAAGCGCCGCCGAGCCCTTTCTGGAGCGACACCTCATGATCGCGCCCGGCGCGTCCTCATCGCCATGCTCCGCATCCGTCGCCATGGGCGTCGGAACGCCAACTCCTGGCCCATCGCACAAGGGCGGAAGCAGCCAGGTTGGTGATGAGAGGCACAGCAATCTGACCGACGGCACCGGCCATCAAAATTCCGCCCTCTATCGTGGCGTCCTGGGGTCGGAACAAGAGCAGTGCGAAATCGTACGCTAAGGTCGAACAAAATGAGAACTCATGCGGCTCGCCGTAGTCCAGCCGAGAGCCTCAGCGACCGGAAACCCTCCAGTAGATGCTGCTCGCTATCCCAGGTGTAGATGCCTGTCAGATTGATATGCTCCCAGCTCAGCGGGGAGATGTGCTTGAGCAGATGATCCGGAATCTCGCGACGCACGCTGCGCAAGTGGGAGACGGCTCGTTCGATATAGACCGTATTCCAGTGTACGATCGCGCTGACGACGAGGTTGAGGCCGGACGCGCGGAAGGCTTGGCTTTCGAACGATCGGTCCCGGATCTCTCCGCGATCGTGGAAGAAGACGGCGCGCTTCAGCTTATGCGCTGCCTCGCCCTTGTTGAGGCCGGCCTGGCAGCGCCGGCGCAGCGCTGGACTCAAATACCATTCGATCATGAACAGCGATCGCTCGATCCGGCCAAGTTCCCGCAGCGCCTTTGCGAGCTGGCTTCCCTTCGAGGATACTGACAGCTTCTTCAGGATCGTGGACGGCACCACGGCGCGCGTCGTGATCGACGCTGCCAGATGAAGCAGATCGTCCCAATGGTCGAGAATCAGAGTGGTGTCGATAGGTGCCCCGATGTGGTTCGACAGCGCCGAATATGCATCGCCTTTCTCGAATGTGTGGAATTTCCGGTCCTTGAGGTTGCGCAGCCGAGGCGCAAAGCGTTTGCCGATTAGGGCGAACAGTCCGAAGACATGGTCGCTTGCACCGCCCGTATCGGTGAAGTGTTCCTGGATATCGAGGATCGTGTCCTGATCGAACAGCCCATCGAGCACATAGGCGGCCTCGTTTTCGGTTGGGCTGATGGGCAGGATGCTGAAGTAGCCATACTGATCTGACAGATGGCTGTAGAATTTGGAACCCGGCTCGCTGCCGTAATGCAAATTGATGTCGCCGCGCTTTGCGGCTCGGTCGCTCGCGCGGAAGAATTGGCCATCAGACGATGAGGTTGTTCCATTGCCCCAAAGTCGAGAATGCGGATGCCGGGTGTGTGCATCGGTGACACATGCTTGCGCTGCGCGATATGTCTCCGACCGGGCGTGGAATGTGCGCATCCAGCCGATCTGATGGGCGCTGATTCCTTTGGATGCGTTGGCCATTCGCTTCGGGCCAAGATTGGTTGCATCCGCTAGCACGCCAGCCAGCATGGCCGACACGTCCCTCGGAGCGTCACCCGTACGGACATGCGTGAAGTGATCGGCGAAGCCAGTCCAATCATGCACTTCCTTTAACAGGTCGGGCACGTCGACCATCGGATACATGTCGCTGATCTCCGCATTGAGTTCTTCGGCAGCGGCAGGGACCTCGCCGGCGGTTGGCGTGACGATCAAGGTCCCGGCTTCAAGACGAACACCCTCGAGCCTTCCCGACCGTGCCCTGTGCGCCAGGTGCTTCAGGTTGAAGTCGAGCATCTGACGCGCTTCGGTGAGCCAAGCCACGCCATCACCCTGAACGCCCAGTCCAAGGCGACCCTCATCCTTCATGGTGGTGAATGTTGACCGCGGCATGAGATGCTCATCGATCGGACGGAAGGATCGGCTGCCATCGACCCAAATGTCTGCAGATCGCAGCCGGTCTCGCAAGGCCGCGAGCGTCGCAATCTCGTAGAGACGGCGATCAGGCCTTCCTCGTTCGAAGATGAGCCGACGATCAGCTTGGCTGAGGTGGGTGACCGGGACGCGATCCGGGAGTGTCCGACGGCTCTCGGCATGCAGGCGTTTCAGCAGCGAAATTGCTGCGAGAAGCGGATCGTGTCGCCGCGCGGATTGGAACGAGAAGGCCTGTAGGAACGCACCGGCATATTTGTTGACGGCCCCATATTGCTCGGCCGCCAGGGCCAAAGGCGACGCCTCGTTGTCCTCGACCATCGACTCAAGTTCAGGCTTCATCCGCAGCAACCGGTGCCATCCGACTTCCTGATCGAGAACCTCCAATGCGTTCCGGCCATAGTCGTTCGCAGACTGCAGAGCGGTAATAGTGTCGAGGAACATGCGCAGCGCCTTGGCGGTGTCCGGCCTGCAGTCCATGTGTCGCTGTTTCTTGCGGTTATTGGCTTGCGAGAACTGTCGACCCATCAGTTTGATGAACATCGCGACAGCATCGTCGGTTAGCTTCTGGCCGAGCTTGATGACCTGCGCCACGATCAGAGCGTGACGGCGACTGGCATTGAAATCGTTGGCCAGCCATGCCGGCGTAGCGTTCCCCTCTCGGATCATCTGGTTCCACCGTCCGGACGATATGCGCATCTGCAGTTTCGGATCGATTTCCAGCGCCCGCAGGAAGGCAATTCGTTCGGTCAGACCAACCAGGTTCGACGCACCCGGCGCTTCTGGCGCCGAGCGCAGCCAATGAAAGCGCGTCTGACCGATCGACAAATCAACCTCCAACAGCCTGTCCAATGATTGGAGTGTATCGAGCGGTACGTCTTCGATCAGCGTTCTTTCCGCCCGACGGCGGGCTATAGCACGGCCGGCAAGGCCGATGCGTTCGATTGTATTGATCGCTGGCAGAAGAGATCCACGTTCACGCAATGTGGTAACAATAGAACCGGCTATCTCAGCACCGTCGTCGGACATTGCCGCCGCCTGAATTGCAGCCAATAGCGCGGCTCGACGATCTTGTGCCGTCGCGCTTCTCGTATCCAAATACGCCATGAGGCGCGCCGTGTGATCACGACGGGTTTCTTCACGGCGTGCATAGAGCGCAAATGCTTCTGGATCAGCGCCGATTTGGTCAGCAACATATCGAAGCATGGCACGGGGCGGAACCTCTTCCGCCCCCAGCACCCGGCCAGGGTATCGCATCAGACATAGCTGAACGGCGAAACCAAGCCGATTATGCTCACGCCTCCGCAATTCAATCTCCAGACGATCTGCCGATGACAACGAATAGTGCCGGATCAGGCTATCCTCGTCGGCTGGTATATTGAAAAGCGTCCGTCGATCATGAACTTTGAGAAGCTTCCGTTTTGCCATTGCCCTACTCCCAAGGACTAATCTGGCGGGAGCGTTGTCGAGTCGGACGTACGAAGGAACCAAAACCGGTGCCAGACGGTGCCAATCCACAGAGATCGGAGCCCCCGAGATCCGACATGGTTCATGTTCCGTTCGCCCTTAGCGTACGATTTCGCACTGCTCTTGTTCTGACCCCAGCATGTCAGGTGTTGTGGGTGTGGAGTCTGGATTGTCGAGTCGGACGGCCGAGAAATCGTGCGAACCGGACATCGCGCGCCGGGCGGCCGCGGTGCCACGATATTCGCCCGAAGGCGGGTGGTCGCGGAGCCCTTGCCGGAGACGGTTGCGGTCGGCGCGATCGACGCCGGCCTGAAGGGGCAAGGCGCGGCTTTGGGATTGACGTCATTTTACCGCCAGGACGATCTTGCCTTGAATGTGCCCCTTGGCAGCTCGCTCGTGCGCAAGCCGCGCGTCGGCAAGGGCATAGGTGCTATCGAGGACGACCCGGATCGTGCCTGCAGCAAGCAAGCTTCCAATCTCCGCCAGCTGCGCGCCACTCGACCGGACCTGAGTCGCCGAGACCCTGACGCCCAGCTTTTTCGCATCCTCCGCGCCGGTGAAGCCAAGAGGAAAGACAGGAAACAGTGCGCCGCCCGGCTTCAGCGTGCGCAAAAACCGTCCGGTGCCGGGTCCGCCCACGGCGTCGACCACAAGATCGACGTCATGCGCCACGTCCTCGGGAGGCGTCTTGGTGTAGTCGATGAACGCGTCGGCGCCGAGATCGCGCAGAAGCGCCTCGTGCTTGCCCGACGCCACGGCGATAACATGGGCGCCTTTCAGCTTGGCGATCTGCACCGCGAAATGTCCGACGCCGCCAGCCGCTCCATTGACGAGAACGGTCTTGCCTTCCAACGGTACCGGCACATGCGGATACGGTTGTAGCGGGTTGGGCGCGTCGTGCCCCAGATCGACCAGAAACTGCCACGCGGTGAGCAGCGACATTCGCGCCCCCGCGGCGTGCGCATGGTCGATCCCGGCCGGCTTGATCGCGACTTCGGAAGCCGGCACGCTGACATACTCGGCGTAAGCCCTGCTGTCGCCAGCGAGGCCAGAGGGAAATCGGACCATCGAATAGACCTCGTCACCCACGGAGAAACCTTCGACATCGCCGGCCACGGCCTCGACGACGCCGGAGATGTCGGTCCCGAGGATGAGCGGGAACGACACCCGCGGCTGCCATTCGGGCGGAAGCATCTTGTAGCCCTCACGCAGATACCAGTCGGGTGGATTGAGGCCGACGGCGTGAACCCGGACCAGCACTTCGCCTGGCTTCAACTCAGGCTTCGGGGCATCCTCATAGACCAGCACCTCGGGACCGCCGAACGCGTGCTGCCGGATCGCCTTTATTGTATCGCTCATCATGATCTCCTTTCGCCGTTCGGTGCTCAGACATCGATATAATTCCAGTCCCGGCATTGAAAATCTGCTCCAATGGCGCTTCAATAGTGCCATGAAGGAACAAATGCTTTTGGAGCGGTTGACCGGCCTCATCGCATTCGCGCGCACCGGCTCGACGGGCAGCTTCACCGCCGCTGCGCGCTCCCTGTCGATCTCCCCCTCGGCCGTCAGCAAGAGCATCTAACGTCTTGAGCGGCATCTGGGGGTTGCGCTCTTCACCCGCACGACCCGGTCGCTGGCGCTCACGGCGGAGGGTCGCGATCTGCATGAGCGAGCGCTGCGGCTGCTGGGCGAGGCGGAAGCGATCGAGCAGGCGGCGATGAGCGCGCGTTCGGAACCGTCTGGCACCTTGCGGGTGGCGGCGTCACTGCCGATCGGACTGCATGTGATCGCGCCCGCTCTGCCTGCGTTCCGAAAGCGTCATCCCAACGTGACGGTCGATCTCAGACTGACTGACAGGATTGTGGACATCATTGAGGACCGGCTGGCGGCGGCGCCACTATCGTGTTTGTGGGGTTAAAGGCAAACGATCTTCAGACGCTCAACCTGTCGTGCATCTCTGACGATGCGCAGGGTGAGCGGCTGGAAATCCTCTGGGATGCCGAATCGGTGCCGTCGTGCTCGATGAGGATGGATGGCGGAATCCCCACGCAATACGGCGCCGGTGTCGGCTTCGCCGTGCCCGACCGGCGCGCCGAGATGTCGCACCGGATCGGCCTGTCCGACCTGCTGAAACCGGCGGCGCGAAGCTGACATCTCCGTCACGGTGGACGCACGCGTTCCTCCCGCCTATGTCGCCCGTCAGCCGAGGCTGCGGGCAATCAGCCGGCTCAGCCTTTCCGAGAACGCCTTCGCATCACTCGGGCGATCGCCGTCGAGCACGCGCGCGGTGTCGAGCAGCAGGTGCGCAACATCCGCGCGCACCGCGTCGTCGCCGTTGCCGGCAAGGCCCACGATCATCGCATGCTTCGGATTCAGCTCCAGGATCGGCTTCGCCGCGCTGCCCAGTCGCCCGGAAGCGGCGAGGAGGCGCTCGAACTGCCGGTCCGGGCCGCTCTCGGCGGCGACAAGGCAGACGGCGCTGTCGGTGAGGCGGTCGGAGGCACGCACATCCGCGATCTCCTCGCCGAGCACATCCTTCATCACGGCGATGAGCGCCTGCACCTCCACGCTCGCGTCCGCTGGAGGCTGCGCGCCGGCGTCGAGCAGCGGGATCAGCCCGAGATCGGCCGCCCCCTGCGTGATGGACTTGAACGGCTTGCCTTCGTAATCGAGTCCGCTCGAGGTCCAGAAGCTGTCGACCGGATCGGCGAGCAGCAGCACCTCGATGCCGCGGGCTCGGAAGCCTTCCAGATGCGGAGAGTTGGCGATGCGGGCGGCATCATCGCCGACGATGTAGTAGATCGCCGTCTGGTTCTCCCTCAACGCCGCGGCATAGTCCTTCAGGCTGCGCCAGCCCTCGCCTGAGGCCGTCGACTTGAAGCGGGCGAGGCCGAGCAGTTGCTCGCGGCGCTCGAAGTCCTCATAAAGGCCTTCCTTGATGACGGCGCCGAAATTCTCCCAGATCTTGCCGAAACCCTCGGCGTCCTGCTCGGCCAGCCTCACCAGCTCGGAAAGGACGCGGTTGCTGACGCCCTTGCGGATCGCGCCGAGCAGCGGACTGTCCTGGATCATCTCGCGCGAGACGTTGAGCGGCAGGTCGGCACTGTCGACGATGCCGCGCATGAATCGCAGATAGCGCGGCAGGATCTCCGCGTCGTCGGTGATGAAGACGCGTTTCACATAGAGCTTGATGCGGCCCTTGCGGTCGGCGTCGAACAGGTCGAACGGCCGCGCGCCCGGCACGAACAGCAGGCCGGTATATTCGTGGCGGCCCTCGGCGCGGAAATGGATGGTGGCGGCCGGCTCGTCATACTGGCCGGCGACGCTGCGGTAGAAGTCGGTGTAGTCCTGCGCCGCGATGTCGCTCTTCGATTTGGTCCACAGCGCGGCGCCGTCCGAGAGCGGCTTCGCCTCCTCGCCCGGCTTCTCGATGAAGGTGATCGGTACCGGCACATGGCCGGACTGCTCCTTGACGATGCGCTCCAGCGTCCAGCGCTCGGCATAGGATTTGGCGTCCTCCATCAGGTGAAGGGTGACGCGGGTGCCGCGCGCCGGCGCCGCGTCGAGCGCGGCGGGGGCGACGGAGAACGTGCCCTTGCCGTCGGACGCCCAGAGCCACGCCTCCTCACTGCCGGCGCGACGGCTGATTACCTCGACCTTCGACGCCACCATGAAGGCGGAATAGAAGCCGACCCCGAACTGGCCGATCAGCTGCGCGCCTTCTTTCCCTTCCGCGCCGGCGATGCGGTCCATGAAGCTGCGCGTGCCGGAGCGGGCGATGGTGCCGAGCGCTTCGATCAGCTCATCATGGCTCATGCCGATGCCGTTATCGGCGATGGCGAGCGTGCCCGCCTCCGGATCGGCGGAAATGGTGATGGCGAGCTTGGGGTCGTCGCCGAGCAACTGAGGCGCCGCGATCGCCTCGTAGCGCAGCTTCTCGCAGGCGTCCGCCGCGTTGGAGATCAACTCCCGCAGGAATACGTCCCGGTCGGAATAGACCGAGTGCACCATCATGTGCAGCAGGCGGGAAACATCGGCTTCGAAGGGGCGGCTCTCGGAGGTCTCGATCGTCATTGGGATAGGTCATGCAGTTGAAAGCTGGACGCGTGACATGACAAGAACGGCGGGCGGTTGCAAGACGCGCGCAACGCCGGCAATGAACAGCCCGCGGCCGGGCACGGGCTCCATCCATAGCGAGCTGCGGTCCGGCATGCTCTGATCTCACATGCCAGCAGCACAGCTCGCGTCAGAGGTTTGGCGGGAGCTTCGGCCCTGCGATATCTGCGGAAGATCGGTCAACTCGTCCAAAGCTTGCAGCGCCTCAAATATGTCGGAGAGGACCAGGATCTCGCCTACCTCTGGGCGGCGAAGGTCCGGCCGGTTCGGTACGGCATGCCGGTCCGAGGCCCATGAAGCAAGGAGTGCACGCTTTGACTCGGCGCTCATCGTCGGATCGGCCAGAACCTCTCCCGGCGACCGCGGTTCGCCCCATGGGACACCAGGCGGAAGAACCCCGGCGCCTGCATTCACTTCGTGCAACATCTCCAATCCTCCACAGCCCCCGTCTCCCGCCGAAGTGTCGGGAGACGGGACACAGCCTTTTCTTGCGGGAAAGATCAGGCCGCCTTGGCCTGCTCGATCTGCTTGACGTTGCTCTCGGCCGGCTGGCCTGCGGAAACGATCTCGATGCGGCGCGGCTTCAGCCGTTCCGGCACCTCGCGCGCGAGTTCGACCGACAGCAGGCCGTCCTGAAGCGTCGCTCCGGACACCTTCACATAGTCGGCGAGATTGAAGGTCTGCGTGAAATCGCGGAAGGCGATGCCCTTGTGCAGCATCTGGCGGTCGTTTGCGTCCGCGGTCTTCCTGCCCGTGACGACCAGCTTATTGGCCTGCTGCGTGAGCTCGACCTCGTCGGGACGGAAGCCGGCAACGGCCATGGTGATCCGGTAGGCGTTCTCGCCGGTCTTCTCGATATTGTAGGGCGGCCAGTCCGGACGCGGCGCCGCAGCAGCATCGATGAGATCGAACAGCCGGTCGAAGCCGACGGTGGAACGATAAAGGGGAGCAAAGTCGAAGGTTCTCATAGCCACATCCTCCACTGAGCAACATGGGCACAAGCCGCTCACGCCTGCCGGCGCGAGCTCTTCTGACCGGTCCTTTCAGGCCCCGGCGACAAGCGATCTGGGGAGCGAAAAAATCTCGTTCAAGAGGGACCCTGAAAATTTCTCGGCCATCTCTCGCCAGTCACCCCGATTCGATATTCGCTATTGTTTTCAGCTCATTGGCACTCACGATCGCCGACTGACAAAAATTTTCGCGTACCCTCTTGAACGAGAAACGCAGCCTTCCTAGCTCGATGTCCGCTCGTGCGCCCAGGCGCCGAGTTCATGACATCGCTGCCCTGCACCAGGAGGATCTGCATGCATTTCCGCCCGCTGCACGACCGTGTCGTCGTGCGCCGCATCGAGGCCCTCGAGAAGACGGCCGGCGGCATCATCATTCCCGACACCGCCAAGGAAAAGCCCCAGGAGGGCGAGGTCGTCGCCGCCGGGCCCGGTGCGCGCGACGAGGCTGGCAAGCTGGTGCCGCTCGACCTGAAGGCCGGCGACCGCGTGCTGTTCGGCAAGTGGTCCGGCACCGAGGTGAAGATCGACGGCGAGGACCTGCTCATCATGAAGGAGAGCGACATTCTCGGCGTGATCGAACGGAGCGAGACGGCCAGGAAGGCCGCCTGACCAAGCATCCCTTTTAAATCGTGAGCCATCGCAATCCAGGAAGGAGGACAGGATCATGGCTGCCAAGGAAGTGAAGTTCTCGTCCGAGGCGCGCGAGAAGATGCTGCGCGGCGTGGACACGCTTGCCAATGCGGTGAAGGTGACGCTCGGCCCGAAGGGCAGGAACGTCGTCATCGAGAAGAGCTTTGGCGCTCCCCGCATCACCAAGGACGGCGTCACCGTCGCCAAGGAGATCGAGCTCGAGGACAAGTTCGAGAACATGGGCGCGCAGATGGTGCGCGAGGTGGCCTCGAAGACCAACGATCTCGCGGGCGATGGCACCACCACCGCCACCGTTCTCGCCCAGGCCATCGTCAAGGAAGGCTCCAAGGCGGTTGCCGCCGGCATGAACCCGATGGACCTCAAGCGCGGCATCGACCTCGCGGTAGACGCGGTCGTGGCGGATCTCAAGACCCGTGCCCGCAAGGTGACGCGCAATGACGAGATCGCCCAGGTCGGCACCATCTCCGCCAATGGCGACACCGAGATCGGCCGTTTCCTCGCCGAGGCGATGCAGAAGGTCGGCAATGAAGGCGTGATCACCGTCGAGGAAGCCAAGACCGCCGCCACCGAGCTCGAGGTGGTCGAAGGCATGCAGTTCGACCGCGGCTATGTCTCGCCTTATTTCGTGACGAACACCGAGAAGATGCGGGTCGAGCTCGAGGATCCGTACATCCTGATCCATGAGAAGAAGCTGTCCGGTTTGCAGGCCATGCTGCCGCTCCTGGAATCGGTGGTGCAGACCTCCAGGCCGCTGCTGATCATCGCCGAGGACGTGGAGGGCGAGGCCCTGGCCACCCTCGTGGTGAACAAGCTGCGCGGCGGCCTCAAGGTCGCGGCGGTGAAGGCGCCCGGCTTCGGCGATCGCCGCAAGGCCATGCTCGAGGACATCGCCATCCTCACCGCAGGCCAGGTGATCTCCGAGGACCTCGGCATCAAGTTGGAGAACGTCACTCTCGCCCAGCTCGGCCGCGCCAAGAAGGTGGTGATCGAGAAGGAGAACACTACCATCGTCGACGGTGCCGGCTCCAAGAAGGACATCACCGACCGCGTCGCGCAGATCAAGGCGCAGATCGAGGAGACCACCTCGGACTACGACCGTGAGAAGCTGCAGGAGCGCCTGGCCAAGCTCGCCGGCGGCGTCGCGGTGATCCGCGTCGGCGGCGCGACCGAGGTCGAGGTGAAGGAGAAGAAGGATCGCGTCGACGACGCGCTGCACGCCACCCGCGCGGCCGTCGAGGAAGGCATCCTGCCGGGCGGCGGCGTCGCGCTGCTGCGGGCGCTGAAGGCGATCGATTCCGTACAGCCGGCCAATGAAGACCAGAAGGCCGGCGTCGCCATCGTCCGGCGCGCCATTCAGACGCCGGCGCGGCAGATCGCCACCAATGCCGGCGAGGATGGCTCGGTGATCGTCGGCAAGCTGCTGGAGAAGGACGACTACAACTGGGGCTACAACGCCGCGACCGGCACCTACCAGGACCTCGTCGCCAATGGCGTGATCGACCCGGCGAAGGTCGTGCGCACCGCGCTCCAGGATGCCGCCTCGGTCGCCTCCCTGCTGATCACCACCGAGGCTCTGGTCGCCGAGAAGCCGAAGAAGGAAGCGGCCCCCGCCGTTCCCGCCGGCGCGGGCATGGACTTCTGACAAGTCGGGGCCCGGAACCGCCCCGGGCCCCTGTCTCGCGCCGGCACGCGCTCGCCTCGAACAAGGAGGGTGCGCTTCCATCAACCGAGATGCGCCGGGCGCCGGGCCGCGCCGAGCATCTCGACGATATCGCCAATCGGGGAGGTCTGCTCGGCACGGCCGCTATCGCTCGGGTTCGTTGCGGCGGGCGCCGGATGGACCGGATCACGTCGATCACGGCAGCGGCCTCCATGACGAGGAAGGCGGCCACGCCCCACTTGGGTGGCCACCGGACTTCTCCGACGCGCGCTCATTGTCAACGCTTTGCTCAAACGAGGAGGTTTTGCCGATGAAGATCGCCCAGATCGCCCCGCTCGCGGAATGCTGCCCGCCACGGCTCTATGGCGGCACCGAGCGCATCGTGTCCTATCTCACCGAGGAACTGGTCCGGCAGGGCCATGAGGTGACGCTGTTTGCCAGCGGCGATTCCAAGACTGCGGCCGAATTGGTGCCCTGCTGCGACATGGCGCTCAGGCTCAATCCGCAGGTCAGGGACCCGCTGCCCTATCACATGATGATGCTGGAGCAGGTGCGCCGCCGCGCCGACGAGTTCGACGTGCTGCACTTCCATGTCGACTTCCTGCACTATCCGCTCGCCAGCGCCTTTGCCGACCGCATGGTGACGACGCTGCACGGCCGTCTCGACCTGCCCGACCTCAGGCCCTTCTACTCCGCCTTCCCGCACTATCCGCTCGTCTCCATCTCGGACGATCAGCGCCGCCCCATGCCGCCGGTGCATTGGGCCGGGACCGTGCACCATGGCCTGCCCAAGGATGTCCTGCCCTTCACCGCGAACCCGCAAGGCAACTATCTCGCCTTCCTCGGCCGCATCTCGCCCGAGAAGCGCCCCGACCGCGCCATCGAGATCGCCGCCCGCGCCGGCATGACGCTCAAGATCGCCGCCAAGGTGGACAAGGCCGACCAGGCCTATTGGGACGAGGCGATCGCGCCCATGGTGGCGCGGCATTCCAATGTCGAGTTCATCGGCGAGATCAACGAGCAGCAGAAGGCAGACTTCCTCGGTAATGCCCGCGCGCTGCTCTTTCCGATCGATTGGCCGGAGCCGTTCGGGCTCGTCATGATCGAGGCCATGGCCTGCGGCACGCCGGTGATCGCCTTCCGCAACGGCTCGGTGCCGGAGGTGATCGACGATGGCGTCTCCGGCTTCATCGTGAGCGACCTCGGCGAGGCGGTGGCGGCGGTGCGCTCGGTGGACCTGCTCGACCGTGCCGAGGTGCGCGCCACCTTCGAGGAGCGCTTCACCGCCGAGCGGATGGCGCTCGACTATCTCGCCATTTATCGTGATCTTCCCGGCTTGCGCCGTGCCGCGATGCGCATTCCCGCCGTGGCAAATGGCACCGGCAACGGACTGGTCGATGGAATCGAACTACGGGCCGTCGCCTGAGTGGGAGGAGCTGCATGCACGGCACGACCAGTGCGGAAGCGGTCGCTCATGCGCCAGCGCCGACCCGGCCGGGCACGCCGCTGGCGCAGTTCTTCATCCCGGCCGCCGCCTCGCTGCAGGAGCGGCGGCCGCGCACGCTCAAGCACGGCGATACCTTCGCCGTGTTCGATCATAATGGCGATGCGCTGTCCGGACCGGGCAGCCCGGAGGGCCTCTATCATCGCGACACGCGCTATCTCTCACATCTCTACCTGACCATCGCCGGGCAGCGGCCGATGCTGCTGTCCTCGACGCTGCGCGACGACAACGCGACGCTGACCTGCGATCTCACCAACCCCGACCTGTTCGATGCCGAGGGCCGGCTGGTGCTGGAGCACGACCTCCTTCATCTGCGCCGTTCGCGTTTCCTGTGGAACGGCACCTGCCATGAGCGGATCGCCATCCGCAACTTCGACGACCGGTCCCGGCAGGTGAGGATCGACATCGCCTTCGCCGCCGATTTCGCCGACTTGTTCGAGGTGCGCGGCACGCAGCGGGCCCGGCGCGGTACGTTGCAAAGGCCGGAGATGACGGCCCACCAAGTGAAGCTCGCCTATCTCGGCCTTGATGGACGGCGACGGCAGACCACGCTGCGCTTCGACCCGGCACCGCAGGAACTGACGGCGGACCATGCCGGCTTCGTCTTCGACCTCGCCCCGCGCGAGGTACGGACCATGGTCCTGGAGATCGCCTGCGATGGCGCCAGCGAGAGGCCGGTGCGTCCTGCCTTCCTTCGTGCGCTGCGGGATGCGCGCCGTGCGTTGCGCTCCTCCGCCTCGCGGGCGACGGCGATCATCACCTCGAACGACATCTTCAACGAGGCGGTGCGCCGCTCGGTCTCCGACCTCTACATGCTGGTAACCGACACGGCGGAGGGACCCTATCCTTATGCCGGCATCCCGTGGTTCAGCACAGTGTTCGGGCGCGACGCGCTGATCACCGCGCTGGAGACGCTGTGGCTCGACCCGTCCATAGCGCGCGGCGTGCTCCAGCATCTCGCCGCCAACCAGGCGACGGGGTTCGACCCGGAGGCGGACGCCGAGCCCGGCAAGATCCTGCACGAGGTACGCCATGGCGAGATGGCTGAGCTGAGGGAGGTGCCGTTCCGCCGCTATTACGGCAGCGTCGATTCCACTCCGCTCTTCGTCATGCTGGCCGGTGCCTATCTGGAGCGCACCGGCGATCTCGTCACGCTGCGCCGGCTCTGGCCGAACATCGAGGCGGCGCTGGGCTGGATCGAGAACCATGGCGATCGCGACGGCGACGGCTTCGTCGAATATGGCCGGCAGACCCAAGAGGGGCTGATCAATCAGGGCTGGAAGGACAGCCATGATTCCGTCTTCCATGCCGACGGCACATTGGCGCGGGGCCCCATCGCCCTCGCCGAGGTGCAGGCCTATGCCTATGGCGCCTGGCGGGCCGCCGCGTACGTCGCCCGCGCCTTGGGGCACCCTGAACGCGCCGCCAGGTTTGACCGATGTGCCGAGGCGCTCCGCGCCGACTTCGATGCGGCCTTCTTCGATGCAGCGCTCGGCACCTATGTGCTGGCGCTCGACGGCGAGAAGCGGCCGTGCCGTGTCAGGAGCTCCAATGCCGGCCACGCATTGCTCACCGGCATCGCCCTGCCGGATCGGGCAGCTTGCGTGGCCAGCACGCTGATGGGACCGACGCTGTTCTGCGGCTGGGGGGTGCGCACCATCGCCAGCAGTGAAGCGCGCTACAATCCGATGAGCTACCATAACGGCTCGGTCTGGCCGCATGATAATGCGCTGATCGCCGCCGGCCTCGCCCGCTACGGCTTCAAGCGCGAGGCGGCGCGGATCTTCGAGGGCCTCTTCGCCGCCTCGACCTATATCGACCTGCGCCGCCTGCCAGAGCTGTTTTGCGGCTTTGCCCGCCAGCAGACCCGCGGGCCGACATTCTATCCGGTCGCCTGCATGCCGCAGGCCTGGGCGGCGGCGGCACCGTGCTACATGCTGCAGGCCTGCCTCGGGCTCGGCTTCGACCCGGAGCGGCTGCACGTCACCTTCGACGAGCCCACGCTGCCGGATTTCTTGAGCGAGGTCACATTGCGCAATCTCAGGCTCGATGGCGGGGCGGCCGACGTCGCGCTGCGCCGCTCCGGCGCCAAGGTGGTGGTCGACGTGCTCGACCGGCGTGGACCCTTGCGGGTGATCACGACGAGCTGAGCCGGGCCAGGCGGGCCCCCCACTCACTCCTCGCCATCTTCGTCCAGCTCCTCGAGAAGCGCGACGAGCTCGGCGACGCGCGACGACGGGTGTTGCCGGCCTTCATCGATCGGCGCCTCGTCGGCCTGGCGCTAGGCCCGGGCCTGCGCCAGTTCCTCGCGCGTGGCTCCGGTCATGAGGATGTCGGCAATGATGCTCTCATCGACCGGGCCGCGCATGGCGACGATGTCACTGGCGTTCATGACGTCCTCCCTGTTGAAACATCTTCGATGAGATAGGCCGGCGAAGGCAGAGTTCTATGCCGGCATGAGCGGGACGCTCCTCAGGAGCTGATCCTCACGCTGACATTGCGAGGACCGTCGCTGCGCCGCACGCTCAATGTTACGCTCGTGCCGGCGGGCGTCAGGCCGATGCGGTTGCGCAGGCTGGCGGCGCTGTGAACCGGGCGGCCGTCGACAGCTGTCACGACATCGCCCGCCGCGAGGCCGGCTCTTTGAGCGGGCGAGCCCGGCTCGACACCGGCGATCACCGCGCCACGGACCTCACCCAGCCCAAGCGCCTCGGCGACGTCCGACGTGACATCCTGAACGGCGATACCGACCCGACCGCGATGGACCCTGCCGTCGTGCGCCAGCTGGTTCATCACCGCCAGGGCCATGTTGCTCGGCACGGCGAAGCCGATGCCGACATTGCCTCCCGCCGGGCTCAGTATGGCGGTGTTGATGCCGATCAGCCGCCCGTCCAGTGTCACCAGAGCGCCGCCGGAATTGCCGGGATTGATCGAGGCATCGGTCTGTATGAAGTCCTCATAGCCGTCATTGCTGATGCCGGTGCGACCGAGCGCGCTGACGATGCCGGAGGTCACCGTCTGGCCGAGGCCGAAGGGATTGCCGATGGCGACGACATAGTCACCGACCTTCAGCCGGTCGGAATCGCCGATGGGCAGTGCGACGAGGTTGGTCGCCTGAACCTTGAGGAGCGCGATGTCGGTCGCCTTGTCGGAGCCGATGAGACGGGCACTCAGTCGGCGCCCGTCCTTCAGCGTGACGACGATCTCGCTTGCGCCTGCGACAACGTGATGGTTCGTCAGCACATGGCCGCGCGCGGCATCGATGATGACCCCCGAGCCGGCGCTCAGCCGCGGCTCCTCCTGCGGCATGTCCGGCAGATCGAAGAAGCGGCGGAAATAGGGATCGTTATAGAGCGGGTTCGATGACCCGGGGGCGCGCGAGATCACCGAGATGTTCACCACCGCCGGCGTCACCCGATCGAGCACTGGCGCCAGCGTTGGAACACCGCCGGCGATGCCCGCGATCGCCGGTTGGCCGAGGGCAGGTGACGCGATCCCGGCCACCAGCGCCAGCGCCACCAGAAGGGTGGTGATCATCCTTTTCTTCCGTGTAGGAACCGTGAGCATGCCTGGCCCCCGTATTAGGTTGCTTTCCTTCTGTCGGAGCGAATGAAAGTCCGGCCCGGCAGGGCGCCGGGCCGGCTCACGATCAGGCGGTCGAGTATGGCCGCCCGGTGGTGAACCACAGGCGGGCGGCCGCCACGGCCGCGACGACAAGGCCGGCGATCACATGGGCGGTGACGGCGACGGACAGCGCCGAGAAGCCGAGAGCCCAAGGCGCGACGATGGCCCACAGGCCGAGCGCCGCGTTCGCCCATTCTTCAGCCTGGTGGAAGGCGAACAGGGCGGCCACGGCGATCAGCGTCACGGCGGCGCCGACGATCCAGGCATTCCACGCTGCGGCGGTCTCGGTGGTGAAACCGAGATACCAGGGCGCCAGGGCAAGGCCGAGGCCGGCGATGATGGTGACGACGTCGAAGGCCTTCGGCGTGTCTACGGACAGTGACTTCAGCATGATTGATCCTCCTCATCTGTTCGGTTGCGGCTGATGGTGTGGCGTCTGCCGGCTGGGATGACGCGATCGCGCGCGCCGTACCGCCGCTCCGGCCGGCTGAAATGCCCAAGGTCGAGAAGAGGAGCCCGGCTGGCAGGTCGGACTCCGTGCGAGGGAGGGATGCGCTCCTGGCATCGCGCCGCCGACTGGACGACACAGTCGAGACCCTGCCGCTCCGCGTAGCGGATCGCGGCGTCGAGCGTGGGAAAGTCGAGCTCGATCTGGGCGAGCGTGTCGCTGCCTGCCGTCCAGCCCATTAGCGGCTCGATGACGGGCGCGCCGCGCCGCTCGAAGACGAGGCGCCAACTCTTGCAGCGCGCGCGGCCCGCCGTCATCACGCAGCGCGACGGCCTGAAGATGCGGGCGACCGCATCCTCCGGGAAGACGGAGCGCCCCATCGCCAGCGGACCGCGTGCGTCATTGGCGGGCCAGTTCTCTGGTCGATGGATTATAGGGTTGGACGGTGTTTCTCTGACGGTCTCCAGCATCTCATCCCTCCCTCATCGGCGAAGGAGGCGACCGGCAGCGCGCTATAGGGTCGCTGCCGGTCAGCGATGGTCTCAGTGCTTGATGGCGATGCGCTTCACCTGCGACTGCGCCTTCGCGCTCTTGGGCAGCACGATGCTCAGCACGCCGTTCCTGAAGCGGGCATCGATCTTGTCCTCCTCGACCTCGACGCCGAGCGGGATGCGCCGCTCGAAGCGGCCATAGAAGCGTTCGGAGAACTGCTTCTCCTTGTCCTGCGTCTCCGAGCGCTTCTCGCCCCTCAACGTCAGCACGCCGTTATCGAGCAGCACCTCGACGTCCTTCTCCTCGAGACCAGGGACCTCGGCCGTCACCTTGATCTCCTTCTCGGTCTCGGCGATCTCGACGCTCGGCCAGCCGACATTGAAGGTCGGCAGCGCGCCGAAGGCCGGCAGGCCGCGGTCGAAGGAGCGGAAGACGTCGTCGAACAGCCGGTTCACCTCGCGGTGCAACGAGAGAAACGGGCTACGCTCATCGTCGCGGAAGACAGTGGGGACCGAACTGCCATTGTCGCGGCCCCACGGGATCAGGTCACGTACACTCATGATTTTTTTCCTTTCCGTTCGCGTGCAAAAGCTTCCTGTGGCGCCGGGCGGGTGCGCCCGGCGTCTGACGTGATGCGTCGTGGGAAGCGCTTCAAGCCGCCCGCTTCTCGGCCTCGATCTGCCTCACCTCACCCTGGGGACGCGCGGCGTCGGTCGCGATGGCGATGCGACGCGGCTTCATTTCCTCGGGGATTTCGCGCTTCAGCTCGATGGTGAGCAGGCCGTTGACGAGGCTTGCGCCGGTGACCTTCACATGGTCCGCGAGTTCGAAGCGGCGCTCGAAGGCCCGGCCGGCGATGCCGCGATGGAGATACTGGCCATCATCGCCCTCAACGCCGGACTTCTGACCCATCACCACCAGCAGGTTCTGCTCCTGGGTGAGGGTGAAGTCGCCTTCCGTGAAGCCCGCCACCGCCATGGTGATGCGGTAGTCGTCTTCGCCGGATTTGACGATGTCATAGGGCGGCCAGTTGTCGATCGTCGCGACACGGCTCGCGGTCTCGAGCGCGTTCAGCATGCGGTCGAAGCCGATGCTCGACCGGAACAGGGGAGCAAAGTCGAGAGTGGTTCTCATAGCCACATCCTCCTCTTGAGCAACATGGGTACAAGATGGTCCGATCGCCGGACGCCGAGTGGCGCCCGCGCGACCCGCCGGCCCCAAGGGGCGCCGGCAGCAAGCGATTTAGGAAGAGGTTAAGCCAGTGCAAGAGGGGTGAAGCTGTAACAAGCGGCACTTTCCGGACGTCAGTTCACTTCCTTCACCTTGCCCGACCGGCTGAAGCGGAGCGGCCCCGGGATGTCGATGGACGGCCCAGCGCGCTGCCCGACAACATCTTCATCGAACACGCGCGGCGATCCCTGAAGCATGAGTGTGTCTATTTGCATGCCTGAGACGCCGGCTCGCAGGCCAAGGGGCATCTGACGATAGATCATCTTCCACAGTCAACGGCGGTCCACGCTCGCCCATGTCGGACAGCCGCCCGCCATGGTTTACTCCAACGCCATCGAAACCGTTCAGCCAGCACAGAGAGTAGCTTAATTCCGCTGGATATCTGTCCAAAGATTGGGGAGTCGCTCAACCCCATAGCCTCCAGATCAGCCTTCGGTGCAGACGATATCCGATTGGTGCAAATCCCGGTCGCGCGTAATGCTTCTGGAAGCGACCACATCGCCACAGGCGGCGCAGCGCATCTCGACATGGAGCTTGGCTCCGCAAGAATGGGGCCGTTAGCCGACGGTCTGCTTTTCGGGCGCAGAATCAGACAGCAGAATTACGTTTGCGTTCGAGACAGAAAGTAGGCTCGAATCTCGGCCGGTGCGCCACTTCCGTAAAAACTGGTCACCGCGGCCACAGCCGCGCCGCTCATCACCAGACGCTCCAAAACATCGCGCCGGGCGTGCCGTTCGGTTCGTGCAGCCGGCGCTTCCATTCCATATCGGCAAGATAGCGTTCGCGGTTGATAAACGGCACTGTCGTGAGGCGCGTCAGCGGCGCGCAGATCATCGCGGCGCTGTGTGAAGCCAAAGGCGTTCCTGCCGCCCCTGCGTGGAACCGGATGAAGAAGGCCGAGCTGGCGGCGCTGGCTGCCCGCGAGGGGCAAGGTACGCGGCTGGCTGCCGGACGTGCTGCGTGTGCGGTGAGCGACCTTGAAAACGCGACTTGAGCTGCAACGGGCCGCGGCATCCCGGCGCGGTCCGTTCCCTGATCGGAGTCCGGCAAGGCGGCAGGAAAGCTGTACGGGTTCTCGCGGGACGCTTCGATCGTCCGGCGAAGCCGCTAACAATCCACAGCTTGTCCCGGTCGGCGAAAGGTTGGCGCATCCGAAACTCATGAAATCATGATATTACGACTACATGAGTACGCAAGACAGGATCGCTTCTGCTGTTATGGCAAAGGACCAAACCCGGGGGCAAGGACGGGCGAAGGCGGCTCCCATGGAATCGCCGCAGAAGGACGTGCCGCTCCAGGTCATGGTCCCTACGCCGGTCCGCCGCCAGCTCGCTCTTCTCTGCGCCGAGCGGGGCGAATCGATGAGGACGATCGTCCTGCGGGGCTTGCGGACCCTTGGCGTTGAAATCGACGAGGCAGAACTCGTCGATCGACGCGGAAGGCGCCGGGGATAGCGTTATGGCCCGCAGCGATCTTCTCATAAGCCTCGTGAAGGCCGGTGTCACGGGCGATAACCGGACCCTGCGGCGGACCGTCGAAGCGATTGTCGCCGAAGAGCGGGCCAAGCAACACAATGTGTTGGCGGACCGCCTGGAAAAAGTTGTGGAGATGCCACCTGTGAACGGTATGGCCAACGTCCCGCGCCTCCCCGTCGAGCCCAATGGCCGCGGCGCGCGGGAATTCATCATGGAAATTTCGCCGCGGCGCCGTCTGGACGAGCTTGTGCTGCCCGATCTTACGAAGCTGGCGGCATCACAACTGATCGAAGAGCAGCAGCGCGCCTCACTGCTGCGCTCCCACTCGCTTGAGCCGCGCCATCGCGTGCTTTTGGTGGGCCCACCGGGGAACGGTAAGACCACGCTGGCGGAAGCCATCGCTGAAAGCCTCGCCGTGCCGTTTTTCGTGGTGCGCTATGAGGCGATGATCGGCAGCTTTCTCGGGGAGACCGCCGCGCGGCTTCGGCGGGTTTTTGACTATGCACGGACGACGCC
>NZ_JNLC01000006.1 GCF_000702305.1 Allobosea sp. 117
TCGTGCCGATCGCGATGGAAGAGAAGCTGCGCTTCGCCATCCGCGAAGGCGGCCGCACCGTCGGCGCCGGCGTCGTCGCCGCCATCATCGAGTGATATCGCGAATTCGGCGGGCAGGCCTCGACGCCGGCCCGCCGACCGCTATATTGCCCCGCCCGACTCGCTGCGGCGGTCGGGCATTCGGGTGAAGGCCCGAAGGAGTGTAGCTCAACTGGTTAGAGCACCGGTCTCCAAAACCGGGGGTTGGGGGTTCGAGTCCCTCCACTCCTGCCACCCTTCCCTCACGGGGAGTTGGCGGGACGAGACTTCAAGCGTCCTTTGACGTCGCGGGCCGCGCAGGCTATACGCCCGCACTGCCTAATTGAATGAACAGAGGAAAGCGCGGGACATTATTCCCCCGCGCTAGAGGCGTTTCGAGACGAGCATGGCCAAGACGAACCCCGTCGAGTTCTTCCAGCAGGTCCGCGCGGAAGCGCGCAAGGTGACCTGGCCGACCCGTCGCGAGACGCTGATCACGACGGCCATGGTGTTCGTCATGGTGGTGGTGGCGTCGCTGTTCTTCCTGGTCGCCGACCAGATCCTGAGCTTCGTTGTCGCGCAGCTTCTGCAGATCGGTCGCTGAGGGAATTGAGGAACATGGCGAAGCGCTGGTACATCGTCCACGCCTATTCGAACTTCGAGAAGAAGGTCGCGGACTCGATCAAGGAGCAGGCCGCGCAGCGCGGGCTCACCGAGCTGTTCGAGCAGGTGCTGGTGCCGACCGAGAAGGTCGTCGAGGTGCGCCGCGGCCGCAAGGTCGACGCCGAGCGCAAGTTCTTCCCGGGCTATGTGCTGGTGAAGATGGACCTCACCGACGAGGCCTTCCATCTCATCAAGAACACCCCCAAGGTCACCGGCTTCCTCGGCGCCGACAACAAGCCGATGCCGATCGCCGAGAGCGAGGCGATGCGCATCCTGCAGCAGGTGCAGGAGGGCATCGAGCGCCCGAAGCCCTCGATCACCTTCGAGGTGGGCGAGACGGTGAAGGTGGCCGACGGCCCCTTCGCCTCGTTCAACGGCATCGTCGAGGAAGTCGACGACGCGCGCTCGCGCCTCAAGGTCGCGGTGTCGATCTTCGGCCGCGCGACGCCGGTCGAGCTCGAATTCGGGCAGGTCGAGAAGACCTGACCACTGCCGTTCCCCGCGATTGCGAAGCCTTCGGCAATCCCCGGTCATCGACCGGGGATTTTGCTTTGTTCGCAACGGGCGAGGGGGCGGCGCGCACTAACCCCGTAACACCCCCGTCTCCCGCCTCGGACTTATCCTTATCCGAGCGCCCGTCTGCGGCGGGTGGAAACGGGAGGACAAGCAATGAGCGGCAAGCGCATCCTGATGATCGTCGGCGACTTCGTCGAGGACTACGAGACCATGGTGCCATTCCAGGCACTCCTCGCGGTCGGCCACACCGTGCACGCCGTCTGCCCGGACAAGAAGGCGGGCGAGGCGGTCGCCACCTCGATCCATGATTTCGAGGGCCAGCAGACCTATTCGGAGAAGCGCGGCCACAATTTCGCGCTCAACGCGACCTTCGCCGAGGTCGACCCGGCGCGCTACGACGCGCTCGTCATCCCCGGCGGGCGGGCGCCGGAATATCTGCGCCTCAACGGGCGCGTGATCGAGATCGTCCGGCACTTCTTCGATGCCAACAAGCCGGTCGCTGCCATCTGCCACGGCCCGCAGATCCTCGCGGCAGCGGGTGTGCTGGAGGGGCGGACGTGCTCGGCCTATCCGGCGTGCAGCGCCGAGGTCAAGCTCGCCGGCGGCACCTATGCGGAGATCGCGATCGACGGCGCGACGACCGACGGCAACCTCGTCACGGCGCCGGCCTGGCCGGCGCATCCGGCGTGGATCGCCCAGTTCCTGACCGTGCTCGGCACCTCGATCAGCCATTCGACGCAGCGCCAGGCGGCCTGACGCGCCGAAACGGTCCGACCCCGCGCGAATCGCGGCCGCCCGTTTGTGATGGCGGGCGGCCTTCGCCCTTCGCGTTGTCTCGGCTATGATCGGCCTACCGGTCAGCGGGGCGGCAGGAGAACGCTCATGTGCAAGCTGTTCATCGACGCGGACCAGCGGCTTTGGCAGACGCGCCTGAAGTCGGTGCGCATGAGCGGCTATGCCACAAGCGTGCGGCTGGAGAACTTCTACTGGCGGGTGCTGGAGGAGATCGCCGGACGCGACGGCATGAGTCTGCCGCAACTGCTCGCCCGGCTGCATGAGGAACTGCTCCTCGCCCATGGCGAGGTCGAGAACTTCGCTTCCTTCCTGCGGGTGTGCTGCGGGCGCTATCTGACGCTGCAGCTCGAGGGCGACGTGCCGCGCGACCTCGCGACCTCGATCCGCAGCCTCGACGCGGACGCCATATTGGCGCGCGAGGCACGCCGGGGGCTTTCGCGACGCCGCGAATTGGTGTAACGGAGCCCCCTCGCTGCTCCACCGCGTGGTGCGGCGTCCCATACGCGGGAGGCATGACCGGTTCGCCAGCCGGTATTCAGACATGCCGCGACCGCGATCCCTAGAAGGCGCTGATCGGGAAAGCCATCCCGCATCGGCGTGTTCGGCGTTTCCGGCCGGCAAGCCGAGGCGCCGCAGGAGTTCACTATGGCGAAAAAGATTACCGGCTACGTGAAGTTGCAGGTGCCGGCCGGCTCCGCCAACCCGGCGCCGCCGATCGGCCCGGCTCTCGGCCAGCGCGGCCTGAACATCATGGAGTTCTGCAAGGCGTTCAACGCGCAGACCGCCCAGATGGAAAAGGGCATGCCGATCCCCGTCCTGATCACCGCGTATCAGGATCGCTCCTTCACCTTCGAGCTCAAGACCCCTCCGGTCTCCTACTTCCTGAAGAAGGCGGCGGGCCTCGAGACCAAGAAGAAGCCCGGCTCCGGCTCGAAGACCCCCGGCAAGGGCGGCTTCGTCGGCAAGATCTCGCAGGCGCAGATGCGCGAGATCGCCGAGAAGAAGATGAAGGATCTGAACTGCGACACCGTGGAAGCGGCCGTTCGCATGATCGAGGGCTCCGCCCGTTCCATGGGCCTCCAGGTGGTGGGTTGAGCTGATGGCTAAGATCGCAAAGCGTATCCGTGCGACCCGCGAGGGTATCGACCGCACCAAGCTCTACGGCCTCGACGAGGCGCTCGGCCTCGTGAAGCAGCGGGCCACGGCGAAGTTCGACGAGACCATCGAGGTCGCCATCAATCTCGGCGTCGATCCGCGTCACGCCGACCAGATGGTCCGCGGCGTCTGCAACCTGCCGAACGGCTCGGGCCGTACCGTCCGCGTCGCCGTGTTCGCGCGCGGCGCCAAGGCCGACGAGGCCAAGGCGGCGGGTGCCGACATCGTGGGCGCCGAGGACCTGCTGGAGATCGTGCAGGGCGGCACTATCGAGTTCGACCGCTGCATCGCGACCCCGGACCTGATGCCGCTGGTCGGCCGTCTCGGCAAGGTGCTCGGCCCGCGCGGCCTGATGCCGAACCCGAAGGTCGGTACCGTGACCATGGACGTGAAGGGTGCCGTCGAGGCCGCCAAGGGCGGCGCGGTGGAGTTCCGTGTCGAGAAGGCCGGTATCATCCATGCCGGCATCGGCAAGGCCTCCTTCCCGGTCGACAAGCTTGCCGAGAACATCCGCGCCTTCGCCGACGCGGTGGTCAAGGCCAAGCCGGCCGGCGCCAAGGGCACCTATGTGCAGCGCATTGCCGTCACCTCGACCATGGGTCCGGGCGTGAAGGTGGAGCCCGCGAGCGTCCTTACCGCCGGTTGACCGGTCGCGGCGGCGTGATCGGAACTATGTGGAAATGTCAAGCCCCCGATGCTATCAGGGGGCTGACAAATCACATGCGACCCTCTATATGGGCGGTTTCGCTCCGACTCGTGTCGGTGCGGAGCCGATGAATTTCGAAGCTTTCGTCCGCTAACCCGGACGAAGGGGCCGGTAGGGCTCGCCCTGCCGGCCTAAGTCCTGTCCGAGACTGCAGGTGCCGTGCCGCATGGCGCGACCTAATCCCAGCCGGGGCCTGCATAGACGGGGTACGACCGCGATCGAGGCGCGGCCTTGTGGCCGCTTCCTGGATTTCGGCTCGAACCAGCGCCTTGGCCGGATCTTCCGGGTCCCAGGGGGACAGGATGTTGAACGTCGTCCCGTCGCAAGACGGGCCGGCAAGGCGCAAACCGGCGGAACGGGCTCGCCCTTCCGCCACCGGAGAGCAAGAGAAGTGGATCGAGCGCAAAAAGAAGAGCTCGTCACGTCGCTGTCCGAGGTGTTCAAGAGCACCTCGGTGGTCGTCGTGGCCCACTATTCCGGTCTCACCGTCGCTCAGATGTCCAAGCTGCGTCAGCAGATGAAGGCGAGCGGCGCGACCGTGAAGGTGGCCAAGAACCGCCTCGCGAAGATCGCTCTCGAAGGATCGGACGTCGCACATGTCGGCTCCCTGCTGAAGGGCCCGACCATCATCGCTTATTCGAGCGATCCTGTTGCGGCGCCGAAGGTTGCCGTCGAGTTCGCCAAGACCAACGACAAGTTCGTGATTCTTGGCGGCGCGTTCGGCAAGACGGCCCTGAATGTGGACGGCGTGAAGGCTCTGGCCACCATGCCCTCCCTCGATGAACTGCGTGCGAAGCTGGTCGGCCTCATCCAGGCCCCGGCGACCAAGATCGCGCAGCTCACCACCGCGCCTGCTGCCAAGCTGGCCCGTGTGTTCGGGGCTTACAGCCGCGAGAACGAAGCCGCGTGAGGCTTTCCCGGTAAATCTGGTTCGAACCGAAATCCAAGGACTTAGACAAAATGGCTGATCTGTCGAAGCTCGTTGACGAGCTTTCCAACCTGACCGTCCTCGAGGCTGCCGAGCTCGCGAAGCTCCTCGAAGAGAAGTGGGGCGTCTCCGCCGCGGCCGCCGTGGCCGTTGCCGCCGCTCCGGGTGCCGGCGGCGCTGCCGCTCCGGCCGCCGAAGAGCAGACCGAGTTCACTGTCGTTCTTGCCGCCGCCGGCGACAAGAAGATCGAGGTGATCAAGGAAGTCCGCGCCATCACCGGGCTCGGCCTGAAGGAAGCCAAGGACCTCGTCGAGGCCGCTCCGAAGCCGATCAAGGAAGGCGTGTCCAAGGAAGAAGCCGAGAAGATCAAGGCCCAGGTCGAGAAGGCCGGCGCCAAGGTCGAGCTCAAGTGAGCTTCTAGAATTCGGGGCCGCCGGCACTGCCGGCGGCCTCTCGCTCCGTCGCGAGGCGGGGCAGGGTGAGCCTGACGGCTCCCCCGGCGACCTCCGATGGTTCCTTTTCGGGGTTGCCTGGCGAGCCGTCAGATGTCGGACCAGTCGAGGCCGCACCGCGTGAGTGGTCGGGTCGATCGCTGGCCGGTAATCATGCGGTTCCATGTGCCGGCGGCGGGGCATGGAATGCGCGGACGGATGTTCGGACGGAGCGAGGAGCGACATGGCGCAGACGTTCACCGGTCGTAAGCGGGTCCGCAAGTTCTTCGGCAAGATCCAGGAAGTGGCCGAGATGCCGAACCTCATCGAGGTTCAGAAGGCATCCTACGACCAGTTCCTGCAGATCGAGGAGCCGAAGGGCGGGCGCGCGGACGACGGCATTCAGGCGGTTTTCAAGTCCGTTTTCCCGATCTCGGATTTCTCGGGAGCGGCCATGCTCGAATTCGTACGCTACGAGTTCGAGCCGCCGAAATACGACGTCGATGAGTGCCGGCAGCGTGGCATGACCTTCGCGGCGCCCCTCAAGGTGACGCTGCGCCTCATCGTGTTCGATGTCGACCCGGATACCGGCTCCAAGTCCGTGAAGGACATCAAGGAGCAGGACGTCTACATGGGCGACATCCCGCTCATGACGATGAACGGCACCTTCATCGTCAACGGCACCGAGCGCGTCATCGTCTCGCAGATGCACCGCTCGCCGGGCGTGTTCTTCGATCATGACAAGGGCAAGACGCACTCCAGCGGAAAGCTGCTGTTCGCGGCCCGCATCATCCCGTATCGCGGTTCCTGGCTCGACATCGAGTTCGACGCCAAGGACATCGTCTATGCGCGCATCGACCGTCGCCGCAAGATCCCGGTGACGAGCCTGCTGTTCGCGCTCGGGCTGGCCGGCGAAGAGATCCTCAACACCTTCTACGACACCATCACCTTCACCCGCGCGAAGGACGGCTGGCGCATGCCGTTCGATCCCAAGCGCATGAAGGGCTACAAGGCGGTCGCCGACCTGATCGACGCCGACACCGGCGAGATCGTGGTCGAGGCCGGCAAGAAGGTCACCGTGCGCCAGGCGCGCCAGCTCGCCGAGAAGGGCCTCAAGGCCCTGAAGATCTCGGACGACGAGATGGTCGGCCAGTACATCGCCGAGGACCTCGTCAACCCGCACACCGGCGAGATTTACGTCGAGGCGGGCGAGGAGATCACCGAGAAGACGCTGAAGCTGCTCGGCGACACCGGCTATGACGAGGTGCCGGTGCTCGACATCGACCACGTCAATGTCGGCGCCTACATCCGCAACACGCTCGCCGTCGACAAGAACATGACGCGCGAGGACGCGCTGTTCGACATCTACCGCGTGATGCGTCCCGGCGAGCCGCCGACGCTGGATTCCGCGCAGGCGATGTTCCACTCGCTGTTCTTCGATTCCGAGCGCTACGACCTCTCCGCGGTCGGCCGCGTGAAGATGAACATGCGCCTCGATCTCGACTGCCCGGACACGGTGCGCGTGCTGCGCCGCGAGGACATCCTCGCGGTCATCAAGACGCTGGTCGAGCTGCGCGACGGCAAGGGCGAGATCGACGACATCGACCATCTCGGCAACCGGCGCGTGCGCTCGGTCGGCGAGCTGATGGAGAACCAGTACCGCGTCGGCCTGCTCCGCATGGAGCGCGCGATCAAGGAGCGGATGAGCTCCGTCGACATCGACACGGTGATGCCGCAGGACCTGATCAACGCCAAGCCGGTGGCGGCGGCGGTGCGCGAGTTCTTCGGCTCGTCCCAGCTCTCGCAGTTCATGGACCAGACCAACCCGCTGTCGGAGATCACCCACAAGCGCGGCCTCTCGGCGCTTGGCCCGGGTGGTCTGACGCGCGAGCGCGCCGGCTTCGAGGTGCGCGACGTGCACCCGACGCATTACGGCCGCATCTGCCCGATCGAGACGCCGGAAGGCCCGAACATCGGTCTGATCAATTCGCTGGCGACCTTCGCCCGCGTGAACAAGTACGGCTTCATCGAGACGCCGTACCGCCGCGTGCGCGACAGCCAGGTGCAGGACGAGGTGGTCTATCTCTCCGCCATGGAGGAGGGGAAGTACTACGTCGCTCAGGCGAACATCCCGCTCGACGCGGAAGGCCGCTTCACCGAGGACCTCGTCGTCTGCCGTCATGCCGGCGACGTGCTGCTGGTGACGCCGGACCGCGTCGACTTCATGGACGTGTCGCCGAAGCAGCTCGTCTCGGTCGCCGCCGCGCTCATCCCGTTCCTCGAGAACGACGACGCGAACCGCGCGCTGATGGGCTCGAACATGCAGCGTCAGGCGGTGCCGCTGGTGCGCGCCGACGCGCCGTTCGTCGGCACCGGCATGGAATCGGTGGTCGCCCGTGACTCGGGCGCGGCGATCGCCGCGCGCCGCACCGGCATCATCGACCAGGTGGACGCCACCCGTATCGTCATCCGCGCGACGGAAGAGAACGATCCGTCGAAGTCGGGCGTCGACATCTACCGGCTGCAGAAGTTCCAGCGTTCCAACCAGTCGACCTGCATCAACCAGCGTCCGCTGGTGCGCGTGGGCGACAAGGTGACGAAGGGCGACATCATTGCCGACGGTCCCTCGACCGATCTCGGCGATCTGGCGCTCGGCCGGAACATCCTCGTCGCCTTCATGCCGTGGAACGGCTACAACTTCGAGGACTCCATCCTCCTCTCCGAGAACATCTCGAAGGGCGACGTCTTCACGTCGATCCACATCGAGGAGTTCGAGGTGATGGCCCGCGACACCAAGCTCGGGCCGGAGGAGATCACGCGCGACATTCCGAACGTGTCGGAAGAGGCGCTGAAGAACCTCGACGAAGCCGGCATCGTCTATATCGGCGCCGAAGTGCAGGCGGGTGACATCCTCTGCGGCAAGATCACGCCGAAGGGCGAGAGCCCGATGACGCCGGAAGAGAAGCTGCTTCGCGCCATCTTCGGCGAGAAGGCGGCCGACGTGCGCGACACCTCGCTGCGCGTGCCCCCGGGCGTCACCGGCACGGTGGTCGAGGTCCGCGTGTTCAACCGCCACGGCGTCGACAAGGACGAGCGTGCCCAGGCGATCGAGCGCGAGGAGATCGAGCGCCTCGCCAAGGACCGCGACGACGAGCAGGCGATCCTCGACCGCAACGTCTTCGGGCGTCTCGCTGAGATGCTCGACGGCAAGGTCGGCGTCGCCGGTCCGAAGGGCTTCAAGAAGGACACCGCCCTGACCCGCTCGGTGCTGTCGGATTATCCGCGCAGCCAGTGGTGGCAGTTCGCGGTGGGCGACGACCAGCTCATGAGCGAGCTGGAGGCCATGCGCAACCAGTACGACGAGTCGAAGAAGCGCCTCGAGCAGCGCTTCCTCGACAAGGTCGAGAAGCTGCAGCGCGGCGACGAGCTGCCGCCCGGCGTGATGAAGATGGTCAAGGTCTTCATCGCGGTGAAGCGCAAGATCCAGCCCGGCGACAAGATGGCCGGCCGTCACGGCAACAAGGGCGTGGTCTCGCGCATCGTGCCGGTCGAGGACATGCCGTTCCTTGAGGACGGCACCCCGGTCGACATGGTGCTCAACCCGCTCGGCGTGCCGAGCCGCATGAATGTCGGCCAGATCCTCGAGACGCATCTCGGCTGGGCCTGCGCCGGTCTCGGCAGGATGATCGACCGTGCGGTGGAGGCCTACCGCGCGGCCAACGACATCGCGCCGCTGAAGGACGCCTTCGCCAAGGTCTACGGCAAGGACGAGACCGTCGCCTCGCTCGACGAGGAAGGTCTGGTCGAGCTCGGTAGCAACCTGCGGCGCGGCGTTCCGATCGCCACGCCGGTGTTCGACGGCGCCCGCGAGGCGGACATCGAGCACTTCCTGGAGATGGCCGGTCTCGACAAGTCGGCGCAGTCGACGCTGTTCGACGGACGCACCGGCGAGCAGTTCGATCGCAAAGTGACGGTGGGCTACATATATATGCTCAAGCTCCACCACCTGGTCGACGACAAGATCCATGCCCGCTCCATCGGGCCGTACTCGCTCGTCACCCAGCAGCCGCTGGGCGGCAAGGCGCAGTTCGGCGGCCAGCGCTTCGGCGAAATGGAGGTGTGGGCTCTGGAAGCCTACGGCGCGGCCTACACGCTGCAGGAGATGCTCACCGTGAAGTCGGACGACGTGGCCGGCCGCACCAAGGTCTATGAGGCGATCGTCCGTGGTGACGACAGCTTCGAGGCCGGCATTCCCGAGAGCTTCAACGTTCTCGTGAAGGAGATGCGGTCGCTCGGCCTCAATGTCGAGCTGATGAACTCGAAGACCCGGACCGCGGTGCCCGGCGCCGGCGAAAGCCTGCCGGCGGCCGAATAGCGGCTTCCCTCAAGGCGCGGATGCCTCGCGGCGTCCGCGCCTGACGACCTGCGCGACACGAGACGGATATTCAGCGACACGCGCGGCCCATGGCGGTGGGCACCGTGTCCGAGCCGAAGGAGACGGCGATGAATCAAGAGGTGATGAATCTCTTCAATACGGCGGCTCCGGCGCCCACGTTCGATCAGATCAAGATCTCGATCGCGAGCCCGGAGAAGATCCTGTCGTGGTCGTTCGGTGAGATCAAGAAGCCGGAGACCATCAACTACCGGACCTTCAAGCCCGAGCGCGACGGCCTGTTCTGCGCGCGCATCTTCGGCCCGATCAAGGACTACGAGTGCTTGTGCGGTAAGTACAAGCGCATGAAGTACAAGGGCATCATCTGCGAGAAGTGCGGCGTCGAGGTCACCCTCTCGCGCGTGCGCCGTGAGCGCATGGGCCATATCGAGCTCGCCGCGCCGGTCGCGCACATCTGGTTCCTGAAGTCGCTGCCGAGCCGCATCGGCCTGCTGCTCGACATGACGCTCAAGGACCTCGAGCGTATCCTGTACTTCGAGTACTACTGCGTCATCGAGCCGGGCCTCACCCCGCTGAAGGAGCGTCAGCTCCTCTCGGAGGAGGACTATCTGCGTGCTCAGGAGGAATATGGCGAGGACAGCTTCACCGCGCTGATCGGCGCCGAGGCGATCCGCGAGCTGCTCAAGGGCATGGACCTCGAGCAGATCGCCGCCAACCTGCGCAAGGAGATCGCCGAGTCCACCACCGAGCTGAAGCCGAAGAAGCTCGCCAAGCGGCTCAAGATCGTCGAGGCCTTCCAGCTCTCCGGCAACAAGCCGGAGTGGATGATCCTGACGCATGTCCCGGTGATCCCGCCGGACCTGCGCCCGCTGGTGCCGCTCGACGGCGGCCGCTTCGCGACCTCCGACCTGAACGACCTCTACCGCCGCGTCATCAACCGAAACAACCGCCTGAAGCGGCTGATCGAGCTGAAGGCGCCGGACATCATCATCCGCAACGAGAAGCGCATGCTTCAGGAAGCGGTCGATGCGCTGTTCGACAACGGCCGCCGCGGCCGCGTCATCACGGGCGCCAACAAGCGCCCGCTGAAGTCGCTCGCCGACATGCTGAAGGGCAAGCAGGGCCGGTTCCGTCAGAACCTGCTCGGCAAGCGCGTCGACTATTCCGGCCGTTCGGTGATCGTGGTCGGTCCCGAGCTGAAGCTGCACCAGTGCGGCCTGCCGAAGAAGATGGCGCTGGAGCTGTTCAAGCCCTTCATCTATTCGCGCCTTGACGCGAAGGGCCTGTCCGCCACCGTGAAGCAGGCGAAGAAGCTGGTCGAGAAGGAACGTCCCGAGGTGTGGGACATCCTCGACGAGGTGATACGCGAGCATCCGGTGATGCTGAACCGCGCCCCGACGCTGCATCGCCTGGGCATCCAGGCGTTCGAGCCGGTGCTGATCGAGGGCAAGGCGATCCAGCTTCACCCGCTGGTCTGCGCCGCCTTCAACGCGGACTTCGACGGCGACCAGATGGCGGTGCACGTGCCGCTGTCCATCGAGGCGCAGCTCGAAGCGCGCGTCTTGATGATGTCGACCAACAACATCCTGCACCCGGCCAATGGTCAGCCGATCATCGTGCCGTCGCAGGACATCGTGCTCGGCCTCTACTACCTGACCATGATGCGCGACAACGAGCCCGGCCAGGGCATGGCGTTCGCCAACATGGGCGAGATCGACCACGCGCTCGGCGCCAAGGCCATCACCCTGCACACCAAGGTGAAGGGCCGCTATATCGGCGTCGACGAGAACGGCAACCCGGTCGCCAAGATCTACGAGACCACGCCGGGCCGCATGAAGCTCGGCGAGCTGCTGCCGAAGACCGCCAAGACCCCCTTCGACGTCGTCAACAAGCTGATGACGAAGAAGGAGATCTCCAACATGATCGATACCGTCTACCGCCACTGCGGTCAGAAGGAGACGGTGATCTTCTGCGACCGGATCATGTCGCTGGGCTTCCACAACGCCTTCCGCGCCGGCATCTCCTTCGGCAAGGACGACATGGTGGTGCCGGCCAAGAAGTGGGACATGGTCGAGGAGACCCGCACGCTCACCAAGGAATACGAGCAGCAGTACAATGACGGCCTGATCACCCAGGGCGAGAAGTACAACAAGGTCGTCGATGCGTGGGGCAAGTGCACCGACCGCATCGCCGACGAGATGATGCGCGAAATCTCCTCGGTGAAGAAGGATCCGCTGACCGGCCGCGACAGGCCGATCAACTCGATCTACATGATGGCGCACTCCGGTGCGCGTGGTTCGCCGGCCCAGATGCGCCAGCTTGCCGCCATGCGCGGCCTGATGGCCAAGCCGTCGGGCGAGATCATCGAGAGCCCGATCATCTCGAACTTCAAGGAAGGCCTGTCGGTGCTCGAGTACTTCAACTCGACGCACGGCGCCCGCAAGGGCCTCGCCGACACCGCCCTGAAGACCGCGAACTCGGGCTACCTGACCCGTCGCCTCGTCGACGTGGCGCAGGACAGCATCATCACGACCGTCGACTGCGGCACGACGAACGGCATCGGCATGCGGGCGATCATCGACGCCGGCCAGGTCGTCGCCTCGCTTGGCTCGCGGGTGCTCGGCCGTACCGCGGCCGAGGACGTGGTGGAGTTGTCGACCGGCAAGGTCATCGTCCCGACCGGGCGCATGATCGAGGAACCCGACGTCGAGCGCATCACCAAGGCCGGCATCCAGCAGATCAAGATCCGCTCGGTGCTGACCTGCGAGGCCAAGAACGGGGTGTGCGCGACCTGCTACGGTCGCGACCTCGCGCGCGGCACGCCGGTGAACATGGGCGAGGCGGTCGGCGTCATCGCGGCGCAGTCGATCGGCGAGCCGGGCACCCAGCTCACCATGCGCACCTTCCATATCGGTGGCGCGGCGACGCTGGCGGACTCCTCCTTCGTCGAATCCAACTTCGAAGGGACGGTCCGCATCCGCAACCGCAACGCCGCCCGCAACTCGGAAGGCGAGCTGATCGCGATGAGCCGCAACCTCTCCGTGGTGATCGTCGATCACGACGGGACGGAGCGCGCGGTGCACCGCATCCAGTTCGGCGCCAAGCTGAAGGTGGACGAGGGCGACGCGATCAAGCGCGGCCAGCGCATCGCCGAGTGGGACCCCTATACCCGCCCGATCCTCACCGAGGTCGACGGCATCGTCGGCTTCGAGGACATGGTGGAAGGGGCCTCCATGAGCGAGACGGTCGACGAATCGACCGGTATCGCCAAGCGCGTGGTCACCGACTGGCGCACCGGCCGCGGCACCGAGCTGCGCCCGGCGATGGTGGTCAAGCTGGCCGACGGCAAGCTCGCCAAGCTGCCGCGCGGCGGCGACGCCCGCTACGCGCTGCCGGTGGACGCGATCATCTCGGTCGATCCGGGTGGAACCGTGAAGGCCGGCGACGTGCTCGCCCGCGTGCCGATGGAAAGCGCCAAGACGCGCGACATCACCGGCGGTCTGCCGCGGGTGGCGGAGCTGTTCGAGGCTCGGCGGCCGAAGGATGCGGCGATCATCGCCGAGATCGCCGGCACCATCCGCTTCGGCAAGGACTACAAGAACAAGCGCCGCGTCTCCATCGAGCCGCAGGACGCCAATGACGATACGGTCGAGTACCTGATCCCGAAGGGCAAGCACATCCATCTGCAGGATGGCGACCTCGTCGAGAAGGGCGACTTCATCGTCGACGGCAACCCGGCGCCGCACGACATCCTGGCGATCAAGGGCGTCGAGGAACTCGCCGCCTATCTGGTCAACGAGATCCAGGAGGTCTACCGGCTGCAGGGCGTGCTCATCAACGACAAGCACATCGAGGTGATCGTCCGCCAGATGCTGCAGAAGGTCGAGATCGACGACGCCGGCGACAGCGATCTGCTCACCAACGAGCAGGTCGATGCCTCCGAGCTCGACGAGATCAACGAGGTGCTCATCGCGGAGGGCAAGAAGCCCGCCTCGGGTCACCCGGTCCTGCTGGGCATCACCAAGGCGAGCCTGCAGACGCGCTCCTTCATCTCCGCCGCCTCTTTCCAGGAGACGACGCGGGTGCTGACGGAAGCCGCGGTCAACGGCAAGTCCGACGATCTCGGCGGCCTGAAGGAGAACGTCATCGTCGGCCGGCTCATCCCGGCCGGCACCGGCGCCCAGATGGCCAAGCTGCGTGTCACGGCGACCACCCGCGACGAGCTCATCCTCGCCCAGAACGAGCAGGATGCCGTCACCGATGCGCCGCAGATCGAGGGGCCGGCCGCGGCGGAGTGATCCGACCGGCCATCTCCGGCATAAATGAAGAAGGGCCGCTCCTCCGGGAGCGGCCCTTTTTGCGTCGTGTGTCCGAAATGTCAGGCGACGGTCAGGCGCACGTCGAGATTGCCGCGCGTCGCGTGGGAGTAGGGGCAGACGACATGGGCGCGGGCGACGAGGTCTTCGGCGACTGCACGCTCGATGCCGGGCAGCGAGATGGTCAGCGCGACATCGAGACCGAAGCCGGCGCCGTCGTCGCGCGGGCCGATGCCGACATCGGCGGTCACCGTGCTGTCCTCGGACACCTTGATTTTCTGCTGGCTGGCGACGAATTTCACCGCGCCGAGAAAGCAGGCCGAATAGCCGACGGCAAAGAGCTGCTCGGGATTGTTGCCCGTGCCACCCGGCCCGCCGAGCTCCTTCGGGGTGACGAGATCGACCTTCAGCGCCCCGTCATAGGTGGCGGAGGAGCCGGTGCGGCCGCCGGTTGCGGTGGCTTGGGTCTTGTAGAGAACCTTCATCGTTCGAATTCCTTCTGTGGCGGGGTGATCGCGGATTAAGCTCTATATCGCGATAAAATATCGCGCACGATATAAATCCGTATACGGACCTCGTTAGGGATTGTCCAGATAAAATTTATCGCGATAAGAATTATCTCGTGAATGATCGAGCCGCGGCGGCGTGGCCGCGAGCGGCATTCGGCAGCCGGGAGAATGATGATGACGCAGCAGGCGGACGAGGTGCTCAGGCTGGAGAACCAGTTCTGCTTCGCGCTCTATTCGGCGACCCATGCGGTGATGCGCAGCTATCGCCCGCTGCTCGATCCGCTCGGTCTCACCTATCCGCAATATCTCGTGATGCTGCAGCTCTGGGGGGAGGGGGAGCAGACGGTGGGCGGTCTCGCTGACCGCATGTTCCTCGACCCCAGCACGCTGACGCCGCTGCTGAAGCGTCTGGAGGGCATGGGCCTGGTCGAGCGTCGCCGCAATCCGCAGAACGAACGCCAGCTCTTCGTCCGCGCGACCGAAGCGGGAAGCGCTCTCAAGGAGAAGGCGAGGGCGATTCCCGCAGCCCTGCTCTGCAATTCGGGGCGCGATCTGTCCGATCTGCTGCGCCTGCGCGACGACCTGAAGGAGATTCGCGGCGCCTTCGATGCGGCGCGCCGGCCGGAGGGAGAATCGTCCGAGGCGGCCGGTGGGTCACCGGGGCCGGTCTGACCGGGGTACGCCGGCGAAATCGGGTTCGTTAATTGCGTGGCGGGCGGGCCGGACGAAATCTAACATCTGCAACGCCCCGCAAACCCCCGGCAATGCGGTTCGGGGTTGACTTCCATCGACTCGGCGCGTAGAAGGCCCGGACTTTCGCGGCAGGCGGTCGGTGTTGCCGTGTTCGGACGCCTTGTCTGGACAGAGAACTCCGAGACGCTGCCGGGACATACGCATGACCTATCAGGCGCAAGATCGCGCCGGCGGGGGCCGACAGGCTCTCGGCGCGATCCTCTGAACGTGCAGCGCCCTCGGCCGGGATTCGGCCGGCGGCGCGTTTTTCGTTCGCAGGCAGCCAAGATGATAGCGCCGGCTCGACCGGCGGTCACGCGTCACGTTCCGAACCGTCGAGAGAGGAATGCGGTTGCGGCCGCGGAAATGGGTTAGCGCCGGGCATCGTGCCCTGAGCGCAAGCGAAGGCGAGAAGTCGTGCCGACGATCAACCAACTGATCCGCAAGCCGCGGGAAGCCCAGAAGGCCCGGAACAAGGTTCCGGCGCTGCAGGCCAGCCCGCAGAAGCGTGGTGTTTGCACCCGCGTCTACACCACGACCCCGAAGAAGCCGAACTCGGCGCTTCGTAAGGTCGCCAAGGTTCGTCTGACCAATGGCTATGAGGTCATCGGTTACATCCCTGGCGAAGGTCACAACCTTCAGGAGCACTCCGTGGTCATGATCCGCGGCGGCCGCGTGAAGGACCTTCCGGGCGTGCGCTACCACATCCTGCGCGGCGTGCTCGACACCCAGGGCGTCAAGAATCGTAAGCAGCGCCGTTCGAAGTACGGCGCCAAGCGGCCGAAGTGAGGATTTAACGATGTCCCGTCGCCACCGCGCAGAGCGTCGCGAAGTCACCCCCGATCCGAAGTTCGGGAGCGAAGTGCTGAGCCGCTTCATGAACGCCGTTATGTATGACGGCAAGAAGTCGGTCGCCGAGCAGATCGTCTACGGCGCGCTCGACGTCGTCGAGTCGCGCACCAAGTCCGAGCCGCTCGGCGTGTTCACGCAGGCGCTCGACAATGTGAGCCCGTCGATCGAGGTGCGTTCGCGCCGCGTCGGTGGCGCCACCTACCAGGTGCCGGTCGAGGTTCGCCCCGAGCGCCGTCAGGCGCTGGCGATCCGCTGGCTGATCATCGCCGCCCGCGCCCGCAACGAGAAGACCATGGTGGAGCGTCTCTCCGGCGAACTGCTGGACGCTTCGAACAACCGCGGCACCGCCGTGAAGAAGCGCGAAGACACGCACCGCATGGCGGAGGCGAACCGCGCCTTCTCGCACTATCGCTGGTGATGACGAGAGCCGGGACGAGGATCTGATATGTCGCGCACCCACGCCATCGAGGACTACCGCAACTTCGGCATCATGGCCCACATTGATGCCGGCAAGACCACGACCACCGAGCGGATCCTCTATTACACCGGCAAGAGCCACAAGATCGGCGAAGTCCATGACGGCGCTGCCACCATGGACTGGATGACCCAGGAGCAGGAGCGCGGCATCACCATCACGTCCGCCGCGACGACCGCTTTCTGGCACGGCAAGCGCCTGAACATCATCGACACCCCCGGCCACGTGGACTTCACCATCGAGGTGGAGCGCTCGCTCCGCGTGCTCGATGGCGCCGTGTGCGTGCTCGACGGCAATCAGGGCGTCGAGCCGCAGACCGAGACCGTGTGGCGTCAGGCCGACAAGTACAACGTTCCGCGCATCGTGTTCGTCAACAAGATGGACAAGACCGGCGCCGACTTCTTCCGCTGCGTCGAGATGATCATCGACCGGGTGGACGGCAAGCCGGTGTGCTGTCAGCTCCCGATCGGTTCCGAGAACAACTTCAAGGGCGTGATCGACCTCGTCCGCATGAAGGCGGTCGTCTGGGACAACGAGGAACTCGGCGCGAAATATCACGACGAGGAGATTCCGGCCGACCTCGCCGACAAGGCCGCCGAATATCGCGGCAAGCTGATCGAGGCCGCCGTCGAGCTCGATGACGACGCGCTGACCAACTACCTCGAAGGCATCGAGCCGGACGAGGAGACGCTGAAGAAGCTGATCCGTAAGGCGGTGATCGGCCGTGTCTTCAACCCGGTGTTCTGCGGCTCGGCCTTCAAGAACAAGGGCGTGCAGCCGCTGCTCGACGCCGTGTGCGACTATCTGCCGTCGCCGATTGACCGCGGCGCGATCAAGGGCATCGACTTCAACACCGAGGAAGAGACCGACCGCAAGCCGTCGGACTCCGATCCGCTGTCGGTCCTCGCCTTCAAGATCATGGACGACCCCTTCGTCGGCACCATCACCTTCTGCCGCATCTATTCGGGCAAGCTCGAGACCGGCATGGGTCTCCTGAACTCGACCCGCGACAAGAAGGAGCGCGTCGGGCGCATGCTGCTGATGCATGCGAACAACCGCGAGGACATCAAGGAAGCCTATGCCGGCGACATCGTCGCGCTGGCCGGCCTGAAGGAAGTGCGCACCGGCGACACGCTGTGCGACCCCGCCAAGCCGGTGATCCTCGAGAAGATGGAATTCCCCGAGCCGGTCATCGAGATCGCGATCGAGCCGAAGTCCAAGGCCGACCAGGAGAAGCTTGGTCTGGCGCTGGCGAAGCTCGCCGCCGAGGACCCGTCCTTCCGCGTGTCGACCGATCACGAGAGCGGCCAGACCATCCTGAAGGGCATGGGCGAACTGCATCTCGACATCAAGGTCGACATCCTGAAGCGGACCTACAAGGTCGACGCCAATATCGGCGCGCCGCAGGTGGCCTATCGCGAGACGATCACCCGCAAGACCGAGGTGGACTACACTCACAAGAAGCAGACCGGCGGTACCGGCCAGTTCGCGCGGGTGAAGTTCATCGTCGAGCCGAACGAGGTCGGCAAGGGCTTCGCGTTCGAGAGCAAGATCATCGGCGGCGCGGTGCCGAAGGAATACATCCCCGGCGTCACCAAGGGCCTGGAGAGCGTGCTGGGTTCCGGCGTGCTGGCGGGCTTCCCGGTGGTGGACGTGAAGGTCGAGCTGATCGACGGCGCCTATCACGAGGTGGACTCCTCGGCGCTGGCCTTCGAGATCGCGTCGCGTGCGGCGTTCCGCGAGGCCCTGCAGAAGGGCAGCCCGGTGCTGCTGGAGCCGATCATGAAGGTCGAGGTGGTCACCCCTGAGGACTACACGGGCTCGGTGATCGGCGACCTGAACTCGCGGCGCGGCCAGATCCAGGGCCAGGACATGCGCGGCAATGCCAACGTGATCAACGCGATGGTGCCGCTCGCCAACATGTTCGGCTACGTCAACACCCTGCGCTCCTTCAGCCAGGGCCGCGCCACCTTCACCATGCAGTTCGACCACTACGAACAGGTGCCGTCGAACGTCGCTCAGGAAGTTCAGGCGAAGTACGCCTGAGCATCCAGCGATCACGTTTAACCATTTCGACTACGACCGACGGAGAGACCCGTGGCCAAAGAGAAGTTTAACCGTTCGAAGCCGCACTGCAACATTGGGACGATTGGGCATGTTGACCATGGCAAGACGTCCCTGACGGCGGCGATC
>NZ_JNLC01000007.1 GCF_000702305.1 Allobosea sp. 117
AGGCCGAGCTTGCCGGCGACGGCGTCAAGCGGCTCGGCCCAAACGAGATCGTACATCTCGCGGCGGGTGATATGGGCAATCATGCGGATATGCGAACGACGTCAACGGGAAGCCTGCAATCTACCGCCGATCCATGACATCTCCGCCAGCCGACCAACGCCATTCACAGAAAAGGACGTCCGCGGGCAAACAAGTTTCCGGTTCGTCGCCACTGTTCACGCGGCCGTCGCTTTGATGCGTTGCCGGAGTGGGTGCAGCAGCAACATCGCACCAAACGGCACCCTTCGGATCCAAACAGTGGCCAACACTCTAGAGCACAAATCGTCCAGACAAGGAGGTCGAACAGGACTTAGATGTAGAAGCGGAACGGCAACGGCTTCTTCGGCACAGGCGGTCCGGCCGTTAGAATCTCACCGATGTCGTCGGCAAACCGAAGCGTGACAGGCAGGCCATCTGAATAGATGCACGCGTTGAAGTTTACCTTTGTCAACGCGAGGATGTCGCTAAGCACGGTATCCAGAGGCGCATCACCGAACACGATCTTGACCTTCAGCGGCGTCGGCACCTCCCGCCCTGGATACGTCCGTAGATGCGGGACATAGCCGGAGGACCAGAGGAACGCGGACCTGTTCGAGACAGGCAATGCGAGGCCGCGGAGCATCGCGCGGCGCCCATCTCGAAAAAGCTTCAGGTCGTTTGGTCGACGAATTTGGATGCCGCTGACCTTTGTTCCGGCGGGAGCCGCCTCGCGGAAGCCGGCGATTTCGTCGGGACCGAAGACGGTTCGACCATGGATGAACAACTCCTGTGGCGGCTGCCCGTCGTGCCAAAGCCGGTAAGCCTTCACGCAGTCGCGAACGATTTGAGCCGCCTGTTCGCGCGGCAAATGGAACTCTCCCGGTTTGCCGCTGGCCCACGAGCCGATCGCTCCCTTGAAGACAATCCCTTCACCGGTTTGAAGGAACATCTGCGCGCCGCAGCAGGCCTCGGCTGCGTCGCCCGGGTTGTTCGTTTTCTTGAAGACCAGACCGATGTAGCAGACGCCGTCGCGGATATCTGCGAGCGTCCAGGGCATTTCACCGGCCTTGTAATAGATTGCCGTAGCCAGATTCCACGCCACTGTGGCGTCGTCCTGCAACTGCCGCGCGGGTTTCCCAGCAACGTTCAGATGCTCATAGGGCGCGATGGTACTTTGACGAATCAGCTGCGTGACCGCCTCAGTCTCAAGAAGTTTCGCTTTCAACTGGTTATGGAAATGGTTCTCGTAAAGATGCTTCTCCGCCGCGAGATTGTAGTCGTCAAAGAGATCCCGCGCCTGCAGAGTTTGCAGCGCTTTACCATGAGAGAGATGAATGTCCGGCTGCACGACCTCGCTCTTGGGAACTGTCGATTTCGGGCGGCAAAACTTCCAAAGGTCCTCAGGAACGACGACGAACCAAACATCCGCCTTTGCATCCTCCTCGGCGTGCCACCGGATGATTTCCGTCGCGTAGATATCGACAGCCTGCCAAACGCGCTGGTGCGGGTCTGAAATGCGGATGGCGCCGTTGAGCTTGGCCGCATCGACTTCACGGACGACGCGTGGTGCGTTCGGCCAAGGCATCCGAAACGCCGCTTCAAACCCTGGAAAGGTGACAGAGCTTGTGACGTTGCTCGCCGCTGGTATGGCGTTTTGAATGCGCTTTGCCCAATCTCCAAACTGGCGAATGCCTTCTTTCGTCCCGATGACTCCATAGGTGAAGCCGCTCTTCTGCTTCGGCGGGCCAAAGAGCAGCAGCCCATCCTTGGGATCGTCGAGCAGTTGATCATGACGGAACCGCAGCGCCGGCTCCGGCACGTACATCAGGCGTGAGGGCGGAAGACGGGGGTTGCTATGCGTCATCATTATCGTCCCCCTCTTCGGCATCTTCGACCAATTCAATCTCGCGGGCCTCATCTAGGCCGCGCTCGTTATCCTCGAAGAACCGGTAGGGCGCGGTGAACGTCATAGGCTTCAGGTCCACATCAAAACCCGCGTTCTCGGCCGCCGGCAGATGGAGCTGCAACATACCGCCGGCCAACGCGGCGCAAGTCGCTAAAAGTCGATCACGCCACTCCGCATTCCACCACTGCTTACACACGCTCCTTCGCGCCCGGTGCATGCGCTCGGCCGATGACCACGGCGTCTTTCCATCGTCGGAAAAAATAACGTGATAGCGCAGCACCAGCCGGGGAAATGGGTGCAACTGCGGCGACGCGGAGATCGCGAAGTGCCAGTAGCCGTCCCGGACCTTCACCCCGTCGATCGTACGCTTGCTCTTCTCGCCGACCAACTGGCGGAAGGTTTGCTTACCGCCTCGCGGAGGCAGGAAGTGCCCACGGTTTTTTGGGAGCGCCTCATTCTCGAAGAACCAGGCGACCAGACCGCTAGCCATGTCGAACGAACATAAACCCTTCGCGGCCATTGCTCCGTTCCACGCTTGCATGAGCAGGTCGGTGACCATGTTGCTGGCGTCGAACGCGGCGATGCCCAGCGTTTCACAGCCATCTCCTACAAACTGCCGTGTGTTGAATGCCATACTCGCCCGCACCGATACGAGGGGACCAAGTGCGAGCTGTATCTCCGCCGCGTTCGCAAAGGTCATGAGTTTGTCCGAGTGCAGCCGATACGGCCGAGCGAGCTCTTGAACAGCTTGGGCAAGCTTTGATCCGGCGCAACCTAGATCGTGAAACCATAGCTCTTCGGGCTGCCGCTTCACTCGGAACCAATTCGAGTAGGCCGCCTCGTCCCCGGGCTGTACCCGCCTTCTAGTGTCGAGCGAGCGGCGATGCCATTCCGTAACACAGGCGGGCGTGGCCGACGGCGAGCGGGGTGCACCCTCGCGCTCAAGGAGTTCCAGCAGGCGACGGAAGCCGCTCGCCCATCCCTGATCGAATCGCATGAAGTTAAGATCAGAGATCCTCTTATCCATGCTCGCGAACGGGAAATCATCAAGCTTGATGGGGACGATGAAGTCCTTAATGCCAAGCTTCTCCTGCGCCTCAAGGGCAAGCCTGAGTTCACGCTGGCAGCCGGGCTTAGTCGTCGTCAGGAGCGTCGAAACGAATAGCACTCGAAAGGCGTGCTGATCGATGACTTCTTCGATATTGCGCCAGAACCGTTCGCCACCCAGCAAGCCGGTGACGTCGCACCAGACCTCATAGCCGGCACTAACGAGTTGCGCGGCTAGCCAGGTGGCGAAGGGGTTCTCTTCAGGCGTTGCATGGCTGATGAACAGCACACCGCGAACGGGTACATTGCCATTCGTCGCCTCCAACTGGCGTTCCTGTTCCGCGATTGCTCCCCCAACCTTCAAATTTCACCTCTCGCAGCAGAAGTAGCGCAGTAGGTGCCTGCGACAAGAACATAAGTAGAACACAACGGTCAAGCCCGGAAGCGCTAACTGCCAGAGAGTTTTTCCTTCCCCGTCGCTGTCGTTGGAAGGCTCCCGCCGTCGCAACCAGCAATTATATGTTCGCGTTCATACGCTGCAGCTGTACGGCGTAAAATTGGGCTACTCGGCAAGTCGAAGGAAAGGCTGATCGTGCGCGCATGCGCCAGTCACGCCTTCTTGGTCCGAAGAAAGTAGTCATTGTGGGCAATGATGCGCCATCGCAAGTTGCGAGCTCGGCTGGCGCATCACTCTCAAAGATCCCGCGCTGTGATGCGCGCATCATTCAAGATGCTCACCTAAGCCTTGCGCCCGCTGACTCAGACGAGCATGATTCCAAGGTCGTGCATGTCACCGACGACTGGCCGCTCGCCGTGCCGATCACCGCTGAAGAAGTCGATGTGATCGAGGCCTTTCTCAGGCGGGAGATCGACGCGCTGTTGAGGTGACGGTGCCGGCCAAACCGCCCAAAGGAGGACGACTCCAGCCATGAACGTCACCTTGCCGATCACCAGCCGTGCCGCCCTCTATCTCCGGGTTTCCACCACACGGCAGGCTGACGTTGACCTCTCGATCCCAGACCAGCGCCTCCAGACCGCCGCCTATTGCGAGCGGCAGGGCTGGTCGGTTGTCGCGGAGTATGTGGAGCCGGGTGCCTCTGCCATGGACGACAGCCGGCACGAATTCCAGCGGATGATCGAGCGTGCCAGCGATGACGATCGGCCGTTCGACGTCATCGTCGTCCATAGCTTCAGCCGGTTCTTCCGTGATGCCTTTGGGCTGGAGATGTATATCCGCCGCCTAGCCAAGCATGGCGTGCGGCTCGTCTCCATCACCCAGGAACTTGGCGATGATCCGGCTCAGGTCATGATGCGGCAGGTCATCGCCCTGTTCGACGAATACCAATCCCGCGAGAACGCCAAGCACGTGCTCCGGGCGATGAAGGAAAATGCCCGGCAGGGCTTCTATAACGGCTCCCGCCTGCCGCTCGGCTTCAGCCTCGAAGAGGTGGAGAAGCGCGGCCATCGCATCAAGAAGCGGATCGTCGTCGATCCGGTGGAAGCCGAGGTCGTGCGGCTGATGTTCGATCTCTACCTGCAAGGGGAAGGCACATCCGGTCCCATGGGCATCAAGGAGATCACCAAGCACCTCAACGCCAGGGGATACCGCACCCGTCTTGGAGCCCGCTATGGAGTCGGCACCATCCATGGCATCCTGACCAATCCGGTCTATGTCGGGGAATGGAGCTTCAACAAGCGCAGCTCCAAGACCGGTCAGGTGAAGCCGCAGCATGAGGTCATTCCGATCACCGTGCCGGCCATCGTGGAGCGCCGAACCTTCGATAAAGTGCAGAAGGCTCTGAGGGCAAAGAGCCCGCATAACAGCCCGCCTCGGGTGATCTCAGGTCCGATCCTGCTGACGGGGCTGGCCTATTGCGCCTGTTGCGGCAGCGCCATGACGCTGCGCACCGGCACATCGAAAAGCGGCAGGATCTATCGCTATTACAGCTGCTCCACCTCTGGTCGGGTCGGCAAGTCCGCCTGTAAGGGGCGGACGGTGCCGATGGAGAAGCTGGACCATCTGGTCACACGCCATGTGGCCGAACGCGTGCTGATGCCGGATCGTCTCGAGGCACTTCTTCAGTCCGTCCTCGATCGCCGGGTGAAAGCCGATGCCGAGGTTCAGGCGCGGATCGACGAACTCTCTCGCGACAGGACAACGGCGGAAGACAAGCTCCGGCGGCTCTATCGGTTTGTCGCCGACGGCATCGCCGAGCCGGACGACATGCTTAAGGAGCAAATCGCCAAGCTCAAGGCCGACCGGGATCGGGCGCACTCAGCGCTGGAGCGAATCGAGAATCAAGGCGCAGCCGCAAGTCGCCTCGATCCCGACAAGCTAGCCCGCTTCGGGCAGCTCATGCGCTCAAAGATCACCGAAGGCGAAGTGCCTTTCCGCAAAGCCTATCTGCGCTCACTGGTCGACGCCGTCGAAGTCGACCAGCACGTGGTGCGCATCCACGGCTCAAAGACAGTCCTGGAGAGAGCCGTACTAGCCGACCGGTTCTCCCAACCGGGTGTTCGCGGTTTTGTACGGAAGTGGCGCGCCCACGGGGAATCGAACCCCGGTTTTCGCCGTGAGAGGGCGACGTCCTGACCGCTAGACGATGGGCGCATCTAGGCAGGCGGGTCTCTTAGAGCCAATCCGCCGCCGGATCAAGCCGTCGCCGGCACACCGCTGTCGATAATTGTGTCCTGGCGTCACGGCTCGGCGGCGTAGCCGATGGTGCCGCGCGGCGCGTGGCCGCTGGCCTCGAAGAAGCGGGTCTCGACCATTCCGTCGCGCTCGATGGTGACAGCGATGAGGTCGCCGCTCGGCACCGCGGAGATCACCCGCGCGCCCTTCGGCAGCCGGATCGTGCCTTCGAAATTCACCGGCGCGCTTTTCCAGCCGGCCACAACCCTGTATCCGATGGCCCCGAACAGGGCGAGGAAGCCGAAGCCCATCAGCAGTCCGGAAAAGGCGGCGAAGCCGCGCAGCTTGCGCAGCACCCGCTCCTGAGCCGGGTCGAGCTTGTCGTCTTGGTCGGGAGAAGTCATGCGGTCACCGGCACATGAGCCGTTCGAGGAGATGGAGGACACCGCGCCGGAGGACGGCGAGGAAGGCACCGTCCGCGTCGATATCACCACCGGCCCGGATGATGAAGGCCTGAGACTCGACCGTGCGCTGGCCCGCCATCTGCCCGAGCTCAGCCGCACCCGGCTGCAGGCCCTGCTCGCGCAGGGCCGGCTCACCCGCGACGGGCGCCCGGTCATCAGCGGCTCGGGTCGGATCGCCGCCGGCGAGCACTATGTGCTCAGCGTTCCGCCGCCCGAGCCGGCCGCACCGGTGCCGCAGGAGATTCCTCTCGTCATCGTCCACGAGGACGCCGACCTCATCGTCATCGACAAGCCGGCTGGCCTCGTCGTGCATCCCGCACCGGGCAATCCGGACGGCACACTGGTGAACGCCCTGCTGTTCCATTGCGGCGACAGCCTCTCGGGCATCGGCGGGGTGCGGCGCCCGGGCATCGTGCACCGGCTCGACAAGGATACCTCCGGCCTCCTCGTGGTCGCCAAGAACGATGCCGCGCATCGGGCGCTGGCCGCCCAGTTCGCCGATCACGGCCGTTCCGGCCCGCTGGAGCGCGCCTATGTCGCCTTCGTCTGGGGAGTGCCCGCGCGGCCCTCCGGCACCGTCGACGCGCCGATCGACCGCCACCCGGTGGCGCGCGACCGCATGGCGGTGCGCGAGGGCGGGCGCTTCGCCCTTACCCACTGGCGGCGCGAGGCGGTCTATGACGATCCCGCCGGCGCGCCGGTCGCCGCGCGCGTCGAATGCCGGCTGGAAACCGGCCGCACCCACCAGATCCGCGTGCATATGGCGCATATCGGCCATCCGCTATTGGGGGATACCGTCTACGGCGTCGGCCATCGCACCAAGGCGAACCGCCTCGGGCCGGAAGCGCGTACGCACCTCGAAAACCTCGGCCGGCAAGCGCTTCACGCCGCACGGCTCGGCTTCGAGCACCCCGCCACCGGCGCCTTCATGAGCTTCGAGAGCCCGCTGCCGCCGGAGCTCGCCGCGCTTGAAACCGCCCTCGCGTCCGGGCGTTGAGCAAGACGGGCCTGCGGCTCAAGGCTTCGTGACGCGTCGAAGCGCCGAGATTGCGCATAAGATGATGAGCGCACATATTATTGGGTCGCGGCCGGCTGATTGCGACCGCGAGACCGGTTGCCCGATAATGGGGGCCGAACAGACAAGGAGGGCGCTCATGGCCCGTTCCGCTATAAGCTTTCCTTCCGCCGAGGGCGGCCTCAGCCGCTACCTGGAGGAGATCCGGCGGTTCCCGATGCTGGAGCCGCAGGAAGAGTACATGCTCGCCAAGCGCTGGCGCGAGCACGAGGACCCGGAAGCCGCGCAGAAGCTCGTCACCAGCCATTTGCGCCTCGTGGCGAAGATCGCCATGGGCTATCGCGGCTACGGCCTGCCCATCTCGGAGGTGATCTCGGAGGGCAATGTCGGCCTGATGCAGGCGGTGAAGCGCTTCGAGCCGGACAAGGGTTTCCGCCTCGCCACCTACGCCATGTGGTGGATCAAGGCCTCGATTCAAGAATACATCCTGCGTTCCTGGAGCCTCGTGAAGATGGGCACCACGGCGGCGCAGAAGAAGCTGTTCTTCAACCTGCGCAAGGCCAAGAGCCAGATCTCCGCGCTCGAGGAAGGCGACCTGCGGCCCGACCAGGTGAAGCAGATCGCCACCAAGCTCGGCGTCGCCGAGCAGGACGTGATCGACATGAACCGCCGCCTGTCGGGCGACGCCTCGCTCAACGCGCCCATTCGCGGCGACGTTGAGGGCGGTGGCGAGTGGCAGGACTGGCTGGCGGATGATCGGGACGATCAGGAGTCCGTCCTCGCCGAGCACGAGGAGATGGACAATCGCCGCAGCGCGCTGTCCGGCGCCCTCTCGGTGCTCAACGACCGCGAGCGGCGCATCTTCGAGGCGCGCCGCCTCTCGGACGACCCGATGACGCTGGAGGATCTCGCCGCCGAGTTCGGCGTCTCGCGCGAACGCGTGCGCCAGATCGAGGTGCGGGCCTTCGAGAAGGTCCAGAAGGCGGTCATCGACCGGGTGCGCGGCATGGAGAGCGCGCCGGCGGCGCGGGAGCACAGCCCCGCTGCCTGACGCCAAGCCGTCCATCATTTCAAGCGGCCGGTCCGGATTATCCGGATCGGCCGTTTCGTTATCTGTGACAGTGCGTTAGGCGCCGATTGCCTCGGCGTAACCGTCCCGCGCCGCGCCGACGCGCGCGGCGCGCACGTCATGGGCGAGCACGTCGCGTATGCTCAGCACGCCGACGAGCTGATGGTCCTCCAGAACCGGCAGATGCCGGACATGGTGGTGGTCCATCAACTCCCGCACGTGGTCGACCGTGTCGTCCATCGAGCAGGAGATCATGTTGCGCGACATGAGGTCGGCGACCTGCGCCTTCAGGGCGCCCGGCCCGCGCTCGGCGATCGCACGCACCACGTCGCGTTCGGAGAAGATGCCGACCGCGGTGTCGCCCTCCGAGCCGCAGGCATCCTTCACCACGACCGCGCCGATGCGCTCGCGGTTCAGGAGAACGGCTGCCATTTCAATCGTTTCGTTCATGCGCACGGTGGGCACGCGTGCGTTCTTGGACTTCATCAGATCCGCGACCAGCATGGCGACCTCCCTCACGGCTGCCGAGCGATGGACTACGTCGATCTCATCCTTTGGTTGAATACTGGTATGCAATACGCCAGTCGTCAACGAAATCCGTCGCGGCGCTGCAGCATGGCGGGCGCAATAAAAAAGCCGGGCGTTGCGCCCGGCTTTTGGTGTGACGTGTATCGCCCTGTCAGTGTGCGAGGTTTTTGACGATGTCCTCGACCATTTTCTTGGCGTCGGCGAAGAGCATCATGGTGTTGTCGCGGAAGAACAGCTCGTTCTCGACGCCGGCATAGCCGGCCGCCATGCCGCGCTTGATGAACAGCACGGTCTTGGCCTTCTCGACGTCGAGGATCGGCATGCCGAAGATCGGGCTCTGCGGGTCGGTCTTGGCCGCCGGGTTGGTGACGTCGTTGGCGCCGATCACGAAGGCCACGTCGGCTTGAGCGAACTCCGAGTTGATGTCCTCGAGCTCGAACACCTCGTCGTAAGGAACGTTGGCCTCGGCGAGCAGCACGTTCATGTGGCCGGGCATGCGCCCGGCGACCGGGTGGATGGCGTATTTCACCTCGACGCCTTCGGCCTTCAGCCGGTCCGCCATCTCGCGCAGCGCGTGCTGGGCCTGGGCGACCGCCATGCCGTAGCCCGGCACGATGATCACCTTGGAGGCGTTCTTCATGATGAAGGCGGCATCCTCCGCCGAGCCCTGCTTGACCGGGCGCGTCTCGACCGCTCCGCCGGCGCCGGCGGCAGCGGCGTCGCCGCCGAAGCCGCCGAGGATCACCGAGATGAAGGAACGGTTCATCCCCTTGCACATGATGTAGGACAGGATCGCGCCCGACGAGCCGACCAGCGCCCCGGTGATGATCAGCGCGGTGTTGCCCAGCGTGAAGCCGATGCCCGCCGCCGCCCAGCCGGAGTAGCTGTTCAGCATCGACACCACCACCGGCATGTCGGCGCCGCCGATCGGGATGATCAAGAGCCCGCCGAAGATGAGGCTGGCGATCACGATCAGCCAGAACACGGTGTGGCTCTCGGTGGCGGTGAGCACGCCGATCAGCACCACGATGAGCGCCGCCAGGGCGGCGTTGATGACATGGCGAGCGGGGAGCAGGATCGGCTTGCCGCTCATATTGCCGTTGAGCTTGGCGAAGGCGATCACCGAGCCGGTGAAGGTGATGGCGCCGATGGCGACGCCGAGGCTCATCTCGATCAGCGCCTGGCCGTGGATGGCGCCCGGTTCGCCGATGCCGAAGGCTTCCGGCGCATAGAGCGCGGCCGCCGCCACCATCACCGCGGCAAGGCCGACCAGCGAGTGGAACGCCGCCACCAGCTGCGGCATCTGCGTCATCGCGATGTTCTTGGCGATATAGGCGCCCGCCCCGCCGCCGATGGCGAGGCCGCCGACCACCAGCGCGAAGGCGCCGATCCCCGCCGGCGGCGAGGCCGCCAGCGTGGTGAGGATGGCGATCCCCATGCCGGCCATGCCGAACAGATTGCCCCGGCGCGAGGTCACCGGGCTGGAGAGCCCGCGCAGCGCGAGGATGAACAGCACCCCGGAGACGAGGTACAGAAGGGCCACAAGGTTGGCGTTCATGGTCCCCGCGCCCTCACTTCTTCTTGGCGTACATGGCGAGCATCCGGCTGGTCACCAGGAAGCCGCCGAAGATGTTCACCGATGCCAGGATCAGCCCGACGAAGCCGAAGCCCCGCGCCCAGCCCGTCCCCTCGGCCACGGTATCCACGCCGACCGCCAGCAGCGCGCCGACCACGATCACCGAGGAGATCGCGTTGGTGACGCTCATCAGCGGCGTGTGCAGCGCAGGCGTCACCGACCACACCACGTAATAGCCGACGAACACCGCCAGGACGAAGATGGCGAGGCGGAACACGAAGGGGTCGATCGCCCCGCCGGTGAGCCCGTGCGCCGCCGCGCCCGCCGCGCTGGCCGCCGCATCCGCATAGGCCGCCGCGGCCTCGGCCGCCTGCCGCGCCACTTCGGCCGCCGCCCGCGCCCCTTCCGCCGCCTGATCGGCGCTCGGTGTTCCCGCTGTCGCCATGGTCCTCTCCCCGATCCTTATCTGGCCGGGCCGGCGATCCCGCCGCCCGCCGCCTTGTCCTTGCTTTGCGACGGGTCGGCCGTCACCGGCCGTCCCTTTTGCTCAGTCGTTCCGGATAGCCTCGTCCCGGGCGGCCGCAGGCCGATCCGGGATCCTCGGATGCCCGGGCCGGGCCCGGGCAAAGGGCGTAGCGCGTCGGCGTCTACGCCGCGCTCGCCGCCTCAGGCTTGTCTCCAGCAGCCTTGGCGCCGCCGAAGTTCGGGTGCACCACCGCCCCGTCCCTGGTCAGCAGCGTCGCCTTCACCAGCTCGTCGTCCCACTTCACGGCGAGGCTCTTCGACCCCTTGTCGATCAGCGTCTCCAGGAAGGCGTAGAGGTTCTTGGCGTAGAGCTGCGAGGCGGTCGCCGCGAGGCGCCCCGGCACGTTGAGATAGCCGACGATCGACACCCCGTTGGCCGTCGTCACCACCTCGCCCGGCACCGCTCCCTCGACATTGCCGCCGCGCTCCACCGCGAGGTCGACGATCACCGAGCCCGGCTTCATCGCCGCCACCATCTCCGCCGAGACCAGCTTCGGCGCCGGCCGTCCGGGGATCAGCGCGGTGGTGATCACCATGTCCTGCTTGGCGATATGCGCGGCCACCAGCGCCGCCTGCTTGGCCTGGTACTCCGCCGACATCGCCTTGGCGTAGCCGCCCGCCGTCTCCGCCTGCTTGAACTCCTCGTCCTCGACCGCGATGAACTTGGCCCCGAGGCTCTCCACCTGCTCCTTGGCGGCCGGGCGCACGTCGGTCGCCGACACCACCGCGCCCAGACGCCGCGCCGTGGCGATCGCCTGAAGCCCCGCCACGCCCGCGCCCATCACGAACACCCGCGCCGCCGGCACCGTGCCGGCCGCCGTCATCATCATCGGCACCGCCCGCCCGAACACCTCGGCGGCGTCGATCACCGCCCGGTAGCCGGCAAGGTTCGCCTGCGAGGACAGCACGTCCATCACCTGCGCCCGGGTGATGCGCGGCATCAGCTCCATCGCGAACAGCGACACCCCGGTCTGCGCGATCTCACCGAGCGCCGCCTCGTTGCCGTAAGGGTCCGCAATGGCGATCACCAGCGCCCCGGGCTTCACCCCTGAGAGCTCCGCCGCCGCCGGCCGCCGCACCGCCAGCACGACGTCCGCGCCCGCAACCGCCGCCGCATTGTCCGCGACGATCACGCCCCCCGCCGCCGCGTACTCCCCGTCCAAAATCCCCGAGCGCAATCCCGCGCCCGAAGCCACAACAACCTCCCCGCCAAGCCCAACAACTCGCCGAACCGTCTCAACAGACGCACCAACCCGTGGCTCCGA
>NZ_JNLC01000008.1 GCF_000702305.1 Allobosea sp. 117
AGGGCGAGAACGCAAGGTGCCTCATCCACACCCCCGGCCCGGTCAGGGCGCGGGGCGATTGGTGCTGGAAGCGGGGGCCATCGCGTCGCCTTCTCCGCCGTCCGGAACAGACCTCCGTCATGCTGAGGTGCCGGCCATCAGGCCGGCCTCGAAGCACGCAGGGGGTGCCAGCCGAGCGCAGGCCCGTGCCCTGCATCGGCCGTTTGCGTCCTTCGAGGCTCGACCTGTGGTCGAGCACCTCAGGATGACGAGGGATGCACGGCGGGCAGGGCGGAGTGCCGGGCGCCGTCTCGCGGAGCCGTCGTCGCCGTGGCATCCTGCGGCAGGGAATCATCGGGGAGGGCGTTGCATGGTGTTCTGGATTCCGCTGCTGGCCTGGTTGGCTGCCATCGTGCTGGCCGGCCTCGCGGTCTGGCGGGGCGGGCGCCCCGTCAGCGTCGGCGCCATCCTCGAGCAGTTGCTGCGCTATGTGCTGCTGTTCCCGGTCGGACTGGTGAGCCTGTGGGCCTTCCTCGGCCACGTCTTTTTCCCCGGCTCGTCCGCCGCCTCGATCGGCTGGGCGCCGAGCCCGTTCCAGTTCGAGGTCGGCATGGCCAATCTCGGCATCGGGCTCGCCGGGGTGATCGCCGCCTTCTGGGGCTCGCCCGGCTTCCGCGCGGCGGTCGGCGTGGTGAGCCTCGGCTTCCTCGGCGGCGCCGGCGTCGGCCATGTCGTGCAGATCTCCGAGACCGGTAACATGGCCGAGGGCAATGCCGGGCCGATCCTGTTCTCCGATTTCCTCGCCCCGATCGCCATACTCGGCCTGCTCGCCCTGCAGCGCATGACCGGCTTCGCCCGCAAGCTGCTGTAGCCGGACCGTGATCGGGCGCGGCTTGCGCCTGCCGCGCAACTGCGCCACCTGAGGGGGGCGCAACAGGAAGGTGCCCCAGTTGGCCGATCCCCGCGATCACGATCTGCCCGTCGATCCGAACCCGCCCGCCGATCCGGAAGCGAACCGGCTCAGCGCCCGCGCGGTGCGCTATGCGCGGGTTGGCACGCGCGTCGGCGGCGTGGCGGCGCGCATCGCCGGCGCCCGGCTTATCGGCGCGGGCGACGCGCGGGCCGGCAATGCGGCGGCGCTGGCGAGCGCGCTCGGTGGCCTCAAGGGGCCGATCATGAAGGTCGCCCAGCTTATGGCGACCATTCCCGAGGCGCTGCCGCCGGAATACGCCAAGGCGCTCGCCACGCTGCAGAGCGAGGCGCCGCCCATGGGCTGGGCCTTCGTCAAGCGGCGCATGATGGCCGAGCTCGGCGCCGATTGGCAGGGCCGCTTTTCGAGCTTCGAGCGCGAGCCGGCCGCCGCCGCCTCGCTCGGCCAGGTGCACCGCGCGGTGGCGCTCGACGGCACGGCGCTCGCCTGCAAGCTGCAATATCCGGACATGGCCTCCGCGGTGGAGGCGGATCTGCGCCAGCTCGAACTGCTGCTCGCCCTGCACCGGCGCATGGACCCGGCGATCGACACGCGCGAGATCGCGCAGGAGATCGGCGCCCGGGTGCGCGAGGAGCTCGACTACCGCCGCGAGGCCAAGCATGCGGGCCTCTATGCCGACATGCTGGCGGGCGAGGCGGGTGTGCGCGTGCCGCGGGTATGGCCGGAGCTGTCCACCGGCCGGCTGCTCACCCTCGACTGGCTGGAGGGCCGGCGCCTGCTCGCCTTTACCCAGCATCCGCTGGAGGAACGCAACCGCATCGCCGCCGCCATGTTCGCCGCATGGTGGCTGCCCTTCGCGCGCCATGGCGTGATCCACGGCGATCCGCATCTCGGCAACTACACCGTCTTCGAGGAAAGCGGCGAGGCGGGGGGCATCAACCTGCTCGACTATGGCTGCATCCGCATCTTCCCGCCCTCCTTCGTCGGCGGGGTGGTCGATCTCTATGAGGGGCTGAAGACGGGAGACGAGGCCCGCATCGTCCATGCCTACGAGACATGGGGCTTCCGCGGGCTGAAGCGCGACCTCATCGAGGTGCTGAACATCTGGGCGCGCTTCATCTACGGCCCGCTGCTCGACGACCGGGTGCGCTCGGTGGCGGATGGGGTGGCGCCCGGCGACTATGGCCGCCGCGAGGCTTTCCGCGTGCACCAGGCGCTGAAGGAGAAGGGCCCGGTCACCGTGCCGCGCGAATTCGTCTTTATGGACCGCGCCGCCATCGGGCTCGGCGGCGTCTTCCTGCATCTGAAGGCCGAGTTGAACTTCCACCGTCTGTTCGAGGCGGCGATCGCCGGCTTCTCGGTCGCGGAGGTCGCGACGCGGCAAGGCGCCGCGCTCGGCAGGGCAGGACTTCGTCTCTAGGATCGGGCTTCGCCGTTGCCGCCGCTGGCGTCTTCCGCTAAAGCGGGCTGCTGCCTGTCAATATCAATAGGGAGGGGGCCTATGGCCGACCACGGAGCGCCCGAATACGCCATCGCCGACGGCAACGACTATGCCGAGCACGAGGGGACCTACAGGTTCTTCGTGAAGCTGACCCTGGTCGGCACGCTGGCGACGGTCGGCCTGATGATCGCCCTCGCCATTGGCGGCGTAAACGGCCATTGGGGCCTGTTCACGATCGGCACCCTCGCGCTGCTGGCCGCGACCGCAGTCGGGTTCGCCTCGGACACCGGCAAGCCGGGTCTTCTCGGCGGCCTCGTGGTGGTGCTTCTCCTTCTCCTCGTCCTGACGTCCTGAGGCAGCCATGCGGATAGCTGTTGTCAAAGAGAGCTCTGCTTCGGAGCCACGGGTTGGTGCGTCTGTTGAGACGGTTCGGCGAGTTGTTGGGCTTGGCGGGGAGGTTGTTGTGGCTTCGGGCGCGGGATTGCGCTC
>NZ_JNLC01000009.1 GCF_000702305.1 Allobosea sp. 117
CGCGATCCAAGGCGATCCAGTCCTGAAGGGGTCCTTCGAGCAGCTGCTGCTGGGCAGGCCGATGCCCGCCGCTCCGGAGATGCGTTGCGCCTGGGACGCCATGCGGCCCAATCTGGAGGGGGTGATGGCCGGCCAGCTCAAGCCGGCGGACGCGGCGAAGGCCATGCAGCAGGCGGCTGATCAGTGCGTGGCGGAGCTCGGGAAGAAGAAGTAAGCGTCGAGCGGGGGAGGGGGCCTGCCGGGCAGGCCCCCTCCCTTTCCGGTGGGATCGAGGCTGCGGGTCGCCTCCGCTAGAATAGCGGGGGCAATGGTATAAGGGGGGAAGGGATGGGGGCGCTGACGCCGGAGATCATGGCGCGCTCGCTGGCTCAGGTCCTGGGCTTTCTGTTGGCCGTCCTCGCTGGCCTGGCCCTCCTGGAGCTCCACGTGTATTTGCTCGTGTTCCGGAGGCCCCGCTCGCGGCCGGCCGCCCTCTTCACCCGTGCGGTCCAAGTCGGCCTGGCCGGGCTGTTGCTGCTGCTTTTCCTGCGCTTCCTGGATCGTGTCGGCCTCATCGCCGATCTGGCGGCGGCATGGGGGCTGACATCGTGGCTGAGCGCGCCGGAGCGGTTGTGGGCGGCCTGGTCGGCCCGGGTGGGGATGCCATGGGGATGGCTCCTGCCTGCCCTGGCCCTGCTGCTCCTCGGAGGGGCCATCTACGTCGGGGGGGAGCCCCGGCCTTCCCGCCTGGGCTTGGCCTATCTGCTGATCCTTCCGGCTCTCCTGGGGATCAGTTTCCTGATCGTGATCCCCTTCCTCTACGAGGCCCGCCTGGCCTTTTCGAACATGGCCATGTATACCGCCCAGAACCCCGAGTTCGGGCTGCGCTACGGCATCGAGAACTTCATCAAGGTCTTCACCGGACCGGTGGCCAAGGACGCGACCTTTTTCGAGGTCTTCGGCCGCACGGTTCTCTGGACGGTCATCAACGTCACCCTCCACGTGACCGGGGGGCTGATCCTGGCCCTGCTCCTGAACCGGCCGATGCGGCTGCGGGGGCTCTACCGCACCATCCTGATCCTGCCCTGGGCCGTCCCCTCCACGATCACGGCGATGGCATGGCGGAACGAGTTCGACTTCCGCTACGGCTTCTTCAACATCCTCCTCCGCAACATGCAGCAGCTCTTCGCCGACCTCGCCGACCGCACCGCCTCCGTCCCCCTGATCGATGATCTCTTTGCCGGGCTCTCCCAGGCCGTTGGCCCGGTCCCATGGCGCCAGGACCCCACCTGGGCTTTCGTCTCGGTGGTGATGACCAACGTGTGGCTGGGCATCCCGTTCATGATGGTGGTGCTCCTGGGGGGCCTACAGAGCATCTCCCCGGAGTATTACGAAG
>NZ_JNLC01000010.1 GCF_000702305.1 Allobosea sp. 117
GACGCTGGAGGACATCCCGTTCCGCACCGGCGGACCGGCACGCTACGTCTCGATCCGCGAGACCGGCGGACGGCTCGGCCTGATCACGCCGCTGACGCATAATTTCTGCGAGGGCTGCAACCGCGTGCGCGTCACCTGCACCGGCACGCTCTATATGTGCCTCGGCCAGGACGACGCGGCCGATCTGCGCAAGCCGCTGCGCGCCTCCGAGAGCGACGAGCTGCTGCACGCCGCGCTGGACGAGGCGATCTTCCGCAAGCCCAAGGGCCACGACTTCGTCTATGACCGTCGCGGCCAGGCGCCGGCGGTGCGCCGTCACATGAGCGTCACCGGCGGCTGAGCTTCTTTGTGCATCAGCTGCTGCGCGCAGTCCCTTCCATCGCGATCCGCGGCAGATCGGCCTGTTCGGCCTCTGCCTTGAGCGCGGCCTCACGCCGCTCGCTGTAGCGGCTGGTGAAATACTCCTTCCGCTCGCGCAGCAGCAGGGTGAACTTGACGAGTTCCTCCATCACGTCGACCACGCGCTCGTAATAGGGTGATGGCCTCATCCGGCCTGCTTCGTCGAACTCTTGGAAGGCCTTGGCGACCGAGGACTGGTTTGGGATGGTGACCATGCGCATCCAGCGGCCCAGCACGCGCAGGGTGTTCACGGCGTTGAAGGACTGCGACCCACCCGACACCTGCATCACCGCCAAGGTGCGCCCCTGGGTCGGGCGGATGCCACGATATTCGAGCGGGATCCAGTCGATCTGGCTCTTGAACAGGCCGGTGATGGTGCCGTGCCGCTCCGGGCTGCACCAGACCTGACCTTCGGACCATTCCGACAGGGTACGCAGCTCGACCACCTTGGGGTGATCCGCAGGCACGCTGTCGGGCATAGGAAGCCCGCGCGGATCGAAGATGCGCGTCTCCGCTCCCATGGCGTCCAGCAGCCGGGCGGCCTCCTCGACGAGAAGGCGGCTGTAGGATCGCTCCCGGAGCGAACCGTAAAGAAGGAGGATGCGCGGCGGGTGCGTCAGGGCGTGCGCCGGCGCCAGCTTCTCGGCATCCGGCCGGTCGAAATGCGTCGGATCGAGCGCATCGGTGAAGTCGTCAAAGCGCGTCATGAAAAGGCACCTCAGGACGTGGCGCGCTCGGCGCGGTGCGAAAGATAGGCTGCCAGCCAGAACCCGGCGGCCACCACCACCGTCATGATGACAATGCTGAGCAGGACCGCATCGTAGGAACCCGACATCGACCAGATCATCGCCCCGGCCAACGGAGCCAGGGCGCGCGAGACGGTGCTCGGGGCGGACATGGCGCCGTTGACGGCTCCATAGGCTTCCCGCGTCAGCATCTCGGGAACCGAGAGTCCGCGCACGATGGTGGTGATGCCATTCGCGGCGCCATAGAGCAGCGCAACGACTGCCAGCAGCAGGAAGCTCGGGGGCAGAATGTCCAGCGCGGCCAGCGCGACCGGAAAGATCGCGACGGTCACCGAGCCGATCAGCCGTACCGGCGCGCGCCGGGCGAAGACCCATATGCCGATGCGACCGGCGACTTGCGCCGGGCCGATCAACGTCATGGCGGCAACGACGGACGCCGTCTCGAACCCCTTCTCGATGAGCAGGGGATAGAGGTGGAAGGTGAAGGCCGAGAACGCCGCGGAATAGGCCGTGAACGCCACCGCCAGCGTCCAGAACACCGGCTGGCGTATCGCCCAGGCCACGGCCGCCCGGCCACTGAGCGGCGGTGCGTCGTTTGAGGAACGACGCTGGGGTGCATCCGCGTCGGGATCGATGACCGACCAGTAACATCCCGCGCAGACGAGGATGTTGATCGCCGCCAGGACCAGCAGTGCGTCGCGCCAGCCCATGGTGTCGAGCAGGAACTGCACCAGCGGGATGAACACCGTCGAGGCGAAGCCGCCCCAGAGCGTCAGCGCGGTGATGCCGGACCGCGCATGGGCAGGGCCGGCCCGGCGGGCGATGACGGCGAAGGCCGGATCGTAGAGGGTCGCCGCCTGGAGGGCACCGATCCCGGCCACCGCCAGGTAGAATAGGATGATGTCGTCGACCTGGGACCACAGCACGAGCAGCAGTCCGGCAAGCACCGAGCCCATGGTCATGATCGAGCGGCCATGGCCCCGGTCGATGGCCGCGCCGATAGGATAGGCGGCAAGCCCCGCCAGGGCGAGCCCGAGGGTGGCGGCGCCGTAAAGCGTGGTCTTCGACCAGCCGAGCTCGTGCCCCATCGCCTCGGCGATCAGCGGAAAGCTGTAATAGAGCGAGCCCCAGGAGCAGACCTGCCCGATACCCAGGCCGGTGACGAAGAGACTGCGTGCGCCGGGCGGTCGGTGTTCGCCGACGCCCGAGGCGAGGATGTTGTCGCTCACGCACGCGCCCCGCAGCAGGAAGAGGTCGGCATGGCGGGTTCGGGCTGCCTGGCGGGCGCGCAACAGGCTGCCGCGGAGGTCTCTTCCTCCCGGATGGACGTGCTGCATATGCCGGTTTCCGGGAGCACCAGCCGCACGTCCCGCGCCGCCGCGTGATCACCGGCAATGGCCGCGGCCACCGAACGGACCTGCTCGTAGCCGGTCATCATCAGGAAGGTGGGCGCTCGGCCATAGGACTTGGAGCCGACGATATAGAAGCCGGATTCGGGATGGGCGAGCTCGGCGGCACCGTGCGGCGGCACCGTCCCGCAGGAGTGCAGGTTCGGGTCGATAAGCGGCGCCAGCGCCGGGGGCGCCTCGACGATCGGGTCGAGCGCCACCCGCAGTTCCCGGAACAGCGTCAGGTCCGGCCGGAATCCGGTGGCGACCACGATTCGGTCGACGTCCAAGGTCACGGAGTTGCCGGCGAGCCGTGCCGCCACCTGCAAAGCGTCTTCATGTCGACTTATGCGCTCCGCCGCGAACGGAACGAGCAGCTCGAGGCGGCCCTCGTCGATGGCGCGGCGGGCAGCGAGTCCCAGGGCTCCACGTTCGGCAAGGCGGTCGTCGGCACCGCCGCCAACGATCTTGGCGAGGCCGCTGCGCCGCAGCGCCCAGAACACGCGCGTTGTCGGCGCCTCATCCTTCAGCCGTAGCAGGTCGAGCACGACGTTGATTGCCGAATGGCCGCTGCCGACCACGAGGATGCGGCGCCCCTCGTAGTTGGACCGCTCGGTGCCGACCACGTCGGGAATGCCATAGGCGATATGGTCAGCGGCTTCAGCCTCGCCGGGAACCGGCAGACCATCGACACCCATCGGGTTCGGCTGACGCCAGTTGCCGGAAGCGTCGATGATCGCGCGGGCAACCACCTGCTCCTCGTTTCCGTCAGGCCCGCGCCAGCGCACGAGGAAGGGGGCGTTCTCGCGGCCTGTCGAGGTCAGCTTGTCGAATCCGAGGCGGCTGACGGCGAGCACCTCGGCCTGACAGCGAACATGCGGCGCAAGAGCCGGAAGGCGGGCCAGCGGCTCCAGATAGTCCCGCACCAGCGCCGCGCCGTCGGGCAGCGCCTCCGGATCGGGTTCCTGCCAGCCACCCTCCGTCAGCAAATCTCGCGCGGCGGCATCGACATTGTAGCGCCAGGGCGTGAACACACGCACATGCGCCCAGTCGCGCAGCGATGCGCCAACGCCCGCACCGCGCTCCAGAACCAGCGGCGTCAGCCCTCGTGTAAGCAATTGCGCCGCGGCGGCAAGTCCCACCGGCCCCGCTCCGATGACAACGACGGGAAGGTTCTGCTCCATCTTATTCGGTCCTTCCAGCAAGTTGGAAATATCGGGCAAATTCAGTCCGCAGTTTCGGCCTGCGCGGCCGTCTTGGAGCAGCCCTCATCCGCACAGCATTCGTCGGCGAGGTAGCCAATTAGGGTATTCATGGCCGGGTAATTGGCGCGGCAGATCAGCGTCGTTGCCTGTCGCTCCTGGGTCACCAGCTCAGCGTCGATAAGGCGGCGAAGGTGATGGGAAAGCGTCGAGGCCGCGATGCCGAGCCTCTCCTGCAAGTGACCGACCGGCAACCCAGCATGCCCCGCCCGCACCAGCGTGCGGTAGATGGCCAAGCGCGTCGGACTGCCGATGGACTCGAGTTGGCGAGCAGCTTGTTCGAGATTCATTGAAATACGCTAGACCGCAAGAGCATGAGCGTCAACGTTTATTTCGACGATCATCGAAATTTATCAACGCGTCTCATGTGCGGCCCGCGGGGCCGAACTCCCGCTCTCGTACCATCCCTTGGAGCGGTTCACGATCCACACGACCGACAGCATCACCGGTACCTCGATGAGCACACCGACCACCGTCGCGAGCGCGGCCCCGGATTGGAACCCGAACAGGCTGATGGCGGCAGCCACGGCCAGCTCGAAGAAGTTGGAGGCTCCGATCAGTGCGGATGGCCCCGCCACGCAGTGCTGCTCGCCGGCGAGGCGATTGAGCAGGTAGGCAAGGCCGGAGTTCAGATAGACCTGGATCAGGATCGGTACCGCCAGCAGGGCAATGACGAGCGGCTGGGCCAGGATTTGCTCGCCCTGGAAGCCGAACAGCAGCACGAGGGTGGCGAGCAGAGCCACGAGGGAGAGTGGCTGCAAGCGTGCCAGCAATGCATCGAGGCTCGCCTGTCCTCCCCGGGCCAGCAGTGCGCGGCGCACGGCTTGCGCGACCACCACCGGCACGACGATGTAGAGCACCACCGACAGTACCAGCGTGTCCCACGGCACCGTGATCGCCGATAGCCCGAGCAGAAGGCCCACGATCGGCGCGAAGGCGACCACCATGATCGCGTCGTTGAGCGCCACCTGGGTCAGTGTGAAGTGCGGCTCGCCGCGGGTCAGATTCGACCAGACGAACACCATGGCCGTGCAGGGCGCGGCCGCCAGGATGATGAGCCCGGCGATGTAGCTGTCGATCTGGTCGGCCGGGAGATAGGGCCGGAAGAGCCAGCCGATGAACAGCCAGCCGAGCGCGGCCATGGAGAACGGCTTCACCGCCCAGTTGATGAACAGGGTAACGCCGATGCCACGCCAATGCCGGGTGACCTCGCCCAGCGCGGCGAAGTCGATGCGGAGCAGCATCGGCACGATCATCAGCCAGATCAGCACCGCCACGGGCAGATTGACCCTGGCGATCTCCATCGCGCCGATGGAATGAAACACGCCCGGCAGAACATGACCGAGGGCGATGCCCACGACGATGCAGAGGGCAACCCAGACGGTCAGGTAGCGTTCGAAGGTTGACATGCCCACTCCTATGCCGCCGCCACGCGGTGGCCATCGGCGTCCACGACTAGTTCGCCATCTTCCTTGTGAAACAAGCCTCGCTGCGGAGCGGAGAGGATGTCGAGCACGGTCTCCGATGGGCGGCAAAGCTTCACGCCGAGCGGCGTGATCACGATGGGCCGGTTGATGAGGATCGGATGGGCCATCATGGCGTCGAGAAGATCGTCATCGGTGTGGCTTGGGCCGTCCAGACCGAGTTCGGCAAAGGGCGTGTCCTTCTCGCGCACGACGGCGCGCACCGGCACACCCATGCGGGCGATCAGCCCCTTGAGTTCATCACGGCTTGGCGGTGCCTTCAGGTACTCGATGATGGTTGGCTCGATGCCGGCGTTGCGGATCAGGCCAAGCACGTTACGTGACGTGCCGCAGGCCGGGTTGTGATAGATCGTGACGGACGACATCCCGGCCTCCTACGCCACATTCGACCGCGGGCTGGTCGCGCCTTCGCTGCGGCCGATCTCGTGCAGCTTGGCGCCGAGCGTCATGGCGTCGAGGCTGCGGATCGGTAGGGCCGTGAAGGCGGCGATGCGATTCTTGAGATAACGGAAGGCGCGCGCGAAGGCGGCCTCTTTTTCGATGTCCGTGCCCGTCACGGCGGCGGGATCGTCGATCCCCCAATGAGCGGTCATGGGCTGTCCGGGCCAGATCGGGCAGGTCTCCCCGGCTGCCGCGTCGCAGACGGTGAAGACGAAATCCATCACCGGCGCGTCCGGGACGCCGAATTCGCCCCAGCTTTTCGACCGTAGTCCGTCGGTCGGATAGTCGAAGCTGCGCAAGGTGGCCAGCGTCAGCGGATTCACCATGCCCTTCGGCTGGCTACCGGCGGAGAATGCCCGGAATTTTCCGCCGCCATCCTTCTTCAGGATGGACTCGGCCATCAGCGAGCGGGCCGAGTTGCCGGTGCAGAGGAACAGGACGTTGTAGACATGGCCGGGCGACGTAAGGTCAGGCATGGCTCGCCTCCTTGGCGGCAGTGCTCCCTGCCGGGCAGCAGGGCTCGAGATCGGCGACCAAGGGAACACACACCTCCGGCCTGCCGCCGCAGCAGTCCTTGAGGATGAAGGCGGCAAGCTCGCGCGCGGAGGTCAGCCGCACGCGGTAAATGATCTGGCGGCTCTGCCGCTCGGCTTCGATCAGGCCAGAGCGGACGAGAATACCGAGATGGCTGGAAAGTGTGTTGTGGGGGACATCGAGCTGCCGCGCGACCTCTCCGGCCGGCAGACCTTCCGGCTCGTGCGCGACGAGCAGGCGGAAGACGTCGAGCCGAGTGGGCTGCGATAGTGCGGCAAAGGAAGCTAGGGCTTGATCCGTGTCCATATGTCCATGATGGTCGACATGTGGACATAAATCAACGAAAAAGGAAATTCTGCTCGACCGGCAGTCGCCGCTCGGCCCCTCATGCCGCGCGGGCGGCGACGGTCATTTCGGTTGCGCCTTCCATGACGCCGATGTCACCGAGCCGCCTCTTGAGGGCGGCAAGGTCCAGCGTCTCGATCGGCAGGTTGACGAAGGCCGACATACGCGCCGCGATCTGCCGGTACGTGCTCTGGAAGGCTGCGCGAAGTTCGGCCTCGTTGTTGCCCGCCGCCGCCGGATCGGGCAGTCCCCAATGGGCCGTGAGAGGGTGTCCCGGGAAATTCGGGCAGCTTTCGCCAGCAGCCGAATCGCAGACGGTAATGACGAAATCCATAGGCTCGACGGCACCATCCGCGAACTCGTCCCAGCTCTTCGAGCGCAGGTCATCGGTCGTGTAGCCGAGGGAGCGGAGCAGATCGATCACCAGCGGATGGGGCGCGCCGCGCGGCTGGCTCCCAGCCGAATAAGCGTGGAAGCGGCCACGCCCCTCCCTGTTCAGGACCGCCTCGGCCATGATCGACCGGGCCGAATTATGCGAACAGACGAGAAGCACGTTGTAGGGACGCGTCACCGGCTCGCTCGGCCGCAACCGCGGAAAGGCGAGCTCTTCGGCTGCCGGAACCGGCAATTCCGAGATCAGCAGCGACAGAATGGAGGCCGTGCGGCTCGTGCTGGCCGCATAGATGATGGAACGACCTTCACGACGGGAAGTGACCAGACCCGCGCGTTCAAGCTGGGCAAGGTGCGTCGACATGGTATTATGCGGTACCGCCAGCAGACGTGCGATATCGCCGGCCGCAAGGCCATAGGGCACGTAACGCAGCAGCAGGCGGAATGCATCGAGACGGGTCGGCTGGGCAAGCGCATCGAAAACTTCGACCGCATCGTCGGACAGCAGGCGCTTCACATCCATCGTGTCGCTAGATCTCCCGTTCAGCTGCCGCTCTTGAACGCCGTGGCCCAGTAGTCCTTCACCTGCCGCACCAGCGGCTCCGGAAGCGGGACATAGCCGAGTTTCGATGCATATTCGCTGCCCTCGCCAAGTGCAAAGGCAAAGAATGCGAAGGCGGTCCGGCTACGGTCGGCGCTGACCGGGGCCTTATACATCAGGGCGAAGGTGGTGGCCGCGATCGGATAGGCATCCGGCGCGGGAGAGTCATTGATCGTCGCGTAGAAATCGCGCGTCTGCTTCCAGTCCACGCTCAGCGCCGCGGCCTGAAACGAGGCCGCGCTCGGGGCGATGAAGTTGCCCGCGCGGTTCTGCACGAGACCATAGGTCAGCTTGGCCTGGGTCACATAGGTGAACTCGACATAGCCGATCGAGTTCTCTACGCGCTGGACCTCGAGCGCCACGCCCTCATTGCCGCGAGCCCCGTTGCCGACCGGCCAGGCGACGGCGTTTCCTTCGCCGAGCGTCTCCTTCCACTCCGGGCTAGCCTTCGACAGATAGGAAACCCAGTTGAAGGTCGTGCCGGATCCGTCCGAGCGGTGGACCACCGCGATCAGGGTGTCGGGAAGCGGAAGGTCCGGGTTGAGCGCCTTGAGCGCGGGATCCGACCACTTCGCGATCTTGCCCATGAAGATGTCGGCCAGCACAGTTCCGGTGAACCGCATGGTGCCGGGCTTCACGCCCGGAAGGTTAACGACAGGCACCACGCCGCCGAAGACGATCGGAAACTGGCCGAGCCCCAGCCGTTCCAGTTCCTCGGGCTTCAGTGGCTTATCCGAAGCGCCGAAATCGACTGCCTTGTCGCGGATGCGGTTCACGCCCGCCGACGAGCCAACCGACTGATAGCCGACGATCGTGCCGTGCGCCTGGCGGTAGGCCTGCGCCCACTGCCAGATGATCGGATAGGCGAAGGTCGATCCCGCCCCGCTCAGCTCGTCCGCATGTGCGGAACCAATCAGGCTCATGAAGGCGGTGGCAGCCAAGGCGAGGAAAGAGCGGCGCATGGGGTCCTCTCTAATTATAATTCAATCCGTCGAGATATACCGACAAGTAATTAAGGGCGGCGTACGACAGATCGATGACGCAGGCGATAATTTCTTTTTGTCGAGACTGACCGACGTTTTCGAGCAAGGCAGTCGCAAAACAGCGCGAGGCAAGGCGCAGAGTGCAAATTTATCCGGGGCCAGCTCCGCCGGGGAACCTGTCTAGCGGCTGTCGATCGAGCTATGGAGCGAGCGACTCCCGCGATATCGCCGACGAGCGCCATCATATGCTGCCCGAGGCCGAGGACAGTGAGGCGTGCCTCTACAACCCACAAAAGCGTCTCGTCGAGATGCTTAAGGCTTTTGAGCGTAAGCTAGCGGTCGAGGATCGTGCCACCTACGCCGCCGCCCTTAGCCGCATGAACGATACCCTCCGGGGGGAGGGCTCCGCGGCGCTGTGGTCGAACTGGGCCTCGATGAGGATCGTGAAGCTCGTTTCGTCGATTTGGCACTCGCGCCGGACCTGTCCGAGGTGCGGCTGCAAATCCAACGCTTGGTCGGTCACTGGAAAGCCGCCTGCCGCCGGGAAGCTTGAAATGATCGACCGGATAGCAGCCGAACAGGCGATCACCGCCCTATTCACACAATACGAAACTCAAGTCTCAGTGTCGGATCACAAGGTCATGCAGGCCCTCAGCGACGGCAAGCTCTACGAGCTATTCGTCCTGGCCGAGGTCGTCAGCGTACTAGTCATAGGCTGAACAAGGTGAGCACCGCCCCGAGTATCCTTTTTTGGCGAATAGATCACCGAGAACGGCACTTCCCGTCGGCCGGCGAGCTATAGACGTCGTCCGATGCCCGATCCCCGCCCTCGACTGACGCCGCCCAGCCGACGTGGCCACTAGCGTGGACTCCAAAAAGGGCGCGTCTGTGCAGGCGGCCGAATGCGACGGTGAGGCGGCAGCACTTCGACGGTCCTACGAGCTAGGCTTCGTTATTTCAGCTGCATCGGCTGGGAGAGCGCTTCGCCCCGTAGCGAACAGACGGCGGGAGAAACGTACCGGACCGCGAACACCGTTTCAGCTCACGCTTCTGAAACGGTGAAATCAGCCTAAGTCCTGGAAAACATTGGCGCGCCCGAAGAGATTCGAACTCCTGACCCCCAGATTCGTAGTCTGGTGCTCTATCCAGCTGAGCTACGGGCGCCTGGCCGCTAAGGTGGCGGCGGGCCGTCCTGCTACCCCGTTTCGTCGCGCTTGGCAATATGCGGCGGCGGAGAATGCGTCAGCGGAGCTCGAATGGCAGGTTTGCAGTCGCTGCACCGCCGCGCCCGTCGCGCAGCACCAGGGTGATCCGGTAGCGGCCCGGCGGCAGGTGGCCGATGCGGGCGCCGGTCGCATCCTTCGCCAAGAGGCCTTCCGGAAAGCGCCTCGGCGCCGGCTCGGGATCGCCGCCGACGCTGCGCACCGTGCTCTCTGCGACGATTTCCCATGTGGCTTCAAGAGGATCGCCGTCCGGATCGAGCGCTTCCAGCACCACCGCGCCCTCCTCGCCGGCGCGCCAGGAGGCGAAGGGGGCGCTCGCGTCGTGGGCGAAGCGCAGATAAGCGATACGTGGCGCGTGATTGCCGCCGGGCGTGCGGCCGCCCCAGCTCTCGGCCATCGCCTCCGCCGGCTCGGTCCATTCCCCGTCGGCCAGCAGGATGCCGTACCAGCTTGCCGTCACCTCCTGCTTCTGGCCCCAGAGGAAGGCGATGACGCCGATGCCCGCGGGCTGCAAGGCATTGAAATAACGCCGCAACTGGATCGCCTTCTGGGTTGAGCTCGGCTCGAACGGGGCGCCCCACGGCGAAGTGGCCGCCTGCCAGTGGCCGAGCGCGCCCATTTCGACGACGACGGTCGGCCCGCTCCAGCCGGCGTCCCGAACCCGCTTCGGCAGGGACAGCAGGGCGTCGCCGTAGGAATTCACCCCGAGCACGTCGATGCTGGGCGCCATCTGCTTGATCTTGCTGACCTTATCGCCGCCGATCTCGGCCAGTACGGCCATGCGTGGATGCGCCGGGTCGAGGGACCGGACCAGCGCCGCGGCTTCCTCGATGGCCGGCCAAACCATTGAATCGTCGGCCAGATCGACCTCGACCTCGTTGCCGATGCCCCACATCAGCAGGGCCGGGTGGTTACAATATTTTACCACCGTTGCACGAATGGCTGAAAGCTGCGCCTCGACGAAGCCGCGATCGGCATAGTTGGCGCCCTGGCGGGGGTGGCCGAGCCAGAGGCCTACGATCACCTTCAGCCCGGCGCGCTGCGCCGCGTCGAGGGCAGGGCCCGGATCCCCGCCATAGGTGCGCAGCGTGGTGGCGCCGAGGCCGGCGAGCAGTGGCAGGGGGCCATCGCCGGCCGCGCCGCGCACCGCGAAGGGCCGGCCGTCGACGAGGATGCGGTCTTCCGACACGGCGACCGCGGTCGCCGCCGCCTCGCATGAAGCTGCCCCCGTCATTCCCGCCTCCTGCGCCGGCGCCGGCCCGGCGGCCGCCATGGCGAGCGTCGTGACGATGCCGGCCCACGCCAACGGGCGGATGAGCGCCGCGACCGGTCCACTCCGGCCGGAGCGCGGCGCGGCCGCCGGCAAGGAGGTGAGGCGCGCGGCAGTCCCCGGCTCGGGCTCAGCCATGCGAGCGCTGCGCCCGCCGCGATTCGAGGTCGACCGGCCGGTCGGGGACGATCAGCCGGAAGGTGGCGCCGATCGTGCCGGGCACCAGCGCGATCTCACCGCCATGGGCGCGCATCAGCTCGGCGGCTATCGGCAGGCCGAGGCCAGTGCCGCCGCGCCGCGTCGAGCCGTGGAACGGTTCGAACAGATGCGAGCGCGCGCGCTCCGGCACACCGGGGCCGGTATCGGCCAGCTCGATCACCACGGTGGCACCGGCGCGCCGGCCGGTGATGCGGATCTGGTCGCGGGCCGGGTCGTTGGGCGCGCGGGCGGCGAGCGCCTCGGCGGCGTTACGGGCGAGGTTGAGCAGCACGCGGAACAACTGGTCGGGGTCGGCGTCGACCTCCAGCCCGCGCTCGATCGCGGTCACCCAGCCGATGCGCGAGCCGTCCTCGCCAAGCCCCAGCGTCGCGCGCACCTCCTCGGCCAGCGGGGCGAGCTCGACCATGCGCCGCTCCGGCGGCGGCTCCTGCGCGCGGCCATAGGCGAGCGTCTGCTGGCAATAGGCGATGGCCCGCCCGAGCGCGGCCACCAGCTTGGGGGCGAAGCGCTGCACCGCCGGGTCGGGAATGTCGGCGAGCCGGTCGGAGATGAGCTGCGCCGAGGCGAGCAGGTTGCGCAGGTCGTGATTGATCTTCGACACCGCGAGGCCGAGCGCGGCGAGGTGGTTCTTCTGCTGCAGCGTGTCGGCGATCTGGTGCTGCATGGCGACGAATTCGCGCTCAGCCTGGCCGATCTCGTCGAGCCGCTGGCTGGGGTCGAGCGGCACCGCCGAGCCTTCCGGATCGTCGCGGAAGGCGATCATGCGCTGGGTCAGCCGGCGCATCGGCCGCACGAACATCCAGGCGAGGCCGAGATAGACGAGGCCCGCCGTCAGAGCCGAGATGACCAGCGAGATGAGCAGGATGTTGCGCGAGAAGCGCAGCATGGCCTTCCGGAGCGGCGTCTCGTCCAGCACGATCTCGACGAAGCCGCCGCCGCGCGGCGGTGTGCCGACGGCGCGGATGATGCGCCCGTCGCCGGTCAGCAGCGTGTCGAACGCCTCGCTCACCGCCTGCCACGGGCCGACGTCGCGCACATCGGCGTGGTGGTCGACTTCCGGGGGCATGTCGGTGGAGGCGAGCAGCCGGCGCGTGCTGTCGCGCTTGAGCGCGACCGTGATGGCGCCGACGCTGTCAAGGAGTTCGCGTGTGAGCTGCGGCTGGATCATGCCGCTCGGCGCGGCGTCGAGCACCAGCGCGGCGGTGCGCGCCGCGGCCAGCCGGTCGGACAGCCAGTTCAGCCGGAACACGGCGATCGAGGGCACATAGATCAGCACCTCCGCCAGGAAGACGAAGGCGAGGGTGAACATCAGCAGCTTGCCGGAAAGCCCGAGATGGCGGCGGACGGGCGGGCGCTCGGCAGGGACCATGAGGGCATCGTCCCCGGCGACTGGCGTCGCGGGCCCGATCCCGTCCCTCACTGCGGCCGCATGCGTCTGAGCGTCCACCGGCTCTCCCATCCGTGATTACACCTAGGCATGAGCGCCCCGCTCCGCCAGTGCCCGCCGGCTTTTCCGGAAGGCGCCAGTGCAGCATCCCTTGTGGGCGCCATGATGGCGTGCGACACCGCCGCGACGCTGCGGAACACGCGCGATTGACCGCGCAGGCGGCGATCGGCGGGCGATTGCACCCCTCCGGCGATTGACTTGGCTGCCGCCCACCCCTATAAGCCGCGCCGAACCTCGGCCGCATGCGTGACCGGGTTGTCCTCCCGCATTGCGCAAGGGTGTCGCGACAGGATCGCGGCCGGCAGCCATCGGGAGCGGCGTCCCGGTTCCTGCGGCCCATCTAGAGAACTGCGGAGACTGACCCGTGAAGCGCACCTATCAACCGAGCAAGCTCGTGCGCAAGCGCCGCCACGGCTTCCGTGCGCGCATGGCGACCCGTAACGGCCGCAAGGTCATCGCCGCACGCCGGGCTCATGGCCGCAAGCGCCTGTCCGCCTGATATGGAAGAGGCGCGGCAAGCTCCTTGCTGACAGCTCTTCTCTGAGGAGCGCCGCCTCGATGGATCGGCTCGTCAAGCGCAGGGATTTCGTCGCCGCCGCCTCCGGTCTGCGGGCGAATTCCGGGCCGCTGCTGCTGCAGGGACGCGACCGCAAGGACGAAGGTCCCGCCCGCATCGGGCTCACCGTCACCAAGAAGCACGGCAACGCGGTGGAGCGTAATCGCATCCGCCGCCGTCTGCGCGCCGCCGTGCGCGAGGCGCTGCCGTCGGTGGCGAAGCCGGGTTTCGACTATGTGATCGTCGCCCGCCGCGCCGTCATAGACGCGCAGTTCCAGGGTCTTATAGACGACATTTCGCGGGGAGTGGCCCGCCTGCATTCGGGAAGCCGGCGTCGGCCGTCCCCGCCGCGCCCGTCCCCTGGGGAGGGTGCCGCCGGATCGGCCGCTGCGGAGAGAACTGCCGCGAAAGAAAGGCCTGCCGCCGCGCAGCCGCCTGCGCGCGCCGACGGAGACGCTGTCGATGACGAGTGAAAACCGCAACATGATCCTCGCGGTCGTGCTGTCGATGCTGGTGCTGATCGCGTGGCAGTACTTCTCCGGCATCCCGGAGATGGAGAAGCAGCGGCAGATCGCGCAGCAAAACCAGCAGACGCAGCAGCAGAACCCGGCGGCCCCCGGCGCCGCGCCCGCTCCCGGCACCACCGCGCCGGTGACGGCGCCGGCCGCTCCCAAGGCGCTCTCCCGCGCCGAGGCGCTGGCGCTCGCCCCGCGCGTCGCCATCGACACCCCGCGCGTCACCGGCTCGGTCTCGCTCAAGGGCGGGCGCCTCGACGACCTGTCGCTGAAGGACTATCGCGAGACGGTCGACCCTTCGAGCCCGATCATCGTGCTGCTCTCGCCCTCCGGCGGGCCGAACCCGTTCTATTCCGAGTTCGGCTGGGTGGCGGCCTCCGGCGCGAACGTGAAGCTGCCGAACTCCGACACGGTGTGGACCGCGTCGGCCGGCGCCAAGCTCGGCCTCAATGCGCCGCTGGTGCTGACCTTCGACAATGGCGAGGGGCTTACGTTCCGCCGCACCATCTCGGTCGACGAGAACTACATGTTCCACGTGAAGGACGAGGTGGCCAATGCCGGGGCGAACCCGGTGAGCCTGCACCCCTTCGCGCTGGTCTCGCGCCACGGCACGCCGCACACGCTCGGCTACTACATCCTGCACGAGGGCCTGATCGGCGTGACCTCGGAGGCCGGGCTGCACGAGATCAAGTACAAGGACATCGCCGAGAAGAAGAGCGAGACCTTCCCCTCGACCGGCGGCTGGCTCGGCATCACCGACAAGTACTGGGCCGCCACCGTCATTCCCGACCCGCAGCAGAAGGTGCAGGCGCGCTTCTCCGCCGCCCAGCTCGGCAACGACCTGTCCTACCAGACCGACTTCCTCGGCGACGCCGTCACCGTGGCGCCGGGCGCCAGCGCCACCACCGACGGCCGGCTCTTCGCCGGCGCCAAGGAGGTGCGCGTCGTCGACGGCTACCAGTCGACCTACAACATCGACCGCTTCGACCTGCTGATCGACTGGGGCTGGTTCTATTTCATCACCAAGCCGCTCTTCCTGGTGATCGACTGGATCTACAAGGGCGTCGGCAATTTCGGCGTCGCCATCCTGATCGTCACTGTGCTGCTCAAGGGCCTGTTCTTCCCGCTGGCCAACAAGAGCTACGCCTCGATGGCGAAGATGAAGGCGGTGCAGCCGGAGATCCAGGCGCTGCGCGAGCGCTATGGCGACGACCGCGTGAAGCTCCAGCAGGAGATGATGGAGATCTACAAGAAGGAAAAGATCAACCCGGTCTCGGGCTGTCTTCCGATCCTGATCCAGATCCCCGTCTTCTTCGCGCTCTACAAGGTGCTGTTCGTCACCATCGAGATGCGCCACGCGCCGTTCTTCGGCTGGATCCGCGACCTCTCGGCGCCCGACCCGACCACCTTGTTCAACCTGTTCGGCGTCATCCCATGGGACCCCAGCCAGGTGCCGGTGATCGGCCACTTCCTGATGCTCGGCGTGTGGCCGATCATCATGGGCATCACCATGTGGATGCAGATGAAGCTCAATCCGGCCCCGCCGGATCCGACGCAGAAGGCGATCTTCGACTGGATGCCGCTGATCTTCACCTTCATGCTGGCGTCCTTCGCCTCCGGCCTCGTCATCTACTGGGCGTGGAACAACACGCTCTCGGTGATCCAGCAGTCGATCATCATGCGCAAGAACGGCGTGAAGATCGAATTGTGGGACAACATCCGCGACACCTTCCGCCGCAAGAAGGCGAAAGAGACCTAAGCGGGCCGCATGCATCTGCGGCACGCGATGCCGGAACGATGATGGCCGGAACGATGGCGGCGGGGACGACAAGTCTCCGCCGTTTGCGTGTCCGAGGGCTCCTCGAGTGCCGCCCTCAAGTGCTGCCCTCGCGTGCATCTCCGCAATAAGCACAAAGCTGTGTAGTCCATTGGCGCAAGAAAATTTCTAGTCTGGGCCCTCCCGAGGGGAGGTTCGGATCATGAAAGCCCTCATCCGGCATCTGTGCATCGCTGCCGCGGTGCTCGCGGCCACGGGTCTCGCCCGTGCGGCGACCTACCGGGTCGATCCCGCCCGCACCGAGATCGCCTTCGAGATCGGTGCCAAGGGATACCCGCTGACGCACGGCGTATTCCGCCGCTTCACCTCCAGCCTGTCGATCGACCTCGACCACCCGCAGCGCTCCGCGGTGCGCTTCGACGTGGCCGCCGCCTCGCTCGACACGCGTTCGCCCGCGCTCGACGCCTATGTGCGCGGGCCGGCCTTCCTCAACGCGGAGCGCTTTCCCAGCATCCGCTTCGCCTCGACGGCGGTCGAGAAGCTCGACGACAATACGGTGCGCGTCACCGGCAATCTGACCCTGCTCGGCGTCACCCGCCCGGGGACCTTCACCGTCGCGGTTGAGCGCGGCGGCGCCGCCGGCTTCGCCTTCCATGCCGAGGGCGGCGTGCGCCGGTCCGCCTTCGGCATGACGGCAGGCCTGCCGTTGATCGCCGACGAGGTGCGCATCCTCGTCTCCACGCGGGCGGAGGCCTCGTGAGCGAGGATCGCGTCCGCTGGAGCGGGCCGCTGCGTCTGCTCCACTGGCTGATGGCGGCGCTGATCGTGGCGCTGATCGGGGTCGGCTGGACGATGACGCATATCCGCTCCGATCTCGGCACCACCTTCACGCTCTATCAGTGGCACAAATCCTATGGCTGCCTCGTCGCCGTCCTGCTCGTGCTGCGCGTGGCGGCGCGGCTGGTCGCGCCGGCCCCGCCGCCGATCGAGCATTCCCGCCTCGAACGCCAGGCGGCGCGCGCGGCGCATCTCGCCTTCTATGCGCTCATGCTCGCCGTTCCGGCCAGCGGCTGGCTGATGGCGGCCGCCTCGCCGCTCGCCCTGCCGACGCGCCCGTTCGAGCTGTTCACGCTGCCCGCCCCGGTCGCTCCCGACGAGGCGCTGTTCGGCTGGCTGCAGCCGCTCCACGAGGTGGCGGCCTATGGGCTGCTGGCGCTCCTCGCGCTGCATGTGCTCGCCACGCTCAAGCACCAGTTCGTGGACCGCGACCATATCCTGCGGCGGATCACCTTCTGATCCTCGGCCGCCGGCCCACCGCCTCCCTTGCGGTTCTGCGGCAGCCGGCCGATAAGCGGGGCATGAGCAACACCGAAACCGACGACGACGCGCTGATCGAGGCCGGCCGCCGGCTGTTCGCCGGCGAGTGGACCTTCGTCGCGGCGGCGCCGACCGTCGACGTGCTGCCGCCGATGCGCGGCATCGAGATCGCGCTCGCCGGCCGCTCCAATGTCGGCAAGTCGAGCCTCGTCAACGCGCTCACCGGCCGGCGCGCGCTCGCCCGCACCTCGGTGACGCCGGGGCGTACGCAGGAGCTGATCTTCTTCTCGCTCGGCCCCGACCTCACCCTCGTGGACATGCCCGGCTACGGCTTCGCCAAGGCGCCGAAGGAGAAGGTCGACGCCTGGACCGAGACCATCCACGCGTACTTGCGCGGGCGCGCCAACCTCGCCCGCGTCTTCGTGCTGATCGATTCCCGCCACGGGCTGAAGCCGATCGACCTCGGCGTGCTCGACGGGCTCGACAAGGCCGCGGTCTCCTACGCCATCGTGCTGACCAAGGCCGATCAGCTCAAGAAGCCCGAGCTCGCCGCCCGCATCGCCGAGACCGAGGACGCGCTGAAGCGCCGCCCGGCCGCCTATCCCCAGGTCTTCCCGACCTCCAGCCGCGACGGCGCTGGCATCGCCGAACTGCGCGCCGGCGTGGTGCGGCTGATGGCCGAGCGCGGCCTGGGCGGACGCTGAGCACCTCCTTAACATCGTCAGCCGGCACTTGATCGGTGTCATGGCATCGTCGGGCCGCCGGGCGATAGTCCGTGCCCGACAACCAAGGAGACCGCCATGGCCAAGATGAAAGCCGCGATTTTCGTCGAGAAGGGACGCATCGTGCTCGACGAGAAGCCGATTCCCGAGGTCGGCCCGCTCGACGCGCTGATCCGCATCACTACCACCACCATCTGCGGCACCGACGTCCACATCCTCAAGGGCGAATATCCGGTCGAGAAGGGGCTCACCATCGGCCATGAGCCGGTCGGCGTCATCGAGAAGCTCGGCTCGGCGGTCGCCGGCTATCGCGAGGGCCAGCGCGTCATCGCCGGCGCCATCACGCCGAGCGGGCATTCCTATGCCTGCCTGTGCGGCTGCGGCTCGCAGGACGGGCCGGGCACCAAGCACGGTTTCAAGGCGATGGGCGGCTGGAAGTTCGGCAACACCATCGACGGCTGCCAGGCCGAATATGTGCTGGTGCCGGACGCCATCGCCAACCTCTCCCCGGTGCCGGACGAGCTGACCGACGAGGAAGTGCTGATGTGCCCGGACATCATGTCGACGGGCTTCTCCGGCGCCGAGAGCGGCGAGGTGAAGATCGGCGACCACGTGGCGGTGTTCGCGCTCGGCCCGATCGGCCTGTGCGCGGTGGCCGGCGCCAAGCTGAAGGGCGCCACCCGCATCATCGGCGTCGACACCGTGCCGGCGCGGCTGGAGATCGCCAGGAAGCTCGGCTGCTCCGACGTGGTGGACTTCCGGCAGGGCGATGTCTACGAGCAGATCATGGCGCTGACCGACGGGCGCGGCGTCGACGTCGCCATCGAGGCGCTGGGCACCCAGAACACCTTCGAGACCGCGCTCCGCGTGCTGCGGCCCGGCGGCACGCTGTCCTCGCTCGGCGTCTATTCGAGCGACCTGAAGATCCCGCTCGGCGCCTTCTCGGCCGGCCTCGGCGACAACAAGATCGTCACCACGCTGTGCCCGGGCGGCAAGGAGCGCATGCGCCGGCTGATGGACGTCATCGCCTCCGGCCGCGCCGACCTGAAGCCGCTGGTCACGCACCGCTTCAAGCTCGACGACATCGAGGCCGCCTACGACCTGTTCTCGCACCAGCGCGACGGCGTCCTGAAGGTAGCGATCACACCGTAACGGGAGCGGGCCGCGGACATCGTCATGCCCGGCCTTGAGCCGGGCATCCACGTCCGCTTCGTGCCGACCGAAAGACACGGATGGCCGGGACAAGCCCGGCCATGACGTTTTCCGATGTGAATGGCTCGGCCGTCGGCCTCACGCCGCGTCGGAGGCGGGCGTGCCGGTGAGGATGGTGTGGAGGACCGCCGGGTCGCGCGTGCTGCGCAGCTTGGCGGCGACGCCCGGATCGCGCAGCAGGCGGGCGATGCGGGCCAGCGCCTTCAAATGATCGGCGCCAGCCGCCTCCGGCGCCAGCAGCAGGAAGACGAGGTCCACCGGCTCGCCGTCCAGCGCCTCGAAGTCGATCGGCTTGTCGAGGCGGGCGAACATGCCGAACAGCCGGTCCATCTTCGGCAGCTTGCCGTGCGGGATGGCGATGCCGTTGCCCACCCCGGTGGAGCCGAGACGCTCGCGCTGGTTCAGCGTCTCGAAGATCTCCCGCTCGTCCCGCTTGGTGAGCTCGGCGGCCCGCGCCGCCAATTCCTGGAGTGCCTGTTTCTTGCTGGTCGCCCGGAGGGCCGGGACGATGGCGGGCAGCGTCAATATGTCGTTCAGCGGCATGGGCGAAGTCCGGATGGGGCGGCGCGGCACACATGTCGGAGCGCCCCGGAGGGGGCGCTCCCGCTCGATTCGATGCGGCTCAATGGATGTCGTCCGCGGGCGTGTGCGCCGGGGGGTCGACCCAGCCCACATGCCCGTCCGGGCGGCGGTAGACGACGTTGATGCGTCCGTGACTGGCGTGTCGGAACACCAGGACGGCAGCGCCCGAGAAGTCGAGCTCGAGCACGGCGTCGCTCACGGCGAGGCTGGGCAGGTCGGTGGTCGCCTCGGCCACCACGGTCGGGCACCAGTCATGCGGCACGCCGTCGTCCTCGTCCTCCTCGGGGAGGGAGAGCACGGTCAGCGCGGCAGTCTCGACCGGCGAGGCGTAGGCCTCGTTGCCGTTGCGGGCGCGGAAGCGGTCCTTGTAGCGGCGCAGCCGCGTCTCGATTCGCTCCACCGCCGCGTCGGCGCTGCTGTAGGGGTCATGGGCGTTGCCATGCGCCTGCAGGATGGTCCCGCTGTCGAGGTGGAGCGCACAGTCGGAACGATATCCGGAGCCTTCGCGGGCGACGGTGACGTGGCCTGACCAGCCGCCGTCGAAATATTTACCCAAGGCATCGGCAATACGGTCGGAAACCCGCTGCCGCAATGCCTCGCCGACGTCGAGATTCTTGCCCGAAACGCGCAGCGGCATCGTGACTAGTCCCTCATTTCGGCAGAGGCAGCACGCGCGCCGTATTGGCTTCGCTGTGCCTCGCCAGAACCCCCAACTTGCCCGGCCGACGCCTCTAACAGGTAGGAGCCGCGAGGGAATGTGTCAATCGGATCGCGTGGGGTGGTGCCTTGTTGCCGCCATTTTCGATGGGGCTCAGCCGGCGGTCTGGGCCGCCTGCTTCTCGCGCCGGCGTTGCACCGAGGAGGGAATCCGCATGGCTTCGCGATACTTGGCCACGGTGCGGCGGGCGATCTCGATCCCCGCCTCGCGCAGGCGCTGCACCAGCGTGTCGTCGGAGAGCACGTCGTCCGGCGGCTCGGCGTCGATCATCTGCTTGATGCGGAAGCGCACCGATTCGGCCGAATGCGCCTCGCCGCCGTCGGAGGAGGAAATCGACGACGAGAAGAAATACTTCATCTCGAAGATGCCGCGCGGCGTCGCCATGTACTTGTTCGAAGTGACGCGCGAGACGGTTGATTCGTGCATGCCGATGGCATCCGCCACCATGCGCAGGTTCAGCGGGCGCAGATGCTGCACGCCGAGCGCCAGGAAGCCGTCCTGCTGGCGGATGATCTCGGTGGCGACCTTGAGGATGGTGCGCGCCCGCTGGTCCAGAGAGCGGGTCAGCCAGGTGGCGGTCTGCATGCAGTCGGTGAGGAACGCCTTCTCGCGATCGTTGCGCGTGGTCTTGGAGACCCGCGAATAATAGGCTTGGTTGACCAGCACGCGCGGCAGCGTGTCGGAATTGAGTTCGATCAGCCAACTGCCGTCCTGCGCCGGACGCACGAACACGTCCGGCACCACCGGCTGCACCACGCCCGAGCCGAAGGCGAGGCCCGGCTTGGGGTTGAGCCGGCGGATCTCGGCGACCATCTCGGCGAGATCCTCGTCGTCGACGCCGCAGACCCGCTTGAGCTGCGCGAAGTCGCGCCGCGCCAGCAATTCGAGGTGGTCGAGCAGCGCCGCTATGGCCGGGTCGAAGCGGTTGCGCTCCTTGAGCTGCAGCGCGAGGCATTCGGAAAGGTTGCGCGCGCCGATGCCCGGCGGGTCGAAGCTGTGGATGACCGCCAGCACCCCGGCGATGGTCGCGACCGGCGCGCCGAGCTTCTCGGCGACGCTGTCGAGATCGGCGGTGAGGTAGCCGGCCTCGTCGATCAGGTCGATCAGGTGGTGGCCGATGAGGCGCTGCACCGGGTCGGAGACGGCGAGCGCGAGCTGCCGTTCGAGGTGCTCGGCGAGCGTCTCCTCGGCCGAGACGAAGGTTTCGAGGTTGTAGCTCTCGTCGGTCCGCCCGCCGGAGCCCACGCCGGCCCATTCCGAATAGGCGCCGGCATCCCCGGTCGCCGAGGTCGGCGCCCCCTCGCGCCCGGCATCGTCCGGAAAGACGTTCTCCAGCCCCGTGTCGAGCCGCTCCTCGATGGCGCGGCTCGATTCCAGCCGCTCCTCCATCCAGTCGGAGGCGCGGGCCTCGCCCTCGGCACCACGGTCGTGGTCGGCGCCGTCCGCCCCGTCCGCATGCCCCTCCGGATGGCCGGACTCGCCGGCGCCCTCCGCGCCGTACTCGCCCTCCGGCTCGCTCTGGCGCTCCAGCAGCGGGTTGCGTTCGAGCTCGGCCTCGACATAGGCGACCAGATCGAGATTGGAGAGCTGCAGCAGCTTGATGGCCTGCATCAACTGCGGCGTCATCACCAGCGCTTGCGTCTGGCGGAATTCGAGGCGCGGGCTCAGCGACATGGCGCTGTCTCCGGCATGGCGCCTGCGTGGGGGGCGGGGCTGGGCATCAGAGGCGGAACTCCTCGCCCAGATAGAGCCGCCGCACCTCGGAGCTCGACACGATCTCGTCCGGCTGGCCCTCCATCAGCACCGTGCCGGAGTGGATGATGTAGGCGCGGTCGATCAGGCCCAGCGTCTCGCGCACATTGTGGTCGGTGATCAGCACGCCGATGCCGCGCTCGGTGAGGTGGCGCACCAGCGTCTGGATGTCGCCCACCGCGATCGGGTCGATGCCGGCGAAGGGTTCGTCGAGCAGCATGAAGGTCGGCCGCGTGGCGAGCGCGCGGGCGATCTCGACGCGGCGGCGCTCGCCGCCCGACAGCGCGATGGCCGGCGACTTGCGCACATGGGTGACGCGGAATTCCTCGAGCAGGCCGTCGAGCTCCTCCTCCCGCTTGCGGCGGTTGGGCTCGACCATCTCCAGCACGGCGCGGATGTTGTTCTCGACCGACAGGCCGCGGAAGATCGAGGCTTCCTGCGGCAGGTAGCCGACGCCGAGGCGGGCGCGCCGGTACATCGGCAGATGCGTGACGTCGTGGCCGTCGAGCTCGATGCGGCCGGCATCGGCCTTAACGAGGCCGGTGATCATGTAGAAGATGGTGGTCTTGCCGGCGCCGTTCGGCCCGAGCAGGCCCACCGCCTCCCCGCGCCGCACATTGAGGCTGGCGTCGCGCACCACCTGCCGCCCGCCATAGCTCTTGCCGAGGCCGAAGGCGCCGAGCACGCCGGTCCCGCTCGGCATCTCCGCCGTCACACCGGAGCCGGAATGGCCGTTGAGGCGCGGTGCCTGGACGCTGGCGGCGCGCGCGTCGGGACGGGTCTCGCCATAGGCGTATTGCGCCCCGGCAGGAGCCGCACCCGCCGGGGCGGAGCTTGCGTAATCGCCATAGTCGTAGGGAGCCGCATGAACGGCCGGCGCGCGGTCCGCGCCCTGCCGCTCCCCGGCGCGTGCCGGATAGTCGTCGACCAGATATTCGGCGCCGTCGTCGTTCGGAAGAGTGAAATCGGGATCGGGGTAGAGGGCGTAGGGGTCGTCGTCCTGCTCCCCGGCCGGGGGACGATCCCAGTTCACCCGGCGCCCGCCTGCCGCGTCATAGCCTTGCCCGGCCTGTCCGCCGGGCGGTGGCGCCGAATGGGTCTTGCGGCCGAAAAGCGGGAAAAGCCTCACACGCACCCTCCGTGGTGAAACGCACCACAATAGGGTGATAAACGTTCGCGAAGGCGCTGGCAAATGCCGGATGCAAAATACGGGCCGCGTACCGCGATGCCGCACCTGCGTCCACCGCCGGTACCAGGCGGAAGGCGGCTCAGGGCTTGGGTTTGCCGGGCGCCGCGGGAGCGCCGGGCGCGCCCGGCTTCTGCTGGTTGACGCTGTTCGGCACGATCAGGCTCTCGATGCGGCCGCCGTCGAAGCGCGAGGTGCCGCTCGTCAGGTCGACGGTCAGCTTCTGGCCGCGGATGACGTTCGGGCCCTGCGTCAGCACCACCGGCTTGCCGGTCAGCGTGATGGTGTTGGTCTTGGTCTCGAAGATGCCCTGGTCGCCGGTCGCCGTCTGCTCCTTGGTGGTGACGATGACGCTGCCGTTGATCTCCAGCCGGCGGACCGCCGAGGAATTGATCGGGCTGCCGGCGGCGAGCGCGTCGCCATTGGAGGCGGCCGGCTTGGCACCGGTTGTCTTGGCGCCGGCGTCGGGAGCCGTCTTGCTGGCCTCCTTGCCCGCCTCCTTGCCATCGTAGAACACCACCAGCTCCTTGCAGCGCATGGTGGTGTCACCCTGCACCACCACCACATTGCCGGAGAACACCGCCACCTTGTCCTTGTCGCGGACCTCGAGGCTGTTGGCGTTGATCTGGATCGGCTGGTCGCGGTTGGTGGCGAAGCCCTGCAGCGCGTTCGGCACGTTCTTCATCTGCGCGGCAGCCGGCGCCACGGCGAACGGCGAGAGCGCGGCCGCGAGGGTCAGGGCGAGGAGGATACGTGCCGGAGATGTCATGCCGCGCTTTCTTAACGGGGCCGGATGGCGGGTGCAATCCGGCCTGTGCCCCAACGGGAGCTGTGCCGGGAGATTCAGGGATTCGGACGGGGCGGAGGCAGGGGCGCGGTGGCGGGCAGGCTGATGGAGGCGCCCGCGCGCGGCGGGGCGGTGGGGGCGGCCGGAGCGGCAATTCCGTCGAGTCGCATCGGCTGGGCGTCGGCGGTGCGCGTGCGGGGCGGCGGCGGCTCGGCGGCGGGCGGCGCGGGAATCGGCATCTCGGCGCGCGGCGGCTGCGGCTCGGGCGCCTCGGTGCCCTTCGCCTTCTCCGCGTCCTTCTCCTTGTCGGCGTCGGGCTGCGGCATGCGGAAATTGAGCTGCACGTGCCCGGTGAGATAGGCGCGCGAATCCTTCTGCGACACTTCGAGCGTGTCCGCGGTGAGCTTGCCGTCGAGATATTCGAGCTGCACCGGCTGGTTCGAGACCAGCGTGCCGGCCTTCATGTCGATCTCGGCCTGCTGCAGCGTGCCGCCATAGCCGCCCGAGGTGTCGAACCGCACGCCGTCGCCGAGGTGCAGCTTTTGCGACTTGGTGTCGTACTGGCCGGCCTGCGCGGTCATCTTCGCCCAGCCATTGTCGGCCATCTCCAGCCGCGCCTTGATCTGCTCGAGATCGATGGTGTTCGGCCGCGTCACGTCCTGCGAGGCGGCGGTGGCGGAGACGTCGTAGCCGCGATTGTCGGTGGTGAAGCCGGACAGGCGCGGCGCCTCCATCTTGATGCGGCTGCCGTCGAGCGACACGCGCGAGAGCTCGAAGGGCAGGTTGGCGGCGAGGCGCATGGGGTCGAGATAGGCGACCGCCACCGTGGCGACGCCCGCCACCACGACGCCGATCGGCAGGGCCACCTTGAAGAAGCGCACGCGCCAGCTATGGCGCTTGGCCGCGCGGAAGTCGGCCGCCATCGCCGCCGGCTGGCGCGACGACACGCGCACGCGGCCGACCACCGCGTCGTCAGGCGGATAAGGAGGTGGAACGTGTCGGTTCATGATCCCCCGATCGCGCGCCCCGAATTCAAGAGCCCTTTCCGATCAGGTGGAATCACCTGATCGATAAGAAAGTGCTCTATTTCAATACGGAGCATGTTCTCATCGCGAAAGTCTCTCAACTTTCGCGGAACATGCTCCAGGATTCCCCAATGCCCCGCAGGCATCGCGACAAGATGGGGCCATCGGCACCCATGCGCAAGCCGGGCTTCTTCCCCATCCCCGGATGCCTCAGGAAAGCGGCGGATATCCGGCCGCTCCGTGGCGGATCCGGGCGAAGCCCTTAGGAATGCGCGAAGATGTCCTCCTCCGGCCAGCCGGCGAGGTCGAGCGCGGCGCGGGTCGGCAGGAAGTCGAAGCAGGACTGTGCCAGCGCGGTGCGCCCTTCGCGCGCCAGCATGGTGGCGAGCTTGGCCTGCAGCGCGTGCAGATAGAGTACGTCGGAGGCGGCATATTGCAGTTGCGCCTCGGTCAACTCCTCGGCCGCCCAGTCCGAGCTCTGCTGCTGCTTGGAGATGTCGAGGCCGAGAAGCTCGCGCACCAGCTCCTTCAGCCCGTGCCGGTCGGTGTAGGTGCGGGTGAGCCTGGAGGCGATCTTGGTGCACCATACCGGTTTCACCTCGATGCCGAAGGTCTTGCCCAGCACGGCGACGTCGAAGCGGGCGAAGTGGAACAGCTTGGTGATCGCCGGGTCGACGAGCAGCTTCTCCAGGTTCGGCGCGCTGTAGCGGCCGGCGCCGGCGGGAATCTGCACGATGTCGGCCGAGCCGTCGCCGGGTGAGAGCTGCACCACGCAGAGCCGGTCGCGGTGCGGGTTGAGCCCGAGGGTCTCGGTGTCGATGGCGACCACCGGCGCCCGCTCGGGCGTGTAGAGCGACAGGTCGCTGAGGTCGCCGCGGTGCAGGCGGATGGTCATGTCGGTCGGGCTTTCGTGAAGACCGCGCTCCCTAGAGCCCTTTCCGATCAGGTGGAATCACCTGATCGATAAGAAAGTGCTCTCGCGCAATAGTTTGGAGCATGTTCTCGTCGCGAAAGTCTCTCAACTTTCGCGGAACATGCTCTAACACCCGCGCGGGCGGCCGATCAACCGATGCGGCCTCGCTTTTCGGTGTCGCCTATTCGGTGTCGCCTATTCGGTGTCCTGGCCGGGAAGCTGCGGCACGGCATCGAGCCAGGTGACGGCGGAGCGGCACCAGATCTGCCGGGCGGGCCTCAGCTCGGCGCGCCGGCGGATGGCACCCCAGCGTATGTAGCGCGGACCCTCGTCGTCCTCCGCATCGTCCGAATAGATCGGCGAGCCGCATTCCGGGCAGAAATACTGCCGGCGGCGGCGACCGCTGTCGCCGGTCTTCACGTAGAATTTCGGCGGCTGCGCGGTCATCCGCACGCTCGCTGGCGCGGCGGGGACGCTCAGGCGGAAGGGCGAGCCGGAGAGGACCTGGCAGTCGGTGCAGTGGCAAACCGACATCGCCTCGGGGTCGATCTCCGCCTCGAAGCGCACCGCGCCGCAATGGCACTGGCCGTCGATCCGCATCGGCGCGCTCACCCGACCGCCGCCTGCAGCGCGAAGGCCGCGAACAGGATGAGGCCGGCGTCGCGGTTGGAGCGAAACACGGCGAGGCAGAGGGCGGGGTCGTCGATGTCGAGGCGGCGGATCTGCCAGGCGAGATGCGCGGCGAAGGCGGCGAGCCCGGCATAGGCGATCACGCCGCCGCCGGCGCTGGCGATCGCCGCGCCGATCAGCAGGGCGGTTCCCGCATAGAGCGCGACCAGCCAGCCATGGGTGGACCGCCCGAACAGCCGGGCGGACGACTTCACGCCGATCAGCGCGTCATATTCGCGGTCGGGATGCGCATAGATCGTGTCGTAGCCGACCACCCACAGCACCGAGCCGGCATAGAGCAGCAGCGCCGCCGCCGGCAGCGCCTCCATCAGCGTGGCAAATCCCATCAGCGCGCCCCAGGAGAAGGCGAGGCCGAGCACGAGCTGGGGAATCCAGATGACGCGCTTCATCAGCGGGTAGATCGCCACCACGCCGAGCGAGGCCAGCGCCGTGAAAATCGCGAAGCGCGGCAGCGTCAGCAGCACGAGGAGGCCGGCCAGCGCCTGCACGACCAGGAAGGCGAAGGCGCCGCGCGGGCTCACCTGGCCGGAGGGGATCGGCCGCGCCCGGGTGCGCTCCACCCGCCCGTCTATGTCGCGGTCGAGTATGTCGTTCCAGGTGCAGCCGGCGCCGCGCATGGCGATCGAGCCGACCGCGAACAGCGCCAGCAGCGCGAGGCTCCACGCCGTCCACCCGGCGCCGGACATGTGCGCGGCGAGCGCGGTGGACCACCAGCAGGGGATGACGAGCAGCCAGGAGCCGATCGGCCGGTCGGCGCGGGCGAGGCGCAGGAAGGGGCGGGAGGCAGCCGGCGCGCGGTCGACCCAGCTCAGGGTCGCGTCGGCCGGGCGCGGGCCGGCGGATGTCGTGGAAGGTCCGGCCGGCGAAGCGTTCATCTGCGACCTATCCAGCCGGCGCCGCCCATGGCTCAGCGCAGCGCGCTGCCGCCGAGCGTGTCGAACACGCCGCCCTTCTGCTGGGAATGCTGCACGGAGGGGATGCCGCTCGGCAGGCCGAGGCCGGAGGAGAGCTGGCCCTGCGGCGGCGGCCCGCCGCCTCCACCTCCGCCGCCGCCGCTCTCGGCCATCGCGGCGGCCTTGCACACCTTGTTGCGGGTGTCGGCCACCTGCATGGTGTTGGCCTTCACCTTCTTCAGCAGGTCCGGCGGGACGCCGCAGTTCTGCTGGTTCTTGTTGAGGTAGTTGTAGAACTTCTCCTGCGCCGTCACGAAGTTGCGGAACATCGGGCAGAGCTCGACGGGGCCGGCCTTCTTCTTGATGCTGGCTTCGAGCTTCTTGCCGCGGGCGTCGAGATCGCCGCGCAGCACGTCGACGTCGGCCTGGCAATTGGTGGCGGGTCCGGGACGCTGCGACATGCCCGGCGCCGGCGAGAAGCCGCCGGCATCCGGGCCGGCCGGCGCCATGTCGGCGGGCGCCCCGTTGGGCACCGGTGACATGATCGCGCCGCCGCCGCCTTCGCCGATCCATTGCGCCTCGGCCGGCGCGACGAGCGACACGGCGAATGCGGCACCCGCCAATGCGCCGGCGAGAAGAAGGACGGGTCGGCGTCTGCCGCCCTCGAATGCACGCATCATGTCGTAACGGCCCGCACCAGAATTGACCAAGCGTGATACAGAGGCGCGAAAGATTGGGCAACATCACGGCGGGAACGGCATGAACGGCCATCTCCCGCGTGGATTGTCGGCATTTTAGGGGAATTTCCTTTATGGAGCCCTACGATTTTCGGGCCCAGCGGCTCTTTGTCCCCGATGATCTCGGGGCCGGCGCCGAGCTGAGCCTCGATCGCGACCGGGCGCATTATGTCGCGGACGTGATCCGGCTGCCGGTCGGCGGGGCCATCCACCTGTTCAACGGGCGCGACGGCGAATGGCGCGCGCTGCGCCAGCCGGCCGGGCGGCGCGACGTCGTGCTCGCCTGCGAGGCGCAGCTCCGCCCGCAGGCCGGCCTGGCCGATCTCGACTATGTGTTCGCCCCACTCAAGCATGCCCGGCTCGACTACATGGTGCAGAAGGCGGTGGAGATGGGCGCCGGCCGGCTGGTACCGGTCATCACCCGCCACACCCAAGCGAGCCGCGTCAACACCGAGCGCATGCGCGCCAATGTGATCGAGGCCGCCGAGCAATGCGGCATCCTCGCCTTGCCGGAGGTCGCCGAGCCGCTCGCCTTCGAGCGCTGGCTGGCGGCGCTGGAACCGGAGCGCCGGCTGGTGTTCTGCGACGAGGCGGCGGCCGGTGAACCGCCGGCCGTCCTCTCGGCCGCCGTGCGCGGTCCGCTCGCCGTGCTCATCGGCCCGGAAGGCGGCTTCGCCGACACCGAGCGCCGCGCGCTGCTCGCCCGCCCCGGCACCATCGTGCTCGCGCTCGGGCCGCGCATATTGCGTGCCGACACGGCGGCGGTGGCCGCCCTGGCGCTCATCGAGGCGGCACGCCAGCGGGCCTGAGCGGCATTTTTCGTGATGGAACCGGTTCGGTTCGCCGACGTTATCAGCCGGCTTGACCGGATCTGTGTGCAATGTCGACGTTCATTCGAAATGTTTCGCCTTTCGGTTTCATCGCTCACCGCATTGCAACAATAAATCGGCTAAACAATCTTGTATTTCTAAGGTCACACTTCAGGCTTAATCGACGCCAGTCTGATCATCCTCTGATTCGCAGCACGGATGCACCGTGTGTGCATGCCGGACTGCTGCGAATTTGAATGCTTTTAATAATAAGCATGGGGGAATGAACGATGAGCGAATACCGCATCGGGATCGAGGAGGAATATTTCGTCGTCGATTCCGAGACCAAGAGCGTGCTGCGCCGCATGCCCCCGGATTTCATGGAGCGGGCGCGCACCGCGCTCGGCACCTCCGTGTCGGGCGAGATGCTGCAGCCGCAGATCGAGGTGATGACCCGCCCGCACGTCTCCTCCGACGATGCCCGCGAGGAGCTGCGCGTGCTGCGGCGCGCGCTCGGGCAGGTGGCAAGCGATTTCGACCTCGCCTTCTTCGCCGCCGGCACCCATCCGACTGCCACCTGGCAGGGGGGCAAGCGCACGCCGGCGCAGCGCTATGATGGGCTGATGCACGACCTGCAGATGCTCGGCGAGCGCAACCTGCTCTGCGGCATGCATGTGCATGTCGAGCTGCCGGACCCCGACCTGCGCATCGATGTCATGCGGCGCATCCTGCCCTTCCTGCCGGTGTTCGTGGCGCTCGCCACCTCCTCGCCGTTCTGGGAATCCAAGCGTACCGGGCTGATGGGCTACCGGCTCGCCGCCTATGACGAGCTGCCGCGCACCGGCCTGCCGGAGCTGTTCGAGAGCGCGAAGGACTATGACGACTATATCGAGGCGCTGGTGGCGGCGCGGGCGATCCGCGATTCGAGCTATGTGTGGTGGGCGATCCGCCCGTCCGAGAAGCATCCGACGCTGGAGCTGCGGGCGCCCGATTCCTGCACGCGCATTGAGGATTCCATCGCCATCGCCACCCTCTACCGCGCGCTGGTGCGCCATCTGGTGCGCAACCCGAAATTCAACGCCGGCGTCGACGCGGTGGACCGCGCCATCGCCGCCGAGAACAAGTGGCGGGCGCAGCGCTACGGCATCCATGGCAGCTTCGTCGACCGCGCCGCCAAGCAGGCCGTTCCGGTCTCGCAGGCGGTCGAAACCCTGATCGACATGCTCGCCGACGATGCCCGCGCGCTCGGCGGCCTCGATCATCTGCGCCAGCTCAAGGCGATCACCCATGGCGGCACCAGCGCCGACATGCAGATCGCCGTCTATCAGGAGGCGGCGCACCGCACCGGCAACCGCGGCGAGGCGCTGCGCGCGGTGAAGACCTGGCTCACCCACGCCTCCGCGCAATAGCGGCCAGCCATTCCCCTGCGTCATGCCGGAACGGCCGGAAGGCCGTATCCGGGATCGCGACATAATGGCCGACGATCCCGGCTCTGCGCCCTGCGGGCTTCGGCCGGGATGACGGGAAAACACCCGATTTGCGTCGCCGTCCGGCCTGTGTATGGTCGCGCGCCCAGCATGCCGGCGGAGTGAGGAATGGCCCGCGACCAGATCGATACGCAGCCCGTAGAGAGCCGCGACCAGTTGGTCGCGTGGCTCGAAGAGGGCTGCAAGCCGGCCACCCGCTTCCGCATCGGCACCGAGCACGAGAAGTTCCCGTTCACGCTGAACGGGCACGAACCCATCCCCTATGAGGGCGAGGCCGGCATCCGCGCGCTGCTCGAGGGCATGCGCACGCTGAACGGCTGGGAGCCGATCATGGAGGGCGAGACCATCATCGGTCTTGCCGACAATGTCGGGGGCGGCGCCATCTCGCTGGAGCCCGGCGGCCAGTTCGAGCTCTCCGGCGCGCCGCTGATCTCCATCCACGAGACCTGCGCGGAAGTGAACGGCCATCTGGAGCAGGTGCGCGCGGTGGCCGAGCCGCTCGGCATCGGCTTCCTCGGGCTCGGTATGAGCCCGAAATGGACGCTGGGCGAGACGCCGGTGATGCCCAAGGGGCGCTACCGCATCATGGCGAACTACATGCCGAAAGTCGGCACCCGTGGCCTCGACATGATGTTCCGCACCTGCACCGTGCAGGTGAACCTCGATTTCGCCTCGGAAGCCGACATGGTGAAGAAGCTGCGGGTTGGCCTCGCTTTGCAGCCGGTCGCCACCGCGCTCTTCGCCAATTCGCCCTTCACGGAAGGAAAGCCCAACGGCTATCTGTCGTACCGCTCCGAGATCTGGCGCGACACCGACAACAACCGCGCCGGCATGCTGCCCTTTGCCTTCGAGGACGGCATGGGCTTCGAGCGCTATGTGGATTACGCGCTCGACGTGCCGATGTACTTCATCAAGCGCGGCGACACCTATATCGACGTCGCCGGCTCCTCCTTCCGCGACCTCCTCGCCGGCCGGCATCCTGCGCTGCCGGGCGAGCGGCCGGTGATCTCGGACTGGGCCAACCACCTCTCGACCATCTTCCCGGAGGTGCGCCTCAAGCGCTATCTGGAAATGCGCGGCGCCGATGGCGGCCCGTGGGCGCAGCTCTGCGCGCTCCCCGCCCTGTGGACCGGCCTCTATTACGATGCCGCCAGCCTCGATGCCGCCTGGGATCTCGTGAAGGGGTGGAGCGCGGCGGAGCGGCAGGCGCTGCGCGACGCGGTGCCGACGCAGGCGCTCGATGCCCGCATCGCCGGGCGCAGCGTGCGCGAGATCGCCGGCGACGTGCTCGCCATCGCCCGCGCCGGCCTCCTGCGCCGTGACATACGCGACAGCCAGGGCCGCGACGAGACGCGCTTCCTGCGCCCGCTCGATGAATGTGTCGCCAGCGGCCTCACCCCCGCCCAGAAGCTGCTGGCGCGTTATGAGGGCGAATGGCACCGCTCGGTGGAGCCGGTGTTCGAGGAAGACGCCTACTGAGCCGGGAGCGGCTTCCGCCTTCCGGTCAGCCTTCCCACGACCCCGCGCGATAGGTGCCGACGCTCCAGAGGTGGCCCTCCGGGTCGCGCACGGCGAATTCGCGCGAGCCATAGGGCGTGTCGTAGAGCTCCATCACCACCTCGGCGCCGGCCGCGACTGCGCGCTTCCACACTACGTCGGCATCCGGAACCACGAGATAGATGCCCTGCGTCACGCCGCCGGCGGCGCGCGGCGTCACCATGCCGAGATGGTCCTTCTTCACGCCGCCGAGCATGATGGCGCTGCTGCCGAGGCGGAGCTCCGCATGGGCGAGGCTGGCGTTCTCGCCCTCGACCATCAGGATCGGCGCGAAGCCGAGCACCTGGCCGAGCCACTTCACCGCCGCGAAGGGGTCGGCGTAGCGCAGGAACGGCACGACATCGCCGGGAACGGGCTGGGCTGCCATCTCATGCTCTCCCTGTGATGCTCCCTTGCCGGACCTCGCGGCCGAACGGCGGCGGGGTCGGAGTTCGGTCTCATTCCGCCGCGAGGGCGGCTTCCGAGATGTTGTCGAGGCCCTGGATCACGTGGTTGGCCAGCGCGTCGGCGAGCGGGGAGGGCTCGTGCCGGTTGCGCAGCAGTCCGATGCGGCAGGGCGCCAGCGCCGGATAGCCGTCGGAGGGTCCGAGCACCCGCATACCGGGACGCAGGCCCGATTCCGGCAGCACCGAGATGGCAAGGCCCGCCAGCACGGCGGCCGAGACGGCGGTGCTGTTCGACGAGGTGTAGAGGATCCGGAAGGGCCGACCGACCGTCTGCAGCTTGGCGATCGCCTCCTGCCGCCAGTTGCAGGTCTGGCGGCCGAGCGCCAGCGGCACCGGCTCCTCCAGATGCGCGGAATGGCGGTTGGAGCCGACCCAGAGCAGTTGCTCGCGCCGGATGATCTCGCTCTCGCGGTTGATCATCTCGCAGTCGGTGACGATGGCAAGGTCGAGGTCGCCGGTGTCGATGCGGTCGACCAGATCGGTCGAGGGGTCGCACACCACGGTGAGCTCGACATGGGGATGCGTGTTGGAGAACCGCGCCATGATCTCGGGCAGGTAGCGGTCGGCATAGTCGTCCGGCACGCCGAGCCGCACGCGGCCGGAAAGCTCGGCATTGGCGAGGCTCGCCACCGCCTCCATGTTCAGCTTCACGATGCGGCGGGCATAGTCGAGCAGGCGCTCGCCCTCCTCGGTCAGCTTCGAGGCCCGCCCGTCGCGGGCGAAGATCGGTTTGCCGACCCGCTCCTCCAGCCGCTTCATCTGCATGGAGACGGCCGACTGGGTCTTGTGGACCACCTCCGACGCTTTCGTGAAGCTGCCGGTTTCGGCGATCATCATGAATGTTCTTAATTGATCAATGTCGAGCAGCACGTTCATGAGTCCGTCCTCCGGCGCCGCGATATCAATGATGATGATAATTCAGATCATAAACATTCGCTAGTGTGATTATTCGATCTCCGTCATAACAGCAGTGTCGCGAACGGGCGCGGCGGTTTCGGGTGGCGGCATGGGGCCGTTTCCCGGAAAACGATGACCGCCCGCCGCTGCGCGGCCGACACGATGGAGGTATCAATGTCGTATATAGGCGAAACCCGCAGGACCGCGTTCGAAGCGTTCGGGGTCGCGGCGACGCAGCTTGCGCACGCCGCAGCCCTCCGTGCCGTCAACTTCGCAAAGGCGCTGCACCGCCGGCGCATCCTCGCCGAGCTCGGCGAGTTCGATGATCGCATGCTGCGCGACATCGGCCTGACCCGTGGCGATCTGCGCGACGCCGTCGCCGGCCCGCTCTGGCAGGACCCGACGTCCGTGCTGGTGGTGCGTGCGGTGGAGAAGCGCGCCGCGCGCCGGCTTGATCAGCGCGAGATGGCCCGTTCGCAGGATCTGCACTCCGACAGCCGTGATCTCATCGAATGCAAATGAGATCGCTTCCGATATTCGGTGGCACTCACCCCCTCTTGCCGCCGAACTGACGCCCGCCGGCCCGCGCCGGCGGGCGTTTTCTTTTGCGGCCCACGCGTCCGGCCCGGCTTCACCGCGAACGATCCTTGCAAACGATCCTTGCAGACGTGAAAAGACGCCCTTGCATCCGGGCGATGCCGCCGCGGATGCGCCGCTTCCCGTCTTCGCCCATATGCGGGGCGCCGGCATGTGCCGGCTGCGCCAACGGTTCGCGCATCTCGCCGCAACGTTGACGGCGACGTGCCGGCCCCGCAGAGAGAGACATGGACACCAGCAGCGTCCGGGCGCCCGCCGGGCACCCGCTCGAACTCGGCCTCGACACTTTCGGCGACGTGACCGCCGATGCCGCCGGCCAGCCCCTTCCCCATGCCGTGGTCATCCGCAACCTCGTCGAGGAGGGCGTGCTCGCCGACGAGCTCGGCATCGATTTCTTCGGCGTCGGCGAGCATCACCGGGCCGATTTCGCGATCTCGGCGCCGGAGGTGGTGCTGGCGGCGATCGCCGCGCGCACCAGGCGCATCCGCCTCGGCTCGGCGGTCACCGTGCTGAGCTCCGACGATCCGATCCGGGTGTTCCAGCGCTTCTCCACCGTCGACGCCATCTCGAACGGTCGCGCGGAGGTGATCCTCGGGCGCGGCTCCTTCACCGAATCCTTCCCGCTGTTCGGCTTCGACCTCGCCGACTACGAGAAGCTGTTCAGCGAGAAACTCGACCTGTTCGCCGCCCTGCTGTCCGAGAACGGCGGCGCGGAGGGCGTGAGCTGGAGCGGCACCACCCGCCCGGCGCTGAAGCACCAGCAGGTGTTCCCGCCGATCGAGCAGGGCCGGCTGAAGACCTGGATCGGGGTCGGCGGCAGCCCGGAATCGGTGGTGCGCGCGGCGACCTACGGCCTGCCGCTGATGCTCGCCATCATCGGCGGCGATCCGGCGCGCTTCCGCTCCTATGTCGATCTCTACCATCGCGCCTTCGCCCAGCTCGGCAGCGAGGTGCAGCCGATCGGCGTGCATTCGCCCGGCTATGTCGCCGATACCGACGAGCAGGCGAAGGAGGAATTCTTCCCCGGCTTCAAGGCCAATCGCGACCGCATCGGCGCCGAGCGCGGCTGGCCGCCCATGGGCCGCGACGAGTTCGAGCGCGAGATCGCGCGCGGCTCGCTCTATGTCGGCTCCCCCGAGACCGTCGCGCGGAAGATCGCCGCGACCGCGAAGGCGCTCGGCATCGCGCGCTTCGATCTGAAGTACAGCGCCGGCCCGCTCGCACACGAGAAGATGATGCGCTGTATCGAGCTCTATGGCCGCGAGGTCATCCCGCGGACGCGCGAGCTGCTGGGCTGATCCGGGGCGATTCCCGGCACGCCCAGCGTGTGGGCCTGCAACCTGACATGGCCGGGGTTTCGCCCCGGCCATGGAGGTCTTCGAGGGCGCCGGCGCCCGCCGGAAACCGTCATGAGGACGCCATTTCGCCTCGTGCGACCTAGCCATCTTGCCTAGGGCACCCACCGTCCCGCCGGATTGACGGACCGTACATGCGGGCGCAGTCTCCATGGTCATAAAGCCGACGTCCGCTATGGCAGGACCGACGCGACGACGCCGAATGGCGCGTCTGATCAAGGAGGAAACACATGTTCCAGCAGGCTCTGGAGAAGGTCTCCAGCAAGGTCCTCATTCGCGACCGTTACGACAACTTCATCGGCGGCAAGTGGGTGGCGCCGGTTGACGGCCGCTATTTTGATAATCCGAGCCCCATCACCGGCAACCGGCTGTGCCAGGTGCCGCGCTCCTCGGCGGCCGACATCGAGCTCGCGCTCGATGCCGCCCACAAGGCCAAGGATGCCTGGGGCAGCGCTTCCGCCGCCGAGCGGGCGCTGATCCTCAACAGGATCGCCGACCGGATGGAGAGCAATCTCGAGCTGCTCGCCCTCGTCGAGACGCTCGACAACGGCAAGCCGATCCGCGAGACGACCAATGCCGACATTCCGCTCGCCATCGACCATTTCCGCTATTTCGCGGGCGCGGTGAGGGCGCAGGAAGGCTCGATCTCGGAGATCGACCACGACACCGTGGCCTATCACTTCCACGAGCCGCTCGGCGTGGTCGGCCAGATCATCCCGTGGAACTTCCCCATCCTGATGGCGGTGTGGAAGCTCGCCCCGGCGCTGGCCGCGGGCAATTGCGTGGTGCTGAAGCCGGCCGAACAGACCCCGCTCAGCATCCTCGTGCTGATGGAGCTGGTCGCCGACATCCTGCCGCCGGGCGTCATCAACGTCGTCAACGGCTTCGGCATCGAGGCCGGCAAGCCGCTGGCGCAGTCGAAGCGCATCGCCAAGATCGCCTTCACCGGCGAGACGACGACGGGCCGGCTGATCATGCAGTACGCGTCCGACAACCTCATTCCGGTGACGCTGGAGCTCGGCGGCAAGTCGCCGAACATCTTCTTCGCCGACGTGATGCAGGCCGACGACGACTATTTCGACAAGGCGCTCGAAGGCTTCGCCATGTTCGCGCTGAACCAGGGTGAGGTCTGCACCTGCCCGAGCCGCGCGCTGGTGCAGGAATCGATCTATGACCGCTTCATGGAGCGCGCCGTCGCCCGCACCAAGAAGATCAAGCAGGGCCATCCGCTCGAATCCGACACCATGATCGGTGCCCAGGCCTCGAACGACCAGCTCGAGAAGATCCTGTCCTATCTCGACATCGGCAAGCAGGAGGGCGCCCGGGTGCTCACCGGTGGCAAGCGGGCCGAGTTCGGCGGCGAGCTCGCCGGCGGCTACTATGTCGAGCCGACCATCTTCGAGGGCACCAACAAGATGCGCATCTTCCAGGAGGAGATCTTCGGGCCTGTCGTCTCGGTCGCGAAGTTCAAGAATGAGGAGGAAGCGCTCGCCATCGCCAACGACACGCTCTACGGCCTCGGCGCCGGCGTGTGGACCCGCGACGGCAATCGCGCCTACCGCATGGGCCGCGCCATCCAGGCCGGCCGCGTGTGGACCAACTGCTACCACGCCTACCCGGCCCATGCGGCCTTCGGCGGCTACAAGCAGTCCGGCATCGGGCGCGAGACGCACAAGATGATGCTCGACCACTACCAGCAGACCAAGAACCTCTTGGTCAGCTACTCGACCAAGGCGCTCGGCTTCTTCTGAGCTCGGGCCAAGGGTTGCGGCGGGCCGGACCGCCCGCCGCTCCCCCAACTGCCCGGATGGCGCTTGCGCCGTCCGGGATCGTTCAACCGGAGGTCCCGCAATGGCGGCGAGGGTAGAGATCACCGACAAGGCGACAGAGGTCGTCGAGCGACTGAGGATTCAGCACGGTCCGCTGCTGTTCCATCAGTCCGGCGGCTGCTGCGACGGCTCGGCGCCGATGTGCTACCCGGCCAGCGAGTTCCGCGTCGGTCCGCAGGACGTGCTGCTCGGCGAGATCGCCGGCTGCAGCTTCTATATCGGTGCCGCGCAGTTCGAATATTGGCAGCACACCAAGCTGATCATCGACGTGGTGCCGGGGCGCGGCTCCGGCTTCTCGCTGGAGGCGCCGGAAGGCGTGCGCTTCCTCACCCGCTCGCGGCTCTTCACCGACGCCGAATCGGCCGAGCTCGACGCCGCCGGCCCGCCGCTGCGCGGCGCGGCCTGACGGGACGACCACCTCCACCGCTCAGGATTCGGCCGGGTCGCGGATCTCGGCCTGCAGGAAGTCGAGATGGGCGCGCGCGGCCTGCGCGGTCACGCGCTCGATCGTGCGATAGCGGGCGACCAGCTCCTCGCCGAAGGGGGTGAGCTGGGCGCCGCCGCCATGCCGGCCGCCGGCCTGCGAGATGACCACGGCGCGCCCGAAGATGTGGCCGAGCTCGTCGACGAGCTCCCAGGCCCGGCGATAGGACATCTTCATCGAGCGCCCGGCGGCGGAGATAGAGCCGGTGCGCGCGATCGCCTCCAGAAGCGCGATCTTGCCCGGGCCGATCCGGCCCTGCGGCGCGATGTCGATCCTGATGCTGAGTGAAGCCATCCTGTCCCGGCCCTGTCGAACGATGCCCCCCGCATCGCTTCGGACGCGGCGAGAGGAAGGTTCCGCGCCGCGCGCCCGGCGTCAACCGCGTGCCATGTGGGCGGGCTGATCATCGTCAAGGCGGCGGCACCTCCGCGCCGCCATGATGCGCGGAAATGATAGGAACAGAGATGGTCGCCGCCGCGGCCTGCTGAGGGTCTTGAACACGATGGACGCATCCGCCAAACCCGCCGCCCGATCCGGTGCCGCACGCGCGGTCGCCAAACCGGCGGCCAAGCCAGCGGCCGAACCGGAGGCCAAGCCGCCCGTTCTGCCGCCGGCGCGGTCCCTCCCGCTGCATCCGTCGCCGTTGCCGTACCGGGGCGACGACCAGCTCACCAGCGAGGGCTTCCGCGCCGCCGACCGCCTCGCCAGCGCGACGCTGGCGCGCGCCACCTTCGGCCTGTCGCCGCAGGCGCTATGGCTCGCCTTCGCCGACTGGGGCATCCATCTCGCGGGCGCGCCCGGCAAGCGCACTGATCTCGTCCTGAAGGCGGGGCGCAAGGCGGCGCGGCTCGGCAGCCACCTGTTCAACTGCGCACTCGACCCGAAGGCGCCCTGCTGCATCGAGCCGCTTCCCGGTGATTCGCGCTTCTCCGGCCCGCTCTGGCAGGCCATGCCCTATCGCGCCTGGTACCAGGCGTTCCTGCTCACCCAGCAATGGTGGCACAACGCCACCCACGAGGTGCCGGGCGTCTCAAAACACCACGAGGATGTGGTCTCCTTCGCGATCCGGCAGGTTCTCGACGTCGCCTCGCCGGCCAACCTCCCCTTCGCCAATCCCGAGGTGATCGAGCGCACCGTCTCGACCGGCGGCACCAACCTGATCGAGGGTGCGCGCAATTTCCTCGAGGACGTCGGCCACACCCTCTCCGGCCGTCCGCCGGTCGGCACCGAGGCGTTCCGGGTCGGCGAGGAGGTGGCGACCACCCCCGGCAAGGTGGTGTTCCGCAACGAGCTGATCGAGCTGATCCAGTACGCGCCGGCGACCAAGGCCGTCGCCGCCGAGCCGGTGCTGATCGTGCCGGCCTGGATCATGAAGTACTACATCCTCGACCTGTCGCCGCAGAACTCGCTGATCCGCTTCCTGGTCGAGCAGGGCCACACTGTCTTCTGCGTTTCCTGGCGCAATGTCACCGCGCATGACCGCGAGCTGTCGCTCGACGATTATCGCCGCCTCGGCGTGATGGCGGCGCTCGATGCGGTGGGCGCCATCACCGGCGGCGCCAGAGTGCATGGCTGCGGCTATTGCCTCGGCGGCACGCTGCTGACGATCGCCGCCGCCGCCATGGCCGAGCGGGACGACGAGCGGCTCGCCTCGCTCACCCTGTTCGCCGCGCAGGTCGATTTCACCGAGCCGGGCGAATTGCAGCTCTTCATCGACGACAGCCAGCTCGCCTTCCTCGAGGCGATGATGTGGGAGCGCGGCACGCTCGACGCCTCGCAGATGGCCGGCGCCTTCCAGATGCTGCGCTCCAACGACCTCGTCTGGTCGCGGGTGGTGCATGATTACCTGATGGGCGAGCGCCAGCCGATGAACGACCTCATGGCCTGGAATGCCGACGCCACCCGCATGCCCTACCGCATGCACTCGGAATATCTGCGCAAGCTCTTCCTCGACAACGACCTCGCCTCCGGGCGCTATGTCGTCGAGGGCCGGCCGATCGCGCTGCAGAACATCCGCGTGCCGATCTTCGCGGTCGGCACCGAGCGCGACCATGTCGCGCCGTGGCGGTCGGCCTACAAGATCCATTATCTGACCGACACCGACATCACCTTCGTGCTGAGCAGCGGCGGCCACAATGCCGGCATCGTCAGCGAGCCCGGCCACAAGGGCCGGCACTTCCACATGGCGACCACGCCGGCCAACGCGCCGCGGCTCGATCCCGACGAGTGGATGGTGACGGTGGCCGACCATGAGGGAAGCTGGTGGCTCGCCTGGCACGAATGGCTCGACCGCCGCTCGGCCGCCGCTGAGGTGGCGCCGCCCCCGCTCGGCCTGCCGGGCACGCAATATGCGCCCCGCGAGGACGCGCCGGGCCTCTACGTGCTGCAGGGCTGAGAGCCGCCCGCCTCAGGCGGCGAGCTTGGCCATCACCATGCGGAAACCTTCGCGCGCGCTGTCGCGGTCGCGGTGACGGCCACCCGAGACGACCTTCTCGCCGCGCCGGAACACGCAGTCGACCACCGGACGGGCGCTGGCGAAGATCCAGCCGTCGAGCACCGAGGCTGCCGGCGCCGGGGCGAGCGAGGGCTCCGCGCGCGACAGCGTGACGATGTCGGCGGAGACCCCGGCGGCGAGGGCGGAGGGCGCGCCGAGCGCCTGTGCCCCGCCCGCAAGGGCGGCCTCGAACAGCGTCTGGCCGGTCGAGAGCCCCGCACCCGCCGCCATCACGTTGCGCGCGCGCAGGCCCAGGCGCTGGGAATATTCGAGCATGCGCAGCTCCTGGGCGGCGTCGATCAGCACGTTGGAATCCGAGCCGACGCCGTAGCGCCCGCCCTCGGCAACAAATAGCGGGGCGGGGAAGATGCCGTCGCCGAGATTGGCCTCGGTGATCGGGCAGAGTCCCGCCACCGCGCCCGAGCGGGCGAGCCGGCGGGTCTCGTCCTCGGTCATGTGGGTGGCGTGGATCAGGCACCAGCGCCCGTCCACCGGCGCGATGTCGTAGAGCCGGTCGACCGGCCGCCGCCCGCAATAGGCGAGGCAGTCCTCGACCTCCTTGGTCTGCTCGGCGACATGGATGTGGATCGGCCCGCCCTTGGCCAGCGGCGCCACAGTGGCGATCTCCTCCGGGGTGGCGGCGCGCAGGCTGTGCGGGGCGAGGCCGAGCACGGCGTCGGGCAGCGCCTTCAGATGCGCCGCGCCGCTCTCCATCAGCCGGGCGAAGCTGTCGGGATCGTTGATGAAGCGGCGCTGGCCGGGATTGGGCGCGGCGCCGCCGAAATTGCCGTGGGCGTAGAAGACCGGCAACAGCGTGAGCGCGATGCCGGTCGAGCCCGCCGCCTGCGCGATGCGGCCGGCAAGCTCGCCGATGTCGGCATAGTGCCGCCCGTCGCGGTCATGATGCAGATAATGGAACTCGCCGACGCGGGTGAAGCCGGCCTCCAGCATCTCGACATAGGCGAGCCGCGCGATCGCCTCGACGTCCTGCGGATCCATCACCCCGAGCCGGCGATACATCTCCTCGCGCCAGGTCCAGAAGCTGTCGGCGCCGGGACCGCGAACCTCGGTGAAGCCGGCCATGGCGCGCTGGAAGGCGTGGCTGTGCAGGTTCGGCAGGCCGGGCAGGCCGATCGCGTGACGCTCCGCGCCGGCGGCATCGGCTCCGGTAGAAACGCCCGCGATCACGCCTTTTTCGATCTCGATGCGGACCCCATGCGCCCAGCCCTCCGGCAGCAGGGCGTTCTCGAACCACAGGCTGGTGGTGCGGCTGGTCATGGCGCTGGCGTTCTCCGTGCGAAGCAAAATCGCCGGTGCCGGACCCCGCGGAACGATCGGCGGGGCTGGCGTCCCGGTTCACGATTATGTATAGACATTATCCGCGCGGCTGCCAAACCCTCAATGCCGCTCGCGAGGATCTCGAATGCGCTGTGATCGTGTGTGGCGTGGGGCGCGGATCGCCACCCTTGCACCGGAAGCCGCTGGCCTCGGCGTCATCGAGGGTGGGGTGATCGCCGCGCGCGACGGACGCATCGCTTATGTCGGCCCGGCCGACGCGGCGCCCGCTTTCGAGGCCGGCGAGACCATCGACTGCGAAGGTCGCTGGATCACGCCGGGGCTGGTCGACTGCCACACCCATCTCATCTTCGGCGGCAACCGCGCGCATGAGTTCGAGCTGCGCCTCGCCGGCGCCTCCTATGAGGAGATCGCCCGTGCCGGCGGCGGCATCGTCTCGACCATGAAGGCGACCCGCGCCGCCAGCGAAGCCGAGCTTGTCGCGCGCGCCCTGCCGCGCCTCGACGCGCTGCTGGCGGAGGGCGTCACCACCATCGAGGTGAAGTCCGGCTATGGGCTCTCGCGCGAGGCGGAGCTGAAGAGCCTCAAGGCCGCCCGCGCGCTGGGCACGCATCGCCCGGTCGATGTCGTCACCACCTATCTCGGCGCCCATGCGCTCCCCCCCGAAGCGAATGGCGACAAGGCGCGCTACATCGACGAGGTCATCGCGCTGCTGCCGGAGATCAAGGCGCAGGGCCTCGCCGATGCGGTCGACGCCTTCTGCGAGGGCATCGCCTTTTCGCCGGATGAGGTCGCGCGCCTGTTCGAAGCGGCCCGCGCGCAGGGCCTGCCGGTGAAGCTGCACGCCGACCAGCTCTCGAACCTCCATGGCGCGAAGCTGGCGGCCGAGTTCGGCGCACTCTCGGCCGACCATCTCGAACACACCGATGACGAGGGTGCCGCCGCCATGGCCAGGGCCGGCACCGTCGCCGTGCTGCTGCCGGGCGCGTTCTACTTCATCCGCGAGACCAAGGTTCCGCCGGTCGAGCTGTTCCGCAGGCACGGCACGCATATGGCGCTGGCGACCGACTGCAATCCCGGCACCTCGCCGCTCACCTCGCTGCTGCTCACCATGAACATGGGCGCGACCCTGTTCCGCATGACGGTCGACGAATGCCTCGCCGGGGTGACGCGCGAGGCGGCGCGGGCGCTGGGACGGCTCGATTCCATCGGCACGCTGGAAGCCGGCAAGTTCTGCGACCTCGCCATCTGGGACATCGAGCGCCCGGCCGAGCTGGTCTACCGCATGGGTTTCAACCCGCTGCATGCGCGGGTGTGGAGGGGACAATGACCACCATCGTGCTGAAACCGGGCGAGGTTTCGCTCGCCGAGTGGCGCGCCATCTATCGCGGCGCCTCCGTCGCGCTCGATCCGGCCTGTGCGCCGAAGGTGGCGAAGGCCGCCGCCGCGGTCGCCGCCATCGTCAACAAGGGCGAGCCGGTCTACGGCATCAATACCGGCTTCGGTAAGCTCGCCAGCGTGCGCATTCCGGCCGCCGACCTCGCCACCCTCCAGCGCAACATCGTGCTCTCCCATGCCGCCGGCGTCGGCGAGCCGATGCCGGTCCCGGTCGCGCGGCTGATGATGGCGCTGAAGCTCGCCAGCCTCGCGCAGGGTGCATCTGGCGTGCAGCCGGCGACGCTCGCGCTGCTGGAGGCCATGCTGGCGAAGGGCCTCACCCCGATGGTGCCGTGCCAGGGCTCGGTCGGCGCCTCGGGCGACCTCGCACCGCTCTCGCACATGACCGCGACCATGATCGGCGTCGGCGAGATCTTCGTCGACGGCACCCGCCTGCCGGCGCTGCCCGCGCTGGAGGATGCCGGCCTCACCCCGCTGCTGCTCGGCCCGAAGGAAGGGCTGGCGCTGCTCAACGGCACGCAGTTCTCCACCGCCAATGCGCTGGCCGGCCTGTTCGAGGCGGAGAACCTGTTCCGCTCGGCGCTGGTCACCGGCGCGCTCTCGACCGACGCCGCGCGCGGCTCGGACGCGCCGTTCGACCCGCGCATCCACCAGCTCCGCAGGCATACAGGCCAGATCGAGACCGCTGAAGCACTGCGCAAGCTGATGGCCGGCTCGGCCATCCGCGCCTCGCACCTCGTCGGCGACGAACGGGTGCAGGACCCCTATTGCCTGCGCTGCCAGCCGCAGGTGATGGGCGCGGCGCTCGACGTGCTGCGGCAGGCCGCGGGCACGCTGGAGACCGAGGCCAACGGCGTCTCCGACAATCCGCTGATCTTCCCGGAGGAGGGCGAGGCGCTTTCCGGCGGCAATTTCCACGCCGAGCCGGTGGCGTTTGCCGCCGACATGATCGCGCTCGCCGTGTGCGAGATCGGCTCGCTCGCCGAGCGTCGCATCGCCATGCTGGTCGATCCGGCGCTGTCCGGCATGCCGGCCTTCCTCACCCCCAAGCCGGGGCTGAACTCCGGCTTCATGATCCCGCAGGTCACCGCCGCCGCGCTCGTCTCCGAGAACAAGCAGAAGGCCTATCCGGCGAGTGTCGATTCCATCCCGACCTCGGCCAATCAGGAGGACCACGTCTCCATGGCCGCCCATGGCGCCCGCCGGCTGATGGGCATGGTCGAGAACGCGGTCGCGGTGCTCGGCATCGAGCTGCTGGCCGCCGCGCAGGGCTGCGACTTCCACCAGCCGCTCGCCTCCTCGCCCGTGCTGGAGGAGGTGCGCGCCACCATCCGGGGCGAGGTGCCGCATCTCGACGATGACCGCTATTTCGCGCCCGACATGGAGGCGGCCAACGCGCTCATCCGCTCCGGCGCCATCGCCGGGCTGGCCGGCGACCTGCTGCCGGCGATTTCGGGGGAGTGAGGGGATGACCCATCCCTCCTTCATCAGCGTCCATCGCGGCACCGCGCCGCTCGTCGTCTCGCTGCCGCATACCGGCACCGACATCCCGGACAAGATCGCCGGTGACCTCGTCTCGCCGTGGCTGGCGCGCAAGGACTGCGACTGGTGGATCGAGACGCTCTACGACTTCGCCGCCGAACTCGGCGCCAGCGTGGTGCGGACCTCGGTGTCGCGCACCGCCATCGACGTGAATCGCGATCCGTCCGGCGTCTCGCTCTATCCGGGGCAGGCGACCACCGAGCTGTGCCCGACCACGACCTTCGACGGCGAGCCGCTCTATCTCGACAGCAAGGGCCTGGACGTCGCCGCCCGCCGCGCGGCCTATTTCGATCCCTACCACGCCGCGCTCGCGGCCGAGATCGAGCATGCCCGCTCGGTGCACGGCACCATCGTCCTCTATGACTGCCATTCGATCCGCTCGGTGATCCCGCGCCTGTTCGAGGGCACCTTGCCGAACTTCAACATCGGCACCAATTCCGGCGCCGCCTGCGCCCCCGAGCTGCAGGCCGCCATCGAGGCGATCTGCGACGCCACCGAGTTCTCGCGCGTCAGCAATGGCCGCTTCAAGGGCGGCTGGATCACCCGCCGTTACGGCGCGCCCGAGCGCGGCGTCCACGCCGTGCAGATGGAGCTCGCCTGCCGCACCTACATGCCCGAGCCGCTGGGGCCGGTGGATGAGGCGAGCTGGCCGACGCCGTACGACCCCGCTTATGCCGCGCCGGCCCGCGCGGCGCTGATCGACATTCTCAAAGCGTGCCTCGCCTTCGCACGCTCGCACGCCTGAGGAGCCTCACCATGACCCGCATCGACAACACCCGCGTCATCCGCGCCGCCCACGGCACCGAGCTCTCCGCCAAGAGCTGGCTGACCGAGGCGCCGCTGCGCATGCTGATGAACAATCTCGATCCCGACGTCGCCGAGCGGCCGGGCGAGCTCGTCGTCTATGGCGGCATCGGCCGCGCCGCGCGCGACTGGGAGAGCTTCGACAAGATCGTCGGCGCACTGAAGATGCTGGAGGGCGACCAGACGCTGCTGGTGCAGTCCGGCAAGCCGGTCGGCGTGTTCCGCACCCACAAGGACGCGCCGCGGGTGCTGATCGCCAATTCCAACCTCGTGCCGCACTGGGCGACCTGGGACCATTTCAACGAGCTCGATAAGAAGGGGCTCGCCATGTACGGCCAGATGACCGCCGGGTCGTGGATCTATATCGGCGCGCAGGGCATCGTGCAGGGCACCTACGAGACCTTCGTCGAGATGGGCCGCCAGCATTTCGGCGGCAACCTCAAGGGCAAGTGGATCCTCACCGGCGGTCTCGGCGGCATGGGCGGCGCCCAGCCGCTCGCCGCCACCATGGCGGGGGCGAGCTGCCTCGCGGTGGAGTGCCGGCCTTCCTCCATCGAGTTCCGCCTGCGCACCGGCTATCTCGACACCCACACCACCGACATCGACGAGGCGCTGCGCCTGATCGACGAATCCTGCAAGGCGGGCAAGCCGCTCTCGGTCGGCCTGCTCGGCAACACCGCCGAGGTGCTGCCCGAGCTGGTGAAGCGCGGCGTGCGGCCCGACATGGTCACCGACCAGACCTCCGCCCATGACCCGGTGAACGGCTATCTGCCGATCGGCTGGACGCTCGGCGAATGGGAGGACCGCAAGCAGTCCGACCCCAAGGGCGTCGCCAAGGCGGCCAAGGCCTCGATGGCGGTGCATGTGAAGGCGATGCTCGAGTTCTTCCACGCCGGCATCCCGACGGTGGACTACGGCAACAACATCCGCCAGATGGCGCTGGAGGAGGGCGTGTCGAACGCCTTCGACTTCCCCGGTTTCGTGCCGGCCTATATCCGCCCGCTGTTCTGCCGCGGCATCGGTCCCTTCCGCTGGGCGGCGCTCTCCGGCGACCCGGAGGACATCTACAAGACCGACGCCAAGGTGAAGGAGCTAATCCCGGACAACGCCCACCTGCACAACTGGCTCGACATGGCGCGCGAGCGCATCCACTTCCAGGGCCTGCCGGCGCGCATCTGCTGGGTCGGCCTCGGCGACCGGCACCGGCTCGGCCTCGCCTTCAACGAGATGGTGCGCAAGGGCGAGCTGAAGGCGCCGATCGTGATCGGTCGCGATCATCTGGACTCGGGCTCGGTCGCCTCGCCGAACCGCGAGACGGAAGCCATGAAGGACGGCTCGGACGCGGTGTCCGACTGGCCGCTGCTCAACGCTTTGCTCAACACCGCATCCGGCGCGACCTGGGTATCGCTGCACCATGGCGGCGGCGTCGGCATGGGCTTCTCGCAGCATTCCGGCATGGTGATCTGCTGCGACGGGACGCCGGAGGCGGATGCCCGCATCGCCCGCGTGTTGTGGAACGACCCGGCGACCGGCGTGATGCGCCACGCCGATGCCGGCTACGAGATCGCGATCGAATGCGCCAAGGAGCACCAGCTCGACCTGCCCGGCATCCTCGGCTGAGAGCGGGCAGGGGCTGATGCGGATCCTGCGCGCCGCCGATCACAAGGTGATGCCGTGGAAGAACGGCGGCGGCTCGACCACCGAGATCGCCGTCGCGCCCGCCGGCGCCGGGCTCGGCGATTTCGACTGGCGCGTCAGCATGGCGGGCGTCGTCGAGGACGGGGCGTTCTCGCGCTTTCCGGGCATCGACCGCACGCTGGCGGTGATCGAGGGCGCTGGCATCGAGCTGGTGACCGCAGGCCGCGAGCCGGCTCGGCTGACTCTGGAGAGCGCGCCCTTCGCCTTCGACGGCGCGGCGCAGACCTCGGCGCGGCTCATCGACGGGCCGATCCTCGACCTCAACGTGATGACCCGGCGCGGGCGCTTCGCCCACGAGGTGCGGCGCCTCGCGAGCGGCGAAGAGGTGACCACGCGCGGCGAGGCCTCCCTCGTGCTCTCACGGATGGACGGGCAGGAGATCCTCGTCGACGGTTCGCCGGTCCGGCTCGACATGAACGACGCGGCGCTCTTCGAGGAGGCCGGACGGCGCCTGACGCTGCGGCCCGGACCGGGCGGCGCCTTCTTCGTAGTACACTTCACGGCGGCCTCGGCAGCCATCTGAGACAGAGGGAACCAGAACCATGAAGCGTCAGGACAGGCTGAAGCTCGGCACCTTCGTCTACACCTTCGGCTACAATCCGGCCGGCTGGCTGCATCCGGCTTCCGACGTCAACGGCGCCAACGACATCCGCCATCTCGCCAAGGTGGCGCGGATGTCCGAAGAGGCGAAGTTCGACTTCATGTTCATCGCGGATTCGCCCGCCGCCGCCATCGGCGATCCCGAGGCGCTGTGCCGCCTGCCGACCAAGATGAACCGCTTCGAGCCGCTGACGCTGATCACCGCGCTGACCCAGTCGACCTCCAGGCTCGGCTTCGTGGCGACCGCCTCGACCTCCTATTACGAGCCCTACAACATCGCCCGCATCTTCGCCTCCATCGACCATCTGTCGGGCGGGCGGTCCTGCTGGAACGTCGTCACCTCCGACCATGACGAGACCGGCTACAACTTCAACCGCGAGGGGCTCGACCCGCACGCGCTGCGCTACGAGCGCGGCAAGGAATTCGTCGATGTGGTGTTCGGGCTGTGGGACAGTTTCGAGCCCGACGCGCTGCTGCTCGACCGGCAGAGCGGGGTCTATTACGACAAGGACAAGCTCCACACGCTGAACCACAAGGGCAAGCACTTCCAGGTGCGCGGGCCGCTGAACATCGCCGCCACGCCGCAGGGCCGGCCGGTGATCGCGCAGGCCGGCGGATCGGAGGCCGGCATCGAGCTCGCCGCCGAGACCGCGGAACTCGTCTTCTCTCTGGCCTCGAACCTCGAGCGCAGCCGCGATTTCTACGCGACGCTCAAGGGCCGCATGGCGAAGTTCGGCCGCGCTCCCGACGACCTCAAGGTGATGCCGGGCGTGGTGCTGAATGTCGGGCGCACCGAGGCGGAGGCGCGCGAGAAGGTCGAGTTCCTCGCCAATGCGCTGCACCCCGACGTCGGCCGCACCATGCTGGCCGAATTCCTTGAAGCGGACCTCACCGGCGTGCCGCTCGACGCGCCGTTCCCGAAGGACCGGCTGCCGGCCGCGCCCAAGGGCTCCAAGGCGCTGTTCGACGAGCTGACCGACTTCGTCATGAAGGGCCACACGGTCGGCGAGCTGATCCGCCTGTTCAGCGAGAAGCACACCGGCAACGGCATCACCGGCACGCCGAAGGTGGTTGCCGACTTCATGGAGGAGTGGTTCGAGAGCCGCGCCGCCGACGGCTTCATCCTGATGTTCCCGACGCTGCCCTCGGCGCTGGAGGACTTCGTCGAGCTCGTGCTGCCGGAGCTGCGCCGGCGCGGCCTGTTCCGCGAGGAATATGAGGGCACGACGCTGCGCGCCAATCTCGGCGTGTCGCTGCCCGAGAACCGCTACGCCCGCGCCCGCCGCCTCGCCGCGACGCCGGCCGCCTCCTGAGGCGGAGGTCGTCACAGGGGCGGCCGGTCGGCGGGCTAACCTGGCGCGTGGCAATCCCGGCGCCTCGCCCGTACAAAAGGCGATATTGTCTATACATATTTGCTTATGCTAGAGACCTCGGCGCCGGATTGGCGGGCCGCGCAGCGGCAGGGCGCCGCCGGCGGACGCCGACGAGTTGGCGGATAAATTGCACGGGACGCCGCGGGTGCCGCCGGCCGGAGACGATCCGGGCGGGGCGCATCCGATGGTGCGATGATCCGGCCGCGCGGCACGGGCTAGGCTCGCCTCACGGGCTGTGCTCACCTGTCGAGGCGGCGCAAGCGGGGACGAATGTTCGATACGGCGATCATCATCAAGTCCCTGCCGATGCTGCTCGGCGCCTCCGTCTGGACGGTGATCTACTCCCTGACCTCGGTCGCGATCGGCTTCTGCATCGGCACGCTGATCTGCGCCATGGGGCTGTCGCGTTCGGGCGTCGGGCGCGCCGTTGCCGCTTTTTACGTCAGCTTCTTCCGTGGCGTGCCGCTGCTGGTGCAGCTCCTCATCTCCTATTACTGCCTGCCGCTGATCGGCCTCAACGTGCCCTCCTCGGTGGCGGCGGTCGGCACGCTGGCGCTGTGCACCGGCGCCTATCTCGCCGAGATATTGCGCGGCGGCTTCCTCGGCATCCCGCCGGGGCTGATCGAGGCGGCGCGCATGGTGGGGCTTTCCCGCGCGCAGATCCTCACCCGCATCGAGGTGCCGCTGGCGGTGCGCCTCACCTTGCCGGCGCTGGTCAACGAGACCACGATGATGGTGAAGGCCTCCTCGCTGATCTCGGTGGTCGGCGTGCTGGAGCTGACGCGCCTCGCCCAGAACATCGCGACCTCGACCTTCCAGCCGCTGGAGATCTATCTCACCGCCGGGGCGATCTATTTCGTCATCAACGGGGCAATCACCTTCCTCGCCTCGCTGCTGGAGCGGTCCTTCCGCGTGGAGAAGGCGGCATGAGCTTCAATCCGGCCATCCTCACCGACAACTGGGCCGCCATCCTCGACGGCATGGTGCTGACCATCGTGATCTGGGCGGCCGGCACAGTGATCGGCCTCGCCGTCGGCCTCCTGGTCGCCATCGGCCAGCTCTTCACCAATCGCTGGGTCGCCGCGCCGCTGACCCTCTATGTGGCGGTGATGCGCGGCACGCCGTTCCTGATCCAGCTCTTCGTCATCTATTATGGCGGCCCGTTCTTCGGGCTGGACCTCTCGCCGCTCACCGCCGGCATCGCTGGGCTCGGGTTCTATGGCGGGGGCTATTTCGCCGAGATCTTCCGTGCCGGCTTCCTCTCCGTGCCGCCCGGGCAGATCGAGGCGGCGCGGATGATGGGCATGTCGCGCTTTCAGATCATCCGCCACGTGCAACTGCCGCAGATGCTGGTCATCATCCTGCCGGCGCTCGCCAACATGACGGTGCTGCTGTCGAAGGAGACCGCCGTGCTCTCGGTGATCACCGTGAACGAGCTGACCTCGGTGATCCAGTCGATCGGCTCCACCACCTTCGCCTTCGCCGAGACGCTGCTGTTCCTGGCGGTGGTCTATTGGGCGTTCCTCGAAATCGTCACCGCCGCCGCGCGGCGCCTGGAGAAGCGGGTCGGCCGCTTCACCCTGCGCGGGCAGCACTGACCAAGGATCTGAGATGAGCGAGCAACCGATCATCGACGTGCGCGGCGTCTGGAAGCGCTTCGGAACCGTCGAGGTGCTGCGGGGCATCGACCTTGCGATCCGCAAGTCGGAGGTGGCCTGCATCATCGGCCCCTCCGGCTCCGGCAAGTCGACGCTGCTGCGCTGCATCGCCTTCCTGGAGGCCTATAGCGAGGGCGAGATCTATATCGAGGGCGAGCTGCTCGGCTACATGCTGGACGGCGGCAAGCGCATCCCGGCCTCGGATTCCGAGGTCGCGCGGGTGCGGCGCAATGTCGGCTTCGTGTTCCAGCAGTTCAACCTGTGGCCGCACATGACGGCGCTGGAGAACGTCGCCGCGCCCCTGCGCCTCGCCCGCGGCATACCGCGCGAGGACGCCGCCGGGCGCGCCCGGCGCATGCTGGAGAAGGTCGGCCTCGCGCATCGCGCCGAGGCCTATCCCAGCCAGCTCTCCGGCGGCCAGCAGCAGCGCGTCGGCATCGCCCGCGCGCTCGCCATGGAGCCGCACATCATGCTGTTCGACGAGCCGACCTCGGCGCTCGACCCGGAGCTGGTCGGCGAGGTGCTGCAGGTGATGCGCGACCTGGCGAGCGAGGGCATGACCATGGTCGTCGTCACCCACGAGATGGGCTTCGCCGCGCAGGTGGCCGACAAGGTGCTGTTCATCGATCACGGTAAGATCGCCGCCGCCGGCTCCCCGCACGAGGTGTTCCGTCGCGACGAGAATCCGCGGCTGCGCCAGTTCCTGCAGAATTATTTCGACCGCAACGTCTTCTGGCAGAACGCCGGAGAGGCCGGTATCGGGTGACGCGGGCGCGCCCGGCACGGCGAGGCGCGCATTGCGCGCATAATGCTGTTATGTCTATACTTAATCGACGTTTCAACAAGCCTGCCCGGCGGACGCCGGAAGACAGCGAAACGGGGAACAGGAGAGACGAGATGACTGACGTCACCCGGCGGTCCGCGCTGAAGCGCGCCGCGCGTATCGCAACCTTCGGCCTTGCCGCGACCATCGCCCTCGCCGGCGCCGCGCGCGCCGAGGACATCCTCGCCAAGGTGAAGGCGAAGGGCGAGCTCACGGTGGGCACCGAGCTGCAGTTCGCGCCCTTCGACTTTATCGAGGACGGCAAGCAGGCCGGCATGAACAAGGAGATCTTCGCCGAGATCGGCAAGGAGCTCGGCGTGAAGGTCACCTTCCTCGACCTGCCCTGGCCGAGCGTGCTGCCGGGCCTCGAGGCCGGCAAGTTCGACATGGTGGCCGGCCCCGCCACCATCACCAAGGCGCGCATGGAGAAGTACCGCTTCACCTCGCCGATCGCCAACGCCACCGTGGCGATCCTGAAGAAGAAGGGCGACACCTCGATCACCAAGCCGGAAGACATCGCCGGCAAGAAGGTCGGTTCGGCCAAGGCGACCGCCCAGCTCGCGCAGTTGCAGGAATTCGCCAAGACGCTGCCGACCGCCCCGACCATCCAGGAATATGTCGACTTCAGCCAGTCCTATGCCGACCTCGGCAACGGGCGCATCGTGGCGGTGGCGAACTCGCTGCCGAACATCGCCTTCCTCGCCAAGTCGAAGCCGGACGTGTTCGAGGTGGTCGAGCCGCCCTTCGGCAAGCCGGTCTATTTCGGCTTCATCGGCACCAAGGCGGACGACGCCAAGTCGCTGATGGACGCCGTCGACGGCGTCATCATCAAGATGAAGCACGATGGCCGCCTCGCCGCGCTGCAGAAGAAGTGGTTCGGCACCGAGATGGCCACCCCGGACCAGGTCACCGAAGCCAGCTTCTGAGCGACGCTTCACCGTTCCGATAGATCGTGATGGCCGGGCTTGTCCCGGCCATTCACGTTTCGGGGGCAGGCTTGCCGGGGGGCTCGCCTCTCACCCCTGCGGCGAGAAGCGGGCGGCGAGGTTGTAGTGGTCGCCGCGGAATAGCTGCCGGGCATAGGTGATGGTGTCGGCGCCGCGCCAGGTGCGGCGTTCGAGGCACAGGCAGGGCGCGCCTCTCGGCAGCTCCAGCTCGCGCGCTTCGCGCAGGCTGGCGCCGACCGCGCTGATGCGGTGCTCGGCCTCGGTCCAGGGCACATGGCCGAGCAGCCAGGAGCCGGGCGGCACGGTGGAGAAGTCCGTCTCCGCCGCCTCCGGCACCACGGCGAGCGCGATGAGCCGGTCCTCCAGCGCGAAGGGCTTGCCGTCCGCCAGATGCCGGCAGCGCAGATCGAGCACGTCGGTGCCGGCCGGAAGCTCGGAAGCGAGCGGGTCGCGCGGTCCGGTGCGGCGCCGGCGGCGGAAGATCAGCTCGTAGCCATATTCCGCGCCGCGCCCCGTCACCTCCTGCGGAATGTCGGGGATCTGCAGCACCGCCGACTGGATGCGCGGCTGCGCCACGAAGGAGCCGGCACGCCGCCGGCGCTCGATCAGCCCCGCTGCGGCGAGGCCGGCGATCACCTTGTTCACCGTCATGCGGGCGCAGCCATACTGCGCCATCAGCTCGTGCTCGAAGGGGATACGGTGGCCCGGCCCCCATTCGCCCGAAAGGATCTTCGCCTCGATGTCGGAGCGGATGCGCTGGTGCAGCGCGAGGGCCGGAACGGTCGCCGGAGCCATTCTGACAGTTGTGCTCAACGCCGCCTGCGCTCCAGTGACAATGCCTTACGCCGCGCCCCTTGTGGTGCCCGTCAACCTAAACGGCTAATATGTATAGACATTTAGTCGACAACCGCAAGCGCTCTAATGATTGCTGTCCCGGCCGCCGGGGTGACGGCGCCGCGCCGATATGGTTCGAAGGGCGGCATGCGAGTCGCTTCCGGCTCGATGGCCATTCCCGCGGAGAACCGCCCCTTGGAGATCGACTGCCGGCGGCCATGGCTGGTCGCCCGCCTGCCGGGCCCGCACCGTATGGTGAGCTGGTCGCTGAACCGCCCCGGATTCGTCGCGGCGGAGCGCGTGGCGTGGCGCGAGGTGCGCGATGCCGATCTCGCGCCCGGCGTCGATCCGGCGGCGTGGTTCGTCGCGGAACTGGCGCGTGAGGGTCTCGCCGACGCGGTGGGCATGATGACGGCGCGCGACGTCGGCAGCTTCGAGCGTCGCGCCGCCCATGCCGGTGCGGCGGGCGCCGAATGCGTGGTGACGCTCGGCCTGAACAACGGCGAGCGCGTCGGCGCGCGGCTCGCCGGCGAGAAGGCGTTCGCCGGTACCGTGAACATCCTGTGCCGCGCATCGGTGCCGCTCACCGACGCGGCGCTGCTGGAAGCCGCATCACTGGTCGCGCAGGCGCGCACCGTGGCGATCCTGGAGGCCGGCCATCGCCGCCCCGGCATGGTGGAGCCGGTGACCGGGACGGGAACGGACTGCATCATCATGGCGGCGCCGGCCGGCGGACCGGCGGAACCCTATGCCGGCATGCACACGGCGATCGGCGAGGCGGTCGGCGCCTGCGTGCTCGGCGCGACGCGGGCGGCGCTCGCGGAATGGATCGCCCGACGCGGCTAACCCATTCCTTCCAGCAGCTCTTCCATCGTGTCGACGAGCTGGTCGGCATGTTCGGTGCCGATGCAGAGCGGCGGGCGGATCTTCAGCACGTTGCCATATTGCCCCGCCGCGCCGATCAGGATGCCGCGCGTCCTGAGCCCGTTGATCAGCGCGCTGGCGATCTCGGGCGCCGGGCCGTCCTCACGGCCGAAGGCGACGCCGACATAGAGCCCGGCGCCGCGCACGGCGGTGATCGGCGCCTTCGCCTGTAGGCGCTTCAGCCGCCCGATGAGGTGGCGCCCGACCCGGTTGGCATTGCCGATCAGCCCGTCCTCCTCGATCGCCTCCAGCACGGCGAGGCCGGCCGCGGCGGCGACGGGGCTGGCGGCGAAGGTGTTGAAATAGCCGAAGTCGGCACAGAAATCGGCGAGGATCTCCGGCCGCGTCACCACGCCGGCGACCGGATAGCCATTGCCCATCGGCTTGCCCATGGTGACGATGTCGGGCGTCACGCCGTGGCGGGAGAAGCCCCACATGCCCTCGCCGGTGCGCCCGAAGCCCGGCTGCACCTCGTCGGCGATGAACAGGCCACCGGCGCGGTGCACCACCTCTACCGCATCGGCGAGGAAGCCTTCCGGCTCGGCGAACACGCCGTCCGAGGAGAAGATGGAATCGACCAGCAGCCCGGCGAAGCGGATGCCGCTCGCCTCCAGGCCGGCGATGGCGCGGGCCACCGCATCGGCGAAGCCGACCGCGACATTGTTGCCGAACACCGCCGGATCGGGCGGCGGCACCGTGCGTATATAGGGCGGCGGCGCGCCGCGCTTGTAGGAGGAGGGCGAGACCTCGGTCACCGCCGCGGTGTTGCCGTGATAGGCGGTGCGGGTGACGACGAAGCCGGTGCCGCCGCTCGCGCGCTTGGCCATGCGCAGCGCGAGGTCGTTGCTCTCGCTGCCCGTGCAGGTGAGCACGAGGTTCGACAGCGGCGCTGGGAAGGTTGCGAGCAGCTTCTCGGCATAGTCGTGCGAGACGTCGAACAGGTAGCGGGAATGGATGTTGAACAGCCCGACCTGCCGGCGCACCGCCTCCACCACCTTCGGGTGGCAGTGCCCGACCGAGGGCACGTTGTTGTAGAAGTCGAGATAGGCGCGCCCGTCCGAGGCGTAGAGATAGGCGCCTTCGGCCCGCTCGATCCTGAGCGGCTCGTCGTAGAACAGCACCGAGCCGGCGCCGAAGCTCTTGCGGCGGCGCTCCACCAGCGCGGCGACGTCCGGCGCGAGGGCGTCGGCCGGCCGTGCGCCGAAGGCGTTGAGATCGAGGATCTGGCGTTCGCTGGTGGTCATGGCACGGTCCTTCCGCCGTCCGGCGCGTAGCGGGCGAGGAAGGCGCGGGCGAGTTCCACCGTGCCCTCGGTGTAGGCGGTGCCCATCGCCTGCGCCGTCGGCGTCTCGGAATGCGAGGCGACCCAGGCGGTCAGCAGCATGCGCCGCAGCATGATGAAGACGGGGAGGATCTCGCACTCCTCGTCGGAGAGCGGCGTCACCGTGCGGTAGCCTTCCACCCATGCCTTCTGCAGCTCGGGGATGTAGGGCTCGTGCTCCGCGAAGCTCACCGCGGCGGCGAAGTCGTAGAGATACCAGGAGAAGCCGCAATCGTCGAAGTCGATCACCGACAGCGTCTCGCCGTCGACGATGAGATTGGCGACCCGCATGTCGGCATGGACGAGGCCGAAGCGGCCTTCGTCCTGTCCATAGGCGTCGGTGAGCTGCTTCAGCAACGCGGCGGTGCGCTCCAGAATCTCCTTGCCCTCGGGCGTGAGGCCGAGCGCGGCGCGCCAGTCGCCCCAGAGCAGCACCTCGCCGAGCATGGCATCGTAATCCCAGAGCTTGCGGGTGAAGCCATCCGGCCTCGGCCAGCTCTTTGCATGGGCGTGCAGCCGCGCGCTGATGGCGCCGAGCTCGCGATACCAGCGCGGCTGGTCCTCGCCCTCGGCCGGTTCGCGCCCGCGCAGCAGGCCGAAGGCAACCGCGTGGCGGGTGACGCCGCCATCGTCGAGGTCGGCGATCAGCTCGCCGTCGAGCTGCGGGATCGGGGTGAGCGTCGCCACCACATCTCCGCGTCCCAGCGCGGTGAGCCAGGCGAGTTCGGAGGCGATCTCGGCCCGGGTGTGGTAGCCGGGCCGATGCACGCGGAACACCACGTCGGCGCCGGATTCGGGATCGTGCGCCCGGAAGGTGGCGTTTTCCGAGATGGTGAGCAGCTTCAGCTCGCTGGCGCCGGAAAGCCCCCAGCGGGGCAGGGCGTCGCGCAGGCCGCCTTCCAGCCGTTCGAGGAAATCCGCGTGATACATCGTGTCGGTCATGTCAGCTTCATCAGCGTCGTGAGGTCGTCGAGCCTCATCACGTTGCAATAGATCATGTTGATGATTTCGAGCTCGCGCCGGTGCAGCTCGTCGGTCGCCGCCGCGCAGCAATCCTCCAGCACCACCACGTCGAAGCTCTCGTCGGCGAGGCTGCGCACCGTGGAGGAGACGCACTGGTCGGTGAAGATGCCGACGCAGATCACGGTGCGGATGCCGAGATTGGCGAGGATGAGCCGCAGATTGGTGCCGGTAAGCGCCGAATCGGTGGTCTTGGTCACCACGATCTCGTCGCCTTGCGGCGCCAGCGCCGGCACGATCTGCGAGGCCTCCCCGTCCTTGGGCAGCAGCAGATTGTTGAAGCCCGGCTTCTTCTGGCTCAGGGAGCGGTCGCGCCCATCCCGCGTCTGGCAGGCGATGCGGGCGAACAGGCACTCGACGCCGCGTGCGCGGAACAGGCCGAGCAGCCGCGCGATGTTGGGGATCACCTCGCCATGCATGCGCTCGTGGAACGGCGTCCAGGCGTCGTAATGCCCGCGCTCGGCATTGCTCACCAGCGCGGCCCGCTGGGGTCGGGCGAGATAGGTGTTCTGCACGTCGATGACCAGCAGCGCGGTGGTCGCCGGGTCGAGCTCGGGGTCGTCCGGCGGCGGTGCCAGCTCGTAATAGAAGGAGCGGTTGGCGGTCTTCCAATTCATGCCGCGGCTCCCTTTGCCGCAACGGCATGCCTGCCGAGGAAGCCGAGCAGCACGGCGTCATAGGCCGCCGGCTCCTCGTAGAAGGGCATGTGGCTGGAATTCGGGAAGACCACGAGCTCGGCCTGTTGCAGCCCCTGCTTCATGCGCAGCGCGCAGGCGGGCGTGATCTCGTCGTGCTTGCCGACCGTGATCAGCACCGGGCAGGCGATGCGGGGAAGCTCCGCCGTGCGGTTCCAGTCCTTGAGGTTGCCGATATAGAGGAACTCGTTCGGCCCCTGCATTGCCATGTAGGGCGCCATGTTCCAGTCGTTCAGCGAGGCCAGAAGAGGCGCCGGCCATTGCTGGAGGCGGCAGACGTGGCGGTAGTTCAGCAGTGTGATCGCCGCCTGATATTCGGGATGCTCGTAGGAGCCCTCCGCCTCGTGGGCGAGCAGCATCTCGACCGTCTCCGGGCCGAGCGCGGCGCGCAGGCGGTGCATCTCGGCCATCAGATGCGGCAGGTCGGCGGCGGTGTCCTCGAGGATCAGCGTCTTCAGCGCCTCGGGGTGGGCGAGCGCATATTCGATGGCGAGCCATCCGCCCCAGCTATGGCCGATGAGATGCACCTTGCCGAGCCCCAGCGCCCGGCGCACCGTCTCGGTCTCTGCGACATAGCGGGTGATGTTCCACAGGGCCTCGTCGTCCGGCCTGTCGGAAGCACCGCAGCCGAGCTGGTCGAAGGCGACGACGCGATAGCCGTGGCCGGCGAGGAAGGAATGCGCGTCGCGCAGATAGTCGCAGGGCAGGCCGGGCCCGCCATTGAGCAGGAACACGGTCTCCTCGCCCGCGCCGTAGCAATAGGCGACGACCTTGTGGCCGTCGACCTCGACCTCGATCCGCTCATCGGCGGGTTTGAGCTGCCACATCGCGCCGGCCTATCTCTTCGCCACCGTGACCTCGACGTGCGCCCGGTCGAGCGCGCGCCCGACCGTCCCGGCGGGCGCCTCGTCGGTGACCAGCCGCTGGATGTCGGGGATGCGCGCCCAGATGGCGAGCGAGGGTACGTCGAACTTCTTGTGGTCGGAGACGATGATGGTCTCGGCGGCCCGCTTCATCATCGCCTTGTAGACCCAGGCGGCCGGCGCCTCGGCATCGGCGAGCCCGTCCGTGGTGATGCCGGAGATGCCGAGTATGGCGCGGTTGACGTTGTAGTTCTGCAGGAACTCGACGGTCTCCGGCCCGACCATCATGCCTTCGCGGCCATTGTAGCGGCCGGGGCACATGATGACGTCGATGGTCGGGTTCGCCGCCACGACGGTGGCCACCGAGAAGGAATGGGCAATCACCGTGATGTCGCGGCATTCGGCCGCCACGCGCCGGGCGACATGGGTGGTGGTCGCCCCGGCACCGATGGCGATGACCTCCTTCGGCTTGATGAACTTCACCGCCGCCGCGGCGATCGCCTCGCGCTCGGCGACCATCAGCCGGTGCCGCTCGGTGACGGAGGGTTCCGAGCCGAAGGGCCGCACCGCTCCCCCGTAGGTGCGGTTGATGAGGCCGCGCTCCTGCAATTCGAACAGGTCGCGCCGGATGGTCTCGGTCGACACCTCAAGCTCGGCGGCGAGGTCGCCGACGCGCAGCGTGGCGGAGGCCTGCATCTCGGCGAGGATGCGCTCGTGGCGCGCCGCCTTGTCGAGGCGCGGGCGGCGCCGCTCGCCGGCCGGCAGGGTGTCGTCGCTGCTCATGCCAGCCGCCGCCGTCTGGCCAGCATGCCGATCACCCCACCGGCGAGCAGCAGGCTGGCGGCGCCCAGCGTCGCCATGGTGCCGAGCGCCGGCACCATCGGCGTGTAGCCGGCCACCATCTTGGCGTAGAGCCATTTCGGGATCGTGGAGTCGGCGCCCGCGGTATAGAGCGACAGCGGGAAGTTGCTCCACGACAGCAGGAAGGCGAACAGCATGCCGGACCAGATGCCCGGCCAGAGCAGCGGCAGCGTGACCTCGCGGAAGACCTGCAGCCGCGAGCAGCCGAGATCGAACGCCGCCTCCTCCAGCGAGGGGTCGAAGCCATAGACCTGGATGGCGATAACCAGCGTCACCACCGGCACGATCCAGACGAGATGCGCGAAGACGGCGGTCATCCAGCTCGTCTGGATGCCGAGCGCGCTGAAGCTGAGCAGAAGCGCGAGGCCGAGCACCGGCTGGGGGAAGAAGATCGGCAGCAGGATCAGCTTCTGGTAGAGCCGCCGGCCCCGCCAGTCGTAGCGGGCGAAGGCGAGCGCCCCGAAGGTGGCGATCACCACCGAGATCGCCGTCACCAAGAGGGCGATCAGGATCGAGTTCCGCACCAGCATGCCGATCTCGATGGAATCGAGGGTCTTCTGCCACCATTCGGTAGAGTAGACTTTGATCGGGAAGCCGAAATAGCGGCTCTTGTTGAAGCTCGCCAGCGCGCCGCAGACGATCGGCAGATAGACGACGACCAGCACGAAGGCCGTCCAGCTCCAGATGAAGGCGTTGCTGCGCCTCTTCGCGCGGTCCGACATCTCAGCGCCTCCCCAGCATGCGGTCGAGGTCGAGCCTCGACAGCGCGAACAGCGTCAGCGCGCCGATGAACACCGTCACCACCACGGCGAGCGCCGAGCCGAGCGGCCAGTTCTGCGAATAGGTGAAGGCGATCTCGATGTCGTGCGAGATGACGATGATCGACTGCCCGCCGAGGATCTTCGCCTCCGCCGTGGCGCCGATGGCGAGCACGAAGGTGAGCAGCATGCCGATCAATATGCCCGGCATGGCTAGCGGCAGCTCGATCTCGCGCCAGATGAACAGCCGCCCGGCCCCGAGATCGCGCGCGGCATCGACGAGGTCGCGCGGCACCAGCGCGAGGCCGAGCGTCATCGGGAACAGCATGAAGGGCAGATAGGTGTAGACCATGCCGAACAGGGTGATCCCCGGCGTGAACAGCACCTCCGGCCCGCCCGGCAGGCCGAGCCATTTCAGCGTGCCGTCGAGCACGCCGTTCTTGATGAAGAACAGCACCCAGCCATAGAGCCGGACGTTCTCCGACACGAAGAGCGGGAACACGAACAGCACCGAGATCAGCGGCGCCGCGCGCCCGAATACCATGGTCAGCCCGTAGGCGATCGGATAGGCGACGAGCGCGAGGATCGCCACGGTGAACAAGGCAAATCCGCAGGACCAGGCGAAGGACACCCACACCGTGTTGGAAGGGCTGAAGATGGTCGCGAAGTTCTCCAGCGTGAAGGAGCGGAACAGGTCGAAGGAGCGCGGCGTCGCGAAGGCGTAGCCGAAGATGGCGAGGATCGGCGCCAGGAAGCCGAGCCCGAGCAGCACCGCCACCGGGAGGGCGCAGCGCGCGCCAAGCGAGAGCGCGCGGGCCTTGCGCAGCTCGGCGCTGGTCTCCGGCAGGCGGGCGATCGCGACATCCGCCATGCTCAGCCCCCCAGCGTGAAGGCGTCGGCGGCGTCCCAGCCGATGACGACATTCGGATCGGCCCCGGGGGACAAAGCGCGGGCGCGCGAGAGCTCGACCAGCATCACCTTCTCGCCGACCCGTACCTGGTACTGGATGCGCGAGCCGAGCGAATATTCGTTGTAGACCGTGCCCTCCAGCCGGTTGTCGGCGCTCTCGCTGGGGCCGAGGAAACGCATATATTCCGGGCGGACGACGACGAATGCCTCGCTGAGCGCAGCGCCGTCCTTCGGCCTGCCGAGGACGAAGCGGCCCGGCACATCCGGGCTGCTCCAGGCGCCGTCCGGCCCGCGCGTCATCTTCAGCGTGTTCACCTCGCCGACGAATTCGGAGACGAAGCGGTCGACCGGGGCGGAATAGATCTCCTCCGGGGTTCCCACCTGCACCAGCCGCCCGGCCCGCATCACCCCGATGCGATCGCTCATCACCATCGCCTCCTCCAGCGAGTGGGTGATGTAGATGAAGGTCTTGCCGGTTTCCCGGTGCAGGTCCTTCAGTTCCTTCTCCAGTGTCTTCTTCAGCTTGTAGTCGATCGCCGAGAGCGGCTCGTCGAAGAACAGCACCTCGGGGTCGTAGGCGAGCGCGCGGGCCAGCGCCACGCGCTGGCGCTCGCCGCCCGAGCACTTCATCACGTTCTTGTCGTGATAATTATCCGGCAAACGAACGATCTTCATCAGTTCCAGCGCCCGCGCCTTGCGGGCTGCTGGATCGACACCCTTGACCTTCAGCGGGAAGGCGATGTTCTCGCCGACGCTCTTGTGCGGGAACAGCGCCAGCGACTGGAAGACGAGGCAGGTCGGGCGCTTGTTTGGCGGCACGTCGTTGATCAGCTCGCCATGCAGCGTGATGTTGCCCTCGCTCGGCGTGTCCATGCCGGCGAGCATGCGCAGCAGCGTCGTCTTGCCGGAGCCGGAGGGTCCGACGATGGTCAGGAACTCGCCCTCACGCACGTCGAGATCGATGCCCTCCACCGCGGCGAAGCCGCCGAACACCTTGCGCACGCCGACCAGTTGGAGGATCGGTTTCGACGCGGCGTCGGTCGTGGAGGACGGCAGCGGGGCAGGCATCGTCTGGAGCATCAGCAGTTCCGGGCTGGGGCCGGCGGCCAGAGCGCCGTCGGCGTCAATCTATCGAGCGCAGGCAAGGCGGGGAAAGCGCGGTCAGGTACCGATGCGGCCCGCGTGCTTCGAGACGCGGGGCGGTGCCCCGCTCCTCAGCATGACGATCGGCGTTTGATGGAATCCGCCGCCATCCTGAGGTGCCCGGGCAAAGCCCGGGCCTCGGAGGACGCAGAAGGCATCCGCTGTTCTCGCAACCTCACCCGCGAAGCCGCTTGGCGGCGTTCATGATGTCGAGCGCCTTGTCGTAGTCGGGCACGATGTCGTACTCGACCGAGCGGGCCATCTCCTCCTCGAGGCTGTCCCACTGGATGGCGTCGAGCTCCTCCTTGGTGAAGAGGTCGAAGCAGGCCTTGTTGCCCATCTGCGCGACCGGGTTGAAGGTGCCCTCGGCGAAGGCGACGGTGTGGGCGACCTTCGGATCCTGCACGTATTTCAGGAACTCCAGCGCCAGCGGCGAGAGGTTCGGGTTGTTGACCGTGGAGGTCACCTCGATCCAGGAGATGCCGCCCTTGCCGCCGGCGAGCGGACCCTTCAGCGGGGTGATGGCGCGCAGGTTCGGATGGCCGTCGGCGCGGGCGGGGGAGACCGAATAGGTGCCGCCGGTGAGGTGCAGGTCGATCTCGCCGGAGATCAGCGCCTGGTTCATCGAGGCGATGTCGCCGATCAGCTTGGCGCCCTTGAAGACGCGCTTGGCCGTCTCGTCGAACTTGGTGAATTCCTCGGGCGTGTGCGTCTTGAACGGATCGATGCCGGCGACGACGAAGAGGTTGAACACGTTCCAGTCGTCGGATTCGAGGATGCCGTATTTGCCGGCGAGCTTGGGATCGTTGAACAGGTCCCAGCCGGTCTCCTCGGCGGTCTTGCGGCTGATCTTGTCGGTGTTGACGACGAAGCTGTACGGCCCAAAGCGCTGGACCATGCCGAGCAGGTCCTTGCCGTCGTCGCTCATCGCCCATTTGTAGGGCGCCTTGAACTCGGGGAGCATCTTGGCGAAGAACGGCTCGAACTCCGCCTTCGGCAGCGGCTTGATCAGCTTCTCGGGCAGCATCACCTTGCGCGCCCAGGGATTGTTGACGTTGATCAGGTCCCAGGTGTTGATCTCGCCGGCGCGCAGGCGGTTGATCATGGTCGGGTCGTTGGTGAGGCTCTCCGCCTTCACCGTGGCGCCGGTCTGCGAGCGGAACGGGTCGAGCACCTGCGCGGAGTTGTAGCCCTCCCAGCACAGGATGTTCAGCTCCTTCTCGCGCGCGGCGAAGGCGCTGCCGGCGCCGAGGAACGGGCCGGCGGCGAGCGCGCCGAGGCCGGCGCCCATGCCCTGCAGCACCGAACGTCTTGAAAGCGACTTTCCGACTGGATCGGCCATCTCGAAATTCCCCTCGAAATCTATTGGCGCGGATATCGCCGCCACGCTCGGCGTGCCGCATCAGCGCCTCTGCGATGTGGGCCTGATGTGGAAGTCTGTGTGATCCTAAACATCGGCGTTTGGGCTTTACAACATCAATTTTGCATCGCACCCTGCTGAAAAGGCAGGCAGCCCGCTTCTTCGGCAAATCGCCGCTCCCGGCGGCGATGGATGCATCAAGCCTTTGCTTCAGAAAGAGAAATCGGGATAGCGAGACAGATGTTCAAATCCCTCGAGGGCAAGACCGTCATCGTCACCGGCGCCAGTAAGGGCATCGGGCGCGGCATCGCGCTGCGCTTCGGCCAGGCCGGGCTGAACGTGCTTGTGGTCAGCCGCCACATCGCCGAGGCGCAGAAGGTGGCCGCGGAGATCGGGGCGAACGCCTCGGCCTTTGCCGCCGACGTGTCCAAGACCGCCGATACCATCGCCATGGCGGCGGCGGCGCTGGAGCGCTACGGCGCGATCGACGTGCTCTGCGCCAATGCCGGCATCTTCCCCGCCGCCAAGCTCGGCGCGATGACCGAGGCCGATTTCGACCATGTCATCGACACCAATCTGAAGGGCACCTTCCTGTCGGTCTCCGCCGTGCTGCCGGCGATGAAGGAGAAGAAGCAGGGGCGCATCGTCATCACCTCCTCGATCACCGGGCCGATCACCGGCTTTCCGGGGTGGTCGCACTACGGCGCCTCGAAGGCCGGCCAGCTCGGCTTCATGCGCACCGCGGCGATCGAGCTGGCGCCGTGGAACATCACGGTGAACGCGGTGATGCCCGGCAACATCATGACCGAGGGCATGGAGGGCGTCGGCGAGGCCTATATCGCCTCCACCGCCGGCTGCGTGCCGATGAAGAAGCTCGGCAGCGTGTTCGACATCGCCAATGCGGCGCTGTTCTTCGCCTCCGAGGAGGCCGGCTACATCACCGGCCAGGGCCTCTCCATCGATGGCGGCCAGATATTGCCGGAGTCGCCGCTGGCGCTGGAGGAGATGGGCGCGGCGTGAGTCCGGCCCTTTGCGGCGCGTGGTCCGGACGATAGGCTGAGTGCCCGTCCGGTCGTCGCCGGCGACGCAAGCCGGATGCCGGCCCGATGAAGCTGACCCTGAAGGACCGAGTCCTCGCTCTCTCCGTCGAGACCGGCGAGGAACGCGAAGTATGCGCACTGCTCGCGGCGGTGGATGGCTACGTATTCCGCCTCCATGTCGCCTCGGATCGTGGCTTGTCCTTTCACGAGCTCGGCCCCGAGGACGAGGCGCGGCGCGCCCCGCTCAACATCACGCATGGCGTGTCGCCGGTCTTCGCGCCGATTTCCAACCTGGCCCGCACGCCGTTCGAGCTGGACGGCGAGCGTTACGCGTCGGTCGAGGGGTTCTGGCAGGGACTTAAATATCCCGACGCCGGGAAGCGCCGGACGCTGGCGAAGCTCTCTGGCGTCGAGGCGAAGGAGGCGGGCAATCCCGCCGGCCAGCCGGCGAACTTCCTCTATGGGGCGCGGATGATCGCCGCCGGCTCGCCTGAGCACTGGGCGCTTATGCGCATGGCCTGTACCGCCAAATTCACCCAGCATGCCGGCGCGCGCGAGGCGCTGCTGGCGACTGGCGAGCGCTGGCTGACCCACCGGGTGCGCAAAGACAGCCGCACCATTCCGGGCGCGATCATGGCCGACATCTGGATGGTGATCCGCGGCCGGCTGCGCCGCGGAGCCGAGGAGGAAGAGCCGGGTCCGGCACGGTGAACGACCGGACGGTGCCATGGCATGGCGGCCGGTCAGCCGCGCCGCTGCACCACCGCGAAGTCCATCACCTTGCGCAGCCGGAAGCCGAAGGTCTCGTAGAGCCGGATCGCTTCCGTGTTGCTGGCATAGGCGTGCAGATAGGGCACCTCGCCGCGCGCGCGGATGCGGTCGGCGACGAAGGTCAGCAGGCGGCGACCGAGGCCCCGGCCGCGATGATCGGGATGCGTGCACAGGCCGCTGAGCTCGGAAAATCCCGGCTGCTTCATGCGCTCGCCGCACATGGCCGCCAGCCGGCCGTCGATCCGCACGCCCCAAAACTCGCCGAGGGTCGCGGCGCGCAGGGTGAACGGCCCCGGCTTGGTCAGCAGCGCCAGCGCCAGCATCTCCTCCGCATCGGCATCGGTCAGCAGCTCGATATCGGCGGCGTCGGCGCCCTCGGGCAGTGCCTCGGCCAGCATCTGCACCACGGGCGCGGTGAGGTTCGGCTGCAACGTGCCGGGCAGGACGAGCGGTTCGGACTGGACCAGGAAGGCGGTCTCGCCGTCCCCGATCAGCGCGTCCAGCGCGGCGAGGCATTCGGCGCCGTCGTCGGCTGTCGCGGCGAAGGGGATGATGGAAGGCTGGTAGCGCCGGGCGTGGTCGCCGCCTTCCGCGAATGCCGCATGACGGGTGGTGAGCGCGGTCCAGACCGGCCGGTCGAGCGGATGGCTCATCGCGCGCTCCCCTTCACCCGCTCCGCCCGGACGGCGAGCGAGGCTTCCTTCAGCCCGTCCTCGATCGCCGCGAGCTGAACCAGCAGCGGTCCGTCGAGCCCGGCGCAGAGATCGGCGACCGCACCTTCGAGCCGCGGCCAGACCGAGCGCTTCGCCATGTCCACGAGCTGCTGCCCGGAGGGCGAGAGGCGGACCACCCGCTGGCGCTGGTCGTCCCGCCGCGTGTCCAGCTCGACGAGCCGCAGCTTGGTCAGGCGCGACACATGGCGGGTGACGCCCGGCTGGGTGACGCCGAGGGCGAGCGCCAGATCGCCGATGGTGAGCGGGCCGAGCCGGTCGAGCGCCGCGAGCAGCGGATGCTGGCTGGCCGGCAGGGCGGGGGTTTCATCCTCGAGCAGCGCCTGCGCGTCCTGCTGAAGCTGCTCGCCGATACGTTTCAGCCGGGTGCCGAGGCACAGCAGGCCGAGGGAGCGGACGACGTCTTCCATGAGGAGTGAGCCTCGATCAACAATATAACACGTTATATAACACGGCATGTAAATGTCCAGCGTAAACACCGCCGGATCATCGGCCGGAGGGTTGCGGGGCGTCGCTAGAGGCGGAAGCGGATCGTGCCGTCGCGGCGGACCTGCTCGACGAGGCCGACCTCCCAGCTCAGATATTCGCGCATGGCATCCTCCTGCGCGCTCTTGCGCTCGAAGGGCTTGAGCAGCACGTCGTTCGGCTCGGAGGCCATGCGCTCGTCGCCGCTCTCCAGCGGCCGGCCCTCGGCCTGCCACGCCCTCGTGCCGCCGGCGAGCACCTTCACCGGCGCGCCGGTCGCCGTCTCCAGTTCGGCGCTGGCCAGCCGGGCCACGATGCTGTCCGGCGAGGTGAGCACGTAGAGCGGCGCGCGCGGCAGCTTGCCGGCGTCGTCGGAGAGGCGTCCGCGCACCGCGAACCAGGCGCCGGGGATGTGGCCGGCGCGGAATTGCCGGCTGGTCGCCACGTCAACCACCACGGCGCTGCCGCCTGCGACGAGGTCGGCGAGCTCGGCCGGCGTCACCTGCGCCGGCGCGGCGCTCGCGAGGCCCAGCACCGCCTCCGGCGCATCGCCCGCCTCAAGAGCCGCGGCGGAGGTGTCGGCGTCGAGTACGTAGAGATGGTCGAAGCCCATGCGGGCGAGCCAGGAGGCGGTGGCGCGGGCGCGCACGCCGTCGCTGTCGGCGAGCACGATGCGGGCCTGGCGCACGGCGATGAAGGTGTCGGTCGCTTGGACGAGCTGCCCGCCCGGCGCGGAGAGGAAGCCCGGCCGGTGGCCGGCGCGGTATTCGCGCGGGTCGCGCACGTCGAAGCGGTAGAGCGTGCGCGCGCCCGCCTCGGCCTCGAACCGCGCCAGCGTCGCGGCGTCGATCACTTCAATGTCGAAGCGGCCGGCGAGCCGCTCTGCCGCCTGCTTCGACCAGTCGCGCGCCTCGTCCGGCGGCAGCGGCACCACATCGGCCGCGCCGCGCGCCACCTCGTAACCGGAAAGATGCCAGCCCTGCGTGCCGTCCTTCAGCGACACCACGCGGTTCGGCAGCCCGGCGTCGATCAGCGTCTGCGCGCCGATGATCGAGCGGGTGCGCCCGCCGCAATGCACCACCACCAGCGCGTCGTCGGAGGTGATGGCTGCCGGTGCGCGCAGCACCATCTCGCCGCCCGGGCAGTCGCGCGCGCCGGGGATGCAGATCCAGCTATATTCGTCGAAGGGCCGGCTATCGAGCAGCACGATATCCTCGCCCGCCGCGCGGCGGCGATGGAGCTCGTGCGCGTCGATATGCGGCGTGTGGCAGGTGATCTCGACGAACTCGCCGAACGCCTTGCTCGGCACGAACACGCCGGAGAACAGCTCGAACCCCGCCGCGCCCCAGGCCGGCACGCCGCCCTTCAGGATGGCGACGTCACCATAGCCGTTGGCGGCGAGGATCGCCCCGGCGCGCGCGGCGAGCCGCTCGTCGTCATCTGCCAGCACGATCGGCACCGAGCGGCGCGGCAGCAGCGCCGGCACGAGGCGCTCGAAGCGGCTCATAGGCGCGTTGGAGGCGGCGAGGATATGGTTCCCGGCGAAGACGCCTTCCTCCCGCACGTCGAGGAGGGCGATCTCCTCATCGCCCATCAGCCGCGCCTTCAGGGTCGCGGCATCGATCCGGGGGAATTCCGTCGCCATGGCTGATCCTCGCCCTCTGCACACTCGTCCGGCATGTGCGCTGACCCATGGTCAGGCCGCCGCCGATCGGCGCCTTGATAGCGTTCCCGGGATCGAATTGTCGACAGTTAAGGCAAGAAGAGGAGATAAAAATCGCAACTTCCCGCGCGGCGCACCGAAGGGGCGGATCCATTGACGACAATGCCCTCCGCGCGGGCGCGGAGGGCATGGAAGGATGCGGGAGAAAGGCCGCGGCTCAGCGCGACGAGGTGAGCCAGGCGATGAGCGGGTTGTTCGACGGCACCTTCGGCATGCTGTCGACGACGACCAGCCGGTTGACCTCGCCGCGCTTATAGGCCGCGAGGAAGCGCTCATAGTCCTTGAACGACACGCAGCCATTCGAGTCGCCGCGCGCGCCCAGCAGATAGGTATGGGTCAGCAGGCCGACGCGGCCATACATCGGGCCCTCGCCGATCGGCGTCATGCGCAGGGCCTCGACGCCGTGGAAAAGCGCCTCGCGCGGATGCAGCTTGTAGACGTTCGGCGGCGTCGGGCCGAGCATCTTCACCGAGACGTGGCGCGGGTCGTCGAACTTGTCGCCATAGCCGGAATGCGCCTCCAGCTTCTCGCCGCTCGGCATGTAGACCACCTTCGCGCGGATGTCGTAGACGGCGAAACGGTCGGAGCGGGTCGGCAGCCGCACCTGATCGGTGTGCGGGTCGGGTACCTCGGAGACGCCCGGCTCGCTCGCCAGCGGCGGCTCGACCGGCGTGACCATGGCGAGGCGCACCTTGGTGTCGCCGAGCGGGTTGGGCATCGGCACGGGCGCGGCGCCGAATGTATTGGGCGCTTCCGGTGCGGCGGCCTGCTCGGCGGTGGCCACGTTCCCGCCGCGTCCGGCGGCGAGCGGATTGGCGATCGGCAGCGGCACCGCGGCGATGGAGGCTTCCGCGACGGCGGCGCGCGGCAAGGGCAGCGGGATCACCGGCAACGAAGCATTGGCAGGCTGCGCCGGGGCCGCGACCGCGACCGTCGCGCGGTTGCGCATGGCCTGCGGCATCGGCTCGTAGATCCAGCCCGGAGCCAGCGCGAGGATGCCGGAGGAGCGGACGCTGCGGATATCGGTAGGATTGGCGGGGGCGGTGATGAAGGAAACCTGCGCGACCGGCTCGGAATCCTCGGGCAGAGGCGGCGCGGTAGGAGCGGTGGCCGCCATCAGCCAACTGGCGCCCCAGACGCCGGTCATCAGCGCGGCGACGCCGCCAATTCCGAAGGCGAGCGCAAGACGCAACCCGCCGCGCCCCTTCTCAGGAGCGTCGGTTACGTCGTCGAAGCCGTCTTCCCCGATGCGGCTCTTTTTGCTCATCATCCCCACTACTCGATCAGGTGTGACCCCGGTCGCCCTTTAAGACTACCAGCCCCACCCGTGCAGTCAAACCCGACAGGCCCGGCGAAAATGCGGCGAATAGTTCGTCCGCTTCACGCCACGCCGGGGTTCGGTCCGGCCAATATCGCGCAGGGCTGCGCCACAAGATCCAAGTTGTTCGGCCGGCCGACGGCCCGCCGCCTCATTTTTCCGTGCCGCCGACTGGCGACGACCGCGAAGAATATGAGCGATTGGGGTAATATTTTATTAATGCCGCGACGGCATGTGCGTCGACGTGCGCCGCATCTGCGACGCGACATCGGCGAATGCTTCGGCGGCCGCGCCAATGGAGAGGCGCGGTGGCACGAATCAGGCCGGCGGCAGCTCGCCGAGGATCTGCGCCGTGTGCTCGCCCAGCAGCGGGGCGGGGCGGACCGGCAGCTCGCCCGAGCCCAGGAAATGCACCGGCTGCGGCACCACCGGCGTCATGCCGGCCGAAGGGTGCATCACGCTGCGCACCAGGCCGCGCGCCGCCGCATGGGCGCTCGCCACCACCTGATCGACCGAGAGGATGGGCGAGGCCGGCACCGCCGCCGCCTCCAGCGCCGCGACCGCCTCTGCGACGCTGCGCGCGCGGGTCCAGCCTTCGAGGATCGCCTTCAGCGCCGCCTCATTGGCCTTGCGCGCGACGTCGGTGGAAAAGCGCGGGTCGTCCGCCAGCTCCGGCCGCCCGACGGCGCGGGCGAGGCGGGCGAACAGCGGGTCGTTCGCCACCGCGATGATGAGGTGGCCGTCCGCCGCCGCGAAACTGTCGAGCGGCGCGCTGATCGGATGCGCGTTGCCGATGCGCTGCGGCACCTCGCCGGTGAACAGATATTGCGAGAGCGCGGTGACCATGATGGAGAAGATCGAATCCACCATCGCGATGTCGAGATGCTGGCCGCGCCCGTCGCGATTGCGCCCGTTCAGCGCGGCAAGGATGCCCCAGGTCGCCTGCAGGCCGGCGACCAGATCGCCGACCGACTCCCCGACGCGGGTGGGGGCGCCGCCGGCCGGACCGTTGACGCTCATGATGCCGCTCATCGCCTGGGCGACGATGTCATAGGCCGGCCGGTGAGCCAGCGGCCCTTCCTGCCCGAAGCCCGATATGCTGGCATAGACGAGGCGCGGATTGATCGCCGACAGGCTCGCATAGTCGATGCCGAGCCGCGCGGCGACGCCGGGTCGGAAATTCTCGACCACGATGTCGGCGCTTCGAGCGAGCTCGTGCACAGTGCGCCGGCCCGCCTCGCTCTTGAGGTCGAGCACCAGCGAGCGCTTGCCGCGGTTGATCAGCAGGAAATAGGCGCTCTCGCCGCCGACGCGCGGCGCGAAATGGCGGGCATCGTCGCCGTCCGGGCTCTCGATCTTGATCACGTCGGCGCCCGCGTCGGCGAGCAGCGCGGTGCAGAAGGGGCCCGCCAGCATGCGCGAAAAATCCAGCACCCGCACGCCGTGGAGCGGCGGCGGAAGCGGGTTCGGCGTGTCGTGCGGGGCGGCTTGCGGCGCGGGCGTCATCACGGGGTTCCGTCGGTGGGGGCGTCGAACATCCGGCGCACGGATGGCTGCGTCTCGATGGTGCGCAGGCGCCCGAGCAGGGCGTCGGCCTGCGCCGGGCGGATGGCGAGGGCGGCGCAGGCGAGGAACTTGGCGTCGATCTCCTCGTCGCGCAGCGGATCGGCGGCGGCCCCGCGCGGGAAGGCGCGGAAGCCTTCCAGCACGCGTCCGTCGTCGAGCTCGATGCGCACATGCGCGCCCTCGGGCGCCGCGAGCCTGGCGGCCGCGTCCCAGCGCGGGCCGGTGAAGGAGCTGATGCGGGCCATGAGCGCGACCACCGCCGGCTCGCGCACCAGCGCGTCGTCGAGATGGGCGAGGCCGAGGTCGCCCTTGAGGAGCGAGGCGGCGATGGCGAAGTTCATGCTGAACTGCGCCTCCTGCCGCGTGCGCGGCTTCTCATAGGCGAGATTGGCGATGACCACGGGCGGCACGTCGCAGGAGATGCGGGCGATCGCCCCGACCGGCACCTCATGGGCGCGCACCAGGTCAAGCACCGCGTCCACCGCCGCGTGGGAGGAGAGGCACACCGGGATGCGCTTCACGTCGATGCCGGGGTCGAGGAGCCGCCAGCCCGTGCCGAGCGCGGCGATCGCCGCCACATCGAACACGCCGCCATTGAACAGCGCCGCGAATCCGCGCGGATGCTCCGCCGCGTCCAGCGGGCCGCTGGCGCCCTGCGCGGCGAGCAGCGCCGCCAGCACCCCGGCTTCCGCCGCGCGGCCGGCGAGCAGCGGCTTGGCGTCGGTGCCGAAGGCGGCCTTGGCGCCGCCGGTGCCGGCAAGCGCGAGGCCGAGCGCGGCGCCGGTCGCCTGCGCGTCGAGGCCGAGCAGACGGGCGCTCGCGGCCGCCGCGCCGACCGGGCCGAGCACGCCGGTGGTCCACCAGCCCTTCTCGTAGAGCGTCATGGTGGCGGCGGCGCCGAGCGCGTATTCGGCCTCCGAGCCGGCGATCACCGCGTCGACCAGCGCGTTGCCGGAGGCGTCCGCCATCTCGGCGACCGCGAAGGCGGCCGGCACGATGACCGCCGAGCCGTGCACCACGCCGGCATAGCAATTGTCGTCGAAGTCGAGGGCATGCGCCGCCGTGCCGTTCACCGCGGCGGCGGCCGGCGCGGCGAGCTTCAGCGGCGTGCCGAACAGGCGGCAGGCGCCGAGCGCGCTGGTCGCCACCGCGACCTGCCGGGCGCGGCCCGCGACGGCGGCGGTCGAGCCGGCCAGCGCCACGCCGACGGTGTCGATCAGGCAGTTGCGGGCGACTGCGCGCACCGCCGGCGGCACCGCGCCGCCGTCGAAGCCGGAGGACCAGGCGGCGATCCGGGAGACCGCGCTCATCATGCTCATGGTGCCGACCGTTGCTGCGGCCCCGCTCATCGCGCCGCCGCGCCGGCGAGGGCGGAGGTCGTCAGCCCCTCGCGCTCCACCGTGGCGATGGCCTCCTCATAGCCGGCATCCGCATGGCGGAAGACGGCGACGGAGGAGTCGTTCGCCAGCACGCGGGCAAGCCGCTGGGCGGCGTCCGGCGTGCCGTCCGCCACCACCGCGAAGCCGGCATGCTGGGAATAGCCGATGCCGACCCCGCCGCCATTGTGCAGCGACACCCAGGTCGCTCCGGAAGCGCAGGACACCAGCGCGTTCAGCATCGGCCAGTCGGCCACCGCGTCGGAACCGTCGAGCATGCCCTCACTCTCGCGGTTCGGGCTGGCGACCGAGCCGGAAGAGATGTGGTCGCGGGTGACGATGATCGGCGCGGCGACCTCGCCCGACGCCACCATCTCGTTGAGCGCGAGGCCGGCGGCGACGCGGTCCTGAAGACCCATCCAGTAGCTGCGCGAGGGCAGGCCCTGGAAGCGGATGCGCGTCTCTGCCATGTCGATCCAGCGCGCGAAGCTCGGATCCTTCACCACGCCCTTCAGCTTGCGGCTGGAAGTGACGATGTCCTGCGGCTCGCCGGACAGCGCGATCCAGCGGAACTGCGTGCGGCCGCGGCAGAACTGCGGGCGCACATAGGCGGAGATGAAGCCGGGGAAGGCGAACGCCTCCTCGACGCCGACGTCGCGGGCCATCTGCCGGATGTTGTTGCCGTAATCGAACACCGGCACGCCGCGCGAACGGAACGCCAGCATCGCCCGCACCTGCCGCGCCATGGTGGCCTTGGCGGCGGCGATAGTGGCTTCCGGCTCGCTCTCGCGCCGGCGCTCCCATTCGTCGAGCGTCCAGCCGGCGGGGATGTAGCCGTAGAGCGGATCATGCGCGGCGGTCTGATCGGTGACGAGGTCCGGCAGCGTGCCGCGCGCCAGGATCTCCTCATAGACCTCGGCGGCATTGCCGATCAGCCCGACGGAGATGGCTTCGCCGCTGCGCCTCGCCTCGGCGATCAGGGCGAGCGCTTCGTCGAGGTTTTCGGCGCGGCGGTCGAGATAGCCGCTCTCGATGCGCCGCTCGATGCGCTCGGCGCGCATGTCGACCGCCAGCACCGAGCAGCCCGCCATGACGCCGGCCAGCGGCTGCGCGCCGCCCATGCCGCCGAGCCCGGCGGTGAGCAGCCAGCGGCCTGAGAGATCGCCGCCATAATGCTGGCGGCCGGCCTCGACGAAGGTCTCGAAGGTGCCGCCGATGATCCCCTGGCTGCCGATATAGGTCCAGGAGCCGGCGGTCATCTGGCCGTACATCATCAGCCCCTTGCGTTCGAGCTCGTCGAACACCTCCTGCGTCGCCCAGCGGCCGACGAGGTTGGAATTGGCGATCAGCACGCGCGGCGCGTCGGCATGGGTGCGGATCACGCCGACCGGCTTGCCGGACTGCACCAGCAGGGTCTCGTCCTGGTCCATCGCTTTCAGCGTGGAGACGATGCGGTCGAAGGATTCCCAGTTGCGCGCCGCCCGCCCGCGCCCGCCATAGACGACGAGGTCCTCCGGCCGCTCGGCAACCTCGGGATCGAGATTGTTCATGAGCATGCGGAGCGGCCCCTCGGTCTGCCAGCTACGGGCATTCAGGGTCGTGCCGCGCGGCGCGCGGACGATGCGGCTGTTCTTGGTGGGGGCGTTCAAGCTGGGCACTCCTCGCGTCGGCCGGACACGCCTCGGCGGTCGGCACGGGCAACATAGGAGCGGCCTCGAATGAATTATACTAACGAATTTTCATAGGCTGGATAATGCTGGTTTATTCAACGCCCTCCTGCGGAAGCCGTCCGCGGAAATAGGCCTTGGCCGTTTCGACGAAGGCCTCGGCGGCGCGGGTCATCGGCGCGCGGGCGGAGGAGCCGATGATCACCCGCTGCAGCGGCACCGCCTCGGCGAGCGGCCGGCAGACCAGCCGCCGCCCGTCATGCGAATGGTCGCCATAGGGCCGCGTCACCAGCACGCTGCAGCCGAGCCCATGGGCCACCATGCCGCGCACGGTCTCCAGCGAGGTGCAGCGCACGAGCTGCTCCGGCATCGCCCCGACCATGCGGAACAGCGAGAGGAAATAGTCGCGGCTGTGCGGCAGGTCGATCAGCACGAACGGCTCCTGCGCCAGCGCGGTGAGCGAGACCTGCGGCTGGTCGGCGAGCGGATGGTCCTCCGCGAGCAGGGCGTAGGGCCGCATGGCGCCGAGCGGGATGCGCGCCATCTCGCCGATCGTGTCCAGCTCGTAGAGCAAGGCGAGCTCGACCACGCCGTCGGCGAGATCGCGGTGGATCTGGTCCAGCCGTTCCTCGCGCATGCGCACCCGGACGCTGGGATGGGCGGCCGAGAAGGCCCGCATCAGGCCCGGCGCATAGGCCGGGGCGAGCGTGGTGAAGACGCCGACCTCGAGGTCGCCGGCGATCTCGCCATCCTCGCCGGCGCCCATCACTGCGTTGCCATGGGCGATCAGGTGGCGGACCTCGGCGAGCTTGCGCCGCCCGAACGGCGTCAGGTCGACGCCCTGCGCGTGGCGGCGCACGAACAGCTTCTGGCCGAACGCCTGTTCGAGCTGGCCGATCGCCACCGACACCGCCGGCTGGGAGACGTGCAGCTTTTCCGACGCGCGCAGCGTGCTGCCTTGTTCCGCGGTCGCGACGAAATAGGAAAGCTGGCGCCAGGAGAAGGGGATGGCCATCGCTCTGTATCATTCAAAATTATTCAGAATATCAAGAGGCGATATTTTTATTTATCGACGGCGGGCGTCAAGGTCGGGATCAGCCTTCCCTTCGAGCGTGCCATGATCCCCTTTGCGACCGACGACGACCTTGCCATTGCCGACACCATCCGGCGCTTCGCGGAGCGCGACATCGCCCCGCATGCGCAGGCGATCGACGCCGAGAGCCGGTTCGCCGGCGAGCATCTGCCGGCGCTGGGCGAGATCGGTCTCACCGGCATGAACCTGCCGCCCGGATGGGGTGGGTCGGGCGTCTCGGCGGTCGCGCTCTATCTGGCGGTAGAAGCCCTCGCGGGGGCCTGCGCCTCCACCACCTCGATGCTGACCGCGCATTTCCTCGCCACCGACGCGATCCTGATCGGCGGTGACGATGCGCAGCGCGGGCGCTTCCTGCCGGCAGCCGCGAACGGTGAGGCGCTCGGCGCCTTCGCGCTCACCGAGCCGCGGGCAGGCTCGAACCCCGCCGACATGCGCACCAGGGCGGAGCGCGACGGTGGGGATTACATCCTCAACGGTACCAAGCATTTCATCTCGAACGCCGCGCATGCGCGCTTCCTCGTCGTCTTCGCGCTGACCGATCCGGCGGCCGGCGCGCGCGGCATCAGCGCCTTCGTGGTCGATCGCAACACGCCCGGGCTCAGCATCAGCGGTCCCGAGCCGACCATGGGCCTGCGCGGCGGCCATGTGTTCGAGGTCGTGTTCGAGAACTGCCGGGTGCCGGAGGATCGCCGGCTCGGCCCCGAGGGCTCGGGCTTCCGCACGGCGATGAAGGTGCTCGACAATGGCCGCGTCGAGGTCGCCGCCACCTCGACCGGCATCGCCATGGCCGCCTTCGAGGCGGCCCGCGGCTGGGTCGGCCAGCGCGAGGTCGACGGCGCGCCCATCGCGCGCTTCCAGGGGTTGCAATGGATGCTCGCCGACATGGCGACCGAGCTCGACGCGGCGCGGTTGCTCGGCCTGCGCGCCGCGCGGCTGCGCGCCGAAGGCGCGCGCTTCTCGCAGGAGGCGGCGATGGCCAAGCTCTATTGCTCCGAGATGGCCGGCCGCGTGACCGATGCGGCGCTGCAGATTCACGGCGGCTACGGCTATTCGCGCGACATGATGCTGGAACGTCTGGTTCGCGACGCCCGCATCATGCGGATTTACGAAGGCTCGTCCGAGATCCAGCGCAACATCATCGCGCGGACCCTGCTCAAATGATGGGGCTCACAGGCGATCCGGGGCATGCCCTGTCCGGCCGGGGCTGCCCAGCAAGCAGGCAGAACGGTCCATCTGCATGCCTCATTATGGATCATATAGATCATAATTATCGCACATTGAAACAATTGTTGCATTGCTCGGTCGACGTGCCTAACGTGCCCGCCATGAACCGCATCGAATTCGTCGCCAGGGTGAAGAACCAGTTCGACGAACTGCCCGGCCAGATCAGGGTCGCGGCGGGCTTCGTGCTGGACAATCCGCAGGAGGTCGCGCTGCTCTCCATGCGCGAGCAGGCGCGCCGCGCCGGCGTGCCGCCGGCCACCATGACCCGCTTCGCCCAGCATCTCGGCCTGTCCGGTTATGACGAGGTCCGCGCCATCCATGCCGATGCGATCCGCGAGACCCCCGAGGCCTATGGCGGGCGGGCGAAGAACCTGGTGCAGCGCCACCGCGAGGTCGGCGTCGCCGGCGTCGCCGCCGAGATGGTGAGCCAGGTCGCCGGGCACATCGCCGATCTCGGCGCCTCCTCCCGTGTCGAGCAGATGGTGGCCGCCGCGCAGGAGATGGTGAAGGCGCGCCGCATCTATTGCCTCGGCCACCGCTCCTCCTTCCCGGTCGCCTTCCAGTTCAATTATCTCCTCTCCTTCTTCGACGACCGCTCGGTGCTGCTCAACGTCACCGGCGGCACCGGCCATCCCGGCCTGCTCGATGCCGGCCCCGGCGACGTGCTGCTCGTCATCTGCTATTCGCCCGCCGCCCGCCACGTGGTGGAGACAGCCGCCTTCGCCCGGCGGCACGGCGTGCGCATCGTCGCCATCACCGACAGCGAGGCCAATCCGATCGGCCGTCTCGCCCATCGCACGCTGCTCTGTTCCAGTCGCTCCCCCTCCTTCTTCGACACCATCTCGCCGGCCTTCGCGGTCTGCGAGACGCTGGTGGCGCTGATCGCCGGCCTGCATCCCGGAGACGTGCCGGCGGCGGTGGCGCGGGCGGAGGAGAAGCTGTGGGACCTCGGCGTCTGGTGGCGTCCCGAGGAGCCGCTGCCGCCGTCCGAGCCGGTCTCCGGCAATGGCGCGAACGGTCGTGGCGGAGTGCCGAACTGATGGATCAGCAGCCCCGCTATACTGCCTATATGCCCTCCGCCGGCATCGCGAGCTTCCTGCGCTCGCCGATCTGCGAGGATTTCTCCAAGGTCGAGGCCGACGTCGCCGTCCTCGGCATCCCCTATGACTGCGGCGTCGGCTATCGGCCCGGGACCCGCTTCGGGCCGCGCGAGATCCGCAACCAGTCGACGCGCTATGCGCCCTGGGGCACCGGCAATGCCGCCGGCTACTGGGACGTCAACCAGAAGAAGCGCTTCCTCGCCGACGTCTCGATGGTCGATTGCGGCGACGTCGACATCACCTATTTCGATATCGACGCCAACATGGCGAAGATCACCGCCTCGGTCCGCGCGCTGGTGGAGCGCGGCGCGCTCCCCGTCGTCCTCGGCGGCGACCATTCGGTGACCTTCCCGAATGTGCGGGCCTTCGAGGCGCTGGGGCCGATCGACATCGTCCATATCGACGCGCATATGGACTGGCGTGAGGACATCGCCGGGGTCCGCTTCACCAATGCGAGCCCGCTACGCCGCTCCAAGGAGCTGCCCTTCGTGCGCCACATGGTGCAGCTCGGCATCCGCGACGTGCGCACCCGCGAGAGCGACTACAACGACGCCACCGCGCAGGGCGTGCGCATCTTCACCCGCGAGGACATACGCGAGCAGGGCGTCAAGGCGGTGCTGGAGAGCCTGCCGGCGCTCGGCAACACCTTCGTCACCATCGACATTGACGGGCTCGACCCCTCAATCGCGCCGGGCACCGGCTCGCCGACGGTGGACGGGCTGCTCTACCACGAGGTGCGCGCGCTGCTGCAGGGCGTCGCCGCGCGCGGCCATGTGGTCGGCTTCGACCTCGTCGAGGTGAATCCTTTCATCGACGTCGAGGGGCAGACCAGCCTGCTCGCCACCACCCTCATCATCGAATTCCTCGGCGCGATCTTCGCTGCCCGAGGCCGATAGACCGTGCCCGGCGCGCAACCGCCGGGTCCGGAACGATAAGCAAAGACCAAGAACAGAACCTTTGAAGGAGTTGGGAATGAGAAAGCATTTCTATGGCGCGCTGGGGGCCGCGGCCCTCGGTTTCGCCGCGCTGACCGCGCCGGCGATGGCGCAGGGCACCCTGCGGGTCGCCATCCCGTCGAACCTCAACACGCTCGACGCCGCCAAGACCAAGCTCGGCGAAGAGTACATCATGAACTTCCTGATCTTCAGCGGCCTGGTCGAGGTCGACGGCAAGGGCGGCGTGAAGCCGGACCTCGCCGAGAGCTGGACCAAGAGCGAGGACCTGAAGACCTGGACCTTCAAGCTGCGCCCCGGCGTGAAGTTCCATAACGGCCGCGAGCTCGAGGCCGAGGACGTGAAGGCGACCATCGCGCGGGTCATGGACAAGGCCACGGGCTCCACCGCGCGGGTGAACTTCGACATCGTCGAGAGCATCGAGACGCCGGACAAGGGCACGGTCGTCTTCAAGCTGAAGATTCCCTATTCGGGCTTCGCCGAGCTGTTCGGCGACCGTCAGGTGCGCATCCTGCCGCGCGACAAGTTCGACACCATCGCCTCCGAGCCGATCGGCACCGGGCCGTTCAAGTTCAAGGCCTTCCGTCCGGGCGACCGGGTCGAGCTGGTGAAGAACCCCGACTACTACATCAAGGGCGAACCGAAGCTCGACGCGGTCACCTTCCGCATCATGCCGGAGAGCGCGGCGCAGGTAGCGGCGCTGGAGACCGGCGAGCTCGACCTCGTCTGGAGCCTGCCGCTCGAGACGCTCGACCAGTTCAAGAAGAACCCCGACGTCGTGATCGATTCCACGCCGACCTCGACCTGGGACGGCCTGATCATGAATTCGGCGCACAAGCCGTTCGACGATCCGCGCGTGCGCAAGGCGATCGCCATGGCGCTCGACAAGCCGGCGCTGGTCGAGGTCGCGCTCTACGGCCAGGGCACCCCGACCCACACCATGATCCCGCCCTCGCATCCCTACTACAACAAGGACATCCCGATCGCCGCCCCGGACATCGAGGGCGCCAAGAAGCTGCTCGCCGAGGCCGGCTATCCGAATGGCTTCGAGGCGACGCTCTATCTGCCGAACGGCCGTCCGACCCGCGAGCGCCTCGGCATCGCGGCGAAGGAGCTGCTCGCCCCGCTCGGCATCAAGATCGAGCTGCAGCGCGTGCCGTGGGACAAGTTCGTCAAGGAGATCGAGGGCAAGGCCGCCTTCTACACCGACGGCTTTTACAGCCGGCCGACCATCGACACCTCGATCTACCCCTGGTTCCACTCGGCGGGTTCCTGGAACACGCAGCTCTGGAACTACAAGAACCCGGCGATCGACAGGGTGCTCGACGACGCCCGCGCGGCGAAGACCGAGGACGAGCGCGCCGCTCTCTACAAGAAGTTCCAGGCGCTTGCCGAAGAGGTGCCGGCCGGCGCCATCCCCTACGTGCAGAACCACGTCAACGCGTTCCGCAAGAACGTGAAGGGCTTCTCCTCCAGCCCGATGATGTGGCTCGACCTGCGCGAGACTACGGTTCAGTGACCGGCCTTATGTGACCCCCGGCGCCGGGATCTTGTCCCGGCGCAGCAAGGCGTGCCCGGCGACAGAGCCCTTTCCGATCAGGTGGAACGCCTGATCGACAGGAAGGTGCTCCCTCTCAAAGGGCTGGAGCGTGTTCGCGTCGCGATAGGCCTCTCAGCTATCGCGGAACATGCTCCAGTCTGCCGCCGGGCACGCCACTGCTTTCCTGTCCCGTTCCGCTCCCGTGCGCCGTTTCGGCGGCGCGCGACGTCCCATGGATGACCGATGGCCCTTTATGTCATCATGCGCCTGCTCGGCATCGTCGCCATCCTCGCGGTGATGTCGGTGCTGGTCTTCGCCATCACCCAGGTGATGCCGGGCAATGTCGCCAACGTCCTTGCCGGCCAGTTCGCCGACGAGGCGACGGTGCGTGCCATCGAGCACCGGCTCGGCCTCGATGCGCCGGCGCATGTCCAGTACTGGCGCTGGGCGGCGGGCATCCTGTCCGGCAATTTCGGCCAGTCCATCGTCATGGAGCGGCCGGTCGGCCCGCTGGTGTGGGAGGCCTTCCTCTCCTCGGCGCTGCTCGCCTCCATCGCCTTCGTCATGGTGGCGGTGTTCGGCATCGTGCTGGGCGTCGTCGCCGCCATCCGGCAGAACCGCTTCACCGACCACGCCGTCTCGGTGTTCTCCTATGTCGGCGTGTCGGTGCCGGAGTTCTTCTGGGCGATCGTCGGCATCATCGTCTTCGCCCGCTATCTCGACTGGCTGCCCTCGGGCGGCGCCGGCAACCTGTCGCAGGGCTTCTGGGCCTGGGCGTCCCACCTCGTCCTGCCGGTGCTGACGCTGACCTTCACGTTGATCGCCCACGTCTCGCGGCTGACCCGCTCCTCGATGATCGAGACGCTGCGCTCGAACTATGTGCGCAACGCCCGCGCCAAGGGCCTGCCGGAGGGCGTCATCATCCGCCGCCATGCGCTGCGCAACGCGCTGCTGCCGACCATCACCGTGCTGGCCATCGATGTCGGCTGGCTGCTCGGCAACATCGTGGTGGTGGAGGCGGTGTTCTCCTATCCGGGCATCGGCCGGCTGCTGCTCTTCGCCATCGAGCGTCACGACCTGCCGCTGATCCAGGCCGGAATCCTGCTGATCGCGGCGGTCTACTGCCTCGCCAACCTCATCGCCGACCTGCTCTACGCCTATTTCAACCCGAAGATCCGCTATGGCCAGATCGAATCCTGACGCCGCGCAAGTCTCGGCAGCGCCCGTCGCGACCGCCCCGCGGATGCGGCTGCTGCCGCGCGGCGCCAACGCCAAGCTGGTGGTGGGCGGCGTGCTGCTGCTCCTGCTGATTGCCGTGGCGGCGGCGGCGCCGTGGATCGCGCCCTACCGCTTCGACGAGATGAGCATCCTCAACCGGCTGAAGCCGCCGAGCCTGCGCAACTGGTTCGGCACCGACGAATTCGGCCGCGACGTGTTCAGCCGCACGCTGATGGGCGCGCGCCTGTCGCTGATGATGGGCTTCGCCGCCACCGCGGTCAGCCTCGCCATCGGCGTGCCGCTCGGCCTCTGGGCCGGCTACCGGCGCGGGCGGGTCGACGAGATCATCATGCGCTCGACCGATGTGCTGCTCTCCTTCCCGCCGATCATGCTCGGCCTGCTCATGCTGGCGGTGACGCCGCCGGCGCTGTGGAAGCTGATCATCGCGGTGGGCATCGTCTATGTGCCGAGCACCGTGCGCCTCACCCGCTCGGTCACGCTCGACCTCGCCGGCGAGGAGTTCGTGCAGGCCGCCCGCGCGCGGGGCGAGGGCACGCCCTACATCCTGCGCGCCGAGATCCTGCCCAATGCCTGGCCGCCGATCATGGTCGAGGCCAGCCTGCGCGTGACCTTCGCCATCCTGCTCGGCGCGGCGCTCTCCTTCATCGGCCTCGGCGCGCAGCCGCCGAGCTCCGACTGGGGCCTGATGATCTCGGAGGCGCGCCCGCTCATCGACCGCGCCCCGTGGGTGGCGCTCGCGCCCGGCATCGCCATGGGCATCACCGTCGTCGCCGTGAACCTCCTGGGTGACGGCCTGCGCGAGGCGCTCGACCCGCGCATGCAGAAGAAGGGCGGCTGATGGCCGACGCACTGCTTTCCTTCGACACGCTCACCCTCGCCTACCGGACGCCGCGCGGCGTGCTGCGGGCGCTGGACGGCGTGAGCTTCGACGTCGCCGCCGGCGAGACCGTCGCCGTGGTCGGCGAGTCGGGCTCCGGCAAGAGCTCGGTGGCGCTCGCCACCATGGGCCTGCTCGGGCCGGAGGCGAAGGTCACCGGATCGGTGCGCTTCGAGGGCACCGAACTCGTCGGCCTCGACGAGCGCGCGCGCCGCGAGCTGCGCGGCCGTGCCATCGGCATGGTGTTCCAGGACCCGTTCACCTCGCTCAATCCGAGCCTCACCATCGGCGAGCAGGTGGCCGAGCCGCTAGTCTACCATCAGGGCCTCAGCCGCGCGGAAGCCCATCAGCGGGCGCTCGCCGCGCTCGGCGAGGTCGGGCTGCCCGGCCCCGCCGAGCTCGCCACCGCCTATCCGCACCAGCTCTCCGGCGGCATGCAGCAGCGCGTGCTGATCGCCGGCGCCATCGTCTGCGATCCGCGCATCCTCATCCTCGACGAGCCGACCACCGCGCTCGACGTCACCGTCGAGGCGCAGATCCTCGACCTGCTCGACAGGCTGCGCCGCGACCGCGGGCTCGGCATGCTGTTCATCACCCACAATCTCGGCGTGGTGAACCGCATCGCCGACCGGGTCTGCGTGCTCTACGCCGGCCGGGTGGTGGAGATCGGCACCAAGGAAGCGGTGCTGGCGCGTCCCTCGCACCCCTACACCAAGGGCCTGCTCGCCTCGCTGCCGCGCCCCTCCGTGGAGGGCGCCACCCGGCGCATCGCGCCCATTCCGGGGCGTTTCCCGGACCTCGTCCATCCGCCGGCGGGCTGCATCTTCGCCACCCGCTGCCCCTTCGCGGAGGAAGCCTGCACGGACCGCGCGCAGGTGCTGGTCGAGGCGGGCGATGCCGGTCACGCCGCGCGCTGCTGGAAGCATGCCGGGCTGCCGGGCTGGCCGGAGGCGGACGACGTGCCGCGTGCCGCGCGCGCGGCGGCGACCGAGCCGCTGCTGCGCACCGAGAACCTTACCAAGCGCTACCGGCGCGGGCGGCTCGGTGGCGGCATCGAATGGACGCGCCTCGCCGGTGTCATCCCGTGGCCGCGCGCGCGCTCGGAGACGGTGAACGCGGTCGACGGCATCTCCATCGAGATCGGCCGCGGCGAGGTGGTCGGCCTAGTCGGCGAGAGCGGCAGCGGCAAGTCCACCCTGGGGCGCACCGTGCTGCGGCTCATCGATCCGTCGTCGGGCAGCATCATGTTCGACGGCGCCGACGTGGCGAAGCTGCCGGACGACGCCCTGCAGGACCTGCGCAAGCGCGCGCAGATCGTGTTCCAGAACCCGGACTCCTCGCTCAATCCGCGCCGCAGGGTCGGCGACGCCATCGCCCGCGCGGTGGCGCTGCAGACCAGTGTGCCGCGCGACAAGCGCCGCGCCCATGTCGAGGACCTGCTCGACCGGGTCGGCCTGCCGCGCGCCTATTACGACCGCTATCCGCACCAGCTCTCCGGCGGCGAGAAGCAGCGCGTCGGCATCGCCCGCGCGCTCGCCACCGCGCCCGACTTCATCGTCTGCGACGAGCCGGTCTCGGCACTCGACGTCTCGGTGCAGGCGACGGTGCTGAACCTGCTCGACAGGCTTCGCGACGAGCTGAAGCTCTCCTACCTCTTCATCTCGCATGACCTCTCGGTGGTGGCCTACATCGCCGACCGCATCGCGGTGATGTATTCGGGGCGCATCTGCGAGATCGGCCCGGCCGAGGCGGTACTCTCGCCGCCCTACCATCCCTATACGCAGGCGCTGCTCTCGGCCGTGCCGCTGCCCACCCCCGGCGCCGAGAAGCGCGCGCGCGTCCGCCTGCGCGGCGACCGCCCGCCATCCGAGGGCCAGCGCTCCGGCTGCGTCTTCCACACGCGCTGCCCGCGGGTGATCGGCTCGATCTGCGCCACCACCGCGCCGCCGGTGCACGAGCCCCGGCCGGGCCACCGCATCGCCTGCCATCTCCCGCTCGACGAGCTGATGCGCGCACCGCCCGCTTTCGACGACGTGCCGGCCGAGGCCGCCGAATAGAGCTTCAGTGAAGGGGGCGGAGCGATCCGTCCCATCGAAACCCGAGGACGTGACGAGATGAGTGCCCGCCTGACCACCCCGCCCAAGCACGGCCATAAGAGCCTTCTCTATTCCGAGGTCGTCGACGACCTCGACAATCTGAAGGCCGACATCGCCGTGCTCGGCATTCCCTATGGTTCGGCCTACACGATCGAGGAGGTCAGCAACGACCAGTCCAATGCGCCGACCGCGATCCGACAGGCGTCGGACCGCGCCGTGCGGGCGCTCGAGCGCTACGATTTCGACATCGGCGGGCCGCTGCTGATGAACAAGCCGATCCGCATGGTCGACTGCGGCGACGTCGTCAACGATCCCCGCGATCTCGGCACCAGCTACCGCAACGCCGAGGCGGCGGTGCGCAAGATCCTTAAAGCCGGCGCCCTGCCGCTGATCCTCGGCGGCGACCACGGCATCCCGATCCCGGTGCTGCGCGCCTATGACGACCAGGAAGGCCCGATCACCCTCGTCCACATCGACGCGCATCTCGACTGGCGCAACGAGGTGAACGGCGTGCCGGACGGCTATTCCAGCCCGATCCGCCGCATCTCCGAGATGAACCATGTGAAGGACATCTTCCAGATCGGCATCCGCGCCCAGGGCAGCGCCCGGCAGGAGGAGGTCGACGCCGCCTATGCCTATGGCGCCAACATCATCACCGCCTATGAGCTGCACGACATCGGCATGGACGCGGTGCTGGAGCGCATCCCCGCCGGCGGGCGCTACTACCTCACCGTCGACGCCGATGGCATGGACCCCTCCGTCATGCCCGCGGTGAACGGTCCGGCGCTCGGCGGCGTCACCTATCACCAGGCGCGCAAGCTGATCCACGGCCTCGTCAACAAGGGCCGCGTGGTCGGCATGGACCTCGTCGAGATCACGCCCGCCAAGGACGTGAACCGCATCTCCGCCATCGCCGCCTGCCGGCTGTTCGTCAACATGATCGGCGCCACCATCAAGGCCGGCTATTTCGACCGCTGATCGCCCGGAAAGTCTGAACCATGACCACCCATACCCGCATCCGCCCGTTCAATACCAAGCAGACCTATCCGGAGCAGAAGCTCGACAACGACCTCTGCCAGGCGGTGGTCGCGCGCGGCACCATGATCTTCCTGCGCGGCCAGATCGCGCAGGACCTCGACACCCGCGAGAGCCTGCATGCCGGCGATCCCGGCAAGCAGGCCGAGAAGGCGATGTCGAACATCAAGATGCTGCTGGAGGAAGCCGGCGGCGAGATGAGCCACATCTGCCGCGTCGTCGTCTATGTCACCGACATTCGCTACCGCGAGGCGGTCTATCAGGAAATGGGCAAGTGGCTGAAGGGCGTGTTCCCGGTCTCCACCGGCCTCGTCGTGCCCGCGCTCGCCCGTCCCGAATGGGTGGTCGAGATCGAGGCGACGGCGGTCATTCCCGACGCCTGACGAACTTGGGCTTCGCCGTTCCTCACCATGTGAGGGACGGCGTCGCCACCGGCGCGCACCACAGCGCGAACTCCTCCTCGCTGAGCAGCGCCAGCGTCACCGACAGCCCGGCCATGTCGAGCGAGGTGACGAAGGTGCCGACCAGCGAGCGCGCCGGCACGATGCCGTGCGCCTCGAACAGGTCGCGCGCGAGGCCGTAGGCAAGGTAGAGCTCGGTCGGCGGCGTGCCACCGAAGCCGTTGACGATCAGCACCGGCCGGGCGCCGGGCGCCGGATCGAGATCGGCGAGGACCGGCTCGCAGAGCAGGCGGACGATCTCGCCCGCTGGCGCGAGGCGGGTGCGGTAGAGCCCCGGCTCGCCATGGATGCCGACCCCGATCTCCATCTCGTCGGGCCCGAGCGCGAAGGTCTCGCGCGCATTGTTCGGCACCACGACGCCGCGCAGCGCCACCCCCATGCTGCGGATACGCGGATCGAGCGCCTCGCCGAGCGCCTTCAGCGTGTCGAGCGGCGCGCCGCGCTCGGCGGCGGCGCCGATCAGCTTCTCGACCACGATGGTGCCGGCGACCCCGCGCCTGCCCTGGCTGCGCACCGCCGGACCCGTGGCGGCGTCGTCCTGCACCACCACCATCTCGACGCGGTGGCGCTCCGCTGCCATCTCCGCCGCCATCTCGAAATTCATGACGTCGCCGTCATAGTTCTTCACGATCAAGAGGCAGCCGGCGCCGGTGTCGGTCTCCTCGATCGCAGCGACGATCTGGTCCGGCGTGGGCGAGGTGAAGATGTGGCCGGTGCAGGCGGCGTCCAGCATGCCGGGTCCGACGAAGCCGGAATGCAGCGGCTCGTGCCCCGAGCCGCCGCCCGAGATGATCGCGACCTTGCCGGGCACGAGGTCCCGTCTGCGCACGAACTTGCGCGCGCGCCCGAAGACGATCCACTCCTCATGGGCGCGCACGAAGCCGGCGAGGCTCTCGGCCACGACGCTGTCGGCGGCGTTCATGAACTTCTTCATGCGGTCCCGCTCCGGCCGATCCCGCCCGATGGCGGCACGCTGCTGTCCGGCATCGCTCACTCCGCCCCGCCCGTCAGCGCCGCCATCTTGCGCACGAATTCGGCGACCGCGTCGTCGAAAATGCGGTTCTTCTTGGCGTCGCCGAAATCAGGCGCCATCAGCGTCAAGGGCCGGACCTTGTCGCCGGCGCCGACATCGGGAAGCTTGCCCGGATGCGCCTGCTGATAGGCGAGAAGGAAGCGTTCCTGCTCGGCCGGGCTGAAATGGCAGACGCGGAAGATGGTCGGCAGATGGCGCGCCGGCAGCGGCGTGTCATAGGCTGGGCTGGTCACCTGGGTGACGAAGCTGCGGTGCTTGCCGAGCGCGGCCGCCAGCCTCTGGCGCGTACCCGACGGACGGTTGTCGAGGATGCCGGCAAGGATCGTCTTGTAGGCGATCACCGTTTCGTCGCTCGTCTCGCGGGCCATCTCAGGCGCTCGCCGCGTCGATATGCGGCCCGCGCGAGAGCAGGGCGGCACGCACCGCGCCGAGCCGCATCGGGGCGACCGAGAGCTGCCGGAAGCCGGCCTCCACCAGCCGGCGGGCGAGATGCGGGTCGCCGGCGAGATCCCCGCAGACGGAGATCGGCTTGCCGAGCGCGCGGGCGGCGGCGCAGGCCTGATCGAGCAGTCGGAACAAGGCGGTCTCCGACCCCGTGGTGAGATGGGCCGCGGCCGTGTCGTCGCGGGCCGCCGCCGACAGATACTGCATCAGATCGTTCGTGCCGACGGAAAAGAACGCCGCCTCGGCGAACAGGTCGAGGGTGAGCGCCACCGCCGGCACCTCGACCATGATGCCGAGCGGGGGCATGCGATGCGGCATGCCGAGCCGATCGAGGCGCGCCGCCTCCTCCTCGAACAGCAGGCGCATGGCGGCGAGCTCGTCAGGCAGCGTCACCATCGGCAGCAGCACGTTGACCGGGCCGTACGCGGCCACGCGCATCAGGGCGCGGGCCTGCAGACGCGCGAGCTCGGGCCGGGCCAGCAGCAGGCGGATGCCCCGCTCGCCCAGAAAGGACCCGGTGCCGCCGGCGACGAGACCGGGCAGCGCCTTGTCGCCGCCGAGATCGAGCATGCGCAGCGTCACCGGCCGTCCGCCCAGCCGCTCGATGATGCGGCGGTAGCAGTCATGGTGGCGCTCTTCGTTGAGCACCTCGGCGGGCGACGGCAGCAGGAACTCGGTGCGCGCCAGCCCGACGCCTTCCACCTCGGCGGGATCGAACAGGTCGAGGTCGGACAGCGCGTTGATGTTGACCGAGAGCCCCACGGCCGCGCCGTGCGCGGCGCCGGCTCCATCCGTGGGTTCGGCTGGCCGCTGCGGGACGGACCGTGTCGCCGGCTCGGCGGCGGGACCGGCCGGATTGATGCGGGCGAGGCCTTCGGCGCCGTCGACGAGGATCGTCTCGCCCGGCTCGACCGCCACCGGCCCCAGCCCGATCACCATGGGCACGCCGCGCGCCCGCGCCAGCATCGAGACATGGCCGATGGCGCTGCCCGACGACAGCGCGACGCCGCCGCCCTTCGACCAGTCATGGGCGAGGAAGAGGCTGGGCGGCATGTCCTTGCCGACATAGATCGCCCCTTCCGGGAAGTCGGTGCGGCCGCGGCCGGCGAGCGCGTCGAGCACCCGGTTCTTCAGGTCCGACAAATCGGCCGAGCGGACGGCGAAGATGTCCTCGGGCGAGTCGCCGAAGCTGTCGATATAGGCGTCGAGCGCGCCGGCCCAGGCCAGCGCAGCGCTGTCCCCCTGCGCGATGCGCGCGAGCACGGGGGCGAGCATCTCGTCGTCGAGCAGCATCTCGATCTGCAGGTCGAGGATCGCGGCGCTGTCGGCGTCCGAGCGTTCGGAGAGCGCGCGCAGCTCGTCGGCCGCCTGCGCGACCGCCGCCTCCAATGCGTGCCGCTCTTCTGTCTGTCCGGCTGGGCTCGCGACGGTGGCTGCGGAACGCTCGCGCACCGTCCATGCCGGCCCGACCGCCCGCCCCGGAGAGGCGGCCGTGCCGCGATAGTCGCGCGGGCCGGCCAGGTTACGCGGGGCGGCCATCGGGGCGGCCATATTTGCGATCCTCGTCGAAGTTCCGGCGCACCAGCTCGCCCAGCGCGGCGATCGCCTCCTCGGCGCGGAATCCCTCCGCGCGGATCTTCAGCCGCGCGCCGCGCCGGATGCGGGCACCCATGATCTTGACGATGCTCTTGCCGTTCAGCCACTCGTCGCTGCCGTCCACCGCCACCTCGATCGCGCAGGGAAAGCTTCGCGCCAGCCGCGTGAAGGTGACGGACGGGCGGGCATGCAGCCCAATGCCGTTGGTCACCTCGACCTCGGTCTGCCAGCGCCCGCCCGGCGTCTCGCGGCGGAATATGGGGTGGAGGTCGGTCATCAGGGCGACAACTCTTCGGCCGTCGCCACCACCTTGGCGAGCGGCGAGCCGCCGGAGGCCTCGGCCGCCGCGATGACGGCGCCCTCGACGAGCGGCGCATTGCAGATCGACACCTTGCCGGCGCGCGCGGGCCCCAGCATCTCGACGGCGGCCTCGCTGTTGGTCTCGGCGCCGCCGAGATCGACGAAGACGGCGACGCCCGCCTCCGACCAGGCCGCCTCGATCGCCGACTTGATGCCCGCGACATGGGTGCCGAGCCCGCCCTCGACATTGCCGCCGGTCCAGGCGAGCGGCACGCAGTCGCCGACCATCTGGCGCACCATGTCGGCCGCGCCCCGCGCCACCAGCGGCGAGTGCGACACGATCACGATGCCGACATTGCCGGCGCGTGGGCTGTCCGCGATGCGGGCGGTCATGGCGCGTCGTGCTCCCTCAGGTAGCGGCAGATCGTGGCGGTGAGCAGCGCGCAACTCGACGCGCCGGGGTCCTCGTGCCCGATCGACCGGGCGCCGAGATAGGCCGCGCGCCCGCGCCGCGCCTGCATCGCCTGCGTCGACTGCGCGGCGGATTGCGCGCATTCGGCGACGCGCGCCGGCGCCGAGCGCCGCAGCACCTCCACCTGCACCGGATAGAGCACGTCGAGCAGCGTCTTGTCGCCGGGGCCGGAGCGCCCGCGCCGCGCCACTGCGGCGATCGCCCGTTCCAGCGAGGCGGCGAAATCCGGTGCGCCGCCGCGCTCCGACATGGCGCGGCCGAGCTCCATCGCCAGCGTGCCATAGAGCGGCCCCGCCGCGCCGCCGATGTTCATCACGAGTATGGTGCCGATGCGCTCCAGCGCGTCGGGCAGCGCCAGCGCGGCGATCGCCTCGCGCTCGGCGAACACGGCCTCCAACCCGCGCCGCATATTGGCGCCGTGGTCGCCGTCGCCGATGGCGCTGTCGAGATCGGACAGATGCGCGCAATTCCGGTCGATCTCGCTGCGGCAGAGCGCGATCAGCTCGGCAAGGTCGGCGGCACCGATATGCATCGTCCTTCTCCCCAGCCCCGAGCCGCTCAGCCCAGCCGGGCGACCGCCTCGAACACGCTCGCCACGGCGACCGCGCCGGGGTCGGGGATGCCTTCGAGATCCCGCGCCCCGACATAGGAGGCGCGGCCCGCCTTCGCCTTGGTCATCGCCTTGGTCGCTTCCGCCCCGGCCCGCGCCGCGGCCGCCGCCTTCGCCAGCCCATCGGCGGTGAGCGCCTTGAGGCCGGGATCGAGGGCATCGACCATGGTGCGCGCGCCCGGCGTCGCCCCGCCATAGAAGGTCATCCGGTCGAGGCCGGCAAGCAGGGCGGTCGGCAGGTCCGCCTTTTCCTGCATCGCCTTGGAGGCGGCGGTGAAGAAGATCGACATCAGCACGCCGCTCGATCCGCCCATGGTAGTGCCGAGCGCGTCGCCGATGACAGAGAGCGTGGCGGCGGTGTCGTCGAGCGGCAGGTTCGGCAGCTTCGCCTCCACCGCGCGGGCGCCGGCGGCGACGGTGGAGCCGGTGTCGCCGTCGCCGGCGCGGGCGTCGAGCCGGTTCAGCTCGTCCTCAAGGCCGATCAGCGTCGCGCAGGCGGCCCGTATCACCGCTTCGGCCGCCGCATTGCCGCCCGCCGCCGGAACGCCGTTGACCATATAGGCCGCCCGGCCGGCGCGCGGGGCGGGAAGCACGGCGATGTCATGCTTCTCCACCGCCGGCCGCCAGGCGAGCGGCTCGACCGGCGAGGTGAGCGCCGTCTCGCGGGCGGGGTCGAGCCGGATCAGCGAGAGCGAGAAGCCGTTCATGTTGAGCGCCGTCATCAGCGCGGCGGGGCCGAGGATCAACTTGACCCGGGCAGCGAGCGGCGAGGCCAGCACGGCCTCGGTGATCAGCCCCATCTCCAGCGGCGGCACCGCGCCGAGATTGTTGATCAGCAGCGCGTGCCCGGCGCCGGGTGTGAGATGGGCGCCGAGCCGCTCCGACAGCGTGGCGACGATGGCGGCGGCCTGCTGGACGGGGATGCGCTCCACGCCCGGCTCGCCATGGATGCCGAGGCCGAGCTCGCCCTCGTTCGCGCCGAGGCGCTCCTCATGCGGCTGGCCGGGGATGGAGCAGGAGGACAGCGACACGCCGAGCGAGACGATGCTCGCGGCGGCGCCGCTGGCGGCGGCGGTCACCGCGGCGAGGTCCTGGCCCGCCTCGGCATGGTGGCCGGCGATCTTGTGCACGAACAGCGTGCCGGCGATGCCGCGCGGCTGGGCGATGTCCGGCAGGGCGATGTCGTCGGCGACGATCACCATCTCGACCCTGAAGCCCTCGGCGCGGGCGCGCTCGGCGGCGAGGCCGAAATTCAGCCGGTCGCCGGTGTAGTTCTTCACGATGAGGAGGCAGCCCGGCTCGCCGGTCACCGCACGGATGGCGGTGAGCACGGCCTCCACGCTCGGCGAGGCGAAGATTTCACCCGACACGGCGGCGGTGAGCATGCCGCGCCCGACGAAGCCGGCATGCGAGGGCTCGTGCCCCGCGCCGCCGCCGGAGACCAGCGCGACCTTCGACTTGTCCCAGTCCGCGCGCAGCACGACCTTGATGTCCGGATAGGTGTCGAGCCGCGCGAGCCGGCCGGCGGGCGTGCTGCGCAGGAGGCCGTCCAGCGCTTCCGTGACGATGCTTTCCCGGCGGTTGAAGAAATGTTTCATCGCGGTCTTCCATTCCGTTCCACTGTCGCCCGGCGCGGGCGGTGCCAGCCGCCTGCCCGAGGCTCGTCACGCACGTCTGTCGCCGGCCGGGTGTCTCTAGCCGGCAAGCCTGCGGCCGTCCTGGCCGAAATAGAGCGGGTTCTTCAGGGTGAGGCTGATCCGCTCGCCGGGGCTGACCGGCAGGTCGGCATCGGCGAGGGTGATGAGCTTGTGCCCGCCGACCCTGATGTGCAGGTGGTTCTGGTCGCCCAGATGCTCGATCCAGTCGACCTCGGCATTGCCGGCGCCGGAGCGGGCGATCTCCAGATGCTCGGTGCGCGCGCCGATGGTGCGCGTGCCGGCCGGCACCGGCGCGCCGGGCAGGAGTTCGGGCGGCAGAAGGTTGATGTGCGGCTGGCCGAGCCGGGCGGCGACGTGGAGATTGGCGGGGTTGGTGTAGATCTCCTTCGGCGTGCCGATCTGCGCTAGCCTGCCCTCGGCGAGGATGCCGATGCGATCCGCCATGGTCATCGCCTCGATCTGGTCGTGCGTCACATAGAGCAGCGTCGAGCCGAGCTCCTTCTGGATGCGCTTGAGCTCGAGGCGCAATTCGCCGCGCAGCTTGGCGTCGAGCGAGGAAAGCGGCTCGTCCATCAGATAGATGGCGGGGCGGCGCACCAGCGCGCGGCCGATGGCGACGCGCTGCATCTCGCCGCCGGAGAGCCGCGTCGCGCGGTTCTCCAGCTTGTGGTCGATGCGCACCATCCGAGCCACCTGCCGCACCCGCGCGTCGACGGTTGCGCCATCCATGCGGCGGGCCGGCGAACGCAGCGGGAAGGCGAGGTTCTCGTAGACGGTGAGGTGCGGGTAGAGCGAATATTGCTGGAACACGAACGCGACGTCGCGCCCCGCCGGCGACAGCCCCGCCATGTCGCGTCCGGCGATGGAGATCGAACCGGCATCCGGCTTTTCCAGCCCGGCGATGAGCCGCAGCGTCGTCGTCTTGCCCGCCCCGGTCGGGCCGAGCAGCACCACGAACTCGCCGTCAGCGATGGAAAGGTCGAGGCTGTCGACCGCGCGCTTGTCGCCGAAAATCTTGGTGACGCCCTTCAGCGTGACGTCAGCCATGGGACGCTCCCGAATACAGTGCGGATGGAATGGCGCGGCCGGAGCGGCAGTCGAACAGCGACAGGCGCTCGCCCTTGAGCGCGAGCCCGACCGGCTCGCCGACGCGATAGGCGCGGTCGGCCGGCAGCCGGGCGCGCACCAGCCCGCCGCCGGTCTCCACCGTCACGATCTGGTTGGTGCCGAGATATTCGCTGCCATAGATCGCCCCGCGCAGCGGCGCGGCATCGGAAAAGCGGATGTGCTCGGGCCGCACGCCCAGCGCCAGCTCGCCCGGCTCGACGTCGGCATGGACCTCGGGCACGGAGACCTCCGCCTCGCCGATGCGCACCCGGGCGGCGCCCTTCTCCAGCCCGCTCGTAAAGCGGATGAAGTTCATCGGCGGCGAGCCGATGAAGTCGGCGACATACATGGAGGCGGGGCGGTCATAGATCTCCTGAGGCGTTCCGAACTGCTCGATCACGCCATGGTTCATCACCGCGATCTTGTCGGCCATCGCCATGGCTTCGAGCTGGTCGTGGGTGACATAGACCGTGGTGGCGTGGATGCGGTTGTGCAGCTCGCGCAGCTCGCGGACCATCACATCCCGGAATTCCGCGTCGAGCGTGCCGAGCGGCTCGTCCATCAGGAAGCATTTCGGCCGGCGCACGATGGCCCGCCCCAGCGCCACCCGCTGGCGGTCGCCGCCGGCGAGCCCCGATACCGAGCGGTCGAGGATGTGGTCGATCTGGAGGAGCCTGGCGGTCTCCTCGACGCGCTGCTTCACCTCCGCCTTGGGCACGCCCTGGCAGATCAGCGGGAAGCCGATGTTCCGGCGCACATTCATGTGCGGATAGAGCGCGAAGAGCTGGAACACGAAGGCGATGTCGCGTTCGCTGGCACGCCGGAAGGTCACGTCCTCGCCGCCGAGGCGGATGGTGCCCCCGGTCGGCAGCTCGAGCCCGGCGATCATGCGCAGCGTCGTCGTCTTGCCGCAGCCCGACGGTCCGAGCAGCGCGAGGAACTCGCCGTCGCCGACGGTGAAGGTGGAATCCTGCACCGCGACGAAGTCGCCGAACTCCTTGCGCAGATGGTCGATCCTGATCTCGGCCATGATCTACTCCGGGAACTTGGAGACGACAGTGAACATCGCCGTGCCGGCGAGCAGCGTGACGAAGGAATAGGTGTAGAGGACCATGGCGAAGGGCTGGAACAGCATCAGGAAGCCGATGCCGATCATCGCCACCGCCAGCATCTCCATCGGCCCGCGCCGTAGGAAGAACGGGCGCCGCGTGCGGGGTCTTTCGAGAGCGCGATCGGTCATTTGCGCACCGCCCCGAAGGTGATGCCGCGCAGGAGCTGCTTGCGCAGCAGCACGGTGAAGACGAGGATCGGCACCAGGAAGATGGTGGTGCCCGCCGCCACCGCCGGCCAGTCCTGCCCGCCCTCGCCGATGATGGTCGGGATGAAGGGCGGGGCGGTCTGCGCCGAGCCCGAGGTCAGCAGCGCGGCGAAGGCGTATTCGTTCCAGGCGAAGATCAGGCAGAAGATCGCGGTGGCGGCGATCCCGGTGGTCGCCTGCGGCAGCACCACCTTGCGGAAGGCCTGCAGCCGCGTATAGCCGTCGATCATCGCGGCTTCCTCATATTCGCGCGGGATCTCGTCGATGAAGCCCTTGAGCAGCCACACCGCCAGCGACACGTTCACCGCCGTGTAGAGCAGCATCATGCCGATCGCCGTGTCGGAGAGGCCGAGCTGCCGGTACATGAGGTAGATCGGGATCGCCACCGCGATGGGCGGCATCATCCGGGTGGAGAGGATGAAGAACAGCAGGTCGTCGGCGAGCGGCACCCTGAAGCGCGAGAAGCCATAGGCAGCGAGCGTGCCGAGCAGCACCGCGAGGAAGGTCGAGCCGAACGCGATGATCAGCGAATTGGCAAAGCGCGGCAGGAAGTTCGACGGGCCGACGATGACCATGTTGCGCTCGCGGCTCACCGCGTCGCACACCCCCTCCGCCGGCGGCAGCGCGGCGATGTATTCCGGCGTCTGCCGCGAGCGCGTGGTGAAGAGGTTGCAATAGCCCTCCAGCGACGGCGTGAAGACCAGCTTCGGCGGATAGGAGATCGAATCCGGCGGCGACTTGATGCTGGTGAGGAAGATCCAGGCGAGCGGCACCAGCGTGATCATCGCGTAGAGGATCACCAGCGTGGCGGCGACGCGCTTGGAGGCGGTGCTCGGCTCGACGACCGAATGGGCGGCGTTGGCGGAGCTCATCTCTGCTTCACCCGGTTGAGGATCTTCACATAGATGTTGGCGAGGCCGAACACCGCGACGAACAGCACGATGGCGAAGGCCGAGGAGCGCCCGGTCGCCCAGGCCTCGAAGGCCTCGCGCTTCAGCGCGATGGAGGCGACCTCCGTGGTCGAGCCGGGACCGCCGCCGGTGAGCAGGTTCACCATGTCGAACATCTTGAAGTTCTCGATGCCGCGGAACAGCACCGCCAGCATGATGAAGGGCAGCGCCATGGGGATGGTGATCGACCAGAACTGGCGCCAGTTGGAGGCGCGGTCGACCTCCGCCGCCTCGTAGATGTAGTCCGGGATCGAGCGCAGCCCGGCGAGGCAGATCAGCATCACATAGGGCGTCCACATCCAGGTATCGACGATGATGATCGCCCAGGGGGCGAGGCGCACGTCGCCCAGCATGCGGATCTCGGAAGTCGGGATGCCGGACAGGAACGACACGGCATAGGCGAACAGGCCGATCTGCGGCTCGTAGAGGAAGCGCCAGAAATTCCCGACCACCGCCGGTGACAGCATCATCGGGATGAGGATCAGCGTGGTCCAGAAGGCATGGCCGCGGAACTTGCGGTCGATGAGATAGGCGAGCGCGAAGCCGATCACCGTCTGCAGCACGATGGTCCAGAACACGAAATGCGCCGTGGTCTGCATCGACGCCCAGATATCCGGGTCGTTCAGCACGCGCGAATAATTGCCGAGCCCGACATTCTGCACCACCGCATTGGGACGGTTGGCGCGGTAGTTGGTGAAGGACAGGTAGATCGCCCAGAACAGCGGGAAGATGTTGATCGCCAGCAGAAGGGTGATGGTCGGCGCGATGAACAGCCAGGCGATCGCCCGGTCGGAGAGGCCCCGCACCCGGGCGGCGAGGGGTTCCGGCGTCGCCCGCACGACGGCCTGCGCCGCCTTGTCGGTGAATGTTTCGTGGGACGTGGTCACTACGGCACCCGGTCAGGATCAGAGATTCGGCGGGCGAGGCCCGTCGGGCGGTCCGGTCGTGAATGGGGCCGGACCGCCCTGCGGAAGACGTCCCGATCGGACGGGGACGCTCAGATCTTGCCGTCTTCCTTGAAGACCTCGGTCCAGTCGTTCACGAGGTTGTCGAGAGCTTCCTTCGCCGTGCCCTTGCCGGCGACGACATAGTCATGCACGCGCTTCTGCATCGCCTGCAGCAGTTCCGCGTAGCTCGGCTCGGCCCAGAAGTCCTTCACGATCGCCATGGATTCGAGGAAGGCCGGCGCATAGGGCTGGCTGGTCTTGAAGTCGGGCGCGTCGACCACCGCCTTCAGGCAGGAGAAGCCGCCGAGCTTCCACCACTTGGCCTGCACCTCGGGCTGCGCGAACCACTTGATGTATTTGAGGGCGGCGTCGCGCTTGTCGGAATAGGAGACCACCGAGATGCCCTGACCGCCGAGCTGGGCGAAGTGATACTTCTCCGCCGGGTTCGGGAAGAAGCCGATGCGCTTGCCGCCGACCTTCTCGTCCTTGTAGAGGCCGGGCCAGGTGAAGGCGAAGTTCATGTGCATCGCCACCTGGCCGGATTTGAAGGCGTCGGCCGAGTCGACCATGTAGACGTTGGACGCGCCGGGCGGCGTGCAGCAGTCATAGAGCGACTTGTAGAATTCGAGGCCCTTCACCGCTTCCGGCGAATTCACGTAGCCCTGCATCTCATAGGGCTTCTTGGGGTTGTCATACATGAAGCCCCAGTCGTAGAGGACGTTGGTCACGCCCATGGTGATGCCTTCCGAGCCGCGCTCGGTATAGATCGAGGCGCCGTAGACCTTCTTGCCGTCGATCTCGCGGCCCTGGAAGAACTGGCCGATCTGCTTGAGCTGGTCATAGGTCTTCGGCGCGTCGAGGTCCCAGCCGTACTTCGCCTTGAATTCCTTCTGCAGCTCGGGGCGCTCGAACCAGTCCTTGCGGTAGGTCCAGCCCACCACGTCGCCCATCGCCGGCAGCGCCCAGTAGTTCGGCGTGTTCTTCGGCCATTCGGAATAGCCGACCACCGTCGCCGGCACGAAGTCATCCATCTTGATGCCTTCCTTGGCGAAGAAGTCGTTCAGCTTCACATAGTGCCCGTTCTCCGCGGCGCCGCCGATCCACTGGCTGTCGCCGATGATCAGGTCGCACAGCTTGCCGCGCGAGTTGAGCTCGTTGAGGAAGCGGTCGGCATAGCTCGTCCACGGGACGAACTCGAACTTCATGTTGATGCCGGTCTTGGCGGTGAAGTCCTTGGACAATTCGACCAGCGCGTTGGCCGGGTCCCAGGCCGCCCAGCACAGCGTCAGCGTCTCCGCCTTGGCCGCCTGCGGCATGGACAGCGACCCGCAGACAGCCGCTGCCCCGAGAAGGGGTATCCACTTCTTCAGCATGCTCTCCTCCCAGAGAACGAGGCGGGTCCGATGCCCCCTCAATTGTTGCCGGCTCACGACCAGCGCGAGCGCGTTTAGCTTTATGTTGAGTAAGATTGATTTCGCTCAACAATGCAATACGGATTCGTTGCTGCGCCGCAGCGTATCGGCGCACCATTCGATCTCTGGGGAATGTTGAGCTTCGCGGGCCTGGAAAGCGTCAGAACGAGACGCTGAGGCGTCCCTTGACGGCATGGCTCTGCGCGTCGGCGGCGAGATCGCCGGCGTAGAACAGGTCGAGCCCGACGCGCTCGCGCAGGCCGACGTCGAGCCCGGCTTCCACCACCAGCGCGTCGCGGGCGATCGGCAGCCCGTCGACCGTGAAGGCCGAGTTGCCCGCCGTGAAAGCCAGCGTCTCGGTCGGCGTGAGGTCGCCGAAGGCGTGGCGCCAGCCGAGCTCGCCATGCAGCACGGGCTTCCAGGCCTCCCCGAATGCGAGCGGCACGGCGGCGCGCAGGCCGAGGGTGGAGTAGGTGGTCGAGAAGCGGCTCGCCTCCCCGCTCAGCGCTGCCGCCCCGCCGGTCTCGGTGAAGGCGTCGCTCGACACATGCACGTAGGCGAGGCCGGCGAAGGGCTCGAACGATACCGCTCCCATAGAGGACAGCAGGACGGTCGGATAGGCGAGCTCGCCGAACACTTGCCCGGTGCGGGCATCCGACGAGCTCGACAGCCAGTTCACCAAGCCGCCAGTGTCCACCATCCGGCTGGTGTCGATGTCGCTCCAGGCATAGGCACCGCCGAGCCGCAGCGCGACCGGCCCGAGAAGCGCGGCGCCATAGCCGGCGAGATGGTAGTCGGAAGTCGAGCCGGACGAGTTGAGGCCCGACACCGAATAGTCGCTGCTGGTGTAGCCGCCCGCGATGCCGAGGCGGAACCGCTGCTCATAGGTGGCGTCGAGGCCGGCGAACAGGCCGCCGACATTGGACGACAGCCCGGAGGCACCATCCGTCGACGACATCCGGCCCCACGCGCCGACGCCCTGCATCCAGGTGGCGAGCTGAAGCGGCGACGCAGGCGCAGCCTCGGCCTTGAGCGGCATGTTCGCCGCCGGCGCCGCGCTCGCCAGCGCCCGCGCTGCGGTCGATGCGGGCGCGCCGTCCGGCCGGAAGGCGAGCGGACGCACCTCCGGCTCGCCCGCGCCGAAGGCGATCGGAACCGCGCTTCCCGTCGCCTCGTCCGAATCCGGACCCATCCCCTGCCGGAGCCGCGCGCCGATGAGCCCGCGTGCCAGCGAGGACTGGCCGACCAGCACGCTGGTGGTGCTGGCATGGACCTCGCCGGAGAGCTGGTCGAAGGCCGCCGGCGCGCCGGCGACGCTACTCTGCAGCACCGCGCCCGCCACCGGATTGGCCGGCGACAGGCTCTCGAGTGCCGTCGCGACGCTGGCCTGGTTGCGTGTCTGCGCCAGCGCGGTGAAGGGCACGGCATTGCGCTCGAAGGTGACGGACACCGTGGTCGCGCCATAGCCGATCAGCGTGTCGAGGAAGGCGAAATTCTCCTCCGAGGAAACCGACGCGAAGCTGCCGCTGATGCCGCCGTCCGCCTGCAGCACCGTGTCGGCGATGCCGGGCGTCACCGTGCCGGGGGAGGAGACGGCGAGCGTGCCGCCGAGCGCGGCGGTGCCCGTCACGTGAAGCTGGTCCGAGGCTCCGCCGAGGCTGCGCACCGCCAGCGTGCCGCCGGCGGTCTGCTGGTAGCTGCCGGCGACCGTCAGCACGCCCATATTCCCCGCCGTGCCGGGCGCGAGCGTGCCGCCGCGATTGATGAGGCCCTGCGGCGCGATCACCGTCCCGGTGCCGGTGAGCAGGCCGCCCGAGAGATCGGCCGTCGGCGCGGCGAGCGTGCCCGACACGGTGGTCGTGCCGGCGCTCTGCTGGAAGCCGACGACGGTCGAGAGGATATAGGGCGCGGCGATGTCGAGCGTGCTGGACGCCCCCGCCACCGTGACGGAATCGACCTCGGCATCCATGTCGAGCGTCATCGTACCCGGCGCGCTGATCGTCACGTTCCAGTAGCGCCCGAGCGTGCCGGAGCCGGAGAAGTCGCCGTCGCGGTTGTTCGGCACCTCGCTGGCGCCGCCCGGATCGATCCAGGCCGCGGCGTTGCTCCATGTCTGGTCTCCGCCCGCCGCTGTGACCTCGCGCAGCGGATTGACCGCGGCCAGCCAGTCGAGCGCCGTGTAGATCGGCGTCCACACATTGACGAAGCCGTAGCCCGGCCGCCGGCCATAGCCGCCGACCAGCGTGCCGATCAGCACCAGCCCATCCTGCGTCGACAGGAAGAGCGGTCCGCCGCTGTCGCCCGGCGCCGTGCCGGCCTGATAATAGGGCACCGGCAGGTCGGGATAGGCGTTGCCGAGCACGTCCGCCGCGCCGGGCCGGAGCGGGTTGCGGAACGGTGCCACATAAAGCGGAGCGTCGCCTTCCGAGAGCTCGGGCGAGAGCGCGACGAGGATGGTCTCGCCGATGCGGCGCTTGCCGTCGATGTTATCGAAGGAGAAGGGCGGCCGGCTGCCGGTCCCGTTCTGGCCATAGCCGGCGATGACGGCGAGCGAGCCGTATTCGAACAGGGGCGTCGTGCCGGTGGGCAGCACGGCCGGCGTGATCTGCGTGACCGGCTGGTCGAGCGAGATCACCGCGAAGTCGTAGGCGCCGAACACGGTGGACTGGTAGCCCGGCAGCACGGCGGCGCCGCTGACGAAGCGGTCATTCGTGTTCGGGATGAAGGAGTTCGGGGAGAAGCGGATTTCCGTCTCGCTCACATGGGAGCCGAGCGTGCTGCCATCCTCGACGAGGCAGTGTCCGGCGGTGACGATGGTGCGGGAATTGATCAGCGTGCCGGTGCAATAGGGATCGCCGCGGTTCAGCGCCAGGGCGACCACATTGGCGAACTGGTTCGTCGTGTCCCAGTAATTGCCGATCCCGCCGGCGGCATCGGCCGCGACATCGTTGAGGACGATCGCTTCCGCCGGGCGCGGGGCGGCGCCCATCGCGCACAGGATGGCGGCGATCGAGACGAGACGGGCATGCGGGATGCCGTCCCCTCGACGCAAGGGCAATGAACGATGCATGTGAGAGCCCCCGCCCCTGCAACGACGCCGACGATCCTGCCGAGATGTCGAGCACAGGACCGATGCTGCGCCTTTCTAGTATCTTTCGGTGCCGCGATCAGACGTTCAGCAGCAGATATTCCCGCTCCCAGGGCGAGATCACCCGCATGAAGGTCTCGAATTCGGCCTGCTTCACCGCCGAATAGGTCTTCACGAAGGACGGTCCGAGCACGGTCGCGATCTCGTCGGAATACTGCATCGCCGCCACCGCTTCGAGCAGGCCGCGCGGCAGCTCGAAATCGAGGAACTTGGCGTCGGCTTCCAGCGGTTCGGTGGGACGCAGCGCCTCGACCATGCCGAGATAGCCGCAGGCCAGCGAGGCGGCGATGACGAGATAGGGGTTGGCGTCGGAGGACGGCACCCGGTTCTCCACCCGCCGCGCCGCCGGGGAGGAGGGCGGCACGCGCAGGCCGGCGGTGCGGTTGTCGTAGCCCCACTGCACGTTGATCGGCGCCATCGAATCGCGCGTGAGCCGGCGATAGGAGTTCACATAGGGCGCGAGGATCGACATGATCGCCGGCAGATAGCGCTGCTGGCCGGCGATGAAGGAGAAGAACTCCGGCGTCGGATCGCCGTCCGCGTCGGAGAAGATGTTCTTGCCCGTCTCGGCATTGACGATGGACTGGTGGATATGCATCGCCGATCCCGGCTCGTCGGCGATCGGCTTGGCCATGAAGGTGGCGTAGATCTTGTGCTGCAGCGCCGTCTCGCGGATGGTTCGCTTGAACATGAAGACCTGGTCGGCCAGCACCAGCGGGTCGCCGTGCAGCAGGTTGATCTCCATCTGCGCGGCGCCGTCCTCGTGGATCAGCGTGTCGATCTCCAGGCCCTGCGCTTCCGAGTAGTCGTACATGTCCTCGAACAGCGCGTCGAACTCGTTCACCGCCTGGATCGAATAGGACTGCCGGCCGATCTCGGGCCGGCCGGAACGCCCGACCGGGGGCTTCAGCGGATAGTCGGGATCGGTGTTGGTCTCGACGAGATAGAACTCGATCTCGGGCGCCACCACCGCCTTCCAGCCCTTGTGGGCGTAAAGCTCGATGACGTTCTTCAGCACCTGACGCGGCGCGAGCTCCACCGGCCGCCCGTCGCGGTGGAAGGCGTCGTGGATCACCTGCGCCGTCGGGTCCTGCGCCCAGGGCACGGCGGTCAGCGTGGAGAGGTCCGGCTCCATGACGAGGTCGCTGTCGACGACCACCGAATCCACCAGCCCCTCATAGGGCGGGTACTCGCCGGATATGGTCTGGAAGAACACGCTGAGCGGCAGGTTCATAGTCGGGCCGGACAAGAACTTGGAGGCCGGCATGATCTTGCCGCGTGCGACCCCGGCGAGGTCCGGCACGACGCATTCGATCTCGGTGATGCCCCGCGCGGCCATCCAGGCCTTCGCCTCCTCGAGACTGGACACGCCCCGTGCCGACTCGACCGCGTCCTTAACGGAACGCCGTTTCTTCGCCATTTGAACTCCCCGAACGCGCCTCTGCGCGCATCATGAGGGGATCATGCCGCCTCGCGCGCCGTCAAGGCGCCGGTAGCATGCGCCGGGCGCATGGCCGGAAATTGTTGGCGGACAGACGGTTGACGCCCGCCAAATCCCAGTTAGCGTCTGCACAAGAGCCGCGGCACGCGGCCGGGGACAGCGGGGCAGCTTTATGAGCACGGGCGTCACCGACAAGACGCAGAAGACCATTGGCGGCATTCGCCGCAAATTCGCCCCATGGAACGACCCCGGCGCCGTTCCGCTGATCCGCTACAAGAACGTCACCAAGCGCTTCGGCGAGTTCACCGCCGTCGACAACCTCTCGCTCGACATCTACGAGCGCGAGTTCTTCGCGCTGCTGGGGCCGTCGGGCTGCGGCAAGACCACGCTGATGCGCATGCTGGCCGGCTTCGAGGAGCCGACCGAGGGGCAGATCACCCTCGCCGGGCAGGACCTCGTCGGCATGCCGCCCTACCGGCGGCAGACCAACATGATGTTCCAGTCCTACGCGCTGTTCCCGCATATGAGCGTGTGGGACAACATCGCCTTCGGCCTCAAGCAGGACGGCATGGAGAAGGCCGCCGTCGCCGCGCGGGTCGAGGAGATGCTGAAGCTCGTCAAGCTCGAGACCTTCGCCCGCCGCAAGCCGCACCAGCTCTCCGGCGGCCAGCGCCAGCGCGTCGCGCTCGCCCGCTCGCTCGCTAAGCGCCCCAAGGTGCTGCTGCTCGACGAACCGCTCGGCGCGCTCGACAAGAAGCTGCGCGAGGCGACCCAGTTCGAGCTCATGGACATCCAGATGGAGCTCGGCATGACCTTCCTGATCGTCACCCACGATCAGGAGGAGGCGATGACCGTGGCCGACCGCATCGCCGTCATGGATCACGGCAGGCTGGTGCAGGTGGCCCCGCCCGCCGAGGTCTACGAGCAGCCCAATTGCCGCTATGTGGCGGATTTCGTCGGCGACGTGAACATCATCGACGCGAAGATCGAGAGCGTCGCGCCCGGCGCCGTGCGCCTGCGCTCGGACGCTGCCGACATGTCGCTGATGATCGCGCAGGACGTCGAGGCGAAGCCCGGCGACCAGGCCTGGATCGCGATCCGGCCGGAAAAGGTGCGGGTCGATCTCGATCCGCCGGTGGAGCAGGGCGTCAACTGCCTGTCCGGCACCATCTGGGATATCGGCTATCTCGGCGATCTGTCGATCTACCATGTCGAGCTGCCTAACGGCGCCCGCATCAAGGCGGCAAAGCCGAACCTTACCCGCGTGGTCGAACGCCCCATCAGCTGGGACGACAAGGTCTGGGTCTCGTGGACGCCCGACGCCGGCGTCGTGCTGACGCGCTGACGCGGGGAGGGGCTCATGGCACGGGGAACCAAGGGGCGCTGGCTGGTGCTGGCGGTGCCTTATCTATGGCTGTTCGCGCTGTTCCTCGTCCCGTTCTTCATCGTCTTCAAGATCAGCCTCTCGCAGGACGCGATCGCCCAGCCACCCTATGAGCCGACCTTCGACCTCTCCGCCGGCTGGGACGCCATCCGCGAAGCCGTCGGGCAGCTCAATTTCGACAATTATTCCTACGTGCTGAGCTGGGACAACGAGTTCCTGCAGGCCTACGGCTCCAGCCTCTGGATCGCCGGCATCTCGACCCTGCTGCTGCTGATCGTCGGCTATCCCATCGCCTATGGCATGGCCCGCGCGCCGAAATCGATCCGGCCGACGCTGCTGATGATGGTGATCCTGCCGTTCTGGACCTCGTTCCTGATCCGCGTCTACGCTTGGATCGGCATCCTCTCGCCCGAGGGGCTGCTCAACCAGTTCCTGATGTTCGTCGGGCTGACCGACGAGCCGCTGGAGATCCTCGCCACCGACACCGCGGTCTATATCGGCATCGTCTATTCCTATCTGCCCTTCATGATCCTGCCGCTCTACGCGGCGCTGGAGAAGATGGACGAGACGCTGCTGGAGGCCGCCGCCGATCTCGGCTGCCCGCCGTTCGCCGCCTTCTGGAAGATCACCTGGCCGCTCTCGCTGCCCGGCGTCTTCGCCGGCTGCCTGCTCTGCTTCATCCCGGCCGTTGGCGAGTTCGTCATCCCGGACCTGCTTGGCGGTTCCGACACCATGATGATCGGCAAGTCGCTCTGGACCGAGTTCTCGGTGAACCGCTCCTGGACCGTGTCCTCGGCAGTGGCGGTGCTGCTCCTGCTGGTGCTGGTGGTGCCGATCGTGTTCTACCAGAACGTCCAGGCCCGCGAGATGGAGGGCCGCTAGATGCGCAAGGGTCTTTCCTGGTTCAACACCACCTCGATCGTGCTCGGCTTCGTCTTCCTCTATCTGCCGATCGTCCTGCTGGTCATCTACTCCTTCAACGCCTCGCGCCTCGTCACGGTGTGGGCCGGCTTCTCGACGGAGTGGTACTGGAAGCTGCTGGAGAACGACCAACTGCTGGAGGCCGCCTGGGTGACGCTGCGCGTCGCCTTCATCTCCGCCAGCGTCGCCACCGTCCTCGGCACGCTGGCCGCCATCGCGCTGGTCCGCTACGGCCGCTTCTGGGGCCGGACCCTGTTCTCGGGCATGGTCTACGCCCCGCTCGTCATGCCGGAGGTGATCACCGGCCTGTCGCTGCTGCTGCTCTTCGTGGCGGTGAACTTCGATCGCGGCTTCTGGACCATCACGCTGGCCCACATCACCTTCACCATGTGCTTCGTCTCGGTGGTGGTGCAGTCGCGGCTTGTGACATTTGACCGCAGCCTCGAGGAGGCGGCGCTCGATCTCGGCTGTCCGCCGCTCAAGACGTTCTTCGTGATCACCCTGCCGATCATCCTGCCGGCTGTCATCTCGGGCTGGATGCTGGCCTTCACGCTCTCGCTGGACGACCTGGTGATCGCCAGCTTCACCACCGGCCCCGGCGCTACCACCTTGCCGATGCGCATCTATTCGCAGGTGCGCCTCGGCGTGACGCCGGAGATCAACGCCATCTGCACCATCATGATCGCGGTCGTGACCCTCGTCGTGGTGGCCGCCTCGATCATCACCAAGCGTCAGGAAGTCGAGCGCGAGCGGGCCGAGCGGCTGGCGGCGGCCGGCGGCTGAATTCGGACACGATTGTCTTCGACAAAGCGCGTCAGGCACCTAGCCACCGCCACGCTGCCTGTGAGCTTCCAGATGAGTTCCTCCGACGCCGCCGCGCCGTCCGTCTCCTCGTCGCCCGACATTCTTGCTGCCGCCGATCCCTCGCTGAAGCCGGAAATCAAGCGCTCCCGCCTGCGCCGATGGGGCCGGCGGATCGGCCAGACCGTTCTGGTCCTGTTCGCCCTCGGCGCCATCTATCTCGGCATCGAGCAGCTTCTCGGCAATTTCCACACCGTGGTCGCTGGCGAGCTCTACCGGGCGGCGCAGGTCGACGCCGAAGAGCTCGCCGACATCCAGGCCAAATACGGCGTGCGCACGGTGATCAACCTGCGCGGCCCGTCCAAGGCCTCCTGGTACGAGAAGGAGGTCGCCGAAAGTCAGAAGCTCGGCCTCAACCATCTCGACTTCAAGCTGTCCGCGGGGCGCGAGCTGACCCAGAAGGAGGTCGAGGACCTGATCGCGGTGATGCGCGACGCGCCCAAGCCCATACTGGTGCACTGCAAGGGCGGCGCCGACCGCAGCGGCATCGCCTCGGCGCTCTACGTCGCCGCGATCGCCAAGCAGGGCGAGATGGCGGCGGAGTGGCAGCTCTCGCTGTTCTACGGCCACTTCCCCTTCCCGTTCTTCCCCGCCTGGGCGATGGACCAGACCTTCGAGCGTATCGAGCCCTGGCTCGGCTTCCCCGATTCGTGAGCCGATGAGCGAGCGCCGCACGGCGCGAGCGTGTAGGCTGGGCGCCGCACCTCGAATCGAGCCCTTCGCCGGACCGTCATGCCGCTGCGCCTCCTGCCTCCGACGCTGATCGACCGCATCGCCGCCGGCGAGGTGGTCGAGCGTCCGGCCGCGGCGCTGAAGGAGATCGTCGAGAACGCGCTCGATGCCGGCGCGACCCGCATCGAGATCGTCATCGACGGCGGCGGCCGCCGGCTGATGCGGGTGACCGACGACGGCTGCGGCATGAGCGCCGACGAACTGGCGCTGGCCGTCGAGCGCCACGCCACCTCCAAGCTCGACGATGACGACTTGTCCTCGATCGGCACGCTCGGCTTCCGCGGCGAGGCGCTGCCATCGATCGGCGCGGTGGCGAAGCTCTCCATCCTCAGCCGCCCGGCGAGCGCCGCTGGCGCGCACGAGATCCGCGTCGAGGGCGGCGTGAAGTCGCCGGTGCGCCCCGCCGCCCTCGGGGCCGGCACCCGCGTCGAGGTGCGCGACCTGTTCTTCGCCACCCCCGCCCGGCTGAAATTCCTGAAATCCGAGCGCGCCGAGACGGCGGCGGCGGTCGATGCCGTGCGCCGCCTCGCTCTGTCGCGACCGGACGTCGCCTTCACCATCGTGGCCGACGACCGCCCGCCGGTCACCTGGCCGGCGCGCGGGGTGGACAGGGAGGGCCGTCGCGCCCGCATCGCCGACGTGCTCGGCCACGAGCTCGCCGGCAATGCGCTCGTCGTCGAAGGGCTGCGCGGCGGCGTGGCGCTCGAGGGGCTCGCCGGCCTGCCGACCTATTCCAAGGCCAATTCGCTGGCGCAGTATTTCTTCGTCAACGGCCGGCCGGTGCGCGACAAGGTGCTGATCGGCGCGGTGCGCGCCGCCTATGCCGACCTGCTGCCCTCCGACCGCCACCCGGTGATGGCGCTCTATCTCGACATCGACCCGCGCGAGGTCGACGTGAACGTCCATCCGGCCAAGACCGAGGTGCGCTTCCGCGATGCCGGGCTCATCCGCGCGCTGATCATCCGCACCCTCACCGACGCTCTCGCCACCGGCGTGCCGCGCACCGCCACCACCACGGCGGACCGTCTGGCCGCCCTCGCGCGCCCCGGCGACGGGCCGTCCGCCATCGGCCTGCGCGACTGGCCGGCGCGGCCGGTCTCCGGCATGGCGGCCGGATGGGGGAATGCGGGTCCTGCCTCCTGGGCCGCGCCCGAAGCGCCGCCGCCCGCCCGCGGCTTCGCGGAGGATGCGCCCGGCTTCGACATCGGCAGCTTCGCCGGGGGGCTGGGCCTGGCGCTGGCCCCTCAGGCCGATGCGCGCGCGCATGAGGCCCCGGCGCAGACCGACGCCATGCAGCGCCCCCTCGGCGCCGCCCGCGCGCAGCTCCACGAGACCTATATCGTCGCGCAGACGCAGGACGGCGTCGTCATCGTCGACCAGCACGCCGCCCATGAGCGCATCGTCTACGAGAAGCTGAAGGCGGCCATGGCGCGCGACGGGCTCGCCCGGCAGATGCTGCTGGTGCCGCTGGTGGTGGAGCTCGATCCCTCCGACGCCGCCCGGCTCGCCGAGCGTGCCGCCGAGCTGGAGCGCTTCGGGCTCGTCGTCGAGCCTTTCGGCCACGGCGCGGTCCTCGTCCGCGAGGTGCCGGCGCTGATCGGCGAGGCCGATGTCGCCGCGCTGCTCAAGGAGCTCGCCGAGCGCGCCGAGGAGTGGGACGACACGCTGCCGCTGGAGCGCCGCCTGCTCCACGTCGCCGCCACCATGGCCTGCCACGGCTCGGTGCGCGCCGGCCGCCGCCTGCGTCCCGAGGAGATGAACGCCCTGCTGCGCGAGATGGAACGCACGCCGAATGCCGGCCAGTGCAACCACGGCCGGCCGACCTTCGTGACGCTGTCGCTCGCCGACATCGAGAAGCTGTTCGCGCGGCGGTGACGATGTCGAGGACTGAAGGTCACCCGAACAGTTGGTACGCCGCGACGGCCAACCCGCACCCCGAGCATCCCGCGCTCGCCGGCTCCGTGCGCGCCGATGTCTGCATCATCGGCGGCGGCTATACCGGGCTGTCCGCCGCGCTGCACCTCACTGAGAAGGGCTATGACGTCGTCCTTCTGGAGGCCTCCCGCGTCGGCTCCGGCGCCTCCGGCCGCAATGGCGGGCAGATCCATTCCGGCCAGCGCCGCGATCAGGACTGGATCGAGGCGCGCATGGGCCGCGACGATGCGATGAAGCTCTGGCGCATGGCCGAGGAGGCCAAGGCGCTGCTGCACGACCTCATCGCGCGCCACAATATCGACTGCGACGTGCGTCCCGGCCTCATCGTCGCCGATCACAAGCCGGGCTATGTGGCGCACAGCCACGCCTATGCGAGGAAGCTGAACGAGGTCTACGGCTACCCGCATGCCGCGCCGCTCTCCCGCGAGGAGCTGCGGGCCCTCGTAGGCGCCGATATCTATCACGGCGGCATGATCGACCGCGGCGCCGGGCATCTGCATGCCCTGAACCTCGCGCTCGGTCTCGCCGCTGCCGCAAGCGCCGCCGGCGCCCGCATTTTCGAGGGTTCGCGCGCCCTCGCCATCCGCGAGGCGGCGAAGGTGACGGTCGAGACCGCGACCGGCGCCGTCGAGGCGGATTGGGTGCTGGAATGTGGCGACGGGCTGCAGGACGGGCTCGACGCCCGCGTCGACCATTACGTCATGCCGATCGCCAACTACATCGCCGCCACCGAGCCGCTGGGCGCCCGGGCGGCTGAGGTCATCGCCAATGACGCGGCGGTGGCCGATAGCCGCTTCGTGGTGAACTACTATCGGCTGAGCCGCGACGGGCGGCTGCTGTTCGGCGGCGGCGAGAGCTATACGCGCCGCCTCAAGGCCGATGTCGGCACCTTCGTGCGGCCCTATATGCTGCGGGTCTTCCCCCAGCTCGCGGACGCCCGGATCGACTATGGCTGGGGCGGGCTGCTCGGCATCACCATGAGCCGCATGCCCTTCGTGCGCCGCCTGTCCCCGCGCGTGCTCACCGCCGCCGGCTATTCCGGCCAGGGCGTGATGCTGGCGCCCTATTTCGGCAGGATCCTCGCCGAGGCGGTGGCCGGCCAGCTCGGGCGCTTCGATGTTCTCGAGACGCTGCCGGTGCCGCCCTTCCCCGGCGGCCCGCTGATGCGCTGGCCGCTGCTGGTCGCCGGCATGAGCTACTATGCGCTGCGCGACCGTCTCTGACGCGCGCGCCGTCCCAACCTTCCGAGGTGCCGTTGCTCGAACTCGAACATTATGGCCGCCAGCTTCTCGACTTCGTCGAGGCGCATGCCCACTGGGCGCCCTATATCGCCTTCGTCCTCGCCTTCGGCGAATCCTTCGCGGTGCTGTCGCTGCTGTTCCCGGCCACCTTCGTGCTGATCGGCCTCGGCCCGATCATCGAGGCGGGCGGCATCGACTTCTTCCCGGTCTGGGCGGCGGCGGCGGCGGGCGCCACGCTGGGCGATGCCATATCCTACTGGGTCGGGCACTATTTCAAGGACGGCGTGCGCCGCATCTGGCCGCTCTCGACCCATCCCGAGCTGATGGACCGCGGCGAGCGCTTCTTCCACCGGCACGGCGCCTGGAGCGTGTTTCTCGGTCGCTTCTTCGGGCCGCTGCGCGCCGTGGTGCCGCTCATTGCCGGCATGTTCGGCATGCCGAATGTCCTGTTCCAGATGGCGAACCTGTCCTCCGCCATGGTCTGGGCCTTCGTGCTGCTGGCGCCCGGCGCGGCGGCGATGAAGGCACTGGGGTGGTGAGCCTCAGTCGGCGCTGGCGTCCGGCTCCGGCAGGCAGACGAAGATGAGCACCGCCATCATCGTCATGTAGAAGCGGAAGGCGGCCTCCTGGCCGTTCCAGTCCTTCGACTGCCACATGGCGAAGTACTCGCCGCCGACCACCATGAAGCCGAAGAACCAGATGGCGAAGCCGAGGCCCGCGCCTGCCGCGACGAAACCTTTGGCCCGATTGAAGCGCCCGGTGTCGCGCAGGCCGAACAGCATGGCGGCCGCCGCGAGCGCGAACAGCAGGCAGGTCAATCCTTCGCCGGCGATGATGCCGGCATAGCCGAGCCGCCACAGCTCGGGGTCGGTGATCGCCCGCCCCATCAGCGCATTGCCGGGAAAGGTGGTGTCCATGCTCAGCACATGCTGGACGAAGGCGTAGTTGGAGCCGTAGTCGATGATGTTGTCGTAGGTCACGATGAAGGCGAAGGCGGCAAGGCAGGCCGTCATGAACACCTTCGTCAGCCGGACGATCAGCATGGTTCCCCCCGATGCGCGCCGTGCCATGGTGCCCGCGTGGCGCTGCGTCACTATAGTGGCGGCGGCGAAGCGCAGGGAGAAGCTCCGATGCGGATCGACATCGTGCTGACGGCATCGGCGCGCCGTTTCGCCGAGGCGCGCGGCTGGCGGGGCCGGCTCGATGCGCTCGCGCTCGGCGCGTGGATCCAGCTCGGGGATCGCGTGGCGCTCGAGCCCGCGGCGCCGGCGCTCGATTTCGTCGTCATCCGCCGCCGGATCGCCATGGCGCCGGATGGCGGGACCGACGAGCCGGTGCTGGAAGTGACGCTCGATTATCCGGCCCGCGAGTAAGGCCGCCCGGGCGCTTCCTGAAAACAAAAATGGCCGGGGCGAGCCCGGCCATTCTGGCAAGCGGCGAATGAGCGCTTCAGTTCTTCGCCTTGTCGACCAGCTTGTTCTTGCCGATCCACGGCATCATGCCGCGCAGCTTCTCGCCGACCTGCTCGATCTGGTGGGCGTCGTTGACGCGGCGGATGCCCTTGAAGCGGGAAGCGCCGGCCTTGTACTCCTGCATCCATTCCGAGGTGAACTTGCCGGTCTGGATGTCGGTCAGCACCCGCTTCATCTCGGCCTTGGTCTCGGCGGTGATGATGCGCGGGCCGGAGACGTACTCGCCCCATTCGGCAGTGTTGGAGATCGAGTAGTTCATGTTGGCGATGCCGCCCTCATAGATGAGGTCGACGATCAGCTTCACCTCGTGCAGGCACTCGAAATAAGCCATTTCCGGCGCGTAGCCGGCTTCCACCAGCGTCTCGAAGCCGGCGCGGATCAGCTCGACGAGGCCGCCGCAGAGCACCACCTGCTCGCCGAACAGGTCGGTCTCGCACTCTTCCTTGAAGGTGGTCTCGATGATGCCCGAGCGGCCGCCGCCGACGCCCGACGCGTAGCTGAGGCCGAGGTCGAGCGCGTTGCCCGAGGCGTCCTGATGCACGGCGACGAGGCACGGCACGCCGCCGCCCTTCTCATATTCGCCGCGCACGGTGTGGCCGGGGCCCTTGGGGGCGATCATCAGCACGTCGACCGAGGCCTTCGGCTCGATCAGGCCGAAATGCACGTTGAGGCCATGGGCGAAGGCGATGGCGGCGCCGTCGCGGATGTTCGGGGCGATCTCGTTCTTGTAGATGTCGGCCTGCAGCTCGTCCGGCGTGGCCATCATCATCAGGTCGGCCCACTTCGCCGCCTCGGCGACGGTGAGCACCTTCAGGCCGTCGGCCTCGACCTTCTTGGCGGTCGCCGAGCCGGGCTTCAGGCCGACGGCGATCTCCTTCACACCGGAGTCCTTCAGGTTCAGCGCGTGCGCGCGGCCCTGCGAGCCATAGCCGATGATGGCGACCTTCTTGCCCTTGATCAGGTTCAGGTCGGCGTCGCGATCGTAATAAACGCGCATGGGTGTCTCCTTGATGTCACGCGTTGGTCTTGTTCCGGCCCGGCGCGGCGCCGGTGCCGTAGAGAGTGAAGAACTGGTCGGCGGCGCGCGCCGCGTCGCGCTCGATCTCCGCGGCGCCGAGGGCGAGCGCGTCGCCGAGCAGCAGGCGGATCTGCACGTCGCGGCCCACGAGGCCGATGAAGCTGCGGAAGGCGGTCTCGGTGTCGTCGAAGGCGATCAGCCCCGCGTCGCGGCCGGCGTCGAGCAGCGGCTTCACCCGCTCGCCAATGGCAAAGCGCCCATTTGCCAGCATGATGGCGCCGAGATTGGACCCGCGCGTGCCGGCCTCGCCGATGGCAAAGCGGTTGAGCGCGATGGAGGTCGGACTGGAGATCACCGAGAGCCAGTTGGCGGCGAAGCGGATGAGGCTGTCGCGCAGCGCCGAGGCGTCGAGCTTCTGCCGGTCGTAATTGCCGGCGCGCACCTTCGAGGCCTGCCAGCGCACCGTGGCGGTGAGCAGCCCGTCGCGGTCGCCGAACCACTTGTAGAGGCTCTCCTTCGAGCAGGAGGCTCGCCGGGCGACGGCGGTCATGGTGACGTCGCCGCCTTCCTCGACCATCAGCGCGAGCACGGCATCGAGCACCGCCTGCTGGCGTGCCGTCAGCTCCTCGCTGGATGGTTGGGGGGACGTCATCATTGCCCGAAAATGCCGTACCGTACGTTACGGTTCTCTTATAGGACGACCCGGAAGTCCGCAAGCGGCGGAGAGGCGCCATCGGCAATTTTGCCGGCCCTGGGCTGCGTGCCGAGCGCCGTCGCCCCTGAGGCGCCCGACGACAGCCGAGCCTCGAAGGATGCCCGCCTGGACGCGCGAGTGCCCGGAGGCCCATTCCTTCGAGGCTCCCCCGGATCAAGTCCGGGGTCGCGCATCGGGATGACGGCGTTCGGGTGGGGACGCAGTAGGCCGGACGACGGGCGCCCGGCGCCACCTCACATCCCGTCCGGCCCGCGGCCGATCGCGGCGACGCCGGTGCGCGAAACCTCGACGAGGCCCAGCGGCTCCAGCAGCGAGACGAACTGGTCGATCTTGTCCGGCTTGCCGGTGATCTCGAACACGAAGCTCTCCAGCGTGGTGTCGACCGCGCGGGCGCGGAAGCTCTCGGCGATCAGCAGCGCCTCCTGACGAATCTCGCCCTTGCCGCGCACCTTGATGAGCGCCAGCTCGCGCTCGACCGCCTTGCCGGTCACGGTGAGGTCGACGACGCGGTGCACCGGCACCAGCCGGTCGAGCTGGCTCTTGATCTGCTCGATGATCGGCGGCGCGCCGGTGGTCACGATGGTGATCCGCGAGAGATGCGACTCGTGGCTCACCTCGGAGACGGTGAGGCTGTCGATGTTGTAGCCGCGGCCGGAGAACAGGCCGACGATGCGGGCGAGAACGCCCGGCTCGTTGTCGACCAGAAGGGAGAGCGTGTGGCGCTCGGCGGGCTCGTCTTTGATGGGCATGGGGAACTCTGAAACGGGAAGCGCCGGAGCGCCGGGCTCCCTCTCCCCGGCGGGGAGAGGGGGGGGGTGAGGGGGTCTTCAACCGCTACGCAACCATACGCCCTTCACCGGCCCACTTCGCGGGCCACCTCTCCCCGGCGGGGAGAGGGAAAGGAACACGGAAAGCGTGAGCGCCGCCGCCTCACACCAGCATCTTGCCTTCCTCGTCGATGGCCTCGTCGAGCGCCTCGGCGTTGTCCGGCAGGATCATCTCATTGTGCGGCTTGCCCGAGGGGATCATCGGCAGGCAGTTCTCGTATTTGTCGACGAGGCAGTCGAACAGCACCGGCCGGTCGACCTTGATCATCTCCTCGATTGCCGCGTCGAGATCGCCCGGACGGTGGCAGCGAATGCCGACGCCGCCATAGGCCTCGGCCAGCTTCACGAAGTCCGGCAGCGATTCCGAATAGGAATGCGAGTAGCGCCCGCCATGCAGCAGGTCCTGCCACTGGCGCACCATGCCCATATATTCGTTGTTCAGCACGAAGATCTTGACCGGCAGGTTGAACTGCAGCGCAGTCGAGAGCTCCTGCAGGCACATCTGGATCGAGGCCTCGCCGGCGATGTCGATGACGAGGCTGTCCGGATGCGCCACCTGCACGCCGATCGCCGCCGGCAGGCCGTAGCCCATGGTGCCGAGGCCGCCGGAGGTCATCCAGCGGTTCGGCGCCTCGAAGTGGAAGTGCTGGGCCGCCCACATCTGGTGCTGGCCGACCTCGGTGGTGATGTAGACGTCCTTGTCCTTCACCGCCTCGTAGAGCCGCTGGACCGCGAACTGCGGCTTGATCACCTCGTCCGAATTGCGGAACGACAGCGACTTGCGCGCGCGCCAGCGGTCGATCTGGCCCCACCAGGAGGCGATCGACCGCCGGTCGGGCTCGGCCTTCATGCCGCGCCAGAGCGTGAGCATGTCCTCGATCACGTGCTTGACGTCGCCGATGATCGGCACGTCGACCTTGACGTTCTTGTTGATCGAGGACGGGTCGATGTCGATGTGGATCTTCTTCGAGTCCGGCGAGAAGGCGTCGAGACGGCCGGTGATGCGGTCGTCGAAGCGCGCGCCGATGCACAGCATGACGTCGCAGTCATGCATCGCCATGTTGGCCTCGTAGGTGCCGTGCATGCCGAGCATGCCGAGCCACTGCTTGTCGGAGGCCGGATAGGCGCCGAGGCCCATCAGCGTCGAGGTGACGGGATAGCCGGTCAGGCGCGCGAACTCGCGCAGGAGGCGGCTCGCCTCCGGCCCGGAATTGATCACGCCGCCGCCGGTATAGAGGATCGGCCGTTTCGCCTTGGCGAGCAGCTCGACCGCCTGGCGGATCTTCTCCGGATCGCCGTTGAGGCGCGGCTGGTAAGTCTTGTGCTGGATGTTCTCGGGGCCGACATACATGCCCTTCGCGAACTGCACGTCCTTCGGGATGTCGACCACGACCGGGCCCGGCCGGCCGTTCTGGGCGACGTAGAAGGCCTCGTGCAGCACCCGCGCGAGGTCGTTGACGTCGCGGACCAGATAGTTGTGCTTGGTGCAGGGCCGGGTGATGCCGACCGTGTCGCACTCCTGGAAGGCGTCCGAGCCGATCAGATGGGTCGGAACCTGGCCGGTGATGCAGACGACCGGGATGGAATCGAGCAGCGCGTCGGTGAGGCCGGTCACCGCGTTGGTCGCCCCGGGGCCCGAGGTGACGAGCACGACGCCGACCTTGCCGGAGGAGCGCGCATAGCCTTCCGCCATGTGCACCGCGCCCTGCTCGTGGCGCACCAGCACGTGCCGCACCTGGTTCTGGTGGTACATGGCATCGTAGATCGGCAGCACCGCGCCGCCCGGATAGCCGAACATGTGTTCGACGCCCTGATCGATCAGGGCCTGCATCACCATTTCGGCGCCGGTCATCTCGCGCATCATGGCCTTGTTCCTTTACGCTCGCGTCTTGTGCATGTCGTGGTCGGGCATCAGAAAATCAAAAGGCCCCGTCAGGGGCCCGTTTTTCGCGCGTCACCGGTGGCGGTAGGTGCCGTCAGGCAGCCTCCGCGGCGACGCGCCGTCCTACGATAAGGATAATATTGTTGCGCATCTGCGCCCCGCTCCTTCGTAAAGTTGCGCGACCCTTACAGTCCACCAGATCGCGCGTCAAGGCATACTACCACTTTCTATGCATCATGCCGTGCAATCCGGCACTTTTCGTGGCGGAGCGGGGCGGCTATACCCCCCGCAAAGCTTCGGAGTGGATGCCATCATGTCGCAGATGCGGCTCGTCATCGTCGGCGCCGGCGGGCGCATGGGACGTACCCTTCTGCGCGCGGTGGCGGAGGCGCCCGATTTGGAGCTCGCCGGCGCGGTGGAGCCGCCCGGCAGCCCGCATCTCGGCCAGGACGCCGGTCTGCTCGCCGGCCTGCCGCCTCTCGGCGTCGAGGTGACGGATGACGCGCTGCCGCTGTTCGCCGCGTCGCACGGGGTGATCGACTTCACCGTGCCGGCAGCGAGCGTCGCCTTCGCCGAACTCGCCGCGCAGGCGCGCATCGTCCATGTGATCGGCACCACCGGATGCTCCTCGGAGGACGACGCGAAGATCGCGGCCGCCGCCCGGCACGCCACCGTCGTCAAGTCCGGCAATATGAGCCTCGGCGTCAATCTGCTCGCCGCCCTCGCCAAGCGGGTCGCCGCGACGCTCGACGAGAGCTTCGACATCGAAGTCCTCGAAATGCACCACAACCGCAAGATCGACACCCCCTCCGGCACCGCGCTGCTGCTCGGCAACGCGGCCGCTGCCGGCCGCGGCGTCACGCTGGAGGAGCGCGGCGTGTTCGAACGCCACGGAGTCACCGGCGCGCGCAAGGCCGGCGACATCGGCTTCGCGACGCTGCGCGGCGGCACCGTGGTCGGCGAGCACGAGGTGATCTTCGCCGGCCCGGCCGAGCGCATCATTCTCGGCCACAAGGCCGAGGACCGCATGATCTTCGCCCGTGGCGCGCTCGCCGCCGCCCGCTGGGCGCGGGGCCGCAAGCCCGGTCTTTATTCGATGGCCGACGTGCTCGGATTGCACGACCTCTAACCCGGAGACCGCCACTGATGACCGAACGCCTTCTCGTCCTCGTCCGGCATGGCCAGAGCGAGTGGAACCTGAAGAACCTCTTCACCGGCTGGCGCGATCCCGACCTCACGCCGCTCGGCGTCGAGGAGGCGAAGATGGCGGGCAGGCGGCTCAAGGCGGAGGGTTACCAGTTCGATCTCGCCTTCACCTCGGCGCTGTCGCGGGCGCAGAAGACGCTCGACCTCGCGCTGGTCGAGCTCGGCCAGACAGGGCTGCCGGTCACCCGCGACCTCGCGCTGAACGAGCGCGACTATGGCGATCTCTCCGGCCTCAACAAGGACGACGCCCGCGTCAAATGGGGCGAGGAGCAGGTGCTCATCTGGCGCCGCTCCTACGACGTGCCCCCGCCCGGCGGCGAGAGCCTGAAGGACACGGTGGCGCGCACGCTGCCCTATTACGTCACCGAGATCCTGCCCAAGGTGCTGCAGGGCAACCGCGTGCTGGTGACCGCGCACGGCAATTCGCTGCGCGCGCTGATCATGGTGCTGGAGAAGCTCTCGCCCGCTAGCATCATGAAGCGCGAGCTCGCCACCGGCGTGCCGGTCATCTACCGGCTGCGCGCGGATTCGACGGTCGAGAGCGTCATCGACCTCGCCGCCTAGGTTTGGAAAAGCCTCATCCCGGACGGCCATGGGCCGATCCGGGATCGACTGTTCGCTCCCGATGACCGGCTCCGGTCAGCCGGTCATCACCTGGCCCGCCTCCCAGCCGAGTATGGCGCGCTTGCGCGTCAGGCCCCAGTGATAGCCGGTGAGGTCGCCGTTCTTGCCGAGCACGCGATGGCACGGGACGACGAAGGAGATCGGATTCTTGCCGACCGCCGCACCGACCGCGCGCGCCGCCTTGGGCGAGCACACCTGCCCGGCGATGGTGGAGTAGGTGGTCGCCTTGCCCATCGGGATGCGCATCAGCGTCTCCCACACCCGCACCTCGAAGTCGGTGCCGATGAAGACGATCCTCAGCGGGTCGTCCGGCTGCCAGGTGGTGGGGTCGAATATGCGCGCCGCATAGGGGCGGGTGGCGATCGGGTCCTCGACATAGGCCGCGTTCGGCCAGCGCCGGCGCATGTCGGCGAGCGCCGCGTCCTCCTCGCCCTCGTCGGCGAAGGCGAGGCCGCACAGGCCACGCGGCGAGACCATCGCCAGCGCCATGCCGAAGGGCGAGGGGTGGAAGCCCCAGCGTATGACGAGCCCGGCCGCGCCGGTCTTCCATTCGCCGGGGGAGAGCGATTCATGCACGACGAACAGGTCGTGCAGCCGCCCCGGGCCGGAGAGCCCGACCTCATAGGCGGCGTCGAGCACATTGTCGGATTCGGCGAGCACGCGCCGCGCCGCGTCGAGCGTCACCGCCTGGAGGAAGTCCTTCGGGGTGAGCCCGCACCAGCGGCGGAACAGGTCGGTGAGCGCGCGGGGGGATACGCCGGCGGCGCGGGCGATCGCCTCGACCTCCGGCTGGTCACGGAACGACTTGTTCACGAAGGCGACCGCGCGGCGCACGACCTCATAGTCGGCGGCGGCGATGTGAAGCGGGGTGGCCTGATCGAAATTTGGGGCTAGCACGGTCTCGTTCTCCTGCTGCTTGCCCCATATGACCATGGGTTGCACGCCCCCGCCCACCCGATTTCGACGCCGGCTCCGGAACCTGAATTCAGAGCCCTTTCCGATCAGGTGGGATCACCTGATCGACAGGAAAGTGCTTTCGATCAACTTTCGCGGAAAATGCTCCTAGGGCGCGCTACGCGCGATGCCGCGCTTGGCGTCCGCCAGCGCGTGCGACAGCCCCCGCGCGAGGTCCTCCCGCGCTTCCGGGTGCAGGAAGGACCCGACCTCGGTGAGGATGCCGCGCGAGAGCAGGCCCACATGCTGCAGGCCGAACTCCTCGTGCCGCTCGGTCTCGAGCCGCGTCCATTGCGGGTTCATCTCGGTGTCGCGGGTCGCGCCGTCCGGCGCGACCTTCCGCACCCGCAGGAGGCTCGGCGTGACGGTGATCTCCTCGCGCGCCCGGGCGGAGCGGAAATTCATGCGGAAGGCGATGTACATCGCCAGTACGTCGAGCCCGAACAGGCCGAAGATCGGCCAGGCGCCCATGAGCAGGAACGCCATGCCGCAGACGAAGCTCACCCCGCCGATCAGCGCCATCACCACGATGAAGCCAGTGCGGTTCAGCGAGCGATGGGGCGACAGCCGCGCCTCGTAGAGCATCGGCTCGCCGTCAGCTTCGGTCGGGAGCTTGGCGGTGTTCATGGTCGCCCACTATACGTCAGTCATGGCACGAACGCCGAGAGATTCGACACCGCCCCGCAAGGCCGAGACCCCGACCGCCGCGCGGCGAGCCGGAAAGGTGGCTGCCGTGAAGGCCGCTGCCGGAAAGGCTGCTGCCAAGTTCGCCACCGGCAAGACGGCTACCGGCAAGACGGTTGCCGGGAAGCGCGCCACTGCATCGCCTGCCGTGGAGCTGGTGGCCGGTACGTCGGAAGCCCCCCGCCCGCGCCGCCGCGCGGTCGCCAATGCGGCCGCCGCCGCGGTCGGCCACGGTTTCCGTCCCTGGACGGAACGAGAGGTGACCGAGGCTTTCAGCCGCTTCGAGGCGGCCGATCCGGAGCCCAAGGGCGAACTCGACTATCGCGATCCCTTCACCTTGCTGGTCGCCGTCGTGCTCTCCGCGCAGGCCACCGACGCCGGCGTCAACAAGGCGACCCGCACGCTGTTCGCCGACGCGCCGACGCCTGAAGCTATGGTGGCGCTCGGCGAGGAAGGTGTCGCCCGCCACATCCGCACGCTGGGGCTCTATCGCGGCAAGGCGAAGAACGTCGTCGAGCTCTCGCGCCGGCTGATCGCCGAGCATGGCGGCAAGGTGCCGCGCGACCGCGTGGCCTTGGAGGCGCTGCCCGGCGTTGGCCGCAAGACGGCAAACGTCGTGCTCAACATCGCCTTCCACATGCCGACTATCGCCGTCGACACGCATCTGTTCCGCGTCGCCAACCGCACCGGGCTGGCGCCCGGCAAGACGCCGCTGGAGGTGGAACTGGAGCTGGAGCGGGTCATTCCCGACCGCTTCAAGCTGCACGCCCATCACTGGCTGATCCTGCACGGGCGCTACATCTGCAAGGCGCGCCTGCCGGACTGCCCGCGCTGCCTTATCGCCGATCTGTGCCGATGGCCGGAGAAGACGCCGGCGTGACCGGCGCGGCGGCCAGCGGCGCGAGGCGCTTGTGCAGCCGCACCATGAAGATGGTGGCGAAGACCGGGGTGACGAGGTTCAGGATCGGCACCGAGACCACCACGGCGATGATCAGCCCGGCGAGAAAGATCGTCACCGCGTGGCGCTTGCGCAGCGCCGCCGCGTCCTCCTCGCTGCGGTAGCGCATCGCCGCGAGCTGGAAATATTCCCGGCCGAGCAGGTAGCCGTTGGCGACGTAGAAGACGATGAGGTTGACGCCCGGCACCAGCAGCAGCAGGAGCGCGACGATGTTGACGAGCAGCGTCACGCCGAAGAACCGCAGCGAGAGGATCACCGAGCGCGCGATCGGTACCGCCCGGCCTTCGGGCTCGGAGGGGTATTGGCTGCGCTCCACCGCGCCGGCGACGTCGTCGAGGAACAGGCCGGCGATCAGCGAGGTGACCGGCGGCACCAGGAAGATCGCCGCCACGAAGATGCCGAGCCCGGCCGCGATGTCGAGCGCCAGTTCCGCCCAGCCGAGCGAGAGATTGACGAAATGCGTCAACGCGGCGTGGCCGGCGATGCCGAGCACGATCAGCAGCCCGATGGCGAGGCCGATCGAGCGCAGCAGCACGCGGCGATATTCCGGCGCGAAGGTCAGGGCGAAGGCACGGAAGGCATCGGCGATCATGGAGGGGTTCCGGTGCGGGGCCGCCCCTAGGTAGGTGCGGAGAGAAGGCAACTCAAGGCATGCATCCATGTGCGGAACAAGGCCGGCGCGGCGGGGCCCGCCGTCCGCGCGAACGGGGCGCTTGACTCGCAGTGGTTGTTTTCGAGCCCGATTCGGGAATCATGATTCGTTCCTGCGAACGAAACGTGATTCAAAACATGATTCGGAACAGTGGGTTAAGGGGTGTTGCCGGGTTGCGGGTTTTCAGCGCTCAGCACGTCATGTCGGCCAAACGCGAGCGACGTCATCCTGAGGTGCCCGGCTATCGGCCGGGCCTCGAAGGAGGCGCGTCCCCGCGCGCGCATTGACCATCCTTCGAGGCTCGCTGGCGCTCGCACCTCGGGATGACGGCGTGTGACTGCATCCGCATCGACTTCGTTCTCCGGCGCCCGCGTGGTAGCTTTCCCGCGTTCCGCTTCCAGGTTGCCATGACGTCGCTTCCGCGCCCCAGCCGCCGTGCCTTCCTCGCCGCCTCGGCCTCGGCGCTCATCTTGCCGAGATTCGCCGCGCCCGCATTCGCCCAATCGTCCGCGGGCGACGTCGATGTCGCCATTATCGGCGGCGGGGCAGCCGGCATCGCGGCGGCGCTGAAGGTCGCGGCATCCGGCCGGAGCCATGTGCTGATCGAGGCCGGAAAGCGTCTCGGCGGCCGGGCGGCGACGGTCGAGGCCTTCGGCCTGCCGTTCGATCTCGGCGCCAACAGGTTCGCGCGCACCGAGAGCGGGCTTGCCGATGCCGCCGAGGCGGCCGGCCTGCCGCTCGTCAATGTCCCCTCCGCCCGCCGGCTCTATCTCGGCGGCCAGCAGGCGAAGGAGGGCCAGTATGACGACTTCGCCGCCGCCATCGGCCGAACCGAGCGCGCCATCGCCGCCACCGCCGATGCCGGCCGCGACATCGGCGCGGCGAGCGCGCTGCCGGATGCCGGCGTCTGGACGGCGACGGTCGCCGCCGTGCTCGGCCCGCTCGGCTGCGGCAGGTCGCTTGCCGAGGTCTCGACCCTTGATCTCGCCCGCCGCGACCCCGCGCCTGACGACGTCACCAGCGCGATCGGCGTCGGGGCGCTGCTGCAGCGCCTCGCAGCGCCGCTAAACGTGCGGCTCGGCGCGAAGGTGACGCGGATCGATACCGGCGGCCGGCTCGCCGTCATGGCACTGGAGGGCGGCGGCACGCTGCGGGCCCGCACCGTTATCCTCGCGGTGCCGGCGGCGGTGATCGCGGCCGGCGCCATCCGCTTCAATCCGCCTCTGCCGGCCCGGCTGGCCGGTGCCTTCCGCGCCTATCCGTCCGGGCTGATGGAGCATGTCGGCTTCCTGCTGCCGGGCAATCCGCTGGACCTCGCGCCGGACGAGCTCGTCGACGTGAAGGCCGGCACCACGCCGCCCGGAGCGCTCTATGCGCGGGTGGGCGGCACGGACCTGCATGTCGCGGTGTTCGGCGCCGACACGGCGGCCGAGATCGCCGCCAAGGGCGAGCCGGCGGGTCTCGCGCTGGCGCGCGGCTTCCTCGCCGCCTCGTTCGGCGCCACCGCCGCGGCGAAGGTGGAGAAGGTCGCGGTGTCGCGCTGGTCGACCGATCCGCTGATCCGCGGCGCCATGGCGGTCGGCACGCCCGGCGCCGGCGCGGGGCGCCGCGCCTTCGCCGAGCCGGTCGGCCGGCTGACGCTGGCTGGCGAGTACACCTCGCTCGACGGCTGGGGCACGCTGGCCGGCGCCTTCGCTTCCGGCGAGATCGCCGCGGAACGGGCCATACGGGTCACCGGCGGCCCGGCCTGAGCCGGGCTAAGCCTCCGGTGTTCAGCCGCGCCGCCTCGTTCGGCGCCACCGCCGTGGCGAAGGTGGAGAAGGTCGCGGTGTCGCGCTGGTCGACCGATCCGCTGATCCGCGGCGCCATGGCGGTCGGCACGCCCGGCGCCGGCGCGGGGCGTCGCGCCTTCGCCGAGCCGGTCGGCCGGCTGACGCTGGCCGGCGAGTACACCTCGCTCGACGGCTGGGGCACGCTGGCCGGCGCCTTCGCTTCCGGTGAGATCGCCGCGGAACGGGCTATACGGGTCACCGGCGGCCCGGCCTGAGCCGGGCTAAGCCTCCGGTGTTCAGCCGCGCAGCGTCGCGCCGGTCTTCCTCGCGACTTCCGCCACGATCTTGCCCGCCACCGCCTCGATCTCGGCGTCGGTCAGCGTCTTCTCACGCGGCTGCAGGGTGACCGAGAGGGCGACCGACTTCTTGTCGGCGTCGATGCCGGGGCCTTCATAGACGTCGAACACGTTCACCGCGGTGATCAGCTTGCGGTCGACGCCGGCCGCCGCCTTCACCATGTCGCCCGCCGCGACCGTGCGCGGCACGATGAAGGCGAAGTCGCGCTCGACCGGCTGGAAGGCGGAGAGCTCCAGCAGCGGCTTCACCCGCGTCGCCCGCGCCTTGGGCTCGGGGATGCGGTCGAGCACGATCTCGAAGCCGACCAGCGGACCCTCGGCGTCGAGCGCCTCCAGCACCGCCGGATGCAGCTCGCCGAAATGGCCGATCACGTTCGGACCGAGCCGGAAGCTCCCCGAACGGCCGGGATGGTACCAGCCCGGCGCGTCGGTCGAGATCTGCAGATTGGCCACCGGCGCGCCGCAGGCGGCAAGCAGCGCGGTGGCGTCCGCCTTGGCGTCGAAGGCATCGACCGGGCCGGCCTTGCCGGACCAGTGCCGGCCGGCGCCGGCCGGCCTGGCGGTGGCGCGGCGCAGGCCCGTCGCCACCATGGACTGGTCCTGCGGGCGGTCGCCCCGGAACACCTGGCCCACCTCGAACAGCGCGGTGTCGTCATAGCCGCGGTCGGCATTCGCCTGCGCCGCGCGCACGAGGCCCGGCAGCAGGCTCGGGCGCATGTCGGAGAGGTCGGCGGCGATCGGGTTGGCGAGCGCGAGCTCGGGCGCGCCGCCGCCGAACAGCTCGGCCTCGGCCTTCGGCACGAAGGACCAGGTGACCGCCTCAACCATGCCTCGGGCGGCGAGCGCGCGTTTCGCCTTGCGGGTGCGAAGCTGCAGCGTGGTCAGCACCGGCTTGCGCGCCGTCTCGTCGCGCGGGAAGGGCGTCGAGGGCACGCGGTCGAGGCCGATGATGCGCACCACCTCCTCGACGAGATCGGCCTTGCCCTCGATGTCGGCGCGCCAGGAAGGCGGCGTCACCTCGATGGTGCCGCCGATGCCGGCGACGCCGAAGCCGAGCTTCTCCAGCGTTTCGACCTGCTCGGCGTCGCTCGCCTCGAGGCCGGTGAGCTTGGCGGTGAGGGCGAGCGGGAAGTCGATGGTCCGCGCCGTCTCCGGCACGGTGCCGGCCACCACCACCTCGGACGCCTCGCCGCCGCAGAGCTCGAGGATCAGCCGTGTCGCGATCTCCAGCCCGGGCAGCATCATCGCCGGGTCGACGCCGCGCTCGAAGCGGAAGCGCGCATCCGAATTGATGCCGAGCTTTCGGCCGGTCTGCGCGATGTTGATCGGCTCCCACAGCGCGGATTCGACCAGCACGTCGGTCGTCGTCTCGTCGCAGCCGGTCTCCTCGCCGCCCATGATGCCGGCGAGCGAATCGACGCCGCGCGCGTCGGCGATCACGCACATGGTCTCGTCGAGCGTGTAGGTCTTGCCGTCGAGCGCCAGCAGGCTCTCCCCGGCATGGGCGCGGCGCACCACGAGATGGCTCGTCACCTTGGCGGCGTCGAACACGTGCAGCGGGCGCGAGCGGTCGATGGTCATCAGGTTGGTGACGTCGACCAGCGCGTTGATCGGGCGCAGGCCCACGGCGCGCAGCTTCGCATGCAGCCAGTCCGGCGAGGGGCCGTTCCGCACGTCCCTGATCAGCCGCAGCGCGAAGGCGGGGCAGGGCGCGCCCTCCGCGATGGCGATGGAGACCGGGCATTCGAAGCGGCCGGCTACCGGCAGGAAACGCGGGCTCGCCAGCGTGCCGATCCCGGCGGCGGCGAGATCGCGCGCGATGCCGGCGACGCCGAGGCAATCGGCGCGGTTCGGTGTCACCGCGATCTCGATCACCGGGTCGTTGAGGCCGGCCCAGTCGACATAGGAGACGCCGACCGGCGCGTCTTCGGGCAGGTCGATGATGCCGTCATGGTCCTCGGAGAGCTGGAGCTCGGCCGCCGAGCACAGCATGCCGCGGCTCTCGACGCCGCGGATCGTGCCGATGCCGAGCGTCATGTCCTTGCCGGGGATGTAGGTGCCGGGCGGCGAGAACACGCTCTTCATGCCGGTGCGCGCGTTCGGCGCTCCGCACACCACCTGCACCGGCTCGCCCGAGCCGGTGTCGACCATGCAGACGCGCAGCTTGTCGGCGTTCGGATGCTGTTCGGCGGAGATCACATAGGCGATCGAGAAGCCCTTCAGCTTCGCCGCCTTGTCCTCGACGCCCTCGACCTCCAGCCCGATGCGGTTCAGCGCATCGGTGACGTCATTCAGGGTGTAGTCGCCGGCAAGATGCTCGCGCAGCCAGGAGAGGGTGAATTTCATGGTCTACTTGAACCCGTAGGTTTCTTTGAGGACATCAAACAGCTCTTTCGCTGCTTCTTCGCCCAGTTGAATAGTCTGGCTTAGCTTCCCGGGGTTCTCCCGATCGTCGGAGCCGTGCGTGTCGATCTGCACAATACGAGTTGACCCGGCTGTGTCGAAAACCTTTATCCGAGCAACAACTTGCGTTGGTTGTAGGGTTCCCTTTGAGTCTACTCGGGAAACTGATTTGATCCACGCCACGTCAGCCTCCGTTTAATCGCATCACGCGCTCAACCCACCCGCCAGCGTCGGGAAGTCGAGCGGGCGGAAGCCGTAATGGGAGAGCCAGCGGACATCCGCCTCGAAGAAGGCGCGCAGGTCCGGCATGCCGTATTTGAGCATGGCGATGCGGTCGATCCCCATGCCCCAGGCGAAGCCCTGATATTCGTCCGGGTCGAGACCGCAATTGCGTAGCACGTTGGGGTGCACCATGCCGCAGCCGAGGATCTCCAGCCAGTCATTGCCCTCGCCGAAGCGGATCTCGCCGGGGCGCGAGCGGTCGCACTGGATGTCGACCTCCATCGACGGCTCGGTGAAGGGGAAGAAGCTCGGGCGGAAGCGCATCTTCACGCCGTCGACCTCGAAGAACGCCTTGCAGAACTCCTCGAGGATCCACTTCAGGTGGCCGAGATGCGAGCCCTTGTCGATGACGAGGCCCTCGACCTGATGGAACATCGGCGTGTGCGTCTGGTCACTGTCGGAGCGATAGGTGCGGCCGGGGCAGATCACGCGGATCGGCGGCCTCGATGACAGCATGGTGCGCACCTGCACCGGCGAGGTGTGGGTGCGCAGCACGAGCCGCGAGCCGTCCTCCTTGGTCGGCAGGTAGAAGGTGTCGTGCATCTCGCGCGCCGGGTGCCCCTCGGGGAAGTTCAGCGCGGTGAAATTGTGGAAGTCGTCCTCGATGTCCGGGCCTTCGGCCACCGAGAAGCCCATGTCGGCGAAGATGGCGGTGAGCTCGTCCACCACCTGGCTGATCGGGTGCACGCGGCCCGTTTCGGCCGGCGCCTCGCGCACAGGGAGCGAGACGTCGACGCGCTCGGTCTCCAGCCGCTGCGCCAGCGCGGCAGCCTTGAGTTCGGCGCGGCGGGCGGCGATCGCCTCGCCCACCCGGTCGCGCAGGCCGTTGATGGCGGGGCCGGCGGTCTTGCGCTCCTCCGGGCTCATGCCGCCGAGGCTCTTCAGGAGCTCGGAAACCGAGCCCTTCTTGCCGAGCGCCGCGACGCGCACCGCTTCCAGCGCGGGCTCGTCGGCGGCCGCCACTATGGCGGCGGTGAGTTCGGCTTCCAGCGCGGCGAGGTCGGGAAGGGCGGCGACGGACATGGACATTCCTCAGAAGGCGGCTGCGCGGCGCTTATAGCGGGGCCGGATGCCGGCGCAAAGCAGGGGGTAACAACGCGAAAAGCCCCAACGCTCGCGCGCGGGGCTTTCCAGCTTTCGGTCCCGGCGGTCGGGAGATCAGGCGGCCTGCTTTTCCAGCGCGGCCTTGGCCTGCTCGACCAGCGCCTTGAAGGCGTCGGGCTCGTGGATCGCGATGTCCGAGAGCACCTTGCGGTCGACCTCGATCCCGGCCTTGCCGAGACCGTCGATAAATCGGCCATAGGTGAAGCCGAGCTCGCGGGTCGCCGCGTTGATGCGCTGGATCCACAGGGCGCGGAAGTTGCGCTTCTTCACCTTGCGGTCGCGATAGGCGTATTGCTGCGCCTTCTCCACCGCCTGCTTGGCGACGCGGATGGTATTCTTGCGGCGGCCGAAATAACCCTTCGCAGCCTTCAGCACCTTCTTGTGCTTGGCATGGGAGGTTACGCCGCGCTTGACACGGGCCATGGGAATTCTCCTGGTACGGGCTAAGGGCTGGCGTCAGCCGTTGGGCAGAAAATACTTCCGGACCACGACCGCGTCGGGCTCCGCCATGACGGTGGTGCCGCGCTGGTTCCGGATCTGCTTGGTGGTGCGCTTGATCATGCCGTGGCGCTTGCCCGCCTGGGCGGTGATCACCTTGCCGGTGCCGGAGAGCTTGAAGCGCTTCTTCGCTCCGGACTTGGTCTTCATCTTGGGCATTTGGCTCGTCTCCACGGCCGGCGTCACTCCCGCGAGGGGGCCACCCAGCCTGATTGCTAGTGTGAGCGTTCGAACCGCCACGGCAGCCCTGATTAGCCGGGCGGTTCGGAAGGCCGCACCCTCTACAGGAGCGCGGCCGCAATTTCAAGGGTAGGCGCCGTTTCATAGGCGGGGACGCCGCGCGGTGGCGCGCGGCGTCCGGTGTTTCGCCTCCGCCGGGCTACTGGTTCGGCGGGCAGGGCGCGCCCGAAGGACAGATGCGCTGCTGCTGGTTGCCGCCCTGCGGAGGCGGCGTGTAGCGCGGCGCCGGCCGGCCCTGCTGAGGCTGCCCCTGCTGCGGAGGCGGACCGCCCTGCGGCGGCTGCGGCTGCGGCGGACGTCCCTGCTGAGGCGGCGGACCACCCTGAGGCGGCCGGTAGTTTGGCGGCGGATAGCCCTGCGGGGGCCGCGTCTGCGGCGGGGGGCCGCCCTGCGGCGGCCGATAATTCGGCGGCGGGTATCCCTGCGGCGGCGGTCCACCCTGAGGCGGACGATAGCCGCCCTGCGGCGGGTAGCCTTGCGGCGGCCGGTAGTTCGGCGGATAGCCCTGCGGCGGCGGATAATAGCCCGGACCGCCGGGCGGCGGATAATAGCCTCCGGGAGGCGGCCCGCGGCGCGGCGGCGGCGGTCCCCAGCGGTCATAGGTGGAGTACCAGGAACGCCCGCGATAATAGCGCCCCCAGTAATTGTCGAAATCGAAGGTGACGATCGGCACGCCGACCGTCGGCGCATAGTCCGGCAGCATCACGCGGCGCCCGCGATACTCATACTGGACGTAGCGGCCGGCGACCCAGCCGCGATAGCCGCGCCAGTCGACATCGCACCAGGAGATGTCCTGCAGGCAGCCGAACACCTCGAGCGGCGTTCCGGCCTGAAGCACCGCCACCGGCGGATAGGCGGTGCTCGGTCCCGATCTGAGATTGACGTTCGCGGTAACGAAGCCGTCCTGCGCCTGTGCGGCGCCAGCACCCACCGAGAGGGCCAGGCTGAGGCCCACCCCGGCTAACCATCTTCTCATCGCACTCTCCACCCGCGTGTCTCCACGCGCACTCTAGACGCCGACGCGGTGATTTCCGCTTTGATGTGAGGCGGTTTCATGTTGCCAACATGTTGCCACCGCGCCGAAATGGCGGAAACACGACGCTGCGTCACGTTGCCTGACGTCCACGAAGCAGACAGGATGGCTTGCTAGACACCATTGCGTGCCCGCTGCCAACCCTCACCGCCGCTTTTCCCGGATCCCCCGCCAATGACATTCGGCACTTTGCTCGAAGCGCTGCTGCTCGGCCTGCTCGAAGGCTTCACCGAGTTCCTCCCGGTATCCTCGACCGGCCACATTCTGCTCGCCGGCCATTTCCTCGGCTTCGAAAGCACCGGCAAGACCTTCGAGGTGCTGATCCAGCTCGGCGCCATCCTCGCCATCGTTGTGGTCTATTTCTCGCGCTTCTGGCACGTGCTGATCACGCTGCCGTCGAGCGCGCGCTCGCGCAATTTCGTCCTCGGCATCCTCATCGCCTTCCTGCCCGCAGCGGTGATCGGCGCGCTCGCCCACGGCTTCATCAAGAGCGTGCTGTTCGAATCGCCGGGGCTGATCTGCGTGATGCTGATCCTCGGCGGCATCGTGCTGTTGTGGATCGACACGGTGACGCTGAAGCCGCGCTTCCTCGACGCCATGGCGTTCCCGCCCTCGCTCGCCTTCCGCGTCGGCCTGTTCCAGTGCCTCGCCATGATCCCGGGCGTATCGCGCTCGGGCTCGACCATCGTCGGCGGCCTGCTGATGGGGGCGAGCAAGCCTGCGGCGGCCGAGTTCTCGTTCTTCCTGGCGCTGCCGACCATGGCCGGCGCCTTCGCCTACGACCTCTACAAGAACCGCGACGTGCTTTCCTTCGACGACGGGATCATCATCGTCGTCGGCTTCGTCGCCGCCTTCTTCGCGGCGGTGCTGGTGGTGCGCAGTCTGATCGCCTTCGTCTCGCGCCACGGCCTGACGCCGTTCGGCTGGTGGCGCATCGCGGTGGGCGGCATCGGGCTCGTCGCCCTGGCGCTGGTCGGCTGAAGGCCGGCCGCCAGCGGCTCAGGGCCGGCCGAGCCGGCTCACGCCTCTTCGGGGTGGGTGAACTGGCCGGCCTTGCGGTAGCGCCACAGATAGCCCGGCAGCACGGCGCCGAGCGCGGTCGGCGGGACGCCGAGGCCTTCGAGCGTCCGGCCCTCGGCCTCTGCCGCCGCCGAGACGACATTGTCGTGCGCCAGCAGCTTGACCTGGTCGCGCGTCAGCATCGGCTTCGGCAGGCATTCCATGACCCCGGCCATCACCGAGGCGACGCCGAACGGGATGGGCACGAGGGCGCGCTTGCGGTCGATCTCCTTGAGCATCAGCTCCATCAGCTCGCGGAAGCTGCGCACCTCCGGCCCGCCGAGCTCATAGACGCGCTCCGGCGGGGCCTTGCCGTCGACCGCCTTGGCGATGGCGTCGGCGACGTCGCCGACGAACACCGGCTGGAAGCGCGTGTGGCCGCCGCCGATCAGCGGCAGGGCCGGCGCCAGCCGTGCCAGCGCGGCGAAGCGGTTGAAGAAATCGTCCTCCGGGCCGAACACGATGGAGGGGCGCATCACCACCGCCTCCGGCACCGCCTCGAAGGCGGCCGCCTCGCCCGCCGCCTTGGTGCGGGCATAGACCGATTCGGAGGCGGCATCGGCGCCGATCGCCGAGACATGGACAAGCCGCGCGCCGACTTCGCGCGCCGCCTGAGCCACCTGGCGCGCGCCGAAGGACTGCACGGCCTCGAAGCTCTGCCGGCCTCCCTCCTGAAGGATGCCGACGAGATTGACGATGACCTCCGAACCTTCGGCGGCACGCAGCACCGAGGCGGGATAGCGCAGATTGGCCTGTATCGGATTGATCTGGCCGACGATTCCCAGCGGCTGCAGATGGCCGGCGAGGTCAGGCCGGCGGACCGCGACGCGCACCCGCCAGCCGAGGCGCGCCAGCGCGCGCACCACGTGACGCCCGATGAAGCCGGAGCCGCCATAGACGGTGACCATGCGCTCCATCGGCGCGGCGCGGCGCACCAGAGTGGCTTCGTCCGGCAGCGGCAGCTCTTCCAGCATGGTGGTGGCGTCGACCATCGCGTTCCCCTTTGTCCGCTCGACGATTAGCGCGCGCCCGTTTCCCCGTCCAGCGCCGCAGAGCCGGGCACGACCGGCAGCGCCGATTTGGCGCGGGCGGCTGCGCCGCCGCACCGAGTCGGAGCCGTGCGCGTGCCCGATCCGGCCGCGGGACCGGAGCGGTACGTGGCCCGCCGCCGTGCGCAAGGCGGCTTTTCGCGGGAATTCGGAATGTTTTCCCGGCGCGGCGGCAAAGCCTCGTTGACAAGCCTCCCGGCCCCCGACTATGTGTCGCCGCCGTGCGTGATCGCACGTGCCCAGGTGGCGGAATTGGTAGACGCGCTGGTTTCAGGTACCAGTGGGTAACACCGTGGAGGTTCGAGTCCTCTCCTGGGCACCATTCATTTCCCGCCCGCTTTCCCAATTGAGGGTGTTCTCGGTCGCTGCCGGAGCGGGCTGGGCTGGGCGGTGGACGGTGCATGGCAGGCATTGCGGCCGACATGCTTGCCTTCGAACGGTAGGCAAGCTCTCGCTTATGCTATCGTCGTGAAATCCCGACCTGTGGCCTGCCAACCGCAGCGACGCCGGTCGGGTCGGGCGTTCGGTATCGTTTCTCTTTGGGTTCTGCGGGCTGAGGCATGACGCCGGTTCATGTGAATGCGCGTGTCCTGTCCGTCGCGTCGAATGGTCAGAGGCGTGTCGCCGAGGAAATAATCACGCGGCTGCCGTCCGCGATTCCGGTGGCGCCGCACGGCGCCGCCTCGGGCGTTCGCGGCCATCTGTGGGAGCAGGGGCCGCTGCTGCTGAAGACGTGGGACAAGCGGCTCTGGAGCCCCTCCACCAGCGGGCCGGTCTTTCATCCCAACCACATCGTCACCGTGCACGACATCGCCTTCGTCGACGGCAGGGAGTGGTTCTCGTCGAGCTTCTCGACCCTCTACGATCAGATCACCCGCAGGCTCGCGGGCAGCGCGCGACACCTGATCACGGTGTCCGAGTTCACCCGGCAGCGCCTGATCGAGCATTACCGGGCGCACCCCGATCGCGTCACCACCATTCATTCGGGGGTGAGCCCGAATTTCGCGCCCCAGCCGCAGGATGCCGTCGCGGCGCTGCGTTCACGCATCGGGGTGGACGGCCCCTATCTCGTGGCCTTTCTCGGCTCCGACCCGCGCAAGAACACCGCCCGCGTGCTCGAGGCCTGGGCGCAGATTCATCCCCGTTTTCCCGAGGCAAGGCTGGTGACGTTCGGCCGGCTCGCCAATCCGCGCGTCTTTGCGGATGCACAGGCTTCCGGGGCGCCGATGGACGGGGTGGTGCATGCCGGTCCCGTTTCCGATGCCGAGCTCGCCAGCCTCTATACCGGGGCGGCCGGGCTCGTGTTCCCCTCGCTCTATGAAGGGTTCGGCCTGCCGATCCTCGAGGCCGCCGCGTGCGGAAGCCCGATCCTGACGGCGGCGACGACGGCCATGCCGGAGATCAGCCCGCCGGATGCGCATCTGGTGGACCCCCGCAGCGTCGCCGATATCGCCGCTGCCATGGCGCGGTTGCTGGAGGATGCGGACGAGCCGGATGCCAGGGCGCGACGGCGCGATTTCGCCTCGGCCTTCACCTGGGAGCGGACCCGCGACGCCTATGTCGCGACCTTCGAGAAACATTTCGCCTGACCGGCGCCTTCCCGGAATCGCTTCCAGAACGCTCTGCCCAGCGCCCGGCTATCGGCATCCCCGATCATCGGCAAGCGAAGAAATGCGGATGGCCGATTACCTCCCGGCAGCTTACTGATAGGCGTCGGGGGGCAGTGCATCGCATCAAGAGCGAGAGACACGCATGCCGGTCACGCAGATGCGGCCCGTTCCGGTTGCCGAGCCAGGGATGGGAGCATGATGAAACCGACGAAGGGCTGGATTCTGGCGGTGCTCGGTGCCGTGGCCATCGGGGGAGCCTATTATGGCTGGCGGCTCTATGCCGGAACCGGATTGCCCGACGGCATCGTGAGCGGCAACGGACGGATCGAGGCGGTCGAGATCGACGTGTCGACCAAGGTCGCCGGCCGCATAAAGGAAATCCTGGTCGACGAGGGCGACTTCGTCACGGCGGGCAAGGTGCTCGCCCGCATGGACACGGTCCAGCTCGAGGCGCAGCGCCGGCAGGCGGAGGCGCAGTTGAAGCGCGCCCTGATCTCGGTCGACACGGCGAAAAGCCTCGTGGCGCAGCGCGAGGCGGAGCGCACCGTCGCCGAGGCGACCATCGCACAGCGGCAGGCCGAGCTTGACGCGGCGGAGAAGCGGCTCGCCCGGTCCTCCCAATTGGTGAAGACGAACGCGGTCTCGCAGCAGACCGTGGACGACGACCGCGCGAGCGAGGAGAGCGGCAAGGCGGCCGTCGCCGCGGCGCAGGCGCAGCTCTCGGCGGCCGACGCGGCGATCGGGTCCGCCAAGGCCACGGTGGTGGACGCCGAGGCCGCCGTGGACGCGGCGCGCGCGGCCATCGAGAGCATCGTCGCCGATATCGACGACAGCACGCTGGTCTCGCCCCGTGATGGGCGCGTGCAGTACCGGGTCGCGCAGCCGGGCGAGGTGCTCTCCGCCGGCGGGCGCGTGCTGAACCTCGTCGATCTGGAGGACGTCTACATGACGTTCTTCCTCCCGACCGCGCAGGCCGGCCGCATCGCCATCGGCGCGGAGGTGCGGCTCGTGCTCGACGCTGCCCCGCAATATGTCATCCCCGCCAAGGTCAGCTTCGTGGCCGACGTCGCCCAGTTCACGCCGAAGACGGTGGAGACGGAGGAGGAGCGTCAGAAGCTGATGTTCCGGATCAAGGCGCGGATCCCGCCCGAGCTGCTGCGCAAGCACATCCAGCACGTCAAGACCGGGCTTCCCGGCATGGCCTATGTGCGGCTCGACCCCAAGGTCGAGTGGCCGGCGAGCCTGAACGAGACGCTGGTCCAATGAGCGGCCTGTCCGACGAGCCGGGCGCGAGGGGCGCGGCGGCGCCGGTCGCGCGTCTCGAAGCGGTCAGCCTCGCCTATGGCAGGACGCAGGCGCTCGACGATATCCATCTGACGATACCGTCCGGACGGATGGTCGGCCTGATCGGCCCGGACGGCGTCGGCAAGTCGAGCCTCCTGTCGCTGCTCGCCGGCGCCCATGTGGTCCAGAAGGGGCGGGTCGAGGTCCTCGGCGGCGACATCGCCGATGCGACGCACCGGCGGCTCAGTTGCCCGCGCATCGCCTATATGCCGCAGGGGCTCGGCAAGAATCTCTATCCGACCCTCTCCGTGTTCGAGAATGTCGAGTTCTTCGCGCGCCTGTTCGGCCAGGACAGGGCGGAGCGGGAGCGGCGGATCGGCGAATTGCTGCGGGCCACGGGGCTTGATCCGTTCGCGGAGCGCCCCGCCGGCAAGTTGTCAGGCGGCATGAAGCAGAAGCTCGGCTTGTGCTGCGCGCTGATCCACGATCCCGATCTTCTGATCCTCGACGAGCCGACGACCGGCGTCGATCCGCTGTCGCGCCGGCAGTTCTGGGAGCTGATCGACGACATAAGGCGCGAGCGCCCCCGCATGAGCGTGATCGTGGCCACCGCCTATATGGAGGAGGCGCAGGGCTTCGACTGGCTCGTCGCCATGGATGGCGGACGCATCCTCGCAACCGGCACGCCGGCCGAGCTCCTGCAGCAGACCGGCACCGCCACGCTCGACGCGGCCTTCATCGCTCTCCTGCCCGAGGAGCGGCGCCGCGGCCATCAGCAGGTGGTCATCCCGCCGCGACCGACGGGTGCGAATAACGACATCGCCATCGAGGCCGAGCACCTCACCATGCGCTTCGGCACCTTCACGGCGGTCGACGACGTCAGTTTCCGCATTCCGCGCGGCGAGATCTTCGGCTTCCTCGGCTCCAATGGCTGCGGCAAGACCACCACCATGAAGATGCTGACGGGTCTGTTGCCGGCAACGGAGGGCGTCGCGCGCCTGTTCGGCCATGTGGTCGATCCGAACGACATCGAGGTGCGCCGGCGCGTCGGCTATATGAGCCAGGCCTTCTCGCTCTATTCCGAGCTGACGGTGCGGCAGAACTTCGACCTGCACGCCCGTCTGTTCCGCATGCCGCCGGCCACAATCCCCGCGCGCATCGACGAGATGGCCCGGCGCTTCGGCCTCGTGGAGGTCATGGACGCGCTGCCGGACGCCCTGCCGCTCGGCATCAGGCAGAGGCTGTCGCTCGCAGTCGCGATGATCCATGCGCCGGACATGCTGATCCTCGACGAGCCGACCTCGGGCGTCGATCCGATCGCCCGCGACGCCTTCTGGCAGATGCTGTCCGAGCTGTCCCGCAAGGACAATGTGACGATCTTCGTCTCCACCCACTTCATGAACGAGGCCGAGCTCTGCGACCGGATCTCGCTGATGCATGCCGGCAAGGTGCTGGTCAGCGACACGCCCGCCGCGATCGTCGAGAAGCGCGCGACGCGTTCGCTCGAGGAGGCGTTCATCGCCTATCTGGAGGATGCGATCCGGGAGCAGCAGGTGCCCGCGCCGGCGGTTCAGCCGGGCGCGGCGGAGGCGGTCGCTGCGAAATCGGTGGCGGAGGCGCCTTCGTCGATCGCCCCGCCTTCGCAGCCACGCCGCTTCTTCGATCTGCGGCGCATGTTCGCCTACACGCGGCGGGAGACGCTCGAGCTGCGGCGCGATCCGATCCGCGCCACCCTTGCCATCCTCGGCAGCGTGATCCTGATGTTCGTGGTCGGCTACGGCATCAACATGGATGTCGAGAACCTTTCCTTCGCCGTGCTCGATCGCGACGACACGACGCTGAGCCGGGACTACGCCCTGCAGATCGCCGGTTCGCGCTACTTCACCGAGAAGGCGCCGATCCGCGACTATGCCGATCTCGACCGGCGCATGCGCGACGGCGAGCTCAGCCTCGCGATCGAGATACCGCCGGGCTTCGGGCGCGATGTCGCGCGCGGCCACAAGACGGTCGAGATCGCCGCTTGGATCGACGGCGCCATGCCGACGCGGGCGGAGACCGTGCGCGGCTACGTGCAGGGCATGCATACCGCCTGGCTGACGCAGAAGGCGCGCGAGCTCTACGGCGACGCCGCCATCATCGGCGATTTCCAGATCGCCATCCGCTACCGCTACAACCCCGGCATCGAAAGCCTGGTGGCGATCGTGCCGGCGGTCATACCGCTGCTGCTCATGATGATCCCGGCCATGCTCGCCGCGCTCAGCGTGGTGCGGGAGAAGGAGCTCGGCTCCATCATCAATTTCTACGTCACCCCGGTCACGCGGATGGAGTTCCTGGTCGGCAAGCAGATGCCCTATGTCGCGCTCGGCATGCTGAACTTCGTGATGCTGGTGGCGTTCGCGGTGTTCGCGTTCCGAGTGCCGTTCACCGGCAGCCTGCTCACCCTGAGCGTGGCCGCGCTGCTCTACGTCTTCGCCGCCACCGGTCTCGGGCTTCTGATCTCGACCTTCATGAGCAGCCAGATCGCCGCCATCTTCGGAACCGCGCTCATCACGCTCATCCCGGCCGTGCAATATTCCGGCATGATCGATCCGGTCTCCTCGCTCGAGGGCGCCGGCGCTTTCATCGGGCAAATCTATCCGACCGCCTATTTCGTGACGATCGCGCGCGGCACCTTCTCGAAGGGGCTCGGCTTTCAGGATCTCGCGGGCAGCCTTGTTCCGCTGCTCATCGCCGGCCCCGTGCTGCTCGGCTGCGGCGCCGCCTTCCTCAGAAAGCAGGCGGCCTGACCATGCGCGTTGCCAATGTGGTTGAGCTCGGGATCAAGGAACTGCGCGGCCTGTGGCGCGATCCCATGCTGCTGGTGCTGATCGTCTATTCCTTCACCGTGTCGATCTACACCGCGTCGACGGCGATGCCGGAAACCCTCAACCGGGCGGCGATCGGCATCGTCGACGAGGACCAGTCGCCGGTCTCCGCGCGCATCGTCACCGCGTTCTATCCGCCCTATTTTTCGGTGCCGAGCCTCATCTCGCAGCATGAGATGGACCGGCGGATGGACGCCGGGCTCGACACCTTCGCGCTCGATATCCCGCCGAACTTCCAGCGCGATCTTCTCGCCGGCCGATCGCCGACCATCCAGCTCAACGTCGACGCCACGCGGATGTCGCAGGCCTTTTCCGGCGGCGGCTACGTCCAGTCCATCGTTTCCGGAGAGGTGAGCGAGTTCCTCAACCACTATCGCGGCGACAGCGCCGTGCCGGTCAGCCTGGTTCTGAGGTCGCGCTTCAATCAGGAGCTCAACAAGGGCTGGTTCGGCGCGGTGACCAACGTGATCTCGTCGATCACCATGCTGGCCATCGTCCTCACCGGCGCGGCGCTGATCCGGGAGCGCGAGCACGGCACGATCGAGCATCTCCTCGTCATGCCGGTCACGCCGACCGAGATCATGGTGAGCAAGGTCTGGTCGATGGGGCTGGTGGTGCTCGTCGCGTCCGCCGTGTCGCTGATCTTCGTGGTGCAGGGAGCGCTGCATGTGCCGATCAACGGCTCGCTGACCCTGTTCCTGTTCGGCGCGGCGCTGCACCTCTTCGCGACCACCTGCATGGGCATCTTCCTGGCGACGGTCGCCGGCTCGATGCCGCAATTCGGGCTGCTGCTGATGCTCGTGCTGCTGCCCCTGCAGGTGCTGTCCGGCGGCACCACGCCGCGCGAGAGCATGCCGCAGATCATTCAGGACATCATGCTGGCGGCGCCGAACACGCATTTCGTCATGCTGGCGCAGGCCATATTGTTCCGCGGCGCCGGGCTCGATGTGGTCTGGCCGCAATTCCTCGCGCTGCTGGTCATAGCGAGCGTGCTGTTCTTCTTCTCGCTTCGCCGCTTCAGGAAGTTCCTGCGCTAGGCCGTCGGGCATCCGTACCGCGATGCGCCTTCGGTCGCGGCGCTTACCGGCCCGTGTCGGGAGACATGCCGGCGTTTCGTTCGCTGCTTCCCCTCAGGCGCCGGAAAGGCGGTCGGCCCGGAAAACACAAACACCGCGCGGGCGGGCCGCGCGGCGTTCGGGAGTTCTGCTCGCAAGCCGCTCTTAGGCGGCAGTCGTCACCACTGGTAGCGCACGCCCAACTGCGCGGCGCCGGCGGTGTAGTCGTTGTTGAACTTGACGCTGCCATTGGCGAAGGCGGAGAGCCCGTTGGTCCGGCCGAACCAGTTGAGGCTGCCGGTGAACTCGCCGAAGGCGCCGCCGAAGTCGTCCACCGCCGTGAAGGGCGCGCCGGGGTTGATGATCAGGGCGGTGTTGTCGCCGTCGAATTCGTACCAGAGGCGGGCGGTACCGGAGGCCTCGACCCAGTAGGCGTCGGACTCGTAGAGATTGCCGCCGACCCGCAGGCCGAGGCTCGCCCGGGTGCTCTCGCCGTCGAAGCTCACATCGGTGTCGGTGATGCCCTTCAGGTTGCCCATGTCGACGGTGGCATAGGAGAAGGTGGCGACCGGCTCGACGAAGGATTTGTTGCCCATGTCGAAGCGGTAGCCGCTGTCGATGGTGAAGCCGTAGGTGTTGCTGTCGACCTTCTCGCCCGTGTAGTCGATGTTGGCCAGCGACGGAACGTTGTAGTCCAGCTTCAGAATGTCGGCCTTGGCCAGCGCGTCGATGAAGAACCCGCCATTGATGTAGGTGCCGTAGAGGCCGACCGTGCCGCCGGTATAGGCGCCGGAGGTCTCGGAGGCCTTGAAGTTCAGGCTGGACGAGATGTAGCCGGCCATCACGCCGAACATCCAGGTGGAGGTGTCGGTGGTCTTGCCGAGGTCGATACCGCCGATCAGGCCGTAGGTGTGCTGGTTGTAGCTGGTGTCGTAGGTGTAGGTGCCGTTCATGATCTGGTAGGTCGAGCTGGCCTCACGGTCGGCCCAGCTGCCCAGCGCCTTCATCCACACGCCCGGCCCGTCGATGCCCTTCTGGACGAGCGGCGGCGCCTTCACGATGCCGGCGTCCTTGGTGACGATGGTGGCGCCCGGCACGATGGTCGGGTTGATCAGCACGCTGCGCAGGTCGGCCTGGCGGTCGAGCCAGAGGCCGGAGGTCTCATACCAGATGTTCTGCGCGCCGGTGACGAAGACCGGCATCTCGAACACCTCGTGGTCGGGCACGCCGACCAGGAAGACGTCGTTGGTCAGGCCGCCGTCGAGGCTGCCGACCAGGATGTCGTAGAAGAACAGGCCCTTCTCCAGCACGCCGCCGAACTTCGAATCCCAGTTCGGGGTGTCCGGCGAGATCAGGAAGCTCGGCGTCGCGCCGTTCGGGTCGTTCTTGCCGATGGTGGCGCCGTTCTGGATCTGGACGACCAGGATGCCGTCCGGGTTGAACGCGCCCACGCCGCCGGCGTTCTTGTCGGCGATGAAGATCTCGGTCTGGCCGAGGGTGACCAGCGTGTCGTTGGAGACCGGATTGCCGTTGACGTCGAGGCCGCCGATGACCAGGCGGTCGGCCGTCGTACCCGGGCCGCCGAGATAGGCGTCGACCTCGAGCCGGCTGTTGCCCGGCGTGCCGAGCGGCCCGGCGGTGATCGCCTGGAACACGCCGCTCGTAAAGGTGATGTCGCGCGGCGCGGTCATGCCGAGCGTATCGCCGTCGATCATGGTGAGCGTGCCGGCCTGCAGCCCCGCGCCGTCGCCGTTCTGGAAGGTCTCGAGGCCCTGGAACGAGGTGTTCTCGGCGAGGCCGCCCTGCATGGCGGTGACGGTGCGGCCGACATTGTTCACGAGGTCGTTGCCGCCGCCGAAATAGTTCTCGCCGACGGTCACCCAGGTGTTCGAGCTGAAGTTGTTCAGCACGTCGTTCTGGTTGCTCATCGACACGAGGCCGAACAGCGTGCCGTAATTGTTGACCGTCGTCGCTCCGCCCGTCGCGTTGATGGCGGCGTCGCTCGCCGCGGCGATCGGGCTGGTCCGGAAATAGGACCAGGAGGTGACCAGCGAACCGGCGCTGATGTTGAACACCGCGCTGTTGGTGCTGGCGATCGAGACGACCGCGTCGCCGAAGCCTTGCCCGGAGCCGAGCGCCGTCGAATTGGCGTTCAGGTTGATCGTGGCGTTGGTCGAGCCGGTGACGTTTATCGCCTTGCCGCTGTTCGTGTTGTCGGTGTCGCCGGCCACCAGGCTCGACGCGCCGATGTCGATCAGCACGTTGTCGACCGCGCTCGCCACCACGGCCTCGTCGCCGGCGCGGGTCGTGGTCGAGGTGCCGAGCAGCACGGTGGTGGAGGAGCTGCGCGCCTCGTTGAGGGCGGTCACGCCGTCACGCCCGGCCTGCACCGAGGTGTTGTTGCCGACCGTCACGTTGACGTCGCCGAACAGGCTGCCATTCGAGGTGAATATGCCGTCCCGGCCCGCCTGGATGGTCGCCTGCTGGCCGACGGTGACGTTGATGCCGCCCGTCCCCAGCCCGTCCTTGGTGGCGGCGATGCCGTCGCGCCCGGCCGTGATCGAGCGGAAGGGCGCGAAATTGACGTCGATCCGCCCGGTGCCGTTCGCCGACTCGATGTTGATGCCGCTCCGGCCGGCGGTGATGGACTGCGTGCTGACGACACGCACATTGCCGTTGCTGCCGAGTTGGCTGACGTTGATGCCGGTGGTGCCGGCCTCGATCGTGGCATTCGTCAGGATGTTCACATTACCGTCGCTGAACGCCTTGGTCGCGGTGATGCCGAAGTCGGAAGCGTTGATCTGGCCCTGCGTCGTGGTGACGATGGAGACGTCGCCCGAGCCCTGCAGCCCGGTGAACTGGATGCCGCTGGCGCCCGTGGCCGCGGCCGACAGGCCGCCGATGGCCGCGTTCACGTCGATGGTGGTGTCGCCGTCGCCGTTCTTCACCGACAGGATGCCGGTGCCGTCCGAGCGGATCCGGCCGTCGACGTCGATGTCGATATTGCCGGTGCCGGCGATGCTGGTGCCCATCACGCCGGTGGTGTTGGCGTCGACCGGGGCGTTGATGTCGACAAAGATGTTGCCGTTGCCCTGGACGATCGCGCCGGCGCCGGTGTCGGGCGCACCGTCGATCGCCGCGTTGACAATCAGCGTCGCGTCGCCGTTCTCGGTGGTGACGCCAGCGCCGAAATCGCCGTGAGCGGTGATCAGGTTGTTGGTGGTGGCGGTCGCCGAGCCGCCCGTATTGATGGCGAGCAGGCCGGATTCGCCGGCGATGATGCGGGCATCGCTGAGCACGGTGACAACGCCGCCGCTGCCCTTGTCCTGCGAGGCGATGACGCCGTTCTCGCCGGCGTCGATGACGGTGTTGGGGCCGAGATAGACGTCGACGCCGCCGAAATTGCCCTCGCGGGCGGCGACGAGGCCGTTCCTGCCGGCGAAGATGCTGCCGAGGATGTCGACGTCGGACATGCCGCCGGCCGGGCTGGTGGCGATCGCGGCGACGCCGTTGCCGGCCGAGCGCACGACACCGGTGGTTGCGCCGTCGCCCTGGTTGAGCGCCAGCGTGATGTCGGCGGTGCCGGTGGTGCTGAGCGAGAGCGCGAGCACGCCCGCCTCATCGTCGGCGATGCCGTCCGAGGTCACGCTGGAGGTGCCGGCGAGCGTCGCCGTCAGGATGGTGTTGCCGCTGTTCTGGCCGGCCTCCGATTCGGAGGAGGCGACCAGCTTGACGCCGGAGAGGGTCGCGTCGACCGCGCCGTTCAGGGTGAAGTCGACGGTGGTCGCGGCCGGCGCCGGGATGCTGGGGCCGGCCGGGCCCGGGGTGGAATCGGGATAGGGGTTCGAGGTGGCGGCCGCGACGGTGATGCCGTCGCCGTTCATCGCCGTCGTGCTGCCGTCGAACACCGCGGTGATGCCGCCCTCGTAGCCGGCCTTGGCGATACGGGCGCCGTTGCCGTTGGTGCCGACGATGGTGTCGTTCGAGAGAACCGAGACGTTGCCATACTCGTTGACGACCAGCAGGCCGTCGGCCGAGCCGGTGAGCGTTGCGCCGGTGCTCTGATAGCTGCTCATGCCGGTCTGGCCGGCGACGGTGACGGCGCTGAGCACGCCGGATATCTGCGTGCCCACGCCGGTGCTGAGATAGCCGGCGCTGCCGCCGGAGGAGGCGACCACGATGCCGTTGGAATCGGGCTCGACCGCGTCGACGAGGGCGGTCGCCGTGCTGACATAGGTCGCGCTGCCCGTGCCATCCAGCGTGGTGATCAGGATGCCGGCCTGGGCGCCGGAGATGTCGGAACCGGCCGTGCTCACATAGCTCGCCGATCCGCGCGTCGAGACGACGGTGATGCCGCCGGAATCCGTGTTGGTGGCCGTCACCTGGGTGAAGGCCGTGCTGAGATAGCTGGCGTCGCCGGTCGAGAGCGGCAGCGCTGGATCGGTCGTCGAATCCGTGGCGAGCACCGCGATGCCGGCGGCGTTGGTGCCGGCGGCGGTGACATTGGTGATGCCGCTGCTCAAGTAGATCGCGTCGCCGGCGCCGCCGGTGACGCTCACCAGAATGCCGGCGCCGTCGCTCTGGTTCGCCGAGGCGGTGGTGTTGCCGGTGTTGGTGTAGCTGGCATTGCCGCCGGCGTCGGTCACCGCGACCAGGATGCCGGCCCGCGCGCCGCTGGCCTGCGCCGTGGCGCCGTTGTTGTTCTGGTAGGTCGCCGTGCCGCGCGCCGACGTCACGAGGATGCCGGCCGATCCGGTGTTGGTCGCGGTGGCCTGGGTGAAGGCCGTGCTGATGTAGCTGGCGTCGCCGGTCGAGAGCGGCAGCAGGGGATCGGTGGAGTCGGCGGCGGAGACGAGGATGCCGGCCGAATTGATGCCGGTGGCGGTGGTGGTGGTCGAGCCGCTGCTGGTGTAGAGCGCGTCGCTCGCGCCGCCGCTGACGCTCACCAGAATGCCGGCGCCCTTGGTCTCGAGCGCGCTGGCGGTGGTGGTGCCGGTGTTGGTGTAGCTGGCGTTGCCGCCGGCGTCGGTCACCGCGACCAGGATGCCGGCCCGTCCGCCATGTGCTTCGGCGGTCGCGCTGTTGTTGTTCTGGTAGGTCGCCGCGCCGCGCGCGGAGGAGACCAGTATGCCGGCCGAGCCGGTGTTGGTGGCGGAGGCGAAGGTCGAGGCGGTGCTTGTGTAGCTGGCGTCGCCGGTCGAATCCGGGAGCAGCGGATCGGTCGAATCGGCGGCGGTGACGAGGATGCCGGCCGAGTTGGTGCCCGTGGCGGTCGCCGTCGTGGAGCCGCTGCTGGTGTAGAGCGCGTCGCTGGCGCCGCCGCTGACGCTCACCAGGATGCCGGCGCCCTTGGTCTCGTTCGCCGAGGCGGTGGTGGCGCCAGTATTGGTGTAGCTGGCATTGCCGCCGGCGTCGGTCACCGCGACCAGGATGCCGGCCCGCGCGCCGCTGGCGAAAGCCATGGCGCCGTTGTTGTTCTGGTAGGTCGCCGCACCCCGCGCCGACGAGACCAGGATGCCGGCCGATCCGCCATTGGTGGCCACGGCCTGGGTGAAGGCCGTGCTGAGATAGCTGGCGTCGCCGGTCGAATCCGGCAGCGCCGGGTTGGTCGTCGAATCGGCGGCGGAGACGAGGATACCGGCCGAGTTGATGCCGCTGGCGACCGCGGTTGTGGAGCCGCTGCTGGTGTAGAGCGCATCGCTGGGACCACCGGCCACGCTCACCAGTATGCCGGCGCCCTTGGCCTCGGTCGCGGATGCGACGGTGGTGCCGGTGTTGGTGTAGCTGGCATTGCCGCCGGCGTCGGTGACGGTGACCAGGATGCCGGCCCGCGCGCCGCTGGCCTGCGCCGTGGCGGCGCCGTTGTTCTGGTAGGTCGCGGTGCCGCGCGCCGACGAGACCAGGATGCCGGCCGAGCCGGTGTTGGTCGCGGTGGCATTGGTGAAGGCCGAGCTGATGTAGCTGGCGTTGCCGGTCGAATCCGGCAGCGCCGGATTGGTCGTCGAATCGGCGGCGGAGACCAGGATGCCGGCCGAGTTGATGCCGGTGGCGGTCGCCGTGGTGGAGCCGCTGCTGGTGTAGCTGGCGCTGCCCGCGCCGCCGGCCACGCTCACCAGGATGCCGGCGCCGTTCTCGGTGCCGTTGGTCGCGGTGGCGGTGGCCGTGGTGGTGCCGGTGTTGGTGTAGGTCGCGTTGCCGCCGGCGTCGGTGACGGCGACCAGGATGCCGGCCCGCGCGCCGTTGGACGTCGCGCTGGCGCCGCTGTTGTTCTGGTAGGTCGCGGTGCCGCGCGCCGACACGACGAGGATGCCCGCCGAACCGGTGGCGGTGGCGTTCACGATGGTCTGGGCCGAGCTGGTGTAGCTGGCGTTGCCGGTCGAGTTCTGCAGCGCCGGGTCGTCGTCGGAATCGGCCGCGATCACGCCGATGCCGACCGAGCCGGTGCCGTCATTGGTCACGCTGGTGAAGGCGCTGCTGGTGTAGCTGGCGTTGCCGGAGCCGCCGGTGACGTTGACGATGATGCCCGCGCTCTTGTCCTGGCCGGCCGTCACGGTCGTGCTGCCAGAGCTCGAATAGCTGGCGCCGCCGCCGCCGCCGGTCGCCAGCACCGCGATGCCGGCCGCGGAGCCGTCGGACAGGGTGGTGGCGCCGTTGTTCTGGTAGCTGGCGGAGCCGTGCTCCGAGATCACGCCGATGCCGACCGAGCCGGTATTGGTCGCGGTGACGTCGGTGAAGCCGGAATTGACGTAGCTGGCATCGCCCGAGCCCGAGCCGCCGTCGGGATCGTCGACGTTGAGCACCGCGATGCCGCCGGAATCGGTGCCCGTCGCGGTGACCGTGGTGGTCTTGGTGTTGTTGTAGAGCGCGTCGCCGCTGCCGTTCTGGACGATCACGCCCAGCGCCACGCCGCCGGTGCCGGTCGCCTGGAAATTGTTCGAGCCGCCCCCGGTGCTGCTGTAGTCGGCATTGCCGCTGCCGGTATCGACGACGACGACGAGGCCCGCCTTGTTGCCCGAGGCGGTGACCGAGCCCGTGTTGTTGTAGTCGGCGGTGCCGCCCTGGGAGATCACCGCGCCGCCGATCGAGCCTTCGATGTTCGCCCCGGCCTGGAAGGTGGCGTTCGAGGAATTGTTGAAGACGGCATTGCCACTCTGGCTCAGGGTGAGCATGCCGACGTCGTTGCCGGAGATGAAGAGACCGGAGCCGCTATTGTTGAAGGTGGCGGTTCCGGAGGCGGCGATCACGCCGACGCCCATGATCTTCGTATTTTCGGGATCCGTGTCGATATTGGTCGACCGGTAGGTGTTGTTGGAGCCGAAATTGTTGAACGTCGCCGTTCCCGAGCTCCGGTTCTGCAGCACCACGCCGATATTGCCGCCCTGAACCAGCGTGCTGCCGCCATTGCCGTTGTAGACGAGGCTGGCATTGGTGGTGGGGTCTTCGCCGTCGCGGGCCGAGTTGCGCACGCCGACGCCGCCGACATTGCCGAGCAACTGGACGTTCGAGCCGACATTCACCGTCGCGCTGTGGCCGCTGCCGTTCTCCAGGCCGCCGGCGATCGCGAGGTCGCCATCGTCGTTGTTGGTGACGACCGCGCCGTTCTCGATCGTCGCCGAGGCGCTTTCGTCGTCGCCGTAGAAGATACCGCCGTCATTGTCGGTACCGTCGCAGGTCATGTCGGTGTCGGGGCCCGGCCCGATGCCGTCCGAGCAATCCGCCAGCGCGCGATGCGGCGCGAGTGTCAGGCCGAACAGCACGGTGGCAAGTGCCGTGCCGAGCAGAAGTGGCGCCCGTCCGACGGTGCGCTTCGCAAAAGGCTGGGCCTCTCCCAGTACGGGTGTCCGGACCTGCTTCTGCGGCTGTCCGTTGTTCACCCGTGACAAACGCTTGGAACTCGTCATGCGCCCCCCGCCCCCGATGCGGCACACCAAATGCTACGACGAGAAACGAGACGCCCCCCACGGACAGCCCACTCTCGCAGGTTGAACCTATCCAAGCGCAAACGCACCGACAAGCGCGTGCCGGAGGTCCGGAGAGGGTCCCGCTTCGTCATGCTGCGAAGCAATCGTCTGGGTTGCATCAAAAAATGGGCTTAATCTCAGATGGTTAAGCGCGGATATCGGATTTTCCGCTGCGTCGGCGAGATCGATTCACCGCCAGAAATCCACGATGATCGTGCCATTTCTGCCACGCGAGACATTTGTGTGCATGCAGATCGAAGTCGAGGGACGCCGCATGCGGCGCCGATGCCGGCATCCCGTCCGGTTCAGCCCCGGCCAGGATTGCAGACTGATTCGGCCACGGACCGGGTCGGTGGCGATGTCGGCCCGGTATTTCAGTGTGGAATCAAGGCGAAGCCTGATTGAAGCGGCGCCGGCAAACGATCATGCGGGCTACGAAGGCGATGGACTCGGCGCCTGCTGCATTCTCGGTGTCTGCTGCGCCCGTGCCCGCAGCGAGGCGACCGCGAAGCCCCACACGCCGCCCATCAGCAGGAAATAGTGCCGCCAGTGGTCGGTGTCGATGATGAAGCTCTCCAGCGCATCACCCACATAGGTCCCGTAGATGGCGATCAGGCCCGCCTGCCACGGGGTCTTCACCAGCGCCCCCTTCAGACCGATCCAGAGCGTGAGCGCGACCAGAACGGCGTAGGCGATGCCGCCGCCCCAGCCATAGGCGTAGAAGGCGGCGAGATAGGTGTTGTGCGGGTCGTTGCCGAACATGATCTTGAACTGGCGCGGACCGGTGCCGTTCGGGTAGTCGAAGATGGTCAGGAAGCCGCGTAGCTGGTTGCCGAAGCGCCCGGCTTCGCCCTGGTCGTAATAATTGGTGAGATTGACGCGCTCCGTGAACATGGCGCTCAGCGAGCTGAACGACAGCAGCAGCGCCAGCAGGGCCGCGATGCAGAGCACCCCGAGAACTGACAGGTTGATCAGCCTGAGGCGGAACATCGGGTCGCGATTGGTGAAGAACATCAGGGCCAGCATGATGCCGCCGGAACCGGCGAGATGGCCCCACGCACCGCGGGAGAAGGACAGGAAGAGCCCGAGCAGAATGACCAGTATGGTGATGACGGTGCTCAGCCGGAAGCGGTCATAGATGATCCTCTGCAGGAGGAAGAGGACCGGCAGGACGAGGAAGGGCCCGTACACGTTCGGGTCCTTGAACGTCGCCTTGGCCCGTCCGGCGAGCAGCAGCAGGCTCTCGCCGCCCTTGGGCGTGGCGAAATAGCCGATGATGCCGAGAAGCGCGGCGAGCACAGCCGCCCGTATGTACCAGCGCTCCAGCACGGCCAACCGCCGCTCCGGATGCTGCGCGAAGGCGACCGCGAAGATGACGACGGAGATCTCGAAATAGACGGTGATCAGGTAGTACATGATCGCCTTGGAATCGAACACCACCTGCAGCGCCGAGAAGGCGCCGAACACCGCCAGCAGGCCGAGCGTGAGAATGAGCGGTGCCAGGGCGCGGGGTATAGGCGCACGCGCCAGGAACAGGGCGATCCCGACGATCAGGACGGCGACCTCGTAGGGCGCCGGCTCGATGAACACCAAGAAGCTGATGAGCAGCGCGAAGGCGAGGCAGCCGTCGACGAGGCTGTCGACGCTGATCCGCGCCGGGATGTAGGGCGCGATCCTGTCGAATTCGGGATTGGTCTGCGCCATCGCGGGATCATCCTGCGGTTCGCCGGGCGGGTCTCGCCGTCGGGGAGCGCCCGGGCGAGCCGATGACGGTCGTATCGCATACACGCTTTAAGAACGCGTTGCGCTTCACGATCGCTTTGTCGCGCGCCCCGCTTGCCGCGGGCTGCGCCCATCCGCCTCAAAAAGCCGACGCCGTAGCTGTGATCCGGCCGGCAGGGCGCTATATTCTCCAATAGAACATATGCGAAGAGACGGTGCGCCGCGCGGTCCGCGCCGGCCATTGCGAAGGAAGAACAGGCATGCCTTCAAAGCTCGACCAGCTTCGTGCGATGACCGTGGTGGTCGCCGATACCGGCGACATCGAAGCGGTCCGGCGCCTGAAGCCGCAGGATTGCACGACCAATCCGACCCTGCTGCTGAAGGCGGCGGGGATCGCGGCCTATGCGCCGCTGGTGGACGAGGCGATCGCGTGGGGCCGCCGGCAGTCCGGCGCGCGCGAGGCGGTGGTGCGGGCGGTCTGCGACCGGCTCGCGGTCAATTTCGGCGCCGAGCTCGCGGGCATCGTGCCGGGCCGCGTCTCGACCGAGGTCGATGCCGACCTTTCCTTCGATACCGAGGCGAGCATCGCCAAGGCGCGCGCGCTCATCGCCGCCTATGCCGAGCGCGGCGTCGGCCGCGAGCGCATCCTCATCAAGATCGCCTCGACCTGGGAGGGCATCCGCGCGGCGGAGGTTCTCCAGAAGGAGGGCATCGACTGCAACATGACGCTGCTCTTCGCGCTCGCCCAGGCGGCGGCCTGCGCGGATGCCGGCGCCTTCCTCATCTCGCCCTTCGTCGGGCGCATCCTCGACTGGCACGTCAAGGCGGGCGGCGGGCCGTTCACCGCCGAGACCGATCCCGGCGTCGTCTCGGTGCGGCAGATTTATGCCTATTACAAGAAGCACGGCATCCCCACCGTGGTGATGGGCGCCTCCTTCCGCAACACCGGCGAGATCGAGGCGCTGGCGGGCTGCGACCGGCTCACCATCGGGCCGGGCCTGCTCGATGAGCTCGCCGCCGACGAGGGAGCACTGCCGCGCCGGCTCGATCCGTCGCGGACGGAAGGCGCCCCGGCCCGCCTCGCGCTCGACGAGAAGGCGTTCCGCTTCGCGCTGAACGAGGACGCGATGGCGACCGAGAAGCTTTCGGAAGGTATCCGCCAGTTCGTCAAGGACCTGCGCGAGCTGCGCGTGCTCGTCGCCAAGCGACTGGAGGCGGCGCAGGCGGCCTGACCGCCCCGCTCGATCGCCATGATGGGTCCCGACATCGCCTTCGCGCTCGCCGCGGGCGCGGCGGCCTTCGCCGTCGGAACCGGCAAGGGTGGCGTGCCGATGATCGGCATGCTCGCGGTGCCGATCCTCTCGCTGGTGATGCCGCCGATCGCCGCCGCCGGCCTGCTGCTGCCGGTCTATGTGGTCAGCGACATGTTCGGCGTCTGGGCCTACCGGCGCGAATATTCCGGGCGCAACCTCGCCATACTCGCTCCCAGCGCGGCGGTCGGCATCGCCGTCGGCTGGGCCACCGCCTCGATCGTCTCCGAGGCGTTCGTGCTGCTGATGGTCGGGATCATCGGGGTGAGCTTCTGCCTCGCGAGCTGGTTCGGCCGGCGCTCGGCGGAGCCGCACCGGGCCGACGTGCCGCGCGGGCTGTTCTGGGGCGCGGTGGCCGGCTTCACCAGCTTCGTCACCCACGCGGGCGGACCGCCCTACCAGATGTATGTGGTGCCGCAGCGGCTGCCGAAGATGGTCTATGCCGGCACCTCGACGATCTTGTTCGCGGCGATCAACTGGATGAAGGTGCCGCCCTATTGGGCCCTGGGGCAGTTCTCCCCCGGCAATCTCAAGGTCGCGCTGCTGGTGATGCCGGTGGCGATCGTCGCCACCTTCGTCGGCGTGCGCCTGACCCGCACCATCCCCGAGCGGCTGTTCTACCGCCTGGTGATGGCGGCGCTGTTCCTGCTCTCGCTGAAGCTGCTCTACGACGCCCTGCGCAGCTTCGCGGGAGCCTGAACGCAACGAAAAACCCCGGAGCGGAGGACCGTTCCGGGGCTCGTCAGTATGACTGGGTCGCTGGCCGCGATCAGATCGCGCTGTTGATCCACTGCACCAGCTTCGCCTTCGGCGCGGCGCCGACCTGCCGCGAGGCGAGCTTGCCGTCCTTGAACAGCAGCAGCGTCGGGATCGACATGATGCCGTATTTCGAGGCGGTGGCCGGGTTCTCGTCGACGTTCAGCTTGACGATCTTCAGCTTGCCGTCGAGCTCGCCGGCGACCTCGTCGAGCACCGGGGCGACCATGCGGCAGGGACCGCACCACTCGGCCCAGAAATCGACCAGCACCGGTTCGGAGGACTTGATGACGTCGGACTCGAAGGACTGGTCCGACACTTTTTCGACGCCCATGGCGCAACCTTTCCGGAAAACAGATTGGAGAGAGTTGGCTGAAAGGTAGGTAGTGCCTACCGGGGCCGTCAAGGCGCCGTCACTCCGACGTGAGGGAAGAGACCGCCGCCGCGACCGCCTCGCGCAGCACCTCATGCACCACCGGCCCCGCCGTATAGACCAGAACGGCGTCTATCGCCCTGTCGGGAAACAGCTTTCCGATGAGGTGTGCATAGAGGGCGAGCTGCGCCCTGTGCGTGGCGGGAACCTGCCCTGCCGCCTGCGGGGGGCGCGCATCGGTCTTGAAGTCTGCGATCAGGACCCGGTCGGCCGCGACATGCACGCGGTCGATTCGGCCCGACACGGTGACGCCGGGCGCGATCTCGCCGGCGACCGGCACCTCGGCACGGCTGCCGGGCGCGAACAGCTTGGCCAGCGCCGGATGGTCGAGCGTCGCCAGCGCCTCCTCCACCAGCTCCGCGCGGATGTCGTCGCCGAGATCGGCGGCGAGGTTGGCGAGCAGGCGTCCGCCGGCCTCGCGCCGCTGCGGCGGCTCGATGCCGGGCAGGCCGGCGAGCAGCCGGTGTACGAGGTCGCCGCGCCGCAGCGAATGGGCGGCCGCCAGCCGGTCCGCCGCCGAACGGGCGGAGGCCGCTCTGGGAGCCTGATCCTGTGTCTCCAGCGCCGAGGGCACGACCCGGCGCGGCGGCGTCGAGGCGGCGACCGGGCGGAGCATCCGCTCGAGCATATGCCGCTCCTCGGCCGCCAGCGTCTCCATGGGCGGGGCTGCGGAGGGAGCGCTTCCGGGCGCGCCGGAGCCCTGCGGCTGCGGGCGCCAGCGCAGCACCTGTCCGTCGAAGCCGATGGCGGGCGCCTCGACCGCCTCGGCGGCGAGAGCGGCGCGCACCAGCTCGTACCAGCATTCCGGCCGGCGCTGATTTCGGCCGTCGGCGCCGCACACCACCAGCGCGGTCTCCGCGCGGGTGAGCGCGACATAGAGCAGCCGGCGATATTCCTCATGGGCCGCGGCGGTCAGCCGATCGCGCAGCGTGGCGAGTGCCGGCGTGTCGGTCTTTTTGCTCGGTGCCAGCAGCGCGACTCGGCGCCCGCTTTCCGTCTCCGCCTTGATGAGGCCGTCGTCGTTGCGGGCGTTGGGTAGCGTGGTGGTGTCGGCGAGGATCACATAGGGCGCCTCCAGCCCCTTGGCCCCGTGCACCGTCATCACCCGCACCTCGTCGCGCCCGGCCTCCATGTCGCGCTTGGTGTCGGCGCCGCCGCGCCGCAGGAAGGCGAGGAAGCCCGGCAGCGAGGGCGTCTCGACCCGCTCATAGGTGCGGGCGAGCGCCAGCATCTCGTCGAGCGCGTCCGCCGCTTCCTCGCCGAGCCGCGCCAGCATCTTCGCGCGGCCGCGCTCGCGGCCGAGCACGCGGGCGTAGAAATCGAACGGGCGCAGCGCCAGCGCATCGGGCCTGAGCCGCTCCAGCATGGCCGCCGCCGCACCCCAACTCGACTTTTCACCGGCGCGGGCGCGCAGCGTCTCGCCGAGCCGTGCGGTGCGGCGGGCGCACAGCGCGATCAGGTCGTTGTCGTCGAGGCCGAAGAGCGGGCTCTTCAGCGCGCAGGCAAGGGAGAGCTCGTCATCCGGCGAGACCAGCGCGTCGCCGAGCGCCATCAGGTCCATCACCGCGATGTGCTCGGCGACGATGAGGCGGTCGGCGCCGGCGACCGGAACGCCGGCGTTCTTGAGCTCGCGGATGATCGCCTCGAACAGCGCGTCGCGCCGCCGCACCAGAATGAGGAAGTCGCCCGGCCGCGCCGCGCGGGAGCCCTCGGCATCGCGCGCGGCGAGCGGCAGCGGGACCTTCACATAGGCACCGATATGCGCCGCGATGTTGCGGGCGAGACGCGTCTTCGGGTCGTCCTCGCGCGGCGCGTCGAGCGGCTTCTGCCACGCGTCGACCTCGGCTTTCTCGCCCGGCGCCTCCGGCGTCCATATCTCGACCAGGGAGGGCATGTTGCGCACCGCCTCGTGGCTGGTCGCTTCCGGCTCGGCGGTGAGGCCGTGAAACGCCTCCTCGCGTCCGAACACCGTGTCCACCGCCGCCATGATGCCGGGCGCCGAGCGGAAGGAGTGGCGCAGCTTCACATGGTCGAAGCTCGCCGCTGGCGCCGTCCGCGCCAGTTCCTCGCGCATCGCGTTGAAGCGGCGCGGATCGGCGCCCTGGAAGGAGAAGATCGACTGCTTCTCGTCGCCGACCACGAACAGCGTGCGGGTCTCGGTGTGCGCGCCGGCGCCGGCGAAGAACTCGGCGACCAGCGGGCGGATCACCTCCCACTGCTCGGGGCTGGTGTCCTGCGCCTCGTCGAGCAGCACATGGTCGATGCCCTGATCGAGCTTGTAGTGCACCCAGGCCGAGGCGCCCGAGCCGAGCAGCTTGCGCGCCGCCTTGATGAGGTCGCCGAAATCGAGCACGCCGCGCGCGCGCTTGGCCGTCTCGTAGCGGGCGACCGCCGCGCGGGCGATGGTCAGCGCCGCGATGCTGCGCTCGGCGGCCCGGGCGGCGGTGATCTGCTCCATCAGCCGACCGATGCGATCGCGCTCGGTGAGCAGCACGGGATAGTCGGCGCGGATTTCGGCCTTGCCGAACTGGCTGTCAGCACGAGGCTTGCTGTCCTTGGTGAGGAAGACCTCGGCGTAGCGTCCGGCGCGTTCCTCCTCCCCGGCAAGCGCGGCGGCGACGAGGGCGGCGCCGCGCTCGGTGATGCGCCCGTCGAGCTGCATGAACACCTGCCCAAGCGGACGCCATTCGGCGTGCGGGATCAGCGCCCCGCCGACGATGCGGCGCTCGATCTCCTCGGCGCATTCCGGGCTCGTGCAGCCGACCAGCCGGCGGACGTCGTCCTCGCTCGCGTCCAGCGCGTCCGGCTCGGCGATCAGGCCGGCGACCAGCTTGTCGATGCCGCCGTCCGACATCTCCTCGACGATCAGCGCGAAAGCGCGCCCGAGCGGGCTGTCGGGCGCGCCGGCGGCCTCCAGCACCACCTCGGTGCGCACGCGGGCGAGCAGTTCGAGCTCCGCGCCGTTCTCCAGCGTGCCGAAGCCGGCCGGCACACCGGCCTCGAAGGGGAAGCGGTGCAGAAGCTGGCCGCAGAAGGCGTGGATGGTCTGGATCTTCAGGCCTCCCGGCGTCTCCAGCGCGGCGGCGAACAGCCGGCGCGCCCGCGCCCGCCGCTCGGGGGCCGGGGTCTGGCTCGGCGCGCCGTCGGTGGCGCGGATCGCCGCGTCGAGCGTCTCATCGTCAAGCGTCACCCAGCGGCGCAGCTCGTCGAGCACCCGGTTCGCCATGTTGGCGGCCGCCGCCTTGGTGTAGGTGAGGCACAATATGCGCCCCGGCGGCACGCCGCCCAGCAGCAGCCGGATCACCCGGCGCGCCAGCACATGCGTCTTGCCGGAGCCGGCATTGGCCGACACCCAGGCCGAGATGGCGGGGTCCGAAGCGCGGCTCTGCAGCGCCGTCGCCGCCTCGATGGCGGCCGATGCCGGTGCGGGTGCGTTCATTCGCCGGCCTCCTCGTCGCCGCCGACCGACCATTCCTTCACCCGCGCGAGATGGCCGTAGTCGCCGAACTGCTTGCGGAACATCGGGCGCGTCAGCGCGGCATAGCCCTGCGAAGGGTTCTCGAAGGCGTGCACCAGCGACAGCAGCCGCTCCAGCGTCTCCTCGGCAAGCTCGATGGCGCTTCGGCCCTCGACGAGCGCGCTCACCGTGGGCAGAGCGGCTGTGCGGCGCAGCAGCGGCACATAGTCGAGCGCGGCAGCCGGCAGCGCCGGGACGTCCCGGAAGCCGTCGGCCCGCGCCATCGCGGCCTCCAGCGGTAGCTGCGGCGAGTATTTCGCGCTGGTCTGCTTGGCGGTCGGCGTCGCGCCGGTCTTGAAGTCGACGATGCCGAGCGTGCCGTCGCGCCGCAGCTCGATGCGGTCGGCGCGTCCGGAGAGCACGAAGGGCCCGCGCGTGCCGGCGAGCGGGAGCCGGCCGTGGGTCTCCGCGACGATGCGCGCGACCTGTCGTCGGCGCTCGCGCTCCCAGGCGATATAGGCGGGGACCAGCCGCTCGAAGCGCGCCCACCACAGCGCATGCTCGGCCGGATAGGCCCTGAGCGGCGCGAAAGCCTCCTCGCCGAGGCGCCGCAGCACTGCCTCGGCATCGGCGGGAAGCGTCTCGGGGTGAAGCTGGGCGAAGCGGCCGAGCGCCTCGTGCATGGCGCTGCCGCGTTCCGCCGCGCCGGGCGCCGCGTCGAGCTCCTCCAGCGGCGAGAGCTTCAGCACGTGGCGGGCATAGATCGCATAGGGGTCGCGCAGCCAGGTCTCGATCTCGGTGACCGAGAGCCGCGTCGGCCGCAACTCCACCGCAGGCGCGGGGGCCGGGCGCGGCACGCGCGGCACCTCCGGCTCCGCGTCGAGCGCGCCCGCGAGGCGGCGCCAGCGCGCCCCGCGCGCCACCGCCGCGTTCCAGCGCGCCTGCCCCGCCACCGCCGCCAGCCGCTGCAGGAAGCGCGAGGGCACGCTCGGCGCGCCGCCGAGCTTGGCCGGATGGGTGAGGATCAGCTCCGGCGCGCCGCAGCCCTGCGCGAAGTCGTGGGCGGACAGGCCGATGCGGCGCTCCGGCGCCTCGAGGCCGAGCGCCGCGCGCATCGGGCGCGACAGCCACGGGTCGGTGGTGACCGCCGCCGGCCAGCCGTCCTCGGTCAGCCCGCCGAGGATCATGCGGTCGACGGAGACGAGGCGAGCCTCCAGCGGCCCGAGGATGCGTAGCCGCGCCTCGGTGTCGAACAGCGGGCGCACCGGGCGGTCGGACAGCAGCATCGGCACCGCGGCGGCATAGTCGGCGAGCGACATCTCCGGCGCCAGCGGCGCGCCCTCGCTCATCGCGTCGAAGGCGCCGGCGAGCTCGCGCTGCGCCATGTCCGTCGCGTCAAGGAGCCCGCCGGCGGCCTCCAGCGCCGCGCGATGGGCGTTCACCAGCGCGCCGAAGCCGTGCCGGCCCTGCACGCAGGCGTCGAGCGGCGCGAACGCCGCCGCGATCCGCGCCGCGAGGTCGACCGCGCGCGCCTTGGTCTCGGCGTCGACGCCAGCGCGCGGGTCGCTCGGATGGAAGTCGGTGGGATCGAACCCGGCCGCCGCCGCGACCAGACCGGCCGTGCCGGCCGCCGGCCGTGGCCCCCGCAGCACCATCAGCTCCAGCGCGTCGACGGCCCGCGCCAGCGCCTCCGGCTCCAGCCCGAAGCGCGCGGCGGGATGGCGGAGCAGCGCGATCAGCGTGATCGGCGCGAGCCGTTCCGCCGCGACGTCGGCGACGAGGCGCGCGAAGCGGCCAATGCTGCTCTCGGACAGCGGCTCGCCGGCGGAATCGTCGATGCGGATGGAGAAGCGCAGCAGCTCGGCGGCGACGCGCCGGGCGAGGTCGCGGTCCGGCGTCACCAGCGCCGCCGTGCGGCCGGGCGTCTCCAGCGCCTCGCGCAACGCCAGTGCGATGGCGAGCGCCTCCTCGCGCCCGTCATTGGCCTCGATCACCGCGATGCCCGAAAGCGCCGCGTCGATGGCGGCGGCCGGCAGGCGCTCGCCGAGGCTGGCCCAGGCCTCTGTGGTCTGCGCCGGCCGCAGCGCCTCGGAGAGCAGCGCCTCGCGCCCGTGCGGCGCCGGCGGCGCCAGCGCCTCGACCTCCTCGCGCCGCGCCCCCATCACTCCGAGCAGCCGGCCGAGGCCGTATTGCGGATGGCTGGGCGCCGGCGCGTCGGCGTCGGTCAGCGCCGAGAAGGCGGCATCGTCGAGATAGGTGTCGAGGCCCGGCAGCACCACGCAGCCGCGCGGCAGGCGGGCGACCGCGGCGAGCAGCCGGGCGGTGGCGGGCATGGAGCCGGTCGACCCCGCCGCGATCACCGGCCCGGCTTCCGGCCCGAGCGCGGCGAGCCGCGCCGCCTCCTCGCCGATCAGCCGGTCGCGGCGCACGCTGGCGTCCACCGCCTTGAGCGCGGCCAGCAGCGCCGGCCACGCCTCGCGCGCGATCTTCAGGAAGTCGAGCGCCATGTCCCAGTAGCGGTCGTGCTCGCCCGGCACCAGCGTGTCGAGCCGCGACCAGGCGATCTCCTGCGCCGCCATCTCGTCGACGAGGCTCGCCAGCGCGTCGGCGAGCGCCAGCTCGGCGCCCGGGCCGGAGGCGACCGCCTGCCGCCCGTCATCGTCGCGCAGCAGCGAACGCCAGCGCGCCACGAGGCTCGCCAGCGCGAGGCGCCGCGTGGTGCCGGGAATCGGCGTCGGCGGCTCGGTGCGGTCCTCGGCGAAGGCGAGGGCGTCCTCGTCGACGTCGCCGAGCGGCACGATGCGCGGCAGCAGCGCGACGCCGCCCGGCATGCGCGCGACCAGCGCGTCGGCGAACAGCCGCCCGGCGCGCCGGGTCGGCAGGTAGAGCGTCGCCGAGGCGAGCGCCAGCGGGTCGCCGCGCGGCGCGAAGCCGGGCACCAGCCGGCCGTCGAGCAGCGCGTCGGCCAGCGTCGGCAGGAACGGCGCCGAGGCAGGAATGGTGGCGAGGCGCAGGCCGCTCGCGCGGGCTGGGCCCGGCGCCGGTTCCTTCATGTCGAAGGTGAGCTGGTCCATTCCGTTCTCAGGCCCCGGCCGGCAATCCGGTGTGAATCAGGGATCGTGGTCCGATCCACACTATCGGTGCCGGAGCGATGGTGTCCAAAACGTCGTCATACCCGACCTCGATCCGGGCATCCCCACCTCGCCAGACGTCGAACCGGGGGCAAGCGTTCCGTGCGCTGGGGGCCAGCCGCTCGCACCCTCAATCCACCGAGCGGCGGATCGCCTCCTCGGCCTCGGCGATCGCCTCGGGTGTGCCGACATGCATCCATATGCCTTCGAGGCGGAGCCCGAACAGCCGGCCTTCCTCGGCGGCGCGGTGGAACAGCCGGGTGAGCGAGAAGCGGCCTTCCGGCGCGCCCTCGAACAGCTTCGGGCTCAGCACCGCCGCGCCGGCATAGACGAACGGCGCCACCAGCCGCTCGCGGCGCGGGATGAGCCGGGATTCGCCGTCCATCAGGAAGTCGCCGCGCCCGTCATAGCCGATCGAGGTGGCGGTCGCCGCGCACAGCAGGAGCGCGTCCATCCGCTCGGGATCGAATCCGTCGATCAGGCTAGGCAGGTTCGGCCGGATGCCCTCGACCCAGATGGTGTCGGCGTTGATCGAGAGGAACGGCGCGTCGCCGAGTAACGGCAGCGCCCGCACGATGCCGCCGCCGGTCTCGAGCAGCGCGTCGCGCTCGTCGGAGAGCACGATCGCGGGGCGCGTGCGGCCCGCCCGAACCCGCTCCGCGAGGTGGCGCTCCATCATGTCGGCGTGGTGATGCAGGTTGACCACCGCCCGCTCGATGCCGGCATCGGCCAGGCGGTCGAGCACATGGTCGATCAGCGCCCGGCCGTCGACCTCGACCAGCGGCTTGGGGCGGGTGTCGGTGAGTGGGCGCATGCGGGTGCCGAGGCCGGCGGCCAGCACCATCGCGGTCGTGATCGGCGTCATGTCGCAGCGGACAGTGTATCGGCGCGCGGCGCCGGGGAGGATTCGGCGGAAGCATCGTCGTCGGCGCCGCCCGGCGCGGCGGCCGGCACGGACTCGGTCGGCGGCACTGGCACCGCCGGCACATGGGCGTCGTACCACGCCTTCACGCCGGCAAGCTCGGGAAAGGCAAGGCAGCGTTCCAGATAGCGCCAGATGCGCGGCATGTGGCGCAGATACTGGGGCTTGCCGTCGCGCTTGTTCAGCCGCGCGAAGATGCCGAGGATCTTGGTGGCCCGCTGGGCGCCGAGTATGGCGTAGCTGGCGACGAAGCCGCGCACGTCGAATGCGGCGTCGTGCGCCCGCCGCGCCTCGACATAGCGGCCGAGCAAGGCGAGCTCGAGGTCCTCGGGCACGTCGACCCGCGCATCCTGCGCCAGCGAGACGAGGTCGTAGGCGGCCGGACCCATCACCGCGTCCTGGAAGTCGAGCAGGCCGATCTGCGCCAGCCCCTCGCGCTCGGGCAGCCACATCAGGTTCGGCGAGTGGTAGTCGCGCAGCACCCACACCGGCTTCTGCGCCAGCGAGCCGGCGAGCGCCGTGCTCCACAGCTCGTGGAAGGCCTGCCGTGCCTCGGCCGAGGGGGCCGGCGCGCTGCGATGCGGCAGATACCAGTCGAGCAGCAGGTCGGCCTCGATCAGCAGGGCGGCGATGTCATAGGCCGGCAGCACGTGGTCGATCTGCGGATTGACCGGCAGCCGGTCGGGCAGGTCGAGAGCGTGCAGCGCCGAGAGCACGTCGGCCGCCAGGCCGTAGCGCTCCGCGTCGGGCGCCGGCGGCGTGCCGGTGAGCACGCCCTCGGTGCCGAGGTCCTCGATCACCAGAAGGCCGGAATCGAGATCGGCGGCATAGATGGCCGGGGCCGAGAAACCGCGCGCCTTCAGCCCCCGCGCCAGCGCGACGAAGGGCTTCACGTCCTCGGCGAGATGGGCGATCTGACTGTAGGGCTTGCCGTTTTGCACCGGCGGCCCGTCCGGCCGGCGCGGCGCGTTCATCAGCACGGCGGTGCGGCGAGCACCGACGAGGCGCTCATAGGTGCGGCTGGAGGCGTCGCCCTGCAGATAGTGCCGGCGCGCCGGCCCGAAGCCGGCGAGGTCGATCAGCGCCCGCGTCGCCCGCATGCGGCGCAGCGCCCCGGCAAGCCGGCCGCGCCCCTCCAGCCGCAGCCGCCGCACGCTCGGGGCCGCGCCGGGCGGCAGGGTGATCTGCACGTCGAGGCGGTCGGCGCCCGGCAGCCCGTTGCCGGCGCGCTCCGGCCATTCGACCAGCAGGATGGCGCCCTCGGCGATTTCCGGGAAGCCGAGCTCGTCGAGCTCGGAGGGGTCGACGACGCGGTAGAGGTCGGTGTGCACGACGCGCGCGCGGGGCAGCTCGTAGCTCTGCACCAGCGTGAAGGTCGGGCTCGGCACTTCGATATGCGGATCGCCGGCGATCTCGCGCAGCACCGCGCGGGCGAGCGTCGTCTTGCCGGCGCCGAGGTCGCCGCGCAGCGTCACCACGTCGCCGGGCTGAAGGATCGCGGCGACGTCCATGGCGAGCCGCGCGGTGGCGCTCTCGTCCGGAAGCACCACGTCCCAGGTCACGGTCTTGCCCGATGTCGTCTGAGGCATCGCCCGCTACTCCGCCGCTGCCCGGCCGGAATGGCTGTCGAGCGGGAAGGTGCAGGTGACCACGGTGCCGCCCCCGGGCGCGGGGGAGATCGACACGGATCCGCCATGCAGCGCCATCAGCGAGCGCACGATGGACAGCCCGAGCCCGACACCGCGGTGGCGCGAGCCGGCGGTGCGGCTCTCGAAGCGGTCGAACACCCGCTCGCCGAGCTCGGGCGGCACGCCGGGGCCCTGGTCGCGCACCCGGAGCCACATCGCGTCCTGGTGGCGCTCGGCGGAGAGCGTCACGGTCGAGCCGTCGGGCGCGAAGCCCACCGCATTGGAGAGCAGGTTGTAGAGGATCTGCCGCACCCGCTTGGCGTCGGCCCGGAAGCTGCCGACACGCTCGGGCGCCTCGATCGCCAGCCTGAGGCCGCCCTCGGCGAGGCGGTCGCGCACGCCCTCGGCGGCCGCCTCCATCGCCTCGCGCACGTCCACCTCGGTCAGCTCCAGCGTCATGGTGCCGGCGTCGATGGTGGCGAGGTCGAGGATGTCGTTGATGATGGCGAGCAGCGCCGCGCTCGATTCGTTGATGTGGTTGATATAGGCGCGCTGCTTGGGGTTCAGCGGGCCGACGCCGGCGTCGTCGAGGAGCTGCGCGAAGCCGATGATGGTCGTCAGCGGCGAGCGCAGCTCGTAGGAGACGTGGCTGACGAAGTTGTTCTTGAGGTGGTCGGAGGCGACCAGCGCCTCGTTGCGCTCCACCAGCGCGCGCTCGACATTCACGCTGTCCGTCACGTCGCGGAAGGTGACCAGCGTGCCGCCGTCCGGCAGCGGCTGGGTGGAGCCGTCGAGGATGACGCCATCGGTGCGCTCCATGCGGAACTCGGCCGGCGAGCGCTCGTCGATATCGGTCACCGCGGCGCGCAGCGCGCTCCAGGCGGCGGCGTCGCGGCTGAGGGCGCGGCAGGAGGCGACCACGGCGTCGATGTGCGGGCGCTCGCTCAGCGCCGCCGGCGCCAGCCGCCAGAGCTTCAGGAAGGCGGAGTTGTGCAGCCCGAGCCGGCCGTCGCTGCCGAACACCGCGACCGCCTCGGCGAGGCCGTCCAGCGTCTCGCTCTGGATGCGGATCAGCGCGTTGTAGCGGCTCTCCAAAGCGAGGCGCTCCGTCACCTCGTCGCACAGATAGGTGACGCCGCCCTCAGGGCTCGGGGCGGTGACGACGCGCAGCGTGCGCCCGCCCGGCAGGTGCCACCAGTGCTCGCGCGGCTCGATGCTGCGATAGGCCTCGTGGAGCTGGTCGCGCCAGGCGCGGTAATCCGCCTGCTCGGGCAGGCGGCGGGCCTGCCGCAGCCGGTCGAGCACCGCGGTGTCGGTCGGCCCGTCCTCGAGGAAGGCGGGGTCGAGCTCGAACAGCGCCGCATAGGCGGCGTTGTGGAACACCAGTCGCTGGTCGCGGCCGAAGATGGCGACCGCGGTGGAGAGCTGGTCGAAGGTGCGCCGGTGCGCGCTGACCGCGTGGATCAGCTCGGCCCGCGCCGTCTCCGCCTCGGTGGCGTCGAGCGCGACGCCCGCCGCGCCACCCGGCGTCGCGACCTCCAGCACGTCGAGCGTGCGGCGCGCCCCGGCGACCACCACCGGCAGGCGGCCGGAGAAGGCTCTGCCTCCCGCCTGCGCCGCCTCGGCGGCGCTCCGGGTGGACTGGTCAAGCAGCGCGAGATTGCGCGCGGCGGCGTCCTCCGGGTCGGCGGCGTCGACCGCATGGGCATAGGCGGCGTTGCACCAGGTCAGCCGTCCGTCCGCGCCGCGCACCCAGGCGGGCGCCGGCAGGGCGTTCAGCAGGGCGCGCAGCGAGGCGCTGTCGGCCTCCAGCCGGCCATTCGTCTCGGCGAGCCGGGCGAGCGCGAGCCGCGCGCCGGTCACTTCGCGCAGCCGCAGCACCACGGCGCTGCCGACCGGCCGGCCGTCGGCTTCCAGATGCCGGCCGTCCTGCGCGACGAGGCCGACCGACATCACCGTGCCGTGGCGGCGGAGCTGGTCGAGCGCGGCCTCCACCTCGCGGGCGGAGGTCGGCGACAGCCAGCTTCCGAAGGCCAGCACCCGCGTCGGCGCGGCGACGCCGGTGAAGGCCGAGGTGTTACCGATGATCTCGGGCTCGGTGTCCGGGTCGCGCCAGACCACCACCACCTGCGGCTCGGCGAGCAGCAGCGCGTGCACCTCCTCGATCCGCGCCTCGAGGCGGGAGATCTCGCCGAAGGCGGCCGCCTCGCGGGCGCTGGTGCGGGCACGGAAGCGCACATGCACGATGGCGGTGGTGGTGGCGAAGGCGATCACGCCGATCACCAGGGCGAAGCCGATCAGCGCGCTGCGGTCGAGCTGCGCCAGCGTCATCGCGAGGCGCGAGACGGTTTCGGACGCGAAGGCTGGCGTGGCGGATGCGGCCAGTGTTCCGGCCGCCAGCGTGCCGGCAAGGGAGGTGGTGAGCGCAGGCGCTCGCCAGCGGCGGCGCCAGGACGGCAGTCGGCATTCCGGTCGCCGCGCCGAAAAGGCGACGTCCCGCGCATCCGTCATGCCCGCCGGTCGCGCCATTCCGCCCCGCTTCCCCCTTCCCTGGAGCCTTCCTCGCGGCCGGAACATCTGCCGGCGGGGGAATGTCTCCGATGATGCCTCAGCCCCGGCCCGCTGGGGCGAGCCGTGGCACGGGCCGTCGCTGCCCAGGCGAATCATCGTGACTTTAGCGAAGGGGGACTCGCCCTAGAAGGGGCGAGGGGGGCGATCAGAGGCCTTCGAACAGCGCCGTGGACAGATATCTTTCCGCAAAGGACGGAATGATCACGACGATGGTCTTGCCTGCCATCTCCGGACGCGCGCCGACCTCGATCGCCGCGGCGATGGCCGCGCCCGAGGAGATGCCGACCGGGATACCTTCGAGCCGGGCCACCGCGCGGGCGGTCTCGAACGCTGTCTGGTTGCCGACGGTGACGACCTCGTCGATCACCGAGCGGTCCAGCACGTCCGGAATGAAGCCGGCGCCGATGCCCTGGATCTTGTGCGGGCCCGGCTGGCCGCCGGAGAGCACCGGACTGTCCTCGGGCTCCACCGCGACGATGCGCAGACCCGGCTTGCGCGCCTTCAGCACCTGGCCGATGCCAGTGATGGTGCCGCCGGTGCCGACGCCCGCGACCACCGCATCGACCGCCCCGTTGGTGTCGTTCCAGATCTCCTCCGCCGTGGTGCGGCGATGCACGGCCGGGTTGGCCGGATTGCGGAACTGCTGCGGGATGATGGCGTCGGGCAGCTCCTTCACCAGCTCCTCGGCGCGCGCCACCGCGCCCCGCATGCCCTGCGCGGCCGGGGTCAGCACCAGCTCGGCGCCGAGCAGGGCCAGCATCTTGCGCCGCTCGACCGACATCGATTCCGGCATGACGAGGATGAGGCGATAGCCGCGCGAGGCCGCCACGAAGGCGAGGGCGATGCCGGTGTTGCCCGAGGTCGGCTCGACCAGCACGGTGGTCGGCTTCAATACGCCGGCCTCCTCCATCGCCTCGATCATCGAGACGCCGATGCGATCCTTCACGCTGCCGATGGGGTTGAAGAATTCGAGCTTGGCGAGGATGCGCGCCTTCACGCCGTGCTGCGCCGGCAGCCGGTTGAGCTGCACGAGAGGGGTGTCGCCGATGGTCTCGGTGATCGAGTTATAGACACGCCCGCGTCCGGCGGGGGCGGCGGTTGCATCGGTCTTGAGCGCGGGCTCGGCCATCTGTTCCTCCAACGCCGCCGTTCAGGGCCGCGTATCCCTCTCGAGGATCCGCTGTGCGATTCGGCGGCAGCTTGCACGACGCATGTTGCCGCCTGCCTAACATATTCACGCCGAGGGGTCGAGGAACGAAATTTTCAACAGCTCTATATAGTGAAATCAATGCCCTCGGCCAGGCCGCGCCTGGCGCCGTCCTGCGTGGCCTTGCGGCAGAGCTCCTCGACGGTCACCGCCTCGAGCGCGGCCTCGAAGGTGCGCTCGGCCTCCGCGACCGCCGGCTGGACCACATCGCGCACGATGGGCGGGAAATTGCCGAGCGCGTCCTCGGCTTCGGATTCCACCACCCGCACCACCTCGGCGACGGTGATCCTCCGGCGCTCGCGGGCGAGCTCGTAGCCGCCGCGCGGCCCGCGCACGCCCTTGAGCACGCCGGCATGCACCAGAGCCTGCAGCACGGGCTCCAGATGCCGGGGCGGAAGCTCGTGCCGGGCGGCGAGCGCCTTGGCCGCCACCGGGGTGCCGCGCGCGTGCAGCGCGACGTCGACGACCGCGGCGATGGCGAGCAGGCTCTTGTCGGACAAGCGTGGCATGCACCTTGGCTAGCGCGATATTTTGCTGCCGTCGAGGCCTGTCGAGCCGAATCCACCGCTTCCACGTGTTGTTTTTTCCAAATCACGTGTTTCGGAGAGCTGAATCTGCGTCACCGGTGCGATGACGAGCTGCGCGATGCGCTGGCCGCGTTCGACGGTGAAGGGGGCCTCGCCGAGATTGACCAGCAGCACCTTGATCTCGCCGCGATAATCCGCGTCGACGGTGCCCGGGGCGTTCAGCACGGTGACGCCGTGCTTGAGCGCCAGGCCGGAGCGCGGCCGCACCTGCGCCTCGAAGCCTTCCGGCAGGGCGATGGCGAGACCGGTCGGCACCGCCGCGCGGGCGAGCGGGGCGAGCGTCAGCGGCTCGCCGGGCGGCACCGCGGCGATGAGGTCGAGCCCGGCGGCGCCGGCGGTGGCATAGTCGGGCAGCGGGAGGTCGGCGCCGTGCGGCAGCCGCATCACCGGGACGTCCAGACTCACGAGGCGGCCTCCGCGGCGTTCAGCGTTTCGGCGATGCGCGCGACCAGCCGGCGCGCCACCTCCGTCTTGGTGCCGGTCGGCCAGTGCTCGACCCCGGCTTCGGTGACGAGGTGCACGGCGTTGCTGTCGGCGCCCATGACGCCGCCGGGAATGCCGCTCGCCGCCCCGCCATCCATCGACACGTCGTTGGCGACGATCCAGTCGCAGCCCTTCCGGGCGCGCTTGGCCTGTGCATGGGCGATCACGTTGTGCGTCTCGGCGGCGAAGCCGACGACGAGGCGCGGCCGGCGGTTGCCGCTCAGATGCGCGACGCTCGACAGGATGTCGGGGTTCTCGACGAGGGCGAGCGGAGGCACGCTTGTGCCGTCCTTCTTGAGCTTCTGGGCGGCCTCGCCGGCCACACGCCAGTCTGCGACTGCGGCGGCAAAGATGGCGGCGTCCGCCGGCAGCGCCGCTTCCACCGCCGCCAGCATCTCGCGCGCCGTCTCGACATGGCGGACCGCGACGCCGGGCGGGTCCGGCAGGCCGACCGGTCCGGACACCAGTGTCACCTGCGCCCCCGCCGAGGCGGCGGCGGCGGCGATGGCGTGGCCCTGCTTGCCGGAGGAGCGGTTGGCGATGTAGCGCACCGGGTCGATCGGCTCGTGCGTCGGCCCCGAGGTGACCAGCACCCGCCGGCCGGCGAGCGGACCGGGCGTCGATGTGCCAAGCAGGCGCTCGACGGCTTCCGCGATCTCGACGGGTTCGGCCATGCGTCCCGCGCCGTCCTCGCCGCGCTCGGCCATGGCGCCGGCATTCGGGCCGATGAAGACGACGCCGTCGGCGCCGAGCTGCACCGCGTTGCGCACGGTGGTGGGGTGCGACCACATCGCCGGGTTCATCGCCGGCGCGGCGAGGATCGGCGCGCGGGTTGCGAGCAGCACCGCGGTGGCGAGGTCGCCGGCGAGGCCATGGGTCATCTTCGCCAAGAGGTCCGCGGTCGCCGGCGCGACGAGGACGAGGTCGGCCTCGCGGGCGAGGCGGATATGGCCGATATCCTGCTCGTCTTCGCGGTCGAACAGCTCGGCGAACACCTTGCCATGGGACAGCGCGCCCGCTGCCAGCGGCGTCACGAAGCGCTGCGCCGCCTCGGTCATCACGACGCGGACATCCGCGCCGCGCTCCTTCAGGCGGCGGATCAGGTCGAGGCTCTTATAGGCGGCGATGCCGCCGCCGATGATGAGAAGGATGCGCTTGCCGGTGAGCATGCGGGGAGCCTGCGCTTTTTGCCTGCGTGGCCTATAGCGCAGCGCGGCCGTGCGGCCCAGAGGCGATCAGGCCGGGACCGCCGATCGGACCGTCATTCCGCCGCGCCGGCGTGGGGATGGTGGTCGCGCGAAGCGACCAGATAAACGATGCCGCCGACGACGAGGGCGCCGACCGGCATGATCAGCAGCAGCAGGAAATCCGCGGTGCTCATGGCTCAAGGCTCCCGAGGAGACGTCGCGCAAGGAAATGTAGGGAGATGCTGCCTGCAAGGCAAATCATGCTGACTGCCGCCACCCCCAAAGCCGGCACAGAGCCGCCGTTCAGCACCGAGATCACCGGACCGAGCCCCCCGACGGCCATCACCGCGATGGCGATGCCGTTCAGATAGGTCGCGGACAATTTGGTGCGCTCGTTGTGAATGAGGCTCATGGCGGCCTCAGAACAGCAGGTTGAGCGCCAGCAGTGCCGCGATGACCCAGAGCGCGATGCTGGTCCAGCGGTTGCCGCGGCCCTTCGCGCGGCCGATCGCCTCGACCGTCCCCGGCGCCAGCGCGATGCCCTCGCGGGTGGCATCGTCGAGCTGGGCGGCGATGCGCTGCGCCTGCCCGACCAGCGTCGGCAGGGTGTGCACGCTGCGGGCGAGCGCGCCGAGATCGGTCGCCACCTCCTCCAGCCGCCCGGCCGGGCCGAGATTGCGCTCGATCCAGGTGCGGACCACCGGCTCGGCGGTCCTCCACATGTCGAGCTGCGGGTCGAGCGCACGGGCGACGCCCTCCACCACCACCATGGTCTTCTGCAGCAGCAGCAATTCGGGGCGCGTCTGCATGTCGAACAGGCTGGTGACCTCGAACAACAGGGTCAGCAGCTTCGCCATCGAGATCTGGTCGGCGCGGCGCGAATGGATCGGCTCGCCAATGGCGCGGATCGCCTGCGCGAAATCGTCGATGGAATGCTGCGGCGGCACGTAGCCGGCCTCGAAATGCACCTCCGCCGTGCGGCGATAGTCGCGGGTGATGAAGCCGTAGAGGATCTCGGCGAGGAAGCGCCGCTCCTTCGGTCCCAGCCGGCCCATGATGCCGCAATCGACCGCCACCAGCCGGCCTTCCGGATCGACGAACAGGTTGCCGGGATGCATGTCGGCGTGGAAGAAGCCGTCGCGCAGCGCGTGGCGCAGGAAGGACTGCATGACGATGCGCCCGAGCGCCGGCAAATCGTGGCCGGCGGCGCGCAGGCCGTCGAGATCGTTCAGCTTGATGCCGTCTATCCATTCCGTGGTCAGCACCTCGCGCCCGGTGCGGTCCCAGTCGACCGCCGGCACGCGGAAATCGTCCTCGGCTTGGGTATTCTGCGCGAGCTCGGAGAGCGCGGCGGCCTCCAGCCGCAGGTCCATCTCCATCGCCACCGAGCGGGCGAGCGTGTCGACGATGGCGATGAGCCGCAGGCGCCGGCCTTCGGGGGAGGCCTTCTCGCCGAGCCGCGCCGCCCGGTGGAAGGAGGAGAGGTCGATGCGGAAGCGCCGCTGCACGTCCGGGCGCAGCACCTTCACCGCCACCGCACGGGTCGTGCCGTCGGGATCCACCACCTCGCCGCGATGCACCTGCGCTATCGAGGCGGCGGCGATGGCCGGCCCGAACGCGGCATAGACCTCGCTCGCCGGCCGGTCGAAGGTGCGCCGGATGGTCTCCTCCGCGATCGCCTGCGGGAAGGCCGGCATGCGGTCCTGAAGCGTCTCAAGGTCGCGCGCCAGCGCCGGCCCCACCACGTCGGGCCGGGTCGCCAGGAACTGGCCGAGCTTCACATAGGACGGGCCGAGCCGGGTGAGGGCCGCGGAGAGCTGCGCCGCCCCGCTCACCGTCCCATCCTTCGCCTCGCGCCGCTCGATCAGCCGGGCGAAGCGGAAGGCGGGCGCGGCACCGGGCGGCAGCGCGGCGGGGTCGAGCCGCGCCAGCACGCCCTCGCGGGCGAACACATAGCCGGCATGGGCGAGCCGCAGCGCGTCTCCGAAGGGCGTTCCCACGGCGGCCTCAGATCCGCGCGCCGGAATGCAGCGCGACGATGCCGCCCGAGAGCGGCGTGAAGCCGACACGCGCGAAGCCGGCCTCGCGCATCAGCTCGGCGAAGGCCTCCGGCGGGGGAAAACGGCGGATCGATTCGACGAGGTACTGGTAGGAATCGGCATCCCCGGTCACCAGCCGGCCGAGGCCGGGGATGACCTTGAAGGAATAGGCGTCATAGACCGCGTCCAGCCCCGGCACGTCGACGCGGGAGAACTCCAGCACATAGGCGTGCCCGCCGGGTTTGAGCACGCGGCGCATCTCGGACAGCGCCCGGTCCATGCGCGGCACGTTGCGGATGCCGAAGGCGATGGTGGCGGCGTCGAACGACTTGTCCGGGAAGGGGAGGTCCTCGGCATTGGCCTCGACGAACTCGACGCGGTCGGAAAGCACGCGCGTGCTCGCCCGCTCGCGTCCGACCTCCAGCATGCCGGAATTGATGTCGGCCACGGTGGCGCGGGTATTCGGGCCACCCGCCTCGACGGTGCGGAAGGAGATGTCGCCGGTGCCGCCCGCCACGTCCAGCAGCGCGAAGGGCCGGTCGCCCTTCGGCGGGCGCAGCTTCGAGATCAGCGCGTCCTTCCACAGCCGGTGGAAGCCGAGCGACATCAGGTCGTTCATCAGATCGTAGCGGCGTGCCACCGAGTGGAACACCTCGTCGACCATGCCCTGCTTCTCGCCGAGCGGCACGGTGCGGAAGCCGAAATGGGTTTCGGCGGCCTCGTTCGCCGTCATGTCGCTCACCGCCATCCGTGCTGTCCGAACCTCGCCGGCGCATCGGTGCGCGCGGGCGGGCGGACCATAGCGGAGAGCGGGCAGGCGCGCCAATCCCGCCGGAGGGCGACCGGACAGCGCGGCTGACCTTACAAAAATTTCACGCAATGCCGCTCTTAACCCGCCATTTTCCGATCTTCATATCGTGAGGACTACACGGGAGCATTTCCTCGTCGGCGGGCCGCCGGTCGGGAAAGGCTCCAGGCAACCCTGATGGAGGGCTCCACGATGAATGCCGACGAACGTGCCCTGATCGACGGTCTGTTCGACCGCCTGCGCGCGGTCGCCGATGCCCCCCGCGACGCCGAGGCCGAGGCGCTGATCGCCGGTCACGTCGCGCAGCAGCCCTACGCGCCTTATGCGCTGACGCAGACGGTGCTGGTGCAGGAGCATGCGCTGCAGGCGGCCAATGCCCGCATCGAGGAGCTCCAGGCGGCGCTGAAGGCGCGCGACGCGCAGCCGGCGCCGGGCGCCGGCTCCTTCCTCGGCGGCCTGTTCGGCGGCGGCGCCCAGACGTCGTCTCCCGCAACCGGGCGCCCGACCTCGGTGCCGAGCGCCGGCCAACGGCCCGAGCGCTTCGCCTATCCCGACGCGCCGGGCGCGCCGGCGGCCAATCCCGCCCCGCTCCAGCCGGCCGCGCCGGCGCGCGGCGCTTTCGGCGGCGGCGGCTTCCTTGCCTCGGCCCTCACCACGGCGGCCGGCGTCGCGGGTGGCGCGCTGCTCTATGACGGCATACGCTCGATGCTGAACACGTCGGGCAGCCCCTTCGGTGAAACAAAGATCGCCGAGGCCAAGGCCGACGAGGCCAAGTCCGACGAGGCCAAGTCCGACGAGGCCAAGTCCGACGAGGCCAAGTCCGACGCGAATGCGGATGGCGGCTCGGATTCCGGCAGCGGCTGGAACCCCTGGGGCGATTCGGCCAAATCCGACGCCTCGGAGAAAGCCGACGCCTCCGACAAAGGCGCCGATGCCGATTCGAATGCCGATGCCAGTTCGGCCGATGACGGCTTCTTCACCGATCTCGCCGCCGATGACGGCGAGGCCTTCGACGGCGGCCTGTCGGGCGGCTACGACGACAGCGGCTGGGCCTGACGTCCCGGCGGCGAAGCGCGGAAGGCAAGCAGTGCGATGCCCGGCTTCGGCCGGGCATTACGACTCTGGCGCTCTTTTGAGCGCGGTCAGGCCGGATGGGCGCTCTCCGCCCTCAGCCCGCTCCGCCGATGATGATCACCTCCGCATCGGCGGCGGTGCGGCGGATGGCGAGCGCTTCCTGATATTCCGGCGAGCGGTAGCAGGCGAGCGCGGTCTCGTAGTCGGCGAAGGCGAGCACCACGTTGCGCGAGCGCGCGGAGCCGTGCACCACCTCGTAGCGCCCGCCGCGCACCACGAACCAGCCGCGATACTTCTCCACCGCGATGGCATCGATGGTGACATAGGCCTTGTAGGCCTCGGGGTCGTTCACGTCGACGCGCAGGATCCAGTAGGCGCCCGGTCCTTCGGCGGGGCCGTCGAGCACGCCGGCGGCGGGCTGCGCGCCCTCATAGCCCTCGATCACCACATGCTCGCCCTCCGAGGCGGCGAGGCGATGCTGATAGGCGGCCTGATATTCCGGCGAGTGGAAGCAGGCGAGCGCGGTGTCGTAGTCGGGGAACTCCACCACGACGTTGCGCGAGCGCGAGGTGCCCTCGACCGCCTCGAAGGCGCCGCCGCGCACGAGGAAGCGCCCGCCGAACCGCGCGATCGCCGCGTTGGCGCCGTCGATATAGAGCTTGTAGCGCTCCGCGTCGGTGACATCGAGGCGGCTGATCCAATAGCCCTTGGCCATGTCTGCTCCTTGGATACTCGGTACGCTGGATAGGTCAGAGCGCCGCGGCGATCTCGGCCTGCACCGCGCGGGCGGCGCTTGCCGGGTCGGGCGAGCCGACGATCGGGCGGCCGACGACGAGATGATCGGCGCCGGCGCGGATGGCCTCAAGCGGGGTGGCGACGCGCTTCTGGTCGCCGGCCGCGCTGCCGGCCGGGCGCACGCCGGGCGTCACGATGGCCCGGCGCGGGCCGAGCACGGCGCGCACCGAGGCCGCGTCCGTGGGCGCGCACACGACGCCGTCGACGCCGATGTCGCGCGCCTGCGCGACGCGGCGCGCCACCGTCTCGGCGACGCCCGCGCCATAGCTCGCTTCCGCAAGGTCGGCGTCGTCATAGGAGGTGAGCACGGTCACCGCGAGGATGCGCAGCGGGCTCGCGCCCTTGCCTTCCATCGCCGCCCGCATGGTCTGCGGATAGGCGTGCACGGTGAGGAAGGAGGCGCCGAGCCCGGCGATCGAGGCCACCCCGCGCGCCACCGTGTTGCCGATGTCGTGCAGCTTGAAGTCGATGAACACCTTCTTGCCGTCGGCGATCAGCTCGCGGGCGAAGCCGAGGCCTCCGGAGAAGCCGAGCTCGTAGCCGATCTTGTAGAAGGTGACTTCCTTGCCGAGCCGGCCGACCACCGTCTCGGCGGCGCGCACGGAGGGAAGGTCGAGGGCGACGATGAGGCGGTCGCGCGGATCCGGGATGGGATGTGCCATGAAATTCGGCGGCTCGTGCGGCGTCAGGCGCGGGAGGCCGCGCGCCGGCCGGCTTCCTCGATCAGCCGCGACAGCACGCCGCGAAGCTGCTTCATCTGCCGTTCCTCCTTCAGCGCCCCGGCCTCGTCGAAGGCCTGCCCGGCGCTGCCGACCGCCATCTGCTCGCCCAGCACCAGCGCGCTCAAGCCCAGCGCCAGCACCTGCCGCAGCATCATCGAGGCGCGATAGCCGCCCATCGCGCCCGGCGAGGTCGAGCCGATCACCCACACCGGGCCCTTGAAGGCGTCGCCCTCGCTGGCGCGCACGCGGCTCACCCAGTCGATTGCATTCTTCAAAAGCGGCGGCACCGCGGCATTGTATTCCGGCGTCACCACGAACACGCCGTCCGCCCCCGCCAGCACGTCGCGCAGGCGCTTGGCCGCCTCCGGCACGCCCTCTGCCGCTTCGAGGTCGCCGTTGTAGATCGGCAGCTCGTAATCGGCGAGCGAGAGATGCGTCACCTCGGCGCCGAGGCCGGGAAGCTCGCGTGCCACCAGGCTCGCGAGCTGCGCGGAGAAGGCGCCGGTCCGGATGGAGCCGGCGAAGACGACGATCTTGGGAAGCGCCATGGTTCTGTCCGTCAGCCGTGAATCTCGGCCGGACGATAGACCCAAACGCAGGCGGGCGGGAGATTGAGCCAGATGCGCGGGCTGCGATGCGCCTTCACACGCATGTGCGACAGCGGCAGCGGCGAGACCACCGCATAGGTGAACTGGATGAAGGGGGCGTCCGGCACCGACATCCCGAACGCCTGATTGACGAGGCTCTGGCGCTCCGGCACCGGCCGGGTGAACAGCGGCAGGCTGGAGACCACGGCGACGGCCGGCTTGTCGAGCTGGCCGTCCAGCGTCCTGGCCATCGCATAGGCGTCGCCGCGGATCACCGTGGCGCCAGGGAAGCGCTGGCGCAGCAGCGTGCAGAAATCGGGATTGTACTCGATCAGCACCAGCCGTTCGGGGGCGACGCCGCGCGCGATCAGCGCGCTGGTCACCGGCCCGGTGCCGGGGCCGAGTTCGATGACCGGGCCGTCCTGCTTGGGATCGACGAACCCCGCCATGGTCTTGGCGAGTGCGCGGCCGGACGGCGACACGGCGCCGGTGCGCAGCGGGTTCTGCAGCCAGGAATGCAGGAAACGGACTTCGTCGAGTTTCGGTTTGTGCTTAAAGGCACAGTGATCGGCGGGACGGTGCAGCATGCCACTCCACTTCCTGCAGTCCGTCGCGCGGACCATTGGCGATTAAACGGGATGAACCGGACGGTCAAGCCGACGCTGTGACGCGGTTCGAATCATGCTGCCGCACCGCTGTGACGCGGCGATTACACGCCGCCGCGCGCACGGGGCCATGGGACACCCGCGCGGCCCCGTCATTCCGCCTCGCCGGCGAAGAAGTCCTTCACGCGCGAGAAGAAGCCATTGGCCTCCGGATGCGTATCCTTGGAGCATTCCTTGTCGAACTCGGCGAGCAGCTCGCGCTGGCGCCGCGTGAGGTTCTGCGGCGTCTCCACCACCACCTGCACATACATGTCGCCGGTGTTGCGGGTACGCAGCACCGGCATGCCCTTGGCGGTGAGCCGAAAGCGCTTGCCGGTCTGGGTGCCCTCCGGGACCTTCACCTTGGTCTTGCCGCCGTCGATGGTCGGCACTTCGATGGAGCCGCCGATCGCCGCCGTCACCATCGAGATCGGCACCCGGCAGAACAGGTCCGCGCCGTCGCGCTGGAAGAACTCGTGCGGGGCGATGGACAGGAAGATGTAGAGGTCGCCCGGCGGGCCGCCCCGCGTGCCGGCCTCGCCCTCATTGCCGAGGCGGATGCGCGTGCCGTCCTCGACGCCGGCCGGGATCGCCACCTGCAGCGTGCGCTCCTTGGTGACGCGGCCGGCGCCGGCGCAGGCCGGGCAGGGGTCCTCGATCACCTGGCCGCGGCCCTGGCAGGCCGGGCAGGTACGCTCCAGCGTGAAGAAGCCCTGCGCGTGGCGGATGCGGCCCGAGCCGCCGCAGGTCCGGCAGGAGGTCGGCTGGGTGCCCGGCTTGGCGCCGGTACCCGAGCAGCCCTCGCAGGTCACCGAGGTCGGAAGCCGGATGGTGGCCTCCTTGCCCGCATAGGCCTCCTCGAGCGTGATTTCCATGTTGTAGCGCAGGTCCGCGCCGCGCTCGCGACCGCTGCCCCGCGCGCCGCCGCGCCGTCCACCGCCCGCCATGCCGAACAGGTCGTCGAAGATGTCGGAGAAGGTCGAGGCGAAGTCGGCGCCGAAGCCCGGGCCGCCACCGCCGCCATTCTCGAACGCGGCATGGCCGAAGCGGTCATAGGCGGCGCGCTTCTGCGGGTCCTTCAGGACGTCGTAGGCCTCGTTGATCTCCTTGAAGCGGATCTCCGCCTCGCCGTTGCCGGGGTTGCGGTCCGGATGCCACTTCATGGCGAGCTTGCGGTAGCAGCTCTTCAGTTCGCCATCGGTGACGGTGCGGGTGACTTCGAGGATCTCGTAATAGTCGCGCTTGGACATATCGGACGCGCGGCTCCAGTTTTCAGCGCTTGCGGCGAGGGGTGCGTCGCCTCGGAAGCGGTCGTCGGCGTCGGTTGGCTATCAGCATTTCTCGAGCTCTTTCCGATCAGGTGGAATCACCTGATCGACAAGAAAGTGCTCTTATTCAAATTGGAGCATGTTCTTATCGCGAAAGTCTCTCAACTTTCGCGGAACATGCTCTCATGTCGATCGGGCGGCCGCCAAGCCGCCCGATACCGTTCCGAGATGCGTCATGCCGGGTTATCCCCCGGCATGACGGCATTTCGTCGATGAAGCCGGTCAGGCCGACTTCTTCTTGTCGTCGTCGACCTCGGTGAACTCGGCGTCCACCACGTCGTCCTTCGGCGCCGAGCCGCCCTCGTCGCCACCCTGTTGGGCGGCGTACATCGCCTCGCCGAGCTTGAGCGAGGCCTGCGCCAGCGTGTTGGTCTTGGCGCTGATCGCCTCGGCATCGTCGCCTTCCAGCGCCGACTTGAGATCGGCGAGCGCGGTCTCGATCGCGCCCTTCTCGGCCGCGCCGACCTTGTCGCCGTGCTCGGAGAGCGCCTTCTCGGTCGAATGGACCAGAGCCTCGGCGTGGTTCTTCGCCTCGGCGAGCGCGCGCCGCTGCTTGTCCTCGGCGGCGTGCGCCTCGGCGTCCTTCACCATCTTGTCGATGTCAGCGTCCGAGAGGCCGCCCGAGGCCTGGATGCGGATCTGCTGCTCCTTGCCGGTGCCCTTGTCCTTCGCCGACACGTTGACGAGGCCGTTGGCGTCGATGTCGAAGGCGACCTCGATCTGCGGCACGCCGCGCGGCGCCGGCGGGATGCCGACGAGGTCGAACTGGCCGAGGATCTTGTTGTCCGCCGCCATCTCGCGCTCGCCCTGGAACACGCGGATCGTCACCGCGGTCTGTCCGTCCTCGGCCGTGGAGAAGGTCTGGCTCTTCTTGGTCGGGATGGTGGTGTTGCGGTCGATCAGGCGCGTGAACACGCCGCCCAGCGTCTCGATGCCGAGCGAGAGCGGGGTCACGTCGAGCAGCAGCACGTCCTTCACGTCGCCCTGCAGCACGCCCGCCTGGATGGCGGCGCCGATGGCGACCACCTCGTCCGGGTTGACGCCCTTGTGGGGCTCCTTGCCGAAGAACTGCTTCACCACTTCCTGCACCTTGGGCATGCGGGTCATGCCGCCGACGAGCACGACCTCGTCGATCTGCCCGGCGGTGAGGCCGGCGTCCTTGAGCGCCTTCTTGCAGGGCTCGACGGTGCGCTGGATCAGCTCATCGACCAGCGCCTCGAACTTGGCGCGGGTGAGCTTCATGGTGAGGTGCTTCGGCCCGGTGGCGTCGGCGGTGATGAAGGGCAGGTTGATCTCGGTCTGGGTCGCGCTCGAAAGCTCGATCTTGGCCTTCTCGGCGGCTTCCTTCAGCCGCTGCAGGGCGAGCTTGTCGTTGCGCAGGTCGATGCCCTGCTCCTTCTTGAACTCGTCGGCGAGATAGTTGACGAGCCGCATGTCGAAATCTTCGCCGCCCAGGAACGTGTCGCCGTTCGTGGACTTAACCTCGAACACGCCGTCGCCGATCTCCAGGATCGACACGTCGAAGGTGCCGCCGCCGAGGTCATAGACCGCGATGGTGCCGGCCGACTTCTTCTCGAGGCCATAGGCGAGCGCGGCCGCGGTCGGCTCGTTGATGATGCGCAGCACCTCGAGGCCGGCGATCTTGCCGGCGTCCTTGGTGGCCTGGCGCTGGGCGTCGTTGAAGTAGGCCGGGACGGTGATGACCGCCTGCGTGACCTTGGAGCCGAGATAGGCCTCCGCGGTCTCCTTCATCTTCTGCAGCACGAAGGCGGAGATCTGCGAGGGCGAATACTTCTTGCCGTCCGCCTCGACCCAGGCGTCGCCATTGTCGCCTTTGACGATGTGGTAGGGGACGAGCTTCTTGTCCTTCTCGACCATCGGGTCGTCGTAGCGGCGGCCGATCAGGCGCTTCACCGCGAAGAAGGTGCGCTCGGGATTGGTGACCGCCTGGCGCTTGGCCGGCTGGCCGACGAGGCGTTCGCCGTCCTCGGTGAAGGCGACGATGGAGGGCGTCGTGCGGGCGCCTTCCGCGTTCTCGATCACTTTCGGCGAGGTGCCTTCCATGACGGCGACGCAGCTATTGGTCGTGCCGAGGTCGATGCCGATGACTTTAGACATGAATAGTTCTCCTTCCGGCAGGCCGGCCGGGCCTCGCTCAAGCACCCGGAGGAGAACGGAGATGGCGTTGCCGCCCTGCCGCCGTCCCCCCGGTCCGGCCCCCAAACGATTGGGTACGGCGTGTTTACCGCACGCCGTTCGGGCCGGATATAGGGGGGCGCGCGGATGCCTGCAAGACGATCAAACGCAGGAACTTCCAAACGCGGGAACTTCGATCCCGTGAAAGAACTTTGCGCGGCGCCGTGGCGCCGCGCCGCGTCAGTGCCCGGTGAAGACCAGCGTCTGGATCGGCAGGATCAGCGCCTGTATCCGCAGCAGCAGCGCATGCACGAGGGCGACGGTGTCGACGACGTGCAGCCAGATGCCCTCGAAGAAACCCGCCTCGCCCGACTGCAGCCGGTCGTGGTTGCTGGAATAGGCGTTGGCGACGCAGCTACTGCCGGGCGGCACGTTGTCGAGCCCGCCCTTGTAGAGCGGCTCCAGCACCACCGTGATGGTGCCCGGCCGCTGCACCTGCTGGGCGTCGAGGAGCTGCTCGCCGGCGCGGAACTGGCCCGCCGCGATGAAGTCCTGCACGTTCGTCACCACCAGCGGGATGACGGTGAAGGGCTTGGAGATGCAGGTCGCCTCGGCGACCATGCCCGGCTTCATCACCTGGGCCTCGATCTGGCCGAAGCCGGCGATCAGCCGCCCGCGCCCCGCGCCCTCGGGGATCAGCACCCCGGCGGGGCGCATCAGCGGCGTGACGAAATCGCCGACCTTCAGCGCGAACTGCTCGATATGACCGGCTGTTCCGGCGCGGATGATGGTCTTTCTCAGGTCGACCTCGGCCTGCGCCAGCGCCGCTTCGGCGCTGGCCTTCTGCGCCGGCAGCAGCGTGCTCAGCCGGGACTGCGCGCCTTCCCTGGCGGCGATCGCCGCCGCCACCGCGCCCTCGCGGCCGTCGACCACCCGCTGCAGCCGCTCGATCTCGCGGATCGTCACCGTGTCGCTGTTGCGGGTGCGCAGCTCCTGCTTGACCCGCAATTCGTCGCGCGCCTGTTCCAGCGACTCGTTGGCCTGCCGGATCTGTCCCTCGGCGGCGGCGATGTCCGACTGCGCCACCACCATCGAGGCGTCCACCTCGGTGATGCGCCGGCGCGCGGTCTCGATCGCCGTCTCCTCCGACGACGGATCGAGCCGGAAGATCGGCTGCCCCTCTTTCACGACGTCGCTCGGCTGCACGAAGATCTCGACGACGCGCCCGCCAACCTCCGGCACCAGCGGCACGGTGCGGAAATAGGCCGTCACGGTGCTGGTCGAGGGGTGGTTGTAGAAGATCACGGTGATCAGGCCGATGGTCAGCATGAGGCAGGCGGTGATGCCCCACCTCAACTCGAACCACACCGAGTAGAGGGTGATCTCCCGGCCAAACCGCTTGCCCTGGACATAGCGGCGATAGAGGTAGTCCGGGAACACCGTGACCAGCGAGCAGAGCAGCAGCTCAAGCATGACCGCCCCCCTGTGACGGCGAGACCGGCGGGGCCGCGGGCGGCGCATCGGGCGCCGGCTCGGCGGAGGACGGCTCCTGCGGGGGCGGCGCCGTGCCGGCGACCACCTCGGCCGCTCCGGCGATGCGGTTCAGCGGCGCCAGGAAATCCGGGATGTCGATGAAGGCCAGCAGCAGCGCGATCACCCAGAACATGTGGACATGGGTGAACAGCGCGAGCAGGCACAGCACCGCGACGATCTCGAACTGCAGCTTCTTGCCCTTATGGGCCATCCGCTCGGGCAGCGAGTGCAGACGCAGGAACAGCACGCCGGTGAGCAGCACGCCGCCGATCAGGAGGATGGCGGCGACGACCATCAGGACATCGGTACTGCCCGGCGGGGTGATGAAGAACGGCAGCGCGTGGTTGGCTGCTTCATGCGGCGGGATCACGATGTTCCCCTGTGGCGACCGATCCCCGGAGCGGCGCGGGGCCGCGTGCCGGTAAATTAAGGGGGCGGCCGGCGGCCGTAAAGCCGACCGATGACCACCATCCCATCTTAAAGCATGTTCCGCGAAAGTTGGAGGCCTTTTGCGATGAGGGCATGCTCCAACCTATTGAGTCGAGGCGCTTTCCTGCCGATCAGGCGGCCTCGCCCGATCGGACGGGGACTCTAGCCGGCCTCCTGCATGGCCGCCGGCGCCTCGGCGCGGAAGCGGTCGGCGAGCGCGCGCAGCACCGGCACCTGGTCGCCGAGCTCGCGCCAGTGGCGCGGGTTCAGCTCCATGATCGCGGTGGTGTCGGGCGGCAGCGGGCAGGCAGCGGTGACCGCCTCCCAGTCGATGCCGCCCCAGCCGAGCGGCAGGTGCAGGTCGCCCTCGCCGAAGGCTACCGCCTCGGCCGGGTCGAAGGTCCACAGGTCGGAAGGCCGGCCATAGGAATCGTGCAGGTGGAGGTGCCGCGCGAAGGGCGCCAGCGCCGCCAGCTCGGCGATCGGGTCCAGCCGGGCGTCGGTGCAGCGGATGAAGGCGTGGCTGAAGTCGATGGTGGCGCGCACCGCCGCGTGGTCGATCGCCGCCAGCTCGCCGGCGAGCTTGGCCGGCGTCGCCGTCTCGCGCACCTCGCCGAAGCGGAACACGTTCTCGACGCACAGCGTCACCCCGGCGGCCTCGGCCTTGTCGCCGGCGCGGGCGAGCGCCTCCCGCTGGCGGGAATAGGCCACCTCGATGTCGCCGGTCTCGATGCGCACCAGACCGGTGTGCATGACGAGGTTGCGGGCGCCGATCGCGGCGGTGATCTCGATGCTCGCCGCCAGCACCGCCTCGTGCCGGGGCAGGCGCTCGGGTACGTCCATCAGGTTGATGGCGAGCGGCCCGTGTACCGTATAGCCGAAGGGCCGTCCCTTGAGCGCGCGCTCAAGGTCCTTCAGCCGCGCCTCGAGCACCCGGCCGGAGACGATCAGGTGCCACGCATAGACCGGCAGCTCCACGACGTCGACGCCGAGCGCCTCCGCCTCGTCGAGCGCCGGGCCGAGATCGTCGAATTCGGGGCTGCCTTCACGAAGGGAGTAACCAACGGCGCGAATCGGGGAGATCGGTGCGTGCATCTGCATCGAGCGTCTGTCCTGTCAGGTTGGCCGCCCGCAACGGGCAAAAGCGGCGCGCGAGGTGCTGCCGAGATGGGTGCAAGGCAGCACGGGGACGGTGGCAGGCGGGAAGGCGCGACAGGCGCGGCCCGGCCACGGCGGGATCATGCGTGCGCCACGTTTATGGCACACGGATTACACATTGCCACCCTGCCGCAGCGTCACCCCGCGGAATTCAGGCCTCCGACGTCATCCAGCCAAGCACCGCGCCCTCGGCGTCCTTGACGATGGCGATGCGCCCGACCTCCGGCACGTCGAAGGGCCGGCGCAGCACGATGCCGCCGGCCTCCTCGACCAGCGCGACCCGCGCATCGACGTCGTCGACCTCGACATAGGCGAGCCAATGCGCCGGCAGCCCGTCGAACTCCGGGCTCGACAGCGGGAAGATGCCGCCGACCGTCTCCTCGCCCATGCTGGCGATCCAGTAGGTGCCCATCGGGATCTCCATGGGCTCGAAGGTCCAGCCGAAGACGCGGGCGTAGAACGCCTTGGCGGCCTCGACGTCCCAGCTATTCAGCTCGTTCCAGACGAAGCTGCCATGGGCGTCCACCTCGTCCTCGTCCGGCACGCTGTCCTCGCGGGCGTCGTCTTCACGAGCGTCGTCGTCCTGCATGTGGGCCTCCTGCGCGTGATGCCGTTTTCGGCTGCGCGGGGAGCCTAGCGGCAAAACGCGACATTTCCGCATCGCTGCCGCCGCGCCATGCGTGATCCCCCGCATTCCGGCATGCCTTGTTCGCGCCGCGATGGCTTGCGATGTCACGCGAAGCCATCTAGACCGGTCGTGCCGGCCACACGTCGTCCATGTCGGACCGCCTGTCGCCGCCAATATCCCCCGAGCGATGCATCTCCATCATCATCCTTTCTGTCCGCATTCCCGTTTCATTCGCCTCGCCTTTGGCGAGTATGGAGGCGAGCCTGCACTGGTGGAGGAGCGGGTATGGGAGCGCCGCCCGGAATTCCTGCGGCTCGATCCGGCGGGCGCCACGCCGGTGCTGGTGGAGGATGACGGCCTCGTCGTTCCGGGCGCCGGCCTGATCGCCGAATATCTCGACGAGATCGCCGGCGCGGCGCTGGGCGACCGCCGGCTGCTGCCGGCCGACCAGCCCGGACGCATCGAGGTGCGCCGCCTGTCGAGCTGGTTCAACGACAAGTTCTTCGCCGAGGTCTCCGAGCCGCTGGTGCGCGAGAAGGTCTACAAGCGCTTCATGCCGCGCGAGGCCGGCGGCGGGCCGCCCGACATGGTGGCGATCCGCGCCGCCCGTGCCAATATCCGCTATCATCTGCATTATATCGGCTGGCTTCTGAAGGCGCGGAACTGGATCGCCGGCGATCGGCTCACCTATGCCGATCTCGCGGCGGCGGCGCATATCTCCTGTGTGGACTATCTGGGCGACGTGCCTTGGGACGAGGACGAGACGGCGAAAAACTGGTACGCGCGGATCAAGTCGCGGCCGAGCTTCCGGCCGCTGCTCGCGGTTACCATGGCCGGCATGCCGCCGGCGGCGAGCTACGCCGACCTGGACTTCTGACCCCGGCATCCGCCAAGGCCTATATCCGGAACCTCGCCCGCGAGGAGGGCTTCGACGCGTTCGGCGTCGCCGCCCCGGACGCCATCCCGCTCGCCGCCCCGCGCCTCGCCGAATGGATCGCCTCCGGCGCCCATGGCGACATGGACTGGATGCCGGAGACGGCGCCGCGCCGCGGGGCCCCGCGCGGGCTCTGGCCGGAGGTCGGCGCGCTCGTCATGCTCGGGCTGAATTACGGGCCGGAGCTCGACCCGCGCGAGGCGCTCGCGGCGCGGACCCGCGGCACCATCTCCGTCTATGCGCGCGGCGACGACTATCACGAGCTGATCAAGGGCAAGCTGAAGCGCATCGCCTCGCGCTTCGTGCCGCGCGCCGGCGGTGATGTGAAGGTGTTCGTCGACACCGCGCCGCTGATGGAGAAGCCGCTCGCGGCCGCCGCCGGCCTCGGCTGGCAGGGCAAGCACACCAATCTCGTCTCGCGCGAGAAGGGCTCCTGGCTGTTCCTCGGCGCCATCGCCACCACGCTCGCTTTGCCGCCGGATGCCGCCGAGGTCGACCATTGCGGCTCCTGCCGCGCCTGCCTCGACGCCTGCCCGACGGCGGCCTTCCCCGCGCCGTACCGGATCGATGCGCGGCGCTGCATCTCCTACCTCACCATCGAGCATCGCGGACCGATACCGCTCGAATTCCGAGAGCCGATGGGCAACCGCATCTATGGCTGCGACGACTGCCTCGCCGCCTGCCCGTGGAACAAGTTCGCCGCGCTGGGACGCGAGGCGCGGCTCGCCGCGCGTGAGGAGAACCGCGCCCCGCCGCTAGCCGAGCTCGCCCGGCTCGACGAGGCGGCGTTCCGCGCCCGCTTCACCAAAAGCCCGATCAAGCGCACCGGGCGCGCCCGCTTCCTGCGCAACGTGCTGATCGCCATCGGCAATTCGGGCGATGCCGGGCTCGCGGGCGAAGCCGAGCGGCTGGTCGGCGAGGAGAGCCCGCTGATCCGCGGCGCGGCGGTGTGGGCGCTCTCGCGCCTGCTGGCGCCGGAAGCCTTCGCCGCGCTGCGCGCCCGGCATTTGCCGGCCGAGCCCGATCCCGAGGTCGCCGCCGAATGGCGGGCGGCCGCATGAGACATCCGAGATGACGACCCTCCTCTGCCTCGGCTACGGCTATTGCGCCGCCCGCTTCGTCGCCCTGCACGGCGCCGGCCATGCGCGCATCCTCGGCTCGACGCGCGGCGAGGGGCGCTCGGCCGACAGCGTCGAATTGCTCGGAACCGGTTCGCCCGCCTTCGCCGCCGCGCTCGGGGAGGCCGACGTGCTGCTGGTCTCGGCGCCGCCGGACGAGGGCGGCGACGCCTTCCTGCGCGACCATGCCGAGCGCATTGCCGCCGCCGGCCGCAGGGGCTCCATCGTCTATCTCTCCACCATCGGCGTCTATGGCGACAGCGGCGGCCTCCTGATCGACGAGGGTGCGCCGCTCGCCGCCACGAGCCCGCGCGGCCGGCGGCGCATCGAGGCGGAGGCCGCCTGGCGGGCGCTCGGCGCGCGCGCCGGCCGCCCGGTCGCGGTGCTGCGGCTCGGCGGCATCTATGGGCCGGGGCGCAACGCGGTTCAGGACATCCGCGACGGCGACGCGCACTGCATCGTGCGCGAGGGGCAATTCTTCAACCGCATCCATGTCGACGATATCGCCGACGCCATCGCCGCCGCGATCGCGCGCGGCTTCGACGGCACGGTGAACGTCGTCGACGACGAGCCCGCCGCCGCCTGCGCCCCCGTGCGCTTCGCCGCCGCGCTGCTCGGCGTGCCGCCGCCGCCCGCCGTGCCCTACGAGATCGCGGCCGCGTCGATGTCGCCGATGGCACGCTCCTTCTGGGCCGACAATCGCCGCGTCAGCAACCGCCGGCTTCATGACGCGCTCGGTCTCGCGCTCCGCTACCCCACCTATCGCGAGGGGCTGGCCGCGCTGTTCGCCGCCGGCGCCTGAGATATTCCGGCAAGCTTTTGCCGTAGCAGGACTTTTTGATTATCGGCCGAAACTGGCGCTGAACTGTTTCGTGTTCTGGCGGATGCTCGACTCGTCGCCGCGTGCATCCTAGAATATCCGCTTCTGGGGGTTGCGGGCTTGACGGTGTTGCGGGCGGCAGCCGTCGGGAAGCCGCGAGGCGGAGCGCGGCATGACGCTTTGGCAGCGCGTATCGGAGTGTCGGTCCGCATTCGCTGCGGTGGCCGTGACCTCTGGCGTGGTCAACATCCTCTATCTGACCGCGTCGATCTTCATGATGCAGGTCTATGACCGGGTGCTCGGCAGCCAGAGCATCCCGACGCTGATCGCGCTCTCGCTCTTCGCCGTCGCCGCCTATCTCTTCCAGGGCGTGCTCGACATGCTGCGCCAGCGCATGATCGCGCGCATCGCCGAGCATGTGGAGGAGGGCGTGGCGCCGGAGCTGTGCCGCATCCTCGTCGTGCCGCCCGGCATCGCCGGTGCCCAGCGCCCGGACATCGGGCGCGGGCAGGAGACGCTGCAGCTCTTCCGCGACCTCGACGCGGTGCGCGGCTTCGCGGTCGGCGGCGGCATGCTCGCCATCCTCGACGCGCCGTGGATGCCGATCTACCTCGCCTTCCTGTTCTTCCTCAGCCCGCTGCTCGGCTGGACCTGCATTGCCGGCGCGGTGGTGCTGACCGTCCTGGCGGTGATCACCGAGCTCAGCGTGCGCGCGCCCGCCCGCGCCTCCGCCGAGCAGCTCTCCGAGCGCAACCAGCTCGCCGAGGGCGCGCAGCATGGCGCCGAGGTGATCCGCGCCATGGGGATGGGCGGCGCGATCATCGAGCGCTGGCAGCGCCTCAACGCCGGCTATCTCGACCTGCAGCGCCGCGCCCATGACCGCAGCGGCGGGCTCGCCGCCGCCTCGCGCTCGCTGCGCTACGTGCTGCAATCGACCATCCTCGGCCTTGCCGCCTATCTCGCCGTGCGCGGCGAGATCAGCGCCGGCTCGATCGTCACCTCGACCATCCTCGCCGCCCGCGCGCTCTCCCCGGTCGACCAGTCGATTGTCCACTGGCGCGGCTTCCTCGCCGCCCGGCGCGGCTGGGCACGGCTCTCCGCCGTGCTGAAGGCGGCCGCCCGTCCGCCGGCGCCGCTTGCACTGCCGGCACCGAAGCGCGACCTGAAGGTCGAGCAGCTCTTCGTCGGCGCGGCGGGACGCGCGACGCCGATCGTCTCCAATATCAGCGTCACCGTGCCGGCGGGCTCGGCGCTCGGCATCGTCGGGCCCTCCGCCTCCGGCAAGTCGACGCTCGCCGGCGCGCTGGTCGGCGTGCGGCGCGGCCTCAAGGGCCGCATCCTGATCGACGGCGCGCCGCTGGAGCAGTGGGACGCCGAGCTGCTCGGCCGCCATGTCGGCTATCTGCCGCAGGACGTGCAGCTCTTCGACGGCACCATCCGCGAGAACATCAGCCGCTTCGCCGCCAATCCCTCGCCCGCCGCCATCATCGAGGCGGCCGAGGCGGCCGACTTCCACCGGCACATCCTCGACATGCCGGCCGGCTACGACACCCGCATCGGCCGCGGCGGCTGTTTCCTCTCCACCGGCCAGCGCCAGCGCCTCGGCCTCGCCCGGGCGCTCTATGGCGACCCCTTCCTCGTCGTGCTCGACGAGCCCAACGCCAATCTCGACGCCGAGGGCGAGCAGGCAGTGAGCAACGCCATCGCCAGGGTGCGCGCGCGCGGCGGCATCGTTGTCGTCATCGCTCATCGGCCGAGCGTGCTGCAGTCGGTTGACCTCGTCCTGGTGCTGCGCAACGGCGAGGTCGCCGCCTGCGGGCCGCGCGACGACATCGTGCGGCGCGGCCCGGTCAGCGTCGTGCGCAACGCGCCGCGCCCCGAGATCACCACCGCCGAGGCGGTGAAGCCCGATCCGGCGCGGCTCCAGCCGGCAACGGCCGCCGATCCGTCCGGCGCGGCGCCGCTCGAAGCCTGACGGAGGCAGAACATGGCATCCCGCTCCGCGCTCGCCTCGCTCAACCGCCTCGTCCTCGCGGCCGGCGCCGCCATCTTCCTGTTCGGCGGCGGCGCGGTCGCCTGGGCGCTCTTGCAGCCGCTCTCCGGCGCCGTCATCGCCAACGGCGTGGTGGCGGTGGAGAGCGCGGTGAAGAAGGTGCAGCCCCCGACTGGCGGCGTGGTGCGGCGCATCGCGGTGACCGAGGGCATGCATGTGGCGCCCGGCGACGTGCTGATCGAGATCGACGACACGAGCGCGCGCATCAACCTCGCCATCGTGCAGAACGACCTCAGGGCCGCGCAGGCGCGCCTCGCCCGGCTGGCCGCCGAGCGCGACGACAAGTTCGAGATCACCTTCCCCGCCGAGCTCGTCGCCGATGCGCAGACGAGCGCGGATACCCGCTCCGTGCTCGCCGACGAGGCACATGTGCTGAAGACCCGGCTCGACAACCGGCACGGCCAGAAGGAGCAGCTTGGCGAGCGCATCCAGCAGCTCGAGCAGCGCATCGAGGGGCTGGTCGTCGAGCGCGAGGCGCTCGAGAAGCAGCGCCAGCTCGCCACCGAGGAACTCGCCGAGCTGCAGGACCTGATCGACCAGAAGCTGGTCCGCCGCGCCCGCGTCAGCGAGCTGCAGCGCGAGCTGATCAAGCTCGACGGCTCGATCGGCTCGTCGATCGCGCAGATCGCCGAATCGCGCGGCCGGCAGACCGAGATCCGGATGCAGATCCTCGGCCTCGACCAGGACGCCGCCCGCGACGTCGCTAAGGAGATCCGCGAGGTCGAGACCGAGGCGCGTGACCTCACCGAGAAGCGCGCCGCCGCGCTCGATCAGTTGCAGAAGTCGGTCATCCGCGCGCCGGAGGCGGGCATGGTGCACCAGCTCGCGGTGCACACGGTCGGCGGCGTGGTCAATCCCGGCGAGGTGCTGATGCAGATCGTGCCGAACGCCGACCAGCTCATCATCGAGGCCCGCATCCGCCCGATCGACATCGACCATGTGCGCATGGGGCAGGACACAAGGCTCGTCTTCTCCGCCTTCGCCCGCAAGCGCCGCGGCGAGGTGTTCGGGACCGTGTTCCGCGTCGCCGGCGACCTTTCCCGCGACGAGCGCGGCGCCGAGCCGCCCTATTACGCCGTCGGGATCCGGCTGCGGCCGGACGATCCGAACCTGCCGGCGGACGAGCCGCTGGTGCCCGGCATGCCGGTCGAGGTCTACATCCAGACCGGCGAGCGCACCGTCGCCGACTACCTCGTCAAGCCGCTCGCCCAGCAGATCGGGCGCGCCATGCGCGAAGACTGAGCGGGCCGCTGCGTCAGGTGCGGGTGCGCCCTGCGGTCGCCGGTAACCGGTGCGGTGATTGCTTCTTCCGGTTGTTACGCGTAAATTTTAAAAGGGCTCGCGACGCACGCATCGGGTGCAGTGCGTGGGCCTTTTTCGTTGAATCGGCCGGTTTTGCACCGCCCGGCCCATCGGGGAGAGCGACCATTCTCGCGAGCCGATTCATGTGGATGCTGCGACTGATCCTCGTCGCGGCACTCATACCCTTCGCTGTCGCCGCGTCGCCGGCGAAGGCGCAGGTCCAGCGCGTGAACATCGAGGCCGGCGGCCTCATGCGCTATTACGATCTCTATGTGCCGCCGGGCAGCGGCTACCCGCTCGTGCTGGTGTTTCATGGCGGCCTCGGCTCGCCGGACAGCATCCGCAAGGTGAGCGGCTATGAGGCGCTGGCGCGCAGCCAGGGCTTCGCCGTCGCCTTCATGGCCGGCACCGGCCGCGGCAACATGCTGGTCTGGAACGCCGGCGGCTGCTGCGCCACCGCGATGCGCTCCGGCGTCGACGACATCTCCTATGTGCGCGCGGTGATCTCGCAGCTCACCGCCACCTATCCGATCGACCGGCGCCGCATCTATCTCGTCGGCCTGTCGAATGGCGGCATGCTGGTGCAGCAGCTCGCCGAGCAGCTCTCCGGCCAGATCGCCGCCGCGGCGGTCGTCGCCGGCCCGCGGTTCCGCCCGGTCTCCGGCGGCGCGCCGGTGCCGATGATGATCATCCATGCCGTCGGCGATCCGGTCGCGCCCTTCGGGGGCGGCTTCTCCAACAAGGGCATGGTCAGCAACGCGATGAGCGCGCCCTTCCTTCCGGTCGAGGCCGGCGTGCAGGGCTGGGCCAGCCGCAACCGCTGCAAGACCAATACGGCTCAGCAGTATCAAGGCTACCAGCTTATCGAGTATGAGGGTTGCGCCGGCGGGTCGCGCGTCGCCTTCGTCGTGGTGCAGGCGGGCGACCATGACTGGTATGGCGGAAGCCGTTCCAGCGGCGCGGCGGTGGATGCCACGGCGATGACGTGGAATTTCATGCGCGGCTTCAGCAAGTAGTCATCGGGCGCGGCAGCGGGGGCGGAGGATTATGGCGGCGACGATAATGACAGGTCGGTTCCCCGGCATATGGGGGGTCCTGAACGAGAACCTGATCATATCGCGCATGCAGGATCACATCGTCGTTACCGCCGATGGCGACTACCACATGCTGGTGAACCTGGGCGAGCGCGGCGGCCTCACCATGTTCACCAGCACCGATGGCGGCGTGGACTGGAGCTATTCCTTCTCCGTGCCGAACACCGGGTGGCGCAACACCTCCGACATCCAGCTCATGCCGGACGGCGAGACGCTGATCGTCACCTATCTGAATGCCGACAAGCAGGTCGTCTACGCCGAATACGACTACGACACCGACACCAATGTCTGGTCGCAGCTCAGCTCGGCGATCGTCGATCCCGGCCCCATCGGCGCCTCCGCCCATCCCACCGTGGCGTTCTCGGCGGAGGGATATCCGCTCGTCGCCTACACCGAGATCGAGGATGGCACGGTGGAGCTGACGGTTGCCATCGCCGCGCCGGATGGCACGCCCTGGACCCTGCTGAAGGCCGAGGTGCCGGGGGCCAGCTACGGCTCGGCGCTCGTGGTTTCCACCTCCGACACCAACGGCGTCATCCTGACCACGGACGACTCTGTCCGCTGGATCGCGCTCGAGGACGGCAAATACGTCAATGAGGAGCTGCTGCCGGTCACCACGGTCGGGCATTTCGGCAGCCACTTCACCACGGTGACCTATCAGGACGACATCTACCTGATGACCGCCGCCACCACCGGGGATCTCTATTTCACGATCTACGACACCGAATCGCACGAATGGTCGATGCCGCGCGTGCTGTCGGTCCCCGGCGTCGAGATCTCCAGCGTCCAGCTCAGCGTCTCGGATGCGGGCAATTTCTACGTTACCGTCGACGACCTGAACCAGCCCTCGCTGCTCTATGTGCTGGAGAGCACTGACGGCGGCCAGACATGGCACCCGGACAAGACGTTGGTCACCCCGACCGGCTATCTCGACGCGACCATCCGCTTCGAGGCGCCGGAGCATTTCGCCGACACCCTGGTCATCGGCAACCAGGTGGACGATCCGATCGTCAGCCAGGCGAACGGGCTCTACACCTTCGTGCTGGACTATGGCAGCGCCACCCCGCCATCCCCGCCGGAGCCCGAGCCCCCGGTGACGCCGCCTTCCCCGCCCGAGCCGCCTTCCCCTCCGGAGCTCGGCAGCCATGCGCCGTCCGGCGCCTCGTGGGACGGCAGCCATCTGCACGACTGGTCCTACAGCCACGCCGACGCCGGCTGGCTGTGAGGCGCCTGCCCGCCGCGTAGCCGATGGTGCGGCGCGGGCGCCGCAGTCGCCGCGGAAATGGCGGCGATGCTGCGCTTCCTCGCGCCGGCGGCTTCCGCCGGGCCGCATCTGCGACTAAAGGAAATCAGCACGGCCTGCTGCAGGAATTGGGGGGCGGCCGGCTTTCCTGATGATCTGCAGAGGACCATGCCTATGAGCCTTTCCACACGTTCCGAGATCGACGCCACCGTCATCGCGGTCGCCAACGACACGGTGAGCGGCTGGGACATCGATCTGCCGAACGGCATCACCATCGACACCAGGCTGATGGAAGACCTTGCCTTCGAATCGATCGACGTCGTGCAGTTCGCCGTCTCGATCGAGCAGGCGGTCGGCCGCAAGGGGCTGCCCTTCGAGAAGCTGTTCATGAAGGACGGCGATTATGTCGACGACGTCGCGCTCAGCGAGGTCAGCAGCTTCCTGTGCGGCGAGCTCGGCGTCCGCTCCTGACGGCGTGAAAACGCCGCTATCGGCCCTCGCCGCGACAAAATTCGGCGCTCGAATGCGCGCGGCGCAGGCTGATGGAACATGGCGACGGCTGCCGGATTGACAGCCGGCAACCGCCCGCTCAACGGAGAAGCACGATGAAGACGGGGCTCACGCGCGGCACGATCGCCGCTCTCCTGCTCCTCGCGGCGGCTCCCGCCATGGCGCAGATGCCCGCGCCCGGAGGCGCAGGGCCCGGAGGCGCCGGGGCCGGCGCGGCGGGCGGCGGCAATGCCGCGCTGTTCCAGATCTGCCGCGAGGACCTCGCCACCTATTGCGCCGGCGTCACGCCGGGCAACGGCGCGGTGCGGGCCTGCATCAAGGAGAACTACCGAAGCTTCTCCCCCGACTGCAAGGCGGCGCTGATGCAGGCGATGATGCAGCGCCAGCAGCAGGGTCAGTAGACGCGACCGGCGGCGACTGCCGCCGGCCCCTATCGTCACGGGGGCGATCCGCTCGGGGCCGGATCGCCGTGGATGAGCCTGCAGGTCAAGGCGACGGGCGCCTTGCGCGCGTCAGTGAGCGGCTGCTCGCTGCTTCCGCAGTCGAGCAAATTGTCCGGGTCGCTCTTGCGGGCCGAGGCGATGTTGACGTTGACCACAACCGGGCCGTCCACCCAGCGCAGCCGTTGCGGATCGAGCGGAGTGCCGGGAACGTGGTACTGGCCGGCCTTGCCGGGGATCTCGATCTGCTGATCCGGTCCGAAGCCGATCTGGCCGATCTCGTCGGCATGCTTCTTCGCCGCCGGCTTGGGCCAGCCGTAATAGCTCAGCATGATCACCATCCCCTCATGGCGGGCCGCGAGCGTCGCCGCCGCCCTCGCGGAGAGCGTGATGCTCACCTCGAAGCCGGCGTCGTCCTCGGCGACGGCGGGCGCCAGCGCGCCCGAGCAAAGCGCGAGCAGGGCGAGCGGCAGAGTCCCCGGGAAGCGGAAGCGCAGCCGCGTCGATGAGCGCGCGCCCAAGGCTCGTGCGTCTTTCACGTCGGTCCTCTCCTCCTTGTTCGAAGGACGTCTTGCCCGAAGACGATCGGCATTTCACCGTCGAAGCGCACGGTGCGAGGGGAATGCAGTCGCATTCCGACACGGCGTTCGCTCTTGATAGTCGCCCGCCTTCCCACGATACCTTTCCGGTGCCCCCGACGTGGGGCGCACCGACGTGGAGAATGAATCAGATGCCGGCCCTGTTGCGATCCATACCGAACTCATGGGGACCGAAGTTCGGTGCGGAAAGCGGGGCGGTCACGCGGACGCGGACGGGGCCGAACGAGATCAGCTTCACCGCCGCGTCCAATCTCGTGCTGGTGATGCTGACGCCGCAGCCCGACCGCGAGGTCGCGCTCGGCAGCGACCGCAGGACGGTCGCCCTGGCGCCGGTCGGCTCGACCGAGATCGTGCCGGCGGGAGCCGACCTGTTCGCCCGCTGGACGGTCGACAAGGAGAACCTGCTGCTCGCCCTGGATCAGGACCGCCTCGCCTCTCTCGCGGGGGTGGAGTTCCAGAATGGGGGTTTCGAGCTGCGCCCGCCGCGCATCGGCCTCGTCGACCGCAAGGCGCTGCTGATCGCGCAATTGGTCCGCGAGGAATTCCAGCTCGGCGACGCCGCCAGCGAATTGTGCTTCGACGGGCTGATCACATTGTTCGCCATGCACGTGCTGCGCAGCTATTCCTCGCTCGGCGATCGGCCGGACCGGCTGCTGCGCGGCGGCCTTTCGCCGCGCGCGTGGCGCAGCGTGAACGAGCATATCCGGGAGAACCTGTCGGAGCGCCTGTCCATCAGCGAGCTTGCGGAAGTGGCGGGCTTGTCCCCCAGCCATTTCCTGCGCGCCTTCCGCAGGACCACGGGGCAGGCGCCGCACCAGTTCCTCATCGCGCAGCGCCTTGCCCTCGTCGAGCGTCTCGTCGTCACCACCGAGCTGCCCTTCGCGCTCATCGCCAGCTCGGCGGGTTTCGCGAGCAACAGCCATATGACGGCGACCATGAAGCGCCTGCGCGGGCTGACGCCCATGGAGCTGCGCCGCGACGTGCGGGGAAAGGGCTGACCCGCCGGGCATCGGCGGGGCCGGTCGCGGCTAGGCGGGCTGGCAGCGCTGCCACCCGTGTGCGACATCTCGCGGAGCCCTATCGGTCGCTCCAGCGCTCAGGATTGCGATGAACCCGGCAGAACTGCTTCACGCGCTCTATCTTGTCGCGATCGTCGCCGAGGCCATGACGGCGGCCCTCGCAGCCGGCCGCCGGCAGATGGACTGGTTCGGGGTCGCCCTGCTCGGCGCCATCACCGCGCTCGGCGGCGGCTCGGTCCGCGACGTCCTGCTGGGGCGCTATCCGCTGTCCTGGGTCGAAAATCCCCATCTGCTGCTCATCACCTGCGGGGCGGCGCTGGCGACCATCGTGATCGCCCATCACATGCGGCATCTGCGCCGCGTCTTCCTGTTCCTCGACGCGGTCGGGCTGGTCGTCTTCACCATCATCGGCTGCAACATCGCGGCCGGCCTGGGGCTGCCGGTCGTCATCGTCATCGCGTCCGGCATGATCACCGGCTGCGTCGGCGGCGTGCTGCGCGACGTGCTGTGCGCCGACGTGCCCCTGCTGTTCCGGGCCGAGCTCTACGCGACGGTCTCGATCGTCACCGGCGCCTCATATGTCGGCGGGCAATGGCTGGGGCTTCCGCACGATTCTGTCATGCTGGGCTCGATGCTCATCGGCCTTGCGCTGCGCCTTCTGGCGCTGCGCTTCGGCTGGAGCATGCCGAAATTCGTCTACACGGAATCGCTGCACTGAAACGGCCGAAAGCGCTGCCGTGTCTGCGGCAGCGCTTTACCGAGGTGAAACCTGTGCGCCTCCTGTCCAGGCGAAACCGCCCGAGCGATCAGAAGGTGCCTTACTTCAATATGTTGGTGCATGCCTGCGCATCGCGGGCATGCACGGCATCAGAATGAACGGTTGCGGCTCATGGACCGCCGGTCCGGATCGATCTTGGCGACGACTTGTTCCACCGGTTCGCGCACGAAAATACGGCGTTGTCCGTCACCCTGAATCTCGTCCAGGAACAGCATGGTCCCGAGAACGGTGCCAGAGAGATAGCTCTCCATTCGAATTATATATGCAGGATTAATCCAAATTGGATCATTATTACCGTTAGTAAGCTGACAAATCATAGATTCGAGCCTCCTCGAGTTTCGATGCAGCACGGAATACGGTACTCTACCGGGGAGATGTTGGCGATTTGAAGAAACCGGCAGTCGCTGAATCTTTAGGCATTCATCGCATGCGCGCCGCCGAACGCGCAGGAGAACCATTCTCCATCAGGGAACGGATCTGACCCTCGGCGTGCCTTCAACAGACTGATTTATAAGGAAAATATTGCCGCCGACCGGCAAGCGGGCCGGGCCGCGGCGGTTGCAATTCGCAACGTCTTTGACGCGGATGGCGGAAGCGCCCGGCACGCAGGCGTTTCGTCGCAGTCTGGCGGGGTAGCCGCGCGGCCGATCTCCGGGGGCGCGCCGCGACGATCCTCAGGCGCGCAGTGTCTCGATCACGCGTTCCAGATCGCTGTAGCTGCCGAGAATCCAGGCGCCGTTGGGCGCCGGCATGATGTCGGCGCCGAACGAGGTCGATGCCTCCTTCACCCGCTGCCGCAGCGTTTCGATATCGCCGGCCACGAAAAAGGCGAAGGACGACCAGACCGGCGTCGAAGACGACAGGTCGGCCGGCGCCTCGCGCCATTCGTCTCCAACTCGAATGAGTCGGATGCGGAGAATTTCGAACTGATTCATATGCAAAATAATGAACGTTAGGACGGAGGTCGTCTAGTACGGCGGAACACGGAGCGGCTTCGTTCTCGAAGCGCGAACGCAGACCTGCTGCATGGCGCGGGCGATCGGATATAGCGATCGCGCCCCGGAATTCGAGCGGTGCAGCCGTTCCGGCCGACCGCGTCCTCGTCATCCGCCCGCGCTTGCCGATGCCGCGCGGACGGCCTCGTCGATCAGCGGGCAGGGCTCAGGCGATCGCCCGGATCACGCGTTCCAGATCGTTGTATTCGCCGTGCACCCACGCCCCGCCCGGCGCCGGGATCACGTCGGCCCCGAGCGATGTCGCCACATCCATCACGGCCGGCCGGCGGGTCGCGGTCTCGCCGTCCACGAAGAAACCGAAGGACGACCATACGGGCGTCGACGTCGGCAGGTTCGCCGGAGCCTCGCGCCATCCCTGCTCGGCCCTGACGAGCCGGATACGGACGATTTCATATGTATTCATGGGCTAATTTGCCGCAGTTTTAGGGGCGCGCCTTCTATCACAACGGCATGGCCAGTCAAGCTCGCGCAACGGTTGCGAGGGTGAGGCGGCACGGCCGCCGTCGTCGCGCGGCGTGCCTTCGGCCGGCAAATGCGAGGCTTTTCGCAGGCCGGCATCGGGCTGCCGGTCATCGCGTCGAGGATAAAAAGTGGTGGTCTTGGTCGGGCTCGGGAAGCCCGTGGTCCGCATGGTCGGAGTGGCAGGATTTGAACCTGCGACCCCCTCGTCCCGAACGAGGTGCGCTACCAGGCTGCGCTACACTCCGCCGCGGCGCGAGCCTGTAGCACGGCGATGCGCCGGGCCGCAAGCGCGTCGCGCCATCTTAATCAGTATTCCCCGGATGCCGTCGGCGGCGCAGTTGAAACCGCCGCCGGACTGTGGCTATCTCCGGCCCCGCGCCGGGGGTGACACTCGCCGGCCCGGCCTGTTGGGGCGTCGCCAAGTGGTAAGGCAGGGGATTTTGATTCCCCCATGCGGAGGTTCGAATCCTCCCGCCCCAGCCAATTCCCGCCGGAAAATCAGAACGCTGTCAGCGCGACCATGCGGGCATCCGCGAGCAGAGCGTGGATTCCGGCCGCACGGATGTCGGCCCAGTCGAGTGGGCAGGCGCGCTCCTGAGGGCGCGAAATACGCCGACGATGCAACCATGGCGATTGCCGAGCGCGCTGGATGGTGTTTTAGTACGCGAAGGGGATCGGGGGGAGGCCGCATGAACAGGTGGCTCTGCCTATCGGCGACCGTTGCGCTCGCCGGGTGCACAAGCGTGGACGTGCGGCGCGTCACCGATCCCGATCAGACGGGAATCCGATATTGGCGCCCGCAGGTGCTGCTGGTGAAGCAGCAGACCACCGACAAGGAGGGCAACCGCAAATGCGAGTTCGCCACGCTCACCCTGCCGGACAGGTCGGAGGAATATGCCATCAACATCAATGCGGGCTTGGGGTCGGCCAACGTCACCCCCGAGCTGCACGATGGCTGGCGGCTCGACAAGATGGCCGCGAACCTCGACTCCCAGACCGACGAGAACCTCAATGCCGTCGCCAATCTCGTGAAGGCGGCCGGATCTCTAACGCCAAAAGCTTCGGGGGTTAACCGGGCGGGTGGCGCGGCTCCCGAATGCATCGGCGTCTATCGGATCGTCTATGACGAGACCGGCGGCATCAAGGGTTTCGCCAAGCTCTCCGACAAGCTCGCGCTGCCGGGCGACTGAACCGCACCCGCACTGCCGAGATGGCGAATATCGGTGGCGGCGCGGGCATATGGGCCGCCCTACCGCCTATCCCGGCCTCAGCCGGCGGCCGGGTGCACCCGCCAGATGCAGTCGCCGACATCGTCGACCACCAGCAGGCCGCCCTTGCGGTCGAGGATGACGCCGACCGGCCGGCCGAGCGCCTTTCCGTCGACGCGGAAGCCGCCGAGGATCTCCTCCGGCGGGCCGGAGGGCACGCCGTTCGTGAAGGGAATGAAGATCACCCGGTAGCCGGACGGCGGATTGCGGTTCCAGGAACCGTGCTGGCCGATGAAGGCGCCGCCGGAGAAGCGCGCGCCGAAGCGCCCGTCCTTGGCGAAGGTGAGGCCCAGCGAGGCGGTGTGGCTGCCCAGCGCATAGTCCGGCTTGATCGACCGCGCGACGAGGTCGGGGCGCTGCGGGCTCACCCGCTCGTCGACGACCTGGCCGAAATAGCAGTAAGGCCAGCCATAGAAGGCGCCGTCCTTCACCGAGGTCATGTAGTCGGGCACGAGGTCGTCGCCGATCTCGTCGCGCTCGTTCACCGCCGTCCACAATTCGCCGGTGACCGGGTTCCAGTCCACGCCGACCGGATTGCGCAGGCCGGAGGCGAAGACGCGGCGCGCGCCGGTGGCGGCGTCGACCTCGAGGATCGCCGCGCGGTCGACCTCCTCCTCCATGCCGAATTCGGCGACGTTGGAGTTCGAGCCGACGCCGACATAGAGCTTCGCGCCGTCCGCGCTGGCGATGAGGCTCTTGGTCCAGTGGTGGTTGCGCCCCGCCGGCAGCTCGCACACCGTTGTCGCCGGCGCGTCGATGCGCGTCTGGCCGGGCTCATAGGGAAAGCGCACCAGCGAGTTCGCGTTGGCCACATAGAGCTGGTCGCCGACCAGCGCCATACCGAAGGGCGAATGCAGGCCTTCGAGGAAGGCGAAGCGCTGCTCGGCGATGCCGTCGCCGTCGGCATCGCGCAGCAGGGTGATGCGGTTGGCGCTCTTCACGCGCGATCCGGCGCGGGCCATCACGAAGCCCTGCGCCCACCAGCGAAAGCTGAACACGCCGGCCGGCTTGGGCGGCGCCGCGGTCTCGGCGACGAGGATGTCGCCGTTCGGCAGCTCATACACCCAGCGTGGGTGGTCGAGCCCGGTGGCGAAGGCCTCGACGGCGAAGCCCGGCGCCGGCACCGGCTTGCGGCCGGGCGGCCAGCCGACCGCGGTGGCCACCTTCATGACGGGCAGGAGCGTCGGGCGCGGCTTGGGCAGCTTCGGGCTGGCACCGTAGCCTTCCTCCTCCGCCAGAGGAGGACGGCTGCGCAGATCGGTGAGAGTGTGCGAGACGGCGGTGATGAACCAACCGAAAAATCCGCCGATGTCGCGATCGCCGGCCATGATCGCCGCCCCCTCTTCTGAATCCCCGCCGGTCCGAGATATCCCAGATGCGGCCGGGCATCGCAATCGGCCGCCCATGCCCGCAGCGCATGCCTTCGCGGCGCGGCATGCTCCAGCTCGTTGAAAGGGAGCGCTTTCTCGTCGATCAGGTGATTCCACCCGATCGGAAAGGGCTCTATTTCAATGCGTTGGAGCATGTTCTCATCGCGAAAGTCTCTCAACTTTCGCGGAACATGCTCTAGGAAGAAGCGGGGGTCTCCGCCGGAGCACCCGATCGGCTCAAATCCCGGGAGCGGACCCGCGTGCGCATCCATCTCGTCAACCCGAACACCACCGCCTCCATGACGGAGAAGATCGCCGCCGCCGCCCGCGCCGTGGCGCGGCCGGGAACGCAGATCGTGCCGGCGACCTCCGCCATGGGGCCGGCCTCGATCGAGGGCTATTACGATGACGCCCTGGCCCTGCCGGGGCTGCTCGCCGCGGTCGACGCCGCCGAGCGCAGCGGCGTCGCCGCCCATGTCGTCGCCTGCTTCGACGATACCGGCGTCGATGCCGCCCGCACGCTGGCGCGGGCGCCGGTGGTCGGCATCGGCGAGGCCGGCTTCCACATGGCGAGCCTGATCGCCCACCGCTTCGGCGTCGTCACCACCTTGTCGCGCTCGATCCCGGTGATCGAGGCCAATCTGATGCGCTACGGCCTCGACCGCCGCTGCAGCGGCGTGCGCGCCTCGGACGTCGCGGTGCTGGAGCTCGAGGACCCGGCCTCCGACGCCCACGCGCGCATCTCGGCGGAGATCGCGCGGGCGGTGCGCGAGGACAAGGCGGAGGCGGTCGTGCTCGGCTGCGCCGGCATGGCGGACCTCGCGCGCGCCCTCGCCGACGAGCATGGCGTGCCGGTGATCGACGGCGTGGCATCCGCCGTGGCGCTCGCCGAGGGGCTCGCAGCGCTCGGGCTGGCGACCTCGAAGGCCGGAGCTTACGCCGCGCCGCGCGCCAAGCCCTATATCGGGCTGCTGGCTGGTTTCGCGCCGCGCGAGGCACCGTGAGCGCCGCTTGGAGCGTTTTCGAGCGAAGTGGAGACCGGTTCGCGTGAAGAAAACGCGACAGACAAGAACCTGAAGCCTGAACGGCTCTAGCCGAGCTTCTTCAGCAGCCGGCAGATCGTCACCCGCTCCTCGGGCGTCAGCGGCGCCAGCGTCGCCTCGGTGATGCCGTATGCGACCTCGATCGCCGCATTGGTCACCCGAAGCCCGGCGTCGGTCAGCGCCAAGGCGCGCCGGCGACGATCCTTCGGGTCGTCGGCGGCGATGACGAAGCCGCGGGCGCTGAGGCGGTCCACCACGCCCTTGATGGTCGCCGCGTCGAGGAACACCAGCCGGCCGAGCCGGTTCTGCGAGCACGGGCCGATCTCGCGCAGCTTGGCGAGGGTGGCGAACTGGGGCGGCGTGAGCCCTTCGATCATGCGGCTGGCGAAGATCGCCGCGGCACGCTGGGTAGCAACGCGCAGCAGGAACCCTACCTGATCATGCAAAAGATAAGCCGCGCCTCCCGGTGCCTCATTTACTTCGAGGTTCGGATCGGGACGACGATCTGACATACTGGCCTTCCATCAGCGATTCATATCTGCCCATAGTGCCGCACAAGAGCGAGCGCCGGAAGCCGAATTAGGCTCTATCCAATATTCATCATAGATTGATAGAGCACATACAATCATAGAATCGCATAGTTACTCTTTACTTCCGGTAAACTCGACAAACCACGCGTCATGCCTCTCCAGCGCAGCTCGCCATGTTCTATCACATAAACACGGTCGCAGATCATTTCGCAGAATCGGAAATTCTGTTCAGACAAAAGTATCGATAGGCCTTTTTGCTTCAGGGCAAGAATGGCCTGAGCCATTTGTTCCACGATGATCGGAGCCACCCCTTCGGAGGGCTCGTCGAGCAGGACCAGCAGCGGATTGCCCATCAGCGTGCGGGCGAGCGTGAGCATCTGCTGCTCGCCGCCGGACATCTGGCCGCCGCGGCGGTCCGCCATGCCGGCGAGATTGGGGAAGAGCTCGAACAGGTGCTCGGTGGTCCAGCCGGGGGCCGGGCGCCCGTCGGCGAGGAGGCGCGGCGGCTGCCGGCCGACGTCGAGATTCTCGGCGACCGTGAGCCCGGTGAAGATGCGCCGGTCCTCCGGCACATAGCCGAGGCCGCGGCGTGCCAGCGCATGGGTCGGCAGCCGCGCGACGTCCTGCCCGTCGAAGGCGAGCCTTCGCGCGCGGCGTTCGACGAGACCCATGATCGCCTTCAGCGTGGTCGACTTGCCGGCGCCGTTGCGCCCCAGCAGCGCGACCGCCTCGCCACGCCCGACGGTGAGCGACAGGCCGAACAGGATCTGCGCCGCGCCGTACCAGGCGTCGAGGCCCTCGACCTCCAGCAGCGGCGCCGTCGCCTCGCCGCCGGCCGTTGCATTGCCTTGCGCGGCGTCGGTCATGGATGTCCGTCCTCCTCGGCCATGGCAGCGCCGCTGCCGAGATAGACCGCGCGCACCTGCGGGTCGGCCCGCACCGCGTCGGCGCTGCCGTCGGCAATGAGCTTTCCGCGCGCCAGCACGATCACCCGGTCGGCATGGGCGAAGACGACATCCATCGAGTGCTCGGTAAACAGCGCGGCGAGCCGCCGCTCGGTCACCAGCTCGCGCACCAGCGCGATCAGCGCGCCGCGCTCGCCGGCGCCCATGCCGGCGGTCGGCTCGTCCATCAGCAGCAGGACCGGCTCGCCGGCCAGCGCGACGGCGAGCTCGAGCCGCTTCACGTCGCCATAGGCGAGCGTCGCCGCCGGGCGCTCGGCGAGCTCGGCCATGCCGACCCGCCCGAGCAGCTCCAGCGCCGCCTGTCGGTGATGGGCGGCGGCCGGGCGCCATAGGCCGAAGCTCTGCCCGCGCGCGGCGATCATCGCCATCTGCACGTTCTCGACCGCCGTCATCGAGCCGAACACCGCGGCGATCTGGAAGGTGCGCCCGACCCCGAGCCGGGCGATGCGCCGCGGGGCGAGGCCGGTCACCTCGCGCCCGCCGATCCACACATGGCCGGCATCGGGCCGGATCTGACCGTTGACGATGTTGAAGCAGGTCGACTTGCCGGCGCCGTTCGGGCCGATCAGCGCCAGCAGTTCGCCGGCGGCGACCGAGAAGCTCACATCGTCGAGCGCGCGCACGCCGCCGTAGGATTTGCTCAAGGAACGGACGGTGAGCACGCTCATCGCGCCGCCCTCCGCGTGGCGAGCGCCCACAGCCGGGCGGCGCCGCCCATCAGCCCGCCGGGGAATATGAGCACGATGGCGAGGATGAGCGCGCCGAGCAGCGCGCGCCAATAGTCGGTCTCGCGCATCACGCTGTCCTGCAGCAGGGTGAAGGCGCCGGCGCCGACGATCGGGCCGAGCAGGCTCTCCACCCCGCCGAGCAGCACCATGACCAGTCCGTCGATGGAGCGGCCGACCGATATGGCCTCGGGCGAGATCGAGCCCTTGGCGAAGGCGAACAGGCCGCCTGCGAGCCCGCACAGCGCCCCGGCCAGCGCGAAGCCGAGCCACTGCACGCGCCCCGTCGCGATGCCGACCGCCTCCGCCCGCAGCGGCGAATCCCGGCTCGCCCTGAGCGCATAGCCGAACGGCGCGAACAGCACGCGGCGCAGCAGCAGCACGACCACCAGCGCGCCGCCGAGCGCCGCCAGATAGAGCCCGGCGCGGGTGTCGAGCGGCGCGTCCGGCCACACGCCGAACAGCCCGTTCGAGCCGCCGGTCACCGCCTCCCACTGATAGGCGATCGACCAGACGATCTGCGCGAAGGCGAGCGTCAGCATGGCGAGGTAGACGCCCGAGAGCCGCACCGCGAACCAGCCGAAGACGAGCGCGCCGAGCCCCGCCGCCACGATGCCGGCGGCGAGCGCCGCGAAGGTCGGCGCGCCGAGCTGCGTCGCCGCATAGGCCGCGCCATAGGCGCCGAGCCCGAAATAGGCGGCGTGGCCGAAGGAATGCATGCCGCCCGGCCCCATGATGAAGTGCAGCGAGGTCGCGAAGATCACCGCGACCAGCATGTCCACCGCCAGCACCGGCGCATAGGGGAAGGCGCCCTCGGCCAGCGGCAGCAGGGCGAGGGCCGCCACCACGCCGAGCGCGACGATCCCCCCGTTCCGGCCCATCGGGCGCAGCGGTGGCTCGCCCCGTCCGGCGACGCGGGCCGGCGGCTGCGGCCGGCCGAACAGCCCGTTCGGACGCACGATCAGCACGATTGCCATCACCAGGAATTCGGCGACCAGCGTCAGCTTCGACAGGTTGACCTCGAACCCGCCGACCGAGACGGTGCCGAGCGCGATGCACAGCGCCTTCACCTCGGCGACCAGCACGGCGGCGACATAGGCGCCGGGTATCGAGCCGAGCCCGCCCACCACCACGATGACGAAGGCGTCGCCCAGCACCGCGAGGTCGAGGGAAAGGCTCGCCGGCTCGCGCGCCATCTGCAGCGCGCCGCCCAGCGCGGCGAGCCCGGCGCCGAGCGCGAAGACGGCGGTGAACAGCACCTTCTCGTTCACCCCGAGCGCCGCCGCCATCTCGCGGTCCTCGGTCGCCGCGCGGATCAGCCGGCCGAAGCGCGAGCGGGCGAGCAGCAGGTGCAGGCCGATGAGCACGGCCGGGCCGACGAGCGCGAGGAAGATGTCGTAGGTCGGCAGCCGCCGGCCGAGCAGGTCGATCGCGCCCTCCAGCCCCGGCGCGCGGGGGCCGAGAATGTCTTCCGGTCCCCAGAGATAGAGCACCGCATCGTTGACGATGAGCGCGAGCGCGAAGGTGGCGAGGAGCTGGTAGAGCTCCGGCGCCGCATAGATGCGCCGCAGCAGCGCGATCTCGGTGAGCGCGCCGAGCGCCGCGACGACCAGCACCGCGCCGATCACGCCCGCCCAGAAGCCGAAGGCGCCCCCAAAACCTCCCGCCAGCGTGCCGGCGAGATAGATGCCGAGCATGTAGAAGGAGCCGTGCGCCAGATTGACGATGCGGCTGACGCCGAAAATGATCGACAGTCCCGCCGCCACCAGGAACAGCGCGGAGGCACCGGCCAGCCCGTTCAGTGCCTGGAAGAGCAGCCCGTCGAGCGACATCGCGGCGGCCGGGGCGGCGCGGCGTCAGTCGGCGGCCGGCCGCAGCGCCTTCACCTCGGCGTCCGAGGGCAGGACGCTCAAGCCGTCGACATATTTCGGATCGAGCATCACCCCGCCGCCGTCCTTCACGCCGAGCCTGCCGACGAAGGCGCCCATGGTCGCCTGATGGTCGGAGGCGCGGTACTGGAACGGCCCGAACGGGCCGGCCACCTCCAGCCCCTTGAACGCCTCCACCAGCTTCTCGGTGTCGGTGCCGCCCGCCTTGGCGAAGCCGGCCGCCAGCGACTTGATGGTGGTGTAGCCGACCACCGAGCCGAGCCGCGGATAGTCGTTGTACTTGGCGCGGTAGGCGTCGAGGAAGGCTTTGTGCTCCGGCGTGTCGATGGCGTACCAGGGATAGCCGGTCACCACCCAGCCGACCGGCGCCTCGCCCTTCAGCGGGTCGAGATATTCCGGCTCGCCGGACAGAAGGCTCGCCACGAACACGCCCTCCAGCGCGCCGCGCGTTTGCGCCTCGCGCACGAATTTGGCGAGGTCGGCGGCGAACAGCACGTTGAACACCGCGTCGGGCTTGGCGTCGGCGATCGCCTGCACCACCGGGCCGGCGTCGAGCTTGCCGAGCGGGGTCGCCTGCTCGGCGACGAATTCGACGTCCGGCTGCGCGGCTTTCAGCAGCTTCTTGAAGGTGTCGACAGCGGACTGGCCGTATTCGTAGTTCGGATAGACCAGCGCCCAGCGCTTCTTCTGCGCCGCCACCGCCTCCGGCATCAGCATGGCGACCTGCATGTAGGTCGAGGCCCGCAGGCGGAAGGTGTAGCGGTTGCCGTCCGACCAGGTGATCTTGTCGGTCAGCGGCTCGGCGGCGAGGAAGAACACCTTGCGCTTGTCGGCATAGCCGGCGACCGCCAGCCCGATATGCGACAGGAAGGTGCCGGCCAGCACGTCCACCTTCTCGCGGGTGACGAGCTCTTCCGCCACGCGGATGGCATCCCCGGGATTGCCGCCGTCGTCGCGGGTGATCAGTTCGAGCTGCCGCCCGTTCACGCCGCCCGCCGCGTTGATCTCATCGACCGCCAGCTCCATCCCCTTCTTGTAGGGATCGAGGAAGGCCGGCTGCGCCTTGTAGCTGTTCAGCTCGCCGATGCGGATCGGATCGGCCGCACGGGCCTGGCCACAGATGGAGAATGCGAGGAGCAGCGCGGGCAGGACCAGCCGCAGGCGGAAACGGGAGAGCGGAGCGGACACTGTGGAACCTCGCTGCGTCACATCGGTAGTGAAACTATCGCCTGCATGGGGAGCGTCCACCGATTTCGGCGGCGCGTCCATGCGGCTGACGGTCCGGCTCAGAGCGTCTCGATAGCGTCGAGCCCGAGATCGAGGATCGGCGCCGAGTGTGTGATCCAGCCGACCGAGATGAGGTCGACCCCGCTCGCCGCCACCGCGCCGATGGTCTCGCGCGAGATGCGCCCGGAGGCCTCGGTGAGCGCCCGTCCGCCGACGGTCTCCACCGCCCGGCGCAGGGTTTCCGGCGTCATGTTGTCGAGCAGCACGGCGTCGACGCCCTCGCCCATCGCCTCGTCGAGCTGGGCGAGCGTGTCGACCTCCACCTCGATCTTCACCAGATGGCCGGCATGCGCCTTGGCGCGGCGGATGGCGGTGGCGACGCCGCCGGCCACCGCGATGTGGTTGTCCTTGATCAGCACCGCGTCGTCGAGGCCGAAGCGGTGGTTCGAGCCGCCGCCGGCCTTCACCGCGTGCTTCTCCAGCGCGCGCAGCCCCGGCGTCGTCTTGCGGGTGCAGACTACCGAGGCATGGCCATGCGCTTTCGCGATCTCGACAAGGGAGGCGGTTGCCGTGGCGATGCCGGAGAGGCGGCTGGCGAAGTTCAGCGCCACCCGCTCGGCGGTGAGGATGGCGCGGGCCGGGCCTTCGAGGCGCAGCACCACGTCGCCGGGCGCGAGCCGCGCGCCGTCGCCGCGTTCCACCGCGACGGAAAGGGCAGGGTCGACGAGATGGAAGGCCAGGGCCGCCACGTCGGTTCCCGCCGCGACGCCGTCCTGCCGGCTGGCGATCACCGCGCGAAAGCGCGCGTCGGCCGGCACCACGGCATCGGTGGTGATGTCGCCGGCGCGGCCGAGATCCTCGGCGAGCGCGGCGCGGACCAGCGGCTCGACCAGCAGGCGGGGCAGAGGGGAGAGGGTCATTTCAGCTCATCCATATGAAAGCAGCGTCATCCTGAGGTGCGACCCCGGATCAGATCCGGGGGAGCCTCGAAGGATGGTGGGTCGGGAGAGCATCCTTCGAGGCCCGGCTGGCGCCGGGCACCTCAGGATGACGGCGTGCTAAGCCACCTGCCGCGCGCCCGCCTTGTCGCGCAGCGATGCGGCGAAGGCCGATGTGTCCTCCATCGTCGTCTCGCTGTGCAGGGCCGGCGCGACGGGCAGCGGATGGTCGGCGCGGAAATGTCCGCCCCGGCTCTCCTCCCGGCGTAGCGCGGCGGCCGCGATCATCAGCGCGACGAGCGCCATGTCGTCGGTGCCGTCGCGGGCCAGCTCGTCGAGCCGGCGTACCGCCTCCGTAAGGCCGGCGGCATCGCGCACCACGCCGACCTTGCGGTCCATCAGCGCGCGGATCTCGGCGCGGGCGGGCGAGGGGGCTGGCATCGGCGCGCCCGACAGCGGCCCGGCTGGCGCATGGGCCCACCCGCCGATGTCGGCGGCGATGGCCTCGGCCATGACGAGGGCTTCGAGCAGCGAATTGCTGGCGAGCCGGTTGGCGCCGTGCAGCCCCGTCGAGGCGACCTCGCCGCAGGCCCACAGCCCGTCCAGGCTGGTGCGGCCCGTGGCATCCACCTTGAGTCCGCCCATGTGGTAATGCGCCGCCGGCCGCACCGGGATCGGGTCGCGGACCGGATCGAGGCCGTGGGCACGGCAGAGCGCGGCGACGCCGGGAAAGCGCGCCTCCAGCCCGGCGATGCCGCGCGCGTCCAGCACCACCTGCCGGCCCGCCGCGATCTGCGCGAAGATCGCGCGAGCCACCACGTCGCGCGGCGCCAGCTCGCGGCCCGGCACCTGATCCATGAAGCGCTCGCCGCGATCGTTCAGCAGCATGGCGCCCTCACCGCGCAGCGCCTCGGTGGCGAGCGGCATCGGCGCGGGACCGGCCGTGCCGGCGGGCTCGGCGCCCTTAACCGCGATGGCGGTCGGGTGGAACTGCACGAACTCCATGTCGCGCAGCACCGCACCCGCCTTCGCCGCGAGCGCGAGGCCGGAGCCGACGGCGCCGAGCGGATTGGTGGTCGAGGCATAGAGCGCGCCGAGCCCGCCGGTCGCCAGCACCACCGCGCGGGAGGCAAGCTGCAGCGTCTCGTCGTGGCGGGTCTCCCCGCCGCGCCGGGCGGCGATGCCGGCGACCGCGCCGTGCGCGTCGCGCAGCAGGCCGGTGGCGCGCACGCCTTCGAGGATATGGATCGAGGGGCAGGCGCGCGCGGCCTTCGCCAGCGTCTCCAGCACCGCGCGGCCGGTGGAATCGCCGCCGGCATGGACGATGCGCCGGCGGCAATGCGCGGCCTCCAGCCCGAGCGCGATACTGCCGCTCGCGTCGCGGTCGAACGGGGCACCGATGCGCGCCAGCCAGTCGATGGCGGCCGGGCCGCCGGCGGTGATGCGGGCGGTCGCGGCCGGCTCGCTCAGTCCGGCGCCGGCCTTCAGCGTGTCTTCGGCATGCAGCGCCGGGGTATCGTCCTCGCCCATCGCGGCGGCGATGCCGCCCTGCGCCCAGGCGGTCGCCGCCTCGATGCCGAGCGGCGCGGTGACGACAAGCGTCACCGGCTGAGGCGCGAGGCGCAGCGCCGTGGCGAGCCCCGCCACGCCGCCGCCGATTACCACCACGGCATCGGCGCTATGACCGCGAGGATTTTTCATCGCCGCAGTCCTCAGCGTATGGCGAGCATGCGTTCGACCGCGGCGCGCGCCCGGTCGGCCACCACCGGGTCGATCTCGACCTGCGTGGTCATGGTCTCCAGCGCGCGGCGGATGTTCGGCAGTGTGATGCGGCGCATATGCGGGCAGAGATTGCACGGCCGCACGAACTCGACATCCGGGTGCTGCACGGCGACGTTGTCGGCCATCGAGCACTCGGTGATCAGCACCACGCGGGCCGGCTTCTCGTCGCGCACATAGTCCGCCATGCCGGCGGTCGAGCCGGCATAGTCGGCCGCCGCCACCACCTCCGGCGGGCATTCGGGATGCGCCAGCACGACGACGCCGGGATGGTTCTCGCGCAGGTCGCGGATATCCTGCGGGGTGAAGCGCTCATGCACCTCGCAATGGCCCTTCCAGGCGATCAGCTCGATCTCGGGAACCTCCTTCTGGACGTTCCGTGCGAGATATTCGTCCGGCAGCATGAGGATGCGGTTCACGCCCCATTCGCGCGCGACATGGCGCACCACCTTCACGGCGTTGCCGGAGGTGCAGCAATAGTCGCTCTCGGCCTTCACCTCGGCCGAGGTGTTCACATAGGTGACCACCGGTACGCCGGGATAATGCTGGCGCAGCAGGCGGATGTCGGCGGCGGTGATGGAGGTGGCGAGCGAGCAGCCGGCCTTGGCGTCCGGGATCAGCACGGTCTTGGCCGGGTTCAGGAGCTTGGCCGTCTCGGCCATGAAGTGCACGCCGGCCATGACGATCACGTCGGCGTCGACATTCACCGCCTCGCGGGCGAGCGCGAGTGAGTCGCCGACAATGTCGGCCACCGTGTTGAAGATCTCCGGCGCCTGGTAATTGTGCCCGAGGATGACGGCATTGCGCTCGCGCTTCAGCCGCTCGATCGCCTCGACGTCGCGCGCGATCAGCGGCCATTCGGCCGGCAACACGTGCTTGGCGACCCGCGCATAGAGATGCGGCAGCGGCATCGCCGCAGGCGCAGGGCGCGGGGCCGGCGCGTAGGAGGTGGCGGCAAGGTCCTCACGCGGCGCGCGCGGCGAAAAGGTGGCGTCGAGCATTCCATCCTCCCTTATGCTCTTTCTGAGCATAATTAGGGTATGAAGAAACCGGGTTCAAGGCCCGGTACAGCACTTATGCTAGAACTGAGTATAAGTCGCTGTCAACACTCCGTCACAATCCATGGCGCGGGGCGGGAAAACCCGGATCATAATCTGACAAAGCAAAGCCGATTCATGATACCAACGTCGCCGACGCCATGCTGGGTGACGTTGGATTGTTTAACATAATCAAAAAGATAGTAGGTCCGCACGCGGATCGCCGCGCGGCAGGAACGCCATCCACCGATCCTCTGATCGACTATCTCCGCAGCCTGCGTGGTAAGGAGGTACATTACATCCCCAATCCGGGGAACGCCGGCGACGGCTTCATCGCCTATGCGACGCATGTGCTGTTCGCGCGCCTCGGCATCCGGCCGGTCGTCCATCGCGAGAACGACGTGCTGTCCGGCAAGCTCCTGCTCATCGGCGGCGGCGGCAACCTCATCGAGGGGCGCTACCATCATGTGCGGGACGTGTTCCACCGCAACGCCCGCGACAATCTCTGCACGCTGCTGCCCCAGACCATCTCCGGCTATGCCGACGAGATCGCCCATGAATGGCCGCGGATACGGTTGTTCTGCCGCGAGCCGGTCTCCTATCGCGGCCTCCTCGACGCCGGCGCCGATCCGGCGCGCGTGCACCTCTCGCAGGACATGACCTTCTATCTCGAGGACGAGCATTTCGGCGCCTTCCGGCAGCCCGGCCAGGGCGCCTGCGACGTGCTGCGCGAGGACGGCGAATCGACCGGCCTCGTGAAGCCGGGTCCCGACAATCTCGACATCTCGCTGAGCTGGAACGGCGATCTCTGGCACGACGCGCGCTTCTGCCAGGCGGTGACGGAGAGCCTTGCCGCCTATCTGGCGCCCTATGCCGCGATCCGCACGGACCGCCTGCACATCGCCATCCTCTCGGCCTTCCTCGGCAAGCAGGTGCGCATGCTGCCGGGCGCCTATTACAAGAACCGCGCGGTGTTCGACCACTCCATCGCCCCGCGCTTCGCCAATGTGCGGTTCGAGGAACCGCCGCCCCGCTCGCCGCTGGGATGAGCCAAGCGCGGCCTCACGCCCTCACGGCCCGATCTCGGCGTCGGGCTCGTGCGGGGCGACCTGCGGCGGCGTGCGCGAGGCAAGCCACGCGCCGGTGACGATCAGCGCCGCGCCGGCCACCGTGCCAAGCGAGGGTATCTCCCCGAAGGCGAAGAAGCCGATCGCCACCGCCCAGACGAAGGCGGTGTATTCGAGCACACCGAGCCGGCTCGCATCGGCCCGCCCATAGGCCGACGCCATGCACAGATGGCCGCCCGCGCCGAGAATGCCGATCACCGCGAACAGCGCGGTCTCCGTCGGGCTCGGGCTCGACCATTGCGCGATGCCGAAGGGCGCGACGAACAGGCCGGCGAAACCGTTCTGCAGCAGCACGATGGTCGGTATCGGGTCGCGGCCGGCGCGGGTCTTCAGCGTCACCATGGACAGCGCATAGGTCACCGCCGAGGCGAGCGCGGCGAGGATGCCGAGCGTGCCCTCGCCGGTCGTGCGCGCGAGCTCGTCCCAAAGCACCACCAGCACGCCGGCGAAGCCCAGCACCAGCGCGATCACGACGTTGCCGCCGGGCCGCTCGCCCAGCAGCACGGTGGCGGCGATGGCGATGAAGATCGGCGAGGTGAAGGAGAGCGCCAGAGTGACGGCGAGCGGCAGCGTCACCAGCGCGTAGAAGAAGGTGACGGCGGTCGACACCACGAGCACCGCGCGCCAGGCATGCGGGCGCACGATGCGGAGCGCGGGCCAGGCGGTGCGGGTGAGGCGGAACACCAGGAAGGCGACGAAGGCGCCGACCATGTAGCGCATCATCACCGCCTGCGAGGTCGCGTAGCCGGCGGCGGCGTGCTTGATGATGCCGTCCATCAGCGACAGCGAGCCGATGCCGATCACCGCCGTGGTGGCGGGGCCGAGCCGGTTGAGCAGCATGGGGGTCTACTCCGTCTCGGCCAGCCGGCGCCGGTAGGGATATTCCCAGGAGGCGGAGATGTCGTTGAGCGGGCGGGGCTCGCCGGCACGCACGAAGCCGTGCCGCTCGTAGAAGCGGTGCGCGTCGGTGAAGCGTGTGTCGGTCCACAGGCGGACCGTGCCGGCGCCGCGCGCGCGGGCGAAGCCGACCGCGTGGCCGAGCAGGCCGGCGGCGAGGCCGCGCCCGCGCACCTCGCGGGTGAGGTACATCTTGAACAGCTCGACCGTTCCCGGCTCCTCGGTCGGCGCCACGGCGAGCGAGCCCACGACGCTTCCCTCCCGGTCGGCGACCCAGATGGTGCCGCCGCGTGCGGCGAAATGGCTGGCGATGGCGTCGAGCTCGGGAAATTCGGCGGCGCGGTCGAACAGGCACCCCTCATATTCGGCGAAGCAGCCGGCGATCAGCGCCGCCACACCGTCGCCATCGGCGTCGGTCGCGGGGCGCAGGCATATGTCGGTCACGGTGAATTCTCCGGCCCCAATAGCCGCCGTCAGGAAATTCTCCGCTCATCGGGGCCAATCAATCGACGCGCGGGCGAGGCCGGACTATGTTCGCGTAAGAACGGGGCGTAAAGCTCCATCGGGTTACCGTCGCCTTGCCGACCGCACAAATTTCCGGTCACATTAATTTAATGTCTGTCGAGTGTCCGCCTCCGGAGTCCCCCATGAACCTTCTCCCGTCCCTTGTGCGCGTCAGCCTCGTCGGCGCATCCGCCGCCCTGCTCGCCGCCTGCGCCTCGACCGGGCAGGCTCCCCAGTCGGCGGCGCCGTCGGGCCCTCAGTTCTCCTCGCCGATCACGGCTGATCAGGTGGTGGGCCGCTGGGGCCTCGCGGCCTATCACCGGCAGGAGGACGCCGCGCGGACGGAGCAGCAGGCGCGTCAGGGCTGCCGCCAGCCCTACGTCATCAACCGCGGCACCGCCGGCGGCTTCATGATGTACCTCGCCGACCAGTCGCAGCCCTCCGAGGTGGTCTCCAAGCAGATCCCGCCGGGCCCGACCTATATCGGCCTGCCGGACGAGCCGCCGGGCGCCGACACCGACCGCGAGGTGGTGCGCTTCGACGGCCAGATCATGGTTCTGCGCTGGCTCGACAAGGAAGTCGCCAGCCGCTACGGCACCATGGTCTATGTGCGCTGCGCCTCCTGAGGCCTGACCGGAATCGTCCCGGGGCGTGGCGACTTTCCCGGGCGCGTTCCGGCATGCTCCGATCTATACGCCAAATTAACCACGCCCCGTGGAAGGCGCGGGCCCGGCGGATTTGTTTACCGCTCCGTTAGCGGAGCATGCGCAACTGGACACAACCGGCGGCATGAAGGACGGGCGCCATTTTTCGGCGCCCGATGCCGTGTGCGGTGTGTATCGGGAGTTGCGCATGCGTATCGTGTTCGTTTCCGCCGTTCTGGCGGCCGCGCTCGGCGCGGCACCGGCCTGCGCCCAGGGCGCGCCGGATTTCGCGGCCCCCTATGGCTATGGCGCGCCGGTCGCGGTGGCGCCGCAGAATCTCGGCGGCGGCTTCATCGAATTCCTCGTCACCGGCCGCGAGCCGCGGGGCGGCGGCACCGCCTACGACGGCATGCCGCGCGCCGCGCATCAGCGCCCCTGGCAGCAGCAGGGCCGGGCCGCCTGGCAGCCCGGCGCCGGCTACGCCTATCCGCCCGGCATGAGCGGCGATGGACGCGGCTACGTCAACGTGCCCCGCTCCGATCCGGCCGCGCAGCCGGGCGTGCGCACCGCCGCCCTGTCGCCGCCCAAGACCAATCCGCATCTGGAGCGGCAGGTGGTCGACTACGCGACCAACGATGCGCCGGGCACTATCGTCATTGATACCGGGCAGCGCTTCCTCTATCTCGTGCAGGACAACGGCAAGGCGATGCGCTACGGCGTCGGCGTCGGCCGCGAGGGCTTCGCCTGGTCCGGCACCGAGAAGATCACCCGCAAGCGCGAATGGCCGGACTGGCGCCCGCCGCAGGAGATGCTGGCCCGCCGCCCGGACCTGCCGCGCTACATGCCCGGCGGCCCGGACAACCCGCTCGGCGCCCGCGCCATGTATCTCGGCGACACGCTCTACCGCATCCACGGCTCCAACGAGCCGCAAACCATCGGCCAGGCGGTCTCCTCGGGCTGCATCCGCATGCGCAACGAGGACGTCATGGACCTCTACGACCGGGTGAACATCGGCACCACGGTGCGGGTGATCTGATCGGGCGGCATCCGCTGAATGTCCATCATGGCCGGGCGCGTCCCGGCCATGAGCGTTTCCGGGGCCTAGAAGGGCGCCGTACCGCTTGCCCGCTCTGCGCGTGCCGTGTCCGTGCCGGCCCGGCTGCTGCCGGCGAACACCTCGAGCGCCGCCTCGCCCGCATCGAAGGCCTGCGCGCCGCGCCCGGCGGGCCAGCGCGGCCAGCGATGGCCGGGTCCGGTCATCGCCACGAAGCGCAGCGGCGCGCCGCCGGCTCCAGCTTCTTGTTTTGTCGCGTTTTCTTCACGCGAACCGGTGCCCACTTCGCTCGAAAACGCTTGCGGCGCATAGTCGTGGATGTCGGCGTGCCAGCCGGAAGGGCCGGGAATGCGGCGCGGCTCGCCGACGGGCTCCGCGCGGTTGCGCTCGACCCAGACGGCGAGCGCGTCGTCCACCGCCGCCACCCGCCCGCCGATCCCCATGCCGCCCCCGCGCGCGACCTCGCCGCCGTGCCAGGGCATGATGCGGTCGTCATGGTCGCAGACCAGCACGAAGGGCAGCGGCGGCCCGGCGGCTACCGCATCGAGGATTGCCAGCGGGATCGAGGCCAGCACGGCGGCCGCGCCGGCGAGGAGGTCCGGCCGCTCGGCGGCGAGCCGCTGCACGAACATGCCGCCATTCGACAGGCCGATGGCGTAGACCTGCCGGCGATCGATGAGGCCGTCGCCCGCCAGGCGGTCGATCAGCGCAGCGACGAAGGCGATGTCCCGCGTGGCGTCCGTGCGTCCCGGACGGCCGTCGCGCCACCCCTCGGGCGCGGCCGGGAAGACCGGCAGGAAGCCGTGTTTCAGCGCCGTCGCGGCGAGGCCGCTGCGGTCGGCGAAGCCGGCCGGATCGCCGAGTCCGCCATGGAAGCACAGCAGTGCCGGCATCGGGCCCGATCCCGCCGGCCGCTGCCCCATGAGCGCGGTGCGCGGCACGCCGCCGATGTCGAGCGTGACCGGCACCAGCCGCCGCCACGGGCCGAAGAGCGGGCGCGCTTTGCCCAGCCGGCGCCGCCGGCGCACCCACAGGACGATGAGGACGGCGAGGAGGAGAAGGAGCGCGAGGCCGCCCATCAGGCCCCGGCCTTGCTGCCGAGCCAGACCTCCAGCCCGCCATTGGGATTGTCGCTATAGGCCCAGCGATCGCCGCGGCGCACCGCGACGCGCGGGCCGAACACGTTGGCCATGCCGACGAACAGCCCGAGCTCGGTCGAGACCAGGTTGCGGATGCCGAAATTGTAGGGGTTGCCGAGCCCGCGCCGGCACACCGGTATCCAGTTTTCGCCGTCATGCGAGCGCCAGAGGTCGCCGCCGCCGTCGAACTCGATGAGGTTCTCGGGGCTCATCAGCTCGAACAGGCGCTTGGCGCGCGGCGGCAGGCTGTTGCGCCGCGTCCAGCGCAGCATGATGGTCCAGTCGTAGGTGCCGAGATAGATCCAGCCGTCATGGACGCCGAGCGTCCAGAAATAGCCGTTGAACAGATTGCCGAAACCGGCGCGCAGAACGCTGAGCGGCTCGCGCCGGCCGTCCGGCGTGCTGCGCGGATCGCCGACGATGAGGTCCCAGCTATCGTCGGCATTGATGCGGATGAGCTCGGCGCTGGCCGGCCCGACATTGTTCACCCGGTCGAAGCCGCCCCCCTGGATGCCGGAGCCGACATAGACCGCGCCCTTGAAGCCGACCATCGAGGCGACCGCCTGGTTCTGCGGGCCGCGATGGCCGCCGCGGTCGAGAAGCTTCTTCCAGCGATAGGGCGGCGGGCCCTCGCAGTCGCTGGCCCAGACCTGGAAGCCGTCGAGATGGAAGGTGCCGGCATAGAGCCGGTCGCCTTCGGCGCAGAGCGTAAAGATGCCGAGATTGCCGGTATCCCCGAAGCCGAACTCGCTCACCGGCATCCAGACGCCGGAATTCGGGTCGCGGGTCTCGAACACCACGGGAAGGCCGGTGGTGTTCTGCTGCGAGCCGTCGGTGCCGCGCCGCGCGGTCGGCGCGAAAAACATCCGGCCCTTGAAGGTGGTGAGGCAGCGCGTCGTCGAGATCGGCGTGTCCTCGAGGATGCCGTAGCGGCTGATCTGCTCGAAATTGCGCCCGTCGCGGGTGCGCAGGATCAGCCCGCCCGGCGCCCGGCTCGGCGCCCAGGCGGAAATGTAGAGAGCCGGCTCAGGATCGTCCTCGCCCTGGAAGATGTCCATCGAGCGATAGCCCATCTCGCGGGTCACCATCTGCCCGTTGCCGGTGACGCTCTCGACCAGCGGCGCGCGATAGACCATCTCCCATTCGCGCGTCGCTGGGTCGTAGCACCAGATCTGCGCGCGGCGGTCGATCTTGTAGAGCTCGTCCATCGTCTCGGGGCATTCGACCGGCCAGCAGTCGAACGGGATGTCCTCGAAGGCCGACTGCAGGCGCAGGCTGCACAGGTTCGAGCGGGTGGTGCCGAGATAGAGCTTGCCTTTGAACCACGCCATGGAGTGGGCGTAGTTGTTGTGCCCATCGCCGAGGCCGCCCTTTCCGATGCAGGCGAAATCCGCGCGCGACAGGCCCGGCGCCGGCGCCGGATCATAGGGCTGGGAGGGGACGGCGGCGGTCAGCGGAGCGTTCACGCATATCCCCTTCAGGCGAGCGCCTTGGTCTCGCCGGCGGGCGCGGCCGGCTTGCGGCGCGCGCGCTGGCGGGTCGGGTAGATGGTCGGGTTGAGGAGGTACGTGTCGCGCGGCAGGCTGATCATGTAGAGGATCGCCTCGGCGACGCGCTCGGGGGTGAGCATCTGCGGCGGCTTGAAGCCGGCCGAGCCGTTCTGCTCCCAGATCGGTGTGTCGACGGCGTCGGGCAGCAGCGTCTGCACCCTGACGCCGGAGCGCCCGACCTCCTCGGCCAGCGATTCGGAAAAGCCGACCACGCCGAACTTCGACGCGGAATAGGCGGCGTCGAAGGGGCGCCCCTGCCGGCCGGAGGTCGAGGACACGTTCAATATGTCGCCGCGCCCCTGCTTCAGCATCTGCGGCAGCACCGCGCGGTTGCTGAGGAAGATGCCGGTGAGGTTCACCGCGAGGATGGTGCGCCACTCGTCCATGTCGGTGTCGGCCACGGTGCGCGGCTGGGCGCTGGTGCGCAGGATGCCGGCGGCAGCGACCAGCGCGTCGATGGCCCCAAAGCGCGCGATGGTTTTCTCGGCCATGCCGGCCATGTCGGCCTCGCTGGCGACATCGGCGACCAGCGCCAGCGCGCGTTCCCCGCCGGGCTCGGCGAGCGGCGCCATCTTCTCGGCCGAGCGGTCGACCAGCACGACATTGGCGCCCCCTGCGAGAAGCTGGCGCACGCAGGCGCCGCCGATGCCGCCGGAGGCGCCGGTGACGATCACCGTCTTGCCGTTGAACGCGTCAGTCATGCGAGGCTCTCCAGATCCCGTCACGGTGCCGGCGGCGTGCCGCCGCGCGCCGGCACCGGGAGGATATAGTTTTCGGCGAACACCGCCGAGCGGTTGAGGTCGATGATCGCCAGCGCCGATTTCGCGAAATGCTCCGGCTTGATGCTGCCGCCATAGGCGAGATGCATGGCGGTGTCGGCGATCATCGGCGTGTCGACCGTGCCCGGCAGCAGCGTGTGCACGCGGATGCCGTGCTCGACCATTTCCTCGGTCAGTGTGCGGAACAGCGCGGCGACGGCGAATTTCGAGGCGCAATAGGCCGGCGCCAGCGCCCGCCCGCCAAGCCCGTGCGGGGTCGTCGAGGAGCTGATGGCGGCGATGTCGCCGTCGCCCGCCGCGATCATGAAAGGCAGCACGGCCTTGACCGCGAGGAACACGCCGTTGAGGTTGACGTCGATCACCCGCTGGAAGGTCGAGAGCGGCAGGTCGCGCGTCGGCATGGGCAGCCTGCTGCCGCCGGCCGGACCCTCGGCGAGGGCGGCGCAGGCCATCAGCAAATCCACCCGGCCGTATTCGGCGATGGCGGCCTCCAGAACCGGCAGCGCCTCCGGCTCGCCGAGATCGAGGCTCAGCGCGCGGTGCCGGCCGGGGCCGAGCGCCTCCAGCGCCGCGACGGTGTCCGCGAGCCGGGCGGCATCGCGGCCGATGACCAGCACCGAGCCGCCGCGCCGGGCGAGTTCCTCGGCGATGGCGCGGCCGATGCCGCTGCTGCCCCCGGTGACGACGCTCACATGCCCCGGCTGCATCGTCACAGCCTCCGGAACAGGCGGCCGCGCCGGGCGGCGAAGGGCGGCACGTCCGGCATCCCGCCGCCGGTCTCGACGGCGCCGAGGAAGCGGTCCACCGCATGGGCGAAGCGCAGCGGCGCCACGGCGGGGAAGAAATGCCCGACATTCGGGATCTCGACGAGCCGCGCATCGGGCAGGCAGCGCAGCAGCGCGTGCGCGGTCGGCAGGCAATGCGAGAAGCCGCCGAACAGCAGCAGCGTCGGCGCGGTGATGCGCGCGAAGAAGCTCTCGGCCAGTGGCGTCTCGTCCTCGAAGTCCTGCGGCGCCGTGGTGGTGGCGAGCATGGTCGACCAGTTCTCGCGCCCCCGATTGCCCATGTCGCGCGAGCGCAGCGCGATGCGCCGCGGCGCCGGCCGCCCGGTGGTGGCGACCTCGTTGCCGTAGCGCCCGAGCTCGGCGAGCAGGCGGAAGTCGATGAGGGTGTCGTCGGCCGGCGGATCGGTCAGCCCGTGCTGCATCAGCTCGGAACGCCAGCGCGCCCAGTGCGGCCAGTCGCGCAGCCGCACCGCCGGCTGGAAGGCGGCGATCTGCGTGTCGGCGACGACGAGGCTGCGCACCTTCTCGGGGTGCAGCCCGGCATAGGCGAGCGCGACGCGCCCGCCGAAGCTGTGCCCGACGAGGTGCACATGGTCGAGGCCGAGATGGGAGAGCAGCGCGTCGAGGTCCTCGACCAGCCGTGGCAGGCGGTAGCCGCTCGCCGGGGTGGAGGAACGGCCATGGCCGCGCAGGTCGTAGAGCAGTACCTGCCGGTGGTCGGCGAGGTGCCGGCCGCCGCCGAGATACCAGAAGGCGAGGTTGGCCCCGAGCCCGTGCACCAGCACGACATCCTCGCCGGCGCCGATGCGCTGATAGTGCATCTCCATGTCGGGAAGCGCGAGCGTGGGCATCTGGCGGGTTCGGGTGTTCCAGGGCGGGCGTTCGAGGGCGCGGGGGCGTCCGGCAGGCCCGGCGCCCGGATTGATGACGCTGTTTCGTCCGGCCGCGATCCCTGTGGTCCGCGGCCGGCCGTCGGGAGGCGATGCTAGTCCATGTAGCCGAGGATCTTGAGCTGCTTCATCAGCGCCTCGCGCTCCTCCTCGCTCGGCTCGTCGCGGTCCTCTTCAGCCACGTGATGCGACTGGGTGGCGCCGCCGGTGACCGCCTCGCGCTTGTCGGCGAGCGCCTCGGTGGGCAGGCGCCCCTCGAAATCGCTCGGCACCGGCAGGTCGAGAAGGGTGAGGATCAGCGGCGCAACGTCGAGCAGGTTCAGCGCCTCGATCGACCCGCCCTTGCGGAAGCTCGGGCCGTGGCCGATGAAGATTCCGGCCGGGCGGTGCGTGCCGTCGGGCTCGGGACGCTGGGTGACGATCTCGCTCGATTTGAGGATCGAGACGAAGCCGCCGTCGCGCAGCCGCAGCGTGATGTCCGGGCAGGGCTCGACGAAGCTGGTGCCGCGCAGCTTGTTGAGATCGGCGCCGAGCACGATCTTCTCGCCATTGGCGGGGTCGCGCAGCTCCAGGAGCTCGCGCTGCAGCTTCAGCACGAAGTCGAGATACTCGTCCTCCTTCACGCCGTTGCCGGAGCCGAGATCCTTCTTGATGTAGATGGCGTTGCTCGACGGGGTGGGGCAGAACGCCTTGGTGGCCTGCCATTGGATCATGCCGAGATGATCCTTGATCTTGTCGGCGGTGAGCTGGCCGACCGAATCGTCCTCCGCCGCGTTCGACCAGGTGAGATAGCCGGCGCGCGCCAGCCATTCATTCACGTAGAAGATCTCGGTGGTCGGCCCGAAGCCGTGATCCGAGCACAGGATCACGTCGGTGTCGGGGCCGGCGGCCTCCATCATCTTCTGGATGTTGCGGTCGAGCCCGCGATAATAGTCGAGGCACACCGCGCGGATCTGGTGGTACCAGGTGTCGTCGTCGCCCTTCATCAGCTCGGGGTCGACGAAGCGCCAGAACAGGTGCTGCACCTTGTCCGGCCCGTCCAGCACCACGGCGGTGAGCTCGGTCGGGTCGGTGGTCAGGAGATGCGCGGTGAGCTGCGCCCAGGCGGTGTCGCGGCGGTCCTGCAGCTCGATCCAGTCGACATGCTCGCCGTCATGCAGGCCCTGCACGCACTTCTTCTCTTCCGAGATGTCCATGCCGAGGTCGCGATAGTCGAATTCCGGCATCGCGCGCACGTCGTCGAACAGGCTCTTCGGGTGCGTGCCGTGCTTGAGATGGCGCCAGGGCACGAAGCCGGAGATGATGTAGCCGTCGATCTGCGGCGGCGGCGACATGCCGTAGAAATTGAGGCTGGTCGCACGCTTGCCGCCGCGATTGACGATCGACCACAGCGGCTCGCAATGGTTGTCGCGGAAGTCGTTGACCTTCAGGAACACGCCGCCGTCCTTCATGGTGACGGGGCGGAGGAAGTCGTAGATGCCGTGCGCCTCGGGGCGCCGGCCGGTGGTCATGGAGGTCCATGCCGGCGGCGTCAGCGGGTTGCGCGTCGACATCAGGTTCGCGCGCACGCCGTTTTCGATGACGCTGCCGAGATAGGGCATTACGCCGCTGCGAACCAACGGGTCCAGCAGCGTGAAGGTGGCTCCGTCGAGCCCGAGCATCAATACTTTCATAGAGTTGTACTCTCCGCCGCTGCGAAAGGCGGACGCCCTCCCTGGAGTTTATGATTGTGCCCGCGACGGTGGCCGCGCGGCTTTTTCGCAACTGCGAGACATTACCATGCGGGCGCTGTATTGGAAAGCCTGTGCACGTCTGGCGCGCTAGGCTAAGCTGCACTGATATCGTGCTTTCGCGCCGCGATATGCCGACCTGCGGGCGGCGTGCGCGCTCGCTCCCAAGCCCTAGATCCGGACCGTTGACCGTCGTGACCACCCGAAAGAAAGCCCCCGCTTCGCCCACCCCCGGGATCGCGTCCGGCGTGTCCCTCGATGAGCCCTCCGCGGCGGCGCCGGCGCCCCTGACGGTTCCGCCCGCCGAGGACGAGCCGCTCGCCGCGCCCTCGCGCGTGCGCTCCGGCCAGCGCACCGCGGCGCCGGTGGCGTTCGAGAACCTGCGAGACGTCACCCGCGAAGGCGGCCCCGACAAGGGCCAGACCCAGCAGATCCAGCAACTGCTCAGCCTGCGCGACTTTCTGCACAATCCGCTGAACATCGACCTGCGCGAGACCATGCTCGACGTGTCGAGCAGCCGCGACGAGATCGCCGCGCGCCTCGCCGACCTGAAGCACCGCGTCACCACCATCGAGGCGCTGGCGACCGTGCTGAAGGAGGAGATCGAGGTGCTTCAGGACCTGCTCGCCAGGCGCGAGGCCGGCGAGGAGCCGGTGCCTGTACAGCCATCCGAGCCGCAGCCCGCCGCCGAGGTCGCCTCGGGCGACTAGGGTCCAGACTCAATCAGCTTGAGCGCGCGAGCGGTCAAGAAGGGTTCGGTATGCTTCTTTCAACACGGGGATCAGACCCGCGGTAAGGTCTTGCGCATGTAGATGCGCCGCAGGCCTTTCTCCTCGGCCCGATGCGTCTCCTGGTAGCCAATGCGCGCGTAGAGCGCCACGTTCTCTGTCATCGCCTCGTTCGTGTAGAGCTTGATTGCATGGTAGCCGGCCGCGACCGCGGCTCGCTCGGCGAACTCCAACATCATGCGGCCCAGACCCGAGCCTTGCGCTTCGGGTGAGACGGCCACGTTGTCGAGCAGCATGGCGTCGTCCTGCGGAACGAGCACGAGGAACCCCTGCACCACCCCGTCGCGCTCAGCTACCTGCACGCGGCCCTCGCTGATCAGTGCAGCGTAGTCGTCGAGCATTGGACCGGGCTCGCGACCAATTCGGGCGATGTAATGGGAGTAGGCCGCCCGGACGATCTCCTGGACGGATCTGAGGTCATCGCGGGAAGCCGCGCGGAGGTAAGCCGTCATTGTCGCCATGTTGCCAGATGTGGTGGGTTTTGAAAGCCGCCGTCGCGCGGTTTCGATCGCTCGCCTGGAATCCTTGAACCGCCATCGGCGGAAGTCCTTGAGGCGGCAGAACATGGCTTCGATCAGCCAGCGGTCGCGGTAGCGCCTCTCGTCATGACGGATGCGCCGCTTGCGGCTCGATTCCAGCCCACGCTCGTCCGACAGGCAAAACAGCGATCCCGCCACCGCGCGCCTCCCTCGAAAGATGCCACGGAATCAACCGATTGCAGCGATCTCAAGACGATGAGGCGTCCTCACGCGATCGGCGGCGTCCACCGCCGACGTGCGAAGGTTGTCAGCCCGGTCCGGCCTCATGGGCGGCAAGCGCGCGTGCCTGCGCGGCCTCGAGCGTCGGATGGCGCAGGAAGTCGGCGTCGTTGCCGAGATAGGCGCCGACCGGGCCGATGCCCGCGAAGGGCGAGCGTTCGGGATGCAGCATGCGCTCGACTCCCGCGGCGTCGTCCGACAGCCCGAGCGCGCGGCACACCGCCGGCAGCTCCTCCGCCGGCGCGGCGATGAGCCGCTCGACCCGGACGGTGACGAGCCGGTCCGCCGGCAGCTCGCCGAGAAAGGCCAGCAGCCCGTCCCGCGCCGCGCGCACCTCCTCCATGTCCGGCGCTTCCAGCTTGCGGGCGAGGGTCTCTTCCTCGCCGTCCCGCACGAAGCGGACGAACATCGCGTCCGGATAGTTGTCGCGGATGCGCTTCAGGCTTTCCGGGAACAGCGAGTAGGAGCGGCTGGGGTCGAGAAGCCGCAGCGGCGCCACCATGCGGCGCAGCTCCTCGAACAGCCGCGGCGTGCTCCACATCATGTGGCGGATCATCCAGCGGCGGGCCATGTCGATGGTGTCGATGGTCTGCTCGCCGGCATGCAGATGCGCCAGCATGCGCTGCATGCCGTGATACTGCGTCTCCATGAAGCGCAGATAGAGCGAGATGTCCTCCAGCGTGTCAGCGACGAAGAGGTTCAGCTCCGGCGCGCCGAAGCATTCCGGGTGGCGCCCGATCATCGCCGCCGCCGCCGGCGAATGGCTGCCCGGCAGCGCCACTGTGAAGATCGGCGGGCCGGCCGGGGCGGGCTCGGGCGCCAGCGGAGCGGCGTCCGGATTCTGCGACGTCTGCGATATCGACATGATGCCCCTATAGACCGTGCGCGCGGAAGAAATCGAGCGACGCCTGCGTGCCGTCGACATCCTGCGTCGCCGTGCCGGTGAAGGGCGTGCTGCGGCCGAGGCCGGGCCAGTTGTGGCCGCCGCCGATCACCTCGAAGAAGCGCACCTCGGCGCCGGCGCGGCACTGGGAGAAGTCGTGCTGCACGACATGCGTACCGTCGTCGACGCGGTCTGGCAATCGGCTCGAGCGTTCCGGCCCGCACTGGTTGGCGCGGGCCCAGAAATCCACCGTCTGCCCGGCCGAGGCGACGGCGCCGCCGGCGCCGCGTCCGGCGAAGGTCGTCACGTCGCCGCCGTTGAACGGCATGATCGGATCGGCGGTGCTGAGGAAGAACACGATCGGCACCGGTCGGGCCGGGCTGCACCGGCGCATCAGCGCCGAGGGCATGTTGGCGACGATCGCCGCCACCGCGGCCAGGCGCCCGGTGTCGCAGGCGAGGCGCTGCGCCATCATGCCGCCGTTCGACACGCCGATGGCGAACACCCGCGCCGGGTCGACGGTGCCCTTCTTCACAAGGCTGTCGATCAGCGCCGAGATGAAGCCGACATCGTCGGCATTGCCCGCCGTCGTCTCGCGCCCGTCATTCCATTGCGTGCCGGCCGCCTCCGGCAGCACGGCGACGAAGCCGAGCCTGTCGGCATAGTCGGTGATGCGCGACTGCTTGGCGACGCGCTCGCCATTACCGAGCCCGCCATGCAGCACGATGACGGCGGGCGCCGGCGTGCCGGCCGGCAGCCTGGCCGGGCGATAGAGATAATAGCTGCGCGCCGCGCCGCCGAAATTGAGCGTGCCGTGCTCCAGCCCGTCCGCCGCCGCGCGGTCGCGCCATGCCGCGAGGCCGGCGAACAGCCCGGCGAGCAGCGCGAGGCCGAGCGCGAAGCGCCGCCAGCGCCGGCGCGGCGGGCGGGGTGGCATCGGGCTTTCGGGATGGGTCACGCGGAACGTCTCCTCAGGCATGCGGGCAGCGGGCCAGATTCTTGTTTTGTCGCGTTTTCTTCACGCGAACCGGTCTCCACTGCGCTCGAAAACGCTCTAAGAGCCCGTTTGGAAATCCCCGGCGGTGAGGCTGTGCGTGCTTCGAGGCTCGCCCTGCGGGCGCGCACCTCAGCATGACGCAGTTGGTCTACCGCTTTTCGCAAGTTCGTCATCCTGAGGTGCCCGGCACAGCCGGGCCTCGAAGGATGCACCACGGCACCTTCTGCTCGTTTCCAAACAGGCCCTATGGAATCCACGACCAGACCTCGACCTGGAAGAAGCGCACCAGCCAGCGCAGGAAGGCCTCCCAGGTCATCATCGGTGCGCCGTCGACCTTGGCGTAGCCGGTCATCGAGGATTTCAGCGCGCCGTCCTCGTTCTGGATGGTCGCCTTGGTGCGCACGATCATGCCGTAGCTGCGCTCCTCGGCGGCCGGCGCGATCGAGGTGACCGTGCCGGGAATCTCGCGGTCGCTGTAGCCCCAGGCCTTGATGCGCACCTTGTCGCCCGGAGACACCAGCGCGATGTCGGATTCCGGCACGGCGATCTCGGCGTCGACCGACTTGGCGTTTTCCGTCTCCAGCAGCGCCTGGCCGGAGCGCAGCCATTTGCCGACCAGCAGATGGAGGTTGGGCGTGATCACCCGCCCGGCCTCGGAGGCGCGGATGCGGGTGCGCTCAAGCTGGTCCTCGCGGTATTTCAGCTCCGCCGCGAGGCGGTCGACATCCGCCTGCATGGCGTCGATCTCGTTCTGCGTCGCCGAGCTCTTGACCAATTCGAGATTGGCGACCGAGACCTCAAGCTGGGCGATGTCGCTGTCATAGGCGGTCTTGGCGCGGTCGTAGCGTGCCTGCGAGGAGGTGCCGGTCTTCAGAAGCTGCTGCTCGCGCTCCATCTCCGCCTTGGAGAAGGCGACGCTCGCCCGCGACGCCTCCACCCGCTTCTCGGCGACGGTGATCTCCTCGGGCTTGGCGCCGTCCTTCAGCTTGGCGAGCTTGGCCTTCGCCTCGGCGAGCCGCGCCGCCGTCACCGCGACGTCGTGCTCCTGATCGAAGGAGGTGAGCTGGCCGAGCAACTGGCCGGCCTCCACCCAGTCGCCCTCGCGCACCAGGATCTTCGCGATCGCGCCGTCGGTCTGCGCGGTCTCCTGGTTGCGCGTGTTGGGCAGGATCTCGAACAGGCCGGAGGTCTCGTAATTATAGGGCAGGAAGGCGACGCCGAGCAGGAAGACCAGCACGAAGGCCCAGATCACGCGCCCCCAGGCAGCGATGCTGGCGCGCGGCTTGGCGAGCTTGTCCTCGGCGTCCGCCTTGCCGAGCCGCCCGCGCGCGGCGGCCGGCGCCCCGGCCGAGCCGACGCTCTCCAGCGCGAAGGCCAGCGCCGCTCCCGGTGCGTTCTTCTTGGCGGCGGTCACCACGCCATAGACCCACAACAGCGCCAGCACGATCAGCCCGAGGAAGATGAAGACGCCGGCGCCGCCGAGGCTCTTCTGCAGGATGATGCCGAGATAGGTGACGAAGCCGGCGACGAAGGTGACGCTCCAGATCAGCGTGCCGACGCCGAACAGGATCAGCCCGCGCTCTTCCTCCGGGCGCACCATGAAGGGGCGGGGGCGACCCTGGAACCAGGCCATGGCGCTGCCGATCGCCTTCTGCTTCAGGTTCGGATCGTTGAACCAGACCGACAGCCAGTTCATGCCGTCGGTCGGCAGCAGCGGAAAGGCGACGAAGATGAACTCGACCAGCGCGGCGTGCGAGACCACCAGCGAGTAGTCGGCGAGCTGCGTGCCGGTGCCGCGCTGCGTCGCCCAGATGAAGATGCCGCCGGCCCACAGCCACAGCCGGGCGAGCAGCGGCGCCGCATAGGCGTGGAGCTGGCCGTTGCGGGTGAGCTTGGGAATGTCGGTGCGGTCGACGAAGAAGCGCGGCAGCACGCCCATCTCGATGACGATGCCGAACTGCCGGACCTGCCCGCCATGGCTGCGGATCGCCGTGCCCTGCGCCACCCGCGCGAGGAAGCTGACCACCAGCAGGCTGATGAGGCCGACCGCGATGGTCGACCATTCGAAGGTCGACACCAGCACGTCGTGCGCGAAGTCGCTCCAGCGCTGGAACACGATGAGGCAGGCGAAGGCGACCAGCGGCCAGAGCAGCCAGCCCAGATAGCGCATCGGCCAGAACAGGATGCTGGTCGCCCAGAACAGCCCGTTCGGGTTGAAGAAGCTGACGCGGTCGTTCGGGTGATGGTGCTCGCGGTCGCGCGCCCGCTCCGCCAATGCGGCGAGCAGAGCCTGCCCGCGGCCGCCCATGCCCCCACCGCCCATGCCCCCACCGCCCATGCCCCCGCCACCGCCGAATCCGCCGCCGCCGAACCCCGCTCCGGCGCCGGCCATTCCGGGGCCTGCCATTCCGGGGCCTGCGCCACCGCCGCGTCCGGCACGGCCGAAGCGGGCGCCGGGGCCGGCCGGCGTGTCGTCCTCGCCCGGCTCGGTGAAGAAGGCGTCGGTGTCGAACGTCCTGGCGGCCGCGGCGGGGCCGGCGGGCCGCGGCGCGGCCTCCTCCTCGGCGCGGCGTCGGGCGCGGGCGCCCATCCGGCCGACATCGGGCTTGCCGGCACCGGGCCGCGCCGTCGGGGGCGTTACGCGGACCGGCGCACGCGAGGTCTCGTCCGCCCTGGCGGGCTGGCTACCGGTGTTTTCGGCCGGCTGCGCGAGGTCGAGCCCGGCGAACATCGCCTCGGCGTCGCGGTCGTCCGGCCCCGGCGTCCGCGCTGCGGACGCTGTGGAGGGCTCCGTCGACTCGGAGGGGGCGCCCTTATCGGCGGGCGTCGTGTCGGGTGCCGGCTCGGCATTGGCGCCTGGCTCGCCCGCGCCGGCGGGCGGAGCGGCGCGGTGCGCCTCGGCGGCCGTCTTGCGGGCCGCGAGCCGTTCGGCCGCGGCCGCGTGGCCGGCAAGGTTCGGGATGACGCGAGGCGCCGGCGGGCGGCCCGGCTGGCCGAGCGGCAGCGGCGCCCGCGCTGGCTGAGCGGCCATGCGGGCGGCGGCCTCCGGCCCGACGATCACATCCTCGATGTCGGCGAGATCGATGCCGGGATCGGTCGTGCCGCCCGGCGGCATTCCGGCGGCCGGCGCCGTGGTCTCGGGAGGCGGAGATGAGCCGGCTTGCAGCGGAGCGGCGACAGGCGTTTCGCCGGCTGCCGCATGCGGCGTCGCGGCGCCGGGCGTCGCGCGCTTCGGCAGCACGCGCGGCACGATCCGCTGGCCGCTCGGCGGGGGGGCCTTCTCGGCCGCCGTCTTCTCGTCGGCGAGACGCGCGCGCAGCGCCTCCCGCCGGCCGGGAGCGTCGTCCGCATCGGCTGCCGGAGGTGCGGAGACCGCCGCCGGGCCCTGCGCGGGCGCGGGCCGGCCGGCCTCGGCGCGGGTCAGGAGGCCCGCCACGCGCAGGCGCCGGTGCAGGGCATAGATCGCCGCCGTGTCGATGTCCTTGCCGAAGCGGGCCTTGAAAGCCTCGCGCATCGCCGCGACGCTGGTGACGCCGTCGGTCGCCATGCAGAGGAAATGCTCCTCGGCCGAGAAATTATATTGCCGGCCGGTCGCCGGATCGGTGATCCGCACGGAACCGTCCGCCGGCTCGTGCTCGATGGTGAGATCGGAACGCAGGCTCGGGCGTTGCGAGGCGGTCTCTGGCGTGGCCGAAGGCGCGCCCCCCGGCGCAGCCTGCGCACCCTTGCTGTCCGACGCCACGCCTCGCTCCCTGTCCCGCATCGCCATCGCCGAGGATCGCAACCGGTATCGCCGCCCGCCGGCGCCCGGCCCCGCTAAAGCCGCGCGCGGGGCAATGTCCGGTCGCCCGCATCCGCCCTACGGTCCGATAGCGACCGTTGTTTGACGCAAGGTTGAATATAGCGCGTCGGGCGGGTTGCTGGCAATTTGCGCGCCAGACGCGGGCCGGCCCGCGCACACCCCCTGCTCGAAAATCTTGGGAGTACACGCGGGAACATGCGCCGGCGATGCGGCGAGAATAACGCGCCGCAGCAATTTGGGTGCTGCGCAGGGCGGTACGGCGTTCCGCCGGAGCAAGTCGCCGATCGAAGTTCTCGATATTTTTCGTGCATCAAAATGATATATTATTAATATCGAAACGTGCAGTGTCATTACAAAATCGCATAATATAAACAAATATCATTGCTGGCCTGTCGCCTGATCAGGCGACAAGCCGCTGCCGGCTAAGCAGATGTCATGTGATGCGCGGCGACATTTGACCTGCGGGGGCGAATTTTGTCCTCGGGATTCCATCGCGCGGCGATCTGTGGCCGCCCGGTTGCCGAGTGCAGTGCGGCATCTATTCGATTGAATTTCGAACTATCATCATGGCTATAGTTGATGCGCGAAAATAAAATGATGATTAAGTTTCTCTCTATGATGAATTGACGTTCATAAATGGAATATTTGATCTCTGGTAAGGCGCAATGTCTATCTTTTTGGTCGTGAAAGGACGAGTGCTCGGGCTGCTTGAAGCGTTTCATGAAATGCTTTAAGGGTAAGCACTCCCGGAGGGCGGTCCGGGTTCAGGTGCGGCGCTGACAATTCTTTTACTTAACAAGTATTGTTGGACGTGCGGCGGCGAGGCCGAGCCGTGACGCGGATTGCCCAGGCATTTCGTATCGAACGCAAGGTGGCGTCGTGGGTGTGGCATCTGGTCGAGGCGGAGCGCGCGGCGGAGCGCGCGCCGGCGCACGCGGTGGCGGGCTTCAGGAAGCCATCGCCGCGCTGAAGGCGGGTGACGTGGAGACGGCCAAGAGCCTGTTCTCCGCGCTCGCCGAGAAGCAGCCCGACAATGTCTGGGTCTATGTCGGCCTCGGCCGCACCGCCTTCCTCGAAGAGGACTTCAAGGCGGCGCTCGACTATTTCCAGGCCGCGCTCGACATCGACCCCGAGCACAAGATGGCGCTCCTGTTCAGTGCCGAGGCCCGCAGCCGGCTCGGCGACACCGACCGCGCGCTGGAGGAATATGAGGAGGCGAGCCAGCTCGATCCTTCCCTCGCCATCGGCCATCTGCGCATCAGCCGCATCCATATGGAGCGCGAGGAATACGACCAGGCCGAGCAGCGGCTGCGCGAATCCCTCGCCTTCAATCCGCAGCAGGCGCCGGTGCGCATGATGCTGGCCGAGCTCTACGAGAAGCAGGGTAGGTATGACGAGGCGCGCGACGAGCTCGAGCGCCTCATCGACATCAAGCCGGATAGCTGGCTCGCGCTCTACAAGCTGAGCCGCCTCTTCACGCGCGAGGAGAAGCACGACATCGCGCAGGCGCTCCTGGAGGAGGCCTGCGACGTCTCGCCCGGAACCGCCAGCCTGCATTATGCGCTCGGCGGCGTGCGCCTCGCGCTCAAGGATCAGGTGGGCGCGCTCGCGGCCTTCGAGGAGGCGCGGCGGCTCAAGCCCCAGCTCACCGCCGCCGGGGTGCGGGCGGCCGACTGCCTGGTCGCGCTCGGCCGCAAGGACGAGGCGCTGAAGCTGCTCGGCGATCTCAGCCGTCGAGGCCGCCAGCCCGCGCTGATCCACCAGCGGCTCGGCGACCTCTATCTCTCGACGGACCGCTACTCGCACGCCGTCGAGGAATATCGCGCGGCGGTGTTCAACAATCCCGAGCTGCAGGAGCAGCACCCGGAGCTCGCCGCGCTGATCGACAGCACCGACGGCGACGCGACCGTGGCGAGGCAATTCGAGGCCTGCTTCGCCAAGATCAAACTGCCTGTCGAGGACGATTCCGCCAGCGCCGATCGTCAAGGTCTCTTTCGGGGCAACCGCCCCGGCTTCCGCCGCCGCGCCGCGCTGGCCGGCTCCCGCGGCAACTGAACGGTTTTCTCATGCCCCGCAATCTCGTCGTCATGATCCTCGATAGCTGTCGCTATGACAGCTTCATCCGCGCCAAGGCGAAGAACTTCCGCCGCCTCGGCGAGGTCGAGCAGCGCTGGTCCTACGCCTCGTGGACCGCGCCGTCGCACTATTCCTATCTGATGGGACTGGTGCCGCACCGCTCGCCGCAGCACGTCTATGCCTCCGAGGTCTACAAGAAGGACTTCTCGAGCTGGGTCGACCGGCTCGACATCCCGGATCTCGGCTTCAACAAGTTCATTCCCCAGCTCTCGCTGGCGAAGGTGCTGAGCGACCACGGCTATATCTGCCGGGCCAAGGTCTCGATGCCGGTGCTGAACGGCTTCACCCTGCTCAACAAGTTCTTCGCCGACTACAAGCTGATGTCGAACCACAACGACTTCGCCGGCATGGTGAAGGAGATCGAGTTCACCGGCGACAAGCCGTACTTCTATTTCCTCAACCTCGGCGAGACGCATTACCCCTACATGCTCGACGGCTCTAAGATGCCGCACATCTCCGGCGTGCACGGCGCGGTGAAGCAGCTCGCGGCCAGCGGCGACGGCGGCGGGCGCATCGCCAAGGAGGACGAGTTCTTCGATTCCGACGCGCTGCGCGAGCTGCACGAGCAGCAGATCCGCTGCGTCGACTATGTGGACGAGGTGTTCGGCACACTGATCGATAAGGCGCCGCCGGACACCTATTTCGTCGTCATGGCCGATCACGGCGAGGCCTTTGGCGAGGGCGGCTATTTCGGCCATGGGCCGGTGATGCACGAGAAGGTGTTCGAGGTTCCCTTCGTGGAAGGGCTGCGCCCGTCCTGACGGGTGGCGTGAGCAGGGTAGGAACGGGGGCAGGCGCGCGATGAGCGAAAGCGACGAGAGGCTGCTGGCGAAGCTCGCCGAGCTGAAGCGGCGCCGGCTGGAAGGGCCTGGCGCAGCGCAGCCGGCGGGCGGCATCCGTCGCGGCCTCGACGGCGCCGGGAACGCGGGCGGCGGCCGGCGCGGCGCCTTCCTGCGCGAGCTCCTGAAGGAGCGCGGCGAGGGCGGCAAGGCCGACGGTGCCGGCGGCAAGCGCGGCGAGGTGCTCCGGCGCATCCTGGAGCGCCGCGCGGCGGAGGAGGGCGGCGAGGCGGGCGAGCGGCCGCTGGCGCGCCTCATCCAGCGCCGGCTGGACGAGCGCGGCGAGGCGGCGGGGGCCGTGAACACGGCGATGAGCCCGGCCGAGAGCGCCGCCGCGATCGAGCGGCTGGAACAGCTCGTCAGCCGTCTGGAAGGGCGTCTGGCGGAGCTCGACGGCAAATCGTCGGGCGGCAAATCGTCGGAGGACGAGCCGAACGCCGGTACCGGCGAATGGCCGTCGGAGGAGCTGCCGGCGCCGGAGCCGGCAGCGCAGGTGAACAGGGCCGAGCCGCGCACCGGCGCGGCCGAGCGTATCGCCGCGCGGCGCCGTGCCGACGCGGCCAACAAGAAATGACGGAACCATGATGGCACGGGGCGGGGCAGAGGATCAGGGAACGGAGCGATCATGGAACTGAGCGTCCAGATCATTGCCCTCACGCCGGCCGGCCTGCCGGACCCCTCCATCGCACTCGCCGCCAGCCGCGCCGGATTTCTCGGCGTGGTGAATGGCGAGATCGGCCCGTTGCCGGTCGCCGCCGTCGAGGCGCTGGCGGCCAGGGTACGCGGCGATTTCGGCCTGAAGATACCCGCTCTCGACGCCCCCGCGCTGGCGCTGATCGAGGCGCAGGCGCCGGGCGGCCTGCGCTGGGTGATTCTCGACGCGGATGCGGTGCTGGCCGATCCCTCGGCGATCGCGCGGCTCGCGGCGCTCGGCGTGCAAACGCTGGTCGAGGTCATCGTCTGGGACGACCGGCTGGCGACGCTCGAAGGCCATGCGGGCCTCGTGGTGAAGGGCCATGAGGCGGGCGGACGCGTCGGCGAGGAGACCGGCTTCATCCTGCTTCAGAAGGCGCTCGCCCGGCAGGCCGCCCCCGTGCATGTGCGCGGCGGCGTCGGCCTGCACGGTGCCGCCGCGGTGATGGCCGCCGGCGCTGCCGGCGTGGTGCTCGACGACCAGCTCCTGCTGCTGAAGGAATCCCCGCTCGGTCCGGCCGCACGCGCGGCGCTCGCCGGCCTGACCGGCCTCGAGACCGCGCTGATCGGCCCGGACGAAATCCGCTGGCGCGTCTTCGAGAAGCCGGGCTTCCGGCACCTGCGCCAGCTCCGCAAGACGCTCGCCGGCCAGACCTCCACGGAGATGGAGCCGGTCCTCGACGCCGCCTTCGGCTGGGCCGACCCGCAGAAGGACGTGATGCCGATCGGGCAGGGCGTCGCCTTCGCCGAGCCCTTCGCGAAGAGCTACGGCACCGTCGGCCGGCTCGCCCAGGCGATCCTCGCCGAGGCGGCCAGCCGCCCCGCACTGGCGGCGAAGCTCAATCCCTTCGGCCCCGAGCAGGGCGTCGCCGTCTCGCACGGCACGAAATATCCGATCGTGCAGGGGCCGATGACCCGCGTCAGCGACGTCGCCGGCTTCGCGCAGGCGGTCGGCGAGGCGGGCGGCCTGCCCATGCTGGCGCTCGCGCTGATGCGGCCCGAGCAGGTCGAGAAGCTGCTCGCCGAGACCGCCGAGCGGCTGCACGGCAAGCCGTGGGGCGTCGGCCTGCTCGGCTTCGCGCCGGCCGAGCTGATCGCCGGCCAGATGGCGGTGGCCCGCAGGCACGCGCCGCGCTTCGCGCTGATCGCCGGCGGCCGCCCCGATCAGGCGCAGGAGCTCGAAGCCGAGGGGGTGGCGACCTATCTCCACGTGCCCTCGCCGCGCCTGCTCACCATGTTCCTCGATCAGGGCGCGAAGCGCTTCGTCTTCGAGGGCCGCGAATGCGGCGGCCATGTCGGCCCGCTCTCCAGCCTCGTGCTGTGGGACGTGATGGTCTCGACCCTGCTCGCCCATGTGCGCGATCCCGAGGTCGCCTCCCGCATCCATGTGCTGTTCGCCGGCGGCATCCACGATGCGCGTTCCTCCGCCATCATCTCGGCGCTCGCCGCGCCGCTGGTGGCGCTCGGCGTCAAGGTCGGCGTGCTGATGGGCTCGGCGTACCTCTTCACCCGCGAGATCGTCGACAGCGGCGCCATCATGAAGGGCTTCCAGGAGGAAGCGCTCTCCTGCGAGAAGACGGTGACGCTGGAGACCGGCCCCGGCCATGCCAGCCGCGCCACGCTCAGCCCCTTCGCCGAGCATTTCTTCGCCCGCCGCCGCGAGATGGAGGCGGAAGGCCGCTCGCCGGACGAGATCCGCGAGGAGCTGGAATCCTTCACCCTCGGCCGCCTGCGCGTCGCCTCCAAGGGCACCGAGCGCGTCGGGCCGGAGGGCACGCTGAAGAAGGTGCCGGCGGCGCGCCAGAAGCGCGACGGCATGTTCATGATCGGGCAGGTGGCGACGCTGCGCGACGAGGTGGTGTCGGTCGCCGACATCCATCACGCGGTCAGCGAGGGCGCCCACGCGCTGCTGGAAGGCGCGCCGGTGCGCGCCTCGGTCACCGAGCGGGCGAAGCCGAAGCCGGTCGACATCGCCATCATCGGCCTCGGCGGCGTGTTCCCCAAGGCGGGGAGCGTGCGCGACTACTGGGAGAACATCCTCGAGCGCGTCGACGCCATCACCGAGATTCCGCCGCACCGCTGGGATTGGCGGCTCTATTTCGACGAGGATCGCAGCGCGCCGGACAAGATCTATTCGCGCTGGGGCGGCTTCCTCGACGACGTCCTGTTCGATCCGATGCGCTACGGCATCCCGCCCAAGGCGATCACCTCGCTCGACCCGCTCCAGCTCATGACGCTGGAGGTGGTGCGCGCCTGCCTGAACGACGCGGGACTTGAGGGCATCGACGCCTCGCGCGAGCGCGTCTCGCTGATCCTCGGCGCCTCGGGCGGCGCCGGCGACGTCGGCGCTCAATATGCGGTGCGCTCGGAGATGCCGCGCTTCCTCGGCGAGCTCGACGGCGACGCGGCCGCGCGCCTGCCGAGCTGGACCGAGGACACCTTCGCCGGCATCCTGCTCAACGTCGCCGCCGGCCGCGCGGCGAACCGCTTCGACATGGGCGGCGTCAACTTCACCGTGGACGCCGCCTGCGCTTCGTCGCTCGCCGCCGTCTATCAGGCGGTGCTGGAGCTGGAGACCGGCCGCTCCGACCTCGTGCTGGCCGGCGGCGTCGACACCGTGCAGGGGCCGTTCGGCTATCTCTGCTTCTCCAAGACGCAGGCGCTCTCCCCGCGCGGGCGCTGCTCGACCTTCGATACCTCAGCGGACGGCATCGTCATCTCCGAGGGCATCGCCATGGTGGCGCTGAAGCGCCTTGCCGATGCCGAGCGCGACGGCGACCGCGTCTATGCGGTGCTCAAGGGCGCCGGCGGGTCGAGCGACGGCCATGCCCGCTCAATGACCGCCCCGCACCCGGACGGCCAGATCCGCGCCATGCGCCGCGCCTATGAGATGGCCGGCTATTCGCCCGCCACCGTCGGCCTGTTCGAGGCGCACGGCACCGGCACGGTGGCCGGCGACGCCGCCGAGCTCGAGACCGTCACCCGGCTGCTCGGCGAGGCAGGCGGCGGCCCGCGCCAGAGCGCCATCGGCTCGGTGAAGACGCTGATCGGCCACACCAAGGCGTGCGCCGGCGTCGCCGGCCTCATCAAGGCGACGCTCGCCACCCATTACGGCGTGCTGCCGCCGCATGGCCGGGTGAAAACGCCGAACGCCAAGTTCACCGACCCGAACTCGCCGCTCTATCTGCTCAGCGAGCCCGAGCCGTGGGTCACTCAAGGAGAGACCCCGCGCCGCGCTTCGGTGAGCGCCTTCGGCTTCGGCGGCACCAATTTCCACCTGACGCTGGAAGCCTATGACGAGGCGCCGCAGGAGGCCGCGCAGCAGCGCTGGCCGCACGAGCTGCTCGTCTGGCGCGGCGCCGACCGCGCGGCACTCGCGGGCGCCATCCGCGCCACCGCCGAGAAGCTCGCGGCAGGCGACGCGCCCGAGCTGCGCGACCTCGCCTTCACGCTGGCCGAGAGCGCGCCGGCGCAGGGCATCGCCGCGACGCTGGTGGTCTCGCGCGCCGATCAGGTGGCCGAGCGCGTCGCCGCATTGGCCGCGCATGTGGAAGGCGCCGGCGCGCTGCCGCCCGGCGCCGCCTTCTCGCCCGAGCCGCTGCTGGCCGGCGGGGGCAAGCTCGCCTTCGTCTTCCCCGGCCAGGGCTCGCAATATCCCGGCATGCTGCGCCAGACCGCGATGATCTTCCCGGAGATGCGCGACGTTCTCGGCCATGCCGACACGCTGCTCGCCGCCGAGATGGGCGCGGCGGGCGTTCCGGCCGGCCGCATCACCCGCGCCATCTTCCCGGCCGGCGCCTATGACGAGGCGGCTCAGGCGGCCGCGCTGAAGGAGCTGACCCGCACCGACATCGCCCAGCCGGCGCTCGGCGCGGTGGAGGCCGGCCTGCTGCGCGTCCTGCAGGGCTTCGGCGTGAGGCCCGACATGGCCGCCGGCCATTCCTATGGCGAGTTGGTGGCGCTCCACGCCGCCGGCGCCTTCGATCTCGACGGCCTCCTGAAGGCGTCGGCCGCGCGCGGGCGCTGCATGGTCGAGGCCGCCGCCGGCGGCGATCTCGGTACCATGCTGGCGGTGCGCGACGAGCGCGGGCGCACCGAGGCGGCGGTCGCCGGCATTGCCGATCTCGTGGTCGCCAACCACAACGCGCCGCAGCAGACCATCCTCTCCGGCACCCGCGAGGCGATCGCGGCGGCGCATGCGAAGCTCGACGAGGCCGGCATAAAGAACCAGCCGATCGCGGTCGGCGCCGCCTTCCACTCGCCCATCGTCGCCCCGGCGCGCGACGGGCTGGCGGCCTTCCTCGAAACCGTGCCCTTCGCCGCGCCCGGCCTGCCGGTCTTCGCCAATTCCACCGCCGGGCAATATCCGGACGATGTTGCGGCAGCTAAAGGCGTGCTGGCCGAGCAGCTTGTGCGCAGCGTCGAGTTCGTCGCCGAGGTCGAGGCGATGTATGCGGAAGGCGCGCGCGTCTTCCTCACCGTCGGACCGAAGGGCGTGCACGCCACCATGGTGCGCCAGATCCTCGACGGCCGCCCGCACCGGGCCATCGCGACCGACGACGAGGCCGGCGGCCTGCAGGGCCTGCTGATGGCGCTCGGCGGCCTGATCGCCGAGGGCGCCGCCCTCGATCTCGCCCGCCTCTGGGAAGGGCGCGATGCCCGCCGGCTCGACGCGAAGACGCTGGCGCCCGCCGCCCGCGCGCCCGAACCGGGCAAGCACATGTGGTGGCTGAACGGCTCCGGCGTCCGCCGGGTCGGCCAGCCCCTCGCCAAGCCTCTGACGGTCGAGGACGTCGCTGCCCGCGCCGCCGCCCCCGCCGTCCTGTACGAGCCGTCGGCACTCATGCCGGCGCCCGCCTCACCGCCGCAGGCCGCCGTGAATGGCGACGCGCGGCGGCCAACCATGGGACCCCGCAAGATGGATACGGGAGGACGAAGGACCGTGAGCGACGCCGATACACCTCCAGGAGAGGGCTATCACGAGGTGCCGGCGAACGGCGACGTGATGAGCGAATTCCAGATCACCATGCAGCGCTTCCTGCAGACGCAGGAAAGCGTGCTGCTGGCCTATCTCGGTGCCGGAGCCCCGGCGCAGGCCCGCGCCGCGCGCCCCGCCCCGGTGCTGGTGCCGGCCCGCGCCCCGGCGCCGCTGCCGCGCCCGCTCGCGCGTCCGGCGCCGGCGCCCGCCCGGCCCGAAGTAAACGGCTCGGCGCCGATCACCGTGCCGGCCTCGGTGGTGGCGCCGCCCGCGCCGGTACCGGCACCGGTCGCCGCCAAGGGCAACGGCAACGGCCACGCCGTGACCGCCGCCCCGGCCCCGGCTCCCGCTCCCGCGCCGGCTGCAGCCGTTCCCACGCTCGGCCGCGAGGCGCTGCTCGACATGCTGCTCGGCATGGTGGAGGAGCGCACCGGCTATCCCCGCGACATGCTCGGCCTCGACCAGAAGCTCGAAGCCGATCTCGGCATCGACTCGATCAAGCGGGTCGAGATCGTCGGCGCGCTGGTGAAGACGCTGCCGGCCGGCGCCGTCGCCTCGACCGACGGCCTCGGCGAGAAGCTCAACGCCTGCAAGACGCTGAGCGGGATGATCGAGTGCCTCGAAGGCGCGGTCCTTGCCAATGGCGCGCCGGCATCGGGCGCCGAGGGGAGCGCGCCGCGCCCTTTTGATCGTGCCGGGACGGACACCAGCGCCACCAATGTGGCAAGCGCCCGTCCGCCCCGGTTCGTCGTCAAGGCGCATGCTGAAGAACTCGGGGCCGTGCCGGCTGATCTGCCGGCCGGCCTCTATCTGATAACGAAGGACGGCACCGGCCTCGCCGAAGTGCTTGCCGCGCGCATTGCGGCGGCTGGCGGCGAGCCGGCCCTCATCGACCCCGCCGCCGGCGCCGATGCGCCGGTGCCGGAGGGCAAGCCGGTGCGCGGCCTTGTCCATCTCGCTCCGCTTGCCAGCCCGGTATTGCCGGCCGGCGAGGCGCTGGCCCGCTGGCGCGATGAGATCGCCCGCAACGAGGCGCTGCCGCACCGCCTGCTGAAGCGCTTCGGCGCCGAGCTTTCCGACGGCGGCCGGGTGCTGATCGTCTCCGGCCTTGGCGGCGCTTTCGGGCGCGGCGCTTCCCAAGGCACCGCAACTCTCGGAATCGCGCTGCAGGGCGGCGGTCCCGGCCTCGCCAAGTCGGCGCAGGAGGAATGGCCCGCCGCCATGGTGAAGGCGGTCGACCTCGATCCGGCGCTGGCAACTGAAGTGAACGCCACGCTGCTGTTCGGCGAGCTCGCCGCCAATGCCGGACGCCGCGAGGTCGGCTATCCGGCCGGCCGCCGCACCGTGTTCCGCACCGAGGCGGTCGAGCTGTCCGGCCCGTCGCTTCGCCCGATCGAGGACGGGGCCGTCATCCTCGCCACTGGCGGGGCGCGCGGCATCACCGCCGAGACGCTGCGCCCGCTGGCGAAGCCCGGCGTGACACTGGTGCTGGTCGGCCGCACGCCGCTGCCCGGCCCGGAGGACGCCGCCTTTGCGGGCGCGAAGACCCCGGCCGAGCTGCGCGGCGTCTTGATCGCCCGCGCCCGTGCGGCGGGCACCCTGCCCAGGCCCGCCGAGCTGGAGCGCGAGGTGCAGGCGCTGCTGCGCGACCGCGAGATCCGCGCCAACCTTTCGGACCTGACCGCCGCCGGCGCCAAGGTCTCCTACCGCATCTGCGACGTCAGCGATCCGAAGGCCGCCGGCGATCTGGTCTCGGGCCTCCTCAAGGAGTTCGGCCGGCTCGACGGCGTGCTGCACGGCGCCGGCGTCATCGAGGACAAGCTGATCGTCGACAAGGATCCGGCGAGCTGGAACCGCGTGGTCGAGACCAAGGCGCTGAGCGCCCTCGCGCTGGCCGCCGCGCTCGATCCGGACAAGCTGCGCTTCTTCGTGCTGTTCGGCTCGGTCGCCGGCCGCTACGGCAATTCCGGCCAGAGCGACTACGCCGCCGCCAATGAATTACTGAACCGCCTCGCCGCCCAGCTCCGCGCGCTGTGGCCGGCCTCGGTGAAGCTCGCCGTGCTGAACTGGGGCCCCTGGCTCGGCACCCGGCACGGACCGGGCATGGTCTCCGAGGAGACCCGCCGCAAGTTCGAGGCGAAGGGCGTCGGGCTGGTGCCGCCGGAAGGCGGCGCGCTCGCCTGCGCCGCCGAGATCCTGAAAGGTCCGCTGGGCGACGTCGAGATCGTCATCGGCGAGGGGCCGTGGGAGCGCCACGAGCAGGATATGGCCCGGCAGCAGGTCGCCCGGCAGCAGGTCGCGCCTGCAACGCCGGTTGCAACAGCCGATGCAACGAAGTCAAAAAACTTTACCAGCGCCCCGATCGACCTCGCCGGCCCGTTGGCGCATCTGGCTTTGCTGGCCGGGGCAAGCATGGGCGCCGGCGAGCGCGGTGGCCGGCTGTTCCGCCGCACCCTCTCTGTCGCGCATGATCTCTATCTCGACCAGCACCGCATCGACGGCGTGCCGGTGCTGCCCGCCGCCGTGGCGCTGGAGATCGCCGCCGAGGCCGCGGCCGCCACCTGGCCGGGCTGGCAGGTCGCCGAGGTTTCCGAGCTGCGCCTGCTCTCCGGGCTGAAATTCGAGGACGACGCGGCGCGCGACCTCGAGATCCACGTGCTCGGCAGCGAGCATGGCGACGCCGCCGGGTTCCAGGCTTCCGTCGAGCTGCGCTCGCCGAACGGCCGCCCGCATTACCGCGTCGCGCTCAAGATCGCCGACGCCCTGCCCGCCGCCGAGCCGCTCGGCTGGTCGCTGACGCCTGCGACCGCTGCGATCGGCGCCCGCGAGGCCTACCGCGACCTCTTGTTCCACGGCCCCTGCTTCCAGGCGATGACGGTGCTGGCCGGGCTCGACGGCAGCGGCATCCTCGCCGACATCCGCGGCAGCGCGCCGGCCGATTTCGTCGCAGGTGCCGCGCCGGGCGCGCAATGGCTGTTCGACCCGGCCCTCGTCGACACCGCCGCCCAGCTCGCCTGGGTGTGGTCCTGCGTCGCCCGCGATGCCGCCGCTTTGCCGAACCGCTTCGGCCGGGTGCGTCGCTTCAGCGGCGCCGGCGCCCCCCGGCGGATGCTGTTCGCCCTGCAGCCGGACCTGCCCGAGCATCAGGTCGCCGCCGATGTCGCGGTGCTGGATGCCGACGGCCTGCCGCTGTTCGTCATCGAGGAGCTGGAGAGCACCGCCAATGCGGCGCTGAACCGGCTGCGCGGCTATGCCGGCGAGATCCGGCTCTGAACGGACGACTTCCATGCTGATGCAACCGCCGAAATCGGACCGCGAACCGGATGCCGGGGACATCGCCATCGTCGGCGTCGCCTGCGCCTTTCCGGGCTCCGAGGGGCCGGACGCCTTCTTCCGCGCGATCCTCGCCGGTGAGGAGAAAATCCGCCAGCCTGAGGCCGACTGGGATGCCGCGCGCTATCTCGCCAGCGCCGGCACCACCCGCATCACCACCGCCGCCGGCGGCTATCTCGGCGACCTGTTCCGCTTCGATCCGGCCGAGCTCGGCCTCATGCCGTCCTCGGTGGATGGCAGCGAGCCGGACCAGTTCCTAGCGCTGAAGGCGGCGCGCGACGCGCTCGCCGATGCCGGCTATCTCGGCGAGGGGCATGATCATACCAATAGCGGCATCATCCTCGGCCACTCGACCTATCTGCACCGCGGCAACGCCAATGTCGTGCAGCACGGCATCGTCGTCGACCAGACGCTGGCGCTCATCCGCGAGCTGATCCCGGAAGCCGGCGACGCGGCGGTCGAGACGCTGAAGCAGGCGCTGCTGGCGAAACTGCCGCCCTTCAACGCCGACATCGCGCCCGGCCTCGTGCCCAACGTGATGACCGGGCGCATCGCCAACAAGCTCGATCTGCGCGGGCCGAACTACATCATCGACGCCGCCTGCGCCTCGTCCCTGCTCGCGGTGAACATCGCCATGGAGGAGCTGCGTTCGGGCCGTTCCGACCTGATGCTGGCCGGCGGCGTGAACGCCTCGATCCCGGCCGAGGTGTACATGGTGTTCACCCAGCTCGGCGCCCTGTCGAAGCGCTCGCACGTGCGTACCTTCGACGCCGAGGCCGACGGCACGCTGCTCGGCGAGGGCCTCGGCATCGTCGTGCTGAAGCGGCTGTCCGACGCGCTCGCCTCCGGCGACAAGATCTATGCGGTGATCAAGGCGGTCGGCCAGTCCAGCGACGGCAAGGGCTCGGGCCTGCTGGCGCCGCGCCTCGAAGGCGAGATCCTCGCCATCCGTCGCGCGCTGGAGGATGCAGGCGTGGCGCCGTCCACCATCGGCCTCGTCGAGGCGCACGGCACCGGAATACCACTCGGCGACCGCACCGAGATCTCGGCGCTGCGCGAGGTGTTCGGCGCCCGCCTCGAAGGCCTGCCGCGCACCGCGCTCGGCGCGGTTAAGTCGATGATCGGCCATTGCATTCCGGCGGCCGGCATGGCCGGGCTGATCAAGACGGCGATGGCGCTGCGCCACAAGGTGCTGCCGCCGACCCTGTGCAAGAACGTCAATCCCGAGCTCGGCATCGAGACCACCCGGCTCTACGTGAATACCGCCGCCCGGCCGTGGATCCAGCCGATGGGCACGCCGCGCCGCGCCGCTGTGAACGCCTTCGGCTTCGGTGGCATCAACTCGCACGCCATCCTTGAAGAGGCGCCGGCCACCGGCCCCGCGCCGCGTCCGCATCATTTGCCGGCTGAGCTCATCGTGCTCGCCGCCGACACCACCGCCGCGCTGGCCGGCGCGATCGATGCGCTGCTCGCCGGCCTCGAAGGCCCGCTGGCGGATGCCTCGCTCGCCTCCATCGGCGCGGCGCTTGCCGAGCGCGCGGTCGGCGCCGGTCCGGCGCGACTTGCCCTCGTCGCCGCCGACAAGGCGGAGCTGCGCGATCGCCTGAGCAAGGCCCGCGATCGCATCGCGAGCGGGCGCGTCAGCCTCAACGGCCGCTCCGGCTATTTCTCGGCCGATGCGCCGGTGGAGGGCAAGCTCGCCTTCGTCTTCCCCGGCGAGGGCGCGCAATATCAGGGCATGCTCGCCGAGGCGCTGGCCGCCTTCCCCGAGGCGCGCGAATGGTTCGACTTCTGGGACGGGCTGTTCGGCGATGCGCGCGGCTTCCGGCCGAGCGACTGCGTGTTCCCGCCGCCGACCACGCTCGACCCCGCCTGGTCCGAGCGGCTGCGCCACGAGCTCTTCGGTATCGAGCTCGGCTCGGAATCGGTTTTCCTCGCCAGCCAGGCGATGTTCGACGTCACCCGCCTCCTCGGGCTGGAGCCCGACGCCATGCTCGGCCATTCCAGCGGCGAGCACAGTGCCCTGCGCGCGGCCGGCGTGCTCGGGGCCGGGGGCTGGCTGGAGCTCGAACACAACATCCGCGACCTGAACCGCCTCTACAAGGAAATGGCCGGGGCGGGCGACATTGAGGGCGGCGCGCTGCTCACCGTCGGGGCGGTGCCGCGTGAGCGCACGCTGGCGCTGGCGGATGGCGAGGCGGTGCATCTCGCGCTCGACAATTGCCACCAGCAGACCGTGCTCTATGGCGAGCGTCCGAAGCTGGAGGCGATCGCCGGGGAGCTCGGCCGCGAGGGTGGGCTGTGCGCCTTCCTGCCCTTCGACCGGCCCTATCATACCCCGCTGTTCGGCCCGGTCGCCGAGGTGGTGGAGAACGCCTATCAGGGCATGGAGTTCAAGCCGGCGAGCGTGCCGCTCTATTCCTGCGCCACCGCCGCGCCGATGCCGGAGACGCCCGAGGCGATCCGTGCGCTCGCCGCCGAGCAGTGGCGCTCGCGGGTGCGCTTCACCGAGACCATCGAGCGCATGTATGCGGACGGCTTCCGCATCTTCGTGGAGGTCGGCCCGTCGGCGAACCTCACCGGCTTCATCGACAACATCCTACAGGGCATGCCGGACAAGGGCGCGAGCGCCATGGCGGTCGCGCTCGACAGCCGGCGCCGCCCACATCTGTCCACCATGCTCGGCGCCTTCGGCCGGCTCTGGGCGGCGGGCCGCGGCATCGATATCGGCGCGCTCTATGCCCGGCGCGGCATCATGCCGGCCGATCTCGACGCCGCCCGCGCCCCGGCGAAGCGCCAGCGGGTGTTCCCCAACACGCTGGCGATGATCCGCTTTTCGCCCGAGGAGGCGGCGGATCTGCGCGCTGCGCTGCGCCCCGGCGGGGGTGTGCCTGAGGCACTGAAGGATACAGCGCCCGGAGCCGTCGCGCCGGAACCCGTTCCCGCCGCTCCGACCCATGCCGTTGTCGAAGCCGAGGTTCCGCCCGTCGCCACGCCGGCCGAATCTGTGCCGTCGGCCGATGTCGACGCGGTGATGTTCAATCACTTCGCGCTGATGCAGCAGTTCCTCGATACGCAGGCGCAGGTGATGTCCGCCGTCGCCGGAGGTTCGCCTGCGGGCGCTGCGCAGTTCGGCCCCACTTCAGCGACCTATGCGGAGCCGTCGGCGCCGCAGCCCTTCCCCTTCCTGCACCATGTGCTCTCCGAGGAGCCGGGACGGCTGATCGCCGGCTGCGATCTCGACGCCGCGCAGGACATCTTCCTGCAGCACCACATCCTCTATTCGCCGCACGTCTCCGATCTCGACCCGGAGCTCACCGCTCTGCCGGTGGTCCCGCTGGCGGTGAGCCTCGAAATGCTGGCCGAGGTCGCCGCCGCGCTCGACGGCGCCGGCGCCGTCCCGGTGCGGCTCGAAAAGGTGCGTGCGCACAACTGGATAGCGCTCGACGACGGCGTCCGCAGCCTCGTCATGACCGCGACGGCGTTGCCGGACGCCGAGCCCGGCGAGCGCCGCTATGCCGCCAGCGTCGCCGATCCCGATGGTGCGCCGCTGATCGACGCGGAGGTGATCTTCGCCGACGCGCCCGCCGCCATCGCCGGCCTCGCGCCGCTGGTCGAGCGTCGCGTGCCGAGCCGGCGCGACGACGAGCTCTACGCCACCGGCATGTTCCATGGTCCGCTCTTCCAGAGCATGAGCGGGCTTCTCGCCTGGGACGACAGCGGCATCGACGCCCGCCTTGCCGGAACGCCGCTGCACGGCTTCTTCCGTGAGGGCGAGCCCTCCGGGCTGCTGATCAACCCGGTGCTGCTGGACGCCATCGGCCAGCTCACCGCCTATTGGATCGACCAGGGGCCGGGCAGCGACTTCTCGTCCTTCCCCTCGCGCATCGAGCGCATCGATCTCGTCGACGCCGGCTGCGAGGATACGGAAGGCGGGCGCATCAGCGGCCGGCTCGCCTTCGAGCCGGGCGAGGGCGGCACCCGCTATCTCACCGGCGATTTCGTCGCCTATGGACCGGATGGAGCGCCGCTGTTCCGCGCCACCGGCTGGCGCGACCGCTTCTTCGACGTGCCGCCGCGCTTCTATGTGGCGCGCTGGCAGCCGCGCGAGGTCTTCTACGGCGACGAGGTGAGCGGGCTGTTCGCGCCCGGTGCCCTACCGGAGGGCGCGGTGCTCTGGCATGTGCCGGCCTTTCCGGCAGGCTTCCTCGACGATGCCGGCGGCATATGGCGGCGTGTGCTCGCCTACACCGTGCTCTCCGCCGAGGAGCGGGAACACTTCGCCACCCTGCCGCCCAATCCGCGCCGCCGCGACGACTGGCTGGTCGGCCGCCTCGCGCTGAAGGAGGCGGTGCGTGCCTTCCTCGAACGCGAGACCGGCACGCTGCTGCTGCCGGCCGACATCGTCATCCGCACGACGGAGGACGGCCGTCCCTTCGTGGCGATGGAGGGACTGGAACTGTTCGGCGCGGCGCCGGAGGTCTCGCTCGCCCATGTCGCCGGCCGTGCACTCGCCATCGCCGCGCCGGCCGGCACCGCCGTGGGCGTCGATCTGGAGCTTGCCGGGCGCGTCGAGCCGGCCGATCTCGCCGCCGGTGGCTTCTCGCCGGGCGAGCGCGCGCTGTTGGCCGAGGGCGATCTGCTGCGCGCCTGGTGCGCCAAGGAGGCGGCTGCGAAATGCCTCGGCACCGGGCTCGATGGCGCGCCGCAAGCCTTCACCGTCACCGCCCTGTCGAACGGTGTCGCGCTGGTCGACGGTCCCGGCGCTGCCGGCGGCATGCCGGTCGCGCTGACGGAGATGGACGACGCGGTTCTGGCGGTGGCGTGCCTCTGATCGGGCAGGTGATTCCACCTGATCGGAAAGGGTTCTAGCGTGCGCCGAGCAGGACCTCGAACCCCCGGCGGTCCGGCAGGTCGAGCTTCCGGTCGCGCAGCCGCGCCATGATGGTCAGCAACTGCATCTGGTTGCAGGTCCCGAGCAGCAGGCCCTGCGAGGTCGAGACCAGCGTGCGCAGGCCGACATCGGCGGGATTGCCGCCGCCGTCCTCCAGCACCAGCGTCCACTGTTCGCCGTCCTCGCTCGCCCAGAGCTGATAGCCGCCGAAGATGTCCTCCGCGCCGATCTCGATCGCGCGGAACGCCTCCCACTGGTGCGTGCCGAGATAGAGCACGCCGTCATGGACGGCGAGGCTCCACACCATGGCGTTGAACGGATCGTCGAGGCCCGCCCCGAGCATGGAGAGCGGCACTTTCAGCCCCTGCGGGGTGAAGCGCGGCCGGCCGGCGACAAGATCCCAGCTTCCGTCTGGCCAGATGCGGATCAGTTCGCACGCGGCGGGACCGATGTCGTAGACGCGGTCGTGCCCGAAGCCGGTGACGCCGCAGCCGACATAGAGCGCGCCCTCGAACTCGGCCATGGCCGAGGCGGCGAGGTTCTGGTTGTAGCCATAGGCGCCATTGTCGACGACGCGGGTCCATTCGAACGGCGCCTCGCCTTCCGCTTTGGTGCGCCAGACTTCGAAGCCGCGCTCGGGATTGACGGTGCCGGCATAGAGATAGCCGTGCGCCGGGCAGAGCGTCGCGACTGCAACATTTGCAACATCGCCGAAACCCGGCAGCGCGGCGGGCGTCCATGTGCCGGAGGCTGGATCGTCCGACACATAGAGCGCCGCCTCGGGGGGCACGTTGCGGTCGATCGTGCCCTCGCTCACCCGGCCGGCGGCGGCCGCGAAGAGCCGCCCGCTATGTACGGTCAGCGCCTGGAAGGAATAGACCGCCGGGTTGCCCATGCCGGGCTCGGTCACGGGTGCGAAGCTCTCGCCGTCCTCCGAGCGCAGCACCGTGCCACCCGAGAGCGACATTGTCGCCACATAGAGCGCCGGCTCGGCGTCGCTCGCGCCCTGGAAGATGGCCATCGAGCGATAGCCGGTCTCCGTCGGCCGCGGCCCCGGAGCTTCCTCCTTCTCGCCGCCCCGCTTGAGCAGGCGCGCGAATTCCTGCGGGAACTGCACGTCGGTCGGTGCGCTGCCATCCCCGGCGGCGAGCGGCGATTCATGCACGACCCGCCATTCGCCGTCCTGCAGCCGCAGGACGCGCGGAGCATCATCGGGGCTACGCGCATTCGCGCTCGACGTGCCGAGATAGAGATGGCCGCGGAACTCGGCCATGGCATAGGCCATGTTGAGGCCGGGCCGGCCGAGCCCGCCGCGCGCGATGCGCCTGAAATTGCCGGCCTGAAGCATGGGCATGTTCAGGCGTATCCGAGCTGCTTGGCGAGCCGGATGGTCTTCGGCCGGAACCCGTCGCCGGTGCGCCAGGACAGTTCGCCCACCAGGCTCGGCTCCTTGAGCCGGGCGAGGCGGGCCATGTCGACCTTGGGGTCCTGCAGGAAGTTCGGATCATTGCCGCCCGGTGCGTTCGCCGGTCCCAGCCGGGCATAGGGCGAATCCTCGGGATGCATCATCGCCGCGATGGCCTCGGCGTCGCTCCGTATGCCGAGCCACTCGCAGAGCTGCGGCAGGAAAACGTCGAGCTGGGACATCATCAGCTCGCCCTTCACCCGCATGCACTGGCCGAGCGGCAGCGGGTCGGTGAGCGCCACCGCCATCTCATGGCTGTTCCGCCACATCCGCTCGGGGTCCAGCCGCTGGGCGTCGGTGACGAGCTGATCGAAGAATTTCAGGCTCTTGTCGGTCTTGCGCAGGGTGATCAGCGATTCCCCCATGCCGCGCGGATGCCGGATCAGATGCAGAATGTTGGCGTTCGGGTACACCCGCAGCAGCCGTTCGAGGTGATCCCGGCGGAACAGCGTGCTCGGGCTCTTGTCGATCAGGATGCGGTCGCCGACGAGCTCTTGGATGTGATCGAACAGCCGGCGCACCGGCCAGCTCGGCCGCGCGGTGATCCATTCCTTGGCAAGGATGACGGCCTCTTCCGTCTGCTCGCCGCTGTGGAGCTGCGCCAGCGTCCGGCAGATGCCGTGGAAGCCTGAGCTGCGGAAGAAGGTCGAGCCGTACCAGATCTCGCCGATCGTGTCGGCGAGGAACAGGTTCAGCTCCGGCAGCCCGTAGCATTGCGGGTGCTGGCCGAGCATGCCGCAGACGATGGAGGAATAGGACCGGGGCGGGCAGAGGATGAACAGCGGCTCCGGCATCGTCTCCCCCCGGCTGACGCGGTCGGCGGCAGCCCATCCGCAGCGTCGCGCGACGAACCCCGATCTCCGCATGAAGGGGGCCTTGCGTGGCGCGGCAGAATGCTTATCACCGCCCGCGCGGCAAGGACAATAGGTTGTCCCGCGCCGCCCTCACCACCGCGAGGGCTGTCCGGCGCGCGCTCTACACGCTGCGGATGTTGCACTGCATTGCGTTCGGTTATATTGCCCCGTTGGGCGGAAGAACACGGTACGAGCGGAATGAGCATCCCGATAGCGGTCGGGCCTGAGCTGTTGCGGTTGGCGGAGCTGTCGATCCGGGCCGGCGAGGTCATTCTCGACATATATGCCTCCGATTTTACCGTTACCCGCAAGGCGGACTGCTCGCCGGTGACGGAGGCCGACCAGCGGGCCGAAGCTATCATCCTCGAAGGGTTGCGCGAGATTGCGCCCGATCTGCCGGTGATCGCCGAGGAGGAGGCCGCCGCCGGGCGCCTCCCCGAGATCGGTTCGCGCTTCTTCCTCGTCGATCCACTCGACGGCACGCGGGAATTCCTCGCCCGCAACGGCGAGTTCACCGTCAACATCGCGCGGATCGAGGACGGCGTCGCGGTGGCGGGCGTGGTCTATGCCCCCGCCCTCGGCGTGCTCTATGCGGGCGCCGCCGGCACGGCCTTCAAGGCGCGGATCGCGGATGGGGCGCTAACGGATATCCGCCCGATTGCCGTGCGACACGCGCCGGAGGCGATCGTGGCCATAGGAAGCCGCTCGCACGGCTCCTCGGAAACCGCCGCGTGGCTCGCCCGCTACGGCGAGGTGTCCTTCACCTCGGCGGGCTCGTCGCTGAAGTTCTGCCTCGTCGCCGAGGGCGCCGCGGACATCTATCCGCGGCTCGGCCGCACGATGGAGTGGGACACGGCGGCGGGCGATGCGGTGCTGAGGGCGGCGGGTGGCATCGTCACCCGTCTCGACGGCCGCCCGCTCCTCTATGGAAAGAGCGTCCAGAGCGAGGACGCGCCCTTCGCCAATCCGCATTTCGTGGCGTTCGGCGATCGGCGCCTTCTCGCCGCGGCTTCCGGCGCGCTCAGCACGGCGCCGGCATGACCTTGCGGACCCCGAACTAGGAAATTACCTGCGAACGGCTTCTCCCGCCCCGCGGCGGGACGGAGCCGGGTGTTTCGCCGAGCAAGAGGTGACGGCGTGTCGGCTGATCGTATGACCCACTTAAGGCGGCTCGAGGCCGAGTCGATCCACATCATCCGCGAGGTCGCGGCGGAATTCTCCAAGCCGGTGATGCTCTATTCCATCGGCAAGGACTCGGCGGTGATGCTGCACCTCGCGGTGAAGGCGTTCTATCCGTCCAAGCCGCCCTTCCCGCTGATGCACATCGACACCACCTGGAAGTTCCGCGAGATGATCGCCTTCCGCGACCGGATGGCGAAGGACCTCGGCTTCGAGCTGCTGGTGCACACCAATCAGGCCGGCGTCGCGCAGGGCATCAACCCCTTCGACCACGGCTCCTCGCTCTACACCAACGTGATGAAGACCGAGGCTCTGAAGGAGGCGCTGACGCTGCACGGCTTCGATGCGGCGTTCGGCGGGGCGCGGCGCGACGAGGAAAAGAGCCGCGCCAAGGAGCGCGTCTTCTCCTTCCGCACGCAGAACCATGCCTGGGACCCGAAGAGCCAGCGCCCGGAGCTGTGGAACCTCTACAACACGCGGGTGAAGCCGGGCGAGTCGATCCGCGTCTTCCCGCTGTCCAACTGGACCGAGCTCGACATCTGGCAGTACATCCTCGCTGAGCGCATTCCCATCGTGCCGCTCTATTTCGCGGCGAAGCGCCCGGTGGTCTGGCGCGGCGGCCAGATGATCATGGTCGACGACGGGCGGCTGAAGCTGGAGCCGGGCGAGGTGCCGGAGGAGCGCATGGTGCGCTTTCGCACGCTCGGCTGCTATCCGCTCACCGCCGCCATCGACAGCGACGCCGATACGCTGGAAGCCATCGTGCGCGAGATGCTGATCGCCCGCACCTCCGAGCGCGCCGGCCGTCTCATCGACCATGACGAGGCCGCCTCGATGGAGAAGAAGAAGCGCGAGGGATATTTCTGATGACCATGCCCGCGGAAGCCGAAGCCTTCGCCGACTATCTCGTCGCGCATGAGCACAAGAGCCTGCTGCGCTTCCTCACCTGCGGCAGCGTCGACGACGGCAAGTCGACCCTGATCGGCCGGCTGCTCTACGACACCAAGCTCCTGTTCGAGGACCAGCTCGCCACGCTCTCGAACGATTCGCGCAAGCACGGCACGGTCGGTGACGATCTCGATTTCGCACTGCTGGTCGACGGCCTCGCTGCCGAGCGCGAGCAGGGCATCACCATCGACGTCGCCTATCGCTTCTTCGCCACCGACAAGCGCAAGTTCATCGTCGCCGACACGCCCGGCCACGAGCAGTACACGCGCAACATGGCGACCGGCGCCTCGAATTCCGATCTGGCCGTCATCCTCGTCGACGCCCGGCAAGGCATCCTGACTCAGACCCGCCGGCACTCCTTCATCGTCTCGCTGCTGGGCATCCGCCATGTGGTGCTGGCGGTGAACAAGATCGACCTCGTCGGCTATTCGCAGGAGCGTTTCGAAGAGATCGTCCGCGACTATCAGGCCTTCGCCAAGGATTTCGGCTTCGAGAGCTTCCTCGCCGTGCCGCTCTCCGCGCGCTATGGCGACAACGTGCTGGAGCCGAGCCCGCACACGCCGTGGTATGGCGGGCCGACGCTGGTCGAGTATCTGGAGAGCGTGCCGGTCGAGGACGACGCGCTGGCGCGCCCCTTCCGCATGCCGGTGCAGTGGGTGAACCGCCCCAACCTCGATTTCCGCGGCTTTGCCGGCACCATCGTGAGCGGCTCGGTGCGCCCCGGCGACATCGTCGCGGTGGCGAATTCCGGTCGCACCACCCGCGTCAAGGCGATCGTCACCAAGGACGGCAATCTGCGCGAGGCCGGCGCCGGCGAGGCGGTGACCCTGACCCTTGAGGACGAGGTCGACATCTCGCGCGGCGACATCCTCGCCGCCGCCGAAGCCCGCCCCGAGGTCTCCGACCAGTTCGCCGCGCATCTCATCTGGATGCATGACGATCACCTGTTGCCGGGCCGGCCCTATCTCATCAAGATCGGCACCCGCACGGTCAGCGCCAGCGTCACCGAGATCAAACACAAGGTCGACGTCAACAGCTTCCAGAAGCTGGCGGCCAAGCAGCTCGAGCTGAACGAGGTCGGCGTCGTCAACCTCGCCACCCAGCAGCCGATCGCCTTCGATCCGTTCGCGCAGGTGCCGCAGACCGGCGCCTTCATCGTCATCGACCGGATGAGCAACCTCACTGTCGGCGCCGGCATGATCGATTTCGGCCTGCGCCGCGCGACCAACGTGCACTGGCAGGCGCTGGAGGTGTCGAAGGCCTCGCGCGCCGCGATGAAGTTCCAGAAGCCGGTCATCCTGTGGTTCACCGGCCTGTCGGGCTCCGGCAAGTCGACCGTCGCCAATCTCGTTGAGAAGAAGCTCAACGCGACCGGCAAGCACACCTACATGCTGGACGGCGACAATGTGCGCCACGGCCTCAACAAGGACCTCGGCTTCACCGAGGCCGATCGCGTGGAGAACATCCGCCGCGTCGCCGAGACCGCCAAGCTGTTCGTCGATGCCGGGCTGATCGTGCTCACCTCTTTCATCTCGCCCTTCCGCGCCGAGCGGCGCCTTGCTCGCGAATTGATGGAGGACGGCGAATTCATCGAGGTGTTCGTCGACACGCCGCTGGAGATCGCCGAGCAGCGCGACCCGAAGGGGCTCTACAAGCGTGCCCGTGCCGGCCAGATCAAGAACTTCACCGGCATCGACAGCCCCTATGAGCCGCCGGAGCACGCCGAGATCCACCTCGACGCCGGTCATCGCGCGGCCGAGGAGCTGGCCGACGAAATCGTCGGCTATCTCTCGGCGCGCGGCTATCTCGGCTGAGCCGGGCGGGCCGGCGTCAGGCCGGCCCGAAGGTCCCGTCGGGCTTCAGGCGTTCCAGCACGCCGGTCGCCACCGCGAAATAGGCGCCGGCGAGTTCGAGGCGGCCGTCCTCGGTCCGCTCCCGGATCCACGGGAAGGTCTCGAGGTTCTTCAGCGACAGCTTCACGCAGCCATATTCGGCGATGCTGCGCTGCTCCTCGGGATCGTCGCTGAGGTTGCGGGCGATGCTGCGCACCGGATCGGCGAGATGGATCCAGTCGGCGAGGAAATCCTGCGCGGCGCTCGGTACGCCGTCGATCAGCGCGCGGGCGCCGCCGCACAGCGCGTGGCCCATGACCACGATCCGTTTCACCTCCAGCACCCGCACGGCGAATTCGATCGCCGCGCTGGTGCCGTGATGCGCGTGGTCCGGCGAGGTGTAGGGCGGCACGAGGTTGGCGACGTTGCGCACGACGAACAGCTCGCCGGGGCCGGCGTCGAAGATCATGGACGGATCGACGCGGCTGTCCGAGCAGGCGATGATGAGTGTCTGCGGCTTCTGTCCGCGCGCGGCGAGCTTCTCGAACAGCGCCTTGCGTTCCGGCCACGAGGTCTCGCGAAACCGGCGATAGCCGTCCAGCAACGTATCCATGTGTTCTCCCGGCACTCCCTTGAGCCGCAGAAGCGCTCCAACTCCTGCGGAACATGCTGGCGCAGCATTGCCTCGGGCAACGCTGCGCTGCAACCATGATCGGCTCGACGGCGCCGAACGGGTAGGCTAGAGCCCACCTATGGCCGACGACATTCCCTTCGACCGCCAGTTCGACGCGACCCCCGGCGTGGCCGAGCGGGTGAGGGCAGGGGTGCGCCGCGTGCTCGCGGACAATCCCGGCCCGTTCACCTTCACCGGCACCTGCAGCTACATACTCGGTGAAGGCGAGGTCGCCATCATCGATCCGGGCCCGGACGACGCGCGGCATGTCGCCGCTCTGCTTGATGCGGTGCGCGGCGAGACGGTGACCCACATCTTCGTCACCCATACCCACCGCGACCATGTCGGCGCGCTCGAAGCGCTGCGCGCGGCGACCGACGCGCCGGTCCATGCCGAAGGCCCGCACCGTCCGGCACGGCCGCTGCGCATGGGCGAGGTCAATCCGCTCGACGCCAGCGGCGATCGCGATTTCCGTCCCGATGTCCGTCTCGCCGACGGCGATGTGGTGGAGGGGCGTGGCTGGGCGCTGCGCGCGGTGGCGACGCCGGGCCACACCGCCAATCACATGGCCTTCGCCATCGAAGGCACCGACACGCTGTTCGTCGGCGATCACGTGATGGCCTGGTCGACCAGCATCGTCGCCCCGCCGGACGGTGCGATGAGCGACTACATGGACTCGCTGCGCAAGCTGCGCGCGCGCCCCGAGACGCTCTATCTGCCTGGCCACGGTGGGCCGGTGCGCGATGCCCACGCCTTCGTCGAGCGCTATCTGCGCCATCGCGAGGCGCGGGAGACGGCGATCCTGCGCGCCCTGTCGCGCGGGCCGATGCACATCCCGGAGATCGTGCGCTCGATCTATATCGGCCTCGACCCCCGCCTCGCCGGCGCGGCCGGCCTGTCGACGCTGGCGCATCTCGAGGACTTGGTGGCGCGGGGGGCGGTGGTGACGGAAGGCGGCGTGGCGGCGCTCGACGGCGAGTTCGCGCTGGGCTGAGGCGACGGGAGGGAGCTTAGCGCCGCGGCCGGCCGCGCTCCTCGGCGAGGTCGGCGAGCAGCGAGTCGATGCGCCGCGCATTCGAGCCGAAATCCCGCTCGCCATGCCGCGAGACCGAGCGCATGTCGACCCGCACGCCGCTCTCGGTCGGCCGCACGCGGATCACGATGTCCTCGCGCAGCCCGAAGGGCAGGCCGCGCGCCACCGCCTCGATGCGGCCCTCCCTCAGCCCGCCGCGCGGCGGCGTGGCGCCGATGACGTGCCATTTGCGGCGGGTGACCAGCGAGACCAGCGAGTTGTAGATCTCGTCCGGGGTCGCATCGAACTCGATCGGCTTGATGCCCGGATAGGCGTCCTGCTGCTGCCGGGTGACCTCGCCGCCGGCATAGTCGAGCGGGTTGGCCGCGCGCGAGCGGGCGAAGCCCAGCGCCCGGAAGGTGGGCGGGTCCTCGACGTCGGTGGTGACGTCATGGATGGCCGGCAGCCGCAGGCCGAGCGCCGCGATCGCCGCCGGCGGCGCCAGCATGAAGGCGGCGAGCACCGCCGCGCCGATCACCCGGCCGAGGCCCTTGAGCCCGACGTTCCAGATCACGATGAAGGCGGCCAGCGCCAGCAGCAGCGCCAGCGCGGAGAGCCCGAGCCCCGCCAGCACCGTGCGGATCGCCGCCTCGAAGTCGAGTGTCTCGGTCCAGTACAGCGCGACGCCGAGCACCGTCACGGGGATGGCGAAGACGGCTGTGCGCAGGCTCCACACCGCGAGCTGCGACATGCGCTCCTCGATATAGAGGCGGCGGCGTATCACGGCACCGCCTCCGTGTGTTCGGCGTCGATGACCAGCCGCGCCAGCGCCTCGACATCGTCGACCACGAGGTCGGCCTCGTCGATGAGATGGTCGATCGGAGCGACGCCCGTGCGCACCAGGATCGCCCTCGCCCCCGCCGCCCTGGCGCAGGCGAGGTCGTGGTCGGTGTCGCCGACCAGCCCGATCTCGCCGGGGGCAAAGCCCGTCTGCCGCGCGAAGGCCTCGACCATGCCGGGGCTGGGCTTCGGCCCATGGCCCGAGTCATAGCCGTAGATCGCGTCGAGAAACGGCGTGATTCCAAGTAGTTCGGCCTGCAGCCGGCCGTTCGCCTCGACATCGTTGGTGGCCATGCCGAGCCTCAGGCCACTCGCATGCAGCCGGGCCAGCGTCTGCGCCGGCCGGCCGATGGGGGTGAGGAAGCGCCTGCCCTCCTCAAGGAAAAGGAGGTCGATCTCGGCCAGCAGTTCGCCGTCCACCGGGCGGCCCAGCACCTCACCCCAGATCGGCGCATATTGCGCCGACGAGCCCGCAAGCAGCGGCGAGGTCGGCAGGAAACGCCGCTCCTCGCGCAGATAGTGGCAGGCCAGGTCCAGTCGCCGCTGCGCCTGCACGTCGCCCCGGCAGATGCGCCGGATAACCTCGCCCGCCGCCGGTCCCCATGTGCGGTCGAAATCGACGAGCGTGCCGTCCTTGTCGAACAGAAGGGCGCGAAGCGCGTTCACGATGGGGTCGGTCCGGGTTGGGAGCGGCGTCGAGGGCCTGATAGCATGAAATGAAGGGCGCTCCCATCGTCGCATTTATCGGCGTCGGAGAGGTGCCCGTCGGGGAGGAGCAAGCCTTTGGCAGGAAGGCATATTTCCGCGGCGTCGCGGATCGGTTCGAAAGCCTTTCCGGTACGGGTGATTCTCGCCTCGATGCTGGTTGCCGGCCTCCTATTGCCGCTACGGTCGATCCCGGCGTCGGCGCAGTCGGGCGCCGCGGGCGTGGCACGCCAGCTCGACAAGGCGGGCGAGGCGGTAAATAGGAACCTCAACGAGCTGTTCGGCACGACGCCGGCAAAGCCCGCCAAGCCGAAGACGAAACCGCGCACCCGATCGTCAGCCGCCAAGCCCGATCCGGCAAAGTCCGATCCGGCCAAACCCGATCCGGCCAAGCCGAAGGCGGCTTCCGCATCGACGCCCGTTCCGACCCCGCCGCCGCGCACGACTGATCAGGCTGATGTGGTGGACGATCAGGCCGGTCAGCCTGGTCACAGCGATGCCAAGGCCAACGCAGCGGCACCTCCGGCATCGCCCTCGTCTCCGCCCCTGCCGCCGCCGCGACCCGAACCCCGGCTGGCGGCGGTGCCCCCGCCGGCATCACCGGCAACCGGTGTGACTGCGGCCCCGGCCTCGCCCGAAGCCGCCGCCGAGCCCGAGGAGCCGGAAGCCGGGAACGATTCCGCCCCGGCGCCTCCCTCGGCACGGATGCCGGCACGGGCACCCGTGCCGCCGGCCTCGCCCTGGCGCGCGACCAAGCGGCCGGAGAAGCCCATGGAGATGACGGCGCCCCGCCTCGCTCTGGCGCCCAGCCCCGGCGCGGTCCCTCTCCCGCCGCCGCGTCCCGGCCCCGGCCAGTCCGCCGCGCTGACGCCTGGGTCGCGAGATGCCGCGCCCGCCGCCGGCGAAGAGCGGGAGGCGGCAATCGTGGCGACGGCGCCTCCACCGGCCTCCTCCGCTCCAGCATCACCGCCCGCGGGCGCGGCGCTCGGCGCCTGCCCGGCGCTGGCGGCCGGCGATCTTGCGGTGTTCGAGGCGGCGAGCGTGGAGGCGAAGGGCGGTTGCGGTATCGAGAATCCCGTTCGCCTCTCTGCCGTGCGCATGGCCAGCGGCCGGCTGGTGCCGCTGGAGCCGGCGGCCGTGCTCCGCTGCGACATGGCGGCGGCGGTGGTGCAATGGCTCCGCGAGGACATCGATCCGCTGGTGGCGACCCTCGGCTCGCCGCTCGACAAGGTGCTGGTCGCCGATTCCTATAGCTGCCGCCCGCGCAACCGCGTCGCCGGCGCCAAGCTGAGTGAGCACGGGCGCGGCAACGCCATCGACACGCGCGGCTACCGGCTGGAGAACGGGCGCGAATACGTCGTCGGCGGCAAGGGCGCGCAGGCGATGCCGGTGGCTTTCCAGGAGAAGCTGAAGACCAGCGCCTGCACCCACTTCACCACCATTCTCGGCCCCGGCTCGGACGGCTACCACGAGCTGCATCTGCATGTGGACCGCACGGTGCGGCGCACCAGCGCCGCACTCTGCCGCTGGACGGTGAAGGCGGCGACACCCTGACGCGGCAAAGGCCGCGCGTCCGACCAAGGGCCTGCTTCCGGCCCGGGCGCGTCCGCATTAGGCTGGGAGCGATCCTGGATCGCACCGGCCGCATCATGCCGCCGGTCGCCCTTTGCCGGAGCAGGCCATGCTGACGAATCTTCAGATGCGCGACGTCGAGACCGTGGTTCACCCCTACACGAATCTCGTGGCGATCCGCGAGGCGGGGCCGCTGATCCTCGAACGCGGACAGGGCGTGTGGGTGCACGACGTCGACGGCAAGCCCTATCTGGAGGGCATGGCCGGCCTGTGGTGCACGGCGCTCGGCTACGGCAACGAGGAACTGGTGGAGGCCGCGAGCGCGCAGATGCGCAAGCTGCCCTTCACCCACATCTTCGGCGGCAAGAGCCACGACCCGGCGATCGAGCTCGCCGAGAAGCTGAAGGAGATGGCCCCGGTGCCGATCTCCAAGGTGTTCTTCACCTGCTCCGGCTCCGAGGCCAACGACACCCAGATGAAGCTCGTCTGGTACATGAACAACGCGCTCGGCCGGCCGAACAAGAAGAAGATCATCTCGCGCATGCGCGCCTATCACGGCGTCACCATCGCCTCGGCCTCGCTCACGGGCCTGCCGGGCAACCACAACGATTTCGACCTGCCGATCGCGGGCGTGCGGCACACCACCTGCCCGCACTACTACCGGCTCGCGGAAGCCGGCGAGAGCGAGGAGGATTTCGCCTCCCGCCTCGCCGCCGATCTCGAGGCGCTGATCCTCGCCGAGGGGCCGGACACGGTCGCCGCCTTCATCGCCGAGCCTGTGCTGGGCGCCGGCGGCGTCATTGTGCCGCCGAACACCTATTACCCGAAGATCCAGGCGGTGCTGGAGAAGTACGACGTCTTCTTCATCGGCGACGAGGTCATCACCGGCTTCGGCCGCCTCGGCACGGCCTTCGGCTGCACCGCGCTGGACATGAAGCCGAACTCCATCTCCATCGCCAAGGCGCTGTCCTCCGCCTATCAGCCGATCGGCGGCGTGATGATCCCCGAGGACATGTATCAGGCGATGCTGGAGGAGAGCCGCAAGTTAGGCAGCTTCGGCCACGGCTACACCTATTCGGCCCATCCGGTGGCCGCCGCGGTGGCGTTGAAGACGCTGGAGATCTACGACCGCGAGAACGTGTTCGAGCGGGTGCGCGCCAAGATCCCGCAATTCGACGCCCGCCGCGCCGCGCTGGAGGACCACCCGCTGGTCGGCGAGGCGCGCGGCATGGGGCTGGTCGCCGGCATCGAGATCGTCGCCGACAAGAAGAGCAAGGCGCAGTTCGACCCGAAGCTCGGCGTCGCCGCCAAATGCGTCGCCTTCGCGCAGGCCGAGGGGCTGATCGTGCGCAACGTGTTCGGCGACGCGGTCACCATCTGCCCGCCGCTGGTCATCTCGCCGGCCGAGATCGACGAATTGTTCGACCGCCTGACCCGCGCGCTCGACAAGACGCTCGACTGGGCGACCCGCGAGAAGCTGCTGGCGGCGTGAGGGCGGCGCGAGCTGCTCCCATCCTGTGAAAGCCTCATCCCGGACGGCTGACAGGCCGATCCGGGAGCGTCGCGTGACATATGTGGTCCGGGGCCGCGAATCACCCTGAGCATCGTCATGTCTGGCTTCGGGGAGCAGATCGGCGCCCTCAACATGACGTAACGTCAATTCGCCGCCTTGAGAAAGTCATAGCGGTCGGTTCTTAAGCGGTTTCCCCGCTTGCCGGCCGTTGCGCGCCGGCTCCGCTCGCGACGAAAGGGCTGCCCTTCTCATGGCGCGTCTCTTGGCCCGGCCCATCAGCCGCCGCATGTTGCTCGCCGGCACCGTGACCACGCTGACCGGTGGCGCCGCGATGGCCGGCTATGCCGGCTTCGTCGAGCCGGCCGTCCGCCTTGTCGTCACCACCTATCGCCCGCGCCCGGCGACATGGCCGGCGGACTACCCGCTCTCCGTCGCGGTGATCACCGACCTGCATGTCGGCGAGCCGATCATGGGCCTCGGGCGGATCGAGGAGATCGTCGCGCGCACCAATGCGCTCGCCCCCGACCTCGTCGTGCTGCTCGGCGACTACACGCCGACCCAGCGCCTCGTCACGCGCCCCGTCCCGCTCGACGAGGCGGCCCGTGCTCTCGCCGCGCTGAAGGCGCCGCTCGGGGTGTGGAGCATCATGGGCAATCACGACTGGTGGGACGACCCGGTGGCGCAGGCGAACCGGCGCGGCCCCACCGCCTCGGCCCGGGCAATGGAGGCGGCGGGCATCCCGGTCCTCGAGAACAAGACGGTCAGGATCGCCCATGGCGGCCGCCATTTTTGGCTCGCCGGCCTCGGCGATACCATCGCCTTCCGCACCGGCGAGCACAATTCGTTCAAGGGCGTCGACGACCTGCCCGGCACGCTCGCCCAGATCGAAGACGATGCGCCGGCCATCCTGCTCGCCCACGAGCCCGACGTGTTCGTCGACGTGCCGGACCGCATCGCGCTCACCCTCAGCGGCCACACCCATGGCGGGCAGGTGCGCATCGCCGGCTGGTCGCCGATCGTGCCCTCGACCTACGGCAACCGATTCGCCTATGGCCATGTGGTCGAGGACGGGCGCCACCTCATCGTCTCGGGTGGGCTCGGCTGCACCAGCCTGCCGGTGCGGATCGGCGTGCCGCCGGAGGTGGTGCGGGTCGAGCTCGGCGGCGCGGTGGGCGCCTGAACAAAGTAAACGACAAGTAAAAAGGGCGCCGCCCGGCAGGCGACGCCCTTCTCAAATCGCGCGAGGCCGGTCAGGCGGTCAGAGGACCACCACTTCCGTGCCCTGCGGCACCCGGTTGTAGAGGTCGATCACGTCCTCGTTGAGCATGCGGATGCAGCCCGAGGAAATCGCCTGCCCGATATATTCCGGCTGGTTGGTGCCGTGGATGCGGAACAGCGTGTCCTTGTTGCCCTGGTAGAGGTAGAGCGCACGCGCGCCCATCGGGTTGTGCGGGCCGGGACCGACGAAGTTCGGCACGCCGGCGATGCGCTCCTTGATCTCCGGGGTGGGCGTCCAGGTGGGCCACTCGGTCTTGCGACCGACCTTGGCCTCGCCCTTGAAGGCCAGGCCTTCCTCGCCGACGGTCACGCCGTAGCGGATCGCCTTGCCGCCATCCTCGACGAAGTAGAGGAACTTCTTGTCGGTATCGACGACGATGGTGCCGGGCTTCTGCGCACCGGTGTAGTCCACGATATGCCGCTGATACATCTCCGGCGGCAGCACCTTCTGGTACGGCGCGTTGGCGAGCAGCTTCTTGTCGCGCGGCTTCATCGCGGCGTCCGAAGCCAACTCCTTGGTTGAGTTGACGCACGCACCCAGACACAGCGCCAGCAGCACTGCGCTCATAATCCGCAAGGTCATCGCCCGCTTCTCCAGAATCGTTCAAATGCGGCCATTTGCCCCCGGCCGCGAGGCTGTATCCTTCGATTAGCTCAACTCGGGTGCGCCTTGAAGAGGCCACATCGGCGCCAAATACGTGTCGCGGCAGTATGTTGCCGAAAAGCCGCACTCCTTACGTCAACTGAAAGCCGGCCCGGTTTTGCCTCAATCAGACCTTGGTAGGCCTTATACTCTTCCCCGGATTTGCTTATTTTTGTCGCAGTCGCTGCCCATCTGTATAGCAACCTGCCCAGTATGGCAGCGACTTTAATGGAGGAAGACATGTCTGCCGAGGAGTCCCGGGACGTCGAACCGGGGAGTGGACGTTGGGAGAGTTCCGAGCAACGCCAGCATTGGCGCGAGATCGGGATTTCGGCCGTTGCCGCGGCCGCCCGTTATGCCGTTGACAAGACGCCGGCCGCTGCCCCCGCCACGGGTGAGGCGCAGGCCGATGGAGCGAAAGTGGTAACCCTTCGCGACGCCGAGTATTTCGCGGTCTGATCCGCACGGGGCCTCCCTTGAAGGCCGCCGCGTCGCCTGCAGCACCCTGAAACCCGAGCGATCCGCCTGAAGACTGCGCGATGCGATCCGCATCGGCGCGGGGAAGGTTTCGTCGTCTCCGAGGACTCCGCCTAGACACCGGCGTCCTGACGGCGAAGGTCGGCTCGGCTGGAATGCGCAGGCAGAATGGCGCCGGTTTGTCCCGCCGCCCGCCGGAGCGTATAGGCTGGCTCGTCCAACGGAGGTCGGGTTCATGCTGTTCGCCTATCGCCTGCGCGAGGGCACGCTGGAGCGCAGCGAGGTGCCGCCCGGCGGGCCGGTGCCGGACGACGCGGTCTGGCTCGATCTGTTCGATCCCCGGCCCGGCGAGGACGCGCTGGTCGAGCGCGCGCTCGGCATCGCCGTCCCCACCCGGGAGGAGATGGTCGAGATCGAGCCGTCGAGCCGTCTCTACACCGAGAACGGCGCCACCTTCATGACCGGCAGCATCGTCTGCAACGCCGACAGCGAGCGTCCGACGCTCGCCGCGGTGTCCTTCATCCTCGCCGGGCGGCGGCTGGTCACCGTGCGCTATGACGAGCCGAAGCCGTTCCGCCTCGTCACCTTCAAATTGGGCAAGACCTGTTCCGCCCAGATCGCCGGCGACCAGCTCCTCATGGAGCTTCTCGACGCCATCATCGACCGCGCCGCCGACATCATCGAGCATCTCGGCGCCGAGATCGACGGCGTCTCCCAGCGCATTTTCGAGCGCAATGGCGGGCGCAGCGACCAGAACCAGCGCTACCGGGCGCTGCTGCGGATCATCGCGCGCAAGGGCGACCTCGCCTCCAAGGTGCGCGAGAGCCTCGTCTCCATGGCGCGGCTCGTAACCTTCCTCGCCGCCGAGAACGGCGAGAAGCGCGTCTCCAAGGAACAGCGCGCCACGCTGAAGAGCATGCAGCGCGACGTTTCCTCGCTGACCGACCACGTCAGCTATCTCGCCAACAAGATCACCTTCCTGCTCGACGCCACGCTCGGTATGGTGTCGATCGAGCAGAACAACATCATCAAGATCTTCGCGGTGCTCTCGGTGGTGCTGATGCCCCCCACCCTGATCGCCTCGATCTACGGCATGAACTTCCAGTACATGCCGGAGTTGGGGGATCGCCTGGGCTACCCGCTGGCGCTGCTCGCCATGCTGGTGGCGGCGATCCTGCCCTACTGGTTCTTCAAGTGGAAACGTTGGCTGTGAAGGCAGCAAGGCTGCCGGCACGTCATCCTGAGGTGCGAGCGCGGCGAGCCTCGAAGGATGCTCGCTCCACCGTTCGGCCGCGCGCCCTTACACGTGCTGGCCGCCATTGATGTGGATCTCGGCCCCGTTCAGGTAGGACGAGGTTTCCGTGCACAGCACGTAGATGATCTTCGCCACCTCGTCCGGCGTGCCGAGCCGGCGCATCGGGATCTGCTCGACCAGCTTCTCGGTGCCCGGTGAGAGGATCGAGGTGTCGATCTCGCCCGGCGCGATGGCGTTCACCCGGATGCCGAGCGGGCCGAAATCGGCGGCCATCTCGCGGGTCAGCCCCGCGAGCGCAGATTTCGAGGTGCCGTAGGCGGCGCCCGCGAAGGGATGCACCCGCGAGCCGGCGATGGAGGTGACGTTCACCACCGCGCCATGGGTGCGCTTGAGCTCGTCGAGCAGGCCGCGCGCCAGCAGGATGGGGGCGAAGAAGTTCACCTGGAACACGCGGTGCCAGTCTTCCTGGGGCGTGTTGATGGTGTTCAGCCGCGATCCTCCCGCTCCCTTGGGCGAGATGCCGGCATTGTTCACCAGCGCGTGCAGCTCGCCGTCGGGAAGCCGCAGCTTGATCTCCTCGACGGCGCGCAGCGTGTCGGCGGGATCGGAGAGGTCGACCTGGATGTGGTCCTCGGGCCCCATCTCCCACGGGCAGTTCTCCGGGAAGGCGTGGCGTGAGCAGGTGATCACCCGCCAGCCCGCCGCGGAGAAGCGCTTCACCGTGGCGTGGCCGATGCCACGCGAGGCGCCCGTCAGCAGCAGGATCCGGCGAGGCTGGTTCGTGGCCTGTGTCATGGGCTTCCAATAGCTCAGGGATGACGGCGTGTCAGGGGTAGAGGCGCGTCTTGGTCCAGCCGCCGCTGTCGGGGTCGGCGCGGCGGAACACGATGCGGTCGTGCAGCCGGAACGGCCGGTCGTGCCAGAACTCGATCTGCACCGGGCGGATACGGAAGCCGGTCCAGTGCGGCGGCCGCGGCACCTCGCCGAGCGCGTATTGCGCGGTCACTTTCGCCACCGCCGCCTCCAACGCGAAGCGCCCTTCGAGCGGGCGCGACTGCTGGCTCGCCCAGGAGCCGATCTGCGACAGGCGCGGGCGGGTGGCGAAATAGGCGTCCGCCTCGGCCTCGCTCACCCGCTGCACCGGCCCGCGCACCCGCACCTGGCGGCGCAGCGACTTCCAGTGGAACACCACCGCCGCCTTCGGATTGGCGGTGAGCTCTTCGCCCTTGGCGCTGCCGGTGTTGGTGAAGAAGGTGAAGCCGCGCTCGTCGCGGGCATTCAGCAGCACCATGCGCACGTCCGGCAGCCCGTCGGCGTCGACGGTAGCGAGCGCCATGGCGTTCGGATCGTTCGGTTCGCTCGTCTTCGCCTCGGCAAACCATTCCTCGAAAAGGCGAAATGGTTCGGAAGCCGCGGTGAAATCACCGGAAATTAACTGTTCTTGCTGTTCCATGGGTCATCGAAGCGTTCAGACCGGGGTGATCTCCCCGGCGGTGGTGCGGGCGGACGGCAGTGGCGGCGATATCTTCGGACAAGCGTTATCCGACCTCGCGGATTTCGGCCATGCCCGCACGGAACGAATCTGCCGCCGCGGCGAACTGTCCCTCACCATATAGGCGGCATGTGAGATTTCTGCTGTGGGGCTCGGCGCTCGGTGCCGGGTTGCTCTCGGGCGGCTGCGCGGGCCTGCCGCTGCCGGGCGACGTGGCGGTGACCGGCTCGATCGCGCCGCGTGCCGTCTCCGCGCAGGTCGGCGAGCCGGCCCCGGGCGGCGTCGCCTCGGAGGACTGGGCATTCGCCCGCCTCGCCCTCAACGAGGCACTATCGCAGAAGTCGGCGGCGCCGAGCGTGCCGTGGGAGAACCCGGTCAGCGCCACCCGCGGCACCGCGACCCCGGTCGGCGAGCCGGCTCCCCGCGAAGGCGCGAGCTGCCGCGAGTTCCTCGTCTCCTTCGTGCGGCCGGGCGGCGAGCAATGGCTGCAGGGCGAGGCCTGCCGCACCAGCACCACCGCCGCCTGGAAGGTCGATCAGGCCCGGCTGCTGCAGCGCACCTGAAAGGCTCGCGCGCCCGTTGCGTCCATGCAACACTGTCCCCACATGAGCGGGCAGAGCGTGTTCCGCGAAAGTTGAACGACTTTCGCGAAAGAAGACATGCTCCAAACGTGCCTCAAGTCCGGAACCGCCGGCCCGAGATGAACATCCATGCGCGACCCCTATGACGTGCTCGGCGTTGCCCGCACCGCCGATCAGAACGAGATCAAGCGTGCCTTCCGCAAGCTCGCCAAGAAGCTGCATCCGGACGCCAACAAGGCGGACCCGAAGGCGCAGGAGAAGTTCGCCGAGCTGAATTCCGCGCACGAGATCCTGTCGGACCCGGAGAAGCGCGGCCAGTTCGACCGCGGCGAGATCGACGCCGAGGGCAAGCCGCGCGGCTTTGAGGGCTTCGGGCCCGGCGGGCCGGGCGGCGGCGGTTTCGGTGGCTTCCGGCGCGGCGCGGGCGGCTTTCGCGGCGACCCGAACGACGAGACCATCTTCGAGAGCTTCTCCTTCGGCCCGGAGGGCATGCGCCGCGGGCGCGGCGGCGCCGGCCCGCAGGGCGGTGGCGGCGGCTTCGAGGACGTGATCTCCGACATCCTCGGCGGCGGCTTCCGGCGTGGCGGCTCGGCCGGTGCCGGCGCCCATCCCTCGCGCGGCAGCGACATCGAGCTCAAGGTGCCGGTGCCGCTGGAACGTGTCGTCGAGGGCGGCCCGGTCAAGGTGCACCTGCCCAACGGGCGCACCGTCGAAGTCAAGATTCCCGCCGACGTCGCCGAGGGCCATCGCCTGCGCCTCAAGGGGCAGGGCGAGGAGAGCCCGTTTGGCGGGGCGCCGGGCGACGCCTATGTCGTCGTCGCCTATGCGCCGCACCACCAGTTCCGCGTCGACGGCGCGGATCTGAGGCTCGACCTCCCGGTGCCGCTGGCCGACGCCGTGCTCGGCGCCAAGCTGCGTGTGCCGACGCTGTCGGGCGCGGTCGAGCTGTCGATTCCCGCCTGGACCAATTCGGGCCGCACCTTCCGCCTGCGCGGCAAAGGCCTGCCCAAGGGCGAGGGTGCGCGTGGCGACCTGCTCGCCACCGCGCGCGTCACCCTGCCGGATACGCCCGACCCCGAGCTCGAGGCGCTGATGCGCCAGCGCCGCGAGGCGGCTTCCTGAGCCGGGCTGCCCTGCGACGCTGCTCGCTTGAGCGCGTCATGCCGCTGTGCGATAGGAACGCGTCCCGAAGCGCGGGACGCGTATTTCGGCGACGGAGCAGGGCGTGACGGAGCAGGGCAAGGCATCGGCCGGTCTGATGAGCGGCAAGCGCGGCCTGGTGATGGGTGTGGCGAACAACCGATCCATCGCCTGGGGCATCGCCAAGGCGGCCCATGCCCAGGGCGCGCGCCTCGCCTTCACCTATCAGGGCGAGCCCTTGAAGAAGCGCGTCGAGCCGCTCGCCGCCGAGCTCGACGCGGCCCTCGTCGGCCATTGCGACGTAACCGAGCCGGCGACCATCGACGCCGTCTTCGCCGAGACCGAGCGCGCGCTCGGCGGCCTCGACTTCCTCGTCCACGCCATCGCCTTCTCCGACAAGAACGAGCTGGACGGCCGCTATCTCGACACCACGGTGGAGAACTTCAGCAAGACCATGCTGATCTCCTGCTACAGCTTCACCGCGGTTGCCCAGCGCGCCGAGAAGCTGATGACGAATGGCGGCTCGATGCTGACGCTGACCTATTACGGCGCCGAGAAATGGATGCCGCACTACAACGTCATGGGTGTCGCGAAAGCCGCGCTGGAGGCGAGCGTGCGCTATCTCGCCGCCGACCTCGGCCCGAAGAACATCCGCGTCAACGCCATCTCGGCGGGGCCCATCAAGACGCTCGCCGCTTCCGGCATCGGCGATTTCCGCTATATCCTGAAGTGGAACGAGCTGAACGCGCCGCTGCGTCGCACCGTCACCATCGACGAGGTCGGCGACACCGGCATGTATCTCTTGTCCGATCTCGGCCGTGGCGTGACGGGTGAGATCCACCACGTCGATGCCGGCTATCACATCGTCGGAATGAAGAATCCCGAAGCGCCGGACCTCACGCTCGAGCGCGAGTGAGGCCGTCGCATCGGCACCGGGAAAGCGGAGGGCTGGATGCGGGGAATGTGGAAGATGCCGGGCAAGGTCGCGTTGGCCTTCGGCTTCGGGGCGGCGGCGGTGCTGTGCATGCTGGCCGCGCCGGTTGAGGCGCAGGTGCCGGCCATCACCATCAATCCGCCGCCCGGCTCGGGCCTCGCGCCCCCGCCCGGCACCGGTCCCGGGCTCGATCGCGGCCCGCCGCCTACCTTCCAGCAATATCCGCTGGTGAACCGCATCTTCGGCTTCGGCGGCGCCATCTTCCCGAATTATGTGAGCCCCGACGACGGCAACCAGAGCGGCATGCCGGGCGGCCAGCTCGCCTATGTCACCGGCGGCGGCCAGGGCGCGATGCAGTTTGCCGCCGGCACCGTCGACAAGCTCTGCCAGATGGGGCAGGTGCCGGTCGTGACTGTGCTGCAGGGTCCCTCCGTCGGCCGCGTGAGCTTCGACATCGGCGGCTTCACCGCGACCGGCACCGATGCCGGCTCGCGCCGCTGCGTCGGCCAGCAGGTCGAGGGCGTGCGCATGTTCTACAAGGGCCGCCTGCCGCCCGGGGGAACCTCCGTGACGCTGCGCGTGAAATATCCGCTGAACGGGCCGAGCTACACGCACGTCGTGCAGATTCCCTGAAGGCGACGCGATCGTGCTGCTGTCCAGGCGCCGCATCTTCCTCGTCCGGCATGGCGAGACCGACTGGAATCTTGCCGGCCGTCTCCAGGGCGGGCAGGACATTCCGCTGAACGACCTCGGCCGCGAGCAGGCGGCGCGCGCGGCGCGCGTGGTCGAGCGGCTGAGCGGCAATCCGTCCGGGCTCGCCTATGTCGCGAGCCCGCTGGGGCGCACCACCCAGACCATGGGAATCCTGCGCGCGCAGCTCGGCCTGCCGCCGGACGATTTCCGCCGCGACGACCGGCTGAAGGAGATCACCTTCGGCCGCTGGGAAGGGTTCTCCTGGCCGGAACTGCGTCGGCGCGATCCGGTGGGCATGCTCACCCGCGATGCCGACCCGTGGCACTTCGTGCCGCCGGGCGGCGAGAACTACGTCATGCTCACCTCGCGGGTGATGGAGGCGGTCGGCGACATCGTCGAGGACAGCGTCGTGGTCACCCATGGCGGCGTGGTCCGGGCCATGCTGCACGCCTTCGCCGGCATGCCGCAGGCCGAGGCCGCCGACCTGCCAGTCCGGCAGGGCGCGGTCTACCTCATCGAGGACGGCGCGTTCGAGCTGGCGGTGGCCTGAGCGACCGATCGACAGTGGTGCGATCTTTATCCTGAGGCGCTCTGGTAGAGAGCGTTCCCGGTCAGGACTCGAAGCTAGTAATCCGCGCCGGGGAGGGCGGCGACTTGGTCGGCCGGCTGCGCCGGCGCATAGGCCTGCGCCTGCGTGGAGACCGGCAGGGGCTGCTCCGAAGCGAGGGCCGGATTCGGTCGCGCGGCGCTTCCCGCGACCGTCGTCGTGCCCTTCGGGGCGCTGGCGGCGAGCCGGCGCAGATTGTCGATGCTCGCCTGTGCCTCCGCCGGCGGCAGGTCGGCCCGGGCGAGCTTCTCGGCCTCGCCGAGGCGGCCCTGCAGGCTCAGCACCAGAGCGAGGTTCTGGCGCACCCGCGAATCCGCCTTCGGGTTCGCCGCCGCCTCGCGCAGCGTCGCCTCGGCGCGCGGCAGGTCCTTCGCGAAGGCATAGGACAGGCCGAGATTGGAGAGCACGGTCGGCTCGCCGGGGACGATCTTCAGGGCGGTGCGGTAATAGTCCTGCGCCTCGGTGTTGCGGCCCATCTGATCGAGAACCGCGCCCTGCACGTTGAGGACGCGCCAGTCCGGCCGGTCCGGCGTATGGGCGTGCGCCAGCACGTCGAAGGCCTGCTGCAACTGGCCGTTCTCGGCCAGCGCCCGGCCATAGGCGCCGGCGACCTGCGGGTTGCGCGGGTTGCGGATGGTCACCTGCTGCAGCACGGCGGTCGCCTGTGCGCGCTGGCCGGCGAGGCGCAGCGCATTGCCATAGGCGATGCCGGTGGCGGCGTCGGCGGGGTTCGTCTCATAGCGCTTCTGGAGATCCGCGAGCTTCGCGCGCGCCGCGTCCGGCGTCGCCGGGCTGGTGATCGCGGCCGTCACGTCCGGCCGGTTGCTGCCGGTCGTGCAGGCCCCGAGCCCGAGACTCCCGACCGCCACCAGCGCGATGTGAAGGGCATATCGTGGCGAGCAGCGGGTGGAGAACGGCGCGGCGGGCGGCAGGGAAGGCATGATGGTCTCCGGCGGCCCGCCTCGTCCTCGTGCGACGACGCATCGGCGTGACCTGTGCCTTGATTCATGTCCCATTAACCCTAACGGCCGGTTAAGATCGCGCCGCTTTCCCGCCCCCGCTCAGCATGCTAGGCGGCTTCTGTCGCCATCCGGAGCCGTCCCCCATGAATGACTGTCTTGTTCCGCCCGGCGAGGCCGGGAACGCCCGTCCTGTCTGGTGCGTCACGCGCGGCGCGTGGCACGAGACCGAGGGCCTTTCCCCCGCCATGCTGGCCTTCGGGCAGGCGAGCGGCTACCGCGCCGATCCGGGTGCGACGCTGGTGCTGCCGGATCCCGAGGGCGGCATCGCCGGCGCGCTGTTCGGGGTGGAGGAGAACGGCGGCGATCCGCTGCTGTTCGGTAAGCTCGCGACTGGCCTGCCGGCCGGCGACTGGCGCATCGCCCGCGCCCCAGCCGACAGCCGGCTCGCCGCCCTCGGCTTCCTGCTCGGCGCCTATCGCTTCGAGCGCTACAAGACGCGCGAGCACGTCGCGCGCCGCATCGTGGTGCCGGAGGGCGTGGACGGCGGCTGGCTCACCCGCACGGCGGAGGCGGTGTGGTCGACGCGCGACCTCGTCAACACGCCCTCGAACGATCTCGGCCCGGCCGAGCTGGAGGCCGCGGCACGCGCACTCGCCGCGCGCTTCGGGGCCGAGATCAGGGTGATCGCGGGCGCTGACCTGCTCGCCGCCAATTTCCCGCTGATCCACGCGGTGGGGCGCGCCAGCCCGCGCGCGCCGCGCCTCATCGATCTCACCTGGGGCGATCCCGCGGCGCCCAAGGTGACGCTGGTCGGCAAGGGCGTGTGCTTCGACACCGGCGGGCTCGACATCAAGCCGTCGAGCGGCATGTTGCTGATGAAGAAGGACATGGGCGGCGCGGCCAATGCGCTCGGCCTCGCCCATATGGTGATGGCGCGGGGGCTGCCCGTGCGGCTGCGCCTGCTGATCCCCGCGGTGGAGAATTCCATCGACGGTTCGGCCTTCCGTCCCGGCGACATCCTGCCCTCGCGCAAGGGGCTCACCGTCGAGATCGGCAACACCGACGCCGAGGGCCGGCTGATCCTCGCCGACGCGCTGGCGCTGGCCGACGAGGAGGTGCCCGAATTGCTGATCGACTTCGCGACGCTGACCGGCGCCGCCCGCGTCGCGCTCGGCCCGCAGCTTCCGCCGGCCTATACGGACGACGACGCGCTCGCCGCCGACCTCGCCCGCCACTCGGCCGCCGAGGCCGATCCGCTCTGGCGCCTGCCGCTCTGGAAGCCCTACGCCTCGATGCTCGACAGCCCGTTCGCCGACATCAACAATTCGCCCGGCAGCGGCTTCGCCGGCTCCATCACCGCCGCGCTGTTCCTGAAGCGCTTCGTGGCGAACGCGACGTCCTGGCTGCATCTCGACATCTATGCGTGGAACCCGTCGAACCGCCCCGCCCGGCCGGAAGGCGGCGAGGCCCAGACCATCCGCGCGATCGATGCGCTGCTGGCGGAGCGGTATGGCGGGTAGTCACGCCCGCCCTGCCCATATCAACGTCATCCTGAGGTTCTCGACCGCAGGTCGAGCCTCGAAGGATGCTCGCGCGGTGCACCCGGACGACCGTCCTTCGAGGCGCGCTGGCGCGCACCTCAGGATGACGGCGTCTTTGGAGGTGCCGTCACCTCGGGGCGGTTTTCGGTCAGCCGCATCGCAAAGCCTTAAGCCTGTCGCTTAAGGCTTTCTTGCCGGATCGCGGCCACAGTGGGAGAACAATACGCAACCGTAACGATCGGGTCGGAAGCCGCCCATGGCCGTCGAGATGCGCCCGTCCCAGGCGCTGCGCCTGCTCCACGAGCTGGCGCTGGCGCAGGTGCGCGACGACGCTCCCGATCTCTCCCAGCGCCAGCTCGCCATCCTGCTCACCGTCTATCTCGAATCCCCGCCCCACACCGTGCGCGGGCTTGCCGCCCGGCTCGGCGTCACCAAGCCGGTGATCACCCGCGCGCTCGACACCATGGGCGAGCTCGGCCTCGTCTCGCGCCGGCGCGACGAGGCGGACCGGCGCAACGTGATCATCCAGCGCACCGTCGAGGGTTCGCTGTATCTTGAGCGCCTGGCCGACCTGGTGGTCGCCAAGGCAAGGGAACTACCACGATGAGTTGCCACGATGAGGCGTGCGACGGGTTGTCCGCCGGGCTGTCCGATGATTGAGTTGCCGCGATGAGCTCGTTCGATCCCCGCCTCACCCCGGCCCGGCCGGATCTCGCCGCCGATTTCCTGCGCGGTAAGGTCGAGGCCGAGCGTTTCGTGCCCGGCACGCCGATGCGCGTGGTGGCGCCGAGCGCGCCGGTGCGCAAGATCCCGGCGCCGGACGCCAGCCTCGTTACCGAGGCGCTGTGCGGCGAGACGGTCACCATCTATGAGCGTACGCTGGAGGGCTGGTCCTGGGGCCAGCTCGACGCCGACGGCTATGTCGGCTGGCTGCCGGACGAGGCACTCGGCTTGCCGGCCGCCGCGCCGAACGCCCGCGTCGTCGCGCTGCGCACGCCGGTCTTCCCGGGCCCCAGCATCAAGCTGCCGGTGGCGGCGATGCTGTCGATGGGAAGCCGGCTCGCCATCGTCGATGAGCGCGAGGGCTTCGCCGTCACCGATGGCGGCGGCTTCGTCTTCGCCGGCCATCTCGCGGCGCTCGACGCCATCGAGCCCGATTTCGTTAAGGTGGCCGCGCGCTTCCTCGGCACGCCCTATGTGTGGGGCGGGCGCTCCAGCCTCGGGCTCGACTGCTCCGGCCTCGTGCAGGTGGCGCTCGCGGGTGCCGGCATCGCCGCGCCGCGCGACAGCGACATGCAGGAGGCGACGCTCGGCGAAAAAGTGCCGTTCGACGGCGACCTCGCGACGCTGCGCCATGGCGACCTCGTCTTCTGGCCCGGCCATGTCGGCATCGTCGAGATCGTCGGGAAAAGCGAGGTGCTGCTGCATGCCACCGCCGCCTATATGGCGGTGGTGCGCGAGCCTCTCGGCGCTGCGCTGGCGCGCATTGCGGCGGCCGGCGCGCCGGTGCGCACCGTCCGGCGGCTGAACCCCGCTCAGTAGCCGGTCGCGCGGTCGACCACGTTGGTGAGGCCGCGCCCGGCCTCGAAGGCGATCATCTGCTCGTGGATGTAGCGCGCCAGCGCCTGCGGATCGCTGTCGGCGGCGACATGCGAGGTGACGATCACCTTCTCATGGTCCCAGAACGGGCTGTCCTGCGGCAGCGGCTCGGTCACGAACACGTCGAGCGAGGCGCTCGCGAGCGTTCCGTCGTCGAGCGCCGAGAGGATGTCCGCCTCGTTCTGCAGCCCGCCGCGCCCGGCATTGATCAGCACCGGCCCGCCGAGCACGCCGTCCTGCGCCAAGCCGGCGAACAGGCTGCGGTTCAATATGCCCCGCGTCGCCGGAGTGAGGGGCAGCAGCACGACGAGGATGTCGGTGCGCGCGAGGAACGGCGCCAGCCCGTCCTCTCCGGCGAAGGTCTCGATGCCCGGCAGGCTGCGGGGTGAGCGGCTCCAGCCGGCGACTTGGAAGCCCATCATGCGCAGCTTCACCGCCGAATCCTGGCCGAGCTGGCCGATGCCCATGATGCCGACCCGCACCGAGGAGGCAGCCGGCTGGTCGTGCTGGAGCCAGCGATGCGCCCGCTGGTCGGCAAAGGCGCGCAGCATGCGCCGGTGATGCAGCAGCACGTTGAGCACGACGAATTCGGCCATCCGGGCGGTCATGTCGGGATCGACGATGCGCACCAGCGGCACGTTGGGCAGGTCGGGATCGCCGATCAGCGCATCGACGCCCGCGCCCAGCGAGAACAGCACCTTGAGATTATCCAGCCCCTTCAGCGCACCGGCCTTCGGCTTCCAGGCGCAGGCATAGGCGATATCGGCCGGGTTGCCGATATCCGGCCATATGCGCACCTCGCGCGTCGGGTCGAGCGCCCTGAAGCGTTCCGCCCAGGCGGCGGAGTCCATTCCGGTCATGGCGAGCAATATGGCGGTCATGCGGTCCTCAGGAAGTGCTCGGCGCGCGCCCGGTTGAGCGCGAACCATTGCAGGGCGGCGATCAGGAACAGGTTCTGCGCGGCGCCGCGCTCCAGCGCGCCGAGCGCCTCGTCGATGGGAATGGTGAAGGGCTCGGTCAGCTCGGTCTCCACCGCGGCGCCGGCCTTCGCCGGCACGCGGGCCGAATCGACGCGGCCGAGATAGACGGCGGCCTGCTCGTCGGTGACGCCCGGCGTCGGCATGAAGGAGAGGATCGGCATCAGCCGGTCCGGCGCGACGCCGATCTCCTCGACGCATTCGCGCCGCGCCGCCGCCTCGGGCTCTTCGCCCGCGTCGACGCAGCCGGCGACCAGCTCGACGATGTCGCCGCGCCCGGTGGCGAGATGAGCAGCGAGGCGGAACTGCCGGATCAGCACGAAGCAGCCCGCATTCGGATCGGCGGCGAGCACGCCGACTACCGGCCCGACCCGCAATATGTCGCGGCGCTGGTGGAGACGCGCGCCATGGGCGCCCCTCAGCTCGAGATCGAACCGGTGATAGGGGCGGAAGCCCTCGCCCAGCGGCTGCGGACCTTCAAGCGCCACATCCGCGGCGCGGTCGGCGATGACGCCGCGCCCGGCCGGCGCGAAACCCCCGCCGCTCACTGCGAAACCGCCCCGGCCGGCGTCGTCTCGAGATTGAAGGCGGCGGCGAACAGCGCGCGCGTGTAGTCGGTCTTCGGCGCCTTGAAGATCTCGGCGGCCTCGCCTTCCTCCACGACCCGCCCGTTCTTCATCACCAGGATGCGCGAGGCGAGCGCGGCGACGACGCGCAGATCGTGGCTGATGAACATGTAGGTGAGACCCCTGCGCTGCTGCAGGTCGCGCAGCAGGTCGACGATCTGCGCCTGCACGATCATGTCGAGCGCGCTGGTCGGCTCGTCCAGCACGATGAAGGAGGGCTCCAGCGCCACCGCGCGGGCGATGGCGACGCGCTGGCGCTGGCCGCCGGAGAATTCGTGCGGATAGCGGTGCGCGCTCGCCGGATCGAGCCCGACATCGACGAGCGCCGCCGTCACCTTTGCCTCGCGCTCGGCCGCGGAGAGATGCGGCTGGTGCACGCGCAGCCCTTCGCCGACGACGTCCATGATCGACATGCGCGGGGAGAGCGAGCCGAACGGGTCCTGAAACACCACCTGCATCTCGCTGCGCTGCGGGCGCATCGCCTTGAAGCCGAGCCCATCCACCGGCTTGCCCATGAAGATGATCGGCCCCTCGCTCGATATGAGGCGCAGCAAGGCGAGGCCGAGCGTGGTCTTGCCCGAGCCCGACTCGCCGACCACGCCGAGCGTCTCGCCGCGCCGGATCCCGACCGACACGCCGTCCACCGCCTTGATGTGGCCGACCACCCGGCGCAGCACGCCGCGCTTGATCGGGAACCACACCTTGAGGTCCTTGGATTCGATCACCACCGGCTGGTCCGGCCGGGCGGGGGCGGGGTTGCCCTTGGGCTGGGCGGCGATCAGCTCGCGCGTATAGGGATGCTGCGGCGCGCCGAACACCTCGCCGACCGTGCCCTGCTCGACGATGCGCCCGTGGTTCATCACGCAGACCCGATCGGCGATCTTGCGCACGATGCCGAGATCATGGGTGATGAACAGCATGGTCATGCCGAGCCGGGCCTGCAGCTCCTTCAAGAGCTTGAGGATCTGTGCCTGCACGGTGACGTCGAGCGCGGTGGTCGGCTCGTCGGCGATCAGCAGCTGCGGCTCGTTGGCGAGCGCCATGGCGATCATCACGCGCTGGCGCTGGCCGCCGGAGAGCTGGTGCGGGTAGCTGGCGAGCCGGGTCTCGGGCTCGGGGATGCCGACCTCGGCGAGCAGCTCGATCACCCTTTTGCGCGCCGGCGCGCCGGTAATGCCGCGATGCAGGCTCAAGATCTCGGCGACCTGCTGCTCCACCGTGTGCAGCGGGTTGAGCGAGGTCATCGGCTCCTGGAACACCATGGTGATGTCGTTGCCGCGCACCTTGCGCAACTGCGGCTCGCTCATGGCGGTGAGGTCCGCGCCCTTGAACAGCACCCGTCCGGAGGGGTGCGAGGCCGGCGGATAGGGCAGCAGCTTCAGCACAGAGAGGGCGGTGACCGACTTGCCCGAGCCGGACTCGCCGACCAGCGCCATGGTCTCCCCGCGCCGCACGTCGAAGGAGACGTGGTCCACCGCGACCGTCGTCCGATCGCCCTGGGTGAAAGCGACGGACAGGTCCTGGACCGAGAGGAGGGGGGCGTCCGTCATTGTGCTCACCGGAACGTCTTGCGCGGGTCGAAGGCGTCGCGCACGGCTTCGCCGATGAAGATGAGCAGGCTCAGCATGATGGCGACGGTGAAGAAGCCGGTCAGTCCGAGCCAGGGCGCCTGGATGTTGGCTTTGCCTTGAGCCAGCAACTCGCCGAGCGAGGGCGAGCCGGGCGGCAGGCCGAAGCCGAGGAAGTCCAGCGCCGTCAGCGTCATCACCGATGAGGAGACGATGAAGGGCAGCATGGTCAGCGTCGCCACCATCGCGTTGGGCAGCATGTGCCGCCACATGATCACCGGGTTGGAGACGCCGAGGGCGCGGGCCGCCTGCACATATTCGAAGTTGCGCGCGCGCAGGAACTCGGCGCGCACCAGCCCGACCAGCGACACCCAGGAGAACAGCAGCAAGATGCCGAGCAGCACCCAGAAGCCCGGCACCAGCACCGAGGAGATGATCAGCAGCAGATAGAGTGCCGGGATCGAGGTCCAGATCTCGATGAAGCGCTGGAAGATCAGGTCCGTCCACCCACCGAAATAGCCCTGCACCGCGCCGGCCGCGACGCCCACGACGGACGAGATGACAGTGAGGATCAGGCCGAACAGCACCGAGATGCGGAAGCCGTAGATGAGGCGGGCCAGCACGTCGCGCCCCTGGTCGTCGGTGCCGAGCCAGTTCCATTCGAGTGCGGCGCAGCCCGTCCCGCCCTTCTTCTCGGCAACCGGCTGGCACTGCGCGTCGGTGAGCATCCAGGTCGGCGGCGAGGGAGCCGGGGTGGGCAGGTCGAGATTGTGCGTGTCGTAGCTGTAGCGGATCGGCGGCCAGATCATCCAGCCGCCCGACTCAGTGATCAGCTTCTGCAGATAGGGATCGCGATAGTCCGCCTCGGTCTCGAAGTCGCCGCCGAAGGTGGTCTCGGGATAGCTGACCAGCCCCGGCCAGTAGTAGCCACCGTCATATTTGACGAGGAAGGGCTTGTCGTTGGCGATGAACTCGGCGCCGAGGCTGAGCACGAAGAGCACAAGGAAGATCCAGAAGCTCCAATAGCCGCGCCGGTTGTGCCGGAAATTGGCGAGCCGGCGCGCATTGATCGGCGACAGGCCGGAGGGTCGTACGTCGAGCGTCGCGGTGGGCAGCGGAGCCTCCACTCACACCTCCCGCGTCTCGAAGTCGATGCGCGGATCGACCCAGGTGTAGGTGAGGTCGGAGATGAGGTTCACCACGAGGCCGACCAGCGAGAATACGTAGAGCGTGCCGAACACCACCGGATAGTCGCGGTTGAGCACGCTCTCGAAGCCGAGCAGGCCGAGCCCGTCGAGCGAGAAGATGGTCTCGATCAGCAGCGAGCCGCCGAAGAAGGCGCCGACGAAGGCGCCCGGGAAGCCGGCGATGATGATCAGCATCGCGTTGCGGAACACGTGCCGGTAGAGCACCGCGTTCTCCGACAGCCCCTTCATCCGCGCGGTGACGACATACTGCTTCCTGATCTCGTCGAGGAACGAGTTCTTGGTCAGCAGCGCCATGGTGGCGAAGGCGCCGAGCGCCATCGAGGTGATCGGCAGCACCAGATGCCAGAAATAGTCGAGGATGCGCGCCGGCCAGGACATCTGCGCCCAGTTGTCGGAGGTCAGCCCGCGCAAGGGGAACCAGTCGAGGAAGGAGCCGCCGGCGAACAGCACGATCAATAGGATGGCGAACAGGAAGCCCGGCACCGCATAGCCGACGATGATCACCGCCGAGGTCCACATGTCGAAGCGCGAGCCGTCGCGCATTGCCTTGGCGATGCCGAGCGGGATGGAGATCATGTAGGTGATCAGCATCATCCACAGGCCAAGCGAGATCGACACCGGCATCTTCTCGATGATGAGGTCGACCACCGAGATGTCGCGGAAATAGGAGCGGCCGAAGTCGAACCGCGCATAGTTCCACATCATCAGCAGGAAGCGCTCATGCGCCGGCTTGTCGAAGCCGAACTGGCGCTCCAGCTCCTCGATGAACTTCGGGTCGAGCCCCTGCGCGCCGCGATATTTGGAGGCGGTGGGGTCGCCGCGCGGCGCGCCCTGCTGCATGCCGCCGAAGTCGCCGCCCGATCCGGAGATGCGCGCCGTCGCATCGGTGCCCTCGCCGGTGAGCTGGGCGATCACCCGCTCCACCGGGCCGCCGGGGGCGAACTGCACGACGACGAAGGATATGAGCATGATGCCGATCACGGTCGGCACCATCAGCAGCAGGCGTCGGACGATATAAGCGAGCATTCGGTCGGGCTTCCTCCCGAGGAGGTGACAAGGTGGCGGTGCCGGGCTGCGCCGTCAACTTAACGAGTGGTCAGGTCCAAACCGGTCGCCCGCCGTCACGTTCCCCTCGCCCACCAGGTGAGCGGTATGGCGCGGTCGTAGCGCGGCGCCGGCGCCTTGGGACGCTCGAACACATCCCAATAGGCGATGCGATGCGCGCCCGAATACCATTGCGGCACCCAGTAGCGCCCGGCGCGCAGCACCCGGTCGAGCACGCGGCAGGCGGTGCGCAGCTCGTCGCGGCTGCCCGCCGCGATCACCTCCTCGATCAGCGTGTCGACCGCCGGGCTCGCAATGCCGGAGAGGTTGTTCGAGCCGGGCGTGCGGGCGGCGCGCGAGCCGAAGAAGGCGCGCAGCGATTCGCCGGGCACCGTCGAGACCGAGAAGCGCCGCACCGTCGCGTCGAAATCGAAGTCGTTCAGCCGGCGCTGATATTGCGGCGGGTCGACGAGGCGGAACGAGGCGTCGATGCCGAGCACCTTCAGGTTCTTGATGAAAGGAGCGGTGTGCCGTTCGAGGCTGCCCTCGTCGTCGAGGAACTCGATGGTGAAGCGCTGGCCCTTGGCGTTGACGAGGCTACCGTCCTTGATCGTCCAGCCGGCCTCGCGCAGCAGCGCCGCCGCCTTGCGCAGCAGGGTGCGGTCCTGTCCCGAGCCGTCCGAGGCCGGCGGCGACCACGGCTCGCCCGTCAGCTCAGCCAGCGTCTCGGGGGTGAGGCGGCCCTTGATGCGTTCGATCAGCGCCAGCTCCTCGGGACCCGGGGGGCCTTCAGCCTTGAGATCGGAATTCTCGAAGAACGAGGTCGTCCGCTTATAGGCGTCGAACATCAGGTTCTTGTTGGTCCACTCGAAGTCGAAGGCGCAGGAGAGCGCCTCGCGCACGCGCGGATCGGAAAATTGCGGGCGGCGGATGTTGAGGAACCAGCCCTGCGCGCCGGAGGGATTGTCGTCCGGCGTGATCTCCTGCTTCACCCGGCCGTCCTTCAGCGCCGGGAAGTCGTACTGGGTCGCCCAGGTGCGCGAGGTGAACTCCTCGCGGAACAGATAGGTCCTGGCCTTGAACCCCTCGAAGCCGACCTCGCGGTCGCGGAAATATTCGAAGCGCACCACGTCGAAATTGTTGGTGCCGCGGTTCACCGGCAGGTCGGCGCCCCAATAGTCCGGCACCCGCTCATAGGCGATGTAGCGCCCCACCTCGAAGCGGCCGATCTTGTAGGGTCCCGAGCCGAGCGGCGGATCGAGCGAGCTCTCGTCGAAGGGCTTGGCCGTGTAATAGGCCTTGGAGAAGATCGGCAGCGACGCCGCGAACAGCGGCACGTCGCGCGCCCGCTTGGCGGCGAAGCGCAGCACCACCGCGTCCTCGCCCTCGGCGGTCACGCTGGTCATGTCGCGCAGATTCTGCGCGATGATCGGGTGGCCCTTGAGCTTGAGCATCAGCAGGCTGAAGGCGACGTCGGCGCTGGTGAGCTTCGAGCCGTCGTGGAAGCGCGCCTCCGGCCGCAGCCTGAAGCGGTAGAGCGTGCCGTCCTCGGAGACCGCGACGCTCTTCGCGACGAGCCCGTAGACCGCGTCCGGCTCGTCGAAGGCGCGCGTCATCAGCGCGTCGAAGATCAGGTCGACGCCCTGCGCGCCGTCTCCCTTCAATATGTAGCCGTTCAGCGAGTTGAAGGTCTGGAACGACTGGTTGTAGGCGGCGGTGGGGCCGATCTGCGAGAAGTCGCCGCCCTTCGGCGCCTGTGGGTCGACATAGTCGAAATGCGGGAAGTCGGCCGGATATTTGAGGTCGCCGAAGGTCGAGAGGCCATGGCGCTCCGGCCCGGTCGGCGGCGCCGGCGTCTGCGCGAAGGGCCGGCGCGGCAGCAAAGCGAGGCCGCCGGCACCGGCGGCGAGGGCGAGCAGGGTCCGCCGGGTGGTCGCGAAGCTCACGGCGCCTTCCCCGTGGCGCCGGCCTTCTCCGCATCCCACCACCAGATGGTGGGGAAGGAGCCGATCCCGTATTCGGGGAGCTTGTCGGGATGGCCGAAGCGGTTCCAGCGCGCGGTGCGGATGTTGGGGTAGTTCCAGCTCGGCACCACATAGTCGTGGGCGAGCAGCACGCGGTCGAGCGCCCGTGTGGCGGCGACGAGGTCCTCGCGGTTCTTGGCGTAGATCACCTTCTCGATCAGCGCGTCGATGCCGGGGTCCTTGATGCCCGCGTAGTTGGCCGAGCCCTCGCGGTCGGCGGCTTCCGAGCCCCAGAAGTTGCGCTGCTCGTTGCCCGGCGAGAGCGACTGCCCCCAGCCGGTGATGATGATGTCGAAGTCGCGCCCGCGTACGCGGTTGATGTATTGCGAGGTGTCGACCTGGCGCACGTTCACGGTGATGCCGAGCCGCTCCAGCGTCGGCTTGTAGAACAGCACCACGCGCTCGAAGGCCGGGTTGGCGATCAGGAACTCGATGGTGAAGGGCTCGCCCTTGGCGTTGACCAGCTTACCGCCCTTCACCTCGTAGCCCGCTTCCTTGAGGAGCCGCGCCGCCTCGCGCAGATTGGCGCGGCGCACGTCCTCGCCGCCGTCCGGCGGATTGGCATAAGCGGTGGTGAAGACGCTGGCGGGCACCTTGTCCTTCACACTCTCCAGAATCTCGAGCTCGCGGCCTTGTGGCAGGCCGGAGGAGGCGAGCTCGGTGTTCTGGAAGTAGCTCGCCGTGCGCTTGTACTGGCCGAAGAACAGCGTGCGGTTCATGCCATCGAAGTCGAGCGCGTAGTTCAGTGCGCGGCGCACCCGCTGGTCCTGGAACTTCTCGCGCCGCAGATTCGGGATGAAGGCCTGCATCGAGCCGGAGACGCGGTTGGCGAACTCCTCCAGCACCACCTTGCCCTGCTTGACCGCCGGGAAGTCGTAGGCGGTCGCCCAGTTCTTGGCCGAGGTCTCGACGCGATAGTCGTACTGGTCGCCCTTGAAGGCCTCGAGCTCGACCGTCTCGTCGCGGAAATACTCGTAGCGCTGCTCGTCGAAATTGTCGGTGCCGACATGCACCGGCAGGTCCTTGCCCCAGTAGTCCGGCACCCGCTCATAGGAGATGGAGCGGCCCGGCACCACCTGCTTGATCCGGTAGGCGCCCGAGCCGAGCGGCGGCTCCAGCGTGCCCTGGCCGACGTCGCGCGGCTTGCCGGATGGGTCGGTGCCGGTCCACCAGTGCTTCGGCATCACCCGCACCTGCCCGACGATCTGCGGCAGCTCGCGATTGCCCGACTGGTCGAAGGTGAAGGTCACCTCGCGCTCGCCGGTCTTCTCGGCCTTCTTCACATGGCTGTAGTAATAGGCCTGCTGCGGGCTGTTCTTGATCAGCGTCTCGAACGACCAGACGACGTCGTCGGCGGTGATCGGCTGGCCGTCGTGCCATTTCGCCTCCGGGCGCAGCCGGTAGGTGACGGAGGAGAAGTCCGCCGGATAGCGCACGGCCTCCGCGATCAGCCCGTATTCGCTCGCCACCTCGTCCTGCGACGCGCTCATCAGCGTGTCGTAGATCAGGCCGAGTCCGTCGGCCGGATTGCCGCGCGGGATGGTGTCGTTGAGCGAATCGAACGTTCCGGTGGAGGAGAGCCGCAGCAGCCCGCCCTTCGGCGCGTTCGGGTTCACATAGTCGAAATGTTTGAAGTCCGGCGGGTATTTGAGCTCGCCGAGCAGCGACAGCCCATGGCGCCATTCGCCGGCGGCAGCCCCGCCCGGCGCCTCGCTCTGCGCCAGCGCCGGGGCGAGGGGAGCGGCGAGCGCCAGAGCGAGGATCACGCCGGCCAGCGTGCGCCGGCCGCGCGGGCTTCGGGCCGTGACGACCGGGGCGCCTCGGTGGGCGTGGCGGCTGCTCATGCGGCATGCATCCTTGCGTTCGGTGGAGGCGGCACGCCGACGCGGCCCCCTCGCGGGCATTATGGCGCTTTACCTTCGGAAAAGAATAAGGCCGGGGCGCGAAGCGCCACCGGCCTGACGTGATCGTGAAACCTTGCCGCCGCATTATGGCGGCCGCGCTCCGGTCCGCTCAGGGGGCCGGCTTCGGCGCCTCGGCCGGCGGCGCACCAGCGGCCGGGGCCTCGCCGCCCGCGGGCGCGGCGCCGGGCTGCGGCAGCGGCTGCGGGCTGTGCGACAGCGTGTTCAGATAGACCAGCAGGTCGGCGCGGTCAGTTTCCTTGGCCAGGCCGGCGAAGCCCATGGCGGTGCCGGGGATGTCGGCCTTCGGGTTCTTGATGAAGTCGCTGAGGTCCTGGAAGGTCCAGGTGCCGCCATGCGCCTTCATCGCCGCCGAATAGGCGAAGCCCGGCGCGCTGGCAACTGCACGGCCGACGATGCCGTAGAGATCCGGGCCGACCTTGGCTCCAGCGCCCTCCTGGAAGTTGTGGCAGGCGGCGCACTTCTTGGCGACCGCCTCGCCCTTCTCGGCGCTGGCCTTGCCGAGCAGGTCGGCGATCGGCACGTCGGCGGCGGGCGCCTGCGCCTCACCGCCGCTAGCCGCTTCCTTCACCGCGATCTCGAAGCCGGGCTTGGCGGGCGGATTCTGGTGGAACAGCGCCTCGGCGAAAATGCTCAGACCGAGCGTGAAGGTGAGCGTGCCAAGGACCGCTCCCGCGATCTTGTTCACCTCGAAACTGTCCATCCGAACGGCCATCGAAAATCGGCTCCCTCGATTCAGTGCGGCGCAGGCGCCCGGCACGCCCGCGTGCAAATGCTAGCAGCCCTCCGGCAGGGCCGCCAACGGCGCGCGGGAACTAATCATTTTGACGGTTGGCGTGCAACCCGTATAAGCCGGCCGCGGATGCTACGTTTCGCCCCGGCGCGGTGCTGCGGCGTCCGCACGAAGGCTGCAAGACGGCAGGCAAATGCCCATCGACGACACGCTTATACTTGTTCCGGCGCGGATGAGCTCGACGCGTCTTCCCGGAAAGCCCCTCGCCGATGTCGGCGGCCGCCCGATGATCGTGGAAGTGGCGCGGCGTTCGGCCGCGGCCGGCATCGGCCGCGTGGTGGTGGCGACCGACGACGAAGGCGTTCGCGCGGCCGTGGCCGCGGCGGGATTCGACGTGGTGATGACACGGGCCGACCACCCCTCCGGCTCCGACCGCATCTTCGAGGCGCTGAACGTGGTCGATCCGGACCGCCGCGCGCGCCATGTGGTGAACGTTCAGGGCGACCTGCCGACCATCGACCCGGCGCTGATTCGCGCCAGCCTCGCTCTCCTCGACGACCCCCTCGTCGACATCGGCACGCTGGCCGCGCAGATCGTCGTCGAGGCCGAGCGCACCAATCCGAACGTGGTCAAGGCGGTGGGCAGCCCGATCACGCCGCGCCGCCTGCGCGCGCTCTACTTCACCCGCGCCACCGCCCCCTACGGCGAGGGGCCGCTCTACCATCACATCGGCCTCTACGCCTATCGCCGCGCCGCGCTGGAGCGCTTCGTCGGGCTGCCGCCGTCCGCGCTGGAGCAGCGCGAGAAGCTGGAGCAGTTGCGCGCGCTGGAGGCCGGCATGCGCATCGATGTCGCGGTGGTGGACACCGTGCCGCTCGGCGTCGATACCCCGCACGATCTTGAGAAGGCGCGGGCGATGCTCGCGCGTGAGGAAGGCAAGTCCTGATGACCAAGCGCAGCACCGTCGTGTTCCAGGGGGAACCGGGCGCCAATTCCCACATCGCCTGCCGCGAGGTCTTCCCGGACCACGAGGCGGTGCCCTGCGCGACCTTCGAGGACGCCTTCGCCGCCCTGCAGAACGGCGAGGCCGATCTCGGCATGATCCCGATCGAGAATTCGGTCGCCGGCCGCGTCGCCGACATCCATCACCTGATGCCGACCTCCGGGCTTACCATCGTCGGCGAGTTCTTCCTGCCGCTCAGCCACCAGCTCATGGCGGTGAAGGGGGCGAGCCTCGCCACCGTGAAGAGCGTGACCAGCCACGTCATGGCGCTCGGCCAGTGCCGCAACATCATCCGCAAGCTCGGCCTGAAGGCGGTGGTCGGCGCCGACACCGCCGGCGCGGCGCGCCACGTCGCCGAGGTCGGCGACCCGACGCAGGCGGCCATCGCTTCGCGGCTTGCGGCGGAGATCTACGGGCTCGACATCATCGCCGAGAATATCGAGGACGAGGCGCACAACACCACGCGCTTCATCATCCTCGCCCGCGAGGGCGAGTGGGCGCCGGCCGACAACGGGCCGACCGTGACCACCTTCGTGTTCCGCGTGCGCAACGTGCCGGCGGCGCTCTACAAGGCGCTGGGGGGCTTTGCCACCAACGGCGTGAACATGACGAAGCTGGAATCCTACCAGCTCGACGGCGAGTTCTTCGCCACCCAGTTCTACGCCGATGTCGACGGCCATCCAGACGACCGCGCGCTCAAGCTCGCCTTGGAGGAACTCGCCTTCTTCTCAAAGGAGCTGCGCATCCTCGGCGTCTATCCGGCGCATTCCTATCGCATCGCGCTCCGCGCCAAGGACTGAGGGGCGGGAGGGGCCGTCGCCGCCGGCTGAGGGGCGTCGCGGCCGCTATTCGGCGGCGGCCTCGCCGGCCTCCACCGCGTCCTCGATGGTCTTCAGCGCCTCGGGGTGCGGCATGGAGATGATGTTGTAGCCGGAATCGACGAAGTGCACTTCGCCGGTCACCCCGCTCGACAGTTCGGAGAGCAGATAGAGCGCGGAGCCTCCCACCTCGTCGATGGTGACGGTGCGGCGCAGCGGCGCGTGGCGCTTCTGGTAGTTGAACATCAGCCGCGCATCGGCGATGCCGGCTCCCGCCAGCGTGCGGATCGGGCCGGCCGAGATCGCGTTCACCCGCACGCCCTGCGGGCCGTAATCGGCCGCGAGGTAGCGCACGCTCGCTTCCAGCGCCGCCTTGGCGACGCCCATCACATTGTAGTTCGGCATCACCCGCGTCGAGCCGCCATAGGTCAGCGTCAGCAGCGAGCCGCCATTCGGCATCAGCGCCGCCGCGCGCTTGGCGATCTCGGTGAAGGAGAAGCAGGAGATCACCATGGTGCGGGTAAAGTTGGCCCGCGTGGTGTCGGCGTAGCGGCCCTTCAGCTCGTTCTTGTCGGAGAAGCCGATGGCGTGCACCACGAAATCGAGCGTGCCCCATTTGTCGGCGAGCGCCGCGAAGGCGGCATCGACCGAGGCGAGGTCCTCGACGTCGCAGGTGATGAGGGTGTCGGAGCCGAGGCTCTCAGCCAGCGGGCGCACCCGGCGGCCGAGAGCCTCGCCCTGATAGGCGAAGGCGAGCTCGGCGCCCTGCGCGGCCAGCGCCTTGGCGATGCCCCAGGCAATGGAATGGTCGTTCGCGACACCCATGATCAGGCCGCGCTTGCCCTGCATCAGGCCCATGACGTGGATTCCCTTGCCGCCGTTGCCGTCTGCTTACGCGTCCGGATGCTGGAGCACCAGCACCGCGTTCGTCCCGCCGAAGCCGAAGCCGTTCGAGACGATGCGGCCGAGATGTACGTTGTCGATCCGCTCGCGGGCGATCGGCATGTCGGCGAAGGCCGGGTCGAGCTCCTCGATATGCGCGCTGGCGGCGATGAAGCCGTTCTGCATCATAAGGATCGAGTAGATCGCCTCGTGCACGCCGGTGGCGCCCTGCGAGTGGCCGGTCAGCGACTTGGTCGCCGAGATCGGCGGGCACGCATCGCCGAACACCGCGCGGATCGCCTCGATCTCCTTGAGGTCGCCGATCGGCGTCGAGGTGGCGTGCGGGTTGATGTAGTCGATCGGCCCCTTCACGTCGGCGAGCGCGATCTTCATCGCCCGTGCCGCGCCTTCGCCCGAGGGGGCGACCATGTCGGCGCCGTCCGAGGAGGTGCCGTAGCCGACGATCTCGGCATAGATGCGCGCGCCGCGCGCCTTGGCGTGTTCCAGCTCTTCCAGCACCAATACGCCGGCGCCGCCGGAGATGACGAAGCCGTCGCGGTTCTTGTCATAGGGCCGCGAGGCCACCGCCGGGCGGTCATTGTAGTCCGACGACATGGCGCCCATCGCGTCGAACAGGCAGGACAGCGTCCAGTCGAGGTCCTCGCAACCGCCGGCGAACATGATGTCCTGCTTGCCGTACATGATCTGCTCGGCGGCGTTGCCGATGCAGATGTTGGTGGTGGCGCAGGCGGCCGAGATCGAATAGCTCGGCCCCTTGATCTTGAACCAGGTGGAGAGCGTCGCCGAGGCGGTGGAGCCCATCGCCTTGGGCACCGCGAACGGTCCGATCTTCTTCGGGCCTTTCTCGCGGGTGATGTCGGCGGCCTCGACGATGGTGCGGGTGGAGGAGCCGCCCGAGCCCATGATCAGGCCGGTGCGCTCGTTGGAGATCTCGTGCTCCTCGAGCCCGGCGTCGCGGATCGCCTGGTCCATCGCCACATGGTTCCAGGCGGTGCCGCCGCCGTGGAAGCGCATGGCGCGCCGGTCGACGATCTGGCTGGCGTCGAGCTGCGGGGCGCCGAACACCTGGCTGCGGAAGCCGAGCTGCGCATATTGGTCGGCGCGGACGATGCCGCTCTTCGATTCGTGCAGCGACGCCAGCACCTCCTGGGTGGAGTTGCCGATCGACGAGACGATGCCCATACCGGTAACGACGACGCGGCGCATAGGCTACCTTTCCTTGAACCTCGGTGCGGGCGAAATGGCGCTCGCGGCGCCCGCCCGCAACCCCCGCATGGGCCTCACGCCGTCTGGAACAGGCCGACCTTGAGGTCGCTGGCGCGATAGATGACCTCGCCGTCGGCTTCCAGCCAGCCATCGGCGACGCCGAGCACCAGCTTCGAGCGCATGACGCGCTTGAAGTCGATGCCGTAGACCACCTTCTTCATGGTCGGCAGCACCTGGCCGGAGAACTTCAGCTCGCCGAGGCCGAGCGCCCGCCCGCGCCCCGGTGCGCCGAGCCAGCCGAGATAGAAGCCGACAAGCTGCCACATGGCGTCGAGGCCGAGGCAGCCGGGCATCACCGGGTCGCCCTTGAAGTGGCAGGGGAAGAACCAGAGGTTCGGATGCACGTCGAGCTCGGCGCGCACCAGGCCCTTGCCGTTGGCGCCGCCCTCTTCCGAGATCTCGGTGATGCGATCGAACATCAGCATCGGCGGCAGCGGAAGCTGCGCATTGCCTTCGCCGAAAAGTTCGCCTCGCCCGCAGGCGAGAAGGTCCTCGTAATCAAAGCTCGTCCGACGTTCGACCATCGCGTCTGTATCACCGTCTATTTGTCCGTTCGGCCTTCCCGGGCGCCGCGCGGGCGGACCCGGCCTCCCAGCCGTTGGCCGCTTCCTAACACAGCGTCCACCGCGCTCAAAGCCGTCAGAGTACGGTGGCGCGCGACGGCGCAGAGGCAATGTGACACGCCGGTGAAGGTTTCGGCGCCGGTAATCGGGTCACAGTTTGGAACGGTTACTGTTTAGAATCGATCGCTTGCCGCTGATGGAATGCTCCTTGTATAATAAATTTCGATCAAGCTTGGAGCGGCCGGCGATCAGCCGCCGCCCGGCACTATGAACATAGGAGGATGTGACGTCGGCAGCGCCAAGCGATGTGCCGAGACGCGCCCATCCATGACCGACGTCGGAAGTTGAGAGAATGAGCGAGCCTATCCGCACGGTGCATATGGCGATGCCGCGCGTCGTCGTCGAAGACGGTGAGCCGGTGCTCCCGGTCGCGAAGCTGCGCGATTCCGCCTCGGCCAGCCGGACCGGCTGCCCCTTCCACGACGTGCGCCACATGCTGCGCGAGGTGGGGCTGCGGCCGACCCGGCAGCGCCTGGCGCTGGGCTGGCTGCTGTTCGCCAAGGGCGACCGCCACGTCTCCGCGGAAATCCTGCACGAGGAGGCGATCAAGGCGCGCTTCCCGGTCTCGCTCGCCACCGTCTACAACACGCTGCACCAGTTCACCGAGGTGGGGCTGCTGCGCGAGCTCGCGGTCGACGGCTCGAAGACCTATTTCGACACCAATCCGACCGACCATCATCACTTCTTCGTCGAGGGCGAGAACAACCTCGTCGACATTCCGAGCGCCTCGGTCGAGGTCGAGCGCGTGCCCGAACCGCCGGAAGGCTACGAGGTCGCCCGCATCGACGTGGTGGTGCGCCTGCGCCCCAAGCGGCGCTCCTGAGCGCCGTGGCCGCGGTGCGGCTTTCTTCAGGCTGAGCCGATGCCGAGCTGCGCGACGCCGCGCCTGATGTCCTCCGGCGTGACGTCGTCAAGCACCGCCGCCTCCACCACATAGCCGAGGATCAGCGCCAGCAGCGCCTTTGCGGCCGCCTGCTCGTCGAGGGTCGCGGGGAGCTTCCCCTCCTGCTTCCAGACGATTGTCGCCGCCGCCAGTTGCTCGCGGAAGGCACGGTAGAAGCCGGCCATGGTGCCGCGGACCGTCTCGTTGCGCTGTGATTCGCTCCAGCCCAGCAGGGCGATGCGCTTGAGGTCGAAACCCTCGCGTTCCGTGAAGGCCGCGATCTCCCCCAGCACCGCGCCGACCAGCTCGGCCGGCGCCGGCAGTGGGCGTGTCGTCACCAGCGGCACCAGCCGCTCGCGCAGGCCCGCCAGCGATGTGGTGAGCGCCGCAAGGATCAGATCGTCCTTGTTGCGGAAATAGCCATAGACCGCGCCGGCGGAGAGGCCGGAAGCGCGGATGATGTCGTCCATGGTGGTGACATGCAGTCCCTCGCGCGCAAAGCACCGCCACGCGGCGTCGAGGATCTGCTGGCGGCGGGCGAGGCGGCGTTCGTCGGATATCTTCGGCATGACTCCAAATAAAACGAACGACCGTTCTTTACAACCGTCGTGGCCTGCGTCATAAAAAGAACGATTATTCGTTTTTTATGGAGGCGAGCGTGATCCGCATCACCGCGATCGAAACCGGCAAGGCGCGGATGAAGACCGCCCAGCGCACCGGCGGCGACGGGCGCAGCGGTCTTCAGCGGAAGATCGACATCTTTCGCGACACCCATTGGGTCGAGCCTCTGCCGATCCTCTGCTTCCTGATCGAGCATCCCGAGGGCCGCTTCCTCGTCGATACCGGCGACACCTGGCGCAATTCGGTGCCGGGATATCTGCCGCGCTGGAACCCCTTCTTCACGCGGGAGGTGTCGATCCGCGTCGCGCCGCACGAGGAGGTCGGGTCGCGCCTGCTCGCCATGGGGCTCGATCCGGCCCGCGACATCGGCACGGTCATCCTCACCCATCTACATCACGACCACACCGGCGGCCTGGACCATTTCCCGTCCGCCCGCGTGCTGGTGCCGCGCGCCAACCTGCCGGTGTCGACCGGCCTCAGGGGCCGCCTGATGGGATGTCTGCCACAGCGCTGGCCGATCTGGTTCCGCCCGGAAGCGGTTGACATGGACGGGCCGGCGGTCGGGCCCTTCGCCGGCTCGCATCCCGTGACCCGTGACGGGCGCATCTTCCTGGTGCCGACGCCGGGGCATGTCGACGGCCACGTATCCGTGGTCGTCCGCGACGAGGGGATCACCTATTTCCTCGCCGGCGATGCCACCTATGACGAGGCCAATCTGCGGGCCGAGAAGGCCGACGGCGTGACCAACGACCCCGCACAGTCCATCGCGACGCTGCGTGCCATCAAGGCGTTCGCCGCCGGCGAACCGACGGTCATCCTGCCGGCGCACGACCCCGAAAGCGCCGAACGTCTCGCGGCGCGGCGGATATTCGTCTGAGCGCTCAGGCCGGCCCCGGCGCTACTCGAACTTCTCGTTCGGGTAGACGCCCCAGAGCTTCACCTGCTCGACGAAGCCGTCGAAGCCGTCGCCGAAGAAGCGGCACCAACTGCCGTCGCAATCCTTCACGCTGCCCAGCACGCCGGGCTCGATCCGTGCCTTGACCGCGGCCTCGCCGGAGCGCCCGGAATAGAGCGCGACGGGTCCGTCCTTCTTCAGCCAGGGCCCGACCAGCGCGGTACGGCGGCCGGAGAGCATGGAGTGGTAGACCCAGCCCTCGGCGCCCTCCGAATCACGGATGCGGCGCCATGTCTCGAACTCGGCGGTGATCTCGACGGGAAGGCCGGCGCGGGTGAATACCCAGGCGACCTGGTGGTCCTTGGTCGGGCCGGAGCGCACATTCACCTTGTCGGCCTTGAGGCTGACGAAGCGCGGCACCGGCAGCCCGCTCACCCGCCCGGTCGCCTCCGGCGACTGCGCCATGGCGGCGCCGTGGCCGAGCACCATCGCCAATGCCAGCGCGGCCCAAAACCTTGACGCACCAACCCTCGACGCCGCCTTCGCCAGCGCCGTCACCCACGTCGTCTCTCGCATGATCGCGAACACCATAGCTCCGTCCCGCCGGGCCGCGAAAGGAGACCCGCCGCGCCTGTCCCGTCAAGCCGGGCAAAACGACGCCGGGCGATTTCGGCTCGCGCCCACCCGGCTTTTGTCTTTCGCCCACCTGTCTGATAATGAACGCGCCACCCCGGCGACGCCCGCTTTCACGCCTGATTGTGAAGGCTTAGCGTTAACGGGAGTTTGATCGCCGACGGGGATGGAAATGGCCCGCAAGAAGCCGCTGGTCGTGGTCACGCGCAAGCTGCCGGACAAGATCGAAACGCGCATGCGCGAACTGTTCGACGCGCGGCTCAATATGGATGACAGGCCGAGGACGCAGGCCGAGCTGGTCGAGGCGGCGGCGAGCGCCGACGTGCTGGTGCCGACCATCACGGACCGCATCGATTCGGCCGTGCTCTCGCAGGCCGGGCCGAACCTCAAGCTGATCGCCAATTTCGGCAACGGCGTCGACCATATCGACGTCGCCACCGCCACCGCGCGCGGCATCACGGTCACCAACACCCCCGGCGTCCTCACCGAGGATACGGCGGACATGACCATGGCGCTCATCCTCGCGGTGCCGCGCCGGCTCACCGAAGGCGCCTCCGTGCTCACCGCCGAGGACGGCGTGTGGCCAGGCTGGTCGCCGACCTGGATGCTCGGCCACCGCATCTGGGGCAAGCGGCTCGGCATCATCGGCATGGGCCGCATCGGCCAGGCGGTGGCGCGCCGCGCCCGCGCCTTCGGCCTGCAGATCCACTACCACAACCGACGTCCGCTGCCGGCGGCGATCGAGGAGGAGCTCGAGGCGACCTATTGGGACAGCCTCGACCAGATGCTGGCGCGGATGGACATCCTCTCGGTCAACTGCCCGCACACCCCGGCGACCTATCACCTGCTCTCGGCGCGACGGCTGAAGCTGGTGCGGCGCGACGCCTACATCGTCAACACCGCGCGCGGCGAGGTGATCGACGAGAACGCGCTCGCCCGCATGATCGAGACCGGCGAGCTCGCCGGCGCCGGGCTTGACGTGTTCGAGCAGGAGCCGGCGGTGAGCCCGAAGCTGCTCAAGCTCGCCCGCCAGGGCAAGGTGGTGCTGCTGCCGCATATGGGCTCGGCCACCGTCGAGGCCCGCGTCGACACCGGCGAGAAGGTCATCGTCAACATCAAGACCTTCATGGACGGCCACCGTCCGCCGGACCGCGTCCTGCCCTCCATGCTCTGAGCGCCGCGCGGCTCACGAAGCGCCCCGCCTGTGGCGGCGGCGCCACGCCGCGCCTTGCCCATGCGTGCTAGCCTCCGCTCCACCTCGGCGCTGTTGGGGGGCGTGGGGTTCGATGCGTATGCCTGTGCTGTTCCGCGCCGCGCGCCTGTGCGGTGTCCTCCTCGCCCTTGCGCTGGCCGCCGGCTGCGCCACCCTGCCGCGCACGCCCTACACGGCGGCGGATGCCTCCATGGGCGCGCCGATGGGCATACCGGGCGTGCGCATCTGGGCGGATGCCTCGATCGCCGAGCTGATGCCGCTGCTGGCCCGCTTCCGGGCCGCGCGCGACAGGGCCCATTTCGAGCATTACAGCATCCTCGCCATCTCCGGCGGCGGTCAGGACGGGGCCTATGGCGCCGGCGTATTGAACGGCTGGAGCGAGACCGGCACGCGGCCCGAATTCTCGGTGGTCACCGGCGTGTCGACCGGGGCGCTGATCGCCCCTTTCGCCTTCCTCGGCCCCGCCTATGACGACCGGCTGCGGCGCGTCTACACCGAGACCTCGACCAGCGACATCGTCTCCGGCAACCCGATCGCCGGCCTCCTGCGCGACGGTGTGTTCAGCACCGATCCGCTGCGCGAAATGGTGGCGCGCTATGTCGATGCCGACATGCTGGCGGAGATCGCCGCCCAGCACCGTGCCGGGCGCCGGCTCTACGTGCTGACCACCAATCTCGACGCGCAGCGCCCGGTGATGTGGGACATGGGCGCTATCGCCGACAGCGGCAATCCGCGCGCCGTCGAGCTGTTCCGCGCCGTGCTGGTCGGCTCGGCCAGCATCCCCGGTGCCTTCCAGCCGATGATGATCGAGGCCGAGCAGGACGGGCGCCGCTTCGAGGAGATGCATGTGGACGGCGGCACCACCATGCAGGTGCTCGCCGTGCCGACCAAGGTCGCCGCCGCCTCCGGCGATTTCCTCACCAACGCCAGGCGCCGCAGCTTCTTCGTGCTGCTGAACAAGAAGTTCGAGCCGGACTTCGACATGACCAAGCGCTCGACCTTCGCCATCGCCGCGCGCGGCTTCGACACGCTGATGAAGAGCGACACCTATGGCACGGTGCTCGACACCTACCGCTTCGCGCAGAAGTTCAAATACGATTTCCGCCTCGCCTTCATTCCGGCGAGCTTCGACATGAAGCCGAACGCCGTGTTCGACCGGGCCTATATGAACGCGCTGTTCGCGCTCGGCCGCGAGGCCGGCCGGCGCGGCGACTGGTACAAGGTGCCGCCGGGCCTCTACAACTGATCGGCACGTCCTCGATGCGCATAGAAGGCCGTGCGATCGCCGGTCCATGTCATCGTCTCAGTCTCGCCGATGAGACGGCATGATTCGCGCAGCCCGCCCGCCGGCGGGCGCATTCCGGCCGGTTGACGCAGGGGATATGCGGTCCGGCGAGGCATCTGCCGCCGGCGAACACGGGTTGTCGGCGGGCGGCGCCAGCCGTGCAGCGCCGAAAATCGCTGGCATGGCGCTTGCCGATCCCTTCCCGGCACAACCGGGAGGGTCCAATGCCGTCATCCGTCTCTCTGCTGGGGCTCGGCTCCATGGGCAGCTCTCTGGCGCGTGCCCTGATTGCCGCGGGAATCCGGCCGACGCTCTGGAACCGGAGCCCCGCGCGTGCCGCGCCTTTCGCCGATACGGCCGACCTCGCCGGCAGTATCGTCGAGGCGGCCGGGCGCTCCGATCTCGTCATCGCCTGCCTCATCAACTACGCGGCGACATGGGAGAGCCTCGACCGCCCGGAGGTGATCGAGGCGCTGAAGGGCCGCACGCTGGTGCAACTCGCCACCGGGCTGCCGGCCGAGGCGACGGAGCTCGCCGCGTGGGCGGAGCGCCACGGCATCTTCTATCTCGATGGCCGCATCTGCTGCTTTCCCGCGACCATCGGGCGCCCCGACGCGGTCATCTATTACGGCGGCGACGCGGCGATCTTCGAAGCGCATCGCGACACGCTGGTCGCGCTGGCCGGCCAGTCGATCTATGCGGGGGCCGACGTCACCAACCCGACGAAGCTCGACAGCGCCTTCCTCAGCTACTGCTTCGCGGCGCCGATGGCCATGCTGTACGGGGCGGCGATCTGCGAGGCGGCGGGGCTCGATCCCGACCTGTTCTTCACCGCGCTGCCGTCCTTCTCCGGCGACGTGAACCGGCGCGCCGTGTCGTTCCGCGAAGCCATACGCGCGCGGGACTACACCAATGTGCAGTCGGCGCTGCAGACCGATCTGGCGGGTGCCCGGATGTGGCTCACCTGCGCCTCCGAGCTCGGGGTCGATCCGCGCTTCGCCCAGGCTCTGCTGGACCTCATGAAGGTGCCGGTCGACCAGGGCAAGGGGGCGCTCGACACCGCCTATCTGGTCGAGGTCTTCAAGGGCGCGAAGGCCGGCTGATCAGCCTTCGACCGGCGCGCGTCGGTGGTGCGACAGGTCGCGGATGGTCGGTGACTTGCCGGTGAGCGGGTTGTCCGGATCCCAGCCATAGGTCAGCGTCTCGAAGCGCATGGCGCGCGCGTCGATCATCAGCAAGCGACCCACCAGCCCCTCGCCGAAAGGCACCACGGCGCGGATCGCTTCCAGCGCCACCAGCGATCCGGCCACCCCGGCCAGCGCGCCGAGGATGCCGGCTTCGGCGCAGGTCGGCACCGTGCCGGGCGGCGGCGGCTCGGGGAACAGGCAGCGATAGGTCGGGTTCGGCTCGCCGTCCGGCCCCGTCTCGAACGGGCGCAGCGTCGTCACCGTGGCGTCGAAACGCCCGAGCGCCGCCGTCACCAGCGGCTTGCCCGCCAGCGCGCAGGCATCGGCGACCAGATAGCGGGTGGCGAAATTGTCCGAGCCGTCGACCACCACGTCGACCGCGCCGACGCGCTCCAGCGCGTTGTCGGGCGTGATGCGCTCATTGAGCCCGACGACCTCGACATGCGGGTTCAGCGCATGGATCGCCCGCGCCGCGCTCGTCGTCTTCGGCTCGCCGATCCCATCGGTGGTGTGCAGCACCTGCCGCTGCAGGTTCGACAGCGAGACCACGTCGTCGTCCATCACCACGAGCCGGCCGACGCCGGCGGCGGCGAGATAGAGCAGGGCCGGGGCGCCGAGCCCGCCGGCGCCGACGACGAGCATGCTCGCCTTCTTCAGCTTCTGCTGGCCGGGCCCGCCGATCTCGCTCAGCACAATGTGGCGGGCATAGCGCTCGACCTCGTCGGCCGAGAACACCGGCGTGCGGGTGGGGTTAAAGGTCGCGTCTGTGGCGTCGCTCGGCATGATGGCGTCTATATAGAGAAGCGTTTCGCCGGCCGCCATGGTTTGCGTCTGGAGCTGCGTTGAGGGCGCTCAAGGCCGCCGGCCTGGCGGCGGGCGAGGATGCGCACCACCGGAAGACGGCGGGAGAAGGGGAGGCGCGGTGTCGGGCGACGGGCGGAGCGAAGGCGGGGACCGCGACGGACAGGCCGGGACGCTGGCCTTCCTCGCGTCGACGCCGGATTTCGGTGAGGAGCCTGCGGGCGCGCCGATCCTCACCCATATCTCGGCGGTGCTGCTCCGCGGGAAACGCGCGATCAAGCTCAAGCGCGCGGTGCATCTGCCCTATGTCGACTTCTCGACGCCCGGGCGGCGCCTTGCCGCCTGCGAGCGCGAGCTCGAGCTCAATCGGCGCACCGCGCCGGCGCTCTACCGCGCGGTGCGCCGGGTGACGCGCCACGCCGATGGCGGGCTCGAACTGGACGGAGACGGTGCGCTGGTCGACGCGGTGGTCGAGATGCGCCGCTTTCCCGACGATGCGCTGTTCGACCGGCTGCCCAAGGCCGCGCTGACGCCGCCGGTGATGACGAGGCTCGCCCGCAACATCGCTGCCTTCCATCGCACCGCGCCGGTTGACCCGAGCACCGAAGGCGCGGCGCGCATGGCCGCCGTGCTCGACGGCAATCGCCGGGCGCTGGCGGACACGCTCGCGGGAGCCGGCATCGCGTCGCCGGCCGACGTCGCCCGCTATGCCGATGCGGCCGACGCCGCGCTCGAAGCCCATGCCGGGCTGATGGACGCCCGGGCGAGCGCCGGCAAGGTCCGCCGCTGCCATGGCGACCTGCATCTGCGCAACATCTGCCTGCTCGACGGCGAGCCGACGCTGTTCGACTGCCTGGAGTTCGACGAGGAGCTCGCCACCACCGATGTGCTCTACGACCTCGCCTTCCTGCTGATGGATCTGTGGCATCGGGGCCTGAGGCGGCAGGCCAACCTGGTGCTCAACCGCTATCTCGATGCGGCCGACGAGGCGGACGGCCTGCCGCTGCTGCCGCTCTTCATGTCGGTGCGGGCGGCGGTGCGCGCCCATGTCGCCGCCGCGCGGGGCGGGGACGCCGGCGAGGAGGCCGGCTCCTATTTCGCCCTCGCCGCCGCGCTGCTGGAGCCGCGCCCGGCGCGGCTGGTGGCGATCGGTGGCTTCTCCGGCTCCGGCAAGTCGACCGTGGCGGCGGCGGTGGCGCCCGTGCTCGGTCCCGCGCCCGGCGCCCGCATCCTCGCCAGCGACCGCATCCGCAAGGCGTCCTTCGGCGTCGCCGCCGAGACACGCCTGCCGCCAGAGGCCTACGAGGGCGCGGTGTCGCAGCGCGTCTATGCGCGCCTCGCGGCGCAGGCGGCGGCGATCGCCGGGGCCGGGCACGCCGTCGTCGCCGATGCGGTGTTCGACCGGGCGGAGGAGCGCGCCCGCATCGCGCAGGCGGCCTCGGAGGCCGATGTGCCGTTTGAAGGTCTCTGGCTCGACGTACCGCTCGAACGCCTCGTCGCCCGCGTCGCCGCGCGCCGTGGCGATGCCTCGGACGCCACGCCCGAGGTGGTGCGCGCTCAGGTCGCACATTCGCTGGAAGGGCTCGACTGGGCGCGGCTCCCGGCGGATCGCGGCCCGGAGGAAGTGAGCGCCGCCGCGCGCGCCCGGCTTGCCGGCGATGGCGGGCGCGACCAGCCTGCGCTACCGTTGCGTCCGGCGGGCGAGGCGCACGGGATGGCGCCGCCGGGGGAGACGTGATGGACGGCGAGACCCATGGCGACCGGCCGCTCGATGTGGCGTCGCATCGCGAGGTCGAGCTCAAGCTGCTCGCTCCGCCCGGTACGCTGGAGCAGATCCGCATGGCGCCGGCGGTGGCGCGCGACGCGCGCAGCCAGGGCGTCGTCCGGCGGCTGGAGACGGTCTATTACGACACGCCGGACCACCTGCTGTTCCGCCATCAGGCTTCGCTGCGGGTCCGCCGCATTGGCACGCGCTTCGTCGAGACGCTGAAGCTGCCCGCCGATGACGATCCGCTGAGCCGCCCCGAATTCGAGGCGCCGCTCGCCTCCGCGGCCCCCGACCTGACCGTGCTGCCGCTCGCCGGCGCGGCGCTGCCCTTCGAACTGCCGGACAGTGGCGCTCTGGTGCCGGTCTTCGCCGCCCGCATCCGCCGGCGCCTGGTGGTGATGGAGCGCCCCGACGCCCGCATCGAGCTGGCGCTGGACGAGGGCGAGATCGCCGCCGGCGCGGAGCGGACGCCGGTCTGCGAGATCGAGCTCGAGCTCAAATCCGGCGAGGCCGCCACGCTCTACGAGCTCGGCCTCGCCCTGCTCGACGTGGCGCCGCTGCGCTTCGGCACGCTGAGCAAGGCGGAGCGCGGCTATCGCCTCGCCTTCGCCGAGCCGCCGGTCGCGGAGAAGGCCGGTCCGCTCGCTCTCGGCGAGGACGCCGCGGTGGACGATGCGCTCGCCGCCATGCTGGCGAGCTGCCATCGCCAGCTCCTCGGCAATCTCGCCGCCGCCGAGGCCGGGCGGGCGGAGGGCGTCCACCAACTGCGCGTCGCGCTCAGGCGGCTGCGCTCCGCCCTCGCGCTCTTCGCCCATCTGCTGCCGTCGGCCGCCTTCCGCGCGCTGAACGCCGAGGCGCGGCTGATGGGGCGGGCGCTCGGTCCGGCGCGGGGCTGGGACGTGTTCGTCGGCGAGACGCTGGCCGGCATCGCCCGCACCGGTCTGGAGCCGGAAGGTTTCGCCCGCCTGCGCGAGGCCGCCGAGCCGCTGCGCCGCGCTGCCCACTCGGGCGTGCGCGACCAGCTCGCCGATCCGCGCACCACCCGCTTCCTGCTCGGCCTCGGCCATCTGATCGAGCGGCGGGGCTGGCGCAACGACGTATCGTCCGAGGCGCTCGGCTTCCTCGCCGAGCCGGCCGTCGCGCTGGCGCAGCGCATGCTCGATCGTGCCCGCCGGGGCGTGCTGAAGCGCGGCCGGCATTTCCGGGGCCTCGCGCCGGAGGAACGCCACGAGCTGCGCCTGAAGCTGAAGCGGCTGCGCTACACGGTGGATTTCGTCCTGCCGCTCTATCCCGGCGACGCCAGGGCCCAGACCTATCTGCGCCGCCTGTCGAAGCTGCAGGACGTGCTCGGCGCGGACAATGACGCCGCGACAACGGGCCCGCTGCTGCGCGAGCTGCAGGCGGCGGGCACAGCGCCCGCTTTGCACCGCGCCATCGGCATCATCGCCGGCTGGCAGGAGAGCGAGCGCCAGCACACCGCTCCCGCCATTCACGACAAATGGCGGCGGTTCCGTGATACCGAACCGTTCTGGGAGCGTTGAGCCTCGTTGCGGCGGGGTCATTTCCTCGCCATCCTTTATCGCTTATCCCTCACGAGCCGGGTCTTCATTGATCGGCTCGATCGCCCTTCCCGCTGTCAACTGTGAGACTGCCGATGTTCTCTTTGCCGCGCGCCGATCTCGTACCGAACACCTATGCCTATGAGACCGAGCCGCTGGTGAAGCCGACAGGTTTTCGCGAGTATGACGCGCGCTGGCTGTTCGGCACCGAGTTGAACCTCATGGGCGTCCAGGCGCTCGGCCTCGGCCTCGGCACGCTGATCCACGAGCTCGGCGTGCGCCCGGAGATCGTCACCGGCCATGATTTCCGCAGCTATTCCTCCTCGATCAAGCTGGCGCTGGCCAACGGCCTGATGGCGGCCGGCGTCACGGTGCACGATATCGGCCTCGCGCTCTCGCCCATGGCCTATTTCGCGCAGTTCGCGCTCGACCTGCCCTGCGTCGCCATGGTCACCGCCTCGCACAACGACAATGGCTGGACCGGCGTGAAGATGGGCGTGAACCGCCCGCTCACCTTCGGGCCGGACGAGATGAGTCGCCTCAAGGAGATCGTGCTCGGCGGCCTCGGCAAGGAGCGGCCCGGCGGCGGCTACCGCTTCGTGAAGGACTTCCCCGAGGTCTATATCCGCGACCTCACCGACCGGCCGAAGCTGAAGCACCCGGTCAAGGCGATCGTCGCCTGCGGCAACGGCACGGCGGGCGCCTTCGCCCCGCGCGTCCTGGAGGCGCTCGGCGTCGAGGTGGTGCCGCTCGATTGCGAGCTCGACCACTCCTTCCCGAAATACAACCCGAACCCCGAGGACATGGAGATGCTCCATGCCATGCGCGACGCTGTGCTCGCCCACAAGGCGGATGTCGCACTCGGCTTCGACGGCGACGGCGACCGCTGCGGCGTGGTGGACGACACCGGCGAGGAGATCTTCGCCGACAAGGTCGGCGTGATGCTGGCGCGCGACCTCTCGACGCTGCATCCCGGCGCCACCTTCGTGGTCGACGTGAAGTCCACCGGCCTGTTCATGACCGACCCGGTGCTGATCGCCAACGGCGTGAAGGCCGACTACTGGAAGACCGGCCACTCCTACATGAAGCGCCGGGTGAACGAGAGCGGCGCCCTCGTCGGCTTCGAGAAGTCCGGCCACTACTTCTTCAACGCGCCGGTCGGGCGCGGCTATGACGACGGCCTCGTCTCGGCCATCGCCGTGCTCGACATGCTCGACCGCAATCCCGGCCGCAAGCTCTCCGAACTCCGGGACGCGCTGCCCAAGACCTGGTCCTCGCCCACCATGTCGCCGCACTGCCCGGACGAGCAGAAATACGGCGTGGTCGGCGCGGTGGTGAAGCATTTCGAGGACCTCGCCGCGCGCGGCGAGAGCGTTGCCGGCCAGCCGATCCGCGATCTCGTCACGGTGAACGGCGTGCGCGTCACGGTGGAGGACGGCTCATGGGCGCTGGTGCGCGCCTCCTCCAACAAGCCCGAGCTGGTGGTGGTGGTCGAGAGCCCGGTCTCCAAAGAGCGCATGCACGACATGTTCGCGCTGGTGAACGAGGTACTCGGCAAGCACCCCGAGGTCGGCGCCTACAACCAGACGCTCTGAGGACTCGGAGCCCGTCTCACGGCCAGGTGTCAGGGTTCCTGGTGCGCGCGGGCGAAGGTGTAGAAGCGGTGGCCGAAATAGCTGGCCACCGCCGGCGCCATGACGCCGATGAAATGCGCGACGTCCTCGGCGTGCCAGGTGAAGCCGGCCGCCGGGAAGAACACGCGCGCGAGGAACACGCTGATGCACCACACCAGCACCAGCGAGAACAGGTTCACGATGGTGAAGCGCTTGAACTCCGAGCCGACCGAGCGTCCCGACCGATCGAACACGAAGGCCCTCGCCAGCACATAGGCGGTGACCATGCCGATGAGATAGGCGAGCGCCACCGCGATCTCGAAGCTCATCACCTCGTTGAGCAAGTAACGGCTGCCGAGATTGACCAGCGCGGCTATGCCGCCGGTCAGCAGGAATTTGAGGAACTGGCGGGACATTCAGTGTGCGCCCTTCCACACGGCGGGATCGTTCACCGCGCGGGCCATCAGCTCGCCATAGCGCACGCTTTCCGAGATACCGCGGTCTTCCGGGTAGTAGAAGCAGGTGTCGGCGATCTGCAGCCCGGCGATCTCGGTCGCGACCGGCGGGATCATCGCCGCAAATCCCGGCGGGCACACCGGCTGGGCATGGGCGAGGCGGCCGACGCGCGCGTCGATGCGGTCGGCGTCGGTCAGCGCCGGATTGACCATCTTGAGATAGGAGAACGCCTCGTCCAGCAGCTCGGCGTCCGGGCGCGCCCAGTTCCGGTTGGTGACCGGCATGTAATAGGGCACGTAGACGATGGTGTCGCCGGTCGGCCGCAGGTTCGAGAACTCGACGAAGCCCGGAATGCCCATGCGGGCATCCATCGTGTTCACCCAGAAATGCGGCGTCACCGAGCGCTTCAGCTTGAAGATGAGGCAGGCGACGCCGATGTTCTCGATCTTCGCGTAGGCCTCCCTGGCGGCGTCGGAGAAGCCGGGCACCAGCTTCGGGATCAGCGGCGTCGGCACGGTGGCGATCACCGCGTCATAGGGCTCGAACGCCCCGTTCGCCTTCACCCCGGTCACGCGCCCGCCTTCCGAGACGATCTCCTCCACCTTGGCGCCGAGCCGGATGTCGCCGCCCTTCGCGCGGATCGCCTTCGACAGCGCCTCGACGAGGGTGAGCGTGCCGCCGTCGATATAGCCGAGCTCCTCCTGCATCAGCGAGCGGCGCGAGGTGCCGATCCGCTTGATGCGGGTCCAGATCCAGGCCGCCGAGATGTTGTCGGCATATTCGTAGAACTTCAGGTCGAACAGCGGGCGCCACAGCCGCTGATAGACCGACGGTCCGCACCAGCTCTCGATCCATTCGCGGGCCGAGCGCTTTTCGAGGTCGCCCGCTTCGGCCCGCTTGGTGGAGAGGAACATCATCAGCCCGTAGCGCAGCTTCTCGACGAAGCTGAGCCCGGGGAATTTGAGCAGCGCCACCGGGTTGCCCCAGTCGTGCAGCCGGCCGTCGATGAAATAGCCCATCGAGGTCGGCACCCAGCGCATCTTGTCGCCGATGCCGAGCTCGTCCATCAGCGCGAAGGTCGGGCGGTCCGACTTGCAGACGAAATGGTAGTAGCGCTCGATCGACAGGCCGCCGAAATCGAAATGCGCCGCCATGCCGCCCGGCACGCTGTCGGCCTCGTAGACCGTCACCTCGTGTCCGGCCTTCAGCGCGTGATAGGCCGCCGCGAGACCCATGGCTCCGGCGCCGATGACTGCAACGCGCGCCATGATCAGAACTCCAGCACGACCTTGGAATAGACGGGATCCTGGAAGGTTTCCTTCAGCGCCTCCGGCAGCGGCGTCGCGCGCACCCCGAAGATGCCCGGCCAGTCGATGACCTCGAACACGTCCGGCGTCACCAGCGCCTTGAGCTGGCTGGTGGTGAAGGGCGGGTCGCGGTCGACGAGCGCGTAGGTCTTGAGCAGCGTCCAGAACAGCGCGTAGGGGATGCGCACGATGGGTGCCCTGGCGCCGGAGGCCGCCTTCACCTCGCGGATCAGGTCGATATAGTCGATCTTCGACTGCCCCGAGATGTTGAACGCCTCGCCGGGGCGCGGCGTCTCGATGCAGGCCATGATGACCCCGCAGAAATCGCCGACATAGAGCGGCTGGCGCAGATAGCGCCCGCTGCCCGGCACCGGGAACACCGGCGCGCGCTGCATGAAGCGGGCGAGCCAGCCGAGATGCTTGCGATCGAACCAGCCGAACATCAGCGTCGGGCGCAGCACCGTCACCGACAGGCCGCTGCCGACCACCAGCGCCTCCTGCGCCTTCTTTGTCTCGGTGTAGTAATCGTGGGCAAGAGAATTTACCACCGATGAGGAGATGTGCACGACATGCGGCACGGCGTGCTTTTTCGCCGCCGCCACGACCTGCTCGCTCGCGGTGATGTTGTTGTCGATGAAGGGCTTTTCCTCTAGCGCGCCGATCTGCGCGTGGTTCAGCACCAGCGTGTCGGCGCCGGCGAAGGCGTCGGCCCAGGCACCGGGAACGGCGAGGTCGGCCTCGATCACCATGATGTCGGGATGAAGCTCCCTCAGTATCTTCGTGTTGGCCGGGTGCTTGTCGATGGCGACAATCGGCCCGAAGCCCCGCGCCTTGAGGCGGGGGATGAGGTTCTGGCCGACCAGTCCGGCGGCGCCGGTGACGACGATCTTGGCGGGTGTCTGCACGAAGGATCCGTTCGGGTTCGAAGCCTGATGGTCAGAGCTTGGTCTTGTGGAAGATCGCGGCCGGCACGTTGCGCACGATCAGCATGATGAGCCGCCAGAAGCCGGGCGCGTAGACCACCGGCCGGCCCTTCTGCGCCGCCCGCGCGATGATGGCGCCGACTGCCTCGGGCTTCGCCCAGAGCGCGCCCTTGTTGGGGATGGCCGCCGTCATCGGCGTGTCGACGAAGCCCGGCTTGATCAGCACCGCCCGCGCGCCGGTCGGAGCAAGACGATGCGCGATGCCCTCGACGAGGGCCGCGAGGCCCGCTTTCGTCGCACCATAGATGAAGTTCGACTGCCGCCCGCGGTCGCCCGCCACCGAGCCGATCACCAGCAGCGCGCCGGATTTCTGCGCCTCGAAGCGGTTGGCGGCGGCGATGCACCAGGCGCTAGCGCTGGTGAAGTTGGTCTCGATCAGCGCCCGGGCCGCAGTGGGGTCGGTCTCCAGGGTCTTCTGGTCGCCGAGCGCGCCATAGGCGAGCAGCACGATGTCGAGCCCGCCGAGCTTCGCCACCATGGCGTCGAGCTCGGCCGCTGCGTCCGCCTTCGCGAGGTCGAGGGCCACCACATCGGCCTCTTCCGCCCCGCGCACCTTGAGGTCGGCAGCGATTGCCTCGGCGCGTGCGCCGTCACGCGCCACCAGCACCAGCCGGCCGCCCTGCGCCGCCCAGATGCGGGCGGTGGCTTCCGCGATGCCGGAGGTGGCACCGAGGATGATGATGCGTGTTCCACTGCCCTTGTCGGCGCTCATGCCGCCATCCTTCGCCAGAAATCGGAGTTCATCTTCGGGTCCTTCGCCTGCGCGAATTCCTCCCAGCGCGGGAAGGAGAGACGGAACATCTCACGGCTCATCCGCCCGTCCTTGGCGGGATAGAGCGCGCCGCCCGCCTCGCGGGTGATGGCATCGAGCCGGCCCATCAGCGCCAGCGTCTCCTCGCCACGATTAGGAAAGTCGAGCGCCAGCGTCGCACCGGGGCGCGGGAAGGACATCAGGCCGGGCGAGGCGATGTCGCCGAAGGTCTTTAGCACGGTGAGAAACGAGGCCTGCCCCGACTGCGCGATGGCCGCCATCAGCGCGTCCATGGCAGGGCGCGCCGAGGCCCACGGCACCACGCACTGGAACTGCAGCATGCCGCGCTTGCCGTAGAGCCGGTTCCAGTTGTGGATGGCGTCGAGTGGATAGAAGAACACCGAATAATGCTGGCGCACCCGCCCCGCCTTCCAGCGATGGGCACGGAAATAGAATTCGTTGAAGGCGCTGACCGACAGCTTGTTCAGCGTGAAGCCGGGCAGGTCCACCGGCATGTTCTTCCAGGCCCGGTCGCCATGCGCCTTGTAGTCGCCTTCATAGGTCCAGTTGGCGCGCGAGAACACGCCGCGCCCACGACCTGCTGGCATGCAGTCCGCCCAGGCGACGGTGTGCTCGAAGCGCTCCGTGCTCTCCTCGGCGAGCGCCCAGAACTCGTCGAGCGAGCCATAAGGGATGATCTCGACATCGAGGAAGGCGCTGCCGATCTTGGCGAGCTTCAGCTCGACCCATTCGATCACGCCGGTGAGCCCGAGCCCGCCTATGGTGGCGGCGAACAGTCCGGCATTCTCCTCCGGGCTCAGCTCCAGCCGCTCGCCGTCCCCGCGCAGCAGGCCGAGCCGCGTCACGTGGCAGCCCATGCTGCCGGCGCGGTGGTGGTTCTTGCCGTGCACGTCGTTGGCGACCGCGCCGCCCAGCGTCACGAAGCGCGTGCCCGGCGTGGTCGGCAGGAACCAGCCCTTGGGCACGACGAGCTGCAACACTTGCGAAAGGCTCACTCCCGCCTCGGCGCGCAGCAGGCCGGTCCCGGCGTCGAAGGCGATGAAATGGTCGAGCCCGGTCATGTCGATGACCGCGCCCTCGCTGTTGAGCCCGCTGTCGCCATAGGAACGGCGCAGGCCGATGGCGAGCAGGCTGTCGGTCGCCGCCGGATCGTCCAGTAAAGCGGGCAGCTCGTCCGCGAAATGCGGGCGCGCGAGACGCTGCGGGCGGCGCACCACGCGCCCCCACGACAGGACGTCGCCGCGCTCGACGAAGCGGGAGGCCGCGTTCATCCCGCTCACACGATCGCCGCGAGGAACAGCGCGACCATGATGCCGCCATAGGCGATGCTCATGCGGTCGCGGATCGCGAAGGCGACCGGGTCGTCGTCGAGCTCGCCGCGATGGCACAACAGCCAGATGCGCGCGAGGAACAGGAAGATGACGACCGGGAAGCCCCACAGGAAGTCCGGGCGGGTGTAGAGCCCGGTCGGGAAGGCGTCCTCGATCAGATAGAGCACCATGATCAGCACCGTCGCCATCATGGTGCCGACCCCGAGCGCCAGCACCAGCGGCGCGTCGCCGGCCCGGTAGCCGCGCCCGAGCGTGCGCTCGCGCCCGTGCTCGATCATGCGGATGATCTCGGTCTGGCGCTTGGCCAGCGAGAGGGAGAGGAACACGAACATCGAGAAGATGATCAGCCACGGCGAGAAGATCGCGCCGGTGACCACCATGCCGAGCGCCAGCCTTATGCTGAACAGCGTGGCGAGGAACAGCACGTCGATGATCGGCTCGCGCTTGAAGCGGAACGAATAGGAGAGCGAGACGAGGAGATAGAGCGTCAGCGTCTCCAGCGCGCCCGGCCCGAGGATGACGGCAAGCGCCAGAGCCAGCAGCCCTGCTATGGCGACGAGGCCGATGCCGGAGGCGATGGAGAGCCGGCCGCTGGCGAGCGGGCGGTTCTTCTTCGACCAGTGCTGGCGGTCCTCCTGGATGTCCCAGAGATCGTTCAGCACATAGGTGGCCGAAGCCAGCAGCCCGATGGCGATGAAGCCGAGCAGCGCCGCGCCCCAGGCGGCCGGGTCGAAGAACTTGCCGCCCAGGATGACCGGGACGAAGACCAGCGCGTTCTTCGCCCATTGATGCAGGCGCAGGCTGCGCACGGCTTCGCGCAGACGGCTGCCGTCGCGGCGGAAGCTGGTCAGGATGTCGGTGGTGCCGCGCACCCGGTTCTCAAGGCGCGGCGAGCCGCCCACCACGATGGCGCCGAGCGCCCGGCTCCAGATGTGCAGGTCGGCCGGCGCGTCGCCGGCATAGATGAAGCCGTTGGGGAAGTGCTCGGTCAGCTTTTCCGCCTTGGCGGGACCCTTGAGGTTGGCCTGCCCGTCCGAGGCGAACACGTCGGTGATGAAGGGGAAGCGCGCCGCCACCTTCTCCGCCACCGCGCGGTCGGCGGCGGTGGCGAGGATCACCGGCCGGCCGCGCGCCGCCTCGCGCTCGGCGAACTCCACGAGATCCGGCACGACGGGAAAATGCGCGACGTCCTCCTCGGTGAGGGCGGCGGAGAGCTGCCGCTTCACCGTCGCCTTGCCGGCGACCAGCCAGCCGGGGATGCGCCAGGCATGCGCGCCCTTCCGGCGCAGGAAGCGCACCAAGGCCTCGTGCAGCGTATCGGTGGACAGCAGCGTGTGGTCGAGGTCGATGACGAGCGGCACCGACAGGTCGAACGCCAGCTCCGCCGCGCCCCCGACCGGGATGGGCGTGGCCTCGGCGGTATGGTCGATGGCGTTCGCCTGCATGCTTGATCCCGAGCCCTGCCTTGCGGGTTACTGATAGCCTTCGGCGGTGCAAAATTGAAGCGAACTCGTCCGCGAAGATGAATGAGGCCTTGTCGGAATCGTCGACGCGGCGGTGCTGTGCCATGCTGGCCGCCTGTTCGGAAGCTGCGGGGGCGGCGGGGGGAACAGGCCGGGGCGTGAGCCCCGCGCGACGGTGCGGGACGAGGTGCGGGCGTGCGGAATGTGGCGGGCTGGGTCGCCGGATGGGGCGATCCAAGGATCGAGGGAGCGTTGCGTCGCGCGCTGCCACTGGTCGCGCTGGCCTGCGCCCTGATCATCGCCGGGCTGATGTTCCGTGCGATGTTCGCGGTCTACATCCCGATGCCCTTCTGGGACCAATGGGACCATTTCGCCACGCGCGATCATTGGGCGAGGCTGTTCGAGCAGCACAACGAGCACCGCCTGGTGCTGTTCCGCCTCATCGCCATCGTCGACAATCTGCTCGCCAGCGGCACCTATGTGGTGCAGTTCGCCGCCACCGTTGGCCTCCAGCTCGCGCATGTGCTGTTGCTGGCCGTCCTGGCCGCGCGGGCCGGCCTGAGGGCGCCGGGCGATCGCCTGTGGGCGTTGGCCATCGCCTTCGGCTACCTGTTCTGGCGGGTGCAGGAGGAGAACTTCCTCTGGGGTTTCCAAAGCCAGTTCGTCGGCGTCTATATCTGCGCCTCGGCCGGCTTCGCCGCCCTCGCGCTGGTGCCGGGCTGGGCCGGGGTGGTGCTCGGCGCGCTCGGGGCCGCGCTCGCCGCCGGCTTCATGTCGAACGGCGTGATGGCGCCGGCGATGCTGGTGGTGCAGGCGGTCTGGCTACGCCGGCCGCCGGTGCAGGTGCTGGCGCTGGTGCTGGTCGCCGGGGCGCTGCCGGTGGCCTACTTCACCGGCTACTACATGCCCCGCCACCACGCCGACCCCATCCAGTCGCTGCAGCGGCCGCTGGAGCTGATCGGCTACGTCGCCGCCTATCTCGGGCATCCGGTGGCGGTCATGCTGCGCGGCGGCGAGACGCTGTCGGTGCTGATGGGCCTCGTCGGCCTGACCGCACTGACCGTTGTTTTCGTTGCACTGATCATTCGCCGGAATCTGGCGACCCCGGCGCGTCTCGCGCTGCTCCACATCGCCGGCTTCACCGTGGCGACGGCCCTGCTGACGGGGCTCGGCCGCCTGAATTTCGGGCTCGAGCAGGCGCTTTCCAGCCGCTACGCGACGCCCGCCATGGTGTTCTGGACGGCTCTCGACTTCCTCGTCTGGAGCCTGCTGGCCGGCGGGCGCTGGCGGCTGCTGGTCCCGCTTGCGGCGACCGGCGCCCTGATACTGATGGCGATCAACAGCCGCTCTGCCGTCGACGGCACCATCCGCTCCTGGCGCGAGCTGCGCGACGGCGCCGCCACCGCCATGCTTTCGGACGTGCGGGACGAGCCGGTGCTGGGCAAGGTCTATTTCAATCCCAAGCACTTGCCGGAAAAGATCGCAATGTTGAAGGCGGAGCGGCTCGCCGTCTTCGCCGAGCCCTGGGCGCACTGGCTCGGCAGAACGCTGGCGGAACACGTCAGCGTTCTGCCGGAAGGTACCTGCCGCGGCAATTTCGAGCGTGCCGACCCGGTCGTCGAGGAGGCCGGGGGAGAGGGCGCAGCCTACCGCGTCTCCGGCTGGGGCTGGGACGAGGCCGAGGCGCGCGCGCCGCGCTGGCTCGTGCTCACCGACACATCCGGCCGCATCGTCGGCTATGCCTATACCGACCTCGCCCGCCCCGACGTGCGCAAAGCGATTCCCACGATCACCGACCCCGATACCGGCTGGCGCGGCCACATGCGCCTCACCGCGCCGGGCGCCGCGACCGCCTACGCCATTGACCCGGAAGCGGGAACCGCCTGCCGCGTCGGCACGCGCAAGGTCCCGTAGAGCGTGTTCGAGCGAAGCCGGAGCCCGCTCGGGTGAAAAACAAGAGGTAAAATAGTAATCTAGCCGTTGGTTTTCGAACGGGTTGTCTTCGGCGCCAGCGGCACCACGTCGACCTCGACCGACAGCTTCTGCCGTCCCGAGCCGAGCAGTACCCCGCCCACCGGCGCGACATCGGAATAATCCCGGCCGATGGCGAGCACGACATGGTCGGTCGAGACGCGCAGCGCGTTGGTCGGGTCGAGGCCCTGCCAGCCAAGCTCCGGCCCGCACCAGACGGTGACCCAGGCATGGGTGGCGTCGGCGCCCTGCAGCCGCTCCTGCCCCGGCGGCGGCTCGGTACGCAGGAAGCCGCTCACATAGCTCGCCGGCAGGCCGAGCCCGCGCAGCCCGGCGATCATCACATGCGCGAAATCCTGGCAGACGCCGCGCTTGATCGCGAAGGATTCGGCCGGCGGCGTCGAGACGTCGGTCGCCTTGGGATCATAGGTGAACTCGCCATGCAGCCGCATCATCAGGTCGAGCGCACCGGCGAGCATCGGCCGCCCGGCCGGGAAGCTTGCGGCGGCCCACGCGGTGATGGCCGGGCTCTGCGCCGCCGCCGGGCTCGGGAACAGATGATGCGCCGGAGAGCCGGCGGAAAGGTCGCAGCAGGCGGCGGCCATCTCGCGGATCGCTTCCCAGCTCGGGCCGGCCTCGGGATCGGCGTGATCGGCCGCCTCCACCTCGACACGCGCATTGGTCCGCACGACGAAGCGCGTATGGGCGCGCTCGATGCGGACATGGGCGACGCGATTGCCGAAGAAGTCGGTCGTCTCGACCCATTCGACCGGATCGGGATCGATGCTGAAATGGCTGGCGATGACGCGCTGGCGCGGCCGGTCGACCGGCACCATCCGCAATACGTGCCGGGCCACCGGCACCGGATACGCATAGGTATAGGCGGTCTTCTGGTGGATCTCGTAGATCACGCGAGCTGTTCCCACGGCGTCTCCGCCGGCGAGCGGTGGATGAAGTAACGCTCGGCCACCTCGTTCGACAGCTCCATGAGCTGGTTCTCGATGATGAGCAGGCGCTCCTCGTCGAACTCGTCCGCCTCGAAGGACTTCATCGCCGCGGCGAGCCGCGCTGCGAGCCGCTCCTCCTGGAGCGGCGGCTCGTCGTCGTGATGGCCCGGCAGATCGTCGAGATGCTCGGCAATGCGGTCGATCTGGAAGGCGAGCGAGCGCGGATTGGCCGGGTCGAGCAAGATGAGGTCGAGCACCGGCGCCCGCGCCTCCACCATGACGTAGCGCGAGCGGTAGCTGATCTGGCTGTCGCACAACTCCAGCAGCACGTCGAGCGCGCCGGCCGTCACCTCGCCGCCGCTGACCAGCGCGCGGGCGAAGCGGCAGATCGCGATGCTGCGCTCGATGCGGCGGCCGAGATCGAGGAAGGCCCAACCGGCCAGCCGGTTCATGTTCTCCGAGGCGAGGCCGGAAAAGGCCGCGAGCCCGCGCAGTGCCCGGTCGGCGCGTTCATAGGCGTCCGGTTCCGCGCTGCCGGACGACACCGGCTCGGCGGCCAGCGTCGAAAGGTCCGCCAGCGTCCGCCACGCATCCGGCGAGAGCCGGTCGCGGATCACCGACGCGGTCGCGCGGGCGGATTCGACGAGGCTCGGCAGGCCGCCCGGCAGATCGGGCCGGGTGAGGGCGGCCAGCACGTGGCGCGCCGGCCGCGCGCGGGCGAGCTCGCCCGGCACCGCGCCCCAGGCGTCGAGCAACCGCAGCATCTTGCCGACCGCCGAGCCGCCGCCTTCCGCCGAGGCGGAAAGCCGTCCGACCAGCGTGCGCACCAGTCTGAGCATCGCCTCGGCGCGTTCGACATAGCGCCCGAGCCAGAAGAAATTGTCGGCCGCGCGGCTCGGCAGCGGCCCGGTCTGGCGGCGTATCTCGACATCGCCCGGCGCCGGCAGCAGGGTGATGTGGTCGACCGGCCCCTCGTCCAGAACCCAGACATCGGCCGAACGCCCGCCACTCTGCATGGTGACCGCGCGGGCGTCGAGCCGGTCGGACACCCGGCAGAAGCCGCCCGGCATGACCTTCCAGCCATCCTCGGTGGCGGCGAGGAAGATGCGCAGGATAAAGGGGCGCGGCTCCAGCTTGCCACTGCGCCACACCGGCATTGTGGAGAGATGCACCGTCTCCTGCGCGACGATGTCGACGCCGCGGGTGTTGATGGCGCTGATCAGCCGTTCGCGCTGCGGCGCTTCGAGATCGGCGCCGATGACCGGGCCGTTCTCCATCAGCCCCGGCAGAGGGCGCTGGAAGGCGGGAGCGAACACATAGTCGTCGAAGCCGGCCAGCACTTCCTCGCGCTCGGCCGGCTGGCCGCACCACCAGGTGGCGATGTTCGGCAGCATCGGCGTCTCGCCGATCATCTGCGCGCCGATCTTCGGCAGGAAGCTCATCAGGGCGGGAGCCTCCACGAGGCCCGAGCCGAGCGCATTGGCGATCGCGACGCCGCCGGCCCGCACCGCCTGGACGAGGCCGGGCACGCCGAGCCGCGAGCCGGAATTGAGCTCCAGCGGATCGGCGAAATCGGCGTCGAGGCGCCGCAGCAGCACGTCGGCCCGCTTCAGCCCGGCGACGGTGCGCACATAGACGGCGTTGTCGCGCACGGTGAGGTCCTCGCCCTCGACCAGCAGGAAGCCGAGATAGCGGGCGAGATAGGCGTGCTCGAAATAGGTCTCGTTGAGGGGGCCGGGGGTCAGCAGGCCGACGCGCCCCTCGCCGGAACGGTCGAGCCTGGTAAGGCTGGCACGTAGCGCCTGGAAGAAACCGGCGAGCCGCACGACGTTCAGCGAGCGGGCGAGGTCCGGCAGCGCCCTCGCGATGGCGATGCGATTCTCCAGCGCATAGCCGGCGCCGGAGGGCGACTGGGTGCGATCGGTGAGCACCCACCAGCGACCGTCCGGGCCGCGCCCGAGATCGGCGGCGTAGACCTTCAGGAAGCTGCCGCCATGCGGGTCGACGCCGACCAGCGGGCGCAGGAATTCCGGGCTGCCGGCCACCGCGGCGGCGGGCAGGGCGCCGGAGCGCACCAGCTCCGCCGTGCCGTAGAGGTCGGCGAGCACACCTTCCATGATCTGCGCGCGCTGGATGAGCCCGCGCGCCAGCCCGCGCCATTCCTGCGCGCTGATGACGAGCGGCAGATGCGATAGCGGCCAGGGCCGCTCGCCGCCCTTGGGGTCGTCATAGACGCGGTAGAACACGCCGGAGCGGTGCAGATAGCGGTCGGCCGCCTTGAAGCGCTTGCCGACCTCCTCGGCGCCCATCTCGGCGAGCGCAGCCAGCATCGGCGTCCAGTGCGGGCGCGGCTGGCCGTCCGCGTCCATCATCTCGTCGTGGACGCCGGGCAGCGGGCGATAGCCGGCCAGCAGCGCTTCGACGGCTTCCGCCTCGAAACGCTGGGACAAGGCCTGCGGCTCTCTCCCTCTCGCCATGCTGCTCCCGGCACGCCCGGCTGGACGCTTCACTCCTGGTTCGAATGATCAGGGTAACTGCCGCATCGGCCGGCGCGAAGCGTCGACCGGGCAGCCGCCCACCGAAAATCGCCGAATGTCGCGGCGCGGGGGATATATCAAATGCCCGGCGGGCGTCTCAGGTCGAGCGTGGTGGGGAATTCCGCCGTCGGCTCCTCGGGCGGAACGAACAGATAGCCCGGCGTATGTCCGTGCGCCTGGAAGCGTGCCAGCCGGCGGGCCTGCGCCTCGTAGGAATTGACCGGGAAGGTCTCGTAGTTCCGCCCGCCCGGATGGGCGACGTGGTAGACGCAGCCGCCCAGCGAGCGGTTCGACCACAGGTCCACCACGTCGAAGGTCAGCGGCGCGTGCACGGGAATGGTCGGGTGCAGGCCGGAAGCGGGCTGCCACGCCTTGTAGCGCACGCCGGCGACATATTCGCCGAAGCGGCCGGTGGGCACCAGCGGCAGCCGCCGCCCGTTGCAGGCGACGACATGGCGGGTCGGGTTCAGGCCCTCGGCCCGGATCTGCAGCCGCTCGACCGACGAATCGACGAAGCGCACCGTGCCGCCGGCCGCGCCTTCCTCGCCGAGCACGTGCCACGGTTCCAGCGCCTGCCGGATCTCCAGCGTGACGCCGGCATGCTCCACCTGCCCGTAATAGGGGAAGCGGAACTCGCGCTGCGCCTCGAACCACATCGGATCGATGCGATAGCCGGCCCGCCCGAGGTCGTGCAGCACGTCCATGAAGTCGGCCCAGACGAAATGCGGCAGCATGAAGCGGTCGGCCAGCGCCGTGCCCCAGCGGGTGAGCCGGCCTTCCTGCGGCTCGCGCCAGAACCAGGCGATGAGCGCACGCAGCAGCAATTGCTGGGCGAGGCTCATGCGCCAGTCCGGCGGCATCTCGAAGGAACGGAACTCGACGAGCCCCAGCCGCCCCGTTGGGCCGTCCGGCGAGAACAGCTTGTCGATGCAGATCTCGGAGCGGTGCGTGTTGCCGGTGACGTCGGTGAGCAGGTTGCGGAACAGCCGGTCGACCAGCCAGGGCGGCGGCGCCATGCCCTTGCCGGGCGAGGGCACGTTGGCCATGGCGATCTCGAGCTCGTAGAGCCCGTCATGGCGCGCCTCGTCGACGCGCGGCGCCTGGCTGGTCGGGCCGATGAACAGGCCCGAGAACAGGTAGGACAGCGAGGGATGGCGCTGCCAGTAGAGGATCAGGCTCTTCAGCAGGTCAGGGCGGCGCAGGAAGGGGCTATCCGGCGGCGTGGCGCCGCCGACCACCACATGGTTGCCGCCGCCCGTGCCGGTGTGGCGGCCGTCGACCATGAACTTCTCGGTGCCCAGCCGGGAAAGCCGCGCCTCCTCGTAGAGGTCGCGGGTGATCTCGACGCAGGTCTTCCAGTTCGAGGCCGGATGGACGTTGACCTCGATGACGCCGGGGTCCGGGGCGACGCGGATGACGTTCAGCCGCGGATCGACCGGCGGCGTGTAGCCCTCGATATGCACCGGCAGTTTGAGCTCGGCCGCCGTCACTTCGATAGCGGCCAAGAGCTCCAAATAATCCTCAAGCCGCTCGGTCGGCGGCATGAACACGCAGAGCCGCCCGTCGCGCGGCTCGATGGACAGCGCCGTGCGAACCGCGCCGGTGCCGGTGAGCACCTGGTCGACCTGTTCCTGCGCATTGTCGTCGGTCGCGGTGCGGCGATAGAGCTGGTGCAGTGTCTCGACATCCGGCAGTTCGCCGCTGATCGTCATCGGATCGGCCGGATTGACGTAAGGATAGGCCGAGGGCGGCACCCACGGCAGCGTCGCCAGCGGCAGGCGGTAGCCGACCGGGCTGTCGCCCGGTACCAGGAACAGCTTGCCGCGCCGGAACCACCACTTCTCGCTGACCCAGCCGCGCTTGGCGCGCGCCTGCCAGCGCTGCACCGGCAGCACGAAGCCACTCGGCTTGCCGAGCCCCCGCTCGAACACGCGGGCGATGCGCGCGCGTGCTTCCGGGTCCTCGAGCTTGGAATCGAGCGGATCGACGTTCTCGGGGAGGTCGGCCTCCTTGAGGATCCAGTGCGCCGGGTCCTCGAAGGCGGCCTGGACGAACTCCTCGCCGACCCCCAGCCGTTCAGCGAGGTTGTCGGCGAAGCTCTCGGCCTGCTCGACGGTCGCGCCGCCGAAGTTCTCGCGCGCGACCAGCTCCGGATCGCGCCAGATCGGCTTGCCGTCCTTGCGCCAATAAAGCGAGAAGGTCCAGCGCGGCAGGCTCTCGCCGGGATACCATTTGCCCTGCCCGTAATGCAGCATGCCACCCGGCGCGAAGCGCCGCCGCAGCCGGCGGATCAGGTCGTCCGCCCGCATCCGCTTGGTGGGGCCGACCGCCGAGGTGTTCCATTCGGCGCTCTGGTAGTCGTCGATGGAGATGAAGGTCGGCTCGCCGCCCATGGTGAGGCGCACGTCCTGCGCCGCGAGGTCGGCATCCACCCGGTCGCCGAGCGCGTCGAGCGCCGCCCAGGCCTCGTCGGAGAAGGGCAGGGTCACGCGCGGCTTCTCGGCGACGCGGGTGACCTCCATCACGAAGTCGAACGAGGTCTTCGTGCCCTCGTCGGCGGTGAAGCCGCCGGTGATGGCGGCGGCCGAGGCGTAGTTCGGCGTCGCGCAGAGCGGCAGGTGACTCTCACCGCACAGCAGGCCGGAGGTCGGGTCGAGGCCGATCCATCCGGCGCCGGGCAGATAGACCTCGCACCAGGCATGCAGGTCGGTGAAGTCCACGTCGGTGCCGGTCGGGCCGTCGAGCGCCTTCACATCGGGCTTGAGCTGGATGAGATAGCCCGAGACGAAGCGGGCGGCGAGGCCGAGCCGGCGCAGCACCTGCACCAGCAGCCAGCCGGAATCCCGGCACGAGCCGGCGGCGAGCGAGAGCGTCTGGTCCGGCGTCTGGACGCCGGGCTCCATGCGGATCAGATAGTTGACCTCGCGCTGGACGCGCTGGTTGAGCTCCACCAGGTAATCGACGGTCTGGACCGACCCCTTCGGCCGCGCGGATTCGACGAAGGCCTCCAGCAGAGGGCCGCCATCCTCGAGCTCGAGATAGGGGACGAGCTCCTTCGCGAGTTCGGGCGTGTAGCTGAACGGCAGTTGCTCGGCATATTCCTCGATGAAGAAGTCGAACGGGTTGTAGACCGTCATGTCCGCGATGAGGTCGACCTCCACGCGGAACTCCGTCGTCTTCTCCGGGAAGACGTAGCGCGCCATCCAGTTGCCGAACGGGTCCTGCTGCCAGTTCACGAAGTGGTTCGAGGGCGTGACCTTGAGCGAATAGCTCTTCACCGGCGTGCGGCAGTGCGGTGCCGGGCGCAGCCGGATGATCTGCGGGCCAAGGCTGACCGGCCGATCGTAGCGATAGGAGGTCACATGATGGAGGCTGGCAAAAATGGTCATCGGCACCAACTGAACTTCGGGACTGCGCACGCGAAGGCGGATTTATGCGGTCGCCGCGCATAGAGAGGAAGCCCTGGCGCGGCCCGCAGATCGAACGCACGAATCGTGCCGCCCGCCGCACCGCCCCGGCCCCGGTAGGGTGGGGATGGTCCGGCGTCCCGCATCGTCGTGCCGGCCCCATCGCGCTCAGGCATGTGACGCCCGCAAAAGCAGCGGCTTGTGCCGCTTTTGCGGGCGCTCGCCACGGCGGGGCGCCGTCCGGCCGCTAGGTCGGCCGGGCCTCGCCGCCCGCCTCGGGCGCCGTGCCGGACTTTGCCTGTTTCCTGTTCGCGCGCCATTCCTCGAAACGCTGCAGCACCGTGTAGAAGGATGGCACGAACAGCACCGCGAGGCAGGTCGAGGCCAGCATGCCCGAGAACACCGCGATGCCGATCGACTTGCGCGAATTGGCGCCGGCGCCGGTCGCCAGCACCAGCGGCAGCACGCCGAGGATGAAGGCGAAGGAGGTCATCAGGATCGGACGGAAGCGCAGCCGCGCCGCCTCCACCGCCGCTTCCATGATCTCCATGCCTTCCGCCCTCTTCTCGCGGGCGAACTCGACGATCAGGATGGCGTTCTTCGCCGACAGCGCGATCAGCAGGATCAGGCCGATCTGGGTATAGAGGTTGTTGGCGACGCCGAGGCCGGTCAGCGCCGCCACTGTGCCGAGCAGGGCGAGCGGCACCGCGAGCAGCACCGAGAGCGGCTGGATCCAGCTCTCATACTGGCCGGCGAGCACGAAATAGACCAGCAGGATGGCGAGGCCGAACACGTAGTAGATCTCGTTGCCGACCACCTTCTCCTGATAGGACATCGCCGACCACTCGAAGCCGGCGCCGGGCGGCAGCACGCTGTTCGCCGTCTGCTCCATGATGTCCAGCGCCTGTCCCGAGCTGAAGCCGGTAGCGGCGCCGCCGACGATGGTCGCCGCCGGGTAGAGATTGTAGAGGGTGATCAGCGAGGGGCCGAGCACCGGCTTGATGTCGGCGAGCGTGCCGATCGGCACCATGTCGCCTTTCGGCGTGCGGATCTTCAGGTTGAGGATCTCCGCCGGCGTCGTGCGGAAGCCGGGCTCGGCCTGCACATAGGCCTGGAAGGTCTGGCCGAACTTGTTGAACTGGGTGACGTAGGTGGAGCCGACATAGCCCTGGATGGCGCCGAACACCTGGCCGACCGTGACGCCCAGCGTCTCGGCCTTGATGCGGTCGACGCTGACGAACAGTTGGGGCACGTTGGCGCGGAACGAGGTGGACAGGTGCTGCAGCGCCGACTGCGTGCCGGCATTCTGCACGATGGCCTGCGTCATGCTCTGCAGCGCCGGGAAGTCGAAGCTGCCATCCTTCGATTCCACCATCATGGTGAAGCCGCTGGCATTGCCGATGCCCTGGATCGGCGGCGGCACCAGCACGAAGGTCGCGGCATCCTGCACCTGCGCGAGTTGCCTGTTGAGCGAGGTGTAGATCTCCAGGAGGCCCTCGCCGGCCTTGTCGCGCACATCCCAATCCTTGAGCATCACATAGGCGACCCCGGCATTGGCGAGCGAGGCGCTGTTGTCGAGCACCGAGATGCCGGTGATCGAAATGACGTTCTCGACCCCCGGCAGCTTCGAGGCTATGTCGCTGATCTGCTGCATCACCCGTTCGGTGCGCTCGAGCGAGGCGGCATCGGGGAGCTGGGCGCCGACCAGCACATAGCCCTGATCCTCGGTCGGCAGGAAGCCGGTCGGTACGCGGGTGATCCCCCAGATGGCGACGCCGATGAGCACCAGCGCCACCGTGACGGTGAGATAGCTGACATGCACCATTCGCCGGATGAGACCGGCATACCAGTGCTCCGCCCGGTCATAGACCCAGTTGAAGCCGCGATAGAACGCGTTGCGCTTCTCCGGCGGCACCGGCGGACGCAGCCAGAGCGCGCATTGCGTCGGCTTCAGCGTCATCGCGTTGATCGCCGAGATGAAGGCGGTGGCGGCGATCACGAGGGCGAATTGCTGGTAGAGCTGCCCGGTCAGGCCGGGCATGAAGGCGGCCGGGATGAACACCGACATCAGCACCAGCGTGATGCCGATGATCGGCCCGAACAGTTCGTCCATCGCCTTCTCGGCGGCGAGCCGGCCGGGCAGGCCCTTCTCGATGTGGCGCGCCACCCCCTCGACGATGACGATGGCGTCGTCGACCACGATGCCGATGGCGAGCACGATAGCGAACAGCGTCGAGAGGTTGACGGTGAAACCCATCGCCGCCATGGCGGCGAAGCTGCCGATGATGGTGACCGGAACGGTGGTCGCCGGCACTAGCGTCGCCCGCCAGTCCTGCAGGAACACCAGGATGACGATGAGCACCAGCAGGCCCGCCTCGAACAGCGTCCGGTAGACCTCGTTCACCGAGGCGGTGACGAATTTGGTGGTGTCGAACGGCACCGCATAGGCGAGCCCAGGCGGGAAGTTCTTGGCGAGCTCGGTCATCTTGGCGCGCACCTCCCCGGCGACCTGCAGCGAGTTCGCCTCGGGGAGCTGGTAGATGCCGAGCGCGGCCGCCGGCTTGCCGTTGAAGGTGAAGATCTGGCTGTAGGTCTGCGAGCCGAGCTCGACGCGGGCGACGTCGCGCAGGCGGGTGATGCGCCCGCCATTCTCGTTGTCGACCTTGACGATGATGTTCTCGTAGTCGGCCACGTCGTTCAGCCGGCCGGCTATGTTCAGCGTGTACTGGAAGTTCTGGCCCTTCGGCACCGGCGGCATGCCCACCACGCCGGAGGCGACCTCCTGGCTCTGCTGCTGGATGGCGGAGATCACCTGATCCGGCGTCAGCTTGCGCGCCTGGAGCTGGTCGGCATCCATCCACACGCGCATCGCATACTGGCCGGCGCCGAACACGCTGACGCTGCCAACGCCCGGCAGGCGGGCAAGTTCGTCCTGCAGGTTGATGATGCCGTAATTGGACAGGAACAGGCTGTCATAGCGCCCGTCGGGCGAGTAGAGCGCGACGAACTGCAGGATGGCCGTCGACTTCTTCTGCGTGGTGACACCCTGCACCTGCACGGCCTGCGGCAGCGACGACATGGCGATGGCCACGCGGTTCTGCACCAGCACCTGCGCGAAGTCGGGGTCGGTGCCGATGGCGAAGGTGATGGTCAGCGTATAGGTGCCGTCGCTGGCGCTGCTCGACTGCATGTAGAGCATGCCCTCGACGCCGTTCACCTGCTGCTCGATCGGCAGCGCAACGGTGTTGATGAGCGTCTGCGCGCTGGCGCCCGGATAGCGGGTCGTCACCTGCACGGTCGGCGGCACGACATTCGGATATTGCGCGACCGGCAGCTTCAGAAGCGCAACCAGGCCGATCAGCACGAAGACCAGCGCGAGCACATTCGACAGCACGGGCCGTTCGATGAAGAAGCGGGAGATCATGCGTCGGCCCTCGGGTTCGAACTGGTCTTCGTTCGGATGCCCGGTGGCCGTTCGGCCGCCGGATCGGCACGGCTCTGGTCAGGGCTTGGCGGGTGTCGCGGCGCCCGCAGGAGCCGCAGGGCTTGCGCCGGTCGCAGGCGTTGCTGCGGGAGAGGCCGTCGCGGCGGGGGTGGCAGGCGCCTGTTCGGGCTCGACCTTGGCGCCGGGAATCGCGCGCTGGATGCCGCCGACCACGACCTTGTCGGTGATGGAGAGTCCGGACTCGATGACCCGGTATTGGCCGACGAGCTGGCCGGTCTTCACCACCTGCTGGGTCACGGTGTTGTCGGCGCCGACGGTCAGCACATAGCTGCCCTGCTGGCTGGTGCCGATGGCGGTGTCGTCGACCAGCAGCGCGTCGGGGATCTTCTGCACCGGCACGCGCACCCGCACGAACAGGCCCGGCAGCAAAGCGAGGTCCTTGTTCTCGAAGAGGGCGCGCACCTGCAGGGTGCCGGTCGAGGCGTCGACCTGCGGGGCGACGTAATCGAGGCGGCCCTTGTGCGGGTAGCCGTCCTCGGTCTGCAGCCCGATGTCGACCTCGATCTCCTGGATGTTGATCAGCGTCTTGCCGCGGCGGGCGAGCGCCTCCTTGATGCGCAGCACCTGCGTCTCGTTGATGTTGAAGTAGACGTAGATGGGGTCCATCTGCACGATGGTGGCGAGCGTCGTCGGCGCGGCGTGTCCGACGAGCTGTCCCACATCGGCGAGGTGCCGCGTCACGATGCCGTCGAACGGCGCGGTGACCTCGGTGTAGCCGAGGTTGATCTCGGCGATCTCGACATTGGCCTTGGCGGATTCCACGCCGGCCTCCGCCTGGTCCATGTTCGCCTTGGCCTTGTCGACCACCGCCTGGGAAGAGAAGTCCTGCTGCCCGAGAGTCGCCTGGCGGCCATATTCCGTCTTGGCGTTGAGATAGGCCGCCGCGGCGGAGGCCTGCGCGGCCTTCGCGCCGTCGAGATTGGCCTGATAGGTGTTCTGCTGGATCAGGAACAGACGGTCGCCCTTCTTCACGACCGAGCCGTCCTTGTAGTCGATCGAGGTCAGGAACCCCTCGACGCGAGCGACGAGATCGACCGTGTTGATCGCATCGGTGTTGCCGGTGAAGTCGAGATAGCGCGTCACCTCCTGCTTGAGGGGCGCTGCGACGGTCACCTTGGGCGGAGGCGGAGCGACATATTCGTTCTTTTCCGAGCAGCCGGCGAGAAGAAACGCCAGCCCGCATGCCATCGGGAAGCCGTTCCGTCCGAGCCGGACCGGCAGACATGCGCCTTTCGCCATTGCAACCCCCATGCGTCGGCGTGACCCGCCGCATGGGAATATCGCATGGGGTGGAGGCTGTCCAGCCGAGCGGGTGCTGAATATTCACGCAAGTGGCTGAAAACAAGGATATTTTCGAAGAGGTGGACGACATGCCGCGGACGCGGGCCGGCGCGCCGTTGCGCTGGTGACGGCAGGAAAGAGGGAGATGCAATCCTGTTCGCGCACGCAGATTCCATCGCCGTGGCGGGGGGCGATGGGCAAGCGCCGGCGCCTGTGGGCGCTGACATAGGCGCGCCATCGGATTCGAGGTTGCGCGCTAGGCTTCCGAAGCCCCCGTATTCCAGGGCCGGCGAGTGGGGGACGTGCGGGCTGTGAAGCGGGAGTCACGTATGCCCGCATCCTCGCTTGCCTGCGCGCCCGGCTTCGCTATATTCCGCGCCTCTCCGAAGGACGTGTCGCCGTTTCGTGCCGCGCCGCGTTCGTCGGAGGCGCGGGCTTGAAGTCCGTCGCGGAGGGGTGGCCGAGTGGTTGAAGGCGCACGCCTGGAAAGTGTGTATACGGGAAACCGTATCGCGGGTTCGAATCCCGCTCCCTCCGCCAAGCTCATATCCACTGCAATTGCTGACGACGATTCGAGCTCAGCAATCGCTTGATTTTACGCCCCGATACGTCGACCGATGACCGTTGACGACTGCCCGCAGCGACCGCATGGTGTTGGGGTGATAGGGTGTTGGGGCGGCCTGCGAAGTCAACAAGCTGACAGCACGCAGCGTCACAGCGATCAAGACGCCGGGCCGGCATTCGGACGGTGGCGGTCTCTACCTCATCGTTGACAAGGGGGGCCGCGAAGCGCTGGGCGTTTATCTTCCGATGGCAGGGCAAGCTTAAGGAAATGGGCCTCGGGGGTGTGTCGGCCGTCACATTGGCCGACGCTCGCGAGCTGGCCGCCGACGCGCGCAAGGTGGTCGCGGCCGGCAGGAACCCTATCGAGGAAAGGAAGGCGGCATCAGCCGCGAAGGCCCAGACGCTGACGTTCGGTGTGTTCTCCTCAAGCCTGATCGACGATATCGAGGGCGGCTTTCGGAACGCCAAGCATCGCCAGCAGTGGCGCAACACGCTCACGACCTATGCGGCCAAGCTGACCTCGTTGCCTGTCGGCAGCGTAACGACGGCTCATGTGCTGGAGGCACTGCAGCCGATCTGGCTGACCAAGCCCGAGACGGCGAGCCGGGTGCGCGGGCGGATCGAGCGCGTTCTGGACGCGGCGAAGGCGAAGGGCTTGCGGTCAGGTGAGAACCCGGCCCGGTGGCGCGGCCATCTCGACAAGCTGCTACCTCGCCAGCAGAGGAAAGCCCAAGAGCACCATGCGGTGCTGCCCTATGATCAGGTGCCGGCTTTCGTCGCCGAGCTGCGCGCCCGTGAGGCGGTGTCGGCGCTCATGCTGGAATTCGTGATCCTGACAGCATCGCGGACGGGTGAAGTCATTGGCGCCCGATGGCCCGAGGTTGATGCCAAGGCCAAGGTTTGGATTGTGCCGGCGGACAGGATGAAGGCGGGGAAGGAGCATCGCGTACCGCTTGGGCCTCGCGCGCTCGAAATTCTCGAGATTGTCGAGGTGTTGCGTACCAAGGGCGACTACATTTTTCCGGCCGCTCGCAAGGGGCACCCCATGTCGAACATGGCGATGCTGAAGCTGATGCAGAGCAGGATGGAGCGGCCGGACGTGACGGTGCACGGATTCCGCTCATCGTGCCGCGATTGGGCCGGCGAATGCACCACGTTCCCGCGCGAGGTCGCCGAGGCCGCGCTGGCGCACACGGTCAGGAATGCGGTCGAACAGGCCTATCGCCGTGGTGACGCGCTGGAGAAGCGGCGCCAGCTCTTGCTCGCGTGGGAGAGCTTCATAGAACTGGGTTCAGCTTAGGTGGACCAAGAGAATTTTCTGCCAACCTCTGCAAGAAGGTTCGAATTCTCCAGAATTTCAATCGGCCTTTTCGGTGTCCAGCGGAGTTGCAGCCAACAAACACCGGTGTGATGGCCTGTCGAATTCGCTGTCTAAGGCGTCGATTCGCCAGCGAACGTTTTGATCATTGGCAAACTTGGGGCCTCGCTGCATTCATCCGCAAACGCTCGGCAGTTTTGGCCGGGCGCTTCGGCAGAATTCGGCTTAGTCTCTCACGTGGCATGGTCTGGGCTGCGGAGATGTTTGCCATGAACATACGCCAGCTACGGTACTTTATCGGCGTGCTAGAAGCCGGGAACATGACGCGCGCGGCATCCCGACTCCACGTCGCACAGACTGCGCTCGGAATGCAAATTCGACTTCTTGAGGAGGACGTCGGTGTAGATTTGCTGGTCCGGCACTCGCGCGGTGTTTCGCCGACTCCGGCCGGCACGCTGCTCCATGCACGGGCGCTCGAGATTCTGAGCCTCGTGGAGCACACCAGGCGGGAGGTTGCCGAGGCCGGCGGCGAGCAGACCGAACCGATCAGGTTTGGCACCACGCCAGCTTTGATGCCTATCGTCGGGCCGGAAATCGCCCTCGTCGTGCGTAAGGACCTTCCGAAGGTGTCCCTCAGTATGGTCGAGGCAATGAGCCACATACTGTTCGCCCAGCTTGTTGGTGGCGAGATCGACTTCATGCTCGGATACGACGTGCCGGAGCAGGCTGGCGTCTCCCGCACCGCGTTGCTGCAAGACGAACTCGTGTTGGTGACGCCCCCTGGCGCAACTCGCGGCGAACCGATCACCTTCGCGAGTGCGCTCAAAGAGGTGTTGGCCATGCCCGAGCCTGGCGACACCGTGCGCGCGGTGGTTGTGAGACAGGCTGAGGATCTGGGCATTGAACTGAAGGTTACCTACGAGGTCCGTTCTGTCTCGGCCATGAAGAACCTCGTTGGTCGGGGCGTAGCGTGCAGTGTGCTACCCTATTTCGCGGTGGCGGATGAAGTGCGCGACGGGCGCCTTAATGCTCGACCGATCATGCAGCCGGCCATCCGCCGTACGTTGTTTCTGGCCTATTCGAGCCACCGGCTACGCTTTCGAAACGAAGCGGGTCTGACGGTGGCCGTCCGGGCCTCCATTAAGGGCCTACTCGATGTGCTTGGCCCGCTCGGTCATCCGGTCTAGACGCCTCAAGCGGAGAAACCGCGACCAGCGCGCGCGAAATTGGAGTGGACCGTACAGCCGGGGCCAGTTGAACTCAGCCCAGCGATACTGTGGATCGCCGGAGTAGCCGAATAGTCCGAGGCGAATAATGGCACACGTCCGAAGCGATCCGATTTGGCGAATTCGGCAGGCTGGGATCGCGCTTGCCCTGACCATGGCCGCCGGAATGGCTAACGCCGCGGAGTATCCGGAGCGCCCGGTAAGAATGATCGTGCCCTTCATAGCCGGCGGCCCCGTGGATGCCGTTGCCCGCTTGGTCGCACAGGACCTTTCCCTGCGCCTTGGCCAAGCTTTCGTCGTCGAGAACCTGTCTGGCGCCGGCGGCAGCGTTGGCACCGAGACTGCCGCTCACGCGGCGCCGGATGGCTACACACTGCTGCTCGCCCTCAATTCGCAGACATTCGGTCTCTATTCGCACGAGCTGGACCTTCAAAAGTCATTTACTCCTGTCGCCACCATCGCCAAATGGTCGCACGTGCTGGTCGTGCGTCCGGACCTGCCGATCCGAACGTTAGGCGAGCTGATCGCTTATGCAAAGGAACATCCAGGTGCCCTGACATTGGGGTATGGGACAAACACTCCGCCCCAACTGCTCGGCGAAACTCTCAAGAAGGCGGCCGAGATCGACCTGAGCAGTATTCCCTACCGCGGCGGCGGCCAAGCGGTCGTAGACATGCTTGGAGGGCGCATCGACATCAACTTTGGCTCTACGGCAACACTCTTGCCACTAATCCGCGACGGCAAGCTACGCCCGATTGCGTACACAGGTGAACAGCGAGCCGACGATCTGCCGGATGTACCGACGGTTACGGAAGCGGGGCTGGGGCAGCTCGCTTTCCGTCCTGATGCTTGGGCGATGCTGCTGGCGCCCAAGGGCACCCCGCCGGTGATATTGGACGGGCTCAATGCTGCTGTGAATTCCGGGCTAAAGACCCCCGAAATGCCAGCGCATCTTGCGCGGCTTGGCTACACGGCACAGATCGGCACACGGGAGGAGACAGCACGCTTCCTAGCCGATGAAATTGTTAAATGGCCCCCGATCGTGCGAGCCGCGGGCCTGAAGAGAGAGTGATGCATCAGGGCCGCGCAGAAAATCTGCGACCTGACCGCGCGCAATACTATTGGAGCGGGACCCGGAACACTCGGCACACTGAAGGCCTACTGATGCGGTGAGGCGATGCGGCCGCCCGTCCGGGCTTGTCTCCGTTTCTCCGTTCCAAGAGCCAGAGTGATGACAATGACATCTTTAAATGTCGTCTCGGTGTTCAGCCTAGTCATCCTGCTGCTGAACCCCGCAACCGGCTGGGCCGAATCCGCGAGCATCTTTCAGGCGACGCTCGCTGAAGCAGGCGCCAAAACGCCAGAGATTAGCACGGACGACCTGCGGCACATCCTCGCCAACGACAAAGCACTTCTGATCGACACTCGAACAACGGCCGAGTTCCAGGCAGGTCACATTCCGGGCGCGCGGACGCTCGAAGCGCCGCAGGTGGCAGCGGCGGAGCGCCTTGCCGAAGGTGATCGCGCCAAACCCCTGATCCTCTACTGCAATGGCCCCTATTGTCAGGCCAGCCGCCGGCTTGGTGACGAACTCGCCGCTGCAGGCTTTACGAATGTGCGCCGCTACCAGCTCGGCATACCGGTCTGGCGCGCGCTTGGTGGGCCTGTTGAAATTACTACCGCCGGCGTAGCGCGGGTATTCAACGTCGACCGCACTGCTGTTCTGATCGACGTGCGTTCACCGACCGAGTTTGGTCAGGGCAGTATCCCGGGCGCGCTCAACGCCTCGGCAGAAGCGCTTGCAGTCGGCTCGCTCAAGAAAATCCCTTTACCTGAGGATGATTTCAACAGGCGAGTTATTCTCTTTGGCCGGAACGGCGCGCAAGCACGCCAGGTCGCCGACTTACTGTCCAAACGACCTTGGCATAATGTGTCGTATTACCAAGGCACATACGGTGAACTCGCAAGTGCTTTGGAGTCCAAATAAGTGCCGAATCGAAGCGGATCAAGCGACTCCGACTTGTACGGTGTCCTTGTTGACGAAATGTGTAGTCGGCATTGAGGGCTCAGATCCGAGTCAACTACCAGGCCGCTACCGTGCGCCCGCATACGGGCATGTAATCGTGTCGCATTGACTTAGCGTTGAAGTTAAGAGCTATATTTACCTAGCGTAGACGCCAGATTGTCAAGAATTTTAGTTCGACTAATGCGTTCCAAAAAGTGCCAATAATTGAGTACAATTGTAGTAGTTACTTATATATGTGCGACCACGATGGAGCAAAAGCTGGCAGGTAACAATAATATTGTTAATGACAGTGCCTGTATAGTCTCCGAAAATTATGGCGCCATTCTATTATTGAGATGAAGAGCGCACTGTTCCGTCCAGAGGGCCGGGATGGCTTCCGGTGCGCGAAGGATATCGAGCGTTAGATAGGCCGGAGCTTGCCCTGCGATGATCCGGGCGATGATGCTCGGATCGAGGAAGGCGAGGCGCAGCACGCGAGTGGCCCAGGATTCGGTGACGCCGTGAGCGGCCGCGAGGCCCGCCACGCTGAGCGCCGGAGTGTCGGTGACCGTCATCGGACCTGCTGCTGCCTTAATCTACCGGCCGGGGACGGCGTCCTTGTCGATGGCAACGAAGGTGAAGATCGCCTCCGTGACCCTATTATTCGTCGTTTCATCCTCGCGCGGGCGGCGCCGAGCTTCCGCGCGGATGCGCGTCGAGCGAGAGCACCTCGCCATAAAAGCTCACCTCGTAGCCAACAAGGACGGGACTGAGGACGCTCATCGCCTCGACCGCCACGGTCGCCACCCGGCTCCTGGCGTGACGAGTTGCTACGTTGCCGGCAGCGAGGTCCATATCGGCCATGAGCCAGCCGCCGAAGATATCCTCGGAGGGGTTGGCGTCCCCCGGCATGGCGATGGTGCGGATGACCGGGCCGCGCGCGGGCGGGCTAGGGGCGGGATCAGGGGATCCGCCGTTCATCTCTTCGCCCTTCTTCCCGCGCTCACACGCACAGATTTAAAGTCTAGATGGTTGCCGATGCGGCAAACTCGGCGACCCGTTCGGCGAATGCCCGGGTGCCCAGGGGGCCACCGAGATCGGCGGTGCGGCCTTCTGGCTTCGCCACTGCCTTCGCAAGGCCCGCGTCGATCGCAGCACCGGCGGCGACCAGACGAGAATCGTCCCGCCGCCCGCCGAGCCATTTGAGCAGCATGGCGAGGGAGCCGATCAGCGAAGCCGGGTTGGCGATATCCTTGCCCGCGATGTCGGGGGCCGAGCCGTGCTGGGCCTGCGCCACCGCATGATCGGCGCCCGAATTGAGCGAGGCGGCGAGACCGAGGCTGCCGGACAGTTCCGACGCTTCGTCGGAGAGAATGTCGCCGAACATGTTGGTGGTGACGATCACGTCGTAGACGGCGGGATCGCGGATGAGCAGCGCTGTCATGGCGTCGATCAGCTTCTCTTCATAGGCGACGCCCGGATACTCCGCTGCCACCTCCCGTACGCAGTCGAGGAAAAGACCGTCGGAGATGCGCAGCACGTTTGCCTTGTGGACCGCGGTCACCTTGCTGCGGCGTGCCGCCGCCAGTGCGAAGGCCGTGCGGGCGATGCGCAGCGATCCTTGCCGGGTCACCTTGCGGAACGCCATGGCGAGGTCGGGAGTCGGCATCACTTCGCCGGTGCCGGCGAACATGGTGCGGTCGGCATAGAAGCCTTCCGTGTTCTCGCGCACGATGACGAGGTCGAGCGGCTTGCCGCAACGCGGGGGCAAGCCGGGCAAAGAGAGGGCCGGGCGAATGTTGGCGAACAGATCGAGCCTCTTGCGTAACTCGCCGGAGGGGTTCTTCCCGCCTTCGGTGACGGGGGGATATTCGTTGTGCGACACGGGCCCGAGAAGGATGCCGTCGACCGTCCGAGCCACTTCGAGAACGCGATCAGGGAACGTCGTGCCCGTAGCGGCGAGCGCCGCGAAGCCGATCTCCTCGGTGAGGATGTCGAAGCCGATCCCGTGCGCCGCACCGACGGCCTCCAGCACGCCGAGTGTCGCCCGGCAGATCTCAGGCCCGATGCCATCTCCTTCCATGACGAGAAGCGAGACGCGGTCGGTATCGTTGCGCAAGGCGGTCATGAGCGTCTGATCCGTCGGGAGAGCAATGGGGTCGGCGCCTGTCGGCTGCCCAACTCATATTGCATATCAAGTCCATCATATGCAATATTTAGTCAAGCGGCAGCCTTGCCCGACTCTCGTTCGAGATCGCCAACGTCCCGCGCAGTTTGCCTAGATTCGCGATCACGCTCGTCAGATGCATGCGCATGGCGACGGCGGCGGCCGCGTTGTCGCCCCGCTCCAGGCATTCCAGAATTCCCAGATGCTCTCTCGACTGGCCATAATAGCGGCGCCGGTCGACCATAGCGCGATAGGCCAGCAGACGGCGAACCTGGTTCACCCGTCGTAGCGTCTCCAGGAAGAACGGGTTGCCGGATGCTTCCATCAACGTTTCATGGAATTCCACGCCGGTCTCGTAGAGCTCCTGGACAGACATGGTCTCGATGGCGCCGGCCAGCAGGCTACGCTCGACCTGCTGGCAGTGTTTCAGCGTCTTGAGCGGCAGATGAAAGCCCGGTTCGATCAGCCCAGCCGGCTCGATAGCAAGTCGCACGCGATAGGTCTGCTGCAGCGCTTCGGGCGTGCGCAGCACCGGCGACAGCGACCAGCCGTAACCGGGACGGCGCTGTGCCCAACCCTCGCTGACGATACGGGAGAGAAGCTCGGACAACTGGCCGCGTGAAAGAGCGTAGCGCTCGCGCAGGAAGCTGCCGGATACCCGGTCCGGCAACCGGCCGTCGAGGTGATCCTCCGCAAGGCGCATATATGCGTCGCCAACCAAGCGCTCATCCGGCTTCGCCGGATCGCCCTGAACGGGTGTTACCTCGGTGACGAAGAAGCCCCGGTTGGGTTCGTGCCGGACCAGCCCTCTGGCCTGAAGCAGCTTCAGCGCTTCGGTAACCGGAAAGCGGGATACTTGAAACCGATCGGCCAGGTCCTGCGCACGCAGATGCGTGCCGGGCTTCGCTGAGGTGGCCCGGATCAGGGCGCTGATCCGATCGGCGAGATCGTGGGCAATCTGTTGCCGCCGCACGCCTGTGAAAGCCATCCGATCCGAATCCCTCACTCCCGCCGGCGGCCATATCGCCGGATTTGCCGCTCCAGCGCCGTCACCTCACGCGATCTATGCCGCAGGCATCGCACATTGTCAGCGGTCACGGCGGATCGCCATCTCGCTAGCACGATACGTCTGGCGCGAGGGATATGAGCTCGGTGCATTTGGATATTGCAGAAGTGGATATAATTATGCAATCAATGCGCTCAGAGTTCCAACGCCGCCACAGAAGCGGTGATCGCGAGCATGCGGGGCCTCGTTGCCATCTCCCGCCCCGCAACAGGTGGCGACGGCTGCCGGTCACGGCGCAATCCACGGCTTCCCGGCGCGCGGACGGATAACCGCGACAGGCTCAAACGGAGGGAATCATGATCGACATCAGGCGGTCCAGGTCGGACCGGACATTTGGCACGCTGGCACGACGCATCGGCGCTACGCTGCTCGGCGCAACTCTCATGGCCGCCACCTATGGCGAGGCCGAGGCGCAGAATTATCCCCAGCGCGCCATCACCATCGTCGTCCCGTTCGCCGCCGGTGGCGGCACCGATAGCATCGCCCGTGAGGTCGCTGCGCATCTGCAGACCTCGCTTGGCCAGCCGGTTGTGGTTGAGAACGCCGGCGGTGGAGGTGGCTCGATCGGTTCCTCGCGCGTGGCCAATGCGGATCCTGACGGCTACACGCTGCTGTTCGTGACCTCGACCTTCGTGACCCATGCCGCTGTCGAGAGCGGACTGCCCTATGATGTGGTGAAGAGCTTCACGCCAATCGCCCAGCTCGGTCGCGGCCCGCTGATCGTTGTCACCAACAAGGACGTGCCGGTCGGCTCCATCGGCGAGCTCGTCAGCAAAGCCAAGGCCGACCCTGAGGCATTCAACTACGCTTCAGCCGGCCCCGGCAGTATCAATCATCTTTCCGGGGCGCTGTTCAACCAGCTCGCCGGCACCACCATGACCCATGTGCCCTATAAGGGCAGCGGCCCGGCGACCTTTGACCTGCTTTCGGGCGCGGTTCAAGTCTTCTTCGCGACAACGCCGACCATGTTGGGGCAGGTCAAGGCGAAGGAGGTGAAGCTGCTCGCCACCACCGGCGCGGAACGCAGCCCGCTCTTCCCGGACACTCCGACTGTCAAGGAAGCCGGCATCGAGGGCTTTGAGGTCTACACTTGGTGGGGAATCGTCGGCCCCAGCAACCTGCCGCGGCCGATCGTGGAACAGCTCAACAAAGCCATCAACGATGTGGTGGCGCTCGACAGCGTGCGCGGTCGCCTCATCGGCGAGGGTGCGGAGATCGTCCGCGGGACGCCCGACCAGCTCGCCCAGACCATTTCCAGCGAGCTCACCCACTGGCGCAAGCTCGTGGCGGATGCCGGAATCGCCAAGAAGTGACCTCGATATGACCTCACGCGCCTGAAGCGTCTCCCGCTCACGCGCGAGCGGGAGACGTGCCGAAAGGCGGCGGGGACATTCTCCTGCCGCTCTTCGCGTCGGTGGGCAGAAGTTGGGACGAGAGACAATGATGCAAGACAACGCGCCGCTGGCGAGGACGGATCGCCGCGATCCGACCGCGCTCTATAGCGGCCTCCTGTTCATCGCCTTCGGCATCGGCTTCCTGGTCATCGGCTCCGGCTATGAATTCGGCACCGCCCGACAGATGGGTCCGGGTTATTTTCCCCGCGTGCTTTCGATCCTGCTGATCGCGCTCGGCGCGATAGTGCTGCTGTTCGAGCGGCATGCCGGCGAGCACAAGGAGACGCCGGTCTCCTATCGCGCGCTGCTGCTTATTCCTCTCGCGGCAGTGGTGTTCGCATTCTCGATACGTGGCGCGGGCATCGTGCCGGCCGTGTTCGTCTCGGCGCTCATCTGCTCTTGCGCGTCGCCGGAGCTGAAGGCCCGCATCGTGGTGCTCGTGGCGGCGACCCTCGCGGTGTTCAGCGGGGCGGTGTTCGTTAAGGGCCTCGGACTACCCATTCCGCTGGTCGGCCCCTGGCTGGGTATGTGATCGGGAGCCGATAATGGAATTTCTCGACCATCTGCAACTCGGCATCGAGACGGCGTTCAGCCTGTCGAACCTGTTCTATTGCCTTGTCGGCGTCGTGCTCGGCACGCTGATCGGCGTGCTGCCTGGCCTCGGGCCGGTGCCGACCATCGCTATGCTGCTGCCGCTGACCTTCGGCCTGCCGCCGGTCTCCGCGCTGATCATGCTATCGGGCATCTATTACGGCGCGCAGTATGGCGGCTCCACCACTTCGATCCTGCTGAACCTGCCGGGTGAATCGGCGTCGGTCGTCACCGTCCTCGACGGCTACCAGATGGCGCGGCGCGGACGCGCCGGCGTCGCCCTTGCGACAGCAGCTATCGGTTCCTTCGTCGCCGGCACGGTGGCGACGCTGGTGCTTGCCATGTTCGCTCCACCCCTCGCGCGTGTGGCGCTCAATTTCGGGCCGGCAGAGTATTTCTCGCTCATGGTACTGGGCCTCATCGCCTCGGTCATCCTCGCCCATGGCCCGCTGGTGCGTGCGCTGGCGATGATCGTGCTCGGGCTGCTGCTGGGCCTGATCGGCACGGACGTGACGTCGGGTACGTTGCGCTACACCTTCGGCCGGGCCGAGATGGCGGACGGGATCAATTTCGTGATCGTCGCCATGGGCATGTTCGGGCTCGGTGAGATCATGCGCAATCTGGAGAGCTCGGGAGCCCGCGGGATGGTGGTCGAGAAGATCACCCGGCTGATGCCGACGCGCGAGGATTTCCGTCGTATGGCCGCACCGATTCTGCGCGGCACGGTGCTCGGATCGGCGCTCGGTATCCTGCCCGGAGGCGGCGCGATGCTCTCCTCCTTCGCTTCCTACTCGCTCGAGAAGAAGCTCTCCAAGCATCCCGATGAATTCGGCCGGGGCGCCATCGAGGGCGTCGCCGCTCCGGAATCGGCCAACAATGCCGGAGCGCAGACCTCCTATATCCCGATGCTGACGCTCGGCATTCCCTCGAACCCGGTCATGGCGTTGATGATCGGTGCGCTGATCATCCAGGGCATCCAGCCGGGACCAGGCATGATCACCGAACAGGCGCCGCTGTTCTGGGGCATCGTGGTGTCGATGTGGATCGGCAACCTGCTGCTTCTGGTGCTGAACCTGCCCATGGTCGGGCTGTGGGTGCGGCTGTTGACTATTCCGTACTATATGTTGTTTCCGGTGGTCCTGGTGATCTCGGCGATCGGCGTCTATAGCCTCAACAACTCCGCCTTCGACGTCTATCTCATGGCCGCGTTCTGCGTCCTCGGCTATGTGTTCTCGCGGTTGCGATGCGAGCCGGCACCGCTGCTGCTCGGCTTCGTGTTGGGGCCGATGATGGAGGAGTATCTTCGCCGCACCATGCTGCTGTCGCGTGGCGACCCGCTGGTGCTGATCACCCGGCCGATCAGCGCCGCGCTACTCGCCGTCGCCACGCTTGGATTGCTGATGGTGCTGCTGCCCGCCTTCCGCCGAAAGCGCGAGCAAATCTTCGTCGAGGACGACTGACGGGCATCGTATTATTAAAACCCGCCGATGGCCGCAAAACGCGAAATATCTGACTATCTGTCAGATGATTATGGCGATCCCGGAGTTCTCATCTGCGTCGGGAGCCTCGGTCGCCTTAGTGCAAGTAGTTGTTGTCACTTATATTTTGTCTTCTGAGGGTGCACGGAATGGCGGCTTTCCGGCTCGCCATCTTCTCCGGGATCCGGAATTGCCAGGTCTTCCGCGAGGCCGGCGACGCTTTCTCCGCGCTCCAGTCGGGCGCGCGCGATGAAGCCGATCTGGGCAAGAGCTTCTTCGCGCTCCAGTGACGTTGTGCGGCGGCTGCGTCGTTCCAGCTCTGCCAGAATGCCCCGCTTGGTATAATGGCGGACGCAAACGATGAACGGAAAGCCGTGCCGCGCAAGATAGGCGGCGTTTAGTTGGCGCATTTCCTCGAACTCGTCGGGCGCCAGGTGCTTCAGGCCGGCACTTGCCTGTTCGAGTTCCGAGGCGGGTGTGAGGTCGCCAGCCTGCGCCTCTCGTCCTGCCAGTTCGGGATGGGCACGCAGCAGGCTCATCTGCTCGCCCTCGGATGCCGCGGCGACCACTGCCATCATCGTGTCGAGCATGGTGGTGTAACTGTCGAAGCCCTCCGGGCGCCAGGCGCGGGCGGCCACCCAGGGCGAATGCTCGAACAGGTCGGCATACATCGCTATGAAGGTGGCCTGGTCTGTGGCGCCGAGCGCGGTGGTCTTTTCCATGGATATCCCCTCTTCAGAGCCGGTTCGGCGCGAGGCGTGGCGTCGCCCGGCCGGCGCAGCGGTTTCGGGCCGGTCAGTTGCCGGGCAGTGCCGCGCTCGCCCAGCTCGCCATCTGCGGAAAGTGGATCAGCAGGGCGGTCATCAGCATCATCGCCGCGACGAACGGAATGGTGCCCGCGAAAACCGCGCCGATATTGCCTTCCTTGCGGACGGTCTGGATGACGTACAGCGTCATGCCGACCGGCGGGCTCAACAGTGACATCTCGCACATCAGCACGATGAAGACGCCGAACCAGACGGGATCTATGCCCACGGCCACGATGATCGGGAACAGGATCGGCACCGTGCCGACCATCATCGGCAACGTTTCGAAGAACACACCGAGCAGCAGATAGAAGAAGGCGAGGACCCATTTCAGGGTCATCGGCTCGGTGCCGAGGCCGGCCACCCAGGTGCTGAGCGTCTGGGTGATGCCGAGCAGGCCCAGCGCGTAGTTCAGATAGAACGCCACGGCGAGGATCAGCATGGTGATCGCCGTGAGGCTTGCCGTCGCCACGAAGGCTTCATGCAGCATGCCGACGTTCAGCCGGCGCTGGCACGCCGCGATGATCATGGTGGCGACGACGGCGAGCGCCGCCGATTCCGTCACGGTCGCCCAGCCGGTGTAGACCGAGCCCATGATGATGGCGAACACGACGAGCGGGCCGGTGAGATCGACCAGGCGGCGCAGGCGTTCGCCAAGCGGCACGCTCTCTTCCCTCGCGCCGGCGAGATCGGGGCGCAGCAGGCACAACACGGCGATGACTGCCATGAACAGCCCGGTGAGGATGAGGCTCGGCAGCATGGCCGCGGCATAGAGCTGCCCGACCGAGGTGTTGGTCAGCGAGGCGTAGATGATGAAGGCGATGCCCGGCGGTATGAGATTGCCGAGCGAGGCGCCCGCCGCGATGGATCCCAGCACCAGCCGCTCGTCATATCGGCGCTTCTTGAAGGAGGGCAGCGCGACGGTGGTGATGGTCGCCGCGGTGGATACCGACGAACCTGAGACGGCCGAGAAGATCGCCGAGGCGCCGATATTGGTGTGCAGGAGGCCGCCCGGCAGCCTGTTGAGCCACGGTGCGAGCGCGCCATACATCTTGTCGGTCATGCCGCTGCGCACGAGTATCTCGCCGAGCAGGATGTAGAGCGGGATCGACAGGAGGATGTAGTCCTCCATCGAGCTCCAGAGCTGGCTGCCATACATGCGCAGATGCACGCCGTCGAAATAGACCACGACGGCGGTGACGGCGGTGAGGAACAGGGCGGTGGCGACGTGAAGCCCCAGAAACAGCAGGGCGATCATCACCAGGAAGCCGAGGACGACGATGGTAATGCTGATCATCAGAGTACCGCCCGGCCATCGCTCGGAAGCGCGCCTTGCGTCTCGATCTCGATCTGCTCCTTGAGCGAGGGGGGCCCGTAGAAGCGGTCGAGCCTGCGTCGGTCGACGAACAAAAGAATGAGGGAATGGACCGCGAAGGCCGCCGCCATGCCGGCGAAGATGACGAGCCCGGCCAGCCAGAGCGATTGCGGGATCCAAAGCGGCGTCTGCAGCGGGGTGGCGGCATGCGCCTGCCAGCGCAGCGTGTCGGACAGCACACGCCAGCCCTGCCAGGCCGAGAAGACGGCGAGGCCGGCGAGCGACACGCTGGCCAGCATGTTCAGCCCCGACTGCATGGCCGGGGGAAAATACTGGAACAGGAAATCGACCCGCGAATGGGCGCGCTGCAGCAGCGCCGCCGAGAAGCCCCAGGTGCTGGCGATCGCCAGCAGATAGGCCCCCACCTCGTTCACCCCCTGGATCGAGGAGCCGAACAGGCGCCGGGCCAGGATTTCGTATGTCGTGGCAAGACAGATGCCTATGAGGCACCAGCCCATGGCGATCTGCATCCAGCGAACCGGCGGCTCGAGCCGCCGGGCCAGCGGATTGCCCTCGGGCTGCGGTACCGGGGCGGCACGTTCCTTGTCCGTCATGGTCGAACCACTCATAGGAGAAGGGAAGGGGGCCGTGCCTCATGAAATGCGAGGCACGGGCGAGGCTTCCGGCTCACTGGCCGGCGATCTTCATGCCCAGCGCGGCCCCGATGGAGGCGTTCCACACCTTGGCGCAGTCGGCATAGGTGGCCTTGCAGCGACCGGCCCACTCGCCGAGGATCTTGTCGGCCGCGATCTGTTGGACCTTGGCCTTGTCCGCGTCGGTCACCGGCACCAGCGTCATCTTGTAGGCGGTGTAGAGGCCGGGCTCGCAGGTGCCGCCGGTGCTGCACGCCAGTGCCTTCTCATTGGTGGTGACGGCGAGGTTCCAAAGCCCGTCCTCCAGCGCCTTGAACTGCGCCTCCAGCGCCGCGCGGCGATCGGCCGGCAGCGAATCCCACCATTCGAGATTGACCAGATGCGCCTGCACCGAGCCGGACACCGAAAGCGGGAGCAGGTGGGTGGTCACTTCCGGCCATTTGCCGGTATTGGCGGAGGTCGGCGAGGTGACGCCGCAGGAGGCGACGCCGCGCTCCAGTGCCGGATAAACCTCCGGGAAGCTCAGCGTTACCGGCGTCGCGCCGAGCTGGGTGAGAAGGCTGGACATGGACGCGGTGAAGGAGCGCACCTTGAGGCCCTTCAGGTCGTCCAGCGACTTGATCGGCTGGTTGCAGAAGAACACCTGCGGACCGAACGGCCAGATCGCCACTGCCTTGACGCCGAAGCGCTCGCCGAGCCGGGCGTTGAACACCTCGCGATAGGCGTCGACCCCCTTGCGCAGCTCGCTCATGTCGGTGGCGACACCGATGAGGTCGATGCCTTCGAGGAAGGGATCGTCCTTCGCGGCGCTGCCGATCTGGGTGGTGACGACCTGAAAGGCGCCGGAGCTGGCGGTGCGCAACGCATCGGCCAGATTGAGGCCGAGCATCTGGAATTCGTTGCGCTGAATGTCGAAGCCGCTTGACTTCAGCTTGTCGATGACGCCGATCTCGACCGGATACTGGGCGTTCTGCTGCTGGGTCTGGGTGAGCCAGCGGATCGTCTCGGCATGGGCGAGCTGCGAGCTGGCGATGAGCGCCAGGACGACGAGCGGGCGGACAAGGCGTTTCATGACGGGCTCCTGCATGAAGGCGGCGATGCGGTGCCGTCATGCAAGCAAGGCGCGGACCTTTGCCTATTAGCCCCTTTGAATAGTGATTATTCGATTTTTCGAATAATGCGACGTCGCGTGGGGAAGAGGTCGGCAAGTCTTTCCGCTTTCGATGAAAAACCCGGAGGGCTGTCAGTCGCGGAATTGCCGGGCGGCTTTCACGAGGGTCGGAATGCGCGACTTTCGTGTCGATAGCGCTAGGTGTTTCAAGCCGCCGCCCATTGTTGGCGCCGGAAGCGCTGATTGAATTTCAACCTCCATGGTGCCGTTTTGTGCAGCTCGGCGATCGAGAATGAGATCGTCATTTCGGGCATCGCCATTGCGTGTGGGTGGTACATGCATGGGGATAGGTATTCGCAAATTCGAATGCGCGTCTCGTCGGCTGATGTATGGTTCGCCCATGATGGAGCCCGTTGTCGATGCGCATTCCGGACAATCCGCTTAGCGCCTTTCATCTACGGGTGCTCGGCACGCTGCTGGAGGAGCGGAGCGTGACGCGCGCGGCGCGGCGCCTCGGCCTATCCCAGCCGGCCGCCAGCCTCGTCCTGAAGCAGTTGCGCGAGATGTTCGGCGATCCGCTGCTGGTGCGCAACCAGGGCGGCATGGTGCTGACCGAACGTGCCGCCATGCTGCAGGCCGCTTCCGCCAAGGCGCTGGAAGAGCTGGACGGCCTGCTGGTCGATCCCGACCGTTTCGACCCGTCCTCGTCGCGGCAGACATTCACCATCGCACTGCCGGACCACATTTTGCCGCTGATGTTCAACGGGATCATGCAGGAATTCCGGCGCCGGGCGCCGATGGCGCGGCTGGTGATGCGGGCGCTGGGGCCGGATTATGACTTCGAAGGGGCGCTGGCCTCCGGGAGCGCCGATCTCGTCATCAGCAACTGGCCGACGCCGCCAACCTATTTGCGCCGCTCGGTGCTGTTCGAGGACGAGTTCGTCTGTCTTGTCGACAGGGATCACGAATTTACCCGGCGGCTCCCATCGGCGGAGGAATATCTGGCCGCCAACCACGTCGCACCGGCCGACTACGCCATCGCCCATCGTGGGGTGGTGGAAACCCATTTGAGCGCCATTCACGTGGTGCGCGAGCGTCGAGTCGTGATTTCCTATTTTTCGATGGCGCCGTATCTGCTGGTCGGCACGGACCTGATCTTCACCGTCACCCGGCATTTCGCCGAGTATTTTGCCAACGTGCTGCCATTGACGATCATCCCATCGCCGATCGCCTATCCGCACATCCAATTCTACCAGCTTTGGCATGAGCGCATGCAGCACTCACCGACCCATCGCTGGCTACGCATGCTGATCAACGAGATGCGTTCGCATTCCGTGCGGCAGCAATATCTAAGTTTGCACAGGTAGAGGGAATAGGCTCTTCGCAAAGCAGCGCGCGTGATGCTGGCTCAGGCGGCGCGCGCGAAGGGCAGGTTTGGTTGGCGCGTGACAGCGGGAGCGGCTTCGACGGCTTCAGCCGCCTGCCGGGCGAGGGCCGGAATGTCGGGGCGGCTGAGGCCGAGATCGGCCAGCTCGCGGTCCGTATAGGCGGAAAGCTCGTCGGCGATCTTGTTGTACACGCGGCGACGCGCGAAAGCCGTCCGCAAGGTGATGCCGATCTGTTCGATCTGCATGACATGTTCTCCTCAATTGGCCATGCTGCAAAGCAGCAAGAGCAAGGAGAACATAGTGTGCGATGCAGCATCGCAGTAGCGCGAAATCTGCGTCGGAGCTATGCGTTCCGATCAGGCGAGGGAAACGGGATAAAAAGTCCGCCGACCCGCTGGGCGCGAGCGGGTCGGCGGCACGACGCGGGTCCGGCGGGAGACGGCCCGCGATCTCGGGAGCCCGGCCCTTTCCAGCCCGGCCTGCGGCCGGAGCGGAAAGGGAGACAGACTCAATCGGTTGCGACATGCTCCGTGTGCGAGGGGCTGCGCCCTCTACGGAGCCTGTCCCGAAACCCCTTGCGTTCGGATGGACCATCCGGGTGATGGGAAGGCGCTCCAGCTTCGATGAGCCGAGCATTGCCCTCCGATCGGATGATCCCTCCGTCCAGGAGGCTCGCTAGGCCGCCAGCTCCTCCGCCGGGGATTTGGCGCCGGTCATGAAGGCCACCGCGTCGGACATGGTGTGGTCCTTCGGGTCGATGACGCAGAGCCGCCGGCCCAGCCGGTGAATGTGGATGCGGTCGGCGATCTCGAACACATGCGGCATGTTGTGGCTGATCAGCACGATCGGCAGGCCACGCGAGCGCACGTCGAGGATCAGCTCCAGCACCCGGCGCGATTCCTTCACGCCCAGCGCCGCGGTCGGCTCGTCCATGATGACCACGCGCGAGCCGAAGGCGGCCGCGCGCGCCACCGCCACGCCCTGCCGCTGGCCGCCCGAGAGCGTCTCCACCGGCTGGTTGATGTTCTGCACCGTCATCAGCCCGAGCTCCGAGAGCTTGTCGCGGGCGATCTTCTGCATCGCCGGCCGGTCGAGCATGCGGAACACCGAGCCGAGCACGCCCGGCCGGCGCATCTCGCGGCCGAGGAACATGTTGTCGGCGATGGACAGGCTGGGTGAGAGCGCCAGCGACTGGTGCACCGTCTCGATGCCCGCTCTCTGGGCGTCCATCGGCGAGGCGAACCTCGTCACCTCGCCGTCGAGCCGGATCTCGCCGTCGTCGGGGATCAGGGCGCCGGACAGCGCCTTGATGAGCGAGGATTTGCCGGCGCCGTTGTCGCCGATCACCGCTAGGATCTCGCCGGGATAGAGGTCGAAATCGGCGTGGTCCATGGCGGTCACCCGCCCGTAGCGCTTGACGAGGCCGCGCGCGGACAGCACCGGGGTGACGGGAGCGGAAGCGGGCTTCAGTCCGGTGAGCGTGGATTGAGTACTCATGCCGACACCTTGCGGATCCACTGGTCGAGGGCGACCGCGACGATGATGAGGATGCCGACGGTGAATTCCTGCCACAGCACGTCGACGCCGGAGAGCGCGAGGCCGTTGCGGAACACGCCGACGATGAGCGCGCCGATGAGCGTACCGATGATCGAGCCGCGTCCGCCGAAAAGGCTGGCGCCGCCGATCACCACCGCGGTGATGCTGTCGAGATTGGCCGTCTGGCCGGCCTGCGGGCTCACCGAGCCGATGCGCCCGATCAGCGCCCAGGCGCCGAGCGCGCAGATGACGCCCGCCGCCACATAGACGGTGAACAGCACCTTGCGGGTGCGGATGCCGGCGAGCTCGGCGGCGGCGGGGTCGTCGCCGACCGCGTAGAGATGCCGGCCGAAGGCGGTGCGGTTGAGCACGTACCAGACGAGGGCGATCAGCCCCAGCATGAAGAAGGAGCCATAGGTGAAGCGCGCGCCGAGCACGTCGACCGGCGTCCCGAGGAACTGCAGGAACGGCGCCGCCTTGGCGACGTCCTGCGAGCGGATGGTCTCGGAGCCCGAGTACCACAGGTTCAGCGCGAAGAAGATCGACCAGGTGCCCAGCGTGACGATGAAGGGCGGCAGCTTCAGCCGCGTCACCAGCACGCCGTTGACGGCGCCGCAGCCGCCGCCCACGGCTATGCCGGCCAGGAAAGCGAGCGGCGCCGGCAGGCCCATCGTCACCGCCAGCTTGCCCATCACCACCGAGCACAACACCATGATGGCGCCTACCGACAGGTCGATGCCGGCGGTGATGACGATCAGCGTCTGGGCGATGCCGATGATGCCGATGATCGTCACCTGCTGGATGATCAGCGACAGGTTGAAGGACGACAGGAAGCGGCCGCCCACGATGAGGCTGAAGCCGATGATGCCGAGCAGCAGCACAATGGCGGGTACCGCCGTCGGGTTGGCGTGCAGGAAATGCTGCACGCGCTGCAGGGGCGACTTGGGGGTAACGTCGAACTCGGCGACGCGACTGTCGCGCTTTTCGAGCACCTGCTCGAAGGCCTGTCTCGCCGGGCGACCCGGAGGGGGCGCGCCGGAACTGCTCAAATCGGTCATCGCCATATCCTCCCGCAGACCGGCTCCGCGCTGGCGCGGCGCAGGGCCGGGAGAGACGCTCGGCGCCTCTCTGTTGATTCACATGGACGATCCGTGCCGCCCGGATGCGGCGCGGAAGCGGGTCAGCCCCAGCACTTCTTCAGTGCTTCGGCGGAGGGGGTCGACTTCAGTCCATCGACCGGCTTGTCGGTGATCAGCTCGACGCCGGTGTTCACAAAGTCGAGGCCGGGGGTGACCTGCGGCTTGGCGCCGGTCTTCGCGTATTCGAACACCGCCTCGACGCCCTTCGAGGCCATCAGCAGCGGGAACTGCATCGAGGTGGCACCGATGACGCCGTCGGCGACGTTGCGCACGCCGGGGCAGCCGCCGTCGACCGAGACGATCAGCACGTCCTTGTCGCGGCCGACCGACTTGAGCGCCTCATAGGCGCCGGCCGCCGCCGGCTCGTTGATGGTGTAGACGACGGAGATCTCTGGGTCCTTCTGGAGCAGATTCTCCATCGCCTTGCGGCCGCCCTCCTCGTTGCCGAGCGTGGTGTCGTGGCCGACGATGCGCTTGTCCTTCTCGTCGCCGATCACCGCCGGATTGGCGAGATCGACGCCGAAGCCCTTGAGGAAGCCCTGGTCGCGGGCGACGTCGACCGAGACCTGATTCACGTTGAGGTCGAGCAGCGCGATCTTGGCGGTGCCCGCCTTCTCGCCCAGCACCTTGGCCGCCCACTGGCCGACATACTGACCGGCGAGGAAATTGTCGGTGGCGAAGGTGGCGTCGGCCGCGTTCGCCGGGTCGAGCGGCGTATCGAGTGCGATCACCAGGATGCCAGCCGCACGGGCCTTGTCGATCGAGGGCACGATGGCGCGGCTGTCACTGGGCGTGATCAGGATGCCCTTGGCGCCGGCGGCGATCAGGTTCTCCACCGCCGCGACCTGCGAGTCGTTGTCGCCATCGACCTTGCCGGCGAAGGAGCGCAGTTCCATGCCGAGCTCGTTGGCCTTGGCCTGCGCGCCCTCCTTCATCTTCACGAAGAAGGGGTTGGTGTTGGTCTTGGTGATGATGCCGACGATCGGCTTGTCGGCAGCGGCGGCTCCTCCGAGCGAGGCGGTGGCGAGCGCGATCGCGGAAGCGGCCGAGAAAATGAGATGATGCCGGAATGAGCGGCGCATTCTTCCCTCCCATGGGACGATGATGTGACGCACGGGTTCGGCCCGCGACCTGTTGTTTGACGTTTCCATGAAGCCGCAGCGCCGGGCATCTGTCAATAAATAAATCACGCGGATTTAATTATTGACTCGGTGGACTTGTCTGCCGCATGTTCGCAGCGATAAGCCAGCCCGATCAAAGCGGCGGCGCGACAACAAGACGGCGAGGAGCACGAGGAGCATGGACGACACCGCGGCCTTTCCGATTCCGGAGAGTGCCCCGCCGCCGACCTCCCCCGCCGGCCGCGGCACGAACCAGACCGGCGTGCGGCTCTACAACGAGCGGCTGATCCTCTCGCTGATCCGGCACCACCGGGCGCTCGGCAAGGTGGATATCGCCCGCCTCACCGGACTCTCCATTCAGACCACCACAGTGATCATGAATCGGCTACAGGCGGACGGCCTGCTGCTGGCCGGCGAACGCCAGCGCGGGCGGATCGGCCAGCCCTCGGTCCCGTTCTCGCTCAATCCCGACGGCGCCTTCGGCCTCGGGCTCATGATCGGCCGGCGCTCCTCCGATCTGGTGCTGATGGACTTCACCGCCGGCATCCGCGCCCGCGCCCGCCTTACCTACGCCTATCCGCTACCGCGGATGCTGATGGACTTTGCGGAAAGGGAGATTCCCCGGCTGACTGCCGTGCTCTCCGAGGAGCAGCGCGCACGCGTCACCGGCATCGGCGTCGCCATGCCCTTCGAGCTGTGGAATTGGGAAGCCGACCTCGAGACCCCGCCCGGCGCGCTCGCGATCTGGCGAACCTTCGACGTCACCCGGGAGTTGAAGCAGTTGTTCCCGGATTGGCCGGTGCGGATGTGCAACGACGCCACCTCCGCCTGCGCGGCCGAGCTCACCTTCGGCCGCGGTGCGGCGTTCCACGACTTCGCCTATCTCTATATCGGCACCTTCATCGGCGGCGGCGTCGTGCTGAATGGCAGCCTGTTCCCCGGCCGCTCGGGCAATGCCGGCGCGCTCGGCTCGATGCCGATCCTGCGGCGTGAGGCGGACGGCACCGCGAGCCTGCAGCAACTGATCCGCATAGCCTCCATCTACCGGCTGGAACGCCGGCTGATCGCCCGTGGCCTGCCCGGCACCGACATCTGGCTGTCGCCCGACGACTGGTCGAAATTCGCCGAGCCCCTGGAGGAGTGGATGGACGAGGCTGCGGACGGCCTCGCCCAGGCGATCGCCGCCATGCTGTCGGTGATCGATTTCGAGGCCGTCGTCATTGACGGCGCCTTTCCCGCCGACGTGCGGACCCGCCTCGTCGAACGCACCCGCCGGCGCTTTGCCTCCATCGACCGGCAGGGCCTCACCGACACCGTGGTGGTGGAGGGCTCGGTCGGACGCGACGCCCGCGCCATTGGCGGCGCTGCGCTGCCGCTGCTCGCCACCTTCGCCCGCGATTTCGACGTGCTCTTCAAGGACTAGACCATGCTCAAGGGTATCGACCCGCTGATCGGCCCGGATCTGCTGATGACACTCCGGGCCATGGGCCATGGCGACGAGATCGCCATCGTCGATGCCAACTACCCGGCCGACGCCCATGCCCGGCGCCTTGTCCGCATGGACGGGCACTCTGCGCCGGCGATCCTCGACGCGGTGCTCTCGCTGATGCCGCTCGATGCCGTGGTCGAGGAGGCCGCTTTTCGCCCCTGCGCCCATGGCGATTGCGGGCGGCTGGAGAAGGTGTTCGTCGAGTTCGCCGAGGTGATCGCCCGTCGCGAGCCGGGCTTCCGGCTGGTGCCGATTCCCGGCGAGCCGTTCTACGACCGGGTGCGCGCCGCCTACGCCATCATAGCCTCGGGCGAGCGGCGGCTCTACGGCAACATCATCCTGCGCAAGGGCGTCATCCAGCCGGAAGGAGCCTCGGCATGATCCTCGTCTGCGGGGAGGCGCTGATCGACCTGTTCGTCGGCCCGCCGGAAGGCACCGAGATGCCGGCCCGCGCGGTTGCCGGCGGCTCGCCCTTCAACGTCGCCATCGGCCTCGCCCGGCAGGGCGCGCGCTCGGCCTTCCTCGGCGGCATCTCGCGCGACCGCTTCGGCGTGCTGCTCGCCGACATCCTCGCGCGCGAGGGGGTCGATACGCGCTTCATCGTGCGCACCGACCGGCTCTCCACGCTCTCGGCTATCGCCACCGCCCCGGACGGCCAGCCGAGCTATTCCTTCCACGGTGAACTGGCCGCCGACCGCTCGCTGGCCGCGGAGGACCTGCCGGCCCGGCTGCCGGACGAGGTGCGCGCTCTCACCTTCGGCTCCTACACCATGGTGGTGGAGCCGGTCGGCTCCGCCTACGCCATGCTGGCCGAGCGCGAGAAGGGCCGCCGGGTGATCAGCGTCGATCCCAATGTGCGACCGACCGTGATCTCCGACATGAAGCGCTGGGGTGCCGCCGCCGAACGCTTCTACCGCTGCGCCACCCTGGTGAAGGCGAGCGACGAGGACGTGCGCGCCGCCTTCGGGCCGGGGACCGCACTGGCGGACGCTGCCGCCTATTGGCGCGGCTACGGCGCCAAGCTCGTCGTCATCACCCGCGGCGCCGAGGGTGCGATCGCCTTCGGCGCGGCCGGCACGCTGGAAGTGCCGGGCCGCAAGGTGAGCGTGCGCGACACGGTCGGCGCCGGCGACACCTTCCACGCCGCGCTGCTCGCCCGCCTTGCCGCCACCGGACGGCTCGACGAGGCCGCCATCGCCGGGCTCGACCGCGAGGCGCTCGGCGACCTGCTCGCCTACGCGACTGCGGCGGCCTCGGTGACCATCACCCGCCGCGGCGCCGACCTGCCGCACCGCACCGATGTCGAGGCGGTGCTCGCGCAGGACGCCGCCTCTCCCTGCGCGGTCAATTGCGGTCTTGCGTGACCCGGGACGTTCCGAAGATCGATAGGTCTTGGCTATTTTGCGGCACGCACCGCGTTAGCTGTCTTCGGCTTCCTGCACGGCCTCGGCCCGTGCATCCTGCACTACAAATGCTGCTCGACCTTCGTTTCGCGGCCCGTAACACCGATCCAGTGGCGCGTCATGCGGTATGGGCCGTGATCGTGTAGCCAAACGGATCACGGAACGCGAAATACCGGCCGAACGGCCCGTCCTTCGGCGGAAAGGCGATGGCTATTCCTGCCGCCTTCAATTCCCCATGCAGCGCATCTGCGTCATCGCAGCCGAACCACAGGGCAACGCCCCAGCCCAGCCTTCCCTGTGCTGCGTCCAGGTCCACCAAGGGCTTTCTGACCGCGAAGGGAGCGGGCTTGCTGTCGAACACGATCGCTTCAGGGCCCTCCTGAAGCACAGCCAGGCCCAGCCTGTCGCCATAGAAGGCCCTGGCTGCCTGCAGGTCGTCTGTCTGGATGCCGATGAAGTCGGGGCCGATCAGTCGGGGCATGGTTGTCTCCTTGGCATGGGGTGATAATATCAGGGGCCTGATATAATATAAGGTGCCTGATATTGCAATGACCAAGGATATGACCCCGCTGCTGGGATACCGGCTCAAGCTTGCCCAGCATGCCCTGCACCGGCGCATGGAGGAGGCGCTGAAGCCGCTTGGGCTCAATCCTGCTCAATATGCGGTGCTGGCCGAACTGAATGCGAGACCGGACCAGACCAATGCCGACCTGGCCGAGCGAGCCTTCATCACCCCGCAATCGATGCAGGGCGTTCTGGCGAAACTGGAGGGATTGAGGCTGGTCGAGCGTCGGCAGGATGTTCGCCACGGTCGTCGCCAGCTCGCACGTTTGACACCCGATGGGTATGCGAAGGCCGAGGCCGCGAATGCCGAGATGATGCGGGTCGAGGAAGTGCTCGAGGCCGCGGTCCATCCGGATACCGTTCAAGGTGCCGTTGATCTGATGGACCGGCTACACGGCGCCATGTGCAAGTAGGACAGGAGCGGCGGCCGCCGACCCGATGAATCCCGCCGCGCACCCTCTATCGCCGCCCGATGCGGAACATCTGCATAGTCATCGAATGGTTATGACGATCTCGCAGTGCTCGTCTTCGTCGGGAGCTGCGGAATCATCCTCTCGTTTGCCTGGCGCGGCCTGAAACGCTTATTGTCGAAACTGTCGATCGCTCATTGTCGAGGTCGCTTTGTGGGTGAAGGCATGCCAAATCCCATGGCATCTCCCGAGGGCTTCGTTCAAGCGCTGCTGAGTGAGCAAGCCAGCCCGGATCTCTCCAACGAAACCCGCATCTTCGAGCCCTTCATCGGCAGTTGGCAGCTTGTCGTGCGCTGGTTCGACGCCAGCGGTCGGATTGTGCGCGAACAGCCAGGCGAATGGCATTTCGCGCGGGTGCTCGAAGGTCGCGGCATTCAGGACGTTTGGATAGTGCCGCCGCGCGGCAGCCGTAGCGGCGAAAACGACTACGAATATGGCACCAGCATCCGCTTCTATGACCCGAAGCTTGACGCATGGCAGTCGACCTGGATTGGGCCGATGCATCAGGTCGTACGCACGTTCACGGCGCGCGGCGTCGATGGTCGAGTTGTCTTGGAGACAACTCCTGACGTCGTACCCCAAATGCGCTGGTCGTTCTCTGAGGTCAGTCCGCGCGGTTTTCGATGGACCAACGAGGTGAATGAAGGGGGGGCGTGGAGGGTTCAGCAAACGTTCGAGGCGACGCGGTAAGGCATGAACGCCTGGCGAGAGACCGCAGAAAATCCAGAGCAGACGCCTCTGGCTCCGCTCGATGGAGCGGCTATCCGAACTCCGTCATCGCGTCGTGGCGTGCGTCCACGGACGCGAAACGCTCGCGTGCCTCCGGGCCGAGATGCTGGATCAAGCCCTCGATCAGCGCATGTGCCAGCACGAAGGCCGATGCGTGGTCGTCGGTGGCACCGCGCGAGCGGGATTGGCAGCGCAGCACGAACTCCGCGTCGAGCGTGTCGGTCATGCCGGTATCGGTGATCATGGCGACGCGCACGCCGATCTCCCGCAGCGCCTTTGCGAGCCGGGCCGTGGCCGGCACGCGGCGGCGCATGGCGAAGAGGATGGCGAGGTCGCCGGGCCGCGCATCGACGAGGCTTTCGCCGAAGGTCTCGCCGGGTCCGGGAATCAGGAAGACGTTGCCACGTACGTGAGCGAGCGACCATTTGAGATAGCCGGCGAGGTGGAAGCCGTGCCGGAAGCCGTTGATCCAGACCCGCGGCGCCGCGGCCGCCGCCTCGATCAATCTAGTCCAAGCCGCCGGGTCTATTGCGGCGACCGTCCTCTGCAGGTTGTTGGTCACGGTTTCGACATGGCGCGCGAGGTCGTGGGGTTGCGCGCTCGCGGGCTGACCCTGCTGGCGCATCAGCGCGACCGGTGAGCCGTTCTCGCTCTCCTGCCGGGCCAGCAGGCGCATCTCCTCGAAATTTCCAAAACCGAGCCGGCGTACGAAGCGGCTCACCGCTGCGTTCGAGGTTTTTGCCAGCCGGGCCAGTTCCGAGGCCGAGTAGCCATGCAACTCACCCGGAAAATACAGGATCAGGTCGGCGACGCGGCGTTCCGCCGGCGCCATGTCCTCGTAGAGGGCCCGCACCCGCCCGTTCAGCGAGCCGCTGGTGTCGCCGTCGTCGCGAACGGTCCCGTTGCTCACGCGCAAACCTGCCTCTTTCCTAGCCATGACCTGCCGATAAAATAATCTTTTCATAAAAATACATTTATGAAATCATTTTTTCAACCTCAGTCTCCTACCGGTGCCGCATGTCATTCGAAGTGGATTTGAACGGGAAGACAACTCTTCCCCTCAAAAGCGTACAGAACACCGTCATCCCTCCACAGAAGGGCTGGGCGGGGCTGGTGAAGGCCGGACAGTACATCCGGCTGACCGATCCGCGCGGCCGGCAGTGCGGGGACTTCTGGGCCTTCAACGCGGACGATCTCGACGAGCACCTGTCCGCGATGCACACGCGGGTCTGGGTCAACAAGCTCTGCCCGGTGCCGGGCGAGAGCTTTCACTCCAATCACCGCCGCCCGATCCTCCAGATGATCGCCGACACCTGCGGCGTGCACGACCTGCTCACCGCCGCCTGCGACGAGCACCGCTACCGGCTGTACGGCCTGCAGCAGGAACACCGCTCCTGCGCCGGGAATCTGCGCGAGGTCATGTCGCCCTATTTCGGCATGTCGCGCTTCTATGTGCCCCAGCCCTTCAACGTCTTCGCCAACGTGCCGATCGGCGAGGACGGCTCGGTGCTGAACGGGCCGGCTCCCTCCAAGCCCGGCGACTACATCGTTCTGAAGGCGTGGATCGACGTGATCGTCGCCATCTCCGCCTGCCCGCAGGAGTTCAACCCGATTACCGGGTGGTACCCGACCGAACTCCTCGTCGACATCATGGAGCCGGAGACGGTGGATGCCTGACGCGATCCTCACGGTCGCCGGCGGCCATGGCGGCGCCTTCGCGGTCAAGGCGGGGGACCTGTTCGCCCTGATCGACCTCGAAGGGCAGCAGGCGATCGACTTCGTCGCCTTCAACGCCGCCGATCTCGCCGAGACCCTGTCGAGCGTCGAGACGCGGCGGGCGACTGGCTCCCTCTACATCACGACCGGCGCGGTTCTCATCTCCAGCCGCGGCCGGCCGATGATCGAGATGGTCGAGGACACCATCGGCACCCACGACTACACCGTGCCGGCCTGTGATCCGAGCCGCTTCGCGGTGGACTTCGACGCCGCCGGCCACCGCAACTGCCTCGAGAACATGTACGAGCCGCTGCGCGTCTTCGGCGTCACCACGCCGCTGGCGCTGCCCGAGCCGTTCAATTTCTTCCAGAACAGCCCGGTGGTCGAGGACGGCCGCACGGCGGTGGTCGACCCGCCGAGCCGGGCGGGGGACCGCATCGTGCTGCGGGCGCTCATGGATCTCGTCTGCGCGGTCTCCTCCTGCCCACAGGACATCATTCCCGGCAACGGGCTGCGCCCGACGCCGGTCGAGGTCCGCTATCCGGGAGGAGCCGCCTGATGCCGCTCCTGATGATCGATGCCGAAGCCGGCCCGCTCCCGCCCGAAAGCGACGTCGAGGTTCCCGGCGGCGAGGTCCGCGCCGTCAAGGTGGCGCGCGGCCAGATGCTGTCCGTTACCGATATCGAGGGCGGTCAGCCGGCCGCCCTGTTCGCCGTCGCCGACGCCGACCCCGGACTGTTCCTTTCGCCGCACCACACGCGGGTGTTCTCCAACTCCTTTGCGCTGCGGCTCGGCATGCGGCTCGTCACCAACAAGCGCCGGCCGCTGATGGTGCTCGGCATCTCCGCGTCTCATCTCGCGCACGACCTGCTGATGCCGATGACCGAGGGCGAGAGCGCGGGCGCCGATGCGCTCAAGGCGCGCGTCGCGGCCGAATTGAAAGCCGCGGGCGCCAGGCTGGAGACGGTGGCGGACCCCGTGAACCTCTTCCTTTCCGTCGCCATCGGCCGCGACGGCAGCCTGACGCCGGCGGGCGTGTCGTCGACTGCCGGAGACATCGTCGCCTTCCGCGTCGTGCGCGACATCACCATCGCCGTCGCCGCGCCGAAGGCCGACCCCCGCCTGTGGCAGCGTCCCGAACCGGGACCGCTGCGCCTGCAAGTGCGTAATGAACTCGACGGAATCGTCGGCCTTCCAAACAGGGGATAGTCATGAATCTCAAGTCTCTGGGAATTCTCGCGCTTGCCGCCGTCCTCGGCACGGGCGCCGCGGTGCCGGCGGGAGCCGCCTCGCTGAAGGACGTCAAGGCGAAGGGTACGCTGGTGGTGGGCATCGACCCGACCTTCTCGCCCTTCGAATTCACGGATTCGGCCGGCAAGATCGTCGGCTACGACCCCGAGATCATCGAGGCGGTGGCGAAGAACCTCGGCCTCAAGGTCGAGTACAAGGTGATGCCGTTCAGCGGCATCCTGCCTGCGCTGATCGCCGGCGGCTTCGACGTCACCCCCACGCTCAACGTCACCGCCGAGCGCGCCAAGCGCATCGACTACGTGATCCCGACCGCCACCTCGACCAACGCCGTGCTGGCGATCAAGGGCGGCAAGGTCGCGTCCTCGGATATCGGCGCGCTGTCCGGCCTCACCTGCGCGGTGAAGCAGACCACCCAGCCCGAGCAGATGATGCAGAAGCTCAACAAGGAGCTGGAGGCCGCTGGCAAGAAGCCGGTCGAACTGCTCGGATTCGAGACCATCGACCAGACCATCGTCGCGCTGGCCGACGGGCGTGCCCAATGCGTGGTGGATGACAAGTCGGTCCTCGTCGAGGCTGTCGGCAAGCGTAAAGACCTTGCGCTCGTCGTGATCGGCGACATCGGTGGCTCGACCCCGATCGGCTGGGGCGTCAACAAGGCCGATGCCGACCTGACCGCCGCGCTTTCCGCCGAGGTCGCCAAGCTGAAGGCGGACGGCACGGTCAAGAAGCTGCAGGACAAGTATTTCGGCTACACCATGGAACTGCCGGAGAAGGACTTCATCCCGGCGCAGTGAGGCGAACCCGGCCGCCGGACGTGCGGCGCAGCGGAAGGATCGGGCATGTTCAAGGGCGACCTCTTCCTTGAGGCCATCGGACCCGTCGCAAGCGCCGCGCTCGTCACCGTCCAGCTTACGCTCGCCGCCGGCGTCGTCAGCCTCGTCGCCGGCGCGCTCGCCGCGTCGGCGCAGGTCGGCGGCGGACCCATCGGCGCTTTCATAAGCCGCGCCTATGTGAGCCTCATGCGCGGCACGCCGCTCTATGTCCAGCTCCTCGTCGTCTATTTCGGCCTCGCCTTCGCCGGCCTGTCCGGCCAGGCGTTCCTGGCGGCGGCGCTCGCCATCGGCATCAATTCGGGGGCCTATTCCGCCGAGATCCTGCGCGGCGCCATCGCCGCTATTCCGCCCGGCCAGATCGAGGCGGCGCAGGCCATCGGCATGAGCCGCTGGCGCATCTGGCAGCGCGTGATGCTGCCGCAAGCCTTCATCGCCAGCCTGCCGCCGCTCACGGCGGAACTGACGATCGTGCTGAAATCAACGCCGCTCGCCTCGGTCGTTGCGGTGACCGAGATGACCTATACGGGCGTCCTGATCCAGTCGCGCAATTTCTCGGCGATCGAGGTCTTCGCCGTGGTGGCGATCGGCTACATCGTGCTGGCGCAGGTTCTGCTGCGCGGCTCGCGTTCGCTGGAGCGCCGCTTTCGCCTGCTGCGGGCGTGATCCGATGGAGGATACGCTCGCCGTCTTCATCGAATATGGTCCGCAGTTCCTGGACGGTCTCGCGCAGACCGTTTGGCTGACGCTGCTCGGGGCGCTTTGCGCGCTCGCCGCCGCGGTGGTCCTGCAGGCCGCCGCGGCGAGCCCCTGGCGGCCGCTGCGCGGCCTGGTCCGGCTCTATACCGAGCTGATCCTCGGCCTGCCGATCCTGGTGCTGCTCTACTGCATCTATTTCGTCGCGCCGAGCTTCGGGCTGCGGCTCTCGGCGGTCGCCGCAGGCATCCTGACGCTGACGCTCTATTATTCGCCCTACATGGCCGAGGCGATCCGGGCCGCGGTCGCGGCCATACCGGCCGGGCAGATCGAGGCCGGGAACGCCATCGGCTTCGGACGCTTCGCGGTCGCCCGGCGCATCGTGCTGCCGCAGGCCGCGGCGATCGCGCTGCCGGCGCTGGTCGGCCTGCTGATCGGCCTCGCCAAGGACACCGCCATCCTGTCCATCATCTCGGTGAAGGAGCTTTCCTACATCACCAAGCAGGTGGTCTCGCGCACCTTCATGCCCTTCGAGGTCTGGGCCGGCGTGGCACTCATCTACTGGGTCTGCCTGACCGCGCTCGAATTCGCCATGCGCCGGCTCGAGCACCATCTGACACGCTACCGGAGGGCCGTATCGTGACCGGCAATGCAGGCGCGGCCACGCCGCTGATCCGCGTCGACGCCATCTCGAAGATGTTCGCCGACCGCTGGGTGGTGGACCGGGTGTCCTTCGAGGTGGCGCGCGGCGAGGTGGTGTGCGTGCTCGGGCCGTCGGGCTCGGGCAAGTCCACCATGCTGCGCTGCCTCAACTGGCTGGCGCCGCCGACCACCGGCGCGATCTATCTCGCGGGCGAGCGGCTGGGCGTCCATGACGTGGCCGGCGTCGAGAGGGCGCTTCCGGCGAGACTCGTGCGTGCCCAGCGGGCTCGCTTCGGCATGGTGTTCCAGCAGTTCAACCTCTGGCCGCACCGCACCGCGCTCCAGAACGTCATGGAGGGCCTCACCATAGTGCGGGGCCTCGCGCGCGGCGAGGCCAAGGCCAAGGCCGAGGCGATGCTGTCGCGCGTCGGCCTCGCGGCCCGGCAGGACGCCTATCCCGCCCAGCTATCAGGCGGACAGCAGCAGCGTGTCGCGATCGCCCGCGCGCTCGCGATGGAGCCTGAGATCCTGTTGTTCGACGAGCCGACCTCGGCGCTCGATCCCGAACTGGTCGGCGAGGTGCTGGCGGTGATGCGCGACCTCGCCGCGCGCGACGTGACCATGATCGTCGTGACCCATGAGATGGGCTTCGCGCGCGAGGTCGCCGACCGCATCCTGTTCATGGACGAGGGGCGGCTCGTCGAGGAGGCGCCCCCCGAACAGTTCTTCTCCGCGCCAAGCTCAGCCCGCGCGCAGCGCTTTCTGGATCGATTGCTGACGTAGAACAGCAGATGATGATCGGCAGCATCTGCTCCCCGGTCGCCTTCGGCGCGTCCGCTCTCGGGCTGCCAGCCGCAGCCAAGCTGACAGTGCGCTCCGGTCCGCCGGGTCCTCGGCCTTTCTCCAGAGAGCTATGCGAGAGCGATTGCTCAAGCAATGGGTATATGATCTATATTAAAGGTTAGCCCCGTGCCCGCTCAAAACTCTGAGCGACGGCGGCTGTTTCGCGATTCCGGCAAGGCTCTCCTGGGCGACATGAGCTTCGACCTCGTCATTTTCGATTGCGACGGCGTGCTGGTCGACAGTGAGCTCATTAGCTGCCGTTGCCTGATCGATACGTTGCGGGGCTACGGCATCGAGACGACGTTCGAAGAGGTGTTCGCCACATTCCTGGGCCGCAGCACGACGACGATCGCCGAGCATTATCGCGCCGCTGGGCTCAGGATCCCGGACAATTTCCAGGCCGAGCTCAAGACGCGCGTGCGGCAGGCTTTCGCCGCCGAGCTGCGCCCCATCGCCAATATCGAGACGGTGCTGCGTCGCCTCGCCGCCGTCTATTGCGTCGCCTCGTCGAGCGATCTCGACCGCGTCGAATTCTCGCTGGAGCTGACGGGCCTGTCTGATCTCTTCTCCGGGCGAATCTTCACCGCCCAGATGGTCGCGAACGGCAAGCCGGCGCCGGACCTGTTCCTCTATGCCGCCGCGCGCATGGGCGCGGCGCAGGATCGGACCCTGGTGATCGAGGACAGCGTCAGCGGCGTGCAAGCGGCAAAGGCCGCTGGTATGACGGCATGGGGGTTCGTCGGCGGCAGCCATTACGCGGCGCGTGACGGGCGGGCGCTGCTGATCGAGGCCGGCGCGGATCGGGTGTTCGAGCGGATGAGCGATTTCAGGCGACAGCAGGCGGCCGGCTGATGGCCGCATCCGACACCGAGCCCTCGCGCCTCGACGCCGCCGCCCGCGCCGGCTGGCTCTATTTCATCGCCGGCAACACCCAGGACGAGATCGCCCGCAAGCTGAACGTCTCGCGCGCCACCGCGCAGCGCCTGGTCTCGCTGTGCCTGTCGGAGCGGCTGATCACCTTCCGCCTCGAGCATCCGATCGCCGCCTGCATGGAGCTGGCGGCACGGGTGAAGGAGGCTTTCGGCCTGCAATATTGCGAGATCGTGCCGACCGACCCGGCCGCGCCACATGCGCTCACCGGCATTGCCGAACGCACAGCGGCACTGCTCGAATCCGTGCTCGGCGCCACCAAGCCGGCGATCGTGGCTCTCGGTACCGGGCGCGCCATGCGCGCGGCGGTCGAGCAGGTGCGCTCGATGGATTGCCCGAACCATCAGATCGTCTCGCTGGTCGGCAACATCTCGCCCGACGGCTCGGCGAGCGTCTTCGATTCGGTCGCCCGGCTCGCCGACATCACCAAGGCGCGGCATTATCCGATGCCGCTGCCGGTGTTCGTTTCTTCCTCGAGCGAGCGGGAGCAATTGCTGCAGATCCACTCGGTCGCACGCATCCGCGCCATCGCCGAGAAGGCGGATCTGCGGCTGATGGGCATCGGCCAGATCGACCAGGGCGCGCAGCTCCATGTCGACGGCTTCATCAGCCGCGAGGAACTGCTCGAGCTGATGCGGTTCGGCGCGGTCGGCGAATTGACCGGCTGGGCCTATGATGCCCAGGGCCGCATCATCGAGGGCGGCTCGAATGAGCGCGTCACCAGCATCCCGCACCCGGTGCCGGCCGAAGCACTGGCCGTTGGCGCCGCCATTGGTGGCGCCAAGGTGCCGGCGATCCGCGCCGCGCTCACGGGCGGCGCGCTCAACGGCTTCATCACCGACGAGGCGACGGCCAAGGCGCTGCTCGGGCGCTGACGACTCATTCGCCGTCCCGAACGGCCGTCGGGCCGATCCCGATCGCGCACTGAACGTGCGCCTCCTTCCCGTGATCCTGACTCTCCCCTTCAGCGACCGGAATGACGCTCCCGCATTCCGCCACCCGGCCCTCCCGATTGGCCGTTGACAACTTGCCGCAGCGGTGTGAGCATATTCTCAACAATAGAGCATATGCTCATATCTCTGGGAGGAGATGATGAAGACGATGATCGGCACCCTTCTGGGTGCCTCATTCCTTGCCGCTCTCGCCTCGACGCCTGTCGCCGCCCAGCAGACCACGCTGACCATCGCCACCGTGAACAATGGCGACATGATCCGCATGCAGGCGCTGACCAGCGACTTCACCGCCAAGAACCCCGACATCAATGTGAAATGGGTGACGCTCGAGGAGAACGTGCTGCGCCAGCGCGTCACCACCGACATCGCCACCAAGGGCGGGCAGTTCGACGTGCTGACCATCGGCACCTATGAGGTGCCGATCTGGGCCAAGAAGAATTGGCTCGTCCCGCTCGACAAGCTGAGCGCCGACTACGACGCCAAGGACATACTGCCGAAGATCGCCGACGCCGTCTCCGTCAAGGGCACGCTCTATGCCGCGCCCTTCTACGGCGAAAGCTCGATGACCATGTACCGCACCGACCTGTTCCAGAAGGCCGGGCTGACCATGCCGGAGAGCCCGAGCTGGGAGTTCGTGATCGACGCGGCGAAGAAACTCACCGACAAGTCCGCCGGCGTCTATGGCATTTGCCTGCGCGGTAAGGCCGGCTGGGGCGAGAACATGGCCTTCCTCACCGCCATGGCGAACTCCTATGGCGCGCGCTGGTTCGACGAAAAGTGGCAGCCGCAGTTCAACGGTCCCGAGTGGAAGGCGACGCTGACCGACTATGTGAACCTGATGAGGGAAGCCGGCCCGCCCGGCGCCTCCTCCAACGGCTTCAACGAGAACCTCGCGCTGTTCAATGCCGGCAAATGCGCCATGTGGATCGACGCCACGGTGGCGGCGTCCTTCGTGACGAACCCCAAGGATTCCAAGGTCGCCGACAAGGTCGGCTTCGCCCTGGCGCCGAACAAGGGTCTGGGTAAGAACGCCAACTGGCTGTGGGCCTGGAACCTCGCCATTCCCGCCGGCTCCAAGAAGGTCGAGGCCGCGTCCAAGTTCATCGAATGGGCGACCGGCAAGGGCTATACCGATCTCGTCGCCTCCAAGGAGGGCTGGGCGAACGTGCCGCCGGGCACCCGCACCTCGCTCTATCGGAACGAGGCCTATATCAAGGCCGCGCCTTTCGCCAAGCTGACGCTGGCTTCGATCGACAGCGCCGATCCCAACCATCCGACGGTGAAGCCGGTGCCCTATGTCGGCGTGCAATACGCCGCCATTCCCGAGTTCCAGGGCATCGGCACCCAGGTCGGCCAGCAGTTTTCCGCCGCGCTTTCCGGCGCCGCCAAGATCGACGCCGCGCTCATCGCGGCCCAGGCCGCGACCGAGCGCGAGATGAAGCGCGCCGGCTACATAAAATAGTTCCTCTCCTCCCTGAGACGCCGCGGCCTTGGCCTATCGCAGGCCGCGGAACCTGAGCCATCCGGACCCGCATCCGGATGGCTCCCCTTCCGAGGACGTCGAGGACGACCATGGCAACCCAGCAGACGCAGACGCTCGGCCGCATGCTGCTTGCGCCGGCCGTAGTGCTGCTCCTCATCTGGATGATCGTCCCGCTGGCGATGACGATCTACTTCTCCCTGTTGAGCTACAACCTGCTCAATCCGGGAATGGAGCGCTTCGTCGGGCTCGAGAATTTCGAGTATTTCCTCACCGACCCGGCCTTCCTCGCCTCGCTGCGCAACACGCTGGTCCTCGTCGGCTCGGTGCTCGTCATCACCATCGTGCTCGGCGTTCTGGTCGCCCTTCTGCTCGATCAGGCCATTGTCGGGCGCAGCATCGTCCGGCTGATGGTGATCGCGCCCTTCTTCGTCATGCCGACGGTGAGCGCGCTGGTCTGGAAGAACCTGCTCATGCATCCGGTCTCGGGTCTGTTCGCCTGGATCATGAGTTCGCTCGGCATGCAGCCGATCGACTGGTTCGCCGAATACCCGCTGTTCTCCATCATCCTCATCGTGGCGTGGCAGTGGCTGCCATTCGCCGCGCTGATCCTGCTGACCGCGCTGCAGTCGCTCGACGAGGAGCAGAAGGAAGCGGCGCTGATGGACGGGGCGGGAGCCTTCTCGACCTTCTTCTATATCACCCTGCCGCACCTCGCGCGGCCGATCACCGTGGTGATCCTGATCGAGACCATCTTTCTGCTCACGGTTTTCGCCGAGATCTTCGTCACCACCGGCGGCGGGCCGGGCCTGCAGACCACCAACATCGCCTTCCTGATCTACTCGCAGGCGCTGATCCAGTACGACGTCGGCAGCGCCTCGGCAGGCGGCCTCGTCGCGGTGGTGATCGCCAATATCCTGGCGTTCTTCCTGGTCCGCATCGTCGGCCGGAACCTGGAGGCCTGAGCGATGGCACGCAGGACCTCCACCACCCGCACCCTTGTCACCACGCTGGCCGCCTGGCTGGTCGGCTTCGTGATCTTCTTCCCCATCCTCTGGATGATCCTGGCGAGCTTCAAGACTGAGCTGGAGGCGTTCTCGACGCCGCCTTCCTTCCTGTTCTTCCACTGGACGCTGGAGAACTACGCGACGGTGCAGGAGCGCAGCGACTATCTGCACCATGCGATGAACTCCCTGCTCATCGCCGGCGGCTCGACCCTGATCGCGCTTCTCATCGCCGTCCCGGCCGCCTGGTCGATGGCGTTCGCGCCGACCAGGCGCACCAAGGACCTGCTCCTGTGGATGCTCTCCACCAAGATGCTGCCGCCGGTCGGCGTGCTGGTACCGATCTATCTGATCTTCCGCGATTTCGGCCTGCTCGACAGCCGCTTCGGGCTGATCGCGGTGCTCTGCCTCGGCAACCTGCCGATCGTGGTGTGGATGCTCTTCACCTATTTCAAGGAAATCCCGAAGGACATCCTGGAGGCCGCCCGCATGGACGGCGCCACCATCGGGAAGGAGCTGATCCACGTGCTCACGCCGATGGCGGTGCCGGGCATCGCCTCGACGCTGCTGCTCAATTTCATCCTCGCCTGGAACGAGGCGTTCTGGACGCTGAACCTCTCCACCTCGGAGGCGGCGCCGCTCACCGTCTTCATCGCCTCCTATTCCTCTCCGGAGGGGCTGTTCTGGGCGAAGCTCTCAGCCGCCTCCACCCTCGCCATCGCCCCGATCCTCATCCTCGGCTGGTTCAGCCAGCGGCAGCTCGTCCGCGGCCTGACCTTCGGTGCGGTCAAATAGCAGGAAGGCAGTTATGGGCCGCATCACACTCGAAGGCGTGAAGAAGTCCTTCGGCGCTCACGACATCATCAAGGGCGCCGATCTCGAAATCGCCGACGGCTCTTTCGTGGTCTTCGTCGGCCCGTCCGGCTGCGGCAAGACCACGCTGCTGCGCCTCATCGCCGGGCTGGAGGACGTCACCGGCGGGCGCATCCTGATCGACGGCGCGGACGTCACCGCCGTGCCGCCGGCCAAGCGCGGCCTTTCCATGGTGTTCCAGTCCTACGCGCTCTATCCGCACATGAGCGTGCGCGGCAACATCGCCTTCGGCCTGAAGATGGCCGGCCGGCCGCGCGAGGAGATCGCGCGCAAGGTGGAGGGCGCCGCCGCCATCCTCAACCTCACACCCTATCTCGACCGCAAGCCGCGCGAGCTCTCCGGCGGCCAGCGCCAGCGCGTCGCCATCGGCCGCGCCATCGTCCGCGAGCCCAAGGCCTTCCTGTTCGACGAGCCGCTCTCGAACCTCGACGCCGCCCTGCGCGTACAGATGCGCCTCGAAGTCACCCGTCTGCAGCGCCAGCTCGACACGACGGCGATCTATGTCACCCACGACCAGGTCGAAGCGATGACCATGGCCGACCGCATCGTGGTGCTGAACGCCGGCCGCATCGAGCAGTACGGCACGCCGCTGGAGCTCTACGAGCACCCGGCCAACCTGTTCGTTGCCGGCTTCATCGGCTCGCCCAAGATGAACTTCGTCGGCGGCAGGACCGCCGCGGCGCTCGACGCCACCACCATCGGCGTGCGGCCCGAGCATGTCGCCGTCAACCCCGGCGGGGCGGATGGCGCCACCGGCCTCGACTGGGTCGGCACCGTCTCCGTCGCCGAGCATCTCGGCAGTGACACCTTCCTTTATGTCGAGGTGCCGGAGATCGGCACCATCACCGCGCGCGGCGCGGGCGAACTCGGGATCAAGGCCGGCGACAGCGTCCGGCTCCGGCCCGATGCGGCGCGCATCCACCGCTTCGACGCCAACGGCAACACGATTTCCGCCTAACCGGAGAGTCCCGCCATGTACCTCGAAAAGTTCAAGCTCACCGGTCGCACGGCGCTGGTCACCGGCGGCGGCCGTGCCATCGGCCTTGGCTGCGTGGAAGCGCTGGCGGAGGCCGGCGCGAAAGTGGTGATCGCGGATTTCGACGCCAAGGTCGCCGAGGAAGGCCGCGCCGCAATGCAGGCCAAGGGCTACGACCCGGAGGTGGTGATCATGGACGTCACCAATTCGGCGCGCGTCACCGAGGTCGCCGACGAGGTGGTGAAGAAACACGGCAGGATCGACATCCTGGTCAACAATGCCGGCATCGCCCGTAGCGAGACGCCGGCCGAGACGGTGACCGACGAGCATTGGCTGAACGTTATCGACGTCAATCTCAACGGCACCTTCTGGTGCTGCCGCGCCGTCGGACGGCACATGCTGGCCGCGAAATCCGGTTCGATCGTCAATATCGGCTCGATGTCCGGCTTCATCGTGAACAAGCCGCAGGAGCAGAGCTACTACAACGCCTCCAAGGCGGGGGTGCACCACCTCACCAAGTCGCTGGCGGCGGAATGGGGCGCGCGCGGCGTCCGGGTCAATGCGGTGGCCCCGACCTATATCGCCACGCCCTTGAACGAATTCGTGAAATCGAATCCGAAAATGTACGACGCCTGGATCGGCGGCACGCCGATGGGCCGGCTCGGCGAGGTCGAGGAGATCGCCTCCGTCGTGCTCTTCCTCGCCTCGGATGCCGCAAGCCTCATGACCGGCAGCATCGTTCTCGCGGACGGTGGCTATACCTGCTGGTAGAGTCCGTACCCGGAGCGGCGAGGCAAGCGGACCATGCAGCAGGCATTCATCGGGGTCGATGTCGGCACGGCAAGCGCCCGGGCCGGCATATTCGACGTGCATGGCACGCTGCTCGCCACCGCGCGCCATCCCATCGCGGTCTGGCACGAGGCCGGCGATGTGGTCGAGCAATCCTCCACCGATATCTGGAACGCCTGCGCCCAAGCCGTCCGGGAGGCGATGAAGATCGCCGGATTGCCGGCATCGGCCATCGGTGGCATCGGCTTCGATGCGACCTGCTCGCTGGTGCTGCTCGATGCTGGGGCGAATCCCGTCTCGGTCAGCAGCTCGGGAGATCCCGCGCGCAATGTCATCGTCTGGATGGATCATCGGGCGACCGGTCAGGCTCAACGCATCAACCAGACCGGCGACGATGTGCTGCGCTATGTCGGCGGCATCATCTCGCCCGAGATGCAGACGCCGAAACTGCTGTGGCTGAAGGAGAACCTGCCGGCGTCCTACGCTGGCGCCGCTCACTTCCTCGACCTTGCCGATTTCCTCAGTTTTCGCGCCACCGGCAGCACGGCGCGCTCGATTTGCACCGTCACCTGCAAATGGACCTATCTGAGCCACGAGCGCCGCTGGAGCGACACCTATTTCGAGCGGATCGGCCTCGCGGAACTCGTGGCGGATCGGCACGCGAGGATCGGCGCGGAGATCGTCGAGCCCGGCACTCCGCTCGCGAGGGGCCTGAGCGAGACGGCGGCGGCCGAGCTCGGCCTGCTGCCCGGGACGCCGGTCGGGGCCTCGCTGATCGACGCGCATGCCGGCGGCGTGGGGACGATCGGCGGGCGCGGGCGCGACGGCGAGCCGGTCCGGCTGCAGGACCGCCTCGCCTACATCATGGGAACCTCCGCCTGCATCATGGCGACGACGGTGGAGCCGGCTTTCCTGACGGGGATCTGGGGGCCGTATTTTTCCGCCATGGTTCCCGGCTTCTGGCTGAACGAAGGCGGCCAGTCCGCCGCTGGCGCGGGCATCGACCACCTCGTCCGCTCGCATCCCGCCTTCGCCGAAGCGACCGCTGCGGCAAAGGCCGAGGGGCTCGGCCTTCTCGATTTCCTTGAACAGCGCGCCACCGGCCGCTTCGCCCGAACCGCTGACGCCGCCCGGCTCGCGCGCGATATCCATGTGCTCCCGGAATTCCTCGGCAACCGCTCGCCCTATGCCGATCCGCAGGCGCGCGCCGTCATTGCCGGGCTCGATCTGGACGACGGCATCGACAGCCTGGAACGGCTCTTCGTCGCCGGCCTGTGCGGCCTCGCCTATGGCGTGGCCGACATCCTCGACGTCATGCGCTCGCGCGGCCTGAGCTGCGAGATGATGGTGATGAGCGGGGGCGCGAGCCGCAGCAGGCTGGCGCGCCAGATCATGGCCGACACGACGGGGCTCGTGGTTGCCCTGCCGGCGACGCCGGAGCCGGTCCTGCTCGGCGCCGCCATGCTCGGTGCCGTCGCGGGCAAGGCATATCCGTCCATCGCCGACGCGATGGGCGCGATGTCCGGCATTGGTGAACTCGCGATGCCGACGGCCTCGGAGATGGCCGATCTTCACGCCGCGAAACGCCGCGTCTCCACCTTGCTGCGGACCATGGATCGGGAGAGCCGCACGATCATGCGCAATGTTGCCGGTGGCCATGGCGGACGCTGACATGCGAGGGGCGATGGCGCACATGCCGAGCAGTCCGTGCAGAGGGGCCGACCCATGATTCTCGTGTGCGGCGAGGCACTGATCGATCTGTTCGTCGGTCCGCCCGAGGGCACCGAGATGCCGGCCCGTGCCGTCGCCGGAGGTTCGCCCTTCAACGTGGCCATCGGCCTCGCGCGGCTCGGGGTCGAGGCCGCCTTCTTCGGCGGCATCTCGCGTGACCGCTTCGGCGCGCTGCTCGCCGAGACGCTGGTCCGGGAAGGCGTCGACAGCCGCTTCCTGGTGCGGACCGACCGGCTGTCCACCATCTCGGCCGTCGCGACCTCCCGCGACGGCCAGCCGAGCTACAGCTTCCACGGCGAGGGAGCGGCCGACCGCTCGCTCGAGCTCGCCGATCTGCCGCCGGAGCTGCCGCCGGAGATCGAGGCCCTGACCTTCGGCTCCTACACCATGGTGGTCGAGCCCGTCGGCTCCACCTTCGCCGCGCTGGCCGAGCGCGAGAAAGGCCGGCGCGTCATCAGCGTCGATCCCAATCTGCGCCCGACCGTGGTCGGCGACATGGCACGCTGGGCGGTCGCCGCCGAGCGCTTCTACCGGACTGCGACGCTGATCAAGGCCAGCGACGAGGATGTGCGCATCGCCTGGGGTGGCCGGATCTCGGTCGCCGAGGCCGCCGCCTACTGGCTCGGCTGCGGCGCCCGGCTGGTCGTTGTCACCGAGGGGGAGAGGGGAGCGGTGGCCTTCTCAGCAGCCGGCAGCATTGCCGTGCCCGGCCGCACGGTCGCCGTTCGGGATACGGTCGGGGCCGGCGACACGTTCCACGCGGCGCTGCTCGCCCGCCTCGCGAAGACCGGGCGACTCCACCCGGAGGCGATCGCTTCACTCGACATGCCGGCGATCGCCGATCTGCTCGCTTATGCGACGGCGGCCGCCGCCATCACCGTCACCCGTCGGGGCGCCGACCTGCCGACCGCGGCGGAAGTCGAGGCGAGCCGGGCGTCATCGGCCTCGAATGAGCGTGCATAGCCACGACCTGGCCGGAACGGCAATTTTCCTCTTGTGATCCAGGGCGTCTCTCGCCTCGGAGCGTGCCGCTTCAGGATCGCGAGCGCCGCCCGCCCACCAGCCGCGAGCGGCCCGCGGCTGATCGCGGGCTTGCACGAAGAAAGAAGAAGGCTCGTCCCTCCATCAGGAACGCGATACCCAGCCGGGCGCCGAGCACCATGCCCGCCACCGCGAGCGGGAAGGACAAGGCGAGCAGCGATCCGGCCGTGATCCCCTGGCCGATGGTGCAGCCGCCGCAGAGCACGCCGCCCACGCCCATCAGCACGGCTCCCAACAGATGCCGTCTCATCTCGCGGGCGTCGTCGAAGGCCTCCCAGCGGAACTCGTCGCCCACATGCGCGGCGGCGAAGGCGCCGACGATCACGCCGATGATCGAAGCGGTTCCAAAATTCACCAGCATGGTGCCGTCGAGCAGCAGTCCGTAGAGCGTGATCGCCGCCGGTGCCACGAAGGTGAGGCTTTGGGGGCGGGCCGCGTGCACAAACTCGTCGACCAGATGTTCGGTCGCCAGCCAGCCCGCGACCACGCCGAGGCCGAGCACAATGCCGGCCGCCAGCAGGCGCCGCGCCTTCCGCAGGCGCATATCCATCACGGCGAGGGCGATGAGAACGGCGGCGACGCCTGCCGCCGCAACGGCGCGGCTGGACAGGCCGAGGATCGGGTCGATCAGGCCCGGCAGGTCCGCCTGTGCGGAGAGCGGCATCGTGAGCGCCATGGCCTCGCCGAAGGTGATGCGGTAGGCCGCCAGCGTGCCCCGCAGCATGGCGTAGGCGGTCGCCGAGAAGACCAGCAGCACGACGAGGCTGCGCAGATCACCCGAGCCGAGCCGCACGCAGCTCCCGAATGCGCAGGTGCCGACCAGCGCCATGCCGAGGCCGAACATGACGCCGCCAAGCGCGACGCCGATCCAAGGCAGCGCCTCGGGAACATAGGATGTCGCTCGCGGATCGAGGAGGCCCGCCACGACGAGGAACTGCGTGCCGGCGATGGCGATGCCGAGTGCGAGGCCGAAAACGCGCAGCCGGCGGGTATCGAATCCCACCAGCGCATCCTCGATGGCGCCGAAGCTGCACAGGCGCGCGCGCCGGGTGGTGAAACCCACGGCGGCGCCGATGGCGAGGCCGGCGAGGGCCGCCCACCACGCATTGAGGTCGTCCATTGCGCCCGGTCCTCCCGTAACCTGGCTCCCGCGGGCATTCTTGCCCGTCTTGGCCGGCGCGTATGTGGCTCAGTCGTCCTTGCTTCCGCAGAAGATGTCGTAGATCACCCCGATCAGCCGGCGCACATCCTCGTCGGCGAGGCTGTAATAGACGGTCTTGCCGTCCCGGCGCGTGGTGACGAGGTCGTCGAGCCTCAGCCTTGCGAGCTGCTGCGACACCGTCGGCTGGCGCAGCGACAGGATGTTCTCCAGCTCCGTGACGGAGCGCTCGCGTTCCGCCAGCAGGCATAGGAGAAGCAGCCGGTTTTCGTGCGAGACCGCCTTGAGAAAGTCGCTCGCCTCCCGCGCATTGCGCATGAGGCGGTCGAGCTCGGGGGAGACCTCCGGCCCGTCGCGCAGCTCGTCCTCTATACGTTTCGAAACGATTTCCGCCATTATCACGTCGCTTTCAACTCCAGCCTATCGAACTCGCCACGTCTGCAAAAGCATCACGGGTCCGCAGGCAATTTCTTTGTCAGATCGGCCAGCAGGCCCCAGAAGGCTTCCTCCCCCGCATAGCCGAGGATGCGCCCCACTTCGCGTCCCTCCTCGACCAGCACGAAGGTCGGCGCATAGCGCACCGGCGCGGTAAGCGCGACACCCGAGGCGTCGCCCTCATCGATGTCGAGCCGGCGCAGCGGCGCGAGGCGGCCCTCCTCGGTCTTCGGGTAGATCGGCGCGATCTCGCGGTCGAAGCGCAGGCACCAGGCGCAGCCCGGACGCTCAAAGACCAGCAGCTCGGCCGCGCCCGCAGGCCCGGTGCCGACCAGGGCGCCGAGGACGCCCAGAGCCGCGAGGCCGCGCCTCGCGCTCATCTTGTTGTGAAGTCGACCTTGCATGGCCTCGGCTGGATGACGTTACGCTGCTTTCATTATATATACGCATTCGAATATGAATACGACTGTCAATCCGCCGCAGAGCGGGAACGCCGGTCATGGGGAAATGCCGTGTCGTTGGACATCACGCTGCCGGGGGCCTTCGGGGCGGGCCTTCTCTCCTTCGCATCGCCCTGCGTGCTGCCGCTCGTGCCGGCCTATCTCGGCTTTCTCGGCGGCGCGGGACGCGGACTGACGCAGGAGTCCGGATCCGGCACGACGCGCCGACGGCTCATCGCGCTCTCCGCGGCTTTCGTCGGCGGTTTTTCGAGCGTCTTCATCCTGCTCGGCGCCACGGCCTCGCAGATCGGCCAGTGGCTCGCCGTGCATGCGCCGGCGCTTACCATGGTCGCCGGGGCGGTCCTCGTCCTGTTCGGCCTGCATTTCCTCGGCCTGCTGCGCATTCCCTTGCTCTACCGGCGAGCTTCGCCCGATATCGCGCGCGCCCCGGCCGGGTTGGCGGGAGCGTATCTCGTCGGACTTGCGTTCGGCTTCGGCTGGACGCCGTGCGTCGGGCCGATCCTCTCGATGATCCTCATCATCGCGGGAACCGAGGACTCGCTCGGCAAGGGCGTCGTTCTGCTCGCCGCCTATGCCGCGGGCATCGGCCTTCCCTTCATCGCGGCGGCGGCCTTCTCCACCGGCTTCCTGCGCTGGTCGGCGGCTCTGCGCTCGCGCCTAGGGCTGATCGAGAAGCTGTCCGGCGTTCTGCTGGTGGCCACCGGCATCGTCTTCATCGGGGGGTGGATGCCGCAACTTGGCGCCTGGCTACTCGACGCCTTCCCGGTGCTGGGCGCGATCGGATGAGGCGCCCCTCGATGGCCTTGAAACCCCGGAGATGGAGCCGGTCATGGATATGCGCCTGACCCGCCGTTCGCTCGCGCTCGGCGCGGGAGCGGCTCTGCTGCCCGTTGCGCGCGCCCGCGCGACCGCCCGCCTCGGAGATGACGGGCTCTACGTACAGGACTGGTATGTGGAGAGCTTCCTCGACCTCGCCGAGGACCAGGCGGCGGCGCGGGCGAAGGGAAAGGGGTTCGCCCTGCAATGGAGCCAGCGCGGCTGCCCGCTCTGCAAGCGGCTGCACACCGACTATTTCGCCGATCCGGCCATCGAGACTTATGTGCGCGACCATTTCGACGTCGTGCATCTCGACATCTACGGATCGCGCGAGGTGACGGATTTCGACGCCGAGACGCTGTCGGAGAAGACGCTGGCGGGCCGGTACGCGGTGCGCGCGACGCCGACCTTCCAGTTCTTCGCCCTGCGTGACGGCAAGGTGGCCGAGGTCGCCCGCATGCCCGGCCTGCTGCCGAAGCCCGAATTCCTGGGCATGTTCCGCTATGTCGAAGCCGGGGCCTATGGCAGCACCGGCTTCGAGGCCTGGATGGCGGCGCGCAAGGCGCTGTAGAGGTCTATTTGTTCACCGGCGATTCCGGATCGAACAGATAGGCCACGACGTCCCTGATCTGCTGCTCGGATAGCACGCCGTTGACGCCGAAGCGCGGCATGCTGGAGCAGGCGAGGGACGCCTGGGCATCGTAGATCTTTGCATAGGCGGCCTTGGCGTCCTCGGGAGCGAATTTGCGGTCACGGCCATAGCCGGAAAGGCTGGGGCCGAGCGTGCCGTAGCTCACTTCCTTCGGATCGAGCTGATGGCAGGCATAGCAATTGCCGCCGCTGATCGTGCCCGGCGGATCGCTGAACTGCCCGCCGCGACCGTTCTGGGCGATCTTGGCGCCTTCCTTCCAGTCGCCCATCACTGGGCCTTCAGGAAGCTTAATGCGCGCCTCTTCCGCCTTCATGATCGCCGCGGCCTGTTCGGCCGAAGGATCGTTGCGCGTCAATGAGCAGATGCGTTGCGTCTCATCCTGCTGCAGGCGCGGGCCCCAGCCCTCCGGCAGCTTGGTGAAGCCGGTCTTGACCACCGCGTCGACGCGGGCCGGATCGACGCCCGACGCCTGCTGGGCGATGGCGGCGATGGGCAGGAGCGCCAGGATTCCGACCTGGGTGGCGCGTTTGATGAACGGTTTGAACGGCATGTGCGCCTCCCTCAGCGTTTGATCGACGGGACTTTGAGCTCGCCACCCTCGGCCTGCTTGGTCAGGTAGAGGGTGAGCGCGGTCACGAGGTCCGATCCGTAGTCGGGAGGCGGCATACGCATCTGCCGGTAGCAGTCCCACATGCGGTGCTGCATGGTCCGCAGCGCGCTCTGGGAGACGCGGTAGGTCGGCCAGGTGCTCATGGTGAGCTGGGCGTCCTTGCCGGGCACGTTGAGCTGCGGCAGGGCCTGCAGGCGGATGCGCTTGCCTTCGGCGCCGTGGCAGGTGGAGCAGGAGAAGTCGTTGATCGAAGAGCGCCGGAAGAACAGGGCCTCGCCGATCGCGTACATCTCCTTCTCCTGCGGCGCCGCGAGCTCGACGTGGAGTTTCATGCCGTCGGACTTGTTGGCGATGAAGGCAACGAGATCCTCCATGTCCGAGGTCCGGCCCGGGCCGGAGAAGGGCTTGGCGACGATGGGCTTGATGTCGAGGCCCTGGATTTTCTCCATGCACCAGAGCAGGCGCTGCTCGAGGTCCATCACCCGGTCGGCATCGGCGAAGTAACGCGGCAGATGGGCATAGGCGCCCTCGAGCTTGCCGGGACCCTCGCCGAGGTCGCAGGTTTCGAGCGAGACGTTCTTCGAGCCGCGCGGCTCGCTCCACAGGGCTTCGCCGCGATCGACATTGAGGTAGCCCGGATTGGCCATCGGGTCCTCGATCATCTGCCGGTAGCGCTCGATCTCCTTCTCGCTTTCATCCTCGGCACCGTGCGCCGAACTCAGGACAAGGGGGAGGGCGATGAGCGCGAACGCCAGCAAAGCAGCGATGAATCGCCGCGTCGGGTGGTTGGTTTCGGGTCGGATAGGGTCCTTGGGCATGTGTTTCCCCGGCTTTGAAACGGCGGCTTTCCATTCTCGCGATGGGATTGGCCGCGGTCGGCAGTGACAGCGATAGGTTTTCTCTATCGTCTGACGGAGCACTTTACATTCAAAAAATTTAATATCACGATATGTGAGTTCGTCACCAGAAAAGGATGCGCTGACGAACAAAAATCCAATCAAGAACAATATGTTGGCGCCCGTCGCCGACAGGAGGACGCTTAATGCAACTGCGCAGTTGGACCCCGTCGAGGCGGGAAATCATGGAAGTCGGCCTGGCTTCCGTGCTGGCGGCGGCGCTCGCTCCGCGCCTCGCCATGGCGACCGAGGAGACGGTCGCGGCCGAGCTCAAGAAGCTCTATGGCGACAAGCCGATGGCGGGTGGCAAGATCAAGCTGGATCTGCCCGAGATCGCCGAGAACGGCCTTGTCGTGCCGCTGAACGTCGACGTCGAAAGCCCCATGACCGAGCAGGACTATGTCAAGGCGGTTCACGTCTTCGCCGACGGCAATCCGCTGCCGCAGGTCGTGACGTACAGATTTACCCCACAATCCGGCAAGGCGGCGGCCTCCGTCCGCATGCGCCTCGCGCAGACGCAGAACGTGATCGCCGTGGCCGAGATGTCGAACGGCGCGCTTCACACGGCCAAGGCGCAGGTGAAAGTCACCATCGGCGGCTGCGGCGGCTGAGCGCCACGTCCGGTCCTCAGGGCCGCACGCAACGACAACCGGGGAAACGACAAGGAAACGCCATCATGGCCATCAAGTCCAAGCCACGCATCAAGGCGCCGTCCGAGGCCAAGGCCGGCGAGATTATCGAGATCAAGACACTCATCTCGCACGAGATGGAGAGCGGCCAGCGCAAGGATTCAACGGGCAAGACCATTCCGCGTGCCATCATCAATACCTTCACCGCCAGCTTCAACGGCAAGCCTTTCTTCGAGGCCAACTGGTTCACCGCCGTTTCGGCCAATCCATACCAGGCGTTCTTCTACAAGGCATCCGAATCGGGAGAGTTCACCTTCACCTGGAAGGACGACGACGGCTCCGAGCAGACCGCGACCGCCAAGCTCACCGTCGCCTGACCCGTCCGCACCGGCGTCGCGCCGGCGTCCAACAGGGATGCTCCCTCCGATGATTTCACGCCGCGATTTTGTGATCGCCGCCATGGCCGCCGGCGCGCTTGCGTCAGGCGACCGCGGCGCCTTCGCCCAGGCCGCCCGCTTGGGAAAGATGATGCAGGACGACATACTGCGCTTCGATCCGGTGGGCACGCTGACCATCCTGCACACCACCGACCTGCATGCGCAGCTCGAACCGATCTATTTCCGCGAGCCGTCCCTCAATATTGGGGTGGGCGAAGCGCGCGGACTGCCGCCGCACCTCGTCGACGAGGCTTTCCTGGCCTATTTCAAGGTTCCCGCCGGCGGGGCCGATGCCTATTCGCTGACCAGCCTCGACTTCGACGCGCTGGCCAGGACCTATGGGCGCATGGGCGGCGTCGACCGGCTCGCCACGCTGGTGAAGGCGATCCGCGCATCGCGCGGTGCCGGCAACGTCCTGCTGCTCGATGGCGGCGATGGCCTGCAGGGAAGCTGGAGTTCGCTGCAGTCCCGCGGCGGCGACATGGCACGCGTCTTCGCCGCGCTCGGTGCCGACGCGATGGTCGGCCATTTCGAGTTCACCTACGGCGCCGACCGCGTCAAGGAGATCATGGACGCCGCGCCCTACGCCTTTCTGGCGCAGAACATACGCAGCCTCGAATGGCAGGAGCCGGTCTTCGAAGGCCGCAAGATGTTCGAGAGGGGCGGCGCGAAGGTGACGGTGATCGGCCAGGCCTTCCCGCGCACCCCGATCTCCAATCCGCGCTGGATGATCCCGGACTGGGAGTTCGGCCTGCGCGAGGAGGACATGCAGAAGCAGGTCGAGGCCGCGCGCGCCGAGGGTGCCGATGTGGTGGTCCTGCTCTCGCACAACGGCTTCGACGTCGACCGCAAGCTCGCCGCGCGGGTGAAGGGCATCGACGTGATCCTCACCGGGCACACGCACGACGCCATGCCGAAGCCGATCCTCGTCGGTTCGACGATCCTGATCGCCACGGGTTCGCACGGCAAGTTCCTGTCGCGGCTCGATCTGGAGATCAAGGACAGGAAGGTCGCCGGCTTCCGCTACGGGCTGCTCCCCGTGCTCTCCGACGCCATCGCGCCGGACCCGGAGATGGCGGCGCTGGTGCGGGAACTGCGCGCTCCTTACGCCGCCGATCTTGCGCGCGTGGCTGGGCATGCGGAGAGCCTTCTGTACCGGCGCGGCAATTTCAACGGCACCTTCGACGACATGATCTGCCAGGCCATGCTCGCCGAGCGCGATGCGGAAATCGCGCTTTCTCCCGGCTTCCGCTGGGGCGGCACCCTGCTGCCGGGCGACCCCATCACCTTCGAGGCGATCGCGAACGCCACCGCGATCACCTATCCGGCCTGTTACCGCAACACGATGACGGGCCAGCAGCTCAAGGACGTGCTGGAAGATGTCGCCGACAACATCTTCAATCCCGACCCCTATTTCCAGGGCGGCGGCGACATGGTGCGCGTCGGCGGCATGGGCTACGCGATCGACGTGAGCCAGCCTGTCGGCAGGCGCATATCGGACATGGTGCATCTCAAATCCGGCAAGCCGATTGAGGCCAGCAAGAGCTATGCCGTGGCCGGCTGGGCTAGCGTGAACCAGGGAGTGGAAGGCCCGCCGATCTGGGAACTGGTCGAGAAGCATGTCGCCGCCACCAAGGCGGTGAAGATCGAGCCGACCAGTTTCGTGAAGGTGACGGGTGCCTGAGGCTGCACGCATGCGCGAATTTCCATCTATCATATTCATAAATACGAATTCAAATATCCATCCGGGAGGATGCGATGAGTGAAGCCAAGCCGGGAGCCCGGATCGATCGCCGCCGCTTTCTCAATCTCGCGGGCCTTGCCGGCGCGGGAGCGGGGGTGGTTGCCGCCGGCGTGCGGCCGGCCGCAGCCGGCTCGACCCCCGATCCCGACATCGTCAACATTCCGAACTGGACGCAGGCGCTCGGCGCGGGCGTGAACAACCATCCCTATGGCGTGCCTTCGCCCTTCGAGAAGGACATCGTGCGCCGTGAGGTCACCTGGCTGACGGCGAGCAGCGAGAGCTCAGTGAGCTTCACCCCGCTCTATGCGCTCGACGGCATCATCACGCCGAACGGCCTGTGCTTTGTGCGCCACCATGGCGGCGAGGCGGAGATCGATCCCGCCCGACACCGTCTCATGATCCATGGCATGGTCGACCGGCCGCTGGTGTTCACCATGGAGGACATCAAGCGCATGCCGGGCCGGACCAACCGCGCCTATTTCCTGGAATGCGCCGCCAATAGCGGCATGGAGTGGCGCGGCGCGCAATTGAACGGCTGCCAGTACACCCACGGCATGATCCACAACGTCGTCTATACGGGCGTGCCGCTGCGCGCTTTCCTGGAGGCGGCCGGCGTGAAGCCCAAAGGCAAGTGGCTGCTGGCCGAGGGGGCCGACGCCTCGGCCATGACGCGCTCGATTCCGATCGAGAAGGCGATGGACGATTGCCTCGTGGCCTGGGCGATGAACGGCGAGGCGCTGCGACCCGAGCAGGGCTATCCGCTGCGTCTCGTCGTGCCGGGCTGGGAAGGCAATATGTGGATCAAATGGCTGCGCCGCGTCGAGATCGGTGACCAGCCCTGGGGTCAGCGCGAGGAGACTTCCAAATACACCGACCTCCTGGCGGACGGCCGCTCGCGCCGCTTCACCTTCGTCATGGACGCTAAGTCGGTGGTGACGAACCCGAGCCCGCAGGCGCCGCTGCGCGCCAGGGGACCGAATGTGGTCTCCGGCATCGCCTGGTCCGGGCGTGGCACGATCACCCGCGTCGACGTCTCGCTGGACGGCGGCAAGAACTGGACGACCGCCCGCATCGAAGGGCCGGCGCTGCCGCGCTCCATGACGCGCTTCTATCTCGATTTCGACTGGAACGGCGAGGAACTGCTGGTCCAGTCCCGCGCCATGGACGACACGGGCTATGTGCAGCCGACCAAGGCGGAACTGCGCGCCGTGCGCGGCTCGAATTCGATCTACCACAACAACGGCATCCAGACCTGGCTGGTGCGGAGCAACGGGGAGGCCGAGAATGTCGAGGTCAGCTAGGCTCGGTTTCGTCGCGGCGACCTTGTTCGCGGCTTGTGCAGCGGGGCTCGGTGCCGCTTCGGCCGACACGATCAGGCTCGGCCGCCCCGCGCTGCCCGAGGAGATCAAGGCCTGGGACATCGACGTACGGCCCGACGGCATGGGCCTGCCCGAAGGCAAGGGTTCCGTCGCGCAAGGCGAGGAACTGTTCCAGAACAACTGCGCCATGTGCCACGGCGAGTTCGGCGAAGGCGTCGGGCGGTGGCCGGTGCTGGCCGGTGGACAGGGAACGCTGAAATCGGAGCGGCCGGAGAAGACGATCGGCTCGTTCTGGCCCTATGCCTCCACGGTCTACGACTACGTGCATCGCGCCATGCCCTTCGGCGCCGCGCAGACCCTTCAGCCGGACGAGGTTTATGCCATCGTCGCCTATCTGCTCTATCTCAACGACGTCGTTCCGGAAGACTATGTCCTGTCGAAGGAGAACTTCCCGAAGGTCGAGCTGCCCAACCAGGGCAAGTTCTACGACGATGACCGGGAGACGACGGAGAAGGCCTTCTGGAAGAAGAATCCCTGCATGAAGGACTGCAAGGGCAAAGTCGAGATCACCAACCATGCCGCCATTCTCGACGTCACGCCTGATGAGGCCGGCGAGGAGGGCGACAAGCCGGCCGGCGCCGTCGAGTGACCGGTAGACGGCAGGAACAAGCGGCGGTCGACGATACGGTCGGAACAACAATGACCGATGAGGAGGAAGACATGCCCGAACTTAACCGCCGGTCTTTGGTGGCCGGCCTTGCCGCCGGCGGCGTCGCACTCGCCGCGGCGGAGCGTGCGAGAGCGGCACCGGCACAGATCGAGCTCGACGACATCAAGAAGGATGCCGAGGTCGCCTGCCTCTATCATTGCGACTACGGCGACACCGAGCGTTTCGCCCAGACCCTCAACAACATCGGCAACCACTACTCGGTCTATGGGGCGGATCCCTTTGCCCTGCAGATCGTGCTGGTGGTGCATGCCGGCGGCATCAAGTTCTTCCTCGAGAATCTGGATGGCACGATGTGGGCGGACGAGAAGCTGCCGCCCGAGCTTTTCGCCCGCGCCGAGGCGATCGCCAAGAACGGGCTCAAGGTCTATCTCTGCGAAATCACCTTCAAGCGGAACAAGCTCGACCTGTCGCGCGCGAAGCAGGCCGACTTCATTTCCTTCGTACCCTCGGGCGTGGCCACCTGCGCGGCTCTCCAGGGCAAGGGCTTCGCTTATATGAAGGTCGGATGAGCGATGGCGGCGGCCCTCAGCCGTCGCGCCCTGCTGGGCGGGCTCGCGCTGGGCGCGCTCGCCATGCCGGCAGTGGCGCGGGCGGCGACGCCGAGGGTGGCGATCGTCGGGGCCGGCTTCGGTGGCGCGGCGCTCGCGAGTGAGCTGGCGTCGGGATCAGGCGGCGTGCTCGATGTCGTGCTGGTCGAGCCGGAGCCGGGATATGTCGCCCTCTGCCGCTCTAATCTGGTGCTGGGGGGCATCGCCGCCGCGGACTCGATCCGGTTCGGCTATGACGAACTCGCCCGCCGCGCCGGCATCCGGCTCGTGCGGGCCCGCGCCGCGCGGATCGACGCGGATCGCCGCGCGGTCCGGCTGGAGGACGGGACGGCGTTGCCCTACGACGCGGCGGCGATGGCGCCGGGTATCGCCCTCGACTATGCGAGCGTTCCCGGGTGGGGCCGCGCGGCGAGCGAACGGATGCCGCACGGCTGGATCGGCCGTGCGCAGTTCGAGCTGCTCGATCGGCAGCTTGCCGCCGTGCCGGATGGCGGCCTGATCGTCATCCTGCCGCCGCCCGATCCCTCGCGCTGCCCGCCGGCGCCCTATGAGCGGGCCTCGATGATGGCGCATCGGCTGCGCGCCACCGGACGCGGCGACTGCCGGATCGTGATCCTCGATTCGAAGGAGCGCTTCGCCAAGATGGCGCTTTTTCTCGAAGGCTGGGAGCGCTACTATCCCGGCATGATCGAGTGGCTGCCGCCATCGATCCATGAAGGGATCGAGGAGGTCGATCCCGCCACCATGACGGTGCGGACCGGTTTCGGCGTTTATCGCAACTGCGCGCTGGTAAACGTGATCCCCGCCCAGACCGCCGGCATCGTCGCCCTCGAATCCGGGCTCACCGACCAGACCGGCTTCTGCCCGGTCCGGCCCGAGGACATGGGGTCGGTCCTCGCCCGCGACGTTCTTGTCCTCGGCGATGCGGCACAAGTGAGCCCGATGCCGAAATCGGCTTCCGCTGCGGCGAGCCAGTCGGCCGTCGTGGCAGCCGCGCTGCGCTCCCGCCTGCTCGGCGCGGACCTCGTCATCGCCTCCTATTCGAGCACCTGCTGGAGCCTGCTCGCTCCCGGCGACAGCGTCACCACCACCGGCGACTACGCAGTGGAAATGGCCAGGATGACCGAGGTCAGAAGTTATATTTCAAGCCTGACGGATACGCCCTTGCTGCGTCACAATAACGCTGATGATTATGACGCATGGTTTAGCGAAATTACAGGTCGTATATTCAGCCAATAATGCGAGGCGTATGATAGATAAGTCCTCATGAGGCGCATTTATGAGTGAATTTAACCTGTATTCGAGAGATGTAAGGCCGACGATAACGGTCCCGGAATGCGCGACGATTGAACAGACCGCGTCGCTGATGAGTTTCGCGGGCCTTCCGGCTGTTGTCCTCGCAGGGGCCGATGGTCATCCGATCGGAGTGCTGGGACGGACGGAACTCGTCGCAGCCATCGCCGCCGGAGCGCACCACCCGACCGCGCTCGCAGAGGCGAGCCTCAGCCTGAACGCGTATCCGCAGATCGACTGCGACGCATCGCCCGGCGCTGTCCTGCGCCTCGCGCTCGGCCGCGGCTGTGAAACGGTGATGTTCACCAAGGCAGGCAAAATCGTCGGTTTTCTCGATCTGGTCGACATCCTCGCGGCGGTGGGGAGCGCGCCGCCGTACTAGCCATAGACGCGGGCTATCTCATATCGAGAGGCCGCGTTTTTCCGATTCCGGAGCTTTCCGGGATCCGCCTTGTTGGGGACAAGGCGGTATTGGGCGCGGCCTTGGCCGCGCCCATTTTTATGCCGCTCGCCCGTTGCCGCGACGAACGGCCGGGCCGCACCTTGTCGCCGACCTCCCTCACCCCTGCTGGTCCAGGCCGAATGCCGGGTGATGGATCAGTTCCCCGCGCGGCTCGATGCCGTCGAAGGGCAAGGCCTGAACCACCTCGGGAGGACAGCCGGCTACGTGAAGGCCGGGGAAAGCTCGGAAACCGAACCGGCCGTAATAGGCAGGGTCGCCTACCAGCGCCGCGCCACGGCTGGTCGCCCGCAGTCGGCGGAGGGCCTCTGCCATCAGGGCCGTGCCGATGCCCTGCCTATGCCTCGACGGCAAAACGACGAGCGGGCCGATCAGCCCCCAGCCGCCCTGCGTCCCGATCCGTGCCGCCGAGGCGGCAAGATAGCCGATCACTTCGCCCTTCTCCTCGGCCACGAGTGAGAGGACAAGCGCGCCCTCTTCCCGTAGCGCCTCGACGATGCGCGCCTCGGTTCCGGTGGATTGCGGAAGCAGCAGGAGGGCTTCGGTGACAAGCCGGCTGATCGCCGGGATGTCGTCGGCCGTTTCATCGCGGATCAGCATGCCATGCCCCCCTGATTGTCGAGCTGCGCGCGGACGACAATGCGGCCGCGTTTCGAAATCCGATATGGGCAGCCCGACCGGGATTCGATCAGCCGTTTCCGCCGCAATCGGTTGAAGACGGTCAGGTCGAAGTCCGCAAGGATCATCGCCTCGCGCGTGACGCATGTGACCGACGTGATTTTGGGGCCGTCGCCACGTTCGTGGAGAATGCGGCCACCAAGAGCCAGAACGTGCAGCGCACGTTGCTCATCTCGTGAGATGTTCATGGAATGCTCGTATGACAGACGTGAAAAAACACCCCGGATGCGCTGCACCCGGCGGCTCTGAATTCACGAGGCTCTCTGAGATTCAGAGAGCCTTGTCACACAAGCTCTGACATCCAGTCTCCAGTCGGCACGCGGCGAGCATTGTCGCCGCGCACCTTGCCAATAGAGGGGGCGCGTGCCCCTGACAATCGGAAAAGCGGCCACGGGCGGCTGGCCTCGGGCGCCGGTCTGATGCGCTATCTACCAGTCCAGTGGCGCGACGCTGCATCATCATTACGATGGCGTCATCGATCCGTCGTCCGGCAATCTTGCCTTCCCCTATGCGCCCTCCGATCGCGATGTCGGCCCTGTCCACGAGCCCCCTCACGGAAAGCGAGCCATCATGGAAACGCCCGCCCGCGTCCTGCCCGAAGGCGCCCTTTCGGACCTCAAGGTGATCGAGCTCGGCTCGATGCTGGCCGGCCCTTTCGTCGGCTCGATGCTGGCGGATTTCGGCGCCTGCGTCGTCAAGATCGAGAAGCCGGGCAAGCCTGATCCCCTGCGCGAATGGCCGCCGCACAAGGACGGCGTCGCGCTCTGGTGGAAGACGACGGCGCGCAACAAGCACGCCGTCACGCTCGACATCTCGCGGCCCGAGGCGCGGGAGCTGGCGTTGCGCCTGATCGGCGAGAGCGACATCGTCATCGAGAATTTCCGTCCCGGCACGCTGGAGCGCTGGGGTCTGGATCCGGCTGAGCTCGCCAAGAGCTTTCCGCGCATCGTCTGGGTGCGCGTCAGCGGCTGGGGCCAGACCGGTCCCAATCGCGAGCAGGGCGGCTATGCCACCATCGCCGAGGCCTTCTCGGGCCTCGCCTCCTTCACCGGCTACCCCGACAAGGGGCCGACCGTCTCCGCCTTTCCGATGGGCGACTACCTCGCGGGTGTCTTCGGCGCCTTCGGCGCGCTGGCGGCGATCCACCGGCGCGAGCGCAGCGGCCGCGGCCAGATGGTCGATCTCGCCCTGTACGAGCCGCTCCTGCGCATCATCGAATCGGTCGTCGTCCGCTACGACCAGACCGGGCAGAAGAAGCCGCTGCTCGGCAACCAGATGGAAGAGGACGTGCCGCGCAACGTCTACGCCACGGCCGATGGCGGTGCGATCGCGATCAGTTGTGGTTCGCAGCACATCTATGAGGGCCTGGTCGACGCCATGGAGCGGCCCGACCTGAAGACGGATCCGCGCTTCGCCACCATGGCCGACCGCGTCATGCACCGAGACGCGATCGACGGTGAGGTGGCGGCATGGCTCAGAACCCAGCCTACCGCGCTCGCGCTGGAGAAGCTCGTCGCCAACAAGGTGGTCGCGGGCAAGATCAACGACATCGCCGACGTGATGGGTGACGCCCATGTCGCTGCGCGCGAGGCCATCCGCACCCTGGTCGACGAGACGCTCGGCCCGATCCGGATGCCCGCGCCCGCGCCGAAGCTCAGCGATACGCCCGGCGACATCCGCTGGGCGGGCCGCGACCCCGGCGCATCCAATGACGAGGTGTTCGGTGGCTGGCTGGGTCTCTCGCCGGACGAGATCGCGGATCTGAAACGCATCCGGATCATTTGAGCGGTAGGTGGCAAGCTCCACGCTGCCCGCAAAGGCCCGTGGAAGGGCGCCTTGCGGGAGACCGCCTTGCGGAATGACCGGGCCCCACGAGTAAAAGCGTGAGCCCGCCTGTGGTATGACTATCGGCCACAGGAGTGGCCCATGCGTGCCGGTCTTCCGTTTCTGAAGGGGTTTGCCGGGTTCAGGGCGGCGTGGATACGAAGCGACATTCCGGCGGGTCTGGCCATCGCCACCGTCGCGGTGCCGAGCGCGATCGCCTATCCCGCGATCGCCGGCCTTCCCGCGGAAGTCGGCATCTATTCGAGCCTGTTCCCGCTGATCGGTTATGCCCTTTTCGGGCCGTCGCGGCAGCTCATCGTCGGACCGGATGCGGCAACGATGACGGTGCTCGCCGCGGTGCTCACCACGATGTCCGCCACGGGCGGGCCGGAGCGGGTGGTCGGCGCCTCGCTGCTCGCACTCGCCGTCGGCATCATGTGCCTGCTCGCCGGCAGGCTCCGCTTCGGAGTGGTCGCCGCCTTCCTGTCGAAGCCGATCCTGCTCGGCTTCATCAGCGGCGTCTCCATCTCGATCCTGGTCGGCCAGATCGGCCGCTTCACCGGGCTGAAGATCGAGGCCGAAGGCCTCCTCACGCCGATTATCGAGCTGGTCGCCAAGGCCGGGGCCATCCACTGGCCCTCCGTCGCCCTCGGCGGTGCGCTGCTCGCCCTGCTGCTGCTGCTCGGACGCTGGAAATCGCCCATCCCGGGACCGCTGGTGGTCGTCACCGTCGCGGTGCTCGCCTCATGGGCCTTCGGCTTCGAGGCGATGGGCATCAAGGTGGTGGGACCGATACCCGAGGGGTTTCCGGTGCCCTCTTTTCCCTTCGACGCCAATCTGTCGATCCGGGAGACGCTGCTCGGAGCCGCCGCCGTGTGGCTGGTCAGCTTCGGCTCGGGCATCGTGGCCGCGCGCAGCTTCGGCGCCCGCGGCAAGTTCGACGTGGATCCCGATGCCGAGCTCGCCGGGCTTGGCGCGGCGAACATCGCTTCGAGCCTGTTCAGCGGCTTTCCGGTGACGGTCTCGGATTCCCGCACCGCCGTGAACCTTTCCGTGGGCGGGCGCTCGCAGCTCGCCGGCATCGTCGCCGCGCTCAGCCTGGCGGCCATGCTGCTCTACCTCAACGACGCGCTGCGCATCCTGCCGGTCCCGGCGCTCGGCGCGATCCTCGTCGCCGCCGCGCTGAGCCTCATCGACCTGCGCGGCTTCGCCGAGCTCTGGCGCATCAGCCGGATGGAGTTCGCCTTCGCGCTGATCGCCATGTGGGGCGCGCTCAGCCTCGGCGTGCTGAACGGTGTGATCGTGGCGGTCGCCGCCACCCTCGCTTATGTGCTGCTGAAGGAGATGCGCCCGCGTGACGCGCTGCTCGGGCGCATCCCGGGACGGCGCGGCTTCTACAAGCTGCACCGGGCGCCGGCGGCACGGCCGCTGCCGGGCGTCGCGGTGTGCATGATCCAGGGCAGCCTGCTGTTCTTCAACGTCGACTATGTGCGCGAGCGGCTGAGGACGATCGCGACCGAGCTTCCCGCCGGCACCAGATGGTTCATCCTCGATGCCAGCGCCATCGCACAGGTGGATTCCACGGCCGCCACCATGCTGGACGAAGCGCGCGAGGACCTCGCCGAGCGCGGCATCAGGCTCGGCATAGCGGAACTTCACAAGGAGCCGACGGAAATCCTCCAACGCTCCGGCGTGCTCGGGAAGATTGGCGGGTCGATGATATTCGAGGATCTGGAAGATATCGTTCCCGCCCTTGAGCGGAGCGGCGGCCCGTAGCCGGGGAGACCCTTCCGAGCCGCGGCAGCCATTAGAAAAGGCGCGGGTCCCCTATTAGATTTTGTCATTTCCGTCGCCAGGGAACTCCCCGTCTAATCGCGCGTCGGGAGGAACGGAAAATGACGCATATCAGTGTCAACTCGGCCGGGCGGCCTCCGGCCGCGCGAACGCAGGGTGCGCATCGCGCGCTCAGGGGCGAGTACCTGTTTCGGCTCACCGACATCAATCACATACTCGGCGGCCCCGACTATTCGTCGGCCAACGGCTCCTGCGTCGAAGGCGACCGGATGATGGTGGCGCTGATGACCATGCCCAGCGGCACCGGCGCCGAGCCGCATTCGCATCCCAACGAGCAGTGGATCTATGTGCTGCAGGGGCTGATGCGCATGACCATCGACGGCGTGCAGGTCGACGCCGGGCCCGGCATGGCGGTCTACATCCCCTCGAACGCGCTGCATGAGGCGCAGGCCGCCGGCGAGACGGACGCGGTCTTCTTCACCGTCAAGGACACGACCCACTCGCTGCACGGCATCAAGGCCTGACGGCCCGATCGCGCACACCTGTGCGAAGCGGAATCGGAGCTCATGAAGCATCTGACGGAAGACCCGCAGCATCGCGTCGAGGATCGCGACGGGATGCGGGTGGAATGGAACGCCCCGATCCGCGCGCGCGACGGGCTGATCCTCCGTGCCGACATATTCCGCCCGCTGGCGGATGGCGCGTTTCCCGTGCTGCTGTCCTACGGACCCTACGGCAAGGGTCTCGCCTTTCAGGAGGGCTACCCGTCCGCCTGGAACGCGATGGCGGCCAAGCATCCCGACGTGGTGGCGGGCTCCTCGAACCTCTACCAGAACTGGGAGGTCGCCGACCCGGAGAAATGGGTGCCGGACGGCTATGTCCTCGTGCGGGTCGACAGCCGCGGCTGCGGGCGCTCGCCGGGCTACGTCTCGCATTTCTCGCCGGAGGAGACCGACGACCTCTACGACTGCATCGAATGGGCGGCGAGCCAGCCCTGGAGCAGCGGCAAGGTCGGGCTGTCGGGTGTCAGCTATTACGGCATCAACCAGTGGCACGTCGCCTCGCTGCGGCCGCCCTCGCTGGCGGCGATGTGTGTCTGGGAAGGCGCCGCCGACAGCTACCGCGACATGACCCACCATGGCGGCATACTCTCCACCTTCTGGGCCAACTGGTACGACATCCAGGTGAAGTCGGTGCAGCACGGGCTCGGCGAACGCGGCCCGCGCTCGCGCGTCACCGGCGAGACCGTCTGCGGCCCCGAGACGCTCGATGAGGCCGAACTGGCGCGCAACCGCTGCGACTATGGCGGCGATATCCGCTCCCATCCGCTCGACGACGACTATCACCGCGTCCGCACCGGCCGGTTCGACGAGATCACCGTGCCGTTGCTCTCGGCCGGCAATTGGGGCGGGCAGGGGCTGCATCTGCGCGGCAATGTCGAGGGCTATATCCGCTCGGAATCGACGCAGAAATGGCTGGAGCTGCACGGGCTCGAACACTGGACAGAATACTACACCGACTATGGCGTGCGCCTGCAGAAGCAGTTCTTCGGGCATTTCCTGAAAGGCGAGGACACCGGCTGGACGGCGCGCAAGCCGGTGATCCTCAAGGTGCGCCATGTCGACGGCTTCGAGGAGCGCGAGGAAGCCGCCTGGCCGCTGCCCTCGACCGAGTGGACGCGGCTGTATCTCGACTTCGCAGGAAGGTACCTGTCAGCCGATCCGGTGCCGAACGCCGAGCCGCTGTCGTTTGACGCGCTCGGCGAGGGCGTAACCTTCCTCTCCGCGCCCTTTGAGCGTGACACCGAGTTCACCGGCCCCAGCGCCGCCGGGCTACGGGTCTCGTCCTCGACCAGCGACGCCGACCTGTTCCTCGTCCTCCGGCTCTACGACCCGTCGGGCGAGGAGAAGGTGTTCATGGGCGCCATCGATCCGCATGCACCATTGACCATGGGCTGGCTGCGCGCCTCGCACCGCAGGCTCGATCCGGCGCTCAGCACGCCGTGGCGGCCCTATCATACCCATGACGAGGAATGGAAGCTCACGTCGGGCGAGGCGGTCGATCTCGACGTCGAACTCTGGCCGACCTCGATCGTCGTTCCCGCCGGCTGGCGCATCGGCCTGACGGTGAAGGGCTGCGACTATGTCACGTCGCGTCCGACCGGCGCCCGGCTCGGCCATTTCCGCAACGAGATGACCGGCTGCGGGCCGTTCCTGCACGACGATCCGGATAACCGCCCGGCCGATGTGTTCGGCGGCACCACGACGCTGCACGGCGCCGCCTCGATATTGCTGCCGCGCATTCCGCGGTGAGGCTGCGGCGCGCCGCTCTGGAGGCGAGCGGCGCGCGATGCCGTCAGGAGGCCTTCAGCCCCTCGAAATAGGCGGCGTCTGCCGGCCGCTGCTTCCAGTGCGGGTTGCCGCGCCAGTCTATATGGCGGGAGACCATGTCCTCGCCGTAGCGGATACGGAAAAGCAGCGTGCGCTGCGGCCCGTTCTCATATTCGTGCAGCTCGCCGGGCGGATGCACCACGAAGGCGCCGGGCACGATATCCACGGTGCGCTCCGGGGTCTTCATCACGCCGCCGCCGGAGAAGCAGAAATAGATCTCGGTCGCCTGCGGGTGGCAATGATAGGGGCTGATCTGTCCGGCTTCCCAGCAGGCGACGGTGTAATCGCCGCCGCCGATATGGCCGAGGATCTTCTCGACATGCTCGGTCGTGCTGAAGCGCTGTTCCTCGACCAGGTTGAAGACGTCCATCGTCAGTTCTCCGTTGGGCATTGATATGGGTCAGGCGAAGAGCTTGTCCTCGAACCAGCTCCACATGGTCGCGGCGCCAAAGGCGAGATAGTCGCGCTGGCAGTGCTGGGCGCCGCCCTCCTCGCCGGTGAAGACGCGCAGGGTCTTGTCGGAGGAGCCGCAGGCCTCGTAGAGCGCCACCGCGTCGGCCAGCGGCACCTGCTCGTCGTCTTCGCCATGGGTGACGAGGAACGGGCAGCGCATCTGCTGCACCACGCCGTCGAGTCGGTAGGGCTCGAGGCTGCGCAACGCCTCGTCGAGGCTGTCGACGCCGAGGATCCACATGATGTGATGCCCCGGCACCGACATCGAGGCGTTGAAATGCGCCTCGATGCGGCGCTTCCACACGGCGTGATAGTCCCAGATCGCACCCCAGGCGACGCAGGCGGCGAAGCGCGGCTCCATCGAGGCGCAGCGCGGCGCGTAATAGCCGCCGAGGCTGATGGCGACCACGCCGATGCGCTTCGGGTCGACGTCGGCGCGGGTCTCCAGATAGTCGATGCAGGCGCTGCCGGCGGCCTCGTAATCGTGGCGCAGATGATAGCCGCGGAAACGGATCGCCTCGCCGGTGCCGGGGCCGTCCATCACCAGCACGGAAATGCCGCGCTTGATCAGGTCCGGCACGCCGCAGACGAACTGGATCTCCTTGGTGACGTCGAGCCCGTCGAAGAACACCACGCAGGGCGTGCGCGGTCCGCGCGCGTTCTGGGCGGGCACGAAATAGCCGGGCAGGCTGCCGCCCTCGAACGGCACCTCGACGATCTCGATGCCGAGATCCCCGAGCTCGGCGAAGCGGTGGAAGCAGTCGACCCCGGCGCGGTAGGCGTCGAGCGCGGCCTCGTCCTTCGGCGCGCGGAAGCGCTCGCCCATCTGGTAGTACTGGCAGGCCCGGAGATAAAAGGCGGCGGCCGAGACCTTGTGGCCGGTCGTCTCGAAGCTCTGCCCGCGCGCCCGCACCTCGTCGCCGAGATCGCGAAACGCCTCGAACCACGCCTCGTCGTCGCTGGCCGCCTTACCCTGCAGCCGGCGGCCGGCCTTGTGCAATTCACTGATGTCGGTGCCGCCATAGGGCGTTCGGCCCAGCATGTTGATGAAGGCGGCCGACCAGCGGTAGTTGCCGGGGAAATACATGAAATATCGAGGTGCATCGGACATCGCGGTTCCTAGTTCTCGTCGCGGTCGAAAGGGCCGAGGGCGGGGACGCCGAGGCGGGCGCCGAGCGCGTTCAGTCGCTCCAGCAGACCCGGTTCGATCGGCACCCCGTGCGCCAGATGATCGGCGCGCAGCGCCGCGCGCCGCTCGCCCGGCCAGCGGACCCGTGCGCCGCGCGCAAGCGGCTTCGCGGCGGCGACGTCGGCGAGATGTCGGGCGACGGCGGCCTCGAAGAGGTCACGCGGCATGAAGCGGGCCGGATCGACGGCGATGACCGTCTGTCCGGCATTGGCGGGCGCGGTGGCCGCTTCATCGAAGCGGCGCACCTCCCGCCCGAAGGCGGCGCCGTTCATGACGCCTGCGAGCAGCCCGATCGCCATGGCGAGGCCGCTGCCCTTGTGGTCCCCGATCGGCGCCAGCAGCCCCTCGGCGATACGGGCGGGATCGGTCAGCGGCGCGCCGTCGCGCCGGTCGATCATCCAGCCGGCCGGAATGGCTTCGCCGCGCAGCGCCCTGGCCTTGATCGCGCCGAACGACCCGACCGAGGTGGCGATGTCGATCAGGAACGGCGCATCGTCGCCGGCGGGAATGCCGATCGCCAGCGGGTTGGTGCCGAGCAGCGGCTCGGCGGCGCCCCAGGGCGCCATGTGGTTGGCGCCCGAGACGGCCGCATAGATTCCGACCATGCCCTGCGCCGGCGGCAGCGCGGCATAGACCGAGCCGGCCCCCGCATGGTTGGAGTGGTGGGTGCCAACCCAGCCGACGCCGGTCTCGCGGGCGATCGTGATCGCCGCGCGGGCGGCTTCCGCGACGGCGAGATGGCCGAGGCCGTTGTCGCCGTCGACATGGGCGACCGCGCCGTGCCGCTCGACCCTGATCGACGGGTTCGGGTTGACCAGCCCCTTTTCGAAGGCGACGACATATTCCGGTAGTCTAAATACGCCGTGTGTCGGCACTCCGGTGAAATCGGCCTCGACGATCAGCGCGGCGGCGGCGCCGGCGTCGTGCGCCGGCAGCCCGCAGGCCGCCAGCACGCCCGACGCGAAATCGGCGAGGGTGGATGCCGCGACCCGCGTCGCGGTCCGCCCCCGCATGTCGGCGGCCAGCCCCATCAGGGCTGCTCCTGGAACGCTTCGTTGCGCCCGCGCTTGATCTGCGGGGACAGCACCACCGCCAGTATGACCGCGGCGGTGATCAGCATGGCGCAGCTCAGCGGGCGCTCGAAGAACACCAGCGGATCGCCGCGCGAGAGCAGCATGGCGCGGCGCAGCGTCTCCTCCAGCATCGGGCCGAGCACGAAGCCGAGCGCGAGCGGCGCCGGCTCGCAGCCGATCTTGGCGAAGACATAGCCGAGGACGCCGAAGCCGGCGGCGAGCACCACGTCGAAGGTGCTGTTGTTGACGCTGTAGACGCCGATGCTGCTGAACAGGAGGATGGCGGGGAAGAGCAGCCGGTAGGGCACCTTGAGCAGCTTCACCCAGATGCCGATCAGCGGCAGGTTGATGACGATCAGCATCAGGTTGCCGATCCACATCGAGGCGATCATGCCCCAGAACAGGTCAGGGCGCTGCTCCAGCACCTGCGGGCCGGGGCGCACGCCGTGGATCATCAAAGCCCCGACCATGACGGCCATAACCGGGTTCGGCGGTATGCCCAGCGTCAGCATCGGAATGAAGGAGGTCTGCGCGCCGGCGTTGTTGGCCGATTCCGGCGCGGCGACGCCCTCCACCGCGCCCTTGCCGAAGCGGGACGGGTCGCGGGCAAGCTTGCGCTCGATCGCATAGGCGGTGAACGACGACAGGATCGCCCCGCCGCCCGGCAGCACGCCGAGCACGCAGCCGAGCCCGGTGCCGCGCAGCACGGCCGGCCAGGCACGGCGGAAATCGTCGCGGCTCGGCCAGAGCCGGGTGATCTTCTGGTTCAGCACCGAGACGGTCTGTGCGTCCTCGCCGGCTTCGAGGCTGGCGATGATGCTGCCGAGGCCGAATACCCCGACCGCGATGGTGACGAAGTCGAGCCCCTCATAGAGCTCGGGCGAACCGAAGGTGAAGCGCTGGATGCCGGTCGGCACGTCGGTGCCGACGAGGCCGAGCAGCAGGCCGATGATGGTCATCGCCAGCGCCTTGAAGATGGCGCCGCGCGCCATCACCACGGCGGCGATCAGGCCGAGCACCATCAGCGAGAAATATTCGGCGGCGCCGAATGTGAGCGCCAGCCGCGTCAGCGGCAGGATCATCGCCGCGATGACCAGCGTCGCCACCGTGCCGGCGAAGAAGGAGCCGAGCCCGGCAATGGCGAGCGCGGCTCCCGCGCGCCCCTGACGCGCCATCTGGTGACCGTCGAGGCAGGTCACCACGGCCGAGCTTTCGCCCGGCAGGTTGACGAGGATCGCGGTGGTCGAGCCGCCATACTGTGCGCCGTAATAGATGCCGGCGAGCATGATAAGCGCGGTCACCGGCTCGAGGTGGAAGGTGATCGGCAGCAGCATGGAGAGGGTGGCGAGCGGCCCGAGGCCGGGCAGCACGCCGATCAGCGTCCCGATCAGGCAGCCGAGCAATGCGAAGGCCAGGTTTTCGGGCTGAGCCGCGACCGACAGTCCGAAGCCGATGTGGGAAAGCAGCTCCACGGCCTAGAACTCCGGCCAGACCGGTATGAGCAGCCCGATGCCCCAGATGAACAGGGCGACGGTGCCGGCGGCGAGCACCGCGGCGGCGACCAGCGTCTCGCGCCAGCGCATCTGCGGGCTGGCGAGGCTGCCGACCACCACGATCGCAAAGGCCGCCACGACAAGGCCGAGGCTGCGGATCGAGAGGGCGAAGAGCAGCACCGCGAGTGGGACGAGGAGCACCGGACGCAGTCCGATCCTCTCGATCGCCTCGCCCTCGACGGTCAGCGAACGCAGCACCGCATAGACGCCGATGACGCCGAGCAGCAGGCACAGCGTGCGTGGGAAATAGCCCGCGCTCATGCGCACCGCCGTGCCCATCGGGTAGTCCATCGCGACGATGAAGCCGCCGACGGCGATGGCAAGAAACAGCACACCGCAGGCGAAGTCCTGCTGGTTGCGCAAGCGAACACGCATGGCGAGCCTGCCGACAGTTGGAGCAAGGACATGTCCGGCGCGCGTCGATGGCCAAGTGGCGAGACCACGCGCCGGAGTGATTCCCGTGGCGTGTCAGGGCTTGGCGAGCTGCTTGGCCTCGGTGACGACCGGTTCCCACGCTACGCGCTCGCTCTGCAGCCATTTGGCGGCGCCGGCCGGCGAGTCGCTCAGCGTGATCGTCATCGTGACGTCGGCGAACTTCTTCTTCGCGTCGTCGGAGATCATGATCTCCTTCACGGTCGCGAAGATCTTGTCGACGATGGGTTGTGGCGTGCCGGCCGGGGCGAACAAGGCCTGCCAGGCATTGGTTCCCCAGCCCTCGAAGCCTGCTTCCTTGGTGGTCGGCACGTCCGGCAGGCCCGCCAGACGCTTGTCGCCGGTGACGGCGAGCGCCTTGAGCTTGCCGGACTGCACCAGCGGCAGAACCGTCGCCGCGTTCTGGATCGCGACGTGCACCTCACCGTTGATGAGGTCTATCTGGCCGCCGCCTGCGCCCGCCTTCAGCGGGATCAGCGTCATCTCGATGCCGGTGCGCTTCTGCAACTGGATGAAGTCGAGATGGGAATAGGCGAGGTAGCCCGCGCTGTTGAAGTTCACCGCGCCCGGATTGGCCTTGGCATAGGCGACGACCTCCTGGATTGTACTGGGCGGGAAATTGACCTTGGTCGCGAGGAAGATCGCCGGCACCTCGATCAGCTTGGTGATCGGCACCAGCTCCTTGAACGGGTCGACCGGCATTTCCTTGCCGACGATGATCGGATTGAGCGTGTTCGTCGTCACGTTGCCGATCAGCAGCGTATAGCCGTCGGGCTTCGAGCGGACGACGTCCTGAATGGCCACGACGCCGTTGCCGCCGGCTTTGTTCTCGACCACGACGGGCTGGCCGAGCAGCGTGGTCATGCGCTCCCCGAGGATGCGGGCGACGATGTCGGTGGCTCCCCCCGGACCGTAGGGGACGACGATGCGGATGGGCTGGTTCGGATACGGCTGTGCGGTCTGCGAATAAGCGGCACTCACCCACGCGAAGGCGAGGGCGGCCACCAGGACTCTGGTGAGCCTCATCGGTATTTCCTCCCACGCAACGACCTTGTTGGAGGGAGCCGAGGCGCCCTACTCGGTCTTTGGGATCATGGTAGGAGCCGGGGTCATCAACGCAAATTATGAATGATGATGAAAAGGATCATCGGACATGATGGAGAGACGTGCGTCGACAGGATGCCCATCAGCATTCCTAATTCGGAGGATTACATCTTATCATTGGAAAACATGACCCCCAGTCCGCACGTTTGATCGGCCGGCGACACGCCGGTGATCTGCTGACCTCCGGGGACACGGGGCAGCCAGGGAAACGCCACTGCCATCCGCCGCCGGAAGCGAGACGATGGCGGCCCTCGGACCCACCTCTTTGCATGGCGCAAGGCAGGCATGAGGGCTGCGCAGGTGGTTTCGTCCGGCTCGCGGTGCTGGCCTGGGAGGTCGTGCCGTGAAGCATATCCGAACGCTCCTGTGCGGCCTCGTCGCCGCCACGTTCGCCGTCGGTGCGGCGTTCGCCGACACCTATCCGTCGAAGCCCGTGAAGATCCTCGTGCCCTACGCGCCGGGCGGGGCCACCGACATCGTCGCCCGCCTGCTGGCCGACCGGCTGCGCGAGGCGCTCGGGCAGTCCTTCGTGGTCGACAACAAGCAGGGCGCCTTCGGCATCCTCGCCATCGAGGAGATGGCCCGCTCCAAGCCCGACGGCTACACGCTGATGGTCGGCAACGTCTCCACCAACGCCATCACGCCCGTCATCTATTCCAAGAAGTTCAAGATCGACTATCAGAAGGACGTGGTGGCCGTGGCGCGGCTCGCCGTGATCCCCGCCGTGGTCGTCTCCACCACCGCCGGCGGCTTCGATGCCAAGACGCTGGGCGACCTCATCGCCTATGCCAAGGCCAATCCCGGCAAGCTGCGCTACACCAGCGCCGGCGTCGGCAGCTACCCGCATTTCGACATGGCGGTGTTCGCCAAGAAGGCGGGGTTCGAGGCGGTGCACGTACCGACCAAGGCCGGCGCCGCGGGCATGATCAACGACCTGATCACCGGCGACGTGCAGACGGCCTTCATCAATGCGGCGAGCTCGCTCGGCGTCGTGAAGTCCGGCGACCTGCGCCCGCTCGCGGTGATCACCAAGACCCGGATGAAGGAATATCCGGACGTCCCGACCATGACGGAGCTCGGCTTCGCCGGCGTCGGCACCTTCAACTGGCAGGGCCTGTTCGCCCCGGCCGGAACTCCGAAGGAGGTGCTCGCCACGCTGCACAAGGCGGTGGCCGAGGCGCTGGCTCACCCGGCGATGGTCGAGGCCTTCCAGAAGCAGATCATCACCGCCGATCCCAGCAAATCGCCCGAGGATGCGCAGGCCTGGCTCGCCAGCGAGATCGAGCTTTGGCGCAAGACGGTCGCCGAGGCCAACGTCTCGCTCGAATGAGGAAGGGGCCCGCGCCGCCTCGCATGCCCTGCATCCGTTGCTGAAGGTTTCGTCGATGAACGCTCCTACTTCTTCGCTCGTCCCCTCCACCCGCATCGTCGTCGAGAAGGATGTCGACATCCCCATGCGCGACGGCGTCCGCCTGAAGGCCGACGTCTTTCGGCCGGAGGGCGAGGGTCCATTTCCGGTGATCATGAATCTCGGCCCCTACCAGAAGGACAAGGTCTGGGTGCCGCCGGACGATCTGGCCGAGAAGGCCAATCCGCTGATGAACTGGGAGACCGTCAATCCGGAATGGTGGGTGCCGCGCGGCTATGCGCTGGTGCGGGTGGACGCCCGCGGCACCGGCAAGTCGCCCGGCCAGGGCGAGCCCTGGTCCTATCAGGAGGCGATCGATTTCTACGACGCCATCGAATGGGCCGGCCACCAGCCGTGGAGCTCCGGCAAGGTAGGCCTGTGCGGCATCTCCTATTTCGCCATCAACCAGTGGTTCGTCGCCAATCTGCAGCCGCCCTCGCTCAAGGCCATGGTGCCGTGGGAGGGCTTCGCCGACCTCTACCGCGACGCGCTGTTCCACGGCGGGCTCTTGAACCTGTTCATGACCAACTGGTTCGTCACCCATCTGATGCACCATCTGCTCGGGCGCGCCTATCGGCACAACCCGGACACGTTCCAGACCAACACGCTGTGGAAATGGGTGCGCAACAGCCTCGACAGCGGCGCCTTTCGCGGCGAGCAGGCGCAATGGGACAGGATCACCGTGCCGTTCCTCACCGTCGGCAACTGGTCCGGCATGGGGCTGCACCTGCGCGGCAACACCGAGGCCTATCTGCGCGCCGCCTCCAAGAACAAGAAGCTGCGCATCCATGCCGGCAACCATGTGCACCCCTTCTATACGGAGGACGGGCGCACCGATCAGCTCCGCTTCCTCGACCATTGGCTGAAGGGCGTCGACAACGGGGTGATGGACGAACCGCCGGTCAAGCTGTGGATCCGCAAGGGCAACAGCGAGGGCTTCTGGCGCCACGAGCAGGAATGGCCGTTGGCGCGCACGCAGTGGACGAAGTTCTATTTCGACCTGTCGCCGCCGTCCGCCGACCAGCCGAAGAACAGTGGCCGCCTCACCCGCGAGGCGCCTGCCGAAGCACATGCGCGGACCTATTTCGCCAGCGGCGCCGGCAAGGCGGGGCAGGCCTCCGCCTCCTCCACCTTCCTCGCCGCCGGGGCGATGATGGCCGGCATGGGCATCGCGCTGGAGACGCCTCCGCTCGATGAGGACGTCGAGGTGACCGGGCCGGTGATGGCGCGGTTCTGGGTGTCGAGCTCGACCGAGGACATGGACCTGTTCCTCACCCTGCGCAATCTCGACCCGGACGGCAACGACGTGTTCGAGGTCGGCCAGCAGGGCCAGCAGGTGCCGGTCGCCAAGGGCTGGCTGCGGGTGTCGCACCGCGAGCTCGATCCGGAGCTGACGCGGCCCTACCGGCCCTATCACGCGCATAAGCGCCGGCTCTGGCTGGAGCCCGGCGAGCCGGTCGAGGTGCAGGTCGAGGTGTGGCCGACCAGCATGGTGTTCAGGAAGGGTCACCGCATCCGGCTCGACATCCAGCCGCGCGACGGCCTCGGCAGCATCCACTACACGCATTATCACGCGGATTATAATACCGGACAGAACACCATCCATTCTGGCGGCGGGCACGAATCCTACCTCCTGCTGCCGATCATTCCGGCGAGCGGCGCCGATGGCTGAGCGCCCCGCCCCGCAACCGGCCGACGGCGCGCAGCCGACCGGACGGCCGGACCTGCTGGCAGGCCTGATGTTCGCGGCGATCGCGCTGTTCGGCCTCTATCTGGTGCGCGACTACGACATGGGCACCGCCGCCCGCATGGGCACCGGCTATGTGCCACGCCTCGTGTGCTGGATCATGCTGGCGCTCGGGGCGGCGATCGCCGTGCGGGGCTTTCAGGCCGAACGCGAGCCGGAAGAGCCGCTGGCGTGGCGCCCGCTGCTGATGGTGCCGCTCGCCATCGTCGCCTTCGGCCTGCTGGTCGATCGCGCCGGGCTGGTGGCTGCGGCGACCGCGCTGATCGTCATCGGTGCCTTTGCGAGCCGTGGCGTGCGCCCGCTGGAGACACTGGCGTTGGGGCTGGTGCTCATCGCCGGCTCGGTGCTCGTCTTCGTCTGGGGCCTTGGCCTCTCCATGGACATCTGGCCGGAATTCTAGATGCAGGATCTCATCGCCCATCTTGCGCTTGGCTTCGACGTCGCGATGACGCCGGCCAATGTCGGCTTTGCGCTGGTGGGCTGCCTGGTCGGTACGCTGATCGGCGTACTGCCGGGTATCGGGCCGGTGGCGACGGTGGCGATGCTGCTGCCGCTGACCTTCTATCTGACGCCGGTGTCCGGGCTGATCATGCTGTCCGGCATCTTCTACGGCGCGCAATATGGCGGCTCGACCACCGCGATCCTGGTCAATCTGCCGGGCGAGACATCGGCCGTGGTCACCTGCCTCGACGGCTACCAGATGGCGCGGCGCGGGCGCGCCGGGCCGGCTCTGGCGGCCGCCGCGCTCGGCTCGTTCTTCGCCGGCACGGTGGCGACGCTGCTGATCGCGCTGGCCGCGCCGCCGCTGGCGAGCATCGCCCGCTCCTTCGGCGCACCGGAATATTTCACGCTGATGATGTTCGGCCTGCTGGCCGCCGTGGTGCTCGCCAACGGCTCGGTGCCGAAGGCGGTCGCCATGATCTTCCTCGGCATCCTGCTCGGCATGGTCGGCACCGACGTCAACACCGGCAATGCGCGGTTCGACTTCGACATTCCGAACCTCGCCGACGGCATCGGCTTCGTGCCGCTGTCGATCGGACTGTTCGGGCTGAGCGAGATCATCGCCACGCTCGCGCATGGCTCGCAGGACCGCACGGTGCTCAGCGGGCGGGTATCCAATCTCTGGCCGAGCCGGGACGACTTCCGCCGCGGCTTCCCGGCGGTGCTGCGCGGCACCGGCATCGGCTCGCTGCTCGGCGTGCTGCCGGGCGGCGGTGCCATCCTCTCCTCCTTCGCGGCCTATATGTTCGAGAAGAAGCTGTCGCGCGAGCCGGGGCGCTTCGGGCAGGGCGCGATCGAAGGGGTCGCCGCTCCGGAGGCGGCCAACAATGCCGGCGCGCAGACCTCGTTCATCCCGATGCTGACGCTCGGCATCCCCGGCAATGCGACCATGGCGCTGATCGTCGGCGCGCTGACCATCCACGGCATCCAGCCTGGCCCGATGGTGATGACCGAGCGCCCGGAGCTGTTCTGGGGGCTGGTGGCGAGCATGTGGATCGGCAACCTCATGCTGGTCGTCATCAACTTGCCGCTGATCAGCGTTTGGGTATGGCTGCTGCGCATCCCCTATCGTCTGCTCTATCTGGCGATCATGCTGTTCTGCGCGATCGGGGTCTACACGGTGAACAACAGCGCCTTCGACGTCCTGATGACTGCCGGCTTCGGCGTGCTGGGCTACGTCTTCATCCGGCTGCGCTGCGAGCCGGCGCCGCTGCTGCTCGGCTTCGTGCTCGGCCCGCTGATGGAGGAGAATCTGCGCCGCTCCATGGTGATCTCCGGCGGCGACCCGATGATCTTCCTGACGCGCCCGATCTGCCTTGGCCTTGTCATCGCCTCGCTGGTGTTGCTGGCGCTGATCGTGCTGCCCGCGGTGCGTCAGACCCGGCAGGTCGCCTTCCAGGAGCCGGAAGGGGCATGAGCGGGATAGCGCCGGAGCTGGTCCGGTTCACCGTGAACGGGCGGCCGGTCGCGGTGGACGGCTCCGGCGATGTCCCGCTGCTCGCGGTGCTGCGCGGCGAACTGGGGCTGACCGGCTCGCGCTTCGGCTGCGGGCTGGAGCAATGCGGCGCCTGCACCGTGCTGGTCGATGATGAGCCGGTTTATGCGTGCTCCCGCCCGGCCTGGAGTGTGGCCGACCGGTCCGTCACCACCATCGAGCATGCCGCGCACGACCCCGTGCTGGCGGCGCTGCGCGCGGCCTTCATCACCGAGCAGGCGGGCCAGTGCGGCTATTGCCTTTCGGGCATCGTGATGAGCGCCCGGGTGCTGCTGGTGCGCGAACCGTGTCCGGATCGCGCCGCCGTGGTGGCGGCGCTCGACCGGCATTTGTGCCGCTGCGGCGCCCATAACCGGATCATCCGCGCGGTGCAGCGCGCCGCCGCCAACCTCGCCGCCGGCGAGGTGACATGATTGCCGGCCCGCTGCCCCGCGGCCTCGCCGACAACCCGCGGCTCGACACCTGGATCGGCTTCGAGACGCCGGGACGGGTGCGCATCGCGACCGGCAAGGTCGAACTCGGCCAAGGCGTGCTCACCGCCATAGCCCAGATCGCCGCCGAGGAGCTCGACGTCGATCACCAGCGGCTGGACCTCGTCTCCGGCGTGACCGGCGACGGGCCGAACGAGGGCTATACGGCCGGCAGTCTGTCGGTCGAGGGATCGGGCGGCGCCGTCCGCATCGTCTGCGCCGAGGTGCGGGCGCGGTTCCTCGCCGTCGCCGCCGCACGGTTCGGCTGCGGGGTGGAGGAGCTGAGCGTCGAGGACGGCGCCTTCCGCCGCGACGGGCAGCCGACGGGTTTCGACTACTGGCGGCTCGCGGGCGACATCGATCTCGCCCGCGACATCACCGGCGGCGCGCGCGCCAAGTCACCGGAGGCCTACCGCCTCGTCGGCCACTCGGTGCCGCGCCTCGACCTGCCGGAAAAGATCGGCGGCGGCGCCTTCATCCACGACCTGACCGGGCCCGATCTGCTGCATGCGCGGGTGCTGCGCCAGCCCTGGCGGGGCGCGGTACTCGGCCCGCTCGACGAGGGGCCGCTCCGCCGCGCGGCACGCCGACCGATCGACATCCTGCGCGAAGGCGGCTTCCTCGCTCTCATGGGCGAGGACGAGGCCAGCGTCGAGGCGGCCGCCGCGGTCGCGCGCGACAAGGCGACGTGGAGCGGTGGCGAGCAGGTGCCGGACGAGGTGACCACCGGCGGCTGGCTCCGGCGGCAGCCGACGACCGACCGCGTCATCGCCGAGGGTGGCCCGGCGGCGCAGCGCGAGCATGTCGAGGCGGCCTATTCGCGCGGCTTCATCTCACATGGCTCGATCGGGCCGAGCTGTGCGCTCGCCCGCTGGGACGGCAGGCAGCTCACCGTCACCACGCACTCGCAGGGCGTCTACCCGCTGCGGCAGGCGCTGGCGCGCGCATTCCGCCTCGCCCCCGAAGCCATCTCCGTCCAGCACCGGCAGTCGGCCGGCTGCTACGGACACAACGGCGCCGATGACGTCGCCTTCGACGCCGCGCTGCTGGCGCTGCGCCGGCCGGGCCAGACGGTGCGCGCGCAATGGACCCGCGCCGACGAATTGACGGCTTCCCCCTTCGGCGCGCCGATGGCGGTCGAGCTGCGCGCGGCGCTTAATGCCGACGGATTGCCGGCGGACTGGAGCATCGAGATCTGGTCCGGCCCGCACGGCCAGCGTCCCGGCATGAGCGGGGCGATCAATCTGATCGGCGCCGAGGCTCTGCCGGGTGCGCCGCCGCGCACCCTGCCGGCCGACGTGCCGGACGCTAACGGCTTCGGCTCCGCCCGCAACGCCCTGGCGCTCTACGACCTGCCCGCGCAGCGCATTGTCACCCATTTCGCGGCGGCTCATCCGGTGCGGACGTCGTCGCTGCGTGGGCTCGGTGCCTTCGCCAACATTTTCGCCATCGAATGCTTCATCGACGAGCTGGCGGAAGCGGCGGGCCGCGATCCGGTCGCCTATCGGCTCGCGCTGCTCACCGACCCGCGGGCGCGCGCGGTGGTCGAAACGGCGGCGGCGATGGCCGGCTGGTCGTCGGACGAGCCGCGCGGCGAAGGCATCGCCAGGGGCATGGGCTTCGGCCGCTACAAGAACAAGGCCGCCTATTTCGCTGCCGTCGCCGAGGTGGAGCTCGACGAGGATGTCCGGCTGCGCAAGGTCTGGTGCGCCGTCGACGCCGGGCTGGTGATCAATCCGGACGGCGCGGCGAACCAGGTCGAGGGCGGGGTGATCCAATCCGCGAGCTGGACGCTGAAGGAGAGCGTGCGCTTTGAAGACGGCCGCCCGGTGTGCGCGCAATGGGACGACTACCCGATCCTGCGCTTCTCCGAGGTGCCGGAGGTTGAAATCCAATTCTTGGACAGGCGGAGCGAGGCGCCGCTCGGCCTCGGCGAGGTGGCGCAGGGGCCGACGGCGGCAGCGATCGGCAATGCGGTGGCGCGGGCGCTCGGCGCGCGCATCCGCGACCTTCCCTTGAGCCGCGAGCGCATCATGAACGCGCTGCTTTAGAGCGCTTTTGAGCGAAGCGGGCGCCGGTTCGCGTGAAGAAAACGCGACAAAACAAGAACCTAGAGCCGTTCAGTGTTTCCATCAAACACTGAACGGCTCTAGAGGGCCCGCCCGCTCACCGGATGGCCGCCCATGCCGCGGTGCTGCCGCGCAGCACGAGTTCCACAGGCAGGATCGTGTCCTCGGCGCCGTCGTCGCCGCCGATGCGATCCAAAAGGCGCTGCGCCGCCCGGCGGCCGATCGCCTCGCGCGGCTGGCGGATGGTGGAGAGCGGCGGCGTCATGTGCGCGACGAGCTCGATGTCGTCGAAGCCGATGACGGAGACGTCGCGCGGCACCGCGACACCATGGTGCTGCACCTCGCCGATGAAGCCGCAGGCCATCTCGTCGCTGGCGAGGAACACGGCGGTCGGCCGCTCGCGCGCCGGCAGCGCCAGCCAGGCCTCGCCGGCGCGCCGGCCGGAGGCCAGAGTGAAATCGCCGGGCAGCACCAGCGGCGCCGGCATCCCCCGTTCGGCCAATGCCTGCTCGGTGCCCGCGAGCCGGGCCTGCGTGAGCACGTTGCCGGGTGGCCCGGCCACATGAGCGATCCGCCGGTGGCCGAGCCCGATGAGATGCTCGACCGCCATCATCGCCGCCGCGCGGTTGTCGATCTTCACGCGCGGGGCGGCGAGACCCGGTATCCACTCGCAGGCGAGCACCACCGGCACGCGCCGCGCCAGCGCCTCGGCGGGCAGCGAGCCGTCGAGCACGATCAGCCCGTCGGCCCGGCTCGGCTCGGCATAGTTCAGGATCGATGCGCCGCCCTCCGCGCGGGTATCGGCCACCAGCAGGTTGAAGCCGGCGGGAGCCAGCACCGAGGCGATGCCGGACAGGATCTGCGAGAAGAACGGATTGGCGAGATTGGGCACCAGCGCGACGATGCCGCCGGTCCGCCGGTGCCGGAGGTTGCGCGCCGCCTGATTGAGTCGGTAGCCGGTCTCGCGGATCGCCTCCTCGACGAGGCGTCGCGTCTCGGCGCTGACGATCTGCGGATTGGAGAGCACACGGCTGACGGTGGCGGTGGAGACCCCCGCCATCCGTGCGACATCCCCGATCTTCGGCCTTTCCTGCATCTGGCATGCTCCGCGCGAGTCGCGCCTGCCTCGCGTCCGCCTGTCATCTAAATAGCTGATAAAGGTTATTGCAATCGATTACATACGTCGGTTACGCTGTCTGCAACCGATTACAAAAACAAACGGTTGGTCGGCAAAGCCCGATCGGGAGGAAAGATGCGCACCATCAAGGGGCCCGGCCTCTTCCTGGCGCAGTTCATCGGCGCCGAGGCTCCGTTCGACGGCTGGGAATCGATCGCGCGCTGGGCCGCCGGCTGCGGCTATCTCGGCGTGCAGGTGCCGACCGGCGATGCGCGCATCCTCGATCTCGATTCGGCGGCGGCCTCACGCGGCTGGTGCGAGGACTGGGTAGGGCAGGGCGCTGCCAGCGGCGTCGCCGTGACGGAACTGTCGGCGCATCTGCAGGGGCAGCTCGTCGCCGTGCATCCGGCCTATGACGCGCTGTTCGATGCCTTCGCCCCTGAGGCCGTGCGCGGCCGGCCGGCGGCGCGGCAGGAATGGGCCGTCGCGCAGGTGAGGAAGGCGCTGACCGCCTCGAAGAACCTCGGCCTCACCGCGCTGGCGAGCTTCTCCGGCGCGCTCGCCTGGCCCTATCTCTATCCGTGGCCGCAGCGGCCGGCCGGGCTGGTCGAACAGGCCTTCGACGAGCTGGCGCGCCGCTGGCGGCCGATCCTGGACCACGCCGAGGCATGCGGCGTCGACATCTGCTTCGAGATCCACCCTGGCGAGGACCTGCACGACGGCGACAGCTTCGAGATGTTCCTCGACCGCGTGGGCCACCATCCGCGCGCGAAGATGCTCTACGACCCGTCGCACTATGTGCTGCAGCAGCTCGACTATCTCGACCATCTCGACATCTATGCCGAGCGGATCGGCATGTTCCACGTCAAGGATGCCGAGTTCAATCCGACCGGCCGCAAGGGCGTCTATGGCGGCTACCAGCCCTGGCTCAACCGGGCCGGGCGCTTCCGCAGCCCCGGCGACGGGCAGGTCGATTTCGGCGCCATCTTCTCGAAGCTCGCCGCGATGGATTTCGACGGATGGGCGGTGGTCGAGTGGGAGTGCTGCCTGAAGAACCCGGAGGATGGCGCGCGCGAGGGCGCGGCCTTCGTGAAGAGCCACATCATCCGCGTCACCGAGCGGGCCTTCGACGATTTCGCCGCCGCCGGTACCGACCATGCCGCCAACCGGCGCCTGCTGGGGCTGGAGCGATGAGCGCCCCGATGTTTCATGCTCCCATCCGGCTCGGCATGGTGGGGGGTGGCGCGGGCGCCTTCATCGGCGCCGTGCACCGCATCGCCGCGCGGCTCGACGGCGCGTTCGATCTCGTCGCCGGCGCGCTCTCCTCCACGCCCGAGAAGGCGCGCGCCTCCGCCGAGGCGCTCGGCATTCCCCGCGCCTATGATGACTTCGCCACCATGGCCCGCGCCGAGGCCGAGCGCGCCGACGGCATCGAGGCCGTGGCAATCGTCACGCCGAACCACATGCATGCGGCGCCCGCTATCGCATTCCTCGAACGCGGCATCCACGTCATCTGCGACAAGCCGCTGACCGCGACCATGGAGGAGGCTACGGCGCTCGCTGACGTGGCGCGCCGCTCGAACGCGCTGTTCGTCCTCACCCACAATTACACCGGCTACCCGATGGTGCGGCAGGCGCGCGCCATGGTGGCGTCCGGCGCGCTCGGGCGCATCCGCCTCGTGCAGGTGGAATATGCGCAGGAATGGCTCACCGGGCCGGCGGAGGCGCAGGGCTCGAAGCAGGCCGAGTGGCGCACCGACCCGGCGCGTTCCGGCGCCGGCGGCGCGCTCGGCGACATCGGCACCCATGCCTACAATCTCGCATGCTTCGTCTCCGGCCTGACGCCGGAAGCGCTGGCGGCGGACCTCTCCAGCTTCGGGCCGGGCCGGGCGCTCGACGACAACGCCCATGTGCTGCTGCGCTTTGCCGGCGGCGCGCGCGGAATGCTGTGGGCGAGCCAGGTGGCGCCGGGCAGCGAGAACGGTCTACGCCTGCGCCTCTATGGCGAAACGGGCGGGCTCGATTGGGCGCAGGAGGACCCGAACCGCCTGTGGTTCACCCGCTTCGGCGAGCCGAAGCAGTTGCTCACCCGCAACGGCGCCGGGGTCGGGTCGGAGGCGACGCGCGTCTCGCGCATCCCGCCCGGCCATCCGGAGGGCTATCTGGAGGCCTTCGCCAACATCTATGCGGAGGCGGCCCGAGCGATCCGCGCGCATCAGGCGGGCGAGGGGCCGCCGCCCGGCACCACCTATCCGACGCTGGAGGACGGCCTCGCCGGCATGCGCTTCATCGCGGCCTGCGTCGAATCCTCCCGGCGCGACGCGGCGTGGGTGACGCCGTGAGCGCCCCCGCCCCGATCCTCGAACTGCGGGAAGTCCGCAAGAGCTTCGGGCCGATCGAGGTGCTGCACGGCATCGACTTCGCGCTCCGCCCCGGCGAGGTGCACGCGCTGATCGGCGAGAACGGCGCCGGCAAGTCGACCATCATGAAGATTCTCGGCGGGTTCCTGCCGCCGAGCTCGGGCGAGGTGCTGCTGGACGGCCGCCCCGCGCCCTATGCCTCCGGTGCCGCCGCCGAGGCGGCGGGCGTGGTGGTGATCCATCAGGAATTCAATCTCGCCCCAGACCTCACCGTCACCGAGAATGTCTTTCTCGGGCGTGAGCTCGGGCGCTTGTTCCTCGACCACCGCGCCATGCGCGCGGGTACGCAGAAGCTGCTCGACGAGCTCGGCAGCCGCATCAGCCCGGACGCCCGCATCCGCGACCTGCCGGTCTCCGACCGCCAGATGGTCGAGATCGCCAAGGCGCTGTCGCGCAATGCGCGCGTGCTGATCATGGACGAGCCCTCGGCGGTGCTGACCAGCCGCGAGGTCGAGGTGCTGTTCCGGCAGATCGACCGGCTGCGGGCGCAGGGCGTGGCCCTGCTCTACACCTCGCACCGGCTGGAGGAGGTCAGCCGCCTCGCCGACCGCATCACCGTGCTGCGCGACGGAACGGTGGTGCGCCGCGCGTTGCGCGGGGAGCTGACCGAGGACGGCATGGCGACCGCCATGGTCGGTCGCGACCTTGAGGACATCTATCCGCCGCGCCGGCACGTGGCGGGCAGCGTGGCGCTCGAGGTGACCGGATTCTCCGTGCCGCCGCTGGTGCACGACGTCTCCTTCACGCTGAGGCGCGGCGAGGTGCTCGGCATATCGGGGCTGGTCGGCTCCGGCCGCACCGAGCTCGCCGAGGGACTGGTCGGGCTGCGTCCCGCCAGCGGCGAGATCCGCCGTGCCGGCATGCCCGTGCATATCCGCTCGGTGCGCGAGGCCGCCGCCCACGGCATGGCCTATCTGACCGAGGACCGGAAGGAGCGCGGCCTGCTGCTCGACAAGTCGCTGCGCGAGAACCTCACTTTGTCCAACCTGCCGGATTTCGGAACACCCTTCCTCTCCGCGGCGCGCGAGGAGGGGGCGCTGAGCCGCGCGATCGCCGATTTCGACATCCGGGCGCCACGCCGCGACATGGCGGTCGGCAACCTCTCCGGCGGCAACCAGCAGAAGCTGCTGCTCGCCAAGACCCTGCTGTCCGATCCCGAGATCGTCATCATCGACGAGCCGACGCGCGGCATCGACGTCGGTACGCGCAGCCAGATCTACGCCTTCATCGACCGGCTGGCCTGTGAAGGGCGCAGCGTCATCGTCATCTCATCCGACATGCCGGAGATCCTCGGCCTGTCCGACCGCGTGCTGGTGATGCGCCACGGTCGGCTCGCCGGCGAGCTTGCAGGCGAGCGCATCTCCGAGACCGCTGTGGTGCGGCTGGTGATGGGAACGGCCGAGGAAGCGCCCGGAGAAACCGAGGAGACCTCCCATGTCTGACGCGGCGCTGCGCACCGCCTCGTTCCGGCTGCCCGGCCTCTCGGCGCTCGGGCCGCTGCTGGCGCTGATCCTGCTCGTCGTGCTCGGCGCCTTCCTTAACGACAATTTCCTCTCGGCCGGCAACGTCACCAACGTGCTGGCCCGCTCCGCCTTCATCGGCATGATCGCGGTGGGGATGACCTTCGTCATCACCTCCGGCGGCCTCGACCTGTCGGTCGGCTCGATGGCCGCCTTCATCGCCGGGGTGATGATCCTCGCCATGAACGCCCTGCTGCCCGCTATGGGCGTCGGGGTGCCGCTGATCCTAGCAGGCATGGCCATCGCGCTGGCCATCGGCCTCTTGGCGGGGCTGACCAACGGCCTCCTGGTCACCCAAGCTCGGATCGAACCCTTCATCGTCACGCTCGGCACGATGGGGATCTTCCGCTCGCTCGTCACCTGGCTGGCCGACGGCGGCACCATCAGCCTCGACTTCGCGGTGCGCCAATTCTATCGGCCGGTCTACTATTCCGGCCTGTTCGGCGTCGCCTGGCCGATCCTCGTCTTCGCGCTGGTCGCCGTCGCCGGCCAGATCGCCATGCGCCACACCCGCTTCGGGCGTTACTGCGAGGCGATCGGCTCCAATGACCGGGTGGCGCGCTACTCGGCGGTGAGCGTCGACCGCGTGCGGCTGATGACCTATGTGCTGCTCGGGCTGCTCGTGGGCCTCGCCACCATCATGTACGTGCCGCGCCTCGGCTCGGCCTCCGGTTCCACTGGCATGCTGTGGGAGCTCGAGGCGATCGCCGCCGTCATCATCGGTGGCACCGCGCTCAAGGGCGGCTATGGCCGTGTCTGGGGCACGGTGGTCGGCGTTCTGATCCTCAGCCTGATCGACAACATCCTGAACCTGGCCGACCTGGTCTCGCCTTATCTCAACGGGGCGATCCAGGGGGTCATCATCGTGCTCGCGGTGGTTCTCCAGCGCGGGAAATCATCCGCCTGAGAGCGGAACAACGGGAGGAAACACGAAATGGAACGCAGGACATTCCTCGCCACCACGGCGCTTGCAGCCGCCGCGGCCGCCGCCGGCCTCTCCGTGCCCGCGGCGGCGCAGGGCAAGAAGGTGACGATCGGCGTCTCGATCCCCTCGGCGACGCACGGCTTCATGGGCGGCCTCAACTGGCACGCGCAGGAGACCATCAAGCGGCTGAAGGCGACCTACCCGAACCTCGATTTCGTGCTGGCCACCGCCGGCGCGGTGGGCAAGCAGGTGAACGACATCGAGGACATGATGGCGACGCGCAACATCGATGCGCTGGTCGTGCTGCCCTTCGAATCCGAGCCGCTCACCAGCCCGGTCAAGGCGGTGAAGGATGCCGGAAAATGGGTCACGGTGGTCGACCGCGGTCTGTCGCAGGCCGGTATCGAGGATCTCTATGTCGCCGGCGACAACACCGCCTTCGGTCGCGTCGCGGGCGAGTATTTCCGCGCCAATCTCAAGTCGGGCGCCAAGATCGTGGTGCTGCGCGGGATCCCGACCACGCTCGACAATGAGCGTGTCGATGCCTTCAGAAAGGCCATCGACGGCTCGGGCATCGAAATTCTGGACGCGCAGCACGGCAACTGGAACCGCGACAAGGCCTTCTCGGTGATGCAGGACTATCTGTCCAAGCACAAGAAGATCGACGCGGTGTGGGCGGCGGACGACGACATGGCGATCGGCGTGCTCGAAGCCATCGCCCAGTCGGGCCGCCAGAAGGAGATGTGGGTGGTCGGCGGCGCCGGCATGAAGGAGATCGTGAAGCGGATCATGGACAAGGACCCGCAGCTTCCGGTCGACGTCACCTATCCGCCCGCGCTCATCTCCACCGCGCTGGAGATCACCGCGCTGCGCTTCGTCTCCGACACGCCGGTCTATGGCCGCTTCATCATCGGCTCGACGCTGATCACGCCGGACAACGCCAAGCAGTTCTACTTCCCCGACAGCCCGTTCTGAGCCCGCGCGGCACAGTTCGCCGGATCGCGTGGCAGATATTCCATGGTGCCGGGCAGGCTCCCGGCACCTCAGCCGGGCGACCCGGCACGCGGCTCCCGCGGGCGTTCAGATTTCGCCGAGGATGGTGTCGGCGAGGCCGGCGACCGTCTCGACATGCGCGAGGCTCGCATCATAGGCGGCGGCGCCGTCGCGCCGCCGGATCGCGTCGTGGAGCCGGCGCATCTCGCCGATCGCAGTCTCATGGCGTCCGGAGGTCGCGATGGTCATGCCGCGCAGATGGTTGATGCGGGCGTGCAGCGAGCGCACCACGTCCCACGCGACCACCTTGCCGGCGGACAGGAAGAGCTTCTCGTAGAATTCGGTGGTCGCCTTCAGCACGTCGCGCGGGCTGCCCTCGCGAAACGCCGCGTCGATGCGGTCGATCGCCTCGCCGAGGGCGTCGATGTCGCGCTCGCTGGCATGAAGCGCGCAGGCACGGGCTGCCTCGCTCTCCAGAAGACCCCGGATTTCATAGATCTGCGCCGCCTGGGCGGGGTCGGGCTTGGTCACGGCTGGGCCCTGATGCGGGATGGTCTCGACCAGCCCCTCCGCCTCCAGATGGCGCAACACCTCGCGCACCACGCTGCGGCTCACGCCGAGTCGCTCGCATAGAGTCCGCTCGACCAGCCGCTCGCCGGGCCGGAAGCGGAAATCGAGGATGGCGTCCCGCATCTTCTCGAGCGTCAGGCTGCGCAGCGTGGCGACGCTGCGCTCCACCTTCATGCCTTCGGAATCCTCCACGGCCGCTCCTGCCGCCTGCACGTCCATGCGTTCGCCCGCTCGCATCGTCCCCGAAACCGCCGCGCCCATCGTGGTCCATTCTCCGCGTCTTGTCGCCCGGCTTCGTCGCAGAACGGCAATTGACGCGATCATATTATGGTATACCATCATATGGAATAGCTCATCCAGCAACAGAGCGATCTGCCATGCCGCTGCACCTTCGGAAGCTCGTCACCTATTCGGAAACTACGCTGATCGAAGGTGGCCGCGCCGCTCCCAAGCCGTTGCATCTGTTCGCTGTCGCGGCCGTTCTGCGCAATCCGTGGGCGGGGCGGGGCTTTGTCGAGGACCTGAAGCCGGAGATCCACGCCATAGCGCCGGGTCTCGGCGAGACGCTGACCGCCGAGATCATCCGCATGGCGGGCTCGGGCGAGGCCGTGGAGGGCTATGGCAAGGCCGCCGTGGTCGGCACCTCCGGTGAGGTGGAGCACGCCTCGGCCCTCATCCACACGCTGCGGTTCGGCAACCATTTCCGCAAGGCGGTTGGGGCCAAGAGCTATCTGTCCTTCACCAATACGCGCGGCGGTCCGAACGCCCCGGTCGTCATCCCGCTGATGCACAAGCTCGACGAGGGCATGCGGTCCCACTACCTCACCATCCAGTTCTCGATCCTCGACGCGCCGGCGCCGGACGAGATCGTGGTGGCGCTCGGCGCCTCGATCGGTGGGCGGCCCCATCACCGCATCGGCGACCGCTATCAGGACCTGAAGGACCTCGGCAGCACGCAGGAACTCGGCGCCGGCCAGGACGCCGCGACCCATGCCTGAGCCGCGCATCGCCGCCTATATCGGCCGCGACGGCCGGCCGGGCCGCATCCGCTACCGGCGCGAGGGCGTCGCCGGCGGCGTGCCGGTGGTGCTGATCCATGGCGTCGGCATGGCGATCGAGGCCTGGGAGCCGCAGATCGCGGCGCTGGCGGCGCGCTACGACGTGATCGCGCTGGACATGCTGGGCCATGGCGGCTCCAGCCTGCCACCGGAGGATGCGCGGCTGTCCGACTACAGCGACGCGGTGATCGCCCTGCTCGACACGCTGGGCCTTCCCGCCGCGGCGGTGGTCGGCCATTCGATGGGCGCGCTGGTGGCGCTCGAGGTCGCGCTCTCTCATCCCGCGCGTGTCATCGGCGTCGCCGCGCTGAACGCCGTGTTCTGCCGCACGCCGGAGCAGCGCGCCGCCGTGCTTGCCCGCGCCGCCTCGCTCGCCGAGGAGGGCAGCGTCGCCTCGCATGAGGCCGCCGTCGCCCGCTGGTTCGGCGAGCCGGTGCCGCCGGAGCTGGACGCCGCCGCGCGCGGCGTCGCCGAGCTGCTCGGAAACTGCGATCCGGTCGGCTATGCCCGCACCTATGCGCTCTTTGCCGCCTCCGACGAGGCGCATCGCGACCGTCTGCGCGATCTTGCCGTGCCGGCGCTGTTCATGACCGCCGACGGCGACGCGAACTCCACGCCCGCCATGTCGGAGGCGATGGGCCGCCTCGCCCCGCGCGGGCGCGCCGAGGTGATCGCCGGCGAGCGGCACATGATGAACCTCACCGCCCCGGAGACGGTGAACGAGAGGCTCCTCGCCTTCCTGGCCGAGATCGCGCCGGTGCCGTTCGACCCGAAGGCGTTCCGGCAGGCGCTCGGCGCCTTCCTCACCGGCGTCACCGTGGTGACGACCCGCACGCCCGCCGGCGAATTGCGCGGCTTCACCGCCAACTCCTTCACCTCGGTCTCGCTCGATCCGCCGCTGATCCTCGTCTGCATCGCCAGGACGGCGTCCAGCTTCCCGGTGTTCGGTGCGGCGGAACATTTCGCCGTCTCCATCCTCGCGGCGGCGCAGAAGGATGTTTCGGCGCTGTTCGCCTCGAAGACCGCCGACAAGTTTGCCGGCATCGGCTGGCACACGGGCCCGACCGGCAGCCCGGTGATCGCCGGCGCCAGCGCCTGGTTCGACTGCACCCGCCACGAGGTGGTGGAGGCTGGTGACCACATCATCCTGATCGGTAGGGTGGCCGGCTTCGGCGCGTCGGCGGCCGCGCCGCTCGGCTATTGCCGCGGCGCCTATGTCGACTTCGCGCTCGGCCAGGAGGCGCTGGCGCGGCGCGATGAGCCGGCCCGCGTCGGCGCCATTCTGGAGCAGGGCGGCGCGGTGCTGCTGGTCGAGGACGGCAAGGGCGGCCTCGACCTGCCCGCCGGCACCTGCCTCGAACCGGCGGGCAATCCGCGCAGCCTCAAGGGCGTGCTGGGCAAGCTCGGTGTCGAGGGACGGCTCGGCTTCCTGTTCGCGGTGTTCGAGACGCCCGCCAACGGGGCGGGGGGCGGCGAGGCCACCGTGTCGATCTATTACCGCGGCAGCTTTGAGGGTGCGCCGCGCCCCGGCAGCGGCGCCCGGCTCGTGGCGTTCGACGACATTCCCTGGGCGCGCCTGCCGGACGAGGCGATCCGCACCATGCTCCGTCGCTTCGTGCGCGAGCGCACCGAGGACGCATTCGGCATCTATGTGGGCGACCACGAGCGCGGCACCGTCCATCCGCTCGCGGCGCACGCCTGAGGCACATCGGGGATCACGGACATGAAATTCTCCCTCTTCCTTCATATGGAGCGTTCCGACCCGTCGATCCCGCACCGCCGGCTGTTCGACGAGCTGGAGGAGCTCGCGTTGACCGCCGAGGCCGCCGGCTTCGAGACGGCGTGGATCGGCGAGCATCACGCGATGGAGTTCACCATCGCGCCCAACCCCTTCATCCAGCTCGCCCATCTCGCCGCGCGCACCTCGACCATCCGGCTCGGCACCGGCAATGTCGTCGCCCCGTTCTGGAATCCGATCCGCCTCGCCGGAGAGGCGGCGATGATGGACGTCGCCTGCAATGGCCGGCTCGATCTCGGCATCGCCCGCGGCGCCTACAGCTTCGAATATGAGCGGATGCTGCCGGGCCTCGATGCCATGGGCGCCGGCCTCAGGATGCGCGAGCTGGTGCCGGCGGTGAAGAAGCTGTGGGAGGGCGACTACGCCCATGAGGGCCAGTTCTGGTCCTTCCCCACCTCCACCGCCTCGCCGAAGCCCGTCCAGAGTGGCGGCCCGCCGATCTGGATCGCCGCGCGCGACCCGAATAGCCACGACTTCGCCGTCGCCAATGGCTGCAACGTGCAGGTGACGCCGCTCGCCTCGGGCGACGGCGAGGTGGTGAGCCTGATGGAGCGCTTCCAGGCCGCGCTCGCCAACCATCCGGAGGTGCCGCGCCCGCAGATCATGCTGCTGCAGCACACCTTCGTCACCGACTCGGAGGCGGAGACGCAGGCGCTCGCCGACGACCTCTCCGCCTTCTACTGCCTGTTCGGTGCCTGGTTCGCCAACAAGCGGCCGATCCGCCAGGCCATCATGGCGCCGCTCTCGCCCGAGGAGCGGGCGGCCTATCCGCAATACGCCCCGGACATCGTGCGCAGGAACCTCGTGCTCGGCCAGCCCGACGAGGTGATCGCGCGGATCAAATCCTACGAGGCGCTCGGCTTCGATCAGTTCTCGCTCTGGATCGACGGCGACCTCAGCCATGCCCGCAAGAAGAAGTCGCTCGACCTCTTCATCCGTCACGTCATGCCGGCCTTCGCGCCGGTCTACGCGTGAGGGAGGCGGCGATGGCGGCATCGGATTTCCGGCTCTATATCGACGGCGCCTTCGTGGCGGGCGGCGCCAGCTTCGAAAGCCTCGATCCGGCGACCGGGCAGGCCTGGGCGAGAATGCCCGCCGCCACCGCCGCTGACGTCGAACGCGCTGTCGAGGCCGCCCATCGGGCGCTTCACGATCCCGCCTGGGCCGATCTCACCGCCACCCAGCGCGGCAGGCTGCTGATGAAGCTCGGCGATCTCGTTGCCGCCCATGCGCCCGAACTTGCCGAGCTGGAGACCCGCGACACCGGCAAGATTGTCCGCGAGACGCGCGCGCAGATCGGCTATGTCGCCGACTATTATCGCTATTTCGGTGGCCTCGCCGACAAGCTCGAAGGCGTGCACCTGCCGGTCGACAAGCCCGACATGGAGGCCTATCTGCGCCGCGAGCCGATCGGCGTGGTGGCCGCGGTGGTGCCGTGGAATTCCCAGCTCCTGCTCGCGGCAGTGAAGCTCGGCCCGGCGCTCGCCGCCGGCTGCACGGTGGTGCTGAAGGCCTCCGAGGAGGGGCCGGCGCCGCTGCTCGCCTTCGCGAAGCTGGTGCACGAGGCCGGTTTCCCGAAGGGAGTCGTCAACGTCCTCACCGGCTTCGGCGAGGAGTGCGGCAGGACGCTGACCGCCCATCCGCTGGTGGCGCGCGTCGCCTTCACCGGCGGCCCGTCGACGGCCCGCCATGTGGTGCGCAACACCGCCGAGAACCTCGCCTATACGACGCTCGAACTGGGCGGCAAGTCGCCGGTTCTGGTGTTCGCGGACGCAGACCTCGAAAGCGCCGCCAACGCCGTCGTCGCCGGCATCTTCGCCGCGAGCGGCCAGAGCTGCGTCGCCGGCTCGCGCCTGTTCGTCGAGGCGTCGGTCCGCGACCGGCTCGTCGACATGCTGGTCGAGAAGGCGAGGCGCATCCGCATCGGCGATCCGCAGGACCCGGCGACCGAGATGGGGCCGCTCGCCACCGCCCGCCAGTTCGCCCATATCGAGGCGACCGTCGCCGCGAGCCTCGATGCCGGCGCCGTCCTCGTCACCGGCGGCAAGCGGCCGGCGGCCTTCCCGGCCGGCAACTATTACGAGCCGACCATCCTTGCCTGTTCGGGCAATGCGGTTCCCTGCGCCGCCGAGGAGCTGTTCGGTCCGGTGCTCAGCGTCATCGCCTTCAATGACGAGGCCGAGGCGCTCGCGCTCGCCAACGACACGCCCTTCGGCCTCGCCTCCGGTGTCTTCACCGGCAGCCTCACCCGCGCCCACCGGCTGATCCGCAGGCTGCACGCCGGCATCGTCTGGGTGAACACCTATCGCGCGGTCTCGCCCATCGTCCCCTTCGGCGGCTACGGCCAGTCTGGCCTCGGGCGCGAGGGCGGCGCCGAGTCCATCCGCGACTACACCCGCACCAAATCGGTCTGGATCCGCACCTCGGACGAGCCGATCGCCGATCCGTTCGTGATGCGCTGAGGGAGGCGGCGATGCTCTACGAGTTGCGCACCTATCGGCTGAAGACCGGATCCGTGCCGGCCTATGTGAAGCTGGTCGCTGACGAGGGGATCGCCATCCAGCAGGGCCATCTCGGCCGGCTTGTCGGCTATTTCAGCAGCGACATCGGCCCGCTGAACGAGATCGTCCACATCTGGGCCTATGAGAGCCTCGACGACCGCACCGCGCGCCGCGCGCGGCTCGCCGCCGATCCGGCATGGCAGGCCTTCATTCCGAAGATCCAGGCGCTGATCGAGGTGATGGAGAACAAGATTCTCCTGCCGACCTCCTTCTCGCCGCTGGGCTGAAACAGGCCATGCCCGAACGGGGCTGGAACCCGGTGTCGTCCGAGGAAGATAAGACAGAACAATAACTTAAAGGCGCAAAAAGCGCCGCGTGCCGAAACCAACCAGAGAACCACAGGGGAATGACATGTCTCGCACTGCCAAGGGAATGAGCTGGATCAAGGGTCTCGCGCTCGGCGCGCTGGTGGTCGGCGCCGGCCTCGGCGTCGCCGCCGCGCAGTCGAACTCCATCGTCTTCACGAGCTGGGGCGGCACCACGCAGGACGCCCAGAAAAAGGACTGGGCGGCGCCCTTCACCAAGAAGACCGGCATCGCCGTGAAGCAGGACGGGCCGACCGACTACGGCAAGCTGAAGGCCATGGTGGAAAGCGGCAACGTCTCGTGGGACGTGGTGGACGTCGACGGCGACTTCGCCGCCGCGGCCGCCAAGGACGGCCTGCTGGAGCCGATCGACTTCAACATCGTCAAGCGCGCCGACCTCGACCCGCGCTTCGTGACCGATCACGCCGTCGGCAGCTTCTATTATTCCTTCGTGCTCGGCTTCAACCCGGCGAGCTTCGGCGAGAAGGCCCCGAAGAGCTGGGCGGACGTGTTCGACACCAAGACCTTCCCCGGCAAGCGCACCTTCTACAAATGGTCGACCCCGGGCGTCCTCGAGATCGCTCTGCTCGCCGACGGCGTGCCGGCCGACAAGCTCTATCCGCTCGATCTCGACCGCGCCTTCAAGAAGCTCGACACCATCAAGAAGGACATCGTGTGGTGGGGCACCGGAGCGCAGTCGCAGCAACTGCTCGCCTCCGGCGAGGCGCCGATCGGCCAGTTCTGGAACGGGCGCCTGTTCGCGCTGGAGCAGGGCGGCACCAAGGTCGGCATCTCCTGGGAGCAGAACCTCACCGCCGCCGACATGCTCGTCGTGCCGAAGGGCTCGAAGAACAAGGAAGCGGCCATGAAGTTCCTGGCCGAGGCGACCAGCGCCGAGGGTCAGGCCAGCTTCGCCACGGACAGCGGCTACGCGCCGATCAACGTCAAGTCGGCGGCGCTGATGCCGAAGGACCTCGCCGCCAGCCTGCCCGACCGACACACCGCCTCGCAGATCAATCTCGACATGGCCTACTGGGCCGCGCATCGCGACGAGATCGGCAAGCGCTGGTACGCTTGGCAGGCGCAGTGACGGGATCGACGCCCGCGCCCGGCCGGTGCGGGCGTCGCCCTCCTTTTCGACGGCCTGATCGGTCCGATCGGCCCGACCATGCATCCGACCGCACTCATCGACCATTCTCCGACGAGCGCTCATGACCGTGATCGACGCCGCGACCAGCACACCTCCGCATGCGCCTTCCGCGTCCTCGCGCAGGGCTGCCCGTGGCTTGGCCGCGGTGATGCCGGCCTTCGCGCTGGTGAGCGTGGTGTTCGTCCTGCCGGTGCTGGCACTGCTGCTGCGCAGCGTGCTGGAGCCACAGCCGGGGCTGCAGAACTACGAGGCGTTCTTCGCCTCCACCACCTATCTGAAGGTGCTCGCCAACACCTTCCTGGTCGCCGGCACGGTGACGGTGGTGACCGTGCTGCTCGGCTTCCCGGTCGCCTGGTTCCTCGCCATCGCGCCCGCCTTCTGGTCGCGGCTGCTCTTCGCGATCGTCATTTTGTCCATGTGGACCAACCTCCTGGCCCGGACCTATGCGTGGATGGTGCTGCTGCAGCGCACTGGCGTGGTCAACCGGACGCTGATGGGGCTCGGCCTGATCTCCGAGCCGCTGCCGCTGATCAACAATCTGGTCGGCGTCACCATCGGCATGACCTACATCATGCTGCCCTTCATGATCCTGCCGCTGCACGCCACCATTCGCGCGATCGATCCGTCGGTGTTCCAGGCGGCCGCTTTGTGCGGGGCGAGCCGCTGGCATGCGCTGACCCGGGTCTTCCTGCCGCTCACCGCCTCGGGCATCGCCGCTGGCGCGCTGATGGTGTTCGTCATGTCGCTCGGCTACTTCATCACGCCGGCGCTGCTGGGCGGTACCTCCAACATGATGCTGGCCGAGCTTATCGCGCAGCTCGTGCAGTCGCTCCTCGACTGGGGCCTCGCCGGCGCCGCGGCCGTGGTGCTGCTGACGGTGACGCTGGCCATCTACGCGGTGCAACTGCGCTTTTTCGGCTTCGGCCGGGCGGCGGGGTGAGGCGGCCATGCTGCTCGACTTCGCCCGCCTCGGTTCCTGGCGCCTTCTCCTCGGCCTGATCGCGGCGCTGGTCGGCGCCTTCCTGCTGCTGCCCATCGCGCTGATCGTCGCCCTGTCCTTCGGTTCCTCGCAATGGCTCCAGTTCCCGCCACCGGGCTGGACGTTGCGCTGGTATGAGGAGCTGTTCGCCGATCCGGAATGGCTCGGCTCCTTCCTCACCAGCTTCCAGATCGCCGTCGTCGTCACGGTCCTGTCCGTCGGCATCGGCGCGATGGCGTCGTTCGGCCTGACGCGCGGCGAATTCCGCGGGCGCGAGCTGCTGCGGGCGCTGTTCCTCACCCCGATGATACTGCCGGTGGTGGTGCTCGCGGTGGCGCTCTACGCCTTCTTCCTGCGCCTGCATCTCAACGGCACCTTCATCGGCTTCGTTCTTGCGCATCTCGTCATCGCGCTGCCCTTCTCGATCATCGCGATCTCCAACGCGCTGGAGCGTTTCGACCGCGACATCGAGACCGCCGCCATCGTGTGCGGCGCCAGCCCGCTCGAGGCCAAGATCCGCATCACCTTGCCCGGCATCCGCCTTGGGCTGATGAGCGCGGCGATCTTCTCCTTCCTCGCCTCCTGGGACGAGGTAGTCATCGCCATCTTCATGGCGAGCCCGGACCTCCAGACCCTGCCGGTGCGCATCTTCGGTACCCTGCGGCAGGATCTCTCGCCCGTCATCGCCGCCATATCGACGGTGCTCATCGCCCTCACCGCCGGCCTCATGGCGCTCGCCGCGCTCCTCCGCAAGGACGCCCGCTCATGACCTTTCTCGATATCCGTAACGTTTCCAAGCATTTCGGCTCCGTTGCCGCGGTGAGCAACGTCTCGCTCGAGATCGCCAGGGGCGAGTTCGTGACCTTTCTCGGACCCTCGGGCTCGGGAAAGAGCACGACGCTCTACATGATCGCCGGCTTCTTCGAGCCGAGCGCGGGGGATATCCGCATCGACGGCGCCGGCATTCTCGGCCTGCCGTCGAACAAGCGGAACATCGGCATGGTGTTCCAGCGCTACACGCTGTTCCCGCATCTCACCGTCGCCGAGAACGTCGCCTTTCCGTTGCGCGTGCGGCGCCGCCCGCAGGCGGAGGTAGCGCGCAAGGTGGAGGAAATGCTGGCGCTGGTCCGCCTCGACCGCTTCGCCGACCGCATGCCGGCGCAGCTCTCCGGCGGACAGCAGCAGCGCGTCGCGCTCGCCCGCGCGCTCGCCTATGATCCGCCTCTGCTGCTGATGGACGAGCCGCTCTCGGCGCTCGACAAGAAATTGCGCGAGGAGATCCAGGCGGAGATACGCCGCATCCATCGCGAGACCGGCGTGACCATTCTCTATGTCACGCACGATCAGGAGGAGGCGCTGAGCCTTTCCGACCGGGTGGCGCTGTTCAATCACGGCCGCATCGAGCAGGTCGGCAAGGGGCGCGAGCTCTATGAGCAGCCGAGCACGCGTTTCGTCGCCGGCTTCGTCGGCCACTCCAACTTCCTCGACTGCACGGTTGCCGCCCGCAACGACCATCGAGCCGACGTCGTCTTCCCTGATGGCAGCCGCCTCCCTGGCACGCCGGTCCATCGCGGCGCCCATGCCGGCGCGGCGGCGGGGCTGATGATACGGCCGGACCGGGTGCGCATCGGAGCGCGGGGCGCGGCGGCGACGTCAGCCGGCGTCGACGCGGTGCTGTCCGACGCCACCTTCATCGGCGACACCTTCCATTTCGTCGCCACGACTGCCTGGGGGGCGCCGGTGAGCATCCGTGTGCCCGCCAGCGCGCCCATGCCTCACCAGCACGCCGTGGGCGACCGCGTGCGGTTGAGCTGGGACCCCGGACAGGCACGCCTTTTCGACAACTGATCGCGGCATTCTGCCGGCCCGAACCCGTTGGGCGGGGTGGCTCTCGCGCCGCACTGCACGATCGCCTCGCCATGCGCTCGGGCCGGCGCCATTTGATGCCTGGCTGTTCCGGCAATCGGTGACCTTGGAACAGGTTGGGGTGGCGTCCGGCCTTCCGGTCCGGTCTGAACCGGAATTCTCCGATCCCTGCCGGCCGGCATTCGGGACACCCACGACGGCTATAAGCTCACGCTCTGGCTTGGGTCCGAATCATTATTGGACCGGTTGCAGGCGCCATGAAATCCTTTCGGCAGTTATCATTGGTGCGGTGAAGTACATCATCGTCACCGGATGATATCCAAAACAAACCAGAGGGACTTCAGATGAAATTGTCGGTACGACGGTGCTGTACCGTTGGGATTTCGCTGGCAGTGTTGCTTGCTGCCGTGCAGTTGTCTGCCGTTCGGGCCGACGAAATCAGCCTCACCAAGAGCGAGGCGATCTATAATGCACTGCCCGAGAAGGTTCGCAAGGCGGGCGTGATCAATGCCGCGACGGCGGCCGACTATCCTCCCTTCGAATTTCTCGACGAGAACAACAAGCTCGTCGGCGCGGATATCGATCTTGCCGCGGCTCTGAGCAAGGTGCTCGGCGTTACCGTGAAGAACAATCAGACCGAATTCTCGAACATCATGCCCGGCATTCAGGCCGGCCGGTTCGATATCGGCATGTCCTCCATGGGCGACTATTTCAGCCGGCAGAAGACCGTCGACTTCGTCGACTACTTCCGCGGCGGCACGTCCTTCCTCGTGCGCGCCGGCGCGAAGGAGCCGGCGGCCATCGCGGATGTCTGCGGCACCGCCGTCGGGGCGCTGAAGGGCACGTCCTCGGAGACGCAGGCCGAGGATACCAGCAAGAAATGCGTGGAGGCCGGCAAGCCGGCGGTGAAGGTCAATGCCTTCCCGACGCAGAACGCGGCGGTGCTGGCGCTCACCTCGGGGCGCATTGATTCGGTGTCAGGTGATTCCGCGACCAACGGCTATTCGGCGAACCAGATCGGCGGCGCGATCAAGAATGTAGGCCTGACCGTCTATAATGATCGCCCCTATTACGGCATCGCCGTTCCCAAGGATTCCCCGCTCTATCAGCCGCTCTTCGATGCCATGGGCGTGGTGATGAAGTCGGGCGCCTATGCCGCCATCCTCAAGAAGTGGGGTCTGGAATCCGGCGCCATCGCCGAGCCCATGAAGAATCAGGGATCCGACGGCTGAGCCCGGGCCAGTGTATTCCTTGCAAGTGAACCGTCCGGCCTGGAGACAGCCATTGGCCGTCTCCAGGCCGGTGCTCGACCTTTAGGAGGCCGGCGCTGTTCCGCTTTTCCGGCGGTGACCGTCCGTCTCCGGCTACGAAAGCGATGTTTGCAATGTCTCTCCTGGCGCAGTCCTCGACCATGCAGGCCCCGACCAACGCCTATCGTCCGCACCTCTCTCCGGCTTTGGTTCAGGCGACACCCCTCGTCGTCGACTGGGCGCAGGGATGCCGGCTGTTCGACAAGGACGGCAAGGCCTATCTCGATTTCACCTCGGGCATCGGCGTCACCTCGACGGGGCATTGCCATCCGCGCGTGGTCGAGGCGGCGCAGCGGCAGGTCGGCAGGCTGATCCACGGCCAGTACGGCGTGGTGATGCATCAGCCGATGCGCGATCTCATCGAGCGGCTGGGCGGCCTGACCCCGGACGGGCTGAACGCCTTCTTCTTCGCCAATTCCGGCGCCGAGGCGGTGGAATCGGCGATACGGCTCGCCCGCAACTACACCCGCCGCCAGAACATCATCGTGTTCCAGGGGTCCTTCCACGGCCGCACCTACGGCGCCTCGTCGCTGACCACGTCCGGCGCCCGCTTCCGGTCGGCGCAGTCCGGTGCGCTGCCGCCGGGCGTCGTGGTGGCGCCTTTTCCGACACCGTTCCGCTATGGCTGGGATCAGGAGAGCGCCGAGCGGTTCTGCATCCGCGAGCTCGACCACATCTTCGCCACCCTGACCGCGCCGGCCGACACCGCCGCGATCATCGTCGAGCCGGTCCAGGGCGAGGCCGGCTACCAGCCGGGCTCCCGCGCCTTCTTCGCGGCGCTGCGCGAGCGGGCCGACCAGCACGGCATCGTGCTGATCACCGACGAGGTCCAGTCCGGCGTCGGGCGGACCGGCCGTTTCTGGGCGGGCGAGCATTTCGGACTGGAGCCCGATATCCTGGTCTTCGCCAAGGGCATCGCCAGTGGCTTTCCGCTCTCCGGCATCGCCGCGCGCGAGGAGATCATGGCCGCCGCGCTGCCCGGCTCGCAGGGTGGAACCTTCAGCGGCAACGTCGTCGCCTGCGCCGCTGCACTGGCGACGCTGGACGTCATCGAGGAGGAAGGGCTGGTCGGGAACGCGGAGCGGCGCGGCGCGCAGTTGCGTGCCGGCCTCGAAGCGACAGCCGCACGGCACACGGCGATCGGCGACGTGCGCGGGATCGGCCTCATGCAGGCCAGCGAATTCGTAATGCCGGACGGCGATCCCGCCCCGCATCTCGCCAAGGCCGTGCTGAAGGCGGCCTTTGAGCGCGACCTCATCGTTCTCACCTGCGGCCCCTATGGGCATATCGTGCGCATGATTCCGCCGCTGGTCATTTCCGCCGAGGAAGTGACCGAAGCTCTCGACATATGGAATGCTGCGGTCGATGAAGCGCTGGGAGCGAGGTGAGGTGACGGATGTGATGGAGCGGACAGGGGCGCGAGCGGAACGGGACCCCGGGACGACCACCGACATCATTGTCCCGGCCCGGCATCCGGGCCGCTGGCTCGCCGCGGCGGTCATCATCGTCCTGTGCGCCAGCTTCGCCCATTCGGTCGCCTCCAATCCCGGCTATCAATGGAATGTCGTCTGGCAGTATCTGACCTATCACACCGTGCTCATGGGCCTCGGCTGGACGCTGGCGCTGACCGCGTCCTCGATGTTCATCGGCATCGGTCTCGGCATCGTCGCCGCGCTGATGCGGCAATCGAGCAACCCGATCCTCTCGGTGGTGGCGGCCGCCTATATCTGGCTGTTCCGCGGCGCTCCGCTGATGGTCCAGCTCATCTTCTGGTACAACCTCGCCGCGCTCTATCCGACCATCGACATCGGCCTGCCTTTCCTGCCGCCATTGGTCTCGCTGTCGACCAATGAGGTGATCACGCCTCTCGTCGCGGCCCTCCTCGGGCTCGGGCTGAACGAGGGAGCCTATATGGCCGAGATCGTCCGCAGCGGCCTTCTGTCGGTCGATTCCGGCCAGCGCGAGGCGGCCCAGTCGCTCGGCATGTCGCCGGCCTACACGCTGCGGCGGATCATCCTGCCGCAAGCGCTGCGGGTGATCGTGCCGCCGACCGGCAACGAGGTCATCGGCATGCTGAAGGCGACCTCGCTGGTCAGCATCCTGGCCTTTTCCGACCTGCTCTACTCGGTGCAGGGCATCTATGGACGGACCTTCCAGACCATCCCGCTGCTGATCGTGGCGACGATCTGGTATCTCGTCGCCTCCACCCTGCTTTCCCTCGTGCAGCAATATCTCGAACGGCGCTATGGCCGCGGCCATGTCCGCAGTCCGAATGACGGGCTGAGCCTGCTGCTCGCTCCGCTGCGTTCCGCCCTGTTCCGCGGAGGCTTGGGCAAATGACCTTCCTCGCCCCGCCCATGGTCGAGATTCACAACCTGTCCAAGCGCTTCGGCGACATCGAGGTGCTGAGCGACATCAATCTCAAGGTCGGGACCGGCGAGGTCTGCTGCCTCATCGGCCCCTCGGGCGCGGGCAAAAGCACGCTGATCCGCTGCATCAACTATCTCGAGAAGGTCAATGCCGGCACGATCCACGTCAACGGACATCTCGTCGGCTACAGGCGCAAGAACGGGCGGCTGCACGAACTGACCGGCCGCGAGGCGGCGCGCTCGCGCGAGGACACCGCGATGGTGTTCCAGCATTTCAACCTGTTCCCGCACATGACGGTGCTGGAGAACATCACCGACGCACCGATCCATGTGAAGCGCGAGCGCCGGGCGAGCGCCGAAGCCCACGCCCAAGCATTGCTGGAGCGCGTGGGCCTGACGAGCAAGGCTTCGGCCTATCCCCGCGAGCTCTCGGGAGGGCAGAAGCAGCGCGTCGCCATCGCCCGGGCGCTGGCCGTGCGCCCCAAGCTGCTACTGTTCGACGAGCCCACCTCCGCGCTCGATCCCGAGCTGGTCAGCGAGGTGCTGGAGGTGATGCGCGACCTTGCGCGCGAAGGGCAGACCATGATCGTGGTGACGCACGAAATGGGCTTCGCGCGGGAAGTCGCCGACAAGGTCGCCTTCATGGATCAGGGCCGCATCGTCGAATATGGTTCGGCCGCCGAGGTCCTCACCCGCCCGCGTTTCGACCGCACGCGCGACTTCCTGGCGCGTGTGCTCCGCTCGCACGTGCCCGAGGCGGTCGGAATCGGGCATCATCCCGCCTGAAGCGTTGTCGCCGGCGGCATCGCCGCACGCGAAAGATTATCCATGTCTCCTGAATTCCTGCTCGCCCGCCTCGTCTCGTTCCCTTCGGTGGTCGGGCGGCCCAACGACGCGATCGTCGGCTTCGTGCGGGACCATCTGGCGGAACACGGCCTTCGTGCGCATGTGATCGCCGGCCCCGAGGGCGATCGCAGCAATCTCTTCGCCACCATCGGGCCGGCCGACATGCCGGGCTTCATCCTCTCGGGCCATCTCGACGTGGTTCCTGCCGACGAGCCGCAATGGCTGGGCGACCCGTTCGAGATGCGCGAGCAGGACGGCAAGCTGATCGGGCGCGGCACCTGCGACATGAAGGGCTTCGTCGCGGCGGTCCTGTCGGCCGTTCCCGATCTGGTGGCGATGGATCTGCCGGTGCCGATCCATCTGGCGCTGTCCTATGACGAGGAGGCCGGCTGCAGGGGCGTGCCGCATTTGCTCCGGCAACTGCCCACATTGTGCGCGCCTGCGCTGGGATGCATCGTGGGCGAGCCCAGCAATCTCACGCCGGTCCTGCGCCACAAGGGCAAGGCCGCCATCCGGCTGTCGGCCAAGGGCCTGTCGGGCCACAGCTCGCGCCCCGACCTCGGAAGCAATGCGATCCACAAGCTCGCGGCGCCCCTGAGTGCCGCCGTCGCTGCGGCGGCGGAACTCCAGGATGGCGCGCAGGATGCGCGTTTCGCGCCGCCCTATTCGACGCTGCAGGTGGGCATCATGCGGGGCGGACAAGCCGTCAACATCATTCCCGAAAGCGCCGAGATCGAGATCGAGGCCCGCGCGATTCCGGGCGTCGAGCCGGAGCGGCTGCTCGACCCCATACGGATGGCAGCCGGCGCGGATGTCGAGATCGAGCTGCTGTCGTCCTACCCGCCGCTATCGTTGCCCGACGACCATCTGCTCGTGCCGCTCCTCGCCGAGCTGACCGGCCGGCAACCGCTCGGCGCCGTGAGCTATGGCACCGAAGCGGGGCTTTTCCAGCAGGCGGGCGTGCCGTCCATCATCTGCGGGCCGGGCGACATCGCGCGCGCCCACAAGCCGGAGGAGTTCCTGACCCGGGAAGAACTGCACGCAGCCCGTGACTTCGTCCTCGCGCTGGGTCGGAAACTCGTCCGTGCCTGACGTGGAGCCGCACCCGGCGGCGCACTTCGTGCCGTTCACTGGACGGCATCTGGAGGATGCGCTCCGTCTGTCGCGGGAGGCCGGTTGGCCCCATCGGCTGGAGGACTGGGCGCTGGTGGCGGCAGTCTCAAAAGGTGTGGTGGCGGAGGCGGAGGGGAAGGTCGTCGCGACGGGCTTCTGCACGCCTTATGGCGATCACATGCGGTTCAACATGGTGATCGTCGACGCGAGGCTGCGCGGACAGGGCATCGGCCGCCGCCTCATGACGGAGCTCATGATCCTGGCGGATGGGCACCCCATATCCCTGGTCGCGACGGCGGACGGACAGCCGCTCTATGAAAAGCTGGGCTTCGCGCCAGCCGGCCGGATCGTCCAGTTTCAGGGTGGCGTCCGAGCCTCGTCGGAGCCGGAGGCCCGGCTGGTCCGTGCCGGCACGGCCGGCGACATCGACATGGTGGCCGCGATGGACCGCGCGGCGACCGGTGTGGACCGTTCCGTGCTGCTGGACAGGCTCGTCGCCACCGGCACGCTGCTGATGGCCGGAGATGGCTTCGCCGTGCTGCGCGACTTCGGTCGCGGCCGGGTTCTGGGGCCGGTCGTGGCGCGGGACGAGGAGACGGCCGGCGCGCTGATCCTCGCGGCGGCACGGCGATCCGACGGACAGTTCCTGCGCATCGACACGCCGCTCGGCGCGGAGCTCGGGGCCTTGCTGGAATCCCTCGGGCTGATGCCCGCCGGCGGCGGAACCATCATGCAGAAGGGAGCAGCCGCGTCCGCGTCCGACGCCTTCACGCTCTACGCCCTGACCTCTCAGGCTCTGGGCTGAGCCTCGATCAGGCGGCGCGGCGGAAGCGGTCGATTCCGAAATCGTCGAGCGGCGTCTCACAGCGGCCGGTGGTGATGAGCTCGGCCATGGCGTCGCCGACACCCGGCCCGAGCTGGAAACCGTGTCCGCTGAAGCCGAAGGCGTGGAACAGGCCGGGCGTGGTGGCCGAAGGCCCCATCACCGGCAGCATGTCCCGCACATAGCCCTCGCAGCCCGACCATGTGCGGATGACGGCGACTTTGGCGATGGCCGGCAGCAGCCGGGCGATTGCCCGAAGCTGTCCGGGCAGCCGGGCGGGATCGGCGGCGGCATGACCGGGTTCCAGTTCCACCGCGACCCTCTCGGTCGCGCCTCCGAAGACGATGTTCCCGCGCTCGACCTGACGCAGATAGGCGCCGTATTCCTTGGTGCGCGTCCAGATGCCGACCACCGGCAGGATCCGGTGCGGGAGCGGCTCGGTCACGCCCATCTGAGGGCCGCGTGCCTCGATCGGAACCTCCTCGCCGAACCGCGCGGCGATGCGCGCGCCCCAGGCGCCGGCGACGTTGAGCAGCCGTTCGGCGGCAAATGCGCCCTTCGAGGTCACGACCCTGAAACCGGCGCGGGTGTGCTCGATCTCCTCGACCGCGGCCTCCTCGACGATTTCCGCACCGAGCCTGCGGGCGGCATCGGCGAAGGCCGGTGCGATCAGCCGGGGATTGCCGCTGCCATCGTGCGGCGAGAGGGACGCGGCGATCGCGCCGGGACCGAGACCGGGAAAGCGGGCGCGGATGTCTTCCGGGCCGAGCTCCTCCAGATCGAGGCCCCACGGCTTCGCCGCCTCGGCATAGGCCCGCATGTCGGCGAGGCTGTCCGGGTCGAAGATGAGGCGGATATGGCCGGTGGCGCGGAATTCCACGTCACGGCCGAGCATCTTCTCGGCCTCGCCCCAGAGCGCGCGGGAGCGGTGCGCCAGAGGCAGTTGGGACAGATGGCGCCCGGTGCGGCGAATATTGCCGAAGGAAGCGACGGTGGCGCCGGTTCCCACCCGGTTGCGCTCGATCAGCGTCACGCGCACGCCGCGCCGGGCGAGGAAATAGGCCGACGCCGTTCCCATCAGCCCGCCGCCGACGACGATCACATCCATGGCCATCCCTCCGGGACGAGCGCCCCATCATCGAGGCCAGCGATCTTGTTGGCGGCGCAGCATTGCGTCAAAGATAGCTTTGGATCGGAGCTATAAGCTGTACCTATGGAGGCGTGATGCGGGCCCGGCAGCTCGAAGTGTTCATCGCGGTCATGCGCGCGGGAACCGTGACCGCCGCGGCGCGGATGCTGAACATTTCCCAGCCCGCCCTGAGCCAGATCGTGCTCCACACCGAGGACGAGCTGGGCTTCACGCTGTTCGAGCGGGTCAAGGGACGCCTGCGGCCGACCCCCGAGGCGCTGGAAATCTTCCCCGATGCCGAAAGGCTGTCGGTCGGGCTCGAAGGATTGCGCCGGAAGACCGCCGATCTGCGCCTGGGACGGGCGGGGCTGGTGCGGGTTGCCGCCTCGCCGCCGCCGGCCATGGCGATACTCCCGCGCGCCTTCACCGAATTCCGGGCCCACCATCCCAATATCCTGCTGCGCTCGCACATCGCCCCGATCGCCGCGATCATCGACATGCTGCGCGCGGGCGACGCGAGCCTCGGCGTGGCGATGGACGACCGCCTGCCGCCCGACATCGAGGCCGAGGTGATCGGCAGCGTCGGCTTCGTCTGCCTGCTGCCGGCCGGGCATGCATTGAGCGAGAAGGCCGAGCTGGCGCTGACGGATCTCGTCGGCGAGGAGCTGATCTCCTATCGCGGAAACACCCGCCCGGCCGACGAACTGGCCCACGCCGCCCGCGCGCAGGGAGTGACGCTCTCGCCCTCGCTGGAGATCGATGTATCGATCTCGGCGGTCGGCTTTGTTCAGGCGGGCCTGGGGGTTGCTCTCGTCGATGCGCTTCTGCCCTGGAAGCAGTTCGCCGGGCTCGCCATCCGGCCGCTGGTGGCCAGCCCGCAATTTCCGCTCTCGCTCCTGACCTCTCGCACGCGGGCGCTTTCCCGCGCCGACGAGATCATGCGCGACCAGATCCGGACGGTCTGTTCCGCCGTTCTCGGCGAGTGTGACGCCGCCGCATAAGCATGACTTATGTTCTTGCTCCTTATGCATCTTGGACCGGTCTGACCCCGCCATGGCAGCTTCCCGTCGACAGACAGGAAGGGACGCATCATGGACGGTGCCATCGCTCGCGAGGCGGTTGAGCGGCAGGAGGCCGACTGGAAGATCGGCGTCGACATCGGTGGGACATTCATCGATTTCTGTGCGCTCGAGGCCCGTTCCGGACGGGTCGCCTCGCTGAAGGTGCTGACCACGCCGGACGACCCGGGCGCCGAGCTCATGACTGGCATCACCCTTCTGGCGGAACGCGAAGGCGTCGACCCGGCGCATGTGACGCGCTTCGTGCATGGCACCACCGTCGGCATCAACACGATCATCCAGCGCAAGGGTGCGCCGCTGGCGCTGTTCACCAATGCCGGCTTCGAGGACGTGATCGAGCTCGCCCGCCTGCGCATGCCCGAGATGTACTCGCTGTTCTGCTCGCGCCCCGATCCGCTCGTCTCGCGCGACATGGTCTTCGGCATCCCGGCCCGCCTGCGCGCCGACGGCCGCGAGACCAGGGCGCCGGACATGGCTGCCGTGGCGCAGGCGGTGGCGACGGCGAAGTCGATGGGCGCGGAGGGGATCATCGTGTCCTTCCTCCATTCCTGGCGCAATTCCGACCAGGAGGCATCCGTCAGGGCCGAGATCGCGCGTCTGGCCCCCGAGCTGTTCCTCTTCACCTCGGCTGAGGTCTGGCCAGTCATCCGCGAATATGAGCGGACATCCACCGCCATTCTCAACGGCTATGTTCACCCGCGCGTCTCGGGTTATCTGACGGCGCTGGAAGACAGGCTGAAGAGCCGCGGCGTGCCGGCGCGTCCCATGCTCACCAAGTCGAACGGTGGGCTGATGAACGCCGCCGAGGGCAAGCGCTCCTGCGTGAACATGCTTCTGTCGGGAACCGCTTCGGGGGTCATCGGGGCCTCCTGGCTGGCCCGCCAGTCAGGGGAGGACAGGATCCTCACGCTCGACATCGGCGGGACCTCGGCCGATTTCGCCCTCATCATCGATGGCGAGGCCCAGTTCGGCACCGGCGAGCTGATCGGCGAATTCCCGCTCTATATTCCCTCCGTTTCGGTCAGCTCGATCGGCGTCGGTGGCGGCTCGATCGCCAGCGTCGACGCGCAGGGTGTGCTGCGGGTCGGCCCGGAATCGGCCGGCTCCTCGCCGGGGCCGGCCTGCTACGGCCGGGGCGGGGAGCGGGCGACGGTGACCGACGCCATGGTGGTCTGCGGATGGCTCGGCCACAGCCAGATGGCCTATGGCCAGCTCCGGATCGATACCGCGCTCGCCCATCGCGCTGTCGGCGATCTCGCCGCCGGCCTCGGCCGCCCGGTCGAGGAAACCGCGCAGGCGATCCTCGACATCGCGGTCTCCGAAATGTTCGTCGAGGTCGAGAAGCTGGCCTCGCGCTCGGGCGTCGACCTGCGCGATTTCACGCTCATGCCGTTCGGCGGCGGAGGACCGATGCTCGGCGCCTTCCTCGCGCGCGAGCTTGGAATGAAGCGGGTCCTGGCGCCGCGCCGGCCCGGCGTGGTGTCGGCGCTGGGCGGATTGGTGGCGGATCTGCGGGGCGATTTCATCCGCACCGTCTTCACCGTGCTGTCGGAGGCCTCGCTTTCCAGGATTCGCGAAACCTTCGAGGTCCTTGCGCGTGAGGGACGCGACTGGCTGGCGGCACAGGGCCATGTGGGCGCGGCTGATCTGCGGCTGTCATGCGACATGCGCTATGCCGGCCAGAGCTACGAGATCGAGGTGGCGTTGATGCCGGACTGGGTGGCGGCGGCCGATGCCGGGGCCATCGAACGCGCCTTCCACGAGACGCACGAGCGCATCTACGACTTCCACGATCCCGACGGCGATATCGAGGTGGTGAATGTCCGGCTCTCGGCCGTCGGTGCGGGTCCGGCGTTGTCCCTGCCGGAGATCGAGGAGACGACCGATGCGCCGGCCACCCCGGCGCGCCGGCTGTCCGTCTATACGGGCAGAAGCGTCGAGACCATCGATCTCCACGACCGGCAGGATCTGAACCCCGGCTGCACCTTCCAGGGACCGGCCGTGGTCGTCCAGGAGGACACCACCTTCGCTATTCCCGCAGGAACGCAGGCCCGGGTCGACCGGCACCTCAACCTTCTGCTGACCTTTCCGGAGTGACCTGTGTTTGACCGGACGAATCTCCAGGTTCTGGCGAACCACGCCCGCGCGGCGGCCGAGAACATGGCCCATACCCTGCACCGCACCGCGCACTCGGCCTTCGTCAAGGAGACGCAGGATTTCACCGTGATGCTGATGGACCGTTCGGGGGCGACCTTCGCCGTACCGATGGAGCTCGGCGCCACCTGGTATCCGGGGCTTTCCTATGCGCGCGCCATCGCGATGGTCGACGACTACCGGCCGGGCGACGTCGCCTTCACCAACGATCCCTATTCCGGCCACGTCGCCACCCACGCGCCGGACACGCATCTGTGGAAGCCGGTCTTCGTCGACGGCGAGATCGTCGCCTGGACCGGCGGGCACATCCACAACACCGACATGGGCGGCGCGGTGCCGGCCTCGCTGAGCCGCGCGCTGACCGAGATCCACCAGGAAGGCATCCGCTTTCCGCCGATGAAGCTCGTGAACGAAGGTGTGTTCGACGAGCAGATCCTGCGGATCATGAGCACCAATGTCCGCAAGCCCGACCTCAACATCGGCGACATCAAGGCGCTGGTCGGCGCGCTGAACACGGGCGAGCGGAAGATACAGGCCATGGTGAGGAAGTTCGGCAAGGCCGCCTTCCTGGAAGGCGTCGCCGCCCTCATCGACCATGCGGAGGCGCAGGCGCGCGATGTGCTGCGTTCCATGCCCGACGGCACGTGGGAATTCGCCGACTATGCCGACGAGGATTCGGTCGAGGCCAATCCCTGCCGCCTCAAGCTGGTGCTGACGATCAGGGGCGACGAGGCGGTGCTGGACTTCACCGGCTCCGACCCGCAGCTCGGCTCCTCGCTCAACGTGCCCTCGGGCGGCGACCCGCGCCACACCATGCTGCTCGTCGGCGTCTACTACGTGCTTTACACGCTCAATCCCAAGATCCTGCTCAATACCGGGCTCACCCGCCCCTTCACCTGCATCACCCCGCAGGGTTCCGTGCTGAACCCGGTCCACCCGGCGGCGGTGGGCATGCGTTCCCTCACCTGTGCCCGGCTGCGGTCGGTCATCTTCGGCGCCTTCTCGCAGGCGGTGCCCGAGCGCCTGCCCGCGGCGCCGGCCGGCAACAACTGCATCGTCAACGTCATGACCACCGATGAGCGTACCAGCCGCACCGTGATCGCGGCGGTGAATCCGGTGGTGGGCGGCGGCGGGGGGATGCCGCATCGCGACGGCACCAACGGATCGGGCGCCGACGCCGCCTATCTCAAGAACACGCCCATCGAGATCACCGAGACCGAGACCCCCGTCGAGTTCCTGAAATACGGTCTCGCGCAGGACAGCGGTGGTGCCGGCCGCTGGCGCGGAGGCCTCGCGACCGAGATGGCGTTCCGCGTCTTCGCGCCGGATTCGAAGATCACCGCCCGCAATCGCGACCGCAGCTTCTTCCGCCCCTGGGGCGTGCTGGGTGGCAAGGCGGCCGGCCTGTCGGACATGGTCGTCAATCCGGGAACGGACCGCGAGCGGCGGCTTGGAAACATCGATACGGCGGTCCTGCAGCCGGGCGACGTTCTCGAAATCCGCTCCGCCGGCGGCGGCGGGCGTGGCGATCCCTATCAGCGCGAGCCCTGGCGCGTCGCGCTGGACGTGCAGCGCGGCTATGTCTCCCCCGCCGCGGCTGAGCGCGACTACGGCGTCGTCATCCGTGACGGAGAGCTCGACGGGCAGGCGACCGCGTGGCTGCGCGCGCGGCATGAGCACCCCGCCGGCCATTTCGATTTCGGCCCCGAGCGCGAGGGCTACGAGGCCCAGTGGACCGCAGCGGCCTATGACCGGCTGAACGCCATTCTGGACGCCCTGCCGATCCACTGGCGGTTCTTCACCAAGACGGAGGTCTTCCGCCGGATGAAGGGACGCGCGGGCGCGAAGGGGGTGGAGGCCGCCTTTGACGCGGTATGCGAGCGCTTTCCGGAGCTGCCGCGACCCGGCTTCGTGCGCGAGGCGGCGGAATGAACGCGGCCGGTCGTCTCGTGCGGCTGGCCGAGCATGACCGGGCGCCGGTGCGCTTCTCGCTCGACGGCCATGCATCGGATGCACTGGAAGGCGACACGGTGCTGACCGCGATCCTCCTGTCGGCGGGTGCCGTGCGCGCTCCGGAGTTCGGAACCGAGCCGCGGGCCGGCTTCTGCCTGATGGGCGCGTGCCAGGATTGCTGGGTCTGGCAGGAGGATGGCCCGCGCCTGCGCGCCTGTTCGACGCCGATCGCCGAGGGCCTGCGCCTTCTGACCGCCCCGCCGGAGAACTGGCCGTGAGCGAGACGCCGCCGCGCGTGGTGATCGTGGGCGCCGGCCCCGCCGGTATCCGCGCCGCCGAGGTATTGGTGGCCGCCGGTCTGCGCCCGACCGTAATCGACGAGGGAGCACGTGCCGGCGGCCAGATCTATCGCCGCCCTCCCGTCGGATTCACGCGCACCCCGAAGCAGCTCTACGGCTCGGAGGCCGCCAAGGCTAAGGCGCTTCATGACATCTTCGACCGGGTGAGCGCCGAGGGGCGCCTGATCCATCGCCCGCGCAGCTCCGTCATCGCCGTGCGCGACGGCGTCCTGCATGTGCTTGAGGACGCGGCGCTGCGCCAGCTTCCCTATGATCGCCTGATCCTCGCCACCGGCGCCTCGGACCGCGTCGCCCCGATACCGGGCTGGCAGAATCCCGGCGTCTACAGCCTCGGGGCGGCGCAGATCGCGCTCAAGGCCCAGGGCGTCGCGCTCGGGCGCCGTGTTCTCCTCGCCGGATCGGGGCCGTTGCTGACGCTCGTCGGCACGCAGCTCCTCAAGGCGGGAGCCGATGTGGCGGCCGTGCTGGACACGTCCGCCTGGCGCCGGCAGATGAGTGGGATTTCGGGACTGGCCGCCCGGCCGGTCTTCGCGCTGCGCGGATTGGCGATGCGGGCAAGGCTGGGCGGGCGCTACCGCGCGGGAGTGGTGCTGGAGGGGATCGAGGCCGATGCATCCGGCCCCGTCGCGGTCCACTGGCGGGATGCCGGCGGCCGGAACCGCCGCACCGAATGCGACACGGTCGCGCTGGGCTGGCATCTCCGGGCGGAGACGCATCTCGCCGATCTGGCCGGATGCAGCTTCGCCTACGATCCCGACTGGAGCCAGTGGCTGCCACGAACCGACCCGATGGGCCGCGCCGGCAACGGCGTCTATCTTGCCGGTGATGGCCTGCGCCTGCTCGGCTCGGACGGCGCCGAACGCGCCGGACGTCTCGCCGCCGCCGCATGCCTCACCGATCTCGGTCTGCCGACCGTGTCCGTCGCGGCCGATCTGCGCAGGCTCGCACGGCTCGATCGCTTCGCCCGCGGCCTGGCGCGGGCCTTCCCCTGGCCGGCGGCGATGGTGCGGGCCCTGCCCGACGAAACTGTCCTGTGCCGATGCGAAGGCGTGTCGGTCGGCGAATTGCGCCAGAGCGTCGCCTTCGGCGGCGCCGAGGCCAACCGGGCGAAATCATTGTCGCGCGTCGGCATGGGGCGATGCCAGGGGCGCTATTGCCAACTGGCCGGTGCCGAGCTCATCGCGGCGCAGGCCGGATGCGCGCCGGGCGAGGTCGGTCGGCTGCGCGGCCAGGCGCCCGTCCGGCCGCTGCCGGTCGGTGCCTGCCTGCATGAGGGCTGACGCCATGTCGCGAACCGCGCTTGTCGGCTCGGGCCGCGGCGCCGCACTTGTCACACGAAGCATGGATGCCGGCGCACTGCGCGCCGCATCGTGAAAGGGTCTGCCATGTCGCTGTCGTTCGATCCGAAATCCGTCGCCCTGCCGACCGGCCACTTCATCGGCGGCACCTATGTCTCCGGGCCGGCCGAGATCGACGTCGTCGCGCCCTCGGATGGCCGCGGGCTTGCAGCCATACCGACGGCAGATGTCGGTGTGGTCGATCAGGCGGTCCAGGCCGCCAAGGCTGCGCTCGTCACCTCGGGCTGGGCTTCGGTGCGCCCGCGCGAGCGGGTGCGCGCCCTGCACGCCTGGGCCGACCTCATCGAGGCCGAGGCGCAGACCCTTGCCCGCATTGAGGCGGTCGCCTCGTCCCGTCCCATTGCCGAGGCTTTGCCCGGCGATGTCATGATCGCGGCCGAGCAGATCCGCTTCTTCGCCGAATTCGCCGACAAGGAATGCGGCGATCTGGTGCCCACCTCCGACGGCCAGATGGGCTTCATCGCCTCCGAGCCCTATGGCGTCGTCGGCGCCATCACAGCCTGGAACGTTCCCCTCGCGCTGGCCGGCTGGAAGCTCGGGCCGGCGCTCGCCGCCGGCAACGCCGTGGTGCTGAAGCCGTCGGAGATGACGCCGTTCTCGACGCTGTATCTGGCCGAGCTCTCGGTGCGCGCCGGCCTGCCGGCCGGGCTGATCAACATCGTCCTCGGCGACGGCCCGACCACCGGCGCGGCCCTCGTCGCGCATCCCGAGATCGGCAAGATCTCGTTTACCGGCTCGACCCGTGCCGGAGCGGCGATCATGGAGAACATCGCCCGCACGGGAATCAAGCCGATGACGCTGGAACTCGGGGGCAAGTCACCGCAGCTCGTCTTCGCCGATGCGGATCTCGATCTCGCCGCCCAGTGCATCGCCCGCGGCATCCTCGGCAATGCCGGGCAGGGATGCGTGGCCGGGTCCCGCGTAATCGCGGCTCGCGAGATCGCCGACGAGCTGTCGGATCGCATAGCGGCGCGGATGCAGGCCATCGCGCCGGGACCGACCTGGGAGGAAACCTCCACCTATTCGCCGATCATTTCGGAAAGGCAGCTTCAGCGGATCGACGGCATCGTCGATGCCGCCCGCGCTGGCGGAGCTGACGTGCTGTGCGGCGGTGCCCGCATCGAGCGCGAAGGCACCTTCTATCAGCCGACGATCCTTGCGCGGGTCGCCGGGGGATCGGTTGCGCTGGCCGAGGAGATATTCGGCCCGGTGCTGACGCTTCAGCCGTTCGACACGGAAGAGGAAGCCCTCGAGCTGTCCCGCCACCCGACCTATGGCCTGTGCTCGGGCCTTTTCACCCGCGACTTGTCACGGACGATGCGTATGGTGAGGAAGCTCGAGGCCGGGGCGGTCTGGGTCAATCGCTATGGTCGCTCGCGGGACCACATCCTGCCGACGGGCGGCTGGAAGGCCTCGGGCCTCGGCAAGGACCTCGGGCGCGAAGCCTACCTCGCCAACCGGCGTACCAAATCCGTGCTGATCGATCTCTAGCAGGACGCCTGCGAATGATGCCGGCCACGTGTCTTTCGGTGAAGGGCGTCAGCATTCCACAGATCGGTCTGGGCACCTGGCAGCTCGACGGAGATTTGCTCGCGCGCGCCGTGCATGCGGCGGCTGAGGCGGGGTATCGTCATTTCGATACGGCGCCGCGTTACGAGAACGAAGCCGTCCTGGGAGCGGCGCTGCGGGACACCGGGCTGGATCGCGGCAGCTACTTCGTGACCACGAAGGTCTGGTACACGGAGTTGTCCGCGTCCGCGCTGCTGCGATCGGCGCGCGCCAGCGTCGAGCGGCTGGGCATCGGTCCGGTCGATCTCCTGCTGATCCACTGGCCCAGCGCGGATGTGTGCCTCGAAGAAACCATTGAAGCGCTCTGCGAGGCGCGACGGAGGGGGCTGGCGCGGAATATCGGCGTCTCCAACTTCCCGCTGCCGCTGCTCGAAAAGGCGATCGCTCTTTCCGGCCGGTCCTTGCTGGCGAACCAGTGCGAATACCATCCTCGCCTCGACCAGTCGGCGCTGATCCAGCGATGCCGGCGGGAGGGCATGGCCTTCATCGCCTATGCGCCGATCGGCAGCGGCCGGTTGCTCGAAGACCCGATGGTGAACGCGATCGCGCGCTCCCATGGCCGCAGCCCGGCTCAGATCATTCTGCGCTGGCATGTGCAGCAGGGGATCGTGGCTATTCCCCGCTCGAGCCGTCCGCAACGCATCGCCGAGAACATCGCCGTCACCGACTTCGCGCTGAGCGATGCCGAGATGGCCCGTCTGCATGCCCTGGCTTCGCCCGACGGCCGGATATTCGATCCGGAGTGGGCGCCGGCATGGGACTAGCCGATAGGGGATAGTTGCGTCGTCGCTGCGCTGCGCGACTTACGCCGAAGAAAGCTGCGTTTGCGAGACGTCCCCTCCACCCTCGCAGCCGGTCAGGGGGAATTCGAGGCGCTGCTCGAGGCCTCCTCCGGGCAGGTTCCGCAAGGCCAGAGAGCCGCCGTGATTCACGATGATCTCCCGCGCGATGGCAAGGCCGAGGCCGGCGCCCGGAATGGGCGCGCCGCGTGCCGGATCGATGCGGAAGAACGGCTCGAAGACCCGGGCCAGCATGTGCTCCGGTATGCCGGGCCCGCGATCCTCGATCCGGATCACCGCGCGTCCGTTTTCCATGTCCAGGCGAAGGCGCCCCTCGCGGCCATGCGTGGCGGCGTTGATGGTCAGGTTGCGTATCGCCCGTTTCAGGGCGAGCGGACGGCCGAGAACGGTGAGCGGCCGGGCGGCGCCGAGCGCGACGTTCATGCCGATTTCCTTGAGCTCGGCGACGACCTCCCGGACCAGCTCATCGATGCGCACGGGCGAGCGGGAACTGGCATCGACCTCCTCGCGAACCAGGCGGATGGCGCTGTCGGCGATACGGTCGAGCTCGTCGAGATCGGCGATCCAGGTCTCCCGCTCGCCATCCTCCAGGAACTCGGCGCGCAGGCGCATGCGCGTCATCGGCGTTCGCAGATCGTGCCCGGCCGCCGCGACGATGCGGATGCGGCTCTCCATGGCGCTTTTCAGCCGCGACGAGAGCAGGTTGATCGCCCGCGCCGCGGCGCGCACCTCGGTGGGACCCTGCTCGGGGAGCGGGGGCAACTCGCCGTCCGGCCCGATGGCGGCGACCGTGCGTTCCAGCAGGGCAAGCGGTGCCGTGAGGCGCCGGACCGCGAATATCATCACCCCCGTGGTGCCCAGCGCGATCAGCACCGCCCATCCCGCGAGGGCGCGGCTGTTGTCCGGGGGCGGCATCAGCGCAAAGGGCAGGATGATCCAGCGCCCGTCGGATAGCTGGACGGAGATCACCGGCTGGCTCGCCCCGCTGGGGTGGGTCACCCGCACGCTCTCGGTTCGTCCCTTCCGCGCCAGCGCCGCCGTCAGCCCGCGCGTCGCTTCTTCCGCGACCGGTCCGCCCACCGGCGCGCGCGCGATGCCGGCGAAGCCGTCGACCGCAATCTCGGTCGAGCTCGGCGCGCGGTCGAGGAGATCCGCAATCAGGACGATCTGCGCCGCGGCGGCATCCTCCGCCGTCTGGAAGCGGGGCGGCGACAGGAGCAGGAAGGACAGTCCCGTCGCCAGCAGGACGACCAGCAGGACTGCGGCGACCAGCAGGACGGTCAGCTTGGCGCGCAGCGTGCTCATGGCGCGCCGCCCTGCCGGCCGGCGGCGATGTCCGCGCTTTCGACCTCCACGGAAAGCTGATAGCCGCCATTGCGCTGGGTCTTGAACATCTGGAAGCTGCCCGCATCGCCGAGCTTGCGCCGCAGGCGGCTCATCAGCACGTCGATGGAGCGGTCGAACGCTCCCGCATTCCGCCCCTGCGTAATGTCGAGCAACTGGTCGCGCGAGAGCACGCGGCCGGGCCGTTCGAGAAAGGCCATCAGGAGGTCGAACTCGGCGGCCGTCAACGGCACTTCCCGTCCCTTGGCGTCGACGACGGCCCGCAGGGCGGGCCGGGCTACGAAGCCGCTGAAGCGAAAGCTCTGCTGGGGCCCTGCGCCCGTCGTTTCCGGCCCGGACATGCGGCGCATCACGGCGCGGATCCGCGCGACCAGCTCGCGCGGGTTGAACGGCTTTCCGAGATAGTCGTCCGCGCCGATCTCGAGGCCGATGATGCGGTCGACGTCCTCCTTCAGCGCGGTGAGCAGGATGATCGGCACTCGCGAGCGCGCCCGGAGCGAACGGCACAGATCGAGCCCCGAGACGTCCGGCAGCATCAGGTCGAGCACGACGAAGTCTATGCGTGCGTCGGCGAGGCAGCGCTCGGCGCTGCGCCCGTCCTCCGCCAGCGATACCCGGAAGCCCTGTGCCTGCAGGTAGCGTCCGAGCAGCTTGCGGATTTCCTGATCGTCGTCGACGACGAGAATGTGCGGATTGGAATCCAACGGCGTTTTCCTGGCGGCTGATCGAAAATCCCTAGCTGACGTCCCGCGCTGTCGTCGAAAAGAATGGCAATCGAGTGTTGCTGCAAGCCTCAGGGAAATATTGGGAAACAAAAGGACGGCCGCCGGGAAACGCCGGGAAATATGCAGACCTCGGCGGGAAACTAAGCTCCATCAGGCTGCGCTGCGTTCGACAACGGACACAGGAGTTGGAGTTGAAACCCATCCTTATTGCTCTGGCGGCATCGCTGCTGGGAGCCGCGCTCGTCTCCGCGAGCAATGCTTCCGACCGGCAGGATCCCTCCGGGATGCAGAGCCGTCCTGGGCTTTCCGACCCGGCGGCGCCGATCCGCCTCGCCGAGGCCGCGCCATGCCCGCCCGGTCCCGCCTGCGGTCCTTCGCCGGCGCATCAGCCGGATGATCGCCGCGGGCCGCCGCCCGGGCCGCATCAGGCCGGGCGCCTGCCGCCCCCGCCGCGGCCGGACCCGCTCATGCTGGCCGCGCGTCTGAGCGCCGTCGAGACCTTCATCGGCATATCGGCCGATCAGCTCGACGCCTGGCGGGGCTATACCAATGCCCTGCAGTCCATGCTTCAGCCTCCGGTTCCGCCGAAGGAGACTGCCGGGGCACCTTCCGATGCCCTCGAATTCTCCGCGGGGCTCGCACGCGAGGCGATCGATCGCGGCGACCGGGCCCGGAAGCTGGTCGTGGCGATCGAGGCGCTGCGCGGCAAGCTTGCTCCCGACCAGATCGAGCGGCTGAAGCAGGCCGGTCCCATCCTGCCGCCGCCTCCGGGCCCCGGCTTCGCGCCGCCGCCCGCACCTTTCCCGGGTTCCTTCGGTCCGAAGGGGCCGGAGGGACCGGGAGCCGGTCTCATTCCGCCCCCCTGACCGCTCCCGGGAGCGGGCGCGTCTGTGCCGCGGCGGCGCGCCCGCTTAGCCTTTCATCTTCATCAACGGCGCGCGACGCCATTGATGAAGATGTGGATGCATCGCTTCACGTGGTTTCGGCGCGGCTCGCCGATAGCCCAGACGACGTCGTCGCCACGATGCAGCACCATCGGCCCGAAGACCATGTCCATCAATATCCTGGCATCGTCCTGAGGGTGTTGGACATCGATGCGGCCCAGCCGGTGCTGGTGCGCGAGCCAGTCGCCGAGCAGGGCGACGGAGGCGTCGCGACCATGTGCGATGGCGATCTCGTCGAGCTCGGGATGGCGCACCGCTTCCAGCATGATCAGCCGCAGAAAGGTCAGGCGCTCGAGATCCTCCGCCTCGTCGATGTCGTTCCTGAAGATGCGATCGAGGGCGGCGGCAAGGGGCAGATCGTCATAGTCGCCGGGAAGATCCAGCATCCGCTGGCGGTGGGCGCTGATGACAGCGGCGAAGAGCGCGGATTTGCCCGGGAACAGCCGATAGAGCGTCCGCTTCGAGATCCGGCAGCGCGCGGCAACGGCCTCGGTGGTCGCGCCTCCATATCCGGCTTCGCGGAAGAGCGCATAGGCCTGCGCCACGATCTCCTCGCGCTGCAACTCGTCGGGCCTCTGCTTGGGACGGCCTCTCGGACGAGGCGGGCGCGTCGCTGGGTCCGTCTGGGCGTGTGGCATGAGGGAGACTCCCATGGGCAGAGGTCGTTGCCGAAGCGCAGGACAATTGACAGATCGGCACCGCCGATAATATGGGTACGTTATAGTACCGTAAATAGAGGAATGCCGTGACCATCATCCAGACACGAGGGCGGGGCCTGTTGCCGGCGCTGTGCGCTCTCGTCCTGCTGGCCGGCTGCGACGAGCGCGACGCAGGCGGTCCTCCCGGCGGCACGCAGCCGCGGCCGCAGGTGGGGGTGGTCACGGTGCATCCGCAGTCCGTCGCCATCACCGCGGAGATGCCCGGCCGGACGACCGCCTCCCTGATCGCGGAAGTGCGCCCGCAGGTCGGGGGGCTCATCAAGGAGCGGCTTTTCCAGGAGGGCGGCGAGGTCAAGGCCGGCGACTCGCTCTACCAGATCGATCCGGCGAGCTATCAGGCGTCCTACGACAATGCCGTCGCCACGCAGCAGAAGGCGGAGGCCGCCGTGCCGAGCGCGGCGGCGAAGGTCGAGCGCTATCAGGGCCTCATCAAGCAGAACGCGGTCAGCAAGCAGGACTATGACGACGCCGTCGCCTCGCTTGCGCAGGCGCGGGCGGAAGTCGCGGTCGCCAGGGCCAGCGTCGAGACGGCGCGGATCAACCTCGACCGCACGCACATCACCGCCCCCATCGGCGGGCGCATCGACAAGTCGTCGCTGACCCCCGGCGCGCTGGTGACCGCGAGCCAGGACACCGCCCTGACCACCATCCGCACCCTCGATCCGATCAATGTCGACGTCACCCAGTCGAGCACGAACCTCCTGAACCTGCGTCAGGCGATCCGCGAAGGCCGCATCAGGATCAGCGGCGACAACGTGCAGGTGAAGCTGAAGCTCGACAACGGGACGATGTATCCCCATGCCGGCACGCTGGAATTCTCGTCGGCCTATGTCGACGAGGCGACCGGCACCTATGCGGTGCGGGCGCAGTTCCCCAATCCGGATCGGCTGCTGCTGCCGGGCATGTATGTCCGCGCCATCGTCGAGGAAGGCGTCGCGCCGAACAGCTTCCTCGCGCCCCAGCGGGCGGTCACGCGCAACACCAAGGGCGAGCCGGTCGCGCTCATCGTCAATGGCGACGGCAAGATCGAGCAGCGTGTGCTCGCCATCGGCCGCAGCGTCGGCAATAGCTGGCTGGTCGAAAGCGGGCTGAAGGACGGCGACCGGGTCGTCGTCGAAGGCAGCCAGTTCGCCAGGCCGGCTCAGGACGTGACGGCGGTGGACGTCGTCGTCGACGAAACGACCGGCGAGGTGCGCGAGCGGGGCCAGCAGAGTGCGGCGCCGCCCTCGGGCGGCAGCGTCGCTGCGGCGGACGCGCCCGGCGTGTCGGCGTCGGCGCGGAACTGAGGTCGGCCATGTCGCGCTTTTTCATCGACCGCCCGGTCTTCGCCTGGGTTATCGCGATCCTCGTCATGCTGGGCGGTCTGCTCGCCCTGCGCAGCCTGCCGATCGCGCAATATCCGCAGATCGCGCCGACCACCGTGCGCATCACCGCAAACTATCCCGGCGCGGATGCCCAGACGGTCGAGAACTCGGTGACCAAGATCATCGAGCAGGGCATGACAGGCATCGACAATCTCGACTACATGTCGGCCACCTCGACCTCGACCGGGCAGGCGAGCATCACGCTCACCTTCACCAGCGCCGCCGATCCCGACGTCGCGCAGATGCAGGTGCAGAACAAGCTGCAGCTTGTCACCTCGCAGCTTCCGACCATCGTGCAGACCAACGGCATCGAGGTCGACAAGGCGTCCGACGGCTTCCTGATGGTGATCGGCTTCGTCTCCGGCGACGGCAAGATGGCGTCGGTGGACCTCGCCGATTACGTGGACTCGACGCTCAACGACACGCTGAGGCGCGTCGAGGGCGTCGGCTCGACCCAGCTCTTCGGCTCCGGCTATGCGATGCGGATCTGGCTCGATCCCGACAGACTGGCCAAGTACCAGCTCATGCCGAGCGACGTCGCTTCCGCGCTCGAGGCGCAGAACACGCAGGTCTCGGCCGGCCAGCTCGGCGGCCTGCCACAGAGAGAGGGCCAGCAGCTCAATGCCACGGTGACGGCGCGCGGCCGTCTGCAAACCCCCGAGCAGTTCCGCAACATCATCCTCAAGAGCGAGACGGACGGGTCGCTGGTGCGGCTGAACGACGTCGCCACCGTCGAGCTCGGGGCTGAGAGCTACACGACCGCCTCGCGCTACAACGGCAAGCCCGCCGCCGGCCTCGCGATCAACCTCGCCACCGGTGCCAACGCCATCGCGACGGCGGAAGCGGTGAAGGCGACCATCGAGCGTCTCTCCGGCACCTTCCCGGAGGGCGTGGAGGTCGTCTACCCCTACGACACCACGCCCTTTGTGGTTTTGTCGATCGAGGAGGTGGTGCGCACGCTGATCGAGGCCATCGTGCTCGTGTTCATCGTGATGCTGGTCTTCCTGCAGAACATCCGCGCCACCATCATCCCGACGCTGGCTGTACCGGTCGTGCTGCTCGGCACGTTCGGCGTGCTCGCCGTGCTCGGCTATTCGATCAACACGCTCACCATGTTCGCCATGGTGCTGGCGATCGGCCTGCTCGTCGACGATGCCATCGTGGTGGTCGAGAATGCCGAGCGCGTCATGGAGGAGGAGGGGCTTCCGCCTCTCGAGGCGACCCGCAAGTCGATGGGCGAGATCACCGGCGCCCTCGTCGGCATCGCCACTGTGCTGTCGGCCGTCTTCGTGCCGATGGCCTTCTTCGGCGGCTCGGTCGGCATCATCTACCGCCAGTTCTCCGTCACCATCGTCACGGCGATGGCGCTGTCGGTGGCGGTGGCGCTGATCCTCACGCCGGCGCTGTGCGCCACCATCCTGCGCGCGCCGAAGGAGCACGGCCGGCAGCGCGGTTTCGCCGGCTGGTTCAACCGCAATTTCGATCGCGGCGCCAATGCCTATCGGCGCGGCACGGCCGGTATCGTCGCCCGCTCCGCGCGCTTCCTCGCCGTGTTTCTGGCGATCTCCGTCGCGATGGGCTGGATGTTCGTGCGGCTGCCGTCCTCGTTCCTGCCGGAGGAGGATCAGGGCATCCTCATCACCAGCGTCCAGCTTCCTGTCGGCGCCACCTCCGACCGCACCCAGAGGGTGCTCGACGAGGTGACCCGCCATTACCTCGAAAACGAGAAGGAGGCGGTCGAGGGCGTCATGACCGTGAGCGGCTTCGGCTTTGGCGGCCAGGGTCAGAATGTCGGCATCGCCTTCCTGCGCATGCGCCCGTTCGACGAGCGCAAATCGTCGGAGCTTTCGGCCCGCGCCGTCGCCGGGCGGGCCATGATGGCATTCTCGAAGTTCCGCGACGCCATGGTGTTCGCGCTGGCGCCCCCGGCCATCCAGGGCATGGGCAACACGAACGGCTTCAGCTTCTATCTGCAGGACGTCAACGGCGCCGGTCACGAGAAGCTCATCGCCACACGCGACGAATTGCTGGCCAAGGCCGGCGCCGATGCCCGTCTCGCCAATACCCGTCCCAACGGCCAGGAGGACGAGCCGCAATTCGTCGTCGACATCGATCAGGAAAAGGCGAGCGCCCTCGGCGTGTCGCTCGGCGACATCAACGACACGCTCTCCACCGCCTGGGGCAGCGACTATGTCAACGACTTCCTCGATCGCGGCCGGGTGAAGAAGGTCTATCTGCAGTCCGCCGCCGATTTCCGCATGCAGCCGGAGGACCTCGCCAAGTGGCATGTGCGCAATTCGGCGGGGAACATGGTGCCCTTCTCGTCCTTCGCCTCGTCGCGCTGGGTCTACGGCTCGCCGCGCCTCGAACGCTTCAACGGCTCGTCGGCGGTGGAGATCCAGGGGCAGGCGGCGCAGGGGGTGAGCTCGGGCGACGCGATGGCGGCGATCGACGAGATCGTCGCCGCCCTGCCGACCGGTTACGGCCACGAATGGACCGGCCTTTCCAATCAGGAGCGGCTCTCCGCCAATCAGGCGACGGCGCTCTATGCGATCTCCGGGCTGGTCGTCTTCCTGTGCCTCGCAGCGCTCTATGAAAGCTGGTCGATCCCCTTCGCCGTGATGCTCTCGGTGCCGATCGGCATCTTCGGTGCGCTGCTCGGCGCGCATCTCTTCGGGCAAAGCAACGACGTCTATTTCAAGGTGGGGCTGCTGACCACGATCGGGCTCGCCGCGAAGAACGCGATCCTGATCGTCGAGTTCGCCATCGAGCGGCAGGCACACGGGCTGGGTCTGGTGGAGGCGACGCTGGACGCCGCGCGCCAGCGGCTGCGCCCCATCCTGATGACCTCCTTCGCCTTCATCCTCGGCGTGACCCCGCTCGCCGTCGCCAGCGGGGCGGGTTCGGGCGCGCAGAACGCCATCGGCATCGGCGTGATGGGCGGAATGATCGCCGCGACGGTGCTCGGCATCTTCTTCGTACCGCTGCTGTTCGTCGTCGTGCGGCGTGTCTTTCCGGCCAAGGCCGGGGAGCCGTCCCCGGCCGATCCGAAGCAACCTCCCGCGGTGGAGAGCGCCCATGCCCCCTAGCCGTGGGAGATACCTTTCCATGCCTGTCCGATTGAGCCCGATGACGACCTCCCCCGCTTCCGCTTCGTCTGTCGGCCGTGTCCGGCGGCTTGCGGGCGTGGCGCTGATCGCCAGCCTGCTCGGCGGCTGCGCCGTCGGCCCCGACTATCAGGCGCCGAAGCTGCAGCTTCCCGCCAAATGGGGTTCGGCGCATGCGTCGGTCGCGGTCGACGGCACCGAGACGAATAACCGCCCGCCGGATCTCGCCCGGTGGTGGGAACGTCTCAACGACAGGACGTTGAACCAGCTTGTCGAGGAGGCCGTCGCGGGCAACCTCGATGTCGCCAGCGCGAAGGCCCGCGTGCGGCAGGCCCGCGCGACCCGCAAGCAGGCGCTGGCGGCGCTCGCGCCGGTGCTCACCGGCAACGGCAGCTACACCCGCGCCGACAACGGGGGCAACGTCTCGGCGAGTTCAGGCGACGTGACCGTGGCCGGCCCGTTCGATTCCTACCAGGCGGGTCTGGACGCGAGCTGGGAACTCGATCTGTTCGGCGAGAACCGGCGGACCGCCGAGGCCGCGAAATACGGGCTCGACGCTGCGGAAGAGGATCTTCGCAACACGCTGCTCACGCTCATCGGCGACGTCGCCACGAACTATATCGAGGCGCGCGGCTATCAGGCACGGATCGCGCTCGCGCAGCGCACCGCCCGTTCGCAGCGCGAGACGGCGGCGCTGACCCGCACGAAGCTTCAGGCCGGCTCCACATCGGCCGTCGACGTCGCCAATGCCGAAGGCCAGGCCGCCAGCACGGAAGCCAACATCCCCGAGCTGAAGGCGTCCTATCAGCAGACATTGCATCAGCTCAGCATCCTGCTCGGACAGCCGCCGGCGACGCTCGACGGGCGCATGGCGCGCGGCGGTGGCGTTCCTGCCCCGGTCCGCTCCATTCCAGCCGGCGTGCCCGCCAACGTGCTGCTCTCGCGGCCCGACGTCAGGCTCGCCGAACGTCAGCTTGCGCAATACACGGCCAGGATCGGCGCCGCGGAGGCGGCCCGCTATCCGGATGTCAGCCTCACCGGCGACATCTCGACCTCGGCGGCCAAGGTGGGCGATCTCGGCAAGAGCTCCAGCATTAGCTGGAGCTTCGGGCCTTCCGTCACGGTGCCGATCTTCAACGCCGGTTCGTTGCGGGCGGCCGTGGAATACGCCCAGGCCCAGCGCGACGAATATTTCATCGCCTATCGCGTGGCGGTGCTCACGGCGCTGCAGGACGTGGAGAACGCGTCCGTCGCGCTGCGGCAGGAGCGCGTCAAGAGTGGCAGCCTCGCCGCATCGGCGAATTCCTACAGCCAGGCCGCCTCGCTCGCGCGAACGCTCTATCAGTCCGGCTCCTCCAGCTTCCTCGATGTTCTCGACGCCGAGCGCTCGCTCTATTCGGCCGAGGATTCCCACATCGTCAGCCGGGTGGCGATCGCGACGGACTATGTGGCCCTCAACAAGGCTTTGGGAGGCGGCTGGACGGGGACGGTCGACACCCGCAGGCAGGAGCAGGCGGACGAGATGGGTCCGCGCTTCGTCCGGGCCAACTGGGTGCGCGATTTCGCGGCGGACGAGTAGAGCCTTCGACACGGATATGCGCGCGGGCCAGGGATAGGGCCGGATCTGTCTGGATGACAGCACCGAGCCCTTGGCGGTCCTCACTATGAAAGCCTCCACCCGCACGTGGCGGCTTGCTCCATCGTTCTTAGAGGCGGAGAACAAATCCGCCTATCCAACAGCCTGCATGTCAGCGCTATCATGGGCGCCGGCAGGGTGAAGGATTCGAGCATGCGCAAGAGACGAAACGGCGGGCGTCCGACCATAGCGGATGTCGCGGCGCGCGCCGGCGTGAGCTCGATCACGGTGTCCCGGGCGCTGCGCGATCCGGCGCGGGTCTCGGAAGAGCTGCGGCGGCAGATCGACGAGGCGGTGAGGGCGCTCGACTATGTGCCGGACCAGCATGCCCGGGCGCTCGCCTCGGCCCGCACCAACATCATCGGCGTCATCATTCCCTCGCTCACCAACAACGTCTTCGCCGACGTGCTGCGCGGCATCTACGACAATGTGGCGGAGAGCCCCTTCCAGGTGCAGCTCGGCAACAGCCGCTATTCGCCGATCGAGGAGGAGCGCCTGCTCGGAACCTTTCTGAGCCAGCGTCCGGCGGCCCTCATCGTCGCCGGCATCGACCAGACCGAGCGGGGCAGGGCGCTGCTCAACGCCGCCGGCTGCCCGGTGGTCCAAATCATGGACCTGAGCGACGAACCGGTCGACATGATGGTCGGCTTCTCCCACAAGGCGGGCGGGCATCTCGTCACCAGCCATCTGGTGGCGGCCGGCTATCGGCGGATCGGCTTCCTCGGCGCCCGCATGGACCCGCGCACGCAGCGCCGCCTGGAAGGCTATCGCGCGGCGCTGGTGGAGGCCGATCTCTATGATCCGCGCCGCATCACCACGACGCCGGCGTCCTCCAGCGTCTCGCTCGGGCGCGATCTGCTGCGCGACCTGCTGGCGCGCATGCCGGATACCGACGCCATCTTCTGCAACAATGACGACCTCGCGGTCGGCGCATTGTTCGAATGCCAGCGGGCGGCGCTCGCGGTCCCGGCCGACATGGGCATCGCCGGGTTCAACGACCTCGAGATGATGGAGGCGGCCTATCCGCCGCTGACCAGCGTCCGCACCCCGCGCTACGAGATCGGCCGGCGCGCCATCGAGATGGTGCGCGCCTCGCTCGCCGGGCAGCGGCCGGCGCAGACGCGGATCGACGTTGGCTTCGAACTGAAGGTCCGCGCCAGCACCATGCGCGGCGATTGAGCCGGGGCATCCTTCGGGATGCGAGCCGCTTTACAGCTTGCGATGACAGCGCTACCATTAGTCATCACAAGATCATGAGCAGAGTGAATCTGCCGGTTTTGGCCATTGGCCGTGGGAGGATCGATATGCCGGATAGCGCTAACCATCGCGTGGATGGAAATCCGTGACGTCCGCCTCGTCAGCGGCGCCGCCGTCGTCGGTCGTCGTCGTCATGGGCGTTGCCGGCAGCGGCAAGTCCAGCATCGGCGCGGCCCTCGCCGCCCGGCTCGGCTGGGCGTTCCTCGAAGGCGATAGCCTGCACCCGCCCGCCAATGTCGCGCGCATGGCGAGCGGCCTGCCGCTCACCGACGAGGACCGGCGCGGCTGGCTCGCCACCATCGGCGGGCACATCGCCGAGGCGGACCGCGTGGGGAAGGGACTCGTCGTCGCCTGCTCGGCGCTCAAGCGCGCCTATCGCGACCAGCTCGCCGCGTCCGGGCCGCGCGTCGTGTTCCTGCATCTGTCGGGCGAGCGCGCGCTCATCGAGCAGCGCATGGCCGCCCGCGCCGGGCATTTCATGCCGCTCAGCCTCATCGACAGCCAGTTCGCGACGCTGGAGCCCCCCGGCGCCGATGAGCGGGCCATCACCCTTCCCATAGACATGCCGCCCGAGGCGCTGGTCGACGAAGCCGCCCGGCGCCTCGCCGAGCTCGAGGCGTGGGAGCCGGTGCAATGACCACGCTGCTCAACCGCATCCAGACCCTCATCGAATGGTTGATAGGCCTGCTGCTGGCGCTCATGGTGGTGCTGGTGTTCGCCAATGCCGCCGGCCGCTATCTGCTCGGCGCCGGCGTCGCCGCATCCGAGGAGATCGCCCGCCTCGCCTTCGTCTGGATCATCTTCCTCGGCGGCATCCTCGCTGTGCGCGAGCGCTCGCATGTCGGTGTCGACATGCTGGTCAAGCGGCTTCCCGTCGCCGGGCGCAAGCTCTGCTTCGCCGTCACCAACCTGCTCATCCTCTATGCCCTCTGGCTCTTCGCCGAGGGGAGCTGGCAGCAGGTCATCGTCGGCTTCAACAGCCGCCTGCCCGTCACCGACATTTCGCTCGCCGCCTTCGCGGCCGCCGGGCTGGTCTCGTCCGTCGCCATGGGCGCGCTGGTTGTCATCGACCTCATCCGTCTGTTCACCGGCCGGGTCGGCGAGGGCGAGCTCGTGCAGGTGCGGGAGGAGACCGATGGCGCCGAGCTTGAGGAATATGAGCGCGAATTCGCCGGTGCCCCGCACGCGGCCCGTCCGGGGAAGACGCCATGACCATCGCCATCTTCCTCGGTTCGCTCCTCGGTCTCATGGCCATCGGCATGCCGATCGCCTTCGCGCTGATGCTCACCGGCATCGTGCTGATGTACCATCTCGACTTCTTCGACGCCCAGCTCCTTGCCCAGAACATGCTGGGCGGAGCGGACAGCTTCCCGCTGATGGCGGTGCCGTTCTTCCTGCTCGCCGGCGAATTGATGAATGCCGGCGGCCTGTCGAAGCGTATCGTCGACCTCGCCGTCACTCTGTTCGGCCACATACGCGGCGGGCTCGGCTATGTCGCGATCGGCACCTCTGTCGTGCTGGCGAGCCTGTCGGGATCGGCCATCGCCGATACGGCGGCGATCGCCGCCCTGCTCATCCCGATGATGCGCAACAATGGTTACAATCTGGAGCGCTCCTCCGGCCTCATCGCTGCCGGCGGCATCATCGCCCCGATCATCCCGCCGAGCATGTCCTTCATCATCTACGGCGTGGCGACCAACCTCTCCATCACCAAGCTTTTCATGGCCGGCATCGTGCCGGGCCTGCTGATGGGCGTCACGCTGGTTCTCGTCTGGTCGCTGGTCGCGCGCAAGGAAAACGTGCCCGTCCAGCCTCGCCAGCCCCTGTCGGTGCGCCTGCGGGCGCTGGCACGCAGCATCTGGGCGCTGTTCCTGCCGGTCATCATCATCGGCGGTCTGCGCTTCGGCGTGTTCACACCGACTGAGGCGGCAGTGGTGGCGGCGGTCTACGCGCTGTTCGTCGGTCTGTTCATCTATCGCGAGATTGGCCTTTCGGACCTGCCGCGTCTTTTCATTGCCGCGGCCAAGACGACCGCGGTGGTGATGTTCCTCGTCGCTGCGGCGATGGTCACCGCCTACATGATCACGCTCGCCGAGCTGCCGGGCCAGGTCATCTCCGTGCTCGAGCCGATGCTCGATCACCCCAAATGGCTGATGGCGGCCATCGTGATCCTGCTCACCCTCGTCGGCACGGCGATGGACCTTACCCCGACCATCCTGATCCTCGGCCCGGTGCTGGTGCCGCTGATCACCAAGGCGGGCATCGACCCGGTCTATTTCGGGGTGATGTTCGTGATGGTCGGCGCCGTCGGCCTGCTCACCCCGCCGGTCGGCACGGTGCTCAACGTCGTTTGCGGCGTCGGGCGGGTGAGCATGGAAGGCATCATCCGCGGCGTCTGGCCCTACGTGGTCGCCTACACCGCGCTGATCGGCCTGTTCGTCATCTTCCCGGAAATCATCACCGTGCCGGCGAGCCTGCTGCATTGAGGCCTGCCGGCCTGAACGAGACTCAAAGGAGGAAATGCGCATGAAGAAACTGATGCTCACCGCCGCCGCCGCGGCACTGACTCTCTCGTTCGGCGTCGCCCAGTCCTGGGCCCAGAACATCCAGCCGCGGCTCATCCGCTTCGGCTACGGACTCAACGAGGACAGCAACCAGGGCCGCGCCGTACGCTTCTTCGCCGAGGAGGTCGGCAAGCGCTCGGGCGGCAAGCTGAAGGTGCGCACCTTCGGTGCCGCCACCCTCGGCCCCGACCCGCAGATGCAGAACGCCCTCATCGGCGGCGCGCAGGAGATGATGGTCGGTTCCACCGCCACCCTCGTCGGCACGGTGAAGGAATTCGCCATCTGGGACGTGCCCTTCATGTTCGCCAACGAGAAGCAGGCGGACGCGGTGCTCGACGGGCCGGTCGGGCAGAAGCTGCTCGACAAGCTGCAGGAGAAGGGGCTGGTCGGCCTCGTCTACTGGGAGAACGGCTTCCGCAACCTCACCAACAGCCGCCACAAGATCGAGAAGGCAGAGGATCTGCAGGGCGTGAAGCTTCGCGTCATGCAGAACCCGGTCTTCATCGACACCTTCAAGGCCGCCGGCGCCAACGCCGTGCCGCTCGCCTTCGCCGAGCTGTTCACCGCGCTGGAGACCAAGGCGGTCGACGGCCAGGAGAACCCCTACACCACCATCGTGTCCTCCAAGTTCTACGAGGTGCAGAAGTACCTCACCGTCACCAACCACGTGTACAGCCCGTGGATCGTGACCGCCTCCAAGGTGTGGTGGGACAAGCTCTCCCCCGACGAGCAGAAGATCCTGCTCGAGTCCGCTGCCGCCGCCCGCGATTTCGAGCGCGCCGACACCCGCGCCCAGGCGCAGAAGGCGCTCGACCAACTGAAGGCCGCCGGCATGGAAGTGACGGTGATGCCGGAGGAGGAGGTCGCCAAGCTGCGCGAGAAGGCCGCGCCGGTGACCAAGACCGTGATCGAGAGCGTCGGCCAGCCGCTCTGGGATGAGGTTCAGGCCGGAATCAAGAAGGCCGGCGGCACCAACTGACTGCCTTCAGGAGGCGGCCGCGAGGCCGCTTCCCACCAGGGGCCTCCCATAAAGTACCAGCCCGCCACGGGAACCCTTCCCGTGGCGGTGCGCGTTTTGGGGCCTGGCCTCTCACGAACTGCGACCTGCGTGGCCGACGGTCCTTCCGCCGTTCTGGGTCCGGGCGGCTATGCGCACGCGGAAGCGGCGGATCGGGCACGTCGAGGTCCCCCCACCTGGCGTTCCGCGTCGGGCACGCGATGCGCCACCCCCGTTTTCCAACATATCGTTCAATCCAGTAGGATGAGCCTGGCTCTGGGCGCCGGGCGGGGCCCATGGCGCCGTTGGCGCTGGCCCGCTGGCGCGCAGGGAGCCCGCTCGCGGCCCTTCGGCGCCGTCTGCGCCGGCGTGTGGAAGGCAGCGCAGAGCCTTGGCGGCATCCCTACGAATTGTCTACTATCCCGCAATGTGGGCAAATTGTTTCTCTGTACGCCGATATTGATGTGCGCCACGTAAAAAGGAATTCTACCTCGAAGCCCACATTGCGGGATTGACCCTCCCGATTTTCTCGGCTACCGCTTTGTCCAACGAGACAAATAATGTGGGAGGTCAGAATGCGCTTTCTCCGGATCTTCGCGGCCGGCTTGGCCACGGTGCTCGCTCCGCTAACCGCCATGGCGGGCTTTCCGGAGCGTCCGCTCACCATCATCGTGCCGGCTGGCGCGGGCGGCGGTGGCGACACGACCACCCGATTCCTCGCGCGTGAGCTCGAGACCATCTTCAAGCAGCCGATCACGATCATCAATCAGGGTCAGGGCGGCGGCGTCGTCGGGCTCACCTCGATCAAGAACGCCAAGCCCGACGGCTACACGGTCGGCCTGCTGTTTCCCTATGCCGGATACAAGTCGAGCGGCGCGGCGAGCTTCACGGTTGCCGATTTCACGCCGATCGCGAACTTCAACGGCGATTCCTCGGCCCTGCTGGTCGGGCAGAACTCGACGTTCAAGGACCTGAAGACGGCGCTCGACGCCATCAAGGCCGATCCTTCGAAGTTCAAGGTCCATTGCAGCGGCGGTTGCGGCAGCGTGTGGGACATTCCGGTCGCCGGCATGATGCTCGACTATGGCATCGACGTCGCCAAGGTGAACTGGATCCCCGGCCAGGGCGCCGCCACCGGCCTCACCGAGCTCGCCGCGGGCGGCGTCGATTTCCAGACCGCCTCGCTGCCCGAGGCGGCGGCGCTGATGGGGGCGGGGCGCGTGCGTGCGCTCGGCGTCCTCAGCCCCGAGCCGGTGGCCGGCTTCGAGAGCGTTCCGACGACCAAGCAGGCGATCGGCGTCAGCATCGACGGCGGCACCTGGCGCGCGCTCGGCGGACCGGCCAACATGCCGGCCGAGGCGACCAAGGCCTGGGAGGCCGCCATGAGCCAGGCGGTGCAGAGCGCGGCCTTCCGCGAGGCGATGGCGAAGGCGAAGTTCGGCGTGAAGTGGCTCGATACGGCCGAGCTCACCGCGCTGATGAAGAAGCACGAGGTCGACACCGATCGCGTGATGAAGGCGCTCGGCCGCGCGGGCTCGAACTGACCCCTCGCGCATCAAGAAGGGCGGCGGGCTCATGCTGTCCGCCGCCGGTGGAGGAACCATGAAGGTCCAGGACACCATCACCGGCGGCGTCTTCGCGCTGCTCGGCGTGTTCATGCTCGTCTATGCGGCGAGCCTGCAGGCTCCGCGTCATCTCGCTTACGGCGCCGGCTTCTTTCCTTCGCTTATCGGCGGCGGGCTCGTGCTGGTCGGTGCGGCCATTGCCTGGCAGGGCGTGCGGGCCGGCCGAGGCGGGCCGCTGATCGAGCTTCCTGAGGTGCTCGCGGCCAATGCCTGGCTGCGTTTCGCGGCGATCCCGGCGGCGATCCTCTTCTATCTGCTCGCGGCGGATCTGCTCGGTTTCCTGCTGACCTCCACGATCATCCTCGCCTTCCTGTTCGCCGTGGCGGGCCTGTCGTTGCGGATCGGTATTCCGGTCGCGATCGCGGTGGCGGTCGTGTTCACCGCCTTCTTCGCCTCGATCCTCCATATGCCCCTGCCCTGGGGGCCCCTGCGCGACGTTTCGGGGTGGCTGATATGGTGACCATGTCCAGCGTTTTTTCCCTGCTCGCCGATGGCCAGCTCTGGCTGGTGCTGCTGGCCTCCGCCGTGTTCGGGCTGTTCATGGGAGCCATCCCGGGGCTGACCGCGCTGATGGCGACGGCGCTGATGGTGCCGATCGTGATGTTCATGGAGCCGGTGCCGGCGATCGGCGCGATCATCACGGCGTCCGCCATGGCGATCTTCGCCGGCGATATTCCGGGTGCGCTCATGCGCATGCCCGGCACGCCCGCCTCGGCCGCCTATACCGACGACGCCTATTCGCTGACCATGGCCGGCAAGGCGGGCCTGTCGCTCGGCGCCGGCCTGTTCTCCTCGGTCATCGGCGGACTGCTCAGCGCCGTGGTGCTGACATTCGCTGCCCCCTCGCTCGCCGAGATCGCGCTGCACTTCTCCAGCGTCGAATATTTCTGGCTGGGCGTGCTCGGCATTTCCTGCGCCATCGTGATCGGCGGCTCGTCCATCCTGAAGGGCCTCGCCTCGCTGCTCTTCGGGCTCGCCCTCGCCATGATCGGCATGGACCCGATCGGCGGCACGCCGCGCTTCACCTTCGGCCTGCCCGACCTGCTCGGCGGGCTCGGCCTCATCCCGATGCTGATCGGCCTGTTCGCCATTTCCGAACTGCTGCGCGGCGCCTTCTTCCCCATCTCGACATCGGCGAAGCGGCCGGCGCTGGGGCAGATCTTCACCGGCATGGGCACGACGCTCTGGAACCACCGTTGGGGCCTCCTGCGCGGCAGCGGCATCGGCACGCTGATCGGCGCGCTGCCCGGCGCCGGCGCCGACGTGGCGGCCTGGGTCTCCTATGCCGCCGAGCGTCGCGTGCAGATGCGCCGGTCGCAGCACGACAAGGAGTTCGAGAAGGTCGAGCGCATCATGTCGTCCGGCGCGGCGAACAACGCGGCGCTCGGCGGCGCCTATATCCCGGCGACGGTGTTCGGCATTCCGGGCGATGCCATCACCGCCATCGTGATCAGCGTGATGTTCCTGAAAGGGGTCAATCCCGGCCCGACCATCTTCATCAACAATCCGGGCGTGATCTACGCGATCTTCAGCATGTTCTTCATCGCCAACCTGCTGATGATCCCGCTCGGCGTGCTCTGCATCCGCGCCTATGGGGCGATCCTGCGCGTGCCGGCCGTCTATATCTCGCCGGTGATCCTGCTGTTCTGCATCGTCGGCGCCTTCTCGGCCGACAACGTCATGTTCGGCGTCGTCATCATGCTGGTCTTCGGCCTGATCGGCTACCTGATGGAATCCAACGAGATTCCGCTGGCGCCGGCGATCCTCGGGCTGATCCTCGGTCCGATGCTGGAGCAGAACTTCATGACGACCATGATGAAGGGCAATGGCAGCGTCATCGCCTTCTTCGACCGCCCCATCGGCGGAACGCTCGGCGTGATCACCATCGGCGCCTGGGTGCTGGTCGCGGTGCTGCGGCTGGTGCGCGGCGGCCGGCGCGACGACGAAGCGCTGTCCGCGCCGCATGCCTGATCCGACGGCGTTGCCGGAAGCTTGAGCGTCAGATGGCCGGTGCCGGCGTGCGTGTGGACCGCGCCCGGCGCCGGGGCTTCTCCTCCGCGTCGTCCCGCCGCCAGCCGAGCCGCCAGGAGATGGAATCGGCATGGTTGACGACGATCGGTGCGAGCTCCTCCAGCCGTTCGGGCGGCATCCGGCCGGCCGGACCGGTGCAGCTCATGGCGGCGAAGACCTTGCCGCTGCTGTCGCGGATGGGGGCGGCGACGCAGTTGCGGTCGATCTCGATCTCGCCGCGGTCGAAGGCATAGCCCCGTTCGCGGATCGTCGCGAGTTCGGCCCGCAGGCGGTCCGGATCGGTGATGGTGTTGCGCGTATAGGCGCTCAGCCCTAGGGCGATCACCCGCTCGATCACGATAGGCGGCTGGAACGCCAGCGCCGCCTTGCCGACGCCGGTGCAGTGGCAGGGCGAGGCTTCCATGGTGATGGTCGCGTTGTTCTCGCCGCTGCGCCCGCCGGTCGAGCGCTCGACGAACACCATGCGCAGCCCGTCGAACACGCACAGATGCACGGATTCGCGCGTCGCCGCCGTCAGCGCGTCGATGAAGGGCGGCGCCTCGCGGTGCAGGTCCATGTTGTTGAGGACGATGGAGCCGAGCTCGAACAGCTTGATGCCGAGCCGGTATTCGTCGCGCGAGCGGTCCTGCTCGAGGAAGCCGATCTCCTTGAGCGCCATGATGAGGCGGTGCGCGGTGCTGCGCGGCAGGTCGGTGCGGCGTGCGATCTCTCCGACCGAGAGCCGCTTGTCGACGCTGGAAAAGCATTCCAGCACGGCGAGCAGCTTGCCGGCGGATTTGACGTTCTTGGTTTCCAAGACAGTGTCCGTCTTTGCGCGCATCCCGTCCGCGCGACATGCGCCGACTATAGGAAGTCGCCCCGCCCCGCGTAAACCCTTGCCGCCCATGACGCAAAAAGGCGGCTCGCGCATGGCGGCCGCCTTTCTGCGGGGGGCGTGGCGCCTACTCGGCTGCGGTGCGCAGGCCTTCGGTGTCGAACTTCAGGACGCCCGGCAGGGCTGCCTCGATCCGCGCCTTCTGCTCAGCCGAGGGGGCGGGCATCGGCATGCGCGGCAGGCCGCCGTCGCAGCCCTGCAGCGTCAGCGCATATTTCACGCAGGCCGGCAGGTTGTCGTTGTTGATCGTGTTCCAGAAGGTCAGCAGGGCGCGGTGGATCTCCAGCCCGCGGGCATGGTCGCCGGCCTGGACCGCGTTCCACAGATTGACGGTCACGCCGGGCACGGCCGCCGGGTTGGCGGCGATGGTGCCGTGCGCGCCGAGCGCGAAGGAGGGGTAGAGCAGGGCGTCGACCGCGGTCAGCACGATCTTGCCGGGGAGCTTGGCGTTGAGCAGGTCCGCCATGAGCTTGAGATCGCCCGCGCTCTGCTTGACGCCGACGACCCCGTCGATCCCCTTCATGATGCGCACCAGCAGCGCCGGGGAGAGATAGTTCCAGGGCACGACGTTGTAGATGATGATCGGCACGTCGGTCGCCGCCGCCAGCGCCTCGAAATGCGCGTAGGTCGCATCCTCAGTCGGTTTGAAGACGTAGTGCACCGGCGTGATCTGCAGGCCGGCCAGCGGCAGGTGGGCGAGCGCGCGCACCTTGGCGATGGCTTCGCGGGTGGAATTGACGATGACGCCGGCGACGACCGGCACCTTGCCCGCGGCTTCCTCGCAGCCGATCTCGTTCAGCCGGACCAGTTCCTCGGTCGTGTAGGTGTGACCCTCGCCGGTGCTGCCGCCGATGCACAGGCCGTGCACGCCCTTCGACAGCATGAACCGTACCACGCCGCGGAAGGCCGCCTCGTCGATCTCCCCGTCGGCGCGGAACGGTGTCGGAATGGGCGGGATGATACCTGTCAATTGCGTGCCCATGCGGATGTCCTCCCTTATGCATGAATCCCGTATTACGGGAATGTAAGCGGGATCGGAAAATCTTTGTCAAGAATGGATGCAATTCATTTTTACCGGATCTCGCCTCACGTCCTGATTGACATAAATCCCACAATACGGAATTTGTTGATCCCAAGCGTCGATGCAGGCGCACATTGGGAGGTCTGGCGATGGATACCAGCAGGTGGTCGGGTCGACGTGATGTGAATGCGAGAGCCTGCCGGCTCCGCAACGCCGCCCTTGCGGCGGTGATGCTTGCCATCGGTGCATTCGCGCCGGCCGGCGCCCGGGCGGAGTGGCCTGAGCGGCCGGTGACGCTGATCGTCATCGCGGGAGCGGGCGGAGGCAGCGATTTCACCATGCGCCTGCTCGCGCGCGAGCTCGAATCCGGGCTGAAGCAGCCCTTCACCGTGGTGAACCAGCCGCAGGCGTCGGGCGTGGTCGGCATGACCAATTACACGCGTGCCGCACCGGACGGCTACACGCTCGGCCAGATCGCCCCCTTCGCGCAGTACCGGCTCTCCGGGCAGGCGAATTTCGCCCCGGCGAGCTTCACGCCCATCGCCCAGTTCAACGCCGATCCGGCGGCGATCCATGTGGGCCGGGATTCGCCGCTGAAGTCGGTCGGCGACGTGATCGCGAAGCTGAAGCAGGATCCGGCCAGCCTGAAGATCTCCTGCGGCGGCACCTGCAACGCGAGCTGGGACATTCCCTTTCTCTCGCTGCTGATCGACCAGGGCGTCGACGTGGCCAAGGTCAATCTCATTCCCGCCCAGGGTTCCGCCGCCGGCCTGCAGGAACTCGCCTCCGGCGGCGTCGACATCGTGCTGTGCTCGCTGCCGGAGACCGACGCGCTCGCCTCCGCCGGCAAGGTGCGCTCGATCGGCGTGATGAGCGAGAAGCGTCTCGATCGCTATCCGGGTGTCGCGACCATCGGCGAGCAGATCGGCAAGGCCTATGTCGGCGGCACATGGCGCGGCATCGCCGGGCCGCCGGGCATCGATCCGCAGGTCGCCGCCCGGATAGAGGCGGCGGTGAAGCGGGCCTTCGACAGCGAGGCCTTCCAGAAGGGCATGAAGGAGCGCGGCTTCGGCGCCGTGTGGCGCGGCCGGGAGGAACTGGCGGCCTTCATGGTCGAGCACGACGCGATGACCACGCGGGTCATGCAGGCGGTCGCGCCCAAGAACTGATCCCAGACATCAATCGCCGCGCGAGGGCGCACGCCCTTCCGACCATCGCACAGGAATGCCCATGAAGAAGTTCATGAACCGGCCGGCGGACTATGTCGACGAGATGCTCGACGGTCTGGTGGCGGCCCATCCGTCGCTGGAGCGCTGCGGCGCCTCGCGGCGCGTCATCCGCCGGGCCGGCGGCGCGCGGCCGGGCAAGGTCGGCATCGCGTCGGGCGGCGGCTCGGGGCACCTGCCGCTGTTCACCGGCTATGTCGGGCACGGCCTGCTGGACAGTTGCTCCATCGGCAACGTCTTCGAGGGGCCGAATCTCGAAAGCTGCATGGAGGCGATCCAGTTCGCCGACGGCGGCCGCGGCGTCCTCTGCCTCTATGGCAATTACGGCGGCGACCGTATGAATTTCGACATGGCCGGCGAGATGCTGGAGGCCGAGGGCATCGTCACCCGTACCGTGCTGGGCACGGACGACATCGCAAGTGCGGGCCCCGACGAGGCGGCCAAGCGGCGCGGCGTCGCGGGGCTGATCCTCGCCTACAAGACCGCCGGCGCCGCCGCCGAGGCGGGTGCCGACCTCGACGACGTCACCCGCATCGCCGCGAAGACGGTCGCGGCGACGCGCACCATCGGCGTCGCACTCGCCCCCTGCCAGGTGCCGACGGCCTCCGCGCCGACCTTCTCGCTCGGTCCCGACGAGATCGAGATGGGCATGGGCATCCATGGCGAGCCGGGCATCTGGCGGGATCGGCTCAAGCCGGCCGACGCGCTCGTCGACGAGATGCTGGAGCGCCTGATCGCGGATGCGCCGGCCGGGGCATCGGACCGCGTCGTGGTGCTGGTCAACGGCCTCGGCGCCACACCGCTCGAGGAGCTCTTCATCCTCTATCGCCGGGTGGCGAGCGGGCTCGGCGAGCGCGGAATCTCGGTCGCCCGGCCGCTCGTCGGCGCCTTCGTCACATCGATGGAGATGGCTGGCGCGTCGATCAGCCTGTGCTTCGTTGATGACGAGCTCGAACGGCTGATCGGCGCCCCGGCGAGCTGCCCGTTCTGGATCGTCCCATGAGCACCACGACCACCAATGCGGCGATCACCGTCGAGCTCCTGCGCAATGCGGCGTGCCGTGCCCACGACGCGATGCGCCGCAACGAGCAGCGTCTCAACGAGGCCGACGGAAAGCTGGGGGACGGCGATACCGGCAGCATGCTGGCGCGCCTGACCGAGGCGCTGTCGCGTGCCGACATAGCGCAGGCGGAGGATCTCGGCGCGGCTTTCGCGCTCTATGCGCGCGCCGGCAGCGCCGCCACGGGCTCGAGCCTTGGAACGCTGCTGGTGACCGCCCTGCTGGCGGCGTCGAAGGCGACCAAAGGGAAGACCGCGATCGGCTGGAACGAGCTGTCGCCGCTGGTCGGGGCCGCCCTGGAGGCGATGATACGTCGTGGCGGCGCCTCGCTCGGCGACAAGACGATCCTCGACGCGGTTCACGCCGTGGCGGAAGCGCTGCGCGAGGTGTCGGACCAGGCCACGGCCCGGCGCCTCGCCGCAGAGGCGGCGCGCCGCACCCTGGACGACTTCAGGGACAAGCCCAACCGCATCGGCCGCGCGCGCATGTTCGCGGAGCGCAGCATCGGCCAGGATGATCCCGGCATGCTGGCGCTGTGCATCCTCCTCTCCGACGGTCCGTAGGAGATCGGGGCAGACAACCCGTCTGCCGCGCTCGAAGGTGCGAAGAGCCCATGATGCGCGGCGTGCCGGCAGGGGTGCACGGGCGATGTCTCGAGCCCGGCATTGGAGCCCGCCGTCACTTTGACATTGATCATTGGCCGCTCGCTGGGCAGGCTTCCCGCCATCGAAGACACCCGTCCGGGAACGGACACGGTTGGGAGATGGCATGGGACTCGACAATCTGCGCCGTGAGCCGCCTTTCGCCGAGCTGTGCGAGACGCTGAAACGCATCTGCGCCGGAAAGCGCGTGATCTATGCGCCCAATGTCGGAAACTGGGGCGACGGCCTGATCCATACGGGAACGTTGCAGTTTCTCGAGAGCATGGGGATCGATGCCGAGCTGCGCACGCAGGCGACGCTGCTCAAGATCGCCGAAGGCCTGCGGGCGATCGAATATCGGATGCCCGACGTCGTCGTCCTGGCCGGCGGTGGCGGTGCCTGGTGCAAGAACTGGTCGGGCTCGCGCAATTTCGTCGCGAAGATGCGGCTGATGGTCGATCATGTCGTCGTTTTGCCGACGACCTATGAACTCGATCCGCTCGACGATGCCGATGGGCGCGTGACCTATTTTGCGCGCGACGCGCACGAAAGCCTGAAGGTCTGCCCTGAGGCGACGTTCTGCCACGACATGGCTTTCTTCCTCGACTTCGATATCGCGCCGCCGCCAGCGAGAGGTGAGACCGGATATTTCTTCCGCCAGGACAAGGAGCGCCACCCCAGCCAGAAGATCGTCGGTGACGGCTATGACCTGAGCGGGCTCGGGGGCGAGATGAAGACCGTCGTCCCGCTGTTCAAGATTCTGCGCGGCTACGGCAAGATCGTCACCGACCGCCTGCATGTCGGGATCGCGGCCTCGTTGCTGGGCATCGAGACCGAGCTCTATCCCGGCAACTATGCCAAGATCGAGGGCGTGCACCAGAGTTCAATTGCCGGCTATTATTCGAAGACTCGGCTCATGCCCTGGCAGTGACGAGCCCTTGCCGGAAGGCTGCACCCACGATGAGCTCGCCGGTCTTACGGAAGCTCATGGCAGGTAAAGGTGTCGCCGGCGCCGACGGTGTCTGCCGCCCGCGCCGGCATATGCTTATCCTCGGGCGCATCGACGAAGAAGTCGATCAGCGCCTCGCCGCAGGCGAGGATCATCGCGTGGCTCCTCCCCGCGGGCGCGCGTCGCCGGACCGGATTCAGACGACGCCGAGGCGGCGCTCGAGCTGCTTCAGGCTCGTCTCGCAGCGTTCGGCGATCTCGTCCACCTCCGCCTCGTTGACAATGAGCGGCGGCGAGAAGCCGAGCACGTCGCCCATGCAGCGGGCGATCAGGCCGTTCTCATAGGCGATCAGGTCGAAGGTCGGGCCGGCCTGCAGATGCGGATCCAGCGGCGTGCGCTTCTCCTTGTCGGCGACCAGCTCGATGCCCAGCATCAGCCCCGCGCCGCGCACCTGCCCGACGATGGGCGAGGCCGCGCCGATGCGCTCGAAATGGCCGCGCAGGCGCGCGCCCATTTTGCGCACATGCTCGACGAGGCCCATCTCCTCGTAGATCTGGATCGCCTCCAGCGCGACCGCGACGCCGACCGGGTGCCCCGAATTGGTGAAGCCGTGGCCGAAATTGCCGCCGGCCTTGTTGAACTCCTTCACCGCCTCATAGACCGCCGGGGCTACCACCACGGCGGAGATCGGGAAATAGGAGGAGGACAGTCCCTTGGCGAGCGCCATCATGTCGGGGCTGGCGTCGACCGTCTCCTTGCCGAACCAGTTGCCGGTGCGCCCGAAGCCGCAGACGATCTCGTCGTCGAGGAACAGGATGTCGTACTTCTTCAGCACCTCCTGGATGCGCGCGAAATAGCCCTTCGGCGGCAGGATGATGCCGCCGCCGGCGTTGATCGGCTCGGCGATGAAGGCGGCGATGGTGTCGGGACCCTCGCGCAGGATGAGCTTCTCCAGCTCGGAGGCGAGGCGCTCGACGAAGGCCGCCTCGTCCTCGCCCTCCAGCATGCCGCGATAGGGATCGGGGCACAGCGTGTGCAGGAAGCCCGGCAGCGGCAGGCCGAACTCGCGATGCATGAAGGTGAGCCCGCACATCGAGGCGGCGGCGATGGTGGAGCCATGGAACGCCCGTTCGCGGGCGATCACCTTGCGCTTGGTCGGCTTGCCACGCACCGTGTGATAGACCCAGGCGAGCTTGACCATGGTCTCGTTCGCCTCCGAGCCGGAGGTGGCGAAATAGGCCTTGCCACCCTCCATGCCGGTCAGGTCGACCAGCTTCTCGGCGAGCCGCGCCACCCCTTCCATCGTCCGCTGGAAGAAGGTGTGGTAGAAGCCGAGCTGCGCATATTGCCGGCCCGCCGCCGCGGCGAGGCGTTCGTTCGAGAAGCCGAGCGACGCGCACCAAAGCCCGGCCATGGCGTCGATATAGGGCTTGCCGGCCTCGTCGTAGATCCGCACCCCTTCGCCGCGCGCGACCACGAGAGGACCCCGTTCCTCGATCAGTTGCGGGTTGGTCTGCGAGTGCAGATGGAAAGCGATATCCCGCGCCTCCACGGAGTTCGGCAGAACGGGCTTGTTCATGGGATCACCTATTCGGGTTGGCACAGCGAAAGCGACCGCTGCGGCTAGAGCCGCAGGCCGGTCTCCTGGTCGAAGACGAGCACGTCACGAGGGTCGATCCCGGCGGTGACGGTCTCGCCGGGCCGAAGCCGGCTGAAGCCGGGCAGGGTGGTGGTCAGCGAGCCACCGTCCCAATCGAGGACGACATGGGTCGCCGGCCCGACCGGCTGCACCAGCCGGACGGTGGCGGAAAGGCTTTCGCCGCCGAGCCGCACATGCTCGGGGCGCACGCCGACCTCGACCCTCTGCCCCGGCCGCACGCCGGCCTCCTCGGGGAGGGTGAGGCGCGCCGAGCCGAGCGGCACGGTGGGGCGGCCGTCCCGGACCTCCACCACGCCGGACATCAGCTCGATCTGCGGGCTGCCGATGAAGGAGGCGACGTAGCGCGTCGCCGGCCGGGCATAGATCTCCTCGGGCGTTCCGAACTGCTCGACACGGCCGCGATTCATCACCGCGATCCGATCGGAGATCGACATCGCCTCCTCCTGATCGTGAGTGACGAACAGCGAGGTGACGCCGAGCCGCTGGTGGAGCTGCTTCACCTCCGCCCGCATCTTCACGCGCAGCGCCGCGTCGAGGTTGGAGAAGGGCTCGTCGAACAGGAAGATGCGCGGCTCGCGCACCAGCGCGCGGCCGATGGCGACGCGCTGCTGCTGGCCGCCGGAAAGCTGCGCCGGCAGCCGGCCGAGCACATGGGATAGCTCCAGCGAGGCGGCGATCGCCGCGACGCGGGCCTCGATCTCTGCGCGGGGCACCCGGCGCATGCGCAGCGTGAAGCCGATGTTCTCGGCCACCGTCATGTGCGGGTAGAGCGCATAGTTCTGGAACACCATGGCGACGTCGCGCTCGACCGGCGAGAGCTCGTTGACCCGGCGCCCCGCCAGCAGGATGTCGCCGTCGGTGCAGTCCTCGAGGCCGGCGACCATGTTGAGCGTCGTCGTCTTGCCGCAGCCGGAGGGGCCGAGCAGAGTGACGAACTCGCCCTGCCGGATCGCCAGATCGACGTCCCGGCAGACCTGCACGGTGCCGAAGCTCTTGGCGACGCGGCGCAGCTCGATGGCAGGCACGGATCGGTTCGGCTCGGCTCGGTGCGGCACGGAGGTCATCCTTTCATCATCCCGTCGGCGAAGCCGCGCACGATCCAGTCGCGGAACACGATCGCCAGCACGATCACCGGCACCACGCTGATGAGCGCGGCGGCCATCATCTGGCCGAACACGGTCTGGTACTGGCCGGCGAAGGCGGCGATCACCAGCGGCACGGTCTGCGCCGACTGGCGCGTGAGGATCAGTGCGAAGAAGAATTCGTTCCAGGCCTCGACGAAGGCGAACACGGCGGCGGCGCCGAGCGGCGGGATCGAGATCGGCAGCACGATGTGCCAGAAGGTGCGCAGCACGCCGGCCCCGTCGATCGCCGCGGCCTTTTCGAGGCCGGCCGGGATGCCGAGGAAGAAACCGCGCAGGATCCAGATCACGATCGGCAGGTTGAAGGACAGGTAGACGACGCCGAGCGTGAGCACGTTGTCGATCAGCCCGAGCCGGCTGATGACGAGGAACAGCGGGATGGCGATGGCGATGCTCGGCAGCATCTGGGTCGCCAGCACCAGGAAGGCGATGGCGTCGGCGCGCGGCACCGAGAGCCGCGCCAGCGCATAGGCGGCCGGCGCGCCGAGCGCGAGCGCCACCGCGGTCGAGAACAGCGCCACCACCAGCGAGTTCAGGATGCCGCGCCCGAGCGCCGCCGCCGATCCCACCACGATGATGAAGTTGTCGAGCGTCAGGTTCTGTGGCGAGAGATCGGGCGGGCGGGCGATCAGCGCCTTCTGCTGGAGCAGGCTCGACAGCACGAGCCACACGACGGGCGCTGCCGACCAGACGACGAACAGCGCGAGCCCGGCATAGGTCGCCAGCCGCAGGCCCGGTCCGCCATGGCGATAGAGGGCATAGCTCATCGCGCGGCCCCTTCCGCCGGCCGGACCAGCCGGATGTAGAGGATCGCCAGCAGCAGGGTCAGGATGAAGATGACATTGGCGATCGCCGCGCCATAGCCGATGTCGAGGAAGTTGAAGGTCACGCGGTAGGCGAGGAAGTTCATCAGCACGGTGGCGTCCGCCGGCCCGCCCCGCGTCAGCACGAAGACGAGGTCGAACACCCTGAGCGACCAGATTGTCTGCAGCACGACCGCGATGGCGATGGCGCCGCGCATCGAGGGCAGGGTGACATGCCGGAACGCCTGGAAGCGGCTGGCGCCGTCCATATAGGCCGCGCGGTAGAGGATCGAGGGCACGCGCTGCAGCCCGGCAAGCAGCAGCAGGGCGACGAAGGGAACGGACTTCCAGACGTCGACCAGCAGCAGGAAGTTCAGCGCCGAGGCCGGGGTGCCGAGCCACACCTGGTAAGTGTCGATCACGCCGAGCGCCTGCAGAAGCCCGTTCAGCACGCCGTAATTGGCGTTCAGGATCCACTTCCACAGCACCGCATTGGCTACCGGGGCGATCGCCCACGGCACCACCAGCAGGATGCGGAACAGCCCCGGGCGCCCGAGCGGATGGTTGAGCAGGAGCGCGATGGCGAAGCTCAGCACCACCACCAGCACCACCTCGGCCACCGAGAAATAGAGCGTGTTCAGCGCCGCCCGGCGGAACGTTTCGTCCGCCAGCAGCCGTTCGAAATTGCCGAGCCCGATGAAGCTGCGCTGGATGGCGCCGGCGCTGAGCTGCACCTTGTGCAGCGCCAGCATCAGCGATTCCACGATCGGGTAGCCGAGGATCGCCACCAGCACGAGGATGGCCGGCGCGACGAGGAACAGGCCGGCATAGCGCCGGCGCTGTTCGAAGGTGGCCGTGGACGCCATCGGACGGATCAGCCGCGGCGCTTCACGATCGCGGTGACGAGATCGGAGGCGTCGGCGATCGCCTGCGCCGCCGTCTTCTGGCCCTGCAGCGCCTTCTGCACCTCCGTGCCGACCGCCTGCGTCACTTGGTTGAAATCGGGCGTGACGAAGCTGTTATAGGGGTGCTTGGCCTGCTCCAGCACCACCGCGGCGTTGGGCAGCTTCTGCTGGACTTCGGGATCGGCCAGCACCGAGAGGCGGATCGGCAGCCAGCCGGTGTCGAGCGCCTGGCGCTTCTGGATCTCGGCGTCGAGATAGAACTCGACGAGCTGGCGGGCGAGCGCCGGGTTCTTGCTGGACTTGCTGACCGTCCACGCATCGGTGCCGTCGATCGAGGCGCTGCCGGCCGGCCCGGCGGGAAGGATGGCGCTGCCGAGCTTGCCGACGATCTGCGACTGGGCCGGGTCCTGCGCCGCGTTCCACATGAAGGGCCAGTTCATCATCATCGAGGCGCGGCCGGACATCAGCACATTGGTCGCGTCGTTGATGCCGGCATAGGAGATGGAACCGGGGTCGGTACCGGCCGCCATCAGGTCCATCATCATCTGCAGCGCCGCGACGCCGGCCTCGCTCTTGAAGGCGGGCAGGCCGTCCTCGCCATACATCTTGCCGCCGGCCTGCTGCAGGAAGGCCATCCAGTAGCTCGCCGTGCCGCCGATGCCGGCCGGATCGCCATAATTGGCGACGAAGCCGTAGCGTCCGTCCCGCGTCAGCTCCTTGGTGGCGCGCTTGAACTCGTCCCAGTTCTTGGGCGCCTCGGAGAAGCCGATCGAGGCAAGATGCTCCTTGTTGAAGAACAGCGTGAGCAGCGAGAGCGTGAATATCGCGCCGTAGCGCTTGCCCTGCCACGTCACCGTCTCGAAGCTCGATGCCGGCAGGTCGTCGACCAGCGCCTTCGGCAGCTCGTCCGCGAAGGGGGTGAGGAAGGAGACGAATTCCGGCACCCAGCCGCACATATAGGTCACGTCCCACGGCGCCGAGCCGGAGGCGAAGGCGGTGGCCATGCGGTCGTGAAGCTGCGGCCACGCCAAGAGGTCGTAGCTGACCGTGGCGTTGTGGGCCTTCTGCCAGGCCTCGAAGGCGGCCTCGGCGAACTTCGCCGCGCCGGGCGGCGCGGGGTCCGGCGGCAGCGGGCCGAACACGCTGAGCGCTTCCGCGGCGGAGGCGCGGGAGGAGAAGCCGGCGGGCAGGGCGGCGAGCGCGCCGGCGGAGGCGGCCGCACGCAGGACGCCCCGGCGGGACAGTTCGATGGACATGGATGGACCCCTTCTGGCTTTTGAATTACGCCTTGCCGCGCAGAGTGCGGGGTGCCTCGGACTGTGTCAATAATTAATCCGTCAACTTGACTTATTAACTCCGAGAGTGCCGGCATGCTGCGCGCGACGAATGCGGTCAAGTCCAAGCTCGTCAATCTGTGGGTGGTGTTCGAGGCGGTCCGCATCCATGGGCCGCTGCCGCGCGTCGTCATCGCCGACATCACCGGCCTGTCCAAGCAGGCGACGTCGGACCTCGTCGACGAACTGCTCGCGCTCGGCTTCGTACGCGAGGAGAAGCTGGAGGAGCGGCGCGTGGGCAAGCCGCCCAAGCCGGTCGCCATCCATCCGGACGGCGCCTTCACCATCGGCTTCCACGTCGATTTCGGGCGGGCCTCCGCCGTCGTCATGAATCTCGGCGGCGAGGTGCTCCACCGCGAGACGCACCCGCTCAGCAGCGTGGACGCCACCAAGGTCGCGCAGGATCTGGCGGCGAGCGTCGACGGCCTGCTGGCCCGCGCGCGCGGCGACGCCGGCCGCTTCCTCGGTATCGGGCTCGCCACGCCCGGCCCCTTCGGCGTGCCGCATATGAGCCCGCCGCGCCTGCCCGGCTGGGACGGGCTGATCCTGCGCCAGGCGCTGCAGAAGGCGACGGGGCTGCCGGTCGCGCTCGCCAATGACGGGCAATGCGCGGTGACGGCGGAATGGCGCTTCGGCGCCGCCGCCCGCACGCTGCGCCATTTCGTCTATCTCTATCTCGGCAACGGCCTCGGCACCGGCATCATGACCGACGGCTCCGCCTTTGGTGGCGCGCACGGCAATGCCGGCGAGCTCGGGCACACCATCGCGGTGCCGGGCGGGCACGGCTGCATCTGCGGCAAGCGCGGATGCCTGGAGACCTATGTCTCGGTCGATTCGCTGGTCCGCTATCTCGCCGCGCGGGGGTTGGAGGTGCAGGACGCCCACCAGCTCGAGAACGAGCTCGCGGCCGACCATCCGCTCGTCGCGGGCTGGATCGCCGAGGCGATCGATCCGCTGCGCAGCGGCATCAACACCCTCGAGAACCTGTTCGATCCGCAGACGATCATGTTCGGCGGCGATGCACCGGCATGGCTGATCGAGGCGCTGATCGAGCGGGTGGAACCGCTGCACGTCTCCATCTCCCTCACCGAGCGCACGCTGCCGCGGCTGATGAAGGCCGATCTCGGCGCCGACGCGGTGGCGCGCGGAGCGGCGACGCTGCCGGTGCTCGCCATGCTCAACCCGCACTACCGGCATCTGAGCGGGTTCGACGTCGAGACGGAAGCGTAACCGCGCCGTCCATTCGCCGGCTATCGAGAGGAGAGGGCGGAGGCCACCGTCGCCGCGACGCTGCGGCCCTGCCGCGCGCAGGAGCCGCTCGCCTTCAGCGGATGCCGCATGTTTCCGGCGGCGAACACGCCGGCCAGATCGGTACGTCCGTTCTCGTCCGTGGCGACACCGCCCGTCGTCCGGTCGATGCCGATCGGCCCGGTGGCGATGGCGGCGACCTCGGGAATCCAGCCGGCGGTGAACACGACGCCGTCGCAGGCGAGCGTCTCGCGCCGCCCTCCCGTCTCGATCTCGACCGCCGCCACCCGGTTGTCGCGCGCGCGGATCGCCGCGACCCGGCTGCTCAGCCGGATGTCGATGCCGAATGCCCGCGCCATCCATCCGGCCGGCGCGAAGGAGGCGACGGCGGCGCGCTCGTCGACCATCGCCCGCACCCTCAGTCCGGCGTGCCGCGCCGTCCAGATGGCTGAGAAGGAAACGTGCTCGGTGCCGACCACCACCAGCTCCTTCATGCCGGCCGGGAAGGGAACCTTGCGCGCCACCGTCTGCTGGAGCAGCCCGGTGGTCAGCACGCCGACGGCGGGCCGCTCGCCGGGCACCAGCCGGTTGCCGCGATTGGCCTCACGGATGCCGGTGGCGAGGATCACCGCCTTGGGCCGCAGCACGCGATGGCCGAGCTCCGGCCCGGTGACGGTGACGGTGGGGCCCGCGTCGAGCGAGACCATGGTGGTGCCGCACAATAGGCGCACGCCCGATCCCTCCAGCGCGTGCAGCAGGCTGGCGGCGAAGCCCGGTCCCGAGCGCGGCACCGCGAGATAGCCGATGCCGAAGCCGGGATGGGCGCAGAAGCGCGGCAGGCCGCCGGCGGCATCGTCGCGGTCGATGACGAGGATGTCGCCGACGCCGCGGCGCGTGAGCTCGGCGGCGGCGGCGAGGCCGGCCGGGCCGGCGCCGACGATCAGGACGTCCGGATCACGCATCGCGCCTGTCTCCGCACGCGGCGGCTTCGCAGCCGGAGCGCTCCGCCTGCGCCGCGTCGAACATCGCCTGCACCCGCGCCCCGCAATAGAAGCCCTGGCAGCGCCCGAACATGGCACGCGTGCGCCGCTTCAGCGCCTTGATGCTGGCCGGCGGCACGGGCGAGGCGAGTGCGTCGCGCACCTCGCCGACGCTGATGCGCTCGCAATGGCAGATCATCTCGGCATAGGCCGGGTCGGCGGCGATACGATCCGCATCGGCCCAGGGACGCAGGCTGGTCTCCGCGAGGTCCGGCACGGTGACGCCGCGCAGCGGCTTGGTCGGCTTCAGGTCGAACACGACCGGGAAGACCAGCGACATGACGTATTCGGCGATGCCGAGCGCCCCGGAGAAGCCGGTCGAGCGGATGCCGGCGACGGTGAGCCAGTTCTCCGCGAAGCGCGGAATGATCTGGTATTCGCTGTGGTCGGTCGCCGGGCGCATGCCGGCATAGATCGTGTTCACCGGCATGTCCCGCAGCACCGGCACCATCTCGTCGATGGCGCGCTTCAGCGCGGCGAGCCCGTCCTCGGTGACCGAGCGGTCGTCGCGGTCCTCCACCTCCTCCGCGGTCGGGCCGACCAGCACATTGCCGAAGATGGTCGGGGCGATGAGGATGCCCCGCGTCGTCGGGGTCGGGGTGGGATAGGCGATGATGTCGTGGATCGCGCGCGCCGGCTTGTCGAGCAGGATGTACTGCCCGCGCCGCGGCTTCATGCGGAAGTCGGCATAGCCGGCAAGCCCCTCGACGATGTCCGCCCGCAGCCCGCCGGCATTGATGACGAGGCGGGCCTCGATCGTCTCGCCCTGCGGGTTGGCCAGCCGCCAGCCATCGGCGAGGCGTTCCGCCCGGCTCACCCGCCAGGGCCGCAGGAAAATGACGCCGTTGGTCACCGCGTCGAGCACATAGGCATAGGGCGTGGAGAAGGGATCGGCGATCACCTCGTCCGGCATATAGGCGGCGGCGAGCACGCCGGGACGGAACTGCGGCCAGCGGCGCAGCACCTCTTCCCCCTCCATGAGGGAGAGACGGGGGAAGCCGTCGGCATGCGCCTCCTCGACGACGTGCTCGACGGTCGCGCGCTGCTCGTCCGTCCACGCCAGCATCAGAGCGCCGGTCCTGCGCATCGGCAGTCCGAGCGTCGGCGCCTCCGCCATGTAGCGCTGATAGCCGCGTACCACGAGGTCGCGCTCCAGCGTGCCGGCCGGGGTATCATGGCCCTCGGTCATCAGCGCCGAATTGCCCTTGCTCGACTCGTCGCCGAAGTCCGGATTGGCCTCGATGAGCGCGACCCTGAGCTCGTAGCGCGACAGGTCGCGGGCGATGGCGGCGCCGACGACGCCGGCGCCCACCACCGCGATATCGAAACGGACACTCATGGATGCGCTCATGGAAACTCTTGCGACATCCGCGCGATGCAGAGCTGCGTATAGGCGACGAGGTCGCCCTCCGGCGGGCCGCTGAACCGCGTCTGGGTGAGGCACCACAGCGCCTCGCGGATCACCAGCGCCACGCGCTGGCGCTCCACCAGCGCGGCGTCGTGGGGACCGTAGGCGGCGCACAGCAGCGCCGCCTCTGCGGGCGTCAGGTCGGCATTGGCGATGACCGAGGCGAGATCGACCTCGGGCACGCCGACGCCGGCATATTCCCAGTCGATGAGCTGCAGCCCGTCGGCGGTGCGGATCAGGTTCTCGGGGATGATGTCGCTGTGGACGAGGTGGTCGCCCGCCGGGGCCGGCTCGCCGAGCCGCTCCAGCATCAAATCGCGGGCGATCGGCAGGTCGCTATCCGGCAGGTGCTTCAGATAGGCGTGCGAGGCGCGGACGCCGCAGCGCTGTTCGAGCGCGGGTTCGGCGACCGGTTCCGCGTGCAGCCGCCGCAGCACCTCGGCGGTCTGGCGCAGCGTCGCCGCGTCGTGCATCCCGGCGGGCTTCAGCGTCTCGCCCTCGATGAACACGGTGACGAGCGCGCCTTCCCCCGCATAGTGCACGCGCGGCGAGACGCCCCGCGCGGCGGCAAGCTCGGCGCAGAGCCGTTCCTGAAGGCGTGAGATGCCGTGATGCGGCAGGTCGACGCCAACCCGGCCGAAATAGGTGCCCGAGGCGTCACGGATGATGAAGTTGCGGTTGGTCCGCCCTTCCTCGAGCCGCGTCAGCTCGGGTGTACCCTGCCACACCGGCAGGCCCGCCAGCACCGCCTCGGGGCTCATCCCTTCACCGCTCCGAAGGTGAGGCCGCGCGCCATGTAGCGCGACAGCGCAAAGGTGAGCGCCAGCACCGGCAGCAGCACCACGACGCCGAGCGCCAGCGCCGGCCCCCACAATATGCCGCGATGGGTGAGCGCCAGCCCGACGATCGGCGGCAGCGGGCGCAGGTCGCCGCCCACCAGCGTGTTGGCGATCATGAATTCGTTCCAACTGAAGATGAACACGAATACCGCGCAGCAGATCAGCCCCGGCACCGAGAGCGGCAGGATGGCCCGCCACAGCACGCCGAACGAGCCGCAGCCGTCGACGCGCGCCGCCTCGTCGATCTCGCTCGGAATCTCCTCGACGAAGGACTTCAGCACCAGGATCGCGAAGGGAAGCTGGAAAGCGGTGTTGAGCAGGACGAGCACGGTGAGGGTGTTGTAGAGCCCGACCTGCCGGGTGAGCACGAAGAGCGGCACCACCGCGGCGATCGGCGGGATCATCTTCAGGCTCAGGATCTCGAAGGTGATCGCATCCTTGCCGGCGATCGGGAAGCGGGCGAGGCCATAGGCGGCCGGCAGGCCGAGCGCCAGAGTCAGCAGCGTCGTCAGCACGCTGACGATCACGCTGTTCACCATGTGCCGCTCGACGTTCCAGTTCTCGAAGATGAACTGCCAGTGCTCCAGCGTCGGGGTGAAGAACCACACCGGCGTCGGCGACAGGAGGTCGCCCTGCGCCTTGAACGCGCCGAGGAACATCCAGGCCAGCGGGAACAGGAACAGCGCCACGATCATCATGTTGGCGACGACGTGCGCACCTTCGCGCCAGCCCTTGCGGCGCCGCTCAGCCATTGGCGAGGACCTTCTTGAAGGTGAACGCGCTGAACACGGTGACCATCAGCAGCACCAGGAACGACATGGCGGAAGCAAGCGCGACATTGAGGTTCACCAGCCCCTCGCGCTGGATCAGCAGGGTGATCAGGTCGGTGGCGCGCGCCGGACCGCCCTTGGTCAGCACGAACACCGTGTCGAAGGTCGCGATGGCGAACATCACGCGGAAGGCGAGCGCGATGACGATGATGCGCGACATCAGCGGCAGGGTGACATGCAGGAGTTGGTCCAACGCCCCCGAGCCGTCCACCTCCGCCGCCTCGAACACGTCCTCCGGCAATCCCTCGAGCCCGGCGAGCAGGATGAGGAACATGAAGGGCGTCCACTGCCACACATCCATGGCGATGACCGACACCATCGAGAAGAACGGATCGGCGAGCCAGAGGATGTTGCCGAAGCCGAGCTGCTGGCCGGCATAGGCGACGATGCCGAAATCCGAGTTCAGCATCAGCTTCCAGACGAGGCCGACGCTCACCGGCGTCGCCATCAGCGGCAGCATCAGAAGTGCGCGCATCACCGGATGCGTGTGGCGCATCGCCCGGAACGACAAGGCGAGGCCGAAGCCGATCAGGAATTCGAGGGTGATGGCGCAGCTCAGGAAGACGACGGTGATCCACACCGAGGAACGGAACAGCTCGCTCGACAGCACCAGCGCATAGGTGTCGAGCCCGACGAAACGGGTGATCGGGCTGGTCAGCCGCATATTGGTGAAGCTGGCATAGAGCGAATAGACGAGCGGATAGATCAGCACCACCGTGAGGAAGACGGCGGCCGGCAGGAAGAACCAGAGGCCCTGCCGCCCGGTGCGTGCCTTGGGGCCGATCATGCGCGCGCACCCTCGACGGCCGAGACGATGTCGATGCCGGCCTCGCGCATGCCCTGCGGCACCTCGCCGAGCGGGCATCCCACCATGAGCTGATGCGCCCGGCCGAGCGGCAGGCCGCTGACCCGCGCCACCGACATCAGCTTGGGGCGGGTCGCCACCACCAGCACGCGCCGCGACTGCTCCGCCATGCGGCGCGCCAGCGCGGCGTCCTGCGCGTTCATGAAGGTCAGGCCCTGCTCGGGATGCACGCCGTCCGGCGAGATGATCGCGAGGTCGGCGTTGATCTGCGCCGCCATCGCCTCGGCGAAGGGGCCGCTGGTGGCGAGCGAGGTCTGCCGCACGAAGCCGCCGAGCAGGCAGGCGGTGACCTCCGGGCTTTCCGACAGCGTCGCGGCGACGTTCACGGCCGGGGTCGCGACGAACAGCTCGATGCCGCTCTCGACGATCACCTTGGCGATCGCCATCACCGTAGAGCCGTCATTGAGGAACAGCGTCGAGCCCGGAACCAGCAGCGGCACCGCCGCCTCGGCGATGGCCTGCTTCTCCGCCGCGTCGCGCGCCTCGCGCTGGGCGAAGTTCTGCTCGGCCTCGCGCAGCAGCGGCACCACGGCGCCGCCGCGGCTGCGCTCCAGCTCCTCGTTCTGCTCCAGCGCCGCGAGGTCGCGCCGGATCGTCGCCGGCGAGGCGTTCAGCAGGGCACAGAGCTCCTCGACGGTGGCCGCCTGCTGGGTGCGCAGGATGCGGCGGATCTCGGCGCGGCGCACACCGGGGGCGCGTTTGGACTTTTCCATATCACTCACTATAGAGCACCGATTTCGCCAGTATCAATCACTATCGATCATTCTATTTGCCATTCATGATCATTTTCCCCTAGTCTGGTGGCATAGACGCGATCCTGGAAAACCGGACAGAGGGAAAAACCATGAAGATCAAGGGATTGACGCGCCGCGCCGCGGCCGCGCTGCTCGGCGGCGCTTTTCTCATGGGAGCGACGGCCGGCTTCTCGCCCGCCCGCAGCGCCGAGGAGCTGAGGATCATCGCCACCGGCGAGCCCTACGGCCTCGGCCTCAAGGCGCTGGCCAAGGCGTTCGAGGCCAAGACCGGCGTGAAGGTCACCGTCGACCAGTTCCCCTATTCCGACGCCTACAACAAGGAAGTCCTGCTCGGCACCGCCAATTCGGACGAGTACGACATGATGGTGCTGGACTGCATCTGGCTGCCCATCTTCGTGAAGAACAAATGGGTGCAGCCGCTCGAGCCGCTGGAGGCGAAGGCCAAGCAGAAGATCGAGTGGAACGCCTTTCTGCCGGGCATCGTCGACGCCTATGACGTGATCGACGGCCAGCACTGGGCGGCGCCGATCGACTTCTTCATCGAGGTGCTGGCCTATCGCACCGACCTGTTCGAGAAGGCCGGCCTCAAGGAGCCGCCCAAGACCTGGGACGAGTTCAAGGCCTATGCCGCGAAGCTGAACGACCCGGCCACTAATGTTTACGGCGTCGTCTCCATGCCCGGCGAGCAGGATGGCGGCTATTCCGAATGGACGGTGCGCCTCGCCAGCCTGCCGATGCCGCCGAACTCCACCCAGTTCGTCTGGGACCGCGATTTCAAGCCGATGCTGCTGAATGACGGCAACGGCGCCAAGGCGCTCGCCCGCTGGCTGGAGATCAAGCCCTTCACCGCGCCGGGTGCCAACGAGATGGGCTATGCGGAAGCCACCAACGCCTTCATGCAGGGCAATGGCGCCATGTATGTGAACTGGTTCGGCTTCTTCCCGGACATCGAGAATCCGGATTCCAGCAAGGTGATCGGCAAGGTCGCCTACGCCCTGCCGCCGGTTGAATCGCTCTCGGCCAAGCGCCACGACTATCTCGGCGGCTACCAGATCTCGGTGGCGGCGAATGCGCCGAAGCCGCAGCTCTCCTACGACTTCATCGCCTTTGCGACGAGCCATGAGGGCCAGGAGATCATGCTGGAGGCGGGCGCTTCCGGCGCCTACCGGACGGACGTCTATTCGAACCAGAAATGGCTCGACAAATTCCCCTTCCTGAAGCCGGTGAAGGATGCCCAGACCCTGGTCCCGCTGACCTCGGGCCTGGCCGAATATGTCGAGATGCAGCGCATCGTCTACGACCAGCTTTTCGCCGCCTGGGTCGGCAAGATCGACCCCGCCACGGCGATGACGCAGGCCAATAAGGGCCTCGACGATCTGATGAAGTCGCTCGGCTACCAGAAGAAGTGACGCGAGGGGCCGGCTTTCGGGCCGGCCCATCCCTTCAAAGCGATACGATACGGTAAGCGACAAGACACATGGCCGACGTCAACTTTCGCCGCGTCTCGAAGAGCTTCGGCGCCACGCAGGTGATTCCCGAGCTGGACCTGACCATCCGCAGCGGCGAGTTCACCGTCCTGCTCGGTCCCTCCGGCTGCGGCAAGACCACGCTCTTGCGCATGATCGCCGGGCTTGAGGACCCGACGACGGGCACGATCTCGATCGGGCCGCGCGAGGTGACGCATCTGCGCCCGAGCGAGCGCGACATCGCCATGGTGTTCCAGAGCTACGCGCTCTATCCGCATTTGTCGGTCGCCGACAATCTCGGCTTTCCGCTGCGCGTGAAGGGCGTCGCCAAGGCCGAGCGCGCGCGGCAGGTGGAGAAGGTCGCCCGGACCCTCGGCCTCGACGCGCTGCTCGACCGCAAGCCCCGCCAGCTTTCCGGCGGCCAGCGCCAGCGCGTCGCGCTCGGCCGCGCCATGGTGCGCGAGCCGGACGTCTTCCTGTTCGACGAGCCGCTCTCGAACCTCGATGCCAGCATGCGCGAGGAGATGCGCTCCGAGCTCATCCGCTTCCACGGGCAGCAGAAGAAGACCGTCGTCTATGTGACGCACGACCAGGTCGAGGCGATGACCATGGCCCAGCGCATCGTCATCATGCGCGGCGGCGTCATCCAGCAGATCGGTTCGGCCCGCGACGTCTATAAGCATCCCGCCAACACCTTCGTGGCGCGCTTCATCGGCAGCCCGGGCATGAACCTGCTCGACCTCGATCGCGCGGGACCGGCCATCGCCATCGGCGGCGCGCCGGCCGAACCCACGGGCGGCTATGCGCCGCCGGCGGGTGAGCGGCTCATCCTTGGCTGCCGGCCGGAGGACATCCGCATCGAACCCTCGGACGAACCCGGCATCCGCTTTCCGGCCACCGTTTTGGCGCTGCAGCCGCTCGGCGCCTCGCTGCTCGTCGATCTCGAGACGGCCGGCGGCGCCGAGCGGCTCGTCGTGCTCACCGCCTGGCGCGAGCCGATGCCCGAACCCGGCCGGTCGGTCACCCTCTTCGCTCCCGCCGACCGGCTCCGCTATTTCGACGCGCAGACGCATGTGCGGGTCGAGGAGGACGGAGCGAAGAGCTGACGCGATCCTTGCAGTGTGTCAGACCAGCAGGCCGCCGCCCTCGACCACCAGCGTCTGGCCGGTCGCATAGGTCTGGTTCATCAGATAGACATAGGCGCTCGCAATGTCCTGCGGCTCCGCCACATGGCCGACCGGCAGGCGCCTGGCTTCCGCTTCATAGAGCGCGTCGCGCGCCTCGGTCGTCATGTCGCGCCAGAGCGGCGACTTCACCACGCCCGGCGAGACGATATTGACGCGGAGCGGCGCCAGCTCGAGCGCGAGCGCGCGGGTCATCGCCTCCATCGCCGAGCAGATGCTCGCCGCCACCGACCAGCCGGGGCCGGGACGCATGCCGGCGACGCCCGAGGTGAAGACGATCGAGCCGCCGGGGCGGATCAGCCGGTGCGCGTGCTTGGCGGCCGAGAACGCCCCCCAATAGCGCAGCTCGAAGAAGCGGCGGGCGGTTGCGAGGTCGGTACCGTCCAGCGGCGCGAGCTGAAGCGCCTCGCCGGCCGTGTAGACGAGATGGTCGAACGCGCCGGTCTCCTCGAAGAACGCCTTCATCGCCTCCTCGTCGGTCAGGTCCAGCGATTGGCCGCTGGCGCTGCCGCCAAGCGTGGCGAGCGCGTCGGCGACGCGGGCCGGATTGCTGGACGCGACCACGATGCGCGCGCCTTCCGCCGCCGCGGCCTTCGCGACGGCGAGGCCGATGCCGGACGTGCCGCCGAGGATAATAATCTTCCTGTTCTGCAAGGTCATGAGAGCCTCCTGTGTTGGATGCTCAGATCAATGCCTTGGCAAGGAGCGTGCTTCCAGCGCATCATTGTCCAGTCTGTATTGACTGGAAATCATCATGGGTTTCGATGCGCGGCTGCTTTCGGGAATCGGCGTGATGATGGCCGTGGTCGAGGGCGGCAGCTTCGTCCGCGCCGCCGACATTGTCGGGCTCACGCCGTCCGGCATCAGCCGCGCGATCGCCCGGCTGGAGGCCAGGATCGGCGCCAAGCTGTTCCACCGTACCCCGCGCTCGGTCGCGCTGACCGAGGAGGGGCGCCGCTTCTTCGATCAGGTCGCGCCGCTGCTGGCGGGCATCGAGGAGGCGGCGGAGGACGCCGCCGGCGCCGGCTCGGCCGTGCGGGGACGCCTGAAGCTGAGCGCCGATCCGTGGTTCGCCCGCGTCGTGCTGGCGCCGCGGCTGCCCGAGCTCACCGCGCGCCACCCCCTGCTCCTCACCGAGATGCTGACCACCAATCACCGCGAGGAGATGATGGCGGGCGGCGTCGACCTCGCGGTCCGTTTCGGAGCGCCGGACGCCTCCAGCCTGATCGCGCGCAAGCTGCTCGACACCCGGATCGTGACCTGTGCTTCGCCCGATTATCTGGCGCGCCGCGGCGTCCCCGCGACGCCGGCCGACATCGCCGATCATGAATGCGTGCTGTTCCGCGATCCGCAGTCCGGCCGGCCCTTCACCTGGGAGTTCCATCGCGCCGGCGACGTGGTCGAGGTCGATGTCGCCGGCCGCTTCGTCACCGACGACCCCTCCACCGCACTGGCGGCCTGCGAGGCGGGGCAGGGGTTGTTCCAGAGTCTCGAGCTCGGCCTTCGCCCATGGCTCGAAAGCGGCCGGCTGGTGCAAGTCCTTCCCGACTGGTCGGACGAGCGTTTCCCGCTCTACAGCTATTATCCCTCGCGCCGGCTCGTGCCGTTGAAGGTGCGGGCCTTCCTCGAATTCCTCGACACCATCTGCAGGGCGGAAGCCGGCGGCGCGTGAGCCAATGACGAACGAACGGGACGCCCCCGAAGCTCACGGACCGTCCTGCTGTTCGTGATCCCGACCGGGCCGGCCTTCGTCCTGGCTACCCGCTCGCCGGGACTGAACACCTATCCCGTCGGACGGGACCGGCCGGTCGCATCGTCCAGAAGGATCTCGACCGCGGACCCGATGGCGAACAGCTTCTCGTCCTCGAAGCGGCGCGCCACGAGCTGGATGCCCAGCGGCATGGCGTTCGGCCCGCGCCCGCAGGGCAGCGTCAGGCATGGCGTGTAGAGCAGGGTCCAGAGCGAATTGAACCGCGCGTCCCCCGTGCGGGCGAGACCGCTCGGCGCCTCGCCCGCGCTGGCGGGCGTCAGCACCACGTCGAACGCGTCGAATGCCTCGTCCATCCATGCGCGCATGGCCTCGGCCCGGCGCTGCGCCGCCACATAGGCATCATATGGGCAGCGCTCTCCGTCCAGAATCCGGCCCTCATAGAGATCGGGGCTGATCTTGTCCGCGAACAGCCGCTTCTCATGCCCGAAATTGCGGCTGGCCTCGAAATTGGCGATGCGGCGATGCTCGTCGGACCAGCCGGCAAACAGCGCGGCCGGCAGATCGAGCTCGACCACCTCGACGCCGGCCTCGGCGAGCCGGCGCGCGGCGTCCTCGACGGCGGCGCGCGCGCAGGGTTCGGCCGCGTCCCAGTCCGAGGTCCGGCACAGCGCCGCCCTGAAGCTGGTGCCGGCCGGGCTTTCCGGCCGATAGGGGATGCCGACGAGCACCGCCCGCAGCAGCTCGACATCGGCGACGGATCGGCCGCACAGGCCGAGCGTATCGAGCGAACCCGATTGCTGCTTCACCCCCACGCGGCTGATCTCGCCGAAGCTGGGCTTGTAGCCGACGATCCCGCAATAGGCGGCGGGCCGGATGATCGATCCGCTGGTCTGGGTGCCGATGCCAAGCGGTACCTGGCCATCGGCGACCGCGGCGGCGGAGCCCGAGGACGAGCCGCCGGGCGTGCGGCCCGCATCGTGCGGGTTGCGCGTGGGGCCGGGATACCGGTTGGCGAACTCGGTGGTCACCGTCTTCCCGAGGATGAGCCCTCCGGCCTTGCGGATCATCGCCGCGCAGGCCGCGTCGGCATCCGGCACATAGTCCGGGTAGATCGGCGAATTGAAGCCGGTCGGCATGCCGGCGACATCGATGATGTCCTTCAGCCCGACCGGCACGCCGTGAAGCGGCCCGGACGGTGCCGTGGCATCGGCCTGCCGCGCCTGCGCCAGAGCCGCGTCGGCGTCGAGATGTGCCCAGGCCATCACCGCGTCGTCCCGTTCGGAGATGCGCGCGAGGCAGCTCGCGACCAGTTCCCGCGAGGACAGCTCGCGCCTGGCGATCGCCCCCGCTGCCTCGACGGCCGAGAGGTCGCAGGGCTCCGCCGCGGCTGTGCGCCGCATCGTCGTGCTGATCGTCATCATGTCCTCAATGCGCTGCGAGAATCCGGTCGGCCCAGGCCGCGAAGCTCAGATGCCGGTCGTCGTCATGGCGCCGGCCGACGAACTGGACGCCGACCGGCATCCCTGCCGGACTGGTGAAATGCGGCAGCGTCACCGCCGGCATGTACATGTGCGTCCACAGATAGTTGAAGGTCGCCTGCCCGGTGGAGCCGAGCCCCTTTGGTGCCTCGCCCGCCGCGCTCGGGGTGAGCAGCGCGTCGATCTCCCGCTCCGCGAGCGTCTGGTCCATCCAGGCGCGGGCGCGCTCGCCGAGCCGGATGGCATCGCGGAACTCGGCGAGGGTGGCGGCGGTGCCGACATCGACGCGCTCGCGCTTGAAGTCGTCGCTCACGAGGTCGGGCCAGCGGCCGAGCTCATGGGCATAGTTGCGCACGCTCTCGAAGCCGCAGATGAGCCGATGGGCGTGTTCGAGGCCGTCGAACAGCTCGGCCGGCAGGTCGAAATCGACGATCCCGGCGCCGGCCGCCTCCAGCATCCGGCGGGTCTTATCCAGCGCCTCCCGGGTCTCCGGCTGCGTCACGTCCCAGTGCGGCGTCCGGCAGAGGCCGACCCGCGGGCGCGAGACGTCGTCCGGGCGCGGCGGCGCGTAGGGGAGTTGGCCGACGGCTGCCTTGAACAGAGCGAGGTCGTCGACCGAGCGGGCCATAAGCCCGACCGTGTCGAACTGCTCGGTGTTGGTGCGCACGCCGGCATTGCCGAAGAGCTGGAAGCTCGGCTTGTAGCCGTGGACGCCGCAATAGGCGGCGGGGCGGATCACCGAGCCGCCGGTCTGCGTGCCGAGCGCGAGCGGCACGTGGAAGTCCGCCACCGCCGCCGCCGAGCCCGACGACGAGCCGCCCGGCGTGCGGGTCGGGTCGTGCGGGTTGCGGGTCTTGCCGGCGTGGCGGTTGGCGAATTCGGTCGTGACGGTCTTGCCGAGCGCGATGCCACCCTGCGCGCGGGCAAGGGCGACGGTCGCGCTGTCCCATGGCGGGCGATGCTCGCGGTAGATCGGGGAGCCGTAGGTCGCCGGCTGGTCGCAGGTGTCGAGGATGTCCTTCACGCCGAAGGGGATGCCGTGCAGCAGACCGCGCGACGGGCTGGAATCGAGCTGCCGGGCCTGCGCCAGCGCGCCGCCCCGATCGACATGTTCCCAGGCCCGGACGATGGGCTCGCGCCGCTCGACCTGTTCGAGGCAGGCGGCCACCAGCCGGCTTGCCGTCAGGCGGCCATCGTCGATGCGCCGGCGTGCTTCCAGCGCCGTGAGGCGCGTGTCGTCGCCTCGGATCTGCAGGTTCATGTCAGCTTTCCTGGAACTCGCCTGTCGGCGTGGCGGCCATATCGGCGGCCCGCAGGCAGGCAACGATATGCGAGGGGGCGACCTCGCAGGGCTCGGGCGCGGCAAGCAGGCATTCGTCGGCGCGCCGTACGCAGCGCGGCGCGAAGCTGCATCCGGCGGGCAGGCGGCCGAGATCCGGCGGGGCTCCTCCCAGCTCGCCCAGCGCGGCATCCCGATAGCTGCCGCGCACGACGCAGCGGGTGAGCGCCTGGGTGTAGGGATGGCGGGGCGTGAGCAGCACCTGATCCGCGCTGCCGTGCTCGACGATCTGGCCGGCATACATGACGGCGACATCGTCGGCGATTTCGGCGGCGACGCCGAGATCGTGCGTCACGAACACCATGGAGGTGCCGCGTTCCTTCTGGATCTCGCGCAGCAGCAGCAGGACCTGGATCTGGACGGTCGCGTCGAGCGCGGTCGTCGGCTCGTCCGCCAGCAGCAGCTCGGGCTCGCAGCTCATCGCCATGGCGATCATCGCGCGCTGGCGCAGGCCTCCGGACAATTCGTTCGGATAGGCGCTGAGCCGTCGCGCGGCGGAGGGGATCTGGACCAGCTCGAACAGCTCCTTCGCCATGCCCATCGCACACTTCCACGTCGTGCCGCGGTGGCGGACGATGGTCTCGGCGATCTGGTCGCCGATGCGGAAGACCGGATCGAGCGCGGTCATCGGCTCCTGGAAGATGAAGCCGACCCGTCCGCCGCGAAGCTGCCGCAGCTCGGGGTCGGACATCGTCGTGACGTTCCGGGCGCCGACGCGCACCTCGCCCTCGACCCTCGCCCCCTCGTCCCTGAGCAGGCCGACGATGGATCGCAGCGTCACGCTCTTTCCCGAGCCGGATTCGCCGAGCAGCACCAGCGTGCGGCCCGCTTCGAGCCGGACGTCGATGCCTCGGACGACCGGCGTCCACCCCGCCGCGCCGCGATAGGCGACGCTGAGGCTGGCAATGTCGAGGATCGGCGCCGCCATCCTGTCGCTCATTGAACCCGCTCCAGCGGCTTCGCGGCGAGGCTGTGGCCCGACCCGGGGACGGCGGCCCAGCACGCCACCTTGTGGACGGCCGCGCCGTCCTTCGCGGTGTCGTCGAGGGGAGGCGCCACGGTGGCGCAAAGGCTCTCGGCGATCGGGCATCGCGTGCGGAAGCGGCATCCGCTCGGCGGATCGATCGGGTCCGGCGGGTCGCCGGCGAGCGGCGCCGCCTTCACCCGATGGCGCGGATCGAGGGAGGGCCGGGAGGCGAAAAGCGCCCGCGTATAGGGGTGCTTCGGCGTCGCGAAGATGTCCTCGGACGTCGCCTCCTCGACGACCTGCCCGAGATACATCACGGCCACCCGGTCGGAGATGTAGCGGACCACGTTGAGGTCGTGGGAGATGAAGATGTAGCTGAGGCCCAGCTCCTCGCGCAGTTGAACCAGCAGGTTGAGCACCTGCGCCTCGACCGACTTGTCGAGCGCGGAAACCGGCTCGTCGAGAATGAGCAGCCGCGGCCGCATCGCGACGGCGCGGGCGATGTTGACCCGCTGGCGCTGCCCGCCGGAGAGCTGGATCGGGTAGCGCTCGGCAAAGCGCGCCGGCGGCAATCCGACGGCCGCCAGCAGGTCGCGCGCATAGGCATGGGCGGAAGCGGTCGGGATGCCGTGGGCGCGCGGGCCGAAGGCCAGAGTCTCGGCGAGCGTCATGCGTGGATTGAGCGAGGACGCGCTGTCCTGGAACACCATCTGGATCGCGCGGCGGCGCTCGGCCGTGATGCGGCTGCGCGGCGTCCAGTAGGTCTCGCCGTCGAACACGATCTCGCCGGCATCCGCCGGGGTGATCCCGGAGATGAGGCGGGCGGCCGTGGACTTGCCGCAGCCGGACTCGCCGACGATGCCGACCGTCTCGCCCTTGCCGACGGTCAGGCTCAGGCCATCCACCGCATGGACGGCCTTTCTGCCGCCGAAGAAGCCGCCGGAGAGGCGGAACGTCTTGGACAGGTCGCTCGCGGCCAGCAGCGGCTGGAGCGGTCCGCCGCGATCCGGGATCACCGGCAGCGGCGCTTCGAGCCGGGCGAGGTTCGCGCTCATCGCCGCACCTCCATCGCGCGGCGGATGCCGTCGCTGACCAGGTTGAAGCAGATGGAGGAGATGAAGATCATCGCGCCCGGCAGCGCGGCGACCCACGGATTGACGTAGATCGACTGCCGCAGCGCGGAGAGCATGAGCCCCCAGTCCGGATTGGGCGGCGACACGCCGAGGCCGAGGAAGCTCAGCCCCGAGGCGGCGATGATCGACACGCTGACCTGGCTCGAGGCGAACACCAGGATCGGACCGGCGACGTTGCTCAGGACGTGCTCGCGCAGGACCCGCGCCGTCGATGCGCCCGAGAGCCGCGCCGCGATGACGAACTCGTAGGAGCGCACCTGCGTGGTCACGCTCTCGGCCATGCGGGCGATCGGCGGGATGAACACCATCGACAGCGCCAGTATGCCGTTCTCCAGTCCGGGTCCGAGCGCCCCGGCGATGGCGACGGCGAGCAGGATCGACGGAAAGGCGTAGAAGACGTCCATGCTGCGCATGATCGCCATGTTGGTGCGCCCGCCCGCATAGCCGGCGAGGATGCCGAGGAAGCCACCGACGAACAGGCCGATCGCCACCGGCGCGATCGCCATGGTGAGCGAGATGCGTCCGCCATAGATGAGCCGGCTCAGCACGTCGCGGCCGAGCTCGTCGCCGCCGAGCAGCCGGCCGGGCGTGCCGATCTCGGCGAGGCGCTGGGCGACCCGCGTCTGGAACGGGTCCGCCGGCGCGACGTAATGGGCGAAGATCGCCGAAAGGATGATGGCGAGCAGGATGAGGGCGGCGGTCATGGGGACCGGCTGCCGCACGAAGCGCCGCAGCACGACGGCGCGGTAGCTGCGGTGCCGAACCGCCGGCGTCTCGACGATGTCGGCCTCGGCGCCGGTTCCGAGCGTGCCGTGCATCACGCCCTCCGGATCCGCGGGTCGGTCCAGCTCTGGACCAGATCGACGATGAGGTTGAGCAGCACGAAGAACATCGACAGCACGAGCATCGTGCCCTGCAGCAGCGGCAGGTCGCGCTGAAAGATCGCCGAGGCCAGCAGGAAGCCGGTGCCCGGCCAGGCGAAGACCGTCTCCACCAGCACCGAGCCGCCGAGCATGTTGCCGAGCTGCAGCCCCATGACGGCGAGGGCCGTCGGCAGTGCGTTGCGGATGACGTGCCAGAGCACGCGCCGCGGCAGCAGCCCCTTGGCCCGCAGCGTCGTGACGAAATCCTGGTCCAGAACGTCGACCACGCTCGCCCGCAGGGTGCGCGCGATCACCGCCATCGGGATCGCGGCCGTCGCGATGGTGGGCAGGATCAGATGGCTGAGATGGGGCCAGTCCGGCCGCCAGCCGCCGGAGCTGTCGGGACCGATGCCCAGCGGCGGCAGCCAGTTGAGGTCGACCGAGAACACGATCACCAGCAGGATCGCCAGCCAGTAATGGGGGATGCTGACCCCGGAGATGGTGATCAGGCTGACGATGTGATCGACCGGCCGGTCGCGCCACAGGCCGGCGACGATGCCGAGCAGGAAGCCGAGGATGCAGGCGACCAGCCCGGCGCTGATGGCCAGGATGACGGTGTTGCCGACCGCGCCGGCGACTTCCGAGGCCACCGGCCGGCCGCTGCCGATCGAGGTCCCGAGATCGCCGCGCGCCGCATGGCCGAGCCAGGTCGCGTATTGCACGAGCAGCGGCTGGTCGAGGCCGTATTCACGGCGCGCCTGCTCGACCATCTCCTGCGTCGCCTCGTTCGGCAGCAGCGCGCTGATCGGATCCCCTGGCGCGATGTGCACCAGGGAGAACACGATGAACGTGACGCCGATGCCGATCGGTATGGCGTAGAGCAGGCGCCGCACGGCATAGAACAGCATCGCCGGTTCGTCCTGCTTACGGCTGGATGGAGATGGGCGAGAAGTCGACGAACCAGCTCTGCGCGTGCACGTGGCCCTTCACCTTGGGCGACAGGGCCCGCGAGCCGACGTCGTGGACGACCCAGACGAAATTGGCCATGTCGACGTGGCGCTGATGGATCTTGGCGACCAGCTCGTCCTGCTTCTTGGGATCGAACTCGGAGCGGATTTCCTTCGCCAGGCGCTCGATCTCCTCGTCGCGGATGCTGCCCCAGTTCGAGCCCTTCGGCGGAATCTCCTCGGGCGTCAGGTAGCGCAGCACGGCGACGTAGGGATCGTTCGTGCTGTAGCTGTTGTTCAGCATGGTAATGCCCTTGTTCTCCGGTGCCTGGGCGCCGACCCGGCGCCGGCCGCGCAGGGCCTCCCACTCGAAGACCTCGAGTTCGAGCTCGACGCCGATCTCGCGCAGGTTCTCCTGCACGAACTCGTTCATCAGCAGCGGGTACATCTGGCCGGAGCCCGAAGTGGAGATCATCGCCTTGATCTTCAGCGGCTTGCCGGGACCGTAGCCGGCCTCCGCGAGCAGCTTGCGGGCCTCGTCGGGGTCGTAACGGACCTTGAAGCTCGGCTGGCCGAACCAGGGGCTCTGCGGCGAGACGTTGCCGACCGCCGGCACGGCGAGGCCGTTCAGCACCTTCACCAGGCCCTCGCGGTCGATCGCGAGGTTGAGCGCCTTGCGCACCCTGATGTCCGCGAAGGGCGAATCCGGCAGTTCGCTCAGCGTGTAGGGCCACACATGCGGGATGGCGTTGGTCGAGATCGTCATCCCCGCGCCCTTCAGCTTCTCCACCGTGTCGGGCGAGGGGCTTTCCGCCCAGTCCACCCGGCCGGAGAGCAGGGCGGCGGTGCGCGCCGACACTTCCGGGATCGGCAGCAGCACGAGCCGGTCGAGCTTCGGCACGCGCGCGGGGTCCCAGTACTCCTTGTTGGGCAGCAGTTCGAGGCGCTGGCGCGGAACCAGCTCCGCCATCTTCCAGGGGCCGGTGCCCGAGGGATGCTCGCGGAAGGCGTCCCAGTTCTTGCCGAGCTTCTCGTACTGCGCCGGCGAGGCGATCAGCAGGCGCGGCATCTGGTAGGGGAACAGCGAGTCGGGGCCCTTGGTGGTCAGTTCGACCGTGTAGTCGTCGATCTTCCGCCAGCTCTTGAGGCTCGGCAGATAGATCTTGAGCTGCCGCTCGAAGGAGGCGTCATAGGCCGGGAACTCCTTGTTGAAGGCCCGGTCCAGATTGAAGATCACCGCATCGGCGTTGAAGTCCGAACCGTCGTGGAACTTCACGCCCTGACGCAGCTTGAAGACCCATTTGGTCTTGTCGTCGTCGAGCGGATGCCACTCGGTGGCGAGTGCCGGCCGCAGCTTGGCGGCGGTGTCGGAGCGCGACAGGTCGTAGGAGATCAGCGGGTCGTAGAGCGTGTAGCCGGAGAAGCGCACGCCTTCCGTACCCTGGTCCGGCGCCCCGTCCGTCAGCGGAATGTCCGCCAGCGTCATCGCGACGCGCAACGTGCCCTGTGCGAGCGAGGACGTCGCCGTCAGCGCGGCGATCGCGAGGCCCGCCATCAACTTCGTACAGATCCTGATGTTCATCATCCGCTCCGACCGAAAGTTCTATATAGTTTAAAATCTAGTGTTTGACGGAAGCCGTCAACGCGCCGGCCGCCTCAATGGCGGGCAAAGAGAGCGCAAAGTTTGAGCAATCAGAACGGGATGATGCAGCATCGCCGCGATGGCGCGCAGGGAGGGCGTGTCGCCGCTGCCGCTGGGTCAGGCGAGCGCGGCGGGTGCGGGCCGGTTCATGGCCGAACTTGCATTAAGGATGAAACCCTTGGCGGGAGGCGACGGATCGGCCGGGGCGCGCCGCACCCCGCTCCGGCTCAAGGTCTCGGTGCTGCGAATTCAGGCGAATTCGGAGAGGTAATAGGTGTCGTTGCGCGCGCGCATGATGCGCCGCTCGACCGCCCGCCCGTTCAGGTCGTAGGCGACGCGCTCGATCTCCAGCATCGGCTCGCCCGCGCGGACGCCGAGCGCCTCCGTATCCTCGGCCTCAGCCTTCACCGCCATGATCTTCTCGGACACCTTGGCGATGATGATGTGGTACTCGCGCTCCAGCAGGGCGTAGAGCACCTCCGGCTGTGTCGCCCTGATCAGCGCGCCGACGCCGGGCAGGACATCTTCGCGCAGCGACAGGAATTCCAGCACCACCGGCTGCTTGGCATAGAGCCGGAGCCGGCGCACGCGCGTGACGGCGGTGCCGCGGTTCACCCCGAACACCTTCGCCTCGGTCGAGGAGGCGCGCGCCGAGGCGACGTCGAGATAGGACGTCTCCTCGTTCACGCGCTCGCCGTCCTTGGTCATCAGCCGGTAATGGCGCAGCACCTCCTGCCGGTGCGTGTGCATCGCGACCGTGGTGCCGCGCCCGCGCTGGCGCACCAGCAGGCGTTCGTCGGCGAGTTCCTCGATAGCCTTGCGCGCCGTGCCGACGCTCACCCCATACTCGGCGGCGAGGGCGTTCTCGCTCGGAATCAGTTCGCCCGGACGCCACTCCCCGCTCTGAACACGGCGCAGCAGGTCCTCCTTCATGCGGAGGTAGAGCGGCTTGTTCGCCGCCGCCGGCTGTTCCATCACCGCCATGCTCACACCCGTATCGACCCGTCAGAATTCCTCGTGAGGATAGACGGGCGGAATCGGGTCAGTATCGTCCATCTGCACGCCGATGGCAGCTTCGATCTCGTTGAAGGCCTTCATCCACAGGGAAAGCCGGAGATAGACGTTGCGCATCTCCTCCTCGGGAACCGGGATGCCCTGCAGCGCCAGCGCGGCGCGCACATAGTCTTCCGTTACCTCGATCATCGCGCTCTCCTTCAGGCCGCCGCGGACGCCAATGTGGTTTCGAGTTCCGGCAGGTGCCGCCACCATCCGGCGGCACGCTCATAGGCGTGCGCGACGTTGAGCAGGCCAGCTTCGCCAAAGGGCCGCGCGGCGAATTGCAGGGCGAGCGGGAGACCCTCGGCAGAGAAGCCCATCGGCACGGAGACCGCCGGCACATTCGCCAGGCTGAACGGATAGACGCCGATGCGCCGCTCCATCAGCCGCACCACCGCCTCGTCCGAGGATTCGACCTTCTCCTGCTCCTGCTCGATCGGCCTGGTGGCGCGGATCATGGTCGGGCAGACAAGCGCATCGAACCCTCGCGTCGCGTCGAGGATCTGCCCGCGCACGATCGCCCGGGCCCGCATCGCGCGGTTGTAGACGGTCGCCGGAATGAGCGAGGAGGCGGCGAGGCGGGTGCGCGTGCCCACGTCGAAGCGGTCATAGCGCTCGCGCAGATACTTCCCGACGAAATAGGCGGCGACATCGGCATCCGTGCTCAAGAGCTGCAGCGGCACGGCATAGAGCGCCAGCGGCAGCGAGACCTCCTCGATCTGTGCGCCAAGCCCGCGCAGCACGTCGAGCGCCGCGGCGAAGACCTGCTTGACCTCGTCTGTGGTGCCGTTGCCCCAGGCGATCTCGCGCACGACCGCGAGGCGCCGTCCCCTGATCGGGCGATCGAGGCCGGCGGCATAGGCGTCGACCGGCCGCGTGCTGGTCAGAGGGTCGCGCGGATCATGGCCGGCGATTGCTTCGAGGACGCGTGCGGCGTCCGCCACGGTGCGCGCGAGCGGGCCGAGCGTGTCGGTCGTATACGCCTCCATCACGGCCCCGAAGCGGCTTACCCGCCCATAGGTCGGACGCAGGCCGACCACGCCGTTCAGCGCCGCCGGGCCGCGGATCGAGCCGCCGGTGTCCTCGCCCAGCGAGAAGGTGCACATGCGCGCGCTGGGCGCGATACCCGAGCCGGTCGAGGAACTCGACGCCGAATAGGCCGGGTTCCAGGGGTTGCGCGGCTGGCCATAAGCGAAACCGATGGTGCCGCCCTTGCCGAATTCGTGCAGGTTCTGCTTGCCGAGCAGGATCGCGCCCGCCGCCTCCAGCCGCTCGATCACCGCGGCGTTGCAGGGCGCCACCATCTCCTCGGGATCCAGCACCTTCGTCGCGAGGGTGGTGGGGAAGCCGAGGGCGTGCATCTGGTCCTTGACGCCGTAGGGAATGCCATGGAGCGGCCCGCGATAGCGGCCTGCGGCGATCTCCGCCTCCGCCGCGCGCGCCGCGGCGAGTGCCCTGTCGGCGTCCACGGTGATCCACGCGCGCAGCAGGCCGTCCCAGCTCTCGATGCGCGCGAGATAGGCGCTCACCAGATCGACCGGCGATATCTGGCGCGTGCGGATCAGCTCCGCCTGCGCGCCGCCGTCGAGTGCCGTCAGTTCGTCGCCCATCATCCCTCCCGCTCCAGAACAAAGCCTGCTCACACGTCAATTCTATATAGAAATAAAGATATATGTTTGTCGAGATGGCGTGGCCCGTATGAGGGCTCCCCGCGACCCTAGGCCCGCTCGACCGATGTGCGGGGGCTTGCATTCCGGTCACCGATCATGCGGATAACGTCGCAGCAGGCGTCCGTACCTCCGCGCCGAAGTCGCCGATCCTGAGAGGGATTCACCGCGGCTTCGGTGCATGGAGGGGGCGGCGCGAAACGTTGCTTGGAGAGTCTCGGAATGGCTGCCGCCGAAACTGCCGACGCTGCCGCCCATGGCGTGGCGCTTCTGCCCGTCGTCGTGCTTCTCGGCGCGGCGGTGGTCGCCGTGCCCCTGTTCAAGCGGCTCGGCCTCGGCTCCGTGCTGGGCTATCTGGCGGCAGGCCTCGCGATCGGGCCGTTCGGGCTCGGCTTCTTCACCGATCCGCAGTCAATCCTGCACGTCGCCGAGCTTGGCGTCGTCATGTTCCTGTTCGTCATCGGCCTGGAGATGCAGCCCTCCCGCCTGTGGTCGATGCGCGGCGAGATCTTCGGCCTCGGCCTCGCGCAGGTCGGCGTGTGTATCGGCCTGCTCACCTGCGTCGGCCTCGCGCTCGGCTATCCGGTGCCGCAGAGCTTCGTCGCCGGCACCGGATTCGTGCTGACCTCGACCGCCATCGTGATGCAGATGCTGGAGGAGCGACACGCCATCGGCCTGCCCAAGGGCCGGCGGATCGTCGCCATCCTGCTGCTCGAGGACCTCGCCATCGTGCCGCTGCTGGCGCTGGTCTCCTTCCTCGCGCCCGGCGGCGAGAACGTCACGCTGGCGCAGCGCCTCACCGGCGTCGCCATCGGTCTGGCCTCGATCGGCGGGCTGATCCTCGCCGGGCGCTACCTGCTCGATCCGCTGTTCCGCATCCTCGGCAAGGCGAAGGCGCGCGAGGTGATGACGGCGGCTGCGCTGTTCGTGGTGCTCGGCGCGGCGCTCGCCATGCAGCTCGGCGGCCTGTCGATGGCGATGGGCGCATTCCTCGCCGGCGTGCTCCTGTCGGAATCCTCCTTCCGGCACCAGCTCGAGGTCGACATCGAGCCGTTCCGCGGTATCTTGCTCGGCCTGTTCTTCCTTGGCGTCGGCATGGCGCTCGACCTGTCGGTGATCGCCGCCAACTGGCGGCTGATCGTGATCGCCGTGATCGCCTACATGGTGCTGAAGATCCTCGGCATCTACGCGGTGGCGCGGCTGTTCCGCGCCAGCAACCGCGAAGCCGTCGAGCGGGCGGTGCTGATGGCGCAGGGCGGCGAGTTCGCCTTCGTGCTTTACGCCGCCGCGACGGCGGTCGGCATCATCGACGCCGAGGCGAACGCGATCCTGACGGCGACCATCATCGTCTCGATGGCGCTGACCCCGATCCTGATCATCCTGCACGACCGGCTGATGCCCAAGCCCGCGCCCTCGATGGACGGGGTGGAGGCACCGGAGAACCTCTCGGCAAGCGTCCTGCTCATCGGCTTCGGGCGTTTCGGCCAGATCGTGAGCCAGCCGCTGCTCGGCAATAGCTGCTCCATCTCGATCATCGAGACCAACACCGACGCGATCCGCGACGCCCGCGATTTCGGCTTCAAGGTCTATTACGGCGACGGTTCCCGCCTCGACATCCTGCACGCCGCCGGCGCGGAGAATGCCCGGCTGGTCGTCGTCGCCGTCAATGATCGCGAAGCCAGCCTGAAGATCACCGAGCTGATCAAGGCCGAGTTCCCGCTGGTCCCGGTGCTCGCCCGCTCCTTCGACCGCGAGCATGCGATCGAGCTGATCCAGGCCGGCGTCGATTACCAGATCCGCGAGACCCTCGAATCCGCGCTGGTGCTGGGTTCGCAGGCGCTTGCCGTGATGGGCGTCGACGAGGACGAGCGCACGCGGGTAATCGAGGATGTGCGCCGCCGTGACGGCGAGCGCTTCGCCATCGAGATCACTGGCGGCATCTATGCCGGCCGCGAGCTGATCCATGGCAACGCGCCGCTGAAGAACATGCCGGCCAGGCCGGGAGCCTCGAAGTGACCTCCGGCGCCCCACCGGAGGACGAGGCGCTCATCGCCTCGGTGGTCGATTTCTGGACCGACGCGGGTCCCGACCAGTGGTTCGCCCAGGACAGCGCGTTCGACGCTCTTTTCCGCGATCGCTTCCTCGCGCTTCACATGGAGGTCGCGGCACGCCGGCACGACCGCTGGATGGCGACGGCCGAAGGGGGGCTCGCCCTGCTCGTGCTGGCCGACCAGTTCCCGCGCAACGCCTTCCGTGGCACCGGCCACATGTACGCGACCGATCCGCTGGCGCGCCACTATGCGAGGCAGGCGCTTGAGGCAGGGCACGCCGAGCGCTTCGCGCCCGGTCTGCGCCTCTTCTTCTTCCTGCCCTTCGCTCATTCGGAGGATCTGGCGGACCAGGACCTTTCCGTGGCCCTGAACGCCTCTCTGGGCGAGCCTGCGCTCAGCCATGCCGAGGGCCATCGCGACATCATCCGCCGCTTCGGCCGGTTTCCCCACCGCAACCCGATGCTGGCGCGCGAGACGACGCCGCAGGAGGACGCCTTCCTGCGCGCCGGCGGTTTCGCCGGCTGACCGGAATCTGGGCGCCAGCAGGAGGTTCCGATGTCGAAGGTGACGCGCGCGACCCGGGCACTGGAACAGGCTGGCATCGCCTTCACGGTGCATGGCTATGACTACGACCCCGACGCCGATCACATCGGCCTTCAGGCCGCCGAGGCGCTCGGCGAGCCGCCGGCGCGCGTGCTCAAGACACTGATGGCGCTGGTCGACGGCAGGCCGGTCTGCGTCATCGTCCCCTCCGACCGGGAAGTGTCGATGAAGAAGCTGGCGGCGGCGTTCGGCGGCAAGTCGGCGCAGATGATGAAGCCCGCCGATGCCGAACGCATCTCGGGCTACAAGGTCGGCGGCATCAGCCCCTTCGGCCAGACGCGCCGGCTGCCGGCCCTGATCGAGGAGCAGGCGCTGGCCCATGACGCGGTCTATGTGAATGGCGGCCAGCGCGGGCTGCAGGTGCGGTTGCGGCCGACCGATGCGCTCACCGTGCTCCAGGCGCTCGCCGCGCCCGTGGTCGCCTGATCCCAGTGTCCACCGGAACGGTGCGTCTCACACCACGATCACCCGGTCGGAGAGCTCGTTGGTGTCACCCGGTGTGGGCGGGGCGTGGGTGGCGAGGATGAGGCCCGCCTCGCGCACGCCGGCGTTGATGCCCTCCGTGAGCCGGCCGGCGCGGGCACCGGCGAGCACGATGGCGCAGACGCGGCTCCACGCGTCATGCCCGACCCGGGAGTGGATGCCCTCGTCGGCCACCACCTCGACGAGATGTTCCGACAGCGCGACCAGGATGAGCACGCCGGTGCGCTCGCGGGTCTGGTGCATGCCGTGGGCGAGGAAATGGTCGATCGCCGCCGCGCGCGCCGCGCCTTCCTTCGCGACGCCCGGCACGCTGAGCGCGCCGAGCGGGGTCAGCATCAGCACCGCGCCGACGATCACGAAGGTCGCCGCCTGCAGCGACAGCAGCTCGGGGACGTCGAGCGGGGTGAGGAGCGCGAGCGGCCACGGGATGACAAGCGCGCAGAGCGTCGCCCACATCAGCCGGTAGAAGTGGTGGCGGACCAGCGGCTGCGTGGTGATGACGACGCGGATCTCGCCCGCCGTGCCGCGCTCGGCCTCGGCGATCGCCGCCGCTATGGCTGTCTGATCCTCGGTACTGAGCAGCGTGGTCATGGCTCACCAGCTCCCCGAGGCGCCGCCGCCGCCGGACGAGCCCCCGCCGCCGGAAAAGCCGCCGCCGCCGCCACTGCCGCCCGACCAGCCGCCGCCGGAGCCGCCGCGCGGCCAGTCCCAGGTCGAGATGCCGCCGGGCAGCACCACCGCGCCGCCGCGCCGCCCGCGTGTCATGCGCGGCCCGCCGCCTCCGCCGCTGCGCACGGCGCGGTAGAAGATGTAGAGCCAGAAGGCCAGCATCACGAGGAAGAAGATCAGGTTGAACCAGTCGTCGGCGGTCAGCGCGTTCCCGTCGTCAGCCTGCGCCGCGCGGCGCTTCGCCTCCTCGGGATCGAGGTTGAGGATCTCGATCACCGCGTCCGCGCCCTTCTCGACGCCGCCGGCGAAATCGCCGCTGCGGAAGGCGGGGACGATGGCGGTGCCGATGATGGTGCTCGCCACCGCGTCCGGCAGCACGCCCTCCAGCCCGTAGCCGACCTCGATGCGCACCCGCCGGTCGTTCGGCGCCACCAGCAGCAGCACGCCGTTGTTCTTGTCCGCTTGCCCGAGCTTCCAGAAGCGGTACAGCCGGTTGGCGTAGTCCTCGACCGAGGTGCCCTCCAGCGTCGGCACGGTAGCGACGACGAACTGGTCGCTGGTCTTCGCCTCCTGCGCCGCGAGCTTGGCCTCCAGCGCCGCGCGCGCCTGCGGGGACAGGATGCCGGCGGCATCGACCACCCGGCCGGTCAGCGCCGGAAAGGCATAGTCGGCGCCAGCCGGCAGCGCCGCAGCCAGCCACAGGCCGAGCGCCAGCAGCAGCGCCGGCAGAAATCCCGGCCGAATCGCCTGTCCCATGGCGCGGGCGGGCGTCATGGCCGGTCCGCCGTCAGTTGAACTTCACCTGCGGCACCTTCATCTGCTCCTCGGAAATGGTGAAGGTCTCCATCGGCTTGTTGTTGCGATAGAGCGTCATCGCCCACAGCGCGCCGGGGAAGGTGCGCAGCTCGGTGTTGTAGACCCGCACCGCCTCGATGTAGTCGCGCCGCGCCACCGCGATGCGGTTCTCGGTGCCCTCGATCTGCGACTGCAGGGCGAGGAAGTTCTGGTTGGACTTCAGGTCCGGATAGGCCTCCGACACCGCGATCAGCCGGCCGAGCGCGCCGGAGAGCTGCGCCTGCGCGTCCTGGAACTGCTTGAACTTCTCCGGATCGGTGATGGTCGAGGCGTCAACGCTGATCGAGGTCGCCTTGGCGCGGGCCTCCGTCACCTGCGTCAGCACGTCCTTCTCCTGCTGCGCATAGCCCTTCACCGTCTCGACCAGGTTCGGGATCAGCTCGGCGCGGCGCTGGTACTGGTTCAGCACGTCGCTCCAGGCGGCCTTGGCCTTCTCCTCATTGGTCGGGATGTTGTTGACGCCGCAGCCCGCGAGGCTCACCGCGAGGAGGGCGGCGACCAGCGGCGCCTTGGCCCGGGTGAAGAGGCCGGCGAAGGAAAGAGCAGTCATGAAAACCCCCGATGGCGGCCGCCGGGCGAAGCGGCGGCGGTCTCGCGACGTTATAGAACCCCGGCCGGTGGAGAACCAGCCACCTACCATATAACCGCGCCGACGCGGCCACGTTCCCCGGGGTGATGCGGCGCTGGCGATGCGGCTATGATCGTCGCGCTGAGTCGCACCCGATCTCATCCTGCCTCGAGAGGGCCGCTGCCGTGACCGATGCCGTGCGCCGCCCGGAAGAGGGCATTGCGGAGCCCCGCGGGCTGCTGGCCGGCCTTTCGGTCTATCTGCGCCCGCGCGTGCTGGCGGTGATGCTGCTCGGCTTCTCCTCCGGCCTGCCGCTGGCGCTGTCGGGCTCGACGCTGCTGATCTGGATGCGGGAGGCGGGCGTCGACCTCACCACCATCGGCCTGTTCGCGCTGGTCGGCACGCCCTACGCCATCAAGTTCCTCTGGGCGCCGGTGGTCGATGCCATCCGCATCCCGGTGCTGACGCGCCTGCTCGGGCGGCGGCGGGGCTGGCTGGTGTTCGCCCAGCTTCTGCTTGCCGGCTCCATCGCGCTGCTCGCCCTCGTCGATCCGGTGCGCTCACCCTGGCTGGTGGCGCTCGCGGCGGTGCTCGTCGCCACCGCCTCGGCGACGCAGGACATCGTCATCGACGCCTATCGCGTCGAGCGGCTCGACCCGTCCGAGCAGGCCGCCGGCATGGGTGCCTATGTCGCCGCCTATCGCGTCGGCATGCTGGTCTCGACCGCTGGCGCGCTGTTCCTCGTCTCCTTCATCCAGGACTGGCTGGACATCCCGGCGGCCACCGCGTGGCACTATGGCTATCTCGCCATGGCCGCCTGCGTCGGCGTCGGCCTGATCACCGCGCTCGTCTCCGGCGAGCCGGACCCGCCGGCCGGCCGCGAGGCGCAGGAGGAGGCGCACGAGCCGGCCCTGAAGCGCGTCTGGCACGCCGCGCTCGGCGCCTTCACCGATTTCCTCACCATGCCGCTCGCCATCGTCGTGCTGGCCTTCGTGGTGCTCTACAAGTTCTGCGACGCCTTCGCCGGCACCATGACCGCGCCCTTCGTCATCGACCTCGGCTTCACCCGCACCGATTACGCGGCGATCGTGAAGGGGCTGGGGCTCGGCGCGACATTGGTCGGCGGCATCGTCGGCGGCATGGCGGCGCGGGCGCTGCCGCTGCCGACCATGCTGTGGATCGGCGCGATCCTGCAGGCGCTCTCCAACCTCGCCTTCGCTTGGCTGGCGACACGCGGCACCGACTATGCGGCGCTGTCGCTCGCCATCGTCGCGGAGAACTTCACCGGCGCCATCGGCACGGTGATCTTCGTCGCCTACCTGTCCGCTCTCTGCCGGAACCCGCTGCACACGGCGACGCAATATGCGCTGCTGACCGCGCTCGCCGCCACCGGCCGCACCTATCTCTCGGCCGGCGCCGGTTTTGTCGCCGCTGAAGCCGGGTGGACCTGGTTCTTTGTCGGTTCGACGCTGGCTGCCGTCCCGAGCCTGCTGCTGCTGGCCTTCCTGCAGGCGAGGGGGCATTTCCGCACGCTGGTGCAGGACAGGGGCTAGAACGTCGTCCGCGCCCTCAGCGCCGCCGCCAGCGTGCCCTCGTCGAGATAGTCGAGCTCGCCGCCGACCGGAACGCCATGGGCGAGGCGGGTGACCTTCACGTCGATGTCGCGCAACAGGTCGGTGATGTAGTGCGCCGTCGTCTGCCCGTCGACGGTGGCGCCGAGCGCCAGCACCACCTCCTTGATCGCGCCGTCATGGGCGCGTCCGACCAGCGTCGAAAGGTTGAGGTCGTCCGGCCCGACGCCGTCGAGCGGCGAGAGCGTGCCGCCGAGCACATGGTAGCGCGCGTTCATCGCCCCTGCGCGCTCCAGCGCCCAGAGATCGGCGACGTCGGCGACGACGATCAGCACCGAGGGGTCGCGCGTCGGATCGGTGCAGATCGTGCACGGGTTGCGCACGTCGATATTGCCGCAGATCTCGCAGGTCACGATCTTCGCCAGCGCCTCGTCGAGCGCCCCGGCGAGCGGCGCCATCAGCGCCTCGCGCTTCTTGATGAGATGCAGCGCGGCACGGCGCGCCGAGCGCGGCCCGAGCCCCGGCACGCGGGCGAGCAACTGGATCAGGCGTTCGATCTCGGGGCCGGCGACGGCGCGGGGCATGGCTTCCTCTCTAAACCCCCTCTAGCCCAGTGGGGCGAGTCGCGCCATGGGGCGGCATTTGCTGAACCCGACGTGACCCGACGTCGGTCCGGTTTCGCTCGACAGCCGGGGAGGGGGTTGCTAACCGGGGATCAACATTCAGAAAACGCCGATCCTCAGGGGGATGCCGATGCTGCGAATTGCCACCGTGTCTGCCCTTGCCGTCTTTCTGGTGGCGGGCATCGGTCCGGCGACCGCGGCAGCCGAGGGCGTCAGCCTCGATGGCGCCGGGCTTTCCCTGCTCTGGGGGCTGCCCTTCGCCGGCATGCTGCTCTCCATCGCACTCATGCCGCTGCTGGCCGGGCATTTCTGGCACCATCACTACGGCAAGGTCGCGCTGTTCTGGGCGCTCGCTTTGCTGGTGCCCTTCGTCGCCATATATGGCGCGGGCCTCGCGGTGCACGAGGTCGCGCACGCCGCGCTGCTCGAATACATCCCCTTCATCATCCTGCTGTTCACGCTGTTCACCATCTCGGGCGGCATACTGCTCACCGGCAATCTGCACGGCAGCCCGGGCGTGAACACCGCGATCCTTGCCATCGGCACCGTGCTGGCGAGCCTGATCGGCACCACCGGCGCTTCCATGGTGCTGATCCGCCCCCTGCTGCGCGCCAATGACGATCGCCGCTACAACGTGCACACGGTGGTGTTCTTCATCTTCCTCGTGTCGAACATCGGCGGCTCGCTCACCCCGCTCGGCGACCCGCCGCTGTTCCTCGGCTTCCTGAAGGGGGTGAGCTTCTTCTGGACCACCGAGCACCTGTTCCACGACACGGTGGTGGTCGCCGGCATATTGCTCGTCGTCTTCTATCTGCTGGACCGCCACTTCTACGCGAAGGAAGACGGCCTGACACATTTGAACGACCCGACGCCCGACACGCCGGACGCCATCCCGATCGGCCTGCAGGGCATCCGCAACCTGCCGCTGCTCGCCGGCGTCATCGGCGCCATCCTGCTCAGCGCATTGTGGAAGCCGGGCATTTCCTTCGACATCCTCGGCACCGAGGTGCCGCTGCCCTCCATCGCACGCGACGTGATCATGCTCGGCCTCGCCGGCATCTCGCTCGCCATCACCCCCGCCTTCATCCGCGAGCGCAACGGCTTCGACTGGGAACCGATCCGCGAGGTGGCGAAGCTGTTCGCGGCGATCTTCCTCACCATCATCCCGGTCATCGCCATACTGAAGGCCGGCAGTGCCGGAGCGCTGGCGAGTCTGGTCGATCTGGTGACGGATGCCGATGGCGAGCCGATCAATGCCGGCTATTTCTGGCTGACCGGCCTGCTCTCGGCCTTCCTCGACAATGCGCCGACCTATCTCGTCTTCTTCAACCTCGCCGGCGGCGACGCAGTCGACCTCATGGACGTGCATGCGGTGACGCTGGAGGCGATCTCGGCGGGCGCGGTGTTCATGGGCGCGCTGACCTATATCGGCAACGCGCCGAACTTCATGGTGCTGGCGATCGCCAAGAGCCGCGGGGTGAAGATGCCGAGCTTCTTCGGCTATATGGCCTGGTCGGGCGTCTTCCTGCTGCCCTGCTTCGCGCTGATCACCTGGCTCTACTTCCTGTGACCTTCGCCATCCGGCCGGCGGCTCAGCTCTCGGCCGGACGGAGCGAGGCGAAGCGCGTGCGCATCCAGCGGTCCAGCATCGCCTTCTCGAAACGCAGCGGCTCGCCCGAGCGCACCGCCAGGGGGTCGGAGAGGTAGTCCACATAGGCGATGGCGTCCTCCCCGCGCGCGACGACCTTGCCGCCCCGGCGCAGCGTGAAGCGGAGCGTCGCGCTCGGCCAGGTGTCGGCCCGCATCACCCGCAGTTGCCCGGTGCGCGAGCGCAGCGGATCGATCTTGCCGGCAAGATCGAGCGCCACGACCTCGACATCGAGGCGATAGCCGTCGGGCAGCCGCCGTTCCGCGAGCCGGCCGAAGATGCGGCTGAGGCCCTCGAAGGTCAGCCGCTGGTCGGTGGGGCTCCAGGCGAGGTTCCCGTCGGCATAGCGGTCGGGCGTCGGGAAGGTGACGGCGGCGCTGCCCGCCTGCGCGGCCGGCGAGGCGGCCAGCACGCCCAGCGCGGCGAGCAGGAGGCCCGGCAGGCGGCGCGCATGCGCTCGTTCCCGCCGCCGTGGCATCATTCGGCCGCCTGCATCGCCTGCGGACGGGCCTCGCGCACCTCCTCGTCCACCTCGGCTTCGAAGCGGGCGAAGTTCTCGGTGAACATGCCGACCAGCTTGCGCGCTGTGGCGTCGAACGCCGCCGCATTCGCCCAGGTCTTGGCCGGATAGAGGATGTGCGGCTCGACACCCGGGATCGAGGTCGGCACCGCGAAACCGAAATAGGGATCGGTGCGGAAATCGGCCTCCTTGAGCGAACCGTCGAAGGCGGCCGCCAGCAGCCGGCGCGTCACCCCGATCGGCATGCGCCGGCCGGTGCCGAACGCCCCGCCGGTCCAGCCGGTGTTGATCAGCCAGCAATCGACCTCGTGGCGGGTGATGAGGTCGCGCAGCAGATTGCCGTAGACCGAGGGATGGCGCGGCATGAAGGGCGCGCCGAAGCAGGTCGAGAAGGTCGCCTGCGGCTCCGTCACGCCGGTCTCGGTGCCGGCGACCTTGGCGGTGTAGCCGGAGAGGAAGTGGTACATCGCCTGCGCCGGCGTGAGCCGGGCGATCGGCGGCATCACCCCGAAGGCGTCGCAGGTCAGCATGAAGATGTTCTTCGGCGCCCCGGCGCGGCTGCTGGTGCTGGCATTGGGGATGAAGTGCAGCGGATAGGCGGCGCGGGCGTTCTCGGCGAGCGAGCCGTCGTCGAAGTCCGGCAGGCGGGTGTCGGGATTGATCACCACGTTCTCCAGCACCGTGCCGAAGCGCTGGGTGGCGGCGAAGATCTCCGGCTCGGCGGCGGCCGACAGCCGGATGGTCTTGGCGTAGCAGCCGCCCTCGAAATTGAAGATGCCCTCCGCGCTCCAGCCGTGTTCGTCGTCGCCGATCAGCGTGCGCGAGGCCTCCGCCGAAAGCGTCGTCTTGCCGGTGCCGGACAGGCCGAAGAACAGCGCCGAATCGCCCGCCTCGCCGACATTGGCCGAGCAGTGCATCGGCATCACGCCCCCGGCCGGCAGCAGGTAGTTCAGATAGCTGAACACCGATTTCTTCATCTCGCCGGCATAGGCGGTGCCGCAGATCAGCACCACGCCGCGCGTGAAGTCGCACAATATGGCGGTCTGCGAGCGGGTGCCGTGGCGCTCCGGGTCGGCCTTGAAGCCCGGCAGGCAGACGATGGTCATCTCCGGCGCGAAATCCGCGAGCTCGTCGCGCTCCGGCCGGCGCAGCATAGTGCGGATGAACAGGCCGTGCCAGGCATATTCGGCATAGACCCGGACGCTGATGCGGTGCGCCGGGTCGGCGCCGCCGTAGAGGTCCTGCGCGAACAGCGAGCGGGTCGAGGCATAGGCGATCATGTCCTCCTTCAGGAGGTCGAAGGCCTCGCGGCCGATGCCGGGATTGTTGTCCCACCACACCTCGTCCTCGGTGCCCTCGTCGCGGACGATGAAGCGGTCCTTCGGGCTGCGGCCGGTGTGCTCGCCGGTCTCCGCCGCCAGCGCGCCATGCGCCGTCAGCCGCGCCTCGCCGCGCGCGATGGAGCGCTCGTAGAGAGCCGCCTCAGTGAGGTTCCAGAAGACCGCGCCCGGCCCCTCGAAGCCGAAGCCCTTGGCGCCATTCTCGGGATTGTGGATGCCGGTTTCCTGCAAGGCCGCCTCCTTCGCCCGGTGTTCCCGCCCGGGCTGTCGTGTTCATGGTGGGTCGCGCCCGGTCTTTGCGCCGGTTGCGGCAAGTCTAGTCTCGCATGGTTGGCGGCAAGTTGTGCTGTTTTTGCGGCAAATGTCGAGAGCGCCGCGCCTCTACCCGGCGAAGGCAAGGATGAGCCACCGATCGAGGCGGGCAAAGGCCGTCTTTACGTGGGCGAGTTCTCGATGTTGCTTCGAGATTAGAAGCGAATTGGAATACATGATGCCAGTGCGACTTGGCGCGCGGCAGGGACATATGGGTCAAGGTGAGCTGGGCGCCATCGTCCCGAAGCGCGCAGCTCAGGCGGCGCGGGTCTTGCGGGCGAGCTCGACCATGATCTTGTGGAGGTCCTCGGCGGTGGTGATGCGCCGGCCGAAATCGAGGCGGCGCACCCGCTCGCCGGCCATCAGCTCGCAGCCCTCAGGGTCGACGCCGATCAGCCGCCAGTCGCCCGCCGGCGCGCCGAGCAGCACCGTGGCATAGGCCGCCACCGCATCGGCATGGTCGGTGTTCATGTGCTCGACCGCGCTTGCCTCGGCCGCCACCACCTCCTGCGCGTCGCCGATCGGCGTGAGGATGGCGTCGCGCTCCACGTCGACGATGCGCCCGAAGCCGGCGACGAGGTGGGCGGCCTTCGGCTCGATCCGGTAGAAGGCGAAATCGGCGAAGCCCGCAAAGCCGGCTGAATCGGGGTGGCGCATGAGGAAGCGCCGCCTCACCGCCTCGTCCTCGGTCTTCGCGATGGTGCCGCTGATGCTGGCGCGCGCGCCCTGCAGCTCCTCGCCCGCCCGGCGCTCGTCGACGAGCAGCGAAACGCGCGAATCAGCGCGCAGATTCCGGGTGTGCCGCGCGAGGCCGGAGAGCAGCAGCACCGGCGCGCCGTCGGAGGCGGTCGCCACCTGCACCAGCGAGACATAGGGCGCGCCGTCGGCATCGAGCGTCGCCAGCGCCCCCATGCGCGCCTCGCGCAGCAGCACCCGCACGGCGCGGGCGGCGTCGAAAGTCTCGGCCGGAATGGCGGAACTGCTCATCTTTGCCTCATTCGCGATCTCCCCGGCGCCGGCTCCCCGGCCGGCGCGAGGTGCGGCACCGATCCCCGTCTCACGTGACGGCGGGGCGCCGACAGTGCTCCGCGCCGGGGCCGCGCTCAAGCGGCGGGACGACGCAGCGGTAGCGACGATTTGGCCCCGTGCCCCGAAAGGGCTATTTTCGGCGTGCCGCTTGTTGCCTGTCACATTATGGCCACGCCGGCACGGTTCACCGCGGGACGTCAAATCCGCGGCAGAACAGGAAAGTTCGCTCATGCCGACCATCGCCCTCGTCGACGACGATCGCAACATCCTGACCTCGGTCTCGATCGCGCTCGAATCGGAAGGCTACCGCATCCAGACCTATACCGACGGTGCGACCGCCCTCGACGGCTTCAAGACCAACCCGCCCGACCTCGCCATCTTCGACATCAAGATGCCGCGCATGGACGGCATGGAGCTGCTGCGCCGGCTGCGCCAGAAGAGCGACATGCCGGTGATCTTCCTCACCTCGAAGGACGATGAGATCGACGAGCTGTTCGGTCTCAAGATGGGGGCCGACGACTTCATCAAGAAGCCGTTCTCCCAGCGCCTGCTGGTCGAGCGCGTGAAGGCGGTGCTGCGCCGCGTCTCGCCCAAGGACGGCACCATGCCGCGCGAGACCGACAGCGCCAAGGTTCTGGAGCGCGGCCAGCTCCGTATGGACCCGGAGCGCCACACCTGCACCTGGAAGGGCGAGAACGTGACGCTGACCGTCACCGAGTTCCTCATCCTGCAGGCGCTGGCCACCCGCCCCGGCGTGGTGAAGAGCCGCAACGCCCTGATGGATGCGGCCTATGACGACCAGGTCTATGTCGACGACCGCACCATCGACAGCCACATCAAGCGGCTGCGCAAGAAGTTCAAGGTGGTCGACGACAATTTCGAGATGATCGAGACCCTCTACGGTGTCGGCTACCGCTTCAAGGAGTAGCGCCTCGTTGCTCGACCGGCAGTCCGCGCGCCCGCTCGGCGATGATGACGACGACGGCGAGGTGGGGCCGATGCCGTCCGCTCGCGCGCGCCGTCCGTTCCATCTCGGGCGCGTGGCGGGACTGTTCGCGGCGTTCCGGCGCGCGCGCCGTTTCGTCGCCTTCAAGAGCTTCTCCAGCCTCACCCGGCGCATCGTCTTCCTCAACCTCGCCGGCATGTGCCTGCTGGTCTCGGGCATCCTCTACCTGTCCGAGTTCCGCGCCGGGCTGATCGATGCGCGGGTGCAGAGCCTGCTGGTGCAGGGCGAGATCATCGCCGGCGCCATCTCGGCCTCGGCGCAGGTCGACGCCAACGCCATCACCATCGATCCCGAGCGCCTGCTGGAGCTGCAGGCGGGCGAGAGCTACGGGCCGGGCGAGGAGAGCTTCGCGCCGCTCGAATTCCCCATCAATCCCGAGCGTGTGGCGCCGGTGCTCAAGCGCCTCGTCGAGCCGACCGGCACGCGCGCCCGCATCTATGACCGCGACGGCGCCCTTCTGCTCGATTCCCGCTCGCTCTATTCGCGCGGCGAGATCCTGCGCTTCGAGCTGCCGGCACCGACGACGCGCAAGCCGAACTGGTTCGAGCGCGCCTGGAACCAGGTCAAGGTCTGGTTCGAGCGCGGCGACCTGCCGCTCTACAAGGAGCTCGGGCCCAACAACGGCAAGGGCTACCCGGAGGTTGGCGCGGCGTTGCAGGGGCAGAATTCCAGCGTCGTGCAGGTGAACGATCGCGGGCAGATCATCGTCTCGGTGGCGGTGCCGGTGCAGCGCTTCCGCGCCATTCTCGGTGCCCTGCTGCTCTCCACGCAGGGCGGCGAGATCGACGAGGCGGTGGCGGCCGAGCGCTTCGTCATCGTGCGCGTCTTCCTCGTCGCCATGGCGGTGATGGTCCTGCTCTCCTTCCTGCTCGCGGGCACCATCGCCGGACCGGTGCGCAAGCTCGCCGACGCCGCCGAGCGGGTGCGGCGCCGCACCCGCCAGCGGGTCGAGATCCCGGACTTCACCAGCCGCTCCGACGAGATCGGGCACCTGTCCGGAGCGCTGCGCGACATGACGGATGCGCTCTATTCGCGCATCGAGGCGATCGAGAGCTTCGCCGCCGACGTCTCCCACGAGCTCAAGAACCCGCTCACCTCGCTGCGTTCGGCCGTGGAGACGCTGCCGCTCGCCAAGACCGACGCGTCGCGCACGCGGCTGCTGGAGGTGATCCAGCACGATGTGAAGCGGCTCGACCGGCTGATCACCGACATCTCAGACGCCAGCCGGCTCGACGCCGAGCTGCAGCGGCAGGAGGCCGCGCCGGTCGACCTCAGGCGGCTGCTCAACACCGTCGTCGGCGTGCACAACGACGTCCGGCGTGGCGACGGGGTCAAGGTGAAGCTGGCCTTCGAGGCCGGCCCCGGCGGCTCGGACGAGTTCGTCGTGCCGGGCCACGATTCCCGCCTCGGGCAGGTCATCAACAATCTCATCGACAATGCCCGCTCCTTCTCGCCGCCCGGCGGCGAGGTGCGGGTGACCTGCCGCCGGCTGAAGGACAATGTCGAGATCGTGGTCGACGACGACGGACCCGGCATTCCGCCCCATGCGCTGGGCCGCATCTTCGAGCGCTTCTACACCGACCGGCCCGAGGAGCAGGGCTTCGGCCAGAACTCCGGCCTCGGCCTGTCCATCTCGCGCCAGATCGTCGACGCCCATGGCGGGCGCATCTGGGCGGAGAACCGTGTCGCCGAGATGCCGGTGAAGGGCGGGGCGAAGAAGACGAAGGCCAAGGCGGGGGTGAAGTCGGCGGCGAAATCGGCCGCGGCCATGGCGGGGTCCGGTGCGGGCGAGGGCGGGATCGGAACCGGATCGCCCGGCGAGGGAGCTGCGGCTCCGGCCACCACCGTCGCGCGCGGCGGAGCGCGCTTCATCGTCCGCCTGCCGGCCGCCTGAAGAGCGGCGCGCATGCTGGTCGTGCCGCCCTCCATCCATGCCTCCTGCGTCGCGGTGGGGGAGACCGGCGTGCTGATCCGGGGGCCGTCCGGCTCCGGCAAGTCGCGGCTCGCCTTCCAGCTCATCCTCGCCGCGCGTTCCGGGCTGATCGGGCCGACGCTTCTGGTCGCCGATGACCGCGTGCTGCTCGCCCGCCGCGGCGACGGCCTCGTCGCAACGCCGCCGGCCGACCTCGCCGGGCTGATCGAGGTACGCGGCGCCGGCATCCGCCGCGTACCCCACGCAGCGAGCGCCGTCGTCGGGCTGGTCGTCGACCTTTCGGCAGATGACGGTGCCCGCCTGCCGGATCCCGACAGCCGGCGCCTTCAGCTCGACGGTGTGGTGCTGCCGCGCCTCGCTTTGCCGGCGGGCGTCGATCCGCTCCCGCCGGTGATTGCGGTGCTCACCACGGAAGCGGTCCCGGACTGAGCAATTGCAGGCGCTTCGCGGGCGTTTTGCCTAAGATTCCGGCGCCACTTGCCATTTATGTGCAGTGCAACGATGATGGTGCCCCTGCAACGCAGGTGGCGGGCGACGCCCCTCGGAACGTGCCGCATCCGGCGGCGGAGCAGCATGATCGGTCTTGTACTTGTAACCCATGGTCGTCTCGCTACCGAGTTCCGCGCGGCCCTCGAGCATGTGATGGGCCCGCAGAAGCAGATCGAGACGGTGACCATCGGCCCCGACGACGATATCGAGCAGCGACGCAAGGACATCGTCGCCAGCGTCGAGGCCGCCAATTCCGGCGGCGGCGTGGTGATCCTCACCGACATGTTCGGCGGCACGCCCTCAAACCTCGCCATCTCGGTGATGAACGCACCCGACATCGAGGTGGTCGCCGGCATCAACCTGCCGATGCTGGTCAAGCTCGCCACCGTTCGGGCCGAGCTGCCGCTGAAGGAGGCGGTGGCGCAGGCGCAGGAGGCCGGGCGCAAATACATCAACATCGCCAGCCGGGTGCTCGCCGGGAAATGAGCGCGTCGGGTGCCAAAGCCGCGCTCCGGCGCGAGCTTGCCATCATCAACAAGCGCGGCCTGCATGCGCGCGCCTCCGCGAAGTTCGTCCAGACGGTCGAGAAGTTCGACGCCTGCGTGCACGTCTCGCGCAACGGCGAGACGGTCGGCGGCACCTCGATCATGGGGCTGATGATGCTGGCCGCGGCCCCCGGCACCACCATCGAGGTGGAGGCTGCCGGCCCGGAGGCGCAGGCGGCGCTCGACGCGCTCGACGCCCTGGTCGCCGACCGCTTCGGAGAGGGCGAGTAGCCCTCGTTCGCTTCCTCTTGGAAGTCGTCATATAAAGACATCTTTATATCGTTATTGTTTTTGCGCCGGCAGGCTGCTAAACCGCCGGCACGTCATGACGCGTCCGCTGGCCTCGCCGGGCCGGAACGGAGCAACGAGAACAGGGAAGCCAGCCATGGCCGTCGCCAGCGAATATATCGTCAAGGACATCAGCCTCGCCGATTTCGGCCGTAAGGAGATCGATCTCGCCGAGACCGAGATGCCGGGCCTCATGGCGATCCGCGCCGAGTACGGCCCCGCGCAGCCGCTGAAGGGCGCGCGCATCGCCGGCTCGCTGCACATGACCATCCAGACCGCGGTGCTGATCGAGACGCTGAAGGCGCTCGGCGCCGACGTGCGCTGGGTCTCGTGCAACATCTTCTCGACGCAGGACCACGCCGCCGCCGCCATCGCCGCCGGCGGCACGCCGGTCTTCGCCTTCAAGGGCGAGACGCTGACCGAATACTGGGACTTCACCGCCAAGCTGTTCGACTGGCACGGTGGCGGCGTTCCCAACATGATCCTCGACGACGGCGGCGACGCCACCATGCTGGTGCACCACGGCCTGCGCGCCGAGAACGGCGATGTCGCCTTCCTCGACAAGCCCGGCTCCGAGGAAGAGGAAATCTTCTTCGCGCTGATCAAGCGCCTGCTCGCCGAGAAGCCGAAGGGCTGGTTCGCGCAGGTCGCCAAATCGATCAAGGGCGTCTCGGAAGAGACCACCACCGGCGTGCACCGCCTCTACAAGCTGGCCGAGCAGGGCAAGCTGCTGTTCCCGGCGATCAACGTGAACGACAGCGTCACCAAGTCGAAGTTCGACAATCTCTATGGCTGCCGCGAGAGCCTCGTCGACGCCATCCGTCGCGGCACCGACGTGATGCTGGCGGGTAAGGTCGCCTTCGTCGCCGGCTTCGGCGATGTCGGCAAGGGCTCGGCCGCCTCGCTGCGCCAGGCCGGCGCCCGCGTCATCGTCTCCGAGGTCGATCCGATCTGCGCCCTGCAGGCATCGATGGAAGGCTATGAGGTGGCGACCATCGAGGACGCATTCTCGCGCGCGGACATCTACGTCACCTGCACCGGCAACAAGGACATCATCACCGTCGACCACATGCGGCAGATGAAGGACCGGGCGATCGTCTGCAACATCGGCCACTTCGACAATGAGATTCAGGTCTCCGGCCTGCGCAATTTCAAGTGGACCAACATCAAGCCGCAGGTGGACGAGATCGAGTTCCCCGCCGGCAACCGCATCATCCTGCTGTCGGAAGGGCGCCTCGTGAACCTCGGCAACGCGATGGGCCACCCGTCCTTCGTGATGTCGTCGTCCTTCTCGAACCAGACGCTGGCGCAGATCGACCTCTGGGCCAATCCCGGCAAGTACGAGAAGAAGGTCTACACCCTGCCGAAGGTGCTCGACGAGAAGGTGGCGGCGCTGCATCTCGAGAAGCTGGGCGTGAAGCTGACCAAGCTGCGTCCCGAGCAGGCCGACTATATCGGCGTGCCGGTCGAAGGCCCCTTCAAGCCGGATCACTATCGGTACTGAGCGGCGCCGCGCTGCGCGGACCGCCTGTCGAAATCCGCGAAGGCCGGGCTCGTCCCGGCCTTTTGCTTTCCGGAGGGCGGGGCCGCTCACAACTCCTTCTGCATCAGCACGAGGTCGAGCCGCTGGCCGAACTTGATGCCGATGCCGGGCATGTAGCCGCTCCGGACGAAACCGAGCCGCCCGTGCAGGGCGATGGAGGCCTCGTTGCCGGCGGTGATGCCGCCGATCATCACCTTCTTGCCGAGCCCCCGCGCCGGCTCGAACAGCGCCTCCAGCAGCATGCGGCCGAGGCCGCGCCCGCGACCCTCCCTTGCCACATAGACCGAGTGCTCGACGCTGATGCGGTAGCCCTCGAAGGGGCGGAAGTCGCCGAAGCTCGCATAGCCCAGTACCGCGCCGTCCTCGTCCGCCACCAGCACGGGATAGGACTTCGCCTGTCGGTCGGCGAGCCACTGGGCGCGCCCCTTCAGATCGGCCGGCGTCTCGTTCCAGATCGACGTCGAGTGGAGAACCTCGTGGTTGTAGATGGCGAGGATGGCCGGAAGGTCGGCTTCGGTGGCGGAGCGCAGCGTGATCATCCCGTCCTTCCCCTGAAGAATCGTGCGTTTGCTTTGAATTTCATAGCATTCGGGTCCTGTCTCGAAGGAAGTTGGGGACAAGCGCTGGAGTACCAGAAGGCGGTGTTGACGCCTCTGGGTTGCGCCAGCCTAACTTCACTGCTTTATTGCTCGCAGTCGGCGCAACGGGAAACGGGGGCGCCCTATGGAGACGTGGTCGTCTTTTATTGACGGCTTGGGGCGGGAAGAAAGCGTGGCAGACCCTGCCGCGTTGCTGCGTCCGGGCCTTGAACTCGAGCTTATACGGCTTCCCGCGGATGTGGGACGCCCCTTCGCTGTCGCCGTGCATCGGCGCGGCATGCTGATCGGCTATCTGCCGCGCCCGGATGCGCGGCTCGTCGCCAAGCTCATCGACCGTGGCGGCTCCGCGCGCGCTTTCGTGCTGGCTCTGCACCGGCAGCGCTCGCTGTCCGGCACACGGCTGAAGGACATCGTCATCGAGATCGAGGCCGGCAGCGCCGATGGCTCGCCTTTGCCGCAGGCCGATCTCGCCGAGATCGCCGCGCGCAGCGCCAGTCTTCCGGTCGGCGCCCGCCGAAGCATCCTGGCGCGCAGTCCCGTCGCGGGCAGCCTTTATGCCGGCGCGCTGGTCGCGCTCGGCATCTGGGCCGTCATGCCGGCGGTGACCGGCGAGCTCGACGGAGGCCGCATCGTTCGCGCCTTGACCGCCGAGGTTCCTTCGGGCGGCGAGGGCGCGCTGCCCGAGCCGACGCTGGCACGCGTCACGGGCTTCGAGCTCCCCCAGACGGTGGAAGCACCGCTCGACCTGCCTCCGGAGCTCAGCCCGCATGCCGCGCTCGCGCTCTCGACCGAGTCGATGGGCACGATCACCGAACGTGCCGCGGCGCCCTTTGCCGGGCTGCGGCCGGCGCCCGTCATCCCGGCCTGGGCCTCGGGGGCCGCGAGCGCGCCGCGCGCGGTGCCCGTGCGCGAGAAACTCGTCGCTGCCGTGCCGCTCCCGCCGCGCCGGCCGGACGATCTGCCGACCAAGAAGCGCTGAACGCCTTTTGATCCGCATTCTCTGGCAGGAGCCGCCCCGCATCCCATATCATCCGGGTGCGGGGCGACACCGCGAGCACTCCCGTCGGAGTGCCCCAGAGAGAAAGACGTCAGGGATGAGTTCCACCGACCCCTTCGATCGCATGCGCTTCACGGTCAAGCGTGTGAGCGGCTGGCAGATCGCGCTGGTCGTTGCCGCGGCGCTGGCGATCGGCACCGCGCTGGCGCTCGTTGCCGCCAGCGTGTTCCTCATCGTCCTGCCGATCGTCCTCGTCAGCGGTCTCGCCTACAAGCTGTTCGGCGGCCGCAAACCGGCGCGCGCGCCCGGCGGCATCACCGTCATCGATGCCGAATACCGGGTGCTGAGCCCGGAGGAAGCGGCCCGCGAGGATGCCCGCCGTCCGCGCGTCGGGCCCGCGGGCAGTCCCTATTCGGGCCGCTGACAACCGCGGCCCTATTTCTCGACGAAGGCCTTCTCGATCACGAAGTCGCCCGGCTCGGTGGTCGAGCCTTCCTCGAAGCCGCGATCCTTCATGATCGCCCGCATGTCGTCGAGGAATTGCGGGCTCCCGCACAGCATGATCCGGTCGTCTTCCCGGTCGAGCGGCGGCAGGCCGATGTCGGTGAACAGCTTGCCCGAGGTGATCAGGTCAGTGATGCGGCCCTGATTGCGGAACGGTTCGCGCGTCACGGTCGGGTAGTAGATCAGCTTCTCCCTCACCAGCTCGCCGAAGAATTCGTTCTCCGGCAGTTCGCGGGTGATGAGGTCCTCATAGGCGAGCTCGCCCACGGTGCGCACGCCGTGCACCAGTATGACCTTCTCGTAGGTCTCATAGGTTTCCGGATCGCGGATCAGGCTGAGATAGGGCGCGAGGCCGGTGCCGGTGCCGAGCAGATAGAGCCGCCGGCCGGGAACCAGATAGTCGACCAGCAGCGTGCCGGTCGGCTTCTTGCCGACGATGACCTCGTCGCCGACCTTGAGATGCTGCAGCCGCGAGGTGAGCGGGCCGTTCTGCACCTTGATCGAGAAGAATTCGAGCGTCTCCTCGTAATTGGCGCTGGCGATCGAATAGGCGCGCAGCAGCGGCTTGCCGTCGACCTCGAGCCCCAGCATTACGAACTGGCCGTTCTTGAAGCGCAGGGCTGGGTCGCGGGTGGTGGTGAAGGAGAACAGCGTGTCGGTCCAGTGGTGGACGCTCAGCACCCGCTCGTGATGGAGATTGCTCATTTACAGGCCAATTTCGTATAATTTGGTGGAAAACCATATCCCGATGTGATTGCGAGCGGTTTACTGCGCAAACGGGTCGGTGTCGACCCTCGCCGCGGCGATCGGTGCGGAAGCACCGGCCGTTCGCCGCAGCCGGCCCAGCACCGCACCGGCGGCGCCGACGAGGGCGACCAGCGCCGGGAAGGCCTGCACCTCCGCGCTCTTCGATCCGGCGAGAAGCTCCAGATTGCCGATGACGAGGCCGAGGCAGACGGCAAGGCCCACGGCTGCGACCGCCGGCGCCACCAGCCGGCTGAACGGCCCGGTATCGCCGCCGATCATCGCCGCCCTTCGGTGGAAGAAGGCGATGACGGCGAGGGCGACGAGGATCTGCAGCGCCAGCATGGCGATGGTGCCGAGCGCGCTCATCCACGAGAAGACGATGGCGAACGGGTCCTGACGCGCCAGCGCGAAGGCGGCGATGATGGCGACTGCGGCGGCGCTCTGCGCCAGCCCGGCGTCGGCCGGCGAGCCATGGACGGGATCGATCCGCGCCAGGCGGCGGGAGGCGATCCCGGCACGTCCGAGCGCGAAGAGATAGCGGCTGATGGCACTGTGGAAGGAGAGGGCGCAGGCGAACAGGCTGAGGATCAGCAGCAGCTCCATGGCCCGCGCCGCGAAGGGGCCGAGCAGCGCCCGCGCCGGCCCGATATAGAGCCCGGTCGGATCGGTGCGGGCGGCCTCGACCACCGATCCGATGCCGTGGAACTGCTCGATCGCCCAGCTCGAGCCCGCATAGAGCAGCGTGATCAGGCCGACCGCCGCATAGGTGGCGCGGGCGACGTCGCGGCGCGGCCGGCGCGCTTCCTCGCCGAATATGGCGGAGGCTTCGAAGCCGATGAAGCTCGCCACCACGAACACCATCGCCGCGCCGAGGCCGTGGGCGAACACGTTCTCCGGTCGGAATGGCGCGGCCGTCAGACCTTCAGGTCCGCGCGCCGCCACGATCGCGATCGCCAGCGCGGCGAGCACGGCGATCTCGCAGATCAGGCAGACGCCCAGCACCCGCCCGCTGAAGCGCACATTGCGCCGTCCGCACAGATGCACGACGGCGGCGGCCGCGATCGCACAGCCCCACCACGGCAGGCCGAGGCCCGCTCCGGCGAGCGCCTCGCTCGCGAACAGCCCGAACAGCGCGTAGACCGCCGCCTGAACGGACTGGTAGGCGAGAATGGCGAGAAAGGCCCCGGCGACGCCCGCCGTCGGCCCCAGCCCGAGCCCGATATAGGCGTAGAAGGCTCCCGCATCGGCCACATGCCGGCTCATCGCGGTTACGCCGGCGGCGAAGACGAGATAGAGCGCGCCGGCGAGCAGATAGGCGCCCGGCACGCCGATGCCGTTGCCATAGGCGAAGGCGCCGGGCGAACCGCCGACCACGGCCGTCAGCGGGGCCGCCGCCGCGACCACGAAGAACACGATATGCAGGACGCCGAGCGAACCGGCCCTCAGGCGGTCCGGCGGTCTCAAATCCTGGTTCATGAGCGTCATCCCGGCGTGCGAGGTGCTCCCGTTCCGGAATAGCGGCTTTCGGGTGAGCGGCGCCATGCGGCACTCGCGCCACAGGGGGCCGCTGTGCGACCATGTCGCGCCTCTAGGGCCCCTTCCGATCGGGTGGATCACCTGATCGATAAGAAAGGGCTCTCGATTCAACAGGCTGGAGCATTTTCCGATCGCGAAAGTCGATCAACTTTCGCGATCGGAAAATGCTCGAATCCACCTCGCCATGGACAGGGGGCTGCATGTTCAGCCACATCATTCTCGGCGCCCGCGACCTCGATCTCCTGGCGCGCTTCTATGATGCGGTGCTCGCGCCGCTCGGGCTGGAACGGGGGCCGCTGGAGGAAGGCGGCGATGGCGGGCCGCCGGGCATATTATGGCAGGTGCCGGGCCGCCGCTGGCCGCAGTTCTGGGTCCAGCTCCCCTTCAACGGCCTGCCGGCGACCTGGGGAAACGGCACGCAGGTGAGCTTTGCCGCGCCCTCGCCGGCGGCAGTCGATGCCGCTTGGCGGGCGATGCTCGACGGTGGCGGGACGGACGAGGGTGCGCCGGGCCTCAGGCCGCAATACGGGCCGGACTATTACGGCGCCTATGGCCGCGATCCGGAGGGCAACAAGCTCTGCTTCGTGCACGCCAACGACCTGCCGGCCTAACCGGCGGCGTTGCTAGTTTCGAGACGCTTCCACCTGCATGGCGCCGAAGGCCCGCTTGGCGCGGTACATCTCGAGGTCGGCGCGCTTGACGACGGATTCCAGCCGCTCGCCCGGCTCGCTGGTCGCCATGCCCATGGAAAGGCTGAGCGCGATGGCGGAGTAGAACTGGTTGTTCACCTCCACCAGCTTCTCGATGCTCTCCATCATGGCGAGGCCGCCGGCCGCGTCGGTGCCGGGCAGCAGCAGGGCGAACTCGTCGCCGCCGATGCGGGCGGCGCAGTTCGACTTGTCGAGCGCCTTGGCGATCACCTCGCCGGCGCGGCGCAGCAGCCCGTCGCCGGCCGCGTGACCGAGTTGGTCGTTCACCGGCTTGAGGTTGTTGAGGTCGATCATCACCACGGTGACGGGGAAGGGGCCCTTGCGCTCCAGCCGGTTGAGCTCGTCGACATAGAAGGAGCGGTTGTAGAGCTTGGTCAGCACGTCGTGCTTGCCGAGATATTCGAGATAGGCCTCGGCGCGCTTGCGGGCGGTGATGTCGGTGAGCGCCACCTGCACCAGCGACCAGTCGTGCTCGCGCCCCGGCAGCACCGAGAATTGCAGGTGGACATGCAGTTCCTCGCCGCCGAGCGCGTAGTTCACCACCTCGCGCTGCTGGAACAGCTTGCCGTTCCACAGGTCGATGAGCTGCTCGCGGAAATGTCTCTGCATGTCGTCGCGGAACACGTCCGGCAGGTTGTTGAGCAGCGTCGCCTTGTCCGGCGCGCCGAACATCTCCAGCGTATGGCGGTTCACGTCGATGACGCGGATCTCGCTCATGCACCTCAGCACGAATTCGGGATGCACGTCGGTGAAGACGCGCAGATCCTCGATGCCGCGCATGCGGACGTCGTCGAGGAGCGCCTTGACGGTGGAGAAGTCCTCGACCCACAGCGAGACCGGCGAGTTCTCGAACAGGCCGCGCGCATAGGCCTCCGCCTGCGCGATCTGCCGGCGCGACGTCTCGCGTTCGGTGACATCCTCGACGGCGAGCAGCACGCGTTCCCAGCTCTCCTCATAGCCGGGCAGCACGGTTCCCTGGAGCTGGATGTCCAGCCGGCGTCCGGAGAGCGTGTAGTTGACGGTGTTGCTGAAGAACTGCCGGCGCCCGTCCCAGAGCTGGGAGAGCTCCTCGATATGGGTCTTCAGCATGTCGTCGCGGAACACCCGCGGCAGATTGGCGATGAGATGGTCGAGGTCGCTCGCCTCGAAGAGGGTGAGCGTCTTGCGGTTGGCGCGGATGAGGCGGATGCGCTGGGAGCACTGACGCACGCGGTCGGGGGCGTCGCGCAGATAGTCGCGCAGCGAGGTCACGCCGGCGGAGCGCCATTCCTCGAACAGCGCCTTCACGTCGCTGAAGTCCTCGAGCCACAACGAGACCGGCGCGAGTTCGAACATCTCGATCTCATCGCGCAGCTCGGTTTCGATCGGGCCGAGTACCGACCCTTCGTTCAGGTTGAGCATGCTCGCCTTCGGTCAGTCACGTGCGGACTCATGCCAGTTTATACGCGTGAAAGCTAATCATGCGTAAGTGGCGCGCGCGTACTGCCATTGCGCGGTCCGTTAGGCTAGAGCAATTCCGCACGGAGCAAGCGGTTCGGGTGGAAACGTGCTCAGTTCATTGAACCGGGAGCATTTCCTTTCAATCGATGCCGATCCGATCGGGACATATCTGGAATGCGCCGGGATTGCCCCATGACGGGGCACCAGAGGTTGCGCTAAGGGGGCACTCATGACGATGCACGATTTCACGGCGAAACACTGGATCACGGCGGCGGTCATCATCCTCGTGGCGGTGGGCGCCTTCCTGTTCAGTTGGACCTGAGGGGTCGACCGGAATGTGAACGAGGGCTTCTGGCTATCGTCACATTCCTCGCCTATGTCACGCTGCGCTGCCCTTGCGGCCGGCTGATCGACGGCCGCGCGGCCGCTCCGTCAGGTCAAGAGGATGTCCGACCAGATCGAAACCCTGCCTTCCGCCCGGCCCCCCAACGAAGCGTCCGACTCCACCGGCGACGCGCCGCATCGGCACGCGGCCGGCGGCGAGTCCGCGGACGATGGTGCGACCCGTGGCGAGGCGTCGGCGTGGGACATGGCGGACGACGATGCGGCGACCCGGCTCTCGGACATTCTGCTCGGCATCGCCAATGACGAGGAGCGCGAGCGCATCGCCATCGGCGATCTGGTGAACGCCATGCGCGAGCGTGCTTTTGGCCCGCTCATGTTCATCTTCGCGCTACCGAATGTGCTGCCCACGCCGCCGGGCACGTCGGCTGTGCTCGGCGCGCCGCTGGTCTTCCTGGCTGCGCAGCTCGCCTTCGGACTCAATCCGTGGCTCCCGCGCGTGATCGCGGAGCGCTCGATCGCGCGCAACGACTTCGCCGGCTTCATCAACAAGGCCGCCCCCTGGCTCGCCAAGGCCGAGAGCCTGCTGCGTCCCCGTCTCGGAAGGCTGGCGCATCCGCCGGCGGAATATGCGGTGGGATTCGTCTGCCTGGTGCTTGCGGCGGTGCTGGTGCTGCCGATTCCGCTCGGCAACATGCTTCCCGCGCTCGCCATCTGCATCCTGTCGCTCGGCATATTGGAGCGCGACGGCCTGTGGATCGTGGCCGGCACGGCGCTCGCCTTCGCCTCGCTCGGAATCGTCTGGGGCGTGATCTGGGGTCTGGTGAAGGCCGGGCTCTATCTGCTCACCAGCCTGATCGGCTGAGAAGGTTCTTCCCGCGTCAATAGGCTGCCTGCGCCTGTTCGAGGGCGCGGGTCAGCATGGACAGGCATTCGTCGGCCTGCCGGCGGCCGGCCTCGTCGCCCCCCAGCCGGCGGGCGATGTCGCGCAGATCGCGGATGGCGACGTCGACGGCGGTCATCAGATCGATCTCGGGTGTCAGATCCTCGTCGCGGGACCGGCAGGGGAAGGGAATCACATTCGACATTGCACAACTCACGTCACCGAATCGCCTCACGGCGCAGCGCCACGATTGGCCGGAAATGGTTAACGCCCCCATTCCGCCACCTGATCCGTTCCGAGCTTCCGGGGGTGGGCGCGATACGTTCACGATCCCGTGCATGTCCTGACATATATGCATACAATTGCATTAATGGGTTGACATTGTATGGGTACGTGTCCATCTTGCCGGGCAAGGGCGCTGTCCATCGTGGCGCCCGGAAAGGTCCGTTCCATGTCCACCACCGATTGGCCCCGTCTGTCGCCCTTCGAGACCGGGGTGCGAGGCTGCTGCCCGCGTTGCGGACAGGGCCGGCTGTTCCGCGGCTTTCTCACCCTCGCCCCCCGTTGCGAGGCGTGCGGACTGGACTATTCCTTCGCCGATCCCGCGGACGGTCCGGCCTTCTTCGTGATCTGCTTCGGGTGTCTGCCGGCCGTCATCTTCGGCCTGTGGATCGAGGTCGCGTTCCAGGCGCCCTATTGGGTGCATCTGGTCACGACGCTGCCCTTCCTGCTGCTGACCTGCATCCCGCCATTGCGACCGCTCAAGGGCTGGCTGGTGGCGAGCCAGTACTACTTCAAGGCCGAAGAGGGACGGCTCGTCACGCCGCCGGCTCAGACGACGCCGTGATGGGCCGGCCGCCGCTCGCCGACGATGACGGCGAGCGTGCGCAGCGCTTCGGCGAGGCGCGCGCGGTCCGGGACCGCGCCGAGTGAGACGCGAACGGCGTCCGGCGCCGGTCCGGCGACATTGAAGGCGTCCGAGGCCGTCACGCCCAAGCCGCGTTCGCGCGCCGCTTCCATCAGCCGGTGGCGATCCCAGTGCGGCGGCAGCGGCAGCCAGATATGCAGGCCGCTCGGATGCGCCGCACTTTCCGGCAGCAGTGCGCGGGCCAGTTCCTGCCGCGCCCGCGCCTCCGCGCGCACGGCTTCGAGCACGCGTCGCGCCGTGCCGTCCTGGATCCAGCCCGCCAGCAGCGCCGTCATCAGCGGCGCCGGCATCAGCGTGAAGGCTCTGAGCCCGGCGAGGATGTCGTCGGCTCTGCGGCCGACGGGAAGCAGCAGGAATGCCGTCCGCAGCCCCGGCGTCAGGCATTTCGAGACGGTCGCGACATGGAAGGTCAGCGCCGGCGCCAGCGCGGCGAAGCTCGGCGGCGTCGCCTCCGCGAGCAGGCCGTAGGGATCGTCCTCGACGATGGGCAGATGCAGCGCCGCCGCGATCCGCGCGATCTCCCGTCGCCGCGCCTCCGGCATGGTGACCGTGGTTGGGTTCTGCATGTTCGGCTGCAGGTAGAGGAAGCGCGGCGCGTGCGTGCGGCAGGCGCGCGCGAGCGCGTCCGGCATGATTCCGCCCTCGTCCGCCGCCACCGGCTCGACCCTGACGCCGAGCTGCGCCGCCGCGCCGATGAAGCCCGGATAGGTGCGCGGCTCCGCCAGCACCACCTCGCCCGGGCGGGCGAGCGTGGAAAGCAGCGCCGCGAGGGCCGCCTGCGCGCCGGCGCAGACGACGATCCGCTCGGGCGCAACGGGTCCCGTCACCGGCGCGAGCCATTGCGCACCCGCCGCGCGCTCCGCCGACGCTCCCGGTCCGACGTGATAGGACATCACCAGATCGGCGCTCGCGCGTCGCAGCACCTGGCCGATGCCCTGCTCGATCAGCCGGCCGAGATCGAGACCGCGCGGCGAGGGCGGGATGTTCATCGAGAGGTCGACCGGCGCCGCGCTCGCCCGCCCGTCCGTCAGGAAGGAGCCGCGCCCCGTGACGGCATCGACGAGCCCGCGCCGGCGCGCCTCGGTATAGGCGCGGGTGATGGTGGTGAGATCGACGCCGAGCCGCGCGGCGAGCCGGCGTTGCGGCGGCAGCCGGTCGCCGGCCTTGAGGGTGCCGTCGGACAGGGCAGCTTCCAGCGCCGCGACGATCTGCAGATAGATCGGCCCGCCGCCCGGGTCGACTGCCGTGATCCAGTCGGGGCCTATGAGCTCAGACGGCGCGGCCGGGTTCGGCATCGATACGATGCTCCATACGATTCCGCTCGTGTATGCTCCTTCCCATGAGCGCGTGCAAGCCGCTGTCGGGGCGGTTTTCAAACCGGTTGCGGGCGTGGATAGTGGCGAGGTTCCCGCGCCGGTCGCGCGGCACTCCCGGGGCGCCATGGCCAAGCTGTCGGACACACCAATCCTCTCGATCGCCGGCAAGCCGAGCCGACGCGCCATGCTCGGCAGCGCGGGCGTCGCGCTGGGCTTCGCCGCGACCCAGGCTGTCACCGGCAAGGCATGGGCGGCGCCGGGTGACATGACCCTTGCCGCGACCTCCTTCGGCGTTAAGCCCGGCAGCGGTGATGACCAGAGCCGCGCGATTCAGAAAGCCCTCGACGCGGCCACGCAGGCCCGCCTGCCGCTGTTCTTTCCGCCCGGCTCCTATGTGGCGAGCGAGCTTGTCGCCCGACCGGGGCTGCGGCTTCTCGGCGTGCCGGGCGCCAGCCGGATCGTCCACGCCGGCGGCATAAACATCCTGAGTGCCTCGAAATGCGACGGCTTCTCCGCCGAAGGGCTGGGCTTCGATGGCGGCAAGCTGCCGATCCGCGACGGGGAGGGTCTGCTGACCATCGCCGACAGCGCGGCGGTCTCCATCCGCGATTGCACGGTCACCGGTTCTTATGAAAGCGGGCTCGTGCTGCGCAGCGTCGCCGGCGATGTGACCGGCTGCACCGTGGATGGAGTGGGCGTCACCGGCATCTTCGCGCTCGATTCGCGCGGGTTGGCGCTGCGGGACAATACGGTCCGTGGCTGCGCCAACAACGGCATCCAGGTCTGGCAGTCGGAAGCGCGCGAGGACGGCACGCTCGTCACCGGCAACCGCATCTCCGACATCGCCGCGCGGGATGGAGGCACCGGGGAGAACGGAAACGGCATCAACGTCTTCCGCGCCGGCAACGTGATCGTCGCCAACAACCGCATCTCGAAATGCGCCTTCACGGCGGTGCGCTGCAATTCGTCCTCGAACGTCCAGGTGCTGGGCAACAACTGCTCGGATATGGGCGAGGTCGCCCTGTTCGTCGAGTTCGGCTACCAGGGCGCGGTGGTGGCCAACAACATCATCGAGCGCGCTGTTTTCGGCATCAACGTCACGAACTTCGATACCGGCGGACGCCTCGCCGTCGTGCAGGGCAATGTGATGCGCGATTTCGTCGCCCCGCCCGTCACGGACAATCCCGACGACGTCGGCAGCATCGGCATCATCGCAGAGGCGGACATCGCGGTGACCGGCAATGTCATCGAGGGGGCGAACTATATGGGCATGCGCCTCGGCTATGGCCCCTTCCTGCGCGACCTGACCGTCACCGGCAATGTCATCCGCCGTTCCGGAATCGGCATCGGCGTGTCGCTGGTGGAGGGCGCGGGGCAGGCGGTGATCGCCGACAACCTCATCGCCGAATCGGTGAACGGCGCCCTTGTGGGCTTCGCCTGGAGCAAGGCGACGACCGGCGATCTGCTCGCGCCGGGCGCCAAGGTCGACCCGCGGCTGACGCTGTCCGGCAACCGGGTGCGATAGAGCATTTTCCGCGAAAGTTGAGAGACTTTCGCGATCAGAAAATGCTCCAGCCTATTGAGTCGAGAGCACTTTCTTATCGATCAGGTGATTCCACCTGATCGGAAAGGGCTCTAGCCTCAGGCGCCGATGTCGCGGAATCGGGCGGGGTGCAGGCCGGCGGCTGCGAGGTCCTCGCCGCACGCGTCCGAGGACAGGTAGGCCAGTTCGCGCTCGCGTGGCTCCAGCAGCGGATCGAGCGCACGCAGCTCCTCGTCCACGATGCCGGGATGGCAGTGGACGAGAATGCGCCTCCCCGACCCCTTCAGGCTCGCCCGGAACACCTCGCGATAGGGCAGCCGGTCCGAAAAATCATAGAGCCCGCGGAAGCTGTCATTGGTCGGCACGCCGCGCTTGGCCGCCGCCCGGCCGAGGCCGGCGCCGAGCGAACCGATCACCAGCGCCTTGGAGAGGCCGACGCGGCGCCGCGCCGCCTCGGCGGGAGCTTCCGCGCAGGCGCGCATCCAGATCGGGTGGTCGGCGTAGCGCGCCGCCATCTCCTCGATCACCACGCCGCGTACGCCCGGCAGCAGATGTGCGTGCTGGTGTCCGTCGATGAAGTCTGGCGGCGCCCCCCACACATCCTCGAAGGCGTCGAGCTGCGCGCGCAGCTCGGTGCGCACGGCCTCGGAGGGCAGGGCGCCGGCGAGCGACTGCCGGATGAGCCGGCCGATCGTCGGCAGCCGGCCATCGACCGCAAGGCCGGGAGCGGCGGTGATCGGGCGCTGTTCGGTGAGTGTGAAATGGAGCCCGATATCGGCCGGGCTGCTAGCGACGGTCTGGCGCAGGCTGCCGGCGCGCCGCCGCCAGGCCGGCAGTCCGGTCATCGCTCCGGTCGCCGAGAGCCGCCCCGCCGCGATGAGCTGTTCGATGGCATCGCACACGCCGCCACTCAGACCGTAATCGTCGGCGCAAACTACTATCATCTTGCGTGCAAATACCATCGCGGGAGCAGCCAAACAAATATCACAATCTCTCTATAGCGTCTGCGTCCAAGGAAATCGCATGACGTTTACGTAATATCCCTATCAGAGCAGGCGCGACATGCTGCACGGGAAGCCCGATAATTTTGAAGATACCGCGCGAGCGTCCTATCTGAGATCAGCTCATTCCATCTCGATCGTTATTCCCGTCTATAACGAATCGGGCAGTCTAGAGGCGCTGCACCGCCGGCTTAGCCTTGCGCTCGACGCCTATCCGGCGATGCAGCGCGAGTTTGTCTTCGTCGACGACGGCAGCCGCGACGACAGCTTCGCCACCCTCGCGAGGCTCGGTGCCGGCGATGCCGCCGTGAAGGCGCTACGTTTCGCACGCAATTTCGGCAAGGAGGCGGCGATGGCCGCCGGCCTGAGGGCCGCGACCGGCGATATCGTGGTGCTGATGGACTCCGACCTCCAGCACCCGCCGGAAGTCGTTCCCGCCATGATCGAGAGCTGGCGGCGCGGCGCCCAGATGGTCACGGCGGTGCGCCGCTCGCGCGATACCGACCCGCTGGTGCGCCGCCTGTGGAGCCGCGGCTTCTATCATTTCTTCCGGCTGATGTGCGAGGTCGACATTCCCGAGGGCGCCGGCGATTTCCGCCTGTTCGACCGGCGGGTGGTCGATGCCATCAACAGCCTGCCGGAGCGCAACCGCTTCATGAAGGGCATCACCTCGTGGGTCGGCTTCCGCCAGGGCGAAGTCGATTTCGAGGTCGCCGAGCGTACCGCCGGCGTGAGCTCGTTCTCCTTCATCCGGCTGCTGCGCTATGCCGTGGACGGGCTCTCGGCCTTCTCCATGGTGCCGCTGCGCGTCTGGTCGCTGGTGGGCGTCGCGCTCGCCTTCGTCTCGGCGCTCTACGGCGCCTATCTGATCGTCGAGGCGCTCTATCTCGGCGTGAGGACGCCCGGCTTCGCCACCATCATGGTCAGCACGCTGTTCCTGTCCGGTGTGCAGCTCATCAGCCTCGGCGTGATCGGCGAATATATCGGCCGCATCTTCACGGAAGTGAAGCGCCGCCCGCTCTATCTGGTGGCCGACGAGATCGGCTTCGCCGGTCCTGCGGCCCTGCGTTCCCCCGCCCTCGCGCCGGATGAGATTGCATCGTGACGTTCCGCGTATCCGAGTCCGCCGCGCCGACGGCGCCTGCGCTGCCGGTCTTCCTCAAGCGCGCCTGGCGTTCGAGCTCGCTGACGCGCCTCGCCAGCCTCGTGCTTTTCGCGGCGCTGGTGGCCTGGGTGCTCGCCGTCTTCCGCGACTACGGCATCAGCAATGACGAGCCGGTGCAGCACACTTACGGCCAGCTTCTCTGGGCCTGGTACGAGAGCGGGTTTTCGGACACCCGCGCCTTCCACTACATCAACCTCTATCTCTATGGCGGCCTGTTCGACCTGATCGCCGCCGGCCTCGACGGCCATGTGCCGCTCGAGACCTATGAGCTGCGCCATCTGCTGTCGGCGAGCTTCGGCCTCGTCGGCCTCCTCGGCGTCTGGCGGCTCGGCCGGCTGCTCGGCGGCGAGAAGGTCGGCATCGCCGCCTCCGTGCTGCTGGCCTTCACCGGCATGTATGGCGGCGCCATGTTCACCCACACCAAGGACGTGCCCTTCGCCGCCGCCATGGTGTGGAGCCTCTATTTCACGACGCTGGTGGCGCATCGCCTGCCGGAGCTGCCGTCCTGGCGGACGGTGGCCGGCCTTGGCCTTGCGGTCGGCTGCGCGCTCGGGCTGCGGGTCGGCGGTGTCTTCGCCGTGCTCTATCTCGGCGTGACGATGGCCGCCGGGGCGCTCCTGCTCGGCGATATCCGCCTGTTCGGGCGCCTCGTGCTGCGGCTGTTGCCGGCCGGCGCGCTCGCCTATGCCGTCATGGCGGTGACATGGCCCTGGTCGGTGATGCCGCCGACCAACCTGTTCACGGCGATGGGCACGTTCAGCAATTTCGGCTTCGATCTGAAGACGCTGATCAATGGCCGGGAGGTGCTGATCGACCAAGTGCCGGGCACCTACATGTCGGAATATCTGCTGATCAAGCTGCCCGAGGTGACGCTGCTCGGCCTCTTCGTGGCGATCCCGTTCGCGCTCGCCTTCGTCGGGTCGGGGCTGCGGCGTGGAGGAGCGGACTGGCGCTGGCGCCTCGTCCTCGTTCTGCCCCTCGCGCTCTCGCTCGCCGTGCCGGTGGCGTTCACGCTGCTCGACCATCCCCCGCTCTATAACGGCATCCGCCATTTCCTGTTCGTGCTCCCGAGCGCCAGCCTCATCGCCGCGCTGGGTCTGAAGGCGGGCTGGCGCTGGATGCTCTCGCGTTCGGCGCCGCTCGGCTTCGCCTTCGCCAGCATCGCCCTCGGGCTGTTCCTGTTCAACGCGACGAATTTCGTGCGCCTGCATCCCTTCGAATATGTGAGCTACAACCAGCTCGTCGGCGGCGTCGCGGGTGCGGCTGGCCGCTTCGAGGGCGATTACTGGTCGACCAGCCTGCGGCAGGCGGCGCTCGAATTGCGCCGCGGCATCGAGCAGGAACCCAATCCGACCGGTAAGCCCTATGAGGTCGCGATCTGCGCCGAGGATCAGCAGGTCAAGGACCTGCTCGGGCCGCGCCTCGAACTCATCGACGACTGGGACAAGGCGGATTTCCTGCTCACCGCCACCAATATCGGCTGCGACAATCTCGTACCGGGCATGACCTATCGCACCATCAGCCGTCTGGGCGTTCCGCTGGCCATGGTGGTGGATATGCGTGCCCGCCACGAGCCGGTGATCGAGCCGCTGCCCTGGGACGACGACGAGAACCCCGAGACGCCGCCGGTCGCCTTTGACGGACCCGGCTCGGCGCTCGTGGCGAGCCGCAAATAGAGGCCGCCATGACGCTCGCCCGCCTGCGCCACTTCCTGCTGTTCGCCGCTCTCGGGGCGGTGGGGACGGTGGCGCATTACGCGGTGCTGATCGGCCTCGTCAGCGGCGCGGGCTTCGGCCCGGTGGTTGGCGCGACGGCGGGGTTCCTCACCGGCGCGCTGGTGAACTACCTGCTGAGCCGCGCGGTGGTCTTCCGCGGCTCTTCCAGCCCGCACCATGAGGCGGCGGCGAAGTTCCTGCTCGTCGCCGGCGTCGGGCTTGTGCTGAACGCGGCGCTGATGGCGCTGCTCACGAGCTTCGGCGTGCCCTATATCCTCGCCCAGATCGGCATCACCGCCCTGCTGGTCGTCTGGCACTATGCCGGCAACCTGCTCTGGACCTTCCGGACGGATTCCCCGGCCGCGCCGGCGGCGCATTGAGATATCCGGCCTCTCCCGCGCGTTCCCCATTCTCCCCTAAATATCGTTCGCGATAAAATCGCCCGGCGGGGCTGGCGTGTTGCACTTTGGCCACCCATATCCCGCTCGCAGGTTCCGACGGCGTATAGGTCGGCCTGTGAGGAGCTTCACATGAAGAAGACGGACCCCCGCGCCTGGATGTGGTCGGATGCGCTCGAAATGCTGTCGCGCGCCGAGCGGCTGCATCGCCAGATGTTCCAGCCCGCGGCAGCGAATGCGCCCCAGTCGGCGCGGCGCCATGCGCCGTGCTGGGAGCCACCGGTCGATGTGCTCGAGACCGAGCGTGAACTGCTCGTCCTCGCCGCGCTTCCCGGCGTCAACCCGAACCATATCCACGTCGCGATCAATGGCGGCGTATTGCTGATCTCCGGCGAGCGTGTTCTGCCGCCGCAGCTACGCACCGCGACCATTCACCGGATGGAGCTGCCGCAGGGCCGCTTCGAGCGACAGGTGGCCTTGCCGCCCGGCCGCTACGAGGTGACCCGGCCGACCGTCCTCGATGGCTGCCTCGCCATTGTCCTGCGCAAGACCGTCTGATTGGGGGCCCGAAATGACCTACCCCTTGAATGAACGCATGTCTCTTCTGAAGGCCGCCGATGCCGGCGGCTCGTCCGGCACGCCCATGGAAGCGGCGCCGGCCACCGCCGCCGATGCGGACTCGTTGATCATCCTGCCGGTGCGCAGCTTCGTGCTGTTCCCGGGCGTGGTCATGCCGGTCACCGTCGTGCGGCCCGGCTCCGTCGCCGCCGCCCAGCAGGCGATCCGCGAGGGTCGTCCCGTCGGCATATTGATGCAGCGCGACCCGGCGCAGGACGATCCCTCGCCGATGGACCTGCATCGCATGGGCGTCGTCGCCAACATCCTGCGCTACGTCACGGCGCCGGACGGCACGCACCATCTCGTCTGCCAGGGCGAACAGCGCTTCCATGTCGAGCAGTTCCTGAAGGAGAAGCCCTTCATGACCGCTCGGGTGAAGCGGATCGAGGAACAGGACGCCCGCACCTCCGACATCGAGGCGCGTTTCGTCCACCTGCAGGGCCAGGCCGCCGAGGCGCTGGAGCTGCTGCCGCAGGTTCCGCCGGAGCTGATGGCCGCCGTGCGCGGGGCGAGTTCGCCCTCGGCGCTGACCGACCTCGTGAGCGCCTATGTCGACGTGTCGCCGGAGGAGAAGCAGGAGCTGCTCGAGACGGTCGACATCGTCGCCCGCATGAACAAGGTGGCGCGCCTGCTGGCGCACCGCATCGAGGTGCTGCGCCTGTCGCAGGAGATCGGCCGCCAGACCAAGGCGTCGCTGGACGAGCGCCAGCGCGAGGTGCTGCTGCGCGAGCAGATGGCGGCGATCCAGAAGCAGCTCGGCGAGGACGGCGGCAACAATCAGGAGATCGCCGATCTTGAGAAGGCGATTGCTGAGGCGGGCATGCCCGACGATGTCGAGCAGATGGCGAAGAAGGAGCTCGGCCGGCTGAGGCGGATGCAGGATGCCAGCCCCGAATACGGGATGGTCCGCACCTATCTCGACTGGCTGATCGCGCTGCCCTGGAAGCTGCCCGAGGAAGCGCCGATCGACATCGCCGAGGCGCGCCGGATTCTCGACGAGGACCATTTCGGCCTCGACAAGATCAAGCGCCGCATCGTCGAGTATCTCGCCGTGCGCAAGTTGGCGCCGAACGGCAAGGCTCCGATCCTGTGCTTCGTTGGCCCGCCCGGCGTCGGCAAGACTTCGCTCGGCCAGTCGATCGCCCGCGCCATGGGCCGCAAGTTCGTGCGCGTGTCGCTCGGCGGCGTCCATGACGAGGCGGAGATCCGCGGTCACCGGCGCACCTATGTCGGCGCTCTGCCCGGCAACATCATCCAGGGTATCCGCAAGGCGGGCACCCGCGACTGCGTGATGATGCTGGACGAGATCGACAAGATGGGCTCCGGCATCCAGGGCGATCCCTCGGCAGCGATGCTGGAGGTGCTCGACCCCGAGCAGAACGGGACGTTCCGGGACAATTATCTCGGGCTGCCCTTCGACCTGTCGCGCGTGGTCTTCATCGCCACCGCGAACATGCTCGACACCATCCCGGGGCCGCTGCGCGACCGCATGGAGATCATCAGCCTCTCCGGCTACACCGACCAGGAGAAGCTGCAGATCGCGCGGCGCTATCTCGTCCGGCGCCAGCTTGAGGCCAATGGCGTCAAGCCGGAGCAGGTCGAGATCGACGACGAGGCGCTCAAGGGCATGATCCGCGCCTATACGCGGGAGGCCGGTGTGCGCAACCTCGAGCGCGAGGTTGGGCGTGCCGTCCGTCATGTGGCGGTCGACATCGCCGAAGGCTCGGTCACGCAGGCCCGCATCACCGCGGACCGGCTGCCCGAGCTGCTCGGCCCGCCGATCTTCGAGGACGAGGTGGCGCTGCGTGTCAGCGTTCCGGGCGTGGCCACCGGCCTCGCCTGGACGCCGGTCGGCGGCGACATCCTCTTCATCGAGGCGACAAAGGTGCCGGGTCGCGGCGGGCTGATCCTCACCGGCCAGCTCGGCGACGTGATGAAGGAGAGCGCCCAGGCGGCGATGAGCCTCGTCAAGAGCCGCGCCGCCGAGTTCGGCATCGACCCGGCGGTGTTCGAGAAGAACGACGTGCATATCCACGTCCCCGCCGGCGCGACGCCGAAGGACGGGCCGAGCGCGGGCGTGGCGATGTTCACCGCGCTGGTCTCGCTGCTCTCCGGCCGCACGGTCCGCAAGGACACCGCGATGACCGGCGAGATCTCCTTGCGGGGTCTCGTCCTGCCGGTCGGCGGCATCAAGGAGAAGGTCGTGGCGGCTGCCCGCGCCGGCCTCACCCGGGTGATGCTGCCGGCCCGTAACCGCCGCGACTACGAGGACATTCCTCAGGACGCGCGGGAGCGGCTGGAGTTCGTCTGGCTGGAGCGCGTCGACGATGCGGTGGCGGCCGCGATCGAGGGGGCGGGTCCGAGCTCCGGACGCCCGCTGGCGGAGACCGTCGCGGCCTGATCCGGGTGCCATACGCCGAGGCAAGCAAAGCGCCGGCCGTTCCGAAAGGAGCGGCCGGCGTTTCTTTGTCCGATTCAGCATACCGAAGTTTATATTCGCGATATCAACCTATGAATCGGATGACCATGCGCCTGATTCCGGCGGGATCGGCGCCCGACTACATTCCAATCGTCAAGTTGATCGAGGCAATCGCGCTCTCGACGGAGACATTGGAGACGTCAAATGATCACCAAGACTGTGTCTGCCCTGCTCGCCCTCGGCATCGTCGCCTTCCCGCTGGTCGCCAATGCGGCGCCGCGCGTGGTCGAGGGCCGCAACGCGACCTATACCAACCAGGCCGCCCAGAACGGCGCCGACGCCATCCTCCTGCAGTCGCAGGGCAACGCCCGCTCCAGCCACTGAGCGGCATGGACGGCCCATGGCCTGCCCTCGCGCCGTCGTCCGGCGTGAAGGGCAGGTCCGCCTTCCGGAGCATCACGAATGTCCGGCGTCGGCCGCTTCGCTCAGCTTGCCGCGTCGCCCATGACGTGGATCAGCGTGCGGACCTGGGCGATCGCCTCGGCGATCCTTCCGGCGAGTTCGGGATTCGGCTTCTCGCTTTCGTGAACGCGCCGCTCTTCGGCGATCTCGAGCAGGAGTTCGATCGCCTTTCGCATCTGCATGTCCATTTGAACGTCTCCCCCGTTCAATGTCCTCGGCGTGTCACAACGCACGAGGTTGCCGTTGCGTTCACTATGCCGGGTTTCGTCTCGAAGCTGCACCCCTCCCGCAAAAAGGGGCGTACGAATCTCCGCCCCGGTGATATTCCTCGGGCCGGCTTCCCCGCCGGAGCCGCTGTTCCCAACCGGAGGAGATGATCGTGACCTCGCCTTTCGACACCTGGGAAAAGGATGCCGGCGGCCATCTCAAGGTATGGCCGATGCTCGGCTTCACCACCGCCCTGTTCGGCCGCGACGCTGTCGGCCTGCGCATCGAGATCGGCACGGCGCAGCCCAAGCCCGGCGAGCAGGTGCCCGCGCTCCAGCTCGTCCTGCAGCCGCAGCAGGTCCGCCAGCTCGCCGATGCGCTGGCCGAGGCCGAGGCACGCCTTGCCGATGCCCGCTTCGCGGCGGCCACGCCGGGCGGCAACGCCTGATCGCCCGATCACACTCATCAGCCAAGACTCCCACCAGCCAAGAGGACACGATGGCAGAGCTCGCGGATATCGGCGTGTACGGCCTCGCGACCATGGGCGCGAACCTCGCCCGCAACGCCGCCGGCAAGGGTTTCGGCGTCGCCGTCTACAACCGCAATCCGGCCCGCACGCAGGCGCTGATCGCCGAGCATGGCGGGGAGGGGCGTTTCGCGCCGGCGGAAGGTATCGCCGAGTTCGTAGCAGTGATCGCCCGCCCGCGGCCGATCATGATCATGGTGAAGGCCGGCGCTCCGGTGGACGACGTGATCGCCGAGCTGCTGCTGCACCTTGATCCCGGCGACATCATCATCGACGGCGGCAATTCGCTTTTCACCGACACCAAGCGCCGCCACGACGCGCTGAAGGAGCAGGGCTTCCGCTTTCTCGGCGTCGGCGTCTCCGGCGGCGAGGAGGGGGCGCTCACCGGCCCGTCCATGATGCCGGGCGGCGAGCGCGAGGCTTATGATCGGGTCGCGCCGATCTTCACCCGCATGGCCGCGCAGGTCGATGCCGAGCCCTGCTGCACCTATATCGGCCCGGACGGCGCCGGCCATTACGTGAAGATGGTGCACAACGGCATCGAATATGCCGACATGCAGCTCATCGCCGAGGCCTATGACCTGCTGAAGACCCTCTACGGGCTCGAAGCGCCGGCCATCGCCGACATATTCGCCGAATGGAACAAGGGCGAGCTCGACTCCTACCTCATCGAGAGCACGGCCGAGGTGCTGCGCAAGGTCGACGCGGCGACCGGCAGGCCGCTGGTCGACGTCATCACCGACGAGGCCGAACAGAAGGGCACCGGGCTCTGGACCGCCAAGTCGGCGCTCGATCTCGGCGTGCCGCTCACCGCCATCACCGAGGCGGTGTTCGCCCGCGTGCTGTCGAGCCGGCGCGCCCAGCGCATCGAGGCGGAAAAGCTGCTCGCCCATCCGGCGCCCGTGATCAAGGCGCCGACCGCGGAGGATATCGCCGCCATAAGGGACGGGCTCTATGCCTCCAAGATTATCGCCTATGCGCAGGGCTTCCAGGAGATGGCGGTCGCCTCCACCGAATATGGCTGGGATTTGAGGTTCGGCGAGCTCGCCACCATATGGCGCGGCGGCTGCATCATCCGCGCCCGCTTCCTCAACCGCATCCGCGAGGCCTATGCCGGTGGCGGCGAGGTGGTGAACCTGCTGTTCGAGCCCTATTTCCGCGACGCCGTGACCAAGGCCGAGCCGAACTGGCGCCGGGTCGTGGTGCGCGCGGTCGAGGCAGGGGTGCCGGTGCCGGCCTTCTCCTCGGCGCTTGCCTATTATGACGGCCTCAGACGCGCCCGCGGACCGGCCAACCTGCTGCAGGGGCTGCGCGATTATTTCGGAGCGCACACCTATGGCCGGCTCGACCGGCCGGGCAAGTTCCACACCCGCTGGGCGCAGGACGGCACCGAGGTGCCGACGTGAGGGCGACACGCCCAATGCCCCGATAGCCAGCGCATCGTCATCCTGAGGTGCGAGCGTCAGCGAGCCTCGAAGGATGGTGGACGGCCAGTGCGGTGCAAGCATCCTTCGAGGCTCGACCTTTGGTCGAGCACCTCAGGATGACGGCGCGCGAGGGTGTCAGATCGTGACTACGCCGCCAGATATTGCGCGTCGGCCTGATCCAGCCGGCGGCGGATCTGTGTCACGACGAGCTGCTCGTCCGGCGCGCAATTGTCGTAGGTGAGCGCCTCGCCGGCCTTGATCGGCTTCAGCACCCGCGCCTTCTCGGCGAGGCCGAGCGGCAGCGCGAAGCCGTCGCGCGCGTCACGCCAGCTCATCGTGTAGCCGCGATAATCGTATTCGCCGATCTTGCCGAGGGTCTGGCCGGGGCTGAGGTCCCGCTTGGCCAGTGCCGTGCATTCGGCGACGGGATAGTCCAGCACCTCCATGTCCGGCTGGCGGTGCAGCACCGCGCGGGCAGCGGAAAGCGGCACTTCGAGGCTGGTGAGGTGGAACGGACGGATCAGCGCGAAGCACGGCCCCGGCCCGACCTTGAGGTCGGCGATGCGCTCGATCACCCGCGGATGACGCGGCTTCACGATGCAGAACACGCCCGGCGCCACGCCCTTGCCGAGGGTGAAGTCGACCACCCCCGAGCGGTTGAGGATGCCGCCATCCGCCTTGGTGCACAGCACCTGCGCCAGTTCCTCGCGATCCGCCTTCGGCCCATGCATGCCCGGTACGTCCGGTACCAGCCCGGTCGCATTGGCGAGCGCGGTCATCTCGACCATGGTCTTGGAGCCGTCGACGAATTCGACCAGCATGCGCGGGTTCATGTTGCGCGCGCGCGCCTCCTCGGCGAACTCGTCCGGGGTGGCGTCGATCTTGAAGGTGTTGTTCTTCGCCTTGCCGGCGCACACGATCTCGAAGCCGAGCGCCTGCGCGAAGCTGATGAGCTCGATGGTCGAGGCCGGCTCGTCGCCGGCGGCGCCGGTCAGCACCACGCCGGCCTTGTGCGCCTCCTCCTTCAGATAGCGCCCGATGGTGATGTCCGCCTCGACGCTGAGCAGCACCACATGCTTGCCGTTGCGGATCGCCTCCAGCGAGACGATGGTGCCCATATTCGGGCTCCCGGTGGCGTCGATCACGACGTCGATGTGCCCGGCCGCGCACATGGCGCGGTAGTCGTCCGTCACGGCGATCTTGCCGGTCTCGATGGCACGCTGGATATCGGCGGGAGACGAGGCCGCCACCACGTCGTCGCGGGAATGGCCGGCCATAAGCGCCGCGTCGATCACCGCCTGCGGGTTGAGCTCGCATACCGCGCCGATCCGCATGCCCGGCATCAGCGCCGCCTGCACGATCAGGTCCGTGCCCATCTGCCCGGCGCCGGCGAGCCCCAATGTGATCGGCCCGCGCTTCTCGGCATGGGCGGCGAGTTCGGCCGCGAGGCCGGTGCGGACGATTCCGCTATTGGCGAACATCAGGCGTATTCCTTCCCTCGGACGCGGCACGCCGGCGCGCGGCAGGCGTTCCACGCCTCTTGGGTAGACGACATTGCGGCGACGTCAATCGTTCTGTTGCGGCTCAGCCGGCCGCGCCGACGCGCGCGAGCACCGCGTCGGCGGTGATCTCGTCGGTGATGAACACCGTGGGGCGCAGCAGCCGCAGGGCGCCGATTACCGCATCCACCTTGTCCGGTCCTCCGGAGGTGAGGATGCGCTCCGGCGTCGCCGTCAGCGTCTCGACCGGGATCGACATGACGCGGCGGTTGATCGGATGGTCGATCACCCGCCCGTCAATGTCGATGAAGTTGTAGATCACGTCGCCGACCGCGCCCGCGGCGATCAGCGAGTCCCAGTCGGCGGGCGAGAAGAAGCCGAAGCGCTGCGCGGTGCTCGAGGACGCCATCTCGCCGACGCTGAGCACCACGGCGTCCATTTCACGCGCCAGCGCATAGACCGTGCCGAGGCCGCAGCGCTCGATCAGCGCCTGCTTGGTCTCGACGCTGTCGACCAGGGCGGGCGCAGCGATCAGATGGCAGTCGGCCTGGAACATGCGGGCGAACTGCCAGGCGAATTCAGCGGGGTTGTACTGCCGCGCCTTGGTGATGCCGCCGAGCAGCGAGATCACCGACAGGTTGCTGACCTGCCTCTCGTCGACCGAGCCGAGCGCGCGCATCAGCGTACGTCCCCAGCCGAAGCCGATCTTCATGTCCGAGCGGATGAGGTCCGACAGATACTGCCCGGTCGCCGCTCCGATGGCGGCGGTGGGGTCGGCGTCCGGCGCGGAGATCGGGGCCACTACCGCCTCGCGCAGGCCGAACGCCTTCTGCAGGCCGATCTCGAGCCGCGGCAGCTCGGCGATCTCGCGGCTCAGCGTGATCTTCACCTCGTTGAGGCTGCGCGCGTCCGCCAGCATGCGCACCACCGTGACGCGGCCGATGTCGAGCGCCTCGGCGATGGCGCTCTGCGTCATGCCCTCGACGTAGTACATCCAGGCGGCCCTGAGCCGCAGCCGCGACGAGCGCCGCCCGACCGCGCCGAGGTCGGTGACGGGCTCCGGCCCGGCGGTCTCGTCCGGCTTCTTCATGGTTGCGCGTTCGGACATCGGCAGGTGTTCCAACCTCGGGCTTGGAGCATGTTCCGCGAAAGTTGAGGGACTTTCGCGATGAGAACATGCTCCAACGTATTGAAAGAGAGCACTTTCCTGTCGATCAGGTGATTCCATCTGATCGGAAAGGGCTCTGGCGCGATCCTATAAAACAGCGCCCGGCTTCTTCAAACGCACATGCCTCGGTTGCAATTTCTGCGCGGCGAGGCTGAAAGCCTGCAGAAACAGGGCCATGGCACGCTGTAAATGCATAACACAAATGTGATCCCGCCCTTGAAAAAGATCGTGCGCGATGCAATTTAATGGACAGTCAACCGAGAGGCGGCGCGTGAAAGCGTTGATCTTGCCATGTCCGCCAAGGACGAAATTCTCAAGTTGAACAACTTCCTCTGTTTCGCCGTCTATTCGGCGAACCATGCGTTCAACCGAGTCTACAAGCCGATGCTGGATCAGCTCGGCCTCACCTATCCGCAGTATCTCGTCATGCTGGTGCTGTGGCGGGCCGACGGGCAGACGGTCGGCCAGATCGGCGAGCGCATCCTGCTCGAGACCAATACGCTCACCCCGCTGCTGAAGCGCATGGAGACGGCTGGCCTCGTCCGCCGCACCCGCGACGCGCAGGATGAGCGTCAGGTGCGCATCCATCTCACGGAGAAGGGTCGGGCCCTGCATGAGCAGGCGCAGCGCATTCCCAAGGAGATGGGCATCTGCCTCAAGCGCGAGGCGGAGACCGTCGACAAGCTGACCGGCGACCTGATCGCGCTGCGCGACGACCTGCTGGCGAATGTGAAGCGCTGAGCCGCAGCGCCGGCGCGGCGGGCGGAGCTAGGCCTCGACGCGCGCGATGCTGCCGAGCGCGTTCTCCGTTCCCTCGATGAACTTGCGGTGCCGCGCGATCTCGGTGCCGATATAGTCGAGAAAGACGCGCACCCGCGGCGATTGCCGCAGGTCCGGATGGGTCAGCAGCCAGAGGTCGGCGGCGAAATCGTCCTCCGGCGGCGCGAGACGGACGAGGGAAGGGCGCGCATCGCCGATGAGGCACGGCATGTGGCCGATGCCGATGCCGGACTCGATGGCCTCGGCGAGGCCGAGCACCGTATTGATCTTGTAGGCGACGCGCTCCGGCGGGATGTTCTCCTGGACGAAACGCACCGCCTTCAGCGCACCCATGCTGTCGCTGAGCGACACCCAGTTGCGCCCGCGTAAGGACTCCTCGTCGACCGCGCCCGGCTCGGGGAAGTCGATCGCGCGGCCATAGAGCGCCCAGTTGATGCGTGCGACGCGCCGCCCCACGAGATTTTCCGGCGGGTTGTCGGTGGCGCGGATGGCGACGTCGGCGTCGCGCTTGGAGAGGTTCAGCGCCTGGTTCGACAGGACGACGTCCAGCCGCACCTCCGGATAGCTTTCGCGGAAGCCCGCGAGCATCGGCATCAAAAGGTGGATCAGCAGCGAATCCGGGGTGGTGATCCTGAGCTCGCCCGCGGGCGCGGGGGCGCGGCCAGCGAGCTTGCGGCCAACCGCCGTGATCTCGGCATCGAGCCGGTCGGCGAGCGCCACCATCTCCTCGCCGGCGGGGGTGAGCACGTAACCGCTGCGGTGCCGCTCGAACAGCGGCGTGCCGAGCGCCTCCTCGATCTGGTTGAGCCGCCGGAACACGGTGGAATGATTGACCCCGATCTGCGCCGCCGCCGCCGGAAGCCCGCGCGCGTCGGCAACGGCCTTGATCAGCCGGAAATCATCCCAGGCCAGGTTCTTGAAGGGCTCCGCCATCTGTTCCTCTAGGGCTTCCCGGCATCGTTCGGGGTACGTTGGCTCGCGATGCGACAGGATGATATTGCGCCCACGCAATAAAGACTAGATGGAATTCGCGATCCATTGGCTTATTTGAAAGGTCACGAAAGGGCGCCGGTGCGCCCCGGAATGGAGGGCACCATCATGAACCACCACGGCATCCACCACGTGACGGCCATTGCCGGCAATGCTCGCCGCAATGTCGAGTTCTACACCCGCACGCTCGGTCTGCGCCTCGTCAAGAAGACCGTCAATTTCGACGATCCGGGCACCTACCACTTCTATTACGGTGACGAGGTCGGCTCGCCCGGCACGATCCTCACCTTCTTCCCCTGGGACCACGTCGCTCCGGGCCGGCTCGGCGTCGGCGAGACGCAGGAGACCGCGTTCCGCGTGCCGGAAGGCGCGATCGGCTACTGGACGCATCGCTTCATCGAGAAGGGCGTCGCCTATCAGCCGATCGTCCGGCGCTTCGGCGAGACCGTGCTGTCCTTCAAGGATCCGCACGGCATGCGCCTCGCCCTCGTCGGTGTTCCCGGCATCGAGAGCGAGCCGGGCTGGACGAATGGCGAAGTGCCGGCCGAGGTCGCGATCCGCGGCTTCCACGGCGTCAACCTGCTGCTGCAGGAGGCCGCGCCGACCGGCGCGATCCTGACCGACGTGCTCGGTTTCACCGAGATCGGCCGCGAGGGCTCGCTGGTGCGCTTCAAGGCGGAGGGCACGCAGATCGGCGGCATCGTCGACATCCACGAGGCCGGCGGCTTCCTGCCGGCACGCATGGGTGGCGGCTCGGTGCACCACATCGCCTTCCGCGCCGCCGACGATGCGGCCGAGGCGGCGATGGTGAAGAAGCTGGTGGAGAACCACGGCATCCGCACCACCGAGCAGAAGGACCGCAACTACTTCCGTTCGGTCTATTTCCGCGAGCCCGGCCATGTGCTGTTCGAGATCGCGACCGACATCCCCGGCTTCGCCGCCGACGAGCCGGTCGCCCATCTCGGCGAGGCTCTGAAGCTGCCGAGCTTCCTCGAGCCGCGCCGCGCGCAGATCGAGGCGGTGCTGCCGCAGATCGACCTGTCTGACGCGGCCTGACCACCCGGCCTCCGTTCCATCCATCCCGGCGGAACGGAGGCCGGTCCCTTTCCTGTAGCGGGGCCTTGCTGCCCCCGGAGGATCTGGTGATGACCACCAATGAACTCGGCTTCGTGCATCGCTTCGAACCGGCCACTGTTCCGGGTCGCGCGCCGCTCCTGCTTCTGCACGGCACCGGCGGCGACGAGAGCGACCTGATCGGCCTCGGCCGCACCGTCGCGCCGGGCGCGGCGCTGCTCTCGCCACGCGGCAAGGTGCTGGAAGGAGGCATGCCGCGCTTCTTCCGCCGCCTCGCCGAGGGCGTCTTCGACGAGAACGACGTGCGCCGCCGGGCGAATGAGCTCGCCGATTTCGTCGCCGCCGCCCGCGCCGAATACGGCCTCGCCGCGCCGGTCGCGCTCGGCTTCTCGAACGGCGCCAACATCGCGGCGGCCACGCTCCTGCTGCGCCCGGAGGCGCTTGCCGGCGCGGTGCTGCTGCGCGCCATGGTACCGCTCGCCGAACCGCCGGCGGCCGATCTCGCGGGCAAGCCTGTCCTGCTGCTTTCCGGCGCGATGGACCCGATCGTGCCGGACGAAAATGCGGCGCGGCTCGCCGCGCAGCTCCGCAAGGCCGGAGCGGCGATCGAGCACCGCGTGCTTCCGGCCGGGCACGGGCTGTCGCAGGCCGACATCAACCTCGCGCGGCAATGGCTCGACACGGCGTCGGCCGTCGCGGCCTGATGAAACGTCCGCGGCGTCGTGTTCTTGCACGGCACCGCGGTTGCGTTGCCGCCTTGCCGCGACTAGATCAAAATCCACCGTGATCGTGTTACCGACGGTCAGCTCTGGAGGCGGTCATGAAGTGGGAAGATTTCCGGCGCAGCGACAATGTCGAGGACCGTCGCGGCGGCGGGGGCTTCGGCGGTGGCGGCGGCATGCGCCGCGGCGGCCTTGGCATCGGCGGCCTGATCGTCGTCGGCCTGCTCGCCTGGGCGACCGGCATCAATCCGGCGCTGCTCATCGGCGGCGCCGAGATCCTGTTCGGCGGCGGCGGCGGTGAAAGCCAGCAGACCAGCGCGCCTTCCGGCACGCAGGGCGCCCCGAACGACCAGCTCGGCAAGTTCGCCGCGACCGTTCTCGCTCAGACCGAGGATGTCTGGACGCCGATCTTCCAGCAGATGGGCAAGACCTACGACAAGCCCGGCATGGTGCTGTTCTCCGGCTACACGCGCTCGGATTGCGGCGCCGCGCAGTCGGCCATGGGCCCGTTCTATTGCCCGCTCGACCAGAAGGTCTATCTCGACCTCTCCTTCTTCCAGGAGATGAAGACGCGCTTCCGCGCGCCCGGCGACTTCGCTGCCGCCTATGTCATCGCGCATGAGGTCGGCCACCATGTCGAGAACCAGATCGGGCTGCTCGGACAGGTGCAGCAGCGCCAGCGGCAGGCTTCCAAGTCCGAGGCCAACGCGCTCTCCGTGCGCGTCGAGCTGATGGCCGACTGCCTCGCCGGCGTGTGGGCCTATCACGCCAACGCCCAGTGGCGCATCCTCGAGGAAGGCGACGTGGAGGAGGCGCTGAACGCCGCCTCGGCCATCGGCGACGACCGGCTGCAGAAGCAGGCGCAGGGCTTTTCCGTGCCGGACAGCTTCACCCATGGCAGCTCGGCGCAGCGCACGCAGTGGTTCACCCGCGGCCTGAAGACCGGCGACATGAAGCAGTGCAACACCTTCCAGGGTGCGATCTGAGGCCGGAGCGCGGATCGTGGCGGTTGAACAGGCTGAACGTCCCTTCGTGCCGCTCGACATCGCGGTGCTGACGATCTCCGATACCCGCACGCTGGCGGACGACCGGTCCGGCACCACGCTGGCCGACCGGATCGCGGCGGCCGGTCATCACCTCGCCGACCGCGCCATCGTCCCCGACGACGTCGACGCGATCCGCGCCCGCGTGAAGGGCTGGATCGACGATCCCGGCGTCGACGTGGTGATCACCACCGGCGGCACCGGCTTCACCGGTCGCGACGTCACGCCGGAAGCGGTGGAGCCCTTGTTCGAGAAGCGCATGGAAGGCTTCTCGACCGTTTTTCACATGGTCTCCTTCGGCAAGATCGGCACCTCGACACTGCAGAGCCGGGCTACCGCCGGCGTCGCCAACGCGACCTACATCTTCTGCCTACCCGGCTCGCCCGGCGCCTGTCGCGACGGCTGGGACGAGATCCTGGTGCATCAGCTCGACGTCCGGCACCGGCCGTGCAACTTCGTCGAGATCCTGCCCCGCCTCGACGAGCATCTGAAGCGCGCCAAGGCCAAGGCTCCCACGTCCCCGGGCGCTACGATCTAGGCGTCATGATCCGATGCGCATTCCCCTGCTCTCTGATTGGTGGCGCCGGAGCGAGCGCGTGACGCCCGAAGCCTTCAAGCTGTCCGTGGTGCTCGTCACCTACAATCACGCGGCCTTCATCGACGCGGCGCTGGACAGCCTGCTGATGCAGGATTTCGCCGCGCCGCTGGAGGTGATCGTCGCCGATGACGCCTCGAGCGACGACACCCGCGCCATCGTCGCCCGGCGGCTGGAGGCGGCGGGCCGGCTCCCGTTCCGCTTCCTCGATTCCAGCCGCAATCTCGGCATCACCCGCAATTATCAGCGCGCCTTCGCCGCCTGCCGCTCCGACTATGCGGCGATATTGGAGGGCGACGACTGGTGGACCGCGCCGGATCGCCTGACGCGGATGGTCGGCTTTCTCGACGCGCATCCGGAATGCGCGATCTGCGCGGCCAATTACGAGATCGTCAGCTCCAGCGCGGCGCCCGGAGCTGAGCGGGTCTTCCGCGTCCCGCCGGATGACGGCGTGTCCCTCCACACCCCCGCGAACCTCGTCGTCGACAACGTGCCGGGCAATTTCTCCTCCTGCATGTATCGCGTCAGCGCCCTGCGCACATTGCCGCCGGCACTGTTCGATCTCGTCGCCTATGACTGGGCGGTGAACATCTGCGCCGCGCGCTCGGGTCCTCTCGGCTTCCTGCACACGCCGCTCTCGGTCTATCGCGACCATGGCGGCGGCCAATGGAGCCGGATGCCGCCCGAGGAGCGCCTGCGCGCGCAGCTCGGCATCATCGCGCAATATGATGCCCTCACCGAGCACGCCTATCACGCCGAGTTCGAGGCCCTGGCCGCCTATCTGCGCGGCCAATTGGAGGCCGGCTAGCTCTCCGGCAGCAGGATCTGCGAGCGCAGCAGCACCAGCCGGCCGCGGCCGATACGGGCGAGAAGGTTCTTCGCCGCGTGCGCGCCGGGGCCGTAGCCGCCAAGCGATTCGTAGAACCGGCGATGGATCAGCAGGCCCTGCTCGGGACGCGGCCGCCCGGTGATGGCATGGCGCGCCACCGCGGCGGCCTCCTTCAATCGCGGCTTCACGCCGAACCCGTCCAGCGCGAGACGGAAGGTCGCCGCGCGATGGTCGGCGGCCCCGGTCCGCTCCGCCTGATCGGTGAAGGTGCGCGCGTCGCGCGGCCAGCCCTCCTGCAGCAGGCCATTGGGTCCGAGGAACAGCAGCCAGGGACTATGCGCCGCCGCCGCGCCTTGGCGCAGCCTCGCGCCGATGTCCGCCGGACCGTGCAGATATTCGCAGCCCGCCGCGTCGGCGATATCGGCGATGGACTGGCGCATGCCGGCATCGACCAGAATCACCTCGCGCACCACGCCGGCGGCCGCGCCCGGCACCAGCGCGGCAAGCGTCGGGATCAGGAACTGCTCCGTCTCCTGCGTGGGAATGACGACAGAGATCACGCGTCTGGCTTGCTCCCGAACCCTGCCGGCCGCTTGATGGCCGGCCCCCGGCGGATGGGCCGGGCGTGCCCGGCATTCCGCTTCAAACCGTTGACCTGCCTATAGCATGCGGATGTCCCACGCATAGCGCGCATCGTCATTTTTCATGCATGTTCTTGATATGTTCTCATATCTGTTCTAGGTGTGAGGGCATGATGCAGGGTCCTCGAAATGAAGCGCCGATCGGAGGCGGTCCGGCGGATCTGACGCAGGGGCAGATCCGCGCCCCGCGCTCGAAGCGCGAGCGCATCATGGGCCGCCTCGCCGAGGAGCGCGCCAGCGAGGAGCGGCGCGAGAGGGAACAGGCGGCGCGCGACGTCTCGGCGCTTTCCGACGCCGGAGACCCTACCGCCGACGCGCCGCTGCCGCGCGCGGTTGACGGCGAGCGCCGGCGCGGGCGCGGCGCGCTCTCCAACGCCGCCGGCCGCTTCGAGCCGCAGGCCCGCGAGGCCTTTGACGACGGCTGGCAGAGCCTCGACGAGCTGCCGCCCTTCCGCACCAGCGTGACGGTGGAGCGGGCGCGCACCATCATCAACCGCAACGATTCGCCCGATGTCGGCTTCGACCGCTCGATCAATCCCTACCGGGGATGCGAGCATGGCTGCGTCTACTGCTTCGCCCGCCCGACCCACGCCTATCAGGGCTTGTCCGCCGGCCTCGATTTCGAGACGCGGCTTTTCGCCAAGCCGGATGCGCCCGAACTGCTGGTGAAGGAGCTCTCGAAGCCCGGCTACGAGCCGCGCACCATCGCGCTCGGCATCAACACCGACAGCTATCAGCCGATCGAGCGCGAATGGCGCCTGACGCGGCGCATTCTGGAGGTGCTGCGCGACTTCGGCCATCCGGTCGGCATCGTGACGAAGTCGGCGCTGATATTGCGCGACCTCGACATACTCGCCCCCATGGCCGAGCGCGGCCTCGTCAAGGTCGCGCTTTCCATAACCTCGCTGGACCACAAGCTCGCCCGCACCATGGAGCCGCGCGCCGCCACGCCCATGCGCCGCATCGAGACGGTGCGGCGGCTGAGCGAGGCCGGCGTGCCGACGGCGGTGCTGGTGGCGCCGGTGGTGCCCGCGATCAACGACGCCGAGATCGAGCGCATCCTCGACGCGGCCGCTGCGGCGGGCGCCAGCGAGGCTGGCTACGTCATGCTGCGCCTGCCGCTCGAGATCCGCGACCTGTTCAGGGAATGGCTGCTCGCCAACTATCCGGACCGCTATCGTCATGTCCTGTCGCTGGTGAAGGAACTGCACGGCGGCAAGGAATATGATTCCACTTTCGGCCAGCGCATGACCGGCTCCGGCCCCTATGCCTGGACCATCGGCCGGCGCTTCGAGATCGCGGTCGAGCGGCTTGGCCTCAATCGCCGGCAGAACCGGCTGACGACGCGGCATTTCAAGCGACCGGCGCCACGCGGCGAGCAATTGTCGCTGTTTGGGGAGGAATGAACATGGCACATGCGCAGATCGCGGGAGAGGGCGCGCCGCACCCCGCAGCAGCGGGGTTGCATCTGTCGCTGGTGACGCTCGGCGTCGATGATCTTCAGCGCTCCATCGCCTTCTACGAGGCGCTCGGCCTGCCGCGCCGGCTGAAGGCGGCGGAGGGCGTCGCGTTCTTCGAGGCCGGCTGCGTCGTCCTCGCGCTCTATCCGCGCCACCAGCTCGCCGCCGATGCGGGCGTGCTGAACGGCAGGATGGGAGCCTTCGGCGGCATCGTGCTCTCCTGCAACAGGCCGGACCGGGAGGCGGTGGATTCGACCATCGCCGCCGTGATCGCCGCCGGCGGGAAGGCGCTGCGCGCCGCCGACACGGTCTTCTGGGGCGGCTATGTCGGCTATGTCGCCGATCCCGACGGTCATCCCTGGGAGATCGCCTACAACCCCGATTTCGGGCTCGATCCCGATGGGCGCCTGCGCGTGCCGGCCTGAGGCGGAATCGCCGATTTCCGGGGCGCTGCGCACGAGCGCCGACGATGACGACGCCCTTGGCATCTTCCGGCGAGCGGCCGGAGATGTGTGGAGACCGAGGGGGCGGCGCCGATCAGCATTGGCGCGCCGCCCGCGCATCCGATAGAACCGCCGCATGAGCGCGCAGGCGTTGGATTCGGGGGCGGAAACCGGGGGAACGCAGGCGGAAGGCGACGCCGGCGGGCGCCGGCTCGTGCTGCTGCTGCCGGGCCATGATCCGACCGACATGGGCTACCACCACGGCCGCTTCGCCTATCAGGCCGGGCTGTTCGGCAAATTGTGGAACTGCCGCGTCGACGTGTCCGGCCGGCTCGACGACGGCGTGGAGACCTCCGCCCGCTGGCACATCGACGCCGAGGGGCCGAACTGGCGGCAGCAGACCGACTACGAGATCCTGCGCTGGGACGACATCGTCGTCGCCTTCGACGAGCGGCCGGACATCGTGCGCCTGTCCCGCGGCGTCGCCGCGCTCATCGATTTCCTGATCACCGGCACGGCCTGGCGCTATTTCCGCGCCTGCATCCGCTATGGCCTGTTCTTCCTGTTCCCGCTCGCGGTGATCCTGCTGTTCGCTGCGGCTGGTGTGCTTGCGGGAGGGCTGGCCGGGAGTCTCTTCGCATCGCTCCCCGGAATGCTACAGGGTCAACTCTTTTTACCAGCGCTGTCGGAACTGCTGCCGAAGCTGGTTGCGCTCGTCGTCGGTATCGCGGCGTTCCTCATCCTGTTCCGCTGGCCCGGCCGGCGCTGGCGGCTGCACCAGTCGCTCGACGACTGGGACCTCGCCCGCGCCTATATGTATGGCCGCATGCCGGAGCTGGAGGAGCGGCTCGAGCGTTTTGCCGCGCTGGTCGCCGCCCGGCTCGATTCCGGCAGATATGACGAGGTGCTCCTCGTCGGCCACAGCCTCGGTGCGACGCTGGTGCTCGGCGTGCTGGAGCGCCTCGCGGTCCGGATGCCTGAGGCCGGCCGCGCCGGCACGCGCCTCTGCCTTCTGACCTGCGGCGCCACCATCCCGAAGCTCGCATTGCACCCTGCCGGAGCCGGCGTGCGCGAGGCGGCCAGCCGCATCGCCGCTCTGCCCGGGCTTTCCTGGATCGAGTACCAGGCGCGCCACGACGCCATCAACTTCTACAAGTTCGATCCGGTTCGCCTCTGCCGCGCGGGGCTCGACGAGCCGGCGGGCGCGCGCCGGCCGCTGCTGCGCAACGCCAACATCAAGAGCATGCTCTCCTACGAGAAGCTGCGGCGGCTGCGCTGGGAGATGATGCGCCTGCACTACCAGTTCCTGCTCGCGAACGAGAAGCGTGCGGCCTACGACTATTTCATGTTCGCGCTCGGCCCGGTGCCCTTCGCGGTGATCGCCGCCGGCCTTGGCGGCGCCCCCGCGCATTTCGCGGCCGATGGCTCCCTGCTGCCCCAGACCGCGCCTGTCGCGGCGTCCTGAACGAGGCTCCATGAACCTTCTGCTCGCCGCCAAGATCGTCTGGGCCGTCGGCGTCGTCGGCTGGTACGTTATCCGCATTCCCTTCGAGCGGAAGGTGAAGCGCGAGAAGGTGGTCGATGCCCGCCACCGTGTGCGCGAGCTGGTCCTGCTCTCCTGCTCGACCTGCGGGCTCGGCATCGTGCCGCTGCTGTGGGCGACCTCGCGCGTCTTCAACTTCGCCAACTACCCCTATTCGGCGGTTCAGCTCGTCCTCGGCGCGCTCACCTTCGCTTTCGCGCTCTGGCTGTTCCGCCGCACCCACAAGGACCTCGGCAAGAACTGGTCGGTGACGCTGGAGATCAAGGACAGCCACAAGCTGATCACCGGCGGCGTCTACCGCTATGTCCGCCACCCGATGTATTCGGCCTTCTTCCTGTGGGCGCTGGCGCAGTTGATCCTCATCCCCAACTGGATCGCCGGTCCGGCCGGCCTCATAGGCTTCGGCATCCTCTACGCCTTCCGCGTCGGGCGGGAAGAGGCGATGATGCTCGACACCTTCGGCGACGAATACCGGGCCTACATGGCCCGCACCGCCCGCATCGTGCCGGGCATCTATTGAGACGAGGAGCGATGCATGCTGGAGCTGAGGCCGGGCTGCGAGTGCTGCGATCGCGATCTCCCGCCGCAGTCGCATGAAGCGATGATCTGCACCTTCGAATGCACCTTCTGCTTCGATTGCACGCGCGACCTGCTCGGCGGCGTCTGCCCGAACTGCTCGGGCGAGCTGGAGCGCCGGCCGATCCGCCCGGCGGCGGCGCTCGCTCGGCACCCGGCCTCGGCGAAGCGGGTGTTCAATCCGGATTGCGCGGCGCGCAAGGCGGGCTGACCGCCCCTTCGCCCGTCAGCCTCGCCCCGCGGAAGCCGTCGGCGGCGATGGCGTCGCACAGCCCCGTCCACTGGCAGCCTGTGCAGGCGGCGCGGAGCGTCCCGTCAGCGAACGCCGCGCGCATCGCGGCGAGGCGGCCGGCGGAGAAACGAAGTATCGTGCCGACGGCAAGGCCATCGCCAAAGAGATGCGCCAGCGCCCCGCGGGCGGTGGCGTCGCGGATGGCGACGCTGTCGTTCAGGCAGTGATGCCCGCCATCAAGCATCGGCGCGCAGATATCGTCCGGTCCCTCGACCAGCTCGGCGGGCTCGCCGGCATCGAGCCGGGCGACGATGCGGTCGTAATTGGCGACGAAGGCCGGCGAATAGCCCTTGCCGACATAGGTTAGCAGGCAGAGCAGGTGATGCGGGCGCAGCCGGATCGACATGGGCGCCTCCGGCCGGGCGCGGCTCACTCGCCGTCGAGCGGCACGGTGCCCGCCGGCTTGCCGTCGGCGCCAAGCGTGATCTTCTCCACCCGCGCCTCGGCATCCTTGAGCAGCGCGTCGCAGCGGGCTTTGAGCGCCTCGCCGCGCGCGTAGAGCGTGATCGATTCCTCGAGCGGGACGTTGCCGCCCTCGAGCTTGCCGACGATCTCCTCGAGCTCGGCCAGCGCCTTCTCGAAGCTCAGCGTGTTGACGTCCGCCGCATCGGCCATGGCACCCTCCCGAGTCGCTTCACCGCGCCCTTATAAACGGCAAGCGGGCTCGCGCGGCAACCCGATCCCCAGCCTGTTTCGCGTGGAAAGGCCTCAGCCCCGCATCAGCGCCAGCACATGCGCAGCGGCCGAACGCGCCAGCCCTTCGAGGTCGTAGCCGCCCTCCAGCACCGAGACGAGACGCCCGCCGCAATGCTTGTCGGCCACCTCCATCAGCTTCTTGGTGACCCAGGCATAGTCGGCCTCGAGCAGGTTGATGTTGGCGAGCGGGTCGCGGGTGTGAGCGTCGAAGCCGGCGGAGATGATGAGGAGCTCGGGCCCGAAGGCTTCCAGCCGCGGCAGGATGCGCCCCTCGAAGGCCTCCCTGAAGCGCTCGCCGGTGTCGCCGGCGCGCAGCGGCGCGTTGACGATGTTGTCGCTGGTGCCACGCTCGCCGACCGAGCCGGTGCCGGGAAACAGCGGCATCTCGTGGGTGGAGGCGTAGAGCACGCTCGGGTCAGACCAGAAGATCTCCTGCGTACCGTTGCCGTGGTGCACGTCGAAATCGACGATGGCGACGCGCCCGATGCCGTGCACCTTCTGGGCGTGGCGCGCGGCGATGGCGACATTGTTGAACAGGCAGAAGCCCATCGGAGTGCGGGTCTCGGCATGGTGGCCCGGCGGGCGCATCGAGACGAAGGCGTTCGCCGCCTTGCCGGCCAGCACCTCGTCGACCGCCAGCACCGAGCCGCCGACGCCGCGCGAAATGGCCTCCCCGGTGCCGGGCGACATCACGGTGTCGCCGTCGATCCGCACCAAGCCCTCGTTGGGCATCGCCTCGTTGAGCGCGTCGACATAGTCGGCGGGATGCACGCGGATGATGTCGTCGCGTTCCCCGAGCGGCGCCTGTTCGCGCGCCAGCGTCGCGAACTGCTCCTGCTCGAACACCCGGTTGAGCGCGCGTACGCGGTCCGGCCGTTCCGGGTGGCCCATCGGCGTGAGGTGGTCGAGGCAGGCGTCGTGACTGATGAGGAGGGTCGGCATGTCGTTCCTTGGCGGTCCCTGATCTTGTTGCCGCGCCTGGTTTCCGCGCGGTTTCTGATTGGCTCGACGGCCGACCTTATGTCAGCCCCGTGATGCAGGCCAGCGCCTCCCGGCGCTGCGTTAGGCGAATATTGATGCCTGCATATGAGCATCTGCGCCACCCGCCGCCACCCTGCCGCCTTGACCTCGCCACGTGCCCCGCCTATCGACCCCGGCGTCAGATTGGAGAGACGTGACGTGTCGGCCCTCGCCAAGGATGAACGCAACACCCTGTGCCTGCCGGCCGATGCGGCCGGCATCGCCGAGGCCGCGCGCGTGCTGGCGGCCGGCGGCCTCGTCGCTCTGCCGACCGAGACGGTCTATGGCCTCGCCTGTGACGCCTCCAATCCGCGTGCGGTCGCCCGGCTCTATGCCGCCAAGGGCCGGCCGAGCTTCAATCCGCTGATCGCCCATGTTCCGGATTTCGAGGCGGCGAAGCGGGTCGGGCATTTCAACGGGACGGCGGCGCGGCTGGCCGAGCGGTTCTGGCCGGGACCGATGACGCTGGTGGTTCCGGCGGTCGAGGGCGCGGTGTGCGACCTCGCCCGCGCCGGTCTGCCGAGCGTCGCGATACGGGTGCCGGGCCATGACGTGGCGCGCGCCGTGCTCGCCGCCGTCGGCCGGCCGGTGGCAGCGCCGAGCGCCAACCGTTCCGGCCATGTCTCGCCGACGACCCCCGCTCATGTGCTGGCGGACCTCGACGGCATTATCGATCTCGTGCTCGACGCGGGACCGTGCATGGTCGGCGTCGAATCGACCATCCTCGACTGCACCGGCGAGGAGGTGCGTCTGCTGCGCCCGGGTGGGCTGCCGCGTGCGGCGGTCGAAGCGCTGCTCGGACATCCGCTGATGCGCCGCCCCGCCGGCCGGCAGGCGCGGGAAGAGGCGCCGCTGGCGCCGGGCATGCTCGCCTCGCACTACGCGCCGGCCGTTCCCGTGCGGCTGAATGCTGTCTCGGTCGCGCCCGGAGAGGCGGTGCTCGGATTCGGCGGCGTGAGGCCGGCGGGCAGCGAGCATGCGGTCGCGTGGCTCGATCTCAGCCCGTCCGGCGACCTCATCGAGGCGGCGGCCAACCTTTTCGCCCATCTGCGCCGGCTGGACGAGAGCGGCGCCCGGGCGATCGCCGTGGTTCCGATCCCCACGGAGGGGCTCGGCGAGGCGATCGCCGACCGCCTGGCCCGCGCCGCCGCGCCGCGCTGACGCCTCCGGCCGCGCGGCATGAATCTCCCCGTTAACCGCCGCGCAAGGTTAATGCGCGACAACCATGATGCTTCGCATTCGAGGCATTGCCTGTGATCGGCGTGTCACGGATCGGATCCTTTGTTCCTGTTGCGTAGGCGTTGCGTCATGCGTGTCTCACGTCGGCGTCGGCGGCTCGGCGTCTTCACAGCGCTTCTCCTGCCGCTGACCGCCGGCGTGAGTACGACCATCGGCCAGCAGGATCTCGCCGGCCTGCTGGCGCATCAGCCGGGCGTCACCGAGCGTGCCCGCGTCGTGCTGCTGGGCGGCCCGCTGCGGGCACTGAAGACCGCGACCTTCGCCTGGCCCTCGGCTGGTCAGGGACCTCTCGGCTCTCCCATCACCGAACCGCCCAATGTCGAGCTCGGTATCAGCGTGAATCGCTCCGCCAAGGCGGACCGGCTGCCGCTCGCGGTGAAGATTCCCGCCGGGCCGCCCGGGGAAACGCTGGCGGGTCCCGCCTCCGAGGCGGCGGCTGCCGGTGATGCTGGAACCGCAACCGATCCCACCGATACGGATGAGAACCTGGTCGCCAGCTTCGACGGCGGCGATCCGACGGGCGATCCGTCCGAGTTCGAGGATGGCGCCGATGACGCCGACGCGCCGGAGCAGGAACTCGTCGAATCCGACGGCACGCAGAGCGTCGGCACCCTGCCGGCGGGAGAGGCCGCGCTGACGCTTGAGGAGAGCGTCGCGCTCGCCGCGCCGGCGGATGGCGCCGGGCTGAAGCCGATCTACAACGAGGCCGCCTTCATCTTCGGCGCCGATCCGAGCGCACTGCCGCCCCAGCCCTTCTTCCACGCCGAGGCGGGCGGCACGACGGTCGCCGCCAAGGGCGAGGTGACAGGCGAGGGGGCCGAGCCGTCAAGCCCCGCGGAGCGCCTCGGCCTCGACGGCAAACGCCTGGCGCGGGCGCAGAAGTGCCTGGCGGAAGCGGTCTATTTCGAAAGCCGGGGCGAGCCCTATCGGGGCCAGGTCGGGGTGGCGCAGGTGGTGGTGAACCGCGTCTTCTCCGGCTATTACCCGGCCGATGTCTGCCGCGCGGTCTACCAGAACGCCAACCGTAAGCTCGGCTGCCAGTTCACCTTTGCCTGCGACAATGTCCGCGACGTGGTGACCGAGCCGGAACTGTGGAAGCAGGCGCAGCGCATCGCCGGCGACATGCTCGACGGCCGCATCTGGGACGACAAGGTTGGCAAGGCGACGCACTACCACGCGTCCTATGTCCGCCCGCGCTGGGTGCGCGAGATGCGCAAGCTGGACCGCATCGGCGAGCACACCTTCTACCGCCCTCGCCGCTGGTCGAGCTGAGCGGGGGGAGCAGGAGCGGTATTTCCCCAAGGCCTTCGACATCGTCATCCCGGACGGCCGCAGGCCGATCCGGGATCGCCATCCATGTCGGCACGCGATCCCGGCTCTCCGGCTACGCCTGCGGCCGGAATGTCAGCGTGATGCGAGGCGGGGACGAATTCCGGGATCATGGGCGTGAGGCGGGCCCGCGCCGTCGAACGCCGCCGCCAAATCCCCCGTTGTTCTCAGAGCCTGACCGATAAATCGCTTCCCCCCGGCAGGGAGAGGTGGCCCGCGAAGCGGGTCGGTGAGGGGGAACACCATCGGGATACCGGGAAGGTCCCTCACCCCAACCCTCTCCCCGCCGGGGAGGGAGAAAAACCGTCGTTACGCCCCCCAATATGCGATTTCGAGTCAGACTCTGAGGTGCGAGCGGAGCGAGCCGCGAAGGATGGTCGTCCTTGGCGCGCGAGGCGACGATACTTCGAGACCCGGCCGCTGGCCGGGCACCTCAGAATGACGGCGCGCATGGAGGGTACGATCTAATGCACCTCAGAACGGAGGATTAGGTCCACGGCTCGGTACAGGGCACCCGCAGAATTCCGCACACCAAACGAAAATGCCCGGCGCGAGGCCGGGCATTTCAAACTCATGATCGGGCGTCAGCGGCTCAGTTCAGCTTCGCCTTGACATCCTTCACCGCATTGGCGAGCACCCGCTCGGCGGTGTCGCCCACCACCTGCGCGGTCAGCAGGCCCTCGGCCGCCTTGGAGGCGACCTCGGCGGCAGCGGCGCGCACATCGGCGAGCGCTTGCGCCTCGGCCTGGGCGATCTTCTGCTCGGCCATCTTGGTGCGGCGGGTGATCAGGTCTTCGAGCTTCGTCTTGGACTCTGCAGCGAGGCGCTCCGCCTCGGTGCGCGCGGTGGTGATGATCGCCTCGGCCTCGGCCTCCGCCTCGCGCTGCTTGCGCTTGTACTCGGCGACCAGCTTCTGCGCCTCTTCCTTCAGCCGGCGGGCTTCCTCGAGCTCGGTACGGATGCGTTCGCCGCGCGCGTCGAGCTTGGAGGCGATGCCGGAGAAGGCGCCCATCTTGATGACGATCGCCATGAAGATGACGAAGGCGACCAGGACCCAGAATGTATCGGTACCCATGGCTCGGTCCTCAGCTCTTCAGGGCCTTGTCGACTTCCGCCTCGACCGCCTTGGCGTCGGGAGCAGTGCCGATGAGCTCGTTCACGATGGCGCCGGCGGTGTCGGCCGCGATGCCGCGCACATTCGCCATCGCCGCCGTCTTGGTGTCGCCGATCTGGCGTTCCGCCGCCGCCAGCTTCTCGGAAAGCTGCGCCTCCAGAGACTTGCGGCCGGCTTCCGCCTCGGCGGAAAGCTTGTCGCGCGTCTCGGTGGCGATGGTCTGCGCCTTGCCGCGCGCGCTCGCCAGCGCCTGCTCATAGGCCTTGGCGGCGGCTTCGCTCTCCGCCTTGTGCTTGCCCGCCTCCTCGAGATCGTCGGCGATGCGGTCGTGCCGTTCCTCGAGGATGGTGGCGATGCGCGGCAGCGCGATGCGGCTCATCAGCAGGTAGAGCAGCCCGAAGGCGATCGCCAGCCAGATGAGCTGCGAGGGAAAGGTCTGCGCATCGAACGGGGGGAAGTTCGAACCATGCGCCTCGCCGGGCGGGGTTGCGATCTCCACGCCGTGCGCATTCGCGGGCGGGGTGGTGCTGTCGCCAAACGACGATCCCCCGGACGTTTCGGCCTGGGCGATGACGAAGACGGCCGGACCGCTGGTCTCGGACATGGTTCAGGCTTCCTCGATGGGCAGGAAAGACCACGGGAGGCGGGCGGCCGGAGCCGGCCCGCCATACCCGGACATCAGACCACGAAGAGCAGGACCAGCGCGACGACCAGCGAGAAGATGCCGAGACCTTCCGCGAGCGCCGCACCGATGAAGGCGCGGGCGAACTGGCCGTCGGCCGCCGACGGGTTGCGCAGCGCGCCCGAGAGGAAGTTGCCGAAGATGTTACCGACGCCGATGCCGGCGAGGCCCATGCCGAGACAGGCGAGACCGGCGCCGAGGAACTTGGCGGCTTCCGCTTCCATGATCTTCTCCTATTGAATTCGCAAGTTGAGGCGTGTTGGTGGATTTCGTCCCTCGACGTCCGTCCGGTCAGTGGCCCGGGTGCAGCGCGTCGTTGAGATAGATGCAGGTCAGCACGGCGAACACATAGGCCTGCAGTGCGGCGACCAGGAATTCGAGGGCGGTGAGCGCGATCACCATGGCGAGCGGCAGCACGGCGCCGAACCAGCCGGCGAGGCCGGTCGCGGTCATCATCACGATGAAGCCGGCGAACACCTTCATCGCGATGTGGCCCGCCAGCATGTTGGCGAACAGGCGCAGCGAAAGGCTGATGGGGCGTGAGAGGAAGGAGATGAGCTCGATCACGACCATGAAGGGCAGCAGGAAGGCTGGCACGCCCGAAGGCACGAAGAGGTGCAGGAAATGCGTGCCGTGGCGGGCGAAGCCGTAGATGATGACCGTGCCGATGACGATCAGCGCCAGCGCGGCGGTGACGACGATGTGGCTCGTCACCGTGAAGGCGTAGGGGACCATGCCGATGAAGTTCGCGAACAGCACGAACATGAACAGCGAGAACACCAGCGGGAAGAACTTCATGCCCTCATTGCCGGCGGTCGAGCGCACGGTCGAGGCCACGAATTCGTAGGACATCTCCGCCAGCGACTGCAGGCGGCCGGGCACCAGGGTGCGGCCGCGCGTGGCGAAGGTCAGGAAGAAGAAGATCAGGGCGACGATGCCGAACATGAAGGCGGCGGAATTGGTGAAGGCCAGTTGCACGCCGCCCGGCGCGCCCATGTCCACGATCTTGTTGATCTGGAACTGATGGATCGGATCGATCACGCTTCCGCTGGCCATCGCCGGTCGCTGCCCTCGTCACTGGCGCCGTTGCGGCGCCCCTTCGTTCAACCGGCGCCTGATGGCGCCCGCCCCGTTCTGTTGACGCCGTTCGGCGTCCTCGTCACGCTCCGCCTTCGGCGGTGTCGTTGCCGCCTTGCGGCGGATTCGTCACTTGCCGCCCGGCGGCGGCTTGCGGCGGCCGGTCTCACCGGCGGCGCGCATCATGTTCATGATGCTCGCGCCGAAGCCGAGCAGCAGGAACACAATCAATCCCCAGGGCGACGTGCCGAAGACATAGTCGATGCCCCACCCCAGCCCAGCGCCGACCAGCACTCCCGCGACGAACTCGCTTCCGAGCCGGAACGCCAGCGTCAGGCCCGCGGAGGTCGAGCTCGAATCGGGAGGCGGCGATGCCTGTTCCGACTTGCGCTCGGCCCGCACCCGGTTCAGCGCGGAATCCAGCCCCCGGAGCCTGCCGGAGAGTTCGGCGTCGGTCGGCTCCGGTCCTGGCCCGCTCTTCTGGCCGTCCGTCGGTTTACGGTCGTCCATGATGTGCCAGCCCTGACCAGAGAAGGGTTTACCCCACCCCCGAAACCGGGCGCACCATAGTGTTCGCCCCATGGGGTGTCAAGGATGCGATCACATCTTTTAAAACATTGAAAATAAAGGAGAAAATGGGCAGGTGGACGCTCTGTCGCAGGCACTCCGGTAACCCCGCCGCACCAAGGTAAGCTGATCGCGTGGTTTTTGGCATACCAGGAGGACGCCGGGAATACGGCAAATGGCGCAGCCGCCGGCCGCGATGAGGCCTTCCGCAACGTCAGCCGGCCTGGCGCCAGTCCTCGGCGGTGGCGAGGTCCACCGAGACCAGCTTCGAGACGCCGCGCTCGGCCATCGTCACCCCGAACAGCCGGTTCATCCGGCTCATGGTAATCGGGTTGTGGGTGATGGTGACGAAGCGCGTCTCGGTGAGGCGGCGCATCTCGTCGAGCAGGTTGCAGAAGCGCTCGACATTGGCGTCGTCGAGCGGCGCGTCCACCTCGTCGAGCACGCAGATCGGCGCCGGATTGGTGAGGAACACGGCGAAGATCAGCGCCATAGCGGTCAGCGCCTGCTCGCCGCCGGAGAGCAGCGACAGCGATTGCGGCTTCTTGCCCGGCGGCTTGGCGATGATGTCGAGGCCGGCCTCCAGCGGGTCGTCCGAATCGGTGAGCACGAGCTGCGCCTCGCCGCCGCCGAACAGCGTGCCGAAGAGCTGGCGGAAATGCCCGTCCACTACCGCGAAGGAGGCCTGGAGCCGCTCGCGCGCCTCGCGGTTGAGGCTGGCGATGCCGTGGCGCAGCCGCTTGATCGCCTCGGTGAGATCGTCGCGTTCGGAGGTGAGGCCCTGCTGCTGGGTCTCGACCTCGGCGAGTTCCTCCTCGGCGCGCAGGTTCACCGCGCCGAGTCTTTCGCGCTCGCGCTTCAGCCGGTCGAGCTCGGCCTCCAGCGCGCCGGCTTCCGGCAGCGGCGCGTCCGGCTCCAGCGCGGCGATCTGGCGGGCGCTGTCCGGCGGGCCGTCGAGCATGTCGCCGATCTCGCGCACGAGGTCGGTGCGGCGCTGCCGGGCGGCTTCCAGCCGCGCCTCGGCACGGGCCGATTCCTCGCGGGCGCCGGCCAGCGCGTCGAGCGCGGCGCGCCCGGCCCGGTCGGCGTCGGCCTGCGCCGTCTCGGCGCTCGCCAGCCGGTCGGAGGCCTGCCGGCGGGCCTCCTCCGCCTTGGCAGTCTCGCTCAGAAGGGCGCGGCGGCGCTGCTCGAAGGCGGCGGGGGCGTCGTCGAGCTCGGCGCGTTCGATCGCAGCTTCCTCGCGCCGCGCCTCGATGGCGGCGAGCCGCTCGTCGGTGCCGCCGGCCCGCGCCTGCCAGGATGAGCGCTCGGCGGCGATCGCGGCAAGCCGGCGCAGCCGCTGCTCGCGCTCGCGGGAGAGCCCCTCCGCCGCCGCCCGCGCTTCCGCCACCGCGGCCCGGCCCTGGGCGACGCGGGTGCGGATCTCCGCCAGCAGCGCCTCGGAATCGGCGGCGGGTTCGAGGGCCTTGAGCGCCGCTTCCGCCTCGTCGCGGGCGATCGCCGTGGTCTCGAACTCGGCCTCGATGCGGATGCGCGAATCGGCGAGAGCGGCGAGCCTGGCCGCCTGCTCGGCGCTGGCGCGCTCGATGCGGGCGAGCTCGTCGCGGGCAAGGTCATGGGCGCGGGCAGCGGCGCGGCGGGCCTCGCGGGCGGCGTTCTCGCGTGAGCCGGCAGTGCGCAGCGCCACCTCGGCCGCCTCCAGCGTGCGACGCTGCGTTCCGACCTCGGCGCGGGCACCCTCCAATGCCGCCTCCACCTCGGCGAGGCGGTTGCGCTCGGCGAGACGGCGCGCGGCCGGCGTCGGCGCCTCGGCGGCGGCGGATAGTCCGTCCCAGCGCCACAAATCGCCCTCGCGGGAGACGAGGCGCTGCCCCGGCGCCAGCGATGCGGCCAGCCGCGCGCCGTCCTCGCGGGCGACCACGCCGATCTGCGCGAGGCGCCGGGCGAGCGCTGCGGGCGCCTCGACATGGCGGGCCAGCGGTTCGACGCCCACGGGCAATGCGGGGTCGACGCCGCTCGCCGGCAGCACGCCCCAATGCGCCGGAGCGGCGACGTCCGACGGCAGGTCGAGATCGTCGCCGAGCGCCGCGCCGAGCGCCGCCTCATAGCCGCGTGCCACGCGCACCGCGTCGATCACCGGCGGCCATTTCTTGCCCGCCCCGCTGTCGAACAGCTTGGCGAGGGTACGCGCTTCGGCGTCGAGCCGCTGCGCCTGCTTCTCCGCCTCGGCGAGAGGTCGGCGGGCCTGATCCAGCGCGGCGCGGGCAGCGCCATGCGCAGCCTCGGCCTCCAGCGCGTTGGCCTCGGCGGTCTCCAGCGCCTCCTGCGCCGCCTCGGCTGTGGCGCGTCGGGCGTCGAGGCTTCCGGCATCGACGCTGCGGGCGAGACTGCGCTCCTGCTCGGCGAGCCCGCCGAGCTCGCGCTCCAGCCGCGTGGCCCGCTCGGCCGCCTCGCGCAGGGAGCGTTCCAGCGCGCCGCGCCGCGCCGTCCGCTCGGCGCCGGTGGCGGTCGCTTCCGCGAAGGCGCGTTCGGCCTCGGTCAGCGTCTGCTCCGCCTCGGCCCGGCGGATCGCCGCCTCTTCCTCGTCCGCACCGGAATCGAGCTGGAGCGCCTCCAGCTCCTCCGCCTCCGCTGTCAGCCGCTCCAGCACCGAGGAGGCGTCGAGCGCTAGCGCGCGCTCGCGCTCGACGTCGCCGGCGAGCTGGGCGAGGCGCCGGTCGAGCTCGTCGCGCCGGGCGCTGGCGCGGGCCTCGTCGCGGTCGAGCTCGCCGCGCGCCAGCGTCAGGCGCTGCAGTGCCGCCGCTGCCGCCGCGTCGGCCTCGCGCAGGCCGGGAAGCTCATGGGCGGCGATGGCGGCAAGACGCGCCGTCTCGGCCTGCGCCCGCGTGCGCTCGGCGACCATGCGCACCGCGAGGTCGAGCGCCCGCTCGGCCTCGTTCACCGCGCCGGACGCTTCCAGCCAGCGCAGCCAGAGCAGCGTCGCCTCCGCCTTGCGGATGTCGCCGGACAGCGAGCGGTAGCGCGAGGCCTGCCGCGACTGGCGGCGCAGCGCGTCGAGCTGCGTGCCGATCTGGCCGATCACGTCCTCGAGGCGTGCGAGATTGGTCTCGGCACCGCGCAGGCGCATCTCCGCCTCGTTGCGCCGCGCATGCAGGCCGGCGACGCCCGCCGCCTCCTCGAGGATGCGCCGGCGGGCCGAGGGCTTGGCGCCGATCAGCTCGCCGATCTGCCCCTGCCGCACCATGGCCGGCGAGCGCGAGCCGGAGGAGGCGTCGGCAAACAGGATCTGCACGTCGCGGGCGCGCACCTCGCGCCCGTTGATGCGGTAGGCCGAGCCGGCCTCGCGCTCGATGCGGCGCGAGATCTCGAGCTGATCGGCGTCGTTGAACATCGCCGGCGCGGAGCGGTCCACATTGTCGACGAACAGCACCACCTCGGCGGAGTTGCGCGCCGGACGGGTGGTGGTGCCGCCGAAGATGACGTCGTCCATCCCCTCGGCGCGCATCGCCTTGTAGGAGTTCTCGCCCATCACCCAGCGCATCGCCTCGACGAGGTTCGACTTGCCGCAGCCGTTCGGACCCACGACGCCGGTGAGGCCGGGCTCGATCAGCATCTCGGTCGGCTCGACGAAGGTCTTGAAGCCGGTGAGGCGCAGGCGGGTGAATTTCATGGCTGAAGCGTGCCGTCCTCAAGCCACAAGTTCAAGTGGGTGCGTGCGATCGATCCACGACATGTTGGGGCTTTGCCCATGGTTTTCGGTGATTTCATCGACGTATTTCAGCTCCGACTGCTTTCCCCATCGCCACACGAGCCCGCAACCATGACGTTGCGTCATCGAACTATGGCCTAGGTCCGCGACACCGCGCCTGTGTGACAATCTGTTGACGAAGAGGCATATCTGCCCCTAGCCCTGCGTCATCCGGGGGGCGCCCACCGCTCGCCGAGTCCTGCTACATGAACGAAATGCCGCAGATCACCCGAAGGTCCAGCCTCGACATCGCCGCCGTTCAGAGCGTGCGCAAGCTCGTGCTCTACGCGCTCGGGGTTGTCGCATTCGCGGTGCTGCTGTTCAGCCACTCGCTCTGGCCGGAGACCGACCTCGGCCTGCACGAGAGCCTCGAGCATGTCGGGCGCGCCCTGCTGCTGGTGGCGATCGCCGGCCGCACCTGGTGCTCGCTCTATATCGGCGGTCGCAAGAAGGCGACGATCGTGGACCTCGGCCCCTATTCGGTGGTCCGCAACCCGCTCTACGTCTTCTCCTTCATCGGCGCGGCGGGCGCCGGCGCCCAATTCGGCAGCTTCACCGCGGCGCTGGCGGCGTTCTTCATCACATGGATCGTGTTCAGCATCGTGGTGCGCAAGGAAGAGCGCTTCCTGACCGAGACATTCGGCGAGACCTATCTCGCCTACAAGGCGCGTGTGCCGCGTTTCCTGCCGGATTTCCGGCTGTGGCGGAACGTCGACACGCTGGAGGTCCGCCCGCAACTCGTCGTGCGTACCTTCATCGATGCCTGCGTGTTCCTCGCCGCGATCCCGGTCGCCGAGGGCATCGAGATGCTGCAGGCCGACAGCTTCCTGCCGGTCATCTGGACGGTGCCGTAGGTAATCTGAGCGGAGCCGGGGCTAAGCCTTCGGACCGGGTGCCGGCTCGATCCGCGCGAACAGCCAGCGGAACAGCCAGTCGAGCAGCAGGGCCACCACCGCAAACCCGCACCCCACGGCGACGTCGACGGCCCGCGCCTCGATGTCCTGCGTCGCGCCGCCCACCGAGCCGGAGATCAGCTCGATCAGCAGGATGACGAAGGCGGTGAGCGCCGCCATGCCGAGCGCGCCGTGCAGTTGCTGCGCCGGCCAGCGCACCAGCGCCGCCAGCAGCATGCCGGCCAGCAACATCCAGTGCTGGGGGAAGGCGAGGCCGTAGGCCAGCGCTGCGCCGATGCCGAGCAGCGTGCCGCCCAGCATATCGCGCATCAGCCGGCCGCTCGACATCATGTCCGCCCGCAGCACGATGACGGTGACGATCAGCGTCCAGTAGGGCCGATGCAGGCCGAGGGCGGTGCTGGTCAGATAAGCGAGGGGGACGGCGATAGCGACCGCCGCCGCGAAGGAGCGCCGCTCGCGGGCGGTGACGCGCAACAGCGTCGACATCCCGGCGAGGAGGGGCGCCGTCGAGGGACGCGGCCCGCCCACCAGAACGTCCCAGGTGATCGAGACCAGCCAGGCATAGAGAACCGCCGCGGCGACGACGAGCACGTCGACCGGCGCCAGCGGCAGATAGAGCGCGCCGACCGCGACCGTCAGGCAGAGGAAGCGCGCCCCGACCGCATAGGTCTGGTGCAGGCTCTCGACCAGTGCGTAGATCACGCCGACCGCGGCAAAGCTCGCGATCACCAGCCCCTGATGGCCGGCGGCCAGCGTGCCGATGCCCGAGCCGACCAGCACCACCAGTCCGGCGCCGGCGAGCCAGCCGAGACGTGGCAGCGCCGGTCCGCCGGGATCGACGGTGAAGGCGAGGATGCCGGTGACGACGGCGAAGAGCAGCCAGCTCTGCAGCCCGATGGCGAGGCCGAAGGCGATCGGCCCGACGAGGATGGCGGCGAAGCGCACCGAACGCGCCGCCAGCCCGTCGCCATGCCAGGGATCGGGCGCCGTGGGGCTGGGCGCTTCGCGGCCGTGCGGTTCGGGGGCGCCGGTCTCCAAGGCTGGCATTCCTCTCCTGGCGTCTCTCTCTCCCGGACCGGGCCGCGCTTTACCCGCTCTTTACCCTAACCGGGAGACATTGTGGACGTGTTGTGTAGCGTTTGCGTTCCAGGATTGCCCCATGAAGGTCGTGCGTAATGCCGAGGCGGTCGCGCCTGCCCGCCGCTCCGGTTCCCGTCCCGACGAAAGCCTTCCCCTCGACATCGTCCTGCGCGGCGACTGCATCGCCGAGCTGGCGCGCCTGCCGGCGCGCTCGGTCGATCTCGTCTTCGCCGATCCGCCCTACAATCTCCAGCTCCAGGGCGATCTGAAGCGTCCCGACGACAGCCGGGTCGACGCGGTCGACGACGACTGGGACAAGTTCGAGAGCTTCGAGGCCTATGATGCCTTCACCCGCGCCTGGCTGCTCGCCGTGCGCCGGGTGCTTAAGCCGAACGGCACGCTGTGGGTGATCGGCTCCTACCACAACATCTTCCGCGTCGGCGCGCTGCTGCAGGACCTCAATTTCTGGATCCTCAACGACATCGTCTGGCGCAAGACCAACCCGATGCCGAACTTCCGCGGCCGGCGCTTCACCAATGCGCACGAGACGCTGATCTGGGCCGCGCGCGAGCCCGGCGCCCGTGGCTACGCCTTCAATTACGAGGCGCTCAAAGCTGGCAATGAGGACGTGCAGATGCGCTCCGATTGGCTGTTCCCGATCTGCTCGGGCGGCGAGCGGCTGAAGGACGGGGAGGGCCGCAAGGCGCACCCGACCCAGAAGCCGGAGGCGCTCATCGCCCGCATCCTCCTCGCATCGTCCAAGCCCGGCGACGTGGTGCTCGACCCCTTTCTCGGTTCCGGCACCACGGCTGCGGTGGCCAAGAAGCTGCGCCGGCATTTCGTCGGCATCGAGCGCGACGCCACTTATGCCGACGCCGCACTGGCGCGCATCGCCGCCGCCGAGCCGCTGCCGGAGGACGCGCTCGCCCCCGCGCCCTCAGCCCGCGAGGCGCCGCGCGTTGCCTTCGCCTCGCTGGTCGAGCGCGGACTGATCGCGCCGGGTACGCTGCTCACCTGTCCGCGCGCGCAGAACCGTGCACTGGTGCGTGCCGACGGCACGCTGTCGCTGGAGACCGCGCCCGGCCTCGGCCAGGTCGCCTCGATCCACCGCGCCGGCGCCATCGCTCAGGGGCTGGAGGCGTGCAACGGTTGGACCTACTGGCACATCGAGACCCGCGAGGGCCTCAGGCCCATCGACACGCTGCGCGCCGTGGTGCGCACCGAGATGTCGATGGCGGCGGAATAGACGGCGCATCGGCCGGTCCGAAGCGGAGCGACCCATGATCACGCTCTACGACATGCCGGAGTCCGGCAACAGCTACAAGGTCCGCCTGGCCGCGGCGCATCTCGGCCGGCCGCTCCGGCGGGTGAGGATGTCCTCGCGCGACGGCTCGACCCGCACGCCGGAATTCCTCGCCAGGAACCCCATCGGCAAGCTGCCGACCGTCGAGTTGGAAGACGGGCGCTGCCTCGCCGAATCCAATGCCATCATGCTGTACCTCGCTGAGGGCACGCCGCTCCTGCCCACCGACCGCTACGACCGGGCAAAGGCCTATGAATGGCTGTTCTTCGAACAGTACAGCCATGAGCCGGCCATCGCGGTGCGCCGCGCGCTGCTGACCTATGCCGAGCGGGCAGCGTTGGCGACGCCCGAGCGCATGGTGCAATTGCTGGAGGCCGGCAACAAGGCGCTGGGCGTGATGGAGGCGCGGCTCGCCGCCCATGACTGGCTGGCCGGGGACGCCTTCAGCGTCGCCGACATCGCGCTCTATGCCTATACGCACACGGCGGAGGAGGGCGGCTACGATCTCGCGCCCTTCCCGGCGGTGCGGGCTTGGCTGGCGCGCGTCGCCGCGCTGCCCGGCCATATCGGGCTGCTCGACTGAGCGATCACCCCGCCCGGGAACGAGGCGACTTCGCAGCAGCCTCGTTCGTCGGGGCCGGCGTCAGAGATTGGCGGCCTTCTTGATGGCGGTCTTGGCCTTGCCCATCGCCTGCTGGCCCTCGCCCTTGAGCTCCTGCGCCTTGCCCTTGGCCTGAAGCTTCTTCGAGCCGGTCATCTTGCCGAGGCCCTGCTTGGCGTTGCCCATGGCTTCGTTGGTGAGGCCCTTGGCCTTGTCGGCGGTGCTACCCATCGTCGTGTCTCCGTGAAGCCGCACAACCCGTGCGGGACGGCCGGATAACGCGCCGATGGACGGCCGGTTCATGCCGGCAGCAGATTTAGTCGATATGGGCCAGCACCTTGCGCATCACGCTCGGGAACGCCTCGGCGTCGAAGCCGGCGGGGGGCACCCAGCGATGTCCGTCCGGCGCCGGCGTCCCGCGCGGCAGGCGCGCGCGCCACACCGCGAGTTCCAGTGCGAAATGGCTGAAGACGTGGTCGACCGTGGCGTTCAGCGCCCGCCAGTCCGCCTTCAGCGGGGCATGGGCCGCTGGATCGCGCGGAGCCGCCGTCTCCCACGGCGTCGAGGGCACCTCGCTCATGCCGGCAAGCAGTCCTTTCATGGGGCGCGAGCGCACCAGCACGGCGCCGTCCGCCCGCACCGCGAGGAAGGCGACGCCGCGCCGCGTCGGCCGCCCGGCCTTCGCCGTCTTGCGCGGATAGAGCTCCTGCGCTCCCGCGGCGCGCGCCGCGCAGGGCTCCTGCCACGGACAGAGCGCGCAGGCGGGCTTGCGCGGCGTGCAGATGGTGGCGCCGAGATCCATCATTGCCTGCGCGAAATCGCCGAAGCGCGCCTCCGGCAGCAGCGTCGCGGCGAGGGCGCGAAGTTGCGGTTTCGACTTGGGCAGCGGCTCCTCGACCGCGAACAGTCGGGCCACGACACGCTCCCAATTGCCGTCGACCGGGGCAGCGCGCTGGTCGAAGGCGATCGAGGCGATGGCGGCGGCGGTGTAGGGGCCGATGCCGGGCAGCGCCAGCAGCGCCGCTTCGTCCTGCGGGAAGTGGCCGCCATGGCGCTCGGCGACGGCGCGTGCGCAGGCGTGCAGGTTGCGGGCGCGGGCGTAATAGCCGAGCCCCGCCCAGGCCGAGAGCACCTCCTCCAGAGGGGCCGACGCCAGTGCCTCCACGTTCGGCCAGCGGGCGAGGAAGGCGGCGTAATAGGGTGCGACGGCGACGACTGTCGTCTGCTGCAGCATGATCTCTGAGAGAAACACCGCATAGGGATCGGCCCGCTTGCCCGGCGGGGCGCGCCACGGCAGGCGGCGCCGGTGGCGGTCGTACCAGGCGAGCAGCGCTGCCGGGTCGGGCACCGGCTTCCGCGCCTGCGGGGGCGCTGCTAGGCTGGCGGATGTGGTCGCGCGGAGGGTCGAGGCGTGTCGTGCCATGGCGCCGAAAGTGGCGGCATGCGACGTCGCCGGCAAGCCGCCCGCGCCATCCGTCCACGCCCTTGTCCGTCATCCGCAAGAGACGCGCCCGAAATCATGGCCGACAGCGAGCCCTCCGCGAATATCCGCCGCCCGCGTGCCGCGCCGCGCCCGCTGGCCGATCTGGTCGGTACCACCATCGCCGAGAGCTGCGCGCAACGCGGCCTCGCCGCCGTCGACATCGTCACCCATTGGGCGGAGATCGTCGGCGAGGTGCTGGCCGCCCGCGCGGCGCCGATCCGGCTCGCCTGGCCCTCGCGGCAGGACATGGAGGGCACCGGGGTTCTCCATGTGCGCGTGGAGGGAGGCTATGCCATCGAGCTGCAGCATGACGCGCCGGTGGTGATCGAGCGTATCAACCGCTTCTTCGGCTGGCGCTGCGTCGGGCGCATCGCTCTGCGGCAGGGGCCGGTGGCGGCGCTGCGCCCCGCGCGCCGACGACGTCCCGAGCCGGATGCGGCCGCTTGCGCCAGCGTCGCGTCGCGGCTCGGCAGCTTCGAGGACGAGGAACTCGCCCGCGCGCTCGCCCGGCTCGGCGCGCTGGTGCGGCGGGAGGCCGATGCGCGCAGAAGCGGGGCGGCGCAGCCGGCCGGGACGTTTCGGCGGAAATAACCGCGGCATTCCATCACGCAGCGGTGACCGCGTGCCGCGCCGCCGTACCGTTGCCATGATCGCGCGCTGCTTGTAGGCGCTACGTCATTCCCGGGGCGCTGGATGCGCTCTTTTCCTCAGAGCCGATCCGCGTCATTTGGAGACCACCATGATCGACCGCCGTCGCTTCCTCGAAGGGGTCGGCGCCGCCGCCCTCACCGCGGCCGCGCTCTTCGCCTTCGCGAGCCCCGACAGCTTCGGGCCGGGTCGCTTTGCCTTCATCGGTTCGGCGGAAGCGCAGACGGTGAGCGCCGACAAGCTGATGGCCCCGGGTGCGCTGCCCGACATGGTGCTCGGCAAGGCCGACGCGCCGGTGACGATCGTCGAATACGCCTCGATGACCTGCGGGCACTGCGCGCATTTCCACAAGGAGACCTTCCCGGTCCTCAAGGAGAAATACATCGACACCGGCAAGGTGAAGCTGATCCTGCGCGAGTTCCCGCTCGATATCGTCGCCAAGGCGGCCTTCATGGTGGCGCGCTGCGCCGGCCCGGACAAATATTACCCGATGGTCTCGACCCTGTTCGAGACTCAGCAGAACTGGGCCTTCGGCAACAACCCGGCGCAGGCCCTGCTCGCCGTCGCCAAGCAGGGCGGCATGACCGAGGAGCAGTTCAACGCCTGCCTCTCCGACACCAAGCTGTCCGGGCAGCTCGACGAGGTGGCCAAGAAGGGCGCCGAGTTCGGCGTGAACTCGACCCCGACCTTCTTCGTCAACGGCAAGCAGGTGAAGGGCGCCATGAGCCCCGAGGACCTCGCCAAGGAAGTCGACCCGCTGCTCGGTTCGAACTGAGAGGGCTGGTCCGGCATCGCACCAGACGCGGGGGAGACCAGCGTGGCGGCCGGGGCAGCGCGTCCGGCGCCAAGCCGCTGATCCGTAACGCCTTCCGCGTGTGGAGCGCGATACCGTTGCGTGCGTTTGCGTTGCGCGGGGGCGTCGCAGCGTGTATGCCAGAAAGCTTCCCGTGCGGGGCCTGCGCACGGGAGTATTGCCTTTGGCGGCGGCCGCGTCCGCCGGGGCCATGTGCCGTACCGGAGTCCTGCTTGACCCGACCGTCCACCCCGCTTCTCGACACGGTCCACGAGCCTGCCGATCTGAGACGCCTGCCCGAGGACCGGCTGGGGCAGCTCGCGGACGAGCTGCGCGCCGAGACCATCGACGCGGTGTCGGTCACTGGCGGCCATCTTGGCGCCGGGCTCGGCGTGGTCGAGCTCACCGTGGCGCTGCACTACGTCTTCGATACGCCGAACGATCGGCTGATCTGGGACGTCGGCCACCAGTGCTACCCGCACAAGATCATCACCGGCCGCCGCGACCGTATCCGCACCCTGCGGCAGGGCGGCGGGCTCGCCGGCTTCACCAACCGCGCCGAGAGCGAATACGACCCCTTCGGCGCCGGCCATTCTTCGACCTCGATCTCCGCCGGGCTCGGCATGGCGGTGGCGCGCGATCTGGAAGCGGAGAAGAAGCCGGACGCAGGCATGCGCAACGTCGTCTGCGTGATCGGCGACGGCGCCATGTCGGCCGGCATGGCCTATGAGGCGATGAACAATGCCGGGGCGATGGATTCCCGCCTCATCGTCATTCTCAACGACAACGACATGTCGATCGCCCCGCCGGTCGGCGCCATGTCGGCCTATCTGGCGCGGCTGATCTCCGGGCGCACCTACCGGTCGCTGCGTGAGACCGCCAAGCAGCTCGCCCAGGGCCTGCCGAAGTTCTTCGGGCAGAAGGCGGCGCGGGCGGAGGAGTTCGCGCGCGGCTTCTGGACTGGCGGCACGCTGTTCGAGGAGCTCGGCTTCTACTATGTCGGCCCGATCGACGGTCACAACCTCGACCACCTGCTGCCCGTGCTGCGCAATGTGCGCGACGCGCAGACCGGCCCGGTGCTGGTCCACGTCGTGACCCGCAAGGGCAAGGGCTATCCGCCGGCCGAGGCGTCCGCCGACAAGTATCACGGCGTGCAGCGCTTCGACGTCGCCACCGGGACGCAGAGCAAGGCGGCCTCAAACGCGCCGAGCTATACCCGCGTCTTCGCCGAGGCGCTGATCGACGAGGCAGGCCGCGACGACCGCATCGTCGCCATCAACGCCGCCATGCCGGCCGGAACCGGGCTCGACCTGTTCGGGCAGGCGTTCCCCGAGCGCACCTTCGACGTCGGCATCGCCGAGCAGCACGCTGTGACCTTTGCCGCCGGCCTCGCCGCCGAGGGCTATAAGCCGTTCTGCGCGATCTACTCGACCTTCCTACAGCGCGCCTACGACCAGGTGGTGCACGACGTCGCCATCCAGCGCCTGCCGGTGCGCTTCGCCATCGATCGTGCGGGCCTCGTCGGCGCTGACGGGGCGACCCATGCGGGAGCCTACGACATCCCGATGCTCGGCTGCCTGCCGGGCATGGTGATCATGGCGCCGTCCGACGAGGCGGAGCTGGTCCACATGATCGCCACCGCTGTCGCCCATGACGAGGGGCCGATCGCCTTCCGCTATCCGCGCGGCGAGGGCGTCGGCGTCGAGCGTCCGGCGCGGGGCATGCCGCTCGACATCGGCCGTGGGCGGGTGGTGCGCGAGGGCACCACGGTAGCGCTGCTGTCTCTCGGTACGCGGCTCGCTGCCTGCCTCGATGCCGCCGAGCAACTCGCCGGCTTCGGCCTGTCGACCACGGTGGCCGATGCGCGCTTCGCCAAGCCGCTCGACCGCGATCTCCTGCTGCGCCTTGCGCGCGAGCACGAGGTGCTGGTTATCGTGGAGGAGGGGGCTGCCGGCGGTTTCGGCGCGGCCGTGCTGCACCTTCTCGCCGAGGCCGGCGCGCTGGAGCGGGGCCTGAAGGTGCGCGCGCTCACCTTGCCCGACCGCTTCATCGAGCAGAATTCGCCGGCCGCTCAGCTCGCCGAGGCGGGGCTCGACGCCGGCGGCATCGTGCGGAGCGTGCTGGCCTCGCTCGGGCGCGGCGAGGAGCCGGGCTTCGGCGCGGACGGCAAGACCCGGCTGCGCGGCTAACCCGCCTGCGCGGCTGAAGGCCTTCGCGCCTTCAGTTGGCGCTGGCTTCCGACGGCTTGTCGGAAATGATCCGCGCCCTCAGGCAGCCCTTCTCGAAATCCGGCACCCGCGCCTGCGCACCGGCGAGCGGCAGCAGCGTGTTGGTGCCGGGCACGGCGATGCGAAGCTGGTCGGCGGCCTTGAACAAGGCGACCATCTTCGGGTCGAGCCGCACCTGCGCCTCCACCGCCTGCTTGCCCTCGCTCACCGAGGGGAACACGCTGGCGGCGAACTCCACCGCCACCTTGCCGTTGCTCAGCACGAGGCGCACCGGATCGCCGGTCTGCGCCTTGGCCGGGGAGATCTCGGCGACCACCTGGAACAGCCCCGCGCCCGGCCGGCAGGTCGCCACCAGCACCGGCGCCGGGTCGCCCGGAACCCGGTATTGCAGCATGAAGGCCTCGGCGTCGCGGCTGTAGCTCCACACGCCGGCGCTCTTGGCCGGCGCGCCCTTGGCTGGAGCGCCTTTGCCCTGTTTGCCGGCGTCCTTTCCGGCCTTCTTGCCGGGCGGCTTCTTCGCGGTTCCGGCATCGGAGGCCGCATGCGCCAGAGGGCTGGCGAGCAGACCCAGCATGGGAGTGCCTCCGACAGGGGCCGCCGCGAGGCCGGAAGCAATGATGAGGCTACGCACGGCGACAGAGAGGCGACGCATTGGCTTTCCTGCAGGCTCCGGCGGCAGTTTATCCGGCGATCCCGTGAAGACGCCGATCGTATGGAAATCGATCCCGCACGAATGTTAGATCACGAACGGCGTCCGCAGCCGATCAACTTTCGTCAGACGTGTCTGGTTCTGTCGCGTGATGGCGTATTCCTGCTATGGCGTGCTTCCGTCCGGCCCTGACGGGCATCAGGGACGCTGCCGGATGGGCGGAAACGCTGGCGCGAACCTGATCGGGACGGGTTCTGCAATCATGGGTGGGCGGCGATTGTGACGGAAGCGGGACGGTGGCGCCGCAATCTCGAAAAAGCCGGCGATTCCGCTGCATCCGGTGCGGCGGCGAAGACGCAGCGCGCCGACCGGCTGCTCGTCGAGCGCGGCCTGTTCGAGAGCCGCGCCCGCGCGCAGGCCGCGATCGCCGCCGGACTGGTCACAGCCGACAGACGGACCGTCGCCAGGCCGTCCGACCTGCTCGCGACCGATGCCCGCATTGAGGCCAGCGAGCCCTTCCCATGGGTCTCGCGCGGCGGCGTCAAGCTCGCCGCGGCGCTCGATGCGGCGCATGTCGATGTTAAAGGCCGCGTGACGCTCGATGTCGGCGCCTCGACCGGCGGCTTCACCGACGTGCTGTTGGCGCGAGGTGCGAAGCGGGTCTATGCGGTCGATGTCGGCCGCGACCAGCTCCACCCGAGGCTTCGCGCCCGTCCCGAGGTGATCTCGCTGGAGGGCAGCGACATCCGCGCCCTGCCGGAGGGCGCGATACCGGAGCCGGTCGGCATCGTCACCATCGACGTCAGCTTCATCGGGCTCGCCCTCGTCCTGCCGGCGGCGCTTGCCTATGCCGCGCCGGACGCGGTGCTAGTCGCGCTGGTGAAGCCGCAATTCGAGGTCGGCCGCGACAGGCTCTCCAAGGGCGGCATCGTGCGCGATCCGCTCGCGCGGGCAGGGGCGGTAGAGGCGATCCGGCAGGAGCTCTCTCGGCTCGGCTGGCAGGCGCTCGAAGTGCTCGCCTCGCCGATCGCCGGCGGGGACGGAAACGAGGAAAGCCTCGTTATAGCGGCGCCGGCCGGGCGCGATGTCCCGTCCGGCGCCTGACGCAGCCTTAACCCCTATTGGCTGCGATGTCGGCGCCCGCGAGGGGCGGCTCGCGGGTGCCGGATCAGGCGTGGCGCGCCGCCGTGCCGCTGCCGACCAGGGCGCCGGCCAGCTTTTCGGAGACGTAGCCGAACACGGCGCCGACGATCATCGAGAGGATGACCGTCACCACCGGATTGGCGAGCGAGCCGGAGGTGAGGTTGGCGAGCCCGTCGGTGGTGAGAAGCGACAGCGCGGCGGTGGCCGCGAAGCCATAGACGAGTGCCGGCACCGCGGAGAGCGCGGGCAGGTTGGCGAGCAGGATCATCACCATGACGCCGATGCCGACGCAGATGCCCGCCCAGAGCGGCAGGCCCAGCGTGTCCGCCATGCCGCCGCGGCTGACCGCGATCAGCGAGAGACTCGCCATCACCGCGCCCGCGGCATTGGCGAGAATGGTCGCCTTCAGGCCGTGCTCCTTGCCGCCGCAATGGAAGAAGCACGCCCAGGCGATGAAGGCGGCCCAGATCTGCAGGCCGCCCGCGAGAGGTCCGAGGAACAGCCAGGTGGCTACGCCTCCTAGAACGCCGATACTGATGGCCAAGGCCGAAATAAGCGACATCCCTTCCCCCTTTGCATGTGCACGTTATTATTATGTGCATCTGCTAAGTAAACATCGCTGTCCTTATGGATGCAGCGAATCGACGAACGAATACTACATGACGTTGAGGAATTTTGCATATTGACGGGAGCGGAACGGATAACTTGCCGCACGTCGCCGCAAGGTGAATACGTAAGCCGCATGATGCATCTCTCCGGAATGTCTTCCGCCGCACCCGAAATTGTTGCCATCGACCGGATCGGCCATCGTGGCGACGGCATCGCCGAGACCGCCGACGGGCCGGTCTATGTGCCCCTCGCCCTGCCGGGCGAGACGGTCGAGATCGAGCGCGACCGGGATCGCGGCCGGCTGCTCCGGGTGGTGGCGCCGAGCCAGGACCGTATCGAGCCGTTCTGCCGCCATGTCGGCCATTGCGGCGGCTGCGCCTTCCAGCACTGGCGCGAGGAGCCCTATCGCGCCTTCAAGCGCGGCCTCCTCGTCGAGGCGCTGGAGCGCGTCGGCATCGCGGCCGAGGTCGAGCCGCTGCGCGACGCCCATGGCGAGGGCCGGCGCCGCGCCACCTTCCACGCGCGCACCGGCGGCGGCAGCCCGAGCGCCGGGCGCGATATCCTCAGCGTCGGCTTCGCCGGGCTGCGCAGCCACGCCGTGGTGCCGATCGACGCCTGTCCCATCCTGGCACCCGGGCTCGCCGGCGCGCTCAAGGCCTGCTGGGCGGTGGCCGAGGTGCTGGCGCCGCTGAAGAAGCCGCTGGACCTGCAGGTCACGGCGACCGAGACCGGCCTCGACATGGATGTGCGCGGCTCGGGGCCGTTGAGGCCGGATTGCGTCGCCGCGCTGGCGGAGATCGCCGGCCGGCACAGGCTGGCGCGGCTGACCCGTCATGGCGAGCTCGTCCTGCAGCGCGAGCCGCCGGTGGTGACGATGGGCCGCGCGAAGGTCGCGCTCCCGGCCGGTTCGTTCCTTCAGGCGACCGCCGCGGGCGAGGCGGCGCTCGCCGCCGAGGTGGTCGCGGCAGTCGGCAAGGCCGGCCGCGTCGCCGATCTTTTCAGCGGCGTCGGCACCTTTGCGCTGCGCCTCGCCGAGACCGCGCGGATCCTGGCGGTGGAATCGAGCGCATCGGCGGTCGAGGCGCTGGCTCGTGCCGCCCGCAACACGTCGGGCCTGAAGCCGATCGTAGCCGAGACGCGCGACCTGTTCCGCCGGCCGCTGCTGCCGATCGAACTCAAGACGTTCGACGCCGTGGTGTTCGATCCGCCCCGACAGGGCGCCGAGGCGCAGGCGCGGGAGCTGGCGGCGAGCCGCGTGCCGCTCGTCGTCGGCGTGTCCTGCGACCTTGCGAGCTTCTCCCGCGACGCGCGCATCCTCGTCGAAGGCGGCTACCGGCTGGAGCGGGTCGTGCCGGTCGACCAGTTCCGCTACACGCCGCATATTGAGCTGGTCGGCGTGTTTCGGAGGGAGTGACCCGATACGGATCGTCGCCGCCAGACCATCGCCACCCCGCGCGAAGGAGCGCGTGCCATGTCATACGGATTTCTCGATGTCGCGATCACCCCGAGCGTGCGCGCCGCGCAGGAGGCGATGGGGGCCGATCATCTCTGGCAGGACTACCGGGACCATCGCGAGTTCGACGCCTTCACCGCCGGCGAGGCGGCGTTCATCGCCGAGCGCAACAGTTTCTATATGGCGAGCGTGTCAGAGACCGACTGGCCCTATGTGCAGCATCGCGGCGGCCCGCGCGGCTTCCTGAAGGTGGTGGACGAGAAGACGCTCGCCTTTGCCGACTATCGCGGCAACCGCCAGTACATCAGCACCGGCAACCTCGCCGCCAACGACCGCGCCTGTCTTTTCCTGATGGATTATCGTCGGCGTGCGCGGCTGAAGATTTACGCGCATGTCGAGACGTTGGCGCTCGACACCGACCCTGCGCTGGCCGCCTTCGTCTCGGTGCCAGGCTACAGGGCGTTGCCCGAGCGCATCTTCCGGTTGCGGTTGCAGGCCTTCGACTGGAACTGCTCGCAGCACATCACGCCGCGCTTCACCGAACCCGAAGTGGCGGAGGCGGTGCGGCCGCTGCGCGAACGGCTGATGGCGCTGGAGGCCGAGAACGCCGAGCTGCGCGCGAAGCTGGCTGCCGGCGAGGCGGCCGGCTGACGCCGCTCGGGGTCGTCGCGCTCAGTTCCCCCAGCGCTCCATCCACATGCGTTCGCCGACCGTGCAGGAGATCCGCTTCTCGCCCGCGGCGAAGCGCACCAGCATTTCGGGCGGCGGCTTCACGCCGGCGACCTCCAGCACCAGCTTGGTGCGGATGGCGTCGGCGAATTCGTGCTTGGAGCGGATCGGGATGACGAAGGCGCCGGGCCCGCCGATCACGCAATCCTCGTAATAGACGTCGAGCTGCTCGATATCGAGCATCGAGCCGGCCGGCTCCTTCAGGATCAGCGGCAGGCCGTTGATGGTGATGCCGCGCGACACCAGCGAGGCCCGCGTCACCTCGACCAGCGGCCCCTGGTTGTTGGTGCCGTCGCCGGAGATATCGATGACCCGACGCAGGCCGCGATAGCCGTTATTGTCGAACAGTGCGGCGCTGAACTCCATCGCGCCGGATATCGATGTGCGGTAGACGCGTCGCAGCGGCGCCTCGGCGATGGCAGTGGCGAAGGTGCGGGCGCTTGCCGGGCCGTCGACCAGCGTCCAGTCGACCACCAGCTTCTGCTCGTCGACGCCGGCCCATTCGACATAGGCGAGCGCCACCCGGCCGTTCGGCCCGAGCTTCAGCGCGTTGAGGAATTCGGCGGAGGTGACGGCCTGGATGTAGCCCTCGCGCTGCAGGGCGAGCTCGTCGAGGTCCATCGAGTAGGAGACGTCGACCGCGAGCACCAGCTCGACATCGACGGGCTGATCCGCCGCAAGTGCGGGCTCGGTCATGATCTCGCCCGCGAACAGGATGCTTCCGAGAAGAGCGAGCCCCCGGAGAGTGGCCCTCGGCAAGACACTGCGCATGCACGCCATCGCGCCCTCCGTCCGTGACGGGAGTTCGACGTGTCCGGAAGCTGTCCGATATCGGACTGAACGAGACCGGACGTGCCACCAGGCGCGTCATGTCAGAATGGTGACACGCGCCGCGAGTCGCCAGAAGCCGAAATTGCGGGCGGTCCGGGCCGGGCGATGCCATTCGCGTGAGCATCGCTACCGGAATACGGCGCAGCTCAGCCGTCGAGCGGCTCGGTCTCGGTGATCTCGATACCGAAGCCGGCGAGGCCGACATAGGTGCGCGTGCGCGAAGCCAGCAGCCGGATCGAGGAGATTCCGAGGTCTTTCAGGATCTGCGCGCCGAGCCCAACTTCGCGCCACTGCTCGTCGCGCATCCGCTCCGAATCGCCCTTGCCCTCGTGCCCGACCGAGGTGACGGGGACGCCGGCGGTGCCGTCGCGCAGATAGACGAGGACGCCGCGTCCCTCCGCCTTGATGCGCTCGAGCGAGGCGCGGATCGCCTTGCCGCCGGTGAACACGTCGCCGATCGGGTCGGCGCGGTGCAGGCGCACCAGCACGTTGCGGCCGTCGCCGATGCGACCGTGCACTAGCGCGAGGTGGTTCACCGGCTCGAAGGGCGTGACATAGGAGATGCCCTGCATTTCGCCGACGATGGTTGGGGCGGTGAACTCGGCGGAGCGGCTGACCAGCTTCTCGCGCGCCTGCCGATAGGCGATGAGATCGGCGACCGAGATGCGGGTGAGACCGTGCGCGGCCGCGAAATCGGCGACCTTCGGCCCGCGCATCACCGTTCCGTCGTCATTGACAAGCTCGCAGATCACCCCGACCGGCTCCACGCCGGCGAGCTTGCACAGGTCGACCGCCGCCTCGGTGTGGCCGGAGCGCATGAGCACGCCGCCCTCGCGGGCGATCAGCGGGAAGATGTGGCCGGGCCGCACGAAGTCCGCCGGCCCGGAATTCGGGTTGGCGAGGCCGCGCACCGTGGCGGTGCGGTCCTCGGCCGAGATACCGGTGGTGGTGCCGTGGCGATAGTCGACCGAGATGGTGAAGGCGGTCGAATGCGGCGCGTCGTTGTCGCTCACCATCGGGCTGAGCCGAAGCTTGCGCGCGTGCTCGGGGGTGATCGGCGTGCAGACGATGCCGGAGGTGTGGCGCACGATGAAGGCCAGCTTCTCCGGCGTCGCGTGCACGGCGGCGACGATAAGGTCGCCCTCGTTCTCGCGGTCGTCGTCATCGGTCACGACCAGCATCTCGCCACGCGCGAATGCCTGGATCGCCGCGTCCACGCGGGACTGCATGCTGTCGATCATGCTGAGCACCTTCTGCAGCTCGGGCGCGAGCCCGAGGAAATCATTGGGCGTGACGGCGCCGTCGGTGACGGAGGCGATGCGTCCTGCCGCCTCGCGCGAGACCCAGGCCGTCTCGTCCTTGCACAGGGCGGTGATGGTGGCGGGCGACAGGCCGGCCGCGCGCGCGAAGGCGCTGCGTGTCATTCCTGTCGTTCCGAGCCAGTCCGCCAGCTTCATGAAGAGTCATATAAACCCGGCGGGTTTCGGCAGCAATGAAGAAGAGACTGCTTTTCAGCAATACTGAAATCGCCGCGATGCGATCGCGCGACCACTCACCGCGGGAAGGGCCAAACCGGCGGCATGCCGACCTGCCCGCGATGGCGGATGAGGTGGTCGGCGAGCACGCAGGCGACCATGGCCTCGCCGACCGGCACGGCGCGGATGCCGACGCAGGGGTCGTGCCGGCCCTTGGTGACGATCTCGGCATCCTCGCCGAAGCGCGTCACGGTGCGGCGCGGATTGAGGATGGAGGAGGTCGGCTTCACCGCAAAGCGCGCCACCACCGGCTGCCCGGTCGAGATGCCGCCGAGGATGCCGCCGGCATGGTTGGCGAGGAAGATCGGCCGCCCGTCATTGCCCATGCGCATCTCGTCGGCATTGTCCTCGCCGGTGAGCTGCGCCGCATGGAAGCCCTCGCCGATCTCGACGCCCTTCACCGCGTTGATGCTCATCAGCGCGCTCGCGAGGTCGGCGTCGAGCTTGCCGTAGATCGGTGCGCCGAGACCCGGCGGCACGCCCTCGGCCACCACCTCGATCACCGCGCCGACCGAGGAGCCGGATTTACGGATGCCGTCGAGATAGTTCGCCATCCTTTCTGCAGCCTGTGCGTCCGGGCAGAAGAAGGGGTTGCGGCCGATCTCCTCCCAGTCCCAGCGCGCGCGGTCGATCTCGATCTCGCCCATCCCGACCAGCGCCCCGCGCACGGTGACGCCGGGCAGCACCTTAAGGGCGAGCGCGCCCGCCGCGACCCGTACCGCCGTCTCGCGCGCCGAGGAGCGCCCGCCGCCGCGATAATCGCGGATGCCGTATTTCACGTCATAGGCATAGTCGGCATGGCCGGGCCGGTAGCTCGCGGCAATTTCCGAGTAGTCCTTGGACCGCTGGTCGACATTCTCGATCAGCAGCGCGATCGGTGTGCCGGTGGTGACGAGGCTGTCGCCGTCCCCCGGCAGGGTGCCGGAGAGTACCTTGACCTCGTCCGGCTCGCGCCGCTGCGTGGTGAAGCGCGACTGGCCGGGCCGGCGCCGGTCGAGCGCGTCCTGAATGTCGGCCAGCGTGAAGACGATGCCGGGCGGGCACCCGTCGATCACCCCGCCGATCGCAGGCCCATGGCTCTCGCCGAAGGTCGTGACCCGGAACATATGGCCGAAGGTATTGAACGACATGGCTAATCCGGGCAGCGCGCGAGGCGGGGCAGGTTGAGTTCAACCGCTTCTAGAAGCCTTGGATGCAGGCGTCAAACGCGGGCAAAGGCGCGCCGCCTGACGCTTTCTTTATCCCCTGCATTCCATGGTATCGCACAGACCGCATCGCCATTCGGCGCCGGCATGCTACACGTGACGGACTTGAGGCTGCTTTGCGACCCTAGATGCCACTGTTTGAAATCGCTGTCGTCATCCTGCTCGTTCTTGTGAACGGCGTTCTTGCCATGGCCGAGCTTTCGGTCGTCTCGTCCCGCCCCGCCCGCCTGCGCTCGCGCGCCGAACACGGGTCGCGGGGCGCCCGCGCCGCCCTTAGCCTCGCGGCCGATCCGGGCCGCTTCCTCTCGACCGTGCAGATCGGCATCACGCTCATCGGCATTCTAGCCGGTGCTTTCTCTGGCGCCACGCTCGGCGAGATGCTTGGCCAATGGCTGCAGACGCAAGGCCTGTCGCCGGGCGTCGCCAGCGGCGTCGGCTATTTCGTCGTCGTCGCCATCATCACCTACATCTCGCTCATCATCGGCGAGCTGATCCCCAAGCGGCTCGCCTTGCAGAGCCCGGAGAAGCTCGCCTCGATGGTCGCCCCCGCCATGGTGGTGCTCTCGCGGGTGGCCGCTCCGGCGGTGTGGTTGCTCGACGCCTCGACGCGCCTCGTGCTGCGCCTGCTCGGCGACCAAAGCGCATCGGAGCAGAACAACGTCACCGACGAGGAGATCCGCGCCATCGTCGCCGAGGCCGAGACGGCCGGCGTCATCGATCCAGACGAGCGTCGGATGATCGCCGGCGTCATGCGCCTCGCCGACCGTCCGGTGCGGGCGGTGATGACGCCGCGCACCGATGTCGACTGGATCGACCTCACCGACGACCCGGACGTGGTGCGCCAGACCATCCGCGAGACCAAGCACACCCGCATGCCGGCCTGCGAGGGCACGCCCGAGGAGGCCACCGGCGTGATCGACATCCGCGACCTGCTGGAGGCCTATCTCGACGGCAAGACGCCGGATCCGCGCCAGTTCGTGAAGCCGGCGGCGGTGCTGGTCGAGACCGCCGGCGCGCTCGACGCCATGAAGGTGCTGCGCCATGCCGAGAGCCCGCTGGCGCTGGTGGTGGATGAATACGGCTCGATGGTGGGCGTGCTCACCCCCGCCGACCTGCTCGACGCCATCGCCGGCACGGTGATGTTGGACGAGGCCGGCCGCGCCGGCCCGCATGTCGTCGAGCGCTCGGACGGTACCTATCTGGTGGCGGGCGCGACGCCGGTCGACGAGCTCGCCGAGCTGCTCGCCTTCCGCGTGCCGGACGATGCCGGCTTCCACACCGCCGCCGGCTTCGCGCTGAACGAGTTCAAGGCGCTGCCGCAGGAAGGCGCGGCCTTTGAGACGCACGGCTGGCGCTTCGAGGTGGTCGACATGGATGGCCGGCGCATCGACAAGCTGCTGGTCACCCGCGCGGTCGGCCCGCGTCGGCGCGCCGTCACCTGATCGCCATCACCTTGATGGCGGCCGGGCCGAGGATGACGACGAACAGCACCGGCAGGAAGAACAGGATCATCGGCACGGTGAGCTGCGGCGGCAGCGCCGCGGCCTTCTTCTCGGCCGCCGTCATGCGCAGATCGCGATTCTCCTGCGCCAGCACGCGCAGCGTCTGGCCGAGCGGCGTGCCGTAGCGCTCCGCCTGGATCAGTGCCGTGCTCACCGCCTTGACGCCGTCGAGGTCGACGCGGGTGGCGAGGTTCTCATAGGCCTGCCGGCGGTCCTGCAGGAAGGACAGCTCGGCGGTGGCCAGCGTCAGCTCCTCGGCGAGGTCGATCGACTGGGCGCCGATCTCCTGGCTGACGCGCTTGAAGGCGGTCTCGATCGACATGCCCGATTCCACGCAGATCAGCATGAGGTCGAGCGCGTCGGGAAAGGCGCGGCGGATCGAGTTCTGACGCTTCTGGATCTTGTTCGAGAGAAACAGGTCCGGCAGCTTCAGGCCGATATAGGTCGCCACCAGCACCATGCCGACGCGCGCGATGGCCGGATAGTGCGGCGGCGCGATCACGAACAGGTAGAGCGCCGAGAGTACGAACAGGGTGATCGGCAGCACCATGCGGAAGAACAGATAGACCACATAGGGGCTCTGGCCGCGATAGCCGGCGCGGATCAGCTTGAGCCGCACCGTGTCCTCGCCGAGCCATTTGCGCAGGTTGAGCTGCTCGACCGCCCGCTGCATATAGGCCTTCGGCGCGCGGCGGAGCTCGATCTTGTCGGAGCCGCGGGCCATGCGCTCGCGCTCGCGCTGGCGGATCCGGTCGCGCTCCAGAGCCACGTGGCGCATCCGCCGGCCCAGCGTGTCGCTGGCCAGATAGGGCATGGCGAGCGTGATGACGGTGGCCACCGTCGCGATCACCGTGAACAGCGTCGCCAGGAACTGCACGTCCTGCACTTTGCGGATGATGAAGTCGAGCATGGCGGCGCCTTCAGAAGTCGAAATTGATCATCTTGCGCATCACCATGATGCCGCAGAACATCCACACGGCGGAGCCGGCGAGCATCACGCGGCCGAGCGGCTCGGTCCACAGCAGGGCGATGTAGCTCGGGGTCGAGAGATAGACGAGCAGCATCACGATGATCGGCAGCGAGCCGATGATCGCGGCCGAGGCCTTCGCCTCCATGCTGACCGCGCGGATCTTCTCGCGCATCTTGCGCCGGTCGCGCAGCACCCGGGAGAGGTTGCCGAGCGCCTCGGCGAGGTTGCCGCCCGCCTTCGACTGGATCGACACCACGATGCCGAAGAAGCTGGTCTCGGCGAGCGGCACGCGCTCGAACAGCTTCACGCAGGCGTCGGCGAGCGGGATGCCGAGCGCCTGCGTCTCCACGATGCGGCGGAACTCGGAACGGACTGGCTCCTGTGACTCGCTGGCGATGATGCGGATGCAGTCGCCAAGCGGCAGGCCGGACTTCACGCCGCGCACCACCACGTCGATGGCGTTCGGGAATTCCTGCAGGAACTGGTATTCGCGCTTCTTCTTCAGATGGCCGAGCATCCAGCGCGGCAGTCCGAAGCCGGCGGAGAAGGCAAGCGGCCCAGCGATGTAGATCGGCCAGCCGAGGACCACGCCGACGAGCAACACGCCGAGCCCGAGCAGAACGCTGACGACGATGAAGCGCGTCTTGCTCCATTCCAGACCAGCCTGGCCGATCCGCACCTGCAGCGGCGGACGGTTGGCGTTGGCGCGTCGCGCCTCGAGTTCCTTGAGCGATTCCTCGACCTGTTGGCGGCGCGTGACCGAGGGGTCGACCGCGCCGCGCTTGGTCCGGCGCACCGCGCCGTCGGCGAAGGCGACCTCCTGCTTGCGCTGCTCGGCGGCGCGCTCGCCGGAGAGCAGGGGGAAGATGAACACATAGGCGACGCCGCCGGCGGCGAGCATCGTCAGCAGGGGAATCCACAGCGCGTCCATCGCGGCCTCATGCTCGTCCGCTGTCGGCAACCTCGGCGGCGTCGAGGGCACGGGCAAGCCGGGCATCCTCGCCGTAATATTTCGCGCGGTCCCAGAAGCGCGGCCGTCCGATGCCGGTCGACTTGTGGCGGCCGACAACGCGTCCGTTCGCGTCCTCGCCGAGGATTTCGTAGACGAACAGGTCCTGGGTGATGATCACGTCGCCTTCCATGCCCAGCACCTCGGTGATGTGGGTGATGCGGCGCGAGCCGTCGCGCAGGCGCGCGGCCTGCACGATGACGTCGATGGAGGACACGATCATCTCGCGCAGCGTGCGCGAGGGCAGCGAGAAGCCGCCCATGGTGATCATCGATTCGAGACGCGAGAGCGCCTCGCGCGGCGAGTTGGCGTGCAGCGTGCCCATCGAGCCGTCATGGCCGGTGTTCATCGCCTGCATCAGGTCGAAAGCCTCGGGTCCGCGCACCTCGCCGACGATGATCCGCTCGGGACGCATGCGCAGGCAGTTGCGCACGAGGTCGCGCATGGTCACCTGGCCCTCGCCCTCGAGGTTCGGCGGGCGGGTTTCCAGGCGCACCACATGCGGCTGCTGAAGTTGCAGCTCCGCCGCGTCCTCGCAGGTGATGATGCGCTCGTCGTCGTCGATGTAGCGGGTGAGGCAGTTCAGCAGCGTCGTCTTGCCGGAGCCGGTGCCTCCCGAGATCAGCGTGTTGACCCGGCAGCGGCCGATGATCTTCAACACCTCGGCGCCTTCCGGCGTGATCGAGCCGAAGCGCTCGAGCTGGTCGAGGGTCAGCTTGTCGCGCTTGAACTTGCGGATGGTGAGCGCGGGGCCGTCGATGGAGAGCGGCGGCGCGATGACGTTGACGCGGGAGCCGTCCGGCAGGCGCGCGTCGCAGATCGGGCTCGATTCGTCGACCCGGCGACCGATCTGGCTGACGATGCGCTGGCAGATGTTGAGCAACTGCTGGTTGTCGCGGAAGCGGATGCCGCTGCGCTCGATCTTGCCCGCCACTTCGATGTAGATCGTCTCGGCGCCGTTCACCATGATGTCGGCGATGTCGTCGCGCGCCAGCAGCGGCTCCAGCGGGCCGTAGCCGAGCACGTCGTTGCAGATGTCCTCGAGCAGTTCCTCCTGCTCGGAGATCGACATCACGATGTTCTTGATCGCGATGATCTCGTTGATGATGTCGCGGATTTCCTCGCGCGCCGAGGCGGCGTCGAGCCGCGCGAGCTGCGACAGGTCGATTGCCTCGATGAGGGCGCCGAAGATCTGGCTCTTGGTCTCGTAGAAGCTGTCGGAGCGCATGCGCGGCGGCGGCGCCACCGGCGCGCTCGGCATGGACGCCGGCATCACCCCCGCGGGCGGCGGGGGCAGGGTGACGACGGGCGGAGAGTCAGGAGCGCGCTCGCGCATCCCGCCCATAGCGAGCGAGCCCGATCCACCGCCTTCCGTTCCGGTCCTGCCGCGCTTGCCGAACATGCGTCCCATCCGTTCCTGTTGCGTGGGCGCCGCTTATTTGCCGCGCAGCCTGGCGATCAGCGGGGCGATCATCGAGTTCGAGGCGCGCCTCGCCTCCGAGCGGCCGGTCGTGGCCTGCCCGATCGCGCGGAAGGCTTCCACCGCCTTGTGGGAGGCCGACACCTCGGCGATCATCTGGCCATTGTTCGACGCCGTGCCGAACAGCGCGGCGTCGAAGGGGATCACCGCCAGGGGCTCGCTGCCCAGCGCCTTGGCGAAATCCGCGCTGCGGATCTCGGGGCGCTTGGGCATGCCGACCTGGTTGAGCACGTAGCGCGGCAGCCGGTCGTTGGGCCGGGCGGCGCGCAGCGTGTCGAACAGGTTCTTGGCATTGCGCAGATTGGCGAGATCGGGCGCCGCCACGATCAGCACGTCATCCGCCGCCATCACCGACTGGCGCGCCCAACTGGTCCACAGATGCGGAACGTCGATGACGATCATCGGCGTCGAGGCGCGCAGCACGTCCATCAGCGGCTCGAAAGCTTCCGGCGTCAGGTCGTAGCTGCGCTCCAGGGTGGCCGGCGCGGCGAGCAGGCTAAGGCGGTCGGCGCATTTCGAGAGCAGGCGGTCGACGAAGGCGACGTCGACGCGCTCCGGCGAGAGCAGGGCGTCGGCCGCGCCCTGCGGCGGGTCCTGGTTGAAGTCGAGGCCGGCGGTGCCGAAGGGCAGGTCGAAATCGGCGATCACCGTCTCGAGATCGAAGTGCCGCGCGATCGCGAAGGCGACGTTGTGCGCCACCGTCGAGGCGCCGACGCCGCCCTTCGCCGCATAGACCGCGAGGGTGCGGCCGAGCGGCGCCGCGTCCGGGGCGCTGAACAGGCCCGACAGCGAGGCGACAACATCGAGCGGCTCGACCGGCTCGATCAGATAGTCGGAGACGCCGCGCCGGATCAGCTCGCGATAGAGCATGATGTCGTTGAGCCGGCCGATCACCACCACCTTGGTGCCGGCGTCGCAGTGCTCGGCGAGCGCTTCGAGACCGGCGAACAGCGCCTCGCGTGTCGGCGGGCTCTCGACGATGATCACGTTCGGCGTCGAGGCGTTGCGATAGGCCTCCTCGGCGGCGGCGAGGCCGCCCATCTGCAGCTTCATGTTGGCGCGCGCGAGCCGCCGGTCGGCGGCCGCCGCCTGCATGGCGCCGGCGAGGCCCGAGCTGTCGCAGAAGGCCTGGATCGACACGCGGGGCAGCGGCGGGACGTGAATCTCGCTGTTGACCTCGGACGCCCGCGCAGTGGCGCGTTCGGCCATTGCCTGTGCCGTGTCGACGCGTGGAGCTGTAAGAGTTGCCATCGCCACCATCCCCGCTACTTGCCGATCGCTTCCTGGATATTGGCCGCTTCTTTTTCGCTGTACTTGGTCGCCGGGTTCTCACCCTGGCGATACTTGTCGAGGACGACCTGCCGGCGGGCCGCCATGGGCGGCGTCTCCGGCCGGGGCTGCACTAGGTCCTCGGGATTGGCGACCAGCGCCGCGAGGTTGCTCTGCGTGGCGCAGCCGAAATTGTAGTAGGGCCTGTTTTCCCAGGTGCTCTTTGCTGCGGTCGGTCCGAGATCGTCTGGCCACAGGCCGCACTGGCCCACCTGCGCCTCGACCTTGCCGAAGGAAAGCACGATCGGCGGCAGCTCCTCAGGGATTCCGGGCGGACGCGCGGCGCGCGTGACGACCGCGCTGGCCGGCACGCCATAGGCGGAGAGGACGCTGCGGATTTCCCTCGCGGTGGTGCGCGCGGCGATTTCGTTCGGCGTGCCCGAGGGCACTTCGACATAGAGCACGCCCGAACTGTCGCGGCGCCACATGCCGGCGAAGGAGGCGACCTGCGCGCGCTGCTCCGGGGAGAGCCCGCCGCGCCCGGCGCCGACATAGAGGTCGATGCTCTGCCGGCCTTCGACGATGCGGATCGGATGGTTGACCTGATAGTCCGACGATATGGAGGAGGTGATGTCGCGGTCGGCGAGCTGCTGCGTGCAGGCACCGGCGGCGAGCGCCATGGCGCCCGTCAGCAGCAGGGTCCGGAAGGCGGGACGTTGTCTCATCATGGTTCCTGCCCTCAATCGATGATGAAGCCGTAGCGGCCTTCGAAGCGCCGCGGGTCGGCTGCGGTGCCGGGCACGCCGTAGATGCGGTTCAGCCGGCTCAGCAGGACGGTGGACGGATCGGACGGGTCGGCGAAGCCGTCGTCGGGCTTCACCAGCTTCTGGCGGGCGACCGCCTTGGCGAGGTAGGGCGTCACCAGGATGACCAGCTCGGTCTCGCCGCGCTGATAGTCCCGGCTCTTGAACAGCGTGCCGAGCACCGGAAGGCTCAGCAGGCCGGGCAGGCCGGCGACGGCCTGGCGGGTCTTCTGCTGGATCATGCCGGCCATCGCCATGGAGCCGCCGGAGGGGAGCTCGATGGTGGAGGTCGCGCGCCGCACCGAGAAGCCGGGCGTCGTATAGGTGTTGGCGCCGGCGGGGATGGTCGCCGAAATGGTGGGATCGATCTCGCTCGCCTCGGTGCTGACCCGCAGGCTGATGCGGCCGGAAGACATCACCACCGGGGTGAATTTCAGTTGCACGCCGAAGGGCTTGTATTCGATGCTCCAGGCGCAGCCGCCATTCGTCGGCGTACAGACCGGCACCGGGAACTCGCCGCCGGCCAGGAAGTCGGCCGCTTCGCCGGAGATGGCGGTGAGCGTCGGTTCGGCGAGCGTGCGGAAGACGCGGGCTTCTTCGAGCGCCTTGACCGTCGCGCCGATGCTGTCGCGCGCATAGACGGTCTTGTCGGTACCGTAGTCCGGCACGATGATGTTCTTGATGCGGTCGCCGGCGATCGCGGCATTGGGATTGCCGTTCACCGAGAAGGGCAGCCCGGTCGCCGCCGAGAACACCATGCCGCCGATATGCAGGTTCTCGGCGTTCCAGTCGACGCCGAGCTGCTTGATCACCGTGCGCTGGACCTCCGCGACCGTGACCTTCAGCAGCACCTGCTCGCGATCCTTGATCGTCAGGCCGTTGACCACCTTGGCCGGGTCGCCGACCAGCTTGGCGGCGGCGTCGACGATGGTCTGCGCCTCGCCGGCATTGGCGACCTGGCCGGAGAGCACCACGCTGTCGTTCACCACATCGACGTTGATCGCCGCGTTCGGCAGCATGCGCGCCAGCGCCGCCTTCATGCCGGTGCCATCGCGACCGACCTCGACGTCATAGGCGACGATCTGCCGGCCCTCCGCGTCGAAGAACACGATGCTGGTCTGCCCCGGCGCGACGCCGATGAGATAGGCCCGTTGCGAGGAGCGCACCACCGCATTGGCGATGCCGGGGTTGCCGACCAGCACATCCTTGGTCTCTCGCGGCAGGTCGATCACGATCGACTTGCCGATGCCGAGCGCCAGCACCTGTGCACGCACCGGTGTGGAGGCGTAGCCGGCGGACAACGTCTTGTCTGCAGCCTGTGCGGGCGCCGGCGTCAGGAGCGCCGCGCCGGCGAGGAGCGCGGCGCCTGCCAGCAGCAGGGCCATCCGCGACTTCGGCGTCGGGGCGGGAAGGGTGGAGCGGGGCTGCATGGATGATCCCTTCCTCAGCGCGACGTTGCCACGCTCGGCACGCCGTAGCGCACGATGCTGATGGAGTTGGCTTCACGCTTGGCGGTGCCGCCGGTGCCGGGGGCTGAATCGGCGATGGAGCGCAGCGAGAGGGACAGCGTCCCGTTCTCGCTGGCTGAGGCGAGGATCTCCGCCTGCCCGGGATCGAGCTCCAGCGTCACCGGCGTCTTGCCGGCGACCGAGCGATCACCGTCCTTTTCCTCGATGGTCTGGCCGACCGTGAGCACCCGGATATTGGTCAGCACGGTCTCGGTGACGAGCTGGTCGGTGCCGCGCTTCTGGGCCTCGGTGTCCTTGTGGGTGAGCAGCACGTCGACCCGGTCGTTCGGCAGGATGAAGCCCGCCGCCCGCTTATCCTCGTTCACCTCGATCGAGACCGCGCGCATGCCGCTGGCGAGGATCGCCGAGAGGAAGCCGGAGCCGTCGGCCTTGATGATCTTCTGCGTGCGGATCGGTTCGCCGGAGAAGAACGGACCGCGCGCGACCGCGCCGGTATATTCGCCGATGGCGTCAGGCGAGTTCGTCTGGCGGATGGTGCCGTCGCCCGCCGAGCTCGTGGGCCAGCTCTGCCAGGTGAGATCGTCGGCGGTGAGCCGGCGGCCGACATCGATGTCGCGCCGGGCGACCAGCACGCCGACGGTGTCGACCGATTTCGTGACCTGCGGAGCGGGCGCGGTCACCGTGCCGCGCCGGGAAAGTACATAGGCCGTGCCGCCCGCCACGACGGCGACCATCAGCACCACGATGCGCGCGATTTTCATGAAACGACGGCTCCAGGACGACGCAAGGCGGGATCAACCGACCCCGAGCGTCATTCGAACAGAGAAACGTCAATTCATGGTTAATGAGCGGTATCTTTTTGCAGGACGGGTCAGGCGGGCGTTAACCCTTGATGCTCACCGCGACAGGCTCTGCGCGGAGATGCTCGGGGCCTGTGTCGCGCCCATGCCGGCCGCGCCGTAGCGGCTGCTCAGCCCGGCGACCACCGTCACGATGGCGATCGCCAGCGCGGCTGCAATCAATCCGTATTCGAGGCCGGTACCTTCGTGCCTGCGGGCGACGGCTCCCCGCCGCCGATGAGAAGGGTGTCCCATCACGCTCTCTCTGCTTGCCATTGTCATTAGGATTATCTGTCCCTAGACAGTTTTTTATTGTGGTTTGACATTAGGCGGCAGTTCTTGACTGCACGTTAAAACCGGCGGGTGGAGCGAAGTGCCTGTCTGTGTAGTTAATGATTTGCAGCTACATCTAGCCGGAGGCTGATCTCAGCCGGCCAGGGCCCGCATGATCGAGCCGTGCGGGTAGATCAGCAGAGCGGCGCCGGCCAGCGCGATTCCATAGGGAATCCCGGTGGTGGGGGCGTGTAGGCGCGCCACCCAGTCCTGTTTCATGAGAACGAGCGGAAGCGCATAGCGCCGCACCGCGAGAAGGGCGAGGGTCAGCACGCCGCCGAGCACGCTCGCGATCAATATGTAGTCGAGCAACTGCTCGAAGCCGAGCCACAGCGCCACCGCCGCGGCGAACTTGGCATCGCCGCCGCCGATCCAGCCCGCCGCGAACATCGCGAAGGTGACGGAGAGCACGGCGAGGCAGGCGATGCTGTGCATGACGATGGCCGAGGCCGGCATGCCGAGCGCCAGCGCCACGACATAGAAGCCGGCGATGAGGATCGCGGCCAGCTTGTTGGAGATCGTCATGGTGAGAAGGTCGCTCGCCGCCGCATAGGCCATGGCGGCCGGGAAGACACCGAGGACGAGGATTTGAGCGATCATGGCGGTCCCCGATACCGGCGGGAGCGATCAGAAAGACAAATTCCGCGCAAACGCGCGTCACCTTGCAAAAGAGGGCTCCGCCAGGCGGAGCCCTCTCTGAACCACGAGCGCTAACCCGTCGGATCAGGACTTCGGCGCGATTTCCTGAGCGATCCTGTCGAAGGTCAGGGTGAGGTTGCTACCAACGAGCTGCACCGCAAGGATGATCACGACGGCGATGCCGGCGGCGATCAGGCCATACTCGATGGCGGTGGCGCCGGACTCGTCCTTCACGAAGCGAGCGAAAACGTTCTTCATAGGTAATCTCCTGGATCCACTGTTTGACTGCACTCGACCGTCGGAGCGTTCTTTGTCGTCGCCCGCTCGGTTGATGTCGCAAATCTACGCAGGAGCTCTTGCTGCAAGGTTAAATCGTGCCGAGACTATTCGTAAATTTGTACTGTCTGAAGCTGATGGTTAAGCAGGCGTCAATACGAATACTTGAAGTTCTGAAAAGCGCAGATGCTTCCGCTGGCTGGACGAAGCCGGCCGTGCCGGGTGACGCGCCCCTTTCCGACGAGGTGCGGCATGCCTGGCGCTCAGCGGCCCGGCATGGTTAACAACGGCCGCCGCGTTAGCGCTATTTTCATCAATTTGGTTGCAAATTGCATGGGGATCGCGTGCGTCTGTGCGATCCGCTTCCCTTCAGAGGCTGGGATCCGCCATGTTCGAACGTCATTTTCGTCCGAAATCCTGCGTGTCCCGCATCGCGGCGGCTTTGCTCGCGGTATTCGCCACTTCAGCCGCCTTCGCGCAGTCCGATGATCTGATCCTGCAGATGAACGAGGCGCGGATGGTGCGGCTGCCCCAGAACGTCGCCACGCTGGTGGTCGGCAATCCGATGATCGCCGACGGCACGCCGCAGAACGGCGGCATCCTCGTCATCACCGGCAAGAGCTATGGGCGCACCAATCTCGTGGCTCTCGACGCCGCCGGCGCCGTGCTGCTCGACCGCGACATCTCCGTCACCCGCGGTGGCGTCCAGACCGTCACCGTCTATCGTGCCAATGCGCGCGAGACGCTCAACTGCTCGCCGGCTTGCGATCCTGTCCTGTCCATCGGCGACGAGAAGCCGATCTTCGAGTTGCTCGCCAAGCAGATCGAGGATCGCAACGCGCTCTCGACCGGGCAGAAATGATTCGCGCTTGAGCGCGTGTGCTCGCTCGTGCGCGAGTGATGCGCCGCGCGAGGAGAAAGTCTTAAGAAGGCTTTACGAAATCCGTCGATTTTTCGACAGCGCGGGAAACCGGCCGGCAAGCCGGATGCTCTAGGGTCGTGACGATCATCATCCGGGGACATATCCCCTCGGCCAGAGCGTCGCACGAATATGAGCCCCGCTGTCCCTCTCTTGCACCGTCTTCTCAGGCGCTTCTCCCGCGCCGATGATGGCGTGACCGCCGTCGAGTTCGCGATAGTGGGGCCGGTTTTCTTCGCCCTGCTGATCGGCATCTTCGAGACCGCCTTCTTCATGATGGCCAACCAGATGATCGAGACGGCGACGATCGATTCAAGCCGCCTCATCCTCACCGGTCAGGCCCAGGACGAAGGCTTCGATGCCGCGCGCTTCAAGGGCGAAGTGTGCGCCCGCGTGCCGTCGATGATCGACTGCAGCGGCAAGGTGTGGACCGATGTGCGCACGCTGAGCACCTTCGACGAAAGCGTCGCCATTCCGACCGACGACGACGGCAATTTCGATTCGACGCAACTCATCTACTCGGCGGGCGGCCCCGACGACATCGTCATGGTCCGTCTCTACTACAAATGGACCGGCGTCATAGCGGAGGCGGCGCGGAACGTCGGCCTCGATTTCGGGAACCAGCCCGACGGATCCACCCTCATGGTCGCCACCATGGTGTTCAGGAACGAGCCCTACCAATGATCGCTTCCACTCGGGCTTCCCGGCGTCCCCGCCGTTCGCTGCGCCGCTTCGGGCGCGACAGCCGTGCCATGGCCGCCGTCGAGTTCGCGCTCATCGCGCCGGTCATGTTCCTGCTTTATCTCGGTGGCACCGATCTGACCCAGGCGCTCGCCATCGACCGCAAGGTGAGCCTCGCGGCGCGCGTCGCCGCGGACCTGATCGCGCGCCAGTCCACGCAGACCCTGACCGATGCGACGCTCGCCTCGATCTGCCAGGGTACGGTCGCGATGATCGCGCCGCACGACCGCACCAAGATGACGGTGGTGGTGAGCAGCATCGCGACCGACACCTCGGGTGTCTCCAAGGTCGCCTGGAGCCGCAAGTTCGCCGGTGGAGACTGCACCGCTGGCGCCAGCGGCACCTCGACCGGTAGCGTCGTCAGCATGCCGGCGGGCATCACGGTCAACGGATCGACGCTGATCATGGGCGAGACGTCGTATGACTATAATACGATGTTCGATATCGTGGTGAAGACCGGCCTGATTCATCTCGACCAGATCGCCTATACCCGGCCGCGCCTGTTCGAGAAGATCTGCTACAAGTCCTGCTGAACTGTCGGAATGCCTCGACGGCGGCCGGGATTTGCCGGTGCGCTCTCAGCGCTCGAGCTCCAATACGCTGCCGCTGACCTCGAACCTCGCCAGCCGGCGCAGGAACGTCATGCCCAGAAGATTGATGCCCAGCGCGCCCGGGGCCGCGACCAGCGCGTCGACGTCGTTCACCGTCACCGGACCCACCTTCACGCTCGACAGCCGCACCAGCCGGGCGCGCGCCACGCCGTTCGCCGTGCCGACGCGCTGGTCGAACGCGTCCGAGGGCTTGATGAGCCCCATCTGCCGGGCGTCCTCATAGCGCAGCGCCACCATGGTGGCACCGGTGTCGACCACGGCGTCGACGGAACGCCCGTTAATGCGCGCGTCGACCAGGAAATGGCCCGAGCGGTCCGCCGCGACGCGGAACCGGTTGCCGATGGTCTTCAGGTCCGGCGCCGGCTCGGGAGCGCGCGCGGATGCGGCCCGCGGCGGGGCCGCACTGTCCGCTCCGCCGTCGGTTTCGCCAATGCCCTGCAGCGCCGTCGGCGCGACATAGGCGAAGGCGAGCATCGCGCCCGCGAAGATCAAGACGATGCGGATCATGCCGCGAGGATAGACGCGGCGGGTGAAGCAATGCTTGCGGCGGTCCGTGAAACCGACGGTAACGCGCAGGCGTCGAGGCTTAGCTGCCGCGTGGCTTGGCGCGCCGCGTCGGCTCGGCGCTGGCCGGATCCTCCGGCCAGGGGTGCTTCGGATAGCGCCCGCGCATGTCGGCGCGCACGTCGCGCCAGGAGCCGCGCCAGAAGGCGGGCAGGTCGCGGGTGAGCTGGATCGGCCGGTGCGCCGGCGAGAGCAGAGCGAGGGTGAGCGGCACCCGGCCCTGCGCGATCGCGGGATGGATGCCAAGCCCGAACAGTTCCTGCACCCGCACGGCGAGCAGCGGGCCACCCTCGGCGGCATAGTCGATCGGCAGGCGCGAGCCGGTCGGCACCTCGAAATGCGTCGGCGCCTCCTCGTCCAGCCGCCGCGCCAGCTCCCACGGCAAGAGCGCGGCGAGGGGGCGGCCGAGACGGTCGGCATCGATGGAGTCGAGCGAGGTGATCCCGTCCAGCGCCGGCGCGAGCCAGTCCTCGGGATGCGCGGCGAGCCACGCGTCGGACAGGTCTGGCCAGACGTCCGGCGCGCTCGTATGCAGAAAGCGTATGCGGTCGAGCCATTGCCGCTGTGCCGTCGAGAAGGGCAGCCGGTCGATGCCGCGTGCCGCCGCAGCGCGTGCCAGCACCGTGGCGGTGTCGACGCCCGGCTCGACCTTCGCCGGCCGCTCGCTCAGCACCAGCGCGCCGAGCCGGCGGACATGCCGCGCCCGCACCGCGCCGGCCACAGGGTCGAAGGCGGTCTCGACGCCGGAGGTGATCGCATCGGTGAAATGCCCGATCAATTCCTCCTCGCCGAGCTCGGCGGCCGAGAGGATGCGCGCCTCGTCCGCCGTGCCGGCAAGCTCGGCGACGGCGAGGAAGCGCGCGCGGGCGAGTGGCAGGGCCGGGTCCATCACCGCGCCTCGCCCGTTCGCCAGCACGAAGCGCCGACCGTCGCCGCGCGCGCGGGCGATCCGGTCGGGAAAGGCGAGGGCGAGCAGCAGGCCGGGCGAAGGCGCCCCCGCCCGATCCGCGGCCGCGCCGTCGCCAGTCTCGCGCGCCCAGCGCTCCGCCAGGCGCCGTGCCTCTTCGGCCCGCCGCGAACGGTCGCGGGCGAAATCGTCGAGCCGATGCGCGAGATCGACCGCATCCCCACCGAGCCCGCGCTCCGAGACCAGCACGGCGAGCCGCGCCGCCGCCCCGCCGGCGCCGAGCGCAGCGCCCTCGATCACCATGCGCGCGAGCCGGGGTTCCAGCGGCAGCCGCGCCATGCGCCGGCCGAGCGCCGTCACCCGCCCGTCGCCGTCGACCGCGCCGAGCGCCGTGAGCAGCACGCGTGCCTCCTTGCAGGCGGCCGCCGGCGGCGGATCGAGGAAGGCGAGGGCGCCAGGATCGCCGACGCCCCAGACCGCGAGGTCGAGCACCAGCCGCGAGAGGTCGGCGGCGAGGATTTCCGGCGTCGCATAGGCGGGCAGGCTCGCCGTTTCCGCCTCGTTCCACAGCCGCCAGCAGATGCCGGGCTCGGTGCGGCCGGCGCGGCCGCGCCGCTGGTCGGCCGCCGCGCGCGACACCCGCACCGTCTCAAGCCGCGTCAGCCCCACCGCCGGCTCGAAGCGCGGCACGCGGGCGAGACCGGAATCGACCACGATGCGCACGCCCTCGATGGTGAGGCTGGTCTCGGCGATGGAGGTGGCGAGCACCACCTTGCGCCGCCCGGCCGGCGCAGGAGTGATGGCGCGGTCCTGCTCGCGCGGCTCCATGGCGCCATAGAGCGGATCGATGTCAACGGCGGGATCGCTCACTGCCTCGCGCAAGAGCCGCTCGGTGCGGCGGATCTCCGCCGTGCCGGGCAGGAAGGCGAGCACGGACCCTCGATCCGCAGCAAGCGCGCGCAGCACGGCGTCGGCCATCTGCCGCTCGATCGGCGCGCGCGGGTCGCGCCCGAGATAGCGCGTCTCGACCGGAAAGGCGCGGCCCTCGCTTGCGATGACCGGCGCGTCGCCGAGCAGGCGCGCCACACGCGCCCCGTCGAGCGTCGCCGACATGACGAGGATGCGCAGCTCCTCGCGCAGCCCGCCTTGCGCGTCGAGCGCGAGGGCAAGGCCGAGATCGGCGTCGAGCGAGCGTTCGTGGAACTCGTCGAACAGCACGGCGGCGACACCAGAGAGCTCCGGGTCGTCGAGCACCATGCGGGTGAAGATGCCTTCGGTGATCAACTCGATACGGGTGCGCGGGCCGGTCTTCGAGCCGAAGCGCACGCGATAGCCGACTGTGCCGCCGGCCACCTCGCCCAGCTCCGAGGCCATGCGCTCGGCCGCCGCCCGCGCGGCGATGCGGCGGGGCTCCAGCACCAGGATGCGACGGCCCGCGACCCACGGCTCGTCGAGCAGCGCCAGCGGCACCCGCGTCGTCTTGCCCGCTCCCGGCGGCGCAACCAGCACGGCGTTCGGGCTGGAGGCGAGCGCGGCGCGCAGGGCGGGCAGGGCATCATCGATGGGGAGGGCGGAGGCGGCGCTCATGCGCCGTTGCTTACCGGCAGGCAGCGGCGATGGCCAGTCGCGGCCGATCGATCCACGATCGATCTACAACTTGAAGGAGATTTTGAATAGATATACAACTTAAAGAATATTCTAAGGCCGGCATGCGCGCGCCGCGCGAACGCCACCCCTCCGAACCCGCACCGGGAGGGGCGATGCGGTCGCGCGCGTGAATGCGGTCCCGGCCGGTTGTCGTCGAGGTTTCGCAAACAGGCGCCGCGACAGGGGGGAACAATGACCGACCGCGCCATCTACATCTGGAAATTGCAGCCGATCATCAACGCCGAGGGCAGCGTACCGAAGATCATCGAAAAGGCCCGCCGCGCCCGACTGAGCCAGCTCTGGGTCAAGATCGCCGACGGCGCGCAGAAATATGCGAACGTCACCGGTGCGACGGGCAACCGTTTTGCCGACCTCATCCAGCGAGCTCACGCAGCCAATATCCAGGTCTGGGGCTGGCACGTCCCTTATTGCGAGACCACGGCGGACGTGAACGCGGAAGTCGCGGTCGTCTCCGGCCTCGTCCAGCAATTCCCGCTCGACGGCCTCATCATGGATGCCGAAGGTGGTGCCGAGTTCTTCCGGGGCGATGCCACCCGCGCCGACCAATATGGGGACGCCATGCGCACCCTTGCCAATGCGAACAACATCCCGCTGGCGATATCGAGCAACGACATTCCGCAGAACATCGGCGGCTGGCTGCCGCGCTTCAACAAGATCGCGGCCCACGCCACGGTGAATTTTCCGCAGGTCTATTATGGTGGCAGCCCGAGCGTCGAGCACCGGCTCGATCGCGCCGTGGCCGGCAACGCGCATGTCACGATCCCGTTCTGTCCGGTCGGTGCGGCGTGGATCGGCGACGGCGGCGGCTGCGCGTCCGCCTCGGCCTCGGCCGAGCGGGCACGCCAGTTCATCCGGCTCGTCCACGATCGCGGCTATCCGTCCTACAGCTTCTGGCACTGGGCGGGCGCGCCGATGGCGTTCTGGGAAGTCCTTAACACGACGTCGCCGTGACGCGTGCCGGGCGAAGGACGGCGCGGGCTGGCCGCGGCGCGCCGTCCTTTGAGGCTCAGAAGATCTTGTCGAGCGTCCGGCCGATCTTCTCGACGATCTGGCCGATCTCGCTCTCGCTGACGATCAGCGGCGGCGAGACGGCGAAGGTGTCGCCGGCGGTGCGCACCATCATGCCTTCCTCGTGGAAGAGGTGCTCCATGCCGTCATAGGCGCGCCGGCCGACGCCGTCCTCGCGCGCGGCGAAGTCCACCGCGCCGACGAGGCCCACCGTGCGGATGTCCAGCACGCCCGGCTTGCCGCGCAGCGTGTGGAACGCGTCAGCCCAGACCGGCTCCATGGCGCGCGCCCGCTCGAACAGCCCTTCCTCGCGATAGAGGTCGAGCGTCGCCAGCGAGGCGGCGCAGGCCAGAGGATGCGCGGAATAGGTGTAACCGTGGAACAGGTCGATGATCGGCTCGTCGCTCTTCACGAAGGTGTCGTAGATGTGCTTGCGCACCAGCACGCCGCCCATCGGCACCGCGCCGGAGGTGACGCCCTTGGCGAAGGTGATCATGTCCGGAATGACGCCGTAGCGCTCGGCGGCGAAGGCGTAGCCAAGACGGCCGAAGCCGGTGATGACCTCGTCGAAGATCAGCAGGATGCCGTATTTGTCGCAGATCTCGCGCAGCTTCTTGAGATAGCCCTTTGGCGCGGGAATGGCGCCGGTGGAGCCCGACATCGGCTCGACGATCACCGCCGCGATGGTCGAGGCGTCGTGCAGCGCAACAAGGCCTTCCAGCGCGTCGGCGCGCTCGGCGCCCCACTCCGGCTCGCCCTTCGAGAAGGCCTGCTTCTCGCGATTGTAGGTGTGCGGCAGGTGGTCGACGCCCGGCAGCAGCGAGCCGAACATCTTGCGGTTCGGCGACATGCCGCCGACCGAGATGCCGCCGAAGCCGACGCCGTGATAGCCGCGCTCGCGGCCGATCAGGCGGGTGCGGGTCGCGTTGCCGCGGGTGGCGTGATAGGCGAGCGCGATCTTCAGCGCGGTGTCGCCGGCTTCCGAGCCGGAATTGCACAGGAACACATGGTCGAGATCGCCCGGCGCCAGCGCCGCGATGCGGGCGGAAACCGCGAACGACTTCGGGTGGCCGTACTGGAAGGGCGGGGCGAAATCCATTTCCGCCGCCTGCTTCTGGATCGCCTCGACGATCGGGTCGCGGTTATGGCCGGCATTGGCGCACCACAGGCCCGCGGTCGCGTCGAGGATCGGGCGACCCTCGGGCGTGTAATAGTGCATGTCCTTCGAGCGCGAGACCAGGCGCGGCCGCTTCTTGAAGGCGCGGTTCGGGGTGAAGGGAATCCAGAACGCTTCAAGGTCGTTCGGCACCGCGTCGGGGGCACCGCTGTGATCATAGGCGAGGGACATTCGGGTCTCCGGTCATCGTCGGAACGGGCAGGATGTGCTTTTAGTCATGTACAATAAAACGGCAGTTTCCGGCACGCGAGAAATTGTGATGATGTGATCACTTTCCCTTCTAACCCTACAGCGCAGCGCCGTTGGCATACCGGGGTCGGTCATCAACTCGCCCCAAGCGTGCTGCATTCCCCTTACGTCATCGGCTAGAATGACGATATGACAGCGCGGCACGGCGGCGTGCCGGAGCCCCGTCGGCCTAGGCAAGGCAGAGCAGGACGCGAGAGTGCCACAGAGCGACATCGTCGAGCGGGCTGAGACCGGTTCCGGCACGTCCGACGCAGCCGGGGAGGCCATCGCCCCGGAGGCGGTGCGCGAAGTGCTCGCGCGCGTGCTCGACGCCGATGAGCTGCGCTCGTCCCCGCAACTCTCCAACATACTGCGCTTCGTGGTCGAGGCGACGCTGGACGGGCGCCGCGAGGCGATTAAGGGCTACACCATCGCGGTGGAGGCGCTCGGCCGCGATCCTTCCTTCGATCCGCAGGCCGATCCGATCGTGCGCGTCGAGGCCACCCGGCTGCGCCGCGCGCTGGAGCGCTATTATGCCGGTGCCGGCGCCAATGACGAGATCGTCATCCTGGTGCCGCGTGGCAGCTATGTGCCGCAGTTCCGCCTGCGCCGCGACGGCTTGCCGCCGGTCGAGGAGAATGGCGAGGGCGCCGTCGATCCAGCGGTGGATTCGCCGCCTCTTCCCGCGCCAGACCGGCTGCCGGTTCTTCCCCCATCGGCGCATGCGGGAAGGCGCGTGCCACCATGGCTAATCGTCACGGCGCTCGCCCTGTTGGCGGTCGGGCTGCTGGCGGCAGGCCTGTTCGAGGGCTTCGGCACGGCGGCGCTGCGGGCTCTGGTCGCCGGCTCGGCGCTGCAGCCGGTCGAGCGCGCCGACCGGCTCGGCATCCCGATGATCGAGGTGCGTCCCTTCGAGCAGACCGGGGCCTCGCTGCACGCCGCCTCGGTAGGCAAGGCAGGCGGCGCCTCCGCCGATGCGGGCGCCGACACCGCCGAATTCGACCCGCTGGCGATCGAGGTGCGCGTGCGCGACGCGCTGGCCCGCTTCGATCTGCTCGACGTGCTGGCGACGCCCGATGTCCGCCCGGCCAGCGACTGCGGCGCGGGGACCGACCGCGTCTTCTCGGCCTTCTCGCTCGGCGGCCTCGTGGAGAACCACGAGGACGGAAGCGTCGCCGTGCTGCTGCGCCTGGTCGATGTGTGCGACGGCACCATCGTCTGGTCGCGCGAGTTCGAGAGCCTCAAGCGCAGCGGCGATCCGACCGCCACCGAGATTGCGCTGGTGCGCGACATCATGGCCGCCATCGCCGAGCCCTACGGCATCATCCAGGCCCGTGCCCGCGCGCGCATTGCAGCGGCCGGCGGTGGCACGGCGACGGCGGGCGCCTATGGCTGCGTGCTCGAGGCCTATGGCTACTGGCGCAGCTTCATTCCCGCCGAGCATGCGAGCGCCCGCGCCTGCCTGGAGCGGGCGGTGGCCGCCGATAGCGGCTTTGCGCTCGGCTACGCGCTGCTTGCGGAGCTCTATCTCGATGAGGTGCGCAACGGCGTGAACCCGCGCACCGATACCCCCGCGCTCAACCGCGCGCTCGCCGCCGCCGAGCAGGCGGTCGAGCTGGCGCCGACCAGCGCCTATGCCCGCCGGGCGCTGATGGACGTGCATTTCTTCCGCGGCGAGCGGGGCCAGGCCATCGCCGCCGGCGAGACCGCGCTGGAGCTGAACCCCTACGATGTCGAGGTGATCGCCGATGTCGGCGGCCGCCTGATCACGCTCGGCCAGGTCGAGCGCGGCGAGGCGATGCTGGCGAGCGTGCGGCAGGTCGCGCCGGGCATGCCGCCCTGGGTGGACTATCACCGCGTCATCGCCGCCTATCTCAAGGGCGACGCGCCGGCCGCCTCCGCCGCCGCCGACCATCTGATGGGCGAGGGCTATGCGCCCGGCCTGCTCGCCCGTGCGCTGGCGAGCCACCTTGCCGGCGAGGACGAGGCGGCGCGCGCCGACCTGCGCCGGCTGGTCGAGCTCTCGCCCGCCTGGGCGGAGCAGACCGACGCCATGGTGGCGCGCTTCTTCCCCGATCCGGCCATCGCGCGGCGCGTGCATGCCGATCTCGCCGCCGTCGGACTGCCCGAGCGCCGAGCGGCATCGGTGGCGACGCCCTGAGTCATTCCGCAGCCAGCTTCAACTCGGACGCGAGATGCTGTATTGGTACATCCGGTCGCCGGTAAATGGGTGTTGTCATGATGCGCCTGTCGATGATCGTGCTTGGCGTCTGCGTCAGCTTTGCCGGCGGTGCCGAGGCCAAGAACCAGGCCGCCAAGCCCATGAAAAACCGTTCGGCGGCCGATCAGGAAAAGCACGCGCGATGCGCGGCCGACGCCAAGGCGAAATATGGCGATATGCCGAGCGCCCGCGCGCAGCGCGACAAGGCGACCGCCGCCTGCGACGCGAAACCCTGAACGGGCATTGCCCCTCGTCTCCTACCTGCCGGTTCTTATGCCCGTCGCTCAGGCCAGGCCGTGGCGGCGAAGCACCTCGCGAGCTTTGGCTTCCAGCCCATCGCGGCCTCGGTTCCCTAGGCGCGCCGAACGCCTCGCTGTGGCGGTGCGCTCCGCTCCTGACAAACGCTCTGGAACGGACGCGTCCCGCGACCTATCTGAGCCGGCGGCCATCCAACGGAAGGGGAGAGACGATGAAGGCTGCCGTTCGGGAGTTGCGCGACTGGCTGGAGGCACAGGGCCTCAATGCCGCCGATTTCCGCCTGCGCGTCGAAGCGAAGACCATTGCCGCGCAGCGCGACGTGCTGCGGGCCTTCAAGGAGGAAGTCGAGCCGGCCCTGACGCCCGCCGCCGCGGGTCACCTCAAGCCGACGCTGGAGGGCATCGAACTGTCCATCGAAGGGCCGCTGCCGCGGTTCTAGCGCGGGACGGACGAGTACGGGTCTCCGCTCATCCGATGCCGTGGTGGCGCAGCACCTCGTGGACCTTGGCCTCCAGCTCGTCCTCGGCGCAGGAGAATTGCGCCGGGCGGCTCTCGCGCCACTCCGTATTGTCGGTGATCGCTTGCGCCGCCTTCGCGCCCTCGATCAGGTCCTTGATCTGCACCTGACCGGCGGCTTTCTCGTCCGAGCCCTGGATCACCACGCAGGGCGAGTTGCGGCGGTCGGCATATTTGAACTGGTTGCCGAGGTTCTTCGGATTGCCGAGATAGACCTCGGCGCCGAGCGGGATGTTCTCGCGCTGGAAATAGTCGCGCAGCCGCTGAGCCAGCTTCATGTAGTCGGCCGTGCGGTCGCGATCCATCACCAGAACGACGACGGGACCATAGGCCGGCGCGGCCTCCTCGGCCTTGAGGTGCGCCAGCGCTGCGGCGAGGCGCGATACGCCGATCGAGAAGCCGGTCGCCGGCACCGGCTCGGAACGGAAGCGCCCGACCAGCCCATCATAGCGCCCGCCGCCGCCCACCGAACCGAAGCGCACCGGGCGACCCTTCTCGTCCTTCACCTCGAATGTCAGCTCGGCCTCGAAGACCGGGCCGGTGTAATATTCGAGGCCGCGGACCACGGAGGGGTCGATGCGGATGCGGTCGGCGAAGTAGCCAACCTTTCCGGCGATCACCTGCAACTGCTCCAATTCCTCGAGGCCTTCCAGTGCTAGTGCATTGTCGAAAAACTGGTTCTTCAGTTTTTTAACAGTCCATGCGTTGTTGACCAGAAAGTCTCGACTGACTTCACCCCAATCCTGACCTAGCCAGCTTTCCTGATGCGTTTCCGTCCACGACGTAACATCACCGGTTTCGGCGTCGGTGCCGAAAGGATCATCTTCCCAAGCCGGAATGCCCGCGTCCACGTAGGCAAGCACGCGATCCGCCTGCTCCTTGACTAGCCCCGCACCCTTGGTGAAGTCGCCGCTCTTGGCCTCCGGGTTCTCCCAGCGGCCGGGACCGAGCAGGTCGCGCACGCCGTTGACGCCAACTTTGTCGAGTTTGTCGATCGCCCGCAGCACCGTCAGACGCCGCCCGGCGTTCTCCTCGCCGCCGAGGCCGATGGCCTCCAGCACGCCGTCGAGCACCTTGCGGTTGTTGACCTTGATCACATAGTCGCCGCGCTTGATGCCGAGCGCCTCCAGCGTGTCGGCGGCCATCATGCAGATCTCGGCATCGGCGGCTACCGTCGGAGCGCCCACCGTGTCGGCATCGAACTGCATGAACTGGCGGAAGCGGCCCGGCCCTGGCTTCTCGTTGCGGAACACCCAGCCGGCGCGATAGGAGCGGAACGGCTTGGGCAGCCGGTCGAAATGCTCGGCGACGTGGCGGGCAAGCGGCGCGGTGAGGTCGTAGCGCAGCGACAACCACTGCTCGTCGTCGTCCTGGAAGGAGAACACGCCCTCGTTCGGCCGGTCCTGGTCGGGCAGGAACTTGCCGAGCGCGTCGGTGTATTCGATGAACGGCGTCTCCAGCGCCTCGAAGCCGTAGCGCTCATAGACCTGCCGGATGGTCTCCAGCATGGTGCGCGTCGAGGCGAGCTCGACCGGGCCGCGATCGGCCAGCCCGCGCGGCAGGCGGGCCTTGAGTTTGCTGGGTTTGTCCTTGGCCATGGTGGCGCCGTTCCTGAAAGTGGTCCGGCGCGGTTTAGAGGAAGGGGCGCGGCGCGGCAATGGTGCGGGCGCGGAGGTTTGCCGAAGAGTCTTCGCTGGGTCCCGGATCGGCGCTCCGCCTTCGGCGTCGCTGGCCCGGGACACGCCCACCCTACGTTTCCCGGACAAGCGGCACGCAGTGCCGCGCCGATCCGGGACCCAGCGGAGACTCCGCCGAAGGCGACACTAGACTATTCTTTCAGCCCACGGCTGCATCCCTGCCGCCTGCCGCCTGCCGCCTGCCGCCTGCCGCCTGCCGCCTGCCGCCTGCCGCCTGCCTCGTTGGGTCCCTCAGGGTCGAAGCCCCGCTGCCAGCCTCGCCTCGATGGCGTCGAGTACCGGCAGCAGGTCGGCGACGCTGTCGATGACGAAATGCGCGCCGGCGCGGGCGAGCTTGTCGGTGGCGCGGGCGCGCAGGGCGGCGCGCTCGTCGGGGGCGAGCCCGTCGAGCTCGGCCTTGGAGAGGCCCGCCGCATTGCCGGACAGCGCGAGGCCGACCGTCCAGGTGCCGGCGGCGAGGCCCTCGGCGATGCCGGGCTCGGTGTCGTCGAGCTTCACGCAGGCCGACGCAGGCCACACGCCGAGATCGGCGAAGGTGCGGTACATCATCAGCGGGCTCGGCCGTCCGGCGGCGAGATCGCCGGCGCACACCACATTGTCCGGCCTGTAGCCGGCCGCAGCGGCGAGCGGCATCAGCCGCTCCATGATCGGGCGGGTATAGCCGGTGGTGGAGCCGATCTTCATGCCGCGCCGGCGCGCCTCGGCGATCACGTCGAGCAGACCGGGGATGAGGTCGGCATGCTGGGCGATCACCTCGACGTTCAGCGGCTCGAAGATGGCGAGCACATGGTCGATGTCGTCCTCGGTCGGCTCGCGCCCCTGCGCCGTCTGCCAGCGGGCGGAGATCGCCTCGTCGCGCATCAGCGCCGCGATGTGGTCGCGCTTGGGCAGGCCCATCGGCCCGCGCGCCTCCGCGATGCTGATCGTCACGCCGACGCGGGCGAACGCCTCGACGAAGGCGCCCATCGGCGCGCGTGAGCCGAAATCGACCGCTGTGCCAGCCCAGTCGAGGATGAGTGCCTTGAGCGCCATGCCGTTTTCCCCCTCTATGATTCGTTCAGTCGAACAGTTCGGCCACCGCTTCTTCGGCGATGGCAAATCCGGTGGAAGCGCCGGTGCCGCTCGTCACCACCACGAGGCGGATCGACGGGTCCGGGCGGTCGATGAAGGCGAGCCGGTCGGGCGCCGAGGCATAGGTGCCGGTCCAGCGCTCGACGATGCGTTCCGGGCGGGCGCCGAACACGGCGGCATATTCGTCGAGGATGAGATCGTCGACATGCTCCGGCGCGAAGGGATCCGGGGTCGCCGCATAGTGATGGCTGTCGCCGACCACCAGCGAGCCGTCGGCCGACTGCACGACGATGAGATGCACGCCATTGGCGAGATGGTCGCCCTGTTCGGCGGCGAGCAGTTTCTTCAACGGCGCCGCCTCGGGCAGCTCGGAATAGCCGAGATAGCGGCCGAGCGAGAGATCGCTCATCACCGAGCCCGGCAGCGTGCCGATCGAGGGGTCCATCACGCGCAGCATGTGCAGCTTGCAGCGAGTGAGATTGTAGGCCTTGAAGCGCTCGGGCAGCAGCGTGGCGAAATCGTCGCCCGGCGCCACCACGACGCGCGCCGCCTCGACGGTGCCGTCGGCGGTGTGCACGCGCCCCGGCTCGACGCCGGTGACCACGGTAGCGCGACGGAATTCGACCCCCTTCGCCTCTTCCAGCCAGCGCGCGAGCTTCGGGATCGCCTCGCGCGATTCGACCCGCATGTCGTGCGGGCTCCACAGCGCAGCGAGCTGGTTGCCGCCGAGCGCGGGTAGCCGCTCACGCGCCTGCTCGGCCGTGAGCAGGGCGCAGCCCTCGCCCATCTCGGTCTTCAGGAACGCCTCCAGCACCGCCACCGATTCCGGCCGGCGCACGCTGACGAGGAGGCCGCGATGGATCACCTCGATGCCGGCCTGCGGCGCCACCTCGGCCCAGATGTCGCGCGAGCGGCGGGCGCGGTTCCAGCATTCGCCGCGCTGCTGGCCGGTGACGGTGACGAAGCCGAAATTGCGCACCGAGGCACCGTTCGCCTGCGCGTCGCGGTCGATGACAACCACCTTCAGCCCGCGCCGCACGGCAGCCAGCGCATGGCCGAGCCCGACCACACCGGCGCCGACCACGGCGAGATCATAGCTGTGCGGCATGGGCGGCCCCGGCGGATATGAGGAAACGATGGGCTCATAGGCATGTTCCGCGAAAGTTGAAAGACTTTCGCGATGAGAACATGCCCGATGTACTGAAATAGAGCACTTTCTCGTCGATCAGGTGTTTCACCTGATCGGAAAGGGCTCTAGCCGGTTCGCGCGCCGCCCGCTAGCGCGACGATAAGCGGCTACGCCGCCTCCGCCCTCGTCCCGGCATCGAAGCCGTCGATCGCCCGCAGCGCCGGCACGACGAAGTCGATGAAGGCCCGGATCGCCGGCCGCATGAAGCGGACGGAAGGGAACACGAGGAACGCCTCGCTCGGCCGCATTTCGTGACGTGGCAGCACCCGCACCAGCCGCCCGTCGGCGAGCATGTCGGTGACGAGCAGTTGCTGCACCGGGCCGGCGGCGCGGCCGGACACAAGCGTCGCGGTGATCACCTCTGCATTGTTGGTCCTCAGAACCGGCCGGACCGGCACCTCGACCGTGCCGTTCGGGCCGTTGAGCGTCAGCATGTCGCGCGGCGCCAGCGCCGTCGTGGTGGTGACGAGAGGCACGTCCGTCAGATCGGCGGGCTCCAGCATCGCGCCATGCCGGGCCAGAAAATCCGGGCTGGCGACGACGATGCGCCGCACGGCGCCGAGCCGGCGAATGATCAGGTCCTGGCCCTCCGGCCGCCCATAGCGGAGCGCGAGGTCGAAATTCTCGTAGACGAGGTCGACGCCGCGATTCTCCAGGATGAGGTCGACCGTCACCGCCGGATAGCGCTCCTGAAAGGCGAGGATGATGGGGTGGATGTGGGAAGCGCCGATGCAGGACGGCGCATGGATGCGCAGCGGCCCTTCCACCGCGCCCATGTCGCGGCGCACGCCCTCGATCGCCGAATCGATGGTCGCCAGCGCGCCACGGCTGGCATCGTAGAGCGCCTGCCCCTGCGGCGTCGGGCGGACGATGCGGGCGGAACGCTCGAACAGCCGCGCGCCGACATGGCGTTCCAGGTTGCGCAGATGCTTGGTCACCGCAGGTTGCGACACGCCGAGATCGCGGGCCGCGGCGGTGATCGAACCGCGCTCGACCGTTCGCAAGAAAGCCCTGAGGGCGATGGCGAGGTCCATCCATTCCATCCGGTTATGATCTTGATTACTCCATAACATATGGAGGTCTTCGGTGCCAAAAGGCTCTATGCGGATCCGATCCACCGTTTCGAGCCAAGATCGTCGATGAGCCTCCACAGACGTGCGTTCCTTCTCGCCGCCCCGGCCGCGCTTGCTGGCTGCGCCGCCCGCCGAAGCACCGACTCCGCCGCAATAGCCGCGCCCGTCGCCACGGACCGCCACGCCGCGCTCTATGCGGCGGTGGAGGGCGAGCCCTTTCCGGTGCCAGCGGTCGACCTCGACGAGATCGACCCGAAATTCCTGCGCCGCGAGGTCGCCTATGCGACGCGCGAGCCCGCCGGCACGGTCGTCGTCGACCCGAGTGAGCGCTTCGCTTATCTGGTGCTGGAGAAGGGCCGGGCGCTGCGCTACGGCGTCGGGGTCGGCAAGGAGGAAGCGTTCAACTTCCGCGGACCGGCGGTGGTCGCGCGCAAGGCGGAGTGGCCGCGCTGGACGCCGACGCCCGCCATGATCCGCCGCGATCCGGAGCGTTACGCGAAATATGCCGGCGGCCTGCCGGGCGGGGAGGGCAATCCGCTCGGGCCGCGCGCCCTATATCTCTATCGCGACGGGCGCGACACGCTCTACCGGCTGCACGGCACGGTCGAGCCATGGACCATCGGCACCATGGTGTCCTCGGGCTGCGTGCGGCTGATCAACCAGGACATCATCGACCTCTACCGCCGCGTGCCGGTCGGCAGCCGCGTGGTGGTGCTGCCGGCCTGATGGGGTGACATCGGCCACTCCCTGCAAACCATGTCGCGCGGCGTGCATGGACCCCCGCACTGCCCTTTGGTAGAAGCCGGCACCATTTGCAGGAACCACCCGCGCGTGACCCTACCGCCCACCTTGCCTGCCGCCGCCCCGGCGCATGCCGAGGAACTGCTCGCGCTCTATGCGCGGGCCGGCTTCGCGCGCGTCGATCCGCCCTTGCTGCAGCCCGCCGACGCCTTCCTCGACCTCTCCGGCGAGGAGATGCGCCGGCTGATGTATCTGACCACCGACGCCGAGGGACGGGAGCTGTGTCTGCGGCCCGACCTCACCTTGCCGGTGTGCCGGCTCTATCTCGAATCCGGCGCGCGCACGCCGGCCGATTTCGCCTATCTCGGCCCGGTGTTCCGCTCCAACGAGCCGACCGGCGAGTTCCTGCAGGCCGGCGTCGAGTCCTTCGGTCGCGCCGACCGCGAGGCGGCCGATGCCGACCTGCTCTCGCTCGGGCTGGAGACGGCGGCGCTGTGGGGCATCATCGCGCCGACCATCCGCATCGGCGATGCCGGCCTGTTCGCCGCGCTGCTCGACGCGCTCGACCTGCCGCCCGGCTGGCGCCGGCGCCTGGTCAAGGATTTCGCCCGTGCCGGCAGCCTCGGGGCCGATCTCGCCGTGCTGAAGCAACGCCCGGAGGGCGGCGGCGTGTCCGATCATGCCGGCGTGCTCTCCGCGCTTGCGGGCTCCGACCCGGAGGCGGCGCATGCCCTCGTCACTGACCTTTTGTCCATCGCCGGCATCTCTACGGTTGGCGGGCGCACCGTGTCGGAGATCGCCGAGCGCTTCCTCGAGCAGGCGGCCTCGGGCGACGCCGAGGGCCTGCCGGCCGAGAAGGTCGCGGTGCTGGAACGCTATCTGGCGATCGAAGGCGATCCGGACGCGGCGGCGCGCGCCCTGCGTGCGCTGGCCGGCGATGCCGGGCTCGATCTTTCCGCCGCGCTCGACGCCTTCGAGGTGCGCACCAATTTCATCGCCGCGCAGGGCGTCGAGGTGGCCCGGCTGAACTTCGCCGCCGCCTTCGGCCGCCCGCTCGACTATTACACTGGCATGGTGTTCGAGCTGCACGAGAACGGTGGCCCGGTGCCGCTGGTGGCCGGCGGGCGCTATGACGGGCTGCTCGCCCGGCTCGGCGCACCGGAGCCGATCCCGGCGGTCGGTTTCGCGGTCTGGCCGGCCCGGCTCGATGCGCTGGAGGCCAGGCTATGAGCATGACCGCGAGCGCCCCGCTCATCCTCGCCGTCCCCTCCAAGGGCCGGCTGCAGGAGAACACCAGCGCCTTCTTCGCCCGCGCCGGCATGACGCTGACGCAGTCGCGCGGCTCGCGCGACTATCGCGGCGTGCTTTCCGGCGTCGAGGGGGTGGAGGTCGCCTTCCTCTCGGCCTCCGAGATCGCTGGCCAGCTCGCCTCCGGCGCCGTGCATCTCGGCGTTACCGGCGAGGATCTGGTGCGCGAGAGCATTCCCGACGCCGATTCCAAGGTGCTGCTGGTCGAAGGCCTCGGCTTCGGCCACGCCAATGTGGTGGTGGCGGTGCCGCAGGCCTGGATCGACGTGCGCACCATGCGCGACCTCGACGACGTGGCGACGCATTTCCATGCGAGCCGCGGCCGGCGGGTGCGGGTGGCGACCAAATATCTCAACCTCACCCGCGGTTTCTTCGATCGGCACGGCATCGTCGACTATCGCATCGTCGAAAGCCTGGGGGCCACCGAGGGCACGCCGGCGGCCGGCACGGCGGAGCTGATCGTCGACATCACCACCACCGGATCGACGCTGGCGGCCAACGCGCTGAAGGTGATCGACGACGGGGTGATCCTGCGCTCGGAGGCCAACCTCGTCGCCTCGCTCGGCGCGAGCTGGAGCGAGGCCGCGCGGGCCTCGGCGCGCGCGCTGCTCGACCGCATCACCGCGGCGCGCAGGGCGGCGACCATGCGCGAGGTGAAGACGCGCTTTTCCGCCTGCGACACGGCGGTGGTCCGGGAGGCCGTGGAGCGCTTCGGCGCGCTCGCCCCCTTCGGCGCGCCGACCTCCTCCGGCATGGTGACGCTGCACTGCCCGCCGGAGACGCTGCACGGCCTCGCCGTGTTCCTGCGCGAGCAGGGCGCGGCGACCGTCTCGGTCGGTCCGCTGGACTATGTCTTCGCCGCCGAGAACCCGCTCTACGAGAAGCTCGCTGCGCGGCTGGGGTGAGGCTTGGTAGCACCTGCGTGCTTCGAGGCTCGCTGGCGCTCGCACCTCAGCATGACGACGGTTGCAACAGATGAAGCCACGTCATCCTGAGGTGCCCGGCGCAAGCCGGGCCTCGAAGGACGCACAACGCCGCCGCCACACGCCGGCTTAGCTGCGGGCCGCCTGCGCGTCGCCGTCCGCGGCGGGCTCGGTCTCCGCCACCTCCACGGCCTCACCCATCGCCCAGCCGAACAGGATGAGACAGGGGCCGGTCACGCCGTCCTCGCTTGCGCGGGCGAGCCCGTCGGCGAGCGTCGCGACGGTGCCGAAGACGCGCTTCTCCTCCGGCCGCGTCGCGGAGAACACGGCAAGCGCCGGCGTCGCCCCGTCGAGCCCTACCGCCATCGCCTTCGCGGCGAGCTCGGCCCAGGTGCGCTGGGGCATGTAGACCACCGTGGTCGCCGCCGGATCGGCCAATGCCTGCCAGTCGAGGTCGCGCGGCAGCCTGCCGTCGCGGGCATGGGCGGTGATGAATTGCAGCCGCCGGGCGTGGTCGCGATGGGTGAGCGACACGCCGATGCGGCTTGCCGCGCCCTGCGCCGCCGAGATGCCGGGCACCAGCTCGACCGGGATGCCGGCCTCGCGCGCGGCGGTGATTTCCTCGCCGGCGCGCCCGAAGATCAGCGGGTCGCCGCCCTTGAGCCGCACCACGCGCTTGCCCTGTTTCGCCAGCGAGACCATCAGCGCGTTGATGTCGTCCTGCTTGCAGGAGGGCCGGTAGCCGGTCTTGCCGACCAGCATCTTCTTTGCCTCGCGCCGCGCCACGTCGAGCACGGCGGGGGCGACGAGGTCGTCATAGAGCACGACGTCGGCCGATTGCAGCACCCGCACGGCCTTCAGCGTCAGCAGCTCGGGATCGCCCGGCCCGGCGCCGACGAGGGCGACCGAGCCGCGATGAGCCTCGCCGCGCTCGCGCTCGGCCTGCACCAGGAGCTGGTCGCGCAGCGCCGAGGCGGGCGCCTCGTCCGGCGCCTCCAGCGCCCGCGCCGTGAAGCGCTCCCAGAAGCGCCGGCGGCCGTGATGGGAGAGGTCGAGCGCGGCGACCGAGGGGCGCCAACTGCGCGCCGCTTCCGCCCAGCGCTTGAAGCCCTGCGGGATCACCGCCTCGATCTTGGCGCGCACCGCCTGGCCGAACACCGGGGCGGCGCCGTCGGTCGAGATGCCGACGACCAGCGGCGAGCGGTTGACGATGGCGCCAAAGGCGAAGTCGCAATGCGCCGGCTTGTCGACCACGTTCACCGGCACGCCGGCGGTGCGGGCGGCCTCGGCGAAGCGAGCCGCCTCCTCGTCCGCCTCGAAATCCCCGATGGCGAGCGCGGCGCCGGCGAGGTCCGCGGCCGTCCAGTCGCGGGCGACGAGGGCGAGGGAACCACCCGGCGGGGCGTCAGCCAGAGCGAGGATGTCGGCGCATGGCGCGGCGGCGTAGAGCGCGACCTCGGCGCCGGCGGCCAGCAGCAGCTCGGCCTTCCACGCTGCGCCCGCCGAGCCGCCGGCCACCACCACGCGCCGGCCCTTCAGCGCGAAGAACACCGGCAGCCTGGCAAGCGGCTCCATGCGCGCCCCCGCGTGGTCGGCGGGGCGGCGCTCGAAATCGGCAGTGGAAGCGGGCTCGTTCTCGGGGCGCGCCATAGGGTTCTTCGATCCGGAATGCGTGAGTTTAGGAACCGCAGATCGGTCCGTCGCGCAAGGGGCAACCACCTAATAACGGAATTATTTCGTCATTTGAATATAAGGACATCAGGAATGTGGTTATTTAGGGTCCCGCGAGCCCCGCCGTCTCCGGTCGGCGGCAGTTATTTCAAAGATCGATAAAATTTTAACGTTTCGGTTAAGCGGCAGCGAACCAATGCCGGCCGATTCTGATCGGGTCGAATCACGGCTGATCGCATCGCCCGGCCCGTAGATTCGCAGCGTCGTCAAACAACGGGGAGACGCGCGAACAAGGTTCCGCGAACAAGGCGGCCTTCGCGCGCAGGTCACGAAACGAAAACATGAGTGTGCTCGATCGACGGGGGGCGTTGATGCTGCCTGCGCGACTGGTGGAACGCGTCGCCATTGCCTCGCACCGCTTCGCGTGCCGCTGCTTTCCACTGCTTCAGCCATGGGAGAGACTGACTCGCGAGCGGCGGACCTATCAGCTCGACGTGGCCGCCCACGGCATCTCGGCGCTTACCCCGCTCGACGTGGTGCTGCTTGCCGAGAAACTGCTGCCGGATTTCGCCCTCGTGCCCCGCGCGCCGGATGCGCGCCTCCTCGCCGAGCTGCAGGAGGCGGCGGTCACCGATGCCGGCACCTCGGCCGACGCCCGCCGGCGCTACCGCGCCCTGATCGAGGTCGGCATCAACCGCCTGCACCGGCAGATCGTCCACCGCGGCCGGCACGACGGCGCGCGAAGCGGCTGAGGCCGGCTTCGCGTGTGCTTCTCGGTCAGTGGTCGCCCTTGTCGGCGATGCGGTCCGACCATGCGAGCACGATGCCGGAGACCACGAACACGACATGGATGACGACCAGCCAGTAGAGCTGCTTCTCATCCACCCCCTTGTCGAGGTTCATGAAGGCTTTGAGCAGGGCGATCGCCGAGATGGCGATGATCGAGGCCAGCAGCTTCTGCTTGAGGCCGGAGAAATCGACCTTGGTCATCCATTCCGGCCAGTCCGGGTGGCCGGCGCCGTCGATCTTGGAGACGAAGTTCTCGTAGCCGGAAAAGATGACGATGATCACCAGGCTGCCGGTGAAGGTGAGGTCGATCAGCGCCAGAATGCCCAGAATGGTGTCGCTTTCGGTGAAGCTCGGCGCATAGGTCACAAAGTGCCAGAGCTCCCTGACGAATTTGAACAGGAGCACGCACAGCGCGACGATGAGCCCGACATAGAAGGGCGCCATCAGCCAGCGGCTGACCAGGATCAAGCGCTCGATCACTCGTTCAACAATCATCGCCGGCCCCGATGTTGCGCTGCAAAGGATAGCGCGATGGGTGCCACGGCGCGTGACGCAGGGCAAGCCCCGGCGAGGCGAGCGACGTCGCCTCGAGGGGTGAGGTGCGGTGCCGCACTCACCCGCTTCCTTGCCTGGCGATCCCCGGGGCGCACCCCGGGGATGAGAGAGGCGAGTGGAGGGTTGAGGAGCCTCAGGCGCTGACGGCGACGCCGACCGGGCAGGAGACGCCGGTGCCGCCGAGCCCGCAATAGCCCTGCGGGTTCTTGGCGAGATACTGCTGGTGGTAGGCTTCGGCGAAATAGAACTCCGGCGCCTCGACGATCTCGGTGGTGATCGTCGGGAAGCCCTTGGCCTTCAGCGCCGACCCATAGGCCGCCTTGCTCGCCTCGGCCGCCGCCCGCTGCGACGGGTCGGTCAGGTAGATACCGGAGCGGTACTGCGTGCCGACATCGTTGCCCTGGCGCATGCCCTGCGTCGGATCGTGGCTTTCCCAGAACAGCTTGAGCAGCTTCTCGTAGGAGACGACCTTCGGGTCGAACACCACCAGCACCGCCTCGGTGTGGCCGGTGCGGCCGGAGCAGACCTCCTCATAGGTCGGGTTCGGGGTCGGGCCGTTGATGTAGCCGACGGCGGTCGCCCATACGCCGGGCGCCTGCCAGAACTTGCGCTCGGCACCCCAGAAGCAGCCGAGCGCGAAGATCGCCGTCTCGAAGCCTTCCGGATAGGGTCCCTTGAGGGCATGGCCGTTGACGAAATGGCGCTCGGCGGTGGGGATCGGGGCGGCGCGGCCGGGGAGCGCCTCGTCGGCGGTGGGCAGATCGAGAGTCTTCTTGAAGAAGAACATGGTGCATCCCTTCGCTTTACACGCGCAGATATGGGGATTGCCCGCCCGATCCGCCAGCGCGCGACGCCGCGCGTTAGCGGCGCGACGGCCGCGAGGCGTGTTCAGCGATAGGACGGCTCGCGCCGGCGCCGGGCGCGGCCGAGCAGCAGCAGCAGGACCCCGGCGATACCCAGCACGGCGAACAGCGGCGCCGCAAGTAACGGCACGCCGAGCCGCTCCCAGACGTCGGCCGAGAGCTTCGTGGTGACGAGTTCCTGGAAGCGCGCCAGCGTGCCCGAGCTCACCGCGAACCACGCCTCGCCGAACGGCGTCATGACGATCTCGGACGAGGCGATTGAGCGGGTGCCGTCGACCACGAAGGCGACGAAGCCGCCAGCGAGCAGCCAAAGGCCGACAAAGCGCAACACGAACCGGATCATGCCTTCCCCATCCCCGTCCTGCCTCACGGTCTAGAGCCGTTTCCGATCGGGTGGAACCACCTGATCGATAAGAAAGTGCCCTCGATTCAAAATACTGGAGCATTCTCCGACCGCGAACGTCGGTCAACTTTCGCGAAAAAATGCTCCACGCGGGAGCGGCGGAGGGCGCAAGCGGGCCAGCCCGGCCGCGACGATTCGGAACTGGCGGCGGTGCGCTGCGCCGCCCCCTTCAGGACCCGTCACCGCGTGCCGGAACGCCGCCCCGCCGCCCGCGATGCCGCGGCGCGGATCGCGCGGCCACACGCCGCACCGCTCGCGGCTCCGTGAAGACGCGTAGGCTTGACGTGGATCAAGGCCCCGACCCGCCGCTGACCAGATGGTCCGCTCGAAACTGGAGCGATTTCAGATTACGGCCCGTGGCGTCTCGCGCGGGGCCGGGTCGGCGGGAGGACACCATGGCGCAACCGGGCAGCGGCACCGTCACATCGGGCGGCGCATCGAAGAAACTGAGCTTCGGGGAAGGCGGCATGGCCGGCGTCATGGCGCTGCTGACCATTCTGTCCATCACCGTGGCCGCCAAGGCGTTCACGGCGGAATACGCCTTCCATGCCTATCTCTTCGCGCTGGGAGCCATCGTCACCCTGTTCGCGGTGATCAACAACTATGTCGACCGCCCGGCCACGCTGCCGCCGCTCGAGATCGACGGCAAGCCGAACTACAATTTCGCGCCGGTGAAGTTCGCGACCATCGCGGCGCTGTTCTGGGGCATCGCCGGCTTCCTGGTCGGCGTCGTCATCGCCTTCCAGCTCGCCTTCCCGATGCTGAACTTCGACCTGCCCTGGATCGCCTTCGGCCGGCTGCGGCCGCTGCACACCTCGGCGGTGATCTTCGCCTTCGGCGGCAACGTGCTGCTCGCCACCTCCTTCTACGTCGTGCAGCGCACCTGCCGTGCCCGCCTCGCCGGCTATCTGGCGCCGTGGTTCGTCGTGCTCGGCTACAACTTCTTCATCGTCATCGCCGGCACCGGCTATCTGCTCGGCATCACCCAGTCCAAGGAATATGCCGAGCCCGAGTGGTACGCCGACCTGTGGCTCACCGTGGTGTGGGTGACCTATTTCCTGGTCTTCCTCGCCACCATCTGGCGCCGCAAGGAGCCGCACATCTACGTGGCGAACTGGTTCTATCTCGCCTTCATCGTCACCATCGCCGTGCTGCACCTCGGCAACAACGCGACCATCCCGGTCTCGCTGTTCTCGCCCAAGTCCTACATCGTCTGGTCGGGCGTGCAGGATGCCATGGTGCAGTGGTGGTACGGCCATAACGCGGTTGGCTTCTTCCTGACCGCCGGCTTCCTCGCCATCATGTACTACTTCATCCCGAAGCGGGTGAACCGGCCGGTCTATTCCTACCGGCTCTCGATCATCCACTTCTGGGCGCTGATCTTCCTCTACATCTGGGCCGGCCCGCATCACCTGCACTATACGGCGCTGCCGGACTGGGCACAGACGCTCGGCATGACCTTCTCGATCATGCTGTGGATGCCCTCCTGGGGCGGCATGATCAACGGCCTGATGACGCTCTCCGGCGCCTGGGACAAGCTGCGCACCGATCCGGTCGTCCGCATGATGGTGGTGTCGGTCGCCTTCTATGGCATGTCGACCTTCGAAGGGCCGATGATGTCGGTCAAGGCGGTGAACTCGCTCAGCCACTACACCGACTGGACCATCGGCCACGTGCATTCCGGCGCGCTCGGCTGGGTCGCCTACATCTCCTTCGGCGCCATCTACTGCCTGGTGCCGTGGCTGTGGAACAAGCGCGAGGTCTATTCGCTCAAGCTCGTCAACTGGCACTTCTGGATCTCGACGCTCGGCATCGTCTTCTACATCTCGTCGATGTGGGTCGCCGGCATCCTGCAGGGCCTGATGTGGCGCGCCTACACCTCGCTCGGCTTCCTCGAATATTCCTTCATCGAGACGGTCGAGGCGATGCACCCCTTCTACGTCATCCGCGCGATCGGCGGGGTGCTGTTCCTGGCGGGGGCCCTGCTCATGGCCTTCAACATCTGGATGACCATCCGCGAACCCGAGGCGGAGGAGGCCGGCGACCGCCTGGCCCCCGCCATGGCCCCGGCCCAGTGAGGACGCCCGATCATGGCTAGCGTTTCGACCGGCAGCGTCGCTGCAAAGAAGTCCCTCTGGTCCCGCCACGCCTTCTTCGAGAAGAACTCGATCTGGCTGGTGTTCGGAATCCTGATCGTCATCGCCATCGGCGGCCTCGTCGAGATCGTGCCGCTCTTCTACCTGAAGAGCACGATCGAGAAGGTCTCGGGCGTGCGGCCCTGGTCGCCGCTCGAGCTCGCCGGACGCAACATCTATGTGCGCGAGGGCTGCTACAACTGCCACTCGCAGATGATCCGCCCGCTGCGCGACGAGGTGGAGCGCTACGGCCACTACTCGCTCGCCGCCGAGAGCATGTATGACCGCCCGTTCCAGTGGGGCTCCAAGCGCACCGGGCCGGACCTCGCCCGCGTCGGCGGCAAGTATTCCGACGAGTGGCAGCGCCAGCACCTCGCCGATCCGCGCTCGGTGGTGCCGGGCTCGATCATGCCGGGCTACCCGTTCCTGGCGCAGACGCCGCTCGACGCCCAGCACATCGCCGACGACATGAAGGTCAACGCCACGCTCGGCGTACCCTATTCGGAGGCGATGATCGGCGATGCGAGCGCCGACCTGCACACCCAGGCGACCACCGACGCCGACGGCTCCAAGGCCTTCCTCGAGCGCTATCCCGGCGCCCAGATCCGCGACTTCGACGGCAATCCGGCGGTGATCAGCGAGGCCGACGCGCTCATCGCCTATCTGCAGGCGCTCGGCACCATGGTCGACTTCAAGCTCTACGACGACAAGGCGAACATCAGGTGAGGAGGGGACGATGAACGAGACCTATCGCGCCTTCGCGGAGTTCGCCCAGACCTGGGGCCTGCTCTACTTCGTCGGCATCTTCCTGTGCGTGCTCGTCTATGCGCTGTCGCCGAAGCGCAAGCGTGAATTCGACGAAGCCGCCCGCCTGCCTCTGAGCGAGGACTGAACCATGGCCGACACGACGCATCACACCGAGGTCGACGCCGTCAGCGGCGTCCCCACCACCGGCCATGAATGGGACGGCATCCGCGAGCTGAACAACCCGCTGCCGCGCTGGTGGCTATGGACCTTCTACGCCACCATCATCTGGTCGGTGGCCTATTGGGTCCTGTTCCCGGCCTGGCCGCTGGTGACCAGCTACACCTACGGCGTGCTCGGCTGGAAGTCGCGCGACGCGGTGCAGGTCGAGCTCGCCGCCCTGCGCGAGCAGCGCGCCGCCTTCGCCGGCAAGCTCGCGAGCGCCTCGCTTGCCGAGATCGAGCAGAACCCGGAGCTGCTGGCCTTCGCCCGCGCCCAGGGCCGCGCCGCCTTCGGCGACAATTGCGCGCCCTGCCACGGAGCCGGCGGCGGCGGCGCCAAGGGCTATCCGAACCTCAATGACGACGACTGGCTGTGGGGCGGCACGCTCGACCAGATCCACAACACGGTTCTGCATGGCGCCCGCTCGGCGGATGCCAAGGCGCATGTCGGCGACATGCCGGCCTTCGGACGTGACGGCATGCTGCAGCGGCCCGAGATCGTGGCGGCGGCGGATTATGTGCGCTCGCTCGCCGGCCTGCCGGCAACGCCCGACGCGCAGATCGAGAAGGGCAAGGAAGTGTTTGCCGCCAACTGCGCCGCCTGCCACGGCGAGGACGGCAAGGGCAACCAGGAGCTCGGCGCCCCCAACCTGACCGATGGCATCTGGCTCTACGGTCCCGACCGCGAGACCATCATCCAGGGCATCGTCAACGGCCGCGGCGCCGTCATGCCGGCTTGGGCGGGCCGTCTCGACGAAGGCACCGTCAAGGCGCTGACGGTCTATGTGCACACGCTCGGCGGCGGCCAGTAGGCCGCTGCCGACCTCTCCGTGCTGGGGGCGGAGAGGCGCCTGCGCCGGTTTCGTTCCCGGAGACGGGTGGGATCGCGCGGGCGGGTGAGGCGCGCGGCGCTGCGGGGCGCCGCGTGCCTTCGCCTAAGAGCATGTACTCATCGGCGAAAGTGACCACTTTCGCGATGAGAACATGCTCTAAGCTATTGAATGAGAGCACTTTCTTCTCGATCAGGTGATTCCACCTGATCGGAAAGGGCTCTGGCCGGGTCCCCGTCGGGGAGCCGGAAGGTGGCCTGTGCCCCGCTGCCGCATAAGCATTTTTCCGCCCGGCATGGACCGGATGAACGCGCGCATATTGCGGGGGTAGGAGTAACGAACGGGGCGCCGGCTGCTTGCATCGCCCCGCGAGGGAAAGTTCCGATGGACACCGCCGCCCGCCCGAGCCAGGTCGTCGAGGAGATCGCCGACGACACGCCGCTCTATGAAGCTCGCCGGAAGATCTATCCGATCGCCGTACACGGCACCTTCCGCCGCATCAAATGGGCGCTGCTGATCGTCACGCTGGGCATCTACTACCTGCTGCCCTTCGTGCGCTGGGACCGCGGCCCGAACGCCCCCTCGCAGGCGGTGCTGATCGATTTCCCCAATCGGCGCTTCTATTTCTTCTTCATCGAGATCTGGCCGCAGGAGATCTACTATCTCACCGGCCTGCTCATCCTCGCCGCGCTCGTCCTGTTCCTGATGAACGCGGTGGCCGGGCGCATCTGGTGCGGCTATCTCTGCCCGCAGACGGTGTGGACCGATCTGTTCCAGGCGATCGAGCGCATGGTCGAGGGCGACCCGCGCGAGCGCCGCGAGAAGCTCAAGCACGCCTCGAAGCTCCAGCGTGCCTTCGAATCGGCGGCCAAGCACGTGCTGTGGCTGATGGTGGCGTGGTGGACCGGCGGCGCCTGGGTGCTCTATTTCGCTGACGCGCCCACTCTCACCATGCAACTGCTGAAGGGCGAGGCGCCGCTGGTCGCCTATGCCTGGATCGGCATCCTCACCTTCACCACCTATGTACTCGCCGGCCACATGCGTGAGCAGGTCTGCACCTATATGTGCCCCTGGCCGCGCATCCAGGCGGCGCTGACCGACGAATACGCGCTCAACGTCACCTATCGCTACGACCGCGGCGAGCCGCGCGGCTCCTTCAAGAAGACCGAGGCGCTGAAGCTGCAGGGCCTGCCGGCCGGCGACTGCGTCGATTGCCATCAATGCGTCGCCGCCTGCCCGACCGGGGTCGACATCCGTGAGGGCCTGCAGCTTGGCTGTATCCAGTGCGGCCTGTGCATCGACGCCTGCGACACGGTAATGAAGAAGATCGGCCGGCCGGCCGCGCTCATCGCCTACGATACCGACATGAACGTGCGCGCCCGCATGGAGGGCAAGCCGGAGACGCGTCGCGTGCTGCGCCCGCGTACCATTCTCTATGCCGCGCTCATCGCCCTCGTCGGCGGCATCATGGTGGCCGCGCTGGTCGGCCGCGGCTCGGAGACGGTGTCGGTGATCCACGACCGCAACCCGCTCTTCGTCCGCCTGTCGGACGGCTCGATCCGTAACGCCTACACCGTGCGCATCGTGAACAAGCAGCTCGTGCCGCGCCGCTTCGCGATCACCGTCGAGGGCGTGCCGGATGCCGTCGTCGAGGTGGTTGGCGAGCCGCAGGCGGCCGGTAGCGCGCCGGTGATCCCGGTCGGGCCGGACCAGACCTACGAGGCGCGCGTGCTGGTCTCCACCCACGCCAAGCTGCCGCCGAGTGCCTCGCTCGGCGTGACCTTCCACATTGCCGATATCGAGGGTGGCGAGACCGCCACCGCGCCGGATCACTTCAAGGGACCGTAGGGAGGCGAGGGAGATGGACAGGACGCGTTCCGCCTATGCCGGCACGACCGTCGACGCGATCCCGCCGGGTGGCCGGCCGATCACCGGCCGCACCGTGCTGGTCTGGTTCGTCGGCTTCTTCGCCGTCGTCTTCGCCGCCAATTTCTTCCTGGTGCGGGCCGCCATCACCAGCTTCGGCGGTGTCGAGACGGAAAGCGCCTATCAGGCCGGCGTCGCCTTCAAGGGCGACGAGGCGGCCGCCGCCCGTCAGGCGAGCCTCAACTGGAACGTCACCGCCCACGTCACCCGCGACGTGCTGGAGGTCCGCGCGCTCGACGCCGACGGCGAGCCGCTAGCCGGGCTCGATCTCGTGGCCCGGCTGCACCACCCGACCGACCGCCGCTTCGACGTTGAGATCGAGACGCGCCGCACCGGTCCCGGCGAATGGCGCGGCGTGCCCTGGGCCGGCGCCGGGCAGTGGGAGCTGGTGATCGACCTGTCGCGCGACGGCGAGCGGCAGTTCCGCTCAATGAACCGCGTCGTCCTGAAGTGAGGCGGCGATGGAAGCGAACGCGCCCGCCCGCATCCCCGCCGCTTCCCGCAGCGCGGCGCGCGCGCCGCTGCCCGCGCCTCCGTCCGCCGACTATTCCAGTTTCCTGCACCGCGACGATGCCGGCCGCGCCGGCATGGACTTCGCGATCGAGGGCATCGACTGCGCCGCCTGCATCGACGAGATCGAGGACACCGTCGAGGCGCTGCCGGGCGTCGAGACCGGGCGGCTGAACTATTCGAGCCACCGCCTGCATGTCGGCTGGCGCGCCGGCGCCGAGGTGCGCCCCGAGGCGGTGGTGGCCGCGCTGGCGCGGGCCGGCTATCGCGCCCACGCCTTCGAGCTGAACCGCGCCGAGGCGCTGGAGGCCGAGCGGGCGCGGCACCTGCTGCGCTGCCTCGCGGTGGCCGGCTTCGCGGCGATGAACATCATGCTGCTCTCGGTCTCGGTGTGGTCGGGCAACATCACCGACATCACCCCCGAGACGCGCGACCTGTTCCACTGGGTCTCGGCGCTGATCGCGCTGCCGGCCTGCGCCTATGCCGGCCAGCCGTTTTTTAACAGTGCCCTGCGGGCGCTGAAATCCCGCGCCCTCAACATGGACGTGCCGATCTCGCTCGGCGTGCTGCTGGCGCTCGGCATCTCGGTGTTCGAGACGCTGAACCACGCCGAGCACGCCTATTTCGATTCGGCGGTGATGCTGCTCTTCTTCCTGCTCACCGGCCGCTATCTCGACCACGCCATGCGCCGGCGTACCCGCGTCGAGGCCTCGAACCTCGCGGCGCTGAAGGCGGAGATCGCCTATCGCATCGAGGCGGATGGCGAGGTGGTGGCGGTGCCCGCGAGCGCCGTGCACCCCGGCGAGGTGGTGCTGGTGCGCGCCGGCGAACGGGTGCCGGTCGACGGCACGGTGCGGGCGGGCCGCGCCTCGGTCGACGAGAGCCTGATCACCGGCGAGACGCTGCCGCGACCCTTCGCGGCGGGCGACGTCGTCCATGCCGGCAGCCTCGTGCATGACGGGGCGCTGCAGATCGTCACCACCGCGGCCGGCACCGGAACCTTCCTCGACGAGATCGAGCGCCTTTTGGAGCGCGCTTCCACCGCCCGATCCGGCTATGTGCGGCTCGCTGACCGTGCCGCGCGGATGTATGCGCCCGTCGTGCACGCAACCGCGCTGCTGTCGCTGGTCGGCTGGCTGGTCGCCGGGGCCTCGCTGCACCAGGCAGTGCTGATCGCCGTTGCCGTGCTGATCATCACCTGCCCCTGCGCGCTGGCGCTCGCCGTGCCGGCGGTGCAGGTCGTGGCGTCCGGCGCGCTGATGCGGGCGGGCGTGCTGATCAATTCCGGCGACGCTCTGGAGCGTCTCGCCGATATCGACACCGTGGTGTTCGACAAGACCGGCACGCTGACCCTGCCCGAGCCGAGCCTTGCCAATGCCGAGGCGGTGCCGCCGGATCTACTCGACATCGCCGCTCGCCTCGCCGTTTCGAGCGCGCATCCGCTCGCCCGCGCCGTGCGCGCGGCGCGCCCGGAGGCGGTGCCTTATGACGAGGTTCGCGAGTTTCCCGGACAGGGCGTCGAGGCGCAGCTCGGCGCTATGACCGCGCGGCTCGGCAGCCCGGCCTTCTGTCTCGCCGACGATCTCGCGCAGCAGGCGCTGACCGACGAAGCGATGGACGAGGCCTCTCTCGTCGCCGTGCGTTACGGCTCGCGCTGTGCCTTGCTGGTGGTGCGCCAGCGGCTGCGGCCGGACGCGGTGGAACTTGTTACGCGGTTGCGCGCGGCCGGCAGGCACATCGCCATTCTCTCCGGCGACCGCGCCGCCGCCGTCGCGCCGATCGCCGTCGCGCTCGGCATTGGCGATTGGCAGGCGGGCGTCACGCCGGCCGGAAAGATCGCCGCGCTGGAGGCCTACAAGGCGGAGGGGCGCCGGGTCCTGATGGTCGGCGACGGCGTCAATGACGCGCCCTCGCTGGCCGCCGCCTCCGTCTCCATGTCGCCGATCACCGCCGCCGAGGTGACGCAGGCGCAGGCCGACGCGGTGTTCCTCGGCGAGCGCCTCGCCCCGGTGGGCCGCGCGCTCGCCATCGCCGGCCGCGCCCGCGCGCTGATGCACCAGAACCTGTGGATCGCGGTTCTCTACAATCTCATCGCCGTGCCGCTGGCGATCGCCGGCTATGTCACGCCGCTGGTGGCGGCCCTCGCCATGTCCGGCTCCTCGGTGATCGTGACGCTGAATGCGCTGCGCGCCCGCCCGGCCGGCGGCGGGATGATGCCCGCCGCTCCGTCCGCCGATGCTGATGGTCCGCTTGCCGCGGAAGGAGCACCCGCATGACCGTGCTCGTCTATCTGCTGCCGATGGCGCTGCTGCTCGGGCTCTCCGGGCTCGCCGCCTTCCTGTGGTCGCTGCGCTCCGGCCAGTATGACGACATGGAGGGCGCGGCGCTCCGCGTGCTCAACGACGATGATATGAAGGAGTGACGCCGCCATGCTCGCCGAGGCGCGCCGCACTGCCGAGCTTCCCGACGCCGCCCGCGCCGGCCGGCTCGCCTGCGCCTGTCCGGAGGACGAGGCGCGGGTGCTGCGCCGCGCACCGGGCGAGGGGATGCTGCTCGGTGGCTTCGCGCTGGTGGTGCTGGCGCAGGCGCTGACGCTCGGCGCGCTGCCGCTGGCCGGCGCACTGCTCGCCGCGCGCCCCATGCAGGCGGCGTGGCCGATGACAGCCTTCCTGATCGGTGCGGCCCTCGCCAGCCTTCCCGCGAGCTTCCTGCTCGACGCCTTCGGCCGGCGCGCCGGCTTCGCGCTCGGCGCCGCGCTCGGCGTGGCGGGCGGGCTGCTCGCCGCCTATGGCCTCGTCGTCCGCGCCTTGCCGCTCCTGCTGATCGGGGCGCTGTGGCTCGGTGCTGCGCAGGGCTTCGGCCTGTTCTATCGCCATGCTGCCGCCTTCGGGGTGGGGGCGGTCGGCAGGGGAGGGGCCATCGGCCGGCTGGTCGCGGCCGGCGCGCTGGCCGGGCTGATTGGCCCGCTGGCGGCGGGCGCTGCCGAGGCCGCCTTCGCGCCCTATACGCTGGTCGGCACGCTCACCCTCGCCACGCTCGCCCAGCTCGGCGCGCTCGCCTTCGCGGTGGCGCTGCCGGAAGCGCGCTTCTCTCATGCGGACGTCGAAGCCGAGGTTGCAGCGCCGGTCCCGCTCGCTTGGCCTGCGCTGGTCCTGCCGACGCTGATTGGCGCGCTCGCCTGGGCCGCCATGACGGCGGCGATGGTCGGCGCGCCGCTGGCGCTGGCCGAATGCGGCGTCGCCGTTGCCGGCATTACCGGTGTCGTCGCCTGGCATGTGGTAGCGATGTATGCGCCGGCGCTCATCGGCGGCGCACTGGTGAACCGCGTCGGCGCCATCCCGCTCGCGATCGCGGGCGCCGTGCTCGCCGTCATCGCCGCCGTGCTCGCCCGCTATGCGGGAGAGGCGGTGCTGATCGGCGGTGCCTTCCTCGCGGTCGGCACCGGCTGGTCGTTGGCCCTCGTCGGCGCCACCGCGATGGTCCACCGCGCCGGCGCGCCTACCCGCCTCCAACTCGGTCTCCACGACGCCCTGCTCTTCGCCGCCGCGCTCATAGGCGCGGTGCTGGTCTGAGGTCTCGCTGCTCAATCGCCGAGCGGGCTATCGTCACCACGTCAGCCTGAGGTGCCCGGCGCAGACGGGCCTCGAAGGATGGTCCTAGAGGAGGCGCAAAACGAGCATCCTTCGAGGCCGGCTGTCGCCGACACCTCAGGATGACGGCGTGCCCGGGAGGGCGAGGAGACGCAATGACGATGGCGGCATGCTGGATTGCCGTTGACACGACTCGCGCGCTGTTTTATGTGAGTGATCGTTCACTTACATAAGCCGCCATGGAGCGGCGAGGAAAGCGCCCGATGTTCACCCGCCTGATGACCGCGCGACGCTTCGCGCCGCTGTTCTGGTGCCAGTTCTTCAGCGCCTTCAACGACAATTTCGTGAAGAACGCGCTCGCTCTGCTCATCCTCTACCAGCTCGGCGAGGAGCATGGCGGCGCCATGGTGACGCTCGCCGGCGGCGTGTTCATCCTGCCCTTCTTCCTGTTCTCCAGCTTAGGGGGCGAGCTCGCCGACCGCTACGACAAGGCGCTGATCGCCCGCCGGCTGAAGTTCATCGAGATGTGGGTGGTGCTGCTGGCGAGTGCCGGCTTCGTGCTGCACTCCATCGAGATGCTGTTCGTCGGCCTGTTCCTGATGGGCACGCTCGGTGCGCTGTTCGGGCCGCTGAAATACGGCATCCTGCCCGACCAGCTCGCCAGGGACGAGCTCGTCGCCGGCAATGCGCTGGTCGAGACCGCGACCTTCCTCGCCATCCTCGCCGGCACGGTGTTCGGCGGCATCGCGGTGGCGGAGGCGGGCGGCTGGGCGGTCGCCGCGCTTACCTTCGGCTTCGGCATCATCTCGTGGATCTCGGCGCGGCTTATCCCGCCGACCGGCGAGCGCGCTCCCGACCTCAGGATCGACCCGAACATCGCGCGCGGCACGGCGGCGCTGCTGCGCGAGCTCAAGGCCAACCGCGCCACCTGGGTCGGCTCGCTGATCGTCTCCTGGTTCTGGCTGGTCGGTGCGGTGATCCTGTCCCTGCTGCCGACGCTGGTGAAGGAGGACATCGGCGGCTCGGAGAGCGTCGTGACGCTGTTCCTCGCCCTTTTCACCATCGGCGTCGCGATCGGTTCGACGCTGGCGGCGAAGCTCTCGGAGGGCCGCATCATCCTCGCTCTGGTGCCCTTCGCCGGCGTGATGATGGGCGTGTTCGCCATCTATCTCGGCGGCGTGATGGGCACTGCCACCCCTCCGGCTGCGCCGGTCGGCTGGTACGAGGTGCTGACCTCGGGGCTCGGCGCGCACGCGCTCATCGGCCTCACCGGCCTCGCGGCGGCGGGCGGCATGTTCGTCGTGCCCACCTTCGCCTATGTGCAGGCGGAGGCCGGCGAGGACCGCCGCGCCCGCGTCATCGCCGGCAACAACGTGCTGAACGCCGCCTTCATGGTGGTCGGCGCGGTGATCATCGCGGCGCTGCAGATGGTGGGCTTCGGCGCCCCGGGGCTGCTTGCCGTCATCGGCGGCGCCTGCATCGTGGTGGCACTGCTGGTCGGGCACGCCTTCCAGGGCCATGTCCTGCGCGATCTCATCCGCCTCGTCTTCCGCGTCGCCTTCCGCGTCGAGGTGACCGGCGCCGAGCATCTGAAGGCGGCCGGCCCGCGCACCGTCGTCGCCATCAACCATGTGAGCTTCCTCGACGCGCCGCTGGTGATGGCGCTGCTCGACAACGACCCGATCTTCGCGGTCGATTCCGGCATCGCCCAGCGCTGGTGGGTGAGGCCGTTCCTGAAGCTGGTGCGCGCCTTCCCGCTCGACCCGACGAGACCGCTGGCGACCCGCGATCTCATCAAGCTGGTGAAGGACGGCGAGCAGCTGGTGATCTTCCCGGAGGGGCGCATCACCGTCACCGGCTCGATCATGAAGATCTATGACGGCTCGGCCCTCATCGCCGACAAGTCGGATGCGCAGGTCGTTCCCGTACGCATCGAGGGGCTGGAGCAGACCTATTTCTCGCGCCTCTCGCCGGACCAGACGCGCAAGCGCCTGTTCCCCAAGGTGCGCGTCACCATCCTGCCGCCGACCCGGCTGGAGGTCGATCCGGAGCTGTTCGGCCGCAAGCGCCGTCAGGCCGCCGGCGCCGCGCTCTACGACGTGATGAGCGACCTCGTCTTCGAGACCAGCCACACCGACCGCACGCTCTACCAGGCGGTCGACGAGACCGCGACGCGGCTCGGCCGCAGCCGGGTGATCGTCGAGGATCCGCTCGGCACCCAGCTCAGCTACCGCAAGCTGCTGATGGGCGCGACCGTGCTCGGCGAGAAGCTGGCGCATGAGACGCAGGAGGGCGAGACCGTCGGCGTGCTGCTGCCCAACGCCGCCGGCATCGCCGTCGTGCTGCTCGGCCTCATCCGCCACGGCCGCATTCCGGCGATGCTCAACTACACCGCCGGCAGTGCCAATCTGGTCGCCGCCTGCAAGCTGGCGCAGGTGAAGACCATCATCGCAAGCAAGACCTTCATCGAGAAGGCGCGGCTGGAGGACGAGGTCGCCGCCCTCGGCCAGCACGCCCGCATCCTGATGACGGAGGACATCCGCGCCGGCATCGGCACCATGGACAAGGCGAAGGCGCTGTTCGCCGGCAAGCCGGTCGCCGCCGATCCGGACAGCCCGGCGATCGTGCTGTTCACCTCCGGCTCGGAGGGCACGCCGAAGGGCGTCGTGCTCTCGCACCGGAACCTCTTGTCGAACGTCGCGCAGATTGCCGCCCGCATCGACTTCTCGCCGGCCGACATCGTCTTCAACGTGCTGCCGGTGTTCCATTCCTTCGGGCTCACCGGTGGGCTGGTGCTGCCGCTGGTCTCCGGCACCAAGACCTATCTCTACCCCTCGCCGCTGCACTACCGGATCATCCCGGAGCTGGTCTACGGCACCAACGCCACCGCCATCTTCGGCACCGACACCTTCCTCGCCGGCTATGCCCGCACCGCCAACCCCTACGACTTCCGCTCGCTGCGCTTCGTCGTCGCCGGCGCCGAGCCGGTGAAGGCCGAGACCCGCAAGGTGTGGATGGAGAAGTTCGGCCACCGCATCCTCGAGGGCTACGGCGTCACCGAATGCTCGCCGGTGGTGGCGGTGAACACGCCGATGTTTAACCGCGCCGGCACGGTCGGCCGGCTGCTGCCCGGCATCGCGCATCGCCTCGATCCGGTGCCCGGCATCGAGGAGGGCGGCCGTCTCGTGGTGCGCGGCCCCAACGTGATGCGCGGCTATCTGCGCGCCGAGGCGCCGGGCACCATCGAGCCGGCCGAGGACGGCTGGTACGACACCGGCGACATCGTCGCCATCGACGCCGACGGCTTCGTCGCCATCCGCGGGCGCGCCAAGCGCTTCGCCAAGGTGGCCGGCGAGATGGTCTCGCTCGCCGCGGTCGACGCCATGGTGGCAACGCTGCGTCCCGACGCCGCCCATGTCACCGTCGCGGTGCCGGACGCCAAGAAGGGCGAGCGGCTGATCCTGATGACCACCGCCAGCGATCTGACGCGCGCGGCGCTGCAGGCGCATGGCCGCGAGCTCGGCGCCACCGAGCTGATGATCCCGGCCGAGATCCTGCCGATGGACGCGCTGCCGCTGCTCGGCTCCGGCAAGGTCGACTTCATGGCGGCGCGCCGGCTGGCGCTGGAGGCGCTCGCCGCCCGCGCCACCGTGGCGGCGGGGAGCACCGCATGAGCGCGGCGGCACCGAAAGCGCGGCGCGGGCGCGACGGCGCCGAGACCCGCGCGCGCATCGAGCAGGAGGCGCTGCGCCTCTTCGCCGAGAAGGGCGTCGACGGCACCTCGGTGCGCGACATCGCCCAGGCGGTCGGCGTGGCGGAAGGGGCGCTCTACCGGCATTTCGCCTCCAAGGAGGCGCTGGCGCGCGACATCTTCCTCGCCCGCTATGCCGAGCTCGCGGCCGCCATCGGCGCCATCACGGCGCAGGTGCCGGACCTCGCCGGCCGCGTGCGCGCGCTGGTCGCCCACGCCTGCGCGCTGTTCGACGCCGAGCCGGCGCTGTTCGCCTATCTGCTCGTCACCCAGCACGACCACCTCACCGCGGTGGCGGCCGACCCCTCGGCCAATGTGGCGGAGGCGATCGCCGCGATGATGCGCGAGGCGATGGAGAAGGGCGAATTGCCGGCGCAGGACGTCTCGCTCGCAGCCGCGCTGGCGCTCGGCGCGGTGGTGCAGCCGGCAGTGTTCGTGCTCTATGGCCGCCTGCCGGCGCCGCTCGCCGCCTATGCCGGCCGCATCGCCGAGGCGGTGCTGGCCGCGCTCGGCGCCCGGGACGTCACAGCGGCAGGCTGCGCCGGTACTGAATGAAGCCGGAACGCTGGGCGACCTGCTCGTAGAGCCGGATCGCGGTCTCGTTGCTCTCGTGCGTCAGCCAGTAGACGCGGGCGCAGCCCTTTCGCTGCGCCTCGACATAGACATGCTGGATGAGCTTTCGCGCGATGCCGCCGCCGCGGGCTTCCGGCGACACGAACAGGTCCTGCAGGTAGCAATAGTCGCCCTCGGTCCAGGTCGAGCGGTGGAAGATGTGGTGCGCCAGCCCGACCGCCTCGCCGTCGCGCCATGCCAGCGTGCCGTGCATCGGTTCGACGGGGTCGAGCAGGCGGGAGAAGGTCAGCTCCGAGACCCGCGCCGGAATGTCGACCTTGTAGAACGCCTGATAGCCACGCCACAGCGGCAGCCATGCCTCATGGTCGCTCGCGGCGAGCGGGCGCAGCTCGATGGTGGCGTCGGTCATTGGAGGTCTGCTCCGTAGGGCCTTTTCCGACGACGTCATCCTGAGGTGCCCGGCGTAGCCGGGCCTCGAAGGATGCCGTCCGGGTGCACCAATCCGACATCCTTCGAGGCTCGACCTTCGGAAGAGCACCTCGGGATGACGTTGTCTTGCCGCCGCTTCCCGCGATCGAGGTCGACCACCTCAGAACAGCTTCAGCCCCGGCGGGATGGGCAGGCCGGCGGTGAGCGCCTGCGTCTTCTCCTGGATCACCCGCTCACCACGCGCACGCGCCTCGGCATGGGCGGCGATGATGAGGTCCTCCAGCATCTCGCCCTCGTCCGGGTTGAGCAGCGTCGGGTCGATGAAGAGCTTCCTCAGCGCGCCCTTGGCGGTGAGCGTCACCTTCACCATGTCGCCGCCGGCGGCGCCCTCGACCTCGGTGTCCTCCAGCTCCTGCTGGAGTTGCTCCATCTTGGCCTGCATCTCCTTCACCTTCGACATCATGCCGAGCAGGTCTTTCATGGATCGCTCTCCTCAAAACTCGATTTCGTCGTCCGGGCCGGGGCCGTCGTCCAGCGACGCCGCGAGACCCTCGATCTCCTCGGCCGACAGGGTCGGCGCCTCGTCGGCCTCGCGCGTGGTGACATTCACGATCTGCGCGCCGGGGAACTTCGCGAGCACGGCGGAGACCAGCGGGTCGGCGCGCAGGCCCGTCATCATCTCCTCGCGCTCGGCCTTGGCCTGATCGGCGAGCGTCGGCTCGCCGTCCTCGTGCGAGAGCGCGACCAGCCAGCGCCGGCCGGTCCATTCCGAGAGCTTGTTCTGCAGCTCCTGCACCAGCGCCGGCGAGGCGCCGGAGATGAGCGCGATTTCGATGCGGCCGTCCTCGAAGGCGACCGGGCGCACCTGCGTCTCCAGCGCGAATTTGAGCCTGAGGTCGCGCCGCGTGGCCGCCAGCGCCACCACTTCGGCGAAGCTCGCGAGACGCGGGCCGGCCGGTTCGGGCGCCGCCGGGCGTGGGGCCGGAGCGGCGGCCGGTCGCGGGCTTTCCGCCGCCAGCGCGAGCCGCGCGCCGGAAGACGAAGGGCGTGCGAGCGGCGCCGCCTGCGCCGTGGCGCCCGGGCCGCCCGAGGGCGCGGAAGCGGCCCCGCCGGTGCCGGCGCCGCTCTCCTCCAGCTCCTTCAGGCGCCGCAGCGCCTCGTCGGGGGTCGGCAGGTCCGCCGCATAGGCAAGGCGCACCAGCACCATCTCCGCCGCCTGCACCGGCTTGGCTGCCTGCTGCACCTCGGAAAGCCCGCGCAGCAGCATCTGCCAGGCGCGCGACAGCACGCGCATGGAGAGCCGGGAGGCCAGCTCGCCGCCCCGCACACGCTCGGCCTCGACGAGGGAGGCGTCGGCTGCGGTGTCCGGCAGGATTTTCAGCCTGGTGACGAAATGGGTGAATTCGGCGAGATCGGCGATGATCACCGCCGGGTCCGCCCCGGCGTCGTACTGGGCGCGCAGCTCGGTCAGGGCGGTGCCGACGTCGCCCTTCATCAGCGCCTCGAACAGGTCGATCACCCGCGCCCGGTCGGCGAGGCCGAGCAGGGAGCGCACCTCTTCCGCCGCGACGGCACCGCCGCTCGTGGAATGGCCGCCTGAATGCGCGATCGCCTGATCGAGGAGGGAGAGCGCGTCGCGCACCGAGCCTTCCGCCGCGCGGGCGACGAGGCCCAGCGCCTCGGCCTCCGCCGCCACGCCCTCGGCGTCGCAGATGCTCGACAGATGCCCGGCCAGCACGCCGGCATCGACGCGGCGCAGGTCGAAGCGCTGGCAGCGGGAGAGCACCGTCACCGGCACCTTGCGGATCTCGGTGGTGGCGAAGATGAACTTCACATGCTCGGGCGGCTCCTCCAGCGTCTTCAACAGGCCGTTGAAGGCGGCGGTGGAGAGCATGTGCACTTCGTCGATGATGAACACCTTGTAGCGCGCCAGCACCGGCTTGTAGCGCGCCGCCTCGATGATCTCGCGGATGTCGCCGATGCCGGTGTTCGACGCCGCGTCCATCTCCTGCACGTCGACATGGCGCGATTCGATGATGTCGCGGCAGTGCCGGCCGAGAGTGGGCATGTCGAGCGTCGGCGCGCCGCCACCGGGAGGGCCGTCCGCCGGCTCGTAGTTCAGCGCGCGGGCGAGGATGCGGGCGGTGGTGGTCTTTCCCACCCCGCGCACGCCGGTGAGGATATAGGCCTGCGCGATGCGCCCGGAGGCGAAGGCGTTCTTCAGCGTGCGGACCATCGCCTCCTGGCCGATCAGGTCGGCGAAGGTCTGCGGGCGGTATTTGCGGGCGAGCACGCGATAGGGCGCGGCATTGGCCGACCCGGCAGGCGCGGCGGGCGCCGCGCCGAGATCGAAGCCGGGCGTGGTGTCGGGCGTGTCGAAGCTGTCCGCGCTCATGGCCCCTTCATATCATCGCCGGGCGGCGGGGAGGCAATGCCCGTCCGCCCGCCTTCGGAAAAATCGACCGCCGAACCGAGCGCGCCGGCGCGCGGAGGGCCAACCGTCGCCGCCTGCTCTCGCGGTGGTGAAAGGCAGGAAAGCAGCCTAGAATTGCAATGAGGAAGAGAATGGGTGCGCCGCGACGGGAGCGTCCCTGCGCGGCGATCATTTCGCTGGGGAGGAAAGGCCGATGACCGCGTTCAATGTCGTGCGTTTTCGAGTGAAGCCCGGCCGCGATCAGGAATTTCTGGACGCCCACAAGACCGTGGAGGCGTCCTGGCCGGGCCTGAGGCACGCCAACATCATCAAGACCGGCGAGCGCTCCTATTGCATTATTGCCGAGTGGGGCGAGATGGAGGATTGCGTCGCGGCGCGGCCGAACATGATCGCCACCCTCGATACGTTTCGCGACACGCTCGAGGACCTCGGGAACGGCCTGGGCGTCACCGATCCGGTGGCCGGCCCGGTCGCCCTGGCGCTGAAGTAGCCGCCCTCCTGCGAGGGGCAGCACGACACATATGGGGGGAAGGTGGGAGGCTGACATGCGACCCGAGACGGGCTCGTTGGGGCTGCTTCCTTCCGGACCTGACCCGGTTGGCGAGTGGCTCGTCCACCGCCAACCTCCCGCCGCCTATATCGGGCAGATGCGCCGGCGATGCAAGGGGAAGCCGCCGGGCCGGCGATGCCCTCACGAAACGTGATGCGCCCGGAATGTCGCGCGGGCGCGGATCGGAGTAAGGTGGCGGCGGATTCCGTTCCCCGACTGTATCGTCCTCGGCGCCCGTCGCCCGAGGCCTTCCGCCTGAGGTTGCGTCATGCGAACCGTGCTTCTCGCCCTTCCCCTCGCCCTCATGGCCTCGGCGGCTTCCGCCCAGCCGATGCCGAACTCGCTCTCCATGAGCTGCGCCGGCGCGCGCGATCTGGTGAGCCGCAGCGGCGCCATCGTCATCGGCACCGGGCCGCATTTGTTCGACCGCTATGTGACGAACACCAGCTACTGCTCGATCACCCAGGTCACCGAACCCGCCTGGGTCGCCACCGCCGACGACCCGCAATGCCTGATCGGCAAGCTGTGCAAGGACCGACGGTACAACAAGCGGAACCGGTGAGGGGCGATATTCTAAGAGATATTGTCTAGACAAGGGTAGGGATGCCATGGAGGAAAATATATCTGACGAATCGAAGCTTGTTGCTGCCCTTGCTGATTTAGGGGGGCGTACAAATAATGCAAAATTGAGAGAAAAATTAGGCTGGTCGACTGAAGAGTACTTGCCGATCAGAAACTCAGCGAGAACAAAAGGCCTGATAGGTATCGGAATGGGTAGGGGAGGGGTAGTTTTTCTTATAGACGCCTCTCAACAAGTGCCGGAAGTGCAGCAGAATATCACTTCTGATGGGGATCAATTAGAAGAATCGACAGAATTCAAGAAGGAGTCGGTATATTACAATAGGATTTATAAAGTACTAAATGAGGCGTGGGTGGATAGCCAGGGCCTAGATGATTATTATATTGAGATAACTGCAAGTAAGAGAGTAAGAAATTCTGGAAGGTGGACTGTTCCAGATATCGTTGTGGTGGGAAGGACGATTTGGCAGTATGTTCCTGGATTTGAATATACGATTCAAACATTTGAGATAAAAAGGTATGAGGCATTGGATAATCTGGCTGTATTTGAAGCCCTGAATCATAAGAGATCCGCTAATTATAGCTATCTAGTGGTCGTAAATTCCCCCGTTCCTAATGATGCTGATAGTATGTTGTCAAAAGAATATAAGGACAAGATAAACCCAATTAAGCAACTGTGTGAAGAAAATAATATAGGATTGATAGTTATTGGGAGAGAAAGAGAGGAAGATTATGATTCTTGGAGGTTTATTTTTGACGAGGCTGTAAAAAATAATCCTGATCCAGAAAATATAGACGGATTCATCAAGCAGTATATTAGTAATAATGGCAAGGAGGTGATTTCAAAAATGATAAGATGAAAATTTGAATATTTAAGTATTTGGCTCACCCAAGCCCATCCGTCGCCCGGATCAGCCGGTCCAGTATCCCCGGCTCGGAATAGGCGTGGCCGGCGCCCTCGATGAGGTGGAACTCGGCCTCGGGCCACGCCTTGTGCAGCGCCCACGCATAATGCGCCGGGCAGGGCATGTCGTAGCGCCCGTGCACGATCACCCCCGGAATGCCCTTCAGCCTGTGCGCGTCGCGCAGAAGCTGGCCTTCCTCCAGCCAGGCATGGTGGAAGAAATAGTGGTTCTCGATGCGCGCGAAGGCGAGCGCGTAGTGGCCGTCGGCGAAGCCCGCGAGCAGCGCGGGATCGGGCAGCAGGGTGATGGTGCTGCCCTCCCAGATCGACCACGCCTTGGCGGCGGCGAGCTTTGCCGCCTCGTCCTCGCCGGTGAGCAGGCGCCGATAGGCGGAAACCGGGTCGGCGCGCTCCTCGGCGGTCTTCAGGGGGCTGAGGAAGCCTTCCCATTTGTCCGGGAACATCTGCGACACGCCGAAGCGGTAATACCAGTCGAGCTCTCCTTGAGTGAGCGTGTAGACGCCGCGCAGGATCAGCTCGGAGACCCGCTCGGGATGGGTTTCGGCATAGGCGAGCGCCAGCGTCGAGCCCCAGGAGCCGCCGAACACCTGCCATTTCGCATGGCCGAAGCGTTCGCGCAGCCGCTCGATGTCGGCGACGAGGTGCCAGGTGGTGTTGGCCTCGAGCCCGGCATGCGGCGTCGAGCGCCCGCAGCCGCGCTGGTCAAATAAAGTGACCTCGTAGCATGCGGGGTCGAACAGCCGCCGGTGGTTCGCCGAGAAGCCGCCGCCCGGCCCGCCATGCAGGAAGACCGCCGGCTTGCCCCCCGGCGTGCCGGAGCGCTCGAAATAGATCGCATGCCCGTCGCCGACATCGAGCATGCCGCTCTCGAAGGGCTCGATGGCGGGGTAGAGGCTGCGTAGCTCGGTCATGACGGGCGATTCCGGGAAGGGCGGGGAGGAGGGGGCGACTCAAGGCGCCCAGTCTAGCGCGCGCGGGCGCGGCGTCATTCGGCGACGGAAACAGGGTGCGCAGGCCGGCGCCGTCCGATAGGGTGCGGCCGCCCACCCGCCGGCCGACCGGCCAGATACAGCGTCATATTGCCCCCGTGTCCGATTTCCTGCTCGACCCCCGCCTCGAAGCCGACACGCTGCCCGTCGGCGATCTCGCGCTCAGCCGCGTCCTGCTGATGGACGATGCGCGCTTCCCCTGGCTCATACTGGTGCCCCGGCAGCCCGGCCTCGCCGAGCTGATCGACCTGCCCGAGGCGCAGCGCCTCGTGCTGACGCAGGAAATCGACCGCGCGGCGCGGTTCCTCAAGGAGCTGACCGGCGCCCACAAGCTCAACGTCGCGGCGCTCGGCAACATGGTGCGGCAGCTCCACGTGCATGTCATCGCGCGCTTCGAGACCGACGACGCCTGGCCCTCGCCGGTCTGGGGCCGGGGCGAGCGGCGGCCCTATGGCGCCGGGGACGGTGCGGCGATGGTGGCGCGGCTGCGCGCCGGCTTTGGATTCTGAACCGATGGCGACCACCACCCTCGGCCCCTGGCCGCATCTCGGCTATTCCGGCTTCCGGCTCGACCGGGTGAGCGAGCGGCGCAAGGAATACGGCGCCTTCCTCGCCGATCCGCGCGCCCGTGCCTGCCTCATCGCCGGCGACACGCTGGTGCTGCGGCGGCAGGGCTCAGGTCTCGACGCGCTGTTTTCCGTTTCGGATGCGCGCGCGCTCGGCGGCCTCACCGAAGGGTCCTGCCTGCTTGGCCTCGACGGCGAGGTGCCGCATGCCGTGCTGCCGCTCCACGCGGCCGCCGCCGGCCAGCTCACGGAGCGCGACGATCTCGTGCTGACCGACCTGCGTACGCTGGCGGTCGAGGGTCTGGTGCCTGCCGACCAGCTCGGCCTGCTCGCCTGTGCCAAGGCGATGCTCGCCTGGCACGCGCGGCGCACCTTCTGCTCCAATTGCGGCGGGCGCCTGCGCGCCGCCGAGGGCGGCTGGCGGCGCGACTGCCCCGAGTGCGGCGCCCAGCACTTCCCCCGCACCGATCCGGTGGTGATCATGCTGATCGTCGACGGCAACGATTGCCTGCTCGGCCGCTCGCCGCGCTTCGCGCCGAATGTCTGGTCGTGCCTCGCCGGCTTCGTCGAGCCGGGCGAGACCTTCGAGGCGGCGGTGCGGCGCGAGACGAAGGAGGAGGCGGGGATTGCGGTCGGCGCCGTGCGCTATCTCACCTCGCAGCCCTGGCCGTTCCCGATGTCGGTGATGATCGGCATGCACGGCGAGGCGCTCAGCCGCGACATCGTGATCGACGCCGTCGAGCTGGAAGGCGCCCGCTGGTTCTCGCGGGAGGAGGCGGGCGAGCTGCTCTCCCGCACCCATGCGCAGGGCCTGATCGCGCCGCCGCCCATGGCGATCGCGCACCACCTGATCCGAGCCTTCGTGGAAGGACGCGACCCGCCGGCGGGGTGATCCGCCGGATCAGGCCCAGGGCCGGAAGTGCTTCGACAGCTTCAGCCCCTGCGCCTGATAATTGGAGCCGAGGCCCTCGCCATAGAGCACCTGCGGGCGCTCCAGCATGCGCTCATAGATCAGCCGGCCGACGATCTGCCCGTCCTCGAGGATGAACGGCACCTCGCGCGAGCGCACTTCCAGCACCGCGCGCGCGCCGCGCCCGCCGGCCGCGTCATGGCCGAAGCCGGGGTCGAAGAAGCCGGCGTAATGCACGCGGAACTCGCCGACCAGCGGATCGAACGGCACCATCTCCGCCGCATAGTCCGGCGGCACGTGCACCGCTTCCTTGGAGGCGAGGATGTAGAAGGCGTCGGGATCGAGCACCAGCTCGCGCCGCCCGCGCGTCACCAGCGGCTCCCAGTAATCCTCGACGTCGCAGGCCGCGCGCTTGTCGACGTCGATCAGCCCGGTATGGCGCTTGGCGCGGAAGCCGAGCAGCCCGCCGAAGCCTTCGCCGGAGAGATCGACGCTGACCGCGATGCCGTTGCCCGCGACGTCCGCCCGCGAGGCCTCGACCAGCCGCTCACGGGCGTTCAGCGCGGTGAGCGCGACCTCGTCGAGCCGGGCGTCGCCACGGCGGAAGCGGATCTGCGAGAGCCGCGAACCCTTGCGCACCAGGATCGGGAAGGTGCGCGGGCTGATCTCCAGATAAAGCGGCCCGTTATAGCCCGGCGCGATGGTGTCGAAGGCGCGCGCGCGATCGGTGATGACGCGGGTGAACACGTCGAGCCGGCCGGTCGAGCTCTTCGGGTTTGCGGCCGCCGCGATGCCGGGCGGCAGAGCGAGGGCCTCCTGCAGCTCGACGAGATAGACGCAGCCGGTCTCCAGCACCTCGCCGTCGGTGAGGTCGAGCCGGTGCAGGGCCAGTTGGCCGAGCCGGTCCTCCACCGTCGAACCGGGGCCGGGCAGGAAGCTCGCGCGGATGCGCCAGGCGACCGTGCCGAGCCGCAGGTCGAGGCTCGCCGGCTGGATCTGGTCGCCGTCGAAGGCGTCGGCCGTGCGGATCGCCCCGGCACGGGCGAGCGCGGCAATGGCATGCCCGGGCAGGATGCCCTCGCCTTCCTTCGCCAGCCCTTCCACGGCCACGCCTCTCACGGTTACGCCCGCCTCCGCCAAATACCGGTCCGTCATGACGTTCGCGCAATGCGCATCTGCGTTCGGTTTAACGGACGCGCCTCTTGACGCCAAGCCGGGCGCGGGAGTAATCCCCGGCCGTCCCGTGGTCAATTTGAGCCGACCGGCTTGCCGCCACGCTAAACAAGGTTGCTAAAAGGTCGGGGCCGCGCAGCGTTCGCGCGATGGCGTCCCCGGTCCGTCCACAAGGTACCGGAGCCGCCGATGAACGCCCCCACGCCGAAGCTGCCTGAACCGAAGCTCTCGCCCGCCGAGATCGCCGGGCTCAGGCCCGACACCCGCCTCGTGCACGGCGGCATCCTGCGCTCGCCCTATGGCGAGACGGCGGAGGCGCTCTACCTCACCCAGGGCTATGTCTACGAGACCGCCGAGCAGGCGGAGGCCCGCTTCAAGGGCGACGATCCCGGCTTCATCTACACGCGCTATTCCAACCCGACCAACGCGATGTTCGAGGAGCGCCTCGCGCTGCTCGAAGGCGCGGAAGTGGCGCGCTCGACGGCCTCCGGCATGGCCGCGGTGACCGCCGCGCTGCTCTGCCAGCTCAGGGCCGGCGACCATGTGGTGGCGGCGCGCGCGCTGTTCGGTTCCTGCCGCTATGTGGTGGAGGAGCTGCTGCCGCGCTTCGGCATCGCCTCGACCCTCGTCGACGGCACCGATCTCGCCGCCTGGGAGGCGGCGGTGCGGCCGGAGACCAAGGTGTTCTTCCTCGAGAGCCCGACCAATCCGACGCTGGAGATCATCGACATCGCCGGTGTCGCCGCCATCTCGAAGGCGGCCGGCGCGCTGCTCGTCGTCGACAACGTGTTCGCGACGCCGATGCTGCAGAGCCCGCTCGCGCTCGGCGCCGACATCGTCGTCTATTCCGCCACCAAGCACATAGACGGGCAGGGCCGCTGCCTCGCCGGCGTGGTGCTGTGCTCGCAGCAGTTCCTGACCGACCATCTGCAGACCTTCCTGCGCCAGACCGGCCCCTCCTGCGCGCCGTTCAACGCATGGGTGATGCTGAAGGGGCTGGAGACGCTGCCGCTGCGCGTCGAGCGCATGCAGGCGAGCGCGGCGGCGCTGGCCGACCGGCTGGCGGGCGAAGAGAAGATCGCCAAGGTGATCTATCCCTTCCGCGACGACCACCCGCAGCATGCGCTTGCCAAGCGCCAGATGCGCGGTGGCGGCACGCTGGTGACCTTCGAGGTCGAAGGCGGCAAGGCGGGCGCGTTCCGCTTCCTCAACGCGCTGAAGGTGGCGCGCATCTCCAACAATCTCGGCGATGCCAAGAGCCTCGTCACCCATCCGGCGACCACCACCCATCAGCGCTTCACACCCGATGCGCGGGCCGAGATGGGCATCAGCGACGGCATGGTGCGGCTGTCGGTCGGGCTGGAGCATGTCGAGGACCTCGCCGACGACCTCACGCGGGCGCTGGCGGCGGTGTGACGCTCAAAGCGCTGCCCTGAAGCTGTTCGACGCCCGGGCGCCCTGAAGCGCCCGGGGGTCGAGGCTGTCAGAAGCTCAGCCCGCAGGCCTCGCGGATCGCGAGCTGTACCGGCGACGGCGGCAGGCCCGGATCGAACTCGCCGACCGGCAGCAGCGGCGGCTGCGCCAGGAAGCGCGGGTTGCTGCCGCGATGCGGCTGCGCGGCGTGGACAAGGAACGGATGGCACAGATAGACCGTGCCTGCCGCTCCCGTGGCGAGCTCGACCTCGCACTCCGCACTCGAGGCGAAGCCATCCGCCGAGAGCTGCCTCAGCGTCGTGCCCGCGCTGCCGAAGCGCAGCAATTCCCGCGCGATGACGGCGTGCGAGCGCTTGCGTATCCGAGTCGGGGCATCGTCCGGCCCGACGTCCGAGAGAAGGAAGAGCATCAGCAGGGCGCGCCCGCTGCTCGTCACATTGGCCCGCCACTCCATGAAATCCAGGCTGTCGCCGAAGCTCATATCGACGTGCCAGCCGTCGTCGCCGGGCGTTTCCGGCGCGGGGAAGCGGATCGGGAAGGTGCCGAGGCCGCCGGGAGCCAGCCAGCGGCCCTTGCCGACGAGCCGGTCATAGGCGGCGTGCAGCCGCCCGGTATTGGCCGCCTCGACGAAGGGAGCAGACGCCTTGAACCCCACCCGCACCACCGGCCGAACCCAGGCTTCGGGTGCATCGGGCGACAGGCCGATATCGGCCCACAGCTCGTCCCTGCATCGCCGGGCGAGATCAGCGCTGAAGGCATCTTCGATCCTGACAAAACCGTCGCGGATGAAGCTTCGCACCTGACCGTCGGTCAGGCCCGCATCGTCCATTTTGGACATTGCACATTCTCCGTTCGGCTGCCGCATGCGCGGAGCCGCATTCTGATCTGATGGCGCGATGGCGCCGCGGAACGACGAGACGTCGTTCAGATCAGCGGGAAGAATGTGGACATGAACATCATGCCCTGAACCTACAGCAGCTGGCCGCCAGATCAACCACCCGGCGCGGGCAAAGCGGGACGGCGCCGTCGCTCACCCCGACGCTCTTGCTCTTCGGTGTCGAAGCAGTTTCACTGACCACGCGCGAACGCGGAAGGTTTTGATGTACCGAGCGACCACCAGGGGCGTGCAGGTGACGGTGACGCCCCGCTTCGCGCCGGAGCGCTCGGATCCCGAGCGCGGCCAGTTCTTCTGGGCTTACACCGTCGAGATCGTCAATCTCGGCATCGAGACGGTGCAGCTCAAGACGCGGCACTGGATCATCACCGATGCGCTCGGCAGGGTGCAGGAGGTGCGCGGCGCCGGCGTCGTCGGCGAGCAGCCCATCCTGCCGCCGGGGGCGCATTTCGAATATACCAGCGGCGTGCCGCTGCCGACCGCAACCGGCATCATGGAAGGCAGCTACAGCCTCGTCACGCAGGCCGGCGAGATCTTCTCGGCCGAGGTGCCGGCCTTCTCGCTCGACGTGCCGGATCCCACCCGCACCCTGAACTGATCGGCCGCCCACAGGCGGCCGGCGCGGCGCTTCCGGCGGCGGCGCGAAGCGGTTATGGTCGGGCCAGCCTCCATGCCGAACCGCGCGGTTCCTATCCGTGATCGACCTTCGCCCGATCGCCGCCGTTCTCGGCGTCCTGCTTGCCATCCTCGGCACCACCATGATGATACCGGCGCTGGTCGATCTGGTGGCGGGCCAGCCGGATTTCGTCGTCTATGTCGCGGCCTCCGCCGTCACCATGTTCGTCGGCTTCTCGCTGTGGCTCGCCGGCCGCTCCAGCGAGGTCGAGCGGCTGGACCTCCGGCAGGCCTTCCTGCTCACCGCCGCGAGCTGGGTGGTGCTGTCCGCCTTCGCCTCCATCCCCTTCATGTGGTCGCAGACCCAGCTACCCTTCGCCGACGCCTATTTCGAGGCGATGTCCGGCCTCACCACCACCGGCGCGACGGTGATCTCCAACCTCGACACCCGCCCGCCGGGCATCCTGATCTGGCGCGCCTTCCTGCACTGGTATGGCGGCATCGGCATCATCGTCTTCGCCATCGCCTTCCTGCCCATGCTGCAGATCGGCGGCATGCAGCTCTTCCGCGCCGAATCGTCGGACAAGTCGGAGAAGCTGCTGCCGCGCGCCGCCCAGATGGCCAAGAGCATCCTTGGCACCTATCTCGTGCTCTCGCTCGCCTGCGCCATCGTCTACGCCATGTGCGGCATGAGCATCTTCGATGCGGTCGCCCACGCCATGGCGACCATCTCGACGGGGGGCTTCTCCACCCACGACGCCTCGATCGGCTATTTCCACAGCGCCGCCATCGACTACGCGGCGGTTGTCTTCATGATCGCCGGCTCGCTGCCCTTCGTGCTCTATGTGCGCGTGCTGGCCGGCGACTTCAGCCGTCTGGTCGCCAACACCGAGGTCCGGCTGTTCCTGGCCCTCGTCCTGCTGTTCACGCTGATCTCCTTCATCGAGCAGGTGCGCGGCAACATCGCCCAGGGCGAGACGGCGCTGCGCTACGCGCTGTTCAACGTCGTCTCGATCATGTCGACCACCGGCTTCGTCACCGTCGACTTCACCCATTGGGGGACGCCGACCGACACGCTCTATTTCATCCTGCTGTTTCTCGGCGCCTGCACCGGCTCGACCGCCGGCGGCCTGAAGACGTTCCGCCTCGCCATCGTGGGCTCGGCGCTGGTGCAGCACTTGAAGCGCATCGTCTATCCGAACGGGGTGTTCCCGGTGCGCTATGGCGGCGCCCCGATCGGCGACGACGTCGTCGCTTCGGTGCTGTCCTTCATCTTCCTCTATCTCGGCACCTTCGCGGTGCTGGCGCTGGTGATCAACGCCCTCGGCTTCGACATGGTCACCGCCTTCTCGGCGTCGGTGACGGCGGTCGCGAATGTCGGCCCCGGTCTCGGGCCGGTGATCGGTCCGGCCACGAATTTCGTCGCCCTGCCGGATTCGGTGATCTGGATCCTGTCCTTCGGCATGCTGATGGGGCGCCTCGAGCTGTTCACCGTGCTGGTGCTGTTCCTCCCCCGCTTCTGGATGCGCTGACGATCATGCGAGTCGCGGGCTTGGCGGTGCTGCGACGCACAACTATGCTCGGCGCAGGGATGGAGGACGCATGCTGACCCCGCGAACGAGCACCGAGGAAATGCTGGCCCGACTGGTCGCCTTCGACACGACCAGTCGCCGGTCCAACCTCGATCTCATCGGCTTCGTGCGCGACTATCTGAGCTCTTTCGGGATTGAGAGCGTCCTCGTCCCCAACGCGGAGGGCGACAAGGCCAGCCTGTTCGCCACCATCGGCCCGGGCGACCGGCCCGGCATCTGCCTGTCCGGCCACTCCGACGTGGTGCCGGTCGACGGACAGGTCTGGGCGAGCGAGCCTTTCGAGCTGACGCCGGTCGGCGACCGGCTCTATGGCCGCGGTAGCTGCGACATGAAGGGGTTCGTCGCCACCTGCCTCGCGATGGTGCCGGAGATGGTGGCGGCGCCTCTGGTGACGCCGGTCCACCTCCTCGTCTCCTATGACGAGGAAGTCGGCTGCGTCGGCGTGGTGCCGACCGTGCGCAGGCTCGGCGTCGATCTGCCGCTGCCACGCGCCTGCATCGTCGGCGAGCCGACCAGCATGCGGGTGGTCGACGCGCACAAGTCCGGCGTCGCCTACACGACGCGGGTGAAGGGCCGCGAGGCGCACGCCTCGATGCCGCATCTCGGCGCCAACGCCATCTTCGCCGCCTGCGAGCTGGTCGGCGAGCTCGACCGCTACCGGCAGGAGCTGATCGCCTTCGGCGACCCGACCGGCCGCTTCGATCCGCCCTTCACCAGCCTGCAGGTCACCGTCATGGAAGGCGGCACCGCCGGCAATATCGTTCCGAAGGACTGCGCCGTCCGCTGGAACATGCGCGGCCTGCCCGGCTTCGACGAAGAGGCGCTGCTGGCGCGCTTCGAGCGCTTCGCGCAGGAGGTGGTGCTGCCGAAGCTGCGGGAGACCGCGCCCGAGGCCTCGATCGTGAACGAGTTCATCTACAAGGTGCCCCCGCTCGCCCCGGAGCCGGGCTCGGAGGCCGAGACGCTGGCACTGAGGCTCGCCGGGCAGAACCGCACCTACACCGTCGCCTATGGCACGGAGGGCGGCCATTTCCAGGCCCAGGGCGTTCCCACCATCATCTGCGGGCCGGGCTCGATCGACCAGGCGCACAAGCCGGACGAGTTCATCGACGTGGAGCAGTTGCGCGCCTGCGAGCGCTTCCTGCGCGGGCTTGTCGCCGAATGCGCGGGTTAGGAGAAAACGTCATCCCGGCCGAGCGTCAGCGAGAGCCGGGATCGCTCTCCGATTGGCACGCGATCCCGGATCGGCCTACGGCCGTCCGGGATGACGCTTCAGTCATTGCGCGTCGGCGCCCTTGTCCTCCGGCCCGACGACCTCTTCGGCCTTGAACTCGTAGCTGCGCCCGCAGAACTCGCAGGTCACGGTGACCTTGCCGTCCTCGACGAGGTCGGCGCGCTCCTCCGGCCCGAAGCTCGCGAGCACGTTCATCACCCGCTCGCGCGAGCAGGAGCAGCGGGCCGCGATGGCCTCTGTGTCGAACACGCGCACGCCGCGCTCGTGGAACAGCCGGTAGAGCAGCCGCTCGCTGGACAGCTCGGCATCGACCAGTTCGAGGTCCTCGATCGTCCCCACCAGCGACTGCGCCTCGACCCAGGCGTCGTCCTCCGCCGTCTCGGGCAGCACCGTGCCCTCGGGCGCATCGCCCGGATCGAGATCGACCGGCGTGACGCGCCCGCCTTCGGTCGGCAGGAACTGCACCATCAGCCCGCCGGCACGCCAGGACGAGGCCGCGCCGCCCGGGCGCACCTCCTCGGCGACGGCCAGGCGCACCCGCGTCGGGATCTGCTCGGACTGGCGGAAATACTGGTGCGCCGCGTCCTCCAGCCCGCCGCCCTCGAGCGCGACGACGCCCTGATAGCGGTTAACGTGAACGCCCTGGTCGATGGTCATGGCGAGATGGCCGCGCCCGAGCAGGGCGCCGCTGTCATGCGCCTTCCCGTTGAGCGCGGCGAGGCGCTCGGCGTCGAAGCGGGCATAGGCGCGCACGTCGTGAGGGGCCGAGAAATCGACCACCAGCAGGTCGACCGGCCCGTCGGTCCGGGTCTGCAGGATGAAGCGCCCGGCGATCTTCAGCGTCGAGCCGAGCAGCACGGTGAGCGCCACCGCCTCGCCGAGCAGCCGTTTGACCGGCGCCGGATAGGCGTGATGCGCGAGGACGGCATCGAGCGAGGGGCCGAGCCGCACGACGCGGCCGCGCACGTCGAGCGCGTCGATGTGGAAGGGCATCACCCGGTCGTCGATCGCGTCGGCGCGGGGTGAGCGGGCGGTGAAATGTTCTGCTGTCATGATGGCTCCGCCGCCCATATAGGTGCGCCGCCCTCGATTGCGAGGGGCATGTGCGAGGGGCCTGTGAAGCCCCTCGTTTCAGATGCTGGCGCCTTCGAGGCACCAGGCGAGGATGCCCTTCTGCGCGTGGAGGCGGTTCTCCGCCTCGTCGAACACCACCGACTGCGGCCCGTCCATCACCTCGTCGGTGACCTCCTCGCCGCGATGCGCCGGCAGGCAGTGCATGAATATCGCCCCCGGCGCCGCGCGCTTCATCAGCGCCGCGTTGACCTGATAGGGCTTCAGCAGGTTGTGCCGCCGTTCCGCTTCCTCGTCCCCCATGGAAACCCATGTGTCGGTGATGACGCAGTCGGCGCCCGCGACCGCCGCATCGGCGTCATTGCCGAACTGCACGCGGGCGCCGGTCGCGCGCACCCAGTCGACCAGCGCGGGGCGCGGCGCCAGCTCCGGCGGCGTGGCGACGTTCAGCGCGAAGTCGAAGCGCTGCGCGGCCTGCACCCAGGAGGTCAGCACGTTGTTGGCGTCGCCCGTCCAGGCGACCGTGCGCCCCTCGATCGGCCCCTTGTGCTCCTCGAAGGTCATCAGGTCGGCCATGATCTGGCACGGATGCGAGTCGCGCGTCAGCCCGTTGATCACCGGCACGGTGGCGTGCTCGGCGAGCTCGGTCAGCGCCGCATGGTCGAGGATGCGGATCATGATCGCGTCGACATAGCGCGAGAGCACCTTCGCCGTGTCGGCGATGGTCTCGCCGCGCCCGAGCTGCATCTCGGCGCCGGTCAGCATGATCGTCTCGCCGCCGAGCTGGCGCATCGCCACGTCGAAGGAGATGCGGGTGCGGGTCGAGGGCTGATCGAAGATCATCGCCAGCACCTTGCCGGCGAAGGGCTTCGCGCTCGCCACCGCCTCGCGCCGGCTCTTGAGGTCGCGCGAGAGGTCGATGAGCTTGCGCAATTCGCCGGCAGGCAGGGCGTCGAGGTCGAGGAAGTGCTTCACGCCATTGACGCTCATGCGGCGGCTCCCTTGACCGCCTCGGGCTTCAGCGCCGCCTCGAGCTTCGCGCAGGCCGCGTCGATGCGCTCGAAGGCGCCGTCGATCTCCGCTTCGCCGATGTTGAGCGGCGGCAGCAGGCGCACGACATTGTCGGCTGCCGCCGGCGCCAGCATCCCCTCCGCGCGCATCGCCGCGATCAGCTCGCCATTGGGCACCAGCGTGCGCAGGCCGAGCAGCAGCCCTTCGCCGCGCACCTCGGCGATGATCGCCGGGTGGCGGTCCTTGAGCTCGGCGAGGCGCTGGCGCAGGCGCAGCGCGGTGTCGCGCACGCGTTCGAGGAAGCCGTCCTCCAGCACCACGTCGAGCACCGCATTGGCCACCGCCATGGCGAGCGGATTGCCGCCATAGGTCGAGCCGTGCGTGCCGGCGGTCATGCCCTTCGCCGCTTCCGCGGTGGCGAGGCAGGCGCCGACCGGGAAGCCGCCGCCGATGCCCTTGGCCACCGCCATGATGTCCGGCGTGATGCCGGCCCATTCATGGGCGAACAGCTTGCCGGTGCGCCCGACGCCGCACTGCACCTCGTCGAGCACCAGCAGCAGGCCGTGCTCGTCGGCGAGCGCGCGCAGCTCGCGCAGGAACGGCCACGACGCGCCGCGCACGCCGCCTTCGCCCTGCACCGGCTCGATGAGGATGGCCCCGGTCTCCGGCCCGATCGCCGCCTTCACGGCCGCGAGGTCGCCGAACGGCACCTGGTCGAAGCCGGGCATGGCCGGCCCGAAGCCTTCGAGATATTTCGGGTTGCCGCCGGCCGCGATGGTGGCGAGCGTGCGACCGTGGAACGCGCCCTCGAAGGTGATGATGCGGTAGCGCTCCGGCTGGCCGTTCGCCGAATGATATTTGCGCGCCATCTTGATCGCGCATTCGAGCGCCTCGGCCCCCGAATTCGTGAAGAACATCGTGTCCGCGAAGGTGGCGTCGGTCAGCCGCCTGGCGAGGCGCTCGCCGCCTTCGATGCGGAACAAATTGGACAGGTGCCAGAGCTTGCCGGCCTGCTCGGTCAGCGCCGCGACGAGATGGGGATGCGCATGGCCGAGCACGTTGACCGCGATGCCGGCCGTGAAGTCGAGATATCGCTTGCCATCCTTCGTGAAGAGCCAGGCGCCTTCGCCGCGCTCGAAAACGAGGTCAATCCGGTTGTAGGTCGGCAGGACGGGGTCGATCATATCCCCTCCCTTTCTCTGGCAGGCCAATGACGATGGCGTTGGGTGGCGGCGTGTCGGGATGGCAGGCTTACTCGGAACAGTAGGCGTAACGGCAGTCCAAAATGAAACGTGCCGCCCCGGCCGGGGCGGCACTCGATGGTCCGAATTTTATAGAATCGGCTTCGCCGGTCAATATTGAACGACCGGCGCCCGTGCGCGCCCGCAGATGGCGGTCCGGCGCCGTCCGCGCCCGGCCTACTCCTGCTCGTCCTCGAAGATCCAGAGTTCGAGGGTCGGCTGCGGCTTGCCGGCGACGTCGGTCATGCCGAGGAAGCCCGGCACGCGCCGCTTCTGCTCGGGGTTCAGCGCCGCGACCAGCGGCCTGGCGGCCGCGATGACCGTCTTGAGGTCCTGCGCCCGCGCCGCTTCGGCGTCGGCGAGGCGTTCCAGCACGACGAGGAAATCGCTCGCCGGCTCGGCCTTGGCGCGATCGGCGGCGCGGGTGGCGGCGTTCTTCGCCGCCTGCCGGATGGCGGCCTCCACCGGGTCCCACAGCTCCGCCTGGTCCGGTGTGAGGCCGATCACCGTCTTCAGGGCGATCAGGCGGGCATCCAGTACCGCCTGCGCGTCCTCGGCGGTGTAGATGTCGACGACCGGCGGCGGCGCGGGCGGCGTGGTCTGCGCGCGCGCCGGAGCGGCCAGCAGGGTGGCGGCGAGGGCGGACAGAAGGACGAGACTGCGTGTCATGACGGGGCTCCGCTCGGTCCGCATTCAGGGCTGATATCCGCCGCCGGGCAGCGGGCCGACATAGGGGGTGTCGCGGCAATGGCCCCAGGGTCCGCGCCAGAAGCCGGGCGGGCAGCCATTGCCGTAATAGACGGGCGCGCCCGAAGGCACGGCATAGCCACCGCCGGGCAGCGGCCCGACATAGGGGGTGTCGCGGCAGCCGCCCCACGGCCCGCGCCAGGCGCCGGGTCCGCAGCCCTGGGCGACGGGGGTCGCGATTGCGCCGGGCTCCGGCAGCGCCGGCGCGATCGGTGCCGCGGATGCCGGCAGGGCGAGGAAAGACAGGAAGGCAGCGAGAACGGTGCCGGCCAACAGGCGGCCGGCGGGGACGCGGAGGACAAAGGGGGTAAGGGCCTGGGGATGCGGCTTCATCAGCTTCTCCATCGGGGCTCGGATGACGCGGCGCCATGGATGCATGCCGCACCTCGCCTGAACATGCCCCTAAGGGGTAAGAAGCCTCTTTCAGAGCCGTTCCAAAGCGCAGGCCGGGGATCGCCGCACGCGGGCGGCGATTCAAGCCATTGATCCGACTCGTCTCCGCCCGCAAGTGTTGCGCCGCGGACTCTCAATTGGGGAAAACAATCGTTTCGGGGCCGAAGCTACTGGGCGGGAGTCAACGCATATTGTAGCCTCCGGTTCGTCAGATACGACATCTCGTGCGGCGGACCTATTTCCCAAGTGGCGTCGACGGTGAGTTAACCGGACGGGCTCGCTCGGCCGGCGGGAGAGGGATTCTGCCCTCGGTCGATGAGCTCAAGGAGGCACAGCGATGAACTGGACGGACGAGCGCGTCGAGCTTCTCAAGAAACTCTGGGCGGAGGGGCTGTCGGCCAGTCAGATCGCGGCCGAGCTCGGCAACGTCACGCGCAACGCGGTGATCGGCAAGGTCCACCGCCTCGGCCTGTCGGGCCGCGCGAAGACGGTGACGAGCGCCGCCCCGCGCCCGCGCAAGCCGCGCCCCGCCACCGTGCAGCCGGCGCGTCCGCGCCCCATGGTCCACGGCAACACCGCGCTCGCCCCGGCCTATGCGCCGGTTCCCGAGCCCGAGCCGGAGGACCTGCCGGATCCGGTCGCCAACGTGATCCCGATGGCGGAACGCTGCACCATCCTCGACCTCACCGAGTTCACCTGCCGCTGGCCGGTGGGCGATCCCGGCAAGCCGGACTTCTTCTATTGCGGCAGCCGGACCAAGACGGGCCTGCCTTATTGCGCCTATCACGCGCGCATCGCCTATCAGCCGGTGCACGACCGCCGGCGCGACCGCCGCGCCGTGCGGATTTGACCGGCGCGGGGACGATCGGGGGCGCATAAGCCGCGCAAAGGTCATCGTCCGATGGCAAAGTGGGGCGATTCCCGTTGAGTCGCCCCTGATGCTGTTTCGCGCGCGCCGCCCCACGCCCATCGATATCGACGGTCCGCTCGGCACCGATCGTTTCGTGCTGCGCATCGACGAGCGCGACGTCGTGGTCGGCCTGCGCCGCAACCCGCGCGCGACGCGCTACACGCTGCGTGTGCGCACCGCCGAGCGCGACGTGATGCTCACCATGCCGCCGCGCGGCTCGGTGAGCGAGGCCCGCGCCTTCGCGCTGCGCTATACGGGCTGGATCGCGCAGCGGCTCTCCCGGCTGCCGGACATCGTCGTCTTCGTGCCCGGCGCGCTGGTCCCGCTGCGTGGCGAGCCGCACCGCATCGTGCATCGGCCGGCGAGCCGGGGCACGGTGTGGTCCGAGGCGGGTCCTGATGCCGAAAGGCTGCTCTGCGTCGCCGGCGGGGGCGAGCATGTGGCGCGCCGCATCGGCGACTTCCTGAGGCGCGAGGCCCGCCGCGACCTTCTGGAGGCCTCGCGCCGGCACGCCGCCGCCCTCGGCGTGAGCATCGCCCGCGTCACCCTGCGCGACACCGCGAGCCGCTGGGGCTCCTGCGCGGCGAACGGCGCCCTGTCCTATTCCTGGCGGCTGATCCTGGCGCCGCCCTTCGTGCTCGACTATCTGGCCGCGCATGAGGTGGCGCATCGCCGCGAGATGAACCACGGCCCGCGCTTCTGGCAGACCGTCGACCGGCTGTTCCCGGAGCGCGAGCGGGCCGAGCGGTGGCTCAAGGTGCACGGCGCCAGCCTGCACCGCTACGGCGCGAAGAGCGACTGACCGGCCGAGATCAGGCTCAACGGCGGCCGAACAGCTTGTCCATCAGCCAGTTGTCGAGCCCGGCGCCACCGCTGTTGCCACCATTGTCCCCGCCGACATCCCCCGGCGGGCGCATATAGCCCGGCCCGCTGGTGACCACCGGCTCTTCCGGCACCTCGCCCTGCGGCGCCACGCTCGGCGCATAGTCGCTGCCCGCCAGCGGGGAGACCGGCACCCCCTCATGGGCGGTGCGCATCACCCGGCTCCAGATCTCCACCGGCAGCCCGGAGCCGGAGGCCTTTTTGGTCGGCGAGGAATCGTCGTTTCCGAGCCAGACGCTGGTGACGAAGCGGCTCGTATAGCCGACGAACCAGGCGTCGCGATAATCCTGGCTGGTGCCGGTCTTGCCGGCCGCCGGCCAGCCCGGAAGGTCGGCGCGCTTCGCCGTGCCGGTGATCAGCGTTTCCTGCAGCATGCGGTTCATCATCGCCACATGGGGCGGGGCGACGACCTGGCCGCGGCTCGGCTCGGCGAAGGAGTAGAGCACCTTGCCGCGCGCGTCGCGAACCTGCTGGACGATGTGCGGCGTCACCCCGTAGCCGCCATTGGCGAAGGGCGCATAGGCGCTCGCCATCTCCAGCGCCGAGACCTCCGACGTGCCGAGCGCGATCGAGGGGTTCGGGTCGAGCTTGGAATGGATGCCGAGCCGCTGCGCGGTCTTGGCGACCTCCGCCGGCCCGACCTCCAGCGCGAGGCGCACCGCCACCGTGTTGAGCGAGAGCGACAGGGCGGTCGTCAGCGTCACCGGCCCACGATACTCCTTCGAGAAGTTCTCGGGCTTCCAGCCCTTCAGCTTGATAGGTGCGTCGTCCCGCACGCTGTCCGGGGTGAGGCCGCGTTCCAGCGCGGTGAGGTAGACGAACGGTTTGAAGGACGAGCCCGGCTGGCGGCGCGCGGTCACCGCGCGGTTGTACTGGCTCTCCTCATAGGAGCGCCCGCCGACCAGCGCGCGCACCGCGCCGTTGGTGTCCATCACCACCAGCGCGCCCTGCTGGATACCGAACTTCTGCCCGTTGCGCGCCAGCGTCTCGGACAGCGTCTTCTCGGCGACGCCCTGCAGCCTGGTGTCGAGGCTGGTCTGCACCGTCACGTCGCTTTCGATCGGGCCGATCAGCGTGTCGAGCTGGTCCATGATCCAGTCGGCCGCGTAGCCGGCGGAATCGGTCTGCTTCTTGGTGAGCGTGGCAGGTCGGGCGAGGGCGGTGGTCTTCATCTCGCCGCTGATGAAGCCGGCATCCTGCATCGCCGCGAGCACGATCTCGGCACGGTCCTGGGCACCCTTGAGGTTGCGGGTCGGGGCGAGGGCGGAGGGCGACTTCACGAGGCCGGCCAGTATCGCCGCCTCCGAGAGCGTCACCTGCCGGGCGGACTTGCCGAAATAGCGCTGCGCCGCCGCCTCCACGCCATAGGCGCCGGCGCCGAAATAGACCCGGTTCACGTAAAGCTCGAGGATCTGGTTCTTGGAGAACTTGGCCTCCAGCCAGATCGCCAGGATCAGCTCCTGGATCTTGCGCGAGAGCGTGCGGTCCTGGGTGAGGAACAGGTTCTTGGCGAGCTGCTGGGTCAGCGTCGAGCCGCCCTCGCGCAGCCGGCCCGAGGTGAGATTGACGAAGACGGCGCGGCCGAGGCCGATGAGATCGATGCCGAAATGCTCGTTGAAGCGCCGGTCCTCGATCGCGATGAAGGCCTGCGGCAGATAGGGCGGCATGGCGCGCAGCGGGATCGCCGCCCCGCGCATGTCGCCGCGCGTGGCGATCGTCTTGCCGTCCTCGCTCTGGATGATGACGGTCGGCGGGCGCTCGGGGATGGCCAGATTCTGGATCGGCGGGAGCTGCGTCGCCTCGTAGCCGATCAGCCCGATGACGCCGACGACCGCCCACAGCCCGAGCACGAAGCACCAATAGACCAGCCGCCCGAGCAGCGAGCGGCGCGGCGGCTTGCGCCGGGACGAGCCCGAGCGCCCGCGCGAGGTGGTTTTCGCGGCGCGGCCGGAAGATTTGGAGCCGGAGGAACGGGCATAGGTCGGCCGGTCGTCAGGCCCGAGACGCAGATCGGCCGCGGCGCCGGACATGCCGAACACCGGCTCGCGCCGCCCCTCGCCCTTGCCCCAAGCTGCCATTCGCCGAATACCCCACGCCGACGCGGTAAACGAACGCTAAATCGTGGCGTTTAAGGGGGCGTAAATGGACGGATTTGGGCACGGAAGGCGGTTCTTGATGCTAACCCGCCCGCGCCGCGTCCGCCTCGTCGTCGGCGTCGAGCACGTGCAGCAGGGCCCGGCGGATGGCGGAATGGCGCGCCGCGCCGACGATCTTCGCGCCCATCAGGTCGGTGACGTAGAACACGTCGACCGCCCGCTCGCCGAAGGTCGCGACATGCGCGGAAGCGATGTTGAGGTTGAGGCGCGAGAGGGTCTGGGTGAGGCCGTAGAGCAGGCCCGGCCGGTCGAGGCCGGAGACCTCGATCACCGTATGCCGGTTCGACCAGGCATTGTTCAGCGTCACCTCGGACTCGACCGAGAAGGCGCGCGGGCGCTTCGGCACCTTGCGGGCGACCACTTCCGGCAGCTTGATCTCGCCGGAGAGCGACTTCTCGATCGCCCCGGAGATGCGGTCGGCCCGGCGCAGCTCGTCGGAATCCTGTTCGAAGGCGCGGGTGAGCGCGATGGTGTCGAGCGCCCAGCCGTCGGTGGTCGTGCTGATCTGCGCGTCGACGATATTGGCGCCGGCGGCCGCGCAGGAGCCGGCGATCACCGCCAGCAGCTTGGGATGGTCCGGCGCCAGCACGGTGAGCTCGGTGGCGCCGCGGGTGACGTCGGTGCGGCTCGCGGTGGCCAGCGCCCGGCCCTGCGCTTCCGCCTCGGCGATGAAGCGGGCATGTTCCAGCTTGTGGGCAAGGTCCACCCTCAGCCAGTAGGCCGGGTAGTGGCGCGCCATGTAGCGCTCGATCGCCTCGCCGCTCCATTCGGGGAGCGCGGCGCGGAACTCGGCCTGCGCCCGGGCGACGCGCTGCGCCCGGTTGCTCTCCGAGAAGCCGCCGGTGATCACCGGCTCGGTCTCGTGATAGAGCGTGCGCAGGAGTTGCGACTTCCAGTTGTTCCACACGCCCGGCCCCACCGCCCGGATGTCGGCGGTGGTGAGGATGAGCAGCAGCTTCATCCGCTCCAGGTTCTGCACCACCGCGGCGAAGTTCTCGATGGTCTTGCGGTCCGACAGGTCGCGCGACTGGGCGACGCTCGACATCGTCAGATGCTGCTCGATCAGCCATGCCACCGTGTCGGTGTCGGCCGCCGACAGGCCGAAGCGGGGGCACAGCTTGCGGGCGACGCGGGCGCCGGCGATCGAGTGGTCCTCCGGGCGTCCCTTGGCGATGTCGTGCAGGAATACCGCCACATAGAGCACCTGCCGGTTCTTGATCTGGCCGATCAGCTCGTTGGCGAGGCCGAGGTCGGCGCGCTGTCCCCGCTCGATCTCCGACAGCGCGCCGATCGAGCGGATCAGATGCTCGTCGACGGTGTAGGAGTGGTACATGTTGAACTGCATCATCGCCACGACATGCCCGAATTCGGGCACGAAGCGGCCGAGTACGCCGGCCTCGTTCATGTGGCGCAGCACGATGTCGGGCGTGCGCTTGGAGCACAGCATCTCGAGGAAGAGCCGGTTGGCCTCGGCGTCCTCGCGGACCCGCTGATCGATCAGCTTGAGCGAGCGTCGCGCCAGCCGCACCGCGTCAGGGTGCAGCGCCAGATCGTGCCGGTCGGCCAGATGGAACAGCCGGATGAGGTTCACCGGATCGCGGCCGAAGGCGCTGGAATCGGCGACGTTGAGCCGGTCGTGGTCGACGACGAAGTCCGGGCTTTCCTTCAGCGTGCGGCGCGGCGAGCGGCGCAGCCGCGCCATCATGCGGTTGAGCCGCGGCACCGGCTTCTCGTTGCGCTCCTCCAGCGCCGCCGAGACGATGGCGGTGAGGTCCCCGACATCCTTGGCGACAAGGAAGTAGTGCTTCATGAAGCGCTCGACATCCTTGAGGCCCGGATGCTCGGTGTAGCCGAGGCGCTCGGCCATCTCGCGCTGGAGATCGAAGGAAAGCCGCTCCTCGGCCTTGCCGGCGAGGAAATGCAGATGGCAGCGCACCGACCAGAGAAAATCCTCGCAGCGCTGGAAGACGACGGCTTCCTCGGCGGTGAACACGCCCGCGGCGATGAGCTGGCGGGTGTCGTGGACGCGATAGACATATTTCGCGATCCAGAACAGCGTGTGCAGATCGCGCAGGCCGCCCTTGCCGTCCTTGACGTTCGGTTCGACGAGATAACGCGACTGGCCGGCGCGCTTGAGGCGCTCCTCGCGTTCGGCGAGCTTGGCGGCGACGAATTCGGCGGCGGTACCCTCGACGACGTCGCGCTCGAACCGCACCGTCATTTCGTCGAACAGCGCGCGTTCCCCGACGATCAGCCGCGCCTCGAGCAGCGCGGTGCGGATCGTCATGTCCCCGCGGGCCTGCCGGATGCACTCGTCGACCGAGCGCGTGGCGTGACCGACCTTGAGGCCCATGTCCCACAGCACATAGAGGATGGCCTCGGCGACGCTCTCGCCCCAGGCGGTCTGCTTGTAGGGCAGTAGGAACAGGATGTCCGTGTCGGAGCCCGGCGCCATCAGGCCGCGGCCATAGCCGCCCACCGCGACGATCGCCATATGCTCGGCGGTCGAGGGATTGTCGGTCGGATAGAGAAGGGTCACCACGAGTTCGTGGATGACGGAGATGATCTCGTCCTGGAGGCGCGAGAGCCGCTCGGCGCAGCGGCGCCCGGAGCCGTCCTCCATGAGCCAGCGCTGCGCCGTCGCATGGCCTTCCGCATGGGCCTGCTTGAGACGCTTGGCGAGCGCCGTGCGTATGGCCGCTTCGCCCCCGGCGGTCGGGTCCGAGCGCAATGCGCGCACCAGCGTCGTGAGTTCGCCGCGCACGGCATCGATGTCGAACAGTTCCCGGAAGGGGAATTCGGAACGGCGGCGACGGCGAATCTCGTTCATGGGGCGGTCCGGCTCACAAGCTTCTCGCTTTAGCCGATCACGCGCCGCGCGTCATCGTGCGGCGCGCTCCTTCGAGCATCGAAGCGGCGCCGGAAACGAAACATGCCCGGCGCGAGGCCGGGCATGTTCCTGAGGGAGAAGGGGGCGGACGCCCATTCGTTCGCTTCTGCCTCGGAAGCGGGCTACTGCGTCTTCGCCGCCCCGGTCGTCGCGTCGGTCGCCGTGCGCGTGTCCGCCAGCGACTTGAATTCCGGCGCCTGGTTGAGATCTTCCTTCGTCATGGCGACGACGATCTTCGGTTCGCCGTCCGTCGGCGCGAGCGTGAGGGAGTCGAACGACACCGCCACCGGCTTGGCGCCGATGCCGAGGAAGCCGCCGACGTCGATCACCGCGGCGATCACGCGGCCGTCCTTTTCCATCACCACATCGCTGATCTCGCCCAGCGACTCGTCATTCGCCGTCACCACGTCGGTGCCGATCAGATCGCTGCCGAGCCACTGATCCGCACCCTGCGCGCTGACGAATTTCGGCGTCGCGGGCACGGTCGTGGTGGCCGCGTTGCCGGGCGCGGACGGCATCTTTTCCGCCGGCATGTTGGGCGCGGTGGTGTCCGGCGTCGCCGGGTCGGTGGCGGCCGGAGGCGTGGTCGGGGCCGGCGTCGGGCTCTGCGCAAGCGCCAGTGTCGGGCTGAGGGACAGAGCGGCGAGTGCCGTGAGCGTCACGAATTTATTGGTCATCACAAATCTCCCGGTGGAAGTTCTGGATAAATTCCGCAGCGTCACCGCTGTCTGCGGTAAGAACTCGCACCGGAAAGCATTGTTCCAATAATTTGATCAGCGCGCCGATACTGAGGTGGTAGTGCTATATCGAGCCTAATCTTGAATCATCGAAGAATCTGCTACGCAGATCGCGAACATCTCGCTGGAACGGCCGGACGTTACACCGCCGATGGAGGAGAGGCAGCCGCGCGGCATCACGTTTCCCGTGCTCGGCGCGCGCCGGCTCATGTCGTTGCCCTTGGCGGCGATCGTCGTCTCGGCATCGCTGCGAACATCCGCGAGCTGGGAGGCCCCCTCGCGACCCTTGAGCGTCAGGCGATCACCCTTCGCGGAGCGGTCCACCGGCGTGACGGTGATGCGCGGCGCCGCCGATGCGGGCGGTGCCGGAGCGGCTGTCGCAATCGGAGCTGGAAGGTCGATCGGGCGGCTGATGGCCAGCGTGCCGGTGAAGCCGATCAGCAGCGCGCAGGCGGCCGAGCCACAGACCATGCGCCGCGAGAACGGATATTTGGAACGGAGCACGCGCACCATGGTCAGTCTCCACGAGCTGCCGCACAGACGCCCGCGCCCCGGCGCCGGCGATCTCATCGCGGACGTTGACTGAAAGCTGCTCGGCTACCCCGGTAGCGGGAAGCGACAGCCGTAAACGTTCCGGCAGGAATTTGGTTCCGGAGGTTCGCCGCGCCTCAGCGGTTGGCGGTCAGGTGCTGCTCGGACATCTGGATGTGGCAGATCACGCCGTCCGGCGCGAAATCGAGCGAGACGTTGCCGTCGAGGGTGCGCGAGAGGTTGCGTTCGATGACGAGCGAGCCGAAGCCGCGCGCGTTCGGCTCCTCGACCCGCGGACCGCCGGCTTCCTGCCAGGTCAGCTCGATGCCCCCGCCGTCGGCCGCCAGCCGGCGCTTCCAGGCGATGTCGACATGGCCGCTGGGAACCGACAGGGCGCCGTATTTGGCGGCGTTGGTCGAAAGCTCGTGGAGCGCGAGCCCCAGATTCTGCGCGGCATCGGGCTTCAGCAGGATATCCGGCCCGGCGATGCTGACCTGGCTGTTCTCGCGGTCGAGATGGTGGCCGAGCTGCGAGCGCACGAGCTCGCCGAGCGAGGCGCCGTGCCAGCTCTCCTGGACCAGCAGGTCGTGCGAGCGCGCCAGCGCCTGCAGGCGCGCATTGAACTGCTCGACGAAATCGTCGGTCGTGCCCGCGTGGCGCGCGGTCTGGCGGGCCATGGCCTGGATGACCGCGAGCAGGTTCTTCGAGCGGTGGGTGAGCTCGCGCATCAGCAGGCGCAGATGTCGCTCGTTCTCCTTGCGCTCGGTGACGTCGACGGCGGCGCCGGTGAGGCCGACCGTATTGCCCGAGAGGTCGCGCAAGGGTTCGATGTGCAGGTCGTACCAGCGCGGCTCGCCGTCTTCGAGCACTTCCACCTCGCCCTTGCGGGTCTCGCTCGCCTCCAGCGCGGCACGCTTGAGCGCCTCGACCTGCGGCCACTGGTCCGCGCCCAGAAGCTGCCGGTCGCTGGAGCCGAGAACCTTGTCGATGGGAATGCCGAACAACGGCTTGCTGACCGAAGTGTAGCGCAGGTCCGGGTCCTGCGAGAAGATCGCGACATTGGAGCCGCGCAGCGCCATCTCGTAGCGCTGCAGGACGGTGGCCAGCTCCAGCGTCAGGCGCCGCTGCTCGCTGGCCACGTGGCCGGGCGAGGGCAGTTTCAGCAGCCAGTCGAAATTGTACCAGAGCACCACCGCGCCGCAGAGCGTGAGCGCGCTCACCGCGAGGCGCACGATCGACTGCAGCCATGACAGCCGACTGCCCGCCGGGTCGAGGATCACGAGGATCGACAGGATGCCTACCGCCATGACCAGCCCCGCCAGCAGCAGGGCGAGCCGGGAAGAGCGCCGGGACAGGTCCTTGCGCACATAGAGGAAGCGCACCAGGCCGAGGACGATCGCCAGCGAGGCGATTCCCGTAGCGAGGCGGGCCGCGTCATCCAGGCTGATCATGGCAGCGGGCATAGGTGCTGATCAGGCGGTCTTGCGCTGCTCCCGCGGCCGTGCCTTGCGCTCGAAGAATAGTGCCTGGCTGATGACCGCCGCCACTGTCGAAGGCTGGAAGGGCTTGGCGATGAGGAAGGCCGGCTCGGGGCGGACACCGGTCAGGAAGCGCTCAGGATAGGCGGTGATGAAGATGACGGGAAGCTCGATGCTTTCGATCAGCTCGTTCACGGCCTCGAGGCCGGAGCTGCCGTCGGCGAGCTGGATATCGGCGAGGACGAGGCCCGGCGTCTTGCTCTGCGCGAGGGCGATGGCCTCGTTGTGCGTGCGGGCGATGCCCGTCACGCGATGGCCGAGGCTCTCGACCAGCCCCTCCAGATCGAGCGCGATGAAGGGCTCGTCCTCGATGATCAGCACGTCGGTGGCGATCTCGTCGGCGAGCTCGCGGCCGGCCTGCTCGACCAGAGTGCGCAGGCGCTCGACATCCATGTCGAGGATGGTCGCGGCGTCGTCCTCTTCGAAGCCCTCGAGCGAAACCAGAAGGAACGCCTGCCGCGCCAGCGGCGTTATGTGGCCGAGTCTCTGTTCACCGCGCACGGCAACGGCACCGGGGTCCGTGTCGTTGTTGATGGAGACCGAGTTCCAGAGCTGTGTCAGCAGCTTGTACAGGGCCACGCGCGGTTCCACGTCGCGCGGCAACGCGGTCGGATCCTGGATCAGCGTCTCGAGAAGGGCGGCGACATAGGAATCGCCGGCGGACTGAGTGCCGCACAGGGCGCGGGCATAGCGACGAAGAAAGGGCAGATGCTGCGCAACGAGTTGCGATGTATTCACAGACGACTCCCCAATCTGCACATGAGCATGGGGCCTTAACGCAGGCGGGCACGACCGGGTTCCATCCAGATACCGGAAAAAACTTCGATAGTGTTCCCTTCGATTGGAACCGTTTGCCGATGAGGCGGTTAGTGTTCGCACCCGGCGATACGCGCGATGAGGCGGCGAGCGCTTGGAGGCTCGATGTCAGGAAGAAGACGAATGGAAGACGATCAGGCAGAAGCGGGGTCGGCGAGCACCGGCAACGAGGGCGGGGCCGCTGGGTCTGTCGTGCGGCCGCTTGGTCGCTCGGGATCGACGCTGGGCCGGGATGTGCAGACACGGATCGGACAGCATCTCCGTGCTATGTATGACGACGTCGTCCGGCAGGGCGTGCCGGACCGTTTCATGACGTTGCTCGCGCGGCTCGACGAGCGCGAAGAGGACGGCGGTGAAATCCGTGACAAGGGAATGGGCGGGTGAGCAAGGTCGATCCCAGCCTGCGCGACGAGATCATTGCCGCAATCCCGAATCTGCGGGCCTTTGCCATATCCTTAAGCGGCAGCGTGGATCGGGCGGATGATCTCGTGCAGGAGACGCTGCTGCGGGCATTCGCCAACATTGCGAGCTTCCGGCCGGGCACAAATCTCTCGGCGTGGCTGTTCACCATCCTGCGCAACCTGTTCCGCTCGGAATACCGCAAGCGCCGCCGCGAGGTGCCGGATTCCGACGGCCTCTTCGCTGCGACGCTGGCGACCAATCCCGACCAGACGACGCATCTCGACTTCGAGGATTTTCGCGCCGCGCTCGACCGGCTGCCGGCCGACCAGCGCGAGGCCCTCGTGCTCGTCGGCGCCTCCGGCTTCTCCTATGAGGAGACGGCCGAAATCTGCAATTGCGCGGTCGGCACGATCAAGAGCCGTGTGAACCGGGCGCGGCGCCGGCTCGGTGAGATGCTGGCGATCGAGACGGCCGAGGATTTCGGGCCGGACCAGCCGACCCGCGCCGCGCTGGGCGCCGGCCACACTTAAGCGTTCACCGAAGCGCGCCGAAATCAAAGGAAACGCCCCCGCGAGGGGGCGTTCTCGTTGTTGGCCGGCGTCGTCAGGGTGCGCCGCTCGATCGGCCGCGCAAGAGGCCCATGACGGCCGAGATGACGAACAGGATGATCGCGACGAAGAAGATGATCTTGGCGATCTCCATCGCCGTCCCCGCGATGCCGCCGAAACCGAGCACGGCGGCGATCAGCGCGACGACGAGAAAGGTGAGAGCCCAGTTGAGCATTTGCATGTCCTCCGTTTCGGCGGCGATGCCGCGCCCGGTGGACCAACGGTCGAGGACGAGGACAGGTTCCTTCCGGCGTTGCGGCTTTGCGCGCCGGCCTTCAGAATCGCCGGCTGAGCTCCGGCCCGAGCAGCCGCGCCTCGGCGACGAGCGCCGCCGTGATCGGCGTCATCGGCTCGCGATCCAGGACGACGAGGCCGATCTGGTGCAGCACTTCCGGCTCGACGATGGGAATCGAGCGGATGGTGCCCGGAAAGGCGAAGATGTCGGCCAGCGTCGTCGGCACCACGCTGGCCCATTGCCCGGTACGCACATGGGCGAGCAGAGCGATGGTCGAGTTGGATTCGAGCCGCGGCGAGACCGTGAGGCCCGTCGCCTGCAACTGACGGTCCACGATGCGCCGGTTCTGCATGTCGGGCGTCAGCAGGCACAGCGGCACCTCGCCGATCTCCGCCCAGGTCACGCTCTGCCGGTCGCCGAACGGCGCGCCGACCGAGGTGAGGAAGCGGTAACCCTCGCGGTAGAGCGGAACCGCCTTGACCTTTCCGAGGGGGTCATTGTCGAGATAGGTGACGCCGGCATCGATCTCGAGATTCTCGATCAGCCGCATCACCTCGTTCGACGTCGCCGAGGTGAGGGTGAAGCGCACATCGGCATGCTTCTGGCGGAACGGCGTCGTGATCTCGGACAGCATCGGCATGGCGGTCGGGATCGCCGCGATGCGCACATGGCCCGAGAGGCCGCGCCGGAGCGAAGCGATCTCCTGCCGCATGGCCCGCGCATCGCCGACGATGCGCCGCGCCCATTGCAGCGCCCGCTCACCCTCCGGCGTGAAGCCGATGAAGCGCGAGCCGCGTTCGACGAGACGCACGCCGAGCGTCTCCTCGAGCTGCTTCAACCCCGCGGAAAGAGTCGGCTGCGTCACGCCGCAGGCCTCGGCCGCGCGGCCGAAATGGCGTTCCTTGGCGAGCGCCAGCAGAAGTTCGAAACGGTCGAGCACGCAGACGCTTCCCGGCGCTTGTGACAATTAGGCTTTCTACCAGAAAGCGTTTTCCGCGATCGATTGCAATGATCGAAATTCCGGATCGTCTGATCGGAAAGCGGATATCGGGCACCGCGGCACCATCTGCGATGGGCAGCGGCGCTATTCCGCGGCGCCCCGCTCCAGTCCGAACGGAAAGCGCGGCGCGGCCTCGCTTTCGGCGGGGCCCGCCGGTGGCGTTCCGTCGAACTCGAGCGCGTCGATGCGGGCACCGCGCCGGGCGATCTTGTCGGCCGATATCAGCGCCTGTGCGACATCGTCGCCCACCTGCGCGAAATGCTTCTGCAGATTGCCGACGCGCTCGCGCAGCCGCACGACATCGGCGACCAGCGCGCCGCATTCGGCGCGGATCAGGTCGGCCTGCTCGCGCATGCGCGCATCCTTGACGATCGCCTGCACAACCTGGATCGCCAGCATCAGCAATGAAGGCGAGACCAGGATCACGCGGGCGCGGAAGGCGCGCTGGATGACGTCGTCGAAATGCTCGTGCAGCTCCGCATAGACCGACTCGGAGGGCACGAACATCAGCGCCACGTCCTGCGTCCGGCCGGCCACCAGATAGCGCTCGGCGATGTCGCCTATGTGCTTGCCGACATCCTGCTTAAGCCGCGCTTCGGCCTGCTTGCGCGCCTCGGCACTCGCCGACTCGCGGAAGGCGGTGACGGCCTCCAGTGGAAACTTGGAATCGACCAGCAGCGGCCGGTGGTCGCCGGGCAGGAAGATCGCGCAGTCCGCGCGCCGCCCGTTCTCCAGCGTGTGCTGGAAGGCGAAGCTGTCGCGCGGCAATCCGTCGGCGATGATCGCCTGCAGCCGGCCCTCGCCGAAGGCGCCCCGCGCCTGCTTGTTGGCGAGCGTCTCGCGCAGGCTCAGCACCTGCCCCGACAGCTCGCCGAGGCTGGCGCGCGCCTGATCGACCAGCGCGAGGCGCTCATTCAGCTTGGCGAGGTTCTCGTGCGTCGCCTCGCTGGCGCGGGCGAGGCTCTCGCCCATGCGGTGCGTCGAGGCGTCGAGCCGCTCGGCGACCGCCCGGGCGAGCTCGCCCTGCCGCTGCGCCAGCACCTCGGCCATGGACTGCACGCGGCCCGTCGTCTCCGACTGCACGCGTGCCAGATGCACCAGCCGTTCTTCGAGGTCGCGGGCGCGGCGGGCCTGTTCCTCCGCCTCCGCGGCCCGCTCGCGGGCGCCGCGCGAGACCGCCGACAGCAGCACCACGAGCAGCAGGATCACCAGCCCGGCGCCGGCGACGGCGAGGTGCAGGACGGTGACGGGCTGACCCCCGAGAATGAAGACGGCGTGCTCCATGCCGGAACTCTTAGCCTGATTCAGACATCGAGACGAACGAAAAGTGAACATCGCGATATTGGCGACGTTGACCCGCGCGCGGGGCTCGCTTATCTCGCAGGCATGTCCACGCGCCCGCTCGTCATTATCCCCGATTCGCGTCTGCGCCTCGTTTCCGATCCGGTCGGCCGGATCGACGCGAAGACGCGCGCGCTGGTCGAGGACATGTTCGAGACCATGTACGACGCCCCCGGCATCGGCCTCGCCGCGATCCAGATCGGCGTGCCCGAGCGCGTGGTGACCATCGATACCGCCCGCGAGGGCGAGGAGAAGCACCCGCTCGCGCTGATCAACCCGGAGATCGTCTCGGCCTCCGAGGAAATCTCCGTCTATCAGGAGGGCTGCCTCTCCATCCCCGAATATTACGAGGATGTGGAACGGCCGGCGCGGGTGCGCGTGCGCTATCTCGATCTCAACGGCGAGCCGCAGGAGATCGATGCCGACGGCCTGCTCGCCACCTGCGTGCAGCACGAGATCGACCATCTCAACGGCGTGCTCTTCATCGACCACATCTCCAAGCTCAAGCGCGACCGCGTGGTGAAGAAGTTCACCAAGGCGCTGCGCGAGAAGGAGCGCGACGGCAAGGCCTGACGCCGCCGCCGGGACGCCCAGCCGCCGAGAGGCCCTATGCGCATCGTCTTCATGGGCACGCCGGATTTCGCGGTGCCGACGCTGGCCGAGATCGTCGGGCGCGGCCACGAGGTCGTGGCCGTCTATACGCGCGCACCGGCGCCGGGCGGGCGGCGCGGCCTCGATCTGGTGCCCTCGCCCGTGCATCGCGCGGCTGAGCGCTTCGGCCTTGCCGTGCACCACCCGAAGACGCTGCGCAGCGAGGAGGCGGCCGCCCTCTTCGCCGGCCACGAGGCGGATGTCGCCGTGGTCGTCGCCTATGGCCTGATCCTGCCGCCGGTGATCCTTGCCGCGCCGCGGCTCGGTTGCCTCAATCTCCATGCCTCGCTGCTGCCGCGCTGGCGTGGCGCGGCGCCGATCCAGCGCGCCGTCATGGCCGGCGATGCCGAGAGCGGCGTCGCGGTGATGCAGATGGAGCAGGGGCTCGACACCGGCCCCGTCGGTCTCGTCGAGCGCGTGGCGATCGGGCCGGACATGACCGCCGGCGAGCTGCACGACCGGCTGATGGTGATCGGCGCCGATCTGATGGGGCGGGCGCTTTCGGCGCTGGAGCGCGGCGGCCTCGTCTTCACGCCGCAGCCGGCGGAGGGCGTCGTCTACGCCGCCAAGATCGACAAGACGGAGACTCGCATCGACTGGAGCCTGCCGGCCGCCGAGGTGCACGACCGCATACGCGGGCTTTCGCCTTTCCCCGGCGCCTGGTTCGAGCTCGACGGCGTGCGCGTGAAGGTGCTGCGCACCACCCGTGCCGAAGGCGCCGGCGCGCCGGGCGAGGTGCTGGACGATGCGCTGACCATCGCCTGCGGCACCGGCGCGGTTCGTCTGATCGAGGTTCAGCGGGCCGGTGCCAAGGCGATGGCGGCGGCCGAGTTCCTGCGCGGTAACGCGCTGGAAGCGGGCACCCGGCTCGCCTGAGCCGGCCGGGCGCCCCTTTTTTCGGTCCGTTACTTCGTCACGCCCGGCTGCGGGACGACGCGCAGATAGGGCTTCAGCGTCGTCCAGCCCTCCGGGAACTTCTCCTTCGCCGCCTCGTCGCTGACCGAGGGGACGATGATCACGTCCTCGCCCTGCGTCCAGTTCGCCGGGGTGGCGACGGAATGCTTGGCGGTGAGCTGCAGCGAGTCGATCACCCGCAGGATTTCGTCGAAGTTGCGCCCGGTGCTGGCCGGGTAGGTGAGCGATAGCTTCAGCTTCTTGTCCGGCCCGACGATGAACACCGAACGCACCGTCATGGTGTCGGAGGCGTTCGGGTGCACCATGTCGTAGAGGTCGGAGACGGTGCGGTCCTGGTCGGCGATCAGCGGGAAGTTCGGTGCGTAGCCCTGCGTCTCCGCGATGTCGGCCGACCATTTCGCGTGCGCGTCGAGCGGGTCGACCGAGAGGCCGATGACCTTGACGTTGCGCCGGTCGAATTCCGGCTTGAGCCGGGCGACCTGGCCGAGCTCGGTGGTGCAGACCGGAGTGAAGTTCTTCGGGTGGGAGAACAGCACGCCCCAAGAAGAGCCGAGCCATTCATGGAACTTGATCGGGCCTTCGGTCGTCTGGGCCTCGAAATCGGGCACGACATCGCCAAGACGGATAGCCATCGGAGTTCTCCGGTTTTTATCAACATCAAATTGATGTTATATATATCATAATACGCATTTTATTCCGTAGGAAGTGCGACGGACGGGCTCGCTGACCGGACGGAACCGGCGCAGGCCTCGGACGTTGTGCCGGCACGGCCGGAGGTTCCTCCGCGTCGCCCAACGGAGGAGAGACCGATGCTCAAGATCGTCGCCATTTCGGCAGTGGCCCTCAGCCTTGCGGCATGCACCACCACCGAGCGCCGGGCGGGCGCCGGAGCGCTGATCGGCGGCGGCACCGGTGCCGTCATTGGCGGCATCGCCGGGGGCGGCAGCGGTGCCGCCGTAGGCGCCGCCGTGGGCGCGGGCACCGGCGCGGTGATCGGCGCGGCGACTTCGCCGCGCGAATGCTACGCGCGCGACGCCTATGGCCGCACGGTCATCGTCCGCTGCTGATCCCGAAAACAGAAGAGGAGAGGGAAGGGCGGCCCGTCCGGGCCGCCTTTTTCATTGGCTCGCCCACAGGATGCGGGCGATAAAGGCGATCTCCGTCTGCTGCAGCGAGCGGTCGGGATGATCGGGGTTGAGCGAGCGCAGCTCGACCGTCTTGGCGGTGCGCCGCTTCAGCTCCTTGGCCAGCACCTCGCCCTCGCGGGTCTTCACGATGACGCGGTCGCCGCGGCGGATCGGCGCGGCGGGCGAGACCACCACCACGTCGCCGTCGCGATAGAGCGGCAGCATCGAATCCCCGGATATCTCCAGCGCATAGGCATGCCCGTCGGCAACATTGGGGAAGTCGATCTCCTCCCAGGAGCCGCCGACCGGGAAGCCGGCATCGTCGAAATAGCCGCCCCCGCCGGCCTGGGCGAGGCCGATGAGCGGGATATGGCCGCTCGGCCGCGTGCCTTCGACCAGATGCATGAAATCGTCGAGATTGGCGCCGGTCGCCGCCAGGATCTTCGCGACGCTCTCGGTCGAGGGCCAGCGCGCCCGCCCGTCCGACGTCACGCGCTTGGAGCGGTTGAAGGTAGTGGCGTCGAGCCCCGCGCGCTTGGCGAGCCCGGACGGGCTGAGGCCGTGGCGCTCGGCCAGTTGATCGATCGCCTTCCAGATCTGCGTGTGCGTCAGCATGGCGATTGGGATGGTGTGAATCAGAATTTTATCTGATAATAGGAATTATAACCTAAATCTTGTGCTGTCCAGCCCCTTATGCGCCAGTATCTTGCGCCGGAGGAAGGCGCCCCTTTAGAGCCCTTTCCGTTCGGATGGAAAAATCCGAACGACAAGAAAGTGCTCTCGAATTCAATATGCTGGAGCATTTCCTCTTCGATCAGATGATTCCATCTGATCGGGAAATGCTCTAGTGCTCCGCGCATGAGCACGCATCCGCATCCGGCCGTCGTCTACAAGATTTGCCCGCTCGCGCTCTGGCGGGCGGCGGAAGCCGAAGGGCGTTTCACCGGCGCGCCGGTCGATGTCGCCGATGGCTACATCCATTTCTCCACCGCCGCGCAGGTGAAGGAGACGGCGCGCCGGCATTTTCGCGGGCAGGACGATCTCCTGCTGATCGCCATCGACACGGTGAAGCTCGATCCGGTCGCCCTGCGCTGGGAAGTCTCGCGCGGCGGCGATCTGTTCCCGCACCTTTATTCCGATCTGCCGCTCGACAGCGTCGTCTGCATCCGCCCGCTGCCGCTCGGGCCGGACGGCGTCCATGTCTTTCCCGAACTGCCCTTCGCGGAGACGTCATCCCCGGAGCCGTCATGAGCGCGCTGCTCGACCTCGCGCTTCCCTTCGCGCGGCTGCTCGATCCCGAGACCGCGCACCGCCTTAGCATACGCGCGCTGGCCTGCCTGCCGCCTCGGCCGGCTCCGGCGGAAGATGCGCGCCTCGCGGTCGCGGCGTTCGGGCTCACCTTTCCGAATCCGGTTGGCCTCGCCGCCGGCTTCGACAAGGAGGCCGAGGTGCCCGACGCCATCCTCGGCGCCGACTTCGGCTTCGCGGAGGTCGGCACCATCACTCCGCGCCCGCAGCCCGGCAATCCGCGCCCGCGCAATTTCCGCCTCGCGGAAGATCGCGCGGTGATCAACCGCTACGGCTTCAACAGCGGCGGCCATGGCCCGGCCCGCGCGCGTCTCGCCGCCCGAAAGGGCCGGCCGGGCATCGTCGGGGTGAATGTCGGGGCGAACAAGGATTCGACCGACCGCGCCGCCGACTATGTGGCCGGCGTCAAAGCATTCGCCGGCCTCGCCAGCTACTTCACCGCGAACGTCTCCTCCCCCAACACGCCCGGCCTGCGCGACCTGCAGGAGGAGCGGGCGCTCGACGATCTGCTGGCCCGCGTGCTCGACGCGCGCGACAGGGCGGCGCCCGGCGTGCCGGTGCTCCTGAAGATCGCTCCCGATCTTGCCCTCGCGCATCTCGATGCGGTGGTCGGCGTTGCCCGGAGGCGGCAGATCGACGGCATGATCGTCTCCAACACCACAATCGGCCGGCCGGCGACCCTGCGCTCGCCGCACCGCACTGAATCCGGCGGCCTGTCCGGCCGACCGCTCTTCGCGCTCTCGACCCGCATGCTCGCCGAGACCTTCCTGCGGGTGGAAGGTGCCTTCCCGCTCGTCGGCGTCGGCGGCATCGACAGCGCGGAGACCGCGATTGCCAAGATCGAGGCCGGCGCGACGCTGGTGCAGCTCTATTCCGCACTGGTCTATGAGGGGCTCGGCCTCGTGCCGCGCATCAAGGCGGGTCTTCTCGCGCGGCTGGAGCGGGAAAGCACCACGCTCGCCTCGCTCATCGGCCGCGCCGCCGCGCGCCTTGCCGCCGAGCCGTTCCCGGCCTAGCCGAAGGTCTGGCGCATCAGCGCCGGCATGCGCAGCGCCAGGAACAGGCCGCGCCCGGCCATGAAGGCGAGATAGGCGCACCACAGGCCGAGATTGCCGAGCGGCAGCGTCAGCCACCAGACGATGAAGAAGGTGGCGACCGCCGGGATCATCAGGTTGCGCATGTCGCGCGACCAGGTCGAGCCGGCATAGATGCCGTCATAGGAGAAGGCCGCGACCCCGAGCAGCGGCGTCAGCGCGGCGAGCGGCAGGAAATGCCGCGCCACCTCCCGCACCGCCGGGTTGGCGGTGAGCACGTCGACCAGCGCGCCGCCTCCCGCCAGCAGGAGCAGCGTCGAGGGCAGGGCGAAACCGAAACCCCAGGCCAGCACCATGCGGACCGCGCGGCGGAAGCCGGTCCGGTCCCGCGCGCCGACGCTCTGGCCGCAGATCTGCTCGGCGGCGGTCGAGAAGCCGTCGAGGAAGAAGGCGGTCACCATCACCACGTTGTAGAGCACGGCATTGGCGGCGAGCGTGACATCGTCGGCGCGCGCGCCCTGCGCGGTGAAGAACAGCAGCACGCCCATCAACAGGCCGGTGCGGATCATGATGTCGCTGTTGACCGCCACCGTCTCGACGATCTTGGCGCGGTCGAGGACGGTGCGCCACGGCACGCGCCACTCCCGCCCCAGCAGCCGCGCCGCGATGGCGAGCCCGGCCAGCGTGCCGGCCGCCTCCGCCGCGAGATTGGCGAGCGCCGCGCCGGCGATGCCGAGGTCCCAATGCAGCACCAGGGCCAGCGTCAGCACGGCGTTCACCGCCGCGATCAGCACCTGCAGCCCGAGCCCGAGATCGGTGCGGGCGATGCCGACCAGCCAACCCAGCACGGCGAAATTGCCGATGGCGAAGGGGGCGGAGAGAATGCGGATCGAGAAATAGAGCGAGGCGGCCTCGCTCACCCCCGGGCTCGCGGCCATGGCAGCAAAGGCGAAGCGCGCGACCGGCACATGCACGGCGATGAGGCCGAGCCCGATCGCCGCCGCGATGGCCAGCGCGCGGAACAGCACGGCGCGGATCTCGATGCGGTCGTCGCGCCCCAGCGCCTGCGCGGTCAGCCCCGCCGTGCCCATGCGCAACGAGCCGAACACCCAGAAGGCGAAATCGAACAGCAGCGCGCCGACCGCCACCGCCCCGAGCAGCACCGCGTCGCCCAGCCGCCCCACCGCGCCGGTGGCGACGAGGCCGAGCAGCGGCGTCGTCATCTGCGCCAGCGTCGCCGGCAGCGCGATGGCGAGGAAGCGGCCATGCGTGACGCCGATGCGCCCGCCGGCGGCAGCGATGCTCATGGGTCTATCGGTTGCCGCGGGCGAAACGCAGGATGAGCCACAGCGGGATCACGATCACCGCGCCGAGCAGGAAATAGCGCCACAGCCGCTCGATCGCCTCGAAGGAGAAGCTGAACAGGTTGCGCACCAGCCGTTCCAGGCTCTGCAGGATGTTCAGCGGATCGAGGCCGAGCGCGCTCAGGATCACCCCGACCACCACCGACAGGATGACCAGCCGGATGAGCACCCAGGCGGGCGAGCCGCCCATGAAGCGGGTGAGCTGATTGTCGGACATGACGGCATGCACTCCAGTGGCGTCGGGGGCCTCATCTAGCACGCCGCGCCGCCGGCCGGGAGGCGTCTTCCGGCGCACCCAGCATGCGTTCCAGCGTCTCCAACCGGTCGGCCTCGCCCGGCGGCTTGTCCCAGCGCAGCCGGGCGATGCGCGGAAAGCGCATGGCGAGGCCGGAGCGGTGCCGGGTCGAGCGCGCCAGCCCCTCGAAGGCGACCTCCATCACGAGGCCTTCCTCCGGCGTGTGCGTCACCTCCCGCACCGGGCCGAAGCGGTTGACGGTGTTGCGCCGCACGAAGCGGTCGATCTCGGCGAGCTCGGCGTCGGTGAAGCCGAAATAGGCCTTGCCGACCGGCACCAGCTCGCCGTCCGGCGCCCAGACGCCGAAGGTGTAGTCGGAATAGAAGGAGGAGCGCTTGCCGTGCCCGCGCTGGGCATACATCAGCACGGCGTCGACCGTGTGCGGGTCGCGCTTCCACTTCCACCACGGTCCCTTCGGCCGGCCCGGTAGATAGGGGCTGTCGGCGCGCTTCAGCATCACCCCTTCTACCGCCTCGGCATCGGCGCCCGCGCCATGCGAGGCCGGGTCGGCGCGCGCGGCCGCCAGCTCCTCCCAGCTTGCGAAAGGCACCAGCGGCGACAGGTCGAAGCGCATGCCCGGATGCGCGGCGGCCAGCGCCTCCAGCCGCGCGCGCCGCGTGGTGAAGGGCAGGTCGCGCAGATCCTCGCCGGCCTCGATCAGCAGATCGTAGGCGCGGATATGCGCGGGGAACTCGGCGATCAGCTTCGGCGACACCGCCTTGCGGTTCAGCCGCTGCTGCAGGACGTTGAAGGACTGCACCCGCCCCTCGCGCAGGATCAGCAACTCGCCGTCCAGCGCGCCGTCGAAGCCGAGCGCCTCGGCGAGGTCGGGGAAGGCGGGCGAGATGTCCTCGCCGGTGCGGCTGTAGAGCCGCGTGACGTGCCGCCCGTCAGCGCCGGCCGCGCGCACCGCCTGCACGCGGATGCCGTCCCATTTCCATTCGGCGCGGAAATCGGCCGGGTCGAGCGCGGCGAAATCGGCGTCCTCGATGGCGTGCGCCAGCATCACCGGGCGGAACGGCGCCGGATCGTCGGTCTGCGGGCGCTCACCGCGCCCCTCCGCCCAGGCGAACAGCTCCTCATAGGGGGGCGCGAGGCCCGGCCACACCAGTTCCACCTCGTCGGGGGTGAGTGTGCCGAGCGATGCCACCGCCGTCTTGGCGAGCCGCGCCGAGACGCCAATGCGCAGCGAGCCGGTGATCAGCTTCAAGAGCGCCCAGCGCCCGGTTTCGTCCAGCCGGTCGAGCAGCGAGGCCAGCACCGCCGGCAATTCGCTGCGCCCCATGGTCGAAAAGGCGTCGACGATGACCGAGAGGGGCGGCGCAGCCATGTCGTTGCGCCCATGCGGCGCTGGCCACATCAGCGCGACCGTCTCCGAGAGGTCGCCGACATAATCGTAGGAGAGCGCGAACAGCACGGGATCGGTGCGCTCAGCGATCAGCTCGCGGATCAACCCGGCCTTGGCGTGGCGGAAGGTCAGCGCTCCGGTCATGGCGGCGAGCGCCCAGCCGCGCTCGGGGTCCGGCTCATGGCGGAAATAGTCGGCGATCAGCCGGATCTTGCCGTTGCGGCGCGGCTCATAGGCGAGGCGGTCGAGCAAAGCGGCGAAGCGGTTCATACGAGCCGCTCCGGAGCCGAAGGCTCGACTGCTACGTCTGCGCCTGTCTCCGCCTCCTCCTCGCCATAGCCGACCATGTGCAGCGGTCGGGCGCGCAGACCCGCGAGCAGCGCCCAGTGCACCAGCGCGTCCTCCTGGCCGTGTGTGACCCAGAGCTCGGAGCATCCGGTCGCCAGCACGGCGTCCTGAAGGTCGTCCCAGTCGGCATGGTCGGAGATGATCAGCGGCAGCTCGACGCCATGCTGGCGGGCCCGCGCGCGGATGCGCATCCAGCCCGAGGCAAAGGCGGTGACCGGGTCGGGGAATTTGCGCGCCCAGAGGTCGGTCATCGCGCTCGGCGGGCAGACGATGATAGCGCCGGCGAGATCGGCGGGCTTGGCCTCGCGGGCGAGCCGCACCTCGCCGAGCGCGATGCCCTGTGCCGCGTAATAGGCGGTGAGCCGCTCCATCGCGCCATGCACATAGATCGGCCGCTCGTGGCCGCCGGCGCGGGCGAGCGCGATCACCCGCTGCGCCTTGCCGAGCGCATAGGCGCCGACGAGATGCGCCCGCTCCGGGAACAGCGCGAGCGAATCGAGGAGCTTGCGCGTCTCTTCCGCCGGATCGGGATGGCGGAACACCGGCAGGCCGAAGGTCGCTTCCGAGATGAAGACGTCGCAGGCGACCGGCTCGAACGGCGCGCAGGTCGGGTCAGTGCCGGGCTTATAGTCGCCCGAGACGACGATGCGGCAGCCCTTATAGTCCAGCGCCACCTGCGCCGAGCCGAGGATATGGCCGGCCGGATGCAGCGTCACGCCGACGCCGTTCACCTCGATCCGCTCGCCATAGGGGAGCGCCTGCGTCGAACCCGCGAAGTCGTCGCCATAGCGGATCGCCATGATGTCGAGCGTCTCGCGCGTCGCCAGCACCGCGCCGTGGCCGGCGCGCGCGTGGTCCGAATGCCCGTGGGTGACGATGGCGCGCTTGACCGGCCGGGTCGGGTCGACATGAAAGTCGCCCACCGGCGAATAGAGCCCCTGAGGGGTGGAATGAAGCAGCTCTTCCGGGCGCATGTGACACGAGATATAGGGCCTGCGCGATAATGCGCGAGACGGGAAGAGGGTCGCGGACCAAGAATGAGCACGGGCCCTTTGCATCTGTCCTCCGGCGACCCGGCCATCGACCGCCGGCTCGAATGGGCGCGGGCACTGCTGGACGAGGGCAACGCCGCCGATGCCGTCGAACTGCTCGCCGAGGCGGTGAAGCGCGCGCCGCAATTCCTTTCCGGCTGGTTCCTGCTCGGCGAAGCGCGTGAGGCGATGGACGATCGGGCTGGCGCCGCCGCCGCCTATGAGCGGGCGCTGGCGCTCGATGGAGAGGATCGCCTCGGCGCCGGCGCGCGGCTTGCCCGGCTCGGCCAGCAGACCGGCATCGGGGGCAGGGCGGGACTCGGCGCCGGCTATGTGCGTACCCTGTTCGACCAATATGCCGCGCGCTTCGACGATGCGCTCGCCCGGCTCGGCTATCGCGGCCCGGAGCTGGTCGCCGGCGCGCTGGAGGCGGTCTGCGCGGCGCAAGGCCGCCCGTTCCACTTCGAGGCTGGCCTCGATCTCGGCTGCGGCACCGGCCTCGTCGGCGTGGCGCTCGCATCTCAAGTCGAGCGGCTGGAGGGGGTGGACCTCTCGCCCAACATGGTGGCGCTGGCGCAGGCGCGCGGCGTCTATGCGGCGCTGGAGGCCGGCGACATGGTGGATTTCCTCCGGGCGCGGGAGGGCGGCGTGGCCGATCTCGTCGTTGCGGGGGATGCTTTCTGCTATCTCGACGCGCTGGATCCGATCCTCACTGAAAGCCACCGCGTGCTGCGCGCCGGCGGGCTCGTCGCCTTCACCGTCGAGACCCATGGCGGCGAGGGCGTGATCCTGCGCGACACGCTCCGCTACGCTCATGGCGAAGCCTATGTGCGGGAGGCACTGGCCGAAGCCGGCCTCGCGCTTCGCCTGTGCGAGGCGCAATCGACCCGCATGGAAAAGAACGCGCCGGTGCCCGGCCTCATCGTGGTGGCGGAGAAGAGCTGAGCGTCATCCCGGCCGAAGCGCCATGGGCGCGCAGAGCCGGGATCGCGCGCCGACATTACTGGCCGATCCCGGATCGCCGCGGGGGCGGCGTCCGGGATGACGGCTCTCTCCGGCCACGACCCTCGCAATTCGCGCGCGACGCATTAGCTTCTCGCGGGTGTCCAGCAACGCACTCCTAACCGACGATCCACTTGCGCACGACCTGCCGCCGCGCTTCCGCGACTGGTTCGCCGCGCGCGGCTGGGCGCCGCGCCGGCATCAGCTCGAACTGCTGGAACGGGCGCGGGCGGGACGCTCGACATTGCTCATCGCTCCGACCGGCGCCGGCAAGACGCTGGCCGGCTTCCTGCCGACGCTGGTCGAGCTGTCGCGCACCCGCAACGAGCGGCGCTCCCTGCACACGCTCTACATCTCGCCGCTGAAGGCGCTGGCCGTCGACGTCGCGCGCAATCTGGAGCGTCCCGCCGCCGAGATGAACCTGCCGGTGCGCATCGAAACCCGCACCGGCGACACGCCGGCCTCGCGCCGCCAGCGCCAGCGCCGCGACCCGCCGGACATATTGCTCACCACGCCGGAGCAGATCGCGCTGCTGCTGGCCTCCGCCGATGCCGAGCATCTATTCAAGGGTCTGAGGCGCATCGTGCTCGACGAGCTGCACGCGCTGGCCGGCTCGAAGCGCGGTGATCTTCTCTCGCTCGGCCTCTCCCGCCTGCGCCGCATCGCGCCGGAGGTCCAGACGGTCGGCCTCTCCGCGACGGTGGCGGACCCGGACACGCTGCGCCGCTGGCTGGTGCCGCAGGACGGTACCGAGGAGGCGCTGGGCGATGTGGTGATCGCCGATCCCGGCGCGGCGCCCGATCTCTCCATGCTCGACAGCGCCGAGCGCCTGCCCTGGGCCGGGCACACGGCGCGCCATGCGCTCGGCGACATCTACCGGATGATCGGCGAGAACACGACGACGCTGGTCTTCGTCAACACCCGCATGCAGGCCGAGCTGCTGTTCCAGGAGCTGTGGAAGATCAACGACGACAACCTCCCCATCGCGCTGCACCACGGCTCGCTCGACGTCGGCCAGCGCCGGCGGGTCGAGGCGGCGATGGCGGAAGGGCGGCTGAAGGGCGTGGTCTGCACCTCCTCGCTCGACCTCGGCATCGACTGGGGGGCGGTCGACCTCGTCATCAATGTCGGCGCACCGAAGGGTTCCTCGCGCCTGATGCAGCGTATCGGCCGCGCCAATCACCGGCTCGACGAGCCCTCGCGGGCGGTGCTGGTGCCGGCGAACCGCTTCGAGGTGCTGGAATGCCGTGCCGCGCTGGAGGCGGTCGAGGCGGGGGCGCAGGATTCGAAAGTGGAGCGCTCCGGCGCGCTCGACGTGCTGGCCCAGCACGTGCTCGGCATGGCCTGCGCCGCGCCGTTCGCGGCCGACGATCTCTATCGCGAGGTCATCACCGCCGAGCCCTATGCGCAGCTCCCGCGCGCCGATTTCGACGATGTGGTCGATTTCGTCGCCACCGGCGGCTACGCGCTGCGCGCCTATGAGCGCTTCGCCCACATCCGCCGCATGAAGGACGGCCGCTGGCGGGTCACCAACCCCTTCGTCGCGCAGCAATATCGGCTGAACGTCGGCACCATCGTCGAGGCCACCATGCTGAAGGTCCGCCTCGTGAAGGCGGGCAAAGGCGGGCGCCCGCGCTTCGGCGGCCGGATGCTGGGCGAGGTGGAGGAATATTTCGTCGAGACCATGAGCCCCGGCGACACCTTCGTCTTCGCCGGCGAGGTGCTGGAATATCAGGCCATCGTCGAGGACGAGGTCTATGTCTCGCGCACCGCCTCGAACGACCCGAAGGTGCCGTCCTATGCCGGCGGCAAGTTCCCGCTCTCGACCTTCCTCGCTGCCGGCGTGCGCGCCATGCTGGCCTCGCCGGAGCGCTGGAAGAGCCTGCCCGGGCAGGTCGAGGACTGGCTCGCCATGCAGCGCCGCCGCTCGCGCCTGCCCGGCCGGGAGGACCTGCTGGTCGAGACCTTCCCGCGCGGCGGGCGCTACTACATGGTCGCCTATCCCTTCGAGGGGCGGCTCGCCCACCAGACGCTCGGCATGCTGCTCACCCGCCGGCTGGAGCGCGCCCGCCTGCGTCCGCTCGGCTTCGTCGCCAACGACTATGCGATTGCGGTCTATGGCATTTCCGACCTGTCGCTGGCGATCCGCCAGGGCCGGCTCTCGCTCGACGCGCTGTTCGATTCGGACATGCTGGGCGACGACCTGGAGGCGTGGCTCGCCGAATCCGCCCTGATGAAGCGCACCTTCCGGCAATGCGCCGTCATCGCCGGGCTGATCGAGCGCCGCTTCCCCGGCAAGGAGAAGAATTCCCGCCAGGTGACGATGTCGAGCGATCTCGTCTATGACGTGCTGCGCTCGCACGAGCCGGATCACGTGCTGCTGCGCGCCGCGCGGGCGGATGCGGCGACCGGCCTCTTGGACATTCGCCGGCTCTCCGACATGCTGATGCGCATCCGCGGGCGAATCGACCATGTCGCCCTCGACGGCGTCTCGCCGCTGGCGGTGCCGGCGATGCTGGAGATCGGCCGCGAGGCGGTGGCCGGCGAGGCGGCGGAGGCGCTGCTCGCCGAGGCCGAGGCGGAGCTGGTCAGGGAGGCCATGGGGTCAGGTGGAAGCGACGGAGGCCGGACAGTACATTGACGCCGACGAGATCGGCCTCGCCGGCGCGCGCCTCCTGCTCGACGCCGCCGGCGCCCTGTTCTGGCCCGCCGAGCGCATGCTGATCGTCGCCGACCTGCATCTGGAGAAGGGCTCCGCCTTCGCCGCGCGCGGCGTGCCGCTGCCGCCCTATGACAGCCGGACGACGCTCGCGCTGCTCGCCCGCCTCGTCGCGCGCTGGCGTCCGCGCACCGTGGTTGCGCTGGGCGACAGTCTGCACGACCGCGGCGCCGGCACCCGGCTGGGGAGCGAGGAGCGCGCGGCGCTGTCCGATCTCGGGCGCGGGCGGGAGATCGTCTGGGTCGCCGGCAACCATGACCCCGACCCGGTGCCGGAGCTCGGCGGTATGCACATGCACGAAGTCACGGTCGGCCCGCTGGTGCTGCGGCACGAGCCGGCCCCGCGCGGCGGGGAATGCGGTGCCGGCCGGCAAGCTCATGGTGAGATCGCCGGCCATTTCCATCCTGTCGCCCGCATCGTGCGGCGCGGGCGCGGCATCCGCCGCCGCTGCTTCGCCACCGACGGCATGCGCCTCGTGCTGCCGGCGCTCGGCGCCTATGCCGGCGGACTGAACGTGCGTGATCCCGCGCTGGCGGGCCTGTTCGCCGGGGCGTTCAACGCGCACCTCGTCGGCGCCGCCCGCACCTATCGCCTGCCGCACCACGTCTGCCTGCCGGATTGGTAGGGCCGGCTTTCGGCGTCGATCCGATCGTCTGTCAGCGAAGGGTTCGGCCAAAGACCATCTGTTTCAGCCCACCGTCCGCGCGCCTTGGGACGAACGTCCCGAAATGCAAATGGCCGGGTCATACCCGGCCATTGCGAAGCTGCGCGAAGGGACGTCGCCTCACGTCTTGGCGCCGGCCTTCTTCTTGGCGGCGGGGGCGTCGGGGCGGTCCCAGTCGGGATTGGCCAGCGCCACATTGGCGCGGTCGTCGCTCACCACCGGCATCCAGGTCTGCACCGCGAAGCGGATCGCCACCAGCGCCTTCTGGTCGAGCCGCGCGGCGATCTCGTCGCGCTTGCGCGCGGCGTCGCCGTCGCCCTGGCTGGCGGCCAGCGCGAACCATTTCCAGCTTTCCGCGAGGTCGGCCGAGACGCCGAGCCCGCGGGCATAGAGCACGCCGAGATTGTACTGGCTGTCGCGCAGGCCGCGCTCGGCCGCCTTGCGGAACCAGCCGGAAGCCGCCCGGTAGTCGGGCTGGCCGTCGACGCCCTCGGCGAGCAGCACGGCGAGATTGTGCATGGCGCGGATGTTGCCGGCCTCCGCCGCCCTCTCATAGAGCTGGCGGGCGCGCTCGACATTGCGCGGCAGCCCGTCGGCGCCGTTCTCGAGCAGCGCGGCGAGGCGGTACATGGCCGGGATCGAGCCCTTCGCCATCGCGAACTCGAACCAGCGGGCGGCGAGCGCCGGGCTCTGCGAGGGACCGCGCCCTTCCGCGAGCCGCGCGCCGACCTCGTAGGCGGCCGCCGGATCGCCGGCCACCGCCGCCGAGCGCAGGGCCGGGCCGCCGACGCTCGCCGGCAGATCGGCCGGCGGCGTGGTCGAGGAGGAGGACGAGGAACCGGGCGCCGAAATCGGCGCGGGGGCCGGTGTCGCGGCAGTGCCGGCGGGGGCGCCGATCGAGCCGGTGATGTCGGCGGCCGAGCCGGACGGATCGCCGCTCGCGCTCATGCCGGGCGCCAGCGGCTGCTCGGCGCCGACCACGCCGGAGGAGGGCACGTTCGGCACCGGGCCGGCCATGCTCGGCGACGGCGTCGGGCTGATCGAGGAATTGCCGGGCGCCTTGGTGGTCTCGCTCGCGGGCGTGGCCGCCGGCTTGGCCGTGCCGCCCAGCATGCGGGCGAGCTGGCCGTCGCGCATCGAGCCGGCGATCTGCCACGAGCCGAGCGCCAGCGCGGCGCCGCACACGCCGACCAGCAGCGTGACCCGGCTGCGCGGCGAGAGCAGGCGCTTGAGGCGCGAGCCCTTGCCCTTGGCGCTGGCCTCGCTGGTCTCCGGCTTGGCGGTGCCCTGCGCGGCGCGGCGGGCGGCGGCGATGAAGGCGGTGCGGCTCGGCACCTGCGCCTCGTCCTCCGTCTCGATCGGGGGCGCGCCATCGTCGGCGAGCGGCGAATCGAGGCGGCTTCCGCGCATCGGCGAGCCGGAGCCCGGCTCCAGCGGGAAGTCGTCCGGCAGCTCCGGCTCCTGCGGCACCGGCCGGTCGGCGGCGGAGATCGCCGGCGCGGCGGGCGCTTCCGCCTCCGGCTCGTCGATCAGCTCGAAGCCCGGCGCGGGCTCGAACGGCGCGTGATAGGCGCGCGCGGCATCGTCCTCGGCCGGCGTCGGCGCCTGGCCCAGCGCCTCCAGCGAGGCGATGCGCTCGACCATGCGCCCGAGCGTCTCGTTGACCGCCTCCAGCGTGTCGTAGGTGCGACGCTCGGTGGTGTCCTGCCGCGCCTCGAGATCGGCGAGGCCGCGCGTGATCGAGGCGACGCCCTCGCCCGGCGCGCCGGTGCCGGCGAATTCGGCGGCGGCGGCGCGGGCGCGCTCCTCGGCGGCGCTGATGGCGCTGGCGCGCGTCTCCTCGATCTGCACGAACAGGTCGCCGAGCGCCCGCTCGATGCCGGCGAGCTGGGTGAAGCGGCTGTCGGTGGCCTCGATCTTCTCGGCGATGCCGGCGACCTGCCGGCTGAGCGCCTCGATGGAACCGTCGCCGACGCCGCGCGGCATTATCCGCGCGATGCGCTCGACGAGGCCGTCGAACATCGCCTCCATGCCCTTCGGCGCGGCGTCGGCGGCGTCGGTGACGGCGACCTGCAGCTCGCCGAGGCGGCGGAGGATGTCGTTCGCCGGCGCCGGATCGGCCGGTTGGCGCAGCGTCGCGACGAGGCGGTCGCCGAGCGCGTCGAGCCGGTTCTCCAGCGCCGCGACGACCTCGCGCACCATCGGTTCGGGATCGGCGACCTGGTTGATCCGCTCAACCAGCAGCCCGACCTGTTCGGCCAGCATGCGGACCGCGTCGTTCGACAGCGCGCGGCCGAGCAGTTCGCGGATTTCCCCGGTCTGCGCCTGCAGGCGGGCGATGGTGGCGCCGTCGACCGTCTTGGCGCTGACCACGTCCAGCTTGCGCGACAGCGTCTCGACCTTGTCGACCAGTACCGCCGGGCTCTCCGGGGGGGTGAGCTCGCGCATGGTGTCGCGCAGCTCGGCGAGGCCGCGCACGATCTCGCCATTGACGCCGTCATCCTGCGAGAGGCGCTCGGTGAGCAGGCTGATGGCGCGCTCCAGTTCGGTGACGGCGCTGCGGGGGGCGAGCTCGCCGAGCGAACGCTTCATCTCGTCGAGATCGCGGCGCAGCGCGGTGACCGTCTCGCCCATCGGGGCGGCGCGGCGCAGCTCCTGCATCTGGTCGGAAATGATGTTGAGCTGGCGCTCCAGCCCGGAAAAGTCGAGCGAGGGCTCGCGGATCCGCTCCGCGGCCGGCGGCGGCGGCGCCACGCTGGCGGATGCCATGGCGGGAGGCGACACGAAGGGCGCCGCGGCGCGCGCCTCCGGGGCGGCGGCCGGGCCGGGCTGCGGACGCGCCGAGGCCGCCGCGAGATCGAGGCTGCGCTGGCGGGCGGCGATCTCCGCCACCACCGCGTCGAGCGGCGGCGGCGCGATCGGGCTGTGGCGCGGCTCGGGCGCCTTGGCCGCTGCCGGCTGGGGCGCGGGAGTGCGCGCCGCCTCGGGGGCGGCGACGCGCTCCAGCTTCTTGTTCAACGCCTCGACGGTGCGGGCGATGTCGCTGACGCGCCGGTCGAAGGTATCGGCCGGGCGCTGCTCGGCCCGCTTCTCGACGGTGAGCGCGTCGAGCCGGTCGTTCAGCCGGCGGATGGTGTCGTCGAGATGCGTCGCGGCTGCCGCCGTGCCCTTGTCGGGGTCCTGCAGCAGCTTGCCGATTCGCCCGTTCAGCGCGTCGAGCGCGGTGATCAGGTCGTCGCCGCGCGCCGAGACGGCGCGGCTGCCGCGATGCGGCGGCGGCGGCTCGCTGCTGGCCAGCCGGTCGATCTCGCCGGCGAGGTCCTGGACCTTGCGCTGCAGGTCGCCGACCATGCCGCTGCTGCTGCTCGTTCCGCCCGCCCGTGCAGGCGTCGCCGCGGCCGCTGGCGGCTGGGGCGAGTCGCGATAGGCGGCGCCGAGCAATGTCGTCCTGAGCCACTCATTGAGGGGGACGCCGGCCTCGCGTGCGGCTTCGCGCATCGCGGTCCACGCCTCGGCATCCACCTGTTCCGCATTGGATGGCGCGCCTTGCCTCACCTTCGTCTCCGTTGCGGTGGGCGCTGCGTCGGTTGTGGAAAGAATCACCGACGCAACGCGAAGTGGCTAATGAATGAACAGACTTTTGCTTTTCTTGGTAAACGCCGCGTTAACGAACTACCGCCGGTTAACCATGGCCGGAGCCGCCAGCGCCCTGCGTCGGGCTCGATCCGCACCCGCGGCGAGCGCGTTGGACGGCGGGCAGGCACTTAGCGGGGGCGGCGTCGGGGTGGCGCCACGGCTGAGGTAATCCGATACAAATAATTATATTTCAATAACTTGAACGCATTACGCAGCGTCATTTAACAGTAAGTTGCCCTAACGTCCGGTGCGACTTTCTCCCCTAGCGGCAACTGGTCAGCGACACTGGCTATCAAGGTCCCCTGACGGCCCTGCCCCTAGCCGGAGTTGACGACATGGATTTCACGACCTTCGAGGCCGACCGCGCTGCCGACGCGCCCACCCGCGGCGCGGGTGACACGCAGTTCTTCACCATCGGCGACCTCGCCCGCGAGTTCGGCGTCACGCTGCGCGCGCTTCGCTTCTACGAGGACAAGGGCCTTCTGGAGCCCCGCCGCGAGGGCCTGACCCGGCTCTACAGCGCGGTCGAGCGCTCGCGCCTCAGCACCATCCTCAAGGGCAAGAAGCTCGGCTTCACCCTCGCCGAGATCAAGAGCATGGTTGCCCTTCGCGAGGGCGGTCCGATGCCGAGCGGCGGCCTCGCCCTCACTCGCGAGAAGTGCGTTGAGCAGGTGAGCCTGCTCGAGCGGCAGAAGGCCGACATCGAGGAGGCCATCGCCGAGCTGCGCCAGATGGTGGCGGCGTTCCCGGCGCGCAGCGCGGCCTGAGCGCCGATCTTCATCTCCTGAGCGAACTGACCAGACGGCGCCCTCGCGGGCGCCGTTTCTGTTCGACGTCTGGGCCGATCGGACTTGGAGCGGGCGGCCGGCTCCGGTAACAAGGGCGCCATCCCTCCCGGCGCGTCGCGCCCGAGCCGATGGCCCATCCCATGCCCGACCAGTCCCGCACCATCGACTATTACTTCTCGATCCACAGCCCCTGGGCCTTTCTCGGCCATGCGCCGTTCAGCGCGCTGGCCGGGCGCTACGGGCTGAAGGTCAATTATCTGCCGGTGCTGCTCGGCGATCTGTTCGCCGAGACCGGTGGCCTGCCGCTTGCCCGCCGCCACCCGGCCCGGCAGCGCTACCGCACGGTGGAGCTGAAGCGCTGGCGCGAGGCGCGCGGCATCGACTTCCACCTGAAGCCGGCCCACTGGCCCTTCGACGTGGCGCTGGCGGACAAGACGGTGATTGCGGCGACGCTCGCCGGAGCCGATGCCGGGGCGCTGGCGGCGCGGCTCTTCGCCGGCGCCTGGCAGCGGCAGGAGAACATGGCCGATCCCGAGGCGCTGCTCGGCGCGCTGGCCGAGCTCGGCCTTTCCGGCGACCTCCTGGTGGAGGCGACCGGCGCGCGCATCGCCGATATCTATGTCGGCAACCGCGAGCGGGCGATCGCCGCCGACGTGTTCGGCTCGCCCTCCTATGTGCTCGACGGCGAGGTTTTCTGGGGGCAGGATCGGATCGATCTTCTGGAGGCGGCGTTGTCCTCCGGCCGGCCGCCCTTCACGTCGGAGTTCTGAGGCCGGCCGGCGGTTCGGCCGGGATCGCCGCCTTATCTCTCGCGCGATGGAGGTCGTGATGCGCAACCGTTTCCCGCTCGCCTCTGCGCTGCTCGCGGGCCTCGCGCTCGCACTGGCCGGCCTCGCGCCGGTAGCGGCCCAGCCGGCGCCCGGCACTCCGCCGACGGCTCCCGTACCGCGTGCCGGCACCACCGACGTGCCACGCTTCTCCATGCAGCCGGTCGAGGGCGGCCTCCTGCGCCTCGACGGGCGCACCGGGCAGCTTTCCTTCTGCTCCTCCGTCTCGGGGAGCTGGACCTGCCGGCTGGTGCCGGACGACCGCTCGGCCTATGAGCAGGAGATCGCCCGGCTGAACGACCGCATCGCCGCCCTCGAAGGGCGCTCGGGCGGGCGTGTGCCGGACATCATGGCGCCGCCCCAGACCACCCCGCCGCAATCGACCTCGCCCGACGGCAGCGTGCCGCAGGCGACGCCGTCGGTGCCCGACGCCGGCTCCCCGACCGATCCCAAGGACGAGGCCGGCCGCCTCGACCAGGCGATGCGCATGGCCGAGCAGGCCTTCCGCCGCTTCATGGACATGGTCGACCGGCTGCGCGAGGAACGCGGCACCGGCCAGCGGCAGGACGAGAAGCTTTAAGCTCCGGCCTGCTTTCGGGGCTCAGCGGAACGTCTTCTTCCGAATGAGCACCCGCGAAGCTCAGCTCGCGGCGATGAAATCGCAGATGCGCGCCAGCGCGGCGTCGGCCAGCGTGCCGGGGAAGCCGATGAAGACGTGGCAGCCGCCTGGATAGATGGCGATATCCGTCGGGTTGCCGGCGGCGAGCCAGCGCGGCGCCATGAACAGCGTGTCGTCGACGAGCGCATCGCGGGTGCCGACGGTGAACAGCGCCGGCGGCAGATTGGCGAGTTCGGCATAGAGCGGCGACACGTCCGGCGTGCCGACATCGCCGTTCTCGCGCAGGTAGTGGCCGACGAACACCCTGATGTCCCGCGTGTTGAGCACCAGCGGCTCGTCGCCCCAGCCCCGTGCGCTTGGGGTGAGGCCGAGATCGTAGCAGCCGGCGTTCAGGTTGGCGGCGCGGAACGGGGTGAGCCCGTGCTTGTCGCGCAGTCGGAGCAGCGTCGCCACCGAAAGATTGGCGCCCGCCGATTCGCCGCCGATGGCGTAGCGGTCTGTGCCGAAGCGGGTGGGCCCCTCCCGCAGCAGCCAGAGCGCGGCCGCCTCGCAGTCATCCGGCGCCTGCGGATAGGGGTTCTCCGGCGCCAGCCGGTAGTCCACCGACACCACCGCGAAGCCGGTGCGCTCGACGAAGCGGTGGTTCAGCCCGTCATTCTCGCGCGCCGAGCCGAGCGACCAGCCGCCGCCGTGCAGATGCAGATAGACGCCCTTCGGCGCCTCGGGCGGGGTGAGGATGCGCAGCGGCACCGGTCCGTGCGGGCCCTCGATCTCGATCACCTCCGCATAGGGGCTTTCCGGCGCCAGCGGGAAGGGGCCCTTGCCCTCTAGCCTGAGCTTGCGCAGCATCGCCATCGGGAAGATCCAGCGGTCCGGCACGGCGCCGAGCGCCTTGACGATGCCGGCATTGATGGCGCGGGTGTCGGCGCTCACCGCCTCGGCGGCGAACAGCTCCGGATCGATGGTAAGCGGCGTGAGGCCTGCGGCGCGCGCGGCGGTGGCCGTCGAAAGCGTGGTCGAGGTCATGGCAGGGCTCCGCTCCGCGATGGCGGTGTGAGGGCTGTCATCTGGGGCTGATCCGTCCTATCCAAACCCAGGCGGCCGGCTTCGTCCAGTCATGACCCAACGGAAGGTTGCCCTGCCATGCCCGATATTCGCCGCAGTGCACCACGCGAAACCCGCCTGACGCGGCGGGTGGCTGCGGTGCTCACCGTCGAGACGAAAGGCCGCGGCTTCACCGACCTCACCCGCGAGATCGCCGCCTTCCTGGCCGAGACCGGCGCCGGGCACGGCGAGGTGTCGCTGTTCTGCCGCCACACCTCGGCCTCGCTGACGATCCAGGAGAACGCCGATCCCGACGTCCGCACCGACCTCGTCACGGCGCTCGACCGCCTCGCCCCGGAGGATGCCGGCTGGGTCCACACGCTGGAAGGTCCGGACGACATGCCGGCGCATGTGAAGGCGATGCTGACCGGCATTTCGCTTGCCGTGCCGGTAATCGGCGGGCGCATGGCGCTCGGCACCTGGCAGGGCATCTATCTCGTCGAGCACCGCGCCAGTCCGCACCGGCGCGAGGTGGTGCTCGCCTTCACCGGCGACTGAGGCGGGCGATTCGCGCTCCGGAGCCGGCGCGGGCGCCGCTCATCCCGATACCGGCGGGACGGTAGCCGTGCAATCGGCGTTCAACTTCTGTGGAACTTAGTCTAAAGGTCATCTAAACGTCACTCCGGCTTGCGCCGGGCCTGCCGCCGACTGATGATCCGGCCGGGAGCAGGAAGGATAAGGGCGGGCAGCAGTGGTCTCGACGACGAGTTTCCGGTTGGTGATCGCGGACGATCACCCGCTGTTCCGGGGGGCGCTGAAGGAAGCGGTGGCGCGCCAGTTCCCGAATGCCGAGCTGTTCGAGGCCGGCGGCTTCGACGAGCTGCAGGCGCTTCTGGAGCGCGAGAGCGACGTCGATCTCGTGCTGCTCGACCTCACCATGCCCGGCGTGCGCGGCTTTTCCGGCCTCATGTATCTGCGCGCGCAATATCCCGGCATCCCGGTGGTGGTGGTCTCCGCCAATGACGATGCCGGCGTGATCCGCCACTGCATGGAGTTCGGCGCCTCCGGCTTCATCCCCAAGACCACCTCTGTGGACACCATGCGCGAGGCGGTCGCCGCGGTGCTCGAGGGCCAGACCTGGACGCCGCCGGGGGTCGATCTGTCGACCGCCGCTGACAAGGAGGTCAAGGCGCTGGTGACGCGCCTGTCGACCCTCACCCCGCAGCAGGTGCGGGTGCTGATGATGCTGTCCGAAGGGCTGCTCAACAAGCAGATCGCCTATGAGCTCGGCGTCTCCGAGGCGACGGTGAAGGCGCATGTCTCGGCGATCCTGCAGAAGCTCGGCGTCGAGAGCCGCACCCAGGCCGTGATCGCCGCCGCCAAGATCGAAGGCGGGCAGTGGTCGCAGGTGGCGGGGTGAGGTTCGTTCGCCGTCGGCGTCTGGGATAGAGCGGCCTGTCTTGGTCCGCCGTGAGGCCATGGAACGCGACACGCTCCTTCTGCTCGAACCCGGCTTCTCCGACCCTGCCTATCCGGGGAAGCTGTTCTATTGCTGGCACTGTGCCCTGCTTGAAGGCGTGTTGGCCTCCTTTCCCGGTCTCGCACAGCAGCTCGTCGTGCATCGGATCGCCTGGCCCCGCCCACGCCGGGCGGCGGTCGAGCTCGTCGGTGCCGAAAACCAGTCTCTGCCGCTGCTCGTACTGGCGGACGGGCGGACCTCGCCGCACCAGACCGGGGTCCATGCCGGGCGCGCCTTCATCGCCAGCAAGGATGCGATACTGGCCTATCTCTCCGGGCGATACGGCATTCCTCTTCCGCATCCTTGAGAACCTCTCGCGCCGTTCCGTACTCGCCGAACGACACCGCGCGCTACTCCGCCGCCGTGCGTGTCACCCGCCATTGCGCCAGCAGGGCGCGCAGCGCGGCCGGACGCACCGGCTTGTTGAGCACCTCCATGTCGGTGGCGCGGGCGGTGTCGCGCACCTTCTTGGTGCGGTCGGCGGTGATCAGCACCGCAGGCAGGGAGCGCCCGAGCTTCCAGCGCAGATGCTTGGCCGCCTCGATGCCGTCGCTCTCGTCGAGATGGAAGTCGACCAGCACGACATCCGGCGTCGCCTTCTGCTCGCGCAGCGCGGTCAGCGCGCCGGCGACGTCGGAGGCCTTCAGCACGCGGCAGCCCCATCCCGACAGCAGCGTCTCCATGCCGTCGAGTATGTTCGGCTCGTTGTCGATGCACAGTACGACGAGCCCTTCGAGCGCGGCGGAGGGCGCCGCAGTGGGCGGGGCGGGGCGGGCCTCGGCCGGGATCGGCGGGGCGGAGGGCACCTCGACCGCGAACATGCTGCCGCGTCCGGCGGCGGAGGTGAGCCTGATCGGGTGGTCGAGCACCCGCGAGATGCGCTCGACGATGGACAGCCCGAGGCCGAGCCCGCGCGCCGCCCGCGCGCCCTGGTCGAGCCGCTGGAATTCCTTGAAGATCAGCTTCTGCTTGGTCTGCGGAATGCCGAGCCCGGTGTCGAACACCTGGATGGAGAGCCTGCCGCGCCGGTGGCGTACGCCGATCAGCACGCGGCCCTTCGGCGTGTACTTGATCGCGTTGGAGACCAGGTTCTGCAGGAGCCGGCGCAGCAGCCGGCGATCCGAGCGCACCGCCGCCGAGCTCGCCACGAAGGTCAGCTTCAGCCCCTTCTCGGCGGCGAGCGGGGCGAAATCCACCTCGAGCTGGCGGAAGATCTCGTCGAGCCGGAACGGCGCGAGCTCCGGCTTCATCGCCCCGGTGTCGAGCCGTGAGATGTCGAGCAGGGCGCCGAGAATCTCCTCCACCGCCTCCAGCGAGGCGTCGACATTGCCGGCGAGCCGCGCCTCCTCGCCCGGCCCGGCGCGCTCGGCGAGGCTGGTGGCGTAGAGCCGCGCCGCGTTCAGCGGCTGCAGGATGTCGTGGCTGGCGGCGGCGAGGAAGCGGGTCTTGGAGATATTGGCGTCGTCGGCCTCGGACTTCGCCTGGGCAAGCTCGGCGTTGAGGTGTTCCAGCGCCTTGGTGCGCTCCTTCACCCGGCGCTCCAGCGTCTCGTTGGCGCGCTCCAGCGCCTCGGCGGCCTCCACAGAGGGGGTGATGTCGGTGAAGGTCACCACCACGCCGCCGTCCGGCATGGCGTTGACGCGCACCTCCATCACGACGCTGCGCGGGGCGAGGCGTTCGAGGAAGGTCGAGTTGCGCCGCGCATAGCGGCCGAGCCGCTCGCGCACGATCTCCTCGACCGGGCCGGGGCCGAACATGCCGGCGGTGGCGTTGAAGCGCAGCATCTCGTCGATGCCCACCCCGATGCGCACGATCTCCGGCGGCAGGTCGAGCATGTCGCCGAACTGCCGGTTCCAGCACACCAGCCTGAGGTCGCGGTCGAACACCGCGATGCCCTGGCGCACATGGTCGAGCGCGGTCTGCAGGATCTCGCGGTTGTATTGGATGGCGGCGGAGGCGTCGTCGAGCAGCTTCAGCGCCGCCTTGGTCGAGACGGTGCGCTTCCTCAGCAGCAGCGACAGCACGAGCCGCGAGGAGGCGGCGCCGATCGCCGAGGCGAGCAGGTGCTCGGCGTAGCGGATTAACTGGAAATCCGCCTCGCGGTGCGGATCGAGCGAGACGCCGCGCATCGCCGACACGCTCTCGAAGGAGGCGCGGGTGCGGTCCTCGCCGAGATAGCGGGCGACGGTGCCGATCAGCTCGCCCACCGTCACCGGCGAGCGCCACAGCCGGAAGCTCGGCGCCGAGGGCGCGCGGTCGGCCTCGACGAAGAGGCTCGCCTGCAGCCGCTCGATCGGCGCCGGCTGGGTGAGCAGCGATACCGCCACGAAGCAGATGACGTTGAGCGACAGACTCCAGAACACGCCGTGGGTGAGCGGCGCCGCATGCAGGCCGAGCAGCGACTGCGGCCGCAGCCATTCGAGGCCGAACGGCCCGACCGCCAGCAGCTCCCGCGAGGCGAGGCCGGCATCGGCGAGGTTGGGCAGCAGCAGCGTGTAGGCCCACAGCGCCACGCCGATGGCGATGCCGGCGATGGCGCCGAGCGCGGTCGCCCGCCGCCACAGCAGCCCAATGATGAAGGCCGGCCCGAACTGCGCCGCGGCGGCGAAGGACAGAAGCCCGATCTGCGCGAGCTGCGCCTCGCCGGTGGCGCGGTAGTAGAGATAGGCGAGGAACAGCACGGCGAAGATGGCGAGCCGGCGCACCGAGAGCAACAGGTGGCCCATGTCGCGGCCGTCGTCATTGCCTCCCCCGTTGCCGGCGGCGTCGGAGGAGGCCCGGCGCCAGCGCACCAGCAGCGGCATGAAGAGGTCGTTCGAGACCATGACGGCGAGCGCCACGGTCTCGACGATGACCATCGCGGTCGCCGCCGACAGGCCGCCGACGAAGGCGAGCAGCGCGAAGAAGCTGGAGCCGGCCGAGAGCGGCAGCGCCAGCACATACATGTCACCATCGACGAAGCCGGGCGGGAAGCTGATCATGCCGGCCATCGCGATCGGCACGACGAACAGGTTGATCAACACCAGATAGAGCGGGAACAGCCAGGACGCGGTGCGTACCTCGCGCTCCGAGGTGTTCTCGACGACGGCGACGTGGAACTGGCGCGGCAGCATGAAGATGGCGAAGGACGACAGCACCGTCATCGTCACCCAGCTTCCGAGCGAGAAATCCTTCGTCAGCACCGGCAGCACGTCTTTCGCGCGCGCCTGCGCGAACAGGTCGGCCGGTCCGGAGAACATGTAGAAGGTGACGAACAGCCCGACGCCGAGGAAGGCGACGAGCTTGACGATCGATTCCGTCGCGATCGCCAGCATCAGCCCTTCCTGATGCTCGGTGGCGTCGATGTGCCGGGTGCCGAACAGCACGGCGAACACCGCCATCGCCACGGTGACCATCATGGAGAGGTCGCCGATCACCGGGTAGTGCAGGCCGAGGCCCTCGAAATCGCCGAGCATGGCGACCAGCGAGGCGGACACCGCCTTGAGCTGCAGGGCGATGTAGGGCAGGGCGCCGAGGATCGCGACCAGCGCGACCAGGGCGGCGACGCCCTGGCTCTTGCCGTAGCGCGCCGCGATGAAATCGGCGATCGAGGTGATGTTCTGCGCCTTGGCGAGCCGGATGACGCGCAGCAGGAACGGCGTCGCCAGCAGGAACACCAGCATCGGGCCGATATAGATGGTGAGGAAGTTCAGCCCCTGGGTGGTGGCGAGGCCGACCGAGCCGAAGAAGGTCCAGGACGTGCAATAGACCGCCAGCGACAGCGCATAGATGATCGGCCGGCCGCCGGCTGTCTTGGCGCGCGGCCGCCAGCGGTCGCCGAGGCTCGCCACCGCGAACAGCGCGCCGATATAGGCGAGCGCGACGGCGATGATGGCCCAGCCTTGAAGCATTCGGTCTCCCCGCTTGCGGGTGATATTATAGCGACTGCTGCTAGAGTTCTGCCGATCAGTCGGAAATCACCCGATTGATAAGAAGTGCTCCAGATTTAGTAAGCCGGAGCATGTTCTCGTCGCGAATGTCTTTCAACCTTCGCGGAACATGCTCTAGCCTGCGTTTCGTTTCCGGTAGGCGATGGAGCGTCGTTCCTTCGCTTGCCGCCGACTTCGAGGTCGTGCCCCGCTGCGCGGAGTTTGGCTCCGGAACCGGACAGGACAAGGCGTAGTTCATTTCGTTCATTAGGGAAACTCGGGTCGTCGACGACCCGGGGGCAAGGGGCAGATCCATGGATCCGGCACTCGTAAAGCTGATAATCGAACTCATCTCGGGCGCGGTCGGCGGCAATCTCGCCGGCGCGGCGTCGAAGGACCTCAATCTCGGCACGCTGTGGAACTCGGTGGCCGGCATCGTGGGCGGCGGCCTCGGCGGGCAGATTCTCGGTGCCCTGCTCGGTGGCGGCGGGGAAGCGGCCGCCTCGCTCGACATCGGCTCCATCATCCAGCAGGTGGCGGGCGGCGGCCTCGGCGGCGCCATCCTCCTCGCGATTGTCGGCTTCATCAAGAACAAGCTGGCAAATTCGGCTTGAGCCTCGCCCTTGCGCGCTGCACAGTTCCGTCTCGACGCGATGCGTCGAGACGGAGTCGCAGCGGAGAAGGCTAGATGCTCAAGGAGTTCCGGGAATTTGCCATCAAGGGCAATGTCGTCGATCTCGCCATCGGCGTGATCATCGGCGCGGCCTTCGGGCGGATCGTCGAATCGATCGTCTCCGACCTGTTCATGCCGATCGTCGGCGCCATCCTCGGCGGCCTCGACTTCTCGAACTATTTCGTCGGCCTGTCGTCGAACGTCACCGCCAATTCGCTCGCTGCCGCGCGTGAGCAGGGCGCTGTGTTCGCCTATGGCAACTTCCTCACTGTGGTCATCAACTTCCTGATCATCGCCTGGATCCTGTTCATGGTGGTGAAGGGCATCAACCGGCTGCGCCGCAAGGCCGCCGAAACCCCGCCGCCGCCGGCGCCCCCCACCAAGGAGGAGGTGCTGCTGACCGACATCCGCGACATCCTCGCCAAGAAGGCGGCGGTCTGAGCGCGACAAAGCCCGGGGGCGCTTTCGATAGAGCGCCCCGACAAGGCACTGTCATCCCGAGGTGCCCGGCCAATGGCCGGGCCTCGAAGGATGTCCGTGGTGCGCGCCTGTCGATCATCCTTCGAGGCTCGCGGGCGCTCGTGCCTCAGGATGACGTTGCGCGGCGGTGAGCAGCCTCGGCCAAGGCCCCCACACCGGCTCCGGACGCCGTGTACGCGCCGCACGCCAGCACCCCGCCGAACCCATCATCGCCGCCGATTGGCGGCATGATGCCTTTTGATGAATATCCGCCGCATTCGGCGCTATGCTCGCGGGCTCTCTCCTGAGCCACCGAGCTTGTGCATGTCCGCCGAACCCGCCCGCTTCATCTCCCCGCCCTCGCTTCTCGACCATGTCCGCCCGCAGGCCCTCGCTTTGCCGGAGAGCGGCATCGTCGAGGTGATGAACTATGGCCGCGAGCGGCCCGGCATGATCCCGCTCTGGGCGGGCGAGGGTGACCTGCCGACCCCGAGCTTCATCAGCGAGGCGGCGACCCGCTCGCTCGCCGCCGGCGAGACCTTCTACACCTGGCAGCGCGGCATCCCCGAACTGCGCGCCGCCATCGCCCGCTACATGGCGCGGCTCTACGGCATCCCGGACGATCCCGAGCGCTTCTTCGTCACCGGCTCGGGCATGCAGGCGATCCAGATCGCGCTGGCGGCGACGCTGTCCGCCGGCGACGAGATCATCGTCCCGTCGCCCGCCTGGCCGAATGCCGCCGCCGCCGCCGAGGTGGTGGGCGCCCAGACGGTGTTCGTGCCCTTCGCCTATGATTCGGCACGCGGCTTCGCGCTCGACCTCGACCGGCTGGAGGACGCGGTCTCGCCGCGCACCCGGGTCATCTTCATCAACTCGCCGGCCAATCCGACCGGCTTCGTCGCCTCGCACGAGACGCTGCGCGGCGTGCTCGACATCGCCCGCCGCCACGGGCTGTGGATCGTCGCCGACGAGATCTATGGCCGCTTCTACTACGAGGGCGGCGAGAACGGGCTGGCACCGTCCTTCCACGACGTGATGGAGCCGGAGGACCGCGTCCTCTTTGTCCAGACCTTCTCCAAGAACTGGGCGATGACCGGCTGGCGCATGGGCTGGATCGAGGCGCATCCGGTGCTCGGCGACGTGCTGGAGAACCTCATCCAGTACTCGACCTCGGGGGTGGCCGCCTTCATGCAGCGCGCCGGCGTCGCCGCGCTCGACCGTGGCGAGAGCTTCGTCGCCCACCAGATAGAGCGGGCGCGGCGCGGGCGCGACATCGTCGCCGACGCGCTGCTGCCGACCAACCGCGTGCGCCTCGTGAAGCCGCCGGGTGCCCTCTACCTGTTCTTCGGCGTCGAGGGCGAGCGCGACATGCGCAGCCTCGCTTTGCGGCTCATCGACGAGGCCAATGTCGGCCTCGCGCCCGGCACCGCCTTCGGCCCCGGCGGCGAGGACTTCATCCGCCTGTGCTTCGCCCGCGGCGAGGTGCAGCTCGCCGAGGTTGCCGACCGGCTGGTGAGGTGGCTGAACCGGTAGCGAATAACCGCTTCTCGCGGCCGCTGGCGCTCTTGCCTCCCGCCCCGTCGCCGTCGCAGATTGCACGCATGCAGGATGCCAGCGACAAGGGTGCTCCGCCCCTACCCGACGCAAAGACCGCCGAGGCGACGCCGCCCACTGTGTCGGAGGCGCGCCTGCTCTCGGTGCTCGACACGGCGGCCGACGGCATCATCGTCATCGACGAGCGTGCCCGCATCCTGATCTTCAACAAGGCCTGCGAGAAGATGTTCGGCTTCCGCGCCGCCGACGTTCTGGGCGAGAACGTCAAGATGGTGATGCCGGGCGAATATGCGCGCGAGCACGACGAATATATCGGCAGCTACATCCGCACCGGGGTGAAGAAGATCATCGGCATCGGCCGCGAGGTGCGCGGCCGCCATTCCGACGGCACGGTGTTCCCGCTGGAGCTCTCGGTCGGCGAGGCGCAGACCCCGGAGGGGCGCCAGTTCATCGGCATCCTGCGCGACCTGCGCCCGCGCAAGGAGAGCGAGCAGCGCCTCGCCGAGCTGCAGAGCGAGCTGGTGCACCTCGCCCGCGTCTCGGCGATCGACGAGATGGGCGCCGCCATCGCGCACGAGCTGAACCAGCCGCTCACCGCGCTGATGCTCTATCTGCAGGCGATCCGCCGCGCCCACGCCAAGGGCGTCGACATCGCCGACCGGATCGGCGACGTGCTCGACAAGGCGGTGGGTGAGGCGGACCGCGCCGGCCATATCATCCAGCGCATGCGCCAGTTCGTGGAGAAGCGCGATCCGGAACGCCGGCTCTGCGACATCGAGCCGTTGATCGACGACGCCATCGACCTCACGCTGCTCGGCCAGCACCATCGCATCCGCATCGAGCGCCGCTCGACGCCGGCGCTGCCGCCGGTGATGGTTGATTCGGTGCAGGTGCAGCAGATCGTCGTCAATCTGGTGCGCAACGCCATCGAGGCGGCGACGCAGGCCTTGGAGCCGGTGATCCGCGTCGAGACCCGCCGCGACGGCAACAGCGTCGTGCTGGCGGTGCAGGACAACGGGCCGGGTATCGCGCCGGAGGCGATGGCGGGGCTGTTCCAGGCCTTCGCCAGTTCAAAACGTCGCGGCATGGGACTTGGCCTTGCGATTTCGCGGACGATCGCCCAGAACCACGGGGGGGACCTTATGGTGGATCCGGGCGGCAATGGGCGTGGCGCCTGCTTCTCGCTGGCGCTGCCCGTCGCGGCGGCCGATTCGGACGCCGAGTGAGGGAGCAGGCAGGACCATGGCGGCGCTGGGGGAAATCTTCGTCGTCGATGACGATGCGGCGGTGCGCGATGCGCTCGCGCTGGTGCTGAGCCTTGAGGGCTATCACGTCCGCGTCTTCTCGGACGGCAACGCCTTCCTCGCGACCGCCCGCGCTCGCGTGCCGGCCTGCGTCATCCTCGACGTGCACATGCCCGGCCGCTCCGGCCTCGACATCCTGCGCGAGCTGGAGGCCGACCGCTATCCGGCGCCGGTCTTCATCATTTCCGGACAGGGCGACATCCCGATGGCGGTCGACGCCATCCGCCACGGCGCGCTCGACTTCATCGAGAAGCCGTTCGACGCGGAGACGGTGGTCGAGCGTGTGCGCGATGCGATCGAGGCGCGCGAGCGCCGTGCCGCCGCATCGAACGAGGTGCTCGGCCAGCATTTCCCCGGCCACGACCAGCTCACCCCGCGCGAGCGTGAGGTGCTGGAGCAGATCACCCGCGGCGCCTCCAACAAGGAGGCCGGCCGCGTGCTCGGCATCAGCCCGCGCACCATCGAGGTGCACCGCGCCCGCATCATGGAGAAGCTCGGGGCGAAGAACGCCGCCGATCTCGTGCGCATCGTGCTGAAGGACATCCGGATCTGAGCCGGCGGCGACCCCTGCGCCTGTTGCCGGGGCGCCACGCGCGTTCGTGACGCTGCGGCATCTTCGCATTCCTACGCATTGCTCGGCCCTACGACTTTCCGCCAATTTCGAAGCATCGGCGGGAAGCAGGAGAGCGTTCGTGCGGGTTCACGTGGTGGAGGACGATGTCGGCGTGAGCGATTCGCTCGGCCTCATCCTCATGAATCTCGGCCACGAGGTGCTCTCCTATCCGAGCGCCGAGAAACTGTTCGCCGCGGCGCCGCCGACCGCGTCCGACGTGGTGATCGTCGATCTGAGCCTGCCGGGCATTCCGGGCGGGCAGGTCGTGCGCTGGCTGCAGCGGCTCGCCGCGCCGCCGCGCATCGTCGTCATCTCCGGCCAGTCGCAGGGCGCCATCGACCATCAACTGCGCGGGCTCGACCGCATCGTGCTGGTGCGCAAGCCGCTCGACGCCGACACCATCACCTCCGTGCTGGCGGCCGCCTAGAACCGAATTCCTCAAGGAGCTGGGGCGTTCGCCGATCCGCCGGCAACAGCGCCTGCTCCATCCGGCAGGGACGCACTCTAGGGAAAATCCTTACGCAGCGAACCGAACTGTGCGCTGCGCCACCCGTCTCTAAGCTTCCATTCATTGAAGAGTTGGAGGCACGCATGCGGCAGATCATCGAGGAACGGATCGGCAGCCATTCCCACCACATGCAGGCCGAGACGCCCGCCGCGCATCAGCGGGTGGCGCCGCATGTGACGCTGCTGCACGAGGGCGATCCCGCCCGTCGCATCATGGAGGTCGTCGAGGGCACGGTGATGCTCACCAAGCTGCTCCCCGACGGGCGCCGCCAGGTGGTCGAACTGCTCGGCCCCGGCGACATGTTCGGCTTCGCCAATGGCGAGACCTATGTCTGCTCGGCCGAGAGTCTCACCTCCTGCGTGCTGGTCGGCCACGACCGGGCGGCGCTGGAGCGCGACGCGGCGCTGGCCTCGCGGGTGCTGCGCCGCTTCGAGATCCAGCTCTGCGCCATGCATTCCCACGCGCTGGTGCTCGGCCGCATGTCGGCGCTTGAGCGCGTCGCCTTCTTCCTCATGCGGCTGATGCCCGAGGGCATGGTGTCCGGCTCGACCCTGCATCTCGCCATGACCCGGCAGGAGATCGCCGACTTCCTCGGCCTCACGCTGGAGACCGTCAGCCGCGCCTTCTCCGAACTGAAGCGGCGCGGCATCGTCGCGCTGGCCCGCGCCGACGAGGTGCGCATCCAGGATCGCGGCAGCGTCCGCCGCCTTGCCGGCGCCGCCTGATCGCGTTCCCATCCGCCGGCACACATCGTCCGCCGGAGGTCCCTGCGCGCCGCCTCACCTCGGGCGGCGCGCTTTCTTTTGTCCGGTCTACACCGCCGCCGAGTGCCGGGCATGGCCCTGATGCAGCCGCGCGTCGATCGCGGCGGCGGCGAGCCGCACGAAGGGGCGGCCGAGCGGCGTCATCGCGATGCGCCGGCCCTCGATGGTCAAGAGCCCGTCATGCTGCAGCGGCGTGAGACGCGGCCAGACGTCGTCGAGCCCCTCGGGCGCCAGATCCACCGCGAGATCGCACATCAGCCGCTCGATGAGCGCGCCGCGCCGTATATCCTCGTCGGTGAAGGCGATGCCGCGCACGGTGGCGAAGTCGCCGGCATCGATCGCCCGCTTGTAGGAGGCGGCGTCGGGCGCGTTCTGGCTGTAGCCGAACGGGAAGCGGCTGATCGACGACGCCCCGAGCCCGATCAGCGCGTCGGCCTGATCGACCGTATAGCCCTGGAAGTTGCGCTTGAGCCGGCCGGCTGACGCGGCCCGGGCCATCGCGTCGTCCGGTCGCGCGAAATGGTCGAGGCCGACCGCGACATAGCCGAGCCCGACGAGCGCCTCGCGCGCCTCCTCCGCCTGGTCCAGCCGCTCAGCGGGACCGGGGAGGTCGGCCTCGTCGATCCGCTTCTGATTCGGCCGCACCCACGGCACATGCGCATAGCCGAACAGTGCCAGCCGGTCCGGCCGCAGCAAGGCGGCCAGCGCCGCGGTGCGGCGCACGTCGCGCGTGGTCTGGCGCGGCAGTCCGTACATCAGGTCGAGATTGACCGAGGCGATGCCCGCCCGGCGCAGCAGCGAGACGACGTCCTCCACCGTGCCGAAGGACTGCACGCGCCCGATCGCCGCCTGCACATGCGCGCTGAAGTCCTGCACGCCGAGGCTCGCGCGCGTCACGCCGATCCGCGCCAGGGCGGCGACCATCTCCGGCGTCGTCTCACGCGGATCGAGCTCGATGGCGTGCTCGGTGAGCCGGCCGAGATCGAAGGCGTCCGCGATTCGCGCGTGAAGCCGCTCGATCAGCTCCGGGCCGAGCAGGCTCGGCGTGCCGCCGCCCCAGGCGATGTGCGTGACCGTCTTGCGCCCGGTCCGTGCGGCGGTGAGCACGATCTCCCGCTCCAGCCGCTCGGCATAGGCGATCACCGGCTCCACGCGCCGCGTCGCCTTGGTGGTGCAGCCGCAATAGAAGCAGAGCGACGAGCAGAACGGCACGTGCAGATAGAGCGAAAGGCTCGCATCCTCCGGCAGGGCGGCGAGCCAGCTCGCATGCCGGGACGGCCCGACCTCCTGCGAGAAGTGCGGGGCGGTGGGATAGGAGGTGTAGCGGGGAACCGCGCGCTCCGCGTGGATGAGAGCCTTGCTATGCATCCAAATAATTTGACCCGGACGCGTGTTCGTCGCATTGATCCGCCGCAAACCTCCTCGCGTCCGATGCCACTCAAGAAGTTCCTCAAGGGTCCGCTCGCCGTCTCGCCGAGGCTGCCCCGCTATGTCCTGACGTTCGCCCTCGCGGCCCTCGGCGGCGGCCTGTTCGCCTATGCCGGGATGCCGGCGGGCTGGCTGTCCGGCGCGCTGGTGGCGGTGGCGGTGGCGGCGCTGTTCGGCGTGCCGGTGGCGGTGCAGCGCCGGGTGCGCGAGGCGACCTTCATCGTGCTTGGCACCTCGATGGGCGCGGCGATCACGCCGGCCACGCTGCACAGCCTCGCCTCATGGCCGGCGACCATGGCGGTGCTGATGCTCTCCCTGCCGGTGATGATGGTGGCGGCGGTCTTCTATCTCGAGCGCGTCGCCGGCTGGGACCGGCGCACCGCCTTCTTCGCCGCCGCGCCGGGTGCGCTCTCGGCGGTGCTCGTGATGTCGGAATCGACCGGCGCCGACACGCGGCGCGTCGCCTTCAGCCAGTCTCTGCGGCTGTTCGTTCTGGTGGCGCTGCTGCCGCCCGCGCTGGGCGGGCTCGGCCACCAGCCGGCGGGCGTGCTGCCGGTGACGCCGGTGGTGAACGACGCGTGGAGCCTGCTGCTTTCGCTCGCGGTCGGCATTACCGGCGGCCTGCTGGCGATGCGGCTGCGCTTTCCCGGCGGGCCGATGGTCGGCTCCATGCTGGCGAGCGGGGTGGTGCATGGCAGCGGCCTGATCGAGGGGCGGCTGCCGGACCTGCTGCTCATCGCCGGCTTCGTCATCCTCGGCGCCAATACCGGGAGCCGCTTCGCCGGCACCAAGCTGGAGACGCTGAAGAGCTTCCTCGTCCATTCGCTGGCGTCCTTCGCCATCACCACCGCGGTGGCGCTGGCCTTTGCGGGGCTCGGCGCCTGCGCCTCGGGCGAACCCTACACCAAGGTGCTGATGAGCTATGTGCCGGGCGCGCTGGAGGCGATGACCATCATGGCCTTCGTGCTGGCGCTCGATCCCGCCTTCGTCGCCGCGCACCATCTGGCGCGCTTCCTCGGCCTGTCGCTGGCGATCCCGGTGGTGGTGCGCCTGTTCTTCGGCCGGGCGGCGGTGCCGTCCGAGCACGTGCCCGTTAACGACGAGGACGAGACGAAGGACTGAGCGCAGCGGTGCGACGCCGCATGGGAAGGCGGCCCTATTCGGCCGCCTCCGCGCGCTCGACGAAGGGCAGGCCGAGCCGGGCCCAGACATCGCTCAGCGCATGCGCGAGATGGGCGACCTGCGCGTCGTCGTGGAACGGGCCGGGGGTGATGCGCAGCCGCTCCGTGCCGCGCGGCACGGTCGGGTAGTTGATCGGCTGGATATAGATGCCGTGCTCGGCGAGCAGCATGTCGCTCGCCGCCTTGCAGGCCTCGGCGTCGCCGACCATCACCGGCACGATGTGGGTCTCGGTGACGAGCTGCGGCAGGCCGGCGGCGTCCAGCGCCCGCTTCACCTTGGCGACCTGCGCGTGCTGGCGCGTCCGTTCGGCACTCGATGCCTTCAGGTGGCGCACCGATGCGGCGGCCGCGGCGGCGACCGCCGGCGGCAGTGCGGTGGTGAAGATGAAACCCGGCGCATAGGAGCGCACCGCGTCGATGACGCTGCGCTTGCCGGTGATGTAGCCGCCGACCACGCCGATCGCCTTGCCCAGCGTGCCCTCGATGACGTCGACCCGGTGCATCACACCGTCACGCTCGGCGATGCCGCCGCCGCGCGCGCCATACATGCCGACCGCGTGCACCTCGTCGAGATAGGTCATGGCGCCGTAACGCCGCGCGAGGTCGCAGATCGCGCCGATGGGAGCGACGTCGCCGTCCATCGAATAGACGCTCTCGAACACGATCAGCTTCGGCCGGTTGCCGGCGCTCGCGAGCAGCTCTTCCAGATGGGCGAGGTCGTTGTGACGGAAGATCGCCTTGTCGCGCCCGCCATGGCGCACGCCGACGATCATCGAATTGTGGTTCAGCGCGTCCGACAGGACGAGACAGTCGGGGATCAGCCGCGCGAGGGTGGAGATGCCGGTCTCGTTCGAGATGTAGCCGGAGGTGAAGACGAGGCCCGCCTCCTTGCCGTGCAGGTCGGCGAGCTCGCGCTCCAGCGTGACGATGGCGTGGCTATTGCCCGAGATGTTGCGCGTGCCGCCCGCCCCGGCACCGGCCGTGCGCGCGGTCTCGCACATGGCGCCGACCACCGTCTCGTGGCAGCCCATGCCGAGATAGTCGTTCGAGCACCAGATGACGATCTCGCGCGGGCCATCGGGCGAGTGCCACGTGGCGCGGGGGAAATGCTCGGCGTCGCGCTCGATTTCCGCGAAGGAGCGGTAGCGCCGCTCGCGCTTCAGCGCGTCGATGGCGTCGTCGAAAAAGCGGGAATAATCCATGGCCTGCCCGATCCGGCCCGCGGGCACGAAGCTGGCGGGCAATATCGGAGGCAACATGAACTTTGGAGCGGTTCCGATCAAGCCGCACAAACCCTGACGCGGCGATCGGGCGCGGCTTCACGCGACCGTCCGCCTCACGTCTGCGCGAGCTTGCGCACCTCGGCGAGGCTGAGCGGGCGAGGGGCGGCGCCGTCGAAATAGACGAAACGCAGGCGCTTGCGGCGCGACACCATCTGGGCGGGGAGGGGATCGTAGCGGAACGATCCGCCGCCCAGATGCGGCATCACCGCGCCGACATCGGTCGTCTCGTCGCTCTCCACCCGCAGCAAGGTGAGGCGCGTGCCGGCGCCGTCGGTTGCCTCGAAGGGCACGTTGGCGAGGCGCAGGAAGCTGGTCGGGTCGCTGGCCGAGGCGAAACCCTCGACGAAGGCCTTCTCGACGAGGTCGAGATCGGGCTCCTCGTGGCTGTGCTCCTCCGGCGGGCGCTCCGGCAGATGCGGCGTCTGCCACTGCGCGGCGCGGCGCGGCCCGTGGCCGTGATTATGGCCGGGACCGTGCGAATGGTCATGCGGGTGGTGATGCTCGTGCGCGTGGTGGCCGTTTTGGCTGTGGCCGCCGGCGCCGTGATCATGGTGATGGTCGTGGCCGCGATGCATGGGTCGATCTCCTGCGTGCTTCGAGGCCGCCTGCGGCGGCACCTCAGCATGACGAGGTTCATTCGTGGTCGGGCTCGCCGTCATCCTGAGGTGCCCGGGCCATCGGCCCGGGCCTCGAAGGATGTTTCCGGGCGCGCCGCTCAGAAGCTCACCGGCTTGTCGATGATGTGCTTGTGCGCGCCGAGCTTGCCATGCGCCACCATCGAGCCGAGCGCCTCGACGACGACGCGCAGGCCGAACAGCGCGGTGATGTCGGAGGTGTCGTAGGGCGGCGAGACCTCCACCACCTCCAGCCCGCACAGCCCTTCGGCGGCGACGAGGCCAAGAATCTTCAAGGCCTCGCGCGGCAGGAAGCCGCCCGGCTCCGGCCAGCCGGTGCCCGGCACGAAGCCGCAGTCGATGCTGTCCACGTCGAACGAGATGTAGACCGCGTCGGCGTCTTTCCACGCCAGCTCCAGCGCGATCTCGGCGGTCTTCTCCAGCCCGATCTTCTCGATGTCGTCGATGGTCAGCACATTGGTGCCGCGCTTCCTCGCCTCCTGCACGCCGTAGCGCGGCACCTGCCAGCCACCGATGCCGAGCTGCACGAGATTGGTCGGGGAGACATTCGGCAGGTTGGTCGCCCAGTACCAGGGTGTGGTGTGCATGCGCTCGTCGAGATCCTTCTCCTGGATGTCGATGTGGCGGTCGAAATGGATGATGCCGATGCGCTTGGAGGTGCACTCGGCGATGCCGCGCACGCAGGGAAAGCCGATCGAATGGTCGCCGCCGAGCATGATCGGCAGCGCGCCGGAGGAGAAGACGTGGGAGACGCCCCGGCTGATCTGGTCAAAACTCTTTTCCAGGTTGGCGGGGATGGTAAAAACGTCGCCGACGTCGCACAGCGTCATCTGCTCGCGCAAATCGACGCCGAGTTCGTAATTGTAGGGCGTGTAGAGCGCCGAGATGCGGCGGATGCCCTGCGGCCCGAAGCGGGTGCCGGGGCGATAGGTGGTGCCGCTGTCGAACGGGATGCCGAGAACGGCGGCGTCGTACTTGCCGACGTCGCGGACATTCTCGACATAGGGCGCCTTCAGGAAGGTGTTGATGCCCGCGAAGTGGGGCAGCTCGCCGCGCGCAAACGTCGGGATCGACTTGTCGGTGATCGAATCGGCGCCAGGCAGGCCCATGTCGAGCGCCCATTGCTGTTCCTTGCGCCAGCCGGCCTCGGACAGGCCCTCCTCGGCCTCCAGCGCCTTCCAGCCCTGCATCCCCTTGATCTCGAAATTGGGATGGTGGCGCCGCGCGCGGCCTGGCGCGCCGGCAAGGCCGGCGAAGCGGGTGGAACGGGTGGGCATCTGGCGCATGGACATGTCTCCTTGGGCCTTCACTGATCGGCGTCGTCGCCGACGGATGGGAGCTGGTTCACAGGCTTCGAGAAGCCAAGAACCGGAACCGGGCCGTCCCGGGTCAGGTCGAGGTCGTAGGTGATGCGCGCGCCGAAGCGGTTCGGCGCCTGCGGGTCGATACGGCGCTTGTCGAAGGCTATGAGCCGCGTGCCGAGACCGAACGCCTCCTTCAGGTCGTGCGTGACCATGATCACCGTCATGCCGTGCTCCCGCCAGAGCGGGGTGATGAGCTGGTGCATCTGGGTGCGTGTGCCGGGGTCGAGCGCGCCGAACGGCTCGTCGAGCAGCAGCACCTTCGGCTCCTTGGCGAGCGCCTGCGCGATGGCGAGGCGCTGCTGCTGGCCGCCGGAGAGCGCGCTCGGATATTTTTCCGCATGCGGGCCGAGTCCCACCGCGTCGATCAGCGCCTTCGCCTTGGCCGAGGCGGTGCGGCGCTTCTCGCCGAACAGCTTGGCGAGGAAGGGGCTCTCGCCGAATTCATAGGCGGCGAGCACATTGCCGAGCACGGTGAGATGCGGGAACACCGAATAGCGCTGGAACACCACGCCGCGATCCGGCCCCGGTTCGGCCGGCAGCGGCGTGCTGTCGAGAGTGAGGGTGCCGCGCGTCGGGCTCTCCTGCCCGAGCACGAGGCGCAGGAAGGTGGACTTGCCGCAGCCCGAGGGGCCGACCACCGAGACGAAGGCGCCCGAGGCGATGTCGATGTCGATGCCTTCCAGCACGATCTGGTCGCCATATTCGACCCAGACGTCGCGCACGCGGATCGCGCTCATCAGCGGCGCTCCCCGACATAGGCCCAGGGGAAGGCCCACTGGCCGATCCGGGCGAGCACGAAGTCGAAGATGTAGGCGAGCAGGGTGATCCAGGCGACGTAAGGGATGATCACGTCCATGGCGAGATAGCGCCGCACCAGGAAGATGCGGTAGCCGAGCCCGTTCTCCGCCGCGATCGCCTCGGCCGAGATGAGGAACAGGAAGGCCGGGCCGAGCGCGAGGCGCAGGCAGTCGATCAGCCGCGGCATCACCTGCGGCAGCGCCACCCTGAGCGTCGCCTGCCAGGTCGAGGCGCCGAGCGTCTGCGCCTTGATGAACTGCTCGATCGGAATCTGCTGCGTGCGCAGCGCGAGGTCGCGCACGATCACCGGGGTAATGCCGATGACGATCAGCACCACCTTCGACACCTCGCCGAGCCCGAACACGATGAACAGGATCGGCAGCAGCGCCATCGGCGGCACCATGGAGATCACCGCGATCAGCGTGCCGAGCCCTGCGCCGACCAGCGGCAGCACGCCGAGCGCGAGGCCCAGCGTCAGCCCCGTGATGGTGGCGATGCCGAGCCCGAGCCCGAGCCGCTGCAGGCTCGCCGCGGTGTCGGCCCACAGCACGATGGTGCCGGTGCGCTTGTCCGGTTCGGTCGCCATGCGGGTGATGGTCGCCGCCATCTCGGAGACCGGCGGCAGCAGCTTGTCGTCGGGGTTGGCCGCCCGCCGCTCGGCCGAGCCGAACACGTAGAGAAAGGCGATCAGCACGAAGGGCAGCACCGCGAGCAGCACGCGCACGCCCGGCGTCGGCACGATGTTCATGGCACGGCGCATGTGGCGCTGATCCCCTTATCCCAACATCACACGGGCAACGTCATCCTGAGGTGCCGGGCATCGCCCGGCCTCGAAGGATGGTCGTCCCGTGCACCTTGATGAGCATCCTTCGAGGCTCGCTGCGCTCGCACCTCAGGATGACGGTGCGCGGCGGGCGGTTCCCTCGGGGAACCGCCCACCTGCGCTCGCCTCACAGCTTGCCGTCGGCGGCCATCTTCATGAAGCTGGCGTCGAAGCGCAGCTTCACATTGTCCTTGTTGCCGAGGACGGTGCCGCCGGCGAACGCCATGCCGACTGCGTCCTTGCTCTTGGCGCCGTCGCCGAGCAGGCCGTGCTCGAAGGAGAAGGTCCGCACCAGGTCCATGGTCTTGGGCAGGTCCTTGCTCTCGGTGAAGGCGACCGCTTCCTTCGGCGTGAAGAACATCTTGGTGGCGGCGAGCTGCGCGTCGTAGCCGGCGAGATCGGTGCCGGAGAGCTTGCCGAGCTCGGCGCGCACTTCCTTGCCCTTCTCGCCCTTGTCGGCGATCAGCGCCAGCGTCTCGTACCAGATGCCGACCAGCGCCTTGCCGAAGTCCGGGTTGTCCTTCAGCGTCTCGGTGCTGACACCCAGCATGTCGATGATCTCGCCGGGGATCTGCGAGGAATCGAACAGCTCCTTGGCGCCGGGCTCGGTCTTCACCTCGGCGAGCAGCGGGTTCCAGGTCACGACGGTGGTCACGTCCGCCGACTTGAAGGCGGCGACCATGTCGGCATCCGAGGTGTTGACGACCTTCACGTCCTTCTCGGCCAGCTTCGCCTTGTCGAGCGCGCGGGCCAGCAGATAGTGCGACACCGACAGCTCGACGAGGTTGATGCTGGTGCCCTTCAGCTCGGCCACCGTCTTCGCCTTCTTGGAGACGATGCCGTCATTGCCGTTCGAGAAGTCGCCGATGATCAGCGCGGTGGTGTCGACGCCGCCGGCGGCGGGAATGGTCAGCGCGTCCATGTTGGTCAGCGTCACGCCGTCGAACTTGCCGGCGGTGTATTGGTTGATCGACTCGACGTAGTCGTTGATCTGCGTGACCTCGATGGTGATGCCGTATTTGTCGGCCCACTTCTTCACGATGCCGGTCTGCGCCGCATAGGCCCAGGGCATCCAGCCGACATAGATCGTCCAGGCGATATTGAAGTCCTTCTTCGGCGCGGCATTGGCCGGCGCGAAGGAACCCGTGAGGGCGGCCGCGCAGGCGGCGCCGAGAACGAGGGCACGCAAGTTACGACGCATCGAGGCTCTCCCGTCTGGTCCGGGAACGGCTCACGCGCATGGCAGCTCTTGGAAGGTCTCGCAGGCATACGCCCAGAGGCCTTCGCTGCGACCATGTCGCACGAGCCTCCCGGGCTTTTATCCCGCCGTGGACCCGGCGAATGTCTCGCCACCGGGCTGCTCCTCTCGGTCCAGCCGCACCGCAATCCGGTACCGGAACCCTAGGAGCATGTTCAGACTAGCAGCGCGCCGCTGAAAATCGGAGCCCCGATTATCGGCAAAACGCACCAAACCGCGCCGAAAGTTTCGGCGCGGCGCTCAATGGACGTGCAATTTCCGCGTGTCGCGTCAGATGAGGCCGGTCAGCAGGCCGACGCCCGCCACAGCCACGACGGCGCCGAGCGCACGGGCGAGGCGCGGCGCGCGGGCTTCGCCGATGGTGCCGATGGCAAGGCCGAGACCGACGCCGGCGGCGTGCAGCAGCGTGGTGGCGGCGAGGAAGCCGGCCGCATAGGCCGCGCCGGAGACGTCCGCCGGCATCTCGGCGCCGTGCGCGTGGCCGTGGAAGATCGCGAAGGCGCCGACCAGTGCCATCGCCGCGCCGAGCGGCCAGCGGCGTTCGCCGAACGCGACGGCGGCGCCGATCACCACCACCGAGAGCGCGATGCCGATCTCGACGAAGGGCAGGGCGACGCCGGCCATGCCGAGCGCGCCGCCGAGCGCCATCACCGCGACGAAGCTCGCCGGCACCGCCCACACCGCGCGTCCGCCGAGCACCGCCGCGAACATGCCGACCGCCACCATGGCGAGCACATGGTCGATGCCGCCGATCGGGTGAAGGAAGCCGGCCGCGAGGCCGTGCTCATGCGCCATGCCGGTGGTGTGCGCGAAGGCCAGCGCGGGCGCCAGCGTGAAGGCACCGGCGAGACCGGCGCGAAGCAGGGCGCGGGCGGGACGACGGATATGGGAGGAGACGGCGTTCGGCATGACAACCCCTGTGGAACAGGCAGGCCGCCTTCGGGAGCACCCGGTGCGTACGTCTGCGTATGACGATTGAACGCAATCAGCTTACCGGGAGGCGGTCCCTCGTCAATCGCCTTTTCGCAGATGCGAAGAATTTTTCACCGGGAGTGAACGGGACGCTGCCTGGGAGGAGGGGGAGCAGGCCCGGCGTCTGTTCGGCCCTCGTCGTCCCGCAGGGTCGCGGACCGAAAGGAAGCCGAAGAGTCTCTGCTGGGTCCCGGATCGGCGCTACGCTACGCGCAGCTTGTCCGGGAAACAAAGGGTCCGTGTCCCGGACAAGTGACGCCGAAGGCGGAACGCCGATCCGGGACCCAGCGAAGACTCTTCGGCTTTCATCTCCCTGCGACGCACCTATGCCCACTGGTCTCAGCCGTGCCCATGCCCGTCGTCGTGCGAATGGCCGTGAGCATGGCCATGCTCATGCTCCCCGCTCTCCGGCAGCAGGTGCAGATGGCCGTAGCGCACGCCGCGCTGGGTCGTCACGCTGTCGGCGAGCGCCTTCACCTGCGCGGTCGGGCCGCGCAGCACGGCGACCTCGAGGCAGGTGTCGTGGTCGAGATGCACGTGCAGCGAGGCCACCGCGAGGTCGTGATGGCCGTGCTGCACCTCGGTGAGGCGGCGCGCCAGCTCGCGCTTCTCGTGGTCGTAGACATAGCTCAGCGTCGCATGGCACCGCGCGCCGTCGTCCGCCGCCGTCTCCGGCGTGCCGAGCGCCGAGCGCACGATGTCGCGCAACGCTTCCGAACGGCTGGCATAGCCGTGCCGCTCCCCATGCGCGTCGATGGCGGCGAGCAGGTCGTCGTCGATGGTGAGCGTCACGCGCTGCATCGGTATCTTTCCCTTGCCGTCATCCCGGACGGCCGACGGCCGATCCGGGATCGCTTGCCGCTCTTCCTTCACGCGATCCCGGCTCTGCGGCTGCGCCTTGGCCGGGATGACGACGCGCAATCGCTGGTGACGGCTACTTGGTGCCGAAGATGCGGTCGCCGGCATCCCCGATGCCCGGCACGATGTAGCCGTGGTCGTTGAGGTGGCTGTCGATCGCGGCGGTGTAGACCGGCACGTCCGGATGCGCCTCGTGGAAGGTGGCGAGCCCTTCCGGCGCGGCGATGAGGCAGACGAACTTGATCGACTGGCAGCCCGCCGACTTCACCTGCTCGACCGCCGCCGCCGCCGAATTGCCGGTCGCCAGCATCGGATCGAGCACGATGGCGGTGCGCTCGGAGATGTCGCGCGGCAGCTTGAGATAATATTCCACCGCCGCCAGCGAGACCGGGTCGCGATAGAGGCCGATATGGCCGACGCGGGCGGCGGGAAGAATCTCCAGCATGCCCTCCAATATGCCCCCGCCGGCGCGCAGCACCGAGACGAGGCAGAGCTTCTTGCCCGCCACCACCGGCGCCTTCATCGGCGCCAGCGGCGTCTCGATCTCGATCATCTCCAGCGGCATGTCGCGCGTCACCTCATAGGCGAGCAGCATCGAGATCTCGCGCAGCAGCAGCCGGAACTCGTTGGCCGGCGTGCGGGAGCGCCGCATCAGGGTGAGCTTGTGCTGGATCATCGGGTGGTCGACGAGGAAGGTCGGGCCGGGATCGTTCGGAGTTGTCATGAGGGCGTCGGCTCGCTCTGGAAGGATATGTTTGGGCGCGTCGGGAGCATGCCCGGGCGCCGCCTCTAGCCATAGCGTAATTCACGCGATCGGGCAGGGGGAATATGGCACCGGCACCGGCCGCCCATTGCGCCGGGCGGGAGGCATAACTACCTGAAAAACAACCCACTTGCGGAAGCGACGAAATCGCGCTCTCCTACGTTGCTTCCGGTTCCCGGCCATGATGCCGGGCGAGAAGCGAGCCGAACATGACCGTCAATGCCGGCAATGGCACCCGTTCCCGCAGCCACATCGTTCTCACCTCCCACGGCGCGCCGACCGGCGTCGCCGGCGCCGCGCCGGTCCTGAACTGGGGCGCGCCGACCGCCGCCGAGCGCGGACCTATCGTCGCCTCCTCCAGCGATCCCAAGCGGCGCAACGCCATCGGCAGCCATTCCGGCGGCTATTCGGTGTATCGCGCGCTCGCCATCGCCGCCGGCGCGCTGCCGGCCGATTTCCGCGCCGATCTCACCAACACCGCGCCTTCCGACATGATCGGCCCGCATCCGCAATGGGCCGACCCGAAGAAGATCGTCTCGCTCGATCCGTGGGGCCATCTGGTCGGCGAGGTGTTCGCGGACGAGATCGCCGCCGGGCTGGACGTGCGTCCGACCATCGCGGTGACCCGCGCCCATATCGACATGCCGGAAATCCGCGACGCCATCCGCGCCGGGCGGCTCAAGGTGGACGGCGACATCATCGGCCCGAAGGGCGACGTGCGCGTCACCAAGGCGGCGATCGACCCGGTCTGGTACCTGCCCGGCATCGCCGAGCGCTTCGGCGTGAGCGAGGGCGCGCTGCGCCGCTCGCTGTTCGAGCACACCGGCGGCATGTTCCCCGAACTCGTCACCCGCGGCGATCTCAAGGTGTTCCTGCCCCCCATCGGCGGCATGACGCTCTACATGTTCGGCGACCCGGCCAAGATCGGCGACGGCGTCACCCCGCTCGCCTGCCGCGTGCACGACGAATGCAACGGCTCGGATGTGTTCTCCTCCGACATCTGTACCTGCCGGCCCTATCTCGCCCACGGCATCGAGCTCTGCGTGGAGATGGCGCAGAAGGGCGGCGTCGGCCTCGTGGTCTACAACCGCAAGGAAGGCCGCGCGCTCGGCGAGGTGACCAAGTTCCTCGTCTACAATGCCCGCAAGCGGCAGGAGGGCGGTGACCTGCCGGAGACCTATTTCAAGCGCACCGAATGCGTCGCCGGTGTGCAGGACATGCGCTTCCAGGAGCTGATGCCGGACGTATTCCATTGGCTCGGCGTCACCCGCATCGACCGCTTCGCCTCGATGAGCGACATGAAGTTCAACGCGCTGGCCCGCGCCGGCATCGAGGTGATCGAGCGCGTGCCGATCCCTGACGAGCTTATCCCGCAGGATGCGCGCGTGGAGATGGAAGCCAAGGTCTCGGCCGGCTATTACGGCACCGGCTTCCAGAGCCAGTACGACGCCACGCAGGGGCGCGGGCTCAAGGATTGACCGACACGACGATCGAGGCCCGGTCGGCTTGAGGCCGAACGGGGCCGCATTCCATTGATACGGGTAAGAGCATGGCCGACGACGATTATGTGTATGACGAGGCGACCGGCGAATGGCGGCCGGCCTCCGAGATGGCGGCGGAAGCGGCGGCGGCCAATGCGGTGCGCGACGCATCCGGCAACCTGCTCAGCGACGGGGATTCCGTCGTGCTGGTCAAGGACCTGAAGGTGAAGGGCGCCGGCCAGACGCTGAAGCAGGGCACCGTCATCCGGTCGATCCGCCTCACCGACAATCCGGAGGAGATCGACTGCCGCCACGAGAGCATCAAGGGCCTCGTGCTGCGTACCGAATTCGTGCGCAAGCGGTGAAGGGTCCCATGACTCCGCCTGAACTTCTCGCGCTTCGCACGCCGGGCGCCGTCCGTGCCCGATCGCACCGCGTGCTCGACTGGGTGCGCGGCGGACGCTCGCCGCACTTCGTCGTCAATGAGGGCGCGCTCGGCCTCGTCGCCGACTACGTGGTCGAGGTCACGCGCCAGTCCTATCCGGCGCTCGACATCCCCTATCACAGCCGCTGGCGGCACTTCGAGGCGGGCGGCGTCGACCGCTGGGCGGCGCTGGAGAAGAAGCTCGTCGGCCGCGATCCGCTGGCCAAGGCGCGGGTGATGGTTGATCTCGCGGTGGTGAGCGTGCTGCTCGATGCCGGCGCCGGCGATGCGTGGCGCTACCGCGAGGCGGAGACCGGCCTGCTCGTCGGCCGCTCCGAAGGGCTCGCCGTGGCGAGCCTCGCCATGTTCGCCGCCGGCGGCTTCTCCTCCGATCCCGCCGATCCGCTGCGCGCCGACGCGGTGGCGCTGATCGGCATCGACGCCGCCGCGCTCTCGAAGTTCTTCCAGGTGACCCCGGACAATCCTCTGGTCGGCGTCGAGGGCCGCGTCCTGCTGCTCAACCGGCTTGGCGAGGCGCTCGCCGCGCGGCCGGACCTGTTCGGCGCCGATCCAGCGCGCCCCGGCGGCCTTGTCGACGCGCTGCTGCCGCCGGCGAAGGACGGCCGCCTGCCGGCCGCACGCATCCTCGAGGCGCTGCTCGACGGGCTCTCCGTCATCTGGCCCTCGGGCCTCACGGTCGAGGGCGTCGCGCTGGGCGATGTCGGCCGCCATCCGGCCGCCGTCACCTCGGACCGCTCCAACGGTCTGGTGCCGTTCCACAAGCTCTCGCAGTGGCTGACCTACTCGCTGCTGGAGCCGTTCGAGGCGGCCGGCCTGACGGTGACCGGCCTCGACGAGCTCACGGCGCTGCCCGAATACCGCAATGGCGGCCTGCTGATCGATCTCGGCCTGATCGTGCCGCGCGAGCCGCTCGACCCGGCGGTGCGCCATCCCGTCGACGGCGAGATGGTGGTGGAATGGCGCGCGCTCACCGTCGCGCTGATGGACCGGCTCGCCGACGTCGTGCGCGGACGCCTCGGCCTCGATGCCGAGGCCTTCCCGCTCGCCCGCCTGCTGCAGGGCGGCACCTGGACCGCCGGCCGCCGCGTCGCTGCCGAGCGCCGTCCGCCGTCCGGCGGCCCGCCGCTGTCGATCGACGCCGACGGCACAGTGTTCTGAAAACAAATGGCCGGGACGAGCCCGGCCATGACGTTTCTGGAGGGGTAACGCCCGCTCAGTCGATCTGCGCGCCGGAGGCCTTCACGATGGGCGCCCACTTGTCGCGCTCGGCCTTCACATGGGCGCCGAGCTCTTCCGGCGTCGAGCCGACCACGGTGGCGCTGAAGTCGGCGAGGCGGCTCTGCACATTCGGGTCCTGCAGCGACTTGTTGGCGGCGGCGTTGAGCTTGGCGACCACCGCTGGCGGCGTGCCGGCCGGCGCGAACAGCGCGTTCCACGTATAGGTCTCGTAGCCCGGCAGCGTCTCGGCGATGGCCGGCACGTCCGGGAAGGAGGGCGCGCGCTTGGCCGTCGTCACCCCGAGCGCCCTGAGCTTGCCGCTCTTGATGTGGCCGGCGGAGGAGGGGAGGTTGTCGAACATGATCGGCACCTGGTTGGCCAGCACGTCGTTCAGCGCAGGGCCGGCCCCCTGATAGGGGATGTGCTGCATGTTCACGCCCGCCATGGTCTTGAACAGCTCGCCGGAAAGGTGCAGCGGCGTGCCGTTGCCGGAGGAGGCGTAGCTGTACTTGTCCGGGTTGGCTTTGAGCAGCGCGATCAGCTCGGCCACCGTCTTCGCCTCGAAGTTCGGGTTCACCACCAGCACGTTCGGCACGATGACCAGCAGCGAGACCGGCGCGAAGCTGGTCACCGGGTCATAGGGCATCTTCTTGTAGAGCGCCGGGTTGATCGCATGGGTAGCGACCGTGCCCATGAGCAGGGTGTAGCCGTCCGGATTCGCTTTGGCGACCGCCGCCGCACCGGTGTTGCCGCCGGCGCCGGCGCGGTTCTCCACCACCACCGTCTGGCCGAGCTCCTGGCTCATGCGCTGGGCGATGAGGCGTCCGACGAGGTCGGTCGAGCCGCCCGCCGCGAAGGGGATGACGAGCGTGATGGGCCGAGTCGGGAAATCCTGCGCGCCGGCGGAGCCGGCCGGAGCGGCGAGGGCGAGCACGGCGCCGAGCGTGGCGGCGAGCATGGAACGAAGCATGGCGTTTCTCCCAGGGGGTCGGCGGGCGGGGGTATTTTGTTTGTAGGCACCGTTGCCCAAAGGTGAGTGATATTGCCGGCTCGCTCAATGCCTGTCGCGGCGGTCTTCGACCAATGGATGGGGTGCCCATCGCGATTGGATACAATCATTGGAGTGATTGGGTCCGATCTGGGTGCATTTCGGGGCGAATTGCCCAAAAGCTGGGCGCGCCCCACCGGTGATCATGATTGAATTGCCGGCTGGAGCGGCTTCCGCAACTGGCATGTGGATTGCGAGTGGGCTTGCGAGTGCACAGCCGCGCCAGCGTCGCCAACCGGAGGGTCGTCGAACCGATGAGCAAGGCCGCCGACATCGAGCTGATCGACGTCACCAAGCGCTATGGCGCCGCCCTCGCGGTGGACCACGTCTCGCTGAGGATACCGGCGGGCACCTATTGCTGCCTGCTCGGCCCCTCGGGCTGCGGCAAGTCGACGACGCTGCGCATGATCGCCGGGCACGAGAGCATCTCGGAAGGCGACATCCGCCTCGGCCCGACCGTGGTCACCGACCTGCCGCCGGCGCGGCGCGGCACCGCGATGATGTTCCAGAGCTACGCGCTGTTCCCGCATCTCGACATCGTCGACAACGTCGCCTTCAGCCTCAAGATGAAGGGCGCGGAGAAGACCGCCCGCCGCGCCCGCGCGATGGAGATGCTGAAGCTGGTCCACATGGATCATCTCGCCGAGCGGCGCCCGGCGCAGCTCTCCGGCGGCCAGCAGCAGCGCGTCGCGCTCGCCCGCGCGCTGATCACCGATCCGCAGGTGCTGCTGCTCGACGAGCCGCTCTCCGCGCTCGACCCGTTCCTCAAGATCAAGGTGCGCCAGGAGCTGAAGCGCCTGCAATTGCAGCTCGGCATCTCCTTCATCCACGTCACCCATAGCCAGGAGGAGGCGATGGCGCTTTCCGATCTGGTGGTGGTGATGAATGCCGGGCGCATCGAGCAGGCGGCCACCCCGCGCGAGGTCTTCAACCGCCCCTCGACCGCCTTCGTCGCCCGCTTCATGGGCGACCACAACGTGATCGCCGGCCGCGTGACCTCGGTCGACGACGGCACGGTGAAGTTCGAGGTGCCGGGCGGCTCTTCCTTCGCCGCACCGGCCGAGGGCAGGGCGCTGGAGCCCGGCGAGCCGGTGGAGATCGCCGTGCGCACCGACCGCGTGCGCGTCGCCGACGCGGTGCTGCCCGGCTGCGGCCTCACCGGCCTCGTCCAGAACATCGAGTATCACGGCCAGAAGGTGCAGGTGGCGCTCGCCGCGCCGGGCGTCGACGAGTTCTCGGTGCAGGTGCCCGAGGCGAGCTTCTTCGACGCCCCGCTCGCCATTGGCGACGCCGTGCCGCTCGCCTGGACGCCGCAGGACGTCCACCTCCTCGCAGCCTCGCCCGCCGCCTGACGGCACGCGGAAACCAACACGACAAACTCGGGAGACAGCCATGAGCAGGAAGATCGAGACGGGAGCACGCGGCAAGGCGGGCCTCAGCCGCCGCCAGCTCCTGAAGGGCGCGGCCGCCGCGGGCGGTCTCGTCGCCGGCGGCGGCGCGGTGACGGGCTTCCCCACCATCTGGGCGCAGAACCCGATCACGCTGCGCCAGTTCGGCACCGGGGTGTCGAACCTCAACGCCATCGCCGAGAAGTGCAAGGCCGACCTCGGCATCACCCTGCAGATGACCGCGCTCGATTCCGACGCCGTCTCCCAGCGCGTGGTGACGCAGGCGAACAGCTTTGACATCGCCGACATCGAGTACTGGATCTGCAAGAAGGTGTTCCCGGCCGGCACGCTGCAGCCGATGGACGTGAAGAAGATCAAGTATTTCGATCAGATCGTGCCGATCTTCGTCACCGGCAAGCTGACCCCGGAATCGAAGATCGCGCAGGGCACCGCGCCCCATACGGTGAGCTTCGTCGAGGGGCCGGACTCCAAGAAGTTCGCTCCCACGCCCACCGAGTGGATGACCCTCATCCCGACTATCTACAACGCCGACACGCTCGGGATCCGCCCCGACCTCGTCGGCCGGCCGATCAAGAACTGGAAGGACATCCTCGACCCCGCCTTCAAGGGCAAGACCTCGATCCTGAACATCCCGTCCATCGGCATCATGGACGCCGCGATGATCTGCGAGAGCGCCGGCATCGTGAAATATGGCGACAAGGGCAACATGACCAAGGCGGAGATCGACGCCACCATCGATTTCCTGATCAAGACCAAGAAGGCCGGCCAGTTCCGCGCCTTCTGGAAGACCTTCGACGAGAGCGTGAACCTGATGGCCTCGGGCGAGGTGGTGATCCAGTCCATGTGGTCGCCGGCGGTGGCGGCGGTGCGCTCCAAGGGCATTCCCTGCGTCTACCAGCCGCTCGAGGAGGGCTATCGCGCCTGGGGCGGCGGCCTCGGCATCGCCAAGCATCTCAAGGGCGCGCAGCTCGACGCCGCCTATGAGTACATCAATTGGTACCTGTCCGGCTGGGTCGGCGCCTACCTCAACCGGCAGGGCTACTACTCGGCCGTGCTCTCCACCGCCGAGAAGAACATGACGCCCGAGGAGTGGGGCTTCTGGATGCTCGGCCAGCCGGCCAAGGCCGACATCCTCTCGCCCGAGGGCAAGGTGATGTACACGGCCGGCGCGGTGCGCGACGGCGGCTCCTTCAAGGAACGCATGGGCGCGGTCGCCTGCTGGAACTCGGTGATGGACGAGGACCGCTACATGGTCCGCCGCTGGAACGAGTTCATCGCGGCGTGAGGCTGTGAATGCGGCGAGCGCCTGCGTGCTTCGAGGCTCGCTGACGCTCGCACCTCAGCATGACGGACGTGGGGGAACCGCTTCCCCGATATGCAACGTCATCCTGAGGTGCCCGGGCGCAGCCCGGGCCTCGAAGAATGGTCATCTTGCCTTCTTGCCGAAGCGCCGTGCCTTCGATCGTGACCCGGAAAGCCCCGCATGACGCTCTCACGCTACGCCCCCTATCTTCAGGCGACGCCGCTGGCGGTGATCCTCGCGGCCTTCCTCGTGCTGCCGATCGCCACCATCGTGATGGTGAGCTTTTGGGACTACGACTCGATCCAGATCTTCCCGGCCTTCGTCTTCACCAATTACGAGGAGACGATCACCTCGCCGGTGACCTGGAACACCTATCTCAACACGCTGAAATACACCGTCATCGTGTGGGCGCTGACGCTCTTCATCGGCTTCTGGGTCGCCTATTACCTCGCCTTTCACATCCGTTCGGCGACCACGCAGATGGTGCTATTCCTCGTCTGCACCGTGCCGTTCCTGACCTCGAACATCATCCGCATGATCTCGTGGATCCCGTTCCTCGGGCGCAACGGGCTGCTGAACCAGACGCTGATGGGCCTCGGCCTCATCGATCAACCGCTGGAATTCCTGCTGTTCTCGGACTTCGCGGTGGTGCTCGCCATGGTGCACCTCTACACGCTGTTCATGGTCACCCCGATCTTCAACACGCTGATGCGCATCGACCGCGCATTGATCGAGGCCGCGCGCGACGCCGGCGCGAATGCCTGGCAGATATTGACCAACGTCATCATCCCGCTGGCCAAGCCGGGCATCGCCATCGGCTCGATCTTCGTCGTGACGCTGGTGATGGGCGACTTCATCACCGTGCGCTTCATGTCCGGTGGGCAGTCGGCCTCGGTCGGCCTGATGATGGCGAATCAGATCGCGCTACTGCAGTACCCCGCCGCCGCGGCGAACGCGGTGATCCTGCTGATCATCGTGCTGATGCTGGTCGCCGGCATCCTGCGCGTCGTCAACATCCGCAAGGAGCTGTGAGATGGCGGGGACGTACGGGGTGAGCATCCTTCGAGGCCCGGGCTTCGCCCAGGCACCTCAGGATGACGGCGCTATGTTTGAGCAAGGCTCCGTCATGCTGAGGTGCTGGCCGCAGGCCAGCCTCGAAGCACGCAGGCCGATCGCCGCAGGAGGGATTGCAGGATGAACTCCGAAAAGCGCGGCCCCGGCTTTTATGTGCTCACGGCCTTCTTCGTGCTGTTCGTGCTGTTCCTCTATGGGCCGCTGACGACCATCTTCATCCTGTCGTTCCAGGGGCCCAATGGCGGCCTCACCTTCCCGATGAACGGCACCTCGCTGCGCTGGTTCGAGAACCTCCTGTTCGAGCAGCAGGCGGTCGGCGATTTCGGCGGCGCCTTCTCGCGTTCGCTGGTGCTCGGCATCATGACCATGGTGGCGACCGTGGTGGTGGCGCTGCTCGCCGGCCTCGCCTTCCGCCGCCGCTTCCTCGGCTCCGGACCGCTCTTCTATCTCACCATCGCTAGCCTGATCGTACCCTCGATCCTGATCTCGCTCGGCATCGGCCTCGCCTTCCAGGTGTTCGGGCTGGAGCCGGCCTGGTACTCCTCCGCCTTCGGCGCGCATCTCACCTGGACGCTGCCCTTCGGCCTCTTGATCATGTTCGCGGTCTTCAACCGCTTCAATCCGGCCTATGAGGAGGCTGCGCGCGATCTCGGCGCCACCCCGTGGCAGACCTTCGCCCATGTCGTGCTGCCGATCATCCTGCCGAGCCTGATCGGCGTCGGCCTGTTCGGCTTCACGCTCTCCTATGACGAGTTCGCCCGTACGCTGATGACCTCCGGCACCTTCAACACGCTGCCGCTGGAGATCTACGGCATGACTACCAACGTCACCACGCCGGTGCTCTACGCGCTCGGCACCGTGACCACGGTGTTCTCGATGGCGATCATCCTGATCGCGCTTGCCGCCATCGCGGTGCTGCGCATGCGCCGCGCCCGCCGCATCGCCGGCTGAGCGCGCGCCGCCCTCCTGCCGTCCGTAGGAACCCGGTACCCGGCCGGCACGTTGCCGTGTACAGTTTTCGCGCGGACGAGGACGGGAGGAACGCCATGAACATCTGTACCAGTAACCGCACCATCTGCGACCTGCTGCACGAGGTTGCCAAGGACGATCGCAAGCACGCTCTGACCATCAAGCTGCGCAGCGGCGACACCATCACCGCCTACGGCCCGATCGAGGTGGCCGACCGCTTCATGCTGTGCCGGCTGCACGACGGCAATTATCAGGGCTCGCAGCTCATCGCCCTCGACACCATCGAGTTCATCCGCTGAGCCGATTATGGGCGCCTTCGCGCAGGGCGCGGTTGACGGCCCTCGCTGATATGCATTAGCCAGCATCGGCTCCAGCGTGGAGCGTGCCGGGGGGCGCATGGATATTACCGAAGCAGCGCTGATCATGGCGGCTTGCCGCGCGCGGGGCGTCTCCAAGGAGACCGCGCCCGACGACGAGATGTGGCAGCACGGCAGCCCATGGTACTGGTGGGTCGGCGAGAGCGGGCTCGGCTGCATTCTCTCCGCGATGTCCCAGTCGGCGGCGACGCGCGAGGTCAAGCGCGTGCTCGACCTGCCCTGCGGCCATGGCCGCGTCGGGCGCTGGCTGAAGGCCGCCTTCCCGCAGGCCGAGGTCTATGGCTGCGACCTCAACCGCAGCGGCGTCGATTTCTGCGCCTCGACCCTCGGCCTGATCCCGGTCTATTCGCATGAGGAGCTGACCAGCGCCGAGCTGCCGCGCGACCTCGACGTGATCTGGGTCGGCTCGCTGTTCACCCATGTCGACGAGGCCCGCACCACGCGCTGGATGCGCTATCTCATTGACCATCTGGCGCCGGGTGGCCTCCTGGTCGCCACCTTCCACGGCCTCTTCCCGCGCGCCTCGCACGAGACCATGCCGCTCATCAACACGCAGTCGTGGCAGACCATCGTCGCCGGCTACGAGGAGAAGGGCTACGGCTATGCGCGTTACACCGAGATGGATCTCGGCGACTATGGCGTCTCGGTCTCCAAGCCCTCGCGCATCCTCGACATCGCCGGGACCTTCGAGGGCACGCGGGTGATCGCCTATATGGAGCGCGCCTGGGCCGACAATCACGACGTGCTCGCCATCGCCCGCACCGACCGCTACCTGCGCTGGAAGATGCCGCACGAATAGGCGGCGCTCAGTACGTCACCACTGAGACCGGCATGTCGCGCAGCTTGCGGTAGAGCCGGATGTTCTCGACATAGGGCCACCACTCGAACAGCAGCAGCTCGATCGGCCGCCACAGCCCGACCCAGCCGGCGATGATCGCGCCCTCGACCAGCAGCCGGCTCAGCAGGCTGTCCTCCGGCACCAGCCGCTCGATGCCGGCGGCGAGGCCAAGGCAGAGCGCCAGGAACACGACGCCGACGATCAGCGCGCGCCGGCCGTTCTGCCACACCTCGCCGAGCTGGCGCTCGGTGTGCTGGATGTGCCGGTCGCAATAGCTCGCCAGCGCCTGCGGAATGCGCGGCACCAGCGCGTCGCTCTCGGGAGAGGACGGCACCTCGATGCGGGTTGCTACCGGCCGGTGCCTCCAGCCGCGCTGGATGCGCACCGTCTCCATCACAAGGTCGACGCCGGACATGTCGATGTCCTCGCCCGCGAACGGGTCGACATCGGGAACGGCGAAGAAATTGCGCAGATCGTGCAGCCGCACGACGACGTCGATGGTGTCGATCGCCATGACGAACTCCGACGAACTTCCTGGCCCCAGGCTGGGATAACAGCCGGGCGGAACGCTGGCGACGGAAAATCGTTCCCGTCACGGCCGGCGCGAGGGCGAACCGGCATTAGCGTTAATGCCTTGCGACTGAACCGCAATTTCGGAAAGCTCGGCGCGGCTGCCGATGCTTCGTCCGGGGGAGCGCGCGGAATCCGGCGTTCACTCCTCGGCGCCGGAGGCGAGGCGGCTCGGCAGCAGCGCGCCGCTGCGCTCCAGCACCGGATAGGCCGCCGCCGCGACGATGTGCGAGTTCACCAGCTTGATGTCGCGCAGAAGGTCGAGATGCAATGCGCTCGCCTGCGCATCCTCCAGCCGCGACGAGCGGAGCCGGTCGAAATGCGACAGCGTCGCCTTCGACTCGGCGTCGCGGAACGCCACCTTCTCGTCGGCGAGCAGCCGCGCCGCGCGCGGATCCTCGGTCATGAACAGCGAGGCGGCGGCGCCCAGATTGGCCAGCAGGCGGTCGATCATGCCGGCGAGTTCGGCCTGGTCGTCCTTCGGCAGGGCGCCGGTCCGCTTCAGGCGCTTGGACAGGTGCGGCAGCAGGTTGCGGTCCACCACGTCGCCGGCCTGCTCCATGTTCATGGTGAAGGTGAGGATCTCGGTGAGGCGCCGGTCGTCCTCGGTGCTCAGCTCGTCGGGGTCGAGCGTCGAGAGATAGGCCTTGATCTCCGTGTTGAGTCGGTCAAGCACGTCGTCGCGCCGCTTGATCTCGGCGATCGCCCTGCGGTCGCCATTGGCGAGCGCGCCGCGCGCGCCGGTCAGCATCTCGGCCAGAACGTCGGACAGGCGCAGCGCCTCGCGGGCCGCACCGCCGAGTGCGACGATGGGGGTCTCCTTGGCCGCCGCATCGAGATAGCGCGGCCGCGACGGGTCGGCCGGGTCGACCCTGTCCGGGAACCAGCGGCGCAGCAGGCTTGCATAGGGCGTCAGCAGCGGCAGGAAGAGCGCCGCCAGCGCCAGATTGAAGAACATGTGGAAGTCGGCGACGGCGCGGCCATTGTCCGGCTGGAAGGTCACCATGAGGTGCCCGATCGGCGCCAGCGCGGCGAGCGCGATGATGACGCCCACCAGCCGCGTGCACAGATTGCCGATGGGCAGCCGCCGCGCCGCCGGGTCGTCGCCGGCCGGCCCTTCCAGCACCGGGTTGATCGCGGTGCCGAGATTGGCGCCGAGCACCATGGCGAAGGCGGCGTTGGGCGGCACCGCGCCGTTCGCCGCCAGCGACATGATGAGCAGCACGATGGCGACGCTGGAATGCGCCGCCCAGGTGAGCCCGGCGGCGATGAACATGGCGAGCACCGGCATGGTCGACACCGCGCCGAGCAGGACGCGCAGGCTCGGCGTGTCCTCGAAATCGGTCAGCAGGCCGAGCAACTGGTGCAGCGCGAGCAGCATGAGCCCGAGCCCGATGAAGACCCTCCCGAGATCGTGCGTGTGGCTGGTGGCGTCGCGCCGGAACATCACCACGCCGACGAGGATCAGCGCCGGCGAAAGCGCCGAGACGTCGAAGGACAGCACCTGGACGATCAGCGTCGTGCCGACATTGGCGCCGAGCATGACGGCGAGCGCCGGCGCCAGCTCGACGAGGCCGCCGGCGGCGAAGCCAGCGGTCATCAGGCCGGTGGCGGTGCTGCTCTGCAGGATCGCGGTGACGCCGAGCCCCGCGAGGAAGGCGCGCAGCCGGGTGCGCAGCGCGCGGCCGAGGAAGGCACGCAGGTGATGACCCAGCGCCCGCTGCACGCCGGTCTGGACCATGTGCGTGCCCCACAGCAGCAGGGCGATGGCGCCGCCGAGGTCGATCAGTGAGGGAGGAAAGGTCATCGCATCTCGCCGCATGTGCCGCTTGGCACTTCTCCCGGAAGCATCGGGCGTGCCGTTCCGCCCATGCGCGTCGGGAGCGCAATTACCACCCAGTTTGCTGGACTATGCGGCCGGCATCCCGGCTCTTCAACCCCCGGACGGCATTCCGGGGAAAGCCGGGCTATTCGCCCTCGTCCGCCCCGCCGGCGTCGGGCACATAGGGATCGGCCAGCGCCGCGTCGGGACGGCTGACCTCGATCTTGCCGGAGGTCAGCGCCGCCAGCTTCTGCGGGCCGACCTTACGCAGCATGTCGCGGAAGGCGGGGTTCATGCCGCCGTCGACATAGGTCGCCAGCGCGGGCGGCATCGTCTCCGACAGGCGGATGACCGCCTCCTCGTCCCGCGCGCGCCGTTCGGCGACCAGCGCGTCGAGCTGCGGCGCCGGCGCCGCCTGAGGGCAGGGGGCCAGCGGATCGGCCGGCATGTCGGCGTCCGGTGCTCCGGTGAAGCGGTAGCGACCGCCGCAGGCGGAGACGACCGGCGGCTGCTTCGTCACCGCGAACAGGTCCGTGCCTTCCTTGAGGTTGCGCCAGAACGGCATGTTCGGGTCGTTGCGGTGGGCCGCGAGATTGCGCGGCGTCATGCGGAAGGGCAGCGACTGCACCTGGAAGCTCGGCTGGCCGCCGGCCAGCGCCTCGCGCGCCACCGCGTAGATCTCGGAGATGCCGTCATTGGTCATGGCGTAGCAGCCGGCCGAGGTGCAGGCGCCGTGCACCATCAGCGCGCTGCCGGAATAGCCGAGCGCCCGCTCGAGCTGGTTCGGATAGCCGAGATTGAACGACAGGTAGAATTGCGAGCGCGGATTGAGCTGCGCGCGCGAGACCGAGTAGAAGCCCTCGGGCGCCTGCCGGTCGCCTTCCTGCGTCTTCGGGCCGAGCTTGCCGGACCAGCGGCACAGCGGATAGGTCTTGAGCAGCGCGTAGCGCCCGGAGCTGTTGCGCTTCCACAGCTCGAGCTCGCTCTCCTTCTTGTAGATGCGCACCATGATCGGGTCGTCCGGGCTCATGCCCTTGGCCGACATCTCCGAGACGAGCTTGGCCGGGATCGGCACCGAGCCGCGTTCGTCCACGTCGCCACCGGCGCAGCCGGCGAGCAGCGCGACCACGCCGAACAGGAGGAGGGTGCGAAGCATCTTCATGGCGATCCAGCCGGTCGATGGAGCCTTTGAACCGCCGTCCGGCCATGTGGACGGGCGGCGCGATCGTTCTGAGGCGGACTATGTCTCGCAATTTATGAAAAATGTCGGAGTCCCCGCTCGCGAAGGCTCATGGCGTCTTCACGAGGCGCCGCAGCTTGGCGAGCTGGGTCTCCACCGGCTCGTGCTGGTCGAGGGTGATGACGAACCTCCCGTCCGCACCCATCAGGAACACCACGGCCGTATGGTCCATGGTGTAGCTCTCCCCACTCGGCACCTTGCGGTAATAGGCCTTGTAGTTCCTCACCATCCGGTCGATCGCGGCGCCGTCCCCCGTCAGCGCCACGATGCGCGGGTCGAAGGAGGACATGTAGGTGGTGAGCGCCTCCGCCGTGTCGCGCTCGGGATCGACGGTGACGAACAGCACCTTGAGCCTGTCGGCATCCGGGCCGAGCGCCTGCATAAGCTGGGTCAGCCCGAACAGCGTCGTCGGGCAGACGTCCGGGCAATGGGTGAAGCCGAAGAAGACAGCATGCGGGCGCCCCGCCACATCCTTTTCGGTGAAGGTCGCGCCGCGCTGGTCGGTGAGGGTGAACGGCCCGCCGATCGCGCCCGCGTCGGTGCCGGCCGACGGCTGCCGGGGCGGTGGATCGCCACGGAGCGCCAGCGCGACATAGGCGATGGCCGCGGCGGCGGCGGCCAGCCACAGCGCGATACGGAGGAGGCGAAGCGTCTGCACGGGAGCTCTCTGCGATCAGCTCTCGTGGCTAAAGCCGATGCCCTCGCGAAGCGCAAATCACGCTCGCGCCAGATCGCGTGCAGGGTAGGCCACCCTTCGCGCGGCTTGGCAGGATCGGAAGATCGGAAATCGGCGGATCGCCCGGGTGCCGGAACGGCTCACCCGACGCCGGCGTAAAAGACCGAATCGCCGACGACGAAGACTTCGATCCCCGTCGCGAGCACGGACTGATCGGGAAAATGGATCGAGTAGAAGCCGGCCGCGTAGGAGACGGAGGCGTCGCTGGCCGAACGCCCCTCGAAATAGAGCGTGTCGTAGCCCTCGCCGCCGAACACGATGTCCGTGCCGGTCGAGGTCGGTGCGAAATGGAAGACGTCGTTGCCCGTGCCGCCGAACAGGGCGGTCTGGCCGGGGCCGTCATGCAGCGTGTCGGAGCCGGCGCCTCCGAACAGGAAGTCGTTGCCGGGGCCGGCCGCGAGCGTGTCGTTGCCGGCGAAGCTGAACACCAGGTTGTTGCCGCTTTCCGCGACGATGCCATCGTCATACGGGCTGCCGAAGGTCGTGTTGCCATAGGTCGCCAGCCCGCCGGTCGCTGCCGACGTGCTAGCGGGAACCCCGGTCTCGGACGTTGTCGCGGCACGGGACTCCGTGCGCTCGGGGACGCCTGCATGATTCCCGCTGAACTCACCCATAGGCCCACCTCCCTTCCCAATTGTCACGTGAATCGGCGTCGCTCCGCGACGCCGCCGGCTTCGGGTTATCTATAAGAGCACGCATGAAAAGCCGTCGTGTCAAGCACGAGTGCGGCGCTCCGGTTGTGGCGCAGCATGGTACCGGTCGTGGGCTTGGTGGTTTCCCAAGCGGCCTTATTCATCGCAAGACCCGCTGACCGGCGAGGCTGCCGCATCGATTCCACCGGACCAGCAGCGCATAGAGGAGACCCTTTTCGGGCGCCGAGCCGGGCAGAAGCGGCCGGATTCGGACATGGATCACCGCGAACGCCGGTCCTGCGGCGACCTTGAAGCCGTTGGTGAAGAGCGCGCCATTGGAGTCCGGGAGGTGAAGCGCGGTCCAGATGCGATCGACGCCAAGCTCCCGCAGCACAGGCCTGGTCCACAGCTTCACCAGGCGCTGGAGCCCCCGCGCTCGGTGACGATGCCGAATCGGTTGGCGAGACCCAGCAGGAGGAAGTTGACCGCCAGCGCGACCAGGCCCGCCAGCAGCGCTCTCGAGTAAGTGGCAAGCGCCATCGTTCCCCCTCAAGCCTCGCTGCGGATCTGGCGGCGTACCTCGTCCGCCAGCGGGTGCAGCCGGTCCGGGGCCACCGCGCCGACGAGGCTGTAGCCGAGGCCGCGGTCCGCCCAGGCGAGGCCGTTGAGATCGCCCTGCGCGTGGGGCGCCATCGGTATGTCGCCATCGCTCCGCATGGGACGCGCCAGCATGACGAGGCGGGTGCCGCGGTCGTCGTCATACATGAACAGCGCGGCGGGTCCGTGCTCGGTCGGCACCACGCGCCCGCCCATGAGCCGGTAGCCTGCAGCCGTCAGGTCCGGAATGCCGACCGGACGGCCGACGCGTTTGGTGGTCCAGGCAGCGAGCACGTCGCGGTCGCTTGCGCGGATTTCGACCGGGCGCACCAGATCGGGCGCATAGGTCGCATAGCTGGCTGCGGCCTCGCGGGCGAGCGCCTGCACGCCCTCGTAGGAGGCGGGCGCCATCCCGCGCAGCGACCAGCCACCGATGCCGCCAGCGCAGAGGAGGAGCGCGGCCGCCGCGGCCATCGCCCAGCGCGGTGCCGGCCGCGGGCGGTGGCGCTCCGCAATCATGCGGGAAAGGTCGAGTTCCGTCGGCACCGGCTCCTCGATCACCCGGGCGAAGGCATCGCGCAACGCGTCTCGCTGCTCACTATGGAGGGCGATGCGGCGGGCGACGTCCGGATGGGCGTCGAGATAGGCGCTCACCTCGATCCGACGATCGGGGTCGAGCGTGCCGTCGATGAGGCCGTTGAGATCGTCTTCGGTAATGGGGCGAGAGCTCATTTCACGCTCCGGAGATAAGGCGGCGAGGGGATCGCCCGCGGTTCGACGGACATCAGCCGGGCAAGGCGTTCGCGGGCACGCGACAGGCGCGACATCACCGTGCCGATGGGTATGTCGAGCACCCGAGCCGCATCGGCATAGGAGAGTTCCTCGACGGTGACCAGCAGCAGCACGGTGCGCTGCTCGTCGGGCAGTTGCGCCAGCGCGTCGAGCAGGTCGCGGTGGCGCAACCCGTCCTCCTGCGGCGCGGCGGATGACAGCTTCGCCGCCTCGGCATCGTCGAACGTCACGTGAACCGGGCGCTGCGCCGCGCGGCGCAGCCGCGTCATGGCGAGATTGTGCAGGATGGTGAAGATCCAGGCCCGCGCGTCGTCGTTCGCACGCCGCTGGTGCCAGCGGCTGATAGCGCGCTCCAGGCAGTCCTGCACCAGATCATCCGCCGCCGCCCGCTCGCGCATCAGCGCACGGGCATAGCGCCGCAAGGCGGGGATCAGCGGCTCGATGAGGCGCACCATCTCGTGGTTCATGGCGTCTCCTTTACGGGAGCGGCGAGCCTCCGCCGTGAGCTGATCTCGCGGCGGAGGCAAAGGCTGCGTCAATCCACTGTCTGGCGCTGCACGACGGTGCCGGGCTGCGACGTCGTTCCCTCGGCGATGACGAGATAGCGGCGCTGAGCCGTCACGTCACTTTGCACGATCTGGCGGATCGGTCCGGTGGCGTTGACGATAGCCGAGCCGGCCGGATTGGTCATAAAGGCCGAGAGCGGTTCCAACGCGCCCTTGCCGTCGAGCCGGTCCGACAGCGCCAGCACATAGGGCTTCTTCGGCTGAAGGCCGGTGACGGAGGCCTGCAGGACCTGGATCAGCCCCTGGTCGAACAGCGAAATGCTGGTCGGCGCCTTGTCCGCGGCCTTGCCGTCCCCGGCGAGGCTGAGATGGGCCGCCTGCCCGGCGACGCCGAGCGGCTGCAGGTTCGAGGTGCCGTCGCCCTCCGGTACCGCACCGGGGACGTAGTTGACCGCCTGCGGCGCCTGGCCGATCGGGATGGTGGCGATCACCTTGTTGCTGAGCGTGTCGATGGCGGCGAGCGCGTCAGCGTTCTCCAGCCCGACATAGACCCGCGCGCCGTCGCCCGACGGCCAGATGCCGTGCGGCAGCTTGCCGACGGGAATCGTCGCCACCTGCGCGAAGTCGTCGGTGCGGAACACCTTCACCTCGTTGAGCCCGCCGACCGTTACATAGGCGAAGCTGCCCTTGGCGTTGCGGGCGAAGTTGACGTGGTTGGTGATCGGGCCGGTGTCGAGCGTCTTGATGACCTCGAAGGGCGGCTGCGCGTTGAACACCTGCGTCTTGCCGATGTCCTTCAGCGTGAACCAGACCTGCTTGCCGTCCGGCGTTGCGGCGATGTTCGGGCAGAACGGGCTTTCCTGCTTCACATGGCCGACGATCTCGTGGTCGGCGACCGAGATCACCACCGTCTCCGGCATGAAGGAGGAGCAGACATAGCCATATTTCCCGTCGGGCGAGAAAATCTGCATGCCCGGGCCGTTCGGCACCTTGATGCGGGTCTTCTCCTCATAGGTCGCCCCGTCAAGCACGGCGATGTAGTCCTCGCCGCGCACCGTCACCCAGATTTCCTTGCCGTCCGGCGTGAAGAACGCCTCGTGCGGCGAGCGGCCGACATAGGTGGTGTGCTTCACCTGATTGGTCGCGGTATCGATGAAGGTGACGGAGTTCGAGCCGATCGACACCACGGCGAGCGTCTTGCGGTCGGGCGAGAAGCCCATGCCGTGCACCAGCACCTGCCCCTTGTAGAGCGGGCTGAAGTTCATCGGCTGCGGGTCGCCGAGCTTGATGACGCCGACCAGCTTGTTGGTGGCGGGGTCGGTGACCGAGACGGTGTTGGAGAACTGCTCGGCGGCATAGACGCGGTCGCGGCTGCTGATGGCAATTTCCGGCGCCGAGGCGGCGAAGGGCGCTTCGCCGGCGCAGGCGGGGGCAGCGCAGGCGAGGGCGGTGCCGGCGAGCAGACCGGCCAGGATACGGTTTTTCATCATCAGTGGTCCTATTGTGCCGGCGGGGCCGGCTGCATCGCCATGGCGTCATGCGCCATTGCGGAATGGTCGTGGGCGGGGGACGGTTGAAGCGCGGCCGGCGCGACGGCATCCGGTTGCGTCGGCGCCGGTGCCGAGGGCGGCGGCGTCTGGCCAAGCGCGAGCCGCATTGCAGCGATCTCCTGCTGCTGCTCGACGACGATCTCCTGCGCGAGGCGGCGCAGTTGCGGATTGGTGCCGTAGCGCAGATAGGCGACCGCCATGTCGATCGCGCCTTGGTGATGCGGGATCATCATCGCCGTGAAATCGGCATCGATGTCACCGGTCGGCTTCACCTCCATCTCCGCCATCATCTTGTCCATGGCGGCGGTGTTCTCGGCGAGGAAGGGCGCCTCGTCGCTGGTGGCGGAGGCGGTCGTGTCGCCATGGCCGTGGTCATGCGCCTGAGCGCCGGCGCCGGCGAGGCATGCCGCCAGCACTACCCCGACGCAGGCAAGATGTCGTTGTCGCATGGGCTGTTCTCCTTCGGCGCGATGGCGCCTTCAGGAGGTTGGACACGCGAGGAGCCCGATTATTCCGGCGCGGCACGGATTTTTCTCCGGCGCGTCGCCGTCCCGAGATGAAAATTCGCGATTTCGGGCCCGGTCCTGCGGAATAAACCGGCGGTGCGGGAGTCTGCGCTTGTGCAGGTCACATCAGGAGACACCCGCACATGCGCCTTCCCATCTTTGCCACCAGCCTCGCCCTCCTCGCCGCCTCCGGCTCCGCCGCCCTGGCGGGACCCGCGGAAGACCTCGCCAGGTCCCGCATCGACGCCATCGCCGGCGGCGACCTTGCCGCCGTCGCCTCCGCCTATGCCCCGGCCGCGACCCTGCATTGGGTCGGCGGCCCACTCGACGGCAGCTACAGCCAGTCCGACAAGATCAGGGAGGTCTGGTCGAAGTTCTTCGCGGCCCAGGGCACGCAAAAGGCGGCCATCGCCGCGACGACCGAGGGCGCCAATCCCAAGGGTGGCACGGTGACGGTGGACGTCACCTTCGCCGGCAAGAACACCGTCAAGGTGCGCTACGTGCTGCTCTATCGCGACGGCAAGCTCGTCGACGAGATCTGGCAGGTCAATCCGGCCGCGACGTACTGAGCATCAATCCTGCGGGGGCGGCCGCCATACCGCCTCCGTGGGGGTGAACGATCTAGGGGCCCCGACAGGTTCTCACTTCCCATAGTTGGCCACGCGAGATGTCGCGCTGGTCATTATGACCGGGATCGTCAATACCATGCTCGTCTTGGGTCAATGGCCGCACGAGCCGATTTCACCTTATCAGCGCCTGCTCGACATCAAGATCGTCCTCATCTTCGCCATGACCGGCCTTGCGGTTCTCAACCGCTATGTCTTCGTGCCGCGCCTTCGCACACACCCCGACCGCGCCATCGCAAGCATCCAAACCGGGACCCTTGTCGAGGTCATTCTCGGCATCGGGGTGCTGGCATTGGTCGCCATCTTCGGTCTGATGGACCCAAACTGACGCATTCGCTGCATGGACACACCCGTGGCCTCGCGAGGGCCTCGCGGGAAGCGTCAAGCTCCATGGCCTAAAAATATAGTTTAGGTTTCAGAGGCGGTAGCGGCGTAGCGCTCGAAGGCGTCCCTAAGCGCGCCCATCGCCTGGCCGATAGTTGGCGTGCGCCGTGCGGCCAGTCCAATCGGAACCGTCGGCAGCTCGGCATCGGTGCGAATAAGGCGGAGCGCGCCGGAGTTCAGGTCATCTTTTGCCGTCGATCTTAAGGCGGCGGTGATGCCCAGGCCTGCTTTGACATAGTTGATGACGGCCGGGATGTTGACCGACTCGATCACCGGTTCGGGCGGAATAGCGCCGGCCTGAAGGCATGCGCGCTGGACAGTCAAACGCAGAGTGAAGGTCTGCGGCGGCATGATCCAGTCGGCGGTCGCCAAGTCGGGCCAGGAAACGCGCCTTCCTGCCCAGGGGTGACGTGGGGAGCAGACGATGATCACGCGCTCCGAATGGATTTGGTCCAGCAGGAATTCGGCCCGCCCCAGCACCTGAAGCGCTTCCGGCGTCATCACCGTGAGGATGGCGTCCAGATCGCCGTTCAGCAGTTGATCGGCCAGCGGGATGATCCGACCCTCGACCAGGTGGATGCGGAGCCGCGCATCCGCGGCCCTCAATCGTTCGATGACGCTCGGCATGATGCGCCACGCGACGAAGGGCGCCGTGCCGAGGCGCAGCAGCGCCCGCTCCGAGCCCAGCGTCTCCGGCTTGATGTGCCGCAGCGCGTCGAGCCCGTGCAGCAGCAGGCGCGCCTGCCGGGCGACCTCGCTCCCCAGCGGCGTCGGGGCGACACCGCGGGAACTGCGGATGAAGAGCTCGTGGCCAATGAGCGTCTCGACCTCCCGCAGGCTCTTGCTCAGTGCCGGCGCTGTCACGTTCATCAGGCCCGCCGTCGTGCGCAGGCTGCCAGTGTCCGCCAGCAGGCGAACCATCTCCAGTTGCCGGAAACGCAACTGCTGGAAGGCGTTACGTCCAGTATCCGATTGCATGTTAGCCGTAGGTTTACACGGGAGAACGAAAAGAAAATAGATGCTTTCAAATCAAGTCCATAGCATCTCCTTCAGTGTCCATGCCGTCGAAAAGAACGGCAGGCTGTTTACCAGGAGGAAGCGATGAAGGGTCTAGGCCGCCTGCATACGGTAATCATATCGGCAGTTCTATCGCTGGGAGTCGGTCATGCCTCGGCGGCCGATTCCTATCCGACGCGTCCAATCACCATGATCGTGCCGTTTGCCGCCGGCGGGAACAACGACGTTTCCGGGCGCGTGCTCGCAACCAAACTGGGCGAGATCCTCGGCCAGCCGGTCGTGGTGGAAAACCGCACCGGTGCGGGCGGCGCCATAGGTGCGGGAGCCGTCGCCAAAGCCGCACCCGACGGCTACACGCTCGGCTTCCTCAGCAGCGGTCCGCTCGCGGCGAATGTGAGCATCTCGAAGCTCTCCTACGATCCCAGGAAGGACTTCGCGGCCATCGCGCGCTTCACGGTCAGCCCCAGCGTGCTGGTGGTGGCTCCCTCGTTCCCTGCCCGGACGCTCGAGGCCTTTATCGCCTACGGCAAGCAGAAGCCCGGCGAGCTGAATTACGGAACGGCTGGGCAGGGCTCCTCTCCCCATCTCGCAGGAGCACTGTTCGAATCCATGTCGGGTGTCACCATGGCGCCGATCGCGTACAAGGGCGGCGCGCCCGCGCTCACCGACGTCATGGGCGGACAGATAGAGGCGGCGTTCAATCCGATCCTCGAAGTCATGCCGCAGGTCAATGCCGGCAAGCTGAAGGCTCTCGCGGTCACCACCAAGACGCGTTCCTCGCTCCTGCCCGATGTCCCGTCCATCAGCGAGCAGCTACCCGGCTTCGAGGTGCTGACGTGGAACGGCCTGGTCGGGCCCGCCGGCCTGCCGCCCGCTATCGTCGAGAAGCTGAATTCTGCCGTACGGGAAGCAATCAAGGATCCCTCCGTGCTGGCACGGCTGAAAGAGCTCGGGCTGGAAGTCGCCGTGTCCTCGCCGACCGAGTTCCAGGCCTATATCGACGAGCAGATCGAGCACTTCGCCAAGCTGGCCCGCATCGCGAAGGTCGAGATCAACTGACGCCGCCAAAACAACCTGACGCAGCACATCAGCGGACCTCGTCGCGCCGCATCGCCGCCTCTTGCCCTGCATGGAGACAGGAATGCCCAAGATCTTCCAGCCTTCCGAGATTGCCGGCATCCTGCCGCCGCTTCTGACGCCGCTCTCCGACGACGAGACGATCGACATCTCCTCGCTGCGCGAACTCTCCCGCTTCATGCTCCGGCAGGGCGTTCATGGCTTGGTCGTCGGCGGCAGCTCAGGAGAGGGGTTCAATCTCTCGGTGGATGAACTGCGCACGATGACTGGCGTCGTCGGCGAGGAACTGGGCGAGAGCGGGCCGCTTATCGCTGGCGTCATCGCCAACAGCACACGCGACGCCATCGAGCGGGCGCGCGCCATCTCCGACCTCGGCGTGTCCGCGCTCCAGCTGACGCCGGTTCACTACATCTACAAGACTGACGAGGAGGCGATGATCCGCCATTTCCGGGAGGTCTACGATGCCGTGGGCATTCCGATCATCGTCTACAATGTCATTCCCTGGAACTATCTGACACCCAGCCTCCTGCTGCGCATGATGCGCGAGGAGCATGGCGTGATCGGCGTCAAGCAGAGCGCCGGGGATCTCAAACTCCTTGCCGACCTGCTGCTCGAGGCTGGTCCTAAGGATCGCATCTTCGCGGCGATTGATGCGCTTCTGTATCCCTCAATGGCGCTCGGCGCCCATGGCGTGATTTCCATGCTTGCGGCGGCGGCCCCGCGTCAGTGCCTCGAGCTGTGGGAAGCCGTGCGGCGGGGCGACCATGCAACTGCGCTCGGCCTGCACAGGAAGATGCTGCGCCTGTGGAATGCGATCTTCGCCGACAACCGCATCGCAACCTCGAAATTCGCTCTTTCGCTTCAAGGCGCCCCGCTGGGAATTAGCCGGCGGCCGACTCCCGCGGTTACGCCTCAGCAGCAGGCGGCCATTCGGTCGGCAGTCGCCGATCTGAACGCTCCCGTCGCGAATGTCGCTTAGGTCACGCGGGGATCCAAATCCGTAAAGATGTTTCGGTTGTTGCGCAGTCCGGCGCAGCAGTTCGGGTTGTCCGAGACGCAGGGCATCGCCAAGGCGTTCTTGCGCAGGGACGACGCTCGTCTTCTTCGCTTAAGCAGAAGTTCCGCTAGCGGTGCGTAAGCGATCCGCACAGACCCGCAACGTTTCTTCATTTTCAGTGGACCACCACCGAGTGGAGAAAATCTCGATCTCGGCGTAACCCTCGAAACCGGTCGCGTTGACCTGATTGGTCATTGCCGAAAGATCAATGACACCATCGCCGATCATGCCGCGATCCATCAAAAGGTCGGTGGTTGGTACCAGCCAATCGCAGATATGAAAGGCGTTGAGACGACGCTCGCTCCCGGCGCGCCTGATGCCTGCGGCGAGGTCCGGGTCCCACCAGACATGATAGGCGTCGATTGCGACGCCGATGCCCCCGGCATGGTCGGGGTCGAGCCGGGCGCACATGTCGAGTGCCTGCGCCAGCGTGTTCACGCAGCAGCGATCGGCCGCATACATCGGATGCAGCGGCTCGATGGCAATGGACACGCCGAGCGTGCGCGCGTCGACCAGCAGGCGAGCGAGCCCTTCTTCTACCTGAGCACGAGCATCGCCGATGTCGCGGCTCGCCCGGGGGAGCCCACCAGCGACGATAACGAAGCAGGCGGCGCCCAATGTTGCAGCGTCCGCCAGCGCCCGCCGGTTCTCCTGGTATTGAGCCTCCCGTGTCGCGGCGCTGTCGGTAGGGATGGGCGAGCTGCGGCAATAGCCTGAGACCGAAAGGCCCGCCTCGCGTATCTGCCGGGCAATCGCGACGACATCGCCGCCCTCGACCTCGCGGCGCCATGGCGCGATGGCGCCGAAGCCGTGGCGGGCCACCTGCTCGATCACCTTGCTGATCGGCTCCTTGTAGCCGAGCGTCGCGGTGTTGATTGAGCAGCGTGCGGGCGTCAGCATCAGGCAGGTCCCAGCCCGAAGAAGTCGCAGATCGCGTCGACCTGACCTTCCAGCATGTGGACGCCGGCATGGGTGGTGCAGCCGAGCCGGGCGGCCTCGGCAAGCAGCGGCGTGACCGCCGGCTTGAGCACGATGTCCACCACCAGCGTCCGGGCTTCGAGACGGTCGATCAGGACAGGAAACGGATCGCCCGGCTTCATGCCGATCGAGGTGCAGTTCACGACAACCCCGAATCCGGAAGGATCAGGTGCGCCGACATCCACGCCGATGCTGTCGTCGGTCTGCATGAGCTCGTCGGCGACGGCCTGTGCACGGGCCGTATCGACGTCGAAGAGGCGGATATGTGCCGGTCGCGCGTCGAGGACTGCGTGCGCGACGGCTCGTCCCGCCCCTCCGGCACCGATGATGAGCACCCGGCGGCCGGCCAATGCGTGACCCTTGGTCTGCACGCCCCGCACGAAGCCGATGCCATCGAAATTGTCGCCTACAAGCCGTCCGCCGCTCTTGCGGATGACATTCACCGCGCCGATGCGGCGCCCCATCGGCGCAATGTCATCGATCAGTTCCGAAATCCCGATCTTGTGCGGGACAGTGACGACGAGGCCGTCGAAGTTCCGGGTGCTGCGGAACATGCGGACCAGGTCGGCAAGATCGGCGGGCGCCACGTGAAGCGGCACAAGAACGGCTTCGACGCCGCGGCGTCGGAAAGCCGTATTGAACAAGCCGGGCGAGCCGGCCTGCGCAATCGGGTCCCCGACGATGGCATAGAGTCGCGTGGCTCCCGAGAGGGGAAGCGGCAGGCCGGCGATATCGGGCAACGGCGACGAGTTCACGCCTCCACCCCGCGCACCGCCAGCACCGCGCGCATGCGGCGCGCCGCTCGCTCCGGGTTACTCAGGAGGCCAGTCGCGTCCGCCATCCGGAATATCTCGGCAAGATGGAGCGTCGAGCGCGCGCTCTCCAGTCCGCCGGCCATGGTGAAATGGTCCTGATGGCCGTTCAGATAGGCCATGAAAACAACGCCGGTCTTGTAGAACTGGGTGGGCGCGGCGAAGAGGTGCCGGGAGAGTGCCTCGGTGGGCTTCAACAGGGTGCGATAGCCCTCGACATCGTTCGCCGCGAGGCGGCCGAGCGCGGCCGACGCCACCGGGGCGATGGCGTCAAACGCGCCGAGAAGCGCGTGCGAATGACGCTGGCCGTGGCCCTCGATCAGCTCGACATAATTGAAGTCGTCGCCGGTATACATCCGCACGCCGTCCGGCAGGCGATCGCGCAGCGCGACCTCGTGTGCCGCGTCGAGCAGCGAGATCTTGATGCCGTCGACCTTCGCGGCGTGCTCGGCGATGATCCCGGCGACGACATCCATGGCCGCGCCGATGTCGGACGATCCCCAGTAGCCGGCCAAAGCGGGGTCGAACATGTCGCCGAGCCAGTGCAGCACCACCGGTCGGTCGACTTGCCGCAACAGGCGTCCATAGACGGCGAAATAATCGTCCGGTCCCTTGGCCACGCGGGCCAGCGCGCGCGACGCCATGAGGACGAGACGACTGCCGGCAGCCTGGATCGCCTCGATCTGCTCCTCATAGGCGCGCACGACGTCGTCGAGCGAGCGCGCGTCGGAGGGTGCGAGCTGGTCCGTGCCGCACCCGGAGACAACGAGGTGATTGGGACCGGCGGCCGCGCTGGTCCGCCGGATCAGTTCCAGCGAGGTCGGCCAGTCGACGCCCATGCCGCGCTGGGCCGTGTCCATCGCCTCAGCGATGCCGAGTCCCAGGCTCCATAGATGCTCGCGAAAGGCGAGCGTGCGGTCCCAGTCCACCACGGAATTCATCCACGGATCGCAGGGGGCGAGCGGATCGACCACGACGTGACCCGCCGCATAGGCGATGCGCGTGAAGGGGCGTTCCGGCGTGGTGGCAACGACCGGTGTGCCGACGAGGCGATAGGCCTCCAGCACGCCATCAACGCGAGGGAGCGAGAGGGAGAGGTCGGAAGAGCCCGTCGTGGTCGATGTCATGACGTTTTCCCTGCTGGAACTTCAGGATGCGGCGCGCAGCCGTTCGTGCACGCGCCATTCGCCGGCCATCTCGGCGGCGATGCCCATCGGCTCGGGGCGGAACAGGCGCGCATCCATGCGTTTCAGCTCCGGGGCGATCCGAGGCCGGAAGGCCATCTGGCCGAGCACGTCGCGCTCGAGGTCGATGCCGGGGGCGATCTCGATCAGTTCGAGTCCGTTCTCGCCGGTGCGGAACACAGCGCGCTCGGTGACGAAAAGCGTGGTCTGCCCGCGCGAACGGCCATAGGGGCCGCTATAGGCGACCTGCTCGACGGTCTCGACGAATTTGCGGTGCTTGCCCTCGTTGAGGATGACGAGCTCGCCATTCTCCGCCTGCACCTTCAGCCCGCCGGCGGTGAAGGTGCCGCCGAACACCATGGTGTGGGCGTTCTGGCTGATGTTGACGAAGCCGCCAATGCCGACGACCCGGCCGGCGAAGCGGCTGATGTTCACATTGCCGGCGCAGTCAACCTCGACGGCCGAGAGGAAGGCGATGTCGAGGCCGCCGCCGTCATAGAAATCGAACTGATAGGGCTGGTCGATCATCGCCCAGTAGTTACGTGAGGCGCCGGCATCGAGGCCGGAGGCCGGCGCACCGCCGATCAGCCCCTGCTCATTGGTCAGCACCACCTCGTCGAGCAGTCCTTCCTCCGCGCCGACGAGGCCGATGCCGGTACAGATCCCAGAGCCGATGTTGCAGATCGCGCCGCGCCGCAGCTCCATGGCGCAGCGGCGGGCCACGATCTTGCGCTCGTCGAGCGGCAGCTTGGGAAAGCCGTGGAGCGGCATGCGTAGTTGGCCGGCGAAGGCAGGGTCGAAGAAGGTCTGGTAGGTCTGCTTCTGCTCGGCGTCGACGACCACGGCATCGACCATCATGCCGGGGATTTTCACGCTCTTGCCGGGCAGGGTTCCGCGACGGGCGAGGCGCTTTACCTGCACGACGACGAGACCGCCGCAGCGGCGCGTCGCCTGCGCCATGGACAGCATTTCGCCGAAGATCGCCTCGTCCTCCATGGAGACGTTGCCGTCCTCGTCGGCGGTGGTGCCGCGCAGGAAGGCGACATCGACATGGAAGGGCTTGTAGAACAGCCACTCGCGGTCCTTCAGCGTCACCAGCTCGACCAGATCCTCGGAGCAGGCCTTGCTCTGCTTGCCGCCGGCGAGGCGCGGATCGACGAAGGTGTGCAGCCCGACATGCGTCACGAGGCCCGGCCGGCCCGCCGCAATCTCGCGGATGAGCTGGGAGAGCGCACCCTGGGGGAGAGTGTAGCATTCGATGGCGTCGCGGCTCGCCATCTCGGCTATCGGGGGCGCGTCGACGACGGTGCCGCAGACCACGCGGCGGATGAGCCCTTCATGACCGAAGCGCGACGCGCCGGCTTCCCCGCGATTGCCGAGACCGACCGGATGGATCGTGGTGAGCGCCCTGGGCTGCTGCTCGGCGAGGAAGCGCTGCTCAACCGCGGCGATCAGCGCCTCGGGCACCGCATGACCCGAGCCGGAACCGCCGATGAGTATCGTGTCGCCATCGCGCACGAGCGCGGCTGCGGCCGACGCCGTGAGGACCTTCATCCTGAGACTCCAGAAGGATGGGGGCGCCCGGCGCCCATAAACTTACTTATCAGTAAGTCAGAGTCTGGCCGTTCGCAAGCCCTGCTTTGGCCGCGGGCGCGGTTGTCGCTACGCGAGGCGGAGCGGTTTCGTGGCGATGGCGAGGGGGCGACGCGGTCTCTAGTGGGCGGCGATCGCGACCGCGCCGGCAGGAGCGTAGGCGGAGAGCATCACCCGCGAGAAGGCTTCGAAGAACTGTTCGAGCCGCTCGAAATTGCCGGCATCCTGAGTGAAGACGGAGGAGCTGTTGACGATGTTCACCAGCAGGAAGGCGATGTCGTCCAGTGGGGCGTCGGCAACGAGCTCTCCCCGGTCATAGGCGATTTGCACAGCGACCCGGACCGAGGCCTGGACATTGTCGGTGAAGGAGGCGAGCGATTCGCGCGCGCCGGGACTGAGCACCTCACCCTCAAGTCGCAGGCGTCCGATGAGGCTCCACGGCTGGCCGCTCTTGCGGCCGCGATTGAAGGCCTTGTAGCGGGTCTGGTTGAAGGCGGCGACATCCATCAGCTTCTGCGGCAGCGAGCGGTCAGGGTTCTCCCAGATTTCCTTGTGCTTGGCGCAGGTGCTGGTGACGTAATCGCGCACGACCTCCTCGACCAGCTTCTCCTTGTTACCGAAGTGGTAGTGGATGTTGGTCGTGGTGATGTCGAGCCGGTCGGCAATATGGCGGAAGCTGGTGCCATGATAGCCGTGGCGGATCAGGAGTTCGGTCGCCACCTTCTTGATGTTGTCGCGCATCGACAGGCGGCTCGCCGCAGGTTCTCCGTCGGATTTGCGCGCCATCGACTGGTGACTCCCCAAACGCGGATCGCTCGCGTGAAGCGAACAGATGAGCAAGCTGCGGCAATCGGTCAAGCCGATGCCGTGGCCTCCGGCGTCCGCCCGCCCATCATCAACAGCGTCTGGCCTTCCTGCACGACCGTTCCGTCCTGGTTCAGCACCTTGACCTCGAAGGTGACGATCCCCCGGTCGTCCCGGCGCGTGGGACGCTTGGCGTGCACCTCGAAGCGGGCGGCGATGCGGTCGCCGATGAGGATGGGCGCCCTGAACGACCAATTCCAGCCGAGCGTCGCTATACCCAGAAGCCGCACCGGGCAGCGGGTCTTCAGCCCGTCGGTCAGTGCGAGGCCGAGAAGTCCATGGGCGATGCGTGCAGGAAAGCCCTGTTCGCGCGCGAACTCGTCGTCCATGTGCACATCGAACAGATCGCCGGAGATGCCGGCATAGCCGACGACATGCGCCTCCGTGACGGTGACGCCGGAGGTGAGAAAGAACGCTCCCTCGGTCAGGTCGTCATAGCCATAAAGGCCGGGGGGCAGCGCGCCGGGCGAAGGCAGTGTCGTTGCGTCAGCGGTCATGGCCTACTCGTCATCAAACTTACTTATCGATAAGTAACTTCGCATTGACCGCGTCCAAGGTCAATGCTAGCTCTCTGGACGAGCGTCAGCCTTCCGAAGGCACAAGAGGCGCAATGGAAGCGCAGTGCCGCGCCTGCCTCGGGTGGCGGACCCAAGATCGTGAGACCCTCTTCATGGCATCGGTGACCATCCGCGACGTCCACAAGAAGTTCGGGGAGGCCCACATCCTGCGGGGTGTGTCGGTCGACATCGCGGATGGGGAATTCGTCATACTCGTCGGCCCTTCCGGCTGCGGAAAGTCGACCCTGCTCCGCACCATTGCGGGGCTGGAAAGGACGACGGCGGGCGAGATCCGCATCGGCGAGCGGGTCGTGAACGACGTCTCGCCGAAGGACCGCGACATCGCCATGGTGTTCCAGAGCTATGCGCTCTACCCGCACATGTCGATCTACGAGAACATGGCCTTCGCGCTGTCGCTGCGCGGCGAGCCGAAGGAGGAGGTCCGCCAGCGGGTGGAGAGGGCCGCGCAGATCCTTGGCCTCATGCCGCTGCTGGAGCGGTATCCGCGGCAGCTTTCCGGTGGGCAGCGCCAGCGTGTGGCCATGGGGCGCGCCATCGTGCGGGACCCGCAAGTGTTCCTTTTCGACGAGCCGCTATCCAACCTCGACGCGAAGCTGCGCGTGGCCATGCGAGCGGAGATCAAGGAGTTGCAGCAGCGGCTCCAGACCACGACCGTCTACGTCACGCACGACCAGATCGAGGCTATGACGATGGCGGACAAGATCGTCGTGATGCGGGATGGCGTCATCGAACAGATCGGCGCGCCGCTCGATCTTTACGACAGGCCCGACAATCAGTTCGTCGCCGGCTTCATCGGCTCACCGAGCATGAACTTCCTCGAAGGCCGCTTCGAGAACGGCGCGTTTCGCGCCGGCGAGGGAGTGGTGTTGCCGGCGGGCAAGCAGTGGAAGGCGACGCCGGAAGGCGATGCGGTCTACGGCGTACGCCCCGAACATTTCCGCATCGATGAGGCGGGCATCGAGGTCACCGCGGTCGTCGTCGAGCCGACTGGATCGGAGACGGAGGTGCTGGTCCGGGTCGGCGGTGCTGAGTTCAACTGCCTGTTCCGCAGTCGGGTTCCGGTCCGGGCGGGGGAGCGGATCCGCGTGTTGCCGGATGCCGACCAGGTGCATCTGTTCGACCGGACGACCGGCCGCCGCGTGAGCTGACACGGCCGCTCGATCGACGTTTGCGCCGCCCGAAATTGACTTATCGATAAGTAAGTTTAGACTACACCGGCATAAGGCGCGACAAGCGATGGGCCGCACCCTTGCCGCGTATTCGAAGCGTCTCGAGAAACGTGGACGCGAGAGCGAACCCGGCCCAGCAACGGAGGAAATGACAATGACGCTTTCCCTGCCGCGTCGCGCCCTGCTCATGGGCGCGGGTGCGCTTGCGCTGGCCTGCGGTGTGCTCCATCCCTTCGCCACGCCGGCGGTGGCCCAGGAAACGCTGGTGATCAATACCGATCGCAGCGGCGCCGGCCAGAAGGCGGCGATGAACAAGATCGTCGCCGATTTCGAGGCCGCCAATCCCGGCGTCAAGGTCACCGTCAATTACAGTGACGTCGAATCCTACAAGACGTCGATCCGCAATTTCCTGGTCGCCAGCCCGCCGGACGTCGCCTTCTGGTTCACCGGCGCGCGCATGCGCGCCTTCACCAAGCGCGACCTGTTCGCCGACATGAGCGGCTTCTACGAGCAGAACAAGCTTGAGAAGCCGATGCAGCCGTTTCTTGCCGCCGTCACCGACAACGGCAAGCAGTACATGATGCCCACCAACTTCAACACCTGGGGCTTCTTCTACAACAAGGAGGTGTTCTCCAAGCTCGGGGTCGAGCCGCCCAAGACATGGGATGAGCTGATGGCCATTGCCGAAAAGGCCAAGGCAGCCGGCATCGTGCCGTTCACCATCGGCACGCGCGACCTGTGGGCCAATGCCCTGTGGTTCGACTACCTCACCAAACGCATCAATGGCCTGGACTTCTACATGGGCCTGATGAACGGCACGGAAAGCTACACCGATCCGCGCATCAAGAAGGTGTTCGATACCTGGCGCGTACCGATCGAGAAGGGCTATTTCCTCGACAATGCCTCCTCCTATGGCTGGCAGGAAGCGATCCCGTTCCTGGCACAAGGCAAGGCGGCGATGTATCTGCTCGGCCCCTACGTTCTCACGTCGCTCCCTGAAGAGGCGCGCAAGAATATCGGCTTCTTCCCGTTCCCGACGGTGGATCCCTCGGTTCCCAATATCGAGCAGGTCTCGATCAATGGCGTGGGCATCCCGAAGGGCGCGAAGAACAAGGAGCTGGCGCTGAAGTTCCTTGCCTTCCTGGCCCAACCGGAGAACCTGTCGGCCTTCGCCAAAGGCGGCTCGGTCGTGCCGGCCCGTACCGACATCCAGATCGACCCGAACGACTTCGCCTCGGTGCAGATGGAGCAGGTGCGCAACTCGGCGGGCTCGTCGCAGTTCTATGACCGCGACACCGATCCCGAGATGGCACAGCAGGGCATGAAGGGCTTCCAGGAGTTCCTCGCCAAGCCCGACCGCGAGGACGCGATCCTGCAGCGCCTCGATGCCACGCGTAAGCGCATCTTCAACTGACGCGGCCGGGGCCCGCCATGGTGGGCCCCGATGTCGACGGGGCCATCCCGACCCCTCCATCGACCCGAGGTTTCCATGCTGCGCATCTGGCGCCAAAACCAGTCCTGGCTGACGCCGCTCGTCCTGCTGTTCCTGCCGCTCGCCTTGTTCCTGATGATGATCGTCTGGCCGATCATCCAGAGCATCGTCATCAGCTTCTACGAGTGGGACGGTACGGGCCCGGCTACCTTTATCGGGCTGGACAATTATCGCGAGCTGTTCGCCGATCCGCAGTTCTTTACCTCGCTGAAGAACAACATCATCTGGATCGCTCTGTTCCTGCTCGCGCCGGTATTCGGGCTAGGTCTCGCGCTGTTCCTGAACCAGCCGCTGGGCGAAATGCGCATCGTCAAGTCGGTGTTCTTCATTCCGCTGGTGCTGGCGAACGTCATCATCGGCGTGGTGTTCACCTGGTTCTATGATCCGACCTTCGGCATCCTCGCCATCGTTATGCGGTTCTTCGGCTTCGAACCCTTCGCCATCCTCTCGGACGAGCACTTTGTCACGTTCGGCATCGTCTTCGCCGCGCTGTGGGCGCAGACGGCCTTCTGCCTTGTGCTGTTCCTTGCCGGACTGTCGCAGCTCGATGGCGAGCTTATCGCCGCGGGGCGTATCGACGGAGCCTCGGGCTGGACCTTGCTGCGCCACATCGTGCTGCCGCAGCTGCGCGCGGTATCTTTTGTGGCGACCATCATTACGGTGATCGGCTCGCTCCGAAACTTCGACCTCATCGCGGTGATGACGCAGGGAGGGCCGTATGGCAGCTCGACCGTCCTCGCCTATCAGATGTACGACGCCACGATCTTCAGCTACCGGGCCGGCTATGGCGCGGCGATCGCCACGGTGCTGTTCCTCATCATGAGCATCTACATCGCCTTCTTCCTGCGGCACACGCTGCGTCGCGAACAGAGGGGCGCCTGATGTATCCCACGCCCGTCACGGAACGTTCGCCTGCCGTCCGGCTGAGCTACCGGCTCGCGCTCTACGCGGCGATGCTGGTGTGGATGCTGCCGCTCGTGGCCATCATGATGACGGCCATCCGCTCGCAGTCCGACCTGCTTGCCGGCAATTACTGGGGAGCGCCGTCGCGTTTCTCGCTGCTCGACAATTACCGCGAGGTGTTCGCGACGTCGCCCATGTGGGGCTTCTTCCTGAACAGCGTGACGGTCACCGGGACGACGGTCATCCTCGTGCTCATCCTCGCCACGATGGCGGCGGTGGCGCTCGCGAAATACCGCATCCCGGGCAGCACGCTGCTGTTCGCCATGTTTATCGGCGGCAACTTCATTCCCTACCAGATCCTGATGATCCCGGTGCGCAACATGGTTCTCGGCGTCGGGCTTTACGACACGGTCTGGGGTCTGGTGCTGTTCCATACCGCGTTCCAGACCGGCTTTGCGACGCTGTTCCTGCGCAACTTCATCATCTCGCTGCCGAACGAACTCTTCGAGGCCGCTCGCATCGAGGGCGCCACCGAACTGCAGATCCTGCGCCGCATCGTGCTGCCGCTGCTTCGCCCGGCACTGGCAGGGCTGGCCGTGCTGATCTTCACCTTCGTCTGGAACGACTATTTCTGGGCGCTGGTGCTGGTGCAGAGCGATTCCGCCAAGCCCCTGACACTCGGCATTGCCGGCCTCAAGGGTGAATGGCTCACTGCCTGGAACCTGATCTCGTCAGCGGCACTCTTCGCGGCCCTGCCGCCGGTGTGCCTTTTCTTCCTGATGCAGAAGCACTTCGTGGCGGGCCTGACGGCGGGAGCGGTGAAAGCGTAGTTCGTTCACCAGCGAATGCGGCCGTGTCGCACCAAGAGCAGAAATGGATCGTCGTCCGATAGCGGACATTCGGCTTCGCGCCCCGATCTCGGTCATTGATCGGGCAACGGCCTCGGCCCAAAAGCGGACATCAGCGGGTTGGGGCACGTCGGCACATTTGCGCCAAAGAGCAGTCGTTGAGACAAATCTGGAAACCGGACATTTGCAGCGCGGGCCATGCAAGGTTCCGAGTCTCACTGAAGAACCAACCTGAAGGGAAATTGTACGTCGACACTTCGCCGCCGGCCTTGGACCGCCGCTGCCGGCCTTTGTACGCCTCTAAGCTCCGCCCTGCGCAATCGAATCGACAGTGTCGCTCGGCCGCCGTGCTCCGCCGGTTCTCACCACCGATTGAGCGCGCTGCAGCTCCGGTACGACGAGGTAGACGAACTCCTCGAAGCAGCCAGGCGTATAGGTGGCGATTAGCGTGAACCCGTTGGCATCGCCCTCGCCGAGGAAGGTCTCCAGCCTGTCGGCGATGTCCGCCGGCGTGCCGCCCAGCACCGGCATGCCCATGCCCTGCGCATAGATGAGCGCCGCCTCGCGGATGGTGACCGGGGCGCCGTCGCGTATAGACGATTGATTCGAACGGGCCCTGAATGCCGGGCACCTCGATGTTCTGGATGTATTCGTCAAGGTCGCAATTTGAGAAGTCGAGGCGGAAATGGCCGCCTCAGTTATTCGCCAGTCTCTTCAGCGCCGCATCATAGAAGGAACGGTCGATCCACTTGTCGTAGTCGACCTTGCCCTTGAGCAGGCCCGCCTCGGCCATGAAGGTTTCCTCCGCCTGGAGCGCCCGCACCGCCTCGTTGGTAATCTTCGGGTCCTGCCAGAACTTGCCCTCGTTGTAGGTGGAGCGCACCGCCTTCTCGCTGCTGCCCGTCTCCTTCACGAAGATCTGGATCGTCTCTTCCGGGTGCGCATCGGCCCAGCGGGCGGTCTTGATGTCGATGGCGAGCAGCCGCGCGACGATCTCGGGGTAGGTGCGGGCAAAGGTGCCGTTCACGCTGAGGACGTGCGGCACGGCCCATTCGCGCTTGCCGGAAACGCCGGCGTCGAAGATCACGCGCGCGCCGCCGGCTTCCACCAGCTTCTGCGCCGGACCCGTGCTCTCCACGATGGCGTCGATGTCGCCACGCGCCAGCGCCGGCCCCGAGCTTTCGATGCCGATGTTGAGCAGCTCGACCTCCTTGACGGAGACGCCGGCCTCCTTCAGCGCCTTCGCGAAGGTCGAGTGCCGTACGGTGCCGGTGAGCACCGCGACTTTCTTGCCCTTCAGCTCGGCGATGGTCTTGAGTGGGGAATCCGGGCGGACGACGATGAGCGTTTCGTTGGACGGCACCCAGCTCGACAGGCCGATGGCCTTCACGTCCGCCCCGGCGGCGCCGAGGCGCAGCGACGGGTTGTTGCCGATATAGGTGAACTCGATGGCGCCCGAACCGAGGGCGACCGATGCCGGCCCGCCGCCATCGAAGGTCGCCAGCTCAACGCGGATGCCGTCCTTGGCGAATTCCTGTTCCAGCAGTTTCTCGTTGCGGTACAGGATGAATTTGAGGTGCCCCGGCGCGGTCGAGCCAATGCGGATCACCTCCGGCTTGTCAGCGGCGCGGGCGGGGAGGATGCCGGCGAACGGAGCAACGGCGACGAGGCCGAGCCCCTGGACGATTTGCCGGCGCGAGGGGGAGAAGGGACAAGGAGCCATGGCCGGTGCCTTTCGGGAGAGGGGGTGAAGGGGGACGGCGCCGTCAGACGGCGCCCTTGTCATCAGAGATGCGCCAGCGCGTCGTCCGGGCCTCGAAGGCCACGAGGCCGTAATTCAGCAGGAAGCCGATGATGGTGAGCGTCAGGATGCCCGCATACATGCGGTCCGTTTCCAGCATTAGCGACGAGTTCTGGATCAGGAAGCCGATGCCCGACTGGGCGGCCAGCATCTCGGCGGCGATCACCGAAAAGAGCGAGCTCTTCACCCCGAGCCGCGCGCCCGCGACGATGGAGGGCACGGCGGAGGGCAGGATGACCTTGCGGAAGAGGTCCCAGTCCGATGTGCCCATGGAGCGCGCCGCCTTGATGTGCAGCGGATCGACCGACTTGACGCCGACGATGGTGTTGACGAGCAGGAAGAAGACCGCAGCGTAGAAGGTGATGGCGATCTTCGAGGCCTCGCCGATGCCGAGTACGAGGATGAAGACCGGCAGCAGCGCGAACTGGGACGTGTTGCGCAGCATCTGCACCAGGAAATCGCTGAGCTTCTCGAACCGCGCGTAGCGGCCCATCAGCAGCCCGAGCGGAATGGCGACGACGACCGCCAACCCAAAGCCGATGGCCGCGCGCTGCAGGCTGATGCCGATATGCTCGAAGAGCAGGCCGCTGGTGATCATGTCGCCGAGCGTCGCCAGCACCTGGCTCAGCGGCGGGAAGAAGATCGCGTTCATCCAGCCGAGCCGCGGCGCAAGCTCCCACAGGAGAGCCAGCACGAGCAGCGCCGGCAGGCCGAGGCCGACGGTGTGGACGGTCTGCCGCACGGAGGAGGGCGAGGGCAGGAAGGCCGGCCGGCTCCAGAAGACGCGCGGGGGAACATCAGTCGACTTGTCGGTGGCGAGGGTCATCGTCCTGTCCTCAGTCGTTGTAGGCGGAGGCAAGGGCCCAGTCGCGCTGCGCCTTGCGCACCTCTTCCCGCAGGGCGCCCCACACGCGGGCGCGATAGGCGTTGAAGGTGTCGCCGTTGCGGATCTCGCTGTCGCGCGGGCGGGGTAGGTCGACCTCGACGCTCTCCTTCACGCGGGCGGGGCGCGCCGTCATGACGACGATCCGGTCGGCTAGGAAGATGGCCTCGTCGATGGAGTGGGTAATGAAGACGACCGTCGTCTTGATCTGCTCCCAGATGCGCAGCAACTCGCTTTGCAGGATGTCGCGCGTCTGCGCGTCGAGCGCCGCAAAAGGCTCGTCCATCAGCAGCACCCGCGGGTCGGTCGCCAGCGCGCGGGCGATGGCCACGCGCTGCTGCATCCCGCCTGAGAGCTGTGACGGGTAGCGATCCTCGAAGCCCCTCAGGCCGAACAGGTTGAGGAAATGCTGCGCCCGCTCGCGACGGGCCACACGGCCGACCCCTCGGACCTCCAGCGGATATTCGATGTTCTGCAGCGCCGTGCGCCAGGGGAAGAGGGCGTATTGCTGGAACACATAGGCCGTCTCCGGGTGCGGGCGGACCACCTTGCGGCCGTCGATGGCGGCAAAGCCGGCGGTCGGCTCCGTCAGCCCGGCGATGATGTCGAGCAGGACCGACTTGCCGCTGCCCGAAGGCCCGACGATGGTGACGAACTCGCCCTGCCGGATATCGAGGTCGACGCCCGATAGCACGGGGATGCGGTCGCTCACCTTGCCGTCCAGCGTCACGCTCTGGCCCGGCTTGAGCTGGAAGGTCTTGCGCACGTCGCTGATAGCGATGCGGCTGGTGGCCGCGCCGCTCGCGGACGGTGTTATGGAAGCTGGCGTGCTCATGGTGCTGTGCTCTTCGTTCTGGCCGGCGCCCCGGTCAGCGAGGCCTGGCGAAGCCGGTGGGTAGGGTCGCGATCGGCACCGCCTTCGCGGCCCTTCCTCCAGCCGAGCGCTCGCGCATAGCTGCCGAACAGGCCGGCCTCGACGACCGTGCTCTCGGTGATGCCGGTGACGTGCTCAGGATCGGTCGCGACATAGAGCGCATCGACCGGGCAGTAGATCTCGCAGAGGAAGCAGGTCTGGCAGTCCTCCTGCCGGGCGATCGCCGGCACGTGGCCGGGCACGGCATCGAACACATTGGCGGGGCACGCCTTCACGCAGACATTGCAGGATGTGCAACGGGTCTCGGACAGGACCTCGATCATGACGCCGCGGCCTCGGCGGGCTGGATGTCGAAGCCGAGCAAGGGCTGGTCGACGCCGGCCATGGAGATGCGGCGCATCTGGGTGGGGTCGCTTCCGGCGGTGTCGAGGCGCCGGTGCATGCCGCGCGTCTCGGTCCGCAGCATCGCCGCACGGTAGGCCCAGCGGCTGGAGGCAAGGAGCGCGGCGGCTTCGCGCAGGCGGAAGGCGGTGGCGCCGCTGCCCTGCGCATGGTCGCGGATCGTCCCCCAGGCTGCGTCGAGGCGCGCAAGCGAGCCGTCGAGCTTCGGTCCGCTGCGGAAGAAATTGCGATCCAGCGGCAGCATCTCCTCGCGCACCAGCGCGACTGCTTCCGCCGGATCGACGGCGTGCGCGGCGGCTGCGGGCCGCAGCCCCGCCTGCCCGACCGGCCGCACCGTCCGCTCGTGCGCCCGGCTGCCGAGGCCCAGGGCGAAAGCGGCGGCTCCATTGCCGGACCAGACGCCGGTGGCGATCGCCCAGGAGGCGTTCGGGCCGCCGCCGCCCGTGGCCGCACCCGCGATGTCCTGGCGCTCCAGCGCATCGCCGGCGGCGAAGAGGCCGGGAGGGCCGACGTTGCAATCGTCGTCGGTGCGCCGCAGGCCCCCCGTGCCGCGCACCGTGCCTTCCGAACGCAGGGCGATGGGAAAGGCGTCGTTGAACGGATCTATGCCGGCGCGATCGAAGGGCAGGAAACAGTTGGGCTGGCCGCGACGCAGCGCATCGGGAAGGGCGCCAGTCGCCCGGTCGAGGCGCGCATAGATCGGGCCTTCCAGCGATTCCCGCGCCAGCACCGGAAAGCGCTGGCCGGGCGGGATGTCAATGGCCGAACCGTCCGTCCGGTAGAAGCTCGCCCAGAAATAGGGGAGCCCCTTGTTAACGGAGGAGTGCAGCGGGACGATGCCGTACTGGTTGGAGAACTCCATGCCGGAGAGGCTCGCGCCGAGCTCAGCGGCCATGAGCTGGCCGTCGCCGGTGAGCCCGGTGGCGCCGAGGATGCGCGAGCCGAAGGCGCAGCCGCCGGTGGCGATCACCACGGCGCCGGCCCGTGCCTCCCAGTTGCGGTCGAGTTGCCGGGCGTAGCCGGCGGCGCCCGCCACCACCCCGCCGGCCACAAGGAGCTCAAGCGCGGGATGATGGTCGCGGATCGTCACGCCGGCGCGCACGAGCTGCGTCCGAAGGAACCGCATGTAGTCCGGCCCCCGCAGATTGGCGATGTAGAGATCGCCCTCGTCGTCGCGCGGGAAGGGGTAGCCGCGCTCGGCGAGGAGGTTGAGGTGCTGCGTGGCGGCATCGATGACGCGCCCCATCTGCCGCACATCGGCCAGCCCCTCGGCCTGCTTCACGCGTTCGGCGACGAGACGGGCTCGCCGCTCCGGCGTGGTGGCGAACCAGGTTCCAGTGTTGGAGGGCGCGGTAGCGCCGCTCGTGCCGACATAACCCTTGTCTACGAGCACGACGCTGCACCCGGCCTCGCGCGCCGCAAGCGCGGCCCAGCAGGCCGCCGGCCCGCCGCCGATGACAAGTACGTCGAAGTGAAGCCGGACGACGTCAGTCATGGCGCTCTACCCGGCCAGAGACCATGGCCGGATGCCGCGTCCCGGCCTCCGGCCGCGTGGCTGAAGGCTGAACGACGTCCGATGCAAGCGCGCCAAAGGTGGGGAGCAGCATAAACGCTCCATTTATATATTTAGTCTATAGATAACATCTATTAAGTAGCATACGTCAAGTCAGTTCGAGCCCTGTCAGACGAAGCGCTCGAAATCGTGCGCCATGGGGAGGCAGTGCCCGCAATTGAATGCGAAGGGCAGCGGCCTGATGCCAGCGGCCCTATGCTGCTGGGAATCGTGCCGCTCGATCGCCTAGCTTCACCACGCTGGCAGGATCGCGCCCTTGAATGTCGACCTGAGCAGGCTAACCAAGCGCGTCAGGGATGCAGCCCGCGAGCCGGAACTTCTGAAAACAGATGCTTGTCGGCGACAGGCATTCGGACCGAGCATCTGGGAGGCCCGCTAGCTTATCGAGCGAAGCCTCCCTCCCTGCCCGACGAGTCCTCAGCTCCAGGCGTGGAGCGGGGGCTTTTCGCCGTTCAGGGCGTAGTTGCCGAGGATTGCATATTTCCACCGCACCGGGTCGTGCAGCGTATGGGTCCGCGCATTACGCCAATGGCGGTCGAGATTATGCTCGGCGAGCGTCGAGCGGGTGCCGGCCAGTTCGAACAGCTTGTTGGTCGCGGCAATCGCTACCTCGGTGGAAAGGATCTTCGCCTCCGCCGTCGCGATCTGGGCCCTTGCTACGGTCTCGGCGTTCGGGTTCTCCACCGCCTCGTCGATGGCCCAGCCGGCCTTGTCCTGCAGGGCCTGTGCCGCGTGCAGGCGCAGGCTCAAATCGCCGACCGCCTGGATGGTGTAGGGGTCCTGCCAGGCATGGTCGAGGCCGCTATCGATCCAGGGCCGTGACTTGCCGCGCACGAAGCGCACCGTTTCATCGATGGCGGCCTTCGCTATGCCGGTATCCACGGCGACCTGGATGATCTGGAAGATGGCGCCGTCGGCGGTCGGGCGCTCATAACCCTTGTAGCCGGGCACGAGATGGGTCTTGGGCACTTTCACATTGTCGATCAGCACCGTGCCGGAAAGCGTGGTGCGCTGGCCGAAGCTCGACCAGTCGTCGATCACGGTCAGGCCGGGCGCGTTCCTGTCGGCAATCGCGTACCAGGCGCGCCCTTCCTCATCGAGGGCGACGATCGGCACCAGATGAGCAAGGATGGCGCCGGTCGAATAGAACTTCCGGCCGGTTACCACCACATGGTCGCCGGCATCGGTGAAGCGGGTCTCAAAATCTGCCGCGCGCTTCGAGCCGAACTCGGAGAAGGCGTTGCCGAAACGCGTGCCCTTCAACACCTCGGCAAAGAGCAGCTTCTGTTGATCGGGATCCGAGACGGTGCGGATGGCGGCGACGACGCCGAGGTGGTTCTGCGAGATCTGGCCGATCGAGGAGTCGGCCGCGGAGATGATCTCCACCACCTTGGCAAGGGTGGCGTAGGAGACCTCCGGCCCGCCGAACGCCTTCGGCACGTTGATCGACCACAGGCCGCTCTGCGAGAAGGCATCGAGCTCGGCGAGCGGCCAGATGCGTTCGCGATCGCGCTTGCCGGCTTCCTTCTCGAATTCCACCGCGAGTTTCTCGGCGACTGCGATGGCCTCCGCGTCGCCGGAGATGATGTGGGCGGGCGTATCGGGACGCGCGACGCCGGGAATGGCTGCGCCGGCGTTCTCGACGCTGGTGTAGATCTTCGGAACGGTCATGGCGGTATCCTCTGATGGAACGGGTGGGGTCAGGCCGCGGAGCGGGAGCTGCCGGCCGGCAGGCCTTCCCGATGGGGTGTGCCGAGCCCGAGATAGAAGGCCTTGATGTCCTCGCGCGCCCGCAATTCGGCGGCCGGTCCCTCAAGCACCGCTCGGCCGTTCTCGAGGACAGTGGCCCCATCAGCGTAGCGCAGCGCGACGGTCGAGTTCTGCTCGGCGACGAGGATGGTCAGACCCTCGTTCTCGTTGAGCTTCTTCAGGGTCTGGAAGATGGATTCCACCACCAGCGGGGCGAGCCCCATCGAGGGTTCGTCGAGCACGAGAAGCCGCGGGCGGGCCATCAGCGCGCGGCCGATGGCGGTCATCTGCTGTTCACCGCCTGAGGTCAGGCCGGCGCTGGCGCGGCGCTTCTCCTTCAGGCGGGGGAAGAAGGCATAGACCTTCTCGAGGTCCGCCTGCGCCTCCGCGCGGCTGGAACTGCGCCCCAGCGCGCCGGTGAGCAGGTTCTCCTCCACGGTAAGCGAGCGGAAGCAGTGCCGTCCTTCCAGCACCTGCACGAGGCCGCGACGGACGAGGTCGGCCGGGCTGGTCTGCTCGACGATCTCGCCGTCGAAGCGGACATGGCCGCGGGTGATCTGCCCGCGCTCGGCGGGGAGCAGGTGGGACACCGCCTTGAGGGTGGTGGTCTTGCCCGCGCCATTGGCGCCGAGCAGCGCGCGGATCTCGCCGCGGCGGACCGACAGGCTTACCCCGCGCAGCGCGACGATGGCGTGGTTGTAGGTCGCCTCCACCTCATCGAGGATGAGCAGCGGAGCGTCGAGCGCGGATGTCGGACTGGTCATGGCGGAAGCCCAAGGGAGAGAGCGCGCGGCTCGATCGCCGCGCGCTCGGTTTCAGTTGGTCACCTTGTCGGCGTCGTCGGCGGTGCGCAGCGTGATGCCGTGCTCCTTGGCATAGGCCTCGGACGACTTCTCAATGATCGGCCGCAGCAGCGCCCAGTCCGGGGCGATCCAGTCGGAGACGACCTTCCACTTCGTCCCATCCCACTGCTGGAAGGTCACGAGGCCATCGCCCTCATGGTTGTCCCAGGTGACGTTGATCGAGTGGAACAGGCCCTTGGCGCCCAACGCCTCGACGCGCGCGGGATCGAGCTTGAGGTGTTCGAGGCCCCAGCGGACCTCGTCGCCGGTCAGGGTGCGCTTGCCGAACTTCTCCTGCGCGATGCGGATCGCCTCGACATTGAGGATGCCGTTCACCACGCCGAGATTGTGATAGACGCTGCCGATGCGCTTCTGGTCTTCCAGATTGCCCTTGCCGCCGCCATAGACGACCTTCTGGATCTCCTGCAGCACCGGATATTCCGTGCCGGAGGCCTGGGTGGTGATGGCGGTGTAGCCCTTGGCGGCGTCACCGGCGGGGATGACGTCTTCCTCGGAGTTCGACCAGACATTGCCGATGATGCGGTCGGCCGGGAAGCCGGTCTTCTGCGCGGTCTTCAGCGCCACCGGATTCATCACGCCCCAGCCGCGCAGCACCACGTAGTCGGGCTTGGCGCGGCGGATGGTGAGCCACTGCGCCTGCTGCTCGTTGCCGGGGTGCGGCACTTCGATCTGCTGCACCTCGAAACCGTATTTCTTGGCCAGCAGCTCGTAGATCGGGATCGTCTCCTTGCCATAGGGCGAGCCGTGATAGAGGACGACGATCTTCTTGCCCTTCAGCTTGTCGAGGCCGCCTTCCTTGGCGGCGACGTAGTTCACGATGCCGGAGGTCTCGCTGTAGGGATTCAGCAGCAGCGGGAAGATGTACTTGAACACGCGCCCGTCGGTGGAATCGGTGCGGCCGTGGTTGATGGTCAGCAACGGCACCTTGTCGGCGCTTACGCGGTCGATCAGCGCATAGGCGATGCCGACCGAGAGCGGGTTCCAGGTGGCGATGCCAGGACGGTTCTTGAACCGCTCATAGACCTCGACGCCCTTCTCGACCTCGTACTGGGTCTCGCCTTCGTCCCAGGTCAGCTTGACGCCGTTCACGCCGCCGTCGCGGATGTTGATGAGGTTGAGATAGTCGATGAAGCCGCCGAAGAAGCCGGTGCCGCCGGCGGCATAAGGGCCGACGCGGTAACTCTGCAGCGGGAAGAACTGCTCATCGGCGAACGCCGAAGAGGCCAAAGGCACGAGGGCGAGCGCGGCGGAGACCGCAGTCGCCTTGAGAAGACGTGAAATGCTCATGGAAAGCCCCATTGAGTCTCGGTTGAAATGACAGGGGAAGCGCTCAGGCAAGGCCGCAGCCGGCGATGCGACGCGCGATGCGGCGGCCGAGTTCGGCGAGGCCTTTCGGCTCAGCGATCAGGAACAGGATGATCAGCGCGCCAATGACGATGCGCTGGCTCATCTCGACGGTGCCGGAATCGACGATGCCGCCGAGCAGCTCGCCGCCGAGTCGCGACAACAGCAGCGGGAACACCACGATGAAGCCGGCGCCGAGAAAGGCGCCGCGGATCGAGGCCAGCCCGCCGATGATGATGATGAAGAGGATCTGGAACGAGCGGTCGAGATTGAAGCCCGCGGGTTCCACCGTGCGCAGATAGGCGAAGGCCCAGAGCACGCCGGCGATGCCGATGATGAAGGAGGAGATCGAGAAGGCGAACAGCTTGGTGCGCAGCACCGGCACGCCGATCACCCGCGCCGCGGTCTGGTTGTCGCGCACGGCGACGAAGTTGCGTCCGGTCTGCGAGCGGGCGAGCCGCCAGGCGAGGAAAGTCAGCACCGTTACGATGCTGAGCGAGAACAGATAACGTCCCGCAGCGCTGTCGAAGGAGAAGCCGGCGAGCACCAGCGGCGGAGCGTTGATGACGCCGGACGGATTGTCGTTCGAGAACCAGCCGAACTTGGTCAGCGCCCATTGCACGAAGAACTGCGCGGCGAGCGTGGAAACGGCGAGATAGAAGCCGCGCAGCCGCAGGCTCGGAAGGCCGAAGAACAGCCCGACCGCCGCCGCCGTCAGCCCCGCCAGCACGATGGATACGAGAAAGGGCAGCTCTGGAATGCGCAGGTTGAAGTTGTAGGCGCCGAAAGCCCCCACCGCCATGAAGGCGGCCGAGCCGAGCGAGACCTGCCCGCCATAGCCGGTGAGGAGGTTGAGCCCGACCCCGGCCAGCGCCAATGCGAGGAACGGCGTCAATATCGCCTCGAACAGATAGTCCGAGCCGATCGCGGGCAGCACGCCGAAGGCGACGACGAGGATCGCCGCGATGGCGAGCCGGCCCGTGATCACATGCGGGGCGCTGCGATCGAATGGAGATGTCGCGGTGATGGACATGGCTCAGACCCGCTCCACCAGCCTCTGGCCGAACAGGCCGGAGGGGCGCACGAGGAGGAAGGCAAGGGCGATGACATAGGCGAACCAGCTCTCGATGCCGCCGCCAAGGAAGGGGCCGATATAGACCTCGGCAAGCTTCTCGGCGGCGCCGACGATGAGCCCGCCGACGATGGCGCCGGCGATGGAATCGAAGCCGCCCAGCACCAGCACGGGCAGCGCCTTGAGCACCACGAGGGATAGCGAGAACTGCACGCCGAGCCGTGCTCCCCAGAGCAGCCCGGCCACCAGCGCAACAACACCGGATGCGGTCCAGACGATGGCCCAGATGCGGGTGAGCCGCAGCCCGACCGCGAGCGCGGCGAACTGATCATCGGCCACGGCGCGGAAGGCGAGGCCGACACGGGTGTAGCGGAAGAACAGCGTGATCAGCGTCACCATCAGGGCCGCGGTGGCGGCGGCGAACAGGTCGAAGCTGGAGATGAAGACGCCGCCGACCTCGAAGGGGATGTCTTCAATGCCGAGGTCGAGCCCGTGGACCTGCGTCCCCCAGAGCAACTGCGCGCCGCCCTCGATGACGTAGGACAGGCCGAGCGTGGCGAGGAACAGCGTGATCGGCGGCTGGTTGACCAACGGGCGCAGCACCACGCGCTCGATCAGCGTGCCGAGGATCGCGAGCAGCACCAGAGTGAGCCCGATGGACGCCCAGAAGGGCACGCCACGCTCGTGCAGGCTGACGAAGGTGAGCGCCGCGAACAGCAGCAGCGCGCCCTGCGCGAAATTGAGGACGCCGGAGGTCTTGTAGATCAGCACGAAACCGATGGCGACGAGGGAATACATCACCCCCGAGAGCAGGCCGCCAACGAGAACTTCGAGGAAGAACTGAAACTCTTCCATCACACGGTCTCCACGGCTGCGAGGTCGGGGGCGTCGAAGTCATGGGCGACGCCGAGATAGGCATCGATGACGCGGGGATCGACGGCGATCTGCTGCGGAGTGCCGTCGGCGATCTTGCGCCCGTAATCGAGCACGGCGACCCGATCGGAGAGGCCCATCACCACCCCGATATCGTGCTCGATCAGCACGATGGTGGTGCCGTAGGCATCGCGCGCCTCGCGGATGAAGCCGGCGAGTTCCTGCTTCTCGCTCGCGGTCATCCCGGCCATCGGCTCGTCGAGCAGCAGCAGGCGCGGGCGGGCGACCAGCGCGCGGGCAAGCTCGACACGCTTCTGCAGCCCGTAGGACAGCGTGCCGGCGGCGCGCCCGGCGACATGGGAAAGATGCAGGAACTCCACCACAGCTTCGGCCCTGGCACGGTTGGCCGCTTGCTCGCGGCGCGCGCGGGGCAGGCCGAGCACCTGCCCGAGCGGGCCGGAACGCACCGTTGAGGTCAGCCCCATGGCTACGTTCTCGACGACGCTGAGGCCTGCAAACAGGGCGAGGTTCTGGAAAGTGCGGGCGATGCCGAGCCGGGCGAGCCGGTCGGTCGGCACGCTGGAGAACTCCTTGCCGCCGATGCGCACGCGCCCTGTGCTCGGGCGGTAGAGGCCGCTGATGACGTTGATCAGCGAGCTCTTGCCGGCGCCATTCGGCCCGATGACGGCGCGAATCTCGCCCGACGCCACAGTGAGATCGACGTCGGCGAGCGCGGTCACGCCCCCGAAGGCGAGTGAGACGCCCTCTATGGCAAGGACGGGCTCGCATGGGCTGGTCACGCCGTGTCCGGCGAGCTCTTGCGCCCGCGGGTTCGGCTGGGGCGCGGCCGCAGCACGCGCCTCATCCGCGCTGTCGAAAGACAAGAATTCTGCTGCCGGGGCGAAGGCCCCGGTCGTCGCCGGTGACATCGAATGGTTCTCCAAGGGCCGGCGGCACTTTCGTGGGCTGCCGCCGGCAGCAAGTCTCAGGCTGCAGCGTCGGCGGGCTGGCGGGCCTTCGCCCGCTTCGCCTCAAGGTCGCGGACGAGGGGAATGATGCGCTTGCCGAAGAACTCCACCTCTTCTTGGAAATGCAGGAAGCCTAGCAGGATCAGATCGGCACCGGCATCCTTGAGAGCGAGGATGCGCTCGGCGATCTGCTGCGGCGTGCCGATCAGGTTGGAGCGGAAACCGTCATTGTACTGGACGAGATCATCGAAGGTCGATTTCGCCCAGTTGCCCTCGCCCTCGGGCGAAGCCTTGCCGGCATTCTTCACCTCGTGGCCGAACGCGTTGACGGCTTCCGGATTGGCCTTCTCGATGATCTCGGCGAGCACGGCCTTGGCCTCGGCCTCGGTCTCCCGGGCGATGGCAAACGCGTTCACGCCCACCTTCACGTGGTGACCGTTCTGCACCGCCTTGGCACGGATGTCCTCGACCTGCTTGCGGATCTCGTCGGGCGTGTTGCCGTTGGTGAAGTACCAGTCGGACACCCGGGAGGCCATGTCGCGGGCGGCACGCGAGGAGCCGCCCTGGAAGATCTCCGGCAGAGGGTCAAGCGGCTTCGGCTTCAGCGAGTAGTTGCTGAAACGGTAGAAATCGCCGCGGAAGGTGAAGTCGTCCTCGGTCCAGATGCCGCGCAGCGCGCGGATGAACTCCTCGGAGCGGCGGTAGCGCTCGTCATGGTCGAGCCACGGCTCGCCGATGGCCGCGAACTCACCGCGGAACCAGCCGCTGACGATGTTCACGGCGACGCGGCCGGCGGTGAGATGGTTGATGGTGGCGATCTGCTTGGCTGCCAGCGCCGGATTCCACGGACCGGGCAGGATGGCTGCGATCACCTTCAGCCGCTCGGTGGCGGCGAGCAGGGCATGACTGAACGACACCGATTCATGCTGGAACTCGGCGCCATAGCCCGCCGTGAAGCGAATCTGGCTCAGCGCGTAGTCGAAGCCATTCGCTTCCGCGATCTGCGCGAGCTTGCGGTTGTAATCGATGTCCCAGCTCGTACGCTGCTCGATATTGCTGATGACGAGGCCGCCCGACACGTTGGGGACCCAATAGGCGAACTTCACGGCGTCTTCGCCGGTCACGTGTCCTGCCTCATTGCTCATCGACGTCTCTCCTCAGGAATCTGGATTTGTCAGGCGGCCACACTGGCCGCGGATTCTTGCTCGCCGTGCCACACGCCCTCGATCAGGCGGCCGGCCTCCTCGATGACGCGCGAGATGCGGCCTTCCAGTGCCGGGCTGGCGACGCGATGGTTCTCGAAGTCGGTCTCGACCGCATAGAGCGGCGTCGGCAGCACAAGGCTGCGGAAGAACGCGAAGAGCGGCCGAAGCTGGTGATCGGGCACGAGGCCGTGGAGCGGCGTACCGCCGGTCGCGACGAGCACGACCGGTTTGCTGGCCAGCCGGTCGTAGCCGACAAGATCGAACAGATGCTTGAGCGCACCCGAATAGGAGGCGCGATAGACCGGCGAGCCCACCACGAGCACGTCGGCGGCTTCGAGCGACCGGATCAGGGCGGTGCCTTCCTCGTCGAGCTGCGCGGCTGTCAGCGCGCGGAACAGGACAGGGGCCGCGTCCACCAGCTCGATGACGTGCTCACCTGCTCCGAGGCAATCCGCGAGGCGGTGCGTGACTTCGCTCACGAGCGCCGCGGTTCGCGAGGGCCGCTTCACATTACCGGAGATGCCGAAGACCAAACGCGCGGACATTATTTTCCTCACTCGGGGAATGGGTCTCGGAAATGAAAACCATATTTTCTATCGAAAAGATAGACTGATTCATTGTGCACGTCTCGACATTCGGCGACGCCAGCTGGCGGGCCTACCTTTACCGTTCCCAGGTCGGATATGTTCGCTGCTCCATCAGGAGAAAAACGATCGGGCGGGCGGTGTCACACGTCGTTCGCGCGACGAGATCTGCCCCAAGTTGGTGAGTTGCGGGAGGGAAACACCGACGCAGATCGCCTCGCAATATTGAGAGCCGCGCATGTGGCCAGCTGAAGCAAAGGCGCGGAGTAGAGGTAGGCGCACCGTAGATAGGCGGGTCACTCGACGAGATACGTCACCGATCGGTAGACGGGCTCCGGTGCAAGCTTGCCTTGCCGCTCAGGGCGGCTTGGGCGCTCGGGATTAGGTGAGGCTTCTTAATGGTGGCCGCAAGTTTGGGAGAAGCAGTCCTGCTGTTCGACGCAGCGACGTCCTTTTATGCCGAGAACGAGCAAACTTAGCCACTGGCAAGCCGGGTCTGCCTGCCCGTTTCGCCGACGTGCTGGAAGTGATCGGCGACAAGGCTGCGTCCGCCAAACAGACTTTTCTCAGATCACCTAAGGGTCATGAGCTTCCCTCTTTGAAAACCTCCGCACGGCGGCTTTGTATGCCGGGAACCAGGGTTATAAGCAGCAGCCCGGCCGCCGCCAGCAGCAACGTCAGACTGATCGGCTTGTCGATGAAGGTCATGGCGTCGCCATGGGCGACCCGCATGGCGCGGCGGAAATTTTCCTCCAGCATCGGCCCGATGATGAAGGCGAGCAGCAGCGGCGTCGGCTCGCAGTCGAGGCGCGAGAGCACGTAGCCGAACAGCCCGGCGGCGAACAGCACCACGACATCGAAGGTGGAGTTGTTCACGCTGTAGGCGCCGATGCAGCAGAACAGGATGATCGCCGGCACCAGGCGGCGGTAGGGGATGCGCAGGATCGACACCCAGATGGCGATCAGCGGCAGGTTGATGATCAAGAGCATCGCATTGCCGATCCACATGGAGCAGACCACGCCCCAGAACAGCTCGGGGCGCTGCGTGACCACCTGCGGCCCCGGCGAAATGCCGTGGATGGTCATGGCGCCGATCATCAGCGCGGTGACCGCGCCCGAGGGCATGCCCAGCGTCAGCATCGGCACGAAGGAGGTCTGCGCGGCGGCGTTATTGGCGCTCTCCGGCGCCGCGAGGCCCTCGATGGCGCCCTTGCCGAAGCGCTCCGGCGTGCGCGAAATCCTCTTCTCCAGCATATAGGCGGAGAAGGAGGCGAGCAGCGTGCCGCTGCCCGGCAATATGCCGAGCACGGTGCCGACCCCGGTGCCGCGCAGGATCGGCAGCGCCGAGGCCTTCAGGTCCGCCCATTTCGGCCAGAGCCCGGAGATGCGGCTCTTGATGACGTCGCCGTTCCCCGGCGTCTCCAGCGTGCGTAAGATCTCCGAGATGCCGAACAGGCCCATGGCCAGCGGGATGAAGTCGATGCCGTCGCGCAGCTCGGCGATGCCGAAGGTGTAGCGCGCCTTGCTGGTCTCGACGTCGGTGCCGATCAGCCCGAGCGCGAGGCCGATCAGCACCATGGCGAGCGAGTTCAGCACCGAGCCCTTGCCCATCACCATCACCGCGACGATGGCGAGCACCATCAGCGCGACATTCTCCGCCGGCCCGAACATCAGCCCGAGTTCGGAAAGCGTTCCGGCCGATCCGGCGATGAAGAAGGTCGACACCGTGCCAGCGAACAGCGAGCCGATGGCGGCGATGCCGAGTGCCACCCCGGCGCGGCCCTGCCTCGCCATTTGGTGGCCGTCGAGCGCGGTGATGATGCCGGAGGATTCGCCCGGCATGTTGACGAGGATCGCCGTGGTCGAGCCGCCATATTGCGCGCCGTAATAAATGCCGGCCAGCATGATGAGCGCGCCCACCGCCGGCAGGTCGAAGGTGATCGGCAGCAATATGGCGATGGTGGTGGCGGGACCGATGCCCGGCAGCACGCCGACCAGCGTGCCGAGCAGGGCGCCGATGAGGCAGAACAGCAGGTTCTGCCAGGTGAGCGCGACCTCGAAGCCGAGGCCGAGGTGACCGAGAAGTTCCATCACGAGAGAGTCGGGAGCATGGGCAGCGGCAGGCCGAGCGCGACGGAGAAGACGAGGCCGGCCACCCCGGCCAGCCCGCCGGCGAGCACCACCCGCTCGGGCAGCCCCTCGCCCTGCTGCGCGAGCGAGGAGACGAACACCGTCACCATGGCGCTGGCGATGAGACCGACCGGCTGGATCAGCGCCGCGAAGGCGAGGATGCCGATGCCGATGCTCGCCGCCCCGCGCCACTGGATCGGCGCCTCGGCGGGCTGGTCGGCGCGGCGGGCGGGGTAGGAGACGAGCCCGCGCGCGATGATGCCGGCGGCCACCAGAAGCAGGCCGATCGCCACCGCCCGCGGCACGAAGCCCGGCCCCATGCGCACCGCGGTGCCGGGTGAAAGATGATTGCCGAAGAGAAGCAGCACGGCGCCGAAGACGGCGACGATGCCGCCGGTGAGAAGATCGCGAAGGGGCATGGGGAATTCACTCCGGTATTTAGTATATTTTTCCTATAGACAATTATGATTGTCAATTTAGGATGCCCGCGATTTTCGGAGACATCCCCATGAAAGCTTTCCTGTCGCGCCGCGCCGCCCTCGTTCTCGCCGGCGCCGCATTCACCCTCTCCCTCGCGCCCGCCTCGGCGGAGGAGATCGACGTCTCGAAATATCCGCAGGGGACGGTGCGCATCGTCGTCACCTCCTCGGCCGGCGCGAGCGCCGACGCCCTCGCCCGCACCGTCGCCCGCGAGCTCGGCAAGATCTGGGGCAAGGACCCGGTGGTGGAGAACGTGCCAGGCTCGAACGGCAATATCGGCCTGGAGCAGGTCGCCAATTCGAAGCCCGACGGGCTGACCATCGCGGTCGGCGGTGACAAGGTGCCGCTCAACGCGATCTTCTATGGGCCGGAGCTCAAGACCGACCTCATCAAGGACCTGTCGACGGTCACCAAGGCGGTCGCCAACCCGCAGATCATCGTCGTACGGCCCTCGCTCGGCGTGAAGAACCTCGACGAATATCTGAAGCTCGCCAAGGAGAAGGACGGCGCGCTCACCGTCGGCACGCCCTCGAACGGCGGCGCCCACCACATCGGGCATCTGCTGCTGGGGGAGAAGACCAACACCAAATACACATTCATCCCCTACAAGGGCGGCGCCCCGGCGGTGACCGACTTGCTCGGCGGTCATATCGACGCGGTGATCATCACGCTCGCCGCCGTCACCGAACATGTGCGCGCCGGCCGCCTGGTCGCCATCGGCGTGTCGACCGCCGCCCGCTCCCCTGCCCTGCCGGACGTGCCGACCTTCCAGGAGCAGGGCATCAAGGATTTCGACGTCTCGACCTGGCAGGGTTTCCATGTCTCCGCCAAGACGCCGCGCCCGCTGGTCGAGAAGATCAACCGCGACTTCGTGAAGGCGCTGACCGCGCCGGAGGTGAAGAGCTTCCTCGAAGGTCAAGGCTTCTCGGTGGTCGCCTCCACCGCCGAGCAAGGCGACGCCACGGTGCGTTCCGATTTCGAACGCTATGGCGCGGTGATCAAGGCCGCCAACATCAAGCTCGACTGAGGCGCCGCGTCATGAACAGCGACAGCCGCATCCACCTCAACGTCTTCGTGCCGACCACCGGCCACCACGAGGCGTCCTGGCTCTATCCCGAGACGCAGCCGGAGCGCGTCACCGAGGTCGGCTATTATCGCGAGGTGGCGGCGATCGCTGAGCGCGGCAAGTTCGACTCGCTGTTCCTCGCCGACCAGCTCGCGCTCGGCCGCAGCGTGCGGCACGTCGCGCAGGGCCGGCTGGAACCGCTGACGCTGCTTTCCGCGCTGTCGGGCTCGACCGAGCGCATCGGGCTCATCGGCACCGCCTCCACCACCTATTCCGAACCCTACAACCTCGCCCGGCAGTTCGCCTCGCTGGACCATATCAGCGGCGGCCGGGCGGGCTGGAACATCGTCACCTCCTGGTCGGCCGAGGCGGCCGGCAATTTCGGCCTTGCCCAGCGCAACTCGCATTCCGACCGCTACCGCCGCGCCACCGAATATGTCGAGGTGGTGCGCAAGCTGTGGGACAGTTGGGAGGACGACGCCCGCGTCTTCGACCGCGCGCGCGGCATCTATGCCGACACCGACCGCATCCATCCCATCGACCATGAGGGCGAGGAATTCCGGGTGCGCGGTCCGCTCGACCTGCCGCGCCCGCCGCAGGGCAACCCGGTGCTGGTGCAGGCCGGCTCCTCCGATGAGGGGCGGACCTTCGCAGCGCGCTACGCCGAGGCGATCTTCACCGCGCAGCAGGAGCTCGCCGACGCGCAGGACTTCTATGCCGACGTGAAGCGCCGGGCGATCGCCTTCGGCCGCGGCCCGGACGGCGTGAAGATCCTGCCGGGCCTCTCGCCCATCATCGGCTCGACGCAGGCCGAGGCAGACGCGCTGGAGGAGCGGCTCAACGACCTCACCTTGCCGGTGGTCGGGCTGAAGCATCTCTCGCAGCGTTTCGACGGCTTCGATTTCAGCGGTTTCCCGCTCGACGAGCCGATCCCGGTCGAGGCGTTCCCGAAGCCGGAGACGGTGCAGGGCGCGCAGAGCCGCTCGCAGGTGATCCTCAACCTCGTCGAGCGCGAGCGCCCGACCCTGCGCCAGCTCCTGCGCCGTCTCGCCGGCGGGCGCGGCCACAAGGTGCTGGCCGGCACGCCCGCGGCAATCGCCGACCACATCGAGAGCTGGGTCGCGAACCGCGCCGCCGACGGCTTCAACATCATGCCGGCCTTCATGCCCGGCGGGCTGTCCGCCTTCGTCGACGAGGTGGTGCCGCTCCTCCAGCGGCGCGGGCTGTTCCGTACCGACTATGCCGGGCGGACGCTGCGCGAGCACTACGGGCTGGCGCGGCCGGAGAGCCGCTACGCCCGCTCGGCCTGACCGCACTCGTCGCACTGACCACGCATTTCACTGCACCGACCGTACGGAGCCTTTCGTGTCGTCCTCCACCGCCCTCCGCCATCCCGCCACCGAGCCGACGACCGCCGAACGGCCCCGGCTGGAGCTGCGCGCCCTACGCAAGCAGCTCGGCGACACGGCGGCGGTGAACGGCATCGACCTCAGGGTCGCGCCGGGAGAAAGCGTCGTTCTTCTGGGGCCCAGCGGCTGCGGCAAGACCACGACGCTGCGCATGGTGGCCGGCTTCCTGCAGCCCGACGGCGGCGAGATCCATCTCAACGGTGCGCTCGCCTCCAATGCGGGCTTCTCGCTGCCGCCCGAGAAGCGGCGCCTCGGCATGGTGTTCCAGACCTATGCCGTGTGGCCGCACCGGACGGTTGCCGAGAATGTCGGCTACGGGCTTGAAGTCGCCGGCAAAAAGAGAGGCGAAGTGGAGGCCGTGGTGGCCGCCGTGCTCGATCTGGTGCAGCTCGGCAGCCTCGCCAGGCGCTACCCGGCGGAGCTGTCCGGGGGCCAGCAGCAGCGTGTCGCGCTGGCCCGCGCGCTGGCGACCAAGCCCTCTCTGCTGCTGCTCGACGAGCCGCTCTCGAATCTGGACGCCTCGCTGCGCGAGGAGATGCGCTTCGAGCTGCGCGCGCTGCAGAAGGACATCGGCCTGACGACGCTTTACGTCACCCATGATCAGGACGAGGCGCTGGTCCTCGCCGACCGCATCGTGGTGATGAACAAGGGCCGCATCGAGCAGATCGGCACGCCCGAGGAGGTCTACCGCACGCCGGCCAGCCGCTTCGTCGGTGGGTTCATCGGCATCGCCAACCTGCTCGAGGGCGAGGTCGAGACCGTCGACCGCGCCGGCGGGCGGGTGCGCGTTGCGCTCGATGCCGGCGACCGCATCTGGTCGGCCTCCACCGACCGCTGGCTCGCCGGCGCGGTTCCCGGCACCCGTGCGACGGTGCTGCTGCGCCCGGAGGACATCCGTCTCGACCGGCCGGAAGCCCCGGATCAGGAACAGGGAATCGAGGTCTCCTTCGGCTCGGAATCGTTCCTCGGCAGCCACTACGAGCTGAAGCTGCGTGCCGGCGGCCTGACTCCGGATGGCATCTTATTGCGCGTCCAGTCCCGCCTGCGCGGCACCTTCGTCGACGGGCGCACTCGTCTTTGGGCGCGGCCGGGCAGCGCCTGGGTGGTAGCGTGAGGGCGGCGTCATGAGCGAGATCGCAGCCCCCGACCACCTCGCCGCGTCCCGAGGGACCGGCTTCGTCGACTCGCTGCTACGCCGACTGGCCGCGCTGCAGCCCGTGCGCTTCCTCGTCATCGGCCTGTCGATCGCGGTGCTGCTGGCGCTGATCGCCTATCCGCTGGTGCTGCTGACCGGCTACAGCCTCGTCGATGCGCAGGGGAACCTGACCTTCGAGACCTTCGAAAAAGCCTTCGCTCGCCGCGGCATGTGGCAGGCGACGGTCAATTCCGGCTGGCTGGTGCTGTTCGTGACGCTCGGAAGCTGCGCCCTCGGTATCCCGCTGGCTTGGATCGTCGCACGCACCGACGCCCCGGGGAAAACGCTCGTCACCCTCGCCGCCGGCGTCTCCTTCGTGATCCCGACCTTCATCTCGGTGATTTCGTGGATCTTTCTCGCCGCGCCGAACTCCGGCTACCTCAACAAGCTGGCTATCGAGCTGTTCGGCTTCGAGAAGGCGCCGTTCAACATCATGAGCTTCGGCGGCCTCGTCTTCATCGAGATCGTCGGCGTCTACCCGCTGGTGTTCTTCGCGGTGAACGCGGCGCTGAACAATGTCGACGCCAGCCATGAGCAGGCTGCGCGCATCCTCGGCGCCGGCCGGCTGCGCACCACCCTCACCATCACCCTGCCGCTGGTGCGCCCGGCGATCCTCTCCGCGGTGATCCTAGTGATGCTCGACGCGCTCTCCTCCTTCGGCGCGCCGTCGGCCATCGGCACCATGGCCAATTTCTCGGTCATCACCACGAAGATCTACGACCTTTTGAAGTTCCCGCCGCAGTTCAACTACGCGGCGGCGGTCGCCATGCCGATCATGATCTTCACGGCAATCAGCCTGCTGATCCAGAAATACGCGATCCGGGCGGAGAACTTCCGCACCCTCACCGGCAAGGCGACGCCGGGGCAGATCCTCGCGCTCGGGCGCTGGCGTTGGGTGGCGGGCGGCTTCTGCCTGATCGTCGCGCTCGTCACCGCCGTGCTGCCGGTCGGCGCGCTGCTGCTGCTCTCGGTGCTGTCCTCCTTCGGCGCCGACATCCGGCTCGATAACCTCGTCGGCAAGCACTACGCGCTGATCTTCGACGAGAACTTCGCCGCCCGCGCCTCGATCCTGCACAGCCTCTTGCTGGCGCTGGCGACCGCCACCGTCTGCGCCACGCTTGGCCTCGTGCTGGGCTGGGTGGTGGAGCGGTTCCGCTTTTTCGGCCGCGAGCTGATCGGCTTCCTCGTGATGATCGCCTACGGCTTTCCCTCCATTGCCTACGCGGTGGGGATCCTGATGGGCTATGTCGACCTGTTCTACGGCACGCTCACGCTCATCCTCATCGCCTATGCCGGCAAGCTGCTGCCCATCGCCTTCGTGCTGGTGAGGAACGGCATCCAGCAGCTCTCGACCGACCTCGAGGAAGCCGCGCGCATCTCCGGCGCCGGCTGGCTGCGCTCGATCAAGGACGTCACCTTCCCGCTGGTGCGCGGGGCGGTGGGCATCGCTTGGGTGCTCGTCTTCTCGCTGAGCCTGCGCGAGCTCTCCATGTCGGCGATCCTCGCCCAGTCGGACACGCAGGTGATGCCGACCGTGGTGCTGCAGTTCATCGAGGACGGCGCGGTCGAGCTCGCCGCCGCGCTGGCGGTGGTCATCGTCGTCGTCAGTCTCTCCATGCTCGGCCTCATCCGCCTGTTCACTGCCAAGAAGACGGCGGCCGTCAGCTAGCTGGAACCGTTCCCATGACCGTTCACACCCTTCCGCCCGACCGTTTCGACGAGGTCTGGGACGTCCTCGTCATCGGCTTCGGCTTCGCCGGAGGCGCCTCCGCCATCGCCGCGCACGATGCCGGCGCGCGCGTGCTGCTGATCGAGAAGCAGCCCGATCCCGGCGGCATCTCGATCTGCGCCGGCGGCGGCATCCGCACCATCGTCGAGCCGGAGGGCGCGCGCGCCTATCTGCGCGAGGCGGTCGGCCCCGACGTGCCGGAAGACGTGCTCGAAGCGGTCGCGTCCGGCATGGCGGAGCTGGAGCCTTATTTTCGCAACCTCGCGACGGCGAACGGCGCCGAGATCGCCGTGCACCGGCGCGTCGCCAACTATCCCTTCTCTGGCCATGACGCCTTCGGCACGGTGGAGGTGCTCTTCATCCCCGGCTTCGATCCGCGCGCGGAATATCCGCATGTGCGCGGCCGGTTGCGCGGGCCGAACGTGTTCAAGCTGGTGCACGACAATATCCGCGCCCGCGGCATCGAGGTGCGGCTAAACACGGCGGCCGAAAGGTTGGTCCTCGGCGAGGGCGGCGCCGTGCTCGGCGCCGAGCTGCGGCACGAGGGCAGGCTGACACGCGTCGCCGCCCGGCGCGGCGTCATCCTCGCCTCTGGCGGCTTCGAGGCCGCGCCCGAGCTGCAGCGCAAATACTGGCAGATCCGCCCGGTATTGCCGGTGGCTACGCGCGGAAATACCGGCGACGGCATCCGCATGGCGCAGGCCGCCGGCGCCGACCTCTGGCACATGTGGCACTTCCACGGCTCCTATGGCTTCCGCCACACCGACCCGGCCTATCCCTATGGCCTGCGCGTCAAGAAGCTGCCTGACTGGACGCCGCAGCTGCAGGAGCCCGACGTGCGCATGTCCTGGATCGTGCTCGATCGCCAGGGCCGGCGCTTCATGAACGAGTACCAGCCCTACATCCAAGACACCGGCCACCGGCCGCTCGACCAGTACGACGCGCAGTCGCAGCGCTTCCCACGCATCCCGGCCTTCCTCGTGGTCGACGAGGAGGGGCGCAAGCTCTACCCGCTCGGCCAGACCGTGCTGAACGACCGTTCGGTCGAGCCTTATGAGTGGAGCAGCGACAACCTCAAGGAGGTCGGCAACGGCATCCTGAAGCGCGCCAACAGCGTCGAGGAACTGGCGAGCCTCATCGGTGCCGATCTGGCCGCCGTGGCGCAGAGCCTCGATCGCTGGAACGCAGCGGTCGAGGCCGGGCAGGACGGCGACCATAATCGTCCGTCCGGCTCGCTCTTCCCGGTGAAGAACCCGCCCTTCTATGTTGGCGAGCTCTGGCCGGTGGTCAGCAACACCCAGGGCGGCCCGGCGCATGATGCGCAGCAGCGGGTGATCAACGCCCATGGCGCGCCGATCCCGCGCCTCTACGAGGCCGGCGAGATCGGCTCCATCTGGGGCTTCCTGTATCTCGGCGCCGGCAATCTCGCGGAGTGCTTCGTCACCGGCCAGATCGCTGGCCGCGAGGCCGCCGCGCAGCCCACCTGGGCGACCACGCCGGAACTGACGGCCGCCTGAACAGCCAGGATTTCAAGGAAGAATAAGATGACTTCGCAACGCAGGCAGATGGCACTCGGCGCCTTCCTCTACCCCACGGGCCACCATGCGGCCGCCTGGCGCCATCCGGCCGCGCAGGCCGATGCCGGCGTCAACTTCAGGCATTATGCGCAAATCGCCCAGGCAGCCGAGGCGGCCAAGTTCGACATGCTGTTCCTCGCCGACAGCGCCGGTGCACGGGGCGAGGACTGGGGAGCGCTAGCGCGCTTCTCGACCCACTATGTCGCGCAGTTCGAACCGCTGACCCTGCTTAGCGCGCTGGCGGCAGTGACCGAGCGCATCGGCCTCGTCGCTACCGCGTCGACCACCTACAACGAGCCCTATGTGCTCGCACGCAAATTCGCCTCCATCGACCACATCAGCGGCGGGCGCGCGGCATGGAACCTCGTCACCTCCGCCAACGAGGCGGAGGCGCAGAATTTCGGCCGCGACCGGCTGCTCGACCATGACGAGCGCTACCGCCGCGCCACCGAATTCCTCGCCGTGGCGCAGGGGCTGTGGGATTCGTGGGAGGACGACGCCTTCATCCGCGACAAGGAGAGCGGCGTCTTCTTCGATCCCGAGAAGGCCTATCGCCTCGACCATCGCGGCGAGTTCTTCGGCGTGCGTGGGCCGCTCAACATCCCGCGCTCGCCGCAGGGCTGGCCGGTGCTGGTGCAAGCCGGCTCGTCCGACGCCGGCAAGGAACTCGCCGGCGCCTCGGCCGAGGTGGTGTTCACCGCCCAGCAGACGCTGCCCCTCGCGCAGGCCTTCTACCGCGACGTGAAGGCCCGCGCCGTCGCCCATGGCCGCTCGCCGGACGATGTGAAGATCATGCCCGGCATTTTCCCCGTGGTCGGCCGCACCGAGGCGGAGGCCAGGGCCAAGTTCGACGAGTTGCAGAACCTCATCCACCCGGATGTGGCGCTGTCGATCCTGGAGCACCGGCTCGGCATCCCTCTGCGCCATCTCTCGTTCGACGGGCCGCTGCCGAAGGACATCCCGCTCACCAATGCGGCGCAGAGCCGGCAGGCGCTGCTGCTGGAGCTCGCCGAGCGCGAGGGCCTGTCGATCCTCCAGCTTGGCCTGCGCGTCGCTGGAGCACGCGGCCATTGGCAGGTGGTCGGCACGCCCGAGCAGATCGCCGACGTCATGGAGGAGCGCTTCCTCAACGAGGGTGCCGACGGCTTCAACGTCATGCCGCCCTATCTGCCGGGCGGACTGATCGACTTCATCGAGCTGGTCATCCCCGAGCTGCGCCGGCGCGGGCTGTTCCGCACAGAGTACGAAGGCCGGACCCTGCGCGAGCATCTTGGCCTCAAGCGTCCCGGGCGTCATCACAAGCATCACAGGGCAACCGAGGGCGCGACGCACAGCGACGCCGCACCGGCGGCAGCCTGATCAACCAAGCGATATTTTGCGGAGATTTCACATGCTCATCGACAAGCGCAGCCTTTTGAAGGGCGCTGCGACCCTTACCCTGATCGTCGGCGTCGCTGCGCCGCTCGTCCCCGCCCGCGCCGACACGCTGCCCGAGCGTTTCGCCAGCCTCTACGAGGCGGCGAAGAAGGAAGGGCAGGTGGTGTTCTATACCTCCTACCGTCAGGAGACGAGCACGGCGGTGCTGGAGTTCTGGCGCAAGACCTTCCCGGACGTGAAGCTCAACATCGTTCAGAAGCAGACGCTCGACCTCATCCCCACCATCGAGGCGGAGAAGGCGGCGGGCCGTACCAATGCGGACGTGGTCTTCATCAGCCAACGCTTCATCCTCGACGACTGGAAGAAGCGCGGCTACCTCGTCCCCTACAAAGTGCGCGACTTCGACCAGATCGGCGGCAACTACAAGGACCCGGAGGGCAACTACATCGCCACCGCGGCGACGCTGCTCTCGGCCGCCTACAATCCGAAGGTCTTTCCGGATCCGTCGGTGCTGCCGAAGAAGATCGCCGACTTCCTCGACCCGAAGTGGAAGGGCAAGATCGTCTTCTCCGATCCGCGCACGGCGGCCTCCCAGCTCACCTGGTTCCAGACGCTGCTGGCGCACAAGATCATCACCTGGGACACCATTAAGGGCTTCGCGAGCCAAGACTTCCTGCTGACCCGCGGCAATGCGGAATCGGTGCGCCTCTTGGTGGCTGGCGAGCGTGACCTCTCGCCGCTGATCTCCTCGCAGAACGTCATCACCGCCCGCGAGCGCGGCCAGAGCATCGAGGCCTACATCCTCGACGAGGGCGTGGTCACCAACGAGAACTACCTCGCCATCTTCAAGGGCGGCCCGAACCCCGCCGCCGCCAAGCTGCTGATCGAGGTGCTGACCAGCCCCGAGGGCCAGGAGATCGTGGCGAACGCCGGCTCCTACATCCCGACCCATCCGGACGCGAAGATCCCGGCCGGTCTGCCGAAGCTCTCCGACCTGAAGATCATTGTGGCGGACCAGGACATCGGCGGCGACGCCTCGCAGAAGTTCCTCGAGCAGTTCGACGCGGTGTTCAACCGCCAGTGACGCGGCACCGGCCCTCCGCCCGGCGCGGAGGGTCGCCTTCTCTTACGGGTTTCAGACATGAGCACCGAATTTGCGCGCATCGGCGCGGCGGCCCTGCGCGAGCGACTGCGCGAGGGCGGCGAGATCGCCCTTCTCGACGTCCGCGAGGAGGGCGTGTTCGCCGCGCGCCACATATTGGCGGCCTCCAACGCCCCGACCAGCCGGCTGGAGCGCATCGTGCCGGAGCTGGTGCCGCGCAAGGCGACCCCCATCGTTCTCGTCGATGACGATGAACGCCTCGCCGCGCGGGCAGGCAAGGTCCTCGCCGCCGCCGGCTATGGTGACATCTCCATCCTCGGTGGCGGCGTGCCGGCCTGGGCGGTGGCCGGCTTCGAACTCTTTGCCGGCGTCTATGTGCCGAGCAAGGCCTTCGCCGAGGTGGTCGAGGTGACCCAACACACGCCGCATATCGACGCGCATGAGCTGGAGGCGCGCCGCGCCAACGGCGAGAAGATCGTGCTGCTCGATAGCCGGCCCTTCGACGAGTACAACTGGATCACCATTCCCGGCTCGATCGACTGCCCGAGCGGGGAACTGGTACTGCGCGCGCGTGAGAGCGTACCGGACGAGGACACTCTCGTCGTGGTAAATTGCGGCGGGCGCACGCGCTCGATCATCGGGGCGCAGATCCTCATAGATGCCGGCCTGCCCAACAAGGTGGTGTCGCTGAAGAACGGCACGCAGGGTTGGCACCTCGCCGGCCTCGACGTGCAGCGCGGCGCGACCCGCGTGGCGCCGCTGCCCTCCCCGCCTGCGCATGACTGGGCGCGGCAAGCGGCCGGCCGGCTGGCGGAGCGCTTCGGCGCGCCGACCATCGACGCGGCGACGCTCGCCCGCTACGAGGCCGAGCAGGACCAGACCACGCTCTACCGCTTCGACGTGCGCGACCCGGTCGAATATCGCGCCGGCCACCGCGCCGGCTTCCGCTCCGCGCCGGGCGGCCAACTGGTGCAGGCGACCGACACCTTCATTGCGGTGCGCGACGCGCGCATCGTGCTGGCCGACAGCGACGGCGTACGGGCGCACACCACCGCCGCGTGGCTGCGGCGCATGGGCTTCGACCATGTCGGCGTGGTCGACGAGAACGTACCCGCCAAGCTGGAGACCGGCGAAGCTCTGGAGACGGTCATCGGCCTCGACGCGGTGTCGGCGGAGAGCGTCAGCCCGGCCGAGCTCGCCGGCCTGATCGAGCGCCATGAGGCGGTCGTGGTCGACGTCGCCACCAGCCGCGAATACCGCGCCGGGCACATCCCCGGCGCCTGGTTCGCCATACGCGGCCGGCTGGCTGAGGATGCGTCGAAGCTCCCGGCCGCGCCCCTCTATGTGCTCACCTCGTCCGACGGCATCATCGCCCTCCTCGCCGCTGCCGAGCTGGCGGAAGCGACCGGCCGACCGGTGAAAACCCTCGCCGGCGGCACCGCCGCCTGGCGTGGCGCCGGGCGGCCGGTCGAAGCCGGCAAGGAGAACCTCGCCTCGGCCACCGACGACGTGCTGCTCAAGGCGTTCGAGCGCCGCGACAAGCGCGAGGACGCGATGCGCGAATATCTGCAATGGGAGCTCGACCTCGTCGAGCAGGTGCGCCGTGACGGCACCATCCAGTTCCGCCTCTGACCCTCGAGAGACACAGCATGACAAGCTCCAACTGGCCGCTCTCCGGCAAGGTCGCCCTCGTCACCGGCTCCGCCCGCCGCATCGGCCGCGAGAGCGCGCTGCTGCTGGCGCGCGAGGGCGCCCATGTCGTCGTCCACGCCCGGTCCTCGCGCGACGAGATCGAGGCGGTGGCCGGCGAGATCCGCGCCGAGGGCGGCACCGCCACGGCGCTGCTCGCCGACATCACGGTGGAGGCGGAAGCCCGTCGCCTGGTCGAGACCATCGTCGGCGAGACCGGCCGGTTCGATATCCTCGTCAACAACGCCGCCGTGCGCGGCGAGCGCTCCTTCGCCGAGCTCGACATCGCCACCTTCCGGGCGGTCTATTCGGTAATCGTCGAGGGCGCGTTTTTCCTCAGCCAGACGGCCGTGCCGCACATGGTGAGGGGCGGCTTCGGCCGGATCATCTCCATCGGCGGCGTCGCCGCCCATGCCGGGGTCTCGCACCGGGTGCACGTCGCCACCGCCAAGGCGGCGCTGGTCGGCTTCACCAAGGCGCTGGCCATCGAGTTCGGCGAGCAGGGCATCACCGCCAATCTCGTGGTGCCGGGCAAGATCGGCGGCGCACGCTCGGCGACCTCCGGCGCAGGCGGCGCTTTCCCCGGCGGGGGCTACCTGCCGGTCGGCCACGAGGGCACGCCGCGCAACGTGGCGGAGATCGTGCGCGTCCTCGCTTTGCCGAGCGGCGACTTCATCACTGGCCAGACGCTGCATGTGAGCGGTGGCATGTACCTGCCCTGATCGACCGGTCGCGCCCTAGCTACGCTCGGCCCATCCGACGAAGAGGCGCTCGACGAGGCGCACGCCGCATTCGAGCGCGAAGGCGACGCCGGCGATGACGAGGATGCCGGCGACCACCACGTCGGTGGCGAGGAAGTTGGCCGCCGACTGGATCATGAAGCCGACGCCGCGCGTCGCCGCCACCAGCTCGGCGGCGACCAGTGTCGACCAGCCGGCGCCAAGCGCGATGCGCGTGCCGGTGAGGATCGAGGGCAGGGTGGAGGGCAGCACCACGAGGCGCAGCACCTGCGCGGGGGTGGCGCCCAGCGCGCGGGCGACGTTGAGGCGGTTCGGCTCGACGTTCCGCGCCCCGGCGGCGGTGGCGATGATGATCGGCGGCAGCATGGCGAGGCCGATCACCAGCACCTTGGCGGTCTCGCCGATGCCGGCCCAGATGATGACGAGCGGCAGATAGGCGAGCGGCGGGATCGGCCGCAGGAACTCGACGATGGGGTCGAGGATGCCGCGTCCCACCGTCGAGAGGCCGATGGCGAGCCCCGCCGGGACGCCGATGGCGATGGCGGCGATCAAAGCGAGGAAGACGCGCAGCAGGCTGGCGCCGAGATGCTGGGCGAGGGTGGCGTCGACGAAGCCTTCGGTCGCTATGCGCCAGAGCCGGGCCAGCACCGCCTCGGGCGAGGGCAGGAACAGCTTGGGCACGGCGCCGGACGCGCTCGACGGTCACGGACGATGATCGCTTCGCGGTGGGTCGCCGGCTCAAGGAGGACTTCGACAACGGTCGCCACTACTACGAGATGCATGGCGCAGCCTTGCGGTCACCGGGACGGGAGGCGCCGTCGCCATCTCCGGCAGCGTCGGAGTGGCATCGTACGAGCCGTTCTCTTGGCTAAAGTGGCGTTCGCCCCCAAGATTCGGCGATCTTCAAGCCTCAAGCAGACAAGAACGCTGTTGCCGACAAGCAGACCTTCCCAACGGAAGCGATGGGTCAGTTCCGGCCTCGGGCATTCATCGGCGATATGTCTGCTTCTCATTTGAAGTTCCCAATAGCGGAAAGTCTGCTTCCGGCCCCAACCGTCCATTCGTCCTCGCCACAACGAGCTTCCAATTCTGGCGCTAACAATTAAGTTGCCGGCTGCAGCGTTCACAGTTGAAGTGGTGTCTTCGTAATATGGTCGGTCACGACGGTTATGAAGGCCCGCAGCCGCTGAAGGCGCCGGATGTCCCGGTGATAGCCCATCCAGATATCGCGTGAGGGCGGCTCTACTGGCAAGTTGAGCTGGCGGAGGCCTGCTATTTGGCTGCCGACCACTTGCGGCAGCACGGCGATGCCAATGCCCTGGCGGGACATCCGCCCCTGCACGTTGCGATTGTTGGATCGGAGGAGCGGCTTCGCGTTCGGAAAGCTCTCCGCGAGCCACGCAATATCCGGGAATTGGCCGGTCGACGTGTCGTGGGTGATGAGCCGGAAGCCGGCGCCATCACCATACACCGGCTCGGGTGAGCCCGCCGCGACGTAGACGCCGTAGGGTAGGTGGACTAGCCGTCGCTGCACGACGTCGGGGTTGTCGAATGGCACGATCCGGAAAGCGATATCGGCCTCCCGCTGCGCGAGGCTGAACAGGCGGGTGCCGGTGAGAATCTCCAGATCAACGTGCGGATAGGCCTTCGCATAATCGTCGATGATCGGCGGCAGGACATAGGCGCCGAACCAATCGGCTGAGGATATGCGCAAGGTGCCCTGAAGGGCTTGCTCCTGTCCAGCGAGCCGCCGCTCGATGGCCAGAGCGCCTTCCTCCATCTGCTCGGCCAGAGCGATGACGGCGTTGCCTTCTTCCGTCGGAACGAAACCGTCGGCCGTCCTCTGGAACAGCGTCTGGCCCGTGGCCTGCTCGAGTGCACGAAGGCGGCGTCCGACCGTGGGATGACTCAGATGAAGCGCGCGGGCGGCAGCGCCCAGAGTGCCGGTGCGGGCTATGGCCAGAAAAATCCGGACGTCGCTCCATTCCATCGCCACACCCACAGAAATGAACAGAGACCGTACGATACTGTCAGTTATCGAACAAATCCAACCACCTACATTCGCCACATCCAAGGCGGCGCGCGCACCGGTTGTTGATGGCGTCGGTTTCCGCGGCGCCCCGCCCCGATGAAGGAGAATGTGATGAAAACCTGGCTGATCACGGGATGCTCGTCGGGCCTGGGCCGGCAGCTTGCCGAGGCCGTAGCCGCGCGAGGCGATCGACTCGTCGCCACCGCCCGTTCGGCGGAGAGCTTGGCCTCGCTGTGCGAGCGCTATCCCGAGACGGTGCGCAGCATCGCCTTCGACGTCACCCGCGCCGGCGATGCCGCAAAGGCCGTGGCCCTGGCCGAAAGCGCGTTCGGCGGGCTCGACGTGCTCGTCAACAATGCCGGCTTCGGCTTCATCGGCGCCATCGAAGAGGCAGAGCCCGACGAATATCGGCCGATGTTCGAGGTGAACGTCTTCGGCCTCGTCGAGACGACCCGCGCCGCGCTGCCGGCGCTGCGCAAACGTGCCGGCGCCCGCATCGTCAATCTCTCCTCCGGTGCCGGGATCGCCGGCTCCGCGGGCTTCGGCTTCTACAATGCGACGAAGTTTGCCGTCGAAGGCCTATCCGAGGCGCTCGCACAGGAGCTTCGTCCGCTCGGTGTGCACGTGATCATCGTCGAGCCCGGCCCCTTCCGCACCGAGTTTCTCGGCCGCTCGATGATCACTGCAGCACGGGAGATCGCCGCCTATGCCGAGACGGTGCCGGCGAGACGCCGTTACCGTCAGACCAATAACGGCCGGCAGGCGGGCGACCCGGCCAAAGCCGTCGCCGTGATGCTGCAGGCCGTCGATGCCGCGCATCCGCCGCTGCACCTGCCGATCGGGCCGCGCGCCCACGCGATAGCGGAGCAGAAGCTGGACTCCTTCCGCGCCGACATAGCCGCCTGGCGCGACATCTCCATCGCAACCGATTTCGACGCTGCCTGAGCCGATCAGCGGCCGCGAAGTTCAGTTTCCAGAACGGACATACACTCATGAGCGCGACAACATGTGAAGCCGCGGCCCTCAAGGCCGTCATTGCGCGGGACGGTGACGCCCTGCTCGAGCCGCGGCGCTGGACGATGTTCGTGATCCTGCTGGTCGGCGCGTTCCTGCCGCCGCTCGACTTCTTCATCGTCAATGTTGCGCTCCCCTCGATCCGCGGGGAATTGGGCGTCTCCTCCTCCGCCGAGCAACTCGTCATTTCTTCCTATGCCGCGCTCTATGCCGTGACGCTGACGACCGGTGGGCGGCTTGGGGATCTGTTCGGTCGCGGCCGCGTTTTCTTCCTTGGCCTGGTCGGCTTTGCCGCCGCCTCGACGCTGTGCGGCTTCGCCGGCTCGCCCTGGGTGCTGGTGGCCGGGCGCGCCTTGCAGGGCGTGACGGCCGCCGTGATGGCGCCCCAGGCGCTCGCGTCTGTGCAGGCGATTTTCCCGGAGAGGGAGAAGCCGCTCGCCCTCAGCATCTATGGTGCGGTCTTCGGCATGGCCGCGGTGGTCGGGCAGGCATTGGGCGGCGTCCTGATCTCGCTGGATTTTATGAGGCTGGGGTGGCGGGCGATCTTCCTGATCAACCTGCCGGTGGCGATGCTCGTCCTGCTGTTCGGCATTCCTCTGTTGAAAGAGACGCGCGCGCAGGGCGCGCGTCGGCTGGATCTCGGCGGCGTGGCGCTGTCGATGCTGGCGCTCGGCGGGCTGATCGTGCCGCTGATCGAGGGGCGCGAAGCCGGATGGCCGGTGTGGTTCTGGCTGTCGCTCGTCGCGGTGCCGCTGCTGGCGTGGCTCTTCTGGCGTTATGAGACCCGGCTGGCAGGTGCGGGCGGCGCCCCTCTGCTCGACCCCGGCGCCTTGCGGGCACCGGGACTGGGCCGCGCGCTGCTGATCGCGCTTTTGTTCTATTCGATCGGCAGCTTTTTCCTGCTGTTCTCTATCTATTTGCAGGACGCGCTGCATTTGACCGCACTGCAGGCGGGCCTCGTCTTCCTGCCGTTTGGTGCCGGATTCCTGCTCGGGCCGTTGTCGACGCCCTTTCTCCGACAGTTCTGCGGCGCCTATGTCAATCCGATCGGCATGGGGCTGGAGGTCGTCGGGCTCCTGGGTCTCGCCGGGCTCATCGCGGCGACACTGAGCGGCGTGCATCCCCCACCGATGCCGCTTGCCGCCCTCCTGTTCGTCATCGGTTTCGGGCAGGGCCTCGCCCTGCCGACCCTGATGCGGATGGTGACAGGCCGGGTCGCGCCCGCCTTTTCCGGCATGATCGCCGGCATCGCCAGCTCGACCCTCCAGGTCAGCACCGCGCTCAGCGTCGCCGTGATCGGTGGGATCTTCTACGAGGTGCTGGGTACGCGAACCGATCCGGCCGCCATCACGCAGGCGCTCATCGTCGCCATCCTCTGCATCGCCTTCTGCCTCGCTGGCGGCGTGGCTCTGAGCATCACCCTTGTCCGGCGGGTGCCTCCTGCGCACGGCGAGGCAGAGGGTGAGGTTTGAGACCCCTCGCCGACACATGCCCAGAGGCGCCTATCGCCTATTAGGCGGCTCCATCGGAGCCGAGGACGGGCGCACGCCCGTACAACCCGCGACGCCCGTCGACCGGGATCATCTATCGCGCCAGATCAGAAAGCAGGACAACCTTCATGTTTGGAATCTCGCCCCTCGGCTGGGTGCATACGCTTGGCAGCCTGCCTGCGATCCCGCTCGCCATCTACATGTTTGCCCGCTACGGAAGGATCGTACCGCGATCCGTGCCCGGCGCCCTTTATTTGGTTTCGATGCTGATCGGCGCGACAACGGTGTTTCTGGTGGCCCGTGAGACAGTTAGCTACGGCATCGGCGCGGCGACGATCCTGCTGCTGCTGGCCGGATATAGCATCGGCCACTTCCCGCAATTCGGCCGCGCCGGCGCCTATTTCGAGACGATTTTCCTCACCCTGACGGCGTTTCTTTTGATGGTGCCGAGCGTCAGCGAAACGCTTCGTCGCGTCCCGGATGGCCATCCTCTGGTCACCGATCCGAAGTCGCCGCTCCTCCTGGGAGCCCTGGCCAGCCTCTTCGTCACGCTCGTCGTCGGACTGACCGCTCAGATCATCTATTTGCGCGAGCAGGGCTGGCGCATGGCTGGGGTTTTGCCAAGCAGGAAGGCCGGCGACTGAATGGGCAAACGGACGATGCGCGGCGGAGGAGCACGGCGAGCGGACGCGAGCAATCGCGGTCCGCACTGCTGCTGGCAGAGCGGACGGAAATCTGAAGCTCGGCGGTCATCCGCGGTAGTCGGATGGCCGCTTTGACTCGCGGAACAGCGTGCCGTCTGGGCCACTAAGGGGTGGATAGGGTCCGTCAGGTAGCGAGCTGTCAACGTCAGCTTGCGCCAGGAAGGGGACCTTCGGTGGCTCCTTAGCTCCGACAACCATAGCCTTCAGGTTGTAGGAGCGGAAATCGGAGAAGCTCTAGATCACCGTTGGGGACAGCACCACGGAAGCAATTCGTGGGCTCAGAACGATGATGCTCCGGCTTCGAAGGGCGTCCAGAGATCGAGCTCCGAGCCAATGGTTTACGCGAGCCCACGAGCGAACAAATTGTAGTGTCAGCCGATCCTTGACATTCGTTCGCTACCTTGCGATATTTGCAAGGTAGCGAACGAACTAATAGGGCCTTCGCGGTATGCAGGACGAACATCTGACTGTCGGAGCATGGACAAAGCGATGCTACTTTGCGGGACGGGCCCTGATGGACGCGACACTGCGACCATACGATCTGGGTTCGACGCAGTGGTACGTTCTCTGGCATCTCGCAAATTCTGGTCCGACGGTGCAGCGCGATCTCGGGCGAGCGCTTGAGCTGGAACGGGCGACATTAAGCGGGATCATCGCCACGCTCGTCCGTAAGGATTTGGTCCAGCAGACCTCGGACGGAGAAGACCAGCGCCAGCGTCTTCTGACCCTAACGAGTTCAGGCGAGGCCCTGTGGCGCGAACTCCCAGACCTCTCGTTTATTCACCAAGCTGCTTTTGACGGCATCGCCGAGACTGATCTGGCCACGACGATCCGCGTCCTTCGATTGGCGACCGAGCGTCTACAGACCCTCTCACGAAAGGCATGAGTTAATGACGATCCTGATAACTGGAGCGACAGGTCTTGTCGGCGAGCGGCTTGTTCCGCGGCTGGTGGAAGCAGGTCTTGATTGCCGGCTGCTGCTGCGGACAGGGAAAACCTGCCCCCCGGACGCAACGGCCGTGACTGGCGATATTCTCGACCCTTCGACGCTGTCGGAAGCTGTTTGGGGTGTTTCGGCGATTGTGCACCTAGCCGCCGTCTTTCGCAGCCCGGATACGGATTTGATCTGGAGGAGTAACCTGGAGGGCACCCGCAATCTGATCGCCGCCGTGCAAGCTGATGCACCTGACGCTCGCTTCATCATGGCGAGCACGTCGAATGTCTATAACAGGAACTCCACCCAGCCCGGCCGGGAGACAGATAGCGTCGAGCCGGAACAAGCCTACCCCGCCAGCAAGGTCGCAGCCGAGAAACTGCTGCTCGAGAGTGGCTTGAACTGGTCGATCTTACGGTTCCCGTTCGTTTATGGCGACGGCGACGGCCACCTGGAGATGCTGCCAAAGCATCTGGTCGCCGCCGGCTTCCATCCAGCCAATCGGATGAGCATGATACACCATCGCGATATTGCAACGGCGATTAGAATGGCGCTGGCAGGCAGCTTCGATGGCTGCATCGCCAACATCTCCGACGAAGCGCCGACGACGGTCTATGAACTGGCAGGACTTGTGGGCCACCAGATGGAACCCTCAGCCGAGGCAATGCAAAATCCCTGGTATCTCCATGTCGATGCATCGCTCGCGCGGAGCCTTGGTTTCCGGCCGACCGTGAGGACGGTTTATCAGGCCGCAGAGCAAGGAATGATGTGAGGACAGCCCAATGGACCAAGCCAGACTGCCCCTCATCTACAGCGATTATATCGCCTGCCTCAACGAGCGCGACTGGACGAAGCTTGGCGAGTTCGTCGACAGCGATGTTGTCCACAATGGCCTTAAACTCGGATTGGCCGGTTACCGGGGCATGCTCGAACGGAACGTCCGAGACATCCCCGATCTGCGTTTTGAAACGGAGTTGCTGGTAGTTCAACCGCCGCAGATCGGCAGCCGTTTGAAGTTTGATTGCAGGCCAATTAGGTGGTTCTTTGACCTGCCGATCAATGGTCGCCGCGTGATCTTTTACGAGAATGTCTTCTATCGTTTCGATCGGGGCCGCATCGTCCAAGTGTGGTCGATTGTGGACAAAGCAGCGATTGAAGCTCAGCTTGGGGCGTGACAGCGGCTGCGTGAGAGCTCCTCTCCGGCCTTGGGATGCCCGCGCCACATCACACTGCGCCAGGCCATCCCGAGCTAAGTCGACCGGCTGCTCAGGCCGAGAAGCTGCCATGGCCCCAGTGAGGCGTGAATGGCCGCGATGGGTTCGGGTGCAGAAGGGCAGCTACACGGCATTCGCTACCCAATAGCGGACCGTCCGGAGACGGCCCCGTAACAGCCGCGGAAAGTCATTTCCTCGATGGGTGCGTGTGGATTGTGCCAACGGCCACACTGGGGTGGAAAGCGGTCAATCAGGCTTTGGCAGGAAGCACAACGGGAGCTGCTATTCACGGGAGCATCCCTTCGTGGGTTGGCGGGTTCAGAACGTGCCCACTAACTGATCCGCTTTACTGTCTTTCGCAGATGGCGACGGCGGCGCCCAGCGCTGGGCGCCGCCCGTTCGCAGGGTTCAGAGGTCCGGGAAAATGCCCTGAACCGGACTCACGCTCTCCAGGAGCGAAGCCACGTGCAGGATCGTGGACTCTGCCTGCCACGCCCCCACGACCTGCACGTTTATCGGCAACCCTTCCCTGCTCGTTCCAAACCGCATTGCCAGACCGGGCAGTCCGGTGACGTTGAGGGGCACGGTCGCACCCTGCAGGTAGGTCGCGTCCACCGTCTGGCCGTCGATGGCGAACTCCTCGACCCCGTGCTTGTGCGCCGGGATCGGCAGTACGTGGGTGATCAGGGCATCGAAGCGGGCAAAGTAGTCGGCGTAGCCGTCGCGCAGCCTCTCGGCCGCCTGCTCGGCGTCGATGAAGTCGGACATCGATGTGTCGGGCAGCGACAGCATGGTCCGCGACATCTTGTACATCTCTGCTTCGTGGCCGCTCGTCGCCTCACGGAAGGCGGGCTTCATTTCCATGACATGAAGGCGGTTGAACACGTCGAGGGCGAAGTCGCGCTCCAGCGCCGGAATTCCCACGTGCTCGACATGGATGCCAAGGTCCTTCAAGGCCTCCGCTGCGGCCTTGACGGTCGCCGCGACCTCGGGATCGACGGGACCGAAGCCGGGACCGACCATCCAGCCGACCCGGAGCGGGCGCTCCGGATTGAGCCCGATATCCGCATCGAACTGGCCGAAGATGGTCGCAAACGCGTCCTGGCCGTCCGGTCCGGCGAGTTGCGAAAAGGCCAACGCGACGTCGCGCACCGAACGCGCCATCGGCCCGACATGCCAGAAGCGGCGCGGCGCCCGTGGCCAGATACCCGTCATGGGCACGCGGCCATGCGTCGCCTTCATAGAGGTGATCCCGGTCTGCGCGGCCGGGCCGCGCACGGAGATGGCAAGGTCGGTGCCTAGGCCAAGCGGGGACATGCCCGCTGCGATCGCGGCCGACTCGCCGCCGCTGGAGCCGCCCGGTGTGCGGGTCACGTCCCACGGGTTGTTCGACCGGCCGGACAGGAGATTGTCGCTTTCGATCCAGTAGGAGAACTCGGGCAGGTTGGTCTTCGCCAGGAGGATGCCGCCGGCCTTCTTCATGCGGGCGACGCTCGTGGCATCCTGATCGGGCGTCCGTCCTCGGAAGATCGGCGAGCCGCGCTGCGTGAGCACGCCTGCAGTGTCGATCGAGTCCTTCACGGTGAAGGGGACGCCGTGCAGCGGGCCGAGTTCCTCGCCGGCCATAACAGCCGCTTCCGCAGCCTTGGCCGCGTCGCGCGAGCCTTCAGCGATCGTGACGATCGCGTTGATCGTCGGGTCGATGGCCTCGATGCGATCGAGGTGCGCTTGCATGACCTCAACGGGCGATATCTCGCGGGTGCGGATGAGCTCCGCCAGCTTCGTTGCGTCGAAACGTGTGATCTGATGTGTCATCTGCGCCCCTACCTGTCACTTGATAGGCAACCTCTAGGCCTTCCCAAGGCGAGCGTCAACGTCTATCTGTCACTTGGTAGGCAATTATGGAGTGAAGGTCGGCAATGGGCTCAAACGTGAGAGAAGACATTCTGACGGCTGCAAAGCGTGCGGCGCAGGCGCATGGCTACAGCGGCCTGAACTTCCGGGAGCTCGCGGCCGAGGTCGGCATCAAGGGCGCGAGCATCCACTACCATTTCCCGACGAAGGCCGCCCTCGGCGCGGCCGTAGCCAAGCGCTATTGGGAAGACTCGGAGACCGTTCTGGAGGAGCTGTGGAACGGCGGGGCGGATCCCGTCCGCGCCCTTGCGGAGTATCCGAACACGTTCCGCCGGTCGCTGGAAAACGGCAACCGAATCTGCCTGTGCAGCTTCATGTCCGCCGAGCACGACGACCTGCCGGATCCGGTGAAGCAGGAGGTGTCAAACTTCGCCGAGATCAATGTGGCATGGCTGGCAAAGGTTCTGTCGGTGACGACCGACATGGAAGCAACCGCGTGCGAGCGACGTGCCCGCGCCATATTCGCGGCCGTTGCCGGCGCCCAGCTCATGGCCCGCAGCCGTTCGGACGTCTCCGTGTTCGACGCGCTGATCGAAGGCTATCGCGAGGTGGGTCTACTGCCAGTTTAACGCAGCCGCCGAGGACGCGGCAGTTACACGTGCAACACTACACGGCCGTGTAAGGCCAGGGCACCCCGTCACGGGGCTCCGCTAGCACTCACCTTCGAGCAGCATCGAACGTCCGCTCCTGGGAGTGTCCTTTGCGTGATCGAACGGCCTCTAGGGGGTCGGCAGCAGAACGGCGGCCATCTGCACAGCGGCAGCCAAGACCAGCCAGTCCGCTCTCGGTCCCCTCTCGGACGCTTGACTCGCATCATCAACCTACTCGGAAGCGGCCCTTCTAATGCCCGCAAAGGGGTCAAAAGTGGACGCTTGATCTGGTCTCGCGAATAAATGACGTCACCAACATCAGTAATGCCAGAGCCAGCAGCGTTGCACTCAGCGGATCGTGCAGGAAAATGATGGGGTCGCCGCCTCCCATCAGCAGCGAGCGCCGGTAATTGGCTTCGATCATAGGTCCGAGCACCGCGCCGAGCACCATCGGCAGCAAGGGGAAGCTGAGTGCTCGGAGGATGAAGCCGAGCGCGCCGATGCCAAGCACCAGACCGAGGTCGAAGGTGCTGTTGTTGACCGAATAGACGCCCGACATGATCAGGATGAAGATGCCGCCCTGCAGATAGGGCTTGGGCTGGTTCACCAGCCAGATAATCGGCGACAGCAGGATCACGCCGAGCACCAGCATCGCGAAATTGGCGACGAAGAGCCCGCCGAACAGTCCATAAACGACCTCCGGGTGGCGCGCGAACAGCAGCGGCCCCGGCTGCAGGCCGTGGATCAGCAGTGCGCCGAGCAGCACCGCCGTCGAGTTCGAGCCGGGGATGCCGAAGCTCAACGTCGGGATCAGTGCGGTCGAGGCGACCACGTTGTTCGCCGTCTCCGGCGCGATGACGCCTTCCTCCGAGCCATGCCCGAACTTCTCCGGTTCCTTCGACCAGCGTCTGGCCTCGTTGTACGACATGAAGGAAGCGATGGAGCCACCGCCGCCGGGCGTCAGACCCTCGATGAGGCCGAGTACCCAGGCGATCACCTGCGGCACCCGCAGCCGCCACAGCGTCTTTAGGCTCGGCAGCACAAGTCGGGTCGAGCGTCGCGCCTCGGGAGCGGCGGCCATATCAGGCTGGCCGGCCTGCATCATCTGTTCGCTGAGTGCGAAAAGGCCCATCATGATCAGGATGATGCTGATGCCCTCCAGCAGGTCGGCCTGTCCATAGATGAAGCGTCCAATGCCGGAAATCGGATCGGTGCCGATGGTGGCGATCATCAGGCCGAGAATGCCGGCGATGACGCCCTTGACCATCGCGCCCGAGGATACGGACGCCACCACGCTGATGCCGAGAATGCCCAGCGCGGCGTAGGCCGGCGGGGTGAACAGCAACGCAAGCTGGGCGACGGTCTCGGTGGCGGTGGCCAGAACGACGAGCCCGACCAGCCCTCCAATGGTGCCGCCGACCAGCGACAGGCCGAGCGCTTCGCCGCTGCGCCCCTGCCGGTGCATTTCGTAGCCGTCGAACACGGTGGCCGCCGCCGAACCCGAGGCCGGCGTCCGGATCAGGATCGCGGGGATCGATCCGCCATATTCCGCCCCGACATAGACCGAGGCCAGCAGCACCATGGCGGTCGAGGGATTGAGATCGAACGTGAACGGCAGAAGCAGCGCCATCGCGATCGAGGTGCTGATGCCTGGCAGCGAGCCGCCCATCATGCCCCAGAGGCAGCCGGCGAAGGCCGCGAAGATGATGGAGGGGGAAACCATCGCCTCCAGCACATAGAGAAAGTCCTGCATGCTGCGCTCCGAAAGCGTGTATCGCCGCCGCGTCTAGCGACCGAAGAGATCCGGCCAGATGCCCTGCGGCATCGGCACGCCGAGCAGCTTCTGGAAGAGGAGGTAGAAGATCACAGCGCCGGCTATGGCGAAGGCCAGCAAACGCAGGGAGGGGCGGCGCCCGTAATACATGCCGATCGTGGTGAGCGCTGCCGCCACCGCGACCGGATAGCCCGCCCATGGCAGCACCAGAACGAAGCCCGCTCCGATGCACCAGAAGCCGACAGCCCGGAGAATCTCGGTCCGGCTCGGAAGGTCGTCACGCTTCTGCTGCCGGATTCTCGGGCTGGCGAGGATCGACTGGAGGATCAGCAGGCAAGACATGAAGCCGAGAGCCACTCCCAGCAGCTTCGGTAGGCCATCCGCACCAATCGAGCCGCCCAGCGCGCTGCGCGGGAGCGCGTCAGCCTGCAGCCAGTAGACAATGGCCAGACAGAGCAGGACGAGGCCTGCCCAGCCTTCGACGCCGATAATGGCCAGTCGGCTTCGCATGGTGAGACTCCTCTCGTCTGGTGCCGGTGGGGAGACTGCTGTCGGACGCGCGTGACCACACGCGCGCATCTGCTGACAGGATCAGGGGTGTACGGTTTCGGTGAACCACTCGCCGGGCAGCTCACGTCCGGCTCCGGCCGCGCGCGCCTTGGCGTAGAGGACCGCGCCCGTCGCCGCGAACTGGTAGCCCACGCCGTGATAGTTCAGGAAACAGGTGATCTCGTCGGGGCGGCTGCGGCCCGGCACCTTGCCGGCGACGAGTTCGGCCAGCGAAGGAGCGCGGGCGAGCGCCGCGAGCTCGGGATCGGTGACGATTTCCTTGGTGCCTTCCCGATATTCGACACCTTTCGCGATCACCAGGTGATCGCTGCCCATGTTGTCGGGGTCATGGATGATGACCCGATCGACCGCCTTCAACACCTCGGGCGGCAGCTCCCGATCGCGGATCGAGCCGACATGCATGCCCGGCTCCAGCCATTCCCGGCGCAGCACCGGCTGCAGGCTGTTGGTCGCGCACAGTACCACGTCGGCCCCCTTGACCGCCGCTTCGGGCGAAGCGGCCGGCACCACGCGGACGCCGAGCTGCGCCGTCATTTCCTGCGCGAAGCGGGATCGGCTCTCGGGATTGGGGCTGTAGCAGCGGATCTCATCGAGCGGCCGGGCCACCGCCACCGCCATCGCCTGCGCGCCCGCCTGCCATCCCGTGCCGATGATCGCCGCGACCCGCGCATCCTCGCGCGCGAGGTGCCGAACCGCGAGGCCGCTTGCGCCCCCGACCCGGAAGCGCTGGACCACGCCGTCCGGAAAGATCGCCAACGGCTCTCCCGTCTCCGTGCTGAACAGCAGGACCAACCCGACCCAGCGCTCGCCCGGTGCCGCCGGCACCTTCACCTTGCGCCGCTTACCGTCGGTTTCGGGAAAGGTGAGGATGTCGGAGTTCAGCCGCAGCGAACCAATGCCGAGGCTCGGCACCACTCCGCCCACGAGCTTTAGGCAATAGACCGCGTCCGGCCGCACCGTCCGCGTCAGCATGTCGGAACGACGGCCGTTGAGCGCCGCGCCCTCCGCAGCGTCGCGATAGGCGGTGGCGAGCGCATCCATGCACTCGCGCATCGATAGAAGGCGCTCCGCGTCTTCGTTGGACAAGACAAGCAAGCCGTTTCCTCCCGTTGGGTGAGCACCTTACGGCACTCCGTGGCGTCTCTTGCGTCACTAATCTATCTTATATAAGATATGAGTTAGTCGACAAGCCCTCTCGGGGAGAGAAATGCCCAACAAGAAGAACCCGCCGGCCTCAGTGGCGGCCGACCCTTTTGCTTTTTCCTTCATACGCATGGCGCCCCGTCCTGCCCGGCCGCGCGAAAGCGGGCTGACGATCATCGGAGACCGGGGCGTTGGCCTCGCCCGAACCGCCGATCTCATTGAATCGGCCGGCGATCACATCGACTTCTTCAAGTTCGGGATGGGCACCTATCGGGTGATGCGACCGGACTTCATCCGCCGCAAAGTGGCGATGCTGAAGGAGGCAGGCATCCGCGTCTTCTTCGCCGGCGACATCACCGAGGCCGCGTTCATGCAGGGTGTTTCGAAGCGCTTCTACGCCGAGGTGAAGGCATTCGGGGCCGATGCCGTGGAGGTATCGAGCGCGCAGGTGGCGATGCCGCTCGAGGACAAGTGCCGTCTCATCGGCATGGCGCGCGACGCCGGCCTCGAGGTCGTGGCCGAAGCCGGCCAGAAGGGCGCCGAGGACTGGACCAGGAGCGTCGCCTACATCGCCCGCCAGATCGAGGCCTATCAGAAGGCCGGCGCCTGGAAGGTGCTGGTGCAGGCCGACGGCATCAGCGAGGACGTCGAGACAAGCCGCTGGGATGTCATCCTCAACATCGCCGCGCGCTTCGACATCAAGGATCTGATCTTCCAGGCCAAGGATAGCGCCGCCCAGAAATGGTACGTCGGGACGCTCGGCAATGCCGTGAACCTCGACGTGGAGGACCATCAGGTCATCGAACTCGAACTCGCCCGCCGCGGTATCCGCGGACGTCATATTTTCGGCCTCGTCGGCAGCCTGGAGACCAACTGACATGTCACACGCCACAGCAACCGACGAGGCCGTCGGCTTCCAGGGCACCGCGCTCGCCGAGGAGATCTCCGCCGTCCTGACGCGCCTCACGCTCGCCGACATCGCGCCGAAGGCCCAGGACACGGCGATCAACGACCTGATCGACATGACCGGCCTGTGTGTGGCCGCCCGCAACACCGACTACATCCGCTCGCTGATGGAGGGCTGGGACGGCGAAGGCGAATGCACCGCCATAGGTCACGCCCGCCCGCTCGACGCCGCCGGCGCGGCGCTGATCAACGGTACTGCGACCCACGGCGAGGATTTCGACGACACGCTCGAAGGCGCCCCGATCCGTGTCGGCGCCATGGTGCTGCCCGCCGTGCTTGCCGCCACTGAGCGCTTCCATCGCTCCGGCGAGGACGCGCTGCGCGGCATGATCGCCGGCATGGAGATGGTCTGCCGGTTCAACCACGTGGTGCCGGGCGCCATCCACAAGGCCGGCTTCCACCCCGTCGGCATCATCGGCGCGCTCGGTGCGACCGCCGGTGCCGGCGTCGCGCTTGGCCTCGACGCCCGTCAGCTCACCCTCGCCTTCGGCATATCCGGGAGCTTCGCCTCCGGCATCGGCGAATTCCTGACCGAGGGCGCCTGGACCAAGCGCATCCATCCGGGATGGGCTGCGCAGTCCGGCTACCGTGCCGCATTGCTCGGCCGGTCCGGCTATTTCGGCCCGCGCACCGTCTTCGAGGGCGCCCGCAACATATTCCGGGTCTTCGGTCGCGACGCCAAGCCGAACTACGAACCGCTCCTCAAGGGCCTCGGCGAGGAGTGGCTAATGGAGAAGATCGCCTTCAAGCCCTATGCCTGCGGAACGATGATCCACCCGTTCATCGACTGCATGATTCGCTTCCGCAAGGAAGGCATCGCGCCGGAACGCATCGTCTCGATCGAATGCGAGACCGGCGAAGGGCTCGTCGACCGGCTCTGGGAGCCGCTGGCGGCGAAGCACCGCCCGCCCTCGGGCTACGCGGCGAAGTTCAGCATGCCCTTCTGCATGGCGGTCGCCTATTTCGACGGGGACGCCGGACTTGAGCAGTTTACCGACGCCAAGGCGAAGGACCCGCGCATTCTCGCGCTGGCGCGCAAGATCCGCTACGTCATCGACCCGAACAACGAATACCCGCGCAACTACAGCGGCCACGTCAAGGCGACGCTGGACGACGGCAGCGTCGTCGAATACCGGCAGCCGCATTTCCGCGGCGGCGCCCGCGAACCGCTGACGCGCGACGAACTCATCGCCAAGGCGCGCGGCAACGTCGCCTATGGCGGGCTCTCGCCGCAGTTCGCCGAAAGCCTGCTTGGTTTCTGTCTCGACCTGCCGCGCTGTCCCGACATGGGTCTGCTCGGTCAGTTCCGCGTCTGACCTTCGCCTCCGGGACGTCGAAACAACTCCAGTGACGGTGTGTGATGCTATGACAGAATCGCTTGGTCGAATCTGACCGCAGAGGAATGTTGGACGCGGTATGAGCCAGCACGCATCCCAGAACCGCCCGGGCGCACTCCTTCCGGAGTCGATGCCGCTCTATGTGCAGATCAAGAATCTGCTGATCGCGCGCGTCATCAAGGGCGAATGGGGACCGGGCGAGCTGCTGCCCAGCGAGATGCGCCTTGCGGCCGAATACGGTGTGCATCAGGGCACCGTCCGCAAGGCGCTGGACGAGATGGCCGCGCAGAATCTGGTCGTGCGCCAGCAGGGCAAGGGCACGTTCGTCAACGCGTCCTCCATGCGGCACAGCACCTACCACTTCTTCCGCGTGCTGCCGAAGGCCGGTGGCTCGATGGAGGCGCCGACCACCGAATTCGTGTCTGTCGAGACGGTGCCGGCGACCGCGGTTGAGCATGACCGCCTGAACATGCCGGACGAGCAGCGCGACGTGGTGCGTTCGGTGCGCGTGCGACGCTTCGCAGGCGTGCCGAAGATCATCGAACGGGTTTCGCAGCCTGCCTATCTGTTTCCGGGGCTGGCGGAGCTGTATCGGGAGCTGCAGCCCGAGACGACATATGGCCTGATCGAACGCCGCTACCGCGTGCTGGTGGTCAAGGTTGTTGAGCGCTTGACGGCCGTAGCCGCGTCGGCAGACGACGCTGCTCTTCTCGAGATTGCCGCCGGCACACCGATGCTGGAGATCGACCGTATCGCCGAGGCCATCGACGGCCAGTTCGTCGAATGGCGCGTGAGCCGCTGCCTAACGGACGCTCACGAATATGTTGTCGAACTGACCTGACGCAGGCGCAAACCTTCTTGATACGAACTCATGAAATCTATCTTATATAAGATATAAATCGCGAGAAACGCGAACACCCTGGGAGAGAGACATGCCATCGAAGATCGCATTGGGATTTGTCGCGTCGCTCGCGCTGCTGTGCGCGGGAAGCGCGTCCGCACAGACCAACAAATACGACTATCCCGTCACCACGGTGACCCTGACCACGCATTCGAAGCCCGGCTCGGGCTCCGACCTGTTCCTGCGCAAGCTCAGCAAGGCGCTGAGCAAGGAGATGGGCATCAATTTCGTCGTCGACTACTGGGCCGGCGGCAGTGGAGCCAAGGCGATGGCGCAGCTCGCAAAGGCGAAACCGGACGGATCGGTCTTCTACGCCACCACGCCGACCCACGTCACCACATCGCTGCTCAGCGCACCGCCGGTCACCTACAAGGACATCGACTATGCGGTGAACGTCTTCTTCGATCCGGAGATCATCTATGCGCTGTCGAACAGCCCCTTCAGCACGATGAAGGACGCCGTGGCGTGGTCTAAGGCCAACCCCGGCAAGGCAAGGTGGGGCGGCTCGACGGCCGGCTCGCTCGAGCGCCAGATCCTGGAGCGGATCAACAGCGCGAGCGATGCAAAGGCTACGGTCATCCCGCAGGACGACGGCGCCGCGCTGCTGATCAACGTGCTCGGCGGCAGCGTCGATCTCGGTGTCGGCGAGCTGCAGGAGCTCAACAGCTATATCGAGGCCGGCAAGGTGAAGGTGCTCGGCGTCTATTATCCGGACCGCCTCGCCGCCCTGCCGAACGCGACGACGATCCAGGAACAGGGGCTCGACAAGGACGTAATCCGCAAGTTCCGCGGCCTCGCCGCGCCCAAGGGCGTGCCGCCCGCGACCATCGCCAAGCTCGAAAAAGCCGTGCAGGCCATCCTCGCCGACCCCGAATTCAAGAAGGAGTACGAGGCCGACGCGCTGGTGGCAGGTTATATGAGCCAGGCGGACTATCGCGCCTTCATGGCGAACTTCGTCAAGGAGCAGGAAGGATTCCTGAAGCAGTTCGGCGTGACGCAGAACTGATTGGTCTCGGCATCTGGCTGGACGGCGCCAGCCGGGTGCCCTTCTATTCCCTAGCGGTTGAACGTCTCGAACGTATGGATGGCCGTGAGCGCGTAGTCGATGGTGTCGGGGGAATAACCCCCGCTGTCCGCCAGCCAGATCCGGTAGCGGTGCTTCAGGCGTTCGTTTCCAGCATTGTGGTTCGTCATGGGGCAGCCTCGCCCGTGAAAGCACTGTTAGCGGGGGAGGGGGCAGGCATTCTAATCGGCCGGATACCAACGCCCCTCGCTGGACGGCACTGGATAGGGAAGCACCCGAAAGCCCTGCGGTTGCTGGCTTTCTCGGGTCATCTCGGACTGTGTTGGATGGGGAAATGGTGCCCAGGGGCGGAATCGAACCACCGACACTGCGATTTTCAGTCGCATGCTCTACCAACTGAGCTACCTGGGCGTAGCCGGCAACGGCGCAAGGCCGTGCGGAGCGGGCGGTTTATAGAGTCTCGATCCCCCCATGTCCATATGGCGACGGCGGGAATTTGCCGGCTTTCCCCTGCCGCGCGGCAGGGACGGATGCGCGGGCGATCCGGCCAATGCGATACGTGTTGGCCCGATCAGCATGCTCGGGCGCGCCTGCCGGCGGCCACGCCGGCCCGTCGATGATTCCATCCTTCGAGGCGGCCTGCGGCGGGGCCCGCCACGACCTCTCGTCAGGAAGAAGACGGGCGACACCCGAAATACCGGCGCGGGCTGCGGCGTCCGCGCAACCGCCGGCCGCGCTCACCGCTCCTTCGGCGCGTCCGGGGCGAGAGGGGCGGCGTCGTCCTCGTCGTCCTCCTCGCTCGCCGGAATGGCGTAGGCGCCGCTCAGCCAGCGGTGCAGGTCAACATCGGCGCAGCGGCTGGAGCAGAACGGCTTGTAGGTCTCCACCGCCGGCTTGCCGCAGATCGGGCAGGCGGTGCCGGGCAGAGGCTTTCCGGGGGATGTGTCTCGTGGCGTCTTCATCGCTCCCTCATCTGGGGTTGCCCCAGTGGAAATGCACGGGGTAGCCCTCGCCGGAGAGCAGCGCCACGGTCTCGGTCAGCGGCAGGCCGACCACATTGGTGTAGGAGCCGACCAGCTTCACCACGAAGCAGCCGGCGAGGCCCTGTATGGCATAGCCGCCCGCCTTGCCGCGCCACTCGCCGGAAGCGAGATAAGCGCGCATGTCCTCGCTTGAGAGGCGCTTGAAGCGCAGGCGGCTCTCCACGAGGCGGGTGCGCACGGCGCCCTTGGGGGTCACCAGCGCGATGCCGGTATAGACGCGATGGGCGCGGCCCGAGAGCAGGCGCAGACAGTCCGCCGCCTCCTCGGAGAGCTCGGGCTTGGGCAGGATGCGGCGGCCGACCGCCACCACCGTGTCGGCGGCCAGGAGATAGGCGCCGGCATGCTCGCCGGCCTTCTCGCAGCGGGCCTTGGCGGCCTCGGCCTTCTGGCGGGCGAGGCGCAGCGCCAGCCGACGGGGCAACTCGCCGCGCTCCGGGGTCTCGTCGATTTCCGCGGGCAGCAGCGCATCGGGCTCGAGGCCGGCCTGCGCCAGCAGGGCAAGCCGGCGCGGGGAACCCGAGGCCAGCACCAGGGTAGGGCGGCCGCTCAACTCTCAAAACTCCATGTCAGGCCGGCAGCAAGGCGGCAGGGAAGCGGCGCGCACGCTACTTGAAAGCTTTGCTCCTGTGAACGCCGAAGCGCCCGAATGGCGGGTTCTCGAATGTCACCCCGCACGAAACCGCGCGCGGATGCGCATCTCCAGCTCGTCGCGCACCGCGCGGTAGGCGTCGAGCTGCTGGTTGCGGTTGCCGGTGACGAGGGTCGGGTCGGTGGTCGGCCAGTATTCGACGGCGATGGCGTTGGTGCGCGTCAGCTCCAGCGCGCGGTGATGCGCGTCGGGGGAGAGCGAGATGACGAGATCGAAGGCGAGGCCCTCGTTCTCCTCCAGCTCCTCCAGCGTCTGCGGGCGGTGACGGTGGATGTCGAGACCGATCTCCTCCAGCACCACCTGCACGAAGGGATCGATCTCGCCCTTCATCACCCCGGCCGAGCCGACATAGAGCGAGCGGCCGAACAGGTGGCGGGCGAGCGCCGCCGCCATGGCGGAGCGCACCACGTTCTGCCCGCACATGAAGAGCACGGATTGGGGGCGCCTTCCCGGCGCGGCCGGCAGCTCGGTCGCGGGCGCCGCGCTCATCTCACCCTTTCCAGTGGAGCGCGCATACGAGGGTGAAGAGCCGGCGCGCGGTGCCGAAGTCGAGCGCGATCTTGTCCTTCAGCCGCTCGCGCAAGAGCTCGGAGCCCTCGTTGTGCAGGCCGCGCCGGCCCATGTCGATGGCCTCGATCTGCGAGGGCGTGGCGGTGCGGATGGCGGCGTAGTAGCTCTCGCAGACGAGGAAATAGTCCTTCACCACGCGGCGCAGCGGAGTGAGCGAGAGATAATGCGAGACCACCGGCGCGCCGCCCGGCCGCGTGACCTCGAGCACCAGCCGCCCGTCGGCGAGGCCGATGCCGAGCGCGTAGGGGCCGGGCTCCGGATCGCCGTGCGGACGGAAGCTGTTCTCCTCGAGCAGGTCGTAAATGGCGATCGCGCGCTCATGCTCGACGTCGCGGCCGGCATGGCCGATGGAAGCCTCGTCGAGCGTCACCGCCACCAGGCGGCGCGTCGCGGCATGCGGATCGTCCCTGGCCGGATCTTCGCTCATCGCCGGGTGTCACAGGTTGAGCCGCACGGCGACCGAACGGGCATGGGCATCGAGCCCCTCCGCCGTGCCGAGCGCGATGGCGGCCGGAGCGAGCGCGCGAAGCTGCTCCGGCCCGCATTTCAGGATCGAGGTGCGCTTCATGAAGTCGAGCACGCCGAGGCCCGACGAGAAGCGGGCCGAGCGCGCGGTCGGCAGCACGTGGTTCGAGCCGCCGACATAGTCGCCGATCGCCTCCGGCGTGTAGGGGCCGAGGAAGATCGCCCCGGCGTGGCGCACTTTGGCCCCGAGCGCCTCGGCATCGGCGCAGAGGATTTCCAGATGCTCGGGCGCGATGCGGTCGGCCAGCGCCGGCGCCTCGTCGAGCGAGGCCAGCAGGATGACGGCGCCATAGTCGCGCCAACTTGCGGCGGCGATGGCCTCGCGCGGCAGGATCGCAAGCTGGCGCTCCACCGCCGCGGTCACGGCGTCGGCGAGAGCCGCGTCGTCGGTCATCAGGATGGACTGGGCGGCGGTGTCGTGCTCGGCCTGGGCGAGAAGGTCGGCGGCGATCCAGTCCGGATTCTGCTCGCCATCGGCGATCACCAGCACCTCGGAGGGGCCGGCCACCATGTCGATCCCGACCGCGCCGAACACCTGCCGCTTGGCGGCGGCGACATAGGCGTTGCCCGGCCCGACGATCTTCGCCACCGGCGCGATGGTCTGCGTGCCATAGGCGAGCGCGGCGACCGCCTGCGCGCCGCCGACGCGGTAGACCTCGTTCACCCCGGCGAGCCGCGCCGCCGCCAGCACCAGTGGGTTGATGACGCCGTCCGGCGCCGGCACCACCATGGCGAGGCGCGGAACCCCCGCGACCTTGGCCGGCACGGCGTTCATCAGCACCGAGGAGGGATAGGCGGCGGTGCCGCCCGGCACATAGAGCCCGACAGCGTCGACCGCCGTCCAGCGATGGCCGAGCTCGACGCCGAGCGGGTCGGTGTAGCGGCCGCTCTCGGGAAGCTGGCGGGCGTGATGGGAGCGGATGCGCTCGTGGGCGAATTTGAGGGCGTCGAGCGTCGCCGGCTCGGCCTGCGCCAGCGCCGCGTCGATCTCGGCCTCGGTCACGCGGATGCCGAGCGTGGCGAGGTCGACCCGGTCGAAGCGGGCGGAAAGCTCGATCAGCGCGGCGTCGCCGAGCGCGCGCACATCCTCGATGATGCGGGCCACCACCTCGGCGACATCCGCCGAGACCTCGCGCTTGGTGCCGAGAAACGCCGCGAAGGCGGCGGCGAAGTCCGGCGAGCGGGTATCGAGACGAAGCGGCATGCGAAAGTCCTGCTGGCGGCGTCGGTCGCGGCCGACTTTGGTCGGAGATATCCGACCCGCGTCCTATCGCAACCGCCGCCGCTTATGACAAGAGCGGTGGGCGCGCGCGGCGGGCGCTCCCGGCCCGATCGACATCGCCGCACCATGTCGTGCCCGGGCTTGCCCCGGCCATTCATGTCTTATCATGGTCCCGGAAAGGCGTGTGCCCGGCCCATGGCCGGGCATGACCGAAGTTCGGTGAAATGATCACTCGGCCGCGTCGTGGCAGGGCGTGCCCTTGGCGTCCCAGGCGGGACCGAGATCCTCGAAGCCGATCTCCATGCACTCCACCGAGAGCTCCACCTCGCCGCCGCCGGAGAACAGGAAAGTGAGCTTGCCGGAGGGCGCGTCGGTGGCGGTGAAGTTGAGCGCCAGCAGGTTCAGCACCGCCGTCTTGTCGGCAAGGTCGATGCCGCGCAGCCGGGCGCCGAGCACCCGCTCGATATGCATGCCGGCGCGGCGGCGCACGCAGGGATTCTTGCCGTTCGGGCCGGTGATGTTCCGGCCCTCGGCTTCCGCCTTGACCGCCGCCTCCCAGTCGAAACGGTTCGCCAGCAGGGCGAAGCGCCGCTCGCGCGGCAGATAGGCCATCTCGCCGACCGTCACCACCGCATCCTGCAGGTGCGCGGACAGTATCGCGAGATCCTCCTCGTCGAGGGCGATGAGTTTCAGGCAGCCCATGACACAAGCCTCCGACGGTCGGCACCCTCCAAGGGTGCAGGCCAGCTCAATTCACAGATGACTAGAGTGCGATTCACCCTTCCCGCGCAAGCGTGAAGCCTGCGCGCAGCGAACGACTCCAGCCGTTCCCTGCGCAGATGGGATACCTCCGTCCGAAAGCAAGGGCGCGGCGGCGCTTCAGCCCGCCAGACGCTCGATCTGCGCGCCGCAGCGCGAGAGCTTCTCCTCCAGCCGCTCGAAGCCGCGGTCGAGGTGGTAGACGCGGTGGATCATGCTCTCGCCTTCCGCGGCGAGGGCGCCGATTACCAGCGAGACCGAGGCGCGCAGGTCGGTCGCCATCACCGGCGCGCCGGTGAGCCGCTCGACGCCCTCGATGGTCGCGGTGTCGCCGTCGAGATGGATCCTCGCGCCGAGGCGGGCGAGCTCCTGCACATGCATGAAGCGGTTCTCGAAGATCGTCTCGGTGATCTGCGATGTGCCGCGGGCGCGCGTCGTCAGCGCCATGAGCTGCGCCTGCAGGTCGGTCGGGAAGCCGGGGAAGGGCTCGGTCGTCACGGTCACCGGAGCGATGCCGGCGCCGTTGCGCTTCACCCTCAGCCCCTCGTTGGAGACGGTGATCTCCGCCCCCGCCTCGCGCAGCGTGTCGAGCGCGGATTCGAGCAGGTCGGCGCGGGCGCCGGAGAGCATCACCTCGCCCCCCGTCATGGCGACCGCCATCGCATAGGTGCCGGTCTCGATGCGGTCGGGCAGCACGGCATGGCGGGCCCCGCGCAGGCGCGGCACGCCGACGATGCGGATGGTAGCGCTGCCCTGGCCCTCGATACGCCCGCCCATCGCGTTGATGCAGTCGGCGACGTCGACGATCTCAGGTTCGCGGGCGGCGTTCTCGATGATGGTCTCGCCATCGGCGAGGCTTGCCGCCATGATCGCGGTGTGGGTGGCGCCGACCGAGACCTTCGGGAAGACGATGCGACCGCCCTTCAACCCCTTCGGCGCGCGGGCGATGACATAGCCCGCGTCGATCTCGATCTCGGCGCCGAGCGCGCGCAGCGCGTCGAGATGGAAGTCGACCGGCCGGGTACCGATGGCGCAGCCGCCTGGCAGCGAGACCTTCGCCTCGCCCATGCGCGCGACCAGCGGGCCGATCACCCAGAAGCTCGCGCGCATTTTGGAGACCAACTCGTAGGGCGCGGTGGTGTCGACGATGACGCGGGCGTCGATCTCCAGCGTCTGGCCGGCATAGGCGTCGTCGCCGCGGCGCTTGCCGTTCACCGTGATGTCGATGCCGTGATTGCCGAGGATGCGCTGCAACTGGGCGACGTCGGCGAGGCGCGGCACGTTCTCGAGGACCAGCTTCTCCTCGGTGAGCAGGCCGGCGATCATCAGCGGCAGGGCGGCGTTCTTGGCGCCGGAAATCGGGATGGTGCCTTCGAGCGGATTGCCGCCGACGATGCGGATGCGGTCCATGATGCTCAACGCCTCCTTGGGGCAGCAGGTCCCGGACGGCGGGACCATGGGGCAGACGGGCCGTCCGCGCACCGTCACGGGTTCCCTCGGCCGGTGGCACGTCGCCAGCGTCGGCGATTCGTCGCGGCTGCGCACGAAATCATTCGTCTATCGCTTGTGAGCCGGCGGCACAATGCGACCGGCGGTGGAGTCCGGCGGGTTCCCGGCCTCGGGTGTCGTCGCGGCAACAGGCACGGTATTCGCCTCCGGCGGGGCAGCGGGCGCCGGGTCCGGGCGGTCGGCAGGTCGGCTATCGGAGCGACGCTCCTTTGCCTGCGCCTTGCGGCGGCGCAGATTCTCGCGCAACGCCGCTGCCAGCCGCGCGGCTCTTTCGTCGGCGTTGCCCGGATCAGCCGCCATGTTGCCTTGAAACCCCGTCGTCCCAAACCCGCTGCCGCGCAGGCTTAAGACCGGTTACCGCCGACGGCAAGCGCGAGCCCGGCGGCTCCCGAGCGACGACGTCGAGGCGCGGCGGGCTTGCGCCGGCCGGCCCGCTGTGGCAAAGGACGCCGCGCTTCAGCGAGCAACGCTCCGAAGCCCGACGCTGCGGTAGCTCAGTGGTAGAGCACTCCCTTGGTAAGGGAGAGGTCGAGAGTTCAATCCTCTCTCGCAGCACCATCCCATGTCTTGGAAATCGCTAGTTATAGGGGTTGGGGCCTCCCCACGACGATCGGTTTGCCTCGCGCGTCTTCCTCGACATGTGCCACGGGTCGATCGGAAGGTGGCGTTATTCGGAAGCGCCGCGCTGTGGCGCGGCGGTAAGTTGTTAGGCATCGTCCCGCCCGTCCCTTGGTGCTATGCTCTTGCTCATGAAACCGAGCGTCGAAGAAATTGCTCGTGTGATCTGTGCTGGGGACCTGCGCGAAGCCGGTGTCCCGACGGATATTCTGGCCGATGCGGTCGAACGCCTCTGGCCGGTCGTCGCTGCCCGCATCGGCCAGGGTGACAGCGCCGGTTTCGCCTCGCTGCCGACCGACCTCAAGCAGCGCGAGCATGAATATGCTCGGCTCACGGGGCCCAAGCTCGAAGCGGAAAATAATCATTTCTGATTGGACGTTAGATGGAACGCCCACGGCCCGACGGCGTTTAGCCAGATCGGTGCGTGCCTTGGGGCGAGGGTGCGCCCTTTGCCGAGGCTCGGGTTCGTGTCATGCGTATGGTCGCCATGCTCGCGGGGAACGGGTGGCTGCATCCCCGCGGGTCGATAGCCTATACCGTCAAATATCGGCTTGAAATCTCGCGCCGCCTTACCGGCCCGCTGGCGGGCGAGGTCGTCGGCCGCGGCACGGTGGATGCCGAGAGCTATGCCCTTGCCGATGCGCGGCGGGCAGGGCGCGCGACGCTGACGATCGCGAACGGCGACAGCTTCGCGGTGGATGTCTCCGGCGATGCGTCGCGCAGTGCCGACATTACCGTGGTCGGCCGGATATCGGGATTTTGAGGGGGGCGGATCACGCCCCCGCCATGGCTCGGCACGAAGGGCGTGGGAGGCCCCGGCGCGGGAGGCGTGGCGGCGTTACTTGCGTGAGAGACTAGGCTTGGCGGGGGCAGCCGTTTCCTTCGCGAGGCGGGCTTCCCGTAGGCGAGCCGTCTTGGCATCGCGCAGAGCGGCGTCGTGATCGATGATCGCCTTCGCAGCCCGGTAGATGGCGTCCGTCTTGTTCTCCGCCGGCTTGGCCTTCGGCTTGAACAGCGTCTCTCGTGTCATCTTGGGCATGTGCGTATCCCTCAAAACGAAAAAGGCCGGGTTGCCCCGACCTCTCCCAATCGCCTCAACGGCCAGTGCCAGTACATCCGTGGTCAAAGACCGGAGGCAATAATTCACACCGCCTGAAGGCTGCCGGCGGACGACTTGCCGGAGCGGCGGTCAGTCTCGACCTCGTAGGAGATCTTCTGACCGTCACGCAGGCCGGTGAGGCCGGCGCGTTCCACGGCCGAGATGTGCACGAACACATCCTGTCCGCCGGTGTCCGGCTGAATGAAGCCGAAGCCCTTCTGGGAGTTGAACCACTTTACAGTTCCCGTCGCCATTGCGATTTCCTTTCGTATAGACGCAGGTTCTCATTGCTCACCCAAAAGAGTGAGCTCCAAGATCGATAATGAGAGGAATTTCGCAGGCGCCGAGCGCAAAACAAAGTTCAACGTGCAAGATCGATCCAGAGAAATTAGGCTGCCATTGTGTTTATTGCAAGGCTGAAACAGCCTTACCTTTCAAAGCACCTATTTCGGGCGGGTTCCTTTCGCGTCAACAGCGCGTTTTTTCGGCGCCGGCAGCAGGCCTTCACGCTGTGCCTGCTTGCGGGCCGCCTTGCGAGCCCTGCGGACCGCTTCCGCCGCTTCGCGTATCCGCCGTTCCGAGGGCTTCTCGTAGGCGCGGCGGGCCTTCATTTCACGGAACACACCCTCACGCTGCAGCTTCCTTTTCAGCGCGCGAAGGGCCTGATCGACGTTGTTCTCTCGAACGAGTACCTGCAATTCGTCTCCTGACATGCGCTCTCATTCGGTGAGAGCAATGCGGCCGGCCAGGTTGGCGGGCCTGAGGACCACACCCTAGCGAGAATGGCCTCTGAGAACAAATCCCGACCGGCGGCTCACGCTTCATGTACAACTTGAAATGGGTTGTGAGCACCGGCCGGGTCCGTGTTATCGTGCGATTCATGGACGAAATCGAAGGTCGCGCCCGAGCGATATGCGAGATCGGACTTCAGGCGAGCGGGGTCACCGCTGGCTCTGAGCTGAGGGCTGCCGTGGATCGGTACTGGCCGGTTTTTGCGGTTGAATTGAAAGCCGGCGTGATCAATCTGGATCGCCGCCCCTCTCTCGCAAATCTTGAGACCGCCCTCACGGCCTATCGGGCCTGGGAAGCGCGGAGAGCGTGAACCGGCCCTGGCCACCTCGGCCATCCACAACGGCCAGGCGAGGCGCGGAGGGTTCAGGCTCACCACCGCAGCAGGCGGCGCCCGATCAGGTAGCCAAGGCTCGCGACGATCAGGATGCCGAGCGTGTACCAGGTGGCGACGAAGAGCGGGCTGTCGTCCGGGCAGTGCCACGCATAGAGCGCGCCGCCGATGGCGCCGGCCGCCAGTCCGGCGGCTGCCCCGGCCAGCCCCGGATCACGCGGAGCTCCCTCGCGCATTGCCCACAGGATGCCGAGCAGGGGAGCGAGCGACAGCACCGGGATGAAGAAGACGCAGAAGGCCGCGTGCGCGCCCTCCCAGCTCGCCGCCCACGCCTCCTCTGGCAGCACGGCGAGCTCGACGGCCACGGCGGCTACCAGAGACGCGAGCGGCAGCAACAGCAGCAGGGCCGGCCGGCGCGCTGAGGCGTCGGGACGGCCGATACGTGCCGCCAGCAGCGTCGCGACCCCGGCCAGCAGCAGCGTGAAGCCGATCTTGAACAGCACGCGCGCGGTCTCGAACACGCTGACGAGATTGTGGCGCAGCCCGACGGTGCCGATCAGCAGAACCGCCGAGATCACCACGCCGACCACCAGCGCCACCGCAAGCGCCTGGCCGAGACGCCGGCGCACCGGAGCGTCCACGCTCAGCAGGCTGATCAGCTCATCGGTCTTCACGCACGTCACTCCGATAGAGGGCGGCGAGCGCCTTCAGCGCCCGATGGAGGGCGACCCGCACGGCGCCCTCGCTCATCTTCAACCGCTCGGCGGTTTCCTTCACGCCGGCACCTTCCAGCGATATGGCACGCACGATATCGCGCTGCGGCGGCTTGAGCCGGTCGACGAGCTGCTCGGCGTCGAGCCTGTCGGTCGCGTCGGTGCGCTCGTCGGCCGCCAATATCTCCATCACGTCCTCGATCGGCACGCTCCCATGCCGTCCGCGCCGGCGCAGCGTGTCGATGAGCTTGTTGCGCACAATGGCGGACAGCCACGGACCTATCGGGCGGGACATGTCCCATGTGCCGCGCTTCAGGTGCACCGCGAGCAACACCTCCTGCACTATGTCCTCCGCGTCGCTGGCGGGCGCGCCCATTTCCCTGCATCGGCGGACCGCCAGAAGGCGAAGCTGGGGCGTCACTCCGGTCAGGAACCGATGATAGGCCTGAGTGTCGCCGTCCATCGCGCGGCGCATCCACTCAGACCATTGCTGTTCGCGACGCTGGCGATCCACCCGATGAAACCCTCTACGCGGACGCGCACGACTTTGTTACAGCACCGCCGCAAATATATGTCGGATCGCGCAGAACATTCATGGCCGGTCTTTTTCCGCCCCGCATCCTCCGCCGGCAAGAGCTGCCGCTGAAATTTCTCGCCGGCGCCCTGTAACGTTTCCCAGCCCGTCTCCGTACCCCGACGTGCCAGCCGCTTCCAGGCTGGCATCAACGGAGACCTTCCCATGAAGAACAGCGTCATCACGCTCGCGCTGGCCGGTTCGCTCGCCTCGGCGCTCGCCACCATCGCTGCGCCCGCCGCTCACGCGCAGGAAAAGGAGAAGTGCTACGGCGTCGCCATGAAAGGGCAGAACGACTGCGCCGCCGGGCCGGGTACTACCTGCGCCGGCACGTCCAAGGTGGACTACCAGAAGAACGCCTGGAAGCTGGTGCCCGCCGGCACCTGCGAGAAGATGAAGACGCCGGGCGGCTTCGGCTCGCTCAAGCAGGGGCCGGCGCCGACCTGATCGCGCGGCACGCATGTGGGCGGCACGCATGGCCGTGCCGCCCGCCAATCCCGGTCGTCGCGGAGACACGTCATGAACCCATCGCATCTGCCGCGCCGTGCCGGCGTCGGCTTCAAGCCCGAGCATTTCACGGCCATCGATCAGGCGCGCCAGCCCGTCGGCTTCTTCGAGGTCCACGCCGAGAACTATATGGGCGCGGGCGGGCCGCCGCACGCGCAACTCTCGCGCCTGAGGGCCGACTATGCGCTCTCGATCCACGGCGTCGGCCTGTCGATCGGCGCGATGCAGCCGCTGGACCGCGACCACCTCGCGCGGCTCCGGGCGCTCTGCGGGCGCTACGAGCCCGAGAGCTTCTCCGAACATCTCGCATGGTCCAGCCACGACACGGTGTTCCTGAACGACCTGCTGCCGCTGCCCTATACCGGGCAGACGCTCGCCCGCGTCGCCGAGCATGTCGACGAGGTGCAGACGGCGCTCGGGCGCCAGATGCTGCTGGAGAACCCGGCGACCTATCTCCTCTTCGAGGAAAGCACGATCGAGGAGACGGACTTCCTCGCCGAGGTGGCCCGGCGCACAGGCTGCGGGCTGCTGCTCGACGTCAACAACGTGTTCGTCGCCGCCACCAACCATCGCCTCGATCCGAGGGCCTATCTCGCCCGCTTCCCGCTGGAGCGGGTGCGCGAAATCCACCTGAGCGGCCATTCCGAGACCGTGGACGACCATGGGGCGCCACTGCTGATCGACAGCCACGACACGCCGGTGAAGGACCCCGTCTGGGCGCTCTACGAGACGGTGATCGAACGTACCGGCCCTGTCGCCACGCTGATCGAATGGGACAATGACGTGCCCGACTGGCCTGTGCTGCGGGCGGAGGCGGAGGCTGCCGAAGCCCTGTTGCAGCGTGCCGCCTCGCGACGAGCGGCGTGAGCACCGCCATGTCGATGCTCACCCAAGCCGGTTTCGCCGCCGCCCTGCGGGACGGCGCGTCGCCCACTCCCCGCGGCCTTGCCGCCTGGAACGGACCGCGACCGGACCGCCGCTTCGCGGTCTACCGCAACAACGTCGCCATCGGCCTTCGGCAGGCGCTCGCTTCACGCTATCCCGCCACCGAGCGCATCGTCGGCGAGGCGTTCTTCGCCGCGATGGCCGATGCCTATGTGGTGGAACATCCGCCGCGCTCGCCGGTGCTGCTCGCCTACGGAGAGGACTTCGCGGCGTTCGTGGCCGGCTTCGAGCCGGCCCGGGAGCTCGCCTATCTGCCTGATGTCGCGCGGCTGGAAGCGGCGCGCGGCAGGGCTTATCACGCCGCCGACGTGATTCCGCTCGAACCGGCGAAGCTGGCCGGCATCGCCCCCGATCTGCTGGGCGCGACCACGCTCCTTCCGCACCCCTCCATGAGCGTGCTGCGCTCGCCCCACCCCGTGGTGACGATCTGGGCGATGAACGCGGGAGAGGCCGAACCCGAACCGATTCTCGATTGGAATGGCGAGGATGCCCTCGTGGTGCGTCCACGCATGACCGTCGAGGTGCATCGGCTCGGCCCCGGCGGCGCGACGTTCCTCACGACGCTCGCGCAGGGCGCGACGCTGGGCGAGGCAATGCTCGCCGCGGCTGCGGACGATGACAACTTCGACCTCGCCGCCAATCTCGCTTTGGTGCTCGCCAGCGGCGCCTTCACCGCCATCCGTTCACCGGGAGGCCACCATGACTGAGAACGTCACCTTCGCCGACGCACGCCCCTCGCTTCAGGGCCGTATCCTGTCGCTGTACGGGCTGCTCGACCGCATCCCCCACGACCTGATCGCGCTTCTCGCCCGCGTCTCCATCGCCGCCGTGTTCTGGCAGTCCGGCCAGACCAAGGTCGAGGGCTGGCACGTCACCGACAATGCGATCTACCTGTTCGAGAACGAGTACCGCCTGCCGCTGATCGACCCATGGTGGGGCGCGCATCTCGCCGCCCTGGCCGAGCACCTGTTTCCGGTGCTGCTCGTCATCGGCCTCGCAAGCCGCCTGTCGGCGCTGGCGTTGCTCGGCATGACGCTGGTAATCGAGATCTTCGTCTATCCCGACGCCTGGCCGACCCACGGCACATGGGCAGCCTGTCTCCTCCTCATCGTCGCGCGTGGACCGGGGCGGATGTCGCTGGATCACCTGATCGACAGACGCAGCCATTGCCCGACACGGGATGGGCGGCGTTGATGCAGGCGATGCGCGGGACGCTGTCGCGCGCCCCTCATGTGTCAGGCGGCTGAAGGCGCGGACGTGTCCGAGGTCGCGGCCTGCACGAGCGCCTCCAGCGTCGGGCGGGAGGGAGCGAAGAAGGTGGCGCCGGTGTGCGGGGTCGAGAAGTCCAGCAGCCTGTCATAGGCACCCGGCGGGTCGCCCACATACATGCGCTGCAGCATCTTCTCGATCACCCACAGATAGCGGCAATAGCCGATGAAGTAGGTGCCGAACTCCTGATGGCCCGGTCGCCCGAAGGGCATATTGTCCCGCAGGATGTCGTGTTCGACCCCGGCATCGTCCACGATGGTGGCCAGGGACTTGTGGGACTTGCGCGGCGCCGCGTCGTCGTCGATCTCGATGTTGTCGACCTTGGTGCGCCCGATGATGGCTTCCTGGGTGGGCGTGGGAACCCGCTTCCACGCATCGAGATCGTGAAGATATTTCTGCACGACGACATAGCTGCCACCCGCGAAGTCGGGATCTTCGTCGCCGACAAGCGAGGATGCGGGCAGATCGAAGCCGCTCGGGTTCGCCGTGCCGTCGACGAAGCCCAGCAGGTCGCGTGCGTCGAAATAGCGGAAGCCCGAAACCTCGTCCACGACGGTGACGCTGGTGCCGAGGCTGTCGAGCAGCAGGCGCTCCAGCTCAAAGCACATGTCCGGGCGCTCGGCACGGATATGGAAGAGCAGGTCGCCCGGCGTGGCCGGCGCTGAATGGACAGGCCCCGTGATCGGCGCGAATGGCCTCAATTCCAGCGGTCGCGGGTTGAACCTGAGGCGATCCCACAGGTCGCGGCCGATTCCGACGATGCAGGACAGGCGGCCGGCGAGGTCGCGAAACCCGACGGTCTTGACGAGGTCGTCGAGGCCGTCGAGCGCCGAGCAGACTTTGGCGAGATCACCCTGCTCGTTTCCGACGGTGACCACGAGGAAGATGGCGGCTCGCGACAGCGGCGCATCGATGCTCTGCGCCTCGATCGGTACCCTGTCCCAGCTCTTGCCCGCCATCCCGAGTCCCCTGTTTCTCAGAATGGTTATAAGCGGCACAGGTGCGGCCGATCCAGTAGGCACCGAAGCCGACGCTCAGGACAGACAGATTCGGCCGACGCCGGCGAACGAGGCGTTCGGCGACCCGGAAGGCTGTTCGCTACGCCGGCGCACTGTCTTGCAGTGCCCGCCACTTGGAAGGCGAGATACCGGCCCAGCGCTGGAACGCATGATCGAAGGCGCTGTTCGTCGAATAGGAAAGCGACTCTCCGATGCTCCCCACCGGCATGTGGGTGAGCGCGAGGAGTTCGCGCGCGACGTTGAAGCGGACCTGGTCCTTGATGAGTTCGAAGCTCGTTCCGGCAGCCTTGAGGCGCCGCGACAGCGTGCGCGATTCGTAGCCGAGGTCCCGGGCGACGCGATCGCGCGTCGCCTCGCCGATCATCAGCCGCGGCCGCAGCGAATGCCGGACGCGGGCGGCGATGCTCTCTTCGCCATTGTCCATCGCCGCCGCGATCAGCTGCCGCAACTGAAGCCGCTCAGCCGCGTCTGCCCGCGGGAGCGGCACATTCATGTCGTCCTCCGCAAGGACGATGCAGGTCTCTTCCTGATCGAAGGAGATGGCGGTCCTTGTCGCCGTCCGGTAACGATCGGGCTTGTCGGGGACGGCGCAGCATTGCAGCACGCGCAGGGGGCGCACGCGGCCCTCGGTCAGACTCCGGATGAAGTTGCAGCCGAGTGCGATGACCAGATCGTAGACCTGACGGCCGGCAACCGCGCCCGCATCATAGAGGCCGTAGCCGAGGCGATATTCATTGCCGATGCGGTGCAGATAGACGACGGCGCCGCGCGAATAGCCCATCTGCACGCCGACATAGTCGCGAAGCGCATCGCCGAGCGTGGGGGCGCGGCTCATCATCTGGCCGACGGCCCCGAGGCAGCGGTGGTCCTGGCGCGATCCCAGCAGCAGGCCGAGATGCGGGCAGTCGGCCAGCTTCGCCGCCCGTTCGAGAAGCGCGATCAGATCCGCCAACGGATAACGAGCGTCGGGCATAAGCTGTTCGGGCGCGAGTCCGAAGCCGGCAAACACGGAATCGTGAGGTATGCCCAGTTCGGTCAGCAGGGCTGGCAATGCCGCGGCCGGACCGACTCTCTGGCATGTTGTCCGTTGCAAATCCGTCGCCCCCTGTCCTCAAATGGCAAGTGCCGGCGGTGATCATAAGCTATCGAATTGCCCGCCGGGCAAGGGCTTAGTCGGAGGCTGGCCGCGCGCTGCCGCAGCAGAAGCGCCGACGGTTGCCGATCGGACGAAACGCCGCTTCGCCCGACAACAGGTCGTTCATAGACCTTCAGCTTACGCTGCAAGGTCAGCCCAGGGGGGTCACCGTGAATATCTCGCGCCGCAATCTCATGCTTGCCGGAGCAACGCTGTCGGCTGCCGCCTTTAGTAGAACGGCTTCTGCGTGGGACGGTCCTCTTCTCGATCTCGTCGAGAACACCGAAGAATTCGGGATCGCATCGGACGCCTATGTCTACGGCTATCCCCTCGTCACCATGGAGATGACGCGGCGGGTCATCACCAATGTCGCCAAGCCCGAAGGCTCGCGCGGGCCGATGGGCACGATGATCAAGCTCCGCAGCTATCCGGACGCCTCGTTCCGCGATGTGACGGCCCCCAACGCCGATACGCTCTACACGACATCCTTCTTCGATGTCGGCGACGAGCCATGGGTGCTCAGCGTGCCCGACATGAAGGGGCGCTATTTCCTGCTGCCGTTCCTCAGCGGCTGGACCGACGTTTTCCAGGTCCCGGGATTGCGCACCACCGGCTCCAAGGCGCAGACCTACCTGATCTCGGGCCCGAACTGGACCGGCAAGGTTCCGGACGGCATGGTGCAGCTCAAGTCGCCGACCAGCATCGTCTGGCTGCTCGGTCGCATCTACTGCACCGGCACGAAAGAGGACTACGCCGAGGTCCATGCTCTGCAGGACCAGTTCAAGCTGTTCCCTCTCAGCTCCCTGGGCAAGGACTACACGCCTCCGGCCGGCAAGGTCGACCCGGCCATCGACATGAAGACGGCGGTGCGCGAGCAGGTCAATGCGCTGAGCGCCGTGGAATATTTCACGCTGCTCGCCGAGTTGATGAAGCGCAATCCGCCGGCGGCGGCGGATGCTCCGGCGCTGGAGCGGTTCAAGAAGATCGGCCTCGTTGCCGGCCAGGATTTCGATCCCAAGGCGCTCGACGAGCGCTGGGCCCGGCGGCTGCCCGGCCTGTCCTATGACCGGATCATGCTGCACTTCAAATTCAGCGACGGCGACGTGAAGAACAAGAACGGCTGGGGCTACACCACCAAGACCGGCCTCTACGGCATCGACTATCTGCAGCGGGCGCTTGTCACCGCCATCGGCCTCGGTGCCAACCGTCCGCAGGACGCGGTGTATCCGACCTCGCTGAAGACCGCTGACGGCGATACCTATCAGGGATCGAACAAATATGTGCTGCGGTTCCCCGCCGGCCAGTTGCCGCCGGTGAAGGGGTTCTGGTCGCTCACCATGTACGACCAGAACATGTTCTTCGTGGCGAACCCCATCAACCGCTACTCGATCAGCATCCGCACCAATCCGAAATACGAGCCGGACGGGTCGCTGCTGATCTACATCCAGAACGAGAGCCCCGGCCCCGACAAGGAAGCCAACTGGCTGCCCGCGCCGAAGGAGCGGTTCAACCTCATGATGCGGCTCTACTGGCCGGACGAGAATGCGCCGTCGATCCTCGACGGCTCGTGGGTGATCCCGGCGGTGACCAAGGCTGGCTGAGCGCCCGCCTCACCGCTATGGCGTCGTCATGATCCGGGGCGTACCGCAGGAACCCGGCGGGCAGGTTGAGCTTCCACCGAAGCTCGGAGACAGCGGCGGGGGCGTGGGGCGAGGCGCGATCGGCGGAGGCGTCGGCTGAAAGGTCGGCGTCGGCTGCGACGCCGATGGATTCTGCAACACGGGATTCCCGGTCGGGGGCGACAGGGAGCCCGGCGAGTTGATGGCGCCCGGATCGGGCTGAGCCACGGCGACGCTTGCCGAAGCGGCGATGAAGGCGGCCGCCGTGAGAGCGCGAAGGGACATGATCACCTCCCTGGCTGGAGCATTAACGCCGGCAGACTGATCGTGTTCCCACAATAACGCCAGCCGCAGCGTCCTTCCGACCGGGCAGAAGCCCGTCCCGAAGGCCGCAGCGACCGGCATCGCTATCGCGGATCGCACTCTCAGCGCTTTATCGGGATCGTGTCGTCCCACGCCATCGGCACGTTGCCGGGGTCGACTACAACCAGATCCTCCGGTGCGAGAAAGGCGACCTCTCCGTTCACCACAACTTCACATTGACTGGATGATTCCACCGGGCGCGCATTGGTCACCACACCCAGTTCACCGATCAAATCCCAGTCGTCGGCAAGCACACGCACATAATCACCGCGTTTCATGGCAGCCCTCCATTTGGTTTGACAACGTCGGAGGGCGGCGGCGGTTCCTGTTCAACCCGAAATGACGATCCTATCCTCGGCTATAGCCAGTCGCCGCCGGCGAGGCGGTCGGTGCTTCGCGAACGCCCTTCTGCATCAGCGGTGTTCGCCTCGATAGCGGGCAATACGGTCGTGCAGGCCCTCGGGTTCGAGCGAGCGCACCAGATCGGCAAGATCGGCGTCACCCGTATCGGCCGTCGTCAGGCTCAGGAGGCGAGCGGTGGCGACGGAAGACAGGCCTTGATGTCCATCCAGCAGCCGCTCGGCGGTGGCCAGAAGATCGCCCTCGTCGACCAGATGCGTCAGCAGGCCGATATCGAGGGCCTCCTCCGCGCCGATCGTGCGGTTCTGGAGCAGGATGGCGCGCGCCGCCTCGACACCCGTCACGGCCGCGAGGCGGCGGGTGCCGAGGGCCACGCCGAAGCGGAAGCCGGGGAAGCGGAACTTCGCCTTCGCCGTTCCGATGCGATAGGTGCAGGCCGTGACGAGGTCGGCCGCCGCGCCATAGGCCGCGCCGTCCACCAGCGCGAAGGAGGCGACCGGCGCCATGCCCACCGCATTGAGCAGCATCTCGATGCGCACGAAGCGGAGCAGCAGGTCGCCCTCGCTGTGCTCGTTCACGCCGGTGAAGTCGAACCCGCCGGAGAAAGCCCGCCCTTCGCCCATGAAGGCGATGGGGAGGCCGTCGGACACTGCGGCGTCCACGCCGGCGGTCAGCGCGACGACCGTCGCGGCGTCGAACGCGTTGGCCTTCTCCGGACGCGCGAGGGTCAGCAGGCGAAGCCGCCCCCCGGCGCCCGAGGCAACCTTCACAGGGCTTTCGCGAAATGGCGTTGCGTCCATTCCCGGTAGACCTCCTCGTTGTGCTCGCCGAGCTCGGGCGGGCGGCGCTCGATCTCGAAAGTGTAGCCGGTCATGGCGATGGGAAAACCGACGGTCTCCGCCTCCGCGCCGTTGGGCATCGTCATGGTCTGCACCCAGCCCATGCCGCGCACGTGAGGGTCCGCCAGGATCTCGGCGAAATCGTTGATCGGCGCGCAGGGCACGCCCTTGGCGTCGAACTCGGCCAGCCATTCGGCCGCCGTGCGCGTCGAGAAGACCGGCTGCAGGATGGCCGCGAGCGCGTCCTGATTCAGCGCGCGCAGCGATTGGGTGCGGAAACGCGGATCGTCCGGCAGCTCCGGCAGCCCGACGATGGCGCAGGTGTCGCGCCACAGCTTGTCATTGCCGGCCGCGATGGTGAACGGCTTGTCGGACGCTTCGAAGCCCGCATAGGGCGCGTTGCGCGGGTGCGCGGAACCGAGCCGGCGCGGTGCCTTGCCGGTACCGAAATACTCGCTGGTCTGAAGCGCGGCGATGCCGAGCAGCGAGCCCAGGATCGAGCAGTCAACATGGGCGCCGCGACCGGTGGCGCGCGCCTGCATCACCGCCGCGAGGATCACATAGCCGGCATAGAGACCGGTCACGAAATCGCCGACCGGCACGCCGCATTTCACCGGCGGCCCGTCGGGTTCCCCCGTCACGCTCATGACGCCGCTCATCGCCTGCACGGTGACGTCGAAAGCGCCTTTCTGGGCATAGGGGCCGGTCTGGCCGTAGCCGGTGATGGAGCAATAGACGAGGCGCGGATTGCGCGCCTTCAGGTCCTCATAGGCGAGGCCCGATCGTGCTAGCGCGCCGGGACGGAAGTTCTCGATGAAGATGTCGGCGTGCTCCGCCAGCTCGTACAGCCGGGCAAGGTCGGCCTTGTCCTTGATGTCGAGGGCGACGGAACGCTTGTTGCGGTTCAGCGAGGAGAAGTTGCCGCTGAACACGTCGGCGGGGTCCTCATCGCTCGCGTGCAGCGGCGGCCAGCCGCGCATGCCGTCGCCGCCGTCGGGCCGCTCGACCTTGACGACGTCGGCGCCGAGATCGGCGAGCAGGCAGCCGGTGAAGGGACCGGCCGCGATCTGCGCGAATTCCAGTACGCGAAGGCCGGCGAGGGGCTTCGGCAGGGAAGGGTGCTGCGTGCTCACGCGACCATCCTTTCGCGTTCCAGCGCGGCATAGGCGCCGCGGTGATAGAGCAGCGGCTCGCCGCCGAAGACATGCACCTGATCTACCGCGCCGATGATGATGGTGTGATCGCCGCCGGGGCAGATCTCGGACACCGAGCACTCCGCCGCCGCGACGACGCCCTCGATGAGCGGGCTGCCGTGCCGCCCGGGGCGATGGGGCACCGCCGCGAACTTGTCCTCCTGCTTGGACGCGAAGACGCGGGAGATCTCGGTCTGCTCGCGGGCGAGAAAATGCAGGCCGAAGTGCCGGCTCGCCAGCAGGGCGCCGAGCGTGTTGGAGCGATGATCGAGGCAGATCAGGAACAGCGGCGGCGTCAGCGACAGCGAGGTGACCGCATTGATGGTCACGCCGTGGAACTGGCCGTCCGGATGGGTGGTGGTGACCACCGCGACGCCGGTGGCGAAATGGCCGGCGAAGGCGCGCAGTTCGCCCGGTGCGATGGCCGGATCTGCGGATAGAATGGTTTCGGACATGATGGCCTCCTCAAATCGTCCGGCTCAGGCCGCGGCGGCGAGCGGCGTGTCGAGCCGCAATCCGGCCTCGCGCATCAGCGGCAGCACGCGGGCGCCGAAGAATTCGAGATCGGGAATGAAGTCGTAGAAATTGACCTGCACGCCGTCGCAGCCGGCGCGCTTGAGCCGCTGGAAGCCCTCGACCACCTGCGCGGGCGTGCCGACGATGTGGACATTGCCGCCGATCGTCCATTGCTCGCGCGTCGCCGCCTTCCACGAGGTCTGGTCGCCGCCGGTGAAGGTCCGGTAGAAGTTCTCCGCCGCCACCGCGTCCTGATGCTTCAATATCGCGTCGTACTGCGCCCAGGCTTCCGCCTCGGTCTCGCGGCAGATGACGTGCGGGTTTATGAGGGTGCGTATGTCGCGCCCCTGCGCCGCCGCGGCATCCTTGATCTGCCGGTTGTGCGCCGGCAAAGCTTCGCATGCCCTGTCGAGGTTTGCGCCGGCCGGGCTGGTCACGAAGATCAGGTCGGAGTGCTTCACCGCATAGGCGAGGCCGGCGCCGGACGACGAGGCGTTCACCAGCAGGCATCTGCCGCCGGCCGGCTTGGGCGCGACGAAGGCGTTCTTCATCTTCCAGAACTGGCCGTCGACGGAGAGGTTCTCGTCTTCGGACCAGAGTTGCTTCATCATGGTCACGAACTCGTCGGCCATGACGTAGCGATGGTCGTGCTCGATCTGCTCGAGCCCGAACATCTCGAACTCGCTCTTCTTGTAGCCGGTGACCATGTTGAGGCCCCAGCGCCCGCCGCTCATCTCGGACAGGGTGGCGCCGAACTTGGCGAGGTGCAGAGGGTGCCAGCCGTAGAGGATGTGCACCGTCGAGACCAGCAGGATGCGCTCGGTGAGCGCGGCGAGGCCGGCGGTGACGAGCAGCGGGTCGGTCGCCATCTCGCGGAACTTCATCTCCCCGCCATAGCCGCCCTTGCCCATCCACTGGGCGAGGCCGAAGACGAGGTCGAAGCCGAGCTTTTCGGCCATGATCGTGCAGCGGGCGTTGTAGTCGAAGGTCCATGAGGTGCTGCGCGGGGCCAGCGACGGGCTCCACGCGCCCGACTGGATGGGGAGGAAAAGTCCCAGCATGAGGGGATGCCGCTTGGCGGCCTCGACCGGCGACATCTGGGAGGTTTCCGGGGTCTTGTGCGGCATGGCGTTGGTCTCCCGTGTTTTCGGGTAGTCGTGATGGCCGATTTCGAGACGAAATATCCGACCAATCCCGATATTCGGAATGCTAAGCGTCGAATATTTCGATTGAAAGCGAGAGTTTTCGATGGGGAATATTCGATATATTCGATGGTGCCATCGAAAGAAGAAGGCCGGGTCAAGCGAAAGCATCGCTGCCCCGGCCTCAGTTCGGCTCAGGTTCAGGCCGAAGGCGATGCGATGCTTGCGGATACCGTGCCGCGGTCCTCGCGGACCCAGCCCTCATTGGTGGAATAGTCGTCCTGCGAGCGGTCGCGCAGGAACAAGGCCGAGGTGAAGCTGATGGCCGCGATCACGGCGATGTAGGTGCTGATCGCCGTCGACGTGCCGTAGGTGTGCAGCAGCCAGGCCGCGATCATCGGGGCGGGGCCGCCGGAGGTGATCGAGGCGAGCTGATAGCCGATGGACGATCCCGAATAGCGCACGCTCGGCGGGAAGCTTTCGGCGATGAACGCCGCCTGCGGAGCGTATTGCATGTCGTGGATCGGCAGCGACAGCAGGATGGCGAGGACGACGAGGAAGGGGATTTTCGAGTCCAGCATCCAGAAATAGGGGAAGGCGAAGGCCAGCATCATGAAGGCGCCGATGAGATACATGCGCTTGCGGCCGATGCGGTCCGACAGATAGCCGAACAGCGGCGTGGTGAAGAGCGACAGCGCCGCCGCCGCCAGCACGCAGTTGAACAGGAAGGAGCGCTCCAGGCCGAGATTCTTCGTGCCATAGGCCAGCAGGAAAGTAGTGAAGAGCACGAAGGGCGCCTGCTGCCCGGTGCGGATGAGGCAGGTGAGGACGATCTCCCGCCAATAGCCGCGCACCGCTTCGAGCACCGGGGTGCGTGCGATCTGCTTCTTCTCCTGGATCTGCTGGAACACCGGCGTCTCCAGCACGCCGAGCCGGATGTACAGGCCAACGACGATGAGGACCGCGCTGATCAGGAAGGGGATGCGCCAGCCGATCGTCTCGAACCATTCCGGCGACCCGGCCCAGGAGGTGAGGGTCAGCGCGGCGACCGCGAGCAGCATGCCGAGCGGGGAGCCGAATTGCGGCCAACTGGCCGCGAGGCCGCGGCGCTTGTCGAACTTCGACCATTCGGTGGCCACCGCGATGGCGCCGCCCCATTCGCCGCCGACGCCGATGCCTTGCAGCATGCGCAGGACGGTGAGCGCCACGGCACCCCAGATGCCGATGCTCTCATAGGTCGGCACGAGCCCGATCAGCACCGTGCTGATGCCCATCAGCAGCAGCGTCGCGACCAGCGTACCCTTGCGGCCGATGCGATCGCCGAAATGGCCGAAGATCATGGCGCCGACCGGGCGCGCGACGAAGCCGAGGAAGAAGGTCGAGAAGGCGAGCAGCGTCGCCGAATAGGGGTCCTGCGAGGGAAAATAGAGCTTTCCGAAGACCAGCGCGGCGACCAGGCCGTACAGGTAGAAATCGTACCATTCGATCATCGTGCCGACGGTCGAGGCGATAACGGCGCGGCGTGCGTGGCGCGCGATGTCGGCGTCGCTCAAGGGCGACGTCCCCGCATGTGAGGCCATCTGTTCCTCCTGGGCATCCCCTGTGCGGGGAGCATGTTTCACATCCCTCACCGCGCGCCGGGTTTGCCCGGTCTTCGGCCTTCCAAGCATAGATCGGCCCGAGCCCGCCGTCCGCACCCGGACGACGCGCTTCGTGACGTCACGCGGCGCTATTTCCGTTGTTGTTGTGTAGACGAGGCGTCTGCCGCCCCATCCAAACGCAGCCTAGGCTCAGGATTTTTTGATTGAAAACGATTGTTTTCGATCGATACTGTGCAAGATAGTCGATGAGTAGGGTGCCTCAGTTCAATGAACTTCCGTCAGTTGGAGACTTTTGTTGAGATCGTGAGGCTCGGAAGCTTCGCAGCCGCAGCAAACAAGCTTCACGCGACGCAATCGACCATTTCCGCGCGTATTCAGGAGCTTGAGAGCGATCTCGGGGTCGTGCTGTTCGACCGCAGCCAGCGCAAGGCTACCGTGACTGCGAAGGGACGTGAGCTCGTCGGCTATGCGGAGCGCGCGCTGACGCTCCAGGAGGAAATCCGCCAGCACATCGCGCCGCGCGAGACGCTGTCCGGCGTCGTCCGCGTCGGCGTCGCGGAGCTGGTGGCGGTGACCTGGCTTCCGCAGTTGGCGGCAACCCTCCACGAGCGCTATCCGAACATCAGCCTCGAGCTCGATATCTCGCTCACCGCCCCGCTGCGCAGCCGGCTGATGTCCGGCGAGCTGGACATCGCCTTCATCCCGGGCGAGGCCTTCGATCCCTCGCTGGTGGTGCATCCGCTTGGCGCGGTGACCTTCCGGTGGATGGCCGGGCCGGAGGTGAACCTGCCGGACAGAGCGCTGGTGGCGGCGGACTTCGCCGGCCTGCGCATCCTCTCGCTGGGCGAGAATTCGATCCACTACCAGACCACATCGGCCTGGCTCGATGCCAGCGGTTCGACGCAGCGGCCGGATCTGTGCAACAGCATGAATGTGCTCTCCACCCTCACGGCGGCCAATGTCGGCGTCAGCCTCCTGCCGCCAAGCTGCTACGCGCAGGAGGTCGGGCAGGGGCGCCTGCGTGTCCTCTCCGTGGATCCCGAGCCGGCGCCGGTGCATTTCTGCGCCGTCTACAAGCAGCGGCGGCTCGCCACGCTGCAGGAGATCATCGCCGAGACCGCCCGCGAGGTGAGCACCTTCGAATAGCGCGGCTATCGCCCCGCGGCTCCGGCGTCCGGACCGAGCACTGTGTCCACCGCGTCGAGGAAGGGCCGCAGGGCCTTCTTCGCCATGCGGCGGGGATTGACCGCGGCGGCGAGCGAGACGCGGAGCTCCGGCTCGAACGGGCGCACGGCGAGCCCGCGCATGTCGACGCCCACCATGGTGAACTCGTCGACCACGGTGAGCCCCGCGCCCTGCCGGACGAGGTTGACCGCGATGGTGTAGCGGTTGGTCTCGGTCGCCGATTGCAGGCGGCGCCGGAAGTCCGGTATGCCGGCCTCCAGCAGCGCGACCAGCCGCGCATCGGTCGTGATGTAGATGAACTCCGCCGGATCGACCTGCTCCCACCGGATCGTCGGTGAAGAGGCCAGCTTATGATCGGCCGGAAGCACGCAGACGATCCGTCCGCGCCGGATGGCGGACAGGGTCTCCGTCTCGTCCGAGGAGGGTACGACCGCGAAGCCGAGGTCGTATTGGCCACGCTCCACCACGCCGGCGATCTCGTGGTTGAGATGCATGTCGAGCACCAGCCCGTAGTCGGGGAGGGCGCGCCGGAAGATGCGGGCCGCCAGCGGCAGCATGGTCAGCGCGAGCGCGGGCGTCGCCGCGACGCGGAGCTGTCCGGCGCGGAGATGGCGCACATTGTCGAGGTAACGGTCGAAGCGCGACAGCTCCTCCTCGATGCGCATGGCTTCTTCCAGCACCAGCAATGCCTCGGCGGTGGGCGTCAGCCGGCCCCGCACGCGGTCGAACAGGCGGAAGCCGAGCCGGTGTTCGGTCAGGGCGATCGCCTTGCTCACCGAGGGCTGCGCCATGCCCAGCGCCGATGCGGCCGCGGTGACGGATCCGAGGCGCATCACCGTGGTGAAGATCGCCATCTCGCGTCGATCCATACCCATTCCCTCAGGCTATGAATTTCTAAAAAATCGGTATTGGACAGAATATATGCCGATCGCCAGTTTAGGGCCATAAGCCGAACGGCAACCGGTGCGGCCCAGCCGCCCGATCATCCAGAGCAGAGGACGGAATAGTCATGCGGATCCTTCAGCCGCTGGTGCGGCGTCTCCTGCCGGCTGCGGTCGCGCTCGCGGCCGCGACCGGCGCGATGGCCCAGGACAAGAGCGACCTTCAGAAGATCGTCGACGCCAAGGTGGTGCGGGTCGGCGCCGTGCAGGCGCCGCCATGGTACGAGAAGGACCTCGCGACCGGCGCGTGGGGCGGGCTCGTGCCGGAGGTGATGGAGGCGATGTTCTCCAAGGTCGGGGTGAAGATCGATTATGTCGAGACGCAGTGGGGCACGGCGGTCGCCGGCCTCCAGTCCGACCGCTTCGACCTGCTCGGCGCCTATAACGCGACACCCGAACGCGAGAAGGCGATCGACTTCACCAAGCCGATGGGCGCGCTGAAATTCGCCATCCTCACCCTGAAGGGGCCGGCGGACGCCTATGCCACCTGGGACAAGATCGACGATCCGGCGATCAGGCTCGCCGCCATCGACGGCGCCGGCGCCACCCGCGCGCTGCAGCCGCTGCTGCCCAAGACGGCGTGGTCGGTCGTGCAGTCGAGCGACAACATGTATCTGGAGCTGGAGAGCGGGCGGGCGGATGCCCTCGTCACCAGCGACGTGCAGATCGGCCAGTATCTCAAGGCGCGCAGCCGGGGCACCATGGTGATCCCGACGCCGGTGCGCTCGCAGCCGACCAATATCGGCCTGCGCAAGAGCGAGGACCACAAGCTGCGCGACTGGCTGAACGAACAGCTCGACATCCTCCAGAAGGACGGCACGCTCGATCGCATCTGGGCGAAATACGTTCCCCAGAAGTGACGGCATATCCGACCGGAGATCGCGCCATGACGAGCGAGGTCGAAACCGTTCCGCCGCTGCTCGTCGTCGAGGGCCTGCGCAAGTCCTTCGGCGCGGTGGAGGTGCTCAAGGGCGTCTCGCTCGCCGTGCGGCCCTCGCAGGTCGTGGGCCTGCTCGGGCGCAGCGGTTCGGGCAAGTCCACGTTGCTGCGCTGCCTTAATGTGCTGGAGGTGCCGAGCGCCGGGCGCATCCTGCTCGACGGTGAGGAGATCGGCTTCGAGACGAATTCGGCCGGAAGGCGCCGTCCGCTCTCCGCCGCGCGCCTCGCCCGCCAGCGGGCGGCGATGTCCATGGTGTTCCAGCACTTCAACCTGTGGCCGCACCGCACCGTGCTCGGCAATGTCGTCGAAGGTCCGGTGCAGGTGCTCGGCATGGACCGCGCCGAAGCGGAGGCGCGCGGCCTCGATCTGCTCGACCGGGTGGGGCTGAAGGGGAAGGCGGACAGCTATCCGATCCGGCTCTCCGGCGGCCAGCAGCAGCGCGTCGCCATCGCCCGCGCGCTCGCCATGCAGCCCAAGATCATGCTGTTCGACGAGCCGACATCGGCGCTCGACCCGGAACTGGTCGGCGAGGTGCTGCAGGTGATGCTCGATCTGGCGAGGAGCGGCACCACCATGGTGGTCGTCACCCACGAGATGTCCTTCGCGCGCAACGCGTGCGACGAGGTCGTACTGCTGGAGGGCGGCGAGATCGTCGAGCGCGGCTCGCCGGATTTCGTCATGGCGCAATCGGAAAACGAGCGCTGCCGACAGTTCTTCGCCAGCCACCGGCAGGTGCAGGCGGGAGCCTCCGCATGACCTATCAATGGGACTTCTCGCTGTTCTACCAGTATCGCGGCCTGATGCTGAACGCCGCGCTGGTGACCTTCCAGCTCGTCGCCCTGTCGGTGGTGCTTGGCATTCTCGTCGGCCTCGCGCTGGCGCCGCTGCGCATGGCGGAGCGCCGCCTGCTGCGCTACCCCGCGACGGCGGTGATCGAGGTGGTCCGCTCGGTGCCGCCGCTGGTGCTGGTGGTGTGGAGCTATTACTGCCTGCCCATCCTCACCGGCCTCGCTTTGCCGGCCTTCTGGACCTGCGTCTTCGCCATCGCGCTCTATTCCGGCGTGTTCTATGCCGAGATCTTCCGTGCTGGCGTGCAGGCGGTGGATCGCGGCCTCGTCGAGGCGGGGCTTTCGGTCGGCATGCGCCCGACCACGGTGATGATGCGCATCACCGGCCCGCTCGCCTTCCTCAGGGTGCTGCCGCCCTTCACCAGCCAGTGCGTGATGGCGATCAAGAACTCCGTTCTCGGCAGCTACATCGCGGTGGGCGAGATCCTCTATGAGGGCCAGCGGCTGTCGATCCACACCTTCCGCCCGCTGGAGGTGCTCACCCTCGTGGCCGCCTTCTTCGTCGCCGTCATCCTGCCGCTGACGCTGACCGCAGGCGCCATCGAGCGGCGGATATTCCTCAAATATTTCCGGCGTTGAGACCTCCCCGCCGGCCTCAGTTCGCGTGTGATCCGAGATGAGCAGTATCGCCCCGTCCGAGGCATCGGCGCATACCGCCCGGACAACCGGCAACATCACCGATGCGGTCGCCGCCTTCGCGGCGGGCCTTGCCTTCGAGGCCGTGCCGGAGCGGGTCGTTCACCGCATCAGGCTCCACCTGATCGACACGCTGGGCTGTGCGGTGGCCGGCCGGGATGTGGACCTGTCGGGGCAGGCGCGTGCGGTTGCCAGCCGCATGGGTGGTGCCGGCACCGCCCGTGTCTTCGGTAGCGAAGGGCGCTTCAGCCCGACCGCGGCCGCCTTCGCCAATGCGGTGATCGCCAATGCGCTGGATTTCGACGACGGTTTCGAGATCGCCGGCAAGGGCATGGGCCATCCCGGCTCCAGCCTCGTGCCGGCCGCGCTCGCTGCTCTCGGGCCAGAGGTGGTGAGCGGCCGTGATTTCCTGCTCGCCCTTGTCGCCGCCTATGAGGTGAACAACCGCCTCATCCTCGCGATGCAGCCGAGCGCGGAACGCTTCGAGCAGGTCTACGGCATCGCCCAGCATCAGGCGATCGGCGCCGCCCTGGCGCATGGGCGGCTTTCCGGGCTCGACGGCCGGCGGATGCGCAACGCGCTGGGCCTTGCCGGCGCGCTGACGCCGCTGCCGAGCCTGCACAAATACAACTGGCTCACCCGACCCATCATCTCGTTGAAGGACGGCGTCGCGCCCGCCGCGCAGGCCGGCGTGCAGGCGGTGATGATGAGCGAGGCGGGCTTCGTCGGCAGCGTCGATATGCTCGACGGCCCGCAGGGCTACTGGCGGATGATCGGTTCCGACCGCTTCGACGCTTCCGTCGTGACCGGCGGCCTCGGCGCGGAATGGTTCGCCGCGCGCGGCAGCTTCAAGCTCTACCCCGCCTGCCGCTGGCTCGCGCCGGCACTCGAAGCGTTCGAGGCCGCCTTCGCGGCGGCGGGGCGGCCCTGCGAGGCCATCGCATCGGTCGACGTCGCGTCCTTCGGGGTCATCGCCGACAAGCTGATGGAGTGCCGCCCGGCGAATGCCGTCGATGCGCAGTTCAGCCTGCCCTTCACCATCGCGGCGCTGGCGACCGGCCGTGCTCCGGGGCCGGAGTGGTTCGCGCCAGCGGCCTTCGCCGATCCCGCGATGCGCGATGTCGCGACGAAGGTGAGGGCGACGGTCGATCCCGAGATGGACCGGCTGATGAATGGCGAGACCCGCCTGCCATCTGCCCGCGTGGCGATCACCTTCGCCGATGGCTCCGTGTTCGCGCACCATGTCGGCGCGCCGCTCGGCGGAGAGGCGCGCGCGGCGCCGGATTCCGCGATCCTCGACAAGGCGGCGCGCAATCTTCATGGGCTGGACGTTCCGGCGGACCGGATCGTGCGAAGGCTGCTTGCGCTGGAGGCGGAGCCGGATGTGCGGCCGCTGATGGACGACATTTTCACTGCCGCCGTGCGGCCCGCGTGACGCTGTCCGGATCGGCGCCATCGGCCGGCAGTGGTTCCAAATTCTTTTGCAAAATGGCTCTTAGGTGCCACTCACCCTGCTTGTATTCCGAAAGGACGGTGGTCCTTCAAGCAGGAAGAACAATGAACGACATGAGCAGTACTTCGCAAGCCGCTGCGCCAAGCGACCGGACGCGGCTTCGTCGTTACAACTGGCTCGCCAAGTATGATCGCGACACCATAAACGCGATCATCGATGCCGGCATCGTATGTCAGGTCGGTTACGTCATTGACGGCATGCCTTATGTCACGCCGACCAATCACTGGCGGATCGATGACTATGTCTATTGGCACGGTTCATCGGCGAGCCGGATGCTGAAGGCTCAGCAGAAGGGTATTCCGGTCTGCTTCACCGTCACCCATCTCGACGGAATCGTGTTCTCCCGTGCCGCCTTCAACCACAACATCCAGTACCGTTCCGTCATGGCTTTCGGCGAGGCCGAGCTGTGCGAGGAAGACGTCAAGCGCGAGGCGCTAGCGACCTTCACCGATCGGCTCGCGCCCGGCCTGTGGGCCTATGCCCGCCCGCCGGCGGAGCAGGAGTGGAAGGCGACCAAGGTGATCCGCATGCGGCTCGACGAGGTGTCGGCCAAGGTGGCCGACGGCCTGCCCGACGAGGATGCGGACGACTATGCCTCGGACCGCTGGGCGGGATCGGTCGCGCTCAAGCTCGTCCAGCTCCCGCCGGAGCCCGATCCGAAGCTGAGCCCCGGAATCGAGATGCCCCCTTTCGTGAAGGATTTCCGCTACGTCGGCGTGAAATGAGCTGGCGGGGGCGCTGCCCCGCCTCCGATCGCGTTTCGCGCGCCGCCCTTTCGTCACAAGCAATGAACCCGGCCCGGGGTCGTCCCGGGCACGGTCGCATTCGCCAAGGTGGACGGCCGCCCCGTGACGGTCTCCCCGGAGGACATCGCATGCCTGCCTTCCATCATGAGCGCGTGCTCAGCGTTCATCACTGGACAGATCGGCTGTTCAGCTTCACCACCACGCGTGACCCCGCTTTGCGCTTCTCCAACGGGCATTTCGCCATGATCGGTCTGGAGAGCGAGGGGCGCCCGCTCCTGCGCGCCTATTCCATCGCCAGCGCCAATCACGCCGATCATCTGGAGTTCCTGAGCATCAAGGTCGAGAACGGCCCGCTCACTTCGAAGCTGCAGCACATCCGGCCGGGCGACGAGCTGATCGTCGGAAAGAAGCCGACCGGCACGCTGCTGATCGACTATCTCCGCCCTGGCCGGCGGCTCTACCTTCTGGCGACCGGCACGGGCCTCGCGCCGTTCCTGGCCATCGTCCGCGACCCGGAGACCTATGAGCGTTTCGAGCAGATTATCCTCGTCCATGGCGTGCGCGAGGCGAAGGAGCTCGCCTATCACGACTATCTCGCTGATGACCTGCCGGACGATCCGGCGATCGGCGAATTGGTGCGCGGCCAGTTGCTCTATTATCCGACCGTCACCCGCGAACCGTTCCGCCATCAGGGTCGCATCACCGCCCTGATCGACGAGGGCAGGCTGTTCGCCGATCTCGGCCTGCCGGCACTGGATCGCGCGCTGGATCGCGTCATGCTCTGCGGCAGCCCCGACATGCTGGCGGAACTGAAGACGATGCTGGAGGCGCGCGGCTTCGAGGAGGGCAACACCTCCATCCCCGGCGATTTCGTGATCGAGCGCGCCTTCGTCGCCAAGTAAGTGGACGGTGGTCCCGAGGAAAGGCCGCTCCCATCGGGGGCGGCCTTTTTTGTCAACCCAGCAATGGTGGGCGCCTCAGATGCAGAGGCCGGCGAAGCTCGATGGCGCGCGCCGCCCGCAGCACGTCCGCCTCGCCGCCCATGGGGCCGATGATCTGCACGCCGACCGGGAGCCCGGCTTCGGTGAAGCCGATGGGCACGGAGGCCGCCGGCTGTCCGGTCATGTTCCACGGGTAGGTGTAGGGGCACCAGCTCCAGTCTTCGTTGGCATAGCCCTCGGGCACGTCGCGCAGCACCGAATAGGGCGGAACCGGCATCACCGGTCCGACCAGCAGGTCGTAGCGGGTGAAGAACGCCTTCGAGGCGGCCGCGATCGCCATCCGCTGTTCCATCGCCCGCATATAAGCGGTGAGCGACACCCGTGCGCCCGTGGCGCCGACCTGGAGGATCAGCGGATCGAGCAGCCGGCGCTTCTCTGCCGGCGTTCCCTCGACGCAGGCGAGGCAGGCGGTCTCCCAGAACACCCTGAAGGGCAGGAACGGGTCGACCGGCCACGCCGGTGCGGCCTCTTCGACCACCGCCCCGGCATCGGCGAGCAGCGGCGTAGCCTGCGCGACCAACGCGTCGCTTTCGGCATCGACGAGCGGCGCGGTGCAGCCGAGCCGGGCCGAAAACGCGATCCGCAGGTCCGACAGATCCGGCATCGCGAGATCCGCCGGCGGTGTGAACGGCACCGGCCACATATAGGGATCGCGCGGTTCCGGCTGGCTGATCACCGCGAGCATGATTGCCGCGTCCCGCACCGTCCGAGCCATCGGCCCGACCACCGAATGCGGCATGTCGATGTCCGGCGGGAAGGCCGGCACCCGGCCGAAGCCGGGCTTGAGGCCAAACAGGTTGGTGTAGGCGGCAGGGATGCGGATCGAGCCCGCCCCGTCGCTGCCCAGCGCCACCGGGCCGAAGCCCAGCGCCAGCGCCGCCGCCGCCCCACCCGAGGAGCCGCCCGGCGTCCGGGTGAGGTCATAAGGGTTGGCCGTGACCCCGTGAACCGGGCTGCGCGTCACCACCTTGCAGCCGGCTTCCGGCGTCGCGGTCTTGGCGAGGAACACCGCGCCGGCCTCGCGCATCCGCGCGACGCAGGGCGTGTCCTCGCCCACCGGCTCGCTGCCGAAGGCGAGCGAGCCGCGGCGCTTCGGCATGCCGGCGACGGCGGACAGGTCCTTGATGGTCACCGGCACGCCGTCCATGGCGGAGAGGGGGCGCCCCTCGCGCCAGCGCGCGAGCGAAGCCTCGGCCATCGCCAGCGTGTAGGCCTCGTCCAGATGGACGATGGCGTTCACGACTGGGTCGAGCATGCGGATGCGCGCGATCAGCGCCCGCGCCACCTCGATCGGCGACAGCGCGCCCGTCCGATAGCCGGCCGTGAGCTGGTCGATGGAGAGCCAGCAGACATCCGCGCCCGGATGGCCGGTCTGGCTCACGGGCTCAGTAGTACTCGAAATATTCATTGATTTCCGCCGCCGGGATTTCGTCGCGCAGCCGCGCCGTCTCCTGCCGCTTCATGGCGAGATAGACCTTCACGAACTCCTCGCCGAGCAGGTCGCGCAGCGCGGTGTCGGCCTCGAAGGCATCGAGCGCGTCGTCGATCTCGGTCGGAAGCTTGGCGTAGCTCGCATCGTCCTCCTTCGGGCCGCTGCCGGAGGGCATGAGCTCGCGCTGCTGCATCAGGCCGAGCAGGCCGGAGGCGATGACCGACGCGGCGACGAGATAGGGGTTGGACATGGCGGCGGGAACGCGCACCTCCATGTGGGTGGACTTGTCCCGGCTCGCCTTCACCCGCACCGAAGCCGAGCGGTCCTGAATGGCCCAGGAGATGTTGGAGGGCGCGTAGGTGCGCGGGCGGATGCGGCGGTAGCAGTTCGGCGTCGGGCTCCAGATCGCCATCGAGCCGCGCGCATGGTCGAGCACGCCCTGGATGAAGCTCTTGAAGGTGCCGGACAGGCCGTCCGGGTCGTTCAGATCAAGAAAGGCGTTCTCGCCCGTCTCCTTGTCGAGCAGCGAGATGTGGAAGTGCGAGCAGCTTCCGGACAGGCCCTTGTAGGGCTTGGTCATGAAGGTCGCGAGCAGTCCGTGCCGGGCCAGATACTCCTTCACCGTGCTTTTGAACACGAAGGCCCGGTCGGCCGCCTCGACGCCGACCATGGCGGAGTAGTTGATCTCGACCTGGCCCGGGCCGTGCTCGACATTGTAGGTGATGATGTCGATGCCCTGCGCCTGCAGGACCTTCACCAGTTCCTCGATCGCCGGATGCTGATGGGTGCGGGCGGTCGCGAAGATCGGCTGGCCGCCGAAGATGGGCTGTCTCGTCTGCGCGTCGACCACGTAGAACTCGTATTCGTGGCCCATCATCACCTTGAAGCCGAAGGTTTCGGCAACCGACAGCATCTTCTTGAGCAGCATGCGCGGGGCGGCGAGCTGCACCTCGTTGCTGTACCACATGGTGTCGCAGATCACCCGGCCGGTCTTCTCCAGCCACGGCACAGGGGAAAGCGTGTCCTGGTCGACGACCATCACGCAATCCTGGTAGTTCATCTCCTCATTATAGCCGGAATTGCGCACCGGGATCGAATAGCTGTCGAGCGCGACCGTGCCGCCGTAGAGATTGAGGCCGGATCTCATGTAGCCGGCGACATGGTTGAGCGGAATGGTCTTGCCCCGGCTCATGCCGGCCATGTCGGGCAGTTCGAAGCGCAGGAACTCGTAGCCTGCCGCCTTGACCTTCTCGACGAAAGCCTCGGCTTCGGCCCGCGTCGCCAGCTCCAACGGCGGTACGTGACGCCGCTGCGTACCTTCGTCAAATACCTTCAGCATATTGCAACCTCTCTGGTTTTCTTGGCGCGTCGATCAGGCCGCGGTGCGGCCGGGACGAGGCGCGAGGATCGTCGTGAAATTGGCGTGGAGCGCCCGCGCGGTGGCGGCGAAGGCGCCCAGCCGGGGCGCGACCGTGGCGCCGAGACGCGCGGCCTCGGTGCGGCCGAGCGCGACCTCGAGGCTCGCCCGGTAGGCGGGAATGGCTTCCCAATCGGCCACCGTTGTCGGGGTGATCTCGACATGGAACTGCACGCCATAGGCATGCCGCCCCCAGCGGATCGCCTGCGTTCCACAGGCCGCATTGCCGGCGAGCGTGATCGCGCCCTCGGGAAGGGTGGCGATCTCGGCGCCGTGCCACTGGAAGGTCGTCATGCCGGTGCCGAGCCCGGCGAAGATCGGGTCGGCGCGTCCCTCGGCAGTGAAAGCCACATCGGCGAGCCCGACCTCCGGTGCCCGCATGGGGGCGACCTTGCCGCCCAGCGCCTCGGCGAGTAGCTGATGGCCGAGGCACACGCCGAGATAGGGCCGGCCGAGCTCGACCACCCACCGCCGGATCGCCGCCTTCTCCGGCGCGAGCCAGGGATGGATGCCCTCCTCCCACACATCCATCGGACCGCCCATGACCACCATCAGCTCATAGTCGTCGAGCGGCGGGATTGGGTCGCCGGCATCGAGCTCGACGACGTCCCAGCTATGGCCGTCCTCCCGCCAGAACTCCCGGAAGATGCCGGGATGCTCCACGGCCAGATGCTGGAAGACCAGAATGCGCATGTCGTTTCCTCAATGTGACGGGGCAGATCGCCCAACTCCGTGCGCCTGATTCCGTGCGCGGTCGTCAGGCAAGACGCGTTCCGCTGCGGGGATCGAAGGCGGTGATCCGCTCGGCGGCGATGGAGAGACCGACTTTGGTGCCGGGGGCGAGCGAGGCGAGGTCGGCCGCACCGGCCACCAGCCGCAGCTCCGCTTCGCCGGCCGTGACGGTGACGGCGGCCTGCGCGCCGAGCGGCTCGATGTCGGACACGGTGCCGGAGATCGGCGCGGCGTCAGCTGGAGCAAGGCCTATGGCTTCCGGCCGGATGCCGGCCTCGACCGCGACCGGCCCGGAGCCGGCCAGCGCCGCCAGCCGGTCGGGCAGCGGCAGCACGCCGCCGGCGATATGGAGACCGTGCCCCGGCTCGATCCGCGCGGGAACGAGATTGATCTCCGGCGCGCCGACGAAACGCGCGGCGTCGCGGTCGACGGGGGCGTCGTAGAGCGTCTGCGGATCGGCAATCTGCACGATCCTGCCGGCTCGAAGCAGGATCACCGTATCGGCGATCGCCATCGCCTCGGCGAAATCGGGCGTCGCCATCAGGAAGGTGTAGCCGAGCTCGCGCTGCAGCCGGCGCAGCTCCGCGCGCAGCTCGATGCGCAGCATGGCATCGAGGCTCGACAGCGGCTCGTCGAGCAGGAACAGCGACGGGGTGCGGACCAGTGCGCGTCCGAGCGCCACGCGCTGGCGCTCGCCGCCGCTCATTGTCTTCGGCTTGCGCGCCAGTATGTGGCTGATCCTCAGCCGCGCCGCGACCTCCTTCACCGCCGTCTCGATCTCCGCGCGGCTGTCGCCGCGGATTCGCAGCGGGCTGGCGATGTTGTCGAAGCCGGTCTTGTCCGGGTAGAGCGCGAGATTGTCGAAGATCATCGCGAGGTTGCGGTCCTTCGGCTCACGGCCGGCGACATCCCTGCCGCCGAGCAGGATCCGGCCGCGATCGGGCTGCTCGAGGCCTGCAATGCTCCGCAGCAGAGTGGTCTTTCCCGCTCCCGCGGCGCCGAGCACCACGGTGAGCGCACCCTTCGGCACCATGAAGCTCACGTCGTCCAGCGCCGGCTGGTGGCGAAAGCTCTTGGTCAGATGCTCCATCGCGAGGGTGGGCACCTCGATCGTCGCGTGCATCAGCGCGTTCATGCCGCCTCCTTCCCGCGGAGCGGCAGGCGCAGGTCGGTGCGGCCGCTGAACAGCACGAGCGTCATCGGGTCGACCGCGATGTTGACCTCGGCGCCTTCCTCGGGGCGTCCATGAGCGGGAACGACGGCCTTGAGCGGCTGGCGCGCGCAATCGAGCGTCACCACCGCATCGGGCCCGCGCGGCTCGACCAGCCGCACCCTCGCGGCGAGGGTCGTCGCGCTCGCGGGCGCGAGCCGGATCGCTTCCGGCCGGATGCCGAGGATCACCGGCCCGGCGGCATCATTGGCGCCGATGGCGGCGTGTTCCGGCAGTGCCAGCGAGAAGCCGTCGCTCACGAAGCGCAGGCCCGTGCCGTCATGCCGGAGTGCGCCGCGCACGAGGTTCATCGGCGGCGATCCCATGAAGCTCGCCACGAAGATGTGGCCCGGCCATTCGCAGATTGCGGAGGCGCGCTCCACCTGGCGGATCTTGCCCGCACTCATCACCGCGATGCGGTCGGCGAGCGAGAGGGCCTCGACCTGGTCATGCGTCACATAGATGATGGTGAGGCCGGCCTCCTTCTGCAGCCGCCGCAGCTCCTTGCGCATGGCGAGCCGTGCCGCCGCCTCGAGATTGGAGAGCGGCTCGTCCAGCAGCAGGATGTCGGGCTTGGTGACGAGCGTCCGGCCGATGGCGACGCGCTGCAGCTCCGAGCCGCCGAGGTCCTTCGCCCTCGCGTCGAGCCTGTCGCTCATGCCGAGCAGCTCGGCGACCTCGCCGACGGCGCGCGTGATCTCCCCCCTGCCGATCCCGCGTACCGCGAGGCCGAAGGCGAGGTTCTGTCGCACCGACATGGAGGTGAAGACGGCGTAGTCCTGGAATACGAGGCCGACATTGCGCCGACCCGGCGGCACGCCGATCACCGAGCGCCCGTCGATGCGGATGTCGCCGGAGGTCGGCTCTTCCAGGCCGACGATCATGTTCAGCGTCGTCGACTTGCCGCAGCCGGACGAGCCGAGCAGCGCGACGGTCTCCCCCGCCGCCACGGTGAGGTCGATGCCGTCCACGGCGGCGACGGACCCGTCGGCGAACTCCTTGTGGAGGCTGACCAGCTCGAGCTTCGGCGTGCTCATCGCTTCACCGCTCCGAAGGTCATGCCGCGGGCGAGATGGGACTGGATCATGAAGCCGCCGATGACGAGGGGCAGCATGGCCAGCACGGCGAGCGCGGCCTGCACGCCATAGAGCGTGCCGGCGGTCGCGGTGACGTATTTGGCGAGCTGCACCGGGATGGTGGTGACGTTGGTGTAGGACAGCACCAGCGCGAACATGAATTCCGACCAGTTGAGGATGAAGATGAGCATGGTGGTGGCGAACAGGCCGCCGCGGATCAGCGGGATGGTCACGGTGAGGTGCGCCATCAGCCGCGAGCGCCCGTCGATCATCGCCGCCTCCTCGATCTCGCGCGGAAGGTCGTCGACGAAACTCTTCAGCATCCAGGTGGAGAAGGGCAGCGTGACCGCGACATAGATGGCGATCAGGCCGCTATAGGTGTCGATGACGTTGGTCGCTGAGAAGATGATCACAAAGGGCACGGCGATCGCCGCCGGCGGGAACATGCGGCCGGAGAGGATGACGAGCGGTGTCGCCTTGCTCATGGTGGCGTAGCGCGACAGTCCGATGGCGGCGAAGAGGCCGATCAGGATCGAGAAGAACGTCGCCGTCACCGAGGCGAAGATCGAGCCGAGCACCGATGCCGTCGCCGCCTGGCTGACGCCGCCGACGCCGTATTCGCGGATGGCGTTCGGGTCGAACAGCGTGCGGAAATTCACCAGCGTCGGCTCGTGCGGGATCCAGATCGCCGGGGCGGCGTTCCAGTCGGTCGGCGGCTTGATCGCCGTCATCACGATCCAGAACACCGGGAACAACGTAAATACGAGCGCCAGCGCCATGAGAAACGCGAGCGGCCAGGTGAGCTTGCGGACGAGCATCAGCGTCGCGCCTCCAGAAGCTGGTCGCGGACCGGGAGCAGCATGAAGTTGATGATGACCAGCGTGCCGATGAGGACGAGGAAGGCGGCCGCCGCGCCATAGGCGAGCTGGAAGTCGTTGAAGGCGAGCTTGTAGATGTACAGGCTGATCGTCTCGGTGGCGGTGCCGGGGCCGCCGCGCGTCAGCATGAACACCTCGTCAAACAGCTTGATCACCTCCATGCCGCGGATGACGAAGGCGACGATGATCACCGGCTTCAGCATGGGCAGCACGACGCGCCAGAACACCTGCCGCGGCGAGGCGCCGAGGATGACCGCGGCGCGCACGGGGTTCTCCGGCACCGCGTTGAGCCCGGACAGCAGGATGAGGAAGAACAGCGGGGTCCAGTGCCACACCTCGGTGACGATCACGGTGGCGATCGCGAGCGGCGCGCTGCGGAACCATTCCGGCATGGCGCCCTCGCCGGCGACGAGCGCGATCACCTGGTTGATCGGCCCGTTCGACTGGAACAGCATCCAGAACGTGTAGCCGACCACCACCGGCAGGATCATCATCGGCGTGAGGAACGCCGAGAACAGGATCGCCTTGCCGCGGAACTCGCGCAGGAACAGCACGGCGAGGCCGAGGCCGAGCGTGAATTCGAACGCGAGGCACACCACCGAGATCAGCACCGTGCGCGTCACCGCCTCGAGGAAGCGGCTGTCATAGATCAGCAGCTCGCTGTAATTCTCGAAGCCCACAAAGGACGCGTCGAGCAGCGAGCCGCGCGTCGGCGTCCAGTCGGTGAAGCTCATATAGAGCGCCACCAGCAGCGGCATCACCAGCACCAGCACGGAGACGATCTGGCCCGGCACCGCGAAGAAGCGGGCAAGGCCCAGATTGCCCCTCATGGGAGCACCGGGACGTGCCGGGGCGTGCGCGCCCAGCATTCTGTCTTCGGTTTCCGTCTGGCCGTCCCGTGAGAGCCGGGTGAGCGCGGCATCGGCAGAAGAGGTCATCGGGTTCTCGTTGCAGGCTGCGGCTCGCCGCCGGCGCGGGACGAGCCCGGCGCGATGGCGGCGGTGAGGGGAGCGGCGGAGCCGGGGAGGGCGCCGCCGCTGCGCTGGCGGGGCTAGAGCCCTTTCCGATCAGGTGGAATCACCTGATCGATAAGAAAGTGCCCTCGATTCAATTGGCTGGAGCATTTTCTGATCGCGAAAGTCTCTCAACTTTCGCGGAAAATGCTCTAGCCCCACTGATCGGCGCCGGATGCCTTCTTGATCGGCTCGGCGAGGTTCTTGGCGAGGACCAGCCAGGACTTCTGGACCTTTTCCCTGCCGACGCGGCGGGTGATGCGGTCGAAGGACCGCGCCGCGTCGTCCAGCGCCTTCTTGGGCGCCTTCTCGCCGGTCATGCAGGCGTGGATTTCCTTGTCGAGCGCGTCCTGATATTCGAAGCCGCCCGGCAGGCAGAAGTCCGGCACCGTGTTGACGATGTTGTTGTACAGCGTCTCCAGATACTCCGGAGAATAGGTGTCGATCATCCGCTGGGTCGGCTGCTTCATGTGGTTGATCCGGTAGGGATCGGAATAGCCGCCGAGATAGGGGATAGCATCCATCGAGATGGTCGGAGAGGTCATCCACTGCGCATAGGCATAGGCCAGCTCGGGATTGGCCGAATACTTCGAGACGGCGTAGCCGTAGCCCCAGCAGAACATGCCGGCATAGAGCAGCGTGCCGTCCTTGAGCTTGTCGGCAGGCATCACGGTGGCGGCGATCTTGCCGCTGGTGGCGGGACCCGTGGACGGTGCCTTGGAGTATTTGAAGCCCGAGGGCCAGCAGATGTTCATGAAGCCTTCGCCGCGGCCGAAGGCGTTGTAGTTCGACGACCAGGTGAAGGAGAACGCATCCGGATGGAGGTACTTGTTCATCTCCATCATGTCGTCCAGCACCGCCAGCCCTTCGTCGGAATTGAAGGTGGGGTTCATGTCCTTGTCGAACCACAGCCGTCCCTTGGAGGCGAGGCGCTGCATGAACATCCACTTCACATAGTAGCGGGAGCGATATTCGAGGCTGCCGAAGAACTTGTTCGCGGGATCGTGCATGAAGGCCGCGATATCGCGGTACTGGCTCCAGGTCTTCGGCGTGGAGAGCGCATAGCCGTGCTTGTCGGCGAAGGCCTTCGCCTTGTCGGGATTCCTGATGTAGTCGTCGCGACAGAGCAGGGTGATCTGGTCGCCGTCGCACAGCAGGCCCGCGACACGGCCGTTATAGAGCTGGGCGTGGTGGCTGGCGGGGAATACGACGCCCCATTGCGGGTCGAAGATGTCCGGCTGGTACTTCTCGGTCCAGGGCGTGAGATCGTAGATGACGCCGGCGTCGATCCAGTCCGGATAGGACATGGCGGTCGGCATCAGCACGTCATAGGCGCCGGTCTTGGCGACGGCTTCCTGCATGCCCTTGGTGTGGACGACCTCGTCCGGCTCCTCGATGAAGGTGATGTCGATGCCGAGCTCGTTCTTCCACTTGCCGACATAGGGCGTCATGTTGCCGATGGAGCCGGTCGGGATCAGCACGGTCAGGCTCTTCTTGGTGGCCTTGGCCGCCGCTTCCTTGGCGAGCGCCCAGGCGCGTTCTTCCGAGCCCATGATGGCGGCGAAGGCCTGGCGGGCGCCGAATGGCGACTGCACGATGATGTTCGCGACGGCGGCCGATACCCCGAATGCGGCCATGCGGCGAAGAAAGCCACGACGGCTGACGCCGCCTGCGTCGAAATCGGTCAGAAGGGATTCGATCTCGGTTCTATTGTTCTTCATGGTGACCCTGGAAGGTTGTTGTTGAGTTACAAAACCTCACGAATTGACGTAGAGGTTGTAAATTTTAGGCAATCGTCTGCTTTCCAAGATTGTTGATAAATCTTGAATTGCTTGGGTCGATGGCGAATTTGTCTAGTTTATGTGAAGAATTATTTTGCTTATTGACGATAGGCGGACCATATTGGCGTCGTTAGTGCCATTTTGAATTTTTCCGGAGTACCAATTCCGATTGGCACCATTGCCGCCGGACGAGGTGCGAGGATTTCGGGCAGGCCGAGGGAATATCGATGCCGAAGACCGCCATCACCGGCTCGCTTGTCGCGGTCGAGTTCGACAAGTCGTCCGATGTCCCGATCTACCGGCAGATCACGGAGGCAATGAAAAGCGCGATCCTCTCGGGCCGCCTCGCCGTCGGCAGCAAGCTGCCGTCCACGCGCATTTTCGCGAACGAACTCGGCGTGTCACGCAACACGATCGTGCAGGTTTTCGAGGTACTTACGGAGGAGGGGCTGCTGGCGAGCCGGGTCGGTGCCGGCACCTTCGTGGTCGATGCCGCGCCGCGACGGGACGCGATGTCGGCGCCGACGATGACGGAGGATCAGCCCAATGGCAGCTACCCCTTCCGCTCGCTGTCGCGCCGCGGGAAAAGCCTAGTGGTCTCCTCGACCGGCGAATTCTCCGAGCGGCCGACGCCCTTCATGCCCGACCTGCCGGACCTGCGCGAATTTCCGATCCGCACCTGGCTGCGGCTGCTCAACGAGACCTCCGGCCGGCTGACCGGGCAGATTCTCGCCGAGGCCTCCAGCGCCGGCTACGAACCGCTGCGCCGCGCGGTGGCGCAGCATCTCAGCGCCTCGCGCGGGGTGGTGTGCAGCTATGAGCAGGTGATCATTACCACCGGCTCGCAGCAGGGGCTCGACCTCGTCTGCCGTATGCTGCTCGACGCCGGCGACCCCGTCTGGCTCGAGGAGCCGAGCTATGTCGGCACCCGCTCGGTGATCCGCGCCAATGGCGGCGTGGTCTGCCCCGTGCCGGTCGACGAGCGGGGCGGGCGCTTCGACGAGGCCATCTCGCTTCACCCGGCGCCGCGGCTGATCTTCACCTCGCCGGCCCGCCATTATCCGCTCGGCAGTCAGCTCGCGCCGGAGCGCCGGGACGCGCTCGTCGCCATCGCCAGCCGCTGCGGGTCGTGGATTCTCGAGGACGACTACGACCACGAGTTCATCTACGACCCCAATCTGGCGATGCGCTCGCTCCATGCGCAGGATGGCGACCAGCGCACCATCCACATGGGCACCTTCTCCAAGACGCTTCTGCCGTCGTTCCGGCTCGGCTATCTTGTGGTGCCGGCCGATCTCGGCGAGCATTTCGCCAAGGCGCGCGCCGTGGTGGACCGGCATGCCTCGCTGATCGAGCAGATGGTCCTGTCCGAATTCATGAACCGCGGCCTGTTCGTCTCCCACATCCGCCGCATGCGCAATCTCTACCACAGCCGCAGGACGCAACTCGTCACCGGTCTGGAGGATATCTTCGGCCGGGACTGCTGCCGACCGATGACGCTCGGGGGCACGCACGTCATCCTGCCCCTCGCCGAGACGGCGAGGGATCAGGTCGTCGCCCGGCGGGCGGCCGAGAGGGGGCTCGTCTTGCGGCCCCTCTCGCCCTACTACATGACCGGCAGCCGGGCGCAGGGCCTTCTGGTGGGCTTCTCGGCCTTCAACAGCCACGAGATCGCGCGCGGGCTGGAGGTCATTTCCGCCATGCGGGACCATATCGGCGTGGAGATCGCCCGGCCGGAACCCGCGCTGCCGGCGTGATGGGTTTCCCGCCTCACGCCTCGCTGCGATAGGCGGGCAGGCGCTCCGCCAGAAGGGCGAGCATGGCGTCGCGGGCGGGATCGCGCGATCCCCGCATCCAGGCGGCGGCGAGCGGGAGCACGTTGAGTTCCTCGGCGCCCGAGACGGAAACCGGGACATAGCGCACCCCGGAGACGGACATGCGGGCGGTCCACCGCGGGACCAGCGCCACCCCCAGACCCGCCGCAACGAGACCCACGATCGTCTGCTTCTCGCCGGCGATCTGCGCGATGGCTGGCTGCAGGCCCGCCTGCGCGAACAGCTTGGTCGTCAGATCGTGGCTGTGGGGACGGGAGCGGCGGTCCGGGACGATGAGCGGCTCGTCCGCGAGATCGGCGACGGTGACAGACCGGCGCCGCGCAAGGCGGTGGCCGCTCTGAACCGCGACGACCACGCTTTCATGGAAGAGGGGCAGCAGCTCGACCTGCCGCCCGATCTCGGCGGGAGGGCGGATGATAGCGAGATCGAGCCGGCCGGACAGCAGGCGGGGCAGCAGGCGATTGGTCTTGTCCTCCACCAGTTCGACGGTGATCCCGAGGTGCTGCGCGCGGAAATCGTGCAGCAGGAGCGGGACCAGCCCGGCGGCCGCAGTGTCCACGGCACCGAGCCGCAGCGTCGTCGCCCTGGTGCGCGTGCGCTCGCGGAAGCGCTGGGCCAGCCCATCGGCCGTGGCGAGCAGCGCCTGGGCTTCCGGCACCAGTGCCGCTCCTTCCTCCGTCAGGGTGACGCTGCGCGTGGTCCGCGCGAACAGCCGGCCGCCGAGCGACTCTTCGAGCTGCTGCACCTGCCGGCCGAGCGCCGACGGCATCAGCTCGAGCCGCCGGGCGGCGCGGCCGAAATGCAGCTCCTCGGCGACGGCGAGGAAGCACCGTAGTTGGTAGAGGTCCACGCGGATCACCCGGCGTCGTGCGAGGAGAGCATTCCCGCTTCGGAGCTCACTCTGCATTATTCTATTTTTTTATACAATTGGCTGAGATTGGTTTCGCGCAAGCTTGCCCCTACGGTCTGCCGCCATTGCGCTGGCGCGCTCGTCCGGCCTGATCCGGTCGCAAGGCAGGCGCCTCCCGCTCCCGAGCCATCTCAACCCATCCGGAGACTTGCCATGAAGACCTACAAGATTGCCGCGATCCCGGGGGACGGTATTGGCGGCGAGGTGATATCCGCCGGCGTCGAGGTTCTGCACGCCCTTGCGAGCCGCGACGGCAAATTCTCCTTCTCCGTCGACGAATTCGACTGGGGCGGCGAATATTACAAGAAGCACGGCCGGATGATGCCGGAGAATGGCCGCGACCTGATCCGCGACCATGACGCCATCCTGTTCGGCTCGGCCGGGCACCCGGAAATTCCGGACCACATCACCCTGTGGGGTCTTCGGCTCGCCATCTGCCAGCCCTTCGACCAATACGCCAATGTACGCCCCACCCGTATCCTGCCCGGCATCACCTCGCCGCTGCGCCGGGTGGACGGTCCCGAGCTCGACTGGGTCATCGTTCGCGAGAATTCGGAGGGCGAGTATGCGGGCGTCGGCGGCCGCGCGCATCAGGGTCATCCGATCGAGGTCGCGACGGATGTGGCGATGTTCACTCGCACCGGCGTGGAGCGCATCATCCGCTTCGCCTTCCGGCTGGCTCAGTCCCGCCCGCGCAAGCACCTCACCGTGGTGACGAAGTCCAACGCCCAGCGCCACGCGATGGTAATGTGGGACGAGGTGGCGACCCAGGTCGCCGCCGAGTTCCCTGATGTCACCTGGGACAAGATGCTGGTGGATGCCATGACCGTGCGCATGGTGATGAAGCCGGAAAGCCTCGACACCATTGTCGCCACCAACCTGCACGCCGACATTCTCTCGGACCTCGCGGCGGCGCTCGCCGGCTCGCTCGGCATCGCCCCGACCGCGAACCTCAATCCCGAGCGCGCCTATCCCTCGATGTTCGAGCCGATCCACGGCTCGGCCTTCGACATCATCGGCAAGGGCATCGCCAACCCGGTCGGCACCTTCTGGTCCTCGGTGATGATGCTGGATCACCTCGGCGAGAAGCCGGCCGCGAACCGGTTGATGGCCGCCATCGAGCGGGTGACGGGCGACCGGCGGTTCCATACGCCGGACCTCGGCGGCACCGCGCGCACCGCGGACGTCACCGCCGGCGTGATCGACGCCATCCACGGCGCCAATGCCTGAGGTAGTTCTGCCGCCGTCCGCTCCTCCGGGGAGGTGGCGGCGGAGGGCTCCTACCGCAGCAGTTCGCGGGCGATGATCGTGCGCTGGATCTGGTTGGTGCCCTCATAGATCTGGGTGATCTTCGCATCCCGGTAGAGCCGCTCGACCTCGAAGCCGCGGATATAGCCGCTGCCGCCGAAGATCTGCACCGCGTTGGCGGTCTGGGCGACGGCGATGTCCGAGGCGAAGCACTTGGCCATGGAGCAGGCCATGGTCGCGGATTCGCCGGTATCGAACCGCTGTGCGGCATCGTGGATGAGCAGGCGCGCGGCAGCGATGTCCTTGGCCATGTCGGCGAGCATCCACTGGATGCCCTGGAAATCGGCGATCGCCTGGCCGAACTGCTTGCGGGTCTTCGCATAGTCCAGGCTGGCGTCGAGGCCGGCCTGGGCGATGCCGAGGGCGAGGGCGGCGATGCCGATGCGCCCCTTGTCGAGCACGCTCATCATGATGTGGAAGCCGCGCCCTTCCGTGCCGAGCACCGCGTTGGCCGGCAGCCGGACATTGTCGAAGGTGAGCCCGCCGACCTGGGAGGCGCGCTGGCCCATCTTGTGCTCCTTCGGCCCGCGCGTGACGCCCGGCAGGGAGAGGTCGACGACGAAGATGCTCATGCCGCGCTTGCCGGCGCTCTTGTCGGTGCGCGCCAGCACGAAGCCGACCTCGGCGAGCGGCGCGTTCTGGATCCAGAGCTTGCCGCCATTGAGCACCCAGCCGTCCTCGGTCCGGTCCGCCGTGGTGCGGATGCCGGAGACGTCGGTGCCGGCCTCGGCCTCGGTGATGCAGTAGGCGACGCGCTTGCGCCCCGCCATGACGTCGGTGAGCCAGGTGGCGCGCTGGGCCTGCGTGCCGTGCACCGAGAGCAGGGTGCAGCCGAGCTCGACGAGGCCGCACTGGTCGGCGACGGAGGCATATCCGCGCGAGAGCTCCTCCATGACGAGCGCGTAGCCCAGCGCGTCGAGGCCGGACCCGCCATGCTCGACCGGCACGGTGATGCCGAACAGGCCGAGCTGCCCCATCTCCTCATAGATCTCGGCCGGAAAACGCTCGTCCCGGTCGAGTTCCTCGGCGAGCGGACGCACCACCTCGCTGGCGAAGCGGCGCGCCATGTCGCGGATCTGGGCATGGGTTTCGGATAAGGACATGGCGGTCTCCCGACGGTTCGTTCGCGATCAAGGGGCGGCCGCCTGTCGAGCCAGGCGGCCGCATCGGGCTGTCAGTTGAAACCGAAGAAGCTGAAGTTCGCCTCGGCCTGGCCGACCAGTGCCTGATAACCGACCTGGATCGGGCAGCCCTTCTTCTCCGCCGCCTGCAGCAGCGGCGTGACCGGCGGCTTCATGATCATGTCGGTCACCAGCTGGCCGGGCACCAGCGTCTCCGGATCGATCGGATAGGGGTCTCCCGCCGCCATGCCGAGCGGCGTCGCGTTGGCGACGATGTCGAACTCGGCCGGCACCACCGCACCGGTGTCGATCGCGATGGCGGGATAGGCGCCCTGCACCGCCGCCACCACGCGTTCCGCCTTCGCCGTCTCGACATCGACGACCCGCAGGCGCGCGGCGCCCGCCTCGGCCAGCGCCACGGCGATGGCGGCACCCGCGCCGCCGGCGCCGACGAGCAGCACCGAGCGCCCCTTCGGGTCGCGATTGGCGGTGACGAGACCGTTCACATAGCCGACGCCGTCGAAGGTGTCGCCGACCCAGGTCCCGTCCGGCTCGACGCGGATCGAATTGACCGCACCGACGAGCCGGGCCCGCGGCTCGACCTTGTCGACCACGTCCATCATGCGCGGCTTGTGCGGGATGGTGGGAATGATCCCGGCGAGGTTCTTGAAGCTGCGCAGGCCGCGCACCGCGGCGTCGAAATCGCCAGCCGCGAACTGCAGCGGCGCGAAGACGACGTCGATGCCGCGCTCCGCCGCGAGCTTGTTGTAGAGCTGCGTCGAGCGCACCTGCCGGATCGGATCGCCGATCACGAAGTAAAGGCGCGTCTCGCCGGTGACGCTGAGCAGCGCCGGTCCCGCATCGGACAACATGGTTTCCTCCTGTTTGTTGACGGCATGCCGGTCGTGCTGCCGGCGGAATTTCAGAAGCGCGGGAGCAGCAGCGCGCCGTCGATGCGGATGACCTGTCCGGTGACGTAGGGCATGCCGCCCGCCGCGATGGAGGCGGCGACCGCGCCGACGTCCGAAGGCTGGCCGAGACGCCTGATCAGCGTCAGCCCCTCCTCGTCGACCCGGCGCTGGTAGTCCGCGAGGGCGGGGCGGGACATGTCGGTCTCGATCACGCCGGGCTGCAGATCGAAGACATTGACGCCCTCCGCGGCGAGGCGCGCGGCGAAGATCTGCGCCACCATCGCGGTTGCGGCTTTCGAGACGCAGTATTCGCCGCGATTGACGGAGGCGGCGACCGCGCTGACCGACGAGACGAGGAGGATGGAATAATAGAGGCCGGGATCACGCGGCCGGGCGAGCAGCCGCCGGGACGCCGCCTGGGTGAGGAAGAAGGCCGCCTTGGCATTGTGGAGCATGCAGTGGTCGTAGCTCTCCACAGACGCTTCCAGCACGTCGCCACGCTTGAGAGCCCCGACCCCGGCATTGTTGACGAAGGTCGTCAGCGGCCCGAGCGCGGCTTCGACCTCGTCGAACATCGCCTCGTGACGCTCCAGATCGCCGATGTCGCCGGTGATCGCCGTGGTCCGCACGCCGAATGCCGCGACCTCCTCCGCCGTGCGCTGCACCTCGGCGAGGTTGGACCGGCCATGGATGGCGACGTCGAAACCCTTTGCCGCGAGCGCCAGCGCAATGCCGCGCCCGATTCCCCGGCTGGAGCCGGTCACGAAGGCGATCTGCCGGCTGGTCGGCGTTGCGGGGGTAGGGGGCTCTATCATGGCGAATCCTCACTCGGCGCGGGTTGGGGTCGCCGGTTTGTTGGTATATCGTTTGACTAAACTCGCTCGGTCCGTCAAGCCATGGAATGATCGTTCAAGCCGCAATTACGGGCAGAGGTCGGTTCGGAGATTCGCCGAAATAATCGGGCGAAAATATCCTATATTATTGTTTTTACTAACAAAAATTATCGGTGACGCGTTGCGTCGCAGAAGGGCGGCTGCCGAAGTTCGTGGAGAGGCGGCGGGCGAGGGGGTATAAAATTCATGAAATCCTCTCGAATCAGAAAAATCGTTATTTTGTAATGGTTTGACCTTTCGTTGCCATTCCTCCGGCAAAATTCGCTCGCCGAACATCTGATAAATCGTTGTACTTCCTTCATCGGTGCGTTAAGACCTGTGCCCAAGAAGGCGCAAAGCCTGCAGGAGGAAGCCATGCCCGATCGCCATTCCGCGGTTCCCCCCGACATGCCGTTGCGGCCGGTCCCATGCCGGCCTGGCCGCGCGATCGCAGCTTGCCGCGCCCTTTCCCGATTGTGAAATCTCGCCGCTGCATCCCGCCTCAGCCATGCGGGGAGGCGGCGAACGCTTGTTGCTCCGGCACGCCCCGCCAAGGGCATGTGCCGGCAAAACCGAATAGCCAGGAGGAAACCCGATGAAGCCTTTCAAGCTCGCCGCTGCCGTGCTTTCGACATGCGTGCTGCTCGCCGGCCTGCAGGGCCCGGCTTCCGCGCAGGACAAGATCGTCCTGCACGGCGCCAGCGCCTACAACAAGGAACACATCTTCAACCGCACGATGGCGAAGTTCGCCGAGCTTGTGACCAAGTACTACGGTAAGCCGGTCGAGTTCGTGATGCACGAGAACGGCGAGCTCGGAAACGAGGCGGGCTATTTCGGCCTGATGACGCGCGGTACCTCGGTCGACTTCGCGGTGGTGGCGCCGGCGCATATGACGCCGATCTCCAAGCGCGCCGGCCTTCTCGACACGCCGTTCCTGTTCAAGGATGTCCCGCAATGGAAGAAGGCGGTTTCCGGCGACGCTTTCAAGCCGATCGTCGACGACATCGAGAAGCGCGGCAATGTGAAGATCCTCGGCCTCGGCGGCGGCGCCGAGCGCAACATCCTGTCCAAGAAGCCGGCCGATACGCTCGCCGGCCTGCACGGGCTGAAGATGCGCGTGCAGGGCACGCCGATCCACGCCAAGGCCTTCGCTGCAGTCGGCATCGTGCCGAGCGTCATCGCCTATAACGAGATCTACAACGCCATTCAGAGCGGTGTCATCGACGCGCTGGAGAACGAGGCCTCCACCAACGCCCAGATGCGCTTCTACGAGGTCGCCCCGGAGGTGATCCGCACTCGCCACATCATCACCGTCCGGCCGCTCGTCTTCAGCGGCACCACCTTCAATCGTCTCCCGCCGGACCTGCAGGCCGCCATCCTGAAGGCCGGCGCCGAGGCCGCCGCCTTCTGGCGCGAGACCGAGACCGCCGAGGATGTCGGCGCGCTCGAGAAGATGGCCGCCGAGGGCAAGGTGCGCATCCACGACTTCAAGGACGGTGAGCAGATGCACGAGAAGGTCCAGCCGGTCATCGACGCCTATGCCAAGGAGCTGGGCGCCGAGGACGTGCTCGCCCGCGTGCGTGCGATCGACTGATCATTGAGGTAAAGGCGTCGGGCCGCGGGAAAGCTCCGCGGCCCTCTCGAGGAACCGCCCATGCGACGCATATTGAGGATTTACCACCTGTTCCTCGTGCTGCTGCTCGGCGTGCTGAGCATTCTCCTGCTCATTCCCGTCGGCATGCAGATCCTGGCTCGCTACGGCGAGATCATCCCCAGCTACCTGTGGACCGAGGAACTGGCGCGCTTCACCCTGATCTGGCTGGTGATGATCGGTTCGGCCGTCGCCGTGCGCGAGAACGCGCATTTCGACATCGATCTGCTGCCCAACCCCAGGACTCCCCTCGGCGAGCTCGTCTCGAAGCTGGTGGTGCGGCTCTCGGTGCTGTTCTTCGGCCTCATCTTCCTGTGGGGCAGCATCGAATATGTCGAGTTCGGCTCCCGCCTGACCTCGGACATGTCGGATATCAACATGGCCTATGTCTACGGGGCCTTCCCCTTCGCCGCGGTCGGCTGGATCGTCTTCACCCTTGAGGCGATCTGCGATGCCGTCACGGCCTATCGTCGTTCTGCACGCGAACCGATCCTGACGGAGGTCCAGAATGGGGCCCGCTGAAGTCGCAGCTATCCTGCTCGGCACCTTCGCCGTGCTGCTCATCGTGCGGGTGCCGGTCGCCTTCGCGCTCGGCATCGCGTGCCTGCCGCCGCTGCTGTTCGATCCGCAGGTCTCGCTCTATGTGCTGATCGACCAGATGTACAATTCGTACAACTCGTTCCTTCTCCTGGCCGTGCCGTTCTTCCTACTCGCCGCGAATGTGATGAACGCCGGCGGCATCACCGACCGCATGCTGAACCTGTCGCGTTCCATGGTGGGGCACTTTCCGGGCGCGCTGGCGCAGATGAACGTGGTGCTCAGCGTGCTGTTTGCCGGCGTCAGCGGCTCGGCGACGGCGGATGCCGCCAGCCAGAGCAAGATCTTCATCCCCGCCATGGTGAAGGAGGGCTACGACAAAAGCTTCTCCGTCGCCAACACCGCGGTCTCCTCGGTGCTGTCGGTGGTCATCCCGCCCAGCATCCTGATGGTGATCTGGGCCGGCACGCTCTCCATCTCGGTCGGCTCGCTCTATGTCGGCGGCATATTGCCGGGGCTGATGCTGTCGTTGGCCATGATGATCACGGTCCATGTCTATGCGAAGCTGCGGCACTATCCGCGCTTTGCCCGCGCTACCTTCTCCGAGTTCGCGACGGCGGCCGTGGTGGCGATCCCGGCTCTCTTCATGCCGTTCATCATCGCCGGCGGGAAGATCTTCGGCTGGTTTACCGCCACCGAATCCGCGGCGATCGCCGGCGTTTACGCCATCTTCCTGGCGCTGTTCGTGTTCCGGGAAATGGGCCTGAAGATGCTCTTCGCGACCTTCGTCGACACCGGGCGCTTCTCGGCGGTGTCGCTGTTCTGCCTCGGCACGGCGTCGGTGTTCGGCTGGCTGCTCGCCTATTACAAGGTGCCGAACGCCCTGCTGGCCGGCGCCGTCGAGTGGGACATGGGCGTCACCGCCACAGGCTTCTTCGTGGCGGGCGTGTTCCTGGTAGTCGGCTGCTTCCTCGACGCCATCCCGGCGATCGTCATCGTCGGCGCGATCCTGCAGCCGCTCACCCAGCATGCCGGCATGGACCCGCTGCACTATGCCCTCATCGGCATCGTGTCGCTGGCCTTCGGCCTGGTCACGCCGCCCTACGGGCTGTGCCTGCTCATCGCTACCGCCGCTTCGGGCGAGCCGCTGAAGGCGGTGATCAAGGACACCATGATCCAGATCCTGCCGCTGATGCTGGTGCTGGTCACCGTGATCATGCTGCCGCAGCTCTATCTCTACCTGCCGCATCTGGTCGGGCCGGATATCGGCCCGTAGCCCTGGAGCGATCACTGCATGAGGGCGGCCCGTCGCGGCCGCCCTTTTCCGTTCAGCGGCTGCCGCAGGAGGACCGGACGATCAGGTTCGGGCGCAGTATGACGTTCTCGTGGACGCGGCTCGGCGCCTTGATCCGTTCGAGCACCAGTTCGGCCGCCCGCCTGCCGATATCGTGCGCATGAAGCGCCACGGTGGTCAGCGCCGGATGCGCGAGCTCGGCGTCCGACGTGCCGTCGATGCCGATGATCGCGAATTGCCGGCCCGGCTCCACGCCGCGCAGGCGCAGCCCATGCATCGCGGCGATGGCGACATTGTCGTTGTAGCCGATGGCGGCCGTCGGTGGATCCTTGAGGTCGAGCGCCTTCTGCACGTCGATGATGGCGTTGGCGCGGGTCGGCCGGCTTTCGAGGCAGAGGGCCGGATCGAATTTGAGTCCGGCGCGCTGCAGCGCGTCCCGGTAGCCGGCGATGCGGTCGATGCGCGCCGGGCTGTGCGCCTCGCCGCTGAGGAAGGCGATCCGCTTGTGCCCGAGGTCGATCAAGTGGCGCGTCGCCATGCGCCCGGCGAGCCGGTTGTCCGGCCCGACATAGTCGACGTCGGCATCGGGCGGGCGGCGCACCGCGACGCAGATGGGCGTGCCGCCGGCGGCGATGCGCTCGAGGAATTCCGGCTTGGTTTCCGAGGCGGGAAAGATGATCAGCCCGCCGATGCCGTGCTCCTCCAGCGAGCGGTAGACGCGCGACTGGCGCTCGACGTCGTCGCCGGCCTCGACCAGGAAGACGAGGAAGTCGGTGCCCTGCAGCACCGACTGCACGCCGGCCGTCATTTCCGCGAAGAACGGGTTGCAGATGTCGTTGATGATCAGGCCGATCGCCTGCGACGTCTGCCGGCGCAGATTGGCGGCGCTGCGGTTGTACTTGTAGCCGAGCCGCTGGATCACGTCCTCGACGCGCTGGCGCGTCTCGGCCGAGATCCGCTCGTTCTTCTGCAGAACGAGCGAGACGGTCGAGGGCGAGACCCCGGCCTCTCTGGCGATGTCGATGATGGTGACGCGCCGAAGAGGCGTGAGCTCGTTCATAGGCGAGGATCAGCGGCCGGCGAAGTGCGGTGCGCGCTTCTCGCGAAGGGCGCGGATGCCTTCCCGCGCGTCGTCGGTGCCGGCCGCCGCCATGCCGGCGAGGAGTTCGAACGTTGCATCACTGCCAATGCCGAGACCTCCGTTGAGAATCGATTTGGCGATCTGCGTCGATACAGGTGCCATGCGGGCGATCTCGCCGGCAACCTCCATGGCGCGGGCGAGCACGTTGCCCGGTTCGGCGATGTCGGTCGCCAGTCCCCAGGACAGGGCCGTTGCAGCATCGATCCGACGCCCCGTCAAGGCCATGAGCTTGGCGCGCGGCAGGCCGATGAGGCGGCTCAGACGCTGCGTTCCGCCCCAGCCGGGGACGGTGCCGATCGACACCTCCGGCAAGGCCACCTTGGCGTCGCGCTCGATGACCCGGATGTCGGCCGCCAAGGCGAGTTCGAGGCCGCCGCCGAAGGCCATGCCCTGGATCGCCGCCACGATCGGCAGGCGCGAGGTCTCGATACGCTGGAACACCCGATGGCCGTGCAGGATCCAGCTTTTGCGCACCTCTTCCGGGGTCAGGCTGCCCCAGATGTTCACGTCCGCGCCGACGCAGAACGCGCGCCCCGATCCGGCCAGGACGACGGCGCGAACGTCATCGGAAGCTTCCACGGCCTCGATCGCCTCGCCGATCTCGCTGATCATCTTGGGCGTCAGCGCGTTCAGCTTCTCGCTGCGCGTCAGCAGAATGGTCGCGATTTCATCGTCCTGACTGATACTTACGAATTCCATTTTTCCTCGCTCGCGGCGGGATGGCCCGCCGACGTTTCCTCGACCCTCGGCCGCGTCGGCAATTCGAAGCGCGCGGCTTGACGACAGGTCAATCGGCAAAGTAGAACGTTCTACCAAGATTGCCAAGCGCTGCATCGAAGCTGCGCGAAACGCACCCGGCGAGGATGCCCAAGATGAAAATCGTCACCAAGGAGGAGCTCCGGTCCATTCTGGCGGGGCTCAAGGAGGGCGCGACGGTCGCCACCAGCGGCGCGGGTGGCGGGCTCGTCGAGCCCGACGAGGCGCTGAGCTGCTTCGAGGATGCCTTCCTGCAGGAAGGATCGCCCCGTAATCTCACTCTGGTGCACGCCCTCGGTCTCGGCGACCGCGGACGGCGCGGCACCAACCGTTTCGCCCATGAGGGCATGGTCCGCCGCGTCATCGGCGGACACTGGGTCTGGTCGCCGACCATGCTGCGCATGGCGCAGGAGAACAAGATCGAGGCCTATTGCCTGCCGGGCGGGGCGATCATGCATCTGTTCCGCGAGATCGGCGCCGGCCGTCCCGGGCTGTTCACCCATGTCGGGCTCGGCACCTTCGTCGATCCGCGCCAGCAGGGCGGGCGCTGCAACGCGATCTCGACCGAGGACGTCGTCGAGCTCGTGCAGGTCGATGGCAGGGACGTGCTGCGCTACAAGCCGTTCCCGGTCGATGTCGGCGTCATCCGCGGCACCTATGTCGACGACGCCGGCAACATCAGCACCAGCGAGGAGCCGGCGGACCTCGACATCTATTCGGTGGCGCTCGCGGCGCGCAATTCCGGCGGCATCGTTGTCGCCCAGGTGCGCGAGCGCGTGCCGCGCGGCAGCTTCCGTCCGCGCGAGGTCGCCGTGCCGGGCAACCTCGTCGACTACGTCATCGTCTGTCCCGAGCAGCAGCAGACCTATCAGGGCGGCTATCATCTCTCGCTCGCCGGCCTCGAGCATGGCGACGTCATAAAGAACGCCGGCAAGGACGATGCGGCGCGTCGCATCGTGGCGGCGCGCGCGGCCGAGGAACTGATCCCCGGCACCACGCTGAACTTCGGCTTCGGCATGTCGGCGGATGTCGCCGAGATCATCTTCCGCACCGGCCGCCAGAACGATTTCTGGTTCACCATCGAGCAGGGCATTCATGGCGGCGACCTGCTCACCGGAGACATGTTCGGCATCGCCGCCAACCCGATGGGCATCCTCTCCTCGCCTGAGCAGTTCGACCTCTACAGCGGCGGCGGGCTCGACATGACCTTCCTTGGCCTCGCCGAGATGGACGGGGCGGGCAACGTCAACGTCTCGCATTTCGGCGGCCAGATCAGCGGCCCCGGCGGCTTCATCGACATCACCCAGCGCGCCAAGGCCGTGGTCTTCTGCGGCAGCTTCGACACCAAGGGCGCGCGGGTGCGTGCCGCCGATGGCCGGCTTGTAATCGAGCGCCACGGCGAGGTGCGCAAGCTCGTTGAACGCGTTGCTGGCATCACCTTCAGCGGCGAGCAGGCGATCGCTGATGGCAAGAAGGTCGTCTACGTCACCGAGCGCGCCGTCTTTGAGCTTACCCCGGCGGGGGTCGAGCTCATTGAGGTCGCGCCGGGCATCGACATCCGCGCCGATGTGCTGGACCGCATGGGCTTCGCGCCGATCGTCCGTACGCCCAGGCTCATGTCCGCCCGCTTCTTCGAGACGGCCGCGCGCATCGACAGCGCCGCCTGACGCAGCACAGGGATGCATCCAATGGAAATCACGCTTCCGACCTCGGGCGGCGCGCTCGAACGCTACACGTTGAAGGCCGGCGAGCCGCTGCCGCGCCGGGCCACTGGCGGCTGGAGCCGCATCGCCTATTCCGCCGCCCACGTGACCGTCGATCCGCTCGCCGGGATCGATCCGTGGCTGGAGACCGCGATCGACTGGGACGCGACGCTCGCCTATCGCCGCTATCTGTGGGACCTCGGCTTTGGCGTCGCCGAGGCCATGGACACCGCCCAGCGCGGCATGGGCGTCGACTGGCCGACCTCGCTCGAGCTCATCACCCGCTCGGCCGCCGAGGCGCGCGCCTATGGGCCGGGCGCGCTGCTGGCGAGCGGCGTGGGCACCGACCACCTCGCCGCTGACCGTGACTTCTCCATCGACGAGATCATCGCCGCCTATGAGGAGCAGTGCGCCGCTGTCGACAAGGCCGGCAGCCGCTTCATCCTCATGGCCAGCCGCGCGCTGGCGCGCAGCGCCGCCGGGCCGCAGGACTACCATCGCGTCTATGACCGCATCCTGTCGCAGAGCCCGGCGCCGGTGATCCTGCACTGGCTCGGCGAGATGTTCGATCCGGCGCTCGCCGGCTATTGGGGACATGACGACCACTGGAAGGCCATGGATGTCTGCCTCGATATCATCGAGGCCAATGCCTCCAAGGTGGCCGGCATCAAGGTCTCGCTGCTGTCGGAGGAGAAGGAGGTCGCGATGCGCCGCCGCCTGCCCGCGGGTGTGGCGATGTATACGGGCGACGACTTCAACTATCCGACGCTGATCGCCGGCGACGGCACGCATCATTCCGAGGCGCTGCTGGGTATCTTCGACGCCATCGCGCCCGCCGCGAGCGCCGCGCTTTCCGCCCTCGCGGCCGGCGACCGCGCGACCTATGACCGCATCATGGATCCGACCGTGCCGCTGTCGCGGCACATCTTCCGGGCGCCGACGCGGTTCTACAAGACCGGCGTCGTCTTCCTCGCCTGGCTGAACGGCTTCCAGAGCCATTTCACCATGGCGGGCGGCCAGGAGAGCGCGCGCTCGACGCTGCATCTGGCCGAGCTGTTCCGCCTGGCCGATCAGGCGGGCGTCCTGCTGGAGCCGGAGCTCGCCAGCGCCCGTATGAAGGCGCTGCTGGCGGTGCGCGGCGTCGATCCCGCCCGCACCTCCGCGCGCGCGGCGGCCTGAGGGAGCGGAAGGTGGGCAGCTTCCACGTCGAGGTCGGCCAGACCTATCAGTTCCGCAAGACCGTGGCGGAGGCGGACGTCTACATGTTCGCCGGCATCACCGGCGACCTGTCGCCCAACCATGTCGACGAGGCCGCCATGCGGCAGACGTCCTATGGCGGGCGCATCGCCCATGGCGCCCTGCTGGTCGGCTACATGTCGGCCTGTTCCACCATGGCCTGCGCCGACAGCCGGGACGGCGGCGAGACGCCGGTCTCGCTCGGCTATGACCGTGTCCGATTCCTGCGGGGCGTGCGGATCGGCGAAACCATCGCCGTCACCTATCGCATCGCCCGCATCGATGAGGAGAAGCGGCGCTCCTTCGCGGATGTCGAGGTGCGGCTGGCCGAGGGCGGCGAACTCGCGGCGGTCGCCGTCCACATCCTGCAATGGGTGCCGAACGCGGCTTAGTGCCCCGTCCGATCGGCCAAAGCAGGCGGTCTAATCCCCGGTCCGGTAGCCGACGCCGGGCTCGGTGATGACGAGCGCCGGGTTGGCGGGGTCGGCCTCCAGCTTGGCGCGCAACTGGCCGATATAGACACGCAGATATTGCGTGTCGTGCTCATGGGCCGGCCCCCACACCTCCTTGAGGATCTGGCGGTGGGTGACGACCTTGCCGGCATGGCGGGCGAGGAAGGCGATCAGGTCGAACTCCTTGCGGGTCAGCTTCACCTCCTCGCCGCCGCGCATCACCCGGTGGCGGGGAACGTCGATCTCCACCTCGCCGATCTTCAGTACCGGGGTCTCACCCTTCGACTGGATGTGGTGGCGCAGCGCCGCGCGCAGCCGCGCCATCAGCTCGCCCATGCCGAACGGCTTGTTGACGAAGTCGTCGGCGCCGAGGTCCAGCGCCTCGATCTTCTCGATCTCGCGGTCGCGCGCCGAGAGCACCACCACCGGCACGTCCGACCATGTCCGCAGCCGCCGGATCACCTCCTTGCCGTCCATGTCCGGCAGGCCGAGGTCGAGCACGATCACGTCGGGCTGGCGGGTGGCGGCCAGCGCGAGGCCGTCGGCGCCGTTGTCGGCGCGCAACGTCTCATAGCCGTTCGCGGTGAGCGCCGGCCCCATGAAGCGGTGGATCGCCGGTTCGTCGTCGATCACCAGCACGCGGAGGATGCTCATCGCTCGCGCTCCTCCATCGCCGGCGGCGTGTCGAGCGGCAGCCGGATGGCGATGCGGGTGCCGCGCGGCTGGCCGGGCGCGGGGCTGCGCGCCGCCACCGTGCCACCATGCGCCTCGACGATGCCCTTGGCGATGGCGAGGCCGAGTCCGGAGCCGTTGCCGCCGTCCCCCGCCTCGCGGGCGGCGCGCACGAACTTCTCGAAGACGTGCGGCAGCGTCTCGGGCGGGATGCCCGGCCCGTCATCGGTCACGGCGATGACCATCTGCGCGTCGATCACGGTCGCCGACAATACGATGCGGGCGCCGGGCCCGGCATAGCGCACGGCGTTGCCGACGATGTTGCCGAGCACCTGGTCCATCAGGCTCTGGTCGGCGAAGATCAGCGGCAGGTCGGGGGCCGGCGTGACCGCGAAGCGCTGCGGGGCGCCGCGCTTGCGCGCGGTCGAGACCGCCCGGTTGAGCATCTCGACCACGTCGATCCAGTCGCGGCGCAGGTCCAGCGCCCCGGCCTCAAGCCGGGTCATCGAGAGCAGGTTGCGCACCATGATGTCGAGGTGCTCGGCTTCCTCGCGCATCTGGTTGAGCAGGTCCCGCCGCTCGGCTTCCGGTATGTCGCCTCCATAGTCGATCAGGCTGGTCGCGGCGCCGAGGATCGAGGCCAGCGGGGTGCGAAAATCGTGGCTGATCGAGGCAAGCAGGATGTTGCGCACGCGCTCGGTCTCGGCCGCGGTGCGCGCGCTCACCACCTCGGTCGAGAGTCGCGCCCGCACCAGCGCGGCGGCGGCCTGGTCGGACAGTGTCTCGAGCACCGCCTCGCCTTCCGAATCGAGCGCTGCCCCGCCGGGCATCCGCTCGACGCCGACGACGCCGATCCGTCCGCCGGCGCCAGCGAGCGGCAGGAAGAACCAGGGCGCGCTGGGCAGCGTGCCGGTACCGGCGCCGGCCGCCTCGCCATGGTCGAAGGCCCAGCGGGCGGCGGTCATGGAGGCGGTATCCAGACGGTCCTCCGGTGGCCATGCGGCGGCGACGCCGAGTTCGCCGCCCTGCGTGCCGGCGAGGAGGATGACGCAGGAGCGGCCCAGCGCCCCCTGGATCTCGGCGGCGGTGGCCTCCGCCACCGAGGGCGCGTCCGGTAGCGCCGAGAGCTTGCGGGTGAACTCGTAGAGCCGCCGGGTGGCGCGGGTGCGCAGCGCCGCCATGCGGGTCTGCTCGCGCGCGCGGCCAGCGATGGCGGATATCAGCACCGCGATGATGAGGAAGATCACCAGCGCCAGCAATTCATGCGGCCGGGCGACGGTGAAGGTGTTGACCGGGTCGATGAAGAAGAAGTTGTAGGCAAGGAAGGACAGCGCCGAGCCGAAGATCGCCGGCCACACGCCATGGCGGATCGCCGGCACCAGCACGGCGAGCAGATAGAGCATCGAGACGTTCGGTAGCGCCACGAGCTGGGTAAGCGCGAGGCCGATCAGCGTCGCCGCCGCCACGCACAGCGCCGCCACCGCGTAGCCGGCCGCCGGGCCGACGGGGGGCAGGGACGGCCAGCCGCGGCGCGACGTCTCCGGGCTGTCGGCGGTGATGACATGGATGGAGACGCCGTCGGCGCGCTCCACCAGCGCGTCCGAGAGGCTGGTGCGGAACGGGCGCAGCCACCCCCGGCGCGCCTTGCCGATGACGATCTGCGTGACGTTCTCGAAACGCGCGAAACGCAGCAGCTCGGTCGGGATGTCGGCGGCGACCAGCGAATGCGTCTCGGCGCCGAGACTCTCGGCGAGCCGCATGCCGGCGTCGAGCCGCTGGCGCTCGCGCGCCGGCAGGATGCGGCCGGGGCGCTCCACCGTCACCGCGAACCAGGTGGCGTCGAGCAGGTCGGCGAGGCGCTTGGCCTCACGCACCACACGTTCAGCGGCGACGTCGGGGCCGACGCAGACCAGCAGCCGCTCGCCCGCCGCCCACGGTCCGCCGATGGCCGAACCCTGCATACGCTCGACGAGGTCGCTGTCGACCCTTGCCGCCACCTGGCGCAGCGCCAGCTCGCGCAGCGCGGTGAGGTTGCTCGGCTTGAAGAAGCTCTGCACCGCGCGGGTGGCGGTGTCCTCGACATAGACCTTGCCGTCGGCGAGCCGCCTGATCAACTCGTCGGAGGGCAGGTCGACGAGGATGACCTCGTCCGCCTTCTGCAGCGCCGTGTCGGGCACCGTCTCGCGCACCCGCACGCCGGTGATCCGTTGCACGACGTCGTTGAGGCTCTCGACATGCTGGATGTTGAGGGTGGTCCAGACATCGATGCCGGCGGCGAGCAGTTCCTGCACGTCCTGCCAGCGTTTGGGATGGCGGCTGCCCTCGACGTTGGAATGTGCGTATTCGTCGACCAGCAGCAGCCTCGGCCGGCGCCTGAGCGCGGCTTCGAGATCGAATTCCGGCACCAGCCGCCCGCGATAGGCGATGCCGCGGCGGGGCAGCACCTCGAAGCCCTCCACCAGTGCCTCGGTCTCGGCGCGGCCATGCGTCTCGACGAGGCCGATCACGATGTCACCGCCCGCGACCTTGGCGGCGCGGGCGGCGGAGAGCATCGCATAGGTCTTGCCGACGCCGGGCGCCGCGCCGAGGAAGATGCGCAGCTTGCCGCGCGTCTCCCGTTCGGCGGCGGCGAGCAGCGCCTCGGGCGAGGCGCGTTGCGCCTCTTCGGCGCTCATCGGCGCCGCTCCTCAGAATGCAGAGGAGACGCCGGGGACCGCGTCGCCGCCGGGCGGCTTCGCGCCGGGCATGCGGGCCGCGTTGTCGAGCGCGATGTTGAGTTCGAGCACATTGACCCGGGGATCGCCGAACAGGCCGAGTTGACGGCCCTCTATGTGCGCCGTGACGAGGCCACGGACAAGCGCCTCCTCGACGCCGCGCGCCTTGGCCACCCACGGCACCTGCGCCAGCGCATAGGCGGGCGAGATATGTGGGTCGAGGCCGCTGCCCGAGGTGGTGACGGCGTCGGCGGGGATCGGGCCGGCAAGGCCGGCCGCGCGCAGCGCATCGGCGTCGGTCTTGAGCCGTTCGGCGAGCTTGGCGCTGGTCGGGGCGAGATTGGTGCCGGAGGAGGCCGCCGCGTCATAGCCGTTGGCCCCGGCCGCCGAGGGGCGGGGATGGAAATATTCCGGCCTGGCGAAGCCCTGCCCGAGAAGGCTGGAGCCGACCACGGTACCCTGCCGCTCGATCAGGCTGCCGCGCGCCTGATGCGGGAACAGGGCTTCCGCCACCTCGGTCATCGCCAGCGGATAGGCGATGCCGGTGAGCAGGGTGAAAAACGCCAGAAGAACGATGGCGGGACGCAGTTGGGAAAGCATGTCTGTCTCCTTCAGGCCAGACCGATCGCCGCAACGACGAGGTCGATCAGCTTGATGCCGGCGAACGGCAGGACGATGCCGCCAAGGCCGTAGACCAGCAGGTTGCGCCGGAGCACGGCGCCGGCCTCCTCGGCACGATAGGCGACGCCGCGCAGGGCGAGCGGGATCAGCGCGATGATGATCAGCGCGTTGAAGATGACCGCCGAGAGGATGGCGCTCTGTGGCGAGGCGAGACCCATGACGTTGAGCAGGCCGAGCTCGGGGATCGCCGCGATGAACAGCGCCGGGATGATGGCGAAGTACTTCGCCACGTCATTGGCGATGGAGAAGGTCGTCAGCGCGCCGCGCGTCATCAATAGCTGCTTGCCGATGCCGACCACCTCGATGAGCTTGGTCGGATCGCTGTCGAGGTCGACCATGTTGCCGGCCTCGCGCGCCGCCTGCGTGCCGGACTGCATGGCGACGCCGACATCGGCCTGGGCGAGGGCAGGAGCGTCGTTGGTGCCGTCGCCGCACATGGCGACGAGCCGGCCCTGGCGCTGTTCGTTGCGGATATAGGCGAGCTTGTCCTGCGGCGTCGCCTCGGCGATGAAGTCGTCGACGCCGGCCTCCGAGGCGATGGCGGCAGCGGTGATCGGGTTGTCGCCGGTCACCATCACCGTGCGGATGCCCATGCGGCGCAGCTCGGCGAAACGGTCCTTGATGTCCGGCTTCACCACGTCCTTGAGGTGGATCACGCCGAGCAGCCGGCCGTTCTCGGCAAGGCCGAGCGGCGTGCCGCCGGAACGGGCGATCCGCTCCACCGCCGCGTCGAAGGCTGGGATGTCGGGCGCCGCGCGGTCGGTGACCTCCATCACGAAGCGCTTCACAGCGTCGATGGCGCCCTTGCGGATGCGGCGGTCCGCGATGTCGATGCCCGAGAGCCGGGTCGCGGCGGAGAAGGGGATGAAGGTCCCGCCCTCCGGCGCCCGCTCGGGAATGGCGATGCCGAAGCGCTCGCGGGCCAGCGCGAGGATCGAGCGGCCCTCGGCCGTCTCGTCGGCGAGGCTCGCCTGCACCGCGATCAGCGCCGCCTCGGCGTCGGTGACGCCGGGCACCGGGATGATCTCGGTCGCCATGCGGTTGCCGAAGGTGATGGTGCCGGTCTTGTCGAGCAGCAGCGTGTCGACGTCGCCCGCCGCCTCCACCGCGCGCCCGGACATGGCGAGCACGTTGTGGCGGATCAACCGGTCCATGCCGGCGATGCCGATCGCCGAGAGCAGGCCGCCGATGGTGGTGGGGATCAGCGTGACCAGCAGCGCGACCAGGATCGGCACCGGCACGTCGGCGGCCGAATAGCGCCCGAGGCCAGCGAGCGAGACGACGGCGATCAGGAAGATCAGCGTCATGCCGACCAGCAGGATGGAGAGCGCGATCTCGTTCGGCGTCTTCTGCCGCTCGGCGCCCTCGACCAACGCGATCATGCGGTCGAGGAAGGAGGATCCGGGGGCGGCGGTGATGCGCACCACGATCCAGTCGGAGATGACGGTGGTGCCGCCGGTCACCGCTGAGCGGTCGCCGCCGCTCTCGCGGATGACGGGAGCGCTCTCGCCGGTGATCGCCGCCTCGTTCACCGAGGCGATGCCCTCGACGATCTCGCCGTCGCCGGGAATGAGATCGCCGGCCTCGACCAGGACGAAGTCGCCGATCTTCAGGTCGAGCGCCGAGACCTTCTCGAACCGCGTGCGGTCGCGCGCGTCGCGCAGCCTCCGCGCGGTGGTGTCGGTGCGCGCCTTGCGCAGCGTGTCGGCCTGCGCCCGGCCACGTCCCTCGGCGATCGCCTCGGCGAAATTGGCGAACAGCACGGTGAACCACAACCAGGCCATGATCTGGCCGGTGAAGGCGAGCGGATTGCCGGCGATCACGTCACGGACGAACAGCACGGTGACGAGGGCGGCGACGACCTCGGTGACGAAGATCACCGGGTTGCGCATCAGCACGGCCGGGTTGAGCTTCACGAAGGCGTCGCGGGCCGCCCGAAGGATCAGCTCGGGCGAGGCGAAGGCGGATTGTGACTTCGCCGTCATGGATTTGGTGGACATGGGATCTCTCCGGAGCGGCGTTCAGAAGGTCTTGCCGGCCAGCATCTGCACCTGCTCGGCGATCGGGCCGAGGGCGAGCGCGGGGAAGAACTGCAGGCCGCCGATGATGAGGATGACGCCGGCCAGCAGGCCGACGAACAGAAGGCCGTGGGTCGGGAAGGTGCCGGAGGAGGCGGCGAGCCGCGTCTTCGCGCTGAGCGAGCCGGCGATCGCCATCATCGGCACGATATAGGCGAAGCGCCCGAGGATCATGGCGAGGCCGAGCGTGGTGTTCCACCACGGGCTGTTGGCCGAGAGCCCGCCGAAGGCCGAGCCGTTGTTCCCCGCCGCCGACGAATAGGCGTAGAGGATCTCCGACAGGCCGTGCGGGCCGGCATTGCCGAGGCCGGCGAGCGCGGCGGGCAGCACGGCGGCGACCGCCGAGAAGCCGAGGATCGCGGTCGGCAGGATCAGCACGGCGAGCATCGCCATCTTCACCTCCTTGGCCTCGATCTTCTTGCCGAGATATTCCGGCGTGCGCCCGACCATCAGCCCGGCGACGAACACGGCGATGATCGCCATGACCAGGAGGCCGTAGAGGCCAGAGCCGACGCCCCCCGGCAGGATCTCGCCGAGCTGGATGAGGAACATCGGCACCAGTCCGCCGATCGGCGTGAAGGAGCCGTGCATCGCGTTCACGCCGCCGTCGGACAGGCCAGTCGTGACCGCCGCGAACATGGCGGACGCCGCGAGGCCGAAGCGGACCTCCTTGCCCTCCATGTTGCCGCCGGCGGGGTCGAGCCCGGCCGCGACGAGCGCGGGTGTGCCGGCGCTCTCGGCCCAATAGGCGATGCCGATGCCGGCGACGAGGATCAGCCCGATGGTGGCGATGAGTGCACGGGCCTGCCGGCGGTCTCCGATCAGGCGGCCGAAGGCGAAGACCAGCGCGGTGGAGACGACCAGCATCTGCCAGATCTCCAGCGCATTGGAGAGCGCGGTCGGATTCTCGAAGGGGTGCGAGGCGTTGACGTTGAAGAAGCCGCCGCCATTGGTGCCGAGCTGCTTGATCGCCATCTGCGTGGCGACCGGGCCGAGCGCGATGGTCTGCTGCGCGCCCTCGATCGTGGTTGCGACCGTGGTGGCATCGAGCGTCTGCGGCACGCCCATCCACACCTGCACGAGGGCGGAGACGATGGCGAGCGGCAGCAGCACGTAAAGCGTCGCCCGCGTCATGTCGACGAAGAAGTTGCCGACCGTCGCCGAGCCGGAGCGGGCGAAGGCCCGCACCAGCGCCGCGGCGAGCGCGATGCCGGTGGCGGCGGAGAGGAAGTTCTGCACCGTCAGCCCGGCCATCTGGCTGAACAGGCTCATGGTGGTCTCGCCGCCATAGGACTGCCAGTTGGTGTTGGTGACGAAGCTGATCGCCGTATTGAAGGCGAGGTCGGGCGCCACGCCGGCAAAGCCGAGCGGGTTGAACGGCAGCACGCCCTGCAGACGCAGGATCGCGTAGAGCAGCGCGAAGCCGGCCGCGTTGAAGGCCAGCATGGCGAGCGTGTAGCCGAGTGCGCTCTGCTCGCGCGCCGGATCGACGCCGGCGATGCGGTAGAGCCCGCGCTCGACCGGGCCGAGCACGGGGGTGAGGAGATTGCGCTCGCCGGCGAAGATGCGGGCCATGAAGGCGCCGATCGGCACGGCCGTGACAAGGACGATGAGGAGAATGGCGAGGATTTGCAGCCAGCCGATGGGTGTCATGGCAGGACTTTCAGGGTGCTTGAAGGGGGTGTGCGGGCGTCAGAACTTCTCGGGCCGCAGCAGGGCGGTCACGAGATAGAAGGCGAGCCCGAGCGCGACAGCGCTGCCGAGAACGATGTCCAGCATGGCGTCAGGCCTTCGCGGTGAAATGCGCATAGGCGGCGAGCAGGATGAAGGAGCCGACGCCGAGCGCGAGAAAGATGATGTCGGACATGGATGAGGCCCTCCTCTCAGGGTCGGGCAGCATCTAGTGGCAGACGGATAAAGGATCGATCCAGAATGCCGCCGGCATGTGTAAGGGCGGCATAAAGATCGTTATCTGCCAATGGGTTGTTGGAGGGGCGGCCTTGGGGCCCCGTCAGCGGGCCGGCTGCCGCCGCCTTCCACGATGGCTGCGCGGATGTGTGCGCTCGCGCATCGCGATCGTCTTGAGCGCTTCGGCTGTGGCCAGATAGATCACGACGAGCAGCCCGAGCGCCCCCATCATCGCCGCGTCCGGCGCCTCGAAGCCGATGAGGCCGGCGAAGGGCAGGAAGGGCAGGAGCATCGCGGCCGCGAGCCCGGCGAGCGCCGTCACGACCAGCGCCGGGTGAGGACGGTCCTGCCAGAACGGCGCGGCGGTGCGGATGACGAAGACGACGAGGATCTGGCTCGCCATGGATTCGATGAACCAGGCAGCGCGGAAGGTCGCGACATCGACGTGGAAGAGCCCGAGCAGCACGGCGAAGGTGGTGATGTCGAAGAGCGAGGACAGCGGCCCCATGATCAGCGTGAAGCGCACCAGCCCGGCCATGTCCCAGCGGCGCGGGGTGGCGACGTCGCGCGCGCTCGCCCGGTCGAAGGGGATGCCGACCTGCGACAGGTCGTAGAGCAGGTTGTTGAGCAGCACCTGCGCGGCAGTCAGCGGCAGGAAGGGCAGGAACAGCGAGGCGAGCGCCATGGTCAGCATGTTGCCGAAATTGGAGCTGGTCCCCATGCGGATGTATTTCATGATGTTGGCATAGGTGCGCCGCCCCTCGCCCACGCCGTCGGCCAGCACGTTGAGGTCGGAGGCGAGCAGGATCATGTCCGCCGCCTCGCGGGCGACGTCGGAGGCGCCCTCGACCGAGAGCCCGACATCGGCCTCGCGGATGGCCGGCGCGTCGTTGATGCCGTCGCCGAGGAAGCCGACCGTGTGCCCGCGCCTCCTGAGCGCCCGCACGATCCTGAGCTTCTGGTCGGGGGTGACGCGCGCGAACAGATCGACGCGCTCGATGCGCGCGGCGAGCGCCGTGTCGTTGAGGCGGGCGATCTCCTCGCCGGTCAGCACGCCCTCGACCGGCAGCCGGAGTGTCTCGACGAGGTGCCGCACGACGATGGTGGCGTCGCCGGATATGACCTTGATGCGCACGCCCGCGGCCTCCAGCCGCGCGACTGCGCTGGTGGCGCTCGCCTTGGGCGGATCGACAAACACACAATGTCCGGCGAAGACGAGGCCCGCGTCGTCATCCGTGGCAATGCGGGTGCGGCCGGCGGCCTCCTTCCACGCGACACCGAGCAGCCGCAGCCCGCGGGCGGCGAAGCCGTCGTGCTGCGCCGCGATCCGGGCGCGCAGCGCGGTATCGAGCGGCACGATCCGCCCGGAGGGCTCCTGCGCCCGGTCACAGAGCCCGAGGATCGTCTCGGGTGCGCCCTTGACCACCTCGATCCGCTCGCCGTCCTGCGCGGCGAGGACGCTGACGCGCCGGCGCTCGAAGTCGAACGGGCGCTCGTCGAGCTTGGACCAGCCCTCGAGGGAGCGGCCCGCCGCATGGGCCAGCAGCGCCTCGTCGAGCGGACTCTTAAGGCCCGTCTCGAAACGCGCGTTAATGGCGGCGAGCTCCGCCGCCCGCTCGCTGTCGGCCCCGTCGATGCCGGGGTGCGCGATCATGGTGATGCGCGCCTCGGTCAGGGTGCCGGTCTTGTCGGTGCACAGCACGTCCATCTGGCCGAGGTCGTGGATCGCCGACAGACGCTTCACCACCACCTTCGCCTCGGCCATGCGCTGCGCCCCGCGCGCGAGAGCGACGGTGACGATCATCGGCAGCAGCTCGGGCGTCAGCCCGACCGCCAGCGCGACGGCGAAGAGGAAGGACTGCAGCGGCGGCCCGCCCATCGCCAGATGCGCCAGCAGCACGAACAGCGTCAGGAACAGCGTCAGCCGGACGATGAGGATGCTGAGCTGCCGGATGCCCCGCTCGAAGGCGGTCGGCGGCTGGTCCTGCTGGAGCGAGGCGGCGATCCGACCGAAATGGGTGCGCGGACCGGTCTCGACGACGAGCATCGTCGCCGTCCCGCTGACCAGCGAGCTGCCGTGGAGCAGCAGGTTCGGCGCCTCGCCCATGCCGCTCCCCGCCACCGGCTCGGGACGCTTCTCGACCGGGTAGGGCTCGCCGGTCAGCGCCGCCTGGTTCGCCTGGGCGGCATTGGCCGCCATCACCAGGCCGTCGGCGGGAACGAGGTCGCCGGCCGACAGGTGGATGACGTCGCCCGGCACCAGCTCGCGCACCGGCAGCTCCTTGAGTTTTCCCGCGCGCAGCGTCAGCGCGCTCAGCGCGATGGAGCGCTTGAGTGCGTCCGCCGTCGCTTCCGCCTTCCGCTCCTGCACGATGTCGAGCCCGGTGGAGAGAAGGATGACCGCCACGATGATGACGAAGCTGGTCAGGTCGCCGGTGGCGCCGGCAACGGCGGAGGCGACCAGCAATATGGCGACCAGCGGATTGGCGAGGCGGCGGAGCAGATCGGCCAGAAGGTGGCGCCGCCTCGTCTCCAGGATCTCGTTGGGTCCGCAGCTCGCGAGGCGCCGGGCCGCCTCCTCGACGGAGAGGCCGTCGGCGGAACCCTGCAGGGCGGCCAGGACCTGTGTGGCCGGGCACTGCCAGTACTCGGAGGGAAAATCCGTCATCGCGTCCCTGCGGTGATTACCTTCGCAACGCCATCAGCCGTGCGGCCATCACACAGAATGGCCGGGGCGCGAGGCTCGCGTCCGTGATCACGATCAAGCAACGGATGTCTTGACAGGCCGATGGCAGCCGCCGGCCGCCGGCGCGCCTTCAGATCGCGGTGCGCAGGCTCTCGGCGATGTAGATGTCGCGCAGGCGGCGTGTGGCTTCGCCCGGCGTGCCGGTGCCGACCGGCGAGCCGTCGATCGAAACGACCGGGGTGACGAAGGAGGAGGCCGACGTGATGAAGGCCTCCGTCGCCGCCTTCGCCTCGGGGACGGTGAAGCCGCCCTCGTCGATGGTGTAGCCTTCCTCGGCAGCGAGCCGCACGACGCTCGCGCGGGTGATGCCGTGCAGGATGTCCTGCGAGAGCCGGCGCGTGACGATGCGGCGGTCGGGCGTGATGATATAGGCGTTGTTGGACGAGCCCTCGGTCACGCGCCCCTCGGTGTCGACCAGCCAGGCGTCGTCGGCGCCGCGCGCCTTCGCCTCCATCTTGGCCATGGAGGGATAGAGGAGCTGCACGGTCTTGATGTCGCGCCGTCCCCAGCGGATGTCCGGCAGCGTCGCGACCGAAAGTCCGCGGCGCACGCTCTCGCGCTCCAGCACCGCCATCTTCTGGGTGAACAGGACGAGGGTGGGGCGGGTGTCAGCCGGCGGATAGAGGAAGTCGCGGTCGGCGACGCCGCGCGTGACCTGCAGATAGACGATGCCCTCGTCCAGCTCGTTGCGGCGGACCAGCTCGCGGTGGATGGCGAGGAGTTCCTCCTCGGTCGCCGGCGGGCGGATGGCGAGCTCGGTGAGCGAGCGGATGAGCCGGCGCATATGGCCGGCGAAGTCGACCAGCCGGCCCTCCAGAACCGTCGTCACCTCATAGACGCCGTCGCCCATCAGGAAGGCGCGGTCGAACACCGACACCTTGGCGTCCGCCTCGGGCAGATAGGCGCCATCGACATAGACGATGCGGCTCATGGGAGGGCTCTTTCCGGGGGGCTTGCCGGCGGCTGAAAGGTGACCTCGCGCCGGGATCGGGGGTGGAAGCGCGGGTGGTCAGCTTTCCGCAGCGCCCTCGGGGTCGCTGTGGAGCTGGCCGGCGGTCGCCCAGTTCTGGCGCGCAACCTCGACGAAGATGATGTCGAAATCCTCGGGCGGCGCGTTCAGGATGCGGGAGCCCTCGCGGGTCACCAGCCGGGCGAAGTCGCGCTTCTGCTCGTCGGTGCGGCCCTCGAACAGCTCCACATGGATCGTCGGCATCGAATCGTCCTCCTCGACGCGTCATGGACGCGCCGGACCTTTGCGCCGGCAGCGGCCGCGAGGCAAGGGGAGACCTGCTTCGTCAGAGGTTGTCCGATGTCACTGCGGGGTGAGGATCAGCGTGCGGAAACTGCGCGCGGCAGGTGAGGGGAGTTCCTTGCAGGGCGTGCCGCCCGCCATCACGCGATCGCCGTCGTCGCTGATCAGCGTCACCGTGCGTCCGTCCGCGCTCACGATCAGGCCCTCGGGATGCAAATCCGGCTGCCCGGCGATCGCGTCCCGCGCTCCCTGCACGGGAACCGGAGCGTCGGACGCCTTGCCCGACCAGCGATAGAGGTCGAAAGGACCGGTCGAGCCGGCCGGCCCCGCCACGATGTAATAAGTGCCGGATGCCGGCGCATATTCCATGGCTCGGATACCGCGTCCGTCGAGGTCGAGCGCGACGGGCGCGAGGAGCTTCGGCACGGCGCCGTCGTCGACCACCTGTGCCGGATTCTCGAACGGGACGACGAGGGCCCTGCCGTCCGCGCTGAGTGGATTGCGCAGGCCGATGAGCATCTTGCCGTCCGGCCGCGCCGCCAGCGCCTCGATGTTCAGGCCCTGCTTCTCCGGCGCCAGCGCCTCGACTCGCTCGTCGGGGCCGATGGCCGCCTTCAGGACGGGGTCGAGCGCGGCAAGCGCGTCCGTGAGCGAATGCGCCGACCCCGCCGGCCTGATGCGGAAGCCGTCCGTTCCGGTGGATGCGGTGAGCGCGAAGAACTGCTGCCGGGCCTCACGCACCCGGCCCTTGGCGCTGCGGCTGTGCGAGCCGATAACGTAGATGCGCCCGCCGAGCTCGGTGACGGCTTCGAGGTCGGCCTTGTCGTCCTCGTCGGAAGGGTCGAGCTGGAGGAAGCCATTGAGATCGGCGTCGGTGACGGCGAGCGCGCCGCCGTCCCGCCCCGCCGCATAGACGCGCAGCACATTGTCCTCGTCGTTCACCACGATGAAATCCGCTCCGCCGGCCAGCGGCACGGCGCCGGAGGCCTCGCACATGCCGGAATGGGTGAACGGTCCGGCTATCGAGAGGCTCTGCGCAATCGCCGGACCGGCGAGGAACATGGCGATGGCGATGGCGACGGCGGGAAGGAAGCGGGTCATGCTGCTCTCAAGCTGGATGCGGCGGCGAAAGGTCATACGCCAGCCCTGAACTGGCCGTCTCGTGCGGCTCGACGAGCTGAACCTTACGGGTACTGGCATCCCTGCAGCACGGATACAACTCTGCCGTAGGATAATCCTGTATGCAATCTATAGGAGCAAAAAGGGGTGATGCAATCGGAATGACGGGCCTGCGTACAGGCTGGCGGCGGCGTGCAGGGGCGCGGCTTCAGGGGGCCGGGTTGTAGACGAGGATGGAGCGCTGCGCGTCGAGCTGCGCGTAGAGCAGAGCCTCAAGCGCGGGGTAATCCGTCGCGGCGTAGATGTCGCGGTCCAGCACCAGCCGCCAGGTGACGGCGACCTGTTCGCCATCTGCCTGATAGTTCGCCGTGAATCGGCCGGCAGCATTGGCGATGTTCACCGGCGGCGGCAGCCGGGTGATCGTTGCGCCGTTCGGGGGCGTGATGCGGTAGGTCCAGCCGAAGTCGGCCGCACCCATCATCAGCGGGAACCGCCGCTCGCCATCCGGCGAGATGTAGCCGCGCATCGAGCCGGTCGGCTGCGGATTGATGCCGAAGGGAACCGCCATATAGGTCGAGGGCGTCGAGACCACGACCCCGTGCGGGCTGGTCCACTCTCCCTGCGCGCGCAGCGGCTCGGCGAGGTTGCGCGGGTCGGTCGAGCGCAGCGTGCCGTAACCGCCCTCCTGCGTCGGCGCGAGCAGCTCCTGCCCGAGTGCGGCGGGCACGCCCACTTGCGCGATCATGCGGCGGATCGGCACGTCGGTGCGGCTGGAGGCGGCGATGCGGCTCTTGCCGGTGATGGTGCCGGCGGCGTCGACGGAAATGTCGCCCTCGAAGCGGTAGAGATTGTCCTGCGGCTTCGAGGCGGGGGTGTGCCGCACTTCGCCGGTCGTGGTGGCGATCACCACCAGCTTGTCCGACAGCATCATGTCCAGCACGCCGAAGGCGGCGAAGGGATCGGTCGTGTTGGTGTAGGTGTCGAAGTCCGGCAGATAGGCCACCACGTGGTTGAACGAGCCGCTCGACCAGGAGGGCAGCGGCTGCATCCGGTTGTCCCAGTTCACCAGCGCGGCCTCGGCGCGGACGCCGAGCGCGGCGAGCAGCGCCTGCACCAGCACCACGTGGTCCTTGCAGTCGCCATAGCCGTTGCGCAGCACGCTCGCCGCGTCGTGCGGCACGTAGTCGTCGCCGGCGCTGAGATAGACCGCGACATAGCGGATGTGCCCCGCCACCCAGTTGTGCACCCGCCGCGCCGCCTCGAGGCCGGTGGCGCCATTGGCGATCGAGGCGGCGAGCGTCTGGATCTCGGGCGTCACCGCCGCCTTGCCGGCGGCCTGCCGCGCATAGATGGCGCCGAACTGCTCGTATCCGGTCAGGGTGGAGGCGACGAAGCCGGGACCGACGTCGATCGGCGAGACCATATGCGGCTCGGCGGGATAGGTCTCGCCGGTGCGGATCGAGGCGGTGATCGTCCGGGTGGCGCCGGTGGTGGTGTCGCTGACGGCGAAGCCCCCGCGCTGGCCGAAGGCGATGGGCAGGCTCGCCGGCGCCGTGATCGTCACGTCGACCGCCATGCGGCCGTTCAGCTCGGGCAGGAAATTGGCGTTGAAGCCTAGCAACTGCGGCGTGTTGATCGAGTGCCGCCACTTGCTGTGCACCACGCTGCCGCGCTGCACCTGCGGGAAGACGACGGTGGTCGTCTGCGTGTCGACGAAGCCCGGCGTGCTCTGCGCGGCGGCGCTGGGGCGGGTGAAGATGCTGGCGGCCGGCACCTCGATGCGGGTGCCGTCGGCATGGGTGATCCAGGCTTCGAGCAGCTCCAGCTTCTCGTCGGTCGGGTCGAAGTCGAAGGACGTGGTCGCAGCCTCCGCCACCAGCCGGTCATTGACCAGCTTCGCCTCGAAGGTGCGGGTTTCGACATAGGTGGTGTCGGCGTTGACCACGATCTCGCTGGTGATCGCCTGCACCATGCCGTCCGGCAGATCGGCGGCAGCGGGAGCCGTCGTCAGGAGGATGAGGGCCGCCGCCATCCACCCGTTCCCGCGGAGAGGCGCGAAATGCCGCCGGGGAGCAACATCGTTGAAGGATCGGCGGCGCTGCATCTCTCGTCTCCGGCCTGCGCTCATGCCCGCTGCCGCAGAGGCAGGGCATGTCCCTCCTAGCACGCGGATCGCACCCTGTGCCGGTATCGTCGCAGCGGAAAAAGAGAAGGTGTAGCGGATGGTTACCGCGAAATGACCGGGGAGGTGGCGCCTCAGTTCATCCACAGCCCGCCGGTGACGTTGATCGCCTGCCCGGTCATGTAGGACGACTCGTCCGAGGCCAGGAAGGCGACGACGCGGGCGATGTCGTCCGGCACGCCGACGCGGCCGATCGGGATCATCGACTCGCGCTCCTTGGCGGTCGGCAGGCCCTGCTCGCGTGACATCCTGTCGGCGTCCTCGCGCATCCTGGTGCCGACGATCGAGCCGGGGCATACGGCGTTGACGGTGACGCCGAGCGGCGCGACCTCCGCGGCAAGCCCCTGGGTGAAGGCGATCACCGCCGCCTTGGAGGCGGAATAGGGCGCGTAGCTCGGCTTGCCGATCTTGCCGAACCAGGAGGCGATGTTGACGATCCGCCCCGCGCGCCGCTCGATCATCTCGGGCAGCACGGCCCTGGAGACGTTGAAGACGCTGTCGGTGTTGATGGCGAACACCCGCCGCCATGCGGCGACATCGACGTCGACGACCTTGCCGACCATGGTGATGCCGGCGTTGTTGACGGCGATGTCGACCTTGCCGAATGCTCCGCGCGCGGCGCCGACGGCCGCCTGCACCGCGTCGTGATCGGCGACGTCGACGCCGAGCGCCACCGCGCGGCGGCCGAGCCCCTCGACCATATGCGCGGTCTCCTGCGCTCCGGCGGCGTCGAGGTCGAGGACGGCGACGTCGCAGCCCTCCTCGGCGAGGCGGGTGGCGATGCGCCGGCCGATGCCGACCGCGCCGCCCGTGACGAGGGCGCTTCTTCCGTCAAGCTTGTACATGGCGATACCGGATCGGGAACGAGGGTTGGAGGGCGCGCCTCACGGCGCCGCGTGGGCGTCGGCGGTCGGGAGGAAGATGTCCTTGATGCGCGCGTCGGTAGCCATCTTCGCCGCCGGTCCGGAGCACTGCAGCGAGCCGTGCTCCAGCGCATAGACATAGTCGGCGACCTGGAAGGACAGATCGATGTTCTGTTCGACCAGGATGATCGACACGCCGCTCTCGGCGAGCTTCAGCACGATCTCGAAGATCTGGTGGATGATGAGCGGGGCGAGGCCGAGCGAGGGCTCGTCGAGCAGCAGGAGTTCGGGGCTTCCCATCAGCGCGCGGCCGATGGCGAGCATCTGCTGCTGGCCGCCGGAGAAGCGGCTCGCCGCCTGGCTGCGCCGCTCGCCGAGAACCGGGAACAGCGTGAACACCTCCTCGCGCAGTTCCTCATAGCTCTTGCCGCGGCCGGCCACGTAGCCGGTGATGAGGTTCTCCTCGACGGAGAGCTGCTGGAAGACCCGCCGTCCCTCCGGGCAATGGCCGATGCCGCGCCGCGCCATGCGGTGCGGCTTCAGGCCGGTGACGTCCTCACCCTTGAAGTGGATGGAGCCGTGACCGGGGCGGTTCAGCCCGCTAATCGTGCGCAGCAGCGTCGTCTTGCCGGCGCCGTTGGGGCCGATGATGCAGACGACCTCGCCCGGCAGGACCTTAAGGCTGATGCCATGTAATACCTTCACCCTCCCGTAGCCGGACTCGATTCTGTCGACCGCGAGCAGCGGCTTCGATGTCGTCGGTTGCTCCTGGGTGGCCAAGGTAAGCCTCCTGCACTTCGGGGTTCGCGCGAATCTGTGCCGGCGTGCCCTTCGCCAGTACCGCGCCGCGGTTCATCACGATGATCCGGTCCGAGATGGACATGATCAGCTTCATGTCATGCTCGATCAGCACCATCGCCATGCCGGGCGTGCGCAGTTCGAGGATGTGCTTCTTGAGCTCTTCCGTCTCGCCGTGGTTGAGGCCGGCCGCTGGCTCGTCGAGCAGCAGCACGCGCGGCTCGGCGACGATGGCACGGGCGAGCTCGACCAGCTTCTGCTGGCCATAGGCGAGGCTGCCGGCAAGGCGCTGCGCGTAGGGCGCGAGGCCGAGCCGCTGTAGCACCGCATGGCAGCGGGCGCGACGCTCTTCCGCCGCCGCGCGCGAGGCGAGGCCGAAGCTGTCGGCGATCAGCGTGCCGATATGCGGGGGCACCAGCACCACCTCGAGGTTCTGCAGCACGCTCATGCCGTCGAACAGGCGGATGTTCTGGTAGGTGCGCGAGAGCCCCGCATGGGCGATGCGGTACTTCGGCAGCCTCTGCAGTTCGATGTCGTCGAGCAGGATGCGCCCGGAGGTGACGCTGTAGGAGCCGGCCGCCATGTTGACGAGGGTCGACTTGCCGGCGCCGTTCGGGCCGATGATCGCGGTGATCAGCCCCGGCTCGACGTCGAAGGTGACGTCGTTGATCGCGTTCAGCGCGCCGAAGCGCTTGGTGACGTGCTCGAACCTCAGCATCAGCCGCCCCCCAGCTTGCGGACCAGCCAGCGCGGGCCGTAGTCGCGCGAGATGAGGCCGCGCGGGCGGGCGAGGATGATCACCACCAGGGCCATGCCGTAGAGCAGCAGCCGGTAGTCGGCATAGGCGCGCAGCAGCTCCGGGATCAGGATGAGGATGGTGGCACCGAGCAGCGCGCCGAACGGATTGCCGAGGCCACCGACGACGATCACCAGCACGATGACGAGCGACTCCCAGAAGGTGAAGCTCTCCGGCGAGACGAAGCGCTGCATGGCGGCGAAGATGACGCCGCCGGCCCCGCCGATGGTGGCGGACAGCCCGAACGCGACCAGCTTCACCCGCGTGGTGTCGATGCCGCAGCCGCGCGCGGCGTCCTGGTCCTCGCGCACCGCGGAAAGCGCGGTGCCGAGCGTGCTCTCCTGCACCCGCCAGACGAAGAGGAACACGACGATCAGCAGGGCGACGAGCAGGTAGAGGAAGTCGAGCGGATCGGTCAGCGTCCAGCCGAAGATGCGCGCCTCGTCGATGCGGGCGATGCCCTGCGGGCCGTTGGTGAGCCCGTCGAGGTTGTTCATCAGTACGCGGATGATCTCGCCGAAGCCGAGCGTGACAATGGCGAGATAGTCGCCGCGCAGCCTCAGCACCGGGATGCCGAGCAGCACGCCGGCGACGCCGGCCGCGGCGGAGCCGATGATCAGCACCAGCCAGAACGGCAGGTGGATGTCGAACTGCCCCGAGGCGAGCAGCGCATAGGCATAGGCGCCGATCGCGTAGAAGGCGACGAAGCCGAGATCGAGCAGCCCCGCATAGCCGACCACGATGTTCAGCCCGAGGCCGAGTATGGCGTAGAGCAGGATCATGTCGAGGATGCGCAGCGGATAGGTCGGCAGGAACTGGCCGACCACCAGCGCCGCCGCCGGCACGAGCAGCAGGACGAGCGCGCCGCGCCAGATGTGCAGCGGTGCCGCCGGCTGCAGGGAGGGGGCGTCAGAAGTCACTCTTGTACACCATGGTTTCTTCGCTGACGTGCTCGCCGAGGAGCCCCGCCGGGCGGAACAGGAGGATCAGCACCAGCACCGAGAAGGCGAAGATGTCGCGATATTCGGTGCCGATCAGCCCGCCGGTCAGCACCGGCATCCAGGCGGTCGCGAAGGTCTCGATGGCGCCGAGCAGGAAGCCGCCCAGCACCGCGCCGGGGATCGAGCCGATGCCGCCGAGGATGGCGGCGGTGAACGCCTTCATGCCGATGACGAAGCCCATGGTGAAGCTCGCCACGCCGTAGAAGGACGAATAGAGGATCCCCGCCACCGCGCCGAGGCCGGGGCCGATGAAGAAGATCAGCGAGATCGCCATGTTGGGGTTGATGCCGACCAGCGAGGCGGTCTCCGCGTTCTCGGCCACCGCGCGGATGCGTACGCCGAGATTGGTGCGGTTCACGAACAGCTCGAGCCCGACCATCAGGATCACCGCGACGAGGAAGATGGTGATCTGCTTGTAGGTGATGATGGCGCCGAACAGGTCGATGATCCCCGACGGCAGGAAGGAGGGATAGATCTGCGGCCGGCGGCCGGCGATCAGCATCACCGCGTTCTGGATGACCACCGCCATGCCGAGCGCCGAGAGCATCGGCGCGAGGCGCGACGTGCCGCGCAGCGGCCGATAGGCGACGATCTCCACGCTGACGCCGACCAGCCCGATCACCACGAAGGTGATGAGGCCGACGATGATGCCGCCCATCGGATGGCCGGTCACGCCGAGCGCGCCGGCGAGCCCGAGGCCGATGAAGGCGCCGGCGGTGAACAGCTCGCTATGGGCGAAGTTGATCAGGCGCAGCACGCCGTAGACCATGGTGTAGCCCAGCGCGATCAGCGCGTAGATCGAGCCGACGGTCAGGGCGTTGATCGTCTGCTGCAGGATGAGGGAGCCCATCGGAATCTTCCTTCGCGGGATATTCCTTCGACGGTGTGGCGCGGACCGGCACGCCCGGCGCTCGCCGGACGGGCGGTCTTGGCGCGGCAAGCCGCACGGTGGAACGGGAGGGGCTTCCCCGGCAGGTGGCCGCCGGGGAAGGATCAACCGTGGCGGCTCACTTCACCAGGGCAAACTTGCCGTCCTTGACCGCGTAGAGGAACAGGAAGGGCTTCGTCAGCTCGCCATTGGGCGCGAAAGCGACGTGGCCGAGGATGCCGTCGAAGTCGCTCTTGGCGATCTCGGCGACGATGCCCGCGCGGGTCAGCGGGGCCGGCGCCTTCTTCATCGCCTCGATGATGATGGCGGCTTCCTGGTAGCCATAGGCGGAATAGGGGCCGGGCTCCTCGCCGAAGGCGGCCTTGTAGTCGGCGGCGAACTTCTGCAGAGCCGGCGAGGAATCATAGGGCGGCGCCTGGAAGGAGACGATCGCGCCTTCCGAGGCCGGGCCGGCGCCCGAGACGAAGTCCGGCGTGAAGGCGCTGTCGGCGCCGAAGAAGGTCGCCTTGATGCCGAGCTCGCGGGCCTGCTTCACGAACAGTCCGACTGCCGGCATGATGCCGCCGAAATAGATCACGTCCGGGTTCTCGGTGCGGATCGTGGCGAGCAGCGCCGAGAAGTCGACGTCGGTCTGGGCGACGCCGGAGAACGAGGTGACGGTGCCGCCGCCCTTCGTGAAGTTGTCGCGGAACACCTCGGCGACGCCCTGGCCGAAGGCCTGCTTGTCGTGGACGATGGCGGCCTTCTTGGCCTTCAGCGTGGTCAGCGCGTATTCGGCCGGCGCCGAGCCCTGCGAAAGGTCGTTGGCGATCGGGCGGAACAGGTTCTTGTAGCCGGCCTTGGTGACCTTCGGGTTGGAGGAGTTGGTCACCTGCGGCATGCCGCAGCGGTTGTACACGTCCGAGGACGGGATGGTGACGCCGGAGTTGAAGTTGGCGACCACGCCGAGCATGGCAGCATTGTCGCAGTGCTTCTGGGCGATCAGCGTGCCCTGCTTCGGGTCGCCGCTGTCGTCGTCGCGCACCAGCACGAGCTTCTGGCCCTGGACGCCGCCAGCCGCATTGGCCTGCTTCACGGCGAGCTCCATGCCGTTCTGCCAGGTGGTGCCGAACAGCGCCTCGGCGTTGCTGGTGGGGCCCGCGGTGCCGATCAGCACGTCCGCATGGGCGGTGCCGGCGAGCAGCGCGACGGCCGCCGCGGCATAGGCTAGGTTCTTGAGACGCATGTCAGTTCCCTCTGTTCACGCCCGTTCGGGCGGTTTGGTGGGGGCGGGTGCCAACATGCGCCGGCAGCCGCCCTAAGCGATGTGTCGCGCCTTGCCGACCCGGCCCTCGGCCAGCGACGCAACCAGATTCCGGCACACGCGCTGGATGTGCGCGCGCAGCGTGTCGACCCCGCGCCGGATGTCGCCCAGCCGAGCGAAGGCGATCAGCGCCCGGTGGTCGGAAAGCTCGCGCTCGACATCCTCCGCCACCGCGATCTGCAGGTTCACGTAGCGGTTGGCGTTGTCGTGCACGGTGCGCAGCAGCCGGAGCGCGATGGTGTTCCCGCTCGGCCGGTAGAGCACCTCGTGGAAGCGCCAGTTGAAGTCGCCCCAGTTCTCGACGCTGCCGCTCGCCATCGCCTCGTCGGTGATGGCCTCGGCGAGGGCGAAGTCGGCTTCCGTCAGGCGCGGGATGGCGGCCTCGAACAGCCACGTCTCCAGCCGCAGGCGGATCTCGAAAAGCTCCTCGATCTCCTCCAGTGAGAGGGACGACACCACCGTCCCCTTGTGCAGTTCCGAAACGACGAGGCCCTCCGCCTCGAGCTGGCGGATCGCCTCGCGCAGCGGGACGCGCGACACGCCGAGCTCGGCGGCGAGCTTCTCCTGGCGCAGCGGCGCCCCCTCGGGGAGCTGGCCGGTGATGATCTGATGCCTCAACTGCGTGACAATCTGATCCGTCAACGATTGGCGGCCAATCTTCGCCATCATCCCTCTCGCTCCATATTGAATACGATATTCAGTTAAGTTTGATCAACAAGCCTAAATAGTGGACATAATTTGTACACAAATGCCTATTTTTTGTGCTTTCATTCGATCTGTGGCGGGAATAGCCTGAATATTGTATTCAATTGTCTCCCGGCCTCCGGTCGTGGCGAGCAGTGGGAAAAGGCACATGGCAGAGCAGGCAAACGCGGTCTCCACGGTCGCCGGCGAGATCCTGGTCCGTCAGCCGGGCGAGGCCGTCAGCTACTGGCAGCCGGTACCGGCGAACGGCCATATCGAGGTGATCTTCGCGCCCGAATCGGTGCCCATGGAGCACCCCATCGGATTCGGCACCCAGACGGTACCCCCGGGCGGCTATGTGCGCGAGCATGCACATGACCGCAACGAGGAGGTCATCTACGTGCTGCGCGGCAAGGGCCGTGCGGTGGTCGATGGGGTGAACCATCCGATGCAGCCGGGCTCGGCCTTCTTCATCGGCAAGAACCGCCGGCACATGTTCATCAACGAGGGCACCGAGGATATCGTCTGGACCTGGCTCATCGTGCCGAACGGCCTCGAGGACTTCTTCCGCCTCATCGGCCGCGACCGGGTCGACGGCGAGCCGGCCCCCGAGCCGTTCCCGCGCCCGGAGAACGTGCTGCAGATCGAGCGCGACACCGTCTTCGCGGCGCCGCCGGTCGACCAGCGCCAACCCTGACTGCGGCGCCGGGCCTCTTCCGTCCGGCAGCGTTCATCCATCGAGGTCGAGGACACTATGCGTCTGAAGGATAAGACGGCCATCATCACCGGCTCGGCGGCGGGCATCGGTGAGGCGGCGGCGGAGCTGTTCGTGCGTGAGGGAGCGCGGGTTCTGCTCGCCGACCGCAACGGGGAAGGCGTCCGCGAGCTCGCGCAGCGGCTCGGTCCGCAGGCGGCGGCGATCGAGGCCGACGTCAGCAGCAGCGCCGAGGTGAAGCGGATGGTGGATACCGCCGTCGAGCGCTTCGGCCGCCTCGACATCCTCGCCAACAATGCCGGCTACGGCATTCCCGGCACGGTGGTCGACACCGAGGAGGACGCCTGGGACGCGCTGATGGCGGTGAACCTCAAGGGCGTGTTCCTGTGCAGCAAATACGCCATCCCGGTGATGGCGGCGCAGGGTGGTGGCACCATCGTCAACACCGCCTCCAACGTGGCGAACATGGGCATCTACGACCGCGCCGCCTATTGCGCCTCCAAGGGCGGCGTCGCGGCGCTCACCAAGGCCATGGCGCTCGACCATGCCGACCAGAACATCCGGGTGAACTGCGTGGCGCCGGGCGTCACCTGGTCGACCTATTTCGACGGGATGGTCGCCACCCACCCCGATCCGGAAGGCTTCAAGCACAAGCTCAAGGCGCGCTCGCCGATGCATCGCTGGGCGCAGCCGGTCGAGATCGCCAACGCGATCCTCTGGCTCGCCTCGGACGAGGCCTCCTTCGCCACCGGCGCGATGTTCACCGTGGACGGCGGCATGTCGTCCTGGTGCGGCGCGCCGCGGTGACCGACGGGCCGGAGGCCGCAAGCGGGGCAGGGCGCGGGATGGAGCAGGGACGGCGCGGGGGGCGGGTCGGATGACGGGGTTGCCGGACGCACGGCCGCCCGCGAGGCATGTCGGGCTGATCGGCTTCGGCGCGATCGGCCGCGACGTGTATGCGCGCCTCGCCGCCGACGCCTCCCTCCGGCAGACGGTGCTGATCCGCCGTTCCACCTCGAGGCAGATCGCTGCGCCCGGCGCGGCGGTGGTCGGCGACGTCGCCGCCCTCGTCGCGGCGCGCCCCGATCTCGTCGTCGAGGCGGCCGGGCAGTCGGCGGTGGCGGAATTCGGACCCGCCATCCTCGCCGCGGGCATCAGCCTCATCGTCGCCTCGTCCGGCGCTCTCGGCGATGCCGGCCTCATGCAGGCGCTGGCCGGGGCGGCCGAGCGGGGCGGGGCGCGGCTGATCGTGCCCTCGGGCGCGATCGGCGGGCTCGACTATCTCGCCGCGCTCCACGACGAGCCGGATGCGCGCGTCGTCTACACCTCGCGCAAGCCGGTCGCCGCCTGGGCCGCCGAGCTCGCCGCGCTCGGGCAGGATCCGGCGGCGCTCGCCGCGCCCTTCACGCTGTTCGAGGGCGGTGCCGCCGAAGCGGCGCGGCTCTATCCGCGCAACCTGAATGCAGGCCTCACCGTGGCGCTCGCCGCCGGCGCGCAGCGCACTACGGTGCGGGTGATCGCCGACCCCGCGGTCGCCCACAACACCCATGAGATCGAGGTGGAGAGCGCCTTCGGCACCGCCGCGATGCGCTTCGCCAATCTCCCCTCGGCGATCAATCCGAAGACCTCCGCCCTGACCGCGCCGAGCCTCGTCGCGGCGGTGCGGCGCTTCTTCGCCACCGTGGTGATCTGAAAGGAATTGCTCCCGGCCATGTCGCGCATCCTCATCATCGGCGCCGGGATCATCGGCCTGTGCTGCGCGCGCGCCCTGCGCGCCGACGGCCATGACGTCGTCGTGCTCGACCGCGATCCGCCGGGCGACAAGTGCTCCTTCGGCAATGCCGGCGGCCTCGGCATCACCGAATTCATCCCGGCCTCGGTGCCGGGCCTCGCCTGGAAGGTGCCGGGCTGGCTCGTCGATCCGCTCGGGCCCCTGTCGCTGCGCGTTGCGCATTTCCCCAAGCTGGTGCCGTGGCTGCTGCGCTTCCTGAAGTCCGGCACCTGGCCGGGGGTCGGGCGCATCACCGCCGCCCTCGCGCCGCTCGCCGGGCGGACCTATGACGACATGCTGCCCCTGCTCGCCGAGCTCGGGCTGATGGACGATCTGCATCGGGTCGGCGCGCTCTGGGTCTACGACACGGCGGAAGGCTTCGCGGCGGATGCGCGCTTCCGCGAGCTGCGCCGGCGCTACGGCGTCGTCTGCGAGGAGATCGACGGCGCCGAGGCGCGGCGCATGGAGCCGGCGCTGAGCGCGAGCGTGCAATACGCGATGTTCACCCCGCAATGGTCGCACGTCTCCGACCCGAAGCGCATCGTCGACCGGCTGCGCGAGCATGTCGAGCAGCGCGGCGTGGCCATCATCCGCGGCGAGGCCGAGGCCATCGCCGGCACCGAGCTGATGCTCGCCGATGGCCGGCGCCTTGCCTTCGACCGGCTGGTGGTCGCCGCCGGCGCCTGGTCGAGCCGCTTCGCCGCCCAGCTCGGCGACCGCGTGCTGCTGGAGAGCGAGCGCGGCTACAACACGACGCTGCCGGAACCGGGGATCACGCTCGGCCGCGAGATCATCTTCGCCGAGCGCGCCTTCGTGGCGACGCCGCTGGATATGGGCCTGCGCATCGGCGGCGCCGCCGAGTTCGCGGGGCTCGACGCGCCGCCCAACTATGCGCGCTCCGACGCCCTCGCCGAGCTGGGACGCCGCTATCTGCCGGGGCTCAACACCAAGGGCGGCACCCGCTGGATGGGCCACCGCCCGACCACGGCGGATTCCATGCCGGTGATCGGCCGCTCGCCGAAGCGCCCCGACATCGTCTACGCCTTCGGCCACGGCCATACCGGGCTCACCTTCGGCCCGACCACGGGGCGGCTCGTCGCCGAGCTGATCGCCGACCGTCCGACCGCCGTCGACGTCGCTCCCTTCTCGATCGCCCGCTTCCAGTAGAGGTCCGCCCGATGAACCCGCATACCTTCCTCTGCGTCGACGCCCACACCTGCGGCAACCCGGTGCGTGTGGTCGCCGGCGGCGGTCCGCTGCTGCCGAACGTCTCGATGGCCGAGAAGCGGCAGATATTTCTCCGCGACCATGACTGGGTGCGCCAGGCGCTGATGTTCGAGCCGCGCGGCCATGACGCGATGTCCGGATCGATCCTCTATCCGCCTTCCCGCGAGGATTGCGAGCTCGGCGTGCTGTTCATCGAGACCTCGGGCTGCCTGCCGATGTGCGGGCACGGCACCATCGGCACCGTGACGGTGGCGCTGGAGCAGGGCTTCGTGGTGCCGCGCACCGAGGGCCGCCTCGCGCTGGAGGTGCCGGCCGGCAAGGTGGAGGTCGAATACACGCGCAACGGCCGCTTCGTCGATCAGGTGCGGCTGTTCAACATCCCGTCCTACCTGCACGCCGAGGGCGTGACGGTCGACGTGCCGGGCTTCGGCGAGCTCATCGTCGACGTCTCCTATGGCGGCAACTACTACGCCATCGTCGAGCCGCAGAAGAACTGGGCCGGCCTCGATTCCATGAACGCCGAGGCGATCCTGAAATGGAGCCCGGTCGTGCGCGAGGCCGTTCAGAAGGCGGTGGCGCCGGTCCACCCCGAGGACCCGCGCATCAACGGCGTCAGCCACGTGATGTGGGCGGACGGGCCGAAGCATCCCGAGGCGCATGCGCGCAACGTGGTGTTCTTCGGCGCCAAGGGCATCGACCGCTCGCCCTGCGGCACCGGTACCTCCTCGCGCATGGCGCAGCGCGTCGCCAAGGGGCTTTTGAAGGTCGGCGACGACTTCGTGCATGAGAGCATCATCGGCACCCTGTTCCACGGCCGGGTCGAGAGCGCCGCCGAGGTCGCGGGACGCCCCGCCATCCGCCCGAGCATCGGCGGCTGGGCGCGGATTCACGGCCACAACACCATCACCGTGGACGAGCGCGACCCGCTCGCCTTCGGCTTCCAGATCGCCTGAGGAGGGCGTCGTGATCGTTGAGGAGCGCGACTACCACATCGTGCCGGGCCGCATGGGCGATTTCCTGAAAGCCTATGAGACGCTCGGCCTCGACATACAGAAGCGGTTCCTTGGTGAGTTCATCGGCCATTTCGTCACCGATATCGGCGAACTCAACCACGTCGTCGCGCTGTGGCGCTACGAGAGCATGGCAGACCGCGAGGAGCGCCGCGCCCGCATGCTCGCCCATCCGCCATGGCAGGACTATCTTGGCGCCATCAAGGGCATGATCGAGCGCCAGCAGAACCGCATCCTCGTGCCGACCTCGATCTCGCCGATGCGCTGAGATGGGCCGCCCGCGATGACCGCCCCGCCTCCCTCCCGCGACGAGCTGATCCCGCCGGATTTGCGGCCGGGCCGCGAGCTGCTGGAGGAGGGGCGTCGCCTCGCGCGCGACTGGAGCGTCGGCCGCAACGCCTTCCTCGATGAGAAGGGCGTCGCCTGCGAGGCGGACTACAAGCGGCGCATGGCGGGCGAGGGCCGCATCATGCAGCACGCCCATATCGGCTTCCGCTCGGTGGAGCGCACCGTCACCGCCATCGCCGAGGTGCACGAGACCTGCGCGAAGCGCGGTGTCGGGGTGGACCGTTTCGGCATCACCCTCGACTGGTCGATGGGCTACCCGCCGGAGATGCGCAAGGGCAGCCGGCGCGGCACCGGCATCGTGCTCGATGCGCCAGAGGATTTCGCGCGCATCACCAATGCCGCGCCCGCCGCCGCGCATTTCGGCGATTTCATGCTCGGCCTGCCCGGCGCGCTGGCCAATGCGAAAGGTGCGATCGCCGCCGGCGCCACCGCGATCGGCAATCTCGGCCAGTATTTCACCTTCCGCATGCCGGACTGGGATGACGACGTCGCCACCACCGAAGCGACCGTCACCGCGCTAGGTCTCATCGCCGCCCAGCCGGTCGAGATCCTGGTGCATTCCAATCTCGACGACGGTTTCGCCGGGCTGTTCGCCGACATGGCCTCGGCGCTCGGCATGGTCATCGTCGAGAAGCACATCGTCGAGACGCTGATCGGCGCTCGCGCCTCCCACTGCTTCGGCCACCACTACACGGCGCCGCGCGTGCGCATGGCGTTCCACCGCGCGCTGACGCAGGTGAGCGACACGCCGGGCACCATGATGTTCGGCAACACGGTGAGCTACAAATCCACCCCCGCCGGCAATTATGCGAGCCTTGCCTCCTATCTGCAGGCGGATGTGTGGGCGCTGGCGCGGCTGAATTCCGGCCATGCGGTCAATCCGGTGCCGGTGACCGAGAACGAGCGCATCCCCGACATCGACGAGATCATCGACGCACAGACCTTCGCCGCCCGGCTCGCCGAGCACGCTCTGGCCTCGCGCGACCTCGTCGACCTCGCTCCCGTCGACGAAATGGCCGGGAGGCTGGTCGAGGGCGGCCGGCTTTTCGCCTCCCGCCTGCTGGCAGGATTGCAGGAGATCGGCATCGACACATCCGACGCCGCCGAGCTGATGCTCGCCTTGCGCCGCATCGGCCCGAAGCGGCTCGAGGCCGCCTTCGGCGCCGGCGCGCCGGACCCCGCCGCCTGGAGCGGGCGCAGCTCGGTGGCGCTCGCCGAATGGGTTGAGGAACTGGAGCACGAGGCGCGTCGCTGGGCCGACGCCGTTCCGGATCTGGCCCGACTCGCTATTTCCAGAAGCCGGCTAAAGGTCTGTGTCGCTTCCAGCGACGTGCACGAGCACGGCCGGAACCTGATCGCCCGCACGCTTAGCCATCTCGATGTCGAGGTGGTCGATGCCGGCACGTCGGTCGATGCCGACGACCTCGTCGCCGTTGCGCTGGACAGCGGCGCCGACGTCATCGCCATCTCGACCTATAACGGCATCGCGCTCCGCTATGCCGGCGAGGTGAAGCAGACGCTGGCCCGGGCCGGTCAGCGCCTGCCCGTATGCATCGGCGGCCGGCTGAACCAGGTGCCGGACGATACCAATTCCGGCCTGCCCGTCGATGTCACCGCCGACATAGAGAAGCTCGGCGTCGTGCCCTGCGCCACGCCGGCGGCGCTCGTCGACGTACTCTCGTCTCTTGCCGCCCGCCTCGCCGAACGATCCTCCTGAACGAAGGGATTCCCGCAATGCGCTTCAGCCGTATGATCAATGTCGTCGGCGTCCACGCCGCCGGCGAGCTCAACGAGGTCATCACCGGGGGCGTGCGCGATGTGCCCGGCAGGACCATGTTCGAGAAGATGCAATATGTGCAGAAGCACCAGGACGAGCTGCGCAAGTTCCTGCTGAACGAGCCGCGTGGGCGCGTCACGCAATGCGTGAATCTCGTGCTGCCGCCGACCACGCCCGAGGCGGATGCCGGCTTTGTTATCATCGAGTCCGACTATTACGTGCCGATGTCCGGCACCAACACGATCTGCACGGTTACCGCGCTGCTGGAGACGGGCATGATCCCGATGCAGGAGCCGGTGACCACGCTGACGCTGGAGGCGCCGGCGGGCCTCGTGAAGGTCACCGCCCAGTGCCGCGACGGCAAATGCGTGAATGTCACCTTCGACAATGTGGCGGGTTTCGTCTTCGCGCTCGACGCCAAGGTCGACGTGCCGGGCCTCGGCACCATCACCGTGGATGTCGCCTATGGCGGGATGATCTACTGCATCGTCGACGCCGCAAGCCTCGGCTACAAGCTGGAGCTGAAGGAGGCCGGCGATCTGGTCGAGGTTGGCGAGCGCATCAAGAAGGCGGCGGCCGAGCAGATTCCCTGCGTGCATCCGGAAAATCCGGAAATCCACACCATCAACCAGACCCAGTTCGCCGGGCCGCTGGAGCGCACCGAGCGCGGGCTGACCTCGAAGAACACGGTGATCGTCTCGCCGGGCCGGCACGACCGCTCGCCCTGCGGCACCGGCACCTCGGCGCGCATGGTGGTGCTGAACGCCAAGGGCCAGCTCGGCATTGACGAGACCTTCGTGCACCGCTCGCTGATCGGCACCGAGTTCATCGGCCGTCTGCGCGGCACCGCCGAGGTCGGCGGCAAGCCGGCCGTGCTGCCGACCATCACCGGGCCCGGCTGGATCACCGCCTTCCACCAATATGTGCTCGACCCGACCGACCCCTTCCCCGAGGGCTACCGGCTCGGCGACACCTGGCCGGGCTATACGGGCGAGCAGCCGATCTGAAGGACCGGACCATGAGCGAGATCGTCGCCTCCGATGACTGCCGCATCCATTACGAGGTCGCCGGCGCCGGCGAGCCGGTGGTGCTGATCCCCGGCCTCGGCGGCGACGGGCGCTTCTGGGAGCCGGTGGCGGCGCATCTCGCGGACCGCTTCCGGCTGATCATGGTCGACCATCGTGGCGCCGGCCGCAGCGACCGGCCGCCCGGGCCTTACACGATCGCCCGCATCGCCGCGGATGTGCTGGAGATCATGGACGCCGAGGGCTGCGAGAGCGCCCATCTGGTCGGCCACTCGACTGGCGGCACGGTGGTGCAGACGATCGCCCTCGACGCGCCCTTGCGCGCGCGGCGCATCGTCATCTCGGGAAGCTGGCCGGGGCCGGATGCGCGTTTCCGCGCGCTGTTCAGGGCACGGCTCGCGCTGCTGGAGGCGGAGCAGGCGGAAATCTATCAGGCCTTCACTCATGTGCTGGGCTACGACGCGGACTGGATCGACGCGCACGAGGCCGAGTTGGAGGCCGCCGTGGCGCGCGCGCCGCAGGGTCTAGCCCCGCTCGACGTCGCCGCCGCCCGCATTCGCATGCTGCTGGAGTTCGATCGCAGCGCCGACATCGCCGGCATTCGCGCGCCGACGCTGGTGATCGGCGCGCGCGACGACGAGATGACCCTGTTCCGCCAGTCCGAGCTGCTGGCGGCGGCGATCCCCGGCGCGCGGCTCGCCGAGCTCTCCGGCGGGCACTTTTACCCGCGCACCCGTGCGAGCCAGATGGCCGCGCTGCTGGCCGGGTTTCTCGGTGAGGGCTGCGGATAAAGCGGCAACCCTCATCCCCGGGCTTTACCCGGGGACCCAGTAGCCTGGCGCCGACCAACTTAAGGCTGGGTGGCCGGGTCAAGCCCGGCCATGAGGGGAAACGGTGCCCCCTCTGATAGAAGCCAGGCGCCTCACCCCACCGTCACGTCGAGCGTCGCGACGCCGTCGACCGCGCCTTCCATCCGGTCGCCGCGCTTGATCGCGCCGACGCCGGCCGGCGTGCCGGACATGATGATGTCGCCGGGCTTCAGCTCGAACAGGCCGGAGAGGTAGGAGATCATCTCCGGCACCTTCCAGATCATCTGGTTGAGGTCGCCCTGCTGGCGCAGCTCGCCATTCACCTTCAGCCACACCTTGCCTTCGGCCGGGTGGCCGATCTTCGAGGCGGGGACGAGGCCCGAGCAGGGGGCGGAGGCCTCGAACGCCTTGCCGACCTCCCACGGGCGGCCGAGCTTCTTGGCCTCGCCCTGCAGGTCGCGCCGGGTCATGTCGAGCCCGACGCCATAGCCCCACACATGCTCGAGCGCCTTCTCGACCGGGATGTTCACCCCGCCTTTCGACAGCGCCACCAGCATCTCGATCTCGAAATGCACGTCGCTCGACTTGTCGGGATAGGGGAAGGTGCCGGTGGTGATGACGTTGTCCGGGTTCTTCTGGAAGAAGAAGGGCGGCTCCTTGTTCGGATCATGCCCCATCTCGATGGCGTGCTCGGCATAGTTCCGGCCGACGCAGTAGATGCGATGGATCGGGAACAGCTTGTCCGAGCCGATGATCGGCAGGGTAGGGATCGCCGGGGGGGCGATCACATAGGCGGAGGTGTCGGTAGGCGCGTTCATCAGCGGACTCCTGCGTAATATTCAACTCGTTTTTCGATTGCTTCGATGAGTGCCGACACCAGCATCGCGAAGGCGAAGAGGATGATGGTCAGCGCCCAGAAATTGTCCATGTCGAAGTTGCGCGAATAGAGCTCGAACAGCTCCCCATAGCCGATGATCGAGACCAGCAACTGCCCGATCACCACACCCTTCACGCCGCGCACCAGCCCGAGCCGGATACCGGCGAGGATTTCCGGCAGCGCCGCGAGCAGGATGATCTTGCCGTAGAGCGCGGCGCGAGAGGCGCCATAGCTCCTGCCCATCTCGACCAGCGAGGTCGGCACATGCTGGATGCCGGCCCGCGTGTCGAGCACGATGATCCACACCGCGAACAGGAAGACGGTGACCACCACCGTCGTCTCTCCCATGCCGAAAAGGATCATCAGCACTGGCACCAAGGCCGAGAGTGGGGCGGACACGAAGATGTTCACCCAGATGCCGAGCAGGTTGTCGACCGCCGGGACGCGCCCCATCAGCACGCCGAGCACCACGCCGATCACAATGGCGAAGGCCATGCCGATCAGGAAGCTCGACAGCGTGGTGATCGCCGCCGCCTGCCAGGTGCCGGTCTGGACGAGGTGCACCGCGGCGAGGAACACCTCGGAGAGCGGCGGAATGAGGAAGGTCACGTCGAGCTGGCCGACGATCTCCCAAATGAGGCACCAGACGATGAGCGAGGCCATCATCGGCACCCTGTAGCCGAACAGGGTCATCATCGCCTCCTAGTCGACATAGCGCTTCAGCCCCTGCCAGATCTCCTCGACCGTATCGAGATAGGACTGGTCGCGACGGATGGCGTCGGGCGAGGCGGTGCGGTCGATCTCCGGCTCGATGATCTGCGAGACCCGGCCGGGGCGGCGCGAGAGGATCACGATGCGGTCGGAGACATAGACCGCCTCCTCGATGGAGTGGGTGACGAAGATGAAGGTCTTGTTCTCCAGCGCGACGAGGCGCAGCAGGTCCTCCTGGAACTTGCGGCGGTTCTGCTCGTCCACCGCCGAGAAGGGCTCATCGAGCAGCAGCACGTCGGCATTCACCGCGAAGGCGCGGGCGAGGCCGACGCGCTGGCGCATGCCGCCGGAGAGCTCGTGCGGATATTTGTCCTCGAAGCCGGAAAGCCCGACCTCGCCGATATATTTGCGGGCGATCGCCTGCCGCTCGTCCTTGCCCATGCCTCGCAGCTCGAGGCCGAAGGCGACGTTGCGCATGACCGTTGCCCAGGGCATCAGCGCGAAATCCTGAAACACGAAGGCGCGTTCCGGGCCGGGACCGGTGACGACCTTGCCGTTCACCCGCACCTCGCCGGCGGTCGGCTGGTTGAGGCCGGCGATGATCTTCAAGAGCGTGGTCTTGCCGCAGCCGGAAGGGCCGAGCAGCGTCGTCAGCTTGCCGGCGGGGAAGTCGAGGTCGACGGCGCGCAGCGCCTCCACCTCGCCATAGATCTTGGAGATGCCGCGCACCTCGACGGCGGCCTCGTTCTCCGCCTCGGGACGGGCGATGGCGGCCTGCGCTGCGGCGGTGATGTTGCGCATCTTCAGCCTCTCCTCTTCTCGGGACGCAGCACGCGAAGCTCGAAGGCCTCCAGCGCGGCGAGCGTCAGTGTGGACACGACGATGATGGAGACGACCGCGGCGTACATTTCCGGGTAGTCCGCCACCGAGCGGTGATAGGTGATGAGGTCGCCGATCCCGGTAGGCGTGATCAGCAGCTCGGCGAGGATGACACCGATGAAGCCGGCAGCGAGCCCGAGCCGGAGCCCCGCGAAGATCACCGGACTGGCGTCCGGGATGATGACCTTGACGATCTGCTGCCAGCGCGTGCCCTGGAAGGAGCGGCACATGTCCACCAGCGAGGGATTGGCGTTGCGCACCGCCTTGTAGCCGTTGAGCACGATCACCGGCAAAGCGAGCATGATCACGGCCAGCGTCTTCGCCACCAGGCCGATGCCATAGGCGAAGGTGATGAGCGGGATCAGCGCCGCCATCGGCGCCGCCTGCAGCACGATGAACACCGGCGCGGCGAGCCATTCGACCTTGCGCGACAGCCCCATCACCACGCCGAGCCCGACGCCCAGCACCGCCGAGATGCCGATGCCGATGACGAGCGGCTGCAGCGTCGAGGCGTAGGCGGTGGCGAAGGAGCCGTCGAGCGTCATCCGCACGAAAGCTCGTAGCGTTTCGAGGAAGGTGGGAAAGGCGAAGCTGATCGGAATGCGCCCCGCGATCTCCCAGACGAGGAAGAACAGGCCGAGCGAGGCGAGGCGCCACAGGGAAGGGTGATCCGCCAGCAGCTTGCGCAGCGAGCCGCGCGAGCCGCCGTCGGAGTGAACGGCCCGCGAGGAGCCGTTCACGTGAGCGGGTGCCGACATCCGCCCTGCCTCAATTCGTGCCGATCTTGCCGAGCGCTTCGTTCAGCGGCCCGAGCTCCCAGAAATCGGTGACCTTCAGGCTGCCCGGCTCGCCCTGGAGCTGGCCGGAGAGCGTGTAGAAGGCGAAGTCGTCTTTCGCAGCCGCCTCGCCGCCGCCATTCATCGGGAAGGCCTTCGCCTTGGCCTGCTCGGTGAAGTAGGGCGTGATCTCGGCGACCTGGTCGGCCGGCAGGTCGGGCAGCAGCTTGTACTTGGTGCGCCATTCGGCGACGACCGCCGGATTGCCCTGCACCTCGCGCCAGGTCTGCAGCACCGACTCGGTGATGACGTTCACCTCCTTGGCGTTGCTCTTGAGGAGGTCCTCGCGGGCGAACAGCGCCTCGTCGGTGGCGGCGACGCCTTCCAGCGGCAGGATGATGAACTTGCCGGGGGCCTTGGCCTCGAGCATGCGGCGGCCGGCGGCATCGACGATGCTGGCCTTTACATTGCCCTGAAGCAGGGCGCCGGCGCGCACCTCCGAGCCGGGGATGTAGCTGATCTTGGAGAACTTGATGCCCTGCTTGGTCTCCATCAGCCGCATGATGGCCTCGGTGCCGGAGCCGCGCGAATGCACCGCGATCTCCTGGCCGTTGAGGTCCTTCCACGTCTTGTAGAACTCGGCGTTGACGACCGGATAGAAGCGCAACGTGGAGAGCTGAAGGAAGATGCGCACCGGCACCTTCACCTTCTGAATCAGCGCATAGGGGCCGCCGACGCCGATGTCGGCCTGCCCGCTGACCACCGCCTGCGCGGCGATGTCCTCGGACTTCAGATAGGTCATCTCGATCTCGACGCCCTTCTCCTTGGCGCGCTCCAGCGCGGCGAGGAGATGCAGCGTCTCGACGCTGGCGATGTCGCCGAAGACGACACGCACCTTGGCCTCGGCCTGCGAGGCGAGGCCGAGCGTCGCCGCGAGCGCGAATGCGGCGCCGGCGGCGAGGGGGGACAGTCGGCGGGATAGCGAGAATGAGGGCATTTCCAACTCCCATTGGAACGGGGCGGTTGACCGCCTCCGAGGTTGCACGATCAATGCAAAACCAATTTGTTCTTGGTTGTACATTGGCCGAATTCGCCGAGTCAAGGACGGCCTTCCGCAAAGGGAGAGGGAAATACGCTCTTGGGCACGAAGATGTGACAAATCCTTGCATATGTGTGCATTGCACATGTGGCGTTGACCGATGTCACGCTCATGGATAGATTCAACCAATTCGTATTTTGGTTGGAACCTTCCGATGCTCTCGACGAATGGCTCCGCCACCGATTCCGGTGTGCTGACCCAGCTCCGCGCCTTCCTCGCCCAGACCCGGCTGCCGGATGACGGGCGCCTGCCGCCCGAGCGCGAACTCGCCGGCACGCTCGGCGTCTCGCGCGCCGAGCTGCGCAAGGCGCTCGACGTGCTGGAGGCGGAAGGCGAGCTGTGGCGCCATGTCGGCAAGGGCACCTTCATCGGTGGGCGGCCGCTCGACACCTTCGCCGACATCGGCGCGCTGGCCCGGCGCAGCAATCCGGCGGAAGTGATGCGCGCGCGCCTCGCCATCGAGCCCGAGCTCGCCCGCAGCGCCGCCTTCATGGCGAGCCCGGACGACATCTCCGAGATGCGCTTCTGCCTCGCCCGCTCGCGGCAGGCCGAGACGTGGCGGCAATATGAGGGCTGGGACGCGCGCCTGCACCGCACCATCGCCGAGGCGACGCACAACAGCCTGCTGGTCGGCCTGTTCGACACGCTGAACGCGGTGCGCCGCGCCGTCACCTGGGGGCGGCTGCGCGCCAATCCGGTGCGGCCGGCGCCCGACCACCACAGCTTCGCCGAGCACGAGCGCATTGTGAGCCTGATCGAGGAACGCGACATGGCCGGCGCCGCCGAGGCGATGCGCGGTCATCTCTCGACCGTCGAGCGCAAGCTGCTCGCCCATCACGACCGCGTGGCGGGGTAGGGAGTCGGGGCGCCTGGATCCGGCGGTCCGGCCCGGGGCTTTTCCTCATCGCGCAACGTCATCCTGAGGCGCCCGGCCAACGGCCGAGCCTCGAAGGATGCTCGTATCGCGCGCGCGGGGGATGAGCATCCTTCGAGGCTCGCTGCGCGAGCGCCTCAGGATGACGTCGTTCTTACTCCCGCGATCGTTCCTGGCCGAGCTCCGCCTCTTGCGGCCCGTTAGTCCCGCGGAGATCCACCTTTGCCCGGTCGTCCCACCGAGCGGAGCAGGACCAGCTCGCCTTCCGTCCCACCACAAAGCTTCGACGCGATTCCGGTTCGGCCAGCGTCCGCCGGTCATGATGTGACGGCCAGTCGCAGCATTGGAACCGCCGACTTGCCATGACTCATCATGTGGTATAATGACTATATCAACAGATGAGCGGAACCCTGAAGTCCGCCGTTGGGAAACGCGTCGAGGGAAGCTGTCCTGGCCTGACGGAGCACCGCTCCGTTCGGGGTAGGTTCGCCGGCGCCAGCGATTGAGCAGGAACCGCGCGCAATGGCCCTTTCCGCCGCCCCCTCCCGTATCGAGGCCGACTACGTCATCGAGACCGCCTTCGACCCGCGCCTCGCCGCCGAGGCGATGGCCGGCGAGCAGTCGAGCGGAACCTTCGTGGCGATCCCCGGCGAGACGCCGGAACTGAAGGAGCGCTCCGCCGCCCGCATCGAGGCGCTGGAGGTGATCTGCACTGCGGATGAGCCTTCTCTACCCGGCGCCGGCAGGCCGAAGACCGGCGACGCCACAATCCGCCGCGCCCGCGTCACGCTCTCCTGGCCGATCGAGAACATCGGCCCTTCGCTGCCGAACCTGATGGCGACCGTCGCCGGCAACCTCTTCGAGCTGAAGCAATTCTCCGGGCTGCGCCTTACCGACATCCGCCTGCCGGAGGTGTTTGCGGAGGCCTATCCCGGCCCGAAATTCGGCGTGCCCGGCACCCGCCGCCTCGCCGGCGTCGAGGGGCGCCCGATCATCGGCACCATCGTCAAACCGAGCGTCGGCTTCGGCCCGAGGGAGACGGCCGATCTCGCGAAGCTGCTCTGCGAGGCCGGCATCGACTTCATCAAGGACGACGAGCTGCAGTCCGACGGCCCCGCCTGCCCGTTCGACGAGCGGGTGCGGGCGGTGATGCGTGTCATCAACGACCACGCCGACCGCACCGGCAAGAAGGTGATGTTCGCCTTCAACCTCACCGGCGAGTTCGACCAGATGCGCCGCCGCCACGACCTCGTGCTGGAGCAGGGCGGCACCTGCATCATGGCGAGCCTGAACTCGGTCGGCCTCGTCGGCATGATCGAGCTGGCGCGCTTCGCCGATTTGCCGATCCACGCCCACCGCAACGGCTGGGGCTATCTATCCCGCGCGCCGATGCTCGGCTGGTCCTATGTCGCCTGGCAGAAGCTCTGGCGCCTCGCCGGCGCCGACCACATGCACGTCAACGGCCTGTCCAACAAGTTCTCGGAAGCCGATGACAGTGTCATCGCCTCGGCCCGCGAGTGCCTGACCCCGATGTTCGCGGACAAGCCCTGCATCGCCATGCCGGTATTCTCCTCCGGCCAGTCGGCCAAGCAGGCGCCAGGCACCTATGCCGCGCTCGGCTCGGCCGACCTGATCTTTGCGGCCGGCGGCGGCATCATGGCCCACCCGGACGGCCCGGCGGCCGGCGTCGCGTCGCTGCGCGAGGCGTGGGAAGCGGCGATCGCCCGCGTGCCGCTCGCCGATTACGCCAGGGATCACCATGCGCTCGCCAAGGCGCTGGAGACCTATTCCTCATGAACGCCCCGGCGGCAAAGGACGGGGCATTGCCCGAGGGCCGGCTCGTCGCCTTCTATGGCGACGACTACACCGGCTCCTCGGCGGTGATGGAGGTGCTGAGCTTCGCCGGCATTCCCACCGTCCTGTTCCTCGGCCTGCCGACGCCCGGGCAGATCGCCCGCTTTCCCGAGGCGCGCGCCTTCGGCATCGCCGGGGTGGCCCGCTCGCAGTCGCCGGAATGGATGGAGGCGAACCTGCCGGCGGTGTTCCGCACGCTCGCCGCGCTGGATGCCCCGCTGTCGCATTACAAGGTCTGCTCGACCTTCGATTCCGCCCCGCATGTCGGCTCCATCGGCAAGGCCATTGAGCTCGCCGAGCCGATCCTCGGCGGCGCCTGGCATCCGCTGGTGGTCGGCGCGCCGGCGATCGCCCGCTATCAGGCCTTCGGCAATCTGTTCGCCGCCATCGAGGGCAACGGCTACCGGCTCGACCGCCATCCGGTGATGGCCCGTCACCCGGTCACGCCGATGCACGAGGCGGATGTGCGCCTGCATCTCGGAAAGCAGACCGACATCCCGATCGGTCTCGTCGATTTCGTCGCGCTGAAGAAGGGCGAGGGCGACATCCGCCTCGCCCGCGAGCACGCCGCCGGCGCGCGCATCCTCGCCATCGACGTGCTCGACGACGAGACGCTTGTCGAGGCCGGTCGGCTGATCTGGGAGCATCGCGGGAACCGGCTGTTCACGGTCGGCTCGCAGGGCGTCGAATATGCGCTGGTCGCCCATTGGCGGCAGGCCGGGCTCCTGCCCGCCGCCGGGCAGGACATCGCCGCCCCGGAGCGCGAGCGCATCGCTGTGGTCTCCGGCTCCTGCTCGCCGATCACCGCCGGCCAGATCGCCTTCGCGCTTGGCCACGGCTTCGAGGGCATCCGTCTCGACGCCACCCGCGCGGTGGACGCCTTGGCTTGGCAGAGCGAACTCGAGCGCGGCGCCCGCGAGGCGCTGCGGGCGCTGGGAGAGGGCCACGATCCGCTCGTCTTCACCGCCAGCGGCCCGGACGATCCGGCGGTACCGGCGCTGGGCGAGGCCATCGTGGCGAGCGGCGCCGAGGTCGGCGAGGTCAATGCCCGCATCGGCGACGGTCTCGGCAAGGTGCTCGACCGGCTGGTGCGCGACGCCCGCCTCAAGCGCGCGGTGATCTCCGGCGGCGACACCTCGGGCCATGCCGGCATGGCGCTCGGCATCTATGCGGTCACCGCACTGGCGCCGCTGGCGCCCGGCTCGCCGCTGTGCCGCGCCTATGCGGACGACGCTCATGACGGGCTCGAGATCGCGTTCAAGGGCGGCCAGATGGGCAGGCCGGATTTCTTTTTCGCCGCCAAGGCCGGCGGCGCCAATAGCCACTGACGAAGGGAGAGTGCCTCAATGAAGAAGATCGCCCTGCTGGGCGCCGGCGGCAAGATGGGCGTCCGCCTCGCCACCAATCTGAAGGACTCGCCCTACGAGGTCATGCATGTCGAGCCGACCGAGGAAGGCCGCAAGCGCCTGAAGGACCGCACCGGCCTCGACTGCGTCGACGGCGACAACGCGCTCGCCGACGCCGACGCGGTGCTGATGGCGGTTCCCGACCGGCTGATCGGCAAGATCGCCCACACCTTCATCGAGAAGGTGAAGCCCGGCACCGCCATCATCATGCTCGACGCGGCCGCCCCGCAGGCCGGCGAGCTGCCGAAGCGCGACGACGTCACCTATTTCGTCACGCACCCCTGCCACCCGCCGATCTTCAACGACGAGGTGACCGAGGAGGCGAAGAAGGACTTCTTCGGCGGCGTGCACGCCAAGCAGCACATCGTCTGCGCGCTAATGCAGGGCCCCGAGGAGCACTACGCCCAGTGCGAGCAGATCGCCCGCACCATCTACAAGCCGGTGATGCGCGCCCATCGCTGCACGGTCGAGCAGATCGCCATCATGGAGCCGGCGCTGGCCGAGACCATCGGCGCCACGCTCTGCCTCGCTCTGCGTGAGGCGACCGACGAGGCGGTGCGCCGCGGCGTGCCGCGCCAGGCGGCGACCGACTTCCTGCTCGGCCACCTCACCATCGAGCTCGCCATCGCCTTCGAGATTTTCCCGGAAGGCAAGTTCTCCGACGGCGCGCTCTACGCCATCGACCAGGCCCGCCCGCAGATCTTCAAGGATGGATGGCTCGACCGCATCTTCGATCCGAAGGCCGTGCAGCGCTCGGTCGAGGAAATCTGCAATCCCCCGAAGGCCGCCTGAAAGGGGAGGCGGGGCGACCCGCCTCCCTCCTTTTCGTCGCGCCGAAGAGCCGGAACGGCCGCGGCATCAACGCACCCATGAGGAAACGCCAATGACCATGACCACCGGTGCGCGCATCTGTGCCGCGCTCGTCGCCTCGCTGCTCGTCTCCACCGCCGCTTTTGCGCAGGATGTGCAGGAGCGCACCCTGAAATTCGGCTACTCGACCTTCGAGGCCCATCCGCTCGGGCAGGGCGCCAACAAGTTCGTCGCGCTCGTCGCCGAGAAGAGCGGCGGCAAGATCAAGATGAAGGTCTATCCGGCGACCCAGCTCGGCTCGGAGACTCAGACCATCTCGGCGACGCAGGGCGGCGTGCAGGACATCGTCGGCACCTCGACGGCGCCGCTGGTCGGCCTCGTCAAGGAATACGCGATCTTCGACTTCCCCTTCCTGTTCGCCAATGAGAAGCAGGCGGACGCGGTGGTCGACGGCCCGGTCGGCCAGACCCTGCTCGCCAAGCTCTCCGAGAAGGGCCTCGTCGGCCTGTGCTTCTTCGAGAACGGCTTCCGCAACGTGACGAACAGCAAGCGTCCGATCACCACCGCGGCGGATGTCGAGGGCCTGAAGATCCGCACCATGCAGAATCCGGTCTATCTCGACGCCTTCAAGACGCTCGGCGCCAATGCCGTGCCGATGCCCTGGCCGGAGGTCTATACCGCGCTCGAGAGCGGGGCGATCGACGCGCAGGAGAACCCCTACGGCATCATCTATGTGAACAAGCTGAACGAGGTTCAGAAATACGTCAGCGTGACCAAGCACGCCTATTCGCCCTGGGCGATGATCATGAGCAAGAAGCTCTGGGACAAGCTCTCGCCCGACGAGCAGAAGATCTTCGTCGATAGCTGCAACGAGGCGAAGGTTTACCAGCGCCAGGTCAGCCGGGCCGAGGACGCCAAGATCGTCGCCGATCTGAAGGCGAAGGGCATGCAGATCAACGAGCTCGCGCCCGAGGAGATCGCCAAGATCAAGGCGAAGCTGCAGCCGGTCGTCGACAAGTACACGCCGTCCGTCGGCGAGGACCTGGTCCGCCAGGCCAACCAGTCGATCGCCGCCACGCAGTGAGCGTGGGCGATGTCGTCTTCGGCCTCGTGCCGGGGACGACGATCATCGACGGCCGGGTCCGGCCCGGCCACGATGGAGCGTTATCCTCGCTCGCGCCGTCATCCTGAGGCGCGAGCGAGGCGAGCCTCGAAGGATGCTCAAGCAGAATACGGCCATCGGGGATGATCCTTCGAGGCCCGGCAGGCGCCGGGCACCTCAGGATGACGTTGTCCTGTATGCCGGCCAGACTCTGGAGGAAACGCCGTGACGCGTGTCGTCGATGCCTATTTCACGCTGCTGAAGGTGCTCATCGCGCTGCTGCTCGCCGCGATGGTGGTGCTGGTCTTCGGCAATGTCGTGCTGCGCTACGGCTTCAATTCCGGCATCACCCTCTCCGAGGAGGTGTCGCGCTGGATGTTCGTCTGGCTGACCTTCCTCGGCGCCATCGTGGCGGTGCGCGAGCATGGCCATCTCGGCGTCGATTCGCTGGTGCGCCGCCTGCCGCTGTGGGCCAAGAGGGCCTGCTTCATCCTCAGCCATGGCCTGATGCTCTACGCCACCGTGTTGCTGCTGATTGGAAGCTGGCAACAGTCGCTGATTAACTGGGACGTGGTGGCGCCGGCCTCCGGGCTCTCGGTCGCCGTCTTCTACGGCGTCGGTCTCGTCTTCGGCGTCTCGACCATCCCGATCCTCGCCATTGAACTGCTCAACGTGCTGCTCGGCCGCGCCCGCGAGGAGGACCTCGTCGCCATCCGCGAGTCGGAGGAGGAGGACGTTGACGAGATCCAGCGCCGGCATCTCGCTGCGCCGGAGGGCTTCGCCGCTGCCGCCCCGAGCCGGGCGGGAGGTGCGGCATGACCCTCGTCGTCTTCGCCGGATCGCTTCTCGGCTCCATGGCTATCGGCATGCCGATAGCCTTCGCGCTGCTGCTCTCGGGCGTGGCGCTGATGCACTATCTCGACATCTTCGACCCGCAGATCATCGCCCAGAACATCATCAACGGTGCCGACAGCTTCCCGCTGATGGCGGTTCCGTTCTTCATGCTCGCCGGCGAGCTGATGAACACCGGCGGGCTGTCGAAGCGCATCGTCAATGTCGCGCTCGCCGCGGTCGGCCATGTGAAGGGCGGGCTCGGCTATGTCGCCATCCTCGCCGCCTGCGTGATCTCTGCGCTGTCCGGCTCGGCGGTGGCCGACGCCGCCGCGCTCTCGGCGCTCTTGGTGCCAATGATGGTGCGTGCCGGACATTCCAAGGCGCGTTCCGCCGGCCTCATCGCCGCCTCCAGCGTCATCGGCCCGATCATCCCGCCGAGCATCGGCTTCGTGATCTTCGGCGTGATCGGCGGCGTGTCGATCACCAAGCTGTTCCTCGCCGGCCTGGTGCCGGGGCTGATCATCGGCCTCGCGCTCGCCGTCGCCTGGTGGTGGGAGGTGCGCAAGGAGAACGTCGCCCCGCCGCCGAAGCAGAGCGCGCGCGAGCTGTGGCGCGCGCTGGTCGACGGCGTCTGGGCGCTGATGCTGCCCGTCATCATCATCGTCGGGCTGAAGATGGGCGTGTTCACGCCGACCGAATCAGCCGTGGTGGCCGCCGTCTACTCTCTGTTCGTCGCCACCTGCGTCTATCGCGAGCTGAAGTTCTCCGAGCTGTTCGGCGTGTTCGTCACCGCCGCCCGGATGACGGCGGTGGTTATGTTCCTGGTCGCCGCGGCGCTGGTCTCGTCCTGGCTGATCACCGTCTCGGACATCGCCAACGATCTCGTCGCCATGCTCGAGCCGCTGATGGGCAACCAGACGCTGCTGCTGCTCGCCATCATGGCGGTGGTGATCATCGTCGGCACCGCCATGGACATGACGCCGACCATATTGGTGCTCACCCCGGTGCTGATGCCGATCATCAAGGCCGCGGGCATCGACCCGGTCTATTTCGGCGTGCTGTTCATCGTGAACAACTCGATCGGCCTGATCACCCCGCCGGTCGGCACGGTGCTGAACGTCGTCTCCGGCGTCGCCCGCATCAGCATGGAAGACCTGATGAAGGCCGTCTGGCCCTTCATGTTCGTGCAGTTCGTGGCGCTGCTGCTGATGGTGCTGTTTCCGCAACTGGTCATGTGGCCGCTCAGGCTGATGGGCCATTGACCGGTGCGGCCCGTCAAAGGGCGTGGTATGCTGAATGTACCATGCGAGGGCATGCGCCAGCATGCCCGGAGATGGCGGTTGGGACGGTGAAGGAGCGTGCGGATGGCGAATGCTTCGGAGACCATAGTTCGCAGGAAGCTGTCCCACGAGGTCTTCGATCGGCTGAAGGCCATGATCACTGGCGGCGAGCTGGGGCCTGGCGACGCCATGCCCTCCGAGCGCGACCTGATGGACCGCTTCGGCGTCGGCCGCCCGGCGATCCGCGAGGCGATGCAGGCGCTCGCCAATATGGGGCTCATCTCGATCACCCATGGCGAGCGGGCGCGCGTGCAGCAGCTCACCGCGCGCTCGATCTTCCAGCAGGTCGACCTCACGGCGAACATCCTGCTCTCCGCCTCGCCGGACAGCCTAGAGCACCTGAAGCAGGCGCGCCGCTTCTTCGAGCGCGGCATGGTGCGCGAGGCGGCGCTGCGCGCCACGCCCGAGGACATCGTCCGGCTCCGTGCCACGCTGGAGCAGCAGGCGAGGGGCGTCGGCGATCCGAACGCCTTCATCTCCGCCGACATGCGCTTCCACACCCAGATCGCGGCGATCTCCGGCAATCCGATCTTCGAGGCGGTGAGCGAGGCGATGCTGAGCTGGCTGCGCCAGTATCACACCGAGATGCTGCTGTGGTCCGGCAAGGAGAATCTGACGCTGGTCGAGCACAACCAGATCGTCGACCACATCGAGCGCCACGAGCCGGATGAGGCCGAGGCGGTGATGGTGAAGCATCTCGACCGTTCGAGCGTGCTCTACACCCACGGCTGAGGGTGGGCTGGAAGCGGTTTCATCCCGGCAACCAAAAAGCAGCGCCGTCATCCTGAGGTGCATCGTGAGCTGGACAGCTTGCGCCGCCGTTCAGCCCGTCACCCGCGCTATCGCATAGGGCCTCAGCTCCAGCGGCCCGTCGAGCGGCGCCTCTGCCGGCAGCGCGCCGCCGCGTGCACCGGCAAGCGTGGTCTCGTCGAGCACGGCGGCGCGGACCCCGAAGGGCAGGCGCACTGCCTGCGTTTCGCCGGTGATGTTGGCGAGGAGCAGCGCCCGCTCGCCATCCGGGCCGCGTGCGGCCAGCGCCAGCACACGGTCCTCGGCGCTGGAGCGGCAGTCGAGCGCGTCCCAGCCCGCCATCGCGGCGAGCATCCGCGCGGCGTGGAAGGCGGGGCGCACGGCGCCGTCCGCCTCGATCAGCCCGAAATCCCCGGTCAGCGCCGCTCCGGTGAAGCTCGCGACGCCCGCCGCCGCCAGCCGCGCCGCGTAGCCGATCATCCATGCCGCCGCGAACAGGCCACGCTGGCGCGGATCGCGCCCCGTCATGGTGATGCGCCGCTCATAGGGGTTCGGCATGGTGCGCGAGCCATAGGGGTTATGGCGCATGCCGATGGTCGAGGGGCCGACGCGGTAGGGCTTGTCCGCACCGATGATGGCGCGCGCCGAGCGCAGCACGAAGGGCAGCGCCTCCAGCGACTGCATCACGCTGCGGTCGTCCGCGTCATGCACGATCGGGCAGGTGCAGTGGGTGACGAAATCGAGCTTTTCGGTCGGCGGACGCTTGCGGTTCAGCTCGGTGAAATAGCTGAACATGCCGCCGCCGAGGGCGAGCGAGGGGAAGGCGCGCCGCGCGGCGACATAGACCTCGTCCAGCGGCGGGCAGTCCGGCCAGACGCTGCCGGGCGGCGTCGAGCCGCGGTCGACCGAGGGGCTCACCGCGATGGCATCGAGCACGAGGCCCGCCTGCGCCACCTGTTCGGCGAGCTCGGCGAACTCGTCGGCGAGCGGCCGCTCGCAGGGCGCCACGCATTCGAGCGCGACCTCCGCCGGCTGCTGGCGGGCGATGCGGGCGAGCGCGACCAGCTCGGCGGCGCCGTGGCCGGCGGTCGGGTCGAAAGGACAGAGCAGGAGCTGCGGCGCGATCTCCGTCAGCCGTCCGATATGCGCCAGCGTCGCCTCCGCTTCGCCTGGCGCGAGGACGAGGCCGAAGCGCGGCACCGCGCCGATCGCCTCGCCGATCTGGATGCTCACCTCCGGGCTCGCCTCTGCGGCGACGGCGACGGCACCCGGCGCGGCCTCGATGCTCAGCCGCACCGCCTGCCGGTTCATGACACCTGCCGGCATCGCATAGGGCCAGGGCAGGGCGAGCGGGCGGACATAGGTCTTGTAGGAGGCGTCGGTCCAGTTGCGCTGGTCCTCCATCTCGAAGCTGTCGCCCTCCATGCGGCAGGTCGCGGTGACACCCGGCATCACCTCATGGGTGATCGCGCGCATCGCCTTGAAGGGCTGGTACGGGTCGATCAGGTCCGGCAGCACCGCATGCTCGACGCTGCCGTCGACATGCTCGACCTCGACCGCCCGGCCCGCCACCCCGACGATCGGGTGCAGGATTGTGAAGCCGCAGCGATTGGTAAGGAAGTCCTGCTCGGGCACCGCCTCGGCCTCGAAGGAGAGCCCGTCACCGGTGGCGCGGATCGTGGCGCGGTAGGCCAGCCGCTCGCCTTTCGCCCCGTGGCAGGTCGCGTCATAGGAGACCGTGAAGCCGTCCGCGTCCTCGGCCACGGCGAGATTTTCGAGCCGCGGCGCATAGGTGCCCCAGTCCTTGTCGCGCACCACATAGGAGACGGCGCGGATCACCTCGCGCCCGGCGAAGCGGATGTTGCGCAGATTGCCGCCGATCAGCTCGGCGCTGAGCGGACCCGCGGTCAGTCGGCGCGGCGCCGGCACCTCCTCGTCGGTGCCGAACAGCGCGAGGCACCGCTCGATCTCCGAGGCGGGCCGGTCAAGCACGGCCGGCACCCAGAGCGGCAGCCGGGGGTACTGCCGCGCGGCGGCGACGCACCGCGCCCCCACCGGCCAGCGCCAGCACGGCGATCACTGCGAGGCCCTGCACGATGTCCTGCGTGCCCGGCGGTAGGCCGGCGATCTGCATGGTGGTGACGATCAGCACCAGCAAAAGGCTGCCGAAGAAGGTTCCGAGCGCGGTGGAGGAGCCGCCGAAGATCAGCGAGCCGCCGAGCACCACCGCGCCGACCGATTGCAGCAGATAGGGCGTGCCCATCTCCAGGAAGGCGCCGCCGACATAGGCGCCGAGCAGCAGGCCGGTCAGCGCTGCCAGCACGGAGGAGGCGAGGAAGGCGGCGGTGATCACACGCCCCGTCCTTATCCCGGCGAGCTCGGCCGCCCGCTCGTTCTGCCCGACCGCCGAGAGCCGGCGGCCATAGACGGTGCGGCGGAGCAGGAAGCCGGCACCCGCCACGGCGATGAGAGCGATGATCAGCATGATCGGCACGCCCTCGACGCGCCCGGCTGTCAGCGTCTTCAGGAGCGGGCTCACCGAGAAGCCGGCTGCCCAGCGATTGGCGATCAGCGTGCCGGTGGCGAGGATGTAGCCGGTGGCAAGCGTCGCGATGATCGCCGGTATGCGCACCGCCACCACCAGCAGCGCGTTCACCGCGCCGGTGACGAGACCGATGCCGACGACGGTGGCAAGCGCCAGCGGCAGCCGGCCGTCGACGCCCTGCGTGACGACGATGCTGGCATAGGCCGAGAGCGTCAGCACGCTGGCGATGGAGAGGTCGATATTGCCGCGCCCGGTCGTCACCACCAGCATCTGGCCGAGTGCCACGATGGTGAGGAAGCTCGCCGAGACCGCGACGCCGGAGAGCGAGTGCAGGCTGAAGCGGCTGGTGAGCGCCGAGAGGATCGCCCACAGCACCAGCACGCCGATGAGCGACCAGACCCAGCGGTTGCGCTCCAGCCAGTCGGAGAGCTTCATCGCGCATCCTCCCGGCGGGCGGCGGCCGCCCGCAGCACCAGCATGCCGATCAGCAGGCAGCCCTGAACCGCCGCATTGTAATCGGTGCTGACGTTGAGCGCGCCGAGCAGCGCGCCGATCAGGGCCAGCGTTAGCGCGCCGGCCACCACGCCGAGCGGCGAGATCAGCCCGCCGAGCAGCGCGCAGCCGCCCATCACCACGGCGGCGACGCTGATCAGCGTGAAGGGACCGCCGGCATTGATGTCGCTCGCCGTGTTGATGGCGGTGAGCGCGAGGCCTGCCGCCATGGCGAACAGCCCGGCGATCATATAGCGCGCCACCGCGTAGCGCAGCGGCGACCAGCCGCCGAGCTTCATCGCATTGGCGTTGTTGCCGAAGCCGCGCAGCGTGACGCCGAGCGGCGAGCGGTCGATGGCGAGCGCTACAAGCCCCGCCACGCCGATCAGCACCAGCGCCGCCGGCACGCCGAAAAGCTGCCAGCCGAACAGCGCGGTGAGCCATTCCGGGCTCGACCCGCCGGGGGTCGGCTGCAGCGTGTAGCCGATGCCGATCCAAATGAAGGAAGCGCCCAGCGTCACCACGATCGCCGGAATCCGGCGGACCTGGATGGTGGCGCCGATCAGCCCGTAGGCGGCGATGCCGGCCAGCAGGCAGAGCAGGCCGAGCGCGGGACTGTCGACGAGCAGCGTTGCGCTGACGACATTGACCAGCCCTGCGAAGGCACCGACCCCGAGGTCGATCTCGCTGCCGCCGACCACGAACATCTGCGCGAGCGCCACCAGCACCAGCGCGATGGCCGGCCCGAGCAGCAGGTCGAGCCCGAACAGCGAGACGACGAGCGGATTCACATAGGCCATCAGCGCGAAGACGGCGGCCAGGCTCGCGAAGGGCGCGAGGTCGACGATCCATTCGGCGAGGCCTCGCCCGCCCGCGGTGGCGTCGCGCTCCAGTGCGCCGGCATGGGCGAAGGAGGCGTCGACGATCGCCTTTTCGCTGATCTGATCGCCCGTCAGCTCACGCACGATCTTCCCGCCGGAGAACACCAGCACGCGGTCGCATTCGAGGAACTCGATGTCCTCGGTCGAGTGCCACACCACGAGCCGCCCGGCGCGGGCGACGTCGGAGACGAGGGCGTAGAAGTCCTCCTTCGCCGCCACGTCGACGCCGCGCGTCGGGTCGTCGAACAGGATGGTGGCGGCGTCGCCGACCAGGGCGCGGGCGACCAGCGCCTTCTGCTGGTTGCCGCCGGAGAGATCGAGGATCGGGGAATCGAAGCGTGCCGGGTCGAGCTTCAGCCGCTCCGCCGCCCCGCGCGCTGCCGATCGCTCGGCGGGCTCGGAGACGAGACCGAGCGGGGGCCGCCCGCTCTGGCGCCCGAGCGCAATGTTGTTGAGCACGCTCCACAGCGGGAAGACGCCTTCCTTCTGCCGGTCGCCGGAGACGAAGCTCGCCTTGCCCTGCCGCGCGATGCCGTCCTGCACGCGCCCGAACAGACGATGCAGCAGCTCGCGCTGGCCGGAGCCCTCCAGCCCCGCGAGCCCGACCACCTCGCCGGCGCGCAGCACCACGTCGCGGCCGAGCGGGGCGACCACATCGCCGGAGATGCGCACGATCCCGGCGGCGTCGGCGGCGACCGCCGGCCGCGCGGCGCGCCGGCTCCTCAGCGCGCCCTCGGTCGGCCCGCCCATGGCGGCGACCAGCGCGGCGACCGAGGCCTCGGCGCTCGATCCGGTCCAGGCGACGCGCCCGTTGCGCAGCACCAGTATGGCGGTAGCGATCTCCACCACCTCCTGCAGCTTGTGGCTGATGAAGATGAAGGCGAGGCCGGCGGCCGCGCGCGCCCTGATGAAGGCGCGAAGCTGGCGCGAGCGCTCCAGCCCGAGCGAGGACGTGGGTTCGTCGAGGATGATGAGGCGCACCTTCGGCGCGGTGACAGCGCGGGCGATCTCCACCATCTGCCGCTGGCCGATCTGCAGGTGGCCGACCGGCGCGTCCACATCGATGCCGTGGCCGGGAAACACCTCGTCGAGCGCGGCATGCGCCCGCGCGCGGTAGATGCGGCGCCAGCCGGGCAGGGGCTGCGCCGCCTCCGGCGCTTCGAGGAAGAAGTTCTCCGCCACCGAGAGGTTGTCGCACAGCGACAACTCCTGATGGACGATGCGGATGCCGCCGGCCTGCGCCAGCCGCGTGTCGTAGAGCCCGGTGTCGATGCCGACGCCGCCGATCTCGATGGTTCCGGCGTCGGCGCGGGTGACGCCGCACAATATGCGCATCAGCGTCGACTTGCCGGCGCCGTTGCCGCCGACGAGGCCGAGCACGTCGCTGGCCTCCACCACGAGATCGATGCGGTCATTCGCCTGCGTCGGGCCGAACGCCTTCGAGATGCCGCCGAGCCGGGCGACCGCCGTGCCGGCGCTGCGCGTGGCGGGCTCGGTGTCGGCTTCGGTGGGAAGTGCGATCGCGTCCATGGCATCTCCCGCCGGACGGGCATCAGGGATCGACATGCCAGGATCGCGCCCCGGCATGTCGCGGCTCGGACGAAAGGCGGCGGTCATCGTCGGCGCTCCGACGGGTCAATTGCCGGCCTTGGCCTTGATCAGATTATCGACAACCCACTGCTGGGAGTAGCTCGGGCTGACGATGACGCCGGCCGGCAGGCTGGCATAGTCCTTGAGGTTGTCGTCGGTCACGGTGGCGACGGGCATGATCATCAGCTTGGGCGGGTTGGCGCCCTTGACGATCTCATAGGCCAGCCAGAACGCCGCGCCGCCGATGCCGGGCGTGGTGTTCATCGAGATGGTGGAATAGTTGTTCGCTTCGCGCTGCTTGGCCCACCACTGGATGAAGTTCGACGAGCCGCCGCCCTCGATGACCGGCATCTTCTTGGCGTAGTCGCCGCCATACTGCTCGAAAGCCTGCGCGATGCCGGTGTCGTCCGAGCCGCCCTGGCCGAGCACGGCGTCGACGCGCGGCAGGCTGGGTAGCGCGTTGGCCACCGCCGACTGCGCCACCGAGGCGGTCGCCTGTCCGTAGACGGTCGCGACCACCTTCACGTCCGGATAGTTCTTCAGCACCGCTTCCTGCGCGCCATACATGTCGGCGTCCGGCGCCGAGCCCTTCACGCCGCGCACGACGATGACGTTGCCCTTGCCGCCGATCTTCTTCAGCACCCACTCGGCCTGGTCGCGCTTGTAGCCCTTGAAGTCGAAGTTGAGCTGGTAGTTGCAGGGCGCTGAGGCGATGGAGTCGAACGAGACGACCTTGATGCCGGCCTTGCACGCCTTCTCGATGATGCCGTTCACGGCGGTCTCGGAGGCGGCGTCGACGGCGATGGCGTCGACCTTCTTCAGGATCAGCTCGGCGATCTGCGCGTTCTGCTGCGCGACCGTGCCGTCGCCGTTCAGGATGATGTAGTCGGCGATCCTGCCTTCCGCCTTGGCCTTCTCGGCTTCCGCCTTGAAGGCGTCGACCATCTGGTGGCGCCAGGTATTGCCGAAATAGGCGTTGGCGAGGGCGATCACCGGCTTGTCGGGCGTCGCGGCCGCGGGCGCGATGGCCGAGGCGGTCATCAGGGCGGCGGCCGCGCAGGCAAGCGCAAGGGTCTTCACATTCATCGGTTTCCTCCCATGGCGGCCCGGTTTCCGGGCTCTTGCTGTGGCGATGCGGGCGGGTGGGCCCGCTGCACGATGAGGATCACATTATCTCATTATACCAGTTGCGCAAGCCTCCCCGCCGGAGCATCGTCCGATCCATCACAAGGCCGCATGAACGGCCAAGAGGAAACGATGGGGTGGAACGCCATGGCCTATGCCGATCCGTTCGAGATCGTCGACCCGCGCTTTCGCGCCTATGCCATTCCCATCGCCGGGCTGGAGACGCTGCACACCGGCATGCGCTGGGCCGAGGGGCCGGTCTATTTTGCCGATATGCGCTGCCTGATCTGGAGCGACATCCCCAATAATCGTCTCATGCGCTGGTGCGAGGAGACCGGCGCGGTCAGCGTCTTCCGCGCCGATTCCAACTTCGCCAACGGCAATGCGCGCGATCCTCAGGGCCGCCTCGTCACCTGCGAACATCGCACCCGCCGCGTCACCCGCACCGAACCGGACGGCACGATCACCGTGCTGGCGGACAGCTATCGGGGAAAGCGGCTGAACTCGCCCAACGACGTGGTGGTGAAGTCGGACGGCACCGTCTGGTTCACCGATCCGACCTACGGCATCAGCGCCGATTACGAAGGCGGCAAGGCGACGAGCGAACTCGACGGGCGCTACGTCTTCCGCCTCGACCCGCGCGACGGCACGCTCACCGTGGTCGCCGATGATTTCGTGCAGCCGAACGGGCTCGCCTTCTCCCCCGACGAGAGCCGGCTCTACATCGCCGATTCCGGCTGGATCGGGGTCGGCGAGGGGCCGCGCCACATCCGCGCCTTCGAGGTGCGCGCGGACAACACGCTTGCCGGCGGCGCGGTGGTCACGCAGGTGTCCCCGCACGCACCGGACGGCTTCCGCGTCGATGGCGACGGCAACATCTGGTCGAGCGCCGGCGACGGCGTGCACTGCTACACACCGTCGGGCGATCTCATCGGCAAGATCCTGGTGCCGGAACGGGTCGGCAATGTCGCTTTTGGCGGCCCCGCCCGCAACCGGCTGTTCATCTGCGGCCACACCTCGCTCTACGCGGTGTTCCTCAACACGCGCGGCGCGGTGCGGCCGTGATGGCGAGCGCGATCAGCTCCGGATCGCGCGTGCGCCCCAGATGAGGATGCAGGCCCCGATGATGCCGGCGACGAGATAGCCGAGCCAGCCGCCGAAACCGATGCCGAGAAAGCTGAAGATGAAGCTTGCCACCGCGGCGCCGATGATGCCGAGCACGATGTTCATGAAGAGGCCGGTGTCGCTCTTCATGACCCCCGAAGCGATCCAGCCCGCGAGGCCGCCGATGATGATGGCGGCGATCCAGCCGATCTGAGCGTCTTCCATGCGAATCCCCCGTATGGTCGATGTGCTCCCACGCCGGGAGCCTATGCCGGTGGCGGGATAACGCAACCGGCATAGGCTCTAACGCCGAGGTGGATTGTTTGTGCCGCAGTGGAGAGGGCCTTTGCGCGAATTGACAGTCCCGCGACACGGTACGATCCTCGCTTGAAGCCTAGGGTTGTTGCGCGGGAAGGGATTGAAGTTGAGTCCGCAGCGGTTTGTGATCGATACGGCAGCCGTGGCGGCCGAGAAGTTCGACGACGAGACGGTGGTCCTGCATTTCGAGAGCGGACGGTATTTCAGTCTGGGCGGCGCGGCGTCGTGGATCTGGCAGGCATTCGAGCAGCCGAACGACGTTGCAACGCTCGCGACCGCCGCGCCGGGCGGCGCCTTGGGGCCGGCGCTCGCGGACATCGAGCGCTTCGTCGCGGAACTGGAGGCACTGAAGCTCCTGCTGCCTGTCTCCGGCGGCGCCGCATCCGCTCCGCTCGCGCCCGCGCCCGAGCTGTGGGCCGCGCCGTCGCTCGAGGTGTTCTCCGATCTCTCGGACCTCATCGCGCTTGATCCCGTCCACGAGGTCGACGCGATGATGGGCTGGCCGCGCCGTCCCGATCCGGGCATCGGCTAGTACCGTGTCGTGACCGCACTCACCGCACGGACGACGCATCCGACCGCACTCAACGCACAGCCTCCTTTCGATCTCCTGCCGGAAGGCGTGTTGGACACGCTGCTCGCCGGTCCGCCGGCGCTCCGCGCCGCGATCGGGCCGCTGTTGCTGGACATCCACGCCTCGGACGCAGAGACCGCGCGGCTCGCCACCCGCGCGCTCGCCCATGCGCGGGTCGAGCGGCATCATGATGGCCCCGACCGCCAGCATGTCCGCGTCGCCTTCATCGACTGCGCCCGTGCCGGCCTGCCGCCGCCGCGCGGGGTGCCCGGCACCGAGCATCTGCTGGCCCCGCATGACGAGGTGAACCTGCGCGAGGGAAATCGCATCGTCGCCATCCACCAGGCGGAGTCCCGTACCTGGGAAGGCTTCGATCCCCCTCGCGGAATCGGGGTGGTCTACACCGCCGACGCCGGCCGCATCGCGCCATGGGAATGGGCCTCGCCGGCCAAGCGCATCATCGAATGGGCGACCTTGGATCGTCCCTACGGGCTGCTGCACGGCGCGGTGCTGGCACGCGGCGGCGAGGGCTTCCTGCTCGCCGGCAATTCCGGGGTCGGCAAGTCGACCACCACCGCCGCCGCCATGCTGCGGGGCATCCAGACGGCCGGCGACGACGTCTCGCTGCTCGAATGGCGCTCCGATGGCGGGGTGACGGCGCATGCGGCCTATGACTCGCTGAAAGTCGGCGAGGCCTCGCTGGCGCTGCTCGGCGGCCGGATCGCGGCGGCCGGCGAGGCGGTCGGCCCCGGCATCGCCAAGCACATGCTGCGCATCACCGACATCGCGCCCGAAACTCTCGTGCAATCGGTCGATCTGAAGGCGATTCTCCTGCCGCGCCTGGCCGGTCTCGCGCGCACCGCGATCCGCCCCGCCGAGCACGGCGCGGCGCTGCGCGCGCTCGGTCCGGTGTCCAGCTTCGTGATGCGGGTGGCGCCCGAGGCGACCTTCGCCCGCGCCTCCCGGCTGGTGCGCAGCCTGCCGTGCTATGCTCTCGACCTGTCGGTCGATCCGCTGGAGGTCGCCGACACAATCGGCGATCTGCTGGAGCGCCCCGGGAGCCTTCCATGAGCCTGCAGCCGGGCGTGCCGCGTGGCGGCTGCCGGATATCCGCAGTCGTCACCGCCTACCGCTTCGAGCGCTTCATCCGGGCCGCCATCGCCTCGATCCAGCGCCAGAGCCGGCCAGTCGACGAGATCGTCGTGGTCGACAACCAGTCGGACGACGCGACCCCGGTGATCCTCGCCGAGCTCGCGGCGCAGGATGCGCGCATCGTGCTCGTCGACGTGCCCCCGCGCGGTCCCGCCGCCGCCCGCAACCGCGGCCTCGCTGCGGCTCGCGGCGACATTATCGCCATGCTGGACGGCGACGACGCCTGGCCGGCGGACAAGATCGCCCGGCAGATGGCGCGTCTCGAAGCCGAACCCGTCATCGACATGGTCACCGGCCCGACCAGCTTCACCGACGCCATCGACGACCACACGCTGGCCCCGCCGCCCGGCGCGCGCGTCGAGACCGTGCTGCAGCCGAACATCGGCGCCTGCCTCTATTGCCGCGCGGTGTTCGAGCGCCTCGGCGGCTTCGACGAGAGCTACCGCTACGCCGACGATCTCGACCTGCTGCTGCGCTTGCGCGATGCCGGCATCGCCTTCGACACGCTGCCGGAGGTCGCGTTGTATCACCGCCGCTATCCCGGCTCGCTGCTGACCACCGTGGACCCCCGGCGCTCGCAGGAGTTCGTCCGCGCGGTCGCCGCATCGCGGCGCCGGCGGCGCGAGCGCGGTTTGCCGCCGGCCGAGCCGCTGCTGGCGGGAGGCGTCGCATGAGCGGCATCTCGGTCGTCATCCCGGCCTTCAACGCATCGGCGACCATCCTGGAGACCCTTGCCAGCGTCGCCGCCCAGAGCCTGCCGCCGGACGAGGTGATCCTGATCGACGACGGCTCGACCGACGGCACCGCCGATCTGGTGCGCCGGTCCTTTCCGTCGGTCGCGGTGATCGCCCAGCCGAATGCCGGCGCCGCCGCCGCGAGCAATGCCGGTGTGCGACGGGCGCGCGGCGCCCTGATCGCGCTGCTCGATTCGGACGATCTGTGGCCGGCCGGGCGGCTGGAGCGGCAACAGGCGGCGCTCGCCGCCGCACCGGGGCTGGCGGGTGTCGGCGGCCATGTCGAGAGTTTCGTCTGCCCGAGCCTCGGACCCGAGGAGGCGGCGCGCTTCCACGTGCCCGACGTGCCGCAGCCCTCGCTGCTCTCCACCGCGCTGCTGCTGCGGCGCGAGGCCTTCGACGCGGTCGGACCCTATGCGGAGGACCTGCGCGTCGGCTTCGCCATCGATTGGATGCACCGGGCGCAGAAAGCCGGGCTCGGCTTCCTCACCTTGCCGGATGTCGTGCTGAGGCGGCGGTTGCGCCCCGGCTCGCTCTCCCGGCGCACCCCGGCGCGTGACAGCGGTTATCTCGAAATGGCGCGCCGCGCCATCGCCCGTGCGCGCTCGGCCGAGGGGCGGTCATGAGCCTGCCGGTCGAGCGCTACTGGCCCCCGCACGCCACCGCCCTTCTGCTGGCGGCGGCGCTGCACCCCTCGTCCGAGGCCGCCCGCGCAGCCTGGAGCGATTGGGAGGCGCTGCAGATATTCGAGGACGGGAACTGGGCCGAGCTGCGCATCTTCCCGACCGTGGCGCGGCGGCTGACGCAGCTCGGCATCGAGAGCTCGCTGGTGCCGCGCCTCGTCGGCGTGCGGCGCTTCATGTGGTCGAAGATGCAGAACCGCATCGTCGCGGTGCGGCCCTATCTCGCCGCCCTCGCCGAGGCCGGCATCGTGCCGATGCTGACCAAGGGTGCCGCGCGGGTGGCGCTCGACCCGCGCGAGGCGGCCGAGCGCTACAGCCACGACATCGACACGGTGATACCGCCCGGCCGATGGGCGGAGGCGGTCGACATCCTCGTCGGGCGCGGCCTCGTCTGCGAGTATGACTGGTCGCGCGACCGGCTGGTGAACCGCATGCGCGAGGCCCGCCATGCGCTGTCCTTCCGCATGGGCGAGGCCGATATCGATCTTCACCAGTCGGCGCTGATGCCCAACCGCCTGATCGGCGACGACGACGCGTTGTGGGCGCGCGCGGTTCCGGCGAGCTTCGCCGGCGTCCCGGTGGTGGCGCCATGCGCTCCCGACCGTTTGATGATGTCGCTCGCCCATGGCCTGCTCTACGACCCGGCGCGGCCGGGCGACTGGGCGCTCGACGCGGTCTCCGCCCTGCGCGCCCCGGCGTTTGACTGGACCGTGTTCGAGCGCGAGGTCCGCGCCCGCGGCCTTTCCGCCTTCGCCGATGCCGGCCTTTCCTTCCTCGTGGATGGGCTCGGGCAGGAGGTGCCGCCGGAGGTGCGCTCCCGCCTCGCGCAGGATGCGACGCCGGCTTTCCGCGAGGAGCTGGAATCGCTCTTCCACAGCCATCATCCGCGCACCGAGCGCGAGGAGGGCGCGCTCTGTTTCGCGCAGCTCGAACGGCTACGCGGCTCCGTGGAGCGTTCTTCGCCGAAGGGCGGCATCATGGTCGTGCAACGGGAATGGCGGCCGGCCCGTCCGACCAGCCTGCGTGACGCGCACATCCCTGTTCCCGCCGATCTCTCCGCCGTCGGCGAACTGCGGCTGCACCTACGCCTGCCGGCGAAGCTGCTCGCCGGCGATGGACCGCAGCGCTTCCGGCTGTTCGCGCTGGCCATCGTCGAGATCGTGCTCGCAGACTGGTTCGAGCCGCCCCTCCAGCCCGATGCGCCGCCCCGCGATGTGTGGATCGGCATTCCCGCCGCATTGCTCGCCCTGCACGAGGCGGGCGAGCTGCGCCTCTATCTCGCCGGTTCACTCCCCGCCGATCCCGAGGTGCCCGAATATCGCTGGGAGCAGATCCCCGCGTCGCCCGATGCGCCGGCGCTGGCGGTGCCGGCGCCCCCGCACGTCGAACCTCTGCAGGCCGCGGGGCCGGTGCGCGCGCTCCGCCGGCACGTGAAGGTCATGCTGCCGATCCTGAACCACCCGCTGCTGCGTCATCCCCGGCGCCTGCTGCCGCGGCTGGGCGACCGGCGTCCGACGCCATCGGAAAGAAGCTAGCGCTTCAGTCGCCTGGCGACGCCGCTCGCCTTCACGCCTTCCAGCGCGACCAGCAGCGCCGCATTGACGCCGAGCGCCAGCGCGATGCCCTCGAGGCCCAGCGGTCCGAAGCGGAACAGCGCCGCTGCCTGCGGCACGCCCAGCACGATCAGCAGCATGGCGAGCACGAAGGCCATCACCAGCGTCAATGCGAGGTTCGGCCGCGTCAGCGCGGTGACGAGCGAGGAGGAGAAGGAGCGGTCGACGACGATCAGCCCGACGCTGGCCAGCACCAGCGTCAGGAAGGTGCGGCTGCGCACCACCTCCGCCGGCAGCCCCTCGTGCAGCGAATAGAGATAGACGCCGGCGACCACCGCCAGGGCGGCGAAGCCCTGCACCACGCTCCAGCCCATCAGGCTCCCCGGCAGCAGGGGATCGCTGGGCTGGCGCGGCGGGCGGCGCATCAGGTCCGGCTCTTCCGGCTCCGCCTCGAAGGCGATCGAGCAGGCCGGATCGATGACCATTTCGAGGAACGCGATGTGCAGCGGCCCGAGCAGCGGCGGCAGGCCGAGCAGCAGCGGCAGGAAGGCGAGGCCGGCGATTGGCACGTGCATCGCCAGCACATAGCTCATCGCCTTGCGCAGATTGTCGAAGGTGCGCCGGCCGAGCCGCATGGTGCGCACGATCGAGTTGAAGTCGTCGTCGAGCAGCACCATCGCCGCCGCCTCGCGCGCCACGTCGGTGCCGCGCCCGCCCATGGCGATGCCGATATGCGCCGCCTTGAGGGCCGGGGCGTCGTTCACCCCGTCGCCGGTCATGGCGACGATGGCGCCGTCCGCCTTCAGCGCCTCGACGATGCGCAGTTTCTGCTCGGGCAGGATGCGCGCGAAGATCGCCGCCTCGCGGACCATGCGCCTGAAGCCGGCCTCGTCGAGGCCGGCGAGCTCGCTCCCGGTCACCGCTGGCGCGTCGTCGAGCCCGGCGTCGCGGGCGATGGCGGCGGCGGTCGCCGGATGGTCGCCGGTGATCATGGCGATGCGGATGCCGGCGGTCCGGCAGTCGGCGACCGCCTCGCGCACACCGGGGCGCAGCGGGTCGGCGAGTCCGACCAGCCCGGCGAAGGCGAGCGATTGGTCTTCCAGCCGCCCGGTCGGCGTGGGTGAGAGCACGCCCTCCGCCAGCCCCAGCACGCGCAGCCCGCGCGCCGCCATGTCCGCCGCCGCCGCGAGAACGGCCTCGGTGCGCGCCGGCGGCAGGCGGCAGAGCCGCACGATGGCTTCCGGCGCGCCCTTGGCGGCGAGCCACGGCGGCCGGTCGCCGGCCCCGGCATCCCAGGCGCGGGCCATCGCCGGCAGGTCGTCCCGCAGGCTGAACTCGTGGAGTGCCGTGCCGGTCCAGCCATCAGCCGGCAGCTCGGTGGCGAGCGCATGCAGCGCCCGCTCCATCGGGTCGAAGGTCTCGTCGCGGCTGGCCCGGCTCGCCAGCATCGCGAGCGCGGCGGCTGCGCCGTCCCTTGCCTTGCCGTCTGGCAGCGCTACCGGCGTACCTTCGGCGTCGCGCAGTTCGATCACCGTCATGCGGTTCTGTGTCAGCGTGCCGGTCTTGTCGGTGCAGAGCACAGTAGCCGCGCCCAGCGCCTCGATGGCGGCGGCGCGGCGCGTCAGCACGCGGGCGCGGGCGATGCGCACCGCCCCCATCACGGTGAACACGGTGAGGATGAGCGGGAACTCCTCCGGCAGCATCGCCATGGCGAGCGCGATGGCGCCCAAAGTCGCCTGCCACCAGTCGCCGCCTATGAAGCCGTACAGCAGGCCGGCCAGCACGGAGATGCCGATGCCGACCACGGCGAAGACCCGCACCATCTGGCGGGTCTGCGCGCGCAGGCGCGGCGGCTCGCGCTCGATGTCGCCGAGGTTCTGGCCGATGCGCCCCATCTCGCTGCGCGGGCCGGTGGCGAGCACCAGCGCGCGGCCTTGTCCGCGCACGATCAGCGAGCCGGAGAACAGCGCGGTCGCATCCTCCGCGCCGGCATGCACCTCCCGTCGGCCGGCAATGGTAGCGGCCGCCGCCTTGGCGACGGGCACGGATTCGCCGGTGAGCAGGGATTCGTCCGCTTCGAGCCCGCTGGCGGCGAACAGCACGCCGTCCGCCGGCACGCGGTCGCCCTCGCCGACCAGCATGACGTCACCGCACACCACCTCGCGGCCGGGAATGCGCCGCGCCTCGCCGTCGCGCAGCACCAGCGCGCGCGGGCTTGAGAGGTCGCGCAGCGCCTCGAGCGCCCGTTCGGTGCGCAGCTCCTGCACCACGGCGATGGCGACGGAGAGCGTGGCGAAGCCGAACAGGATCGCCGCTTCCGCCGGGTCGCCGAGCAGGAAATAGAGGAAGCCGGCGGCCAGCAGCAGCGCGAACATCGGCTCGCGCATGGTGTCGAGCACGATGCGCAGCGCCGAGCGGTGCTCGCCGCGCGGCAGCTCGTTCGGCCCTTCCCGCTTCAGCCGCAGAGCCGCCTCGCGCGACGAGAGACCGGTTTCCGCAAAGCTCGAATCCGGCGCGGTCTTCGGCGCCGTTCGCTCGATCAGGGCCATCGTTCCACAGGTCTCCGCCGCAGACTGCTCACTCTAGGGAAGCGGGCGGCCATAGGCATCCGTGGAACAGCGCATTGGGGCGCGGCAGCGCCCGGCATATATCGGCCGACCCGAGGCCGAGATCGGCATCCCGCTCGCGCCGCGAGGTCAGATGATGCCCGCGGCCCTCAGCCTCGCGCGTTCCTCAGTGGGGAGGCCGAGCACGGCCTCCAGCACCGAATCCGTGTGCTCGCCGAGCATAGGCGGGGCGAGTGCCGCGCCGGGGGGAGAGCCGCTCAGCCGCAGCGGGCTGCGCACGCCCGGCGCCGTCCCGCCGAGCGCGTGCGGAAGTGCGAGCGCGAGGCCACGCGCCAGCGCCTGCGGCTCGGCGAAGGTCTGCTCGATGCTGTTGATCGGCCCCGCCGGTATTCCCGCCGCATCCAGCATGGCGAGCCACGCCGCGGTGGTCTGCCGCTTCAGCGCCGCAGCAAGCACGGGAACAAGCGCCTCGCGATGGGCGACACGGCCGGCATTGGTGCCGAAGCGCGCATCGGCCGCGATCTCCGGCAGCTCGGCGATGCGGCAGAAGCGGGAAAACTGCCCGTCATTGCCGACCGCGAGGATGAGGTGCCCGTCCGCCGTCTCGAACACCTGATAGGGCACGATGTTGGGGTGGGCGTTGCCGAGCCGGCGCGGCGCCGTCCCGCCGACCAGATAATTCAGCGCCTGATTGGCGAGGCTCGCCACCGCGACGTCGAACAGCGCGATGTCGATATGCTGACCCCGCCCGGTCCGGTGGCGCTGCTCGAGCGCGGCCAGCACTGCGATGACGGCGTGCAGCCCGGTCAGCACATCGACGAGGGCGACGCCGATCTTCTGCGGCTCGGTCTCCGGGCTGCCGGTCACCGACATCAGCCCAGACATGCCCTGGATCATGAAGTCGTAGCCGGCCCGGCCGGCTTCCGGCCCGTCCTGCCCGAAGCCAGTGATCGAGCAATAGACGAGGCGTGGATTGAGCGCTGCGAGGCTCTCATGGTCGAGCCCGTAGCGCTTCAGCCCGCCCACCTTGAAGTTCTCGATGACGACGTCGCTGGTCGCGGCGAGGCGGCGGATCAGCGCCTGCCCCTCCGGCTGCGCCATGTCGATGGTCACCGAGCGCTTGTTGCGGTTGGCGGACAGGAAATAGGCGCTCTCGCGCGTCTCGCGGCCCTCACCGTCCTTCAGCCAGGGCGGTCCCCAGCCGCGCGTGTCGTCGCCGGCGCCGGGCTTCTCGATCTTGATGATCTCGGCGCCGAGATCGCCCAGCATCTGCGTCGCCCACGGCCCGGCCAGCACGCGCGAGAGGTCCAGCACCCGGATTCCGGTCAGCGCCTGCGCCGCCGGTGTTTTGGCATCGTCATCAGTCATGGAACGCGTCTTCCCCGTCACGCGGCGCAAGCTAGCCGGCGCGCGCCGCGTGGCAATCGGAAAATGGAACGGATCAGCGCAGCAGCCGGCGCCGGCGCAGATAGTCCGCTGCCACGCTGCGCGGGTCCTCGTTCGCGAACTGCACGCGCGCGTTCAACTCCTGCAGCGTCTCGACGGTGAGCGTCTCGAAGGTCGGCGCCAGCATCTTGGGCAGGTCGGGATAGGCTTCCAGCACCGCCGCCCGGACCACCGGCGTCGGCTGGTAGACCGGCTGCACGCCCTTGGTGTCGCGCAGCACCTTCAGCCCGGCGGCGGCGATGGCGCCGTCGGTGGCGTAGACCATGGCGGCGTTGACGCCGTATTTGCCAACCGCCGCCGCCTTGATGGTGTCGGCCGTGTCGCCGCCGGAGACCAGCAGAATCTGCTTCGACGAGAGGGTGAAGCCGTAGGCCTTCTGGAAGGCCGGCAAGGCGGCCGGACTGGAGACGAACTCCGGCGAGGCGGCGAGCCGCACCCGCCCGCCGCCGGAGACCCAGCGTGCGAAGTCGTCGAGCGTCGGCGACTTGTTGGAACCGGCCACCTCTTGGCGCACCGCCACCGCCCAGGTGTTGTTGGCCGGCGCCGGCGTCAGCCAGACGATCCCGTTCGGCGCGTCGAGCGCGCGCGCCTTGGCGATGGCGCGGCCGGGATCGCGCCACGCCGGATCGTCGGGGAGGTTGAAGAACAGCGCCGCGTTGCCGGTATATTCCGGGTAGATGTCGAGGTCGCCGACGGTGATGGCCTGGCGCACCGCCGGGGTCGGCCCGAAATAGAGCCGGTACTGCACGGGAATGCCGGCGCGTTCCAGAATGAGGCCGATCATGCTGCCGAGCAGCGCGCCCTCGGTGTCGCTCTTGGAGCCGACCTTGACAATGGGAGGGGGACGCTCGGCGCGCGTAGCCCCGCCCTCTCCGCTCGCTGTGCCGGCGAGGGAAAGCGAAACAAGCGTCGAGAAGGCCGCGATGACGGCCAGAACACCCCAGGGCCGTTGGCCCTTGTTGCGCCGGTTCATGTTGCCCCGCCGGCGTTTATCGGCATGCCTCCCCACAAGGCACGCTGACTAAAGACAATCATAGCACGAAAGGTCAGGCCTTGCCGCCACCTCTGAGACGGGCCAGCACCGAGGCGGCATCCGCGCCCCTCGGCACCACCAGCCATTCGCCCGGCGCGTCCGCGGCAAGCGCGACGACCGCGTTCTTCGGACAGACGTCGAGGCAACCGACTTCGATGACGGCGGTCCGCGTACCCCTGCGCTTCGGCTTGCCCGAGCTCGCCTCGCGCCGCAGCGCCTTGGCGAGCGGAAGTCCGCCGTCCTCGCCGAAGCCGCCCTTCATGCGGCGTGAGCATTTGCGGCAGACGAGGATGACCTCCGTCCAGTCGGACCTGACACGCTTCATCCCGGCAAGCGCGGCTATTCCGCCGCCGCGCGGCCGTGGCCAAGGCGCTTGCCGATCTTGGCGATCAGTTCCTCGGCGGCGTCGGCGATCACCGTGCCGGGCGGATAGATCGCCTCGGCGCCGGCAGCCCGCACCGCCTCGTAATCCTGCGGCGGCACCACCCCGCCGACCACGATCATGATGTCCGGCCGGCCCTGCGCGGCGAGCGCGGCGCGCACCTGCGGCACCAGAGTGAGATGGCCGGCGGCGAGCGAGGAGATCCCGATCACGTGCACGTCGTTCTCCACCGCCTGCCGCGCCGCCTCCTCGGGGGTGGCGAAGAGCGGGCCGATGTCGACGTCGAAGCCGAGGTCGGCGAAGGCCGAGGCGATCACCTTCTGGCCGCGGTCATGACCGTCCTGCCCGACCTTGGCGACGAGGATGCGCGGGCGCCGGCCTTCCTCGGCCTCGAAGGCCTCGATCGCCGCGCGCACGCGGCCGAGCTTGTCGGTCATGGCTCCCGCCTCCCGCCTGTAGACGCCGGAGATCGCCCGGATCTCCGCCTTGTGCCGGCCGAACACGCGCTCCAGCGCCGAGGATATCTCGCCGACCGTCGCCTTGGCACGCGCCGCGTCGATGGCGAGCGCCAGGAGATTGCCGTTCCCCGCCGCGCCCTTCTCGAGCGCGTCGAGCGCCGCCTCGACGCGCGCGGGGTCGCGCTCCGCCTTCAGGCGCGTGAGCTTGTCGATCTGCGCCGCGCGGACGGCGGAATTGTCGACCTTGAGCACGTCGATCGGCATTTCGCGCTCGGGCTTGAACTTGTTGACGCCGACCACCGTCTGCGCACCCGCATCGATCCGCGCCTGCGCGGTGGCGGCCGCCTCCTCGATCCTGAGCTTCGGAATGCCCGCCTCGATCGCCTTGGCCATGCCGCCGAGCTTCTCGACCTCGGCGATATGCGTGAGCGCGCGGGCCGCGAGGTCGGCGGTGAGCTTCTCGACATAGAAGGAGCCGCCCCACGGGTCGATCGCCCGGGTGGTGCCGCTCTCCTGCTGCAGCACGATCTGCGTGTTGCGGGCGATGCGGGCGGAGAAGTCGGTCGGCAGCGCCAGCGCCTCGTCGAGAGCGTTGGTATGCAGCGACTGGGTGTGGCCTTGCGTCGCCGCCATCGCCTCGATCGCGGTGCGGATCACGTTGTTGAACACGTCCTGCGCGGTGAGGCTCCAGCCGGAGGTCTGCGAATGGGTGCGCAGCGGCAGCGACTTCGGGTTCTTCGCGCCGAGATCGGCCATCAGCTTCGCCCAGATCAGGCGGGCGGCGCGTAGCTTTGCGACCTCCATGAAGAAGTTCATGCCGATCGCCCAGAAGAAGGACAGACGCGGCGCAAACGCGTCGATGTCGAGCCCGGCCTGCATGCCGGCGCGCACATATTCGACGCCGTCGGCGAGCGTATAGGCGAGCTCCAGGTCCTGCGTCGCCCCCGCCTCCTGCATGTGATAGCCGGAGATCGAGATCGAGTTGAACTTCGGCATCTCCTTGGAGGTGAAGGCGAAGATGTCGGAGATGATCCGCATCGAGGGGCGGGGCGGGTAGATGTAGGTGTTGCGGACCATGAACTCCTTGAGGATGTCGTTCTGGATGGTCCCCGAAAGCTGGCGCGGCGAGACGCCCTGCTCCTCGGCCGCCACCACGAACAAAGCGAGGATCGGCAGCACCGCGCCGTTCATGGTCATCGACACGCTCATCTGGTCGAGCGGAATGCCCGAGAACAGGGTGCGCATGTCGTAGATCGAGTCGATCGCCACGCCCGCCATGCCGACGTCGCCGGCGACGCGCGGATGGTCGCTGTCGTAGCCGCGATGGGTGGCGAGGTCGAAGGCGACCGAGAGCCCCTTCTGCCCGGCGGCGAGGTTGCGCCGGTAGAAGGCGTTGGAATCCTCCGCCGTGGAGAAGCCGGCATATTGCCGGATGGTCCAGGGCTGGGTGACGTACATGGTCGGATACGGCCCGCGCAGGAACGGCGCGATACCGGGATAGCTGTCGACGATGCTGAGGCCGGCGATGTCCTCCGCACCATAGACTGGCTTCACCCGCAACCCCTCGGGCGTGAGCCAGTCGGCGGCCGCATGTCCTGCAGCCCCATCTCCCGCGACGGCCGGCGCCGGGGTCGCCGGTGCGAAGGCGAGGGATGCGAAATCGGGAATGCGGCTCATCGCTTCGTCTCCATTCACGTCGCGCGGACCCCGTTCAGGCCCGCCGCGCCACCCACGAGCCCGAGCAGGCCGGTTGGGGCGAGGTCCAGTCGCCCGAGGCGCTATCGCCCCGCACGAGGCCGGTGGCGGTGACGCGCCGGCTGCCATGCGAGATGTCCATATTGATCAACCCGACGGCGTTGACGCCGCCCTTGGCCTTCACCGGCCACATGCCGGCATAGGAGACCTTGCCGTTCTTCACCGCCAGCTTCAGCTCGTAGTTCGTCGCGCACTGGCCCGTCTCGGCCGAGGTCTTGACCGACCACGTGCCGTCATGCGTCGAGGCCGCTGCGGCGGGAAGCGTCGCGGCGCCGGCGACAGTCGCGGCAGCGATGGCGGCAAGGGCCGCCCTGTGTAGCAAAGCCGTCATGTCTCCCTCTCGTTCCACGTAAGGGTTACGGAGACCGATCAACTTACCCGGTCCTGTTCCGGCCCGCGGCGCGAATGCCCAGGACGGAATGAACCTCTTCAAGCACCTGCAAGGCATCGCAGCCGGCGAAGACAAGGCCGTCGACGCCCGCCGCGCGCAGCTCCGTCTCGTTCTCCGGCCGTCCGGCGAGATAGACCGCCGTGGCGCCGGCGGCCTTCAGCACCCGCGCGGCCGTCGCGCCGACTTCCGCATAGAGTGCATCCGACGCGCACAGGCACGCAATGCGCGCGCCGGAGGCGTGGAAGCCGGTGTCGAGCGCGCCGGCATCGCCGTAGCCGTCATTGGTCGGCGCGGCGATGCCGCCGGCCTCGAACAGCGAGGTGGCGAAGCCGGCGCGTGCCGTGAAGTCCGCCGCCGTGCCGAGATTGGCGAGGAAGACGCGTGCCCCGCCGGCTCGTATGGCCGCATCGCGCAGCCGTTCGAAGGGCTCGGCGAGGCGCTGCGGCTCCAGCGGCTCGCAGGCGATGGCGCCTTCCGCCGGCACGACGGGGGCAGGGGCCGGCGCGGGGGCCAGTACGGCCACCGGCGTCTCGGCCAGCAGCGGATAGTCGGAGGTGCCGGTGATCGGCAGGCGCCGGGTGGCGACGTCGCGGGCGCGGGCCTCGCGGGCGCTCGCGATCCTCGCCTGCCATGCGCCGGCGAGCAGTGCCTCGACCATACCGCCCGTGCGCTCGATCTCGCGGAACAGCTCCCAGGCCGCTTCGGCGAGCTTCTCGGTGCGCTCCTCGATGGCGCCGGCACCCGCCGCCGGATCGGCGACGCGGTGGACGTTGGATTCCTCGATCAGGATGACTTGTGTGTTGCGTGCGAGCCGCCGCGCGAAGCTGTCCGGCAGGCCGAGCGCCTGTGTGAAGGGCAGCACCGTCACGCTGTCGGCGCCGCCCACCCCGGCGGCGAAGGCGGCGATGGTGCCGCGCAGCAGGTTCACATGCGGATCGTGGCGCGTCAGCGCGCGCCAGGCGGTCTCCATGTGCAGCTTCAGCGGCGCAGGGCCCGCGAGCCCGCAATGGCGCAGCGCCTCGGACCAGAGCAGCCGGATGGCGCGTGCCTTCGCGGTGGTGGCGAACTGGTCGACATCGGCGGCGAGCGTCGCCTCGATGCTGCCGGCGGCCTCCTCGATGGAGAGGCCGGCCGCCTCCAGCGCCCGCAGATAGGCTACCATGGTGGCCAGCACCGCCGCGAGCTCCTGCGCATCCGTCGCGCCGGCCGCGTGATGGATGCGCCCGTCGGCGCGGGCGAGCGGCGCGGTGAAGCCGCGCGAACGCAGCGTCGTCGCGGTCTGGCCGAGGCGGGCGGACAACGCGTCCCATTCGATCGGGGCAGCGCCGGAAGCCGCGAAATCGCCGATCGGGTCGAGGCCGAAGCGGATGTCGAGGCTTGCCGGATCGAACTTCTCATAGAGCCGGGCGATCGCCAGCGCGATGTCGCGGGCCTGATAGGCGCCGGCCTCGATGCGCAGCATCACCAGCTCCGGCATCACCCCGTCGAGCACCGCAACCAGTTCCTCGAACCGGTTCGGCAGGCCGAATCCGCGCGCCGAGGCGGCCGAGGCGAAGACCAGTGCCGCGCCGTCGGCACCGCCATCGAGGTCCTGCAGGAGCTGCGCATTGGCGGCGGCCGGATCGTTGTGTTCGATGCGCTGGATCACCCGCCACGGCGCGCCCGCTGTGCGCCCTGCCACCGGCTGCGCCTCCGGCCGGCGGGCGGGCAGCGCGTCGAAGATGAGGCCGTCGAGCGTCCGCGCCACCATGCGCTTGTCGTAGGGCGCGCCCTTCAGCACGCCCTCGACCAGCTTCAGCCAGTCCTCGCGGCTCGCGCGGGGGAAGGCGGCGAGATCGATGCTCATCAGGCGAATTCCAGGATCACGGCGTCCACCGCGAGGCTGTCGCCGGGCTTGGCCAGCACCTTCTTCACCGTCGCGTCGCGCTCGGCGCGCAGCACATTCTCCATCTTCATCGCCTCGACCACGGCGAGCGTCTCGCCGGCCTTCACCTCCTGCCCCTCGGAGACGGCGATCGAGACCACGAGGCCCGGCATCGGGCAGACCAGATGCTTGCCGCTGCCCGACGCCTGCTTCTCCGGCATCAGCGCGGCGAGCACCGCCTCGCGCTCGGTGTAGACGACCGCCCCGACGGAGACGCCGCGATGGCCGAGCGTCACCCCGTTGGGACGCGGGCGCACCTGCACATGGATCAGCTCGTCGTCATAGGCGCCCTGCCACACCGGCTCGCCGGGGTGCCAGCCGGAACGCAGCTCATGCGTGCCGAGTGGGGCACCGGTCTCGTCCAGGAACGTGACGATGTAGCCGCCGGCCGCCCGGTCCACCTCGCAGGTCAGCGTCGCGGCGCCGATGCGCACGACGCGCCGATGCTCGAACACCACCGGCCGTCCGGCGAGCTGCTGGCTGATCTTGCGCTTGCGGGCATTGCCGACATTGTCGATCACCGCCGCCACCGCCGCGAGCTTGCGGGCTATGGCGGGCTCCAGCGGCGCGCCGTGGAAGCCGTCCGGATATTCCTCGGCGATGAAGCCTGTGGAGAGCTTACCCGAGCGCCAGCGCTCATGGCCCATCAGCGCCGAGAGGAAGGGGATGTTGTGCTGGATGCCGTCGAGCGCGAAGGCGTCGAGCGCGTCCACCTGCGCATCGATCGCCTGAAGCCGCGTAGGCGCATGCGTCACCAGCTTGGCGATCATCGGGTCGTAATAGAGCGAGATTTCCCCGCCCTCGAACACGCCGGTGTCGTTGCGCACGGTGACGCCGTCCTGCTCGCCTTCCGCCGGCGGGCGGTAGCGCGACAGCCGGCCGATTGAGGGCAGGAAGTTGCGATAGGGGTCCTCGGCATAGATGCGGCTCTCCACCGCCCAGCCGTTCAGCTTGACGTCGACCTGGCGGATGGCGAGCGTCTCGCCCGCCGCGACGCGGATCATCTGCTCGACGAGGTCGATGCCGGTGACGAGCTCGGTCACCGGGTGCTCGACCTGCAGGCGCGTGTTCATCTCGAGGAAGTAGAAGGACTTGTCCTGCCCGGCGACGAATTCCACCGTGCCGGCGCTGTCGTAGTTCACCGCCTTGGCCAACGCGACGGCCTGCTCGCCCATCTTCCGGCGGGTGGCCTCGTCGAGAAGCGGCGAGGGCGCCTCCTCGATGACCTTCTGGTTGCGACGCTGGATCGAGCATTCGCGCTCGCCGAGATAGATGACGTTGCCGTGCTTGTCGCCGAGCACCTGAATCTCGATGTGGCGCGGCTGGACGATGAACTTCTCGACGAAGACGCGATCGTCGCCGAAGGAGGACCTGGCCTCTGAAGTTGCGCGCTCGAAGCCTTCCTTCACCTCCTCGCGCGAATTGGCGACGCGCATGCCCTTGCCACCGCCGCCGGCCGAGGCCTTGATCATCACCGGATAGCCGATCTCGTCGGCGATCTTTGCTGCGTGCTCGGCATTCTCGATGACGCCGAGGAAGCCGGGCACGGTCGAGACCTTGGCGGCCGCCGCCGCCTTCTTGGATTCGATCTTGTCGCCCATCGCCTCGATGGCCCCCGGATTGGGGCCGATGAAGACGATGCCCTCGGCGGCGAGCGCGGCGGGGAAGGCGGCGCGCTCGGAGAGGAAGCCGTAGCCGGGATGCACCGCCTCGGCGCCGGTTTGCTTGCAGGCGGCGATAATCTTGTCGATCAGCAGGTAGGACTGTGCGGCGGCCGGCGGGCCGATATGCACCGCCTCGTCCGCCATGGCGACGTGCAGCGCGTCCTTGTCGGCGTCGGAGAACACGGCGACGGTCTTGATGCCCATCTTCCGGGCGGTCTTGATGACCCGGCAGGCGATCTCGCCACGGTTCGCGATGAGGATCTTGGAGAACATCTTTGTTGGCCTTGGGTTCAGGGCCGCGTCAACAATCTGCGCCGGGCTCTTTTGGACACGTTCTTTAATGAAGTCGTCGCTAACCCTATGTGATCGGAGTCCCCAGAATCCGTACCCAAGGTGTACGAATAGATCATCATATTTAAAGACGTCGGAATTTGATGAGTGCTCTTCGATGTTTCGTCTGATAATTGCTTGCCAACTGGGGGGTAGGTCTCTATCGGTTGTCCTCTCGAAGAATTCATAAAGATCAGGATATCGCGCGGCGCCACCGAGTGCGTGCATTGCTTGAACGATTTCGTCTATCCAGCGCATCGCAGTTGCTCACTTACAGCGGCAGATTGTCGTGCTTCTTGAGCGGCGCCTCGATCTTCTTCGAGCGCAGCATGGCGAAGGCGCGGGCGATGCGCTTGCGGGTCGAGCGCGGCGTGATGACCTCGTCGATATAGCCGCGCTCGGCCGCCACGAAGGGCGAGAGGAAGCGCGCCTCGTATTCCTTGGTCTTCGCCGCGATTTTTTCCGGATCGTCGATGTCGGCGCGGAAGATGATCTCCACCGCCCCCTTGGCGCCCATCACCGCGATCTGCGCGGTCGGCCAGGCATAGTTCACGTCGCCGCCGACATGCTTGGAGGCCATCACGTCATAGGCGCCGCCGAAGGCCTTGCGGGTGATGACGGTGACGAGGGGCACAGTGGCCTGCGAATAGGCGAACAGCAGCTTGGCGCCGTGCTTGATCAGGCCGCCATATTCCTGCGCGGTACCGGGCAGGAAGCCGGGCACGTCGACGAGGGTGAGGATCGGGATCTCGAAGGCGTCGCAGAACCGCACGAAGCGCGCCGCCTTGCGCGAGGCGTCGCTGTCCAGCACGCCGGCCAGCACCATCGGCTGGTTGGCGACGATGCCGACCGTGCGCCCCTCGACGCGGGCGAAGCCGGTGATGATGTTCCCGGCGAAGCCCTGCTGGATCTCGAAGAAGTCGCCCTCGTCGACGATCTTCAGGATCAGCTCCTTCATGTCGTAGGGCTTGTTCGGATTGTCCGGCACCAGGGTGTCGAGCGAGGCGTCGAGCCGCTCGCCGTCGTCGAAGGACGGCCATTCCGGCACGCCGGAGATGTTGTTGGCGGGCAGGAAGTCGATCAGCCGGCGCATCTGCAGGAGCGCCTCGACATCGTTGTCGAAGGCGCCGTCGGCGACCGAGGACTTGGTGGTGTGCACCCGCGCGCCGCCGAGCTCCTCCGAGGTGACGGTCTCGTTGGTCACCGTCTTCACCACGTCCGGGCCGGTGACGAACATGTAGGAGGTGTCGCGCACCATGAAGATGAAGTCGGTCATCGCCGGCGAATAGACGTCGCCGCCCGCGCACGGCCCCATGATCAGCGAGATCTGCGGGATGACGCCGGACGCCGCGACGTTGCGCCGGAACACCTCGCCATAGCCGCCGAGCGCGGCGACGCCCTCCTGGATACGCGCGCCGCCGGCATCGAACAGGCCGATGATCGGCGCCCGGGTGCGGATGGCGAGGTCCTGGATCTTCACGATCTTCTCGGCATGCGCCTCGGAGAGCGAGCCGCCGAACACGGTGAAGTCCTTGGCGAAGACGAACACCTTGCGTCCGTTCACCGTGCCCCAGCCGGTGATCACGCCGTCGCCGGGGATCTTGGTCTTCTCCATGCCGAAGTCGGTGCAGCGGTGCTGCACGAAGGTGTCGAACTCCTCGAAGGAGCCGGTGTCGAGCAGGAGCTCGATGCGCTCGCGGGCGGTGAGCTTGCCGCGCCTGTGCTGGGCCTCGATGCGGCGCTCGCCGCCGCCGAGCCGGGCATCGGCCCGGCGCTGTTCGAGTTCGTCGAGTATGTGCTTCATCTGTCGCCGTCCCGAGAGCTGGCTGTCACCGCCATGTTGCACTGCTTCTAGGAGCTTGCCCGAGAAAAGATAAGCTGTGAAAATGCGGATCGTGAAATTGTAAAAAATTCACAACTTCGAAGCGCAAGAGTCTTTCGGTCGTCCACGCAGCCCGCCGTCATCCTGAGGTGCCCGGCGCTGGCCGGGCCTCGAAGGATGTTCGCAGCAGCGCGCATTGTTTCAGCATCCTTCGAGGCTCGCTTCGCTCGCGCCTCAGGATGACGAGGCGGAATGGGATTGGCCGGAGAGGCAGTATGTCCAAGAAAATCTATGCCGGCCACGCCGTGCGCAATGTCCGCGAGCGTCTCGGCCTCACGCAGATCGATTTCGCCCGGCGCCTGTCGCTCTCGCCGAGCTACATCAACCAGATCGAGAGCAACCAGCGCCCGGTCACCGCCGCCGTGCTGCTCGCCATCGGCCGCACCTTCGACCTCGACATCACCCGCTTCGGCGCCGACGACCTCGACCGCATCGTCGCCGACCTGCGCGAGGCGCTGGCCGATCCGGTGTTCCGCGGCCTCGAGCCGAGCCTGCAGGACCTGAAGAACGCCACCACCCATGCGCCGAGCTTCGCCCATGCCTTCCTGCGCCTGCACGGGGCGATGCGCCGGCTGATGGAGCGCAGCGTGGCGTTGGACGACGCCGTAACCTCCGTCGCCAGGGAAGTGGACGGCGAGGCGCGCAACCTCGCGCCCTATGAGGAGGTACGCGATCATTTCCACTACATCGACAATTACGTAGACGGCCTCGACCGCGCCGCCGAGGCGCGCAGCGCCGCGCTCGACCTGTTCGGCCGGTCGGACGGGGCGCGGGTGCTGGCGCGCTACCTCAAGGAACAGCACGACATCGCCGTCGACATCGCCCCGAACACCCTCGCGCCGGAGGGCGCGGGGCAGGGCGGGACAGCCGAGTCAGCCGAGCCGCTGCTCCATTACGACGCGCGCCGGCGCACCGTGACGCTCTCCCCCGCGCTCGATCCGGCGGCCCAGCTCTTCCGCCTCGGCACGCTGCTCGCCCGCTTCGAGCAGGCGGAGATGGTCGGCCAGCATGTGCGCGACGCCGGATTCCGCAGTGCCGCCGCCGGCGAGGTGTGCCGCCTCGCCTTGCAGAATTACTATGCCGGGGCGCTGATGCTGCCCTATCGCCGCTTCGCCCGCCTCGCCCGCGAACGGCGGCACGATCTCGACCTCCTGGCGACGCTGGCCGGCGCCAGCCTGGAACAGGTCTGCCACCGCCTCTCGACGTTGCAGCGGCCCGGCGAGAAGGGCGTGCCGTTCTATTTCCTGAAAGTCGACCGCGCCGGCAACGTCATCAAGCGCCATAGCGCGACGCGCTTCCAGTTCGCCCGCTATGGCGGCGCCTGCCCGGTGTGGAACGTGCACGAGGCCTTTGAGCAGCCGCTGCGCATGCTGGTGCAGGTCGGTGAGATGCCGGACGGCGTGCGCTATCTGTGTCTCGCGCGCGGCGCGGTGACGCCGCCGCAGGGCTTCGGCCAGCGCGAGCGGCGCTTCGCGCTCGGCATAGGCTGCGAGATCTCCTATGCCGGCGAGCTCGTCTATGCGGACGGGCTGGACCTGAAGGCGGCGAACGTCGCGCGGCTCGGCGTCAATTGCCGCATCTGCCCGCGCACCGCCTGCCCCGAGCGGGCCTTCCCGCCGCTCGACCGCGACATCGTGCTCGACCCCGACCGGCGCGGCGTCGTACCCTTCACCGTGCGGGAGTGACGAGGCGGTTCCGGTTGATCGTCATCCCGCCCGCAGCCGAAGGCGGAGAACCGGGATCGCGTGCCATATGTTTCCCCGATCCCGGATACGGCCTGACGGCCGTTCCGGGATGACATCTGGGGGTGGGCGAAACGCCCTCAGATATCCAGCGTATTGTCGCGCTCCCACTGGGTGAGGTGGCGCGAATAGGCATTCCATTCCTCGTGCTTGAGCTTGAGGAAGCCGTCCACGAAGGGGTTGCCCAGCGCGCTGCGCAGGATCGAGGACTTGTCGAGCGCGCGCAGCGCGTCGAGCAGGTTCAGCGGCAGCTTCTTGGCGCCGCGCACCTTGTGCCCGTCGGTGTACATGTTGATGTCGAGCCGCTTGCCCGGGTCGCGCTGGTTCTGCACGCCGTCGAGGCCGGCCGCCAGCACCGCCGCCGGCAGCAGATACGGGTTCGCCGCGCCGTCGGCGAGGCGGAACTCGAAGCGCCCGGCATCCGGGATGCGGATCATGTGGGTACGGTTGTTGCCGGTATAGGTCACCGTGTTCGGCGCCCAGGTGGCGCCCGAGATGGTGCGCGGCGCGTTGATGCGCTTGTAGGAGTTCACCGTCGGGTTGGTGATGGCGCAGACGGCGTCGGCCGAGTGGATCAGGCCGCCGATGAAGTTGTAGCCCAGCGCCGAGACGCCGAGTTCGCCCTTGGGGTCGGCGAAGACGTTGGTCTTGCCCTGCCACAGCGAGGTGTGCACGTGGCAGCCCGAGCCGGTCAGGTCGATGAAGGGCTTGGGCATGAAGGTCGCGCGAAGGCCGTGCTTCTCGGCGATCGAGCGGACCATGTATTTGAAGAAGACGTGCCGGTCCGCGGTGATGAGGGCGTCGTCATAGTTCCAGTTCATCTCGAACTGGCCGTTGGCGTCCTCATGGTCGTTCTGGTAGCCGGCCCAGCCGAGCGTCAGCATGGAATCGCAGATTTCCTTGATGACGTCGTAGCGGCGCATCAAGGCGGACTGGTCGTAGCAGGGCTTGATCGCGTTGTCGGCCGGGTCGGAGATCTTCGAGCCATCCGGCGTGGTGAGGAAATACTCGCACTCGACGCCGGTCTTCATCTGGTAGCCGATCGAATCGGCGCCGAGCATGATGTTCTTCAGCACGTTGCGCGGGGCCTGCGCGACCAGTTCGTCGTTCATCACCAGGTCCGAGGCGAGCCAGCCGATCTCCGGCTTCCAGGGAAGCTGGATGAGGCTTTCCGGGTCCGGCACCGCGAACAGGTCCGGATCGGCGGGGGTCATGTCGAGCCAGGTGGCGAAGCCGGCAAAGCCCGCTCCCGCCTTCTGCATCTCGCCGATCGCCGGCGCCGGCACCAGCTTTGCGCGCAGCGCGCCGAACAGGTCGACATAGGAGATGAGGAAATACTTGATGCCGAGCTCTTTGGCGGCATGAGCGAGATCGTTTGCCATATGCATCCGGTTCCGTGCTGTTCCCCCGGCCCGTTCGGGCTCGTTGGTCTCAAGATGTGCAAATGCCGCGCCGAGGCGCGGCATCTGGTTCAGAAATTCCCGTTGCGGCCCGGGATCCAGTCGGTGCCGGCGAGCGGCACGTTGGCCATCGCCGCCGCCTCGATGGTGAGGGCCACGAGGTCCTCGGGCTCAAGGTTGTGGACATGGCTCTTGCCACAGGCGCGGGCGATGGTCTGCGTCTCCAGCGTCAGCACCGCGAGGTAGTTGGCGAGGCGGCGGCCGGCCGCGACCGGGTCGAGCCGCGCCATCAGCGCCGGGTCCTGCGTGGTGATGCCGGCCGGATCGCGCCCCTCGTGCCAGTCGTCATAGGCGCCGGCGGTGGTGCCGAGCTTCTCGTATTCGCCCTGCCAGTGCGGGTCGTTGTCGCCGAGCGCCACCAGCGCGGCCGTGCCGATGGCGACCGCATCGGCGCCGAGCGCCAGCGCCTTCGCCACATCGGCGCCGTTGCGGATGCCGCCGGAGACGATGAGCTGCACCTTGCGGTGCATGCCGAGATCCTGCAGCGCTTTGACCGCCTGCCGCACCGCCGCCAGAGTCGGGATGCCGACATTCTCGATGAACACTTCCTGCGTCGCCGCGGTGCCGCCCTGCATGCCGTCGACGACCACCACGTCGGCGCCCGACTTCACCGCCAGCGCGGTGTCGTAATAGGGGCGCGCGGCGCCGACCTTCACATAGATCGGCTTCTCCCAGTCGGTGATCTCGCGCAGCTCCTCGATCTTGATCTCGAGGTCGTCCGGCCCGGTCCAGTCCGGGTGGCGGCAGGCGGAGCGCTGGTCGATGCCGGCGGGCAGGGTGCGCATCCTGGCGACGCGCTCGGTGATCTTCTGGCCGAGCAGCATGCCGCCACCGCCCGGCTTGGCGCCCTGGCCGACAACCACCTCGATGGCGTCGGCCTTGCGCAGGTCGTCCGGGTTCATGCCGTAGCGCGAGGGCAGGTACTGATAGACGAGCGTCTTGGAATGCCCGCGCTCCTCCTGCGTCATGCCGCCGTCGCCGGTGGTGGTGGAGGTGCCCATCGCCGAGGCGCCGCGTCCGAGCGCTTCCTTGGCGTTGGCCGAGAGCGAGCCGAAGCTCATGCCGGCGATGGTGATCGGGATCTTCAGCTCGATCGGCTTCTTGGCGAAGCGGGTGCCGAGCACGATCTCGGTCGAGCACTTCTCGCGATAGCCTTCGAGCGGGTAGCGGGAGATCGAGGCGCCGAGGAAGAGCAGGTCGTCGAAATGCGGCACCTTGCGCTTCGCGCCGGCCCCGCGGATGTCGTAGATGCCGGTCGCCGCCGCGCGGCGGATCTCCGAGAGCGTATATTCGTCGAAGGTCGCCGAGACGCGGGGCAGGGTGCGCGGCGTGTTGGTCAGGTCGTTCATCGCACGCCTCAGTAGCTGGACACGTTGTCGACGTGGAAATGGTAGAGCGTGCGGGCCGAGCCGTAGCGGCGGAATTCGCCGATATCGACCTCGCCGAGGATGCCGACGGCCGTGAGCTTCTCGGCCAGCAGCGCCTTGTGCTCCTCGCGCATCTCCTTCTCGATGCAGTCGGCCCCGAGGCTCGCCACCGAACCGCGCACGAACAGCTTAGCCTCGTAGAGGCTGTCACCGAGCGCATCGCCGGCATCGCCCAGCACGACGAGGGCGCCGGCCTGCGCCATGAAGGCGCTCATATGGCCGACCGAGCCCTTCACCACGATGTCGATGCCCTTCATCGAGATGCCGCAGCGGGCCGAGGCGTTGCCGTCGATGACCAGGAGGCCGCCGCAGCCGGTGGCGCCGGCCGCCTGGCTGGCGTCGCCCTTCACATGGACAAGGCCGCTCATCATGTTCTCGGCGACGCCGACGCCGGCATTGCCCTCGACGATCACGCTGGCCTGCTTGTTCATGCCGCCGCAGTAGTAGCCGACATTGCCCTCCACCTCGATCGTCACCGGAGCGTCGACGCCGGCGGCGATGGCGTGCAGGCCGCGCGGGTTGATGACCCGCCACAGCGTGGCGTTGGTGTCCGGGGGGAGCGCGTGCAGCGCTGCGTTCAGTTCGCGCACCGGCGCGGCGGAAAGGTCGAACACGCGCGCGCCGGCGTCGGCCGAGGCGGTGCTTCTCATCTGAAGGCTCATGCTGCGCGATCCCAGAAATAGACCTTCGCCGGCTCCGGCTCCCACACCCGCGCGGCGTCGATGCCGGGCAGGTCGACGAGGGCGCGGTATTCCGAACCGAAGGCGACGTAGCGGTCGGTCTCGGCCATCACGGCCGGCTTGCAGGCGATCGGATCGCGCAGCACGCCGAAGCCGCTCTCGGTGCCGACGACGAAGGTGTAGAAGCCGTCAAGGTCCTTCAGCGAATGGTCGAGCGCCGCGCCGAGGCTCTCGCCCTCGCGCATGCGATGGGTGAGATAGGCGGCCGCCACCTCGCTGTCGTTGTCGGTCTTGAGCTGCAGCCCCTCGCGCTCCAGCTCGCGGCGCACGCCGGCATGGTTGGAGAGCGAGCCGTTGTGCACCAGGCACTGGTCGAGGCCGGTCGAGAAGGGATGCGCGCCAGCGGTGGTCACCGCGCTCTCGGTCGCCATGCGGGTGTGGCCGATGGCGTGGGTGCCGCGCATGGTCTCCAGCTTGAAGCGGCGGGCGACGTCGACCGGCAGGCCGACCTCCTTGTAGAGCTCCATGCGGGTGCCGGCACCGACCACGGCGATCTCGGGGGCGATCGCCGCGAGCCTGGCGCGCACCGCGGCTTCCTCCGCCGCCGGCACCGCGAGCACCGCATGGGTGTCGCGCGGGACGACGGGATGGCCGAGCTTTGCGCCGAGCACGGCGAAATCGGTGCCGGCAGGGCCGCGCAGGGTGAGCTTCACCAGGCCGGGCGTGCCCTCGCCATAGACCGCGAAGCCCGCCGAATCCGGGCCACGGTCGCACATCACGCCGAGCATGACCGAGAGGAGACCGCCCAGTTCCGGCTCCAGCTTCGGGTCCTTGAGGAACAGGCCGACGATGCCGCACATGGGGCCGTGTCTCCTTCCGTGAGAGGGTGCCGTCGAAGGCGTGCGTTCCTCTTACGACCGTCCCGGATGGGCGTCAATCAGGAGAATATATTTTTCTTGAGGAGAAAATATCGCAGTCGTCGGATTCGACATCCCGGGATGAGCAACCCGGGACGCGCCTTCGCGCTCAGCGCGGATCGCGCGGATACATGATGATCGACAGATAGGTCATCGGCCGCACCACCAGCTCCGCCGGCCCGTGAGGGGCGGCGCTGTCGAACAGCAGCGAGTCGCCGGGCTTCAGGCGATAGGTGCTGTCGCCGTGGCGATAGACCACCTCGCCGGTGAGCATGTGGATGAACTCGACCCCGGCGTGGCGGAAGCCGGTATAGGGCACCGCCTCCTCGCTCAGCGTGATGAGATAGGGCTCCACCGCCACCTCGCCGCCGATGGCATGGCCGAGCAGCTCGTATTGGTGGCCGACCTTGGTGCCGCGCCGCTCGATGTGCACGCCCTGTCCGGCCGGCACATAGGAGCAGTCGCGCTTCTCCTCGAAACCGGCGAACAGGTTGGAGAGCGGCACGTTGAGCGCGGTGCCGATCGCCTGCAGCGTGCCGAGCGAGGGCGATATCAGCCCGTTCTCGATCTTCGACAGCATGCCGACCGAGATACCGGCGGCGCTCGCGAGGTCGGATACGGTCAGGTCCAGCTCGCGGCGGATGGCGCGCACCTGCTGGCCGAGGGCCTGCTCCAGCGTGCGCTCCGGCAGCGAGGGCGCGCCGGACCCGGTGCTCAGCTCCTCCGCCGTGGCGGCCGTCTCCGCCCCGCCCGACCCCTTCTCGCTCCCGTCGCGTTCCGCCACCCGCCCGTCTCCCTGTTCCCCGCCGCAGTCTAGGGCTCAATCGCTCGTGCCGATATGGCGTCGGCGGGACGCGTTGTCACGCTGTCATGTCACGCGGCTTTGGCATTCATCGTGCATCGAACCGTGATGGCGCACCGCGCCGGACCCTTCGCACAGACGGCGTGAACACCCCCATGTATGACTACGACATGATCGTTATCGGCAGCGGCCCCTCAGGTCGCCGCGCCGCAGTGCAGTCCGCCAAGATCGGCAAGTCGGTGCTGGTGGTCGAGAAGGGCCGTCGCGTCGGCGGCGTCTCGGTGCACACCGGCACCATTCCCTCCAAGACGCTGCGCGAGACCGTGCTGAACCTCTCCGGCTGGCGCGAGCGCGGCTTCTATGGCCGCTCCTACCGGGTGAAGCAGGACATCGGCGCCGCCGACCTGATGGCCCGGCTGCACAAGACGCTCGATCACGAGGTCGAGGTGCTGGAGCATCAGTTCAGCCGCAACGCGGTGAGGACCGCGCGCGGCGAGGCGCGCTTCGTCTCGCCGCACACCATCGAGATCCTCGCCGAGGGCGGCGAGCTGTCCAGCGTCACCGCCGCGCATGTCCTCATCGCCTGCGGCACGCGCCCGTTCCGGCCGGACTATGTGCCGTTCAACGGCACCAATGTCTTCGACAGCGACGAGATCGTCGAATTGCCCAAGCTGCCGCGCAGCCTCGCGGTGATCGGCGCCGGCGTCATCGGCGTCGAATACGCCACCATCTTCTCGGCGCTCGACGTCGCGGTGACGCTGATCGAGCCGCGCCCGAGCTTCCTCGATTTCATCGACAAGGAGCTGATCGAGGAGTTCACCCACGAGCTGCGCGACCGCAACGTCGCGCTGCGGCTCGGCTCGGCGGTGTCCTCCATCCATCTCGGCAATGACGGGCGGCCGACCTGCAAGCTCGCCGACGGGCGCACCGTCGCCTCCGACATGCTGCTCTTCGCCGCCGGCCGTGTCGGCGCCACCGACCGGCTGAACCTCGACGCGGCGGGGCTCAAGGTCGACCATCGCGGGCGCATCGCGGTCGATCCCAAGACGCTGCAGACCGCCGTGCCGCACATCTATGCCGCCGGCGACGTCATCGGCTTTCCGAGTCTCGCCTCCACCTCGATGGAGCAGGGGCGGGTCGCCGCCTGCCACGCCTTCGGGCTCGAGCCGCCACCGCCGCCGGAATTCTTCCCCTATGGCATCTATTCGGTGCCGGAGATCTCCACCGTCGGCATGACCGAGGAGGAGGTGCGCAAGCGCGAGATTCCCTACGAGTGCGGCATCGCCCGCTTCCGCGAGACCTCGCGCGGCCACATCATGGGGCTCAACACCGGCATGATGAAGATGATCTTCTCGGTGAAGACGCGCCGCCTGCTCGGCGTGCACATCGTCGGCGAGGGCGCCACCGAGCTGATCCACATCGGCCAGGCGGTGCTGAACCTCAAGGGCACGATCGACTATTTCATCGAGAACACCTTCAACTATCCGACGCTCGCCGAGGCCTACAAGATCGCCGGCCTCGACGCCTGGAACCGCATGGTGCGGGCGTGAAGCCAGCTGCCTCCTAGCCACATGTCGTGTCGTGCCCGGCCTTGAGCGGGACGACGGGCAAGTCCGCGCAATCTTCTGTCGTCGCGGCTCCTACTTTGGCCATAGAATTATCAGCCATGCGCTGAGCGCGGTTCATTCCGCCGGAAGGTCGGTATATGACGGCGCCGATCGCGCGGGGTGCGGGCCGTCAGGCTCCGCCCCGCTTTCGTCTGGCGCGAGGCCCGGCATGGGCGCGCGCCGCCTACGGAGCCTTTGTTACGATGTCCTTCGCCGCCACCGCGCCGGGCCCGGGCGCGTCCGTCGCCAATCCGCGCTCGCGCGTCATCCTCGCCAGCCTCGTGGGCACCACCATCGAGTTCTACGACTTCTACGTCTACGCCACCGCAGCGGTGCTGGTGTTCCCGCATCTGTTCTTCCCGGCCGGCAACGACACCGTGGCGCTGCTCGCCTCGCTCGCCGTGTTCGGCGCGGCGATGGTGGCGCGCCCGCTCGGGGCGATCTTCTTCGGCCATCTCGGCGACAAGCGCGGCCGCAAGGCGACCCTCGTCGGCGCGCTGCTCACCATGGGCATCGCCACCTTCGCCATCGGCCTGCTGCCCACCTACGAGATGGCCGGTTGGCTGGCCCCGGCGCTGCTGACGCTGTTGCGTCTCGCTCAGGGCTTCGCGCTCGGCGGCGAATGGAGCGGCGCGGCGCTGGTCGCCACCGAGAACGCCCCGCCCGGCAAGCGCGCCGTTTACGGCACCTTCCCGCAGCTCGGCGCGCCGATCGGCTTCATCATCGCCAACGGCCTGTTCCTGATCATCGCCGCGATGATGCCGTCCGGCGATCCCTCGCGCCCCTCCGAAGGCTTCCTCGACTGGGGCTGGCGCATCCCGTTCCTGTTCTCGGCGGTGATGGTCATCGTCGGCCTGTGGGTGCGCCTCAACCTCGTCGAGAGCAGCGCCTTCGCCAAGACCGTGAAGCGCGGCGAGGTGAAGCGGGTGCCGCTGGCGGCCGCCTTCCGCGACCACTGGAGGGAGCTGATCCTCGGCACCTTCTACATGCTCGCGACCTATGTTCTGTTCTACCTGATGACCACCTTCTCGCTGAGCTATGGCCGCGCCGCGCCGACCGCTGCGGTGCCGGGTCTCGGCTACGACTACCGTACCTTCGTGCTGATGATGATCGTCGGCGTCGTCTTCTTCGGCATCTTCACCATGCTCTCCGGCCCGTGGGCGGATCGCTGGGGGCGCCGGCGCACGCTGATCGTCATCACGCTTGGCATCATCGCCTTCGGCCTCTGCTGGGTGCCGATGCTGGCGGCCGGCCCGGTCGGCGTCATGGCGTGGCTGATCCTCGGCTTCAGCCTGATGGGCATGACCTTCGGCCCGATGGGCGCGCTGCTGCCGGAGCTGTTCCCGGCCAGCGTGCGCTACACCGGCTCGGGCATCTCCTACAACGTCTCCTCGATCCTCGGCGCGGCGGTGGCGCCCTTCATCGCGGTCGAGCTGTGGCGGGTCGGCGGCGGCAGCCCATTCTGGGTCGGCGTCTATCTCTCGGCCATGGCCGGGCTGACGCTGATCGCGCTGCTGCTCGGCAAGGAAACCCAGCACGTCGACATTGAGGCGTGAGGGGCCGCTGCCCCCCGGCGTCATCCCGGGTGGCCCGTGGCCGTCCGGGGGTGACGGCCACCGCTTTACTCGAAGACGCTGAGCCGCATCTGGTCGATCAGGTGCTCGACCGGCTGCTCGCCGGCGATGACGTCGATGAATATCTCGGCATAGTACGGGTGATCCTGGTTCTCCAGCGCGAGGCCGTTCAGTGCGAAGAAGGCCAGCATGGCGGCCCACGCGGTCTGTTCGTTGCCTTGCGCGAAGGGATGGTTGCGGGCGATCGCCATAGCCAAAGCGAGCCCCAGGATTCCGGGGTCGTCCAGCCGCTCAGTGCGCCAGCGGTCCCGCGGCGCCATGGCCGCGGATTCGAGCACGCCACGGTCGCGCAGCAGGAAAGGCCCGCCGGAATGAAGGGCGAACCGTTCGTTCAGTTCCATGATGAAGGCGGGTTCTACCCAGACAGGCTCTGTCACTCGCCGAGCTTCGCCATCACGCGCGGCCAGCGCTTCAGCGCGGCATCGGCGAATGCCTCGGCATCGAACGGTCCGTTCGGCCCGACCTGATAGCCGAGACCGCCGGCGCGCAACGCGGCGTTGGTACGCTCCACCTCGCGGATGCGCGGGCCGGCACCGCTCTCCTGCCCACCCGCTGTCTTCGACGCCCGAGCCATGGTTTCACCTCTCGGCAGGAAGGTAGCGCCCGCAGCCTCCGGCTTCAACGCACCGCCGGTTTACATCCCCACTTGTCGCCGCGCGGCGGTCAGCGTGTTCTGCAGCAGGCAGGCGATGGTCATCGGGCCGACGCCGCCGGGCACCGGGGTGATCAGCCCGGCGACCCCTTGCGCCTCCGCGAAGGCGACGTCGCCGACGAGGCGCGACCTGCCGTCCGTGCCCGGCACGCGGTTGATGCCGACATCGATCACCGTCGCGCCGGGCTTGATCCAGTCGCCGCGCACCATCTCCGGCCGGCCGACCGCCGCGATCAGTATGTCCGCCTGCCGGCATTCGGCCGGCAGGTCGCGGGTGCGCGAATGCGCGATGGTCACCGTGCAGTCCTCGCGCAGCAGGAGCTGGGCGATCGGCTTGCCGACGATGTTCGAGCGCCCGACCACCACCGCCTTCGCACCGGCGAGACTACCGAGATGGTGCTTCAGCAGCATCACGCAGCCGAGCGGCGTGCAGGGCACCAGCGCGTCGAGCCCGACCGCGAGGCGCCCGGCATTCACTACATGGAAGCCGTCGACGTCCTTGGCCGGGTCGATGGTGGCGAGCACCTTCTGCGCATCGATGTGGCCGGGTAAGGGAAGCTGCACGAGGATGCCGTGCACTTCCTTCTCGCCATTGAGCGTAGCGATCAGCGCCAAAAGCTCCGCCTGCGTGGTCGAGGCCGGCAGCTTGTGCTCGATGGAGGCCATGCCGGCCTCGACCGTCTGCTTGCCCTTGTTGCGCACATAGACCGAGCTGGCCGGATCCTCGCCGACCAGCACCACGGCGAGGCCCGGAGTAACGCCGGTCGCGGCATGGAAGGCCGTGACCTCGCTTGCCACGCGCTTGCGCAGCGCCTCGGCGAAGCCCTTGCCGTCGATGATCCTGGTTTCGACCATGACGCTCAGTCCCGGAACACGACGGTCTTGCGCCCGTTCGGGAGCACCCGGTCGTCGAGGTGCCAGGCGAGCGCGCGGGCGAGCACGCGCCGCTCGATGTCGCGGCCCTTGCGCACCAGGTCCTCGGCCGAATCCTGATGGGTGATGCGCTCGACGTCCTGCTCGATGATCGGCCCCTCGTCGAGGTCGGAGGTGACGTAATGGGCGGTGGCGCCGATCAGCTTCACCCCGCGCTCATGCGCCTGATGATAGGGCTTGGCGCCCTTGAAGCCGGGCAGGAAGGAATGGTGGATGTTGATGCACCGCCCGGAGAGCTTCGCCGACAGCCCGTCCGAGAGCACCTGCATGTAGCGGGCGAGCACCGCGACCTCGGATTTCGTCTTCTGGAACAGCTCCCAGATCTGCGCCTCCTGCTCCATCTTGGTCGCCTTGGTGACCGGGAGATAATGGAAGGGGATGCCGTCGAAATCGAGATGGGCGTAGGTCTCGCGCGGATAGTTGGCGACGATGGCGGTGATCTCCATCGGGATCTCGCCGATGCGCCAGCGATAGAGCAGGTCGGCGAGGCAATGGTCGAACTTGGAGACCAGCAGCATCACGCGGCGCTTCTCGGCGCGTGGGCGCAGCGTCCATTTCAGTGACAGCCGCTCGGCGACCACCGCGAAGCCCTCGCGGATGCCGGCGAGGTCGGCCTCGCCCTCCACCTTGTTGAACACCACCCGCATGAAGAAGCGGCCGCTCTCGGTGTCGTCATATTGCTGCGCCTCGAGGATGTTGCAGCCTTCCTCGAACAGATAGGTGGCGACGCCGGCGACGATGCCCGCGCGGTTGGGGCAGGAGAGCGTGAGGACGAAATGCTGCGATGTGTCGGTCATGTCGGTCTCGTCGGAATGCCCGCGTCGGCGCGGCGCGATGCGGCGCGGCATCTTACGGGGCGGGTTGTACGGAAAAGGTCGGCGGGAGGGAAGCGCGCGCCGCGCCGCCGTCAACCTCGCCTCGACCAGCCGATCCCGTATTCCGCGCCGCCGGCGATCAGGAAGCGCGCGAAGGCCGGCGCGAAGGAGCGCGCGACGAGCGCGCGGTAGGCGATCTCCTCGCCCGGCCGCCACAGCGTGACGCCGACATGGGCGATAGCGGTGACGGCGACGTCGCCGGGGCGGAAGACCTCCGGATCGAGATCGATCGTCGCGCCCTTCGCCAGCAGGTCAAGCACGCGCGGGCCATTGATTTCGAACAGGATATTGGCGTCGCTCTGGTCGGTGACGGCGGCGAGCCCGTCGAGCGTCGAGGCGAGCTCGGCGGCGAGGCCGGGCCGCGTCTGCGCGAGCGTCAGCCAGCGCCCCGGCCCGGTTCCGAGAACGGCAAGCGCGTCGTCTCCCGCCATGCGCGGGCCGTCGGAAAGCGTGAGGCCGAAGCGCGCCTGGACCACGTCGGCGAGACGGACGCCAGCCCCGCGCCGTGCCACCAGTGTCGCCGCCGCGACATCCTCGCGCAGCGCGACCGTGACGCCGGGAGCGCCCGTCCTGCCGTAGCTCCCCGGCGCGGGAAGGCGGGTGAGCGGGAGCGTGTCGAGGATATGGGTCATGATGCTCACCTCATCCGCGCAGCTTTTCGCCATCGGGATCGACGAAGCCCGGCGCGCAGACTTCGACCTCGATGTCGCCTCCGCGTACCGGATCATAGGCGCGCACGCGCTCGCCGATCCGCTCCGGCCCGCGCTTCAGCAGGCCGAGGCCGATCCAGTGCTGAAGCGTCGGCGAGTAGCACACCGAGGTCATGTAGCCCTCGTCATTCGCGGTGTCGGCCGGCGCGCCGACTTTGAGGAAGTGCGCGCCCGCGCGCAGGCGCGACGTGCCGTCGACCGGCTTGAAGCCGACAAACGTCGGCCGCTCGGGATCGGTGAGGCCGGGACGGCCGGCCATGGTGCGGCCGACATAGTCCTTCTTGGTCGAGGCCATGCGCCCGAGCCCGAGATCGCGCGCCGTGGTCTGGCCGGACAGCTCGTTGCCGGAGACATGCCCCTTCTCGATGCGCATCACACCGAGCGCCTCGGTGCCGTAGGGGGTGATGCCGAACTCGGCACCCGCCGCCATCAGCGCCCGCGCCAGCGTCTCGCCGTGACGCGCCGGTACCGCGATCTCGTAGCCGAGCTCGCCCGAGAAGGAGAGGCGGAACAGCCGCGCCGGAATTCCGCCCATCACCGTGCCGATGATCGCGCCCATATAGGGCAGCGCTTCGTTCGACACGTCGACGCTGTCATCGACCACACGGGCCAGCACGTCACGCGAGCGCGGGCCGGCGAGCGCGATCTGCGCCCATTGCTCGGACACCGAGGCGATGGCCACATCCAGCTCCGGCCACAGCACCTGCAGGCAGAATTCGAGGTGCTGGTAGACCTTGGCGGCATTCGCCGTGGTCGTGGTCATCACATAGTGCTCAGGCGCAAGGCGCGCGGTGGTGCCGTCGTCCATCACCATGCCGTCCTCGCGCAGCATCACCCCGTAGCGCGCCTTGCCGACGGCGAGCGCGGAAAAGCCGTTGATGTAGACGCGGTCGAGGAACGCGCCGACGTCCGGCCCCTGCAGGTCGATCTTGCCGAAGGTCGAGACGTCGATCAGCCCGACCGAGGCGCGCACCGCGCTCACCTCGCGGTTCACCGTCGTAAGCCAGTCGGCTTCGCCGGGGCGCGGGAAATATTGCGCGCGCAGCCACAGCCCGGTCTCGACGAACACCGCGCCCTGCTCGGCCGCCCATTCATGGGTCGGCGTCGGCCGGGTCGGGCGGAAGTCCTTGCCCCGGTGATGGCCGGCCAGCGCGCCGATGGCGACCGGCGTGTAAGGCGGGCGGAAGATCGTCGTGCCGGTCTCGCTAATCCCGGCGCCGGTCAGCTCCGCCATGATGGCGAGGCCGGTGACGTTGGAGGTCTTGCCTTGGTCGGTCGCCATGCCGAGCGTGGTGTAGCGCTTTAGCAGCTCGACCGAGCGGAAACCCTCCTTGAAGGCGATGCCGACATCCTTGGCGGTCACGTCGTTCTGCGGGTCGACGAAGGCCGGCCCTTTCGAATCCGCGACATGCCAGAAGGCGGCGATTGCCGGCTCGGCGTCGTCCGCGATCGGAATCTCCGGCGTCGCCGTCGCGAAGCCGAGATCGGAGGCGGCGGCGGTGCCCGCCTGCACGCCGTCGCGCAGCGCGCCCGACAGGCTGAAATGCCCGCGCGCCGCGCCGGCGACGCTCAGCCCCGGCGGCGTCGCGCCGGGCACGAAGGCGGCGATGTCGGCATTCCAAATCGGCTTGCCGCCATGGTGGCAGGTGAGGTGGACATTGGGCGACCAGCCGCCGGACACGGCGAGCGTGTCGATGGCGAGCGCCTCCGTCGTCCCACCGTGGCGAACCTCGATCCCCGACAGCGTTTTCCCGCGCGTGCCGATCACCTGTCCGCCGGCGATCACGCGGATGTCGCGCCGTTCCGCTTCTGCGGTAAGGGCGGGAGAGATCGTCTCGCGCACATCGACGATGGCGGAAACGGCGATGCCGGCCTGCGCCGCGTCGAAGGCCGCGCGCCAGGCCTCGTCATTATTGGCGAAGACGGCGAGGTTCTTGCCCGCCGCCACGCCGAAGCGGTTGGCATAGGCCTGCACCGCGCCGGCCGCCATCACGCCCGGCCGGTCATTGCCGCCAAACACGATGGGGCGCTCGGTGGCGCCCGCCGCCAGCACGGCGCGCTTGGCAACGATCCGCCACAGCCGCTGGCGCGGCGCGAAAGGCGCGGGCTCGGCGAGATGGTCGGAGACCCGCTCCAGCGCGCCATAGGTGCCGCCGTCATAGACACCGAATACCGTGGTGCGGGTCATGATCCGCACTTTGGGGTTGCTCGCCAGCTCGGCGGCGAGCCGCGCAGCGAAGGCGTGGCCGGCCTCGTCGCCGACCGTGTGGCTTTCCGCGTTCAGCCGCCCGCCGGGCAGGAAGTCCTCGTCGGCGAGGATCACCCGCGCGCCGGCGCGGGCGGCCTCGCGCGCCGCCATCAGCCCAGCCGGGCCGGCGCCGATCACCAGCACGTCGCAGAAGGCGTTGGCCTTCTCATATTCGTCGGGGTCATTGCCGTCGGCGGCGCGGCCGAGGCCGGCGGCGCGGCGGATGACCGGCTCGTAGAGCTTTTCCCAGAAGCTCGCCGGCCACATGAAGGTCTTGTAGTAGAAGCCGGCGCCGAGGAAGGGCGCGACGAGCCCGTTCACCGACAGGAGGTCGAAGCCGAGCGAGGGCCAGCGGTTCTGGCTCGCGGCAATGAGCCCGTCATGGAGCTCGACGACGGTCGCCCGCGTATTCGGCTCGCGCCGAGCGCCCGCGCGCAGCTCGACGAGGGCGTTCGGCTCCTCCGGCCCGGCCGAGACGATGCCGCGCGGGCGGTGATATTTGAACGAGCGACCGACCAGCTTCACGTCATTGGCCAGCAGCGCCGAGGCGAGGGTGTCGCCCGCGAGTCCCGAATAGCGCTTGCCGTCGAAGGAGAAGGACAGCGCGCGCGCGCGGTCGACCAGACCGCCCTTGGCGAGGCGGCTCATGCGGCGTCTCCCGCAGGCTTGCGCGCCAGCTCGGTGCCGAGGATCGCGTGGGTACGGGTGTCGCGCGCGACCCTCACCCACTGCCGGCAGCCGCTGGCGTGGTACCACCATTCGCTGTGCGGCCCGGCCGGATTGTCGCGCAGATAGACGTAATCGAAGAACGTGTCTTCCGCGTCCGGCGCCGCCGGATCGGGTCGCGTCACCGTCGCGTCGCCGAGATAGGCAAATTCATGCGCGTCGCGCGCGCCGCAATAGGGGCAGGGGATGCGCATCAGTGCAGGTTCGGCTGGGCGCCGACTCCCTTCTCGTCGATCAGATGGCCGGTGCGGAAGCGGTCGAGCCGCATCGCCGCGGCGGTCTCGTGCGGCTCGTCCTTTGCCAGAAGATGCGCGAAGCACCAGCCCGAAGCCGGCGTCGCCTTGAAGCCGCCATAGCACCAGCCGGCATTGAGATAGAGCCCCGGCACCGGCGTCGCGTCGATGATCGGGGAGCCGTCCATCGACATGTCCATGATGCCGCCCCAGTGGCGCAGGAGGCGCAACCGGCCGATGCGCGGCATCAAGGCCATGCCGCCCTCGCAGACATCCTCGATGACCGGCAGGTTGCCGCGCTGGGCATAGGAATTGTAGCCGTCGATGTCGCCGCCGAAGACGAGGCCGCCCTTGTCGGACTGGGAGATGTAGAAATGTCCGGCGCCGAAGGTGACGACGCCGTCGATCAGGGGTTTAAGCCCCTCGGAGACGAAGGCCTGCAGTACATGGCTCTCGATCGGCAGGCGCAGCCCCGCCTGCCGGGCGACGCGCGAGGTCGAGCCCGCCACCGCGAGGCCGACCTTGCCGGCCCGGATCGGCCCGCGCGTGGTTTCGACGCCGACGATGGCGTCGCCCTCGCGCAGGAAGCCGGTGACCTCGCAATTCTGCACGATGTCGACGCCGAGCCGGTCCGCCCCGCGCGCATAGCCCCAGACCACCGCGTCGTGCCGCGCCGTGCCGCCGCGCCGCTGTAAGAGCCCGCCCTGGATCGGGAAGCGCGCATTGTCGAAGTCGAGGAAGGGGTACATCGCCCGCACCCCCTCGCGGTCCAGCAGCTCGGAATCGACGCCGGCTAGCCGCATCGCGTTGCCGCGCCGTGCATAGGCGTCGCGTTGCGCGTCGGAGTGGTAGAGGTTCAGCACGCCGCGCTGGCTGACCATCGCGTTGTAATTGAGCTCCTGCTCCAGCCCTTCCCAGAGCTTCATCGACCATTCGTAGAAGGGCTCGTTGCCGGGCAGCAGGTAGTTGGAGCGGATGATTGTGGTGTTCCGCCCGGCATTGCCGGAACCGATCGTGCCCTTCTCGATCACCGCCACGTTGCGGATGCCGTGAACCTTCGCGAGGTAATAGGCGGTCGCCAGCCCGTGCCCGCCACCGCCGACGATGATCACATCGTAAGAAGGCTTCGGCGCCGCGTCGCGCCAGGCCGGTTTCCAGCCGGACTGGCCGGTGAGCCCGTTCTTGAGGATGCTCAGGAAGGAATAGCGCATGGGGCCGCTCGCGAGACTAGGCGAGAAGCTATAGCCGGGCGACGAATGGCAGATAATATAAATTTTGCTTATAGTGTGCGCTGCTGGGAAATGACGGATATGCGTGGCCGCCCAAGACTTCGCGGGCGAAGGCGGTCGAGGAACCGAAACATACATGGCACCGCCCGACACGCTCCCCTTCGACCTGCGTTCGCTGGAGCTTTTCCTCACCGTCTGCGATGCCGGCACCATGGCGGAGGCCGCGCGCCGGCTCGGGCTCACCCAGCCGGCTATCTCGCAGGCGGTGGCCGATATGGAGCGGCGCATGGGGGTAGCGCTGTTCGACCGCCGCGCCCGGCCGATGGCGCTCACAGCCGCCGGCGGAGCGCTGCGCCAGCGCGGCAGCGCTCTGCTGTCCGAAGCCCGGCAGATCGCCCCACTCTTGCGCGAAACCGAGAACAGCCGGCTGCCGCTCCTGCGCGCCGGCCTCGTCGATTCGCTGTCGCGGGTGCTGATGGCGCCGCTCGCCGGGCGGCTGAACGAGCTCGCCGAGCAGGTCTCGGTGCTCTCCGGCCTCACCGCCTCGCATGCCGGCGCGCTGCTCACCCGGCAGCTCGACCTGCTGATCGGCGCCGACGACCTCGAGGAGATCGAGGGGCTGGAACGCTGGCCGCTGGTCACCGAGCCCTATCTTCTGCTACTGCCGGCCGACGTTCCGGCCCCCATGCGCCCCGCCGATCTGGAGGCGCTGGCGCGCGCGATGCCGCTGGTGCGCTTCTCCGCGCGCTCGCGCACCGGCATGGAGGTCGACCGGCATCTCAGGCGCCTGCGGCTCGACCTGCCGCGCCGGCTGGAGTTCGACACGCCCTATGGGGTGACGGCGAGCGTCGCCGCCGGGGCGGGCTTCGCCATCACCACGCCGCTATGCCTGATCGAGGCCGCGCTGCCGCTCGACGGGCTCACCTGCCGGCCGCTGCCCGGGCCGGGCTTCACCCGGCATCTGACGCTGATCGCGCGGCGCCACGAACTCGGCCGCCTGCCGCGCGAGATCGCCGCCTTCTGCCGCGATCGGCTGACGGGTCAGGCAGAGACGGGACGTGTGCTCGTCGGAGATTGGCTAGGCGAGGGGTTCCGGGTCGAGCCGTGATCAGCCCGGCCAGCGCCGGAGCGCCAGTACGGCGTTGAGCCCGCCGAAGGCGAAGCTGGAGGACAGCGCCACCTCGATCGCCGCCGGACGCGAGGCGTTCGGCACGCAGTCGATGTCGCAGTCCGGGTCCGGCTCGTTGTAGCCCATGGTCGGGGGCAGGAAGCCCTCGCGCAGGGCAAGCACGGTGGTGACGAGGTCGAGCGCCCCGGAGGCGTTCATCGTATGGCCGTACTGCGACTTCGACGAGGAGACCGGCAGTCGGCCGAGATGGTTGCCGAACACGTGGCGGAGCGCCGCCGTCTCGGTCTTGTCATTGAGCTGCGTCGCGGTGCCGTGTGCGCTGACATAGTCGACCGCCTCCGGCGCGAGGCCGGCATCCTCCAGCGCGAAGCGCATCGAGGCCGCAGCACTCGCCATGTCGGGGGCGGTGATGTCCATGCCGTCGGCGCTCATGCCGAAGCCGATCAGCTCGGCATGGATGGTGGCGCCGCGGGCGATGGCGCGGTCCATGTTCTCCAGAACCACGGCGCCGGCGCCCTCGCCGATGACGAGCCCGGCGCGGTCCTTGGAGAACGGCCGGCAGGCCTCGGGGGCGAGCACGCGCAGCGCTTCCCAGCTCTTCAGCATGCCGTAGGTGAGCTGGGATTCGCCGCCGCCGGTGATGGCGACGTCCAGCATGCCGGAGCGGATCATGTGGAAGGCGGTGCCGATGGAATGCGAGGCCGAGGAGCAGGCCGAGGCGATGGAGAAGGCGGGGCCGTGGATGCCGAGATCCATGGTCACATGGCTCACCTGCCCGCTCGGCATGGCGCGCGGCACGGTGAAGGGGTGCGGGCGCGGCGCCTTGTCGGCATAGAGCTTGTGGTAGCTGTCGTCGACGGCGTGGAAGCCGACCGAGGCGGCGAAGATGGCGCCGGCGCGGTGGCGCGCCACGCCTTCCAGCGCCGGACCGGCATCGGCCAGCGCCTGCCGGGCGACGACGACGGCGAATTGCGAGGTGCGGTCGACGAGGCCGAGCTGGCGCGGCTCGAAATGCTCTTCCGGCACGAAGCCTTTCACCTCGGCGGAGATCTTCGCCTTCATGGTGGAGACGTCGACCGCCTGCGTCACGCCGATGCCGACCTTTCCCGCCTTCAGGCCGGCGAGGTGGGTGGCGACGTCATTGCCCAGCGCGGAGAGCGCGCCGAGCCCGGTGATCGCGACGCGGGCGGACATCAGGCGGGCTTCGCCTCTTTCGCCTGCAGCAGCGCGGCGACGTGCTCGACCAGCGCGCCGACCGTCACGTCGTTGCCGTTCAGCGGCCCGTCGTTCGGAATCTCGATGTTGAAGCGGCTTTCCAGCTTGAAGATCGTCTCGATCAGGTCGAGCGAGGAGATGCCGAGATCGGCCACCGGGGTTGCGGGCGTCAGCAGGGCGGGATCGACGCCGACGTCGCCGGCGATGAAGTCGATGATTTCCGAAACGCGGGGGTCGTCTGTCTGCATGCGCCTGCTCGATGTTGCCGGATAGGGGCGGATTCGCGCACCCAAGCCCAGTTTCTTGACGTTCGTATCACAAACAGGTGCCGCTCGGACAACCTGCTGTGGAAAGCTCAGCCGGCTTGCCGCATCACCTGCGACAGGAAGGCATAGGAGGCCTTGGGCGTGCGCGCCAGCGTCTCGAAGTCGACATGGACGATGCCGAAGCGCCGCCTCTTGCCTTCCGCCCACTCGAAATTGTCGAGCAGCGACCAGACGAAATAACCCTTCAGCGCGCAGCCCTGCGCGATGGCGCGGCCGGCGGCGGCGAGATGCTCGCGCAGGAAGGCGACGCGCGGGGCGTCGTCGATCTTCCCATCCTGCGGCGCCGGGTCGTCGTAGCAGGCGCCGTTCTCGGTGATGTAGACGGGCGGATTGCCATAGCCGTCGCGCAGCCGCGCCAGTACCTCGACCAGCCCGTCCGGCTCGACCGGCCAGCCCATGGCGGTGGTCGGCGTGCCCTTGGGCAGCGGGCCGAAATTGGCGCCCGAGAGCACGCAGGCCGGATCGTCGACGATATGGGCGCGCCCGTAATAGTTCACGCCCAGAAAGTCGATCGGCGCCTTGATGGTATCGAGGTCGCCCGCCTTGACCAGCGGCGCGAAGGAGGAGGCGACGATCTCCGGGTAGCGGCCGTGGAACAGCGGGTCGAGATTGACCGTGTTCCACGCCGCGTCGAAGCGCTGGGCGGCCTTCGCGTCGATCTCGCGGTCGCTGGCCGGATGCACCGGCTGCAGCGACAGAACCGTGCCCAGATTCCAGCCGCGGTTCTCGGCGCGCAGTGCGCGGATCGCGGTGCCCTGCGCCAGATTCTGGTGGTGCTGGGCCATCACATAGCTCGCCCAGCCGGTCTGGCCCGGCGCGTGATTGCCGAAGGCGTGGCCAAAGATGGCGTGGACGGAGGGCTCGTTGAACATCGCCCAGTTCTTCACGCGGTCGCCGAGCCGCGCCGTCGTGGCGCGGGCATAGTCGGCGAACCATGAGGCGATGTCGCGATTGTGCCAGCCGCCGCGGTCCTGCAGCGCCTGCGGCAGGTCCCAGTGATAGAGGCAGGCCCAGGGGGTGACGCCCTTCTCCATCAGCCGGTCGGTGAGGCGGTCGTAGAAGTCGAGCCCGGCGGCGTTCACCGCGCCGGTGCCCTGCGGCATCACGCGCGGCCAGGCGATGGAGAAGCGGTAGGCGCCGAAGCCGCCATCGGCGAGCAGGTCGACGTCCTCGCGGTAGCGGTTGTAATGGTCGCAGGCGACGTCGCCATTGGTGCCGTCGGCGATGCGCCCCGGCTGGCGGCAGAAGCCGTCCCAGACGGACGGGGCGCGCCCGTCGGCGGCGACCGCCCCCTCGATCTGGTAGGAGGAGGTCGAGGCGCCCCAGACGAAGCCGCGCGGCAGCTTCGGCAGCTCGGCTTCGGGCAAAGCGAATTCGGCGTGCACGGTGCGCGGCAGCAGGGGCAGGGCAGTGGCGGCCGCCGCGGCGGCGAGCAGGTCACGGCGTCGTATCATCGGAACGCGGATCCCCCGGTGGGTCGAACCAAACGGACGGCAATTCGAACGGCACTGGTCAGCCGGCGAGCGCGCGAAGCAGCGACAATGCCGCGAGAGCCCCGGCCCCTTGCAGCGCGGCCCCCAGGCTGAACCGCGCGAGCCCGCTCGGCGGCGTCATGCGTCCGCCGACGGTGACGAGCCAGAACAGTCCGTCATTGATATGCGGCACCGTCATGGCGCCGGCGCCGACGGCCAGTGCGGCCAATGCGCGCCCCGCCTCGTCGTCGAGGCCGAGGCCGCCGAGGAGCGGCGCCGTCATGCCCGCCGCGGTGATGGCGGCGACCAGCGAGGAGCCCTGCAGCGTCTTCATGACGGCGGCGAGCGCGAAGGGCAGTACCAGCGCGAGCGCTGGCATCGGCTGCCAGCCCAGCAGCCGCTCGGCGTTCATCTCCGGCAGGCCGGTATCCTGGATCAGCTTCTGCAGCCCGCCCGCGGCGCCGATAACGAGCACCAGCACGGCGGCGCGCGCGAGCGCCTGCCCGGCCCAGCCCTCGTCGGCAAGGCCACCGCGCTGCCAATGCCAGCTCAGCAGGAGCAGGAGGCCGGTGCCGGCCAGCAGCAGGATCAGCGGCCGGCCGAAGGCCAGCAGGAATTCGCGGTTCGAGCCGCCGCCGAAAGGCTCCGAGGCGATGTCGCCCAGCGATGCGGTGATCAGGAAGCCGAGCAGCACCAGCGTGACGAGCACGAGTGCGAACGCACCACGCCTCGGCGCGTGGTAGCTGTCCGCATCCGCCGCGCCGGCGAAGGGCTCGGGCGCAGGCGCGTCGGTATCAGCCGCGAAATGGGCGAACACCACGCCGATGAGGAAAGGCAGCACCAGCGCCGGTACGCCGAAGGTGAGCGCGTGGCCCCAGTCGGCGCCGAGGATCGTCACCGCCGCGATCATCACCGGTGCCGGCAGGATGAGCCCGTGGCTCGCCGACAGCGCGAGGCCGAGGGTGAGCGCGCCGCGCGGGCTGTCCCCGGAGATCGCCCGGCGCAGCGGGGTGAGCACCGCGAAGGCGGCCGCCGGGCTGGCGCCGAGCCCGCCGAGGAGGCCGACCAGCGCAAGAGGGAGCGAGCGCCGCCGCCAGCCGCGCGCCCGCGCCTGCAGCCATGAGGTAGCGCCGGTGCCGTCGGCGATGGCCGCCATCAGCGCGCCGGCCACCACCACGAGGCCGAGCGACTGCAGGGTCTGCGAGAAGCCGATGCCGAAGGACTTGCCGACCTGGCTGGTCGCCATGCCGGCGCCGAAGCCGAAGAAGGCGCTCGCGACGATGAGGGCGAGGAAGGCGTTCACGTGCCCGCGCGCGGTGGCGATCACGAACAGGACGAGCGCGGCGAACAGCCAGGCGGCTTGGATGAGCGACATGCGATGCTGATGCTGAGCCGAGGAGGAGGGTCCTTGGATTAGCTTGTGCAGCGCCGCATGTCACGCCGGGGCCGGGAATGGGCGCGGAGCTTGCCCCCTCGGGCGCCGTCATCCTGAGGCGTCCCCGACAAGGACAGGCGCGCGGGTAGGGCGGCAGGGCGGCGTCGTTCCCATTGCCGCCCCACGGCGCTGCGGCTAGCTTCCCGCCCCATGATCGCGCTTCCGCTCCGCCTGCTGTTCCTCGCCGCCGCGCTCCTCGCCCCCATGACGCCGCTCCGCGCCGATCCGGCGCCCGGCTTCATCCGCGCGGAGGGCACGCGCTTCGTGAACCCGGACGGGTCGACCTTCCTCGTCAAGGGCATGAGCTTCGGCAACTGGCTGCTGCCGGAAGGCTACATGTTCAAGTTCAAGGTGCAGCGCTCGCCGCGCGAGATCGAGCGGGTGATCGAATATCTCGCCGGCCCGGAGGAGGCGGCGCGGTTCTGGCACGATTTCCGCGACGTCTATATCGGCGCCGACGACCTGCGTTTCCTCAAAGCCGCCGGCTTCACCACGGTGCGCGTGCCCCTCCACTGGAAGTTCTTCCTCGATCCCGCCGACCCGAACCGCGTCGACCCGAACGGCGAGGGCTGGGCGCTGATCGACCGGGCGATCGGCTGGGCGCGCGAGGCCGGCATCAAGGTCATCCTCGACATCCATGCCGCGCCGGGCGGCCAGACCGGGGTGAACCACGACGACGGCATCGGCTATCCGCTGGTGTTCTACGTGCCGGAATATCGCCGGCAGACCATCGCGCTGTGGACGGCGATCGCCACGCGCTACAAGGACGAGCCCACGGTGCTCGGCTACGACCTGCTCAACGAGCCGATCTCGCCCTATCACGACGCCGACTATCTCAATCCACGCCTCGAACCGTTCTATCGCGAGATCACGCAGGCGATCCGCGCGGTCGATCCGAACCATGTGGTAATCCTGGCGGCGGCGCAGTGGAGCACCAATTTCGGCGTCTTCACCCGGCCCTTCGACGCCAATCTCGCCTACACCTACCACAAGTTCTGGGCGAGCCCGGAGCGGCGCGAGGTGCAGGACTACGTCAATTTTGCCAATCGCTGGGGCGTGCCGCTGTTCCTCGGCGAGACCGGCGAGCTGACCGACGAATGGAACGCGAAATACCGCGCGATGAACGAGAAGTTCGGCATCGGCTGGAGCTTCTGGACCTACAAGAATCTCGATTCCCGCTCCACCGTCGTGTCCATCGCCAAGCCGGAGGGCTGGGACGCCATCGCCGCCTTCGGCTCGGTGCCCGAGAGCGACTGGGCCTCGATGCCGAAGCCGCCGCGCGAGGAGGTGGCGAAGACGCTGCGCGCCTATATCGAGAATGCCCGCTTCGCCAACGCCACGGTGAACCGCAGCTACGTCGCCTCGCTGGGGCTCAAGGCGCCGGAATAGCCCCTCGTTCCCCGGACAAGCCGCACGATGTGCGGCGCCGATCCGGGGCCCAGGAGAGACTCGGCGAAGCCGCCGAATTCCTTCAGGGAAGCGCCTGCGGCGGAGTCTCTCCTGGATCCCGGCTCTGCGCTCCGGCTTCGCCTGCGCTTGGCCGGGACACGGAAGCGCTGAGCGACCGCGCAAAAGCTTCCGGCCCCGCTCAGCCGTTCACCTTGCCGAGCGTCGCCACCAGCTCGGTGATCTTGCGGCGCTGCTCGTCGGCGTCGCCGGAGCGGATGGCGTGCTCGACGCAATGCGCGACATGGTCGCGCAACACTTCCTCCTCGACCTTCTTGAGCGCCGCCCGCACCGCCGCCACCTGGGTGACAATGTCGATGCAGTAGCGGTTCTCCTCGACCATGCGCGAGAGGCCGCGGACCTGACCCTCGATGCGGTTCAGGCGTTTTCGACAGGAAGAGCGCGTGTCGTTCTGCATGCTTGTCATATACCCCCACAGGGTATATATCGCAAGCCGGATGGATACCCCATGAGGGTATGGTGAAGGAGAGGGCGATGGCCGGGCACGATCACCACGGAGCGCATGGGGCGGGCAAGGACGCTGGCGGCTCCTGCTGCGGCGGCAAGGCCGCGGACGGCACGGACGCCAACCATGCCCCCCACCATGCCGCGGAGCAGGGTTCCTGCTGCGGCGGGCACCACGACCATGCGCCCCACGACCATGCGCCCGGCGCTCACGCCGGCCACGACCACGCCTCGCACCAGCACGCCGCTCCCGGCGCCCCCGCCCCACACATGGCCAAGGACCCGGTCTGCGGCATGGATGTCGATCCGCACACCGCGACGCTGAAGGCCGATCACAAGGGCATCACCTATTATTTCTGCTCGGCCGGCTGCCGCACCAAGTTCATCGCCAGCCCGGAAAAATATCTCGGCGATAAGGCACCCGCCGAAGCGGTGCCGGAGGGCACCGAATACACCTGCCCGATGCATCCGGAGATCCGCCAGATCGGCCCCGGCACCTGCCCGATCTGCGGCATGGCTCTGGAGCCGGTGACGGTCAGCCTCGATTCCGGTCCGAACCACGAACTGATCGACATGACCCGGCGCTTCTGGATCGGCCTCGTGCTGACCGTGCCGGTGGCGCTGCTGGAGATGGGCGCGCACTTCATCCCGGCGCTGCATCACTTGGTGCCGGCCGGCACCTCGCACTGGGTGCAGCTCGCCCTCGCTACTCCCGTGGTGCTCTGGGCCGGCTGGCCGTTCTTCGAGCGCGGCTGGCAGTCGCTGGTGACGCGCAACCTCAACATGTTCACGCTGATCGCGCTGGGCACCGGCGTCGCCTATCTCTACAGCCTCGTTGCCGTGCTGGCGCCCGGCCTGTTCCCGCCGGCCTTCCGCGCCGAGGACGGCTCGGTCGCCGTCTATTTCGAGGCGGCGGCGGTGATCACCGTGCTCGTCCTGCTCGGACAGGTGCTGGAGCTGCGCGCCCGCGACGCCACCTCCGGCGCCATCCGCGCGCTGCTCGACCTCGCCCCGCGCACCGCGCGGCGGATAAACGCCGATGGCGGCGAGGAGGAGGTCCCGCTCGATCAGGTCGCCGCCGGCGACCGGCTGCGGGTGCGCCCCGGCGAGAAGGTGCCGGTCGACGGCAAGGTGGAGGAGGGGCGTTCGGCGATCGACGAATCCCTCGTCACCGGCGAATCCATGCCGGTCACCAAGGCTGAGGGCGACCGCGTCATCGGCGGCACGCTGAACCGTTCCGGTGGCCTCGTCATGGTGGCGGAGAAGGTCGGGCGCGACACCATGCTCGCGCGCATCGTGCAGATGGTCAGCGAGGCGCAGCGCTCGCGCGCGCCGATCCAGCGCCTCGCCGACCGCGTCGCCGGCTGGTTCGTGCCGCTGGTGGTGCTGTGCGCCGTGCTCGCCTTCGCGGCGTGGATGATGTTCGGCCCCGAGCCGCGCTTCTCCTACGCTCTGGTGGCGGCCGTGGCGGTGCTGATCATCGCCTGCCCCTGCGCGCTCGGCCTCGCCACGCCGATGTCGATCATGGTCGGGGTTGGGCGTGGCGCGCAGGCCGGCGTGCTGATCAAGGACGCCGCCGCGCTGGAGCGGCTTGAGGCGGTCGACACGCTCGTCGTCGACAAGACCGGCACGCTCACCGAAGGCAAGCCGTCGGTCACCGCCATGGTGCCGGCGGAGGGCTTCGAGGCCGAAGAGGTGCTGCGCCTCGCCGCCGGCGTCGAGCGCCCCTCGGAGCATCCGCTGGCGCACGCCATCGTCGCCGCCGCAGAGGCGAAGGGCATCGCCATCCCTAAGGTGATGGGCTTCGATTCCCCCGTCGGCAAGGGCGCCTATGGCATGGTCGAGCGCAAGCGCGTGGTGCTCGGCAGCGCCGCCTTCCTGAAAGAGCTCGGCATCGAGACGAGCACGCTCGCCGCGCGGGCGGACGAGCTGCGGGCCGAAGGCGCCAGCGCCATCTTCATCGGCGTGAACGGCAAGGCGGCGGGTATCTTCGCCATCGCCGACGCGATCAAGGCGACCACGCCCGAGGCGCTGCGCGCGCTGAAAGAGGACGGCATCCGCGTCGTCATGCTCACCGGCGACAACCGCACCACGGCGCAGGCAGTTGCCCGCCGGCTCGGCATCGACGAGGTGGAGGCCGAGGTCGCGCCCGAGGATAAGAGCGCGGTAGTGGCCCGGCTGAAAAGCGAGGGCCGCGTGGTGGCGATGGCCGGCGACGGCGTGAACGACGCGCCCGCGCTGGCGGGAGCCGATGTCGGCATCGCCATGGGCTCGGGCACCGACGTCGCCATCGAGAGCGCCGGCGTGACGCTGTTGAAGGGCGACCTCACCGGCATCGTCAAGGCGCGGCATCTGTCGGAGGCGACCATGTCGAACATCCGCCAGAACCTGTTCTTCGCCTTCATCTACAACGTTGCCGGCGTGCCGATCGCGGCGGGCGTGCTCTATCCGGTGTTCGGCCTGCTGCTCTCGCCGATGATGGCGGCGCTCGCCATGTCGCTCTCCTCGGTGAGCGTCATCGGCAACGCGCTCAGGCTGCGCGCGATGCGGCTATAGGCAGTGGCTGTACAGGCGGGTTCCTTTCCCCGGACAAGCCGCGCGTCAGCGCGGCGCCGATCCGGGGTCCAGGAGGAACTCTTCTGCCGAAGGCAGGCTCAAGCGAGCAGGTCGTCCGTGAGATCACGCCACTGCGGATTTGCCGCCTCGATCAGATCGAGCTTCCAACTGCGTCGCCACTTCTTGAGCCGTCCCTCGCGCATCCGTGCCTCATCGATCGAGGCGAAATATTCGACATGCACGAGGCGCCTCACGCCGTAGCGCAGCGTGAAGCCCGGCACGAGGCCGGAGCGGTGCTCGGTGAGCCTGCGGGCGAGGTCGTTGGTCACGCCCACATAGAGCGTGCCGTTGCGGGCGCTGGCGAGAATGTAGACGGCGTAGCGCTCCATGAGCCCTCCCTTCCGGAAGGTATCATGAAGCGCCCGCGATGCGGGCGAAGTTGCACGCTGGGTCCCGGCTCGCCCTGCGCTGACGCTTCGGGCGTCCGGGACACGCGTTCCCCAGACAAGCCGCGCGTGAGCGCGGCGCCGATCCGGGGGGCAAGGGAGCACGATCTGCCGGAGGCAGGCTCTATCGCCTCACTCCGCCGCCATCTTGTAGGCGGCGGGGAGCTCGACCGGCATGGCGGAGGAGACCGTCTCGGCCAGCATCTGGGCGGTCACCGCCGAGAGCGTCCAGCCGAGATGCCCGTGCCCGGTGTTGTAGAACACGCCGGGCAGCTTGCCGGCGCCGACGCGCGGCAGCATGCTCGGCAGCATCGGGCGCAGGCCGGCCCACGGCACCACGCGGTCGGTGCTCACATCCGGGAACAGCTTGCGCGTCCAGTCGACCAGCGGGCGGATGCGGTCGGCGCGGATGTCGCGGTTCTCGCCGTTGAACTCGGCCGTGCCGGCGACGCGGAAGCGGTCGACGCCGAGGCGCGAGGTGACGATCTTGGTCTTGTCGTCGAGCAGGCTGACCCACGGCGCGCCCTTCTGGCTCGCCTCGTCATCCAGCATGACGGTGATGGAGTAGCCCTTCACCGGATAGATGTTCACCCGGTCGCCGAGCATGCTGGCGATGGCGCGCGAGCCGACGCCGGCGCAGACCACGAGGCCGTCGGCGGTCAGGCTGTCGCGGGTGGTGACGCCGTTCTCGTCGGCCGGCGGGCTGGTCCAGGTGATCTCGACGCCGGTTCCGAAGTGCCGGATCGCCTCGACGCTCGCCTCGTTGACGAAGCGCACGCCGCGCTGCTTGCAGGCGTCGGCGAGGCCGCGGGTGAACAGGTGGATGTCGCCGGTGGAATCGGAAGGGGTGTAGAAGCCGCCATAATAGTTGCCGTGCAGCGTCGGCTCGATCGCCCTGATCTCCTCCGGCGTCACCGCCTGGCGCTCGAGGCCGCCCTCGACATAGAGCATGTTGGTCTTGGCGGCGCCGTCGAAGCTCGCCTTGTCGCGGTAGATGTGGAGGATGCCGCGCTTCTCGTGCTTGAAGTCGATGTTCTCGCGCGCCGCCATCTCGAACATGTAGTCGCGCGACTTGATGGCGAGGCGGGTGGTCTCGATGGTGTTGGCGCGGTAATTGGCGATCTGGGCGAGGAACTCGGCCATCCAGCTATATTTGTGCCAGGAGGGCTTCGGGTTCATGAGCAGCGGCGCGTCCGGCGTCAGCATCCACTTGATGCCCTTCAGCACGGTCGCCCAGGAATTCCACACCTCGGCGTTGGAAGCGGAGAGCTGCCCGCCATTGGCGAAGGAGGTCTCCATCGCCGCGTAACGGTTGCGATCGATGACGGTGACGTCGTAACCCTTCTCGGAAAGGGCATAGGCGGTGGTCACGCCGGTGATGCCGGCGCCGATGATGGCTACGTGGGGTACGGACTGCTGGCGCATGGGGCTCTCCCGCGCTTGAGGACGACAAGGATCGGACACTCGTCCGTTCCGGCTGTCCCCAAATCTGTCGCGGTACCTGAGAGCTCGCCCCGAGACCAACGGAAACAGACCGTCACGCCGCCTCGGGCTTCCCCTTCGGTGGGTGCCTGGCAAGCCGCGCCGGCACCTCTCTCCAGATTGTCCTGACTATGCGGTCCCTGGTGCCTGAGAGTTTCCTTGGGGGGTTGCTCCGTCGGCGCCGACGCACTCGAGAGAGCCGTCGAACTCTCCCGCATACTCATTATCGGACCTCTATTGCATCGCACACGGGCACGATGAATTCAAGTGCAATCGTCATGCGCGACGCGCATGGGAAGGCCATGAGCCCAGCATTCACGGGCTTTTGCACGCCGGGAGGAGGGGCGCGTGGGGCGGCTGTGGAAAATCGGGGCAGCCGGCAGGGACTATCAGCCGGCCGGGACCGGCGATAGAAGCCGGGACGCCGGGTGGCCGACGGGAGGTGCCAGCATGACATTGAGGATCGAGCCGGCCGGCGAGGCCGACGAGCGCGCCGTGGTCCATCTCTGGCGCGCCTGCGGCCTCACCGTTCCCTACAATGATCCGGCGACCGATATCCGCATGGCGCGCGGCAGGCCGGCCTCCGACGTGCTGGTGGCGCGGCTCGAATGCGGGCGCGTCGCTGGCTCTGTGATGGTCGGCCATGACGGCCACCGCGGCTGGCTCTATTACGTCGCGGTCGATCCGATGATCCAGCGCCGGCAGGTCGGCGCCGAGATGGTCGCCGCGGCCGAGGAGTGGCTGCGCCAGCGCGGCATCGCCAAGGTGCAGCTCATGGTGCGCGAGACCAATGTCGGCGTCGTCGCCTTCTACGAGAAGCTCGGCTTCGAGGTCGCCCCGCGGATCCTCATGTCGAAATGGATCGACGGGCGGGAGTAGCGAGCCGCAACCTCACCGCCGCCCGCCGGCGGGGGACAGCCGCACGCCGGGGGCGGGGCGCTCCAGCAGCACCTCGCGGCGGAAGCGCACAAGGCGCGCCGGTCGCCCGCCGGTCTCCGCCGCCACCTCGCCGGTCTCCTCGACGAGGCGCTGCTGCTCGATCAGCCGGCGGAAGTTCTGCTTGTGCAGCCTCACCCCGGAGAGCGCCTCCACCGTGCGCTGGAGCTGGCCGAGCGTGAAGCTCGGCGGCATCAGCTCGAACACCACCGGACGGTACTTGATCTTGCCGCGCAACCGCGCGATGGCGAGCGCCAGCATGCGGCGGTGATCCACCGCCAGCTCGACCCCGGGCAGGAAGGTCGAGGCGCGCTCGCCTTCGAGGCCGCGCTCGCGCAGGCCCTCCGCCACCATGCCGGCCTCGTAGAGCAGCTCGTAGCGCTCCAGCACGCGCTCCTCGTCGCGGCTCTGGCCGAGCCCGAAGGCGAGCGAGATGCGCTCCGAACGCATGCCGCCAAGCGCCGCGCTTGGTGCCGCCGCCGCCCAGGCGCGCAGGCCCGGCTCCAGCACGTCGAGCACGGCCGGGCGCCCCTCGCGCCAGTCCTCCCAGGGGAAATAGCGGTACCAGCTCTCCCAGCTCGCTTCCGCGTCGCCGGCCGGGCGTGCTTCGCGCACCAGCGCGAGATAGGCGACCGAGAGGGCGCGGGCGGCCTGCTCGCCGTCAGTCTCGCGGCGGTCGCGGTCGCCGAAAGTGTAGAGCTGCTCGACATGGCCGAGCACCTGGTGGGTCTGCCGCTCCACCCATGTGCGCAGGCCGGTCTCCAGCGTGCGGTGCCCGCGCTCCAGCGGTCCGGAGGGCAGCGACTCGCGCCCGGCGTGGCGGATGACCAGCACCTTCGGATCGTCGCCCGTCACCGCGACGATCACCGCGCTCAGCCCGATCGACAGGCTGTCCTCGGCGGCGCCCGGGTCGCTGGAAAGGATGCTGGTCTGCGGTGCGGCGGGCATGAGCGGGTCGATGCGGAGCCTTGCGTGGCGGGTTGTTTCCCGGCGGTGATTCCGGCAAATCGCCGGCGCCGCAATCTAGCACGCTTGCGCGCCGCGCGGCGCGGTGGCATGCCGCCTTCGCACGAACGAGATGGAAAGGCCCTCCAGCATGGCGATCAGGCGCGTGACCCTCCCCGGCGGCGAGAAAGTGCCGCAGCTCGGCATTGGCACCTGGATGATGGGCGAGCGCGCGGCCGCCCTGAAGGACGAGACCGAATCGGTGCGCCTCGGCGTCGAGCTCGGCATGAAGCTGGTCGACACCGCCGAGATGTATGGCGAGGGCAAGTGCGAGAGCTTCCTCGGCAACGCGCTGGAAGGGTTGCGCGACGAGGTGTTCCTGGTCAGCAAGGTCTATCCGCACAATGCCAGCCGCGCCGGCGTGATCGCCGCCTGCGAGCGCAGCCTGAAGCGGCTGAAGACCGACCGGCTCGACCTCTATCTCCTGCACTGGCGTGGCGGCGTGCCGTTCGAGGAGACGGTGATCGGCTTCGAGCACCTGAAGACTCAAGGGAAAATCCGCCACTGGGGCGTCTCCAATCTCGACACTGACGACATGGAGGAGCTGTGGGAGGTGCCGGGCGGCGATGCCTGCGCGGTCAACCAGGTGCTCTACAACCTGACGCGGCGCGGCCCCGAGTTCGACCTCATTCCCTGGCTGCAGGAGAACGAGGTGCCGGTGATGGCCTACAGCCCGATCGAGCAGGGCCGCATCCCGACCGGCGGCGCGCTGGCCGCCATCGCGCAGAAGCACGGCGCGACGCCCTATCAGGTAGCGCTCGCCTGGGTGCTGCGCTTCCCCGGCAACATCGTCATCCCCAAGGCCTCGAAGCCGGCCCATATGCGCGAGAACCGCGGCGCGGCGGACCTCGCGCTCGACGCCGACGACCTCGCCGTTCTCGATGCGGCGTTCCCGCCGCCCACCCGCAAGCGCTCGCTGGAGATGCTGTGAACCGCGCCGCCGCTCGGACCGCTCAGGCGGCCGGGCAGCGGGCCGTCCGGCGCGGCACGTCGGCGATCAGGTAGGCCGCAACGGCGGCGACCACCAGGGCGCCGCCGAGGAGCGCAGATCCCCCGGCCTGTTCGTCGAAGGCGAGCCAAACCCAGAGCGGCGACAGCACCACGTCGAGAAGCATCAGAAGGCCGGTCTCGCCCGAGCGTAAGCTGCGCCCGCCCATCAGTGTCAGCACGTTGGCGAGGCCGGAAGTGAGGACGCCCAGCAGGGCGCAGATCAGCAGAGAATCCCTTGAGGGCAGGCCGATGGGGGCGAGTGGCAGGGCGATGAGCGCCGCACCGGCCGCCGAGACGAGGCTCAACAAAGTGAGATCGAGCGTGGGGTGCTTCTTCGCCTGCACCAGCAGCCCGGCCCAGCTCGCCGTCATGAAAAACGAGACGGCGATGCCGGCGATATCCGTCGCCGAGATCGCGGCGCCGGCCGTGATGACGATGCCGGTGGTCGCCAGCGCGGCCGCGGCGCCGAAGCGCCGGCTCAGCGGCTCGCGCAGTACGACGAGGCCCATGGCGGCGGTGACGAAGGGCAGCGCGGCATAGATGGTCATGACCGTCGCGACCGAGGTGAGCTGGAGGGCGCCGATATAGGAGACGTTGCCGGCGATCGCGAGCCCGACGGTGAGGAGGCCCGCCTTCGAGAAGGTGGCACGAATGCTCTCCGCCCTGTTGCGGCTGGCGATCAGCCAGAACGGTCCGAGAGCCAGCGCAGTGAACAGCGAGCGCCAGAGGACGATCGACCAGGAATCGAGCGCGGCCATCCGGACGAGAAGGCCGACGGAGCTCCACAGCAGTGTGGCGAAAAGCACGAAGACGAGGCCGGCCGAACGCGTGCGCATGATGGACATGGCTGCCTCACTGTGTTCCGATTTCAACATATGTAGATTGGAGTAGACCGGTCGTCTAGTATGAATGGCAAGATCTCCACGCGCGACAGGATCGTCGCGGCCGGCAGGAAGGCGATGCTGGAACAGGGCTATGAAGGCACCGGTATCGGCCCGCTGCTGGCATCGGTCGCGGTGCCCAAGGGATCCTTCTACCACTTCTTCGCCAGCAAGGAGGATTTCGCCGCCGCAGTACTCGCCGCCTATGCTGACCAGTATCGTCAGCAGCGGCAGGAGCTGTTCGCCGACGCCGGCCTGAGCCCGATGGCGCGGATCGAGCGCCATCTCGTGCAGCTCGAGCGGGACACGACGTCGGAGGCGAACGCGGCCGGATGTCTCTACGGCGTTCTCGCCCAGGCGGCGCCCGGCCTCGGTGCCGAGCTGCGCGGCCGGCTGAATGAGGTTTTCGCGGCATGGGAGCAAGATCTGGCCGCGCTCATCGTCGAGGCCCAGCGTGCGGGCGAGGTCGACGCCGCGCTCGATCCGGTGGAAACCGCCGCCCATGTGATCGACGGCTATGAGGGTGCGGTCATCCGGGCGCGCGCCGGTGACGAGCCGGCGGCCTTCGCCCGCTTCCGCAAGTTCACGCTGGCCATGCTCAAGCGCGCCACCGGTGCGGAGCCTCGCTGAGCGCGTGTGAGTATAACCCTATCGACAGGCGGCCGTCCTGACCCGATAAGGCGCTGCGGCGGATATCCGCCGCCTGCCTCTTCCTGCCGCCGGACGCCCCCCGTGCCCAATGCCTCGCTGATATCCCTCGATCGCGTCACCCTCAGGCGGGGCGGGCGCGTCGTGCTCGACGGCATCTCGCTCACCTTCACCGAGCCGCGCATCGGCCTGATCGGCAATAACGGCTCGGGCAAGAGCTCGCTGGTGCGCCTGCTGAACGGCCTGCTCGCCGCCGACGAGGGGCGCGTCGTGGTGCACGGGCTCGACGCGCGCGAGAAGGCCGCCGAGCTGCCGCGCAAGGTCGGCTTCATCTTCCAGAACCCCGACCACCAGATCATCTTCCCGACGGTTGTCGAGGAAATCGCCTTCAGCCTCGAACAGGCCGGCCGCACCCGCCGCGAGGCCGCCGGCGAGGCCAAGGCGGCGCTCGCCCGCTTCGACCGCGAGAGCTGGGCCGACCGGCCCGTTCACGCGCTCTCCGAGGGCGAGAAGCAGCTTCTGTGCATCATCGCCGTGCTGGTGATGGAGCCGGCGGTGATCGTGCTCGACGAGCCCTTCTCCAGCCTCGATCTGCCGACCCGGCGCCGGCTGGAACGCCTCATCGCGGGCCTGCCGCAGCAGGTGCTCATGATCGCCCACGAGCTCGACGCCTTCGACCTCTATGATCGCGTCGTCTGGCTGCATGAGGGCCGCGTGCGGATGGACGGCCCGCCGGTCGAGGTGGTGAGCGCCTATCGGGACATGGTCGAGGCGGAGGCGGGCGGATGATCTCGCTCTACCTCGCCGAGCGAACCTGGCTGCATGGCGTCCCGGCGGGGTGGAAGCTGCTGGCCCTCGCCCTCATCAGCCTCGCCGTCACGCCCTTCGACAGCCTGCCCTTGATGGCCGGCCTCGTCGCGGCGACGCTCGCCCTCTATGCCTCGCTCGGCCGCGCCGCATTCGCGCAGGTGGCATTGCTCAGGCCGATGTGGCCGCTCTTCGCCATCCTGATCGCCCTGCACTGGTGGAACGGCGACATCCTGCTCGGCCTCGTCGTGAGCTTGCGCATCGTCGCGATGATCCTCATCGCCAATGCGGTGACCATGACCACCCGCATGGACGCGATGATGGACGTCATCGAGCCCGCTTTGCGCCCGCTCGGCTGGTTTGGCATACCGCCGCGCAGCGTCGCGCTCGCCGTGGCGATGATGATCCGCTTCGTGCCGCTGCTCTTCGCCCTGTGGGAGGCGCTGAACGAGAGCTGGCGCGCCCGCACCGGCAAGCGGGGCGGCTGGCGTCTTCTCGCGCCCTTCTGTATCCAGACGCTGCGCCTGTCGCACCACACCGCCGAGGCGCTGGCCGCGCGAGGCGGGGTATTCCGGGGAGAACGCCGATGAAGGACCGCACGCTCGTCCAGATCGCCCTCTACGCCGCCATCATCGCGGTGCTCGGGCTGCTGCCGAGATTCGACATTCCGCTCGCCGGCGGCGTGCCGATCACCGCGCAGAGCATGGGCATCATGCTGGCGGGGGTTATGCTCGGCGCCTGGCGCGGGGCGCTGGCGGTCACGCTGTTCCTGTTCGTGGTGGCGCTCGGCGCGCCGCTGCTGGCCGGCGGACGCGGCGGGCTCGGCGTGTTCTTCGGCCCCTCGGTCGGCTTCCTGCTCGGCTATCCGGTCGCCGCTTTCGCCGCCGGCCTGATCATGCAGCGCTTCCGCAACCAGCCGGTGCTCCCGGTGGCGCTCATCGCGGCGGTGATCGGCGGCATCGTGGTGCTCTACCCGCTCGGCATCATCGGCATGTCGACGCTCGGCAGCCTCTCGCCGCTCGACGCCGCCAAGGCGTGCCTGATCTTCATTCCGGGCGACACCATCAAGGCCGTGCTGGTCGCCCTGGTCGCCCAGACGGTGGCGCGCGGCTATCCCGAGGCGCTGATCTCGCGCGGGGCGTGAGGGAAAGCGTGCCTCCCGCCCCGCGCGCCGTCATCCCGAGGTGCTCGACCGCAGGGCGAGCTTTGAGCGATGCTCGTCTTGCCGCGCAGGGGAACCATCCTTCGAGGCCCGGCTGTCGCCGGGCACCTCAGGATGACGTGGTGTGGGCTAGGTCGTGAGCCCCTCGGCGTCCTCCACCTGCACCATCGGCGACCGGCTGGCGGCCTTCGCGGCCGTGGCGCCGGGGCGGGTGGCGCTCGTCTGCGACGACGAGGCGATGGACCGCGCGAGCTTCGCCGGCGCCGTCGCCCGGCTGGCGAGTGAGATCGCCGCGCGCGTGCCGCAGGGCGCCGGGGTGGCGCTCGACCTGCCGAACAGTCCTGAACTGGTCGCCGCCTTCTTCGCCTGCGCCGTCTCGGGCCGGCAGGGGCTGGTCTATGATCCCGGCTGGCCGACGCCCTATCGCGCCGCCATCGACGCCGCGCTCCGGCCTCCGCTGACGCTGGACGAGGGCACCGACTGGCTCGCCGCCGCGCTCGCCTCGGGCGAACCGCCACCGGCCTTCCCGCAGCCGCCCGCGCCGGAGGCACCCTTCTATGTCGGCTTCACCTCCGGCTCGACCGGCCTGCCCAAAGGCTACCGGCGCGGCCATCGCTCCTGGATCGAGAGCTTCGAGGTCAGTGCCGTCGAGTTCGGCCTCACCGAGGACGACCGCATCCTGGCGCCGGGCGGGCTCGCCGCCTCGCTGCATCTCTACGGCATCGTCCACGCGCTGCATGTCGGGGCACAGGCTCTGATGATGCGCCGCTTCCACCCGCGCCGCGCGCTCGACCTGATCGAGGCGCGCGAGGTGACCGCGCTTTACGCGACACCGACGCAGCTTCAGATGCTGATCGAGGCGGCGGGCGGGCGCACCTGCCCGAGCCTTCGCGTCCTCATGATCTCCGGCGCCAAATGGCGGCCCGAGACGCGCGCGGCCACCGAAGGGCTGTTCCCCAATGCCGAGATCGCCGAATTCTACGGCGCCTCCGAGCTCTCCTTCGTCACCATAGGGCGCCCTCGCGACGGCGTGCCGGAGGGCTCGGTCGGCCGCGCCGCCCATGGCGTGCGCCTCTCCATCCGCGACGGCGCGGGCCGCGCGCTGCCCACCGGCGAGGTTGGCGCCATCTGGGTGGAGAGCGCCATGCTGTTCGACGATTATGCCTGCGGCGGCGGCGAGGAGATTCGCCGCGAGGGCAATCGTATGACCGTCGGCGACCATGGCGCGCTGGACGCCTCCGGTTTCCTCACCCTCCACGGCCGCGAGAAGCGCATGCTCGTCACCGCCGGGCTCAACGTCTATCCCGAGGAGGTCGAGGCCGTGCTGGCCCGTCTTCCGGGCATCGACGAGGCCGCCGTGTTCGGTCTGCCGGACCCGCTGCGCGGCGTCGAGCTGGTCGCCGTGCTGCGGATGGATAGCGTGGCGGACGAGGCGGCACTGCGCGCCGCCTGCCGCGCGCATCTGCCCGCCGCCAAGGTGCCGCGCCGCTTCCTGTCGCTTTCCGAATGGCCGCGCACCGCCGGCGGCAAGGCCGATCTCGGCGCGCTGCGCGCAATCGCTGAGGAAAGGCTCAAGGCATGAGCCGGCGCGCTTTCCTCATTGCCGCCCGCCGCACCGCGGTCGCCCCGCGCGGCGGCGCCTTCGCGCGGGTCGACGCGCACGACCTCGCCGCGCCGGTACTGCGCGCATGCCTCGAAGACGCCGGGCTGACGTCGGATGCCCCGGTCGATCAGGTGATCCTCGGCAATGCGCTGGCCGCCGGCGGCAATGTCGCCCGGCTCTGTTCGCTGGCCGCCGGCCTGCCCGAGAGCGTGCCGGCGCTGACCGTCGACACGCAGTGCTGCGCCGGCCTCGACGCCATCCTCCTCGCCGTCCGGCTGGTGGAATCCGGCGCGGCGGAGATCGTGCTCGCCGGCGGCGTCGAGAGCTGGAGCCGCGCTCCGCTGCGCGCCCGCCGTCCCTTCGCGAAGGACGAGGCGCCGGCCTTCTACGACGTGCCGCCCTTCACACCCTGGCCGGAACGCGACCCCGGCATGACGGAGGCGGTCGCCTGGCTGGCGCAGGAGCGCGGCATCACCCGCGAGCGGCAGGGCGCTTTCGCGGTCGAGAGCCACGCGAAAGCGCGCGCGGCGCGGGAGAGGGACGCCGCCGAAATCGTCCTTCTCCCCGAGGCGCCGCTGGAGCACGACGCCTTCACCCGCGAGCTGACGCCGGCGCTCTGCGCCCGCGCGCCGGTGCTCGCCGGGGAAGGGGCGTTCGCCATAGGCGCGGCGACCGTCGCGGTGGAAGCGGATGCGGCGGCGGTGGTGCTGGTCGCCAGCGAGGCGGCCGCCTTGCGCCTCGCGCCCGGCCGCGCACTGGAGGTCCGCGCCGCCGCCTCGGCCGGAGCGGCGCCGGAGCAGCCGGCACTGGCGCTGAGCGCCGCTGTGCGCGGCCTGCTCGCGCGGCAGGACCTCGACGTCGCCGCCTTCGCCCGCGTCGAGCTGATGGAGGCCTTCGCCGCGCAGGCGCTCGCCAATGCCGACGAGCTCGGGCTCGACATGGACACGGTGAATGCCGGCGGCGGCGCGCTGGCGCGCGGCCACCCCATCGGCGCGTCGGGCGCCATCCTCGCGGTGCGGCTGTTCCACGAGCTCCGCGCGCTCGAGCGCGGCGCGCTCGGCCTCGCCGCCATCGCCGCCGCCGGCGGTCTCGGCGCGGCGCTCGTGCTGCGCCGCAACTGAGCCGCGGCGCCTGTGCTGCACCGCAGCTAAGCCATTGATTGCTCAGTATGCCCGCTGTGGTGCAGAGTTCGCTTTCGACTCGGGTTTCATTCGAGCGGGCGAGCGCGTGAATAAGGTCCCATGAACGCCATCTCCCCACGTCAGCAGGACATACTGGGCCTCGCCCGCGCGCAGGGGCGCGTCAGCGTCGACGATCTCGCCTCGCGCTTCGAGGTGTCGCCGCAGACCATCCGCAAGGACCTGAACGAGCTGTGCGTGCGCCGGCTGATGTCGCGCGTGCACGGCGGCGCCATCGTCGTCTCCGGAGTGGAGAACGTCGCCTATGAAGCGCGCCGCGTCATCGCGCAGGGGGCGAAGCGCGCCATCGCCGATGCTGCCGCCCGCATCGTGCCGAACCGCGCCTCGCTGTTCATCAACATCGGCACCACCACCGAGGAGGTCGCCCGCGCGCTGTCCGACCACGAGGACCTGCTGGTCATCACCAACAACCTCAACGTCGCCATGCTGCTCTACCGCCATCCGCGCATCGAGCTGATCATGGCCGGCGGGCGGGTGCGTCACGCGGACGGGGCGGTGATCGGCTCCTCGGCGGTCGATTTCGTGCGCCAGTTCCGCGTCGACTATGCGGTGATCGGCGCCTCGGCCATCGAGGAGGACGGCTCGCTGCTCGATTTCGACTATCGCGAGGTGCAGGTCGCCCGCGCCATCATCGACAATGCGCGGCAGGTCATACTGGTCGCCGATCGCTCGAAGCTGGAGCGCACGGCGCCGGTGCGCATCGGCCATCTGCGCGAGGTCGACACCTTCGTCACCGACGTCGTGCCCTCGCCGCTGCTGCGCGAGGTGTGCAGCGCCGAGCAGGTGGAGCTGATCGAGGTCGGCGGCGGCACCGAGGACGAGGGCTTCTGACCGGCGGCTATTTTCCGGCGGTGGTCTGGTACACGCCGCCGAGGAGGACCAGCGCCAGCACGGCGAAGGCGAGGCCGGCCATGATCAGCGGCGCCACAGATAGCCCGACTGCCCCGAGCGCGGCGGGCACCAGCCAGACCGCCAGGAGATAGGCCGCCTCCACCGCCGCCAGCACGCCGACGAGCGCCGGCGCCGTTCTCGCCATGGCGAGGGTGATGCCCAGCGCCAGCAGCATCAGGCTGACATAGGAAAGCTGGTGGATGACGTGGCAGACCCACAGTAGCGGGATCTGCAGCAGCGCGCCGATCAGCCCCATGACGATGAACAGAAGGGCGAGGTGGCCGCCCTCCGCGCTCCGGGCCGGCGCCGGCCGCAGCCAGCGCAGCAGCAGCGCCGCGGCAAGGCCGGCGAAGAAGAACTTCAGCGAGAAGCCGAGGCTGGTGAAGTCAGCGATGCGGGCGATCCCCGTGGCGTCGAGGCCGCGCCAGAACGGGCCCATCTCGACGATCACGCAGTTCTTCGCGTCGGGCATGAGGAACAGCTCGCGCAGGCCGTAGGCCTTCATGCCGAGCCATTCGTCGACGCCGATCCGACCGTAGGTCCTCGCCAGCGCCTGCAGCACGGTGGTGGTCCGGTCGCCGATGTCGAGATCGCCGGTCAGCCCGGTGCGCAGCAGCGCGTTGACGCCGGGCTGCACGGCGCTCTGCCACCACAGCCACGGCGCATAGACGATGGCGAAGGCGAGGGTGCCCGCGAGCAGCCCGCGCCAGCGCCGCCCGATCAGCCCGAGGGCGAGCACGCCGAAGGGGATGAGGCCGATGACGACGCCGGTATGGAAGAGCGCCGCGCCCGCCGCCGCCGCGCCGGCGAGCGTCAGGTGGAGGGTGGCCGAGCGCCCGTCCTCCGCCGAGCGCGCCCGCAGCAGGCCCCACACGGCGATCAGCCCGAGCGCGGCGGAGAGCATCTTCGGCCAGATGAACACCGTGTTGAAGAAGAAGGCCGGGGCCACCGCCAGCGGCGCGCAGGCGAGCAACGCCAGCCGGCGCCGTCCGGCAAGGTCCTCGACGAAGGCGATGGCGACGCCGAGCCACAGGCACATGACGGTGATGCCGGCGGCCAGATAGAACGGATCGCGCAGCGCCGCCGGCATGCCGATCAGCCGCGCCAGTGAGCGCGGGATCAGCATCAGCACCGAGAGCAGCGGCGGCCGGTCGCCGATCCGCCAGGGCGCGATTGGCGAAAGGCTCGCGCGGTCGCCGGCGTTGAAGAAGGCCTCGGCGACCTTGCCCGGGATCTGGTTGTCGGTCGACCAGCGCAGCGGGCGGAACATGCCGTTCACCGTCCATTGCGCGGCGTCGGGCTGGAAGGCGGCGACGAAGCCGAGATAGGCCAGCATCAGCAGCGCCGAGGCGGTAAGATAGGGCCGGATGCCGAGTCCCGCCTCGAGGCGCGGCGAACGGGCGAGGGCGAGCGCCAGCAGCGCGACGGCGCTGCCGCCGACCAGCGCGATGGAGGCGTGGCGCCCGCCGCTCGCCGAGACATGGAAGACGAGGAACAGCCCCATCGCCCCGGCGCAGAGCAGCGTCAGCGCGGCGAGGAAGCGCGGCGCCGGAGCGAGCCGCGCCGGCAGCAGCGCGGCGATGAGCAGCAGCGGCGCGGTGAGGCTCAGCGCGGCAATCAGCGCGAAGAAGGGCAAAGTGTAGGCGTAGAGCTGGGAGGCATAGCCGAACCAGTCGGTGGCGAACGGCGTGCCGATGCCGACATGGAGGAAGTTGCCCCCCGAGCGGGCATAGACCGCGATCGGCCCCGCGCAGAAACCGGGATCGCTGCGGACGACGCGCAGCCCCCATTCATTGTTGATGCGGCCGATGCCGAGCGAGCGCTCGGCTCCGCTCGCCGCGCAGCGCAGGCCGATGTCGTGGTCCGCGCTCTCGCCCGGAAACCCCGTGAAGGGGATGGCGAAATAGGCCGGCGCCATGAAGGGCGCGCTGGTGATCTCGCCGGCGAGCGCGCCCCGCTCCGGCGTCCAGGAACGCCAGAGCCGGAGCTCGGGCGCCTCCAGCATCGCGCGCGGCAGCGGCCGACCGCCCAGCGTCTCGTTGGTGAAGAAGTCCCGCGCCGCCCAGCCGTCCGGCCCGACCAGCGGCCGGTATTCCGACGGTCGCAGCGTGACGAGCGCGCCGACCGCCGCGAGCCCGGCCCACAGCGCCAGCATCACGGCCGCCAGCAGGCGCGTCACGCGACAGAGCCGGGTTCGGGCGGGGCCGGCGGGAGGCGCGATCGCAGCGGGCTCGGGTCGGGGAGGGGCCGCGATCGATCCGTCCGCCGTCCCGTGTGCCATCGCCATCCGAACCTTTGGAGCGCCGGCGCGCCACGCGCCGGGGTCGTTCGACCTGTGCAAAGCACAGAGCCGGCGCCCCGGCAACCGGGGTGTCGAGTCCGGGCTTGCGGGGCTGGACCCGCCACCCGCTTTCCGTTCATGTAGGCCCGGCAGGGAGGACGCGATGGCCGGCAGCACGATCGACAAGGCGGCGCTCGCGCGCATCATCGACCAGGGCCGCGGCGTCACTGACGCCGATCTGGTGATCAAGGGCGTGCGGTTGCTCGACGTCATCACTGGCGCGCTCGCCGAGACCGACATCGCCATCTGCGGGGATCGCATCGTCGGCACCCATGACAGCTATCGGGGCCAGCGCGAGATCGACGGGCGCGGCCTGTTCGCGGTGCCGGGCTTCATCGACACCCATCTGCATGTCGAATCCTCGCTGGTCACGCCCTTGGAGTTCGACCGCTGCGTGCTGCCCTACGGCGTCACCACCGCGATCTGCGATCCGCACGAGATCGCCAATGTGCTGGGCGCGCCGGGCATCCGCTATTTCCAGCGCTGCGCCGAGCACACCATCATGGACCTGCGCGTGCAGCTCTCCTCCTGCGTGCCGGCGACCGAATTCGAGACGGCCGGCGCGCGCCTCACCAGCGCCGATCTCCAGGCCCTGCGCGGCCATCCGAGCGGCATCGGGCTCGCCGAGTTCATGAATTTCCCCGGCGTGCTGTTCAAGGACGAGGGCGTGCTCGACAAGCTTGCCGCCTTCTCCGGCGGGCATATAGACGGCCACGCGCCGCTGCTCTCGGGTCGCGACCTCAACGGCTACATCGCCGCCGGCATCCGCACCGAGCACGAGGCGACGACGCTTCAGGAGGCGCGCGAGAAGCTCGCCAAGGGCATGACCATTCTGATCCGCGAGGGTTCGGTCTCGAAGGACCTGCACGCACTCATCCCACTGATCGACGCCGACACCTCGGCCTTCGTCGCCTTCTGTACCGACGACCGCAACCCGCTCGACATCGCCGAGGAAGGCCATCTCGACTTCATGATCCGCACGGCCATCGCGCATGGCGCGCCGCTGCACCACGTCTACCGGCTGGCGAGCTGGTCGGCGGCGAACGCCTTCGGGCTCAGGGATCGCGGCCTGATAGCGCCGGGCCGGCGCGCCGACATCGTGCTGCTGGACGACCTGGAGACCTGCGCGGTCCATTCCGTCGTCTCGGCCGGTCGGCTCGTGACGCCGGAGCTGTTCGCAGCGCGCGGCACCGTCGCGCCGGTCGGGCTCGATTCCATGAAGGCCGAGCGGGTGTCGCCGGAGGATTTCCGCATCCCCGCCACCGGCGCCTCGACGCAGGTGATCGGCGTGGTGCCGGGCCGCATCATCACCGAGCGCGTGGTGCTCGACCTGCCGCTCGCCGCCGGCTTCAAGCGGGTCGATCTCGGGCATGACGCGGTGAAGGTCTGCGTCGTCGCCCGTCATGGGAAGAACCGCAATATCGGGCGCGGCTTCGTCCACGGCTTCGGGCTGAAGCGCGGCGCCATCGCCTCCTCGGTCGGCCATGACAGCCACAATATCTGCGTGGTCGGCGCCGACGATGCCGACATGGCCATCGCGGTGAATCGGCTGATCGAGCTCGGCGGCGGCTTCACGGTGGCCGAGGGCGGCGCGGTGCGCGCCGAGCTGGCTTTGCCGGTCGCCGGGCTGATGGCGGCGACCCCTTACGAGGAGGTACGCGCCGGACTGATCCCGCTGCGCGCGGCGGCCAAGGCGCTCGGCTGCACGCTGCCCGAGCCGTTCCTGCAGGTCGCCTTCCTGCCGCTACCGGTGATCCCGCATCTGAAGATCACCGATTTCGGCATGTTCGACGTCGACCGCTTCGAACTGATCGCGGGCTGAGGAGGGCTTTGCCGACCGTTTCTCCTGGGCCCCGGATCGGCGCTCCGGCTTCGCCGTCACTTGTCCGGGGCACGTCATTGGTCCCGGCGCGCCACTTGTGAAGGGCACGACCTGTTTCCCGGACAAGCCGTGCGCGGCACGGCGCCGATCCGGGACCCAGCGAAGACTCTTCGGCAATGCCTTCGCGGGCGCGCGCGCCCGCGCGCTTCAGTCCGCCACCGAGGCCGTCTTGACGAGGGCGCCGAGCATGCCCTTGCGCTTGGCCTCGTAGTAATAGCCCTTGGCGTAGAGCTGCACGGCGCGCGTCTCGTTGCGGCCGGCGACCCGGTAGGCATTGGCGAGATAGGCGACCGCATAGGTCATGTTGGTGTCGGCGTCGAGCAGGTCCGCCGGCTGGCCGCGGAAGCCGAGCCCGCGGGCGGTCTCGACGCGGATCTGCATCAGCCCCCAATAGGGGCCGTTGCGCGCCCGCGGATCGTACTTGCTCTCGCGCCAGACGACGCGGCGGATGAGCTGGGCGGGAACGTCGAAGCGTTCCGAATGCTGCGCGATCAGCGCCTCGATATGCGGCGGCCCCTTCTCGCGCGAGAGGACGTAGCGCCCGCGCAGCGGTGCCTCGGTGATCGGCTTGGCCGGCGGTTCCTCGGGGGCGGCTTCCGGCGCCTCCTCGTTGGGTTCGACGGCGATCCCGGTGCTCGCCATCGCCAGCCGGACGGGGCGCTGGGGCGGCACGGGGATGACGCGCGCGAGGGCCGGCGCTGGTGCGGCAGCGGGCGTCGCTGCCGCGACCTCGGCCGGGGCGGGCGCGGGGGCCGGCCGGCGCGGCGGCAGGGGGATCGCTGCCCGCGCGGCGGTCTTGGGAGCGTCGGCGGCCTTCGCGGCGGCGGCGGCCGGCTGGGGAGCAGGTTCAGTGGTCCGCCCGCGGAGCTCCGGCGCGACCGGCGGCTGCACCCAGATGACGAAGCTGTCGGCGGCGACCGGCTGCGGCACGGCCGGCTGCCGGGCCGGGGTGACGGGCGAAGCGCCGTTCGAGGCGGCCGCATGTTCGGCGGGGCGCGGCGCGGCCTCGGGCTGCGGGGTGAGCAGTTCGGCAGGGATCGCGCCGGGCGCGAACTGCGCCGGAGGCTGCGGCCCGTAGAACAGGGGCTGCACCGGCGAAATCAGCCCGGCAGGAGCTTGCAGCCCGGCCTGAGCCTGCTGTTCGCCCGCCACAGCCATCCCCGGCACCGCAGCCCCCGCCGACATTGCGAGCAGGGGAACCAGCGCCGCGCGACACGCCCTGCGCATCCGCCACTCTCTCCCAATTCGTCCCACGACGTCGTGCCTAGCACAGAATTCCCGGAAACCGGAAATCCGGGCACCTACCGCGCTGGCCGGCGGATCAGTCCGAGCGTTTCGGCGATCCGCCTCGGCGCCTCGGCGCGGCGTGCGAGATGCCACACCGGCGGCACAAGCATCGCGTCCGGCGTCAGCCGCAGGGCGAGGCCGGCGAGCTCGCGGGCCGTGCGCAGCTCGCCGCGCGCGATGTGGGCGAGCGCCGACCAATAGGCCCGTTCGCCGAGGCTGCGGCGCGCGCGCCGGGCGAGGCGCCGGTGATCGGCAAGCCCGGCGCCTTCATTGGCGAAGAAGCTGTCGAAGGCGGCCTCGAATTCGAGGTCCCACGACGGCAGGCTGCCGACGGAAGCGGACTGGTTGTGCGTGTGAACGCGGGCGAACGCCTGCACCGCGTCCGTCTCCGCGGCGTCGCCATGGCAGGCGAACCGCATCCACAGTTCGAGATCGTCGGTGTGGGCGAGGGCCGGGCGGTAGAAGCCGACGGCCTTCTGTATCCGGGTCCGCACGACGCAGCTCGGCCCCGGGCAGTGATTGCGCCCGGTGCGGCAGAAGCGCTCGATGAGATCCCGGCCGCCGACGACCCGCCAGCCGGGATCGGCGGCGGGCATGTCCGAGGGCGAGGCGGGCGCCTCCTCGCCGTTGAAGAGAACCGTGCGGCCATAGGTCAGATGGACGTTCGGGTGCCGCCCCATGATGGCGGTGGCGCGGGCCAGCGCCCCCGGCGCGAGCAGGTCATCGGCGCACAGAATGAGGAAATAATCCGCCGAGGCCCATGCGATGCCCTCGTTGAACGAGGCGTGCGGGCCGAGATTGGCGGGACGCAGGATCGCCTCGACGCGGGGGTCCTCGGCGGCGAGCGCGCGCGCCAGCGCCGCGCTGCCGTCGGTCGAGGCGTTGTCGATGATCAGGACCCGGACCGACACCCCGTCCTGGTCCAGCGCACTCCGCACGCATCCGCGCAGATAGCGCGCATATTGGTAGGAGGGGACGACGACATCGACGCTCGGCATGCGGACCTCCGCGGCGCTCGATGCTTGCGTCAGCCAGGGTGGGCGGCAATCGCCCCAAAGGTGGTAGCGCCCCCGCACCGCCTCCCGCTACGAGCGATGCGGGCAGGGAAGGCCGCCGCTACCCCGTTTGGCCACGCGCCGTTAGCGCAATTGACGAGGCCGCCGCCGCGACGGCCCCGCTAACCTCCGGCAGGAGGCGGCCATGGCCGCCGTCGCCGTCCTTGGCGGACCTTGCCGCCCTTGGCGGAGAACCGGGCCAGCCCTGCTGGCGATCGGAGGAGCGGTGGCGAGTTTGCGGCGTGCATTGCTGCTTGCGACGGCCGAGCGGCATCTGGGGCTGGCGATCAACTTCGCCCTGGTGGCGACCGTATCCCGCCTGCTCACGCCGGGCGAGATCGGCATCTCGGTGATCGGCGCCTCGGTCATCACCCTTGCCGTGTCGCTGCGCCAGTTCGTGACGCCGGACTTCCTGATCCAGCGCCGCCAGATCGACGACGGCGACGTCAGGACCGCGTTCACGCTGCTCTTTCTCTGCACGGCGCTGATATCGGCAACGCTCTTCGCGCTGAGCGAATGGACGGCAGCCGCCTACGGCCAGCACGGGCTGGCCCTCTATCTGCGCATCTGCGCCGTCGCCGCGCTGCTCGATTGCTTCACGCTGCCGATCGTCACCCTGCTTCGGCGCGAGATGAACTTCGCGCCGGTCGCCACCATCAACACCGGCAGCAGCTTCGCCAATGCGGTGGTGACGCTCGCGCTCGCCGCCTGCGGATTCAGCTTCATGAGCTTTGCCTGGGGGGTGCTGGCCGGGTCGAGCGTCGCCCTGGTGCTAGCGCTGCTCTATCGGCCGCAGCCCCGGCTTTTCCTGCCGTCGCTGAAGGGATGGGTCGAGATACTGCATTTCGGCGGCTGCAACGGCATCACCATCGCCCTCGACCGCGCCTATGACGCCATGCCGCAACTGCTCATCGGGCGGCTGCTGCCGATCGCCTCCGTGGGCCTCTACAATCGCGCCAACATGGTCTGCGGCATTCCCGACCGCATCATCCTCGGCGGCGTCTTTTCCGTGGCCCTTCCGGCGCTCGCCAATGAGGCGCATTCGGGCCGAAGCCTCGCGCCGGCCTATCTGCGCGCGCTCACCTTCATCACCGTCTTCCACTGGCCGGCGCTGGTCGTTCTGGCGCTGCTTGCCGATCCGGTGGTGCACCTCGTCCTGGGGAGTCAATGGACCGCGATCATTCCCCTCGTGCAGATATTGTGCGTCGCGAGCCTGTTCTGGTTTCCCGTCATTCTCACGCAGCCGCTGCTGGTCGCGCTCGGCAAGATCCACGAGAACGTCACCTACAGCCTGATAAGCCGCCCTGTCTCGGCGGTCATATTGTGCGGCTCGAGCCTGTTCGGGCTGACGGCGCTGGCCCTGAGTCAGCTCGTCGCGCTGCCGTTCCAGATGCTGGTGTCGTTCGTCTTCGTGCGCCGGCACGTCGAATTCCGCTGGCGGGACGTTGGCGCGGCGCTGTGGCCGAGCTTCCTTGTCACCGCCGCCAGCGCCGCCGGCCCCGCTCTGCTGATCGCGGCGTCCGGCTTCCGCTCCGAACTGTCCCCCGCCATGGCGGTGCTGGCCGGGTTGCTGGCGCTGGTGGGGTGGATTCTCGGTGTCCGGCTGTCCGCGCATCCGCTCAAGGCGGAGATGGACCTCGTCGCGGCGGCCGTTCTCGGGAGCGTGGCGGAAAGCCGGCTGGGCCGCGCCGCCCAGCGCCTGCGCGAAGCTCCGGGACGGCTGGCGGCGCCGAGCCAGGCGAAGGTGCGCAAGTGAGGACGTTCCGCAATCGCGTCGCCTTCTTTGGCCTGTTCGGCACCGGGAACTCCGGCAATGACGGCTCGTTCGAGGCGATGCTCTCCTTCCTGCGGCGGGTCCGCCCCGATGCCGAGGCCATCTGCATCTGCTCCGGGCCGGACTATGTGCGGCGCACATTCGACGTGAGGACGGTCTCCATCGGCGGCGCGGCACCGGGTGCTCCCGCGCGGCGGGCGGCGGGTTCCGTCCCGGGGCGGCTGGTCGGACAGCTCGGCAGCTTCTGGCGCGCGCTGAGGGTCATGCGTGAATGCGACGCGCTGATCATGCCGGGGACGGGCGTGCTGGACGATTTCGGCGACGGCCCCTTCGGGGTTCCCCTGGCACTGCTGGGCTGGTGCGTCGCCGCGCGGCTTGCCGGCGCCCGGATCGCCTTCGTCAGCGTCGGGGCCGGGCCGATCAAGGCCCGGCTCGGCCGCCTCTTCGCGCGGCTCGCGGCCGGGCTCGCGCACTACCGCTCCTACCGCGACGCCGTCTCGAAGGACTTCATGACCGGCATCGGGGTCGATACCCGATCTGATCACGTCGTTCCCGATCTCGCCTTCGCGCTGCCTGCCCCATCCCGGCAGGAGCGCAGCGGCGACGCGCCGCTGACCGTCGGGCTCGGCGTCATGGCCTATTATGGCTGGCGGAACGACCGCAGCGGCGGCGCCGCCCTGCATGCGCGCTATGTCGGCCAGATCGTGCGCTTCGCCCGCGCCCTGCTGCGGGAGGGATACCGCGTCCGGCTGCTGACGGGCGACACCGCCGATCGCGACACGCTCGACGAGATCATGTCCGCGCTGGTGGATGCCGGCCACCCGCCGGACGAGGTCGCCACCGCCCCGATAAACTCGCTGCACGACGTGATGCAGCAGATGGCGCGGACCGACGTCGTGGTCGCGACGCGCTATCACAACGTGGTCTGCGCCCTGAGGATGCACCGTCCGGTCATCTCGATCGGCTATGCCGCGAAGAACGACGTGCTGCTGGGCAAGGTCGGCCTCGCCGGCTTCTGCCAGCATATCGAGGCGCTCGATCTCGAGCTGCTCACGCGCCAGTTCGCCGAACTCGTCGCCTCGCGGGCGGAGCTGGAGGCGCAGATCGGCGCCGCCGTCGACGGGTTCCGGCGCCGGCTGGCGGCGCAGGAGGACGCGTTGCTCGCCGGGGTCCTCGCGCGTCCCTTCGAGGCGGCCATATCGCGCCAGGCGGGAGGCGGATGATGCGTTTCGTCGCAACCGATCTCGCCGGCGTATGGCTGGTGGAGCCTGTCCCGATCACCGATCCGCGCGGCTTCTTCGCCCGCACATTCTGCGTCCGCGAATATGCCGAGATGGGGCTGGAGACCGAGTTCGTGCAGCACAGCCTGTCCCGCAGCGAGCGGCGCGGCACACTGCGCGGGCTGCACTTCCAGCACCCTCCCCATGCCGAGGTGAAGGTCGTGAGCTGCACCAGCGGCGCGATCTGGGACGTCGCGGTCGACCTGCGGCCCACCTCGCCGAGCTACGGCCGCTGGCAGGCCTTTGATCTCAGGCAGGAGAACCACGCGCAGCTCTACATTCCGAAGGGCGTCGCGCATGGCTTCCAGACGCTGTCGGACGGTGCCGAGGTGAGCTACCTGATCTCGGAATTCCACGTGCCGGAGGCGGCCGCCGGCATCCGTTACGACGACCCGACGCTGGCGATACCCTGGCCCTTCGAGCCGATGATGATGTCCGAGCGCGATCTCGGCTGGCCCTCCCTCGCGCTGCTGGAGGCCTGATCGTCGATGAGCCCCGCCCGCGCGAGCGTCTCCGCCGCGTCGGCGATCTCGGTGAAGCGCATGCCGGCGCGCTCGGCCATGTCGAGCAGGCTGTGGCGCCCGTCGGCGAGGTTGAGCACCCAGAGCCGTGCCATGTTACGTGCCGGCGCCTCGGGGTCGCCCCCCGTCGGCGCATAGAGCCCGCGCCGGCCGAGTTGGGGCTCGCCCTTGGGGAAGAGGTTCAGCGGGCGCCGGTCGCGCTCCAGAATGTCGACCGCCTCGGCCAGCAGGGCATAGGAGCGCGCCAGATGCTCCGGCCGGACCAGATCGAGATCGTCGGCCGAGCTGTGATATTCTGGGAAGCGGCCGAACAGGCTGCGCTGGAAGAGGCCGACCGGCAGGTCGAAGCCCGGCGAGCAGAACTGCCGCTCGTCATAGCCATAGGGGAAAAAGTCCATGACCTCCGCGTCCGGACCGGCGGCGGCGAGGACGTGGCGCATCACCCGGTCGATCATCGCGTCGCCGCGCCGGCTCTTCTTGTAGACCGGCCCGCCGCCGTCGCCGACGCAGGAGACCACCAGCCCGTGCCGGATGCGCCCGAGCCGGGGCTCGTTGGCGCTGAGCCACGCCAGCGCGCCGATGGTGCCGGGCGCGAACAGGAAGCGGTAGCTGTAGCGGGTCCGCCGCCCGCGCAGGGTGGCGGCGAAATGGGCGAGCAAGGCGAGCCCGGAGCAATTGTCGTTGGCGAGCGAGGGATGGCAGATGTGCGCGCTCAGCAGCACCTCCGCCTCGCCGCTGCCCCGATGCAGATATTCGCCATAGGTGAGGCTGCCCGGCGCCAGCGTGGAATCGACAACCACGTCGTATTCGCCCTCGGGCAAAGCGAGCAGCGCCCGGTGCGGCAGGCAGAAGCCCCACGCCTCGCGGTAATAGGAAGTGCGGTAGGGCGTGGCGTCGGGATGCGCGGGGTCGGAGAACAGGTGCTCCTTCAGCGCGGCGAGCGGCAGGCGCGCGCGCACCTGAACGCTGTAGCCGAGCAGGTGCAAATTGGAGCGGGCGAAGTCGATCACCCGCTCGCCGCTCGAAACGCAGGTGACGTGCGCCTCGCGGATGTTCCATTCGTCCGGCACGATCCAGTCGAACAGGCGCGTGCCGGTCGGCACCTCGTGCCGCTCGACGTCGATGAGCCGGCCGATGATGTCGAGCGTGCGGCGGACGCCGTCGCCGGTGATGCTGCGGCAGATCGGATAGAGCTCCGCGACGGTCGCGAAGATGTCCTCGCCGCTCGGCAGCGGCCGATCGGGGGTGCTGCCCGTGAGCCGCATGGCGGACCGCTATCCATGTACCGTATGGCGGGCCGTCGCGGCCTCGGCGATGATGTCCGATATCGGTGCGAGCGTCGGCGTGCGGCGCAGCTCGGTATCCAGCCTGCCGCCGGCGATCAGCATCTTGATATGGCCGATGCGCTGATAGGTCGGCCCCTCGAATTCGCGCAGCGTGAGCGCCGAGCGCCGATAGGCCTCGTAGAGCTGCTCGGCCCCGCGGCGCGGATTCCACGCCGGCCGGAACGCCGGCAGGACGCGGGCGATCTTGTCGAAGCTGACCCTGTAGGAGCGCTTGTCCGGCCCGGCATCGGCGGCGAGCTCCAGCCGCGAGCCGGGCACCACCTCGACCACCATCTCGGCGATCTCGCGGATGCGATAGTTGTGGGCGTTCACCCCGACGTTGAACGCCTGGTTGAACACCGCATCGCGGGGCGCCTCCAGCCCGGCGATGAAGGCGCGGGTGATGTCCTCGATATGCACGATGGGCCGCCACGGCGACCCATCGGATTTGAGATGCACGACGCCGGTGGTCACTGCCCAGGCCACCAGATTGTTCAGTACGATGTCGAAGCGCAGGCGCGGCGAGACGCCGTAGGCGGTGGCCGGGCGGAAATAGACCGGACAGAAATCGTCGTCGGCGAGCCGCGCGATGGCGCGCTCGGACAGCACCTTGGAATGGCCGTACGGCGTCACCGGATTGAGCGCGCCGTCCTCGTCGATCATCTCGGCTTCGCTGACCCCGTAATTGCTGCACGAGGAGGCATAGAGGAACCGGCCGACGCCGGCCTGCTTCGCCGCCGCCGCGAGGCGGACGCTGGCGCGGTAGTTGATCGCATAGGTGATGTCCGGGTTGAGGTCGCCGAGCGGATCGTTCGACAGCGCGGCGAGATGGATGACGGCGTCGAACCCGGCCAGATCGTCGGGCGCGACGTCGCGGATGTCCTTGCGGATCGACGGCACCGCGATGATCGCGCCGCCGGCGGCGAAGGTGCAGCGCTCATAAAGGTCACTGTCATAGCCGGTCACCTCGTGCCCGGCGGCGATCAGCGCCGGCACCATGACCGATCCGATATAGCCGCGATGGCCCGTTACCAGCACGCGCATGTCCGTACTCCTGTTGGCTTACCGTCCCCCGTCACTCCGCGGCCTGCGCGGTCGGGGTGTTGTAGCGGCGGTAGACGATCTGCGACGGGCGTCCGACCAGATGGTGTTCGACCCCGTCCTCCAGCGCCCGGCCGTAGATCTCAAGCGCCTCGTCCACAGCCTCGATGGTGCGATCGATGTCCCGGTCGCGATGCGCGTAGCTGACCACCAGCGAGGGCATCAGCACGCCGCGGCGTATGGTTTCCTGCAGCAGCAGGGTGCGGAACGCCTGCGAGGGGCGGCATTCGCCGTCGAGCGCGGCATAGGCGAGATTGCAGGGCCGGCCGAGCACCTTCACATGGTCTGCGAGCCCGCGCCGCCGTATGGCGTCCTCGATGCCGTCGCGCAATCTCAGGCCCTGGCGGTAGAGGTGCTCGACGACCGGCTCGCTCTCATAGATGTGCATGGTCGCCATCGCCGCGGCGAGCGCATGGGTCTCGGCGCCGTGCGTGGTCGAGAGCAGGAAGACCCGCGGCCGGTCGGTGTGGTCGAGCCCGCCAAGCCGCATGAACTCCCGCTTGCCGGCGAGCGCCGACACCGCGAAGCCGTTGCCCATCGCCTTGCCGAAGCAGGACAGGTCGGGATCGACGTCGTAGAGCTGCTGCGCCCCGCCGGCGTGCCAGCGGAAGCCGGTGATCATCTCGTCGAGCACGAACAGCGCGCCATTGTCGTGGCAGAGCTGCCGCAGCGCCTGCAGATATCCTTCCTTCGGGTCGTCGAGCCGCGCCGGCTCCAGGATCAGCGCCGCGATCTTGCCCGGATGCAGGGCGAACAGGGTGCGGGCGCTCTGCAGGTCGTTGTAGCGGAAGGTCAGCGTCAGCGCCTTGACCGCCTCCGGTATGCCGGCATCCATCGCCGTGGTGCCGATGAACCAGTCGTCGGTCGAGAAGAACGGATGGTCGGCGCAGCAGGCGATCCGGTCGCGGCCGGTATAGGCCCGCGCGAGGCGCATCGCCGCCGAGGTGGCGTCCGAGCCGTCCTTGCAGAACTTGACCATTTCGGCGCGGCCGATCAGCCGCAGGAACTGCTCGGCGCAGGCGGCCTCGATCGGCGAGGGGCGCGTGAAGTTGCAGCCGTTCGGCAATGCCCGCTGGGCCGCGCGTACCACCTCGGGATGGGCGTGGCCGAGCCCGACCGCGCGGTTGCCCATGCCGTATTCGATGAACTCATTGCCGTCGACGTCCCACACCCGGCAGCCGAAACCGCGCTCGATGAAGCCGGGCGCCAGCAGCGGATACTGGTCGTCGCCCTTCGCATAGGTGTGGCAGCCGCCCGGTATCAGACGGTGCGCATGCCGGGAGAGCCGTTCGGATGTCCTGAAACTCTGCACGTTGGGGATCATCCCGCGGCCCCTCCCGGCTGTTCTGCGGCGCCGCAGGATATCGCCGGCCGGCACGCGTCGCCGGCCTACAAACGGCGTCGCCGCGCTCGCCCAAATGGCGGGGGGCGAGCGGCGGAAAGGCGTAGCGCCGGCCACCGATAGCCGCCTCACGGCGGATGGCGGCGCAGCCTGACGATGATCCGGGCGGGGGCGGCCTGCCGTGCGTGCGGGCTTCGTCGGGGAGGCGTTCCATGGGCAACCACAGGCCCCGGCGGCACGAGGGCGCCGCCTCATGGCTGGCGGCGGCGGTGCTCGCCTTCGCGCTCGCCTGCATTTCGACGTCGGCCTTTGGCGACGCCATCTCCGGCGAGGTCACCTCCGGCGGCGCGACGTCGCCGGAGCGGCTGCGGCCGGTCGATATGGGCCTGCCCCTGCCGGACCCGGAGCCGGCGCTGCCACCGGCCGCCGATCCCTTCGATCCGCCGAGGCTCGCTACGGCCCCTAACGCGCCGGCGGTCGCCGACAGCCTCGCCACGGCGGGACCGGACGAGACCGTCACGCTGGCCGGCGGGGGCTTCGCGGCCGGGAACATCCGGTTCGCTGTCTTCTCCCAGACCGCCGCATCGCCCGCCAGCTTCGACGTCGTGGACGCGCTCGGCGCCGACGCGGTCTCGGCCTCCTTCACGCTGCCCCGGCGCCTGACCTGGTCGACCTATCTCGTGTGGCCGGAGCAGGACGGCCGGCGCGGCCGGCCCTTCGCCGTCAACCGCACGGAGGCCTGGTGGGTGGGCCCCGACGTCGCGGCGGCCGGCGCGACGGTGTCGGTGTTCGGGCGCAACCTCGCCACCGGGAACGGCACGCAGCAGTCCTTCGTCTACATCAAGCCGACCGGACAGGCCGGACAATGGCTCGAGCCGCTGTCGGTCGATCCCTACAAGGTCGATGTCCGGGTGCCGTCGCTGCAGCCGGGCAGCTATGAGATCTGGGTGCATAACGGGCATGGCGGCCGCTTCGGCTGGAGCGGGCCGCTCGTCCTGACGGTGCGCGCCGCGCCGACCGACGCATCCGCCCGCACCTTCGACGTCCGTTCCTTCGGCGCACGCGGCGATGGCAGCACCGACGACGGCGCGGCTATCGCCAAAGCCATCGCGGCGGCCGCGGCCCAGTCACCCGCGACCCTGTATTTCCCGGCCGGCACCTATGTCGTCGACCGTGTGCTCGACATTCCCTCCGGCGTGCGCTGGCTGGGCGAGGGTCGCGACCAGAGCCGCTTGACGCTGCGCATCCCGCTGTCGAAGCTGCGCGCCACCGCCTTCCTCGGAGGTGGCGGCGCCGACGTGACCTTCGAGCGGATCACCATCGATGCCGACGGGCGGATCGACGATGCCGCCGGCAACATGCTGATGCTCAACGGCCGCGACATCGCCTTCCGGCAGGCGCGCCTCACCTCCTGGGGCGGCATGACCCTGCAGGCGGGTGTGACCCGGCTGTCCTTCGACGATGTCGAGGTGACCGGCAAGGGATCGTTCGTCGGATCGAGCGCGCAGGTCTTCTTTAGGAACAACATTTTCCGCATGACCGACGACGGCGAATCCGCCGTCGCGAGCTGGGGCGGGAACGGCCTCGCCTTCATCGGCAACCAGCTCTTCAATGCCGACGAGACGCGCCCCGACGGCAACGGCATAGGCCGGCTGTTCGTCTCGCAGGGCCATTTCGGCAGCACCCGCAACCTCTATTTCGCCGACAACCAGACCCACAACGCGGCCCCGCGCGACTGCCGCTTCGTCGATTGCAACAAGGGCGAGCAGATCATCTTCGAATATGGCGCGGTGCGGCTGAAGCCGCGCGCCAGCGCGGTCGGACCCGACAGCGTCACCTTCGCGACCCTCACCGAGGACGAGACCCGCCCGCTCTGGCATGTCGTCGTCGCCGCCGGCAGGGGCGCCGGGCAGGCCCGGCGGGTGGTGGCCGTCGAGGGCAACACGCTGCGCCTGGAACGTGCGTGGACGGTGCAGCCGGACACCGCGACCAGCCTGTTCTTCATCACCCCGATCGCCGAGCGGGCGGTGGTCTATCGCAACCGTTTCCAGGGCCGCGCCACCTATGCGGAGCACGATTCCAACTCGACGGGGACGCTGGTCTGGGGCAATTGCCGCGACATCGTGGTCGCCGACAACGACATCGCGAACATGCGGCACGGCATCATGGTGGCGGCCACCTCCGGCACGGCGGAGGACAGCGTGTCCGCGCCCTATTTCGTGCTGGTGACCGGCAACCGCATCGTCGACGGCAATAACGGCCTCTATGCCGGCCTGACCTTCGGCTACGACACCGTTCCGCCGATCCTCGGCGGCATCGGCAATGCGTTCCGCGCGAACACCATCGCCGGCATGAGCCATATCGGCATCGCGCTCGACACCTGGGACACCGTCGGCGGCAGCATCCACGCCACCGTCGTCGAGCACAATCGCCTGCGCGACGTCCGGTTCGGGCTGGCTTCGGCGCTCAAGCTGATCTGGACCGGGCTCGATTTCCGGCCGACGCCGGCGCGCGGCACGCGGCTCGCGCAGACGGTCCTCTACGACAACAGCTTCGATCGCGGCAGCGCCGTCGCGGAGGGCTCGTTCGGCTTCCTTTCCGCCCCGCAGCAGGGCTGGATCGGCCGCGTCAATCTCTGGCGGGATTTTGCGTCGGGCAATGGCGGGCCGGGCGCCGCGCCGCCCTGACGGCGGCCTGAGGGGAGCACCGCGCGCGTCGTCACTCCGTGTCGTCTATGGCGTCGCTGAAGCGCTCGATATCGGGGATGACGAGGTCATTGCCGACCCGCCGCACGAGGCCGATCTCCTGCAGCCGGCCGAACTCCCGCGTCACCGTCTCGCGATTGGTGCCCACACGGGCCGCCAGGCGCGTATGCGTCGGCGCAGGCGAAAGGGTGACGGTGCCGCTGTCGGAGCCGCGCTCCCGGCAGATGCGCAGCAGCTCGGCGTGAATCCGCGCCCGGGCGCCGAGCGTGCTGAACTCCACGACCTGGTCCATGAGGATGCGCAGCTCGCTGGCGAGATGCGCGAGCAGCGCCTTGTAGAGCACGGGATTGCGCACGGCCATCGCCATGAAGGTGTGGCCGTTGATGGCGGCGAACGCGCATTGCCCCACGGCGGTCACGCTCGCCGGAGAGGGGAAGCCGTCGATGAGCGCGAGCTCCCCGAGCAGGGCGGCCTTGGGCGGGCGCCGGATGTGAACCGCCCTTCCCACGCTGGTATAGATCGTCGTCTGCACCTCGCCTTCGAGAAGGAAGTATATGTCCGTGTTTATTTGTCCGAGAGATAAGATCTCTTCTCCGTCGGAATGCGATACCCAGCGGCATTGCGCTTCGATCGTGCCGACTTCTTCAAGCGAAAGTGGAGAGAATAGATTGAGTTTTCGAAAAATTTCTCTCTCATAGTCCCTCATGTCCTCCTCCGCGCGCGTTTCCTTGTTATGTCGTTGGTGGTTTGACGCGTTCCACATGTCGTGCGTCGTCACGCCGATCCCAGCCGCATATCCTTCCAATGCCGAGCCGTTCCCTTTCTTCGGTTTTGCCGGTTGCCGGCCGGCAGGGCACGGCCTTCTGCCGCCACGACGGCGCGCCGGGCGGATTCCCGACGAGATGTGAAAGGCCGATCTTCGACCGGACGGGGGGCGATAGGGATAAGGGGCTGCGCGGCGCGTCATGGACACTGGCGGCGGTCCCGAAGCTCGGAAGCCACGACTGCGCAGTTCCTCTGCCGAAGCGGGAAACTGTCCTTATTTCGGGCCGCTCGCGTCGGCTCAAGACACGCAATCCTTTGATTCAGAGCTTGACGTAAGGTATCCGGATAGCGATCACTTCGAGGCGTGGAAGACGACCAAGTATTACAATTATACACCTAAATTGGTTATAATCTAACTCTCCATTCGGATAGACCGCCGGGCATCCGGATAGCTTGCGTATGCATTCCAGATCACTCCCTCCGTCGAAAAGATCATGGATTTCGCGGCGGCTGGGGAATGTGGCTGGGGAGGCGGCCGGTGACCGCGCCAACATCTCCCCGAACGTGTCGCCGCCATCTCCCGTTGGCCGAATAGGACCGCCGCCGGGCTGGCGCCTAGGCTCGTTCCGGGTGCCGTGTGACGGGGACCAACCCTGGCGGCTGCTCATTCGAGCTTTGGACCGGTCTCGGCGAGGCGCCATGTTGACCTATGCTCTGGCTCCGTTGAGTGCGCTTCTTCTGTCGGCGGCGCTGATTGCCGGCTTCGAGCGGATCGCAATCCCCGCCGGGCTCGTTGATCGCCCGACGGCGCGCAAGGTGCACATCGGCAATGTCCCGGTGGTCGGCGGTCTCGCCATGTTCCTCGCCTTTCTGGCGGTGGGATTACCGGCTGGGGCGGTCCCCGGCGGGCACTGGGAGCTGGCCGCCGCGCTTGCGGTCCTGGTCGGCCTCGGCGTCATCGACGACCGCATCGATCTCGGCGCGCGCACCAAGCTCGCCGTCCAGATCTTCGCCGCGCTCCTGATGACCGCCCCGAACCGGCATGTGCTGGACCTCGGCTTCCTGTTCCCGGGCCTGCCCGGCTTCGCTCTCGCCCTCGCCTGGCCGGTTTCGGTGGTGTTCATCGTCGGGCTGATCAACGCCTTCAACATGATCGACGGCCTGGACGGCCTCGCCGGCGGCCTCGCCGCCTCGGCGCTCGGCTGGCTCGCCTTCATCGCCGGCGCTCAGGATCGCCCCGGCGAATGCCTGACCCTGCTGATATTGCTCGCCGCCACGCTCGGATTCCTCGCCTTCAACATGCGCCACCCCTGGTGCGGCCGGGCGCGGGTGTTCATGGGCGATGCCGGCAGCATGATGCTCGGCGCGGCCATCGCCTATTTCATCATCGTGCTCGGCGAGCCCGGCCCCGCGACACCGGGCCATCACTGGCCGTTCCTTCTGTGGCTGGCGGCGATCCCGGTGATCGACACGGCGAGCCTGATCGTCCGCCGCCTTCTTGCGGGGCGCAGCCCGTTCTCCGCCGATCGCTGGCATCTGCACCATCTCCTGCTGGCGCAGGGGCTGTCCGTCCCGGCGATCTGCCTGCTGCTGGTCGGTCTTTCCGTCCTGATGGGCGCTATCGGCGTCGCCGGGCCCGGCCTCAATCTGCCGGCGCTGGGCATGCTCGTCGCGCTCGTCGTGCCGGCCGCCGTCCACACCGCCTTCGTGACCCGCGAGGCGTGGATCGGGGCGCTGCATCATGGCCGGCCGGTGCGTGCGGCCGCCGTGCCGTCGGCACCGGTCTCGGAGCGGAAGTGATGCGCTTCGCCTATTTCGGCTTTCCCCATGTCGGAGGCACCCACACGGTGTTCCGGCAGCTCCATGCCGGCCTCGCTCCGTACGGCGTCACGGTGCGCTGGCTGGGCATGGCGCCCGCCGCGCTGGCGGCCGCGGAGGATCCGAAATGGGCCGCCGATATCGCCCTGGGCCGCGTCGTCGGCCATGCCGGCGCCAGCCCGCAGGCGCAGGCAGCGGCGCTCGTCCATGCGGTGGCAGCCGGCGGCTATGACGGCGTGTTCGTCAATGTCTGCGCCGACCGCGTCCAGATGAACATCGCCCGCTACCTGCCGGCGCATGTGCTGCGGATCATGATCGTCCACAACATCACCCCCGGCACCTATGCCGCCGCGCGCGCGATCCGCGACCATGTCCACGCCACCGTCGGCGTTTCCGAGCGCTGCCGGTCGGACCTCGTCGAACGGCACGGGTTTGCGGCCGAGCGCATGTCGGTCATCCCGCACGCCTTCGAGGCCGGCGCCCTGCCGGGCGAGCGCCCGGCCCGGCGTGGCGAGGGGTGCCGCCTGCTGTTCCTCGGGCGGGTCGAGGACACCGCGAAGGGCGTCTTCTGGCTGCCCCGCATTCTGGAGCGGCTGCCGGCCTCGGCGACCCTCACCGTCGCCGGCGACGGGCCCGACCTTCCGCGGCTGGCGCGGCAGCTCGCGCGCTTTCCGGACCGTGTCCGCCTGGCGGGAATGGTGGCGCCGGACGAAGTCGGAGAGCTGGTGCGCGGGCACGACTTATTGCTCGCGCCCTCGCGCTTCGAAGGCTTCGGGCTGTCGATGCTGGAAGCCATGGCGGGCGGGTGCGTGCCGGTCGCCTCGCACATTCACGGCGTCACCGACACCATCGTCGACGATGGTGTCGACGGCTTTCTCTTTCCGGTCGGCGACTGGCGCCGGGCGGCCGCCCATGTCGAGGCGCTGATGGCCGACCCCCTCCTGCTGTCGGCGGCGTCAGCGGCGGCGATGGGAAAGGCGCGGCGCGCCTTCGGCCTCAACGCCATGGCCGCGCGCTATGCCGGGCTGATCGGCGCGCTGGCATCGGCGCCGCCGGCCATTGCCGCTCCGCTCGAACTCGGACAATGGTCGATGCCACCCGGCATGCGCGACGGCTGGCGCACGGCCCTGCCGCAACCGGTCAAGAACGCCCTGCGCCTGCTGCGCGAGCGGCTCGCCGGCAACGGTCCGGCACAGGGCCTGCCGGGCGGTCCGCGGGCTATCCGCCGCCACTTCGAAGCCCGCTAGGGGGACGCCATGGCCGTCGCCGAGCACGGACTCGATCGAAGCGGTGTCACCACCAGCGGTATAGCGCCGACGCCGACGCCTGCGGACCGGCCCGAGCCGCGGAGCGGATGCACGCCCGGCATCTCGGCGCTGATCATGACGTTCAACGAGGAGGTCAACCTGCCGGCCTGCCTCGCCTCGCTCGCCTGGTGCGACGACATCGTCGTGCTGGATTCCGGCAGCACCGACAGGACGGTCGAGATCGCCCGGCTGGCCGGCGCCCGGGTGGTGGAGCGGCCCTACGACAACGAATGCAACCAGCGCAATTTCGGCCTGACCGGCATCGGCTACCGGCACCCCTGGCTCTACATCCCCGACGCCGACGAGGTGACGCCGGCCGATCTGCGCGACGAGATGCTGGCGATCGCGCGCGACCCGTCGCGGCCGGAATCCTTCTTCCGCGCCCGCTACAGGAACATGTTCATGGGCCGCTGGATCCGCCGCAGCAGCCTCTACCCGACATGGATACCGCGGCTGGTGCATGTCGATCGCGTCCGCTTCGAGCGGGCCGTCCACATGCGCTGCATGGGCGAGGGGCCCGAGGGCCGGCTGGAAGCCCATTTCGTCCACTACAGCTTCAACAAGGGGTTGTCGGCCTGGTACGACAAGCACAACAAATATTCGCAGGTCGAGGCGCGGGAGGCGTTGCGGAGCCTGCGTGACGGCCGGGTTCCCTGGGCCGACCTGTTCGCCGCGACGCCGGAAGCGCGCCGCCGCGCGCTGAAGGAGCTGGCCCTGCGCCTGCCGTTCCGCCCGACCCTGCGGTTCATCTACATGTACGTGATCCGTCGGGGATTTCTCGACGGCTGGCCGGGCTTCACCTATTGCCGGCTGCTCGCCACCTACGAGCACATGATCGTGCTCAAGACCGTCGAGCTGGAGCGGCGGGAAAAGGGCCTGTCGATATGACCCCCGGGCCCGATCCCGAGTCCGCAGCGGGTCCCGCCCGGGCGGCCGGGCACGGGCGCCGGCGATGGTGGCTGGTCATCGGCTGCGCGGCGGTCGGCCTTGCCGGCCTCTATCTGCTGGCGATGCTCGGCGCCGAGTCGCTGCTGACGGTGCGGGACCGGATCGCGGCGGCCGACGTCATCGTCGTGCTCGGCGGCGACGGGCCGGCGCGCGCCGCCTGGGCGGCGGCGCTCTGGCACAAGCGGGTGGCGCCGCTGGTTCTGGTCAGCGGCGACGGCGACTGCCGGTCGATCGCCGACGCCATGATCGCCGAGGGCGTCGACGCGGCGGTGATCACCCTCGAATGCCGTTCGAAGACCACATGGGAGAACGCGGCGTTCTCCGCCCCTGTCCTCGCCCGGCTGGGGGTGCGGCGGGCGGTGCTCGTCACCAGTTGGTTCCACTCCCGCCGCGCCCTTGCGAGCTTCGCGGCGCATGCGCCCGATGTGCGCTGGCTGTCGGTCCCGGCCGAGCGCGGCGAGGATTGGCTGAGCCTCGCCGGCAGTCCCGACGGTCTCGCCCTGCTGAAGGAGTTCCCCAAGACGCTCTGGTACTGGGTGCGCCATCCGAGCCTATGGTGGCCGGACAACCCCGCCGGGTCCGCCCCCGCCCGTCCGGCCGGCGGCTACGGAGCGGTCGCATGAACGCGATGTTCGCCTGGATGCTGACCGGCACGGTGGCCTGGCTGCTGCTCTGGGGCTTCGCGCGGCCGGAGCGGATGTACCAGTTTCCCTTCCTGGCGGGCGCCATCACCTTCAGCTTCATCCTGCCCCAGATGCCGGCGCTCGCCGACGACATGTTCCTGCCGCCGGACGCCTTCGCCAAGACCATCGGCTTCACCGTGCTCTGCCTGCTCGCCTGCCGGCTCGGCTGGGCCGCCCATGCCCGGCCCTTCCGGTTCCTGGAGGCGCATTTCGACGAGCAGCGCCTGCTTGCCGTGGCGGCCCTGTTCTCGCTGGCCGGTGCCTATTTCTACTTCCAGCTCAGCCGGCTTCCCGGCGATCTGACGGTCGGCGTGCAGATGTCCGGCGTGCCGGTGATCTATCTGTTCTTCGGCCGGCTGCTGAGCTACGGGCTCGGCATCGCGCTGCTCTGCGCGGCGCGCCGGCCCTCGCTCGCCGCCTGCGCGATCATCCTGTTCGACGCGACGTTCTACTTCGACCGCATCGTGGTGACCGGCAAGCGCGCGGAGGCGGCGGAGCTGGTGCTGATGGTGCTGCTGGCGATCTGGTTCTACCGCCGCTGGGTGATCCCGCGCATCGTGGTCCTCGTCAGCCTGCTGGCCGGCACGGTGCTGATGACGAGCATGAGCGACTACCGCGACATCACCCGCGCCGAAGCGTCGCCGAAATGGTCGGAGGTCGCCAGCATCGACGTGTGGACCAATTTCACCGAGCAGCTCCAGCACGGCGGGCTCGAGCTCCGCAACGCGGTGCTGCGCATCAACGACGCTGACGCCACCATGGCGTTCGACTACGGCACGTTCCACTGGAACACGCTGGTGTTCAACTATGTGCCGGCGCAGCTCTTCGGTGCCGAGTTCAAGGACTCGCTGATGGTACAACCGCCGCCGCGCGCGCGCGACTACCATCCCTCGACCGGCACCACCGAGACCGGCATGGCCGATGCCTTCCAGTCCTTCTGGTATCTCGGCTTCATCAAGTTTCTGCTGCTCGCGATGGTGGTGCGCCGCATCTGGGAGAGCGCCGTCGTGGGCTGGGCGGGCGGCCAGCTCCTCTACATGTTCACCGCCGTTCCCGCGACCCATGCCATATCGCACACCACCGACTGGGTTCTGTCGGTGTGGATGCACATGGCGCTCTTCGTCCTGCCCGCCCTGCTGTTCGCCCTCTCCCCGCGGCGGCGCAGCGCGCCTGCTCTCCCGGCGCGGCGCGGTGCGGGTGGCCGCGCGATCCCGGAGGCACGATGATCATGCGCTCGCGCTTTGCCGAACCCGGACTTTCCGTCGCCAGGGCACCGGCGCCGAGGCTCGGCGGGCCGACCTTCAGCCTCGGCGACCGCGTACGGCGCCTCGCATGGAGCGCCTGCTGGCTGCTGCTCGCCGCATGGACGCCGCCGGCGATGCGGGGATGGCGCCGCGCCCTGCTGCGCCTGTTCGGCGCCAGCATCCACCCGACCGCCATCATCCGCGGCAGCGCCCGCATCTGGTGGCCGGCGAACCTCACCATGGGTGCGCATGCCTCCATGGGCCCTGGCGTAATCTGCTACAACGTGGCGCCGGTGATCATCGGCGATTTCGCCATCGTCTCGCAGCGCGCCCATCTGTGCACCGGCACGCATGACGTGGACGACGATGCCTTTCCGCTGGTCGCCGGTCCGATCCGCATCGGAGCCGGGGCCTGGATCGCCGCCGAGGCGTTCGTCGGCCCGAATGTGGAGGTCGGCGCCCATGCGGTGCTGGGTGCGCGCGCCGTCGCGGCCCGCTCGCTGGAGCCGCACATGATCTATGTGGGCAATCCGGCGCGGGCCGTGCGGCGCCGGCGATTACGGAACATGCTCTAAAGCCGCGCCGCCGCTGCCGGCCGCGCGAGCCCGGCATCCGTCTGCCGGGCATGGGCGCGGTAGGCGGCGAGCGTCGCCACGGCGATCTGCGGCCAGGTGTAGTGGGCGTGGATCAGCTCCCGCCCGTTGCGGCCCATGGCCGCCGCCTTTTCCGGCGCGCCCGCTATGTCGATCAGCGCGGCCGCGAAGCGGGCCGGATCGAGCGGCAGTACGAGGCCGGCGCCGGCCGCCGCGACCTCCGGGAAATGACAGGCCTCGGAGATGACCACCGGGACGCCGCAGGCCATGGCCTCGGTGATGGCGATGCTGAAGCCTTCCTGGCGGCTCGGCAGGCAGAAGCAGACCGCCTCGGCATAGGCGGCGAGCTTGGCGGCGCCGAAGCGCGGGCCGGCCATGTGCACGCGCGCCCCCAGCCCGAGCTGCCGGATCTGCGCCCTGAAGGCGTCGCCGGCACCGTCTTCGGGACCGATCACCACGAGGTCGAGCTGCGGGCAGGCGTTCGCGACCATGCGGAAACTCTCCGCCAGTATGTCCAGCCCCTTCTTGCGGTGGAGCCGGGAGAGGAACAGGACGAAGGGCCGGTCGCCGAGCCCCGGCACCGTGCGCCGGAAGCTGCCCGGCTCGGGCGAGGCGGCGAGTTCGGCCGGGCATATGCCGTTCGGGATCACCACCACCGGAGGATGCAGGCCGAGCGGCCCCATCAGTTCGGCCTCGTCGGCGTTCAGCGCCTGCAGGAAGGCGGCATGCTCCAGCATGAAGCGATAGCCGAGTTGCAGTGCGAGCCGCTTCTTCCACGGCTTCTGCGCAAGGCTCCAGCGGTCCAGCATGCCGTGCGGGCTGAGGCAATAGGGTGTCGAGGCCTGCCGCGCGCAGCTTGCCGCGATCCGCAGCAGCGTCTCCCAGACCCCGTGCAGATGCACGAAATCGGCTTCCGCGACGAGCGAAGGCAGCCGGGAGCGCATCCGGCTTCCGAAGATACGTTCCACGCCACCCGGCGCGGGAAGGAGGGTCCACTCCAGCGCGTCGACATGCGGCACCTGCGCGGCGGCGTGAAGCGCGCTCCGCAGCAGCGCGTCGTCGCCGTGGCTGACGATGCGGACATGGTGACCAAGGCCCGCCTGCGCCGCCGCCAGCCGCACCACACCGGATTGCGGGCCGCCATGGGCCGGATCGATGCTGGCGACGACGTGGGCGATCCTCATGGCGACGGCTCCGCCGGGACGCGGGTTGCCGCCGGTGCCGGGTCGTGCCGGAGGGATGAGCGTCCGGCCGCGAGTAGCAGCGGCGAAAGCGCCTCCATCAGCCGGTCGCCATAGCGCTCCAGCGTGTAGTCGGCGCTCCGGCTGGCGGCATTGCGCGACATCTGCGCCATCAGTTCCGGCTCGGCGGCGAAGCGTTCCAGCGCGGCGACGATGGCGTCCGCGTCGCGGATCGGCACGATGAAGCCGTCGAGCCCGTCGCGCACCACGCTGCCGGTGTTGCCGGTGCAGATCACCGGCAGCCCGGCCGACATCGCTTCATAGACCGCCGTCGCCGACCCCTCGCACAGGGACGGCAGCAGGAACACGTCGGCCCAGGCGAACTGGTCGCGCATCTCGCTGCGCGGGATCGGGCCGGTCAGCTCGACGAAGCGGGCGAGCTGCGCCGCCACCGCCGGCGGGACGCCGCACGGGCCGACCATGCGGAACGCTGCCCGGCCGGCGAGCCTGTGCGCGGCCTCGATCACATAAGGCGAGCCCTTGCGCAGCCCGACGGCGCCGACGGTGAGCACGCGCAGCGGCCCGGGTCGTCTTTCGCCCGGGCGCGGAACGGCGAAGCGCCCGTCGACGCCGTAGGGCACCAGCGCGCAGCGCGCCGGCGCGACGCCGCTGTCTATCACCGCACGCATGACGAAGGCCGAGGGGCAGATAACGCGGTCGGCGAGCGCCCATTCGGCGCGCTCGCGCGCGGCGAAGAACGGGGCGAGCCGGTCCGGCCGCTGCGGCGGCTGCCATTCGGGGAAGCGCTCGCTTTCCTCGCGCAGCAGGCGCTCGACCATGTCGCGCGGCGCGATCATCTGTTCGACCGCGGTCCAGAGCCCCTGCGCACGCGCGGCGGCGAGCATCTCCAGCGCGTCGCCGGCGAAGGCGTAGACGCCTGAGGCGCCGTGGAAGCCACGGCCCGCGACCAGCTCGGAAAAGCGCTGGCCGGCCCAGAGAGCGTTGCGGGTCTCGGCCTCGCGGCTGCGGCCAGCGAGTCGTCGCAGCGCGGAGTCGAGGCCGAAGCCGGGAAAGCTGGTGACGCGCTCGGCCGGAACGCCTTCCGGGCGGCGCGCCGCCAGCCGCCGCACGGCGCGCGGCAGCAGCCGCGGCGGCAATCGCGCGATGAGCCTCGGCCAGCCCTGCGTGGCGCAGATGTCGGTGTAGAAGTGCGCCAGCTCGCCCCGCTCGGCGAGGATGCGCGGCACGGCGTAATGCATCCGCGCCCCGAGCTGGCTGACCACCACGCCCGCCATGTCAGCGATCCGCCGGCTGCCGCTCGAGCACCAGCGGCTGCTCGCCGGCCGCGACCCTGGCCAGCAGGGCGTTCCAGTCGCGCACGCCGCGTGTCTCGGTGAAGGCGTTGCCGAACAGCCGGAACGCGTTCTCGCCGGCGACGCGGCAGCGCTCCGGCGCGGCGGCGTAGGCGGCGATGGCGTCGGCGAGCTGTTGCGCCTCGCCGATGCGGAAGGAGAGGCCGCAATCCCCGGCGATCAGCAACTGGGCGATCTCCCCGTCGGGGGCGCCGATGAAGAAGGTCGGCCGTGCCGCCGCCGCGATGCCGAAGAACTTGCTCGGCACCACATAGGGCTCCATCTCCGGCAGCAGCGAGACGAGATGGACGTCCGCCGCCGCCAGGCAGTCGGACAGCAGCTCGCGCGGCTGCAGCGGCTGCATCATCACGTTGCGCAGGCCGCGCTGGCGGACGCCGTCCTCGACCTGCGCGCGGCGGAACCCGTCGCCGACGATCAGGAACACGATGTCGGCGCGGCCGGACAGGCGGGAGGCGGCATCGAGCAGCGTGCCGAATTCGTGCGAGCGCCCGAGATTGCCGGAATAGCCGACCACGAACTTGCCATCGAGCCCCCAGCACCGGCGTAGCACCGAGCGTTCCGCCGGCATCGGACGTATCGCCTCGCCGCTCGCCCAGTGCGGCAGCACGCTCACCCGGTCGGCGGGGATGCCGCGATCCTCCACCACCTTCGCCATGGCGCGGGTCGGCGCCACCGTGCAGCGGGCGGCCCGCAGCGACAGGTCGCGCAGCCGGATCGTGGTCCGCGCGACGAGGCCGCCGCGGGGGATCAGGCCGGCGTCGATGGCGAGTTCCGGGTAGAGGTCCATGATCCAGTTGACCAGCGAGCCGCCGGTCGCCGCCAGCGCCAGCGCGGCGGTGCAGGACAGCAGCGGCGGATCGGTGCAGACGATGCAGATGTCGCCGCGCCGCGTATGCGTCAGCAGCCACATCAGGGCGCTGGCATGGAAGCTGAGATAGTCGAGCGCCCGGCCGGGCAGGGTGCGACGGCCGAACTGCGTGCTCCAGATGCGGTGCACGTCGGTGCCGGACAGCGTCTCGCGCGCCGGGCAGGGCTCCGCCCCGGCCTCGTACCGCGCCCGGCCGGTCAGCACGCGCACCTCGATGCCCTGTGCGGCCAGCGCGAAGGCGAGGCTGCTCACCATCCGGCTGGTGGCCGATTCATCGGGCGAGAAGTAGCGATTGGCGAGGATGATCCGCATCGACGGGAGCCCGCTCGCGGCCGGGATCGCAGCGCGGGGCGAGGGTTCGCCCCATGGTTCGCCCCGATCGGCCACCGAGGCACGCAGGCTCGCCCGCGGCGCGCGGGGCCGCAATTCCGCCGGATGGCGTGTCGCGCCTACGTCGCCGCCGGGTGGATGATCTCAAAGGCGTAGTGCCCGCCTTCGGTCGGGTGAGTCCCGATCGCGGATGGCCACCGGGGAGGTGTGGCACCGCCTCCTTCGACGCGATTGGCTGCCGAAGGCTGACCTGAACGGTCGTCTGCCGATGCTACCCGTCCGGCCTAGACTTGCCGATACGGCGCGATGCGGGCGAGGCGCTTCCGCTGCGCCTTTGGACGGGGTGTCGGATCGGCCGTTCCAGCCGGTCCCGCATCGGTGTGGCGCGGGCCGGATTGTCCGGTGGTGGGGAGTTGGGCATGTCCGAGAAGACGGCCTTGATCGTCGGCGTCACCGGCCAGGACGGCGCCTATCTGGCGGAGTTCCTGCTCGCCAAGGATTATCTGGTCCATGCCGTGAAGCGGCGCTCGTCTTCCTTCAATTCGGCGCGCATCGACCACCTCTATCAGGATCCGCACACCGAGGGCGCGCGGTTCTTCATGCACTATGGTGACCTCACCGATGCCACCAACCTGATCCGCATCATCCAGCAGGTGAAGCCGGACGAGATCTACAATCTCGGGGCGCAGAGCCACGTCAAGGTCAGCTTCGAGACGCCGGAATACACCGCGAACGCCGATGCGCTCGGCACGCTGCGCCTCCTCGAGGCGATCCGCATCCTCGGGCTGGAGGATCGCTGCCGCTTCTACCAGGCTTCCACCTCCGAGCTGTTCGGGCTCGTGCAGACCATACCGCAGACCGAGCGCACGCCGTTCCGGCCGCGCAGCCCCTATGGCGTCGCCAAGCTCTATGCCCACTGGATCACGGTGAACTACCGCGAGGCCTACGGGATGCACGCCTCGAACGGCATATTGTTCAATCATGAAAGCCCGATCCGCGGCGAGACCTTCGTCACCCGCAAGATCACCCGCGGCGTCGCCTCGATCCGTTGCGGGCTGCAGTCGCAGCTCTATCTCGGCAATCTCGACGCCCGCCGCGACTGGGGGCATGCCCGCGACTATGTGCGGGGCATGTGGCAGATCCTCCAGCAGGACGAACCGGACGACTATGTGCTGGCGACCGGCGAGAGCCACACCGTGCGCGAATTCGCCGAGCTCGCCTTCCGGCATATCGGCCGGGTCGTCGAGTGGCGCGGGCGAGGGGTCGGCGAGCTGGGCATCGACGCCGACACCGGCGAGACGCTGATCGCGATCGATCCGCGCCATTTCCGCCCGACCGAGGTCGACACGCTGCTCGGCGACAGCTCGAAGGCGCGCAGCAAGTTCGGCTGGGTGCCGGAGATCGATTTTCCCTCGCTGGTCGCCGAGATGGTCAACCACGATCTGAACGCGGTGCTCATGGAGAGCCGGCGCAATGACCGCTTCGAGTGACGACGGCGCGGCTTTTCCGCTGGATGGCCGACGCATCTGGGTCGCCGGGCACACCGGCATGGTCGGCTCGGCTGTCTGCCGCCGGCTGGCGTTGAGCCGGTGCCTTCTGCTGACCGCCACCCACGCCGAGCTCGACCTGCGCCGCCAGCTCGATGTCGAGCAATGGATGGCGCATCACCGGCCGGATGCGATCGTCGTCGCCGCCGCGACCGTCGGCGGCATCCTCGCCAATGCCAGCCATCCGGCGCGGTTCCTCTACGACAATCTGATGATCGCGGCCAATGTCATCCATACGGCCGACGAGATCGGGGTGCAGCGACTGGTGTTCCTGGGCTCGAGCTGCGTCTATCCCCGGCTCGCGCCGCAGCCGATGCGCGAGGACTACCTGCTGACCGGGCCGCTGGAGGAGACCAACGCCGCCTATGCGGTGGCCAAGATCGCCGGCCTGAAATATGCCGAGGCGATCAGCGCCGAGAAGGGTCGGCATTTCTTTACCGTCATGCCGCCCAACCTCTACGGGCCGGGCGACAATTACGACCCGCAGAGCTCGCATGTCATCCCGGCGCTGATGCGCAAGATCCACGTCGCCAGGCTCTCCGGCGCGCCACGGGTCGAGATATGGGGCACCGGCGCGCCGCTGCGCGAATTCATGCATGTCGACGATCTCGCCGACGCCGTCGTCTTCCTGCTGCAGCACTACCGCGCGACCGAGCTGATCAATGTCGGCACCGGCCGCGAAATCTCGATCCGCGATCTCGCGCGGCTGCTCGCCGAGGTGATCGGCTATGACGGTGCGTTCGCGTTCGATTCCTCCAAGCCGGACGGCACCCCCCGCAAGCTGCTCGACTGTTCGCGCTTCGCGCCGCTCGGCTGGCGGCCCTCGATCGGGCTTCGCGAGGGACTGACGGCGACCTATCGGGACTGGTGCCTCAGGTCCGACGCCGGCGTCGGTGTCGGCGTCCTCTAGAGCCCTTTCCGATCAGCTTGAACCAATCTGATCGACGAGAAAGTGCTCTATCTCAACAGCTTGGAGCATGTTCTCATCGCGAAGGTCTCGCAACTTTCGCGGAACATGCTCCAGGCGCCGGGTTCGTTCCTAGGGCATCGCCACCCCGCCTTGCCGGTCCAGCGCGACGCCCGCGGGAAAGCCCGACGGCCCGGTGGCCTCGCGGCCCGGCGGTGGCGGACCGAAGTTCCGCGTGACGCGCAATATGTCCCGGGGCCGGACTTCCGTGAGCTCGTCGACGGCGACCTCGCGATGCGTGCCGGCATCGTCGCGCACGGTGGAGAGACGGATCGTCGCCGGCGCGCCGGGCAGGTTGGGCTGCGTCTGTCCGAGCTCGGCCAGCGACTGGGTGGAGGCCGCGATCTTCGCCTCGGTGGCGGCGATCTCGACGTCGAGCTGCCGCAGGCCCTCGGCGACCTCGCTGTCGCGCACGTTCTTCAATTCGGCCTTCTGGTAGTCGATCTCCAGAAGCCTCTGCTGCGCCCGCGCCTGGAAGGACTCGAGCTCCAGCGCGTTGCGCTTCATCTCCGAGAGCTCGCGCTGAAGGCCGAACACCCGGGGCCGGGTGCCCATGCCCTTCTCCTGCAGCGACTGGGCGATGTCGGTCTCCTGCTGCAGCAGCTTGATCTCGTTGGCCTGGAGCGCCCGGCTGGCGGCCAGCGAGGAGATCTCGGCCTGGTAGCTGGCGCGCTGGTCGTCGAGGCTCTTCTGCCGCTGCTCGAAGATCAGCTTGCGCAGCGCGAACAGCTTGCCCTCATTGGCGAGGATCCGTTCCACCGTGGCGATGTCGAGGGGACCCTGCGGCTCGGCCCGGCCGGGCGCATAGGCGGCGCCCGCCGCCTCGGCCGACAGCCGTTCGCGCATCGCCTGCTGGCGGAAGCGCTGCAGCCGCAGCCCGTAGAGCCCCTCCTGCAACGCGATGATCTGCAGCGCCGGGGCCTCGCGGGTGCTGCTTTCGCTGCGCCGGACGCCGCCGCCGAGCGCCATCAGCTCCAGCGCGATCATGCCCGGGCGGTACTGATACTGTCCCGGCCGCTCGACGTCGCCGACCACGAAGACCGGCGCATATTCGACGACCTCGATGCTGATCGTGGCGTCGGCCGGCACCCGCCGTTCGAGCGCCTGCTGCAGCCGGGCGACGATCTCGCCCTGCGTCTGGCCGGCGACCGGCAGCTCGCCCAGCAGGGGGAAGTTGATCCGGCCCTCGGGGCCGATGCGGAAGCGCCCCGACAGCGTCGGCTGGTCGAACACCGCCACCGCCAGTGTGTCGCCGGGGCCGACCCGGTATCCGTTCGCGTCCTGCGCCGGCGCCCTGGCCGGCAGCAGGCAGAGCGCCAGCGCCGCTACGGCGGCGAGGGGGGCCTGCGCTCGGGGTTTCGCCCACATCTCTCATCTCCCCTGCGACGAGCAGCCGTCACATGTCGATCTGGCGCGCCTGCACGGCGTCCCCCTGCGACCGGGCAGGGTCGGACTGGGTGGCGTGCCGCGCGCCATAGGAGACGCCATAAGCGGCATGGCGCCCGCGGCTCATGCGGTTGAGCACGATGCCGGCGACATCGACGCTGCACAGGTCGAGTTCGCGCACCGCGCTGGCCGCGGCTTCATAGGTCGTCGACTGCCACCGGACCACCAGCAGCACGGCATCGGCATAGGCGGCGATGGTGGCGGCGTCGGCGCGCATCAGCACCGGTGGCGTGTCGATCAGGACGAAGTCGTAGCGCTGGCGCAGCCGGGCGGCGAGATCGCGCAGCGCGTGGTCGAGGCGGTCCGGCGGCAGTTCGTCCGCCAGCGGCGTCGAGGTGATGACGTCCGCGTTCGACAGCGGATCCTTCTGGATCGCCTCGTCCAGCGTGGCGCGGCCGTTCAGGTAATCGGCGAGCGAGGAGCGGCCCTCGACCCGCATCAATTGGCTCACCTCCGGCCGGCAGGTGTCGCCGTCGACCAGCACGACGCTCCTGCCGGACAGCGCGATGGAGCGGGCGAGCGCCACCGACAGGGTGGTCTTGCCCTCGCCGGGCAGGGCGGAGGCGATGGCGATGACCTTCGCCTTCTTCAGGTGGCGCGACAGCGTGATGGCGGCCTGCAGCTTGCGGATCGACTGGCTGAACATCGAATCCCCGATCGGATAGCGCTGCGCGCCGCCGAACCGCCAGCCGACATCGGGCAGCAGGGCCACGATCGGGCTGCCGGTGGTTTCCTCGATGATCTCGCCGGAGCACACCCGCGCGTCCAGCCGCTCGCGCACGAAGGCGAGGCCGAGGCCGGTGCCGAGCCCGCCGGCGAGGCCGAGGGCGAGCAGCGGCAGCAGCCGGGGGCTGTTCGGGGCGCGCGGCGGATCGGCGCGCGTGATGAGGCTCGCCTCGGGGGCGACGAAACCTTCCTGCTCGATGGTCTGCTTGTACCGGTTGAGGAAGGTGTCGTAGATCGTCCGGGTCGCCGAGGCATCGCGCTCCAACTGGTCGAGCCGGATGCTGTCCTGGTTCTCCGCGGACGCGTCGGCGATGGCCTGGCGCAGCGACGCCTTCAGGTCCTCCTCGCGCCGCCGGGCGACCGTCACGGTGCTTTCCATGCTCTTGACGACGCGCTGCATCTCGGCGGCGATCTGGTCGAGAATGGCCTTGGACTGCACGGCGAGCGAAGGCATGCCCGGGCTGTTCGAGGCGCCGGTCATCTCGAGCTTCTGCTGGCTCCTCTGCAGGGTGGCGAGCTGGTCGCGCAGGCTGACGATGAGCGGCTCGCGCACCACGTCGGCGAAGGTGTCGAGCGCCGCCGGCGTGCGGGCGAGCTCGACCGCCGTGGCGAGCTTGGCCTCGGCCTCGACGCGGTCGGCGCCGGCGCGGGCGATCTCCGCATTGAGCGCGGCGAAGCGCTGTTCGGTCAGGCTGGGGCCGTTGCTCTTCAGAAGGCCCGCGCCGCGGCGAAGCGCGCCGACCTGTTCCTCGGACCGCCCGAGCTTGCTCCTCAGCTCCTCGACCTTCTGGCCGAGCCACTCGCTGACCCGGCGCGTCGCGGCGACCTGGATGTTGGTCTGATAGGCGAGATAGGCCTCGGCATAGGTGTTGGCGAGCAGGGCCGCCAGCGCCGGATCGCCGGCGGTGACATTGACGAAGATCGTGTAGGAGCGCCCGTCATTGCTGACCTGCGTGTTGGAGCGGAGCAGATCCACCAGCGCGGTGTTCTCGGCCGGGTCGAGCACCGCCGTCGCGGCCGCCACGTCGGGAGACGTAGCGGGGGGCGCGTCGGCCTCCCCGTCTCCGAGGATCGCCGCCACATTGCCGCGGAAGGCGAGCGCCAGCTTCGCCCGCATGCTGGGCAGTTCGATCATCTGGCTGAGCTGTTCCAGCGTTTCGGGCTTGAGCCGCCGCAGCACGTTCTCCGCCATCGAGCGCGAGGCGATCACGTCGAGTTCGGTGCGCAGCACCGGGTTCTCCTGCGGCAGGCGCGAGATGACGGCGGCTGAGGGGATGACCTCGGTGATGCGCGCGTCGAGCGCCAGCGCCGACTGGGCGACATAGCGCGCCGGCGTCATCTTGTAGGCGAGCACGGCCAGTCCCAGGCCGAGCAGGACAGGGATCCCGACCAGCGCCTTGTGCCAGACGATCAGGCGGAACGGCGCGAACATGCCGTCGCCTGACCCGGAGAATTGACGATCGGATTCGATCACGACCGGTCTCTATGATGCGAGTTGCGCCAGGGCATTTCCTCGTCGATCGGAGGGAAACGTCCGGTCGACGAGGCGCGGCTTTCCTGCGCCCCGTGCCGATCGGGCGGGGCCGCTCGATCGGCTCGGAAGCGTCCATTCCAGACGTTCGGGCATGTTCCGCCGGAAGGAGCAGCCTGCGTCCCGCGCGGCGGAATGTGCTCGATCTACCAGGATATAGTGTTGTCCATAGTGCCGTTCGCCGAGGTGTCGTCGCCGTTCAGTTGCTTGTTCATGATGAAGGACGCCTCGGTGCGGTTCCGGGCGTGGAGCTTCTTCATGATGCTGCGGATATGAACTTTCACGGTGCTCTCGCACATGTTCAGCTCATAGGCGATCAGCTTGTTCGCCTTGCCGCGCCGCAACGCCTCGGCCACCGCCTGCTGGCGTGGCGTGAAGGTCGTGTCGGTCTGCTGCTTGGCGGCCTGCGACATCTCCTTGATGATCCGGCGCGACCACAGCAGGACACCCGCCGGCACATAGACGCCGCCGGCCTTGACCAGATGCATGGCCTGCAGGGCGACCTCCAGCCGCACGCTGGTCGGAATGAAGCCGTGGGCGCCCGCCTCGATGACGGCGACGATCTCCTCGAAATCGTCGATGTCCGACATGACGATCAGGTGGATGTCGGGGTGGCCGGAGGTGATCGCCGCGATCTGCCGCAGGAATTCGGCCGAGCGCGGCTTCCGCCACTCCTTGCACATGATGATGATGTCGAAATGTTCGCTCGACGCGACATCGTCGAAATGATCCAGCGACGAGAAGTGCTGGACCGACAGGCCGTTGTCGATCATTCCAAGGCTTCGTGCGAAGCATTCCCGCAGCAATACCCGATCGTCGATCAGGGCGATGTCCATGCGGTTGTGCGCCTGGCTGCCGCCATTCGGCAGCACATCGTCATTCATCTGTTGGTCATGCGATGGAAGTAGCGACGTTATTGCCTTGATTGGTAGAATATCGATGCGATTCTGTTGGGCGCTCATTCCAGACTCCCGCGCTTGAACGGACGAACGGGATCGTTGACCCAGCCGGACGGCTTTCGCCGGTCGGGCCATTATGGCGTCGCTGCAGAGCCATGTGGCTTATGTCAGCTTCAGACCGCCTGATCCTCGGTCCGTTCCAATTGCCAGCCCGCCGATGCGTTCCGGTTTTCAGCCTCCCTGCGCCGGATACCGCTACTGTGGCAATAGCTTGGTATTCGACACCAAATAATTGCACTTTCGTAACATCTCACGCTGTGATGGCCGTCACATGTTGCGTTAATTTTCTATAAACACTTGTTGTTTGTGGGCAGGCTGGAAAGGATGAGCGGCGCTACGCCTTTCGAGGGTGGCGTGCCGCCGGGCAATGGTAATGGGCAACGGTTCGCCCGCAGCGTTCCGTAAATGCCCGGCAAACAACGTGTTGGTCGTGTTGCGCAACGTGACCGCCCATGGCCGAGCTGCCGCTCTGATCGGCTGGCATGCGCACCCGCGCATCGCCTTCTACCTCTTCCGGGTGAGGGCGGCGTCCCGTTTATGCGCATCGCCGCGTCCGCAATAGCGCGAGGGCGGAATCCGCGCGCTGCCTAACATCGGGGGCGACGCGTCGAGGACCCGGCGTCCGGGCCTGGGGACGCTGTGCCTGTCGGATGCGAGGAGGCGACATGGATGCCTCGGCGATTGTCGAGCCCGCGCGTAGCCGTGCCGGTCACGACGCGATCTGCCGTCTGTGCGGTCGGCAGCTTGTCCATTCCTTCGCGGATCTCGGCATGTCGCCGCTGTGCGAAAGCTTCATAGCGCCGCACAACGCCGACAAGATGGAGCCGTACTATCCGCTGCACGCCTTCGTCTGCGACAACTGCTTTCTCGTGCAGTTGAACCAGTATGTCGCGCCCGAGAGCATCTTCGGGGAATACGCCTACTTCTCCTCCTATTCGACCTCGTGGCTGGCGCACGCCAAGGCCTATTGCCACGCCATCGCCGTGCGCCTCGACCTCGGGCCGCAGAGCCTCGTGGTCGAGCTCGCCAGCAACGACGGATATCTGCTGCGCAACTTCCCCGCGCTCGGCGTGCCGGTGCTGGGCATCGAGCCCGCCGCGAACGTGGCGGCCATCGGCCTGGCGATGGGCATACCGACCCGCATCGACTTCTTCGGCGTGCGTCTGGCAAAGCAACTGGTCGCCGAAGGCATGAGCGCCGACCTGATCGTCGGCAACAACGTGCTCGCCCAGGTGCCGGACCTCAACGATTTCGTCGCCGGCATGAAGCTTCTGCTGAAGCCGCAGGGCACCATCACGCTGGAATTCCCGCATCTCGAAAGGCTGATGGACGAGAACCAGTTCGACACCATCTACCACGAGCACTTCTCCTATTTCTCGCTGACCACCATCCGCTTCATGGCGGCGCGGCACGATCTGGCGGTGACGGATGTCGAGGAGCTTGCCACCCATGGCGGCTCGCTGCGCGTCTATCTCGGCCATGCGGAGGCCGGCCAGCCGGTCGGTCCTGCCGTCGCCCGGCTGATCGCGCGGGAGGAGGCGAGGGGCCTGCGCGACGTCGCCACCTATGCGCGCTTCGCCGAGAAGGTGCGACGCACCAAGCGCAACCTGCTCGCCTTCCTGATCGACGCCAAGAACCGCGGCCGGAGGATCTGCGGCTATGGCGCCCCGGGCAAGGGCAACACCCTGCTGAACTATTGCGGCATCGGTCCCGACTTCCTCGACTTCACCGTCGACCGCAACCCCTACAAGCACGGTCGGCTCACCCCCGGCATGCGCATCCCGATCCGCCCGGTCGACGCGCTTCTGGCGGCGCGGCCGGACTATGTGCTGATCCTGCCCTGGAACCTGAAGGCCGAGATCGTCGAGCAGATGCGCGCCATCGCCGGATGGGGCGGCGTCTTCGTCGTACCCATTCCCGAGCTCGCTTTGATCGATCCCAAGGAGCCCCTGCCATGAAAGTCGTGCTGTTCTGCGGCGGACTGGGTACCCGGATCCGCGAATATTCCGAGGCGGTGCCGAAACCGATGATACCGATCGGCCACCAGCCGATCCTCTGGCACGTGATGCAGTATTACAGCGATTACGGGCACAAGGACTTCCTGCTCTGCCTCGGCTACAAGGCGAACATCATCAAGGAATTCTTCCTGAACTACCGGCCCCAGATCTACGCCGACTGTGTGATCTCCAACGGCGGCGGCGACGTGCGCCTGCTCAGCGAGCCGCCGGCCGACTGGCGGGTGACGCTGATCGACACCGGCATCTGGCGCAACATCGGCGAGCGGCTCTACGCCGTGCGCGAACATCTGAAGGACGAGGAGATGTTCCTCGCCAATTACAGCGACGGCCTGACCGACGTCGATCTCGACGACATGGTCGCCCGCTTCCGGGCAAGCGGGAAGCTCGCCTGCTTCCTCGCCGTGCGCCCGCCGCTGACCTACCACCTCGCCGACATCGACGGCGAGGGCCGGGTGCGCAAGTTCACCAGCTCCGACACCTCGGACATCTGGATCAATGGCGGCTATTTCCTGATGCGCCCGCAGCTCTTCGACTACATGCGCGAGGGCGAGGAACTGGTGCTCGACCCGTTCGCACGGCTGATCGCCGACGACCAGCTCATGGCCTACAAGCATGAGGGCTTCTGGCGCTCGATGGACACGCTCAAGGACCGGCAGGTGCTCGAGGACATGGTCGAGCACGGCAGGACGCCCTGGCGCCCGAGCGCCGCGCCGGCGCATGCCGGCATCGGGGCGATGGCTGTCCGATGAAGCCGCTCGCCATCGCGCGTCCGGGCGAGCGCCTCTCGGTCCTGTGCCTCGGCGCCCATGCCGACGACATCGAGATCGGCGCCGGCGGCACCATCCTGGAATGGATCGCCGCCGGCATCGAGCTCGATGCGACGTGGTGCGTGCTGAGCACGCCCGGCCCGCGCCGGGCGGAGGCCGAGGCGTCCGCCGCCGCCTTCCTCGAAGGCGCCGCCGATCGCTGGATCGAGTCCGGCGATTTCGACGACGGCCTGTTCCCGAGCCAGCTTCGCGCGATCAAGGCCCATCTCGCTGGCTTGCGCGAGCGCATCCGGCCCGATGTCGTCCTCACCCACCGCCGGGACGACGCGCATCAGGACCACAGGACGGTCGGCGAGCTCACCTGGAACCTGTTCCGCGACCATCTCGTGCTCGAATACGAGATCCCGAAATGGGACGGCGATGTCGGCCGGCCGAACCTCTACATGCCGCTCGGCGCGCGGGCGATGGAGCGCAAGATCGAGCTGCTCGACGCCCATTTCGGCTCGCAGCGCTCCAAGGACTGGTTCGACGCCGAGACCTTCCGGGGCCTCGCCCGGTTGCGAGGCATGGAATGCCGCGCCCCGGAACGCTACGCCGAGGCCTTCGTCGCGCCCAAGCTCACGCTCGGCGTCTCGGGCAACATGCCCGCGTTGCGGGCGGCCGAGTGAAAAGCGGCTGCTCGTCAGCGCCGGGATGGCCCGCTGCGGACTCCCGTGCACTCCGACCCTCCCTGAGCGCGGCCATGTCCTCCCCGAACGCGATCCGGGCATCCATACGGGTGTGCAGGTGGGAAGGAAGGCGTGAACCCGGAGCGGGTGGCGGCAGAGCGACCTCGTCATGCTGAGGTGCCGCCCGGAGGGCGGCCTCGAAGCACGCAGGCGGGTGCCGGCCCAGCGGCCGTTGCACCGGCATCGTGCCCTGCATCGGCCGTCTGCGTCCTTCGAGGCTCGCTGCGCGAGCGCCTCAGGATGACGAGGGGCAGGACTGGTAGGAGGTATTTTATTCCTCCCCACGCGCCCCTCCTGCACGCCGCGTCCCACCCCATGCGCCGTCATGCCCGGCCTTTGAGCCGGGCATCCACGCCTTTAGCCCATCGCACTGACGGAGCCGCGTGGATGGCCGGGTCAAGCCCGGCCATGACGAGTGGAGACGGTGGAGAATGGCTACGAAGTGCCGCGAGCGCTCCGATCCTAGGAATTATTTCCTTGATCTTTGCCCCCGACGCTGCCATGCTTCCCCCACCTCGTCCTTCCTGAAGGGGCGCAACCGGAGCGGCCGATGGCGCGGGGCGGGGTGCGGTGGCTTTATCGTGCGGAGTAACGCACCACGCGATGAGGCGGCCCAAGCCGCACGTTCCCGGGCCGGGTAACCACGGCCAACGGTGGGCGGGGGGCTGGTGCTGCGACAGGCGATCCATAAGGACCGCCATCGGGCGACCGGCGCCGCCCCGGAGCGGAGGATAGCAAGGTTAGTCCTCCGGGGGCCGTGCGGAGCAAGCCTATAGACACCGCGTGCGGGGCGCCGGAGACCGGCGCATCGGACGATTGACGACCAGTCTGCACCACCTTTCATCACCCGGTGCAGGCGATCGGCCGGAGCGGTCCGGCCCGGTGCCCCGCGCGCCCTTCGAGCGAAGGGCGAGAATGCAAGGTGCCTCATCCACACCCCCGGCCCGGTCAGGGCGCGGGGCGATTGGTGCTGGGCGGCAGGAATCCGGCAGAACGGCCGTGTCTTTTTGGGGCGGGGTTCCCTGGCGGCCTCCGCCGCTCTCGCGATCGCCGCCCGTTCCCATCGGCCGCCATCCTCTGCTACACCCGGCGCCGCCTTTCCTCGCCGGACGATCGATGCAGCACATCCGCTCCGCCGCCTTCTTCGCCTTCCTCGTGATCTGGACGCTCGCCCTGTCCGCCACGATCCCTTTCTATGCTCTGCTGCGCGACCCGGCGGCGACGCGGCGCCTGTCGCGCTTCTGGGCGCGCGGCGTGTTGGCGGCGATGCGGGTGATCGCCGGCCTCGGCTATCGCGAGATCGGCCGCGCCAACCGGCCGGACGGCCCGGCGCTCTATGTCGCCAACCACCAGTCGGCCTGGGAGACCATCGCCAGCGCCGTGCTGATCCCCGACCTCGCCATCGTGCTGAAGGAAGAGCTCTACCGCATCCCGGTGTTCGGCTGGTTCCTGCGCAACTCGCCGATGATCGCCATCGACCGCGCCGGCGGGGCCAGCGCGATGAAGAAGATGCTGCGCGAGGCGCGCGCCGCCACGGCGCAGGGCCGCAGCCTGCTCATCTTCCCGGAGGGCACGCGCCGCGCGGTGGACGAGCGCGCCAGCTTCCACCGCGGCGTGCTGATGCTCTACAAGGCGCTCGGCCTGCCCGCCGTGCCGATGGCGGTGGATGCCGGTCTCTATTGGATCGCCCGCCGCTCCGAGCTCAGGGCCGGCACCATCACCGTCTCCTATCTGCCGCCGCTGCCGCCGGGCCTGCCCGACGAGGACTTCATGCGGACCATACGAACGGTCATCTATGCCGAGCGCGACCGGCTGGTCGCTGAAGCGGGGAGTAAGCCATGAGTGCGACCGGGCAGGCCGGTGTGGTCATCGTCGGCGGAGGGCAGGGCGGCTTCCAGCTCGCCGCCTCCCTGCGCGAGGCCGGCTTTTCGGAGGCGATCACGCTGGTCGGCGAGGAGCCGGGCCTGCCCTATCAACGCCCGCCGCTCTCGAAAGCCTTCCTCAAGGGCGAGGCGGACGCCACCAGCCTCGAGCTGCGCCCCGCCGCCTTCTACGAGCAGCACGACGTCACCCTCATGGAAGGCCGGGTCGAGGCGATCGACCGTGGCGCGCGCAGCCTCGCCTTGGCCGGTGGCGGGCGGCTCGCCTATGACCATCTCGTGCTGGCGACCGGCGCGCGCAACAGGCCGCTCCCCGTTCCGGGGGCCGATCTCGACGGCGTTCTCTATCTACGCACCCTTGCCGAGGCGGCGGAGCTCAAGGCGCGGCTCGCGGGGGCAAGCGGCGTCGTGGTGATCGGCGCCGGCTTCATCGGTCTCGAATTCGCCGCCGTCGCCCGTGCCCTCGGCCATGAGGTGACGGTGCTGGAGGCCGCCGGCCGCCCGCTCGGCCGCGCCGTCTCGCCGGAAATGTCCGCCTTCTTCGGCGAGGCGCACCGGGCGATGGGCACGCGCCTCGTCACCGGCGCCGGCGTCGTGCGCCTGCACGGGGAGGGCGGGCGCGTGAGCGCGGTCGAGACCGCCGACGGCGCGCGCCACCCGGCCGATCTCGTGGTGGTCGGCATCGGCGTGGTGCCGAACACAGAGCTCGCCAGCGAAGCCGCGCTTCCCGCCGTCAACGGCATCCTGGTCGACGAATATCTCGCCACCCCCGACCCGGCGATCTCCGCCATCGGCGACGCCGTCGCCTATCCGAGTGTGCATGCGGGGTCGGTGGTGCGGCTCGAATCCGTGCAGAACGCCGTCGATCAGGCCCGCTGCGTCGCCGCCCGGCTCGCCGGAAAGCCTGCGCCCTATACGGCGGTGCCGTGGTTCTGGAGCGACCAGGCCGATCTCAAGCTGCAGATGGTCGGCCTCGCCGCCCCCGGCGACCACGCCGTGCTGCGCGGCGATCCCGCCTCCCGCCGCTTCTCGGTGTTCCGTTTCCGCGATGGCCGGCTCACCGCCATCGAGAGCGTCAACCGCCCGGCCGACCACATGCTCGGCCGCCGCCTGCTGGCCGGCACGCCGGTGCTCACGCCCGAGCAGGCTGCCGACGAGAGCTTCGATCTGAAGGGCCTGCTGGCGAGGTAAGCCCGTGATTCCGTGGATCCTGCTCGACACCGCGAAAGTACCCGACGGGCCGGGCGAACTGCGCCTCAAGCAGCGGGGCGACGAATTCTCCATCATGTCCGGTACGACGGAGCTGATGAACAGCCGCCTCAGCGGCTCGGAGCAGGCGCTCGCCAGCCTCGTCTGCGAGCGGCTGAAGGATCGTCCCGCCCCGCATCTGCTGATCGGGGGCCTCGGCATGGGCTTCACCCTGCGCGCGGCGCTGGACGGCCTGCCGCGCCAGGCCCGCGTCACCGTCGCAGAACTGGTGCCGGCGGTGATCGACTGGGCGCGCGGTCCGATGGCCGCGATCTTCGGTGACAGCCTCGACGATCCCCGCGTCGCATTGCACGCCGGCGATGTCGGCGGCCTGATCCGCGCAGGGCGGGCGGCGTATGACGCCATCCTGCTCGATGTCGACAATGGGCCGGACGGACTGACCCGCCCCGCCAATGACGGCCTCTACGACATGACCGGCCTCGGCATCGCTTATGCCGCGCTGCGTCCGGGCGGCGTGCTGGCGGTGTGGTCCTCGGCGCCCGACCGCGGCTTCACTGCGCGCCTATGCAAGGCCGGCTTCCGCACCGAGGAGGTGCCGGTGCGCGCCAACGGCAGGCGCGGCGGCGCCCGCCACGTCATCTGGCTGGCGACACGGGTGGGGTAAGCGCCGGGCCTTCCCGGCAGCCGGCGCGGGGCCTATCATCGGCGCTCCCGTCACCTCCCGGTTCCGCCGATGGCCTTCTCGCTGCGCCAGCTCCAGTATTTCGTGGCCGTGGCCGAGAATGGCTCGGTCTCATCGGCGGCGCATATCCTGTCCATCTCGCAGTCGACCGTCACCGAGGCGCTGCGCGAGCTGGAGCTGGACCTCGGTTTCAAGCTGCTCGACCGCCATGCGCGCGGCGCCGACCTGACGCTGAAGGGTCATCATTTCCTGCGCCATGCGCGCAAGATCCTCGCCGATGTGGCCGATGCCCGCCGCGCGCTCTCGGCCGGCGACGCGGCCGCGCTGTCGGGGCGCCTGTCGGTCGGGGTGACGCCGCTGGTCGCCGGCTATGTCTTCTCCGACCTGCTGGCCCGCTTCCGTCGGGCCTTCCCGGATGTCGTGGTCGAGGCGGTGGAGGATGCCGGTGACTATCTCGAGCACCTGCTCGTCGGCGGCGAACTCGATGTCGCCGTGATGGTGCTGCCGCCCGGCCGGCGTTCGTCCGCGCTGCAGACCGAGCTGGTCGAGGTCTCGCCCTATCGCGTCTGGCTGCCGCTCGGCCATCCGGCCGCCGCCGAGGAGCGGGTTTCCATGCGCGATCTCGCCGGTGAGGCGCATGTGCTGCTGACCATTGACGAGATCGCGGAAGCTTCCGAGATCGTGTGGCGGCGGCTCGGCCTGCGCCCGCCGGTGTGCTTCCGCACCCGCTCGGTGGAGGCGGTGCGCAGCCTGGTGGCGACCGGGGCAGGCGTCGCTGTGCTGCCGGACCTCACCTATCGCCCGTGGTCGCTGGAAGGCGACAAGATCGAGGCGCGCGCGCTCGCGGAGGAACTGCCCGCCATCGAGGTCGCGACCGCCTGGCGGCGCGGCTCGCCGCTCGGCCCCGCCGCTACCGGCTTCGTCTCGGTGGCGGCGACCCGGCATGGCAAGTCGCGTTGAGATTGGCGCGGTGAGCGTGAGATGCTCACGCATTAATCATCGGTTTTTCCGATGCCTCCCTTCTGATCTTTGGTGTGGCGCGGGACCGGACGTCGCGTCAGACTTCCCGCCAAAGGGCCGCTCCAGCGGTCTGCAGAACAGAGGGAACCGTCATGCGCGCTCAACATCTTCTGGCGTTCGCCGCCTGCGCCTCGCTCAGCCTTCAGCCGGCTTTCGCCGCCGAGATGAAGTCCATCGGAAAGGGCGAGGGGCAGGTCGATATCGTCGCCTGGCCCGGCTATATCGAGCGCGGCGAGACCGACAAGGCCTATGACTGGGTCACCGCCTTCGAGAAGAAGACCGGCTGCAAGGTCAATGTGAAGACCGCCGGCACCTCGGACGAGATGGTGGCGCTGATGAACGAGGGCGGCTTCGACCTCGTGACCGCGAGCGGCGACGCCTCGCTGCGCCTCATCGCCGGCAAGAAGGTCGCGCCGGTGAACGTGAAGCTGATCAAGAGCTGGTCGAGCGTCGATTCCCGCCTGCAGGACGCGCCCTGGCACACGGTGAACGGCGTGCACTACGGCGTGCCCTATCAGTGGGGCTCTAACGTGCTGATGTACAACACGGAAGCCTTCAAGGGCGAGGCGCCGAAGAGCTGGAAGGTGGTGTTCGAGGAGATGGACCTGCCGGACGGCAAGTCCAACAAGGGTCGGGTGCAGGCCTTCGACGGGCCGATCTACATCGCCGATGCGGCGCTCTACCTGATGGCGACCAAGCCCGATCTCGGCATCAAGGACCCCTATGAACTCACCGAGGAGCAGTACAAGGCGGCGCTCGACCTGCTGCGCGGCCAGCGCAAGATCGTGCAGCGCTACTGGCACGACGCCATGGTGCAGGTCGACGACTTCACCAATGAGGGTGTGGTCGCCTCCTCCTCCTGGCCGTTCCAGGTGAATCTGCTGGTCAGCCAGAAGAAGCCGATCGCCTCGACCCTGCCGGCCGAAGGCGCCACGGGATGGGCCGACACCACCATGATGCATGTCGACGCCAAGCATCCGAACTGCGCCTATATGTGGATGGAGCACTCCATCGACCCGAAGGTGCAGGGCGATCTCGCCGCCTGGTTCGGTTCGGTGCCGTCAGTCCCCGCCGCCTGCAAGGGCAACGACCTGCTCGGGGCCGAGGGCTGCAAGACCAACGGCGCCGAGGATTTCGAGAAGATCCACTTCTGGCGCACCCCGGTCGCCAAGTGCCCGACCCAGGCCGCCGGCTGCGTGCCCTATTATCGCTGGGTGTCGGACTACATCGCCGTGCTCGGCGGGCGGTAGGCTGCCTCCATTCTCCCTCCCCCCGAGCGGGGGGAGGGACGGGGAGCTGCTTCGCGGCGAGTCTTCGCTGGGTCCCGGATCGGCGCTGCGCCGTGCGCAGCTTGTCCGGGACGCGAGGTTCTGTTTCCCGGGCAAGTGACGCCGCAGGCGGAACGCCGATCCGGGATCCGGGAAAGACTCCGCGCAGCGGCAACATTGTCTTCAACATCCGGCCGAAAGCTGTCTCCTTTGCACGCCACGATCGACACCACGACCGTCACCTCCGCCGTCCGCTTCGTGGACGTCGAGAAGCATTTCGGCGCGGTGAAGGCGGTTGATGGCGTCTATCTCTCCATCGCGCCGGGCGAGTTCTTCGCCATGCTCGGCCCCTCGGGCTCCGGCAAGACCACCTGCCTGCGCCTCATCGCCGGATTCGAGCAGCCCGATGCCGGCCATATCGAGATCTTCGGCGAGACGGTGGAGGGCCTGCCGCCCTACCGGCGCGCGGTGAACACCGTGTTCCAGGACTATGCGCTTTTCCCGCATCTCTCGGTCGGCGACAATGTCGCCTATGGCCTGCGCGTACGCGGCGTCGGGCGGGCGGAGCGCGAGAAGCTCGCTCGCGAGGCGCTCGCCATGGTCAAGCTCGCCGGCATGGAGACGCGCCGGCCGGCGCAGCTCTCCGGCGGCCAGCGCCAGCGCGTGGCGCTCGCCCGCGCTCTCGTGGTGCGTCCCAAGGTGCTGCTGCTGGACGAGCCGCTCGGCGCCCTCGACCTCAAGCTGCGCGAGGAGATGCAGGTCGAATTGAAGGGCCTGCAGCGGGCGCTCGGCCTCACCTTCGTCTTCGTGACGCATGATCAGGGCGAGGCGCTCTCCATGGCGGATCGCGTCGCCGTCTTCAACGAGGGCCGCATCGTGCAAGTCGGCCCGCCGGAGGAGGTCTATGAGCGCCCGGCGACGCGCTTCGTCGCCGGCTTCGTCGGCTCCGCCAATGTGCTGAGCGCGGCGGAGGCGGAGGCGCTGGGCGGCGCCGCGCGCCCGTCCAGCCTGCGCCCCGAGAAGATCGCCCTGTTGGCCGAGGGCCAGGAGGCGGCCGCCGGCGCGCGGGCCTTCGAGGCGACGGTCTTCGACGTCTCCTATCAGGGCCCGGTCCGACGCATCACCGCCCGCACCCCGGCGGGCATCGCACTGGCCGCCGTGATTCCCGCCGGCGAGGCGGGCGCGCTCGCACGCGGCGACCGGGTGAGGCTCGCCGTGCCCGCCGCCGCGCTCCAGCCGATGGAGGGGGAGGTCGCATGAGCCTCGCCGCCCTCGATCTCGACCACCCGCCGGAGAGCCTAGGTCGCCGCCTCTCCGACGTGATCCTGCGCAATCGCGGCCTGCTGACGCTGCTCCTCCTCGTGCCGCCGCTGCTGTGGCTCGGCATCGTCTATCTCGGCAGCCTGTTCGTCTTCCTCGCCCAGTCGATCTTCTCGATCGACGAGTTCTCCGGGACCATCGTGCGCGAGCCGACCTTCGCGACGCTGATCGAGCTGTTCCAGCCGGCGAATTTCGACATCCTGCAGCGCACTGTCGGCATAGCCACGGCGGTCACGCTGCTCTGCGCGCTGATCGGCTTTCCGATCGCCTATTACGCGGCGCGCTATGCCGGCCCGCGCGCCAAGGCGGCCTTCTATCTCGCGGTGATGATGCCGCTGTGGTCCAGCTATCTCGTCAAGGTCTATGGCTGGAAGCTGCTGCTAGCGAAGGAAGGCGCCATCGGCTGGTTCGCCTCGCGCCTCGGACTCGGTGGCGCGCTGGAGGCGTGGCTTGCCCTGCCGGTGGTCGGCGGCCCGTCGCTGTCGGTCAGCTACACCGGCATGGTGCTGACCTTCACCTATCTCTGGCTGCCCTTTATGATCCTGCCAATGCAGGCGGCGCTGGAACGGGTGCCGCCGAGCCTGATCGAGGCGGCGGGCGATCTCGGCGCCAGTCCCGCCAAGGTTTTCCGCACGGTGATCCTGCCGCTCGCCATGCCCGGCGTGGTGGCGGGCGCCATCTTCACCTTCTCGCTGACGCTGGGCGACTACATCGTGCCGCAGATCATCGGCACCTCGGCCCTCGTGCTCGGGCAGGCGGTCTACACGCTGCAGGGCACCGCCGGGAACATCCCGCTCGCCGCCGCCTTCTCGCTGGTGCCGATCCTCGTCATGGCGCTGTTCCTTACCCTCGCGAAGAAGACGGGGGCGTTCGATGCGCTGTGAGGGGCTGATCAGAACTTCCCACCCGAACGCCGTCATCCTGAGGTGCCCGAGCGTAGCACGGGCCTCGAAGGATGCAGAGTCCGGTGCTCCGATCGAGCATCCTTCGAGGCTCGCTTCGCTCGCACCTCAGGATGACGTTCAGACATGGTCGGGCTGTGGGGAGGCGCCCCCATGACCCGCGCGTCGCTCTCCCTCAAGGTCGCGGCGCTGGGCGGGCTCGCCTTCCTGCATGTGCCGCTGCTGTTCATCCTGCTGTACGCCTTCACCACGGAAGAGCGCAGCTACGCCTTCCCCCCGCCCGGCTACACGCTGAAATGGTTCGCCGTGGTGTGGGAGCGCGCCGACATCTGGGCGGCGGTCGGGCTGTCGCTGCAGGTGGCGGCGCTGGCGACGCTGATCGCGCTGGTGCTCGGCACGCTGGCGGCCGGCGCGCTGGCGCGGGCGAATTTCTTCGGACGCGAGCCCATCTCGCTGCTGTTCGTGCTGCCCATCGCGCTGCCCGGCATCGTCACCGGCATCGCGCTGCGCCAGGCCTTCGGGCTGATGGAGATACCCTTCTCCTTCTGGACCATCGTGCTCGGCCACGCGACCTTCTGCATCGTCGTCGTCTACAACAACGCGGTCGCCCGCCTCAGGAGGCTGTCGCCCTCGCTGATCGAGGCATCGATGGACCTCGGCGCCGATGCCTTCCAGACCTTCCGGCTGGTGGTGCTGCCCAATGTCGGCACGGCGCTGCTGGCGGGAGGCATGCTGGCCTTCGCGCTGAGCTTCGACGAGGTGATCGTTACCACCTTCACCGCCGGCCAACAGTCGACCCTGCCGATCTGGATGCTCAGCGAGCTCATCCGTCCGCGCCAGCGGCCGGTCACCAATGTCGTCGCGGTTCTCGTCATCGTCGTGACCTTCCTGCCCATCCTCGTCGCCTACTATCTGACGCGCGAGGGCGAGGCGGTGGCCGGCTCAGGAAAATAGGAGGCTTCCCCCAATGGACACCGACATGCTCATCGGCTCGACCTTCGTCGGCGGCACCGAGACGCCGGAGACCGTGCTGAATCCGAGGACGGAGGAGACCATCCTCGAACTGCCGGAAGCCTCCGCCGACCAGATCGACGCGGCGGTGAACGCGGCCGAGAAGGCCTTCGCCACATGGTCGCGCACCACGCCGATGGAGCGCTCCTATCTGCTGCTCAAGCTCGCGGATGCCATCGAGGCGGAAGGCGAGGCCTTCGCGACGCTGGAGGCGCTGAACTGCGGCAAGCCGCGCCACGCGGTGCTGCGCGACGAGGTCCCCGCCATCGTCGACTGCTTCCGCTTCTTCGCCGGCGCGGTACGCACCCAGCACGGCATGGTGGCAGGCGAGTACATCGCCGGCCACACCTCGATGATCCGGCGCGATCCGATCGGCGTGGTCGCCTCCATCGCGCCGTGGAACTACCCGCTGATGATGGCGGCATGGAAGCTCGCCCCGGCGCTGGCCGGCGGCAACACCGTCGTCATCAAGCCCTCCGAGCAGACGCCGCTGACCATGCTCAAGCTGGCGAAGCTGATCGCAGACATCTTCCCCGAGGGCGTGGTGAACGTGATCGTCGGGCGCGGCGAGACGGTGGGCAACACGCTGATCAACCACCCGAAGGTCGCGATGATCTCGCTGACCGGCGACATCGCCACCGGCAAGAAGGTGCTCACCGCAGCCGCCAAGACGGTGAAGCGCACCCATCTCGAGCTCGGCGGCAAGGCGCCGGTGATCGTGTTCGACGACGCCGACCTCGCCGAGGTGGTCGAGGGGGTGAAGATCTTCGGCTACTACAATGCCGGGCAGGACTGCACCGCCGCCTGCCGCATCTATGCCGAGGACCGCGTCTACGAAAAGCTGGTCGCCGATCTCGCCTCCGCCGCCTCCAGCCTCAAGTTCGCCTCGCCGCAGGACGAGGAGAACGACATCGGCCCGCTGATCTCCGCCCGCCAGCGCGCCCGCGTCGCCTCCTTCGTCGAGCGGGCGAGCGAGCTCAACCACATCGAGATCGCCACCGGCGGCAAGCTCGCCTCCGGCAAAGGGTTCTTCTACGAGCCGACCGTGGTCGCCGGGGCGCTGCAGAGCGACGAGATCGTGCGCCGCGAGGTGTTCGGCCCGGTGGTCTCGGTGACCCGCTTCTCGGATGTGGACGAGGCCGTGAGCTGGGCCAACGACAGCGACTACGGCCTCGCCTCCTCGGTGTGGACCAAGGACGTCTCCAAGGGCATGGCGACCGCCGCCCGCCTGCAATATGGCTGCACCTGGGTGAACTGCCATTTCATGCTGACCAGCGAGATGCCGCATGGCGGCCTCAAGCAGTCCGGCTACGGCAAGGACCTCTCCTCCTACGCGCTGGAGGACTACACGGTCGTCCGTCACGTGATGGTGAAGAACGGCTGAGCCGGAAAGGGCGGCGCGCCGGCTCCTCGCGCCGCCCCATAACGCATCGGAATCGGCAAGACGTTCTGCGCGCGGTATAATCGCTGCGGAGGCGGGATTTCCCGTGTCCGCGGTGATTATGACGAAGAATTAAGTTGGAATTCTTCCCGTCCTCTGCTGTCTCGATGTTGCGTTGCGTCAGGACGCGTATGGCAAAGGGGCGTAGATGCGGCCGCTGCGCGGTTTGGTATTGGTGGCGGGCCTGCTGATCGCAGGAGGTGCCGTCGCCTACAAGCAGGGTTGGCTCGAACGCGGCCTGTCCGCGATCGGTGGCCGGGCGAGTGCGGCGTCCACGGTCGCGGTTGCCACGCCGCTGTTTCCCGTCGAGGTCGCGACCGCCCGCTCGGTGCGCACCACCACCGATATCCACTCCATCGGCAGCCTGCAGTCCGATGAAGCCGTGCAGGTCGCCTCGGAGGTCGCGGGGCGCATAGCCGAAATCCGCTTCAAGGAAGGCGAGAAGGTCAAGGCGGGCGACGTTCTGGTGAAGCTCGACGACGCCCTGATCCGCGCCTCGCAGAACGAGATGGAGGCGCGCCTCGAACTGGCGAGGGCCAACTACGAGCGCGCCGAGCGCCTGCAGAAGACCGGGTCGGGTACCGCCCGCTCGCTGGACGAGGCGATCGCCGAGCGCAACACGGCCACCGCCTTGCTCAATCTCCAGCAGGTCCAGCTCTCCAAGCACACCATCACCGCGCCATTCGATGGTGTGGTCGGCCTGCGCTCCGTCTCGACGGGGGCCTATATCGGCATCGGGACGGCGCTGGTGAATCTGGAGAAGATCGACACCCTCAAGGTCGATTTCCGCGTGCCGGAGGCCCAGCTCGCCAATATCGCGGTCGGGCAGGAGGTCGAGGTCTCGGTCGATGCCCTTCCAGGACGCAAGTTCCTCGGCACCATCTACGCCATCGATCCGCTGATCGACGTCAACGGCCGCGCCCTGAAGGTCCGCGCCCGGCTGTCGAACGCCGACATGACGCTGCGCCCGGGCCTCTTCGCCCGCGTGACCGTGAAGGGCCGCGAACCGCGCACCGCCGTCTTCGTGCCCGAGGCCGCCGTGGTGCCGCGCGGTCAGGAGCGCGTGGTCTGGCGGGTGGTCCAGGGCAAGGCGGTCGAATCGAAGGTGCGGCTCGGCGAACGCCGCGCCGGCGAGGTCGAGATCGCGGAAGGGCTGGAAGCCGGCGCCACCGTCGTTACCGCCGGCCATGGACGCCTGCGCGCCAATGCGGGGGTCGAGATCGTGGGCACGCCGTCGACCCCGCAGAGCTGAGGGCGCGCCATGGGCATCTCCGAGCTCTGCATCCGCCGCCCGGTCTTCGCCACGGTGCTCAGCCTGCTGATGGTGCTGATCGGCATCGTCTCCTATTCGCGCCTCACGGTGCGCGAATATCCCAACATCGACGAGCCGGTGGTCTCGGTCGTCACCAACTATCCGGGCGCCTCGGCCAGCATTGTCGAGAGCCAGGTGACACAGGTTCTGGAAGGCTCCATCGCCGGCATCGAGGGCATCGACGTCCTCGAATCGACGAGCCGTTCGGAGACCAGCCGCATCACCGTCCGCTTCCGCCTCGAGGTGGACCCCGACGTCGCCGCCAGCGACGTGCGCGACCGCGTCAGCCGCGTGCGCCAGCGCCTGCCGGACGAGATCGACGAGCCGGTGATCTCCAAGGTCGAGGCCGACGCGCAGCCCGTCGTCTTTGTGGTGTTCCGTTCCGAGCGGATGACCGGCCTCGAGCTCTCCGACTACATCGACCGCTACATCGTCGACCGCTTCAAGAACCTCACCGGCGTCGCCGACGTGCAGATCTATGGCGAGCGGCGCTACGCGATGCGGGTGTGGATCGACCGCGAGCGACTCGCCTCCTACGCGCTCACCGTGCAGGATATCGAGGACGCTCTGCGGGCGCAGAATGTCGAGATTCCGTCCGGCCGTATCGAAAGCACGGACCGCGAGTTCACGGTGCTCTCCCGCACCGCGCTCGCCACCGTCGAGCAGTTCAACAACATCGTTGTGAAGCGCGCCGACGGGGCGCAGGTGCATCTCGACGAGGTGGCCCGCGTCGAGCTGGGTGCCGCCGACGAGCGCCGCGCCAGCCGCTTCGGCGGCGCCCCCGCCATCATCGTCGGCATCATCAAGCAGGCGGTGGCCAATCCGCTCGACGTCTCCGCCGGCGTGCGCACCGTGCTGCCGGAGATCAACCAGAGCCTGCCGGAGGGCATGAGCGCCACCATCGGCAACGACAACGCGGTGTTCATCGACCGCTCCATCGCCTCGGTCTACCGAACCATTCTGGAAGCGGTCGCGCTGGTTGTGCTGGTGATCGTGGTGTTCCTGCGCTCCGTGCGTGCCTCGATCATCCCGATCGTCACCATCCCGATCTCGATGATCACCACCTTCGCCATCATGTATGCGCTCGGCTTCAGCGTGAACACGCTGACGCTGCTCGCCATGGTGCTGGCGATCGGCCTAGTGGTGGACGACGCCATCGTGGTGCTGGAGAACATCTTCCGCCACATCGAGCACGGCATGAAGCCGATCCCCGCCGCCATCAAGGGCTCGAAGGAGATCGGCTTCGCGGTCATCGCCATGACAATGACGCTGGCGGCGGTCTATGCGCCGGTCGCCTTCGCGCCGGGCCGTACCGGCCGTCTGTTCCTGGAGTTCGCGCTGACGCTCGCCGGCGCGGTGATCGTCTCCGGCTTCGTCGCGCTCACCCTGACGCCGATGATGTGCTCGCGGCTGCTCAAGCACGAGGAGAAGCCGGGCCGCGTCTCCGCCTTCATCGAGCGCCGGCTGCGCGGGCTCGAGAACGGCTATCGGAGCCTGCTCGAGGCGACGCTGCGCGTGCGCCCGCTGATCCTCCTCGTCGCCATCGCCGTGGCTGGCGGCAGTGCCTATTTCCTCAGCGTGCTGCCGTCCGAGCTCTCGCCGGTCGAGGACCGCGGCGTCGTCCGCGTGAACGGCACGGCGCCCGAGGGGGCGACCCTCGCCTACACCGCGCGCTATTCGGAGCAGGTGGAGAAGATCCTCGCCCCCGAGCCGGAGATGGGCAGCGTGCTCATCATCAACGGCATGCCGGAGGTGCACCGCTTCCTCGTCATCGGCCGGCTGAAGGACTGGGACGAGCGCGGGCGCTCGCAGCAGGAGATCGTCCGCGAGGTGACGCCGGAGCTGCGCCGCATCGCCGGTGTCAACGCCTACGCCAACAACCCGCCCTCGCTGGGCGCCTCGAACAATTCGCGCCCGATCGAATATGTGCTGCAGACGTCGGGCACCTATGAGCAGCTCGACGAATATGTGAAGCGCTTCATGGAGCGCATCCAGGACTTCCCCGGCCTGCTGAGCCTCGACAGCGACCTGAAGCTGAACAAGCCGGAGATCGCGATCACCATCGACCGCGCCAAGGCGGCCGATCTCGGCATCGATGTCGCGGTGCTCGGCCGCACGCTGGAAAGCCTGCTCGGCGGCCGGCAGGTGACGCGCTTCGAGGTCAGCGGCGAGCAGTACGACGTTTATGTGCAGCTCAGCGCGCAGGACCGCGCCTCGCCGGCGACGCTCGACACCATCTATCTGCGCGCCGTCTCGGGTGACATGGTGCAGCTCTCGAACCTCGTCACCATCCGCGAGACGGTGGCCCCGCAGGAGCTGCGGCGCTTCAACCAGCTCCGCTCGGCGACCATCTCGGCCAATCTCGCGCCCGGCACCTCGCAGGGCGAGGCGCTCTCCTTCCTCGATCAGGCGGCGCGCGAGGTGCTGCCGCAGACCGTGCAGACCGACGTCGCCGGCCAGAGCCGCGAGTTCCGCGCCGCCGGCCAGAGCCTGGTGCTGGTCTTCCTGCTGGCGCTGGGCTTCATCTATCTCGTGCTCGCCGCCCAGTTCGAGAGCTTCCGCGATCCGGTGATCATCATGCTCACCGTACCGCTCTCGATGACCGGCGCGCTGGCGGCGCTCTATTTCTCCGGCGGCTCGCTGAGCGTCTATTCGCAGATCGGCCTCGTCACGCTGGTCGGCCTCATCACCAAGCACGGCATCCTGATCGTCGAGTTCGCCAACCAGCAGCAGGAGGCGGGGCTGGAGCGCCGCGCCGCGGTGGTGGAGGCGGCGGTGCTGCGCCTGCGGCCGATCCTTATGACCACGGGCGCCATGGTGCTGGGCGCCGTGCCGCTCGCCATCGCGCATGGTGCTGGTGCCGAGAGCCGCCAGCAGATCGGCTGGGTGATCGTCGGCGGCATGACGCTCGGCACGCTGCTCACGCTGTTCGTGGTGCCGACCGTCTATTCGCTGATGGGCCGCGTCCATCGCGAGCCGCAGGCCGAGGCGGCGCCCGTCCTTCACGCACCGGCGGAATGACCGGCTGACGGTGCCCGATTCAAAAGGGTCTAGCCCAGCAGGGCGGGGAACAGCTTGCCAAACGCGCCGGTGATCATCTCCGCGGCGATGGCGGCGAGGATGATGCCCATGAGCCGCTTTGAGATGGAAAGCGTCGTCGGCGACAGCCAGGAGGCGATCAGCGGCGCGCTTGCCAGCAATATGCCGAAGAACAGCAGATAGCCGATGAGGCCGGCGAAATAGCCGAGCAAGGCGCCCGTTTCATGCGCGGACTGCGCGAACACGATGATCGTCGCCATCGTGCCGGGACCGAAGGCGATCGGAATGCCGAGCGGATAGATGCCGACATTGGAGACCGACTTGAACGTCTGCTTTTCCGCGTCAGTGCCCTGATGCGAGCTGCTCTCCTCGCCATTCAGCATGTTCAGTGCGATGAGCAGCACGATGAGCCCGCCGGCGAGGCGAAAATGCGCCACATCGATGCCGAACATGGATAGCAGCGCCTGTCCGGCCAGCGCGCAGATGAGCGCGCCGATGGTCACGGTCGCCAGCATGCCCAGCATCGAGCTGCGCCGTTCGGCAGGTGTTTGTGCGCCGGTGAGGGCGAGGAACACCGGAATGGTGCTGAGCGGGTTCATGATGGCGAAGAGCGCTGCGAACAGTTTGGCGGTAAGAGTCCAATCCACGTCGTCGTTTCTCGCGCTGCGTGCTGACAAACGGGTTCTACAGGCCCGCCTCACGACAATCCAGAACCACCGCGGGAGCGGCCGCCCGCGTCGAGCGGTGCCGGACCTCGCTTGGGACTCGGCCTTTGCCTCGTGGTCCGGCAGCCATCGTCACGGTATGTGCGCATGACCCACGCGGGGACTTGAAGGCTCGCCTACACCCCCCTAAGGTGCGCCGGCCCGGACGCGGATCGGGCGGGCGTAGTTCAATGGTAGAACGGCAGCTTCCCAAGCTGCATACGAGGGTTCGATTCCCTTCGCCCGCTCCAGCGTTCCCTCCACCTATCCCTCTCGGCTCGTCGCACCCGTCTTACGACGCATCCTCTCCCATCATCGCCGCGGCCTTTTCAGCGATCATCAGGGTCGGCGAATTGGTGTTGCCGCTGGTGATGAAGGGCATCACCGAGGCGTCCGCGATGCGCAGCCCCGCGAGCCCGCGCAGCCGCAGGCGCTCATCCACCACCGCGCCGGGATCGTCGTGCGTTCCCATCTTCGCGGTGCCGACCGGGTGGAAGATGGTAGTGCCGATCTGCCGCGCGGCAGCCAGCAGGTCGCCGTTCGATGTCGCCTGCGGACCCGGCCGGTATTCCTGCGGGTGGTATTTCGCGAGCGCCGGCATCGACACGATGCGCCGCACCACCTTGAGGGCGTCGATCGCCACCTGCTCGTCCTCGGGCGTGGTGAGGGAGTTGAGGCGGATTTCGGGCTTGGCCGCCGGATCGGGAGACGCAAGGCGGACGCTGCCGCGGCTGGTCGGCCTCAGATTGCACACGCTCGCGGTGAAGGCGGGGAAGGCGTGCGGCATCTCGCCGAACTTGTCGAGCGAGAGCGGCTGGACATGGAACTGCAGGTTCGGTGTCGCCTGCAACGGCGAGGAACGGGTGAAGGCGCCGAGCTGCGAGGGCGCCATGGTCAGCGCGCCTCTTCGGAACAGCGCGTATTCCAGCGCCATCCACGCCTTGCGCGGGAGCGAGCCGTAGTCCTCGTTCAGCGTCCGGATGCCCTCGACCTTGTAGATCGGCCGAAGCTGGAGATGGTCCTGCAGGTTCTCGCCGACGCCGGGCAGATGGTGCTGAATCTCGATCCCGGCCGCGCGCAGGCGCTGGCCATCCCCGATGCCGGAGAGCTGCAGGAGCTGCGGCGAGCCGACGGCCCCGGCGCAAAGCACCACCTCGGCGCGGGCCATGACGCGGCGGCGCACTCCGCCCTGCGTAAACTCCACGCCACCGACCCGCCCGTCCTCGACGATCAGCCGCGCCGCCTGTGCGTTCGTCTCCAGCTTGAGATTGGGGCGGTTCAGCACCGGCTTGAGGAAGCCGCGGGCCGAGGACCAGCGCCGTCCCTGTTTCTGGTTGACGTGGAAATAGCCGACGCCCTCATTGTCGCCGGTGTTGAAGTCGCTGCTTCGCGGTATGCCGGCCTGGACGGCCGCTTCCATGAAGGCGTCGAGCAGCTTCCAGCGCACCCGCGGCTCCTCCACGCGCCATTCCCCGCCGGCCTTGTGATGCTCGCTTTCGCCGAGGAAATGGTCGAGGTGCCGGCGGAAGAAGGGGCGGACGTCATCCCATCCCCAGCCCTTCAGCCCGAGATCGCGCCAGCGGTCATAGTCCTCGCGCTGGCCGCGCATGTAGATCATGGCGTTGATCGCCGAGCAGCCGCCGATGACCTTGCCGCGCGGATAATTCAGCGTGCGGCCGGCGAGCCCGGTCTCGGCGACGGTGGTGAACAGCCAGTCAGCGCGTGGATTGCCGATGGCGTAGAGATAGCCGACCGGAACGTGGAACCAGATCCAGTTGTCGCGCCCGCCCGCCTCCAGCACGCAGACGCTGCGCCTCGGATCGCCGGACAGGCGATTGGCCATGAGACAGCCGGCGGTGCCGGCGCCGACCACCACATAGTCGAAGCTCTCGGCCTCGCTCATTGTCGTTTCCTCCTATCATATGATGCGCAGAAATGCAGTTGCCGGAGCAGCCACACCGATCTAGTAGATCCTCATTTACATCGGAGGAATGCGCATCCGCGCCGTTCGGGCTATGCAAAAAAGAAGATACACTGGCCTCGATCTCTCCTGGAGCGACCTCCAGTTCTTCCTGGTCGCGGCACGGGCCGGGAGCGCCGCCGAGGCCGGCCGGCGTCTCGGCACCGACCAGGCGACGGTGAGCCGGAGGGTGCACCGCCTCGAAGCGATGCTTGGCCGGCCGCTCTTCGAGCGCGGCCCGCAGGGCCATGCGCTCACCGAGGCCGGTCAGGCTCTGCTCGGCCGGGCCGAGACGATGGAGTGCGGTGCCTTCTCCATCCTCGACTATTTCGCCGACGGCGAGGTCGCGCTCAACGCCACGCTGCGCATCGCCGGACCGGAAGGCTTTCTGTGCTCCTATCTCGCGCCACGGCTGGGAGCGCTGCGCGAGAGGAACCCCGGGCTGAACCTCCAACTGGTGACGATGCCGCATCTGATGTCGGTGTCGAAACGCGAGTTCGACATCGCGATCACCGTCGGCCAGGTGCTGAAGGGGCGGGCCATTACCCGCAAGCTCTCGGATTACTCGCTCGGCCTCTTCGCCTCGCACGCCTATCTCGATGCACACGGGCCGATCCGGTCGGTGGGCGAGCTCGCTGGGCACCCGCTGATCGGTTATGTCGACGACCTCATCGTCATGCCGGACCTCAACTATCTCGGTGAGATCGCGCCCGAGCTGCGGGCCAGGGTGCAGTCCACCAGCCTGCTCGCGCAGCGCGCCATGGCGGAGGCGGGGCTCGGCCTGTGCGTGCTGCCCTTCTTCATGACCGCCGGCACGGCACTGCTGCGGCCGGTGCTGGCCGACGAGGTGCGCCTCACCCGGTCCTACTGGCTGGTGGCGCATGCCGACACCAAGGACCTGCCCGCGCATCGGGCGGTGATCGACTTCATCGCGCAGAGCACGGCGCAGGACAGGCCGCTGCTGCTTTGAACCTCGACATCATTGAGCTCGGCACCGAGCCCCGCTTCGAGACCGGTACGGCAGTCACCGTATCGATGCAGCCGGGCCTGTGCTGGGCCTATCGCGGTACAGGAGTATGACGTTCATTGGCGGCGCTTCCGCGCAATCCAGCGTCCCGCGCGACGACGGCGCCGTGAGCGCCGCCTGCGTCGCGCGGGCGATCTCATAGGTGTCGCACAGCAGCATCGTCGTCTCGTCGACGACGACGATCCATGGCCGCAGCCAATCCTGCGGCACGGCCATGTCGTCGCGGTGGATGCATCTGGGCCGGGATGGGCTCATGCCGTCAGCGCGCCTTCCAGATGCCTGCCGGATACGGCGAAGGGAACCGCCGTCCGTTCCTCGACCACGGCGATGTCGACACCCGGCGCCAGCTCGATCAGCGTCAGGCCGCCGCCGCTCCGAACCTCGAACACGCAGAGATCGGTGATGATCAGGTTCACGACGCCGCGCCCGGTGAGCGGCAGCGTGCATGCGGGCAGGATCTTCGGCTCGCCCTTCGCCGTGTGCTCCATCAGGACGATGACGCGCTTCACGCCCGCCACCAGGTCCATCGCCCCGCCCATGCCCTTGACCATCTTGCCGGGCACCATCCAGTTCGCGATGTCGCCGTTCTCGGAGACCTGCAGCGCGCCGAGCACGGAGAGGTCGATATGGCCGCCCCGGATCATGGCGAAGCTGTCGGCCGAGGAGAAATAGCTGGTGGTTGGCAGCTCGGTGATGGTCTGCTTGCCGGCATTGATGAGGTCCGGGTCCTCCTCGCCCTCGAAGGGGAAGGGACCCATGCCGAGCATGCCGTTTTCGCTCTGGAGCTGGACCGACACCCCCGGAGGGATGTGGTTCGCGACCAGCGTCGGAAGCCCGATGCCGAGATTCACGTAGAACCCGTCCTTGAGTTCGCGGGCGGCGCGGGCCGCCATTTCATTGCGCGTCCACGGCATCAGGCATGCTCCTTCTCGCGCGAGCGCACTGTGCGCTGCTCGATGCGCTTCACCACATCGGAAAGGGGAACCAGACGGTCGACATAGATCCCGGGCGTGTGGATGCGGTCCGGATCGATCGTCCCCGGCTCGACCAGATGCTCGATCTCCGCGACGGTGACCTTCGCCGCCGTCGCCATCACCGGATTGAAGTTGCGGGCGGTCTTCCGGTAGACGAGGTTGCCTTCGGCATCGCCGCGATAGGCATGGATGATCGCCAGATCGGCGGTCAGTCCCCGCTCCATGACGTAGTCCTCGCCGTCGAAGCGGCGGGTCTCCTTGCCGTCCGCCACCACCGTGCCGAAGCCGGTCCGGGTGAAGAAGGCCGGGATGCCGGCTCCGCCGGCCCTTATGCGCTCGGCGAGGGTGCCCTGCGGGTTGAATTCCACCTCCAGCGCGCCGGACAGGAACTGCTCCTCGAACAGCTTGTTCTCGCCGACATAGGAGGAGACCATCTTCGCGATCTGCCGGGTCTCGAGGAGCATGCCGAGGCCGGCGCCGTCGATGCCTGCATTGTTGGAGATGACGGTCAGACCGCGGACGCCTGACCGGCGGATCGCTTCGATCAGGGCCTCGGGTATGCCGCAGAGCCCGAAGCCGCCCGACATGATGGTCATGCCGTCGAACAGGAGGCCGTCGAGCGCCGTCGTGGCGTCGGGGTGAATCTTGCTCTGCGCCATCGGCGCCTCTCTCATGAAATTCGGGGATATGCGCGCGGCAGCCGGCGCAGGAAAAGGACCGCCGGAACAGGGACGAGGCTCCGGCGGCAGGGGCATGCGCCGGCTCAGGCCGCGTCGGCGCGCTCCGGCACCGGCAGGCCCAGCCAGTCCTTGTAGAAGGTGTCGATGTCCGGCTCGAAATCGCGGATCACCGGATACCAGGGCGTGGGCGCCTCGACGTCATGCAGCGTGCCGCATTCGGGGCAGTAATATTCGCGCAGCACCTGCCAGGTGGCGGTCGGCGCCATCAGGCGCGGATAGAGCTCTTCGAGCTGCTCGGCCGTATCCCTCACATGGATGCGGGCGTGCAGCTTCCAATTGTCCTTCCAGTCGCAGAAATCGTGGCCGCACTGGCAGCGGACCGTCCATTTCTTGCTGGCCTTCTGCTGGACGATATAGAGCTTGGGGCCGAGCGGCAGCACGATGCGCTCGCTCCAGGGAACGCGTTCCTGCAGGATCTCGATATAGGTCGCGAACCGCTCCGGGTCCTTCGGCGTCGCGAGCATCTGGTGCAGGGTGTCGTGGTCGATGTTGCCGTCGATCAGATCGGCGATCTTGGCGCGTGTGTAGGCCATGGTGTTCCTCGCTGTGCGTTTGTTGATGCGGCGAAGCCGGCCGGCGCGATCCGCCGGCCGGCACGGCGGCGTCATTCCTCGACGAACTGGACCGTCCTGACGTCCGGCAGTTCGGACACGTCCATGGAATAGCGCGAGCCGTAATGCGGCACGCCGATATCCTCCTCCTTCAGGGTCCAGCTCTCCGGCAGGTCCCAGAAGGCGCGGAACTCGGCCTCGAAGCGCGGCCCGAGCTTGAAGGAGGCGGCGAACATCTGCTGCACCTGGCTGCCGGCATCCTTGGCGAGGATCTTCTGACGCTCGCCCTTCATCCACTCACGGGTCGGCACCGACTTGGCGATGCGCTCCTTGCGGATCGTGGCCCGCCGCGCCTCGGTCGCCGCCGCGTCGAGCACATAGGCGCCGGCCGCATCCTTGGCCGCCACCACGCCATAGACGGAGAGGGCGAAGCGCTCGATGAGATAGCCGCCGTTGAGATCGTCCACGACGCTCTGCGGTGCACGGTCGAGCGGATCGCCGAAGCCCGGTCCGCCGCGCATGTAGTTCAGATAGAGGTCGTAGTCGGCGAACATCTCCTCGGTGGTGATGGCCTGCTTGTCGCGCTTGATCACCGCGCCCTTGATGAGGTCGTCCCACACCGGGTTCTGCGGATCGGTGTCGCCGCCGAGCGGGATCGGCTTGCCGGCCGCGATCAGCTCCTTGAGGCCGGTGTCATGCGCGGCGAAGCGGTAGCCGGAGGCCGCCGGATAGCCGCCCATCAGGCCCCAGTCGGACGAGATGTGGCCGTTGCCCATGAAGAACATGGTCCAGTCCTTGGCGTTCCAGACCAGACGCAGGCTCTCGAAGCCGCAGCCGCCGCGATATTTGCCGGCGCCGCCGGAGGACGACTTGATCTGGCGGCCGAGATAGACGAGCGGCTCGGCCAGCTCCCAGATCTCCATGTCGCCCATGTCGCCTTCGGGATTCCAGATCGCGGCGGCATGGGACAGGCCGTCGCCGACTGCGGTGGCGCCCGTCCCGTTGGCCGCGCATTCGAACGAGTTCACCGCGTGGATCTCGTCATACTGGTTGAAGCCGCCGCCCTGCAGCCAGTTCGAGGTGTTGGCGTTGCCGGCGTTCACCTCCTCCAGATAGCCCCGCCCGAAATAGGAGCGCGACAGGCCGCGCCACAGCGCCGTCCAGGCCGAGACCAGGAAGTGCCAGCTATAGGAGAAGGCGACGCGCCGGTCGTCCGGGTTCATCCAGGTGCCCTTGGGCAGGCGGAACTCGGTGCCGTAAGCCGCCCCGTCGTTGATCATTTCGGAGGGGATCAGCGTCTGCGTCATCATCACCCAGATGCCCGAGGTGAAGCTCACCTGATGGGCGTTATAGGTGTGCCAGCCCCAGCGGCTCGCACCTTCGAAGTCGAGGCGCCAGGTGCCGTCGCCGCGGATGGTGATCTCCGACGGCGCATGCATGATGGTGTCGAGCTTGGCGAAGTCGGACGGCACGCGCACGTCGGGATGCGCGTAGGGCACGTCGACGAAGCCGACCTGCCGGTACTTGCCGGGGATGGTCATCGCCTTGATGCGGTTTTGCAGGCCAAGCCGGCCGTGCTCCACCGCCTCATAGGCGAACTTCCAGTAGGCATCGATGCCTTCCTCGGCGATCACCTCCTCGACCAGCTTGCGGATCATGTGGCAGCCGGCGATGCGGGTGCGCTCGTCGAGCATCCAGTAGCGCGTGGTGCGCACCATGCGCTGGCTCTCGTGCAGCCAGTCGCGGAACAGCGTGTCGTTCTCGCCCACCTTGCGGCAGGTGATGGAATAGCCGTCGCCGAAGCGCTGCACCTGGCCCGTCGCCATCGAGCCGGGGCCGACCGCGCCGGTGTCGATGACGTGGGTGACGCCGCCGACCCAGCCGATCAGCTCGCCCTCCCAGAAGATCGGGACGATGGTGTGGATGTCGCAGGGATGGACGTTCCCGATCAGCGAGTCGTTGTTACAGAAGATGTCCTTGTCGCGCACGCCGGGGTTATGCTCCCAACCGTTCTCGATCATGTATTTGATCGCCGCGCCCATGGTGCCGACGTGGATGATGATGCCGGTCGAGGTGAGGATGCTGTCGCCGGCGGCGTTGTAGAGGGTGAAGCAGAGCTCGCCCTCCTGCTCGACGATCGGCGAGGCGGCGATCTTCTTGGCGGTCTCGCGCGCATCGACGACGCCGGCGCGCAGCCGCGAGAACAGCTTGTTGTAGAGGATAGGCTGGCTGTCGCGCAGCTCCATCTTCTCCAGTCCGGCATAGCTTCCGGTGCGCTTGGTCGCCGCCATGAGGCGGTCGCGGTGCTGCTTCAGCGTCTCGCCGCCGCGGACGATGCCGCCGGTCGACGCGCCGAGATCCTTCTCGCGAACACTGATGTTCATTTTCGATTTCCTCCTGATGTTCTGTTTGCTTCGGCGGCTCAGACTTCCTTGAGGTGGAACAGCCGATGGCCGTCGAGGAAGGTCTCGAAGCCGTCGGGGACGACGAAGGTGGTGGCGTCGGATTCGATGATGGCGGGGCCGACCACGCGGTTTCCGGGCCGCAGCGCCTCCATCCGATAGAGCTGCGCGTCCACCCAGCGCTTCTTGCGGTAGAACTTGCGCGTGCCGGTCTTCGCCGCCTCGGGCGGGGTCTCGCCTTCGAGCGGCTCCTTCGGGATCTTCGGCTTCGGGATCGGCACGGCGCCGCGCATGATCGCGCCGGTCACCGAATAGCCGAGCTCCGGCGAGCGGGCTGAGGCGGCGTAGACGCGCCCGTAGGTGGCGTTGAAGGCGTCGACAAGCTGCTCCCAGTCCTCGGCCGTGGCGGCGGAGGACAGGGGGGACTCGATCTCGAGATCGTTGAGCTGCCCGCGATACTGCATGCGGTAGCCGGGCTGCAGCGTCACCTGTTCGGGCGCGTAGCCATTGAGCTTGAACTCCTCCAGCACGTTGTGAGTGAGTTCCTCCCACGCCGCCTGCAGCGTCTTCGCCGCGGCTTCGCGCTGCTCGGCCGGGGCGTCGGGGGCGAGGTTGATGTCGAGCGACTTGTCGTAGCGGTATTCGAAGTCCGCCGCCGCGCAGCCGAAGGCGGAGAAGCCCGCCGCCCAGGCCGGCACAATGACGTCCTCGAAGCCGAGGCCCTCGGTGTAGCCATAGGTGTGGACCGGGCCGGCGCCGCCATAGGAGAAGCACACGAAGCTCTGCGGGCTGTAGCCCTTGCCGGAGATCATCGAGCGCAGATAGTCGCGCAGGTCGCTGTCGAGCAGCTCGATGACGCCGGCCGCTGCGTCCTCGACCGACAGGCCGAGCGGATCGGCGAGCTGCTTCTTGATGGCATCCACGGAACGCTGACGGTCGAGCTTCACCGCGCCGCCGAGGAAGTTGTCGGGGTTGAGATAGCCCAAGACCATGTGGCAGTCCGAGACGGTGACGGTCTCGATGCCGCTTTCCTTCCAGCACACGCCGACGCGGTAGCCGGCTGAGTCCGGCCCGAGCTTGATCGCCCTGGTATAGGGATCGAGCCGGATGAAGGAGCCGGCGCCGGCGCCCACCGAATCCATCGCCACCAGCGGCAGCGACAGGACGAGGCGCGCCATGTCCGGGTCGTTCTTGATGGTCAGCTCGCCCTGGGTGATCAGCGCCACGTCGAACGAGGTGCCGCCGATGTCGGAGCAGGCGATATTGTTGTAGCCCAGCACCTCGCCGAGATATTTGGCGCCGATCACGCCGCCGATCGGGCCGGACACAATGGTGCGGGCGAGCTCCTTGGCTTTCCAGGAGATGGTGCCGCCATGGGTGGCCATCACGCGGAAGTCGAACTTGGTGCCGCGCTCCTTGAAGGCGTCCGAGATCTTCTTCAGCGTCTGGCGGGACGGCTCGGCCGCATAGCCTTCGAGGATAGTGGTGTTGGTGCGGTGGGTTTCCTTGCGCACCGGATAGTAGTCCGCCGAGGCGAAGACCGGGATCGACTTGCCGCTCTTCGCGACCTCCTCGACGATGATGTCGCGCACGCGGCGCTCATGCGCCGGGTTCTTGTAGGAGTGCAGCAGGCTGATCACGATGCCTTCGACATCGGCCGCGATCAGTTCCCGCGCGGCTTCGCGCGCGCTGTCCTCGCGCAGCGGGATCACCACCGTGCCGGACATGTCGATCCGCTCGATCACCCCGCGGGTGAGGTTGCGCGGCACCAGCGGCGGGTCGTAGCGGTGGGTGTTGAGGTGGATGCGGTCCTCATAGGCATAGCCGAGATAGGCCTGGATCGCCCGGCCCATGCGGTGGAAGTCCTCCATGCCGCGGTTGACGATCAGGCCGCATTTCAGGCCCTTGCGCTGCACCACGCGGTTCAGCATGGCGGTGCCGGAATAGACGCCGGTCTGCAGTTGCTTGAGGGCGGCGTCGAGCGACAGGCCCCAGGCGCCGAGCCCGTCCTCGCTCGAGGCGATCAGGCCGAGCGCCTCGTTCTGCGGTGTGCTCTGCGCCTTGCCGACGACGAATTCGCCGTCGGAATCGACGAAGAAGGTATCCGTCATGGTGCCGCCGGCATCGATGCCGAGCACCTGCACGCTTCTGCTGGTCGGTGCGTGGATGTTCACAGGCGTCCTCCTGGTTGATCGCCGGCCTCTGACGAGCCGGACGAGGAGGAGGGCGCACGACCCATGCCAGACTGGCACGCCGATGCCGGTTCCTTTTTTGTCAGATACTTACCGCTATTGCGAAGCTGCCCTTCGCGTCCGCACACCGTCCGAATGACGGACGATCGATCGGCGGACGAACGGCGACGTCAGTCGGACGTGCCGCCGCTGCGATACTCGTTGAGGCGCAGATAGAGCGTCGAGCGGGCGATGCCGAGACGCTTCGCCGCCTCCGTCAGATTGCCGCCGCAAGCCTCCACCTGCGCGAGGATGGTGGCCCGCTCGGCGGCCTTGAGGTCGCTCTTCGGCATCGGCCTCGCGGGAGGACCTTCCGTCGCCGCTGGTGCGGACGGGTCCCGCAGCTCGGGCGGCAGGTCGTGCAGTTCGATCACGTCGGCGTCGGCGAGCGCGAGCATGGCGTCGATGACGTTGCGCAGCTCGCGGACATTGCCGGGCCACGAATAGCGGCGCAGCCGCTCCAGCACAGCCGGTGCGAATGTCGGCGCCGCCCTGTCCTGCCGCGCGGCGGCCGCCGCCGCGAAGCTGCGCGCCAGGGTGACGACGTCGTCGTCGCGCTCGCGCAGCGGCGGGATGCGGATGCGGGCGGCGGCGATGCGATAATAGAGATCGCGCCGGAAGCGGCCGGCCTCGACTTCGGCCGACAGGTCGCGATTGGTCATCGACAGGATGCGGATGCCGACGCGTCGTCCGACATTGTCGCCGATCCGGTAGACGACACCGTCTTCCAGCACGCGCAGCAGATAGGACTGCAGATCCAGCGGCATTTCGCCGATCTCGTCGAGACAGAGCACACCGCCGTCCGCCTGCTCGATCCTGCCGGCGCGTCCGTTCGCGTCCGCGCCGGTGAAGGCGCCCTTGGCGTAGCCGAACAGCTCGCTGGCGATGAGGTCGCGCGGCATGCCCCCGCAGTTGAGCGGCACGAAAGGACCGCGCGCCGCCGGACCGGCGCTGCGGATCGCGCGCGCGAACAGCTCCTTGCCGACGCCGGTCTCGCCCTCGATCAGGATCGGCAGGTTGTTGGCGGCGAGCTTGCGGGCGCGCTCGCACGCCTCCCGTACCGGGGCGCTGGCGCCGAGGATATGCTCGAACCCGCTCTCCGGCTCTGCCGGTTCCGGGCGCGTGGAGCCGCTCACCGGGCGGCTGCGACTCCGGTGCATCAGGATGAGGCAGCCGATCGCCTCTCCGTCGGAGCGCACGATCTCGACGCTGGCATTGGGGAAGCGGCGCTGGCAGTTCTCCTCCCACAGCTCCTGCTGGGCGCCGCCGATGAGGCGCCGCAGCTCGCCGGTGAGCTGATTGGGAGGCAGGTCGAGCTGGCGAGCCGCGGCCTCGGCCGTGTGCACGAGGAAGCCGCGCCGATCGACGACGAGAATGTCCTCGCTCAGCCAGATGGAGCGCTTCGAGACGAAGCTGCGCAGCAGCAGCTCATGCTCGATCTTGGCCGCGCGGTGCAGCCCGGCCTCGATCTCCTGGCCGATAGAGGCCGCCAGAGCGAGGCTCTGCGGGTTGAAATGGGCGATGGGCCCGGAGATGTCGACCACGCCGAGCAATTCGCCGTCCAGCGGATGGCGGACCGGCATGGCGGCGCAGGTCCAGCGCTGGACGTCTTCGCAGAAATGCTCGGCGCCGCGGATCTGCGTCGGTCGGCCCTCGATCAGGGCGGTGCCGATGGCGTTCGTGCCGATCGCGCCCTCGTCCCAGCGGCCGCCGGTTTCAAGATGGTTGCGGCGCCCGTGATCGATGACGCGCCGGTCGCCCGCCGTCTCGATGATGAAGCCGCTGGCGTCGGCGAGGATCATCATGGAGGACGCCTCGGCTAGGAACAGGCCCGAGCGCTCGAGCGCCGGGCGGGCCGCGCCCAGCAGCGCAACATTCACGGATCGGCGGCGGAAGATTTCCGGCTCTTCGGCGAGCGGCGCCTCCGTGCGGTCGACGCCGATGCCGCGCGCACGCGATCTCTCCCAGGATGCGGCGAGCGGGCGAGGAATCTCGGCCGCGCCGGCGCCATCCGCCAGGAAACGCTCCCATGCCGCACGGATCGCATGCTGCTCCATGCGCATTTCTCCCCTGCAGCGGACAGGGCATCGAACCGAGCTCGGTTCTCCGTTGGCGCGGAAAACGACGTCAGCGCGTGCAGGACATCTCGGCCCCGGAAGGGGGGAGCCTGCCAAGCGACGCCTCGGTTCCGAATGCTCCAGCCTGCATCATTTGTGGCGACGCGCTTCGTCGGCGCATGCCTGTCGAGCGTAGGATGCCTGAAGGGTTGAGGCAACCTGATTGCGGAGCAACCTCGTACGCTACTTTTCGAAGAGACGGGCAGGGCGGCGCAATGCCTGCCTGTCGGCGGTCTATGGCGGCTCTAGACATGAGGAAGTCGGCGAGGCATGCAGAATATAGTGTGGAATACTTCCGCAAATTGTGCCGGCCGTCCTCCGCAAAAGCCCATGGCCTGCCGGACGGCTTGCCGATAGGTTTCGCGCGTCACATCGAAAAGCGTTCCCCATGCTGAATCATCTTTCCGCTCTCCTGCTCGGCCGCCATGGCGATCCCGGACGGGTGTTCTCCGAGACGCCGGACGGGCAACGCATCACCTATGGCGATCTGGAGCGGCGCATCGCGCAATATGCCAATGCCCTCGTGGCGCTCGGCGTGAAGCCGGGGGACCGGGTGGCGCTGCAGGTGGAGAAGAGCCTCGAGGCAGTGTTCGCCTATCTCGGCACGGTGCGCGCAGGCGCGGTGTTCCTGCCGCTCAACACCGCCTATACGCCGGCCGAGATCGGCTATTTCCTCGGCGACGCCGAGCCCGTCCTGTTCGCCTGCGATCCGGCGCAGGCGGGAACGCTCGCGCCGGTGGCGCGCGAGGCGGGTGTGCGCCATCTGCTCACCCTCGACGGCGAGGGCCGCGGCTCGCTGGCGAAGGCGGCCGATGCGGCGGCGGAGACGTTCGCGGATGTCCCGCGCGGGTCGGACGACCTCGCCGCGCTGCTCTACACCTCGGGCACCACCGGCCGCTCCAAGGGCGCCATGCTCACCCACGGCAATCTCGCCTCCAATGCGCAGGCGCTCGCCGACATCTGGCGCTTCTCGCCCGATGACGTGCTGATCCATGCCCTGCCGATCTTCCACACGCACGGCCTGTTCGTTGCCATCAACGTCACGCTGGTGGCCGGCGCGTCGATGGTCTTCCTGCCGAAGTTCGATCCCGAGCTGATCCTGACGCTGCTGGCGCGCGCGACCGTACTGATGGGCGTGCCGACCTTCTACACGCGTCTCCTGAAGTCGCCGGGGCTCACGCCCGAGGCCTGCGCCCATATGCGGCTCTTCATCGCCGGCTCGGCGCCGCTGCTCGCCGAAACCCACCGCGAATGGAAGGCGAAGACCGGCCACGCCATCCTCGAGCGCTACGGCATGACCGAGACCGGCATGATCACCTCCAACCCCTATGAGGGCGAACGCCGCGCCGGCACGGTCGGCTTTCCGCTGCCGGAGGTGAGCGTGCGCGTCGCCGACCCCGAGAACGGGCGTGAGCTGATCGCCGGCGCCATCGGCATGATCGAGGTGAAGGGACCGAACGTCTTCAAGGGCTACTGGCGCATGCCGGAGAAGACCGCGAGCGAGTTCCGCGACGGCTGGTTCGTCACCGGCGACCTCGGGCTGATCGACGAGCGCGGCTATGTGCACATCGTCGGGCGCGGCAAGGATCTCGTGATCACCGGCGGCTACAACGTCTATCCGAAGGAGATCGAGAGCGAGATCGACGCGCTGGACGGCGTCGTCGAGAGCGCGGTGATCGGCCTGCCGCACGCCGATTTCGGCGAGGGCGTGACGGCGGTGGTGGTCGCCCGCTCCGACGCGGGGCTGGACGAGAAGGCGGTGATCGGCGCGCTGGAGGGGCGGCTCGCCCGCTACAAGCTGCCCAAGCGCGTCATCTTCGTCGACGACCTGCCGCGCAACACCATGGGCAAGGTGCAGAAGAACATCCTGCGCGAACAGTATAAAGGGATGTATGGGGCGTAG
>NZ_JNLC01000011.1 GCF_000702305.1 Allobosea sp. 117
GACGAGGATGATTTCCGCATCAAGCCGGGCCGGCCGCGAAGCCGGGGGACGCGGCTGAAGACCCACGAGCTGCCCTTCGTCCAGCAGGCGCTGATCGCCGCGCGCCAGGCCAGTGGCGGCGCTCGGTCGGGTGGTGTCTTCGCCCGTGAAGGACGCGGCAGCGGTCGGTTCAATGCGCGGGGACGTGGCGCCAAGGTGATGGCGTCGCTGCCGCGTGACAGTGGTGGGTGGCAGTCGGGTTCCTCAGGCCGGTTCCGCTCCCGCCGCGTCGTGGTCAAGGCGCGGGTGGTGAAGCTTGCCGGGAAGGGGAAGAGCGCGCGCGGCCCGAAGATGCGCGGCGCGGTCTCGGTTGGCGCGGTAGGGGCTCATCTGCGCTATCTCGAACGCGACGGTGTGACCCGCGACGGCGAGAAGGGGCGCGCCTACTCGGCGCTTGGTGACGAGGTCGACACCAGGGCCTTCGTCGAGCGGAGTGGTGAGGATCGTCACCAGTTCCGCTTCATCGTCGCGCCGGAGGATGCCGCCGAGCTCGGCGACCTGAAGCGCTTCACCCGTGACCTGATGCAGCACATGGAGAATGACCTCGGGACCAAGCTCGACTGGATCGCCGTCGATCATCACAACACCGGCCACCCGCACAGCCATGTTCTCGTGCGCGGCGTGCTCAATGATGGCCGCATCCTCAACATCGCCGGTGACTACATCGCCCATGGCATCCGCCACCGGGCGAGCGAGCTGATGACGCTGGAGCTCGGCCCGCAGACCGAGGTCGAGCTGCAGAACAAGCTGCGCCACGAGGTGGACGCCGACCGTCTCACTCGGCTTGACCGGATGATGATCGCCGAGCAGCGTGAACACGGCATCCTCGATCTCCGGCCGGACGCTGGCGAGAGTTATCTCGTGCGGACCAACCGACATGTGCTCATCGACCGGGTGAAGAGGCTGGAGAGCTTCGGCATCGCCGAGGAGATCGAGCCGGGACGCTGGAGCATCGCGGAGCGGGCCGAAAGCACGCTCCGCGCGATGGGCGAGCGCGAGGACATCCTGCGCACCATGCATCGCGCACTGGCCGATCACGGGCTCGCGGAGAAGCGCGGCGCCGCGCAATACGTCACTCATGGCAGCCGCATCTCGCATGCCCTCATCGGCCGCGTGCTCGACAAGGGATTGGCGGGCGATGAGATGGGCGAGCGGTTCTATCTGGTCATCGATGGCGTGGACGGACGCACCCATCATGTCGAGACCAGCGACGCCTCCCGACTGGAGGACATAAAGCGCGGCCATATCGTCGCGCTCGACCCGCTGCCGACAAAGTCCGATCCACGCCCGGCGGACCTCAACATCGCCACCATGGGTGAGAGGAGCGGCGGCATCTATCGGCCGAGCGAGCATTTGGAACTCGCACGCCCGACGATCGAGCAGCAGCGCGGCGATCCGGACGCGTTCATCCGCGCCCATGTACGCCGGCTGGAAGCCCTGCGCCGCGCCGGCCATGTCGAGCGCATCGACGCGGATCGCTGGAAGATCCCGGACGATCTCCCCGAGCGCGGCATCGCCCACGATGCGCGAACCGGGCGGAAGGACTTCGCGGTCCGCACGCTCTCCACCTTCGATCTTGACCAGCAGGTCGCCAGTGATGGCGCCACTTGGCTCGATCGGGAACTAGCCTCCCGCCAGCGCACCGAGCTATCCGACGTCGGCTTTGGCCGTGAGGTGAGCGACGCCTTGGAGCGCCGCCGCCAGAGCCTCGTCGACCAGGGCCATGCCGTGCGGCTGGAGAACGGCAACGTCCGTGCGCCGCGCGACATCCTCGTCCGACTTGAAGCGGTCGAGGTGGAGCGCGTTGGCCGGGCCATGGCGGCGGAGCGCGGCCTTGCCTACACCCCGAGCCAACCGGGCGAGTATGTGTCCGGCCGGCTCGCCGGCTCAGTCAATCTGGTCAGCGGGCGCTTCGCCATGATCGACGACGGTCTCGGATTCCAGCTCGTGCCGTGGCAGCCCGTGCTGGAGAGGCAGATCGGCCGGCACATCTCCGGCGTCTCCCGCGATGGCGGGGTCGAGTGGAGCCTCGGCCGTAATCGAGGGCTGGGGCTTTAAGTCGGGCTAACCTGCGGCGGTGGCGTCTCCAGATCGGGATCGGCCGGCAGAGGCGCGAACTTATCGACTTCCGGGAACAGCGTGCGCTCGCGCAGCCAATCGCCAAACGAGGCGGGATCGAGCGCACGCTCCAGTTCGCTAAGGCGCTGGCGCGCCCAACTCAGCATGCGCCGCGTCTCGGCATCCTCGATATTCGCCGCCCACGCGATCCAGGAGCGCAGTTGTTCGGCCTTGCGGCCCATCTCGACGATCTCGTCGAGCAGTTCGTCGCGTTCCTCCTCGCGCTTCGTGCGCGCCTCTGTCCGCGTCCGGTTTTCCTCCGCGCGGCGGCGGAGGCGTGCGTTGCGCTCATCTTTGAGGCGGTCATCACGCCGGTAATCGATCCAGCCATGGAGTTCCTCGATGATAGAGTCGAGTTGGGCTTCCAGGGTCGCACGGCTGTTGTCCCGCCAGTTGCGTCGGCGCTGGTCCATGCTCCAGGCTTCAATGGAGATCGTCAGCTCACCGGTCGGGATATAATCGAACTCGGGATATTGGCGTTCGTAGGTGAAATCCCAATCACGGTAGCGAGCCGAGCGCCGATAGCGCTCCTCTGCCTTCAACTCATTGACCGTCGGATCGTGCTTTCGGCGCTTTATCGTCTCCGCCAGGATGAAGGGCACCTTGTCGACGCCCCGGCGAACTTCGACGTGCTTGCCCGCGAGGGTGCAGGAAATTTCCCGCGCCTCCATCCCGCGCGCGATGCTGTCGAGAATGAAGATCGCCCTCTCGACCGAACCGGCTCCCAGTCGCATAGACAGCAGGCCTTCCCCGCTAATCGCGATGATGCCGTCATGATCCGGCTTGGCCCGGCGCAGCGTATGGGCGGTCAGCGATACGGCCGTGTGGGGTTTGTCGATCCGGCTCCACTCGATCGTCCGTGTGTTCGGCTCTCGTGGCTTCATCAGCCGGCGCGGTGCGATCGCTGCCTTGCGCCCCCGTTCGAGGCGCTCCTCGATGACGGGATCTGACGGGCTCGTCGGATCGAGGCTGATGAGTTCGACAGCAGGATCGGCCGAGGAGGCAAAGATCGTCTGCCTCGGGTTCTTGCCGGCCGCCTTGTCTCGCCAATAGGCCGCCGTCGGCAGCGGCACGCGATGCTGGACGCATAAGTCCCGCAGTCGCCAATGCGAAAGGCCGAGCTTGCCGGCGACGGCGTCAAGCGGCTCGGCCCAAACGAGATCGTACATCTCGCGGCGGGTGATATGGGCAATCATGCGGATATGCGAGCAATGTAAATGGAAGCCCGCAATCTATCGCTGATCGATGACATCTCCCGCCAGCCGACCAAGGCCATTCACAGAAAATAACTTTCGCGAAGAACCAGTAGGCCGGTCCGCCGCAGCCGCATCAAGGCCGGCGCTTCGCGCCACCGCTCACGCGGCTACGGCCTTGACCCAGCGGCGGTGGACCGGCAGAGGTTGGCCATCGCGTAAGGCGAAACGAAGGCTAAGCCTCCGAAGCCCTCTTGCTATGGCCGTTCAAAGAGCACTCCGTGGACAGGCCAGACCTCCTTCAAGTCGGTCGCTGCACCCGTGTTGTGGGTGAGGACCACTGGGGCGAAGTCCCCGCTGATCTCGAGGCTTTCGAGGACAACCGTGTCATTCTCGGCGCGACGCAGGCGCTTGAAGTAGCGCTCCCCGGCCATGTTGCTGGCGATAACCGGCCGGCCATCGAGCTGCGCGAGGGCGTCGCTGGCAGATACGGGCGTACCGATCATGAGCATCTGTCCGTCGAGCGCGATGGGTTCGGCGCTATCGCCCATCACCTCAACGAGACCTTTGATCTCGGCGGCGTAGCGACCGATCACCGACTCTCCACCGCAGTCGCAGACCTCCCCCTCCTGGCCAGGATTGGATGGTCCAAAGTCGAACAGCACCCCAACAACCTTGTGCAGCTCCAAAGTTGCCCTCTTGACGACGATGGGTGAGGCGATCTGACGAGGGCTCACCGACTGGGCCGTGAGCACCGCGAGATCACTGTGATTGTCCGCTACTTCGAAGCGGCGCGCGACAACCCGGTCCTCGCACCGGGCGATGACCAAGGACCGCTCCGACGGCTCGCCCACCTGTTTGACCAGGAGGACGTCGCCCTTGCGCGCGACGGGCTCCAGCGTCGGTGCGTTGAGTCGGAAGGCGAGATGTCGACCGAGCACCAATGGGTTCTGCACGCCTGCGCTCATGTCTAGTTCGAATCGTCCATCAGCGACGCGCCCGCCCGTCAGGGCCGCGGCTCGGCCGAGCATGTGGAGCCGCAGGCTCTTAACCTTGGCGCTGTAGCCCTCAGGCAGAGCGCAGTCAGGTTCGGCGGCGTGGAGCGCTCGCAGCCCGCCGTGGATCAGTTGGTGGTCGCGCGCGAGCTGGAAGGCTCGCCTGAGGGCTTGCGCGAGTTCCTTACGCCAGTGCACCTCAACCGTCTCAGCCTCACCCATGTGAAGGTTTACCCGGCCGGAGTGGTGCGCCATTTCCATGTACTTGATCGCCGGAATGCCGATGTCGAGCTGTCCTATGAGACGCTTGAACTCGGTTTTGTCCCAGGGGGCGAGTTTGTTGGAATGCAACTCGCGAATTTTGTCGCGCGCCGCACCCATGACAAATCCATGGGTTGCCCAGCTCACGTCGGCGGCATGGCCCCTCAGCATCAAGCGCAACAGGCCCTCGACGTAGATGCGTACCGCACCAATATAGTCTTGCGCGGCGATTGACGTTTTTTCCGCTTGGCATCTCGCCCATCTCCGGTCCAGCGAAGCGCCCTCGAAAATGCCAACTTGCTTCAGCTCTGGCCCCGCCGAAACGATGATGCCCTCACGCCCTTCGACGCCGTCGACGCGAATAAGCTCCAAAAATATCTCGTCGTGGGTGACGAGAATGATCTGAGCCGACGGCGTTGACTTCTGCAGGCGGAGAATCTCTTGCGCCCAACGATGACGGTGCTCGACATCGAAGGTGGCTTGGGGATCGTCCAGAGCCAGCAAAGGCAGAGAGTCGCCGCCGAGTTGTTTGACAGCCTCTTGGCGCAAAGCGAACAGGAATGCCCACAAGACAGACCGAAGCCACGAAGTGTTCGCCACCAACGTCGCATCAATCTTGAAGTCCTCGACAAAGCCCCCGCGCACCTGCAGCCCTGCTTTGCGTTCAAGGTTGGCACCCTTGAAGCCGAGCGTTTCCGTCAGGTGCAGTCGCTTGAGGATTTCCGCGATGTCCCCCGACAGGGAGTCGATCGCCAGCCGTGTCTGCGCCTCCGACAGTGCGCCTAAGGCCTTGAGCGGAGCTAGGTTGTCAGCGATGGCCTGGCGCTTCTCCTGCTCCTTTTCGTAGGTTCGAGCCTTACGGCCACTCGTCCAGGCGCGCCCTAAAGCCTCAGCGGCGGCTCGATACGGCTCGGTTTCACTGACAGCATTGGACAACCGTGTGAGGTGTTCGGAGAAGGTCTCCGGGCGTGGCGGCGTCCTTTCGGCTTCCGCCTCCCGCTCAGTCTCCGTCTGTGCTGATCCTACCGCGTCCAGCCACCAGGCCTCCCAAAGAGGTGCGTTCTCCGCTCGCCACCGTCGCACTTCCTCAAGACGGCGGACGGCCGAAATGCGGGCTCGAAGAACGCGCGCCGGGTCCGTGTTCTCCGTGGCGGTCGCCAACAGCTCCAATTCGTTCGCCGGCGCCTGTGCCAATACGTCCGTCACAAGTTGCGTGAACGTGGCTAAGGTATTTTTGAAGCGCGGCCGTTCGACGAACCTCGTTCTAAGGTCGGCAAGCAGCGCTTGGCGAGGTGTCAGAGAGGCGACGTTGACCAGCTTGCCGGCAAGGGCTGGAGGCACCGCCTCATCCAATTTGGCCAGAATAGCGTTGAGATTGTCGGACAACTGCCGGGTCGCCGATTCGCCGGCGCGGCGTAGTTCGTCCAGTTCCGCCTTTAGCGTCGCCTCGCGCAGCGGCTCGTCGCAAAGGGGACAGTCCGTGAGTTCAGCCGCTCCCCTGTGCGATTGGTGCCATTGCGCTCCGAGGGCCTTCAATTGCAGCCGTGTGTCTTGCTGACTCCGGTCATGAAGCTTCAGCGCATCGGCCAGAGCATCCTCGGCTTCACGAACCGTCGTCTGTAAAATCGCGCTGGTATCATCGTTGAACGCCGTAGCAATCTGCGACAGCGTCTTCCACGTGCTGAGCTCGGCAAGGCCTCCGGTTATGTCCTCGCGCGCGCCGGAGATGGCTCCGGCGACGTCGAGTTGTGTTTGTTGCTTAGCCAGATCGAGGCCAGAGACCAGGTCCTCGCTGATGACCTTTGTTAGCTCAGCCGCCCGTTCCTTCAGCCGGGCCCCGAGCTTAGCGAAGTCCCCATCCTTGTCGTCCGTCGCTTTGGGCTGGAAAGCCGGCACGGTTTCGCCGGTGGGTTTAAGGACCCGCAAAACGTCCGCTATTGCCGCGTCAAACACTTGCTTTTGGGCGGCGTGCAGCTTGGAGTTCGTCGAGAGGTACTCGCGCCCCTTGTTGCAAAGACCATCAACAAATGCGCCCAGCTCGACGAGCTCATCGAGGCCGGTGAGCGACTGTACCGCTTTGGTGAGTTGCGTCGGCCCCTTGGCGAACCTGATCTGCGGCATTCGGGTAGGCATCAGCAGACCGGTCTCGATGAGAACGTCCGGCACCGCCAGGGCTGGGCTGATGGAAGACGTGACAACTCCGTCTTTAAGCTGACGGCGGACGTGCGCCGTCACTCCCGCGTTATCCTTGAACGTTAATGCGACGCTGACAAACGGGTCGGCCGACAAACCTGCGGGTGTGTTGGGATAGCAGGCAAGTGGCGGCCAGGTTCCAATCTGGCGGTCATCATCACCATACACCTCTGCGCGCTCCGAAGGATTAGCATCGGAGTGATCGCGCGGCCGTTCGCCCGTCAACGCCCAAAGGATCGCGCCGACTAGCGAGGATTTACCGCTGCCGTTCGGCCCCTGCAGGATCAAACTCTCGCCATCGATCTCCTGAACGAAGGGCGGGCCGTTGGACGTGTTCAGCCCCCCGAACCCCTCAGTCTCGATCTTGTGCATCCGCCAAGGACCGGTAGGCGCAGTTGGAGCCGTAGCCGCCTCGTTTTCAGCCGGGTCGCTTTCGGCAGCAAAGGCCTCCGCGAGGCCTGAGACAAACTCGTCGGGAATATCTTTGGCCTGCCGAACCTTGGCCTGCAGCAGATACTGGAACAGTCGACGCTGCCCCGCGCTCTTGAGTTCTATGGCTTCGCGCTTGCCTGCACCGTTCTTCCAGCCGACCTCTCGCCCGCCAAGTAGCGCGCGTTGGATTTCGAGTTTAGTCAGTCGATCCATAGCCCCGCCCCTCAAGGGCAACCCTGAGGCGAAAACGTCCTGAAATCTACCCCTCAGTCAGGCTTCGTGCGCACGGCTGACCCATGGACAGCGGAGAATGGTCGGCGAGGCCGATCTAGCCGACACGGCTCATTCGCCCGGCGGATGCAGAATGCTGTAGCGTGCGTAACGGCTATTTCGTGAAGCCCGTCAGCCATCCAGACTGGCGAGATGCCCAAATGTCGAATCCGAGGTCGATGTTCACGCGTCCGTGCGATACCCGGCACATTGCCGCGGGACCTTTACGCCTACGCGAGAGAGACGCCACGGCCTGCTGATAATCCGAGCCCCATCGAATCCGCGCGTGCTAGAATCCACGTAACCGATGACTGGCCCGAGGTGCTGCCGATAACGGAAGCCGAGCTGCGGGTCATTGAAGCCCACTTCGCAGAGGTGCTCGACGAGCTGTTCGGCCCTCTTCCGTGAGAGGAGACGCTGGACGTGGCCAAACATGCAGCAGAGCGGAATGTAGGAGCTACAACCGGCGTCGCGGAACGGGCCGCACTGTATCTGCGGGTTTCGACCGGGCGACAGGCTGATAGCGATCTCTCCATTCCTGACCAGCGCCGGCAGATCGAGAACTACTGCCAGGCGAAGGGCTGGGAGCGGGTCGCGGAGTTCGTCGAACCCGGCAATACCGCCACCGATGACCGACGCCCCGCCTTTCAGGCTATGATCGACGCCGCGCTGACCAAGCCCGCTACCTTCGGCGTCATCATCGTTCACAGCTTCTCGCGCTTCTTCCGCGATCAGTTCCAGTTCGAGTTCTATGTCCGCAAGCTTGCCAAGAACGGCGTGCGGCTGATCTCCATCACCCAGGATCTCGGCGATGATCCCATGAGCGTCATGATGCGCCAGATCATGACGCTGTTTGATGAGTACCAGTCCAAGGAGAATGCGAAGCACACCCTGCGGGCGATGAAGGAGAATGCCCGTCAGGGCTATTGGAACGGCTCACGCCCTCCCATCGGCTACCGCATCGTGATCGCCGGTCAACGCGGCTCCAAGGTCAAGAAGAAGCTGGAGATCGATCCGATCCATGCCGACACGGTGCGGCTGATCTACAGGCTGGCCCTGACGGGTGATCCGCAGCGCAACGGCAGCCCGATGGGGATCAAATCGATCACCGCTTACCTCAATGAGCGCAACATCCGCACCCGCGATGGCGGGCGCTGGGGGATCGCTTCCGTCCATCAGATCCTGACCCGAACCACCTATATCGGGGAGCATCGGTTCAACACGCGGGACCACAAGACCCGAGCCCCCAAACCGGAAGCCGAGCATGCGATCGCCCAGGTCCCTGCGATCATCACCGAGGCAGAGTTCCGTGCCGTGCAGGCGAACCTTAAGGCGCGAAGCCCGCAATGGACGCCGCCACGCGAGGTGAGCGGCCCGACGCTTCTGACTGGCATCTGCTTCTGCGCTAGCTGCGGCGGCGCCATGACGCTGCGGACCGGCAAGGGCAGCTCCGGCGGCATGTATCGCTACTATGCCTGCTCGACCACGGCGCGCATGGGCAAGACCGGTTGCAAGGGCCTTGCTGTCCGCATGGATCGGCTCGATCGGGCCGTCATCGACCATCTGGAGCGGCGCATCCTTGATCCCGAACGCCTGTCTGTCCTTCTGGAACAGCTTCTTGATCGGCGCGAGGAATGGGTCGAGCGGCGGCGCAACCACATCGCCGAGCTCAACAAGCGGGCGACGGAGTCCGAGGCTAAGTTGAAGCGCCTTTATGAGGCGATCGAAAACGGCCTCATCAACATGGCCGATCTCTCATTGAAGGACCGCATCGCCGAGCTGACCGCGATTCGCGACCAGGCCCAGGCCGACGCCGAGCGCGCGCAAGCGGCGGTCGAGCGGATCGGCCCGAAGGTCACAGCTGACAGCCTCAAGCGCTTTGCCGAGGTTGCTCGGGCCAAGCTGCGGACGGAACCCGGTGAATATCACCGCGATCACCTTCGTGCGCTCGCTCAACGCGTCGAGGTGGTGAGCAAGTCGGAGATTCGGTTGATGGGGAACAAGTCGGACCTTCTGCGCACGCTGACTGCCGCATCAAGCGTAGGAGCGGCGGCGAACGGCGTTCGCAGTTTTGTACCGAAGTGGCGCACCCGGCACGATTCGAACGTGCGACCTTTGCCTTCGGAGGGCAACGCTCTATCCAGCTGAGCTACGGGTGCAACCGTGGCGTGGAAACACGCCGGCTCTTCATAGTCGAACCGCCCGGCGGCGGCAACAGCGTGCTCGCGCACCGCCGGCGGTTTGTCCGTGTGCCGCCGCCGGTCGGTTAATGCGCTGCCAGCAAGCCTGCTTGCGCGCCGCCGGCGGTTTGTCTGCACGCCGCCGGCAGGTCCGCCTACGCGCCGGCAGATCCGTTCGCGCGGGGCGCGCCCGTTTGCGCGGCGCATGGTGGACAAGCGGGGGCCATTCTGCTAAGTCGCCACACCTTGATCGTTCAGCCTCCGGGCCTCGGGCCCGCCGGCGCGGTCGCAACGCATTCATCATCATCTTTCGCTCTGGCGCGGAGGCGGCAGGCGAAGGCCTCGAAGAGGAACACACGTGCAGGTTCTCGTCCGGGACAACAATGTCGATCAGGCGCTGAAGGCGCTCAAGAAGAAGATGCAGCGCGAAGGCATCTTCCGCGAGATGAAGTTGCGCGGCCATTACGAGAAGCCGTCCGAGAAGCGCGCCCGCGAGCAGGCCGAGGCCGTGCGCCGCGCCCGCAAGCTGGCCCGCAAGCGCGCCCAGCGCGAAGGCCTGCTGCCGTCCAAGCCGAAGCCGACCACCCCCGGCCGCGGCTGAGACACGGCACGCCCGACGGACGGCCTCGAACGGGGCCGCCGGCATATGAGACGAACAGCGCGGCGGAGCCCTCCGGCCGCGCTTTTGTCGTTTGACGAGCCTGGAGCTTGGGCCGGCGTCCGGCCGCCGTGCTGGGTTGTCGCCCGGCGACCGAAGCGAAAATGAAACACGACTGGTCAGGATGCGCCCGTTAGGGCGCGTACTCCTGCGGCTGCGACCCGGCGAGGGCTATTGCGCCGCCAGTTCGTACTCGACATGGATCGAGGATTCGTGCCGGGTGTGGTCGAAGCCGTAGATGTGAACCGACAGCGCGTCCTCGGTCCCTTCATTGACCATCTGGTGGATGTTCGGGCCTGACGGCAGCATGGCGGCGACGAAGCCCTTCTCGCGGCGGGCGATCGCCTCGACGGCCACCTGCCGGGCATCGACCGGCCGGAACCACAGTTCGCTGAGTGTGCCCCGCACCACGCCGAAGCAGCACGAGCAGTGATGGTCGTGGATCGAGGTCTTTGCGCCCGGCGGCCAGAGGATCGCCCAGACGCTCATCTGGCTGTCGCCGAACAGCAGGGTGCGCGTATAACGCTGGCCATTGCGCTCCAGCGCGACGCCCTCGAGGAGATCCGGACGGGCGATGATGGTGTTGAGCGTCGCGCGGGCATGATCGAGATAGGCGTTGCCGAGCGCGCTCGTCACCCGGCTCAGCTCGCGGAATGCAAGCTCGGGAAGCATCGGGCCCTCATTGTTGAACGCATGTGCCTCGCCGGCGAATCGGGGTGATGGCGCCATGATGTCCTCCGAAGCGAAAGGAGCGCGTCCGCGCTCCGGCCAACTGGATATAATTTACCCCCATCCGCAGAAATGTTGTTGCAAATGTCCCTGAGTTTTGGCTTTGAATGGGAAATCCATTCCAATCCGGCGCTATTTTGCGCGATAATTATCTCATCATGGCAGTGATCGACGACCACGACAGGCGCATCCTCGCCATCTTGCAGCAGGACGCATCGCTTTCGACGGCCGACATCGCCGATCGGGTCGGCCTGTCGTCGACCCCGTGCTGGCGCCGTATTCAGCGGCTCGAGGAGCAGGGCGTCATCAGCCGACGCGTGGCGCTGCTCGACCGCAAGGCGCTGAATGTCGGGGTGACGGTCTTCATCGCCGTCCGCACGAGCCGGCACGGACTGGAATGGTTCGAGCAGTTCCACAAGGCGCTGAACGACATTCCGGAAGCGCTGGAGTTCTACCGGCTGGCCGGCGGCATCGACTACCTGATCAAGGCGGTGGTGCCGGACATCGCGGCCTATGACGCTCTGTACAAGCAGTTGATCAGCAAGGTCGAACTGACGGAAGTCACATCCATGTTTGCCATGGAGGAGCTCAAGAACACCACCGAGATTCCGCTGACCTACGCGCCGCGCCGCTGAGCGTACACGCGCGCCTGCGCGATGCCTTGCGCGGGACGCGGGCTGCTACTGCCGGTTCAGCGGCACCGTGTATTCGCCGGCGCGGATCCGGTCCGCGAGACGGCTGGCGAAGCCGGCGGCGGCTTCCTCGCCATAGGTGGCGACCAGCGAGCGGATGGCGGTGAACAGCGCCGCTTGGGCGAGGCAGTCCTCGTCGAGGCCGTCATAGACCGCCTCGTTCCAAGCCTCGTCCAGATAGGCGAGGGCGGCATGGCGCTCGTCTTCCACCGCCTGGTCGGTTTCGCCTTGGCGAAGTAGCAGATCGGGGACGTTCGACAAATGCTTGACCTCCGCGCGCTCCCCGCGCGCCCGAATCAAAACATAGCATGCCCACGCCGCCGGCCGGGCCAAGTTTTGAGAGAAGGTTAATGCGCACGGGCGCATTCGACAAAAACTCGATGTGTGTTTTCGTCAATTGCTGCCGTAGCGGGCCGCGATGTCGCGCGAGAGGCGGGCGCCTTCGTCGAGATAGCGCCGGCTCGCCATCGCCGCCGAATCGGTGCAGGCGCGGTAGACTTCACCATAGCTCGAATAGCCGCGGTTGAAGCTGGCGATGATCTGGCCGCGGCGCCTGTCGGAGGGCTGCTCGGCGTCGATCAGCGCCTGCATCTCGTCGCGCCAGCGCGTGCCCTCGGGGGCACCGCAGAGCGGGCGCAGATAGTGGAGCGCGCCGAGTATCTCGGCGAGATGCATGAGGTCCGCCTCATAGGGCGGCGGGGCGCCCTCGGTCTGCTGGGCGGCGGCGGGCAGCAGGGACGCCAGCAGGAGGACAGCACAGACGAGCACGCGCATGGCCCGTTCCTGCGCCTCGGCGCCGATGCGGTCAAGCGCCATCGCCGCTCGCCCCAGCCAGTGCGGCGGCCGCGGCGATCATGCCGGCAAGGCCGTCGGTCATGGTGCGGGGGTCGGGCAGCGTGTGCGGCGCGAACCAGCCGGTCTCCGCTGCCTCCGGCCCGACCGAGGCCTCCCCGCTCCGCCAATGCGCGGCGTGGCAGACCACGACGTAATGCGCCTCCAGCGCCCCGGCCGGGTCGCGGCGGATGATGTCCAGTGCGCCGGCGACGCCGATGATGGCGCCGGCCACCCCCACCTCCTCGGCGAGCTCGCGGGCGGCCGCCTCGGCCAGCGTCTCGCCCGGCTCGACCTTGCCGCCGGGCAGCGACCAGAGGCCGCGGCCGAGCGCGGCGCCGCGCCGCGCCAGCAGCACCCTTCCCTCGCGAAACACAGCGGTCGAGACCGCTAGAACGGGACGCACGGCAGGGTGGCGCATCTGCAACTTCCTGGGGATAGCGTGGCCAAGGACCGGCGGTGCCGGGATCGCGCCATAATCGGGCCTGAAGCTCGCCGATGGAATCACTGGGGAGGTCCGCATGCAGCGGAAATTTCGGGGCGTGACGGGAGTGGGGTGTCTCGGGGCGGCGATCGGGGCGCTACTCCTGGCCGCGTCCGGGCCGGCGGCGGCCCAGGTGAACAAGGACATCGGCATGAATAGCAGCACGCAGGACCGTGCGTGCGCGGCCTACGGCCCCGGCTTCGTGCGCTCGCCCGGCTCGTCGACCTGCATCAAGGTCGGCGGCTATGCGAGAAGCGACGCCTATACCCAGAAATACGGCTTCACCGGCGCCGGCAGCAACACGTGGGGCTCTTCGCTCCGGTCGCAGTGAAGCGACGACGGGCGGCCTTCGGCCCGTTCAGCGGCCGAAGGTCTCGAAATAGCGCGCGATGATGCCGTGATAGGCGCGCGCCAGCGCGGCGAGCTCGTCGACCGGAGTCGCCTCGTCGACGGCGTGCATGCTGGTGCCCACCGCGCCGAACTCGATGACCGGGCAATAGTCTTTGATGAAACGGGCGTCCGAGGTGCCGCCGGTGGTGGAGAGCTCGGGCCGGCGCCCGGTCGCCGCCTCGATCGCCGCGACCACCAGATCGACGAACTCGCCCGGCGCGGTGAGGAAGCTGTCGCTGGAGCGCTCGACGAAATCGACCGACCAGCGCACCTCGTTGCCGGCCGCCGCGGTGAGGCGCCGCTCGATCTCGGCGCGCAGCGTGCCGGGCATCCACAGATCGTTGAAGCGCACGTTGAAGCGCGCTCGCGCCTCGGCCGGGATGACGTTGAAGGCCGGATTGCCGACATCCACCGAGACGACCTCGAGGTTCGAGGCCTGGAAATGCTCGCTGCCGCGGTCGAGCGGCTCGGCGGAAAGGCCGGCGAGCAGCCGCACCATGCCGGGAACCGGATTCTCGGCGAGGTGCGGATAGCCGACATGGCCCTGCCGGCCGTGCACCGTGATGGTGCCGGAGAGCGAGCCGCGCCGGCCGATCTTCACCATGTCGCCGAGCGCAGCGCGGCTGGAGGGCTCGCCGAGCACGCAATGGTCGATGCGCTCGTCGCGGTCGGCCATCCAGCGCAGCAGCTTCTCGGTGCCGTTGATCGCCGGGCCTTCCTCATCGCCGGTGATGAGGAAGGAGATCGAACCGGGGATCGCGCCGTCCTGGGCGGCGATGTAGTCGAGCGCCGCCGCCACGCTCGCCGCCACGCCGCCCTTCATATCGACCGCGCCGCGCCCGTAGAGCATGCCGCCATGGATCGCCGCCTCGAAGGGCGGGAAGCGCCAATGCACCTCGTCGCCCGGCGGCACCACGTCGGTATGGCCGGCGAAGCAGAGATTTGGCCCCTTGGTGCCGAAGCGCGCATAGAGGTTCTCGACATCCGGCGTATCCGGCGCGGTGAGCCGCACGCGGTGCACGGCGAAGCCGTGGTCGCCCAGCAGGCCCGCCAGATAGTCGAGCGCCCCCGCCTCTTCCGGCGTCACCGACGGGCAGCGTATGAGCGCGCGGGCGATCGCGACGGGGTCTGCCGCGGGCAGTGCCGACTTTGTCATGCGATCTTTCCCATCATCGTCATCCCGGACGGCCGCAAGGCCGATCCGGGATTGCGTCAGAACTGGAGAGCGATCCCGGCTCTACGCTGCGCTTCGGCCGGGATGACGGTCAACGCCCGAAGTCGCTCAATCCCTGAGCAGGTCGTTAATCGAGGTCTTGGAGCGGGTCTGCGCGTCGACGCGCTTCACGATCACCGCGCAGTAGAGCGACGGGCCGGGCGTGCCGTCGGGCAGCGACTTGCCGGGCAGCGAGCCGGGAACCACCACCGAATAGGCCGGCACCTCGCCGACGAACACCTCGCCGGTCGTGCGGTCGACGATCTTGGTGGTCGCCGAGATGAACACGCCCATCGAGAGCACCGAGCCCTTGCGCACGATCACCCCCTCGACGACCTCCGAGCGGGCGCCGATGAAGCAGTCGTCCTCGATGATCACCGGGCCGGCCTGCAGCGGCTCCAGCACGCCGCCGATGCCGACGCCGCCGGACAGATGCACACGCGCGCCGATCTGCGCGCAGCTTCCCACCGTCGCCCAGGTGTCGACCATGGTCGCCTCGCCCACATGGGCGCCGAGATTGACGAAGGAGGGCATCAGCACGACGTTCGGCGCGATATAGGCCGAGCGGCGCACGATGGCGCCCGGCACGGCGCGGAAGCCGGCGCTGCGGAAGTCGCTCTCGCCCCAGCCGGCGAACTTGGAGGGCACCTTGTCCCACCAGTGGGCGCCGCCCGGGCCGCCGTCGATCGGGGCCATGTCGTTGAGGCGGAAGGAGAGCAGCACCGCCTTCTTGAGCCACTGGTTGACGGTCCAGGTGCCGTCGGCGCCCTGCTCGGCGACGCGCGCCTTGCCGGCGTCGAGCAGCGCGAGGGCCTCGTTCACGGCGTGGCGGATCTCGCCGCCGGTCTCGAAATTGATCTCAGCCCTGTCCTCGAAGGCCTGATCGACGATGGTCTGCAATTGGCTTTGCGAGTCACGCGACATGACGCTCTCCTTTTCGGCGCGACTTGTCCGGTCGCGCGCGGCGTCTGTCAACGCCCCGGCTGGCCCGCCGCGGGAAGAAGACCGGCGAGGAACGCCGTCAAATCGTCGGTGACGTGGTCGATATGGGCGCCGTCGCGCCCCTCGTGCTCCCAGGCCTCGCGATCGGCCGGGCTCACCGCGAGGCCGCGCGGCACCACCAGCACCGTGCGCATGCCGAGCTGGGCCGGCACTTCGAGGTTGCGGGCGAGGTCCTCGAACATGGCGGCACGCTCCGGCGCCACGTCGTGGGCGGCGAGGAAGCGGCGATAGGCGGCCTCCTGCGGCTTGGGATGGAACTCGGCGGCGACGATGTCGTGCACGCCAGCGAAGCGGTCGGAGATGCCGAGCTTGGCCAGGACGTTCTCGGCATGGCCGCGCGAGCCGTTGGTGTAGACCAGCTTGCGCCCCGGCAGGGCGCCGAGCACCTCGCCCAGCTCCGGCGCCGGGGCGAGCGTCGACAGGTCGATGTCATGCGCGTTGGCGAGGAACGGGTCCGGGTCCATGCCGTGCTCGATCATCAGCCCGCGCAGCGAGGTGCCGTAGCGCCGGTAATAGTCCTTCTGCAGTGCGAAGGCATCGTCGAGCGACAGGCCGAGGAAACCGGCGATGTAGGAACGCATCCTGAGGTCGATCTGCCGCCACAGGTCAAGGCCCGGCGGATAGAGCGTGTTGTCGAGGTCGAACACCCAGGTCTCGACGTGGGCGAAGTCCACGGCGGCGGACGGGCGCAGGCTATTGGGCAGGTCGGCGTTGGGGAGGTCGATGTCGGACATGGGGACCTTCTAGCGCAACGTGCCGACGACGGCGAGGCAAGGTTTCGCGAGCCGTCACCGCCCGAAGCGCACGGTCGCTGCGCCGCGGGGCGAGAGCGCCACCGGCGCGAAGCCGGTCGCGTCGAGGCCGCGCGCGCGGCAGTCGGAATGCTCGCGGATCTCGAATTTGGCCGCACGCGTGCAGAGCACCTTGTCGCCACCCCAGACGCGCGGCGCGCCCTCGCCCTCCGCCGTCACGCCATAGCTGTAGAGCGGCATCGGGGCGCCGTCCGCCTGCTCCGGGCGCAGACAGCGGCCGGGCTCGATCCGCCACCAGCCGCTGGCGAGGATGCCGCCCTTCTCCTCGCGGGCCAGCGCCGCCATGACCGGGGTGCCGGTGTCGTTGCACCAGACGAGGCCGGTGCCCTCGCCGGCGCGCACCGCCTGCAGCATGCGCTGGATGAGATCGGGATCGGCGGCGGCAGCGGCGGGCAGCTTGCGGTCGTCGAGGAAGGCGGCCAGCGCGGCGTCCGTGCGCGCGCCGGAGGTGCCGTCGATCGGGCCGGGATCGTAACCGAGCAGGTCGAGCAGGCGCTGGAGGGCGGCGAGCCGGGCCTGCTCGCCGTCATAGTCGTTGGCCTCGGCGAGATTCAGCGCCAGCCCCTCGCCGCTCGCGGTCGGGCGGACCTCGGCGAAGGGCAGCATGGCCTGGCCGATGCCGGTGCACGCATCCGCCGGGCTGATGAGGAAATCGCCGAGGCCGGTGCACAGGTCGGTGCCCCGCGCGGTCATCGTCACCGTGCCGTAGAGCGGCAGCGCGCGGGCATGGAGATAGAGGCGCTCGGCCACCACCTCGCCGCGCAGCACCATGCGGCAGGCGCCGGGCTCGACGCGGAACCAGCCGCGCGTTACCCGCGTGCCGCCCTGCTCGATGCCGAGAGCCGCTTCGGCGACATAGGAGGTGCGGTTGCAGATGGAGAGGTCGGCCCGGGCGGACGAGACGCCCGCCCCGAGCAGCAGCCCCGCCAGCGCGGCGAGGCCGAGCCGCATCAGTTCAACGGCGGATGAGCGTGCCGGCGCCATGGTCGGTGAGCAGCTCCAGCAGCACCGCATGCGGCACCTTGCCGTCGAGGATGACGACCCCCTCGACGCCCTGCTCCAGCGCATAGATGCAGGTCTCGACCTTGGGGATCATGCCGCCCGAGATGGTGCCGTCGGCGATCAGCCGCCGCGCCTCGGTGATGCTCAGTTCCTTGATGAGCTGCTTGTCGGCGTCGAGCACGCCCGGCACGTCGGTGAGCAGCAGCAGCCGCTTGGCGCCGAGCGCCCCGGCGATGGCGCCGGCGAAGGTGTCGGCGTTGACGTTGAAGGTGCCGCCGTCCTCGCCCGCCGCGATCGGCGCCAGCACCGGGATCAGCTCGCGGCCGAGGATCTGGTCGAGCACCGTCGTGTCGACGCTCGAAGGCTCGCCGACGAAGCCGAGATCGACCACCTTTTCGACGTTCGAATCCGGGTCCATGACGCTGCGCGTGACCTTGGTGGCGACAACCATGTTGCCGTCCTTGCCGGTGAGCCCGAGCGCCTTGCCGCCGGCCCCGTTGATGAAGCCGACCAGCGACTTGTTGATGGAGCCGGCCAGCACCATCTCGACGATCTCGACGGTGGCCTTGTCGGTGATGCGCAGCCCGGCGGCGAATTCCGACTTGATGCCGAGCTTGGCCAGCATGGCGCCGATCTGCGGGCCGCCGCCATGCACCACCACCGGGTTCACGCCGGACTGCTCAAGCAGGACGATGTCCTGCGCGAAGTCGCGCGCCACCTGCTCGTCGCCCATGGCGTGGCCGCCATATTTCACCACCACGATGGCGTCGTCGTAATGCTGCATGTGCGGCAGCGCCTGCACGAGGACGCGCGCCTGGGCATGAGCGTCGCCGAGCGGCGCCTCGCTGGCGGCGGAAGGCGCGGAAGCGGGAAGCGTGGAAGCACTCATCGAGGGGAATCCGTGATCGGCCGGCGGGCCAGACCTTCTAGAGCATGTTCCGTGAAAGTTGAACGGCCTTTGCGACAGCAGCATGCCGGGATGCGGTCACGATCGCGACGGCCGGCATTCCTCGCCACGGGACGGTGACGCTTCCGGCCTATTGCTCTAAGCTCACAAATGAAACCGGCGTGTCCGGGAGGGAACCATGTACCAGCTTCAGGATCTGCTCGCCCAGGCGCAGCAGGGTCAGTTCATCGACAATCTCGCGCGCAGCTACGGCATCTCCAACAGCCAGGCCCAGCAGGCGGTGGAAGCGATGCTTCCCGCCTTCGCGGTGGGCCTGCAGCGCAACATGCAGACGCCGCAGGGCCTCGCCGACCTGTTCGGCACCATGGCCCGCAACCCCTATGCGCAGGCTTTCGACAACCCGGCCTTCGGCGCCGGCGCGGACCTGAAGCCGGCCGGCACCGAGGCGCTCGCCGCCATGTTCGGCTCGCCCGACGTCAGCCGCGCCGTGGCGGCGCAGGCGGCGGCCACCACCGGGCTCAGCTCGGCACTGCTCAAGCAGATGCTGCCGGCGATCGCGGCGCTGGTGCTGGGCGGCATGATGAAGAGCGGCGGCGGCAGCCTCGGCGACCTGCTCGGCGGCATGCTGGGCGGCGGACGCAGCGCCCCGCAGGGCAATGCCAACGCCAATGCGGGCTCCGGCAATCCGCTCAACGACATTCTCGGCGGCATGTTCGGCGGTGGCGCGGCAGGTGGCGCGACAGGTGGCGGGGCTTCCGGCCAGCAGGGATCGGGCAATCCGCTCGAGGACATTCTGGGCGGCATGCTCGGGGGCGGGCGCGCGGCGCCGCAGGGCGGCTCCGGTTCGGGCTCCGGCAATCCGCTGGAGGACATACTCGGCGGCATGCTGGGCGGCGGACGGGCCTCCCCCGCCGGGCGCGACGATTCGCTGGACGACACCCAGCCGGCCGAGCCCACCCGCCGGACGCAGCCTGGCAGCGACCCGATGGGCGATCTGCTCGGCAGCATCCTTGGCGGCATGTTCGGCGGCGGCGCCGCGGGCGGCGCCGGTTCCGGGCGCGCCTCTCCGGGTGGAAGCGACGGCACGGGCGACCCGCGGCTTCAGCCGTTCCAGGACATTTTCGACCAGTTCACCAATAATCGCCGCTGAGGCGGCGGCCGGCGCGGCCAGAGCATGTACCTGATCGGTAAGGGCTCTAGCCCACGCTCACGCCAGCCCAAGCATGCCGGCGGCGGCGCCCGCCGCCAGCATCCATAGCGGGCTGATGCGGGTGAACAGCAATATCGCCATCGACGACAAAGTGAGGGCGACCGCGCCATAGCTGCGTGCCGTCGCCTCGGCGAGCAGGAAGCCGCCAGCCGCCACGAGACCCACCGTCATCGGCATCAGCCCGACCTGAATGGCACGCCGCCATTTGGCGTGGCGGAAGCGGTGCCAGACGCCGCCGACGACATAGGCGAGGATGCTCGCCGGAGCGCACATGGCGAAGGTGGCGACCAGCGCGCCGGTCACGCCGGCTACGTGCCAGCCGATCAGCGTCACCACGAGGATGTTCGGCCCCGGCGCCGCCTGCGCCACGGCAAAAGCGCGGGCGAACTCGGCATCGGTCATCCAGCCGGCGGTCTCGACCACCTGGCGGTGCATCTCCGGCAGCACCGCGGTGGCGCCGCCCACCGCCAGCAGCGACAGGATGAGGAAGTTCAGCGCCAGCGCGCCGAGCGGGTTGTCGTCCTGCATCAGCCTTCCCTCACCACGTCGCCGAACCCGCCGCACCTCATGGCAGCGCCCGCCAGGCGAGCGCGACCGACAGCGGCGCCACGATCAGCATCACCACCGGCAGGCGGACGCCGAACACGCCGATGGCGAGGAAGGTCGCGACCGCTATGGCACTGGCGCGCAGCGTCGGGTTGCGCCAGAGCGGCGCGGCGATGTGGCCGGCCATGGCGAGCACGAGACCGGCCGCCGCCGCCGCGACGCCGGCCATGGCGTTGGAGACCGCGCCGATATCGGCATAGCGGTCGAACAGCCAGCCGAGCGTGATGACGATCACCATCGGCACCAGCGACAGGCCGAGAAAAGCCGACGCCGCGCCCGGAATGCCGTGGAAGCGCGAGCCGAGCACGATGGTGAAGTTCAGGATGTTGGGGCCGGGCAGGAATTGCGAGAGGCCGAGCAGCTCGGTGAATTCCTCGTTGGTGATCCAGCGGTGCTTCTCGACCAGCGCGCGGCGGGCGATCGGCAGCACGCCGCCGAAGGCGATCACGCCGATGCCGAGGAAGCCGAGAAACAGCGCGGCGAGCGAGGGCGGCGGCGCCAGGCCCGCGCGCTCATGGCCGCTTGTCTCATGGCCGCTTGTCTCATGGCCGCCCGGATCGCTCCGACGGGCGGGCGCATCCGGGGCTGGCTCTGGATCACGCGGCATCGGGCTCGTGTCGGCTGGCTGGCGGGCATCCGGCCGGAAACGCGACCGGACGGGACGCGGGGCGGAGATGCACGGGAGGGAACTGCACGAAACGTGGCCCCGCTATAGATGAGTCCCGGGCGAAAAAGGAAGACATTTCACGCGCCGAAGGCCGTCTTTCCGCGGGAATTGTCGACACCCGCCCTTCCATACCGGCAGCGCTGCCGTTAAGGACCGAATTCCGCTTCGCCGCCTTGCCCGCTAGACTGGCGGCATGATCGAATCCCCTCTCGTGGTGCCGCTCGACGGCCGGCAGTCCGACATGGCGCGCGCCATCCAGCGCGGCGCGCTGCGCTATCTGGTGGCCTCCGGCCTCACCGGCGTGCCGGAGCTGCCGCTCGCCTCCGGCCGGCGCGCCGACATCACCGCGCTCGACCCGCGCGGCGAGATCTGGATCGTCGAGATCAAGTCGTCGGTGATCGATTTCCGCACCGACCACAAATGGCACGAGTACCGGCTGTTCTGCGACCGGCTGTTCTTCGCGGTGGCGCCGGACTTCCCGCTCGACATCCTGCCCGAGGACACCGGCATCCTCACCGCCGACGCTTTCGGCGCCGCGCTGATGCGCGCCGCCCCGCACCACCCGATGCCGGCGGCGACGCGCCGCGCCATGACGCTGCGCCTCGCCCGCGCCGCGGCGGGGCGGATGATCGCGCTGATGGACCCCGAGGCGATGCGCGGCATCGACCTGTGAGGCGAGGCGGCCCGCGCCGGGCAGGCACGGCGGCGGCGCCGGCTACACAACCAGCGTCCCCGACATCACCGGCACACAGGAGCCGCCGATCTCCACCGGATCGGTTCCAGCGACATCGATGGAGATGAGGCTCGGGCGTCCCATGTCGATGCCCTGCGCGACCTCGAAGCGGCGAATCGCGGTTTTCTCCATCGACGCCAGCAGGGCGCAGGTGGCCGCCGTCGCGCTTCCGGTCGCCGGGTCCTCCGGCAGCCCGTCGAAGGGTGCGAACATCCGGGCGGTGAAATCCACCGCGCCGTCGCGCTCGGCCGTCGCGCGGCAATAGAGGTAGATCGCATCGGCGCCGTCGGATGGCAGGATATCGGAGAATGCGGCCGGCTGCGCCACCGCCCGCGCCAGCGCGTCCCGGGAGGCGATCTCGACCACGAGGAAGGGCAGGCCGACGGAGGCGATGCTGGGCTGGTGGACACCGGTCGCGATGTCGCCGGGCGCCAGTGACAGGCAGGCGGCAACCGCGGCCGGATCAAATGTGCGGCCGACGCGGAGCGCCTGCGGGGCGGTCAGGCGGACCTCGCCGACGCGCCCGGCATCACGGAGGATGCGCGCGCGGACGAGCCCGGCCTTCTCCTCGAAGACGAATTCCTCCGCCCCACTGGCTCCCTCCAGGCTCGCCAGCACGAAAGCGGTGCCGACATTCGGATGGCCCGCGAAAGGCACCTCCGTCGTCGGCGTGAAGATGCGTATCTGCGCGGTGTGACGGGGATCGACGGAGCGCAGCACGAAGCTCGTCTCGGAATAGTTGAACTCCCGCGCCACCGCCTGCATCTGCTCGGTCGTCAGGCCGTCGGCGTCCAGCACGACCGCGAGCGGATTGCCGCCGAAACGCGTCCGCGTGAAGACATCGACCGTCTGGTAGCTCAGCAGCATCGGCATCGGCTCCTCATCGCCTGCCGTAGCAACGCCGGCCCGGCCTCGCAAGGCGCCGGGCATGCTGCCCGGCCAGCCCTCTAATGGGGAAAACCCCGCGACGGCCTTGCGCCGGGCGCCGCGCTTCGCCAGCGTCGCGCCATGGACGCACACGCCAAACACCCCGCCACCCCGCCCGCCGAGGGCGAGCGGGTGACGCCGATGATGGCGCAATATATCGAGATCAAGACCGCCTATCCGGACAGCCTGCTGTTCTACCGGATGGGTGATTTCTACGAGCTGTTCTTCGCCGACGCCGAGGCCGCCTCGCGCACGCTCGGCATCGTGCTGACCAAGCGCGGCAAGCATATGGGCGATGACATCCCCATGTGCGGCGTGCCGGTCGAGCGGGCGGAGGAATATCTCCACAAGCTGATCGCGAGCGGCCATCGCGTCGCCGTGTGCGAGCAGACCGAGGACCCCGCCGAGGCGAGGAAGCGCGGCGGCAAGAGCGTGGTGCGCCGCGACGTCACCCGCCTGGTCACGCCCGGCACGCTGACCGAGGACGCGCTGCTCGACGCGCGGCGCGAGAACGTGCTGGCGGCGCTCGCCCGCGTGCGCGGCGGCGAGGGCACCTCGGACGACGGCTATGTCTACGCCATCGCCTTCGCCGACATCTCGACGGGTAGCTTCCGCGTCGCGCCGACCGGGCTGTCGCGCCTCGCCGCCGACCTCGCGCGCATCGAGCCGGCCGAGCTGCTGGTGCCCGATCCGCTCTATGACGAGGCGGAGCTGCGTGAGCTCTGGCGCGCGCTGCCCTCGGTCACGCCGCTGCCAAAGGAGAGCTTCGACGGCGCCGGCGCCGAACGGCGTATCGCCCAGTTTTTCGGCGTCGCCACGCTCGACGCCTTCGGCGCCTTCTCGCGCGCCGAGCTCGCCGCCGCCGGGGCGGTGGTCGCCTATATCGAGCGCACCCAGCTCGGCGCCCGCCCGCCGCTCGCCGCCCCGGTGCGCGAGGGCGGCGGCGAGGCGATGGTGATCGACCCGGCGACGCGGGCCAATCTCGAGATCCTGCGCACCACCACGGGCGAGCGGGCGGGCAGCCTGATCGCGGCCGTCGACCGCACCGTGACCTCGGCCGGCGCGCGGGCGCTGGCCCGCCGGCTCGCCGAGCCGCTGACCGAGCCGGCACGCATATCCGCTCGGCTCGACGCGGTGGAGCATCTGGTCGACGCCCCGCATTTGCGCGCGCAGCTCCGCGAGCGGCTCGCCGGCGCGCCGGACCTCGCCCGCGCGCTCGCCCGCCTCGCGCTCGGCCGTGCCGGGCCGCGCGACCTTGCCGCCATCGGGCGCGGGCTCGACGAGGGCGCGGCGATCGCCCGGCTGATCGGCGCCGGGGACGCCCCCGCCGAACTGGCCGAGGCCGCCCGCGCCCTGCAGGCGCCCGATGCCGGCCTCGCGCCGCTGCTCGCTTCCGCGCTCGCCGACGAGCTGCCCGCCTATCGGCGCGACGGCGGCTTCGTGCGCGCCGGCTTCGAGCCCGAGCTCGACGCCACCCGCGCGCTGCGCGACGAGAGCCGGCGTGTCGTCGCCAGCCTGGAGCGGCGCTATGCCGAGGAAACCGGCATCCGCGCCCTGAAGATCCGGCACAATGCGGTGCTCGGCTATTATGTCGAGGTCAGCGCGCAGAATGCGGACCGGCTGCGCGAGCCGCCGTTCAGCGGCATTTTCGTGCACCGCCAGACCATGGCGGGGGCGGTGCGCTTCACCTCCGTCGAGCTCGGCGAGCTGGAAGCCAAGATCGCCAGCGCCGGCGAACGCGCGCTCGCCCTCGAACAGACGATCTTCGAGCGGCTCTCCGGCGAGGTGCTGGCCTCCGCCGACGCGATCCGCGCCGCCGCGCAGGCGCTGGCGAATGTCGACGTCGCGAGCGGGCTCGCGCAGCTCGCGGTGGACGAGAACCATGTGCGCCCCGAGATCGACGACGGGCTCGATTTCGCGATTCAAGGCGGCCGGCATCCGGTGGTCGAGCAGGCGCTGCGGCAGGATCGGGGCGCTTCCGGCGGGCCGTTCGTCGCCAATGATTGCGACCTGTCCCCGCCCGAGGGTGTCAAGGGGCCGGCGGCGGGGCGCATCTTCCTCGTCACCGGCCCGAACATGGCCGGCAAGTCGACGTTTCTCCGCCAGAACGCGCTGATCGCCATCCTCGCGCAGGCGGGCGCCTTCGTGCCGGCGCGCGCGGCGCATATCGGCGTGGTCGACCGGCTGTTCTCCCGCGTGGGCGCGGCCGACGACCTCGCGCGCGGGCGCTCCACCTTCATGGTCGAGATGGTCGAGACCGCCGCCATCCTCAATCAGGCGACGGCGCGCTCGCTGGTCATCCTCGACGAGATCGGGCGCGGCACCGCGACCTTCGACGGCCTGTCCATCGCCTGGGCGAGCCTCGAGCACCTGCACGAGGTGAACCGCTGCCGCGGCCTGTTCGCCACCCATTTCCATGAGCTGACCGCGCTTGCGCAGCGGCTCGGCCGCCTCGCCAACGCCACCGTGAAGGTGAAGGAATGGGAGGGCGAGGTCGTCTTCCTGCACGAGGTGGTGCCCGGCGCGGCGGACCGTTCCTACGGCATCCAGGTCGCGAAGCTCGCCGGCCTGCCGGCCGCCGTGGTGGAGCGGGCGCGGGCGGTGCTCACCGAGCTGGAGAAGGCGGACCGCGCCGCTCCGGCGCAGCGCATCCTTGACGATTTGCCGCTCTTCGCCGCGCTCAACCGCGCGCCCGCCCCCGCCGCGCCGGCGGTGAAAGCCGATCCGGCGGCGGAAGCGGTGAAGGCGGCGTTGGCCGGGCTCGACCCCGACGAGATGACCCCGCGCGAGGCGCTGGAGGCGCTGTACAAGCTGAAGGCGGCGGCGCGGGGCGGGTAGCGCAGGCGTGGTGGCCGGGCCTTGGTGGCCGGGCCTTGATACCCCAAGGCTTTGGGCCGGTGTCGATGGAGGGACTACGCGCCGGCGGCCGTCGAAGCCTTCTTCGCGCGCGAACGGCGCGGAGCGACCGGCTCGGGCGCGGGTGCGGCGGCGTCGCGCGCGAGGCGGGCCGCGCGAAGTCGGGCCGTCTTGGCGTCGCGCGATGCGATCTCCTGCCGGATCGCCGTCTTGGCGACGCGCGACACGCTCTCTGCCTTGCTCTCGGTGCGCGACAGGTTGGGCTTGAAGACGTCGTCACGGGGACTGTTGGCCATTGCGGGTCCTCCAAAATGAAAAAGGCCGGGATAGCCCCGGCCTTCCCCGATACTCAACCGCCCCTGCCAGTACATCCGTGGTCAGAAGGCGTTGGCATCGTCACGCAGCCTGCAGGTTGCCGGCGCTCTGCTTGCCCGTCCGGCGATCGGACTCGATCTCGAACGAGATCTTCTGCCCGTCGCTGAGCGAGGTCATGCCGGCCCGCTCTACAGCGGAGATGTGAACGAACACATCCGACCCGCCATTATCCGGCTGAACGAAACCATAGCCCTTCTGGCTGTTGAACCACTTTACCGTACCCGTCACCATGACGAATTCCTTTCGTTTGACATAGAAAATCGCTCGCTTGCCAGTCAGCAAACGGCGTGTTGCCATCGATTTGAGAGGAAGCTCGCCACAGCGCGTCAGGCGCAAAAACAAAGTTCAACTTGCAAGATCGATGTTTGCAACATAGGGATATTTGAGAAATCCCGCAAGCCTGCCGGTGTTCTATTTTGATTCCGGGCGCGGAGCCGCCGGCGTGCGGGCATTGTCGAGCAAGGGTTTCTTGTTCGACGCGGCGATCATGCCGTCGCGGATCGCCTGCTTGCAGGCGGCCTTATTGCCCGGGAACGGACCCCTGAACCCGCGAAAGCCCCCGGATGGTCGTTGGCCGACCATGATCGGGCTGCGAGAAAGCAAACGGCCGGGACTTTCGCCCCGGCCGTCGTCTCATGCACTTACGATGCCGATCACGCCTGGCTGGCGGCCTGCGTCTTCAGCGCGGCCTGGGCGGCGGCGAGGCGGGCGATCGGCACGCGGAAGGGCGAGCACGACACATAGTCGAGCCCGACCTCCTCGCAGAAGGCGACCGAGGCGGGGTCGCCGCCATGCTCGCCGCAGATGCCGAGCTTGAGCTTGGGACGCACCGCGCGCCCGCGCTCGGTCGCGATCTTCACCAGCTCCCCGACGCCGTCGACATCGATCGACACGAACGGGTCGACCTCGAAGATGCCCTTCTGGATGTAGGTGCCGAGGAAGGTGCCGGCGTCGTCTCGGCTGATGCCGTAGGTGGTCTGCGTCAGGTCGTTGGTGCCGTAGGAGAAGAACTCCGCCGTCTCGGCGATCTCGCCGGCTTTCAGCGCCGCGCGCGGCAGCTCGATCATGGTGCCGACCTGATACTCCAGCTTCGTGCCGGTCTCGGCCTCGACCTTCTTCGCCACCGTGTCGATGTCGTGCTTGACGAGGTCGAACTCCTTTTTGCCGGTGATCAGCGGCACCATGATCTCCGGCACCACCGGCTTGCCGGTCGACTTCTCAGCCGCCACCGCCGCCTCGAAGATGGCGCGCGCCTGCATCTCGGCGATCTCCGGGAAGGCGATGGCGAGACGGCAGCCGCGGAAGCCGAGCATCGGGTTGAACTCGTCGAACTCCTTCTTGCGGGCGGCAAGCTTGGCCGGGCTCACGCCGAGGCCTTCTGCCACCTCGGCGATCTCCGCGTCGGTGTGCGGCAGAAACTCGTGCAGCGGCGGATCGAGCAGGCGGATGGTGACCGGCAGCCCGTCCATGATCTCGAACAGCTCCTGGAAATCGGAACGCTGGGCGGCGAGCAGCTTGGCGAGCGCGGCGCGCCGACCCTTCTCGTCGTCGGCGAGGATCATCTCGCGCACCGCCTTGATGCGGCCCTGGTCGAAGAACATGTGCTCGGTGCGCGACAGGCCGATGCCCTCGGCGCCGAAGTTCTTGGCGGTGCGGGCGTCGAGCGGGGTCTCGGCATTGGCGCGCACCTTCAGGCGCCGCACGCCGTCGGCCCAGCCCATCAGCGTGGCGAACTCGCCCGACAGTTCCGGCTGGAGGGTCGGCACGGCGCCGGCGATCACCTGCCCGGTACCGCCGTCGATGGTGAGGATGTCGCCCTTCTTCAGCGTTACCCCGCCCGAGGAGAGCGTGCCGGCGGCATAGTCGACGCGGATGGTGCCGGCGCCGCAGACGCAGGGCTTGCCCATGCCGCGCGCCACCACCGCCGCGTGCGAGGTCATGCCGCCGCGGGTGGTGAGGATGCCTTCGGCCGCGTGCATGCCGTGGATGTCCTCCGGCGAGGTCTCGATGCGCACCAGGATGACCTTGCGCCCCTGGGTCTTCAGGAGCTCGGCATCGTCCGCGGAGAACACGATCTCGCCGGAAGCCGCGCCCGGCGAGGCCGGCAGGCCGGCGCCGATCACCGTCTTGTCGGCCTTGGGGTCGAGCATCGGGTGCAGCAACTGGTCGAGCGCCGCCGGATCGACGCGGGCGATCGCCTCCTCGCGGGTGATCACGCCGTCATTGGCCAGCTCGACCGCGATGCGCAGCGCCGCCTTGGCGGTGCGCTTGCCGGAACGCGTCTGCAGCATCCACAGCTTGCCGCGCTCGACGGTGAATTCGAGGTCCTGCATGTCGCGGTAGTGGCCCTCGAGCACGCCGGCGATGCGGGTGAACTCGGTGAACACCTCCGGCAGCGCCTTCTCCATGGAGGGCTTGTCGGAACCCGCCTCGATGCGCGCGGTCTCGGTGATGTTCTGCGGGGTGCGAATGCCCGCCACCACGTCCTCGCCCTGGGCGTTGATCAGGAACTCGCCATAGAGCGCGTTCTCGCCGGTCGAGGGATTGCGGGTGAAGGCGACGCCGGTCGCCGAGGTGTCGCCCATATTGCCGAACACCATGGCCTGCACGTTCACCGCCGTGCCCCAGCTCTCGGGGATGGAGTGCAGGCGGCGATAGACGATGGCGCGCTGGTTCATCCAGGAGCCGAACACGGCGCCGATGGCGCCCCAGAGCTGGTCCTGCGGGTCCTGCGGGAAGGGCCTGCCGAGCTCGTGCTCGACCAGCGCCTTGTACTTGCCGACGATCTCCTTCCAGTCCTGCGCGGAAAGGTCGGTGTCGAGATTGTAGGAATTGGCGTCCTTGAAGCCGTCCAGCACCTCCTCGAAATGATGGTGCGGGAAGTCGAGCACCACGTTCGAGTACATCTGGATGAAGCGGCGATAGCTGTCATAGGCGAAACGGGCGTCGCCGGAATCCTTCGCCACCGCCTCGACGGTCTCGTCGTTGAGGCCGAGATTGAGCACGGTGTCCATCATGCCCGGCATGGAGGCGCGGGCGCCGGAACGCACGGAGACGAGCAGCGGGTTCGCCGGATCGCCGAAGCGGCGGCCGGTCAGCTTGCCGACATAGGCGAGCGCGTCCTCGACCTGGCCCTTCAGTTCCGACGGATAGACATTACCGTTGGCGTAGAAGGAGGTGCACACCTCGGTGGTGATGGTGAAGCCGGGCGGTACCGGCAGGCCGAGGTTGGACATTTCGGCCAGGTTCGCGCCCTTGCCGCCGAGCAGGTTGCGCATATCCGCCGCACCTTCCGCGGTGCCGTCGCCGAAGGTGTAGACCCATTTCGTCATGTCGTGAAAGTCCCGTTGCTGGGCGCCGGTGGGGTGTGCGCCGCCAGGCGAATGGAAAATCCTCCCCCGCCCGGAACGCACGTGAGATCAACCTTTCGAGCCCGGTCCCGACGAGAGGTCCGGGCAGGCTTTTCCACGCCGATGGTCTAGCCGCTCACACCGCCGTGTTCAATCCGTCCTTTTGCAGTGCAGTGAAGCAATTCCAAATTGGCGCGGCCGCATCCGCCGGCCGATTGCGCGGGCGCTGCCGTTCCGGCACCTTCTGCGACGCCGGGATGGCGAAGCGAATCTTTGAGGTATTCACCCATGAACGAAACTCTTGCGAGCTGGACGCCGCGCATATTGAGCGTCCTGCGCATCGCCGCCGCCGCGCTCGTGCTCCAGCACGGCACCACCAAGGTCCTGGGCTTCCCGGTGACGCAGATGACCGGCGTGAGCTTGACCGCGCTGCCGGGCATCGCCGGCCTGATCGAGCTCATCGGCGGCGCGCTGCTGCTCATCGGCCTGTTCTCGCGCCCCGCCGCCTTCATCCTCTCGGGCATGACCGCGGTCGCCTATTTCCTGGTCCACGCGCCGCAGAACTTCTTCCCGATCATCAATGGCGGCGAGCTGGCGGCGCTCTACAGCTTCGTCTTCCTGTTCCTGTTCTTCGCGGGCCCCGGCCCGTGGAGCGTCGACGCCGCCCGCAAGGGCTGAGCATTCCGGCCGGTCGGCCGGTCGGAAAATCATCAATGGCCGGGCTCGTCCCGGCCATTGGCGTTTGCGGCGGCAGCGATCAGAATTTGCCCATCAGGCCGGAAATGCCGATGAAGATCAGATAGATCGCGACGATGTAGTTGAGCAGCCGCGGCATGATCAGGATGAGGATTCCAGCGATCAGCGCGACGAGGGGCTGCAGGGTGATGACGTCGATCTGCATGAGGCGGCTCCGGCGGGCTGAGGTCAGGTCTGCCGCACTGCGGCAAGGCCGGCGGCGACGGTATAATCGCCGGCGGCCCGCGAGGTTCCGCCCGACGCGTCGCTTCCCCCGCGAGCCTGCCGGTGCGGCGCCGGTCAGAAGCCGGAACTTCCGTCGATGCTCAGCACGAGCGCGGCCAGCCCGACGACGGCGAGCACCTGCAGCGCGACGATCGCCCGGAACAGCTTCTGGAAAGGCTGCTTCGACGTCTTGTGGCGGACGAGCCGCTGGGCGAGGAACGCCCCCGGCGAGCCACCGAGCGCGGAGATCGCGAGCAGGGTGCGCTCCGGCACGCGCCTCAGCTCGCGCCCGGCGCAGAACTTGTCCCAGACGAACAGGCCGAAGGCGGCGGCGTTGACGCCCGCGAGATAGAACAGGATGTCGCGCATCGGCTGGTCTCCGCTGCCGGATGATAAAGGATGCGTCGGCGGGCGGCGATGGGGAGGGTCACGCGGCGCGGCGCAGGACTACGGCAGGACGGTTTGGCCAAAGCGTTTCCGCTGGGTCCCGGATCGGCGCTGCGCTACGCGCAGCTTGTCCGGGAAACCGGGCGATGCGTGTCCCGGACAGGTGACGGCGAAGCCGGAACGCCGATCCGGGACCTAGGGAAAGGCCCTTCCGCCGCCTTCCCTTCTCATCTCGTCACGGACGGCGCCGGGCCTCGCGCGCAGGCCCCTACCCCTCGATGCGGTCGAAATCCGCCACCCGGCGGGTGATGGCACGGATGTCGCCAAGCAAAGCGAGACGATTGGCGCGCAGCTCGGGATCGGCGGCGTTCACCGTCACCTGCTCGAAGAAGGCATCGACCGGCGCGCGCAGGCTCGCCATGATCGCCATCGCGCCCTCGAAATCCTCGGCCACGAGCGCCGCCTCGATGCGCGGGTCGGCCTCGCGGATGGCGTCAGCGAGCGCGACCTCCTCGGGCTGGTCGAGCTTGCCGAGATCGACGCCGCCGTCATAGGCGACGCCGTCCTTCTTCTCCTCGATGCGCAGGATGTTCGCCGCGCGCTTGTAGCCGGCGAGCAGGTTCCTGCCGTCCTCGGTCGCGAGGAACCGCCCCAGCGCCTCGACGCGCCGGACGATGAGCAGCAGGTCGTCCTGCCCCGGAAGCGCGAACACAGCGTCCACAAGGTCGTGGCGAGCGCCCTGTTCGCGGAGGTGGACCTTTAGACGATCGGCGATGAAGGCATAAAGATCATTAAAGATGGCCGGCGGGGAATTGGGATCCGTATCTCGAAGCAACTTCGTTAGCGCTACTTCTTCGACAATCGATCGAACCGGGCTGATACGTTCAATGAGATACAAGACGTGCGCGCGCAGTTCGATCGGAAATAGCTGAAGATTGAGTTCCTTAAGCAATGCCCGAAGATTGAGCCGCAGCTCGTTCTCCAGCACGATCCGCACCACACCCAACGCCGCGCGGCGCAGCGCGTAGGGGTCCTTGCTGCCCGTCGGCTTCTCGTCGATGGCCCAGAAGCCGACCAGCGTGTCGATCTTGTCGGCCAGCGCCACGGCGATCGAGACCGGCGCGGTCGGCACGCGGTCGCTTGGTCCCTGCGGCTTGTAGTGCTCCTCGGCGGCCAGCGCGATTTCCTCGGGCAGGCCCTCGATGCGGGCATAATATTTGCCCATCAGGCCCTGCACCTCGGGGAACTCGCCGACGACTTCCGTGCGCAGGTCGCTCTTGGCATAGAGCGCGGCCTGCTCGGCCAGCTCCGGGTCGGCGCCGACCGCCGGCGCCAGCGCCTTGGCCAACGCGGCGATGCGCTGGATGCGCTCATATTGCGAGCCGAGCTTTTCGTGGAAGGTGACGTTCGCGAACTTGCCGAGACGCTCCTCCAGCGGAACCGTCGCGTTGGTCTTCTGGTCGGTCTCCCAGAAGAACTTGGCATCCGAGAGCCGGGCGCGGATGACGCGCTCATTGCCGGCGACGATGGCTGTTCCGCCGTCGCTTGCCGCGAGATTGGCCACCAGCACGAAGCGGTTGGCGAGGCGGCCGGTCTTCGGGTCCTTCAGCACGAAGCATTTCTGGTTGGCGCGGATGGTGGCGCGGATCACCTCGTCCGGCACGTCGAGGAAGCTCTCGTCGAAGGCGCCGATCAGCACCACCGGCCATTCGACGAGGCCGGAGATCTCGTCCAGCAGCCCGGCGTCCTCGACCAGCTCGAGGCCCTGCGCCAGCGCGAGGTCCTTGGCGTCGGCGAGGATGATGTCTTTCCGCCGCTCGCGGTCGGCGACCACCTTGGCCGCCTCCAGCTTGGTGAGCCAGTCGTCGAGCCGGCGCACCCTGATCGTGCCTTCGCTCATGAAGCGGTGGCCGCGCGTCACGTCGCCGGACGCGATGCCGTCGACGTCGAAACGCACCACCTCCGGCTCCTCGGTCTCCGGGCCGAAGGTGCACAGGATCGACTGCAGCGGGCGCACCCAGCGCAATGAGCCGGGGCTCGCCGAGGCGGCGCCCCAGCGCATCGACTTCGGCCAGGGGAAGTCGCGCACGATTGCAGGCACGATCGCCGCGATCACCTCCGGCGTCGGGCGCCCGTGCTTGTGGATGCGCGCGACGTAGAACTCGCCCTTCTTCGGGTCGCTCTCGATCGTCGCCTCGTCGATGGAGGCGAGCCCGGCGGCTTTCAGGAAGCCCTGCAGCGCGGCCTCCGGCGCGCCGACGCGCGGGCCCTTGCGCTCCTCATGGGTGTCCGGCTGGTGGGCCGGCAGGCCGTGCACGGCGAGCGCGAGGCGGCGCGGCGTCACGAAGGCCTTGGCGCCCTCATAGACGAGGCCGCGCTCGACCAGGGCGTCGGTGACGAGCTTCCTGAGGTTTTCCGCCGCCTGCGCCTGCATGCGGGCGGGGATTTCCTCGCAGAAGAGTTCGAGCAGGAGATCGGGCATGCGCGGCCGCCAGTCATGTTCGCTGTCCCGGAACGGGTGCCCGGAAGGTGCGGCGGAAATCGCCCAGCTTGGCAGCCGCGTCAAGGCCGGCGCGGATTCCTCGCGCGGATTCCTGCGGCGCAACGCCGGTTTCATTGGACGGCGCGCGCCGCCGGCGCAATAGTTCCGGCCGTCGCGTCAGGGGAGCCATGGGGAGGCGAGAATGGGCGATGCCGGGGATGACAACCTCGCGCGGCTGAAGCGCGCCTATCAGGCGTGGGACGCCTGCAAGGGCGGCGATTGCAGCATGTGGCACGCGCTGGTCGACGACGATATTCGCCTCAACCCGATCGGCGGCACCGAAACCGGCCTCGAATTCACCCAGCCGGGCAAGGGGCGCGAGCGGCTCGCCGCCTATCTCGACACGCTGCGCGGCGCCTGGACCATGCGGCATTTCCAGCCGGAGGCGTTCGTCGCCGAGGGCGAGCTGGTGGCGATGTTCGGACAGGCGAGCTGGACCTACAACGCCACCGGCAAGACGGCCACCGTCGCCATCGCGCATCTGTGGCGCTTCGAGAACGGCAAGGCGGTGGAGTGGACGGAGATCTTCGACGGCGCGGCGGCCGCCGCCGCGGCACGGCCGTAAGCCGCCGTCACGCCCTCATTGCCCTCACGCCGGCGCGCCGCCCGCTCTGGTCGCGAGCCAGGCGGCGCCGCAGGCCTTGGCGAGCTCGCGCACCCGCAGGATGTAGCTCTGCCGCTCGGTGACCGAAATCACGCCGCGCGCGTCGAGCAGATTGAAGACGTGGCTCGCCTTGATGCACTGGTCATAGGCGGGCTGCGCCATCAGATGGCGGGTCTTCGACCCGTCCTGCCAGCCGGCCTCGAGATATTTCGCCGCCGCGCTTTCCGCCATACGGAACTGCTCCAGCAGCATCGCCGTGTCGGCATGCTCGAAATTGTGCCGCGAATATTCCTGCTCGGCCTGCAGGAAGACGTCGCCATAGGTGACCTTCTCAGCCCCCTCGCGGCCGTTGAAGTTGAGATCGTAGACGTTCTCGACGCCCTGCACATACATGGCGAGGCGTTCCAGCCCATAGGTCAGCTCGCCCGAGACCGGCGCGCATTCGAAGCCGGCGACCTGCTGGAAGTAAGTGAACTGCGAGACCTCCATGCCGTCGCACCAGCATTCCCAGCCGAGGCCCCAGGCGCCCAGCGTCGGGCTCTCCCAGTCGTCCTCGACGAAGCGCACGTCGTGCAGCTTCAGATCGATGCCGATGGCGTCGAGCGAGGCGAGATAGAGGTCCTGCAGGTCCGGCGGCGAGGGCTTCAGGATCACCTGATACTGGTAATAATGCTGCAGCCGGTTGGGGTTCTCGCCATAGCGCCCGTCCTTCGGCCGGCGCGAGGGCTGCACATAGGCGGCCTTCCACGGCAGCGGCCCCAGCGCGCGCAGCGTGGTGGCGGGATGGAAGGTGCCGGCGCCGACCTCCATGTCGTAGGGCTGGAGGATCACGCAGCCCTTGTCCGCCCAGAAGCGCTGCAGCGCGAGGATGAGCCCCTGGAACGACCGGTCGGGTCGCATATGGGGCGGCAAAGTGGGATCGATCATGGATGGCGGCCGGCGGTTGCGGAAGGCGGCGCAACCTATGCCGCGCGGGGGCGGCAATCAAGGCGGAGATCGGCGGGCGGCATCAGGCGGGTGCGGCGCGGGCTCCCGCTCGCCCCCGTCCTTCTGCTCGACCATCCTCCCACGCCGCTCCGTCCCACCCCACGCGCCGTCATGCCCGGCCATCACGGCGGAGCCGGCATGGAATGGCAAAATAGCACCGATATCACTCGATCCTAGGAATTATTTCCTTGCTCTTTATGTGCGACGCTGCCATGCTTTCCCCACCTCGTCCTTCCTGAAGGGGCGCAACCGGAGCGGCCGATGGGGCGGGGTGCGGTGGCCTTATCGTGCGGAGTAACGCACCACGCGATGAGGCGGCCCAAGCCGTACGTTCCCGGGCCGGGTAACCACGGCCAACGGTGGGCGGGGGGCTGGTGCTGCGACAGGCGGACCCGTGAGGGATCGCCATCGGGCGACCGGCGCCGCCCCGGAGCGGAGGATAGCAAGGTCAGTCCTCCGGGGGCCGTGCGGAGCAAGCCTCACAAACACCGCGTGCGGGGCGCCGGCAACCGGCACATCGGACGATTGACTGAATGCTTGCACCACCTTTCATCACCCGGTGCAGGCGATCGGCCGGAGCGGTCCGGCCCGGTGCCCCGCGCGCCCTTCATCCCCGAAGGACGCAAGGTGCCTCATTCACACCCCCGGCCCGGTCAGGGCGCGGGGCGATTGGTGCTGGGGGAGAGGCGCTGGCGGGAGCGGGCCACCGCGTCGCCGTCTCCGCCCGCCCGGAACAGGCCTCCGTCATGCTGAGGTGCCGGCCGTCAGGCCGGCCTCGAAGCATGCAGGCTGGTGCCACGAGCCAAGGCCCGTGCCCTGCATCGGCCGTTTGCGTCCTTCGAGGCTCGACCTGTAGTCGAGCACCTCAGGATGACGAGGGGCAGGGGTGGCGGCGAAGGCAGAGGAGAGGCGAGGCAGAGGCTGGCGATGCCTGCGGCTGTCCGGGAGGACCAGCGGTCGGGGCGCCGCAATTCCGCCCGCCGCCGAAACCATCTATGAAGACGCCATGGTCGACATTGCCGGCGAATCGCCGCCCTCCAACGCACCCGACTGGACCGTCTCGGAGCTCTCCGGCGCGCTGAAGCGCACGGTGGAAGACGCCTTCGGCCATGTGCGGGTGCGCGGCGAGATCTCCGGCTATCGCGGGCCGCACTCCTCCGGCCACGCCTATTTCAGCCTGAAGGACGCCAATGCCCGGCTCGACGCCGTGGTGTGGCGGGGCACCATGTCGCGGCTGAAGGTGCGCCCCGAGGAAGGGCTGGAAGTGGTCGCCATCGGGCGCATCACAACCTTCCCCGGCAAGTCGTCCTACCAGATCGTCATCGACCAGATCGAGTTCGCTGGCGCCGGCGCCATCATGGCGATGCTGGAGGAGCGCAAGCGCCGGCTCGCCGCCGAGGGCCTGTTCGCGGCGGAGCGCAAGCGCCGCCCGCCCTATCTGCCGCGCGTCATCGGCGTCGTCACCTCGCCGACCGGCGCGGTGATCCGCGACATCCTGCACCGCCTGTCGGACCGCTTCCCGCGGCGGGTCATCGTCTGGCCGGTGCGTGTACAGGGCGAGACCTCCGGCGCCGAGGTGGCGGCCGCCATCCGCGGCTTCAATTCCATCCCTGCCGGGGGCTTGGCGCTGGAGCCCGGCAGCCCGATCCCGCGCCCGGACGTGCTGATCGTCGCGCGCGGCGGCGGCTCGCTGGAGGATCTGCTCGGCTTCTCTGAGGAGGCCGTGGTGCGGGCGGCGGCGGAAAGCGCCATCCCGCTGATCTCCGCGGTCGGCCACGAGACCGACGTGACGCTGATCGACTTCGCGGCGGATGTGCGCGCGCCGACGCCGACCGCCGCCGCCGAGATGGCGGTGCCGGTGCGCGGCGAGCTGATCGCGCAGGTGCAGTCCGTCGACGCTCGCCGCCGGGCGGCGCTCGCGCGCGCCGGCGAACAGCGGCGCGCCGAATTGCGGGCGCTCGCCCGACTGCTGCCGGGCCGCGACGAACTGCTCGCCATTCCGCGCCAGCGGCTGGACGTCGCCGGCCAACGCCTGCCGCGAGCGCTCAAGGCGAACGCGGCGGCGCATCGCGTGCGGCTCGCCCGCGTCGAGGCGCGGCTCTCGCCCTCTCGGCTCGCGGCGCTGGTCGAGCGGCGGCGCGAGCGCTTCACCCAAGTCGGGCGGCGGCTCGACCTCGCCTTCAGGGTCAATGCCGAGGCGCACCGCACCCGCCTGCTGCGCGGGCGCGACCGGCTGGGGAGCCTCGCCGGGCGGCTCCGGCCCTCGATCCGCCGCGCGCTCGACGAACGGGCGCGCCGGCTCGACGGCATCGGCAAGCTCATGGGCGCGCTCTCCTACAAAGGGGTGCTCGCACGGGGGTTCGCCCTCGTCCGCGACGCGGACGGCCGGCCACTGCGCAGCGCCAGCGCGGTCGCCGCCGGCACCGTGCTCGACATCGAATTCGCCGACGGCCACCTGCCGGCGGTGGCGGGCGACGCGCCGGGCGTCGCCGGCAGCGGAGGCCGAGCGGGCGAGGCCGCGCCGGAACGCCGCGCGGAGGACCGCAAAACCGGCGAACGGCAATCCGGGGAAAGCAAACCCAGGCAGCGCAAGGGCTTGAAGCCGGCCATCGAACAGCCCACTTTGTTCGACAGTTGAACGGCCCGCCGGCGGCATTCATCCATCGCCCGCGGGCTCCGTGCTTGTCGGCGCCCGCCGGGCGCCTTTATGGTGGCGCGGCATCGACGTGAAGGATCACCAGCGGCCATGAACCGCTTCGAACGCTTTCCTCCTGCATCCGGCGAGGCCGAGGTGCGCTATCTCGACGGCGATTTCCGCGTGGTGCGGCCCGGCACCTTCGTGCGCTGCGCGGTGACCGGCCAGCCGATCCCGCTCGACGAGCTGCGCTACTGGAACGTCGATCTGCAGGAGGCCTATGCCTCGCCGGAAGCCGTGCTCACGCGGCTGCATCCGAACCGCCTGCGCCGCCCTTCCGGCTCCTAGCCAGGCCGTCCGGCGAGCGCCTCCGCCATCAGCGCATCGAGCCGGCGGGCGCTGTCGGCGTCCGGCACGAGGCGCACCGGCAGCACGTCGAACAACCCGGAGAGCAGGCGCCCCGCCTCGGTGCCGGCGAGCCGCGCCGCATCCTTCTCGGTGGTGACGATCAGGAGATCCTTGGCCTGCGCCTCGCCGATCAGCCGCGCGGCGTCGGCCGGCCCGAGCGGCTGGTGATCGCCGAAGGCGTGCTCCGCCACCGGATTGGCGCCGATGACACGCAGCGTCTCGAAGAACTTGGCCGGCCGGCCGATGCCGGCAAAGGCGAGCACGCGCCTCCCGAACAGCAGCGAGGCGACGCGGGCATCCGGCGCGAGGCGCCCGCGCAGCACGGCGGCCCCGGCGTCCGCGGCACGCAGGGCGAGCGCCTCCCCCGCCTCGCCCTCGCCGATCAGCAGCATCGCCGCGGCCCGCGCGAGCTGCGGCTCCAGCGGCGCGCGCAGCGGCCCGGCCGGCAGGCACAGCCCGTTGCCGACGCCGACGGCGGCGTCCACTACGAGGAGTGACAGCGCCTTGGCGAGCGCCGGATTCTGGAAGCCGTCATCCATCACGATGACGTCGGCACCCTCCTCGACCGCGAGCCTCGCGCCGGCCACGCGGTCCCGTGCCAGCACGGTCGGGGCGGCGCGCGCCAGCAGCAGCGCCTCGTCGCCGACATGGGCGGCGAAATGCGCCGGCGGGTCGACGAGCAGCGGCCCGCGCTCGGCGCCGCCATAGCCGCGCGTCAGGAACAGCGGGCGCCGGCCGGCGGCAATCAGGTGGCGGGCGAGGTAGAGCGCGGTCGGGGTCTTGCCGGCGCCGCCCACCGTCGGATTGCCGACGCAGATCACCGGAACGCCGGGATTGAAGCCCGGCCGGGCGAGGCGCGCGGCCGCACGGGCGCCGGAGACGGCACCGAGCGGCGAGAGCAGCGTGGCGAGCAGGGTTCGATCCGGCCGCCACCAGAAGCCGGGCGCGCGCATGTCAGCGCCTTTCGAGACGGATCTGCACCAGATAGGGGTCGATCGCGGCAAGCGTGCGTTCAAGCGCGCCGCTGAAGGAATCGATAGTCGCCTGCGCCGCCCCGACCATGCGGCGGCGATGCGTCTCGTCGGTCATCAGCGCATAGGCCGCGTCGGCGAGCGTATTGGCGTCCGTCACCTGCTCGGCGCCGGCGTTCTCGTCGAGCCGGGCGTAGAGTTCCTCGAAATTCGTCACCGTCGGGCCGTGCAGGATCGCCGCCTCCAGCCGGATCGGCTCGATCGGGTTCTGGCCGCCATGACGGATCAGCGAGCCCCCGAGGAAGGCGACCGGACAGAGCCGGTAGAACAGACCGAGCTCGCCGATGGTGTCGGCGACATAGATCTGCGTGCCGCGATCGGGAAGGAAGCCGTCGCTGCGTAGCACCGCCGGCATCTGGAGGTCCTGCGCCGCCCGCACCACGTCGAGGCCGCGCTCAGGATGGCGCGGGGCGATGATGGTGAGGAGCCGCGGCAGCGAGGGACGCAGCATGGCGTGGGCGGCGATGATGATCTCCTCCTCGCCCGGATGGGTCGAGGCGGCGACGAGCATCTGGCGGCCCTGCGTCGCCTTGCGCAGGGCATCGAAGGCTACGAGGTCGACGGGCGGCGGCGGCGAGTCGAATTTGAGGTTGCCGGTGACGGAGACGCGGGTGGCGCCGAGGCTGGCCAGCCGGTCGCCGTCGCCGCGCCCCTGGACGAGGCACATGTCGACGCGCGCCAGCAGCGCCGCGACACTGCGCTTCAGCCGCAGCCACTTGGCGAAGGAGCGCGGCGACATGCGGGCGTTCACCAGCATCAGCGGGGTGCCGCGCGCATTCACCTCCATGATGAGGTTCGGCCACAGCTCGGATTCGACCAGAAGCACGAGGTCGGGCCGCCAGTGCTTGAGGAAGCGGCGCAGGAAGCGCGGCGAATCGAGCGGCACGAACTGGTGCACGATGTCGGGCGGCAGCCGGTCGGCGGCGAGCCGCGCCGAGGTCACGGTGCCGGAGGTCAGCAGCACGCGGAAGCCGCGCGCCCGCAGCCGGTCCATCAGCGGCATCACCGCGATCATCTCGCCGACGCTGGCGCCGTGCACCCAGATCAGCGGCCCCTTGGGGCGCGGAGCGCTGGCGATGCCGAAGCGCTCGCCGAGCCGCGCGGGGTCCTCCTTGCCGCGGCGCAGGCGGCCAGCGAGCATCAGCCGCACGAAGGGCGTCGCCAGGCGTGTGGCCATCCGGTAGAGCCGGATCGGCAGGGTGGTGCGCGGCTTAGCCACCAGCCTTCCCCGGAACGTCGCTCTTCGCCGGCGGACGGCCGACGAGTTCCTCGGCGCGGGCGGTGATCTCTTCGAGCTGACGCTGCAGCTCCTGGCGCTTGGCCTCCAGCATCGCCGCGTCGGCATCGGGGGGAACCCGCACGCCGTCGCCGGCCACCACGGCGGTGCGCCCGAAGGGCAGATGGATCGCCGCGCGGTCCCAGCTCCTGGCGAGGATGCGGTTCTGCGTGGCAACGGCGACCGGGTAGATCGGCCGCCCGGAATGCTTGGCGATGGTGATGACACCAAGCCCGACGACGCGGGCGATCTTCGGCACGTCGGCGGTCATCGCGACATTGGTGCCCTCGGACAGGTGCCGGATCATCTCCAGCGTCGCGTTGAAGCCGCCCTTGAGGCGGAAGTCGCGCCCCTGCGCGCCCGAGCCGCGCACCGCCGCGATGCCGAGCGTCTCGGCGGCGATCGCATTCACGTCGGCGTCGGGGCTGCGCGAGATCATTACACGGGCGCGATGGTGCGGCTTGACCAAGAAGGGGGTGAGGAAATGCTGTCCGTGCCAGAAGGTGAGGATCAGCGGTAGCTGAAGCTCGACGAGATCATAGAGATTGGGCGGCTCCAGCACCACGCGCTGGGTCCGCCAGACGAAGCTCAGATAGCCCGCCATGCTCTTGCCGAGCACGGTACGGACGCTCCGCGAGGTACGCAGCCTACGCCACATCGGCTCTGTGGATGCCTAGCCGCCGGTGCCGGTCGGCGGCGAGAGGCCGGTCTCCGGGTCCAGAAGGCGGTGCAGATGCACGATGAAGTAGCGCATATGCGCGTTGTCGACCGTCTGCTGCGCCTTCGCCTTCCAGGCGGCGCGGGCGGTCGCGTAGTTCGGGTAGATGCCGACGATGTCGAGATCGGCGAGGTCCTTGAACCGCACCCCCTCGAGCGATTCAAGCTCGCCGCCGAACACCAGATGGAGCAGTTGGGGCTCCTGCGAAGTCTCTGTCATGCCGATCGTCCAAGGAATGCGTGTCGAGCCCGGTCAGCGGGCCGCGCGCGCCATGTACGGGTACAGCGCGGCGCCGGCCGAAACCAGAGCACCGTGGCGCGGCACGGCTGCGTTGTAGGCGAGCGGGACCCCGTCCATGGTGGTTAGACGCCCCCCCGCTTCGTGCACCAAAAGGTCAGCGGCGGCAAGGTCCCAATCGTGTCCATTGGGCGAGGCGAAGGCCGCGTCGAGCTCGCCGGTTGCCACCCGCGCGATGCGCAACGCCAGCGAGCGGATGCGCGGCACCCGCTCGACCGGCTCATCGAAACGGAGGCGGTCGAGCAGCGGTGCGGGTCCGTCGATCCGCGCGCCGGCGACCTGGCCGAGCCCGGAGACGCGGATCGGCTGGCCGTTGCGGGTGGCGCCGGCGCCGGCGACCGCGACAAAAAGCTCGTCGGTCACAGGGGCGAACAGCGCCGCGGCGACCGGACGGCCTGCCTCGACCAGCGCGGCGGCGACCGCCCAGTCGGGGCGGCCGGCCATATAGGCGCGGGTGCCGTCGATCGGATCGACGATCCACAGCCGCGACCGCGCCAGCCGGGCGGGATCGTCGACGGTCTCTTCGGAGAGCCATCCGTAATCCGGCGCCAGCGCGGTGAGCTGCTCGCGCAGCATGGAATCGACCGCGATGTCGGCTTCCGTGACCGGAGAGTCGTTAGCCTTCGACCAGGACTTCACCCCGGTACGGAACATGGCGAGCGCCACCGCGCCGGCCGCCGCGACGGCATCGGACAGATGCCGGGCGGCAAGCGACGGATCGGCGAGCAGATCCTCGCCGGATGCGGGCGGTGTGGAGGCTTCGGCCATGTGAGGGGATTAGGCGTGCAGGCGAGCGTATGCAAGCCGCGCACCGGCCGCATCTTCATTTGCCGCAGCCCGACGGCCGCCGGCATGGCAAGATTCCGTCAAGCATAGATCGGCTTCGAGCCCTGAATCGGCCCACAAAGAAAGGATCAACCATTTCCCTTAAGGCCGACGGGAGGATCGCCCGCTAGTCTCGCCTCATGACCGGGGCCACAGAGCCATATAGACCGGCAGGGGAGTGCTTATGAGGCGTCATATCGGAGTGGGCGGGAGCCTTCCCGCCCAATGGCCCGCCTATGTCGAGACCGACCTTCTCGCGCACGGCATCGCATGGCCGCTGCAACTGGTCGACACGGATGGCGGCGCCGACGAACATATCCGCAGCGTCGAGCTCCACCACGACCGGCTGGTGATGCGCCGGCGCGTGGCGGGCACGCCGATGCGGCTGGAGCTGCCGCTCGCCGACTATGCCGGCATCGCGGTTCGCCTGCTCGATCCCTATGGCGATGACGAGGGCGTCTCGCTCGTGCTGGAGCACGAGGATCCGGCCCTGACGGTGACGCTCTATTCGGCCGGCCATGCCGACGACGTCGTGGCGCAGTGGCGGCGCTGGAGCGCCGAGCTGGGCCGCCCCATGCTCATGACGCATGCCGACGGGCGGCTCGAACCCGCCTACCCGATGCTCGGACGCCTGACGGTGGCCGAGGACAAGCCGCGCCGGCGCCGGCGCGGGGCGCTCAAGGGGCGCCGCCCCACCGTCTACCGGCGGCGGGCCGCCGGCCGGCCGCTCACCGGCCAAGCCGTGCATCGCGGCGAATGCGAGCTCTTCGCGCGGGACTGAGGGCCGTCCTGGAAGCTCACTTCGCCTTGGCGGTCAGGAACACCATGCCGGTGTAGCCGCTGCGCACCTCGTGCTCGACGATGCCGATCTTCTCGGTGACGATGTCGGTGGCGACCGCCGAGAAGGTGTTGAACAGCGACTCCACCGTGAGCGTCATGACCGGATATTGCCGGCCGGCGACGATATAGGCCTCCGATTTCAACAGGAACGCCGCGATCAGCGTGCCGCCGGGCCGCACGGCGCGGGCGAAGCAGGCGCAGGCGCGGTCGAACTCCGCCTGCACGTTGGTCACCGCCTCGGCGCAGAAGAACATCGTCGCCACGTCCCACTGGCGCTCGGGCAGGTCGTAGATCGAGCCCTGGCTGATGGTGGCCTTCTCGCGCACGGCGGCGACCGGATCGTCCGGCAGCTCCCAGCCCGGCCCGTAGGCGTCGCGCACGACCTTCCAGAAATGCGTCCATTGCGGGCGCACCTCGGTCTTCTCCAGCTCGGCCTTCAGCCAGGCGACGTTGCTGCGCGAATATTCGAAGGCGGTGAGCGAGCGAGCGCGCGGCAGCGCGCAGAACATCGGATAGAGGTTCGGGCCGGTGCCGACGTCGATGGCGTCGAGCGGCCGGTCGGCCTCGATGCGCTTGATCGCCTCGCAGGTCATGCGCACGACGAGATCGTCGTCCGGGTGCGGATCCTCGTAATAATGCAGGAAGTAAGCCTCGGAATCGAACTCGGCCCAGGCTTCCTCGTCGAGATCCGCGTTTCCTGACGACACGTGCATCCTCCGCGTTAGAGCCCTTATCGATCAGGTGAAATCACCTGATCGACAGGAAAGTGCTCTTGATTCAACAGGCCGGAGCATTTCCCGATCGCGAAAGCCGATCAACTTTCGCGGGAAAGGCTCCAGGTGGCGGGGCGCATCCTAATGGCCTTTGGGCCAGGAGGGAATCGCCCGCGGCGGGATGTGCACGGATGACGGCGGGTTCCGCCCGAACGGAAAAGAACCCTACCCGGCCTGCGCCGAGCGGGCATTGACCGGCGGCTGGCTGGCCTGCGCCTCGAGCATGGTCGATTTGAGCACGTCGAGCGGCACCGGCCGGCCGAAATAATAGCCCTGCATCGCCGTGCAGCCGAGGAAGCGCATGGCGGCGGCCTCCGCCTCGCTCTCCACGCCCTCCGCCACCACGTCGATGCCGAGATTGCGCCCGAGCTGCACCGCCGACTGCACGATGGCGAGCGCGTTGCCGGTGTCGTTGATCTCGCTGACGAAGGAACGGTCGATCTTCAGCCGGTCGAACTTGTAGTCGCACAGATAGCGCAGGCTCGAATAGCCGGTGCCGAAATCGTCGAGCGCGAGCTGGAAGCCCATGGCGCGGATGAAGTTCATCGTCTCGCGGGTGGCGGAGGACGAATTCATCAGCGCCGTCTCGGTGATCTCGAAGACGATGCGGTGGGTCAGCACGCCATGGCGGCGGGCGAGCTCGGTCAGATGGTTGCGAATGCTGCCGCTGCGCAATTGGGCGGGCGACAGGTTGATGCAGACGTCGATGTTCGGCAGCCGGGCGTAGTCGGCGAAGGCGCGCTCCAGCACCCAGGCGCCGAGCGCCGGCATGAGCCCGGCCTCCTCGGCCACCGGAATGAAGACCGAGGGCGGTATCGAGCCCTGCGTCGGGTGGTTCCAGCGCAGCAGCGCCTCCACGCCGGTGATGCGGTTGGAGGCGCAGGAGATCACCGGTTGGTAGTGCAGCGTGAGCTCGTTGCCGCGGATCGCCGCCTGCAGGTCGGTCTCGACGGTACGGCGGCGCTGCACGTCCTGCGCCATCTCGTCGGAGAACACCATGGTCTGGTTGCGGCCGGCGCCCTTGGCGGCATAGAGGGCGATGTCGGCGCTCTGCATCAGCGTGTCGCCGCTCATGCCGTGGTCGGGCGCCGAGCTGAGGCCGACCGAGGCGGTGATGTGCACGCTCTGGCCGCCGACGGGGAACGGCTCCTGGAAAGCCTCCATCAGGCGGCCGGCGAGGCGGCTGACCCCGGAATCGCTGTCGGTCGTCGAGAGCACGGCGAATTCGTCGCCGCCGAAACGGGCGAGGAAATCCGCGCTGCCCACATGCTGGCGCAGCCGCTGGCCGACGGCGCGGATCAACTCATCGCCGGCCTGATGGCCGAGCGTGTCGTTGATGTCCTTGAAGCGGTCGATGTCGAGATAGGCGATGACGATGCGCCGCTTGTCGTCGGGCCGCAGGCGGTGGATGGCGCCGGAGATGCGCTCAGCGAAGAAATGCCGGTTCGGCAGGCCGGAGAGGGAATCGTGCTTGGCGAGGTGCACCGCCTCGGCCTCGCGGTTGGCGAGCTCGGTGGAGGCGCGGCTCAGCCGGCGCAGCATGGTGGCGGTGAGCACGCCGGCGCCGAGCAGGCCGAGGACCACCAGAGGCAGGATGACGGCAAGCAGCACCTGGCCCGGGCGGCGCGGCGTCCAGCTCAGATAGCCGGCGGTGCGCCCCTCGTCCGAGACGAAGGCCTCGGTGACGAGGCTGGCGTCGGTCGGGCGCTCCTGTGAAAGCGTCAGGTCCGGGAGCAGCAGCAGGCGGCCCAACCCCTGGATGAACTCGTCATCGATGAAGACCACGCTCAGGAGATAGGACGGCTCGGCGACGTCAAGGTCCGGCGTGACATTGGCGCGGATGGTAATGGCGGTGACGATGGCCGGCTTGCCGTCGATGGAGAGCACGTGCCCGGCCCAGCGGGCGCTGTCGCGGGCACCGCGCAGCACGGCGTAGCTGTTCTGGCCGGCACCGAATGCATCGGGCCGCTCGATGAGCCGGGCGGGAGCCTGACGGAGCACCTCGTCGAGCAGAGCCTGGATCTCCGGCTTGCGGTTGAACTGGTCGGGCGGGTCCATGCGCCCTTCGGAGCGATAGCCGTAGCGGATCGTGCCGTCGCTGCCGACGATGTAGAGCTCGTCCTGCCCGTAGGTCTCGACCAGGAACAGCCCGATGTTCTCGTCGACCCAGTCGGGGTTCAGCTCCTTGTCGATCTGCTGGACCGAGTCGTCCCACCAGGCGACGCTCTTCTGCTCGCTCAGGACGCGCGCGATGCTCTGGTTGACGGCGTTGGAGACGAGCGTGCGCTCGCTTTCGATCGCCGAGCGGTTCGAGGACCAGCCGGCATAGCCGATGGTGCAGATCAACACGAGCCCGAAGAAGGCGATCGCGGACCCGATGGCTGTGGTCAGGGAGCGCAGGTTTCCGCCGACCGCCTTTGAGTGTGCCTCGTTTGCCATTCCCACCAACTCGCACCGCCCCCCGGCGGCTTTCCGAAACCCGCCCGCACGGGCGGAATACGCAGAACTACGGCGACTCTACCCCCAAAAACTGAACAACATCCTGCATTGAAACCCCGCATTGCGCCGGAACGCAAATTTTATACGCCGCGGCGATCTCCGGCTATTGCAAACAAATAGTTAATGTTTTATTAAAATTGCACTTAAAATCCTTAACGCTTGGTTGCGTTTCAGAGTCTGCGGCATTGACATGGGCAGCAATCTTTCACTTCGTTCTCGGGCAGACAGCCCGCAACTTAATCGTGCGGCAGTTGCCATTGAACACGCGACCTGGAGCCCCATCGGCTTCTTGAATTATACCGCCGCCCATCATGCCTATTATGATGAGCTGTTGGAACATTTCGCGGATTTCCAGCTCTGCCTGGTGGACGAGGAGGCCGATTATCCGGTCGCCGTCGCCTCCTGCGTGCCGGTACGGTGTTCCGGCCCCGACGAACTCCCGCCGGAAGGATGGGACTGGCTGGTGGAACGCGGCTTCGAGCAGCGCGGCGCCGGCGCCAACATGCTCGGCGCGCTCGCCATCTCGGTGCCGTCGATCCATCGCGGCAAGGGCTATGCCCGCACCATGATCCGCGCGCTGCGCGATCTGGCCGACCGGCAGGGCTATAACGGCGTCATCGCGCCGGTGCGCCCGACCCTGAAGGACCGCCACCAGCGCGTCTCGATCCACGACTACATCACCTGGACCGACGAGCGGGGCCGGCTGTTCGACCCCTGGCTGCGCGCCCACACTTGCGAGGGCGGGCGCGTGGTGCGCCCCTGCGAGCGCTCCATGGTGGTCCGCGAGCGGCTCGGCTTCTGGGAGACCTGGACCGGGCGCCGCATCGAGACCACGGACGAGTTCACCCTGGAGGGCGGGCTGGTGCCGGTCGCGGTGGATGCCGCGCAGGGCATCGGGCTCTATGAGGAGCCGAATGTCTGGGTCGCCTACGGCGCCGGGCACTGACGGCACACGGTTTTCTTCATCAAGACGAATGCACGGCGGGCGATGGCCCGCCGTTTTCATTTGTCGTGACGGTCGCGGTCCATCTGTGCCGCCGGTCTCCGCGCGGGCACACAGGCCGACGGGCCGTCACCGGCCCCGAAGCCAGGCGGGAGGCATTGCGTGCCCATTCCGGCGAACCGGCGAGCACGCCTCGGCGCGGTCGAACTCCGCGCCCTACCGCGAAGCGGCTCAAGCGGAGCGCGGGGAAGCCGGGTCTACTGTGCGGCACCAAATATTCGCCCGCTCCTCGATGGTATTAATTTGCTGCCGAACGGATACGGACATTTTTTGACGGCCTGCATCCCGCACCCCTTGCGTTTCACGTGACGTAGCCGAAACTCCTCGCGCGGCGACCACAAAAACGTCAACACAGGGAAGACTTCGATGCAGTTCGAGTTGGACCGTGACCAGCTTATCGCCTTCACTACCCCGCAGATCGCTCCCGGCCAGCAGGCGCTTATGATCGCGGCGCTGGAGGAAGCCGGCGTCTACACGACGCCGATATCCACGGCGCTGATCGACATCCGCTCGGCCTTCGTACTTCCGGGCGCTGATGTCGATGCCGGCGGCGTCGACGCCCTGGTCTTCAAGACCGATACCAACCTCGACCTGAACATCCACGACAGCGGCGGCTCCGGTCATGGCGCCATCGTCGCCACCGGGCACGGTGACGACACGCTGGTCAACCATGCCAGCGGCGCCATGCTTCTGAGCGGCTATGGCGACGACGTCCTCAGCACGACGGTCGGCGACACACTCTTCTTCTCCGGCAAGGGCGACGACTATTTCCCCGCCTCCGAGCTGGGCGGCAACGTGCTCTTCGCCGGATGCGGGGCCGATGTGATGGAAGGCTCCAAGGTCTACAGCGAGGGCGACACGATCTTCTACGACTACTTCATCGGCGGCTTCGGCGCGGACAGCATCACCTCGCTCGCCGGCGGCGCGGCGGTCGTCGGCATCGGCGGGCAGGGAGGGGATTCCCTCGTCGCGGAAGGCGCGGCCAGCTTGTTCGGCGGCTTCGGCGACGACGTGATCTCGTCGGGCTCGGACTACAATCTGCTGGCCGGCAATGCCGGCAACGACTCCATGTCGGCCGAAGCCAATGCCATCATGTATGGCGGCTACGGCAATGACAGCATGGTCAGCGGCAGCGGCAGCAACCAGCTCTATGGCGGCCAGGGCAACGACACGCTGGTCTCCTACAGCGGCCCGGACGCGACCGGCACCACCTCGCTCTATGGCGGCGCGGGCGACGATATCTTCGGCATCATGCCCGGTGCGACCGCGACGCACTCGATCAGCGGCGATGACGGCTACGACACGCTCTACCTGCCGGGCCGCTCGGCATCGGACGCCTTCGTCACCTACGACGCCGATCAGGGCCTCTACAGCATCTACTTCAGTGACCAGACGCTCTATGTGACCGGCGTCGAGCTGTTCGTGCTCGACGACGGGGCCTATGCGACGCCCCTGCCGATCGGCTGACGGCGCAACAACCCTCCCGGCGGCGAGGCCTTAGGGCTCACGCCGCCGGTGTCGGGACGACCTCCTCGGCGATCTCGACGAGATACCGGCCATAATCGTTCTTCAGCAGCGGCGCGGCCAGCTTCAGGAGCTGCTCGCGGTCGATGAAGCCGTTGCGGAAGGCGATCTCCTCCGGGCAGGCGATGCGCACGCCCTGCCGCTTCTCGAGCGCGCGCACGAAGGTGGCGGCGTCGACGAGCGATTCCGGCGTGCCGGTGTCGAGCCAGGCGAAGCCGCGCCCCAGCAGCTCGACGCCGAGCGTGCCGCGCTCCAGATAGACGCGGTTCAGGTCGGTGATCTCCAGCTCGCCGCGCGCCGAAGGCTTGAGCGTGCGGGCGATGGACGACGCTTCGCCGTCGTAGAAATAGAGGCCGGTCACGGCGAACTTGGATTTCGGCCGGGCGGGCTTCTCCTCGATCGAGATAGCGTTGCCCGCTGCGTCGAACTCGACGATGCCGTAGCGCTCGGGGTCCTGCACCTGGCAGGCGAAGATGGTGGCGCCGCTTTCGCGGGTGGCGGCGCGCCGGCACAGATCAACGAGGCCGTGGCCGTAGAAGATGTTATCGCCGAGGATCAGCGCCGAATTGTCGCCGCCGACGAACTCCTCGCCGAGCAGATAGGCCTGGGCGAGGCCGTCCGGGCTCGGCTGCACGATGTAGCTGAGCTCGAGCCCCCAGCGCGCGCCGTCGCCCAGCAGCTCGCGGAACATCGGCAGGTCGCGCGGCGTCGAGATGATGAGGATCTCGCGGATGCCCGCCAGCATCAGCACGCTGAGCGGGTAATAGATCATCGGCTTGTCGTAGACCGGCAGCATCTGCTTGGACACGCCGAGCGTCATGGGATGGAGCCGGGTGCCGCTGCCGCCGGCGAGGATGATGCCCTTCATGTCCATTGTCCTTCGCGGGCGAGACGCCCGACAACCTGTTCGACGCCCGACCGCCAGTCGGGGAGCGTGACGCCGTGGATTTCGCTGAGCCTGCCGCCGTCGAGCCACGACCATGCCGGCCGCTTCGCCGGGGTCGGGTAGTCGGCGGTGGTGATGGGGACGACGCGCGCTCCGGGCCCGCCATGGGCGGACGCGGCGCGGAACACCTCGGTGGCGAAGGCCGCCCAGTCGGTCGGGCCGCCCTGCGCGGTAAGGTGGAAGATGCCGGCGAGCCGCGTCTCCTGCGGCCGGGCGAGGAGGTTCCGCGCCACCTGCTCGACACCCGCGGCGATGTCGAGCGCCGAGGTCGGCGTGCCGTGCTGGTCGGCCACCACCCGAACCTCGTCGCGGGTCGAGGCGAGGCGCAGCATGGTGCGCAGGAAATTGGCACCGAACGGCGCATAGACCCACGCCGTGCGCAAGATGACGTGGCGCGGATTGGCCGCCGCGACCTTCTCCTCGCCGGCGAGCTTGCTCGCGCCGTAGACGCCGACCGGGCCGGTCGGGTCGTCCTCGGTGAGCGCGCGGGGCGTCGCGCCGTCGAACACGTAGTCGGTCGACAGATGGATCACCGGCACGCCGAGCGCCGCGGCCGCCGCGGCCACCGCGCCGGCCCCGTCCGCATTCACCGCGAAGGCGAGCTCAGGCTCGCTCTCGGCCTTGTCGACGGCGGTATAGGCGGCGGCGCTGACCACCACATCCGGCGCATGGGCGGCGAAGAGGGTCGCGAAGTCGCTTGGCGCGGCAAGGTCGAGTTCCGGCCGGCCGAGGCGGATGACATCGAGATCAGCTCCCGCCCGCTCGGCGAGCGCGCGGGCGACCTGACCTTCCGTCCCGGTGACGAGGAGGCGCATCGCGATCAGCCGCCCGCCGCCGGTGCTTCGGCGACGAGGCCGAGCCGCTCTCCGGCATAGACCTGCTCGCGCAGGGGACGCCACCACCACTCGTTTTCGAGATACCAGCGCACCGTCTTGACGATGCCGGTGTCGAAGGTCTCCTGCGCCTTCCAGCCGAGCTCGCGCTCCAGCTTGGTGGCGTCGATGGCGTAGCGCTGGTCGTGGCCCGGCCGGTCCGCCACATGGCGGATCAGCTCGGCATGCGGGCGCGCTTTCGGGCTGTGCGCGTCGAGCAGCGCGCAGATGCCGCGCACGATGTCGATGTTGCGCCGCTCATTGCGCCCGCCGACATTGTACTTCTCGCCCAGCCGGCCGCGCGTCGCGATGAGATGCAGCGCCCGCGCATGGTCCTCGACATAGAGCCAGTCGCGCACATTGGTGCCGGCGCCGTAGACTGGCAGCTCGCGCCCGTGCAACGCGTTGAGGATGACCAGCGGGATCAGCTTCTCGGGGAAGTGGTAGGGCCCGTAATTGTTCGAGCAGTTCGAGCACACCACGGGCAGGCCGTAGGTGCGGTGCCAGGCGAGCGCGAGGTGGTCGGCCGCCGCCTTGGAGGCGGAATAGGGCGAGGAGGGATCGTAAGGCGTCGTCTCCTCGAACAGCCCGTCCTCTCCGAGCGAGCCATAGACCTCGTCGGTCGACACGTGCAGGAAGCGGAACGCGTCGCGCCCTGCCGCGTCGAGGTTGGCCCAGTGCTCGCGGGCCGCCTCCAGCAGCACATAGGTGCCGAGGATGTTGGTCTCGACGAAGGCCCCGGAACCGGTGATCGAGCGGTCGACGTGGCTCTCGGCGGCGAGGTGCATCACCGTGTCGGGCCGGAAATCGGCGAAGGCGGCGCGCATCGCCGCACGGTCGCAGATGTCAGCTTTCAGGAACCCGTAATGCGGGCTGTTGTCGACCTCGCGCAGCGAGGCGAGGTTGCCGGCATAGGTGAGCTTGTCGACGACCAGCACATCCGCGCCGATGTCGCGGATCAGGTGGCGCACCACCGCCGAACCGATGAAGCCGGCGCCGCCGGTGACCAGAATGCGCATGATGTCGCTTTCCTCTCCCCGCTCACTCGTATTCGAAGAAGCGCGGCAATTCGGCAAGTTTGGGGTGACGCCGGTCCTTGTCGGACAGCACCGCCTCCTCCGGCGGCACCGGCCAGGCGATGCCGAGCGCGGGATCGTCGAAGGCAAGGCCGAAATCGTTCTGCGGCCCGTAGGGCGCCGTCACCTTGTAGACCACCTCGGTGTCCGGCTCGAGCGTGCAGAAGCCGTGCGCGAAGCCGACCGGCACCCAGAGCTGCGACCAGTTGGCGGCGCTGAGCTCCACCGCCACATGCCGGCCGAAGGTCGGCGAGCCGTGGCGGATGTCGACCGCGACGTCGAGGATGGCGCCGCGCACCACGCGCACCAGCTTGCCCTGGGCGAACGGCGCGGTCTGGAAGTGCAGGCCGCGTATGGTGCCCACCGTGGCGGACAGCGAATGATTGTCCTGCACGAAGTCCTGGGCGCCGATATGCGGCGCGAAGGTTGCGGCGTTGTAGACCTCCGAGAAGAAGCCGCGGGCGTCCCCGAACTTCTTCGGCGTCAGCAGCACCGGCCCCAGGGGGAAGACTTCGACGTTCATAGCGCGTTCCGACCAGCAACGACGGGCGTACCTCTACCTTCGCCCGGCGCGCAATGTCCATCCCGGCGCATACGGCGCAGTTCTGGGGGCCTTGGCGCCTCAGGGCTCGGGAGCCGGCGAGATGGTCAGGGGCAGGTCCTGGGCGGCGCGCAGCAGGCTGAGCTCGACCAGCGGGTTGATTCCCCGGCTGGCGAGGAAGCGGTAGAAGCTGCCGCCCTGAAGATCGGGCGTCGCCGTGTGGCGGGCGAGTACGCCGTCGACCACCGCGACCGTCTCGCCGAAGCGGCGGCGCACGTCCTCGCCGAGCAGCAGGTCGACGCCGTAGCCGCTGATCCCCTCGCCGAACACCCAGCCGCATTCGGCGAGCGCCCGGCGGGACAGCGCCGGCATCATGATCTCGAGGGCCGTCAGGCGCCGCACGCCGCCTCCGTCCCGTGCCAACAGCTCGGGATAGCGGGAGTGGGAATCGGCGGTGAGCGCCGGCTGCGCGCAGTCGAGCCCCTCGGCGCGCATGGTGTCGAACAGGCGGGCGATCGCGCCCGCGCCGATCTCGACGTCGTCGTCGAGGAACAGCACGTAGTCGTAGCGCAGCAACAGGTCGGGCGCCTCGCGCAGCAGCGTGGCGATGGCGGTGGTCTTAGTGCCCGGCTGGACGAGGAGGTAGTCGGCCTCGCGCGCGTGCTCGGCGGCCGGCGGCACATAGTAGTTCAGCATCAGGTCGTAGGCGCGCCCGTGCTCGATCGCCGCGTCGTGTCGGCCGGCGGTCTGCACGAAGACGAGATCGCGATGGCGCGGTGCGTCGAGCACGCGGCGCAGATCGAGACGGATCGCCTCGCGGAAGCGGCGGCGCGCCTCGTCGAAGTCATGGCGGTTCAGCGGGAAGGCGGCGGCGTCCGGCCCGACCCGGTCGCGGAACAGGCTCATCAGCATGCGGTGGAGCCGGTCGGGCCGCACGCCATAGGCCTCCGACACGAAGCCGAGCGAGACATCCGGCGCGGGATCGTAGAGCTCCGTCATGCCGTGCAGCAGCAGGTGCCGCCAGGCGGTGAGGCCGCTCGCCGCGAGCTCGGGCGCCCGGGTGGCATAGAAGCCGGCGTCGAACTCGGCGCAGGGCGAGCCGACCTCGCGGGAGCGCAGGAAGGCGGCGAAGAGGTTGCCCTCCGCGGGCGCGGTCCGCAGCGTGCGTCGGTAATGCGCCGGGTCGAAGAAGGCGCAGGGCCGGTAGCCCTGCCGCTCGCCGCGCAGCAGGTAATGCAGCAGCGCGACCGGGCGGGCATAGCCCTTGTCGAGATAAAGCCGCGCATAGTCACCATGCGCGAAGCAGCCCGAGGCGAGGATGGTGCCGAGATCGGCGAGCAGCGAGGACAAGGACGGCTTCCCGGAGAGTGGCGCACGCACCGACACCGGAAAGGGGGAGCGGGATAGCCCTAGCCGCCCTGCCTTCCAGGCTGAAAGGCGCGCAGGAACATGTCTACCACATGGGCGACCACGTCATCCACGCACCGCTCATGCGGCATCGCCTCACCACCGAACAGCACCGGCATGACGATCGGCGCGTGGCAGCTTACCAGGAACTGCCAGGCCGCCAGCTCGGGATTGTCCATGCGGAGCTCGCCGCGCGCGATCTTCGCGCTGAACCAGGCGGAGAGCCGCGCCACGCCGGTCTGCAGACCCGAGGAGAGGTAGGTGCGGCCGATCTCCGGGAACTTCTCGCCGATGGCGATCACCGTGCGCACGGTGGCGATATGCTCCGGACGCGTCATCGCCTGTACATAGCTGCGGCCGGTGTTCATGAGGGCGGCGCGCAGGTCGGGCTCATCATTGTCGAACACGACGACGCGCTCGGCGGTCTGCGTGCATTCCTCGTGCACCAGCGCCTCGAACAGCGCCTGCTTGGAGGCGAAATAGAAATAGAGCGTGCCCTTGGAGACCCCAGCCACGCGGGCGATCTCGCCCATGCTGGCGCCGTCGAAGCCCTGCGTCAGGAAAACCTCGCGAGCGCCACTAAGAATCTGGCGGCTCTTTTCGGAATCCTGGACAGACTGGGATTCGGGCGCTCCGGATGGGCAGGAGAACGCGGGGGTGGGCGGCACGGCCATGGGAAGCGGGCTCATTCGGTGCAGGAGGTGGCGGACAGGCGCATAACGCGGAGAATGGCTGATTGTTTTCATTTAGCCCACCGGTGACGCAGAGGGAGATGGTACGCACACACATTTTTTTGACTGAACCGTTCGGTTTGATCTTGAACGTCAGGCGAGAAGATTCTAATCAAAGACAACCGCTCGGTCGGATCGGAAGGTTCCCGCAAACCTTCCACCGCTTCCGCCCGATTGGTTCGAGGGAGGGGAGCTATTCCGCCCCCCAGCTCTCCTCCCTCACTTCCTTCCGACGCCGTCTGCTCTGCCGCCAATGCATGGCGGCGCATGATCAGGGCGCATGGCGGCACCGCCGCCACCGGGCGCCCCTTGGCGGCGCGGCGCGGGAAGGCTATTTGTGCGCCGCGAGGAGTTTCCGACGTCCGGGAACATCCGTCGTTCGCCGGGCGCCCCATGCTCACTCTTGATTCACCCGCCGCCGTCCGCATCCGCGCGGACCTGCCGGCGCCACGCACCCAAGCCACCCCCCGTCCCGTCCGGCATATGGCCGGGCTGGCATCGGGATCGTGATGTCGGTGCGCACGCCGCAGAAAAAGGCCGGGAAGCTTCCCTTCACCGCCGAGCTGGCGGCGCTGGGGGTGGTGTTCGGCGACATCGGCACCAGCCCGCTCTACGCCTTCCGGCAGGGGCTGTTGGCGGTGGGCGGCGAGGCCAATTTCACGACCTTCGACGTGCTCGGCCTGCTCTCGCTCGTCACCTGGGCGATCATCCTCTCCGTCACCATCAAATATGTGATGCTGGTACTTCGCGCGGATAACGACGGCGAAGGCGGCATCCTTGCTCTGGTCACGCTGCTCGACCTGCAGCGCAGCGCCGTCGGCAAGCGGCTGCTGCTGCTGATCGCCGGCCTCGTCGGCGCCGCCATGCTGATCGGCGACGGCGTGCTCACCCCGGCAATCTCGGTGCTCTCCGCCATCGAGGGCCTCGAAGTGGTGGCGCCGGCGCTCGACCACTGGATCGTCGCGGTGACAGTGCTGGTCATCATCGGCGTGTTCCTGTCGCAGCAGGCCGGCACCGAGAAGATCGGCGCCTTCTACGGGCCGATCATGCTGCTCTGGTTCGTCACGCTCGGCGCGATCGGCATCCACGGCATCATCCGCGCGCCGGAGGTACTGGTGGCAGTCGACCCGCGGCACGGCGCCATGCTGCTGATCGACCATCCCTGGCTGGCCGGCGCGGTGCTCGGCGCCACCTTCCTCGCCATCACCGGCGGCGAGGCGCTCTATGCCGATCTCGGCCATTTCGGCCGGCCGGTGATCACCCGCGCCTGGCTGTTCGTGGCGATGCCGTGCCTGCTGCTGAACTATTACGGCCAGGGCGCCATCGTGCTGGTGGACCGCACGGCGGTGCGCAACCCCTTCTACGACCTCTCGCCCGACATCATCGACGTGCCGCTGCTGTTCCTCGCGGCGGCGGCGACGATCATCGCCTCGCAGGCGATCATCACCGGCGTGTTCTCGCTGGCCAAGCAGGCGGTGGAGCTCGGCTATCTGCCGCCGATGCGTATCCGCTACACCAGCGAACACAACGACCAGCACATCTATATCGGCCGCCTGAACTGGCTGCTGGCGCTCACCTGTATCGGCGTCGTCATCTCCTTCGGCTCGTCCGACCGGCTGGCCTCGGCCTATGGCATCGCGGTCGCCATGGCGATGGTGGCGACCACCATCCTGTTCGTCGCCTATGTGCGGCGGAGTTGGAACTGGCCCCTGCCGGCGCTGATCGGCCTCGCCGGCGGCCTCGCCGTCATCGACTTCTCCTTCGCCGCCGCCAACCTCACCAAGCTGCACGACGGCGGCTGGCTGCCGGTCATCATCGCCGGCGTCGTGCTGGTGGTGATGGTGAGCTGGCGACGCGGCCTCGAGGCGCTGGTCGTCCAGCAGCGCCGCTTCACCGAGCCGCTCGACGAGTTCATCGCCCGCGGCAAGCCGGCCGGCTGCGCCACCAGCCCGCGCACCGCGATCTTCCTGTCGCGCGCCGGCGCGATGACGCCGGTGGCGCTCGGGCGCCTGTCCAGCCTGCTCAATGTCAGCTTCGACAAGGTGGTGATCGTCTCGGTGTGGATCGCCTCGCGCCCGCGCGTGTCGGTCGACGACCGCGTGCGCGTCACCGCGCTCGACCCGAACCACGTCCGCGTCGACCTGCGCTTCGGCTATATGCAGCAGATCGACGTGCCGGCCGTGCTCGATCCGGCGCTGCACGCGCAGGGCGTCGACCCCGACGAGTCGGTCTATCTGATCGGCCATGAGCGCATCGTGCCGCCGGACGAGATCCGCTCGGTGCGCGACGTGCTGGCCCATATCTTCGCCTTCCTCGCGCGCAACGCCGAGCGCTCGGTCGACCGTTTCGGCCTGCCGCGGCCGCGCACCATCGAGATCGGCTACCCGGTGCGGCTATGAGCCCTGCAGCAACGCGCCGGGCTCTGTCATGCCACTGCCTTGATGTGCGCCGAAAAGACGCCCCGGCTGCCTCTGTCGGGGCGATAATCGCCGATGGACAGGCCGCCCGGCCGATGCGACGTTCCGGTACGTCATCCCATCGGACCGGACCGGGATGCGCTGGTACGGACGCACGGGTCCGGGAAGGCAACGAAACAAGAAACCGCCGGGCCCCCGGCGGCGTAGTGGGAAGACGCGACAGCGAATGGCACGGCAGGGCATGAGCGGCTTCAAGGCGATCGGCAGCTTCCTGCGCGAGCGGATCGGCTGGCACGGCGTCGGCCTCGCGGCGAGCTTGGTGATCATCGCCATCGCCGCGGTCGTGCTCTACGAGATGCTGCGGAACATCAATCCCGGCGAGGTGCTCGACGCGCTGACCGGCACCGAGCCGTGGCGCGTCGGCCTCGCCGCCCTGTTCGTCGCCGGCGCCTATTTCACGCTCACCTTCTATGACTGGTTCGCGCTGCGCACCATCGGCATGGGCCACGTGCCCTACCGCACCGCGGCGCTCGCCTCCTTCACCTCCTATGCCATCGGCCACAATGTCGGCTTCTCCGCCTTCACCGGCGGCACGGTGCGCTACCGCATCTATTCGGCGCATGGGCTCGGGGCGATCGACGTCGCCAAGCTCTGCTTCGTCACCGGGCTGACCTTCTGGCTCGGCAACATCGCCATACTCGGCATAGGCATCAGCATCGAGCCGTGGGCGGCGAGCGCGGTCGACCAGCTTCCGCCGTGGGTCAACCGGCTGATCGGCCTCGCTTTGCTCGCCGGGCTCGCCTTCTATGTCGCCTGGGTTGGACTGAAGCCCCGGCGTGTCGGCATCGGCAAGGGTCACTGGGCGGTGACGCTGCCGGGCTCCAGGCTGACGCTGCTGCAGATCGGCATCGGCATCATCGATCTCTCCTTCTGCGCGGCGGCGATGTATGTGCTGATGCCGCAGGCGCCGTTCATCGATCCGATCGCGCTCGGCGTGGTGTTCATCTCGGCGACGCTGCTCGGCTTCGCCAGCCACGCGCCGGGCGGGCTCGGCGTGTTCGACGCGGCGATGCTGGTGGCGCTGCCGCAGTTCGAGAAGGAACCGCTGCTCGGCGCGCTGCTGCTGCTGCGCCTGCTCTATTACGTCACGCCCTTCACGCTCGCCCTGCTGGCCCTGGGCACGCGCGAGCTGCTGCTCAGCCGCAGCCGCCGGGCCCAGCCGAGCACGCCGGCGGTGGAGCCGACGGCGCTACCGGACGACGTGCTGCCGGTGCTGCTCGAGGATCCGCCGGAGACCTCCGCCGACGCGCCGGAGCGCAAGCGCATCGCCAGCTAGCCTTGAGCGGCTTCAGCGGCCGAGGCCGGGCAGGATGTTCTGCACGCCCGGCGGCATGGCACGCACCTTCACCCCCTCGGGCAAAGCGAGATTCGCCGGGTCCTGCGGCCCGCGCCGCACCGACTTGGCCTCGAAGACGAGCTGCGGCGCGGTGCCGGCGCTCGCCTGCGCGCGCAGCACGATGCCGTCCGCCGTTATGCAGGCGTCAATGGTGCGCCCGCCCGATCCGGCACGCCAGATATCGCAGGCCTCGCCGGCCACGGTGTCGCGGCCGATGCGGGCGCCCTCGGCCGGCAGGTTGACGAAGACATAGTCGTCGGGAAGGTCAACCTCGACGGCGCGGTTGCGCATGCCGGGGATGTCCAACAGCACCGTCACGCGGCCCTGCTGATCGTCGATATAGCCGGTGAACACGCCCGGCGCCCCGGGGAGCGCCACGTCGAGCCGCATCCTCCCGCCGCCATAGACGAGCTCCACCGCGCCGGCAGCGGTCCGCCCACTCAGGGCATAGTCCACGCTCGGCCGCGGCAGCCGCTCGGCGCGCGCCTCGCCGGCGAAGACAAAGGCGGCGGGCACCGCCAGGACGACGAAAGCGGTGGCGGGATGGAGCATTCTGTCCTCAGGCGGAGCGGCGGGCGAGGAAATCGCCGCCATCAAGCACGATCGCGGGATCGGGCACTCCTATAACGGCATCGTCCCGTCCCTCATAGGGCACATGGGCGAGAATGTGCCGAATGACGCCGAGCCGCGTGCGCATCTTGTCGTTGGCCAGCACGCCCGTCCAAGGTGCGTGGGGCGCGTGCGTCGCGCCGATCATCGCGTCGCGGGCGCTCGATATGGCGTCCCAGCGCGCCGGGGCGGCGAGGTCGATCGGCGAGAGCTTCCAGCGCTTCAGAGGGTCCTTCCTGCGGTCGAACAGGCGCTTGAGCTGCATCTCGCGGCCGATGTCGAGCCAGATCTTGAACAGCCGGATGCCGTCGTCGACCAGCATGCGCTCGAAGGTCGGCGCCTGTTCGAGGAAATGCGCGGTCTGCTGCGGCGTGCAAAAGCCCATCACCGGCTCTACCACCGCGCGGTTGTACCAGGAGCGGTCGAACATCACGATCTCGCCCTTGGTCGGCATGTGCTCGATGTAGCGCTGGAAATACCATTCCCCGGCCTCGACCTCGGTCGGCTTGGCAAGCGCGACGACGCGCACCGAGCGCGGGTTGAGATGCTGGGTGACGCGGTGGATGGTGCCGCCCTTGCCGGCGGCGTCGCGGCCCTCGAACACGATGACGATGCGCTCGCCCGACGCCTTCACCCAGCTCTGCAGCTTGAGCAGCTCGATCTGCAGCGCCGTGAGGTCCTTCTCGTAGGCCTTGCGCTTCGGCCGGTCCGCATAAGGATAGTTGCCGCTGCGATAGGCACGCGAATCAATGGCGGGGTCGAGCTTCGGGGCATCGAAGGAGAAGGCCGCGAGCGCACGGGCGAGGGTTTCGGAGCCCTTGGCCGGCGAAGATGTAGCGATCTTGGTGGACGGCTTCTGCTTTTCGCCCTTGCCCGTCTTCTTCGTCATATGGAGACCTCCCATATCGCGCGATAAGAAGCGCCGGCGCATTTCCCGATCGGGTACCGTCCGATCGGAACGGAAATGCTCCGGTTTCAACGACATGAGCATATTCCGCGAAAGTTGGAAGACTTTTGCGACGGGAGCATGCTCCGGCTCGTTGACAGGGAGGTCTTGGCCGACGGCCGGGTGATTCCGGCAGGACGGAGGGACTCCAGCAGTCGCAGCGGGCGGCACGATCAGCCGTCCGCCGCAATGCCGGTTCGACCCGCGGGAGCGGGAGGGAAGGGTGCGATGGCTTTGCGTGATGCCAGTCCGGGCGGCCTGAACGCGGCGGTGGAGGACACGCTGCTGCAGCGGCTGGTGGCCGCGCGCTGGGTGCTCGGGGCTGGCATCGCCGGCCTCGCCGCCGCCGCGGCGGGCGAGGCGGTGAGCATGCCGGTTGCCTTCGGCCTCGCCGCCACGCTGCTGCTCGCCGCGACTATACCGGCCCGGCGCCGCCCGGTGGCGGCGGCGCTTGCCCGCTTCTCCGGCGGCGAGGCCCGCCTCTCCGCGCCGGCGCCGGTGGAAGGCCGGCTCTCGGCACTGGTGCGGGCGCTGCCCGAGGCGGCGATGCTGCTCGATCCGCGCGGCACCGTTCTGGTCGCCAACGAGCGCGCTGCCAAGACGGTGGCGAGCGTCAAGATCGGCGACCCGGTCTCCTTCGCGGTGCGGGTGCCCGAAGTGCTGGAGGCGGTGCGGGCGGCGAGCGCGGACGGCACGGCGCGGCGCGTCGAATTCTCCGAGCGGGTGCCGGTCGACCGCTGGCTGCAGGCCGACGTGGTGCCGATCCGCTTTTCGGCGGGCGCCGATCCCGGCCGCCCGGACGCCACGCTGCTCACCTTCCACGACCTCACCCAGCAGCGCCGGGCCGAGCAGATGCGGGTCGACTTCATCGCCAATGCGAGCCACGAGCTGCGCACGCCGCTGGCCTCGCTCTCCGGCTTCATCGAGACGCTGCAGGGGCCGGCGAAGAACGACACCCAGGCCCGCGAGCGCTTCCTCAAGATCATGGCCGACCAGGCCCGGCGCATGTCGCGGCTGATCGACGACCTGCTCTCGCTGTCGCGCATCGAGCTCAACGCGCATCTGCGCCCCGAGGCCGAGGTCGACCTCGTCACGGTGATCGGTCATGTGCGCGACACTCTCTCCCCGATCGCCCGCGAGCGCGGGGTGGAGATCGCCTTCGACGCGCAGCAGGCGCCGGTGGCGGTGCGCGGCGACCGCGACGAGCTGATCCGGGTGTTCGAGAACCTCGTCGAGAACGCGCTGAAATATGGCGGTAGCGGCGGCAAGGTGGAGATCGCGCTCACCCGCGAGGGGCGCGACGTCGTCGCCAGCGTGCGCGACTTCGGGCCGGGCATCGCACCGGAACACCTGCCGCGGCTGACCGAGCGCTTCTACCGGGTGGACACCGCCCATTCGCGCGAGCAGGGCGGCACCGGGCTCGGCCTCGCCATCGTCAAGCACATCGTCGCCCGGCACCGCGGCCGGCTCAGCGTCGAGAGCGTTCCGGGCGAAGGAGCGACATTTGCCGTGCGGCTTTCGGCGGTCACCGAGCGTGGAGAATAAATCGAATATAATCAGACATTTGGAATGTCATCCAGATGTCATCGGGGGGTCATAGAACCTTGGCGCCGGGCCGCTAAAAAGTCCCGTGTCGATGCTTTCCGTCGCCTCCGGCCTGACCGGAACGCAACCGGACACATGAGCTAAGGAGAGACCCTTGAAATTCACCCATATTTTCAGCGCCGCCGTGATTGCGGCAACCAGTGTGCTTTCGGGAGGCGCGTTCGCCGCCGACATCACCGGCGCCGGCGCCACCTTCCCGGCTCCGGTCTATCAGGCCTGGGCGGTCGCCTATAAGGAAAAGAGCGGCACCGGCCTGAACTACCAGTCGATCGGCTCGGGCGCGGGCCAGACGCAGATTTTCAACCGTACCGTCGATTTCGGCGCTTCCGACGCGCCGGTTGCCACTGACAAGCTCGCCGCTCAGAAGCTGCTTCAGTTCCCGGCTGTGATCGGCTCGGTGGTTCCGATCGTCAATCTGGACGGCATCGAAGCGAACAAGCTCAAGCTGACCGGCCCGATCCTCGCCGATATGTATCTCGGCAACATCACCAAGTGGAATGATCCGAAGATCGCCGAGATCAACAAGGACGTAAAGCTTCCCGACCTCGCCATCGTTCCGGTTTACCGCTCGGACGGATCGGGCACCACCTTCGTGTTTGCCAGCTACCTCTCGGCGGTCAGCGCCGACTGGAAGTCGAAGGTCGGCGCCGCTACCTCGGTGCAGTGGCCGGCCGGCGCGGGCGGCAAGGGCAATGAAGGCGTTGCCGGCACCGTGAAGAACACCAAGGGCGCGATCGGCTACGTGGAGTACATCTACGCCTCGGCCAACAACCTCGTCACCGCCCAAGTGCAGAACAAGGCGGGCAAGTTCGTTTCGCCGACCGTGCCTTCCTTCCAGGCCGCTGCTGCGAATGCCGACTGGGCCGGCGCCAAGGACTTTGCCGCCTCGATGATCGACACTCCCGGTGACACGACCTGGCCGATCACCAGCGCGACCTTCATCCTGCTGCCGAAGGAGCCGAAATCCGGCACCCAGGCCGCCGAGGTGATCAAGTTCTTCGACTGGGCCTTCAAAGACGGTGGCGCAATCGCCGAGAAGCTCCACTACATCCCGCTTCCGGCCGACGTGGTCGCTCGCGTCCGCGACGCCTGGAAGGCGGAAGTGAAGGCCGACGGCAAGCCGGTCTGGACCAACTGACAAATCAAGTTGCGGGCGGCGACGCATGAGGCGCAGCCGCCCGTGTCTTTCCGACACGCCGTTCGACCTGTAGCTTGGAAGCGCTCGCGCCCGCATCGCCGGGCGGCGCCGAAGGATCACACATCATGGACGCGACCCTCAGCGGCACGCAGGCCGACCAGGCGCTCGCCTCTGCTCACAAGCCGACCGGTAAGGTCAGCGATCCGATCTTCGTCGGACTGCTGTGGGCGAGCGGCATCTTCGTGCTGGTGCTGCTCGGCCTCATCATCGCGATGCTGTTCGAGGGCGGCCTGCCCGCGCTGCAAGAATTCGGCATCTCCTTCCTCTGGTCGACGACCTGGAACCCGGTGACCGAAAAATTCGGTGCCGGCGTGATGATCTTCGGCACATTGTTCAGCGCCATCATCGCGGTCATTATCGCCCTGCCGCTGTCCTTCGGCATCGCCTTCTTCCTCACCGAAATCGCTCCCGGGCCGCTGCGCCGGCCGATCGGCGTCGCCATCCAGCTGCTCGCCGCCATCCCATCGATCATCTACGGCATGTGGGGCTTCTTCGTCATCGTGCCGCTCATGGCGGCCTATGTGCAGCCGCCGCTGATCGAGTGGCTCGGCCCGATCCCCCTGATCGGCGCGCTGTTCCAGGGACCGCCACTCGGCGCCGGCATGCTCACCGCCGGCCTGATCATGGCTATCATGATCCTGCCCTTCATCACCGCGATGTTCGTCGAGGTGCTGGAATCAGTGCCGCCGATGCTCAAGGAATCGGCCTATGGCGTGGGGGCCACCACCTTCGAGGTCTATCGCAACGTCTCGGTGCCTTATGGCCGCACGGCGATGGTCGGTGCGGTGATGCTTGGCCTCGGCCGGGCGCTGGGCGAAACCATGGCGGTGACCTTCGTGATCGGCAACGCGACGCGGATGTCAGCCTCGCTGTTTGCGCCCGGCTCGACCATCGCGTCCACCATCGCCAATGAATTCCCCGAGGCTGCGCCGGGCTCGCTCAAGCTGCAATCGCTGCTGGAGCTCGGCTTCATCCTGTTCGTCATCTCCTTCATCGTGCTTGCGCTCTCGCGCATGCTGGTGCGCACCAAGCTCAAGGGCTGAGGAGGATCGTCATGGCATCGCTCGCCCGCCGCCGCGCCACCGACCACATCGTCAAGGCGATCAGCACGGCCTTCGCCGCGCTCTCGCTGATCCTGCTCGCCTGGATCCTATGGACCCTGATCGCCCGAGGGTTGCCGGCGCTCGGACCGAATGTCTTTACCCGGATTACGTTGCCGCCGGGCCATGAGGGCGGCCTCCTCAACGCCATTGTCGGCTCGCTGATCCAGATCGTCGTCGCGCTTGTCATCGGTACGCCGATCGGCCTGTTCTGCGGCACATTCCTCGCCGAGAACGGCCGCGGCACACAGATTGCTAACGTCGTGCGCTTCATCAACGACGTGCTGCTCTCGGCCCCTTCGATCCTGATCGGCCTGTTCGTCTATCAGCTCCTGGTCGTGCCGGTCGGCGGATTCTCCGGCTGGGCTGGTGCGGCCGCGCTCGCGGTCATCATCATCCCGGTGGTGGTGCGCACCACCGAGGACATGCTCAATCTGGTGCCGATCGGCCTGCGCGAAGCGGCCTTCGCGCTCGGCGCGCCGCAGTGGAAGGTGGTCACCATGGTCACCTGGCGCGCGGCCCGTGCCGGCATCATGACGGGTATCCTGCTGGCGCTCGCCCGCGCCGCCGGCGAGACGGCGCCGCTGCTGTTCACCTCGCTCGGCAACAATGGCTGGTCGCTTGACATGTCGGGGCCGATGGCCAGCCTGCCGATCGCCATCTACCAATACGCCGCCAGTCCCTTCGACGACTGGGTCGCCCTCGCCTGGGCCGGCGCGCTCATCATCACCGTTGGGGTGCTGACCCTCAACATCCTCTCCCGCCTCGTCCTGGCGAAGATGAAGTGAGACGGCCATGAACTTCGCACCCGATACCTCCCTCGATATCGCCGCAGCCGTGAACCGCGCCAACGGCGTGCCCTCGACCACCAAGCTCAAGGTCGAGAAGCTCAACTTCTACTACGGCGACAATCACGCGCTGAAGAACATCAACTTCGACATTCCCGAGAAGCGCGTTACCGCGATGATCGGACCGTCGGGCTGCGGCAAGTCCACGCTGCTGCGCGTGTTCAACCGCATGTACCAGCTCTATCCGGGCCAGCGCGCGGAAGGGAAGATCCTGTTCGATGGCGCCGACCTGTTGTCGAAGCAGCTCGACTCCACCGTGGTGCGCTCGCGCATCGGCATGGTGTTCCAGAAGCCGACGCCGTTCCCGATGTCGATCTACGACAACATCGCCTTCGGGGTGAAGCTGCATGAGAGCCTCTCGAAGGCGCAGATGGACGAGCGCGTCGAGTGGTGCCTGCGCAAGGCGGCGATCTGGGAAGAAACCAAGGACCGCCTGCACACCTCGGCACTCGGCATGTCCGGTGGCCAGCAGCAGCGCCTGTGCATCGCCCGCACCATCGCGGTGCGCCCGGAAGTGATCCTGCTCGACGAGCCCACCTCGGCGCTAGACCCGATCTCGACCTCCAAGATCGAGGACCTGATCGACGAGCTGAAGCAGGAATTCACCATCGTCATCGTGACGCACAACATGCAGCAGGCGGCGCGCTGCGCCGACATGACCGCCTTCTTCTATCTCGGCGAGATGGTCGAGGTCGGCGTGTCCTCGGACATCTTCACCAACCCCCGCGAGCCGCGCACGCGCGACTACATCACCGGCCGCTTCGGCTGATGCCGACGACGCGAGAGGCCCCGACCATGACTGAACACATCGTCTCGTCGTTCGACGCGGACCTGAAGGAACTCGGCCGCAAGGTGGTCGAGATGGGCGGCCAGGCCGAGCGCCTCGTCGCCGACTCGGTGCAGGCCCTCGTCAAGCGCGACTCCGAGCTGGCGCAGAAGGTCATCGTGCTGGATGGGCCGGTCGACCTGCTGCAGCGGGAGATCGAGGAGAAGGCGATCCTCACCATCGCCCGCCGCCAGCCGCTCGCCATCGACCTGCGCGAGATCGTCGCCGCCATGCGCGTCGCCAACGACATCGAGCGCATCGGCGACCTCGCCAAGAACACCGCCAAGCGCGTGCTGGCGCTGACCGGCGAGTTCCACCCGCAGAAGCTGGTGCGCGGCGTCGAGCACATGTCCGGCATGGTGCTGGAACAGCTCAAGGAAGTGCTGGACGCCTATGCCGCCCGCGACGACGTCCGGGCGCTCGAGGTGTGGCGCCGCGACGGCGAGATCGACATCCTCTACACGTCGCTGTTCCGCGAGCTCCTCACCTATATGATGGAGGACCCGCGCAACATCTCGCTGTGCACGCACCTGCTGTTCTGCGCCAAGAACATCGAGCGGATCGGCGACCACGCCACCAACATCGCCGAGACCGTGCATTATCTCGTCACGGGTCAGCTCCCGACGGAGGAACGGCCGAAGCAGGACACGACCAGCCTCACCGCCGTCGCGTTCCCGAGCTGAACGCGGCGAAGCCTCGGCAGCGCGGGAACCCATCCGGATCGAGATCATGCCGACCAACATACTGATCGTCGAGGATGAGGAGCCCCTCACCCTGCTGCTGCGCTACAACCTCGAATCCGAGGGCTATTCGGTGGAGAGCGTCGGGCGCGGCGACGAGGCCGAGACACGGCTGCGCGAGAGCGTGCCGGATCTCGTCATCCTCGACTGGATGCTGCCGGGCCTGTCCGGCATCGAGCTGTGCCGGCGCCTGCGGGCGCGGCCTGAGACCGAGCGCATGCCGGTGCTGATGCTCACCGCACGCGGCGAGGAGACCGAGCGGGTGCGCGGCCTCGCCACCGGGGCGGACGACTACGTCGTGAAGCCGTTCTCGGTGCCGGAGCTGGTCGCCCGCGTGCGGGCGCTGCTGCGCCGCGCCAAGCCCGACCACATCGCCACGCTGCTGCGCGCCGGCGATATCGAGCTCGACCGCGAGACCAAGCGCGTCTACCGCGCCGGCCGCGAGCTGCATCTCGGCCCCACCGAGTTCCGGCTGCTGGAGTTCCTGATGCAGTCGCCGGGCCGCGTCTTCTCCCGCGAGCAGTTGCTCGACGGCGTGTGGGGCCAGGACGTCTATATCGACGAGCGGACCGTCGACGTGCATGTCGGCCGGCTGCGCAAGGCGCTGAACCGCCCGCGCCAGCCCGACCCGATCCGCACCGTGCGCGGCTCCGGCTACTCGTTCAACGAGATGTTCGCCCGCGCCCATTGAGACGACATGCGTCGGCCGCAGGCACCGATGCCGCGTTCACCGGGCGTTCAGCCGCGCCCGGCCACTCCCGGCCATCGATCCTGACCGGCGGGGGGCCACATGCAGCGACTTTCGAGCGAGGATGTGCCGCGGCACCAGCGCCTCGCCTTCATCCATGACGTGGTGGGGCGGCATGCCGCCGGCATGGCTTTCGACCCAGTCGACCGGACCACCTTCCGCGCCTCTTTCAGCATCCTGCCGCTCGACGGCCGTACGCTGGTGGGCGAGGCCAGCTACGACGCCTTCACCGCCAGGCGGCCGGGCGAGCTCCTCGCCGACGGCCGGGACGACTACCAGTTGCTCGTCAGCCGGGCCGGCTTCGAAACCGAGATCGAGGGTGGCAGGACGCTCGACTTTGCCGCCGGCGATCTTCTGGTCATCGACCAGGGCGCGCGCTTCGTGACGCGGGCGCCGGCGAACTCCTTCGAGGTGATCATCCTGCCCCGGCGAGCGCTCGCGGCGCAGGCGCCGCGGCTCGGCGCGCGCTCGCATCGCCGCATCCGGCACGGCGCGCCGGGGCTCGGGCTGCTCACCGGCTATGCCGAGCTGCTGCGGCGCGAGCCGCCGCCCACTGCGCAGGCTGCCCGCGTGACGGCGGACCACCTGCTGAAGCTGGCGGCGGTCGCGCTCGCCGCCGACCCGGCCGAGGGTGAGCGAGAGCACGGTTCCGCGCTCCGCGCGGCGCGGCTCGATCTGCTGAAGCAGTATATCGTCGACCGCCTCGACGATCCGGGGCTCGACATCTCCACCGTCGCCCGCCACCACGCCATCTCGCCACGCTATGTGCAGCGGCTGTTCGCGCAGGAGGGCACGAGCTTCTCCGATTTTCTGCGCGGCGAGCGCCTCGACCGGGCGTTCCGGCGGCTCGGCGACCCGGCAACCCGCCAGGCCGTCGCCAGCATCGCCTATGAAGCCGGCTTCGGAGATCTCTCGACCTTCAACCGTGCCTTCCGACGGCATTTCGACTGCACGCCTTCCGACATCCGCGCCCGCGCATTGCGCCGCGCCCGCCAATAGAGCCGACGTTCGCCGCATGTCGACAGGCGGCGTCGCCGCTTGCATGGTCGGTTCGCTCCCTGCCGAGACACGTCGTCGGAGCGTGGCTAGAAGGCGGCCGAGCTTATCGACGCGAGATCATCATGAACGGATACTTCCCCGGCGTACCGCTGCGCGCCGCGCTTCGCCTCGCCTGCCTCGCCTTGACCTTCGTTCTGCCTCCGGCAGCGGCGGCCGCCCTCACTGCGCAGGACGCCGACCGGGTCGTCACGGTGATGGAGCGGCTGCAGCCGGAGTTCGGTTCCCTCGCCTATGACGAGGAGGTCGCCGACGACTGGTTCGCGCGCGACGCCGAAGCGGGTGGCGTCATCGCCAAGGCGGGATTCACCCGCGAGAGCTGGCGCGACGCGCTGAACGCGACCATGTGCGGCTATCTCGCCAACATTCCGCAGGGCACGGTCGACACCCTGTTCAGGGAACTGGCCGAACGCCTGTCAAAGGCGCCGAAACTCACCTCGGGACAGAAGGCGGAAATCGCCGTCTTCGTGCAGGAGGAGCGGGCGCGAATGGACCGCCTGCGGGCCGAAGGCGGGGCCGACGCGGCAGCGGTGCGTCCCTATGTGGAACGCCTGCGCCGCCTCGTACCGGACAGGCTGGAGCAGGATTGAGACCCAACGCGTCGGGGGGTTCAGGGGGGCGTTCAGCTCCCCGATGCGTTGTGGCCCTTGCGCGGCCAGTTGTTGGACAGGATGAAGTCGGAGATGCGCGGGGCGATGTCGGCGCGGAAGCGCGAGCCGTTGAACACGCCGTAATGCCCGACCGCCGGCTGGAGATAGTGCACGCGCTTCTCCTCCGGGATGTTCGGGCAGAGCTTATGCGCCGCGCGGGTCTGGCCGACGCCGGAGATATCGTCGTTCTCGCCCTCGATGGTCAGCAGCGCGACGTTGCGGATCTTCGAAGGATCGACGGGCAGGCCGCGATGCGTCATCTGCCCCTTCGGCAGGGCATGGTCAACGAACACGGTCTTGAGCGTCTGGAGATAGTACTCTGCGGTCAGGTCCATCACCGAGAGGTACTCGTCGTAGAACTCGCGATGCTTCTCGGCCGAGTCGCCGTCGCCCTTCACCAGGTGCCGGAACATGTCCGAATGCGCCTGCAGGTGCCGTTCCAGATTCATCGAGACGAAGCCGTGAAGCTGCAGGAAGCCGGGATAGACCTGCCGCATGACGCCCGGATGCGGCCACGGCACCGAGGCGATGACGTTGCGGGCGAACCAGTCAAGCCCGCGGTCGATGGCGATGTCGTTCACCGCCGTCGGGCTCTCGCGGGTATCGATCGGCCCACCCATCAGGATCATCGAGGCCGGCACATGGGGGTCGCCCTCGGCCTCCATGCGCGCCACCGCGGCGAGCACCGGCACCGCCGGCTGGCACACCGCCATCACATGCACGCCGCCGCCCAGCTTGTGGAAGATGCTGATCAGGTAATCGATGTAGTCGTCGAGGTCGAAGCGGCCCTCGGTGAGTGGCACCAGCTTCGCGTCCACCCAGTCGGTGACATAGACGTCGTGGTTGGGCAGCATGGTCTTCACCGTGCCGCGCAGCAGCGTCGCATAGTGGCCGGACATCGGCGCGACGATGAGCAGGCGCGGCTGCGGCCGGCGCGGCGGGTGCTCGAAGGCCCGCTCGAAGTGTAGCAGGTTGCAGAAGGGCCGCTCCCACACCGACTTGATCTGCACCGGAACACGGGTGGCGCCGACCACAGTGTGGTCGATGCCCCAGTCCGGCTTGCCGTAGCGCCGGGTCGAGCGTTCGAACAGCTCGCAGGCGGCGGCCACCGACTTGCCGAAATCAGTATGGGCCAGCGGATTGACCGGGTTGCGGTAATAGAGCCGGCCGGCATCGGCCAGCGCCCGATAGGGATTGAGCGCCGCCTGCCCCATCTCGAACATCCAGTAGAGCGGGCGGGAGAGCGCCGAGACCGCCTCAACGGCCGGCGAGGGGAGGTCGTCCTCGTCGCCGACAAGGTCCGCGAAAACGCCAATGGCCATGTTCAGCCTCCTTGGAGCACCTTCACCGGAAGATGCCCGACCTGTTGAGCCCGGGACCCTTGCCCGCCGGCCGGACGATTTCCGCCCGGTCGGAAAGGGCCAGCCGCGACACCGACCATGGCTTCGAGCATGATCCGCAAAAGTTGAACAAAATTTGCGATCGGCCCCTGGTCCACCCCGGCAGCGTGTAGCGAACACCGGCAGGGAAGTCTCGCTCCCCTTCCTTGTGCACTGCAACATAGATAGGCCGTCGAAAGTTCCCGATCAACCACGACGCCGCGGATTGCGCGCCACAAGCGAAGAGACGCGCTATAGAGGGCACATGTCTCTCTCGCTCGACCGCCCTATCGGCGAACGCTTTTTCGGCCTCAGGCTCGACACGCTGGTGCGGCTGCGCTGGCTCGCCGTCGCCGGGCAGACGCTCGCCATCGTCATCGTCCAGTGGCCGCTCGGCTTCTCGCTGCCGATCGGCGCGTGCCTCGCTGTGGTGGCGCTGTCGGCGTGGCTGAACCTCGCGCTCAGGCTGCGCAATCCCGGCGCGCGGCGGCTCTCGGACGGCGAGGCGGCCTGGCTGCTGGCCTACGACATCCTGCAGCTCGGCGCGCTGCTCTATCTCACCGGCGGCCTGTCGAACCCCTTCGCCTTCCTGTTCCTGGCGCCGGTGCTGATCTCGGCAACCGCGCTGTCGCCGCGCACCACCATCCTGCTCGGCGTGCTGGCGGCGGCCTGCGCCGGGCTGGTCGGCATCTGGCAGATGCCGCTGCCCTGGTCGGACGGCGGCGCCTTCGGCCCTCGCCCGGTGCTGCCGACGCTCTATCTCGCCGCCATCTGGAGCGCGCTCGCTATCGCCATCGCCTTCATCGGCGTGCATGCCTGGCGGGTGGCGGAGGAAACCCGCGAGCTCTCCGAGGCGCTGTCCGCCACCGAGCTGGTGCTGGCCCGCGAGCAGCACCTCTCGGCGCTGGACGGCCTCGCCGCCGCCGCCGCGCACGAGCTCGGCACGCCGCTCGCCACCATCACCGTTGTGGTCAAGGAGCTCGCCCGCGCGCTCAGCCCCGACAGCCCGATGGGCGACGATATCCGTCTGCTCGGCGAGCAGGTGGAGCGCTGCCGCGCCATCCTGCGCACGCTCACCTCGCTCGGCTCCGGCGACGCCCCGTTCGACCGCATGCCGATCTCGCACATCCTCGAGGATGTGGTGGCGCCACACCGCAATTTCGGCATCACCATCGCCGTCTCGCTGCCCTCCGACCGCTCCGCCGAGCCGGTCATCGCGCGCAATCCCGGCCTGCTCTACGGGCTCGGCAACATCGTCGAGAACGCCGTCGACTTCGCCGCCACCCGCGTCGAGGTGGTGGCGGTGTGGAGCGAGGCGCACGTCACCATCACCGTCACCGATGATGGCCCGGGCTTCCCTCCGGAGCTGATCGACAGCATCGGCGCGCCCTATGTGACGAGCCGCGGCCGCCAGCGCTGGCGCCGCCCGCCGTCAGCGGAGGGCGAGGCCGAGAGCACCTCCGAGGGGCTCGGGCTCGGCGTGTTCATCGCCAAGACGCTGCTGGAGCGCTCCGGCGCCGAGCTCGCCTTCCTCAACCGGACCCCGCCGGCCCACGGCGCCGAGGTCACCATACGCTGGCCGCGCGGCCTCGTGGACATATCGGGCGCGGCTCCCGATGCTGGTGGCGCGGAGCCGGTCGCCGGCCGGCTGACCGCGTGAGGCGACGGTATTCAGGGCCGCCGACGCAACGGATTTTGCTCTCACCGCAGAGAAGTGTAATTTGTCGCCAGCCTGAGGGAGGACCCTGGGTGAGAATGCGGCCGCATCGCGCGCGGGACGGCGCGGCCCGAAGGAAGACACCATGCTCGATGTGACATCCGACGCCAATGACCGCACGCTGCTGATCGTCGACGACGATCGTCCGTTCCTGCAGCGCCTCGCCCGCGCCATGGAATCGCGCGGCTTCAACGTCACCACCGCCGAGACGGTGGCCGACGGCCTCGCCCGCGTCGAGGGATCCGCCGCGCCCGCCTATGCGGTGGTCGACATGCGGCTCGGCGACGGCAACGGGCTCGACGTGATCTCGGCGCTGAAGCGCCGCCGGCCGGACGCGCGCGGCATCATCCTCACCGGCTACGGCAACATCGCCACGGCGGTGAACGCTGTGAAGATGGGCGCGGTCGACTATCTGGCGAAGCCCGCCGACGCCGACGACATCTGCGCCGCGCTGAACGCGCAGGCCGAGCACAAGCCGCAGTTGCCTGAGAACCCGATGTCGGCCGACCGGGTGCGCTGGGAGCACATCCAGCGGGTCTACGAGCTGTGCGGGCGCAACGTCTCGGAGACCGCGCGCCGGCTCTCCATGCACCGCCGCACCCTGCAGCGCATCCTCGCCAAGCGTGCGCCGCGCTGAGGCCTGACGGCCCGGAACAACCGTTCCGGGTCTGGCCTTGCCTCACACCCTCAGCCCGTTCTCCTGCGCCAGATCCTTCAGGCTCCGTTCGGAGCGGGCGCCCATGTGGCTGATGATCTCCGCCGCGCAGAGCGCGCCGAGCTTGAGCGAATCCGCCGGCGCGAAGCCCTGCGCATGGCCGTGCAGATAGCCGGCGGCGAAGAGATCGCCGGCGCCGGTGGTGTCGACCACCCGCTCCACCGGATGCGCCGGCACCTCGACCAGATCGGAGCCGCTCACCGAGAGCGCGCCCTTCTCGCTGCGGGTGACGACGGCGCGCCTCACGTCCTGCCGGAGCTGGGCGAGCGCGGCGTCGAAATCGGCGGTCTCGTAGAGCGATTTCAGCTCGCCCTCATTGGCGAAGAGGAGATCGACCGTGCCCTCGCGCATCAACTTGAGGAATTCGGCGCGGTAGCGGTCGACGCAGAAGGCGTCGGACAGCGTCAGCGACACCGTTCGTCCGGCCGCGTGAGCGATGCCAGCGGCCTTGAGAAAGGCCTCCTTGGCGGCAGGCGGATCCCACAGATAGCCTTCGAGATAGGTGATGGCGGCACCCGCCACCGTGTCGGCGTCGACATCGGCGGGCGAGAGGTTCTGCGCCGCGCCGAGATAGGTGTTCATGGTGCGCTCGCCATCCGGCGACACCAGAATCAGGCAGCGCGCGGTGGCCGGCCCGTCGGCGGCGGACGGGGTGGCGAAGGCGACGCCGGCGGCGCGGATGTCGTGGCCGAATATGCTACCGAGGCCGTCATCCTTCACCTTGCCGACGAAGCCGGCGCGCCCGCCGAGCGCGGCGACGCCGGCGATGGTGTTGGCGGCCGAACCGCCGGAGACCTCGACGCCCGGCCCCATGGCGGCATAGACCGCCTCGGCGCGCGCCTCGTCGATCAGCGTCATGCCGCCCTTGCGCATGTCGTGGGCGAGCAGGAAATCGTCCTCGGTCCGGGCGAGGACGTCGACGATGGCATTGCCGAAACCGAGCACGTCGAGGCGGGGTGCGGTCAAGGGCGGGACCTTTCAGCAAGGGGCGAGGGGGAAAGGGCGAGCCCGCCTGCGGTAGCAGACGCCGTCCCGCCGGGCAACGGCGGGGAGACAGGCCGTGCCGCCGCTCGAAGGTCGGCTTCCGGACGGTATGCCGCCGTCTCGTCTCGATACCGCCGTTGAGCTATGAACGCGCATGGCACAGACAGACCAGCGCGCGATCAGACTGCGGATCATCATCGAGCAGCCGGTGATCGGCGTGCTCCACAGCCTTCAGGCGAAGGATGAATCGCCACTCGATCCGAAATATTCGCGCGAGGGTGAGGCGCTCCTGTTCGATTTCCAGGTCCGCGCGGGGCCGGGGTTCAAACTCTCGGGCGATCAGGTGCGCCGCGAAGGCTCCGTGCGGAGATTTGTCTATATCCGTATCGGTCAACTGGCCGGCGACCCCTCCTCACCCTGGTCCCGCCGGATGAAGATCGACATCCACGACATCGGACGCGACCTGCTGGATCGCGCGGCCGAGGGTGGAGGCGTCATCGAAACGGCGGTCATCGGCACCGGCAAGGACGGCACCCCGGCCTGCGCCACGGTGCCGCCGACAGGGCGGCGTATCGCCGAGCGCTGACGCGGGGCAGCCGCATGTATCGCAGGCAGGGCCCTACTCGCGCTCTCGGCTTTGCGCCGCCGGGCATGGCGGCCTATTGATCGGCGTTCCTCAGCGCCCGGTGTGCCCGAACTCCATGTCCCTCCTCCGCCACGCCTCGGCCGTCGCAGCGCTGACGCTCGCCTCGCGGGTGCTGGGCTTCGTGCGCGATGCGGCGGTGGCCGCGCTGTTCGGCGCCGGGGTGGTGGGCGACGCCGCGGTGGCGGGCCTCGCCATCCCGCAGATCGCCCGGCGGCTGCTCGGCGAGGCGGCGCTGAACGGCGCCATCGTGCCGGGCCTCGTCGCCGCCGAGCGGGCGGAAGGCGCAGTGCAGGCGCGCGCGGTGGCCGGCGCGACGCTGGCACTCACCGTGATGGCGGCGACCGGGCTCGCCATGCTGCTGTTCCTCTTCATGCCGCAGGCGGTCCGCGTGCTGGCCCCCGGCTTCGACGCCGGCGGGGAGCGGCTGGACGGCGCAGTGCTGGTCGGGCGGCTCGCCGTCGTCTGCCTGCCGCTGATGGCGGCGGCGGGCGTGCTGTCGGCGCTCGCCAACGCCTCGGGACGGATGCGCCTGCCGGCGGCCTCGCCGGTGGTCGGCAACATCGCCGTCCTGATCGTGCTGACCGCACTGGCTGTCCATCTCGCCGACCTGACCGGGCAGGCGACGACGACCGGCGGGACGGCCCTGGGATGGCTGGCGCTCGCCTCCGTCGTCGGCGCCGCCGCGCAGCTCGCCGTCATGGTGTTCGCGGTGTCGTCATGCCGGCTGGCGCCGTCGCGCTTCGGCCGGGAAGCGCTCGCCCGCGCGCGGCCGATACTGGCCGCGGCAGCGCCCTCGCTGCTCGCCGCCGCGCTGCCGCAGCTTCGTTTCCTGATCGCCGGCGCGGCCGCTTCCGGCGCGGTCGGCGGCGTCGCCGCGCTGTTCTACGCCTCGCGCCTCGTCGAATTGCCGCTCGGCGTGATCGGGGCCAGCGCCGGGGCGGTGCTGCTGCCTGCACTCGCCGCGCGGGTCCGGGACGCGGAGGAGGGGGCGCCGGTCTGGCGCGGCATGGAGGCGACGCTGGCGCTCGCTCTGCCCGCTGCCCTCGGCCTCGCCGTGCTCGCCGGGCCGATCGTGACGCTTCTGTTCGGCCGCGGCGCGTTCGATGTATCAGCCGTCGATTTAACCGCCACGGCCTTGATCTTCCTCGCACTTTCCCTGCCGCTGCAGGCGGCGGAGAAGATCCTCGCGGCGCTCGCCTTCGCCCATGGGCACCGCCGGCTGGCGACGCTGGCCGGACTGGCGGCGCTGCTGGTGGGCGGCATTGCCGGCTTCGCGCTGTCGCCGGTCATGGGCGTCGCGGGGCCGGCGCTCGGCGTGCTGGCCTCAAGCCTCGCGGGGCTGCTCGGCCTCGGCTACGGCCTGGTGCGCCACCACCATCTGAGCCTGGACCTGTCAGCGCTCCGGCGCGCGAGGATGTTGGCTTGCGCCACTATGGTCATGACCATGGTGGTCGCGTTTCTCGCCCATTTTCTGGCGGAAACGCTGGCGGCGGGCGGGCTCGGCGGGGTGGCGGCGCTCGCCGGCATCATCGCCGCCGGCATGGCGGTTTATGCTGCGGCTGCCTTCCGGTTCGGCGCGCTCGACCGCAAAGCACTCTCCGCCGCCCTGCGGCGCGGATGACCGCCTTCAAATCAGCCCCTTCACTTGCCGGCCCGGCGCCCGCATGGCAATACGCGCCGGCTTTTCTTGGGCGCGCCGCGACCGCGGCGCCGGCGACGGGACTATCCGACCATGGCCTTCCAGCAGCGCGTGTTCTCCGGCGTGCAGCCGACCGGGAACCTGCATCTCGGCAATTACCTCGGCGCCATCAAGCGCTTCGTCGAGCTTCAGGACAGCTATGACTGCCTCTATTGCGTGGTCGACCTGCACGCCATCACCGTCTGGCAGGACCCGGTCGAGCTGAAGCGCTCGATCCGCGAGGTCACCGCCGCCTATCTCGCTGCCGGCATCGACCCCAAGCGCCACATCGTGTTCAACCAGAGCCAGGTCTCCGGCCATGCCGAACTCGCCTGGGTGTTCAACTGCGTCGCCCGCCTCGGCTGGCTGAACCGCATGACCCAGTTCAAGGAGAAGGCCGGCAAGGACCGCGAGAACGCCTCGGTCGGGCTCTACGCCTATCCGAACCTGATGGCCGCCGACATCCTGCTCTACCGCGCCACCCATGTGCCGGTGGGCGAGGACCAGAAGCAGCATCTCGAGCTCGCCCGCGACATTGCGCAGAAGTTCAATAACGACTTCGGCACCTCGATCGCGGCGAACGGGCTGGGCGAGACCTACTTCCCGCTGCCCGAGCCGCTGATCGGTGGCCCGGCGGCGCGGGTGATGAGCCTGCGCGACGGCTCGAAGAAGATGTCGAAGTCCGACCCTTCCGACCTCTCGCGCATCAACCTGTCCGACGACGCCGACGCCATCGCCTCCAAGGTGCGCAAGGCCAAGACCGATCCCGAGCCGCTGCCGGGCGAGGTCGAGGGGCTGAAGGGCCGGCCGGAGGCGGAGAATCTCGTCGGCATCTATGCCGCGCTCTCCGGCACCGGCAAGGAGGAGGTGCTGGCGAGCTTCGGCGGCGGCCAGTTCTCCACCTTCAAGGGCGCGCTGGTGGAGCTGGCGGTGGACAAGCTCGGGCCGATCGGAGCGGAGATGAAGCGCCTCGTCGCCGATCCGGGCCACATCGACGCGGTGCTGCGCGACGGCGCCGATCGTGCCCGCGCCATGGCCGACGTCACCATGCGCGAGGTGAAGGACATCGTCGGCCTGGTGCGCTGAGACGCCGAAACGAAAAGGACGCAGCCACCCGGCCACGTCCTCCCGATACTCGTTGTCTCACCGGCAGGTCGCGAGGGGGCCGCGCCCTGCGCAAACGCCGTCGCGGATCACTTGCTGCCGCGGCCGACGAGGCCCTGCGAGGTCTGCTGGGCAGGGGCCGCGACGACCGCCGCATTCCGGCCCTCAATCACCGGCGCTGAGGCAAGCGTTTCGCTGCGCAGGGTCTGTGCATAGGCCGCGCGCTCGGCATCGTCGCGGCCGCCGGCATAGGCGACATTCGCGCCCAGGGTGGCGAGGGCGATAGTGGCGATCAGGATCTTGTTCATTGTCGGTCTCCATCCATTCGCGGATGGGCGCCGCGCCATGCGGCGTCTCATCTCGTGTGAACGGAGAGTCGCTCATGCCTTTCCGCAACTCCAGAAGCAATATAGCGACGTTGATATTGCAGTTTTGCCGATAACATCGCCCTGATCGTGTGTTGAAAGATCGCCGCACCGCCCTATCGGCCGGCAACGGAAATGACGTAGCCTTCGCCGCTTCAGCTTGGGAATCCGGACTCGGGCCGGACGGGGGACGACATGCCGCGCAGGCGACAAAGCCATGAACCCGGACACCGCCGGAAATTCCTGGTGGTGATCGACGAGACGCCCGAATGCGACCGCGCGGTCTATTATGCCGCGCGCCGCGCCGCCCGCACCGGCGGCGGCGTGGTGATGCTCGCCGTGCTGGAGCTCGCCGACGTGCAGAGCCAATGGCTCGGCGTCGCCGACCTGATGCGCGCCGAGGCGACCGATAAGGCGCAGGCGAGCCTCGACAATTTCGCCGCGCGCTCCCGCTCGATCTCCGGCATCGAGCCGGAGCAGGTGATCCGCGAGGGTCAGGTCGCCGAGGAGATCGTCAAGCTGATCGAGGCGGACGAGGACATCGCCATCCTCGTGCTCGCCACAGGCACCGGCAGCGAGGGGCCGGGGCCGCTCGTCTCCGCGCTCGCCTCCGGTGCCTGGGCCGGCCTCGCCGTACCGATCACCATCGTGCCCGGCAGCCTCAGCGACTCCGAGATCGACGCACTGGCGTAAGCCGCTTGCCTCACTACAATCCGATCCCGTCGCCGATCGAGATTTCCCGCTGACCGCCGCGCCACCCGACAGGAGACAGATGTGGCGTTCACATCGCCGCCGCCCGTGCATGCCTTCTGGATCGGCGCCGAACTCGGCCTCATCAGCCGGACCTGCCTCACCTCCTTCGTCAGGGTCGGCCATCCCGTCACGCTCCATGGCTATCAGCGGCCCGCCGACCTGCCGACGGGCATCGTCTTTTCCGACGCCGCACGGATCGTCCCGCCGCACCGGGTCACCCGCCATCGCGCCACCGGCAGCTACGCGTTGTTCGCCAACATCTTCCGCTACCGCCTGCTGGAACAGTGCGACGGGATCTATGTCGATTGCGATGTCTTCTGCCTGAAGCCGCTGGAGATCGACGACTATCTGTTCGGCTATGAGGACGAGACCACTCTGAACACGGCGATCCTGCGCCTGCCGAAGGATTCCGCGCTGCTCAGATCGCTGAACGAGGTATCGGACGACCCGGCGCCGATCCCACCCTGGATGCCGCCCGAACTGCGCGCGGAACTGCGCCAGAAGGCCGAGGTCGGACAGCCTACGCTGCTGGAGGACCTTCCCTGGGGCGTGATCGGACCGCGCGCGCTCACCTGGCTCGCGCGGGAGCACGGCGTCGATAGACACGCCCTGCCGGTCGACGTGCTCTATCCTGTGCATTACGGCGCGGTGGACCGGCTGCTCGACCCCGAGCTGACCGTCGAGAGCCTCATCACGCCGCGCACCCGCTGCGTTCATCTGTTCAACGAGATGCTGCGCCGGCTCGATCTCAGCCGGATACCGAAGACCTCCCCGCTCGGGCGCATGATCACCATGACCCGATAGCTGCGGTGGACGGGGTTCGCCAAGACTTCCTTTGGCGCGCGCGACGACCTATCTATGGGTGAGCCAGAACCATGCCGCCGGGGCCTTGAACCCCGTGCGGAAGGAGCCAGACCGAAATGTTCATCCAGACCGAAGCCACCCCCAACCCGGCGACGCTGAAGTTCCTGCCCGGCCGCAGCGTGCTCGGCGCCGGCACCTTCGAGGCCCGCTCGCCCGACGAAGCCGGGCGTTCGCCGCTCGCCGCGCGGCTGTTCGAGATCGACGGCGTAACCGGCGTGTTCTTCGGCTCGGACTTCGTCACCGTCACCAAGGCGGGCGGCGAATGGGCGCACATGAAGCCCGCCATCCTCGGCGCGATCATGGAGCACTTCGTCTCCGGCCAGAAAATCCTGCCCGACGAGCATGAGCACGGCGAGGACGACGCCTTCTTCGAGAGCAAGGACGCCGGTGTCGTCGACACCATCCGCGAGCTGATCGAAACCCGCGTGCGGCCGGCGGTCGCCAATGACGGTGGCGACATCACCTTCCGCGGCTACAAGGACGGTGTCGTGTTCCTCGCCATGAAGGGCTCCTGCTCGGGCTGCCCATCCTCGACGGCGACGCTGAAGAACGGTATCGAGAACCTGCTGCGCCACTTCGTGCCGGACGTCGTCGAAGTGCGCCCGGTGTGATCCCGTCGTGAGGTCGTCTTCTGCCGGCACGTAATCCGTTGCATGCTCACCGGTTGGGAGCCGACGACGCATGCTGATTCTCGCCATCGACACCGCCCTGGAGGCCTGTTCCGTCGCGCTCTACGACGCGGCGGAGGAGGAGACGCTTGCCCTCGAATCGCGGCCGATGGCGCGCGGTCACGCCGAGGCGCTGGTGCCGATGGTCGGGCGGGTGATGGCGGGACGCGAATTCTCCACCATCGACGCCTTCGCCGTCACGGTCGGCCCGGGCAGCTTCACCGGGCTCCGGGTCGGGCTCGCCGCCGCGCGCGGCTTCGGCCTCGCCACCGGCCGCCCGGTGCTCGGCATCTCGACGCTGATCACGCTCGCCGCGCCGCTGCTCGCCGCGGATGACGCGGTGCCGGTGGTGGCGGCGATCGATGCCCGGCACGACAATGTCTACATGCAGATGTTCGGCGCCAGCGGGCGGGTGCTGATGGGCGCGCGCGCGATCGGCGTGCGCGAGGCGGTGCGCGCGGTGGCCATCGGCCCGGTGCGGATGGTCGGCTCGGGCGCCGGCGTGCTGGCGGCGCACTGGCCCTCGGGCGAGGCGGCCCCGCTGCTCGTCGACGCGACGGCGATTCCCGACCCGACATGGCTCGCGCGCCTCGCCGCCGTCGCCGACCCCGCCCGCTCGAAGCCGCGCCCGCTCTATCTGCGCGGCCCCGACGCGCGTCCGCAGGACGCGGCGCGGATCGCCCGGCGCTGAAACGCCATGCAGATGCGGTGGCTTCAACGTCTCTGGCCCGCCCGGGAGCCGTCCATCCGCGCGGCGAACACTGCGGACGCGCCCGCGCTCGCGGTGGTGCATGCCTCCTCCTTCCACATCGCCTGGGACGCTGCGGAGTTCGAGCGGCTGCTCGCCGAGCGCCTCACCCGCGCGCTGGTGGCGACGGACGGGCCGGCCGGCCCCGTCGTCGGCTTCATCCTGACCCGCGGCGTCGCGCCGGAAACCGAGATCCTCTCGGTGGCGGTGGCGCCCCGCTGGCGGCGGCAGGGCCTCGCCCGGCGGCTGGTCGACGGCGCGCTCGGGCGCCTCGCGGCGGAGGGCTACACCACGGTTTTCCTCGAGGTCGAGGAAGGTAATGGAGGCGCGCGCCGCCTCTATGAACGTGCGGGTTTCCACGAGATCGGCCGGCGCGCCGGCTATTACCGTACCGCCGCGGGCACGCCCGCCAGCGCCATCGTCATGCGGCGCGATCTCACCTGACGAAACGGTTGCCCCCGGCGGCGGGTAGTCCTAAGGCTGTTCGCGAAAACGGAAACGGGCGAGAGATGAGCGACAAGCCCACCAGCATCGAGGAAGCCTGCGTCACGCTCGGTCTGCGCATGACCGACCAGCGGCGGGTGATCGCGCGCGTGATCGCCGATGCGCAGGACCATCCCGATGTCGAGGAGCTGCACCGGCGGGCAGCGGCGGTGGACGACCGCATCTCCATCTCCACCGTCTACCGGACGGTGAAGCTGTTCGAGGATGCCGGCATCATCGAGCGCCACGATTTCCTCGACGGGCGCTCGCGCTACGAGCCGGTACCGGACGAGCACCACGATCATCTGATCGATCTGCGCTCGGGACATGTCGTCGAGTTCCAGTCCGAGGAGATCGAGCGGCTGCAGGAGGAGATCGCCCGCAAGCTCGGCTACCGGCTGGTCGGCCACCGGCTGGAGCTCTACGGCGTGCCGCTCGACAGCAAGCCCAAGGGATAGACCCTTCCGTGCGCGCGATCCTCGTGCTCGTGCCGGTCGTCATCGTCACGCTCGTCGGCATCCCGCTACAATGGCTGTCGATCAGGCTGAAGCTGCCGAGCCGGCGATGGATTCCGGTGCTCTACCACCGGTTCCTGCTGCGGATGATCGGCACGAGGATACGCGTGGTCGGCGCGGTCACGGCGACGCGGCCGCTGATTCTGGTCTCCAACCACGTCTCCTGGCTCGACATACCGGTGCTCGGCGCGCTGGCGCCGCTCGGCTTCGTCGCCAAGAGCGAGGTCGCCTCCTGGGCCGGCGTCGGGCTGCTGGCGCGCCTGCAGCGCACCGTCTTCGTCGACCGCAACAGCCGCAGCGCCACCGGGCGCGTGAACCGGGAAATCGCCGAGCGGCTCGCCGAGGGCGACCCGGTCGTGCTGTTCGCCGAAGGCACGTCGAGCGACGGCAACCGCGTGCTGCCCTTCCGCTCCGCCTTGCTCGGGGCGACCCGGCAGGCCTTCGGCGAGGGACCGCCGGCCAGCGTGCAGCCGCTCGCCATCGCCTATGTCGGCTTCGGCGGCATACCGATGGGGCGGCCGCGGCGCCCGCAGGTCGCCTGGTATGGCGATATGGACCTCGCCCCGCATCTGTTCGCCCTGCTGAGGCGCGGCGCCGTCGACGTCGAGGTGCATGTCGGCGCGCCGGTCGAGGCGTCCGAGCGCAAAGCCATCACGCTGGCGGCCGAGCGGGCGAGCCGCGCCATGCTGGCCGGGGCGCTCACCGGGCGGACACGCGCCGCGCAGGGAAGCTGAGCCGAAGCACACCGCTGCGCATTCCCTTTTCGGGGGAATCCCGTTAATAGAAGGATCAGGCGTGGCCGAGGAGACGTTGACGATCTCAAAGAGGGAACGAGCGACGATTTGTGCGGACGCCTTCACCACGGCGTCGCATGAGCGCGCCACAGTTCCCAGTCGGTTCCGCATCGCCGGGCTTGCATGTGTCGCAACGCCGCCGCGGTTCCGGTCGATCGAAGCGCAATGAGCGAGCCCCGCAAGCTTTACGTCAAGTCCTTCGGCTGCCAGATGAACGTCTATGACGCCCAGCGCATGACGGACACGCTGGCGCGCGAAGGCTATGTCGAGACCGACAGGCCGGACGACGCCGACCTGGTCATCCTCAACACCTGCCACATCCGCGAGAAGGCGGCCGAGAAGGTCTATTCCGAGCTCGGAAGGCTGCGCAAGCAGCAGGAGGAGCAGGGCCGCAAGACCATGGTCGCGGTGGCCGGCTGCGTCGCGCAGGCGGAAGGGTCCGAGATCATCAAGCGCGCGCGGGTGGTCGACCTCGTGGTCGGTCCGCAGAGCTATCACCGCCTGCCCGAGCTGATCGCCAGTGCCGAACAGCGGCGGGGTGTGGTGGAGACGGAGTTCCCGGTCGAAGAGAAGTTCGACCATCTGCCGCCGCCCACCCCGGCGGCGATCGCCAAGCGTGGGCCGACCGCCTTCGTCACCGTGCAGGAAGGCTGCGACAAGTTCTGCACCTTCTGCGTCGTGCCCTATACGCGCGGCGCCGAGTTCTCGCGGCCCGTCGATAAGGTGCTGGACGAGGTAAAGCGCCTCGCCGATGCCGGCGTGCGCGAGGTCACGCTGATCGGCCAGAACGTCAACGCCTATCACGGCCTCGACGCCCATGGCCGTCCCGCCGGCCTCGCCGAGCTGGTGCGCCGCGTGGCGGCGATCGGCGGCATAGCGCGCGTGCGCTACACGACGAGCCATCCGCGCGACATGGACGAGGGGCTGATCGCCGCGCATCGCGAGATTCCGGCGATGATGCCTTATCTGCACCTGCCGGTGCAGTCGGGCTCGAACCGGATCCTCGCCGCGATGAACCGCAAGCACGACCGCGAGCTCTATTTCGAGCTGGTGGCGAAGGTGCGCGCGGCGCGCCCCGACATCGCCTTCTCGTCGGATTTCATCGTCGGCTTTCCAGGCGAGACCGACGAGGACTTCGCCGACACCATGGACCTCGTGGAGAAGGTCGGTTTCGCCGGTGCCTTCTCGTTCAAATATTCGCCCCGCCCCGGCACCCCGGCGGCGGGCGAGGAGGATCAGCTCCCCGAGGCGGTGAAGAACGAGCGGCTCTATGCGCTCCAAGCGCTGCTCGACCGCCAGAAGGCGGCGTTCGACGAAGCCTGCCGCGGCCGGCGCTTCGACATCCTCCTGGAGAAGCCGGGCCGGCTACCCGGCCAGCTCATCGGCCGCTCCCCCTATCTCCAGTCCGTGGTCGTCGTCGCGCCGCCGGCGGCACTCGGGACGCTGGCCACCGTCGAGGTGCGCGAGGTCTCGACCAAGAGCCTTTCCGCCGAAATCCTCGGCGGCGAATTCTTCCACGGCGATATTCTACCGCGTGAGCGTGCGTATGCAGGCAGTGCCGACAGCGTCAGGACCGGCGCGGCATCCTCCGCGCCCACACAGGAGGTAGAGGCTTGAGCGTGCGTCGCCCCGGACACGATAGCGACCGACGGAGTTCCAACCGCACGCTGGTGGGGGCGCGCGCCGGCGCCGCCGGCACCGCGTCAGCCAGCCCCCCGCGCTGGCTGCCCCCGGATGCCGACGGGCCGACGCAGATCGTGCTCGCCTTCGACGACAACCGGCTCGCCAGCCTGCTGTTTGGCCATTACGGCCAGAACCTCGCCTTGATCGAGCGGCGGCTCGAGGTGGTGGCCGAGCAGCGCGGCAACCATGTGACGCTGGAGGGCACGCGCGAGGCCTGCGACCAAGCCCGCCACGTGCTGGAGACGCTCTATGCCCGGCTGAAGCAGGGTGCCGAGCTCAGCCAAGGCGATGTCGAGGGGGTGATCCGCGAGGCGGCCGCGCAGGGCTTCCTGTTCGACTTCGACCCGGCGACCCGCAAGCAGAGCTTCGACGAGATCCAACTGCGCCGGCGCCCGGTCCGGGCTCGCACCGCGGCGCAGGATGCCTATATCCGTGCCCTGAAGCGGCACACGCTGGTGTTCGGCGTCGGCCCGGCCGGCACCGGCAAGACGTGGCTCGCAGTCGCGTATGCGGTGCATCTGCTGGAACGCCGGGCGGTCGACCGGCTGATCCTGTCGCGCCCGGCGGTGGAGGCCGGCGAGCGGCTTGGCTTCCTGCCGGGCGACATGAAGGAGAAGGTCGACCCCTATCTGCGCCCGATCTATGATGCCCTGCACGACCTGATGGACCGGGCCTTCGTCGAGCGCGCCCTTGCGTCGGGCGAAATCGAGATCGCCCCGCTCGCCTTCATGCGCGGCCGCACGCTGGCCAATGCCTGCGTGATCCTCGACGAGGCGCAGAACACGACGTCGATGCAGATGAAGATGTTCCTGACCCGGCTCGGCGAGAACTCGCACATGATCGTCACCGGCGATCCGAGCCAGATCGACCTGCCGCCCGGCCAGACCTCCGGTCTCGCCGAGGCGATCACGCTGCTGCGCGACGTCGAGGGCATCGAGGTCTGCCACTTCCAGGCGGCGGACGTGGTGCGCCACGAGCTGGTCGGCCGCATCGTCACGGCCTACGACAACAAGGGCAAGCCGCCGGCCGCGGCAGCCGCGCCGCAGGATTCCACGCCGAGGGAATCTGCCCCAAGGGAATCCGCTCCATGAGCGATGGCAGTAGACCCGAGGCCGACCTCGTCGCCGTCGACGTGCTCGTCGAGACGGATGGCTGGTCGGCCGTGCCGGACGCCGCCGCCATCGTCGAGGCGGCGGTGAGGGCGGCCTGCGCGGCCGCCGCGCCCGGGCTGGAGCCTGGCACCGAGGTCGCGGTGATGCTGACCGACGACGCGCATATCCGCGTGCTCAACCGCGACTGGCGCGGCAAGGACAAGGCGACCAACGTGCTGTCCTTCCCGGCGCCGGACGAGGACGCCTTCCAGGAGGCGCCGCATCTCGGCGACATCGCCATCGCCTTCGAGACGACGCAGCGCGAGGCGGCCGAGGAAGGCAAGCCGATCGCCCATCATCTCGCGCATCTCGCCGTGCACGGCGCGCTGCACCTCATCGGCCACGACCATGAGGACGGGGAGGAGGCCGAGGCCATGGAGGCGACGGAGCGTCGCGTGCTGGCCGGCCTCGGCGTGCCCGATCCCTATGCCGAGACCGAACCCGTCATTTGATCTCATTGATATTGAACGCAGAAGAAAGCCATGTCCGACCCTGTTTCCCGCTCCACGCCGCCTCCCGCCGAGGCCTCTGCCGAAGGGCCAAGTAGCACCGCGCGCAGCGGCGCCTCCGGCGCGGGCGCGGATTATCGATCCGCCGAGCCGCGCGAGCGTGCCGGCCTGTTCGACCGCCTGCGCGGCCTGATCGCCGGCTGGCGCGGCTCCGGCTCGCTGCGCTCCGACCTCGCCGAGGTACTGGCCTCGGACAGCGACGTGGCGGCCGATCTGACCGCCACCGAGCGGACCATGCTCCGCAACATCCTGGAGCTGCGCGACCTCAGGGTCGGCGACGTGATGGTGCCACGCGCCGACATCGTGGCGGTGCAGAAGGATATCAGCCTCGGCGAGCTGCTCGCCGTCTTCGCCAATGCCGGCCATTCGCGCCTCGTCGTCTACGACGACACGCTCGACGACCCGGTCGGCATGGTCCATATCCGCGACCTCGTCGCCCATCTCACGCAGAAGGCGATGACGCCCCGCGCCAAGGCGGCCGCGGGAGACAAGGCTTCCACCGGCGAGAAGGCCCCCACCGGCGAAGGCTCGCCCGCCGCGGAGCGGAGCGCCGGCGCGGCGCCGGACGCCAGGCCGCCGAGCTTCAACCTCAAGGCGATCGACCTCTCCGCGCCGCTGAGCTCGGCGAAGCTGATCCGCCGCCTGCTGTTCGTGCCGCCCTCCATGCCCTCGATCGAGCTGCTCGCCTCGATGCAGGCCGGGCGCATCCACCTCGCCCTGGTGATCGACGAATATGGCGGCACCGACGGCATCGTCTCCATGGAAGACCTGATGGAGGAGATCGTCGGCGACATCGAGGATGAGCACGACGACGACGAGACGCCGATGATCGTGCGCCAGGCCGACGGCAGCTTCCTCGCCGATGCCCGCGCCGGGCTGGAGGAGGTGGCCGACATGGTCGACCCGGCCTTCGCGCTCGGCGAGGAGGCCGAGGAGGTCGACACGCTGGGCGGCCTGCTGGTCACGCTCGCCGGCCGGGTGCCGGTGCGCGGCGAGATCGTCGCCGGGCCGGGCAATTTCGAGATCGAGGTGCTCGACGCCGATCCGCGCCGGGTGAAGCGCCTGCGCATCGTCGTCGCCCGCGACGGCGCGGCGCGCGCCCGCCGCCGCGAACGCGGCGGCAATGAGGCTCCCGCGGCCCGCAACAGCCTGCCGCCGCCGGCCGAGCAGTCGGGCGGAGGCCCGCGCGCGGCCGCGAACCACGATTCGGACGCCGCGTGAGCCGGAGCGTGGCGGACCGGCCGTTGCTCGCACGCCGCTCCGCCGCGACCGGCCCCGACGGCTGGATGCGGCGCCTCGCCGACCTGCCGGCGGCGGCTGCCGACGGCATCATGCTGACCATCGGCTGGCGACGGCTGGCGGTCGCCTTCCTCGCCGGCGCGGTCTCGGCATTGGCCATGCCGCCCTTCTCGGTCTGGCCGGTACTGGCGCTGACCTTCCCCGTGCTGGTCCTGCTGATCGACAGCGCAGCGATCAGCGGCGGGCGCGGCCTCGCCGGTGCCGCCGCCAGCGGCTGGTGGTTCGGTTTCGGCTATTTCCTCGCCGGCCTGTGGTGGATCGGCAATGCCTTCCTGGTGCAGGCGGACGCCTTCGCCTGGCTGCTGCCGTTCGCCGTGCTCATCCTGCCGGCCGGGATGGCTCTCTTCATCGCGCTCGGGTGCCTGTTGGCGCGCCTCGTCTGGTGCGGGGGGCCGCTGCGCTTCCTCGCGCTGGCGGCCACCCTCACCACCTCGGAATGGCTGCGCGGCTGGGTGCTCACCGGCTTTCCATGGAACAATTTCGGCTATGCGCTAGCGAGCGACCTTCCCATCGCCCAGTCGGCGGCGGTGTTCGGCCTGTGGGGGCTGAGCTTCGTGGCGGTCGCGAGCCTCTCAAGCACCACCGCGCTCGCCGTTCGTTCTTCCGGCCGCTTCCTGCCCCCGCTGGTTGCAGCGCTCGTGCTCGCCGGCCTGTGGGGGGCCGGCTCTTGGCGGCTCGCCCGGACCGAAATCCCGACCGTGCCGGGCGTGAAGCTGCGCATCATGCAGCCTGACCTGCCGCAGGATCAGAAGTTCCGCTACGACGCCCGCAACGCGGTGATGGACCTCTATGTCGGCACCAGCCGCAGCGCCGGGCTGGAGAACGTCACCCATCTGTTCTGGCCGGAATCTGCCTTCCCGTTCTTCCTCGAACGGGAGCCCGACGCGCTGCTGCGCGTCGCCGACCTGCTGCCGCCGGGCGCCATACTCGTCACCGGTGCGGCTCGGCTCGGCCCGCCGCTGCCCGGCTCGGACAGGCCGCAGGTGTTCAACAGCCTGCGGGCGATCGGCTCGGACGGCGCCATCCTCGCCACCGTCGACAAGGTGCATCTGGTGCCCTTCGGCGAATATCTGCCCTTCCAGAACCTGCTGGAGAGCCTTGGCCTCGAACAGCTCACGCGGGTGCGCGGGGGCTTTGCGGCGGCGCCGGCCCGGCGGGCGATCGCCATTCCGGGCTTGCCGGCGGCAGCGCCGCTGATCTGCTACGAGGCGATCTTCCCCGGCGCCGTGCTGCCGGAAGCGACGGCCGCCGGCCCGGCGAAGCGGCCCGGCGTGCTGCTCAACGTCAGCAACGATGCCTGGTTCGGCATGACGCCCGGCCCCTACCAGCACTTCGCGCAGGCGCGGCTGCGCACCGTCGAGGAAGGCCTGCCGATGATCCGGGCCACCAACAACGGCATCTCGGCCATCATCGATCCGCTCGGCCGAATCACCGGCATGCTACCCTTGGGTGCGCGCGGGGTACTGGATGGGGAGCTGCCGGCGGCCGCGGCTCCCACGCTCTACAGTCGCATTGGCAACACGGTACCGTTCGTTCTCGTAATGTCTGCCTTCGCCGCGGCGCTTTGGGCACGACGGCGATCTACACGCATAGGTTGATCGACGCTCCTCCCCGCTTTGCCTAGACTGCCGGCCCCGGGGGCTAGCGTCACTCCTCGTTCCAGCGAGAGCGAGGAGGTTTTTCTGTTTGCATATAGGAACGTCGATGACCAAGAAGTCTCCCAATCCGATTGACAAGCATGTCGGCAGCCGGGTTCGCATGCGTCGCATGATGGTGAATATGAGCCAGGAAAAGCTTGGGGAGAGCTTGGGCATTACCTTCCAGCAGATCCAGAAGTACGAGAAGGGCACGAACCGGATCGGGGCCAGCCGGCTTCAGCACATTTCGACGGTGCTCGGTGTCCCGGTCTCCTTCTTCTTCGACGGCGCGCCGTCGGGAGTACCTGCCGCCAACGGCTTCGCCGAGGATGCCTCGCCGGCCTTCGTGTCGGATTTTCTGGCGACATCGGAAGGACTTGCGCTCACCCGCGCGTTCACCCGCATCTCCGACGCCAAGGTGCGGCGCCGCGTCGTCGACCTCGTCGAGGCGATCGCCGGAGACGAAGCGCAGGCGTGAGGAAAGGCGTGGCACGAGGGCCACGCGTTCTTTTTTCCGAACGAATTCTTCGCAACAGCCTTGACCGCCCGACAGGCTCTTGTCAGAAAACGAGGGCCGGTCGCCCCGTGGGCGGCGGCCTCAGAGCATGTTTGATCCGCGGACATGCTTCCGTTTGGACCGCGAGCTCTTTCCCGACGCTGATCCGCTACGCCGGCAAGGAAGGGCTCTAGCCGAGGAGACGCGCCCCGTGTCCCGCCAAGACTATCTGTTCACCAGCGAATCCGTTTCCGAAGGCCATCCGGACAAGGTCTGCGACCGCATCTCCGACGAGGTGGTGGACGCCTTCTTCCGCCACGGCCCCGAATATGGCTGGGATCCGGGACAGCTACGCGTCGCCTGCGAGACGCTCGCCACCACCAACCGCGTGGTGATCGCCGGCGAGACCCGCGGTCCCTCGCAGATCACCCGGGACTACATCACCCATCTCGCCCGGCTGGCCATCAAGGATATCGGCTACGAGCAGGAAGGCTTCAGTTGGGACAAGGCCGAGGTCGACGTGCACCTGCACGCCCAGTCGGCCGATATCGCCCAGGGTGTCGATTCGGCCAACAACAAGGACGAGGGCGCGGGCGACCAGGGCATCATGTTCGGCTATGCCTGCCGCGAGACCCCGGAGCTGATGCCGGCGCCGATCTTCTACGCCCACAAGATCCTGAAGCTGCTTGCCAATGCCCGCCATTCCGGCGAGAGCACGGTGCTCGGCCCCGACGCTAAGAGCCAGGTGACGGTGCGCTATGCCGGCGGCAAGCCGGTCGAGGTCACGCAGATCGTGCTGTCGACGCAGCATCTCGACGCCGACCTCTCGTCCCACGACGTGCAGTCCATCGTCGAGCCCTATATCCGCGAGGCGCTGCCCGAGGGCTGGATCACCCCCTCGACCATCTGGCACGTCAACCCCACCGGTAAGTTCGTGATCGGCGGCCCGGACGGCGATTGCGGCCTCACCGGCCGCAAGATCATCGTCGACACCTATGGCGGCGCGGCCCCGCATGGTGGCGGCGCTTTCTCCGGCAAGGACCCGAGCAAGGTCGACCGCTCCGCCGCCTATGCCGCGCGCTATCTCGCCAAGAACGTGGTGGCCGCCGACCTCGCCGACCGCTGCACCATCCAGATCGCCTATGCGATCGGCGTGTCCGACCCGCTCGCGGTCTATGTCGACCTGCACGGCACCGGCAAGGTCGACGAGGCTAAGCTCGAGGTGATCCTGCGCGAGGTGATGAACCTGCGCCCGCGCGGCATCCGCGAGCATCTCGAGCTCAACAAGCCGATCTATGCCCGCACCTCGGCCTATGGCCATTTCGGCCGGCCGGCCGAGGAGGATGGCGGCTTCTCCTGGGAGCGCACCGATCTCGCCAAGGAAATCCGCTCGGCGCTGAGCTGAGCCGCGCGACATGGCAGGGCCCCCGGTTGCGGGCGCCCTGCGCCGGCTATAATCGGGGCGGAGATCACTCCGCCCCGAATGCGTTATGAACCACTCCTCCTCCGATCACGGGCCCACCGCGCCGCGCGAGGCCGCTTTCTACGGGCGACGGCGCGGCAAGCCGCTGCGCGCGGGGCAGGCCGGACATCTTGCCCATGACCTGCCGGCGCTGGCGATCGACGTCGACGCGATCCCGCCGACGCTGGCCGCGCTGTTCCCGGTGCCGGTCCGCGCGGTGCGGCTGGAGATCGGCTTCGGCGGCGGCGAGCGGCTGATCGACGACGCCAGGAGCCATCCCGACATCGGCTATATCGGCGCCGAGGCCTTCCTCAACGGCCTCGCCAAGGCGACCACCGCGATCGCCGAGTCCGGCCTGAAGAACGTGCGCCTCCACGGCGACGACGTGGTGCCGCTGCTCGACCGGCTGCCCGACGGCGCGCTGGAGCGCATCGACCTGTTCTATCCCGACCCGTGGCCGAAGCGCCGCCACTGGAAGCGCCGCTTCGTGCAGCCGGACAATCTCGACCGCGTCGCGCGGCTGCTCCCGCCGGGGGGCACGTTCCGCTTCGCCACCGACGTCGAGGGCTACGCCGCCTGGACGCTGCGGCACCTGGCGGCCGATCCGCGCTTCGAGTGGACGGCGCGGCGCGCCGACGACTGGCGCCGGCCTTTCCCCGGCTGGCCGGGCACCCGCTACGAGGCCAAGGCGCGGCGGGAGGGACGTATACCGTGTTACTACGAGTTCCTGCGCATCTGAATACCGGGTGGTATAGTCGGAACAACGCGAGGGACGGCGCGTTGTCCGATGGTTCCCAGTCGACAGGAGAGTACCGATGGCCGAATCCAGCGCGCAGGACGATTTCGCCAAGCTCAGCGCCGATCTCGCGACCTTGCGCGCCGACGTCGCCAAGCTCGCCGATACCCTCACCACGCTGGCGAAGGCCGAGGGCGAGGCGGTCGGCGCCGCGGTCCGCCATCAGGTGAAGCGAGGGGCGGCGCGCGCCGAGGCCACCGCCACCAACCTGCTCGACGAGGGCGCGGCGGCGCTGCAGGACGCCAAGGAGCGCGCCCAGTCGCTCACCAGCGACGTCGGCGGCGCCATCGAGCGCAACCCCTTCGGCGCCGTGGTGGCGGCGCTCGGCATCGGCTTCGTGTTCGGCCTGCTGACGCGGAGCCGGTGATGCTGCATTTCCTGCTCGGCCTCGCCGGCGTCGAGCTCAGGCTCACCGCCCGCCGGGCGGCGACGACGACGCTGCTCTTCGCCCTCGGCGGGACGATGCTGGTGTTCGCCATCATCGGCCTCCTGGCGGCGATCTTCATCGCGCTGTCGCTCGCCTATGACCCGATCGTCGCGGCACTGCTGGTGGCGGCGGGGGCTTTCCTGATCGGTACCATCCTGCTGGTCGTCGCCTATGCGCGCCTGCGCGCGCCGGCGCGGCGGCCGGGAGCGATGGGCCTTCCCCTCGCCGGCCTGACCGTGCCTCCGCCCGGCCCGGCCGCGGCCGGTCCGCCGCAGCCTCCGCTCAAGGCCAGCACGGTGCTCGGCATCGCCGCGGGAGCGGCGCTGATCGGGCTCATCCTCGGCCGCCGGCTCTGAATTCCGGGTGCCGCCGCGCGCAGCCGTGATGACGCGCGGCCGGCCGATGGCGCGCGCGTCCTTGCGGTGGCGCGCAAAAAGGACCAATCTGCCAAACCGGGCGTGGGGCTGTCTTCAAGTCGGCCGGCATGCGGCAGATATCTGCGGCTGCCGCTCGGCTTTTCGCCGCTGGAGGTTTCCGACTTGACGTTTCGACGCATGCCGCTGCGGCCTTCTGCGGCCGCGCTTGCCACGCTTGTGCTGCTCGCCGGCGCCCTCCCCGCCTTTGCCGAGGCCCCGCCCCAGAGCCTGATCGCGCGCTCGGCTCCCGCCGGCAACTATCTCGCCGCGCGCCTCGCCGGCTCCGAACGGGACACCGCCGCGGCCGCGGCCTATTACCGCGCGCTGATCAAGGTGTTCCCGCGCAGCGGCGAGATCCTGGAGCGCGCCTTCCTCACCTTCCTGGCCAATGGCGACATCGACGAAGCTGTCGACCTCGCCCAGCGCATCGTGAAGATCGATCCCGAGCATCGGCTTTCGCGCCTCGTGCTCGGCGTCAAGGCGATCAAGGCGAAGCAGTACGTCACCGCCCGCAGCAATCTGCGGCGCGCCGGGCAGGGCGCCATCGCCGAGCTCAGCGCGACGCTGCTCGCCGCCTGGAGCCAGTTCGGCTCCGGCAATCCCCGCGCCGGCGTCGAGATGATCGATTCGCTGCAGGGCCCGGACTGGTACGCCGCCTTCAAGGATTACAATGCCGGGCTGATGCTCGACGCGGCGGGTCTGAAGAAGGACGCCGGCCGGCGCCTTGAGGAAGCGCTCAAGATCGATTCGAAGACGCTGCGCGTGGTCGACGCCTATGCGCGCTGGGCCTCGCGCAACGGCGACAAGAAGGTCGCCATCGAGACCTATGAGGCCTTCGACAAGGTGCTGCCCAACGATCCGCTGGTCGAGCAGGCGCTGAAGGAGGTCGAGGCCGGCCGCTCGCTGCCGCCGCTGGTCGACACCGCGCAGCAGGGCGCGGCGGAGGTGCTGTACGGGCTCGGCTCGGCGCTCGGCCGGCAGGGCGGCGAGGACCTCGCCCTCGTCTATCTGCAGCTCGCCCACTGGCTCGATCCCTCGCACCCGCTGATCGAGATCACCCTCGCCGACCTCTTCGAGAGCATGAAGAAGTATGACGAGGCGATCGCGCTGTTCCGGCGCGTGCCGGCCAACTCGCCGCTGAAGCTGAACGCCGACATCCAGCTCGGCCTGAACCTCGACGCCGCCGGCCATTTCGACGAGGCCCGGACGGCGCTTGAGGCCGCCGTCGCCAAGAACCCGAGCGACATGCGGGCGATCGTCGCGCTCGGCGACGTGTTGCGCGCCAAGCAGAAATATCCGGAGGCCGCCGAGGTCTACACCAAGGCGATCGACCAGTTGCAGGCGCCGACCTCGGCAAACTGGACGCTCTATTACTTCCGCGGCACCTGCTACGAGCGCACCAAGCAGTGGGAGAAGTCCGAGGCCGACCTCAAGAAGGCGCTGGAGCTCCGGCCCGACCAGCCGCATGTGCTGAACTATCTCGGTTATTCCTGGATCGACCAGGGCGTGCACCTCGACGAGGGCATGGATATGATCCGCAAGGCGGTCGCCCTGCGGCCGGACGACGGCTATTTCATCGACAGCCTCGGCTGGGCCTATTACCGGGTGAAGCGCTACGACGACGCGGTGCGCGAGCTGGAGCGCGCGGTCGAGCTGAAGCCGGACGAATCGGTGATCAACGACCATCTCGGCGACGCCTACTGGAAGGTCGGCCGCAAGCTCGAGGCGCGGTTCAAGTGGAACCATGCGCGCGACCTCAAGCCCGAGCCGGACGATCTCGCCAAGATCGAGCGCAAGATCGCCGTCGGGCTCGACGAGGCGGAGAAGGCGGCCGAGACGCCGCCGATCGCCCCGACCGCCGCCAAGCAGAACGGCGGCTGATCCACTCGCCCTGCGACAGAAGCAAGCCATGGCCGGACCTCGTCCGGCCATGATGCTTTTCGGCGCCGGCTGGCATCGCGCGAAAGCCCGCATGCGGCATGAACGCCCGCTTCATCGGCCGTTCAGCCGCGCTCATCCAGAGCATGATACCGACCGGGGAAGCACGAAGCGCTTGCAAGCTGCCTTCCGCGGCGGCTCCCTCCCCGCGGATTGCGGCTCTGATGCAGCGTGGCCTTTGACCGATGGACGACTTCGCCGGCCTTCTCCTCCTCGTCGCCCTGTTCCTCATCTTCGGCCTGCGCCGGCGCGTGAAGCGGCTGGAAGCCCGCATCACGGCGCTGGAGAGCGGCATGGTCGCCCCGCCCGAGGCGGCGGCGGTCTCGCCCTTCGCGCCGCAGCCCGAGACGCCGGCGGAACCTCCGGCCACGCCGACGCTGGCCGAAGCGCCCGGCCTGGTGCCGGAGACCGAGGCTCCGGCGGAGCCTGCCACGCCCCCGGCCTCGGGGCTCTCGGTGTTCGCGACGACCCGCGCCGACGAGCCGGGCGATTCCTCCAAGCCGCGTCTCGCCGGCTTCGAGGAGCGCTTCGGCGCCCTGTGGACGGTCTGGCTGGGCGGCCTCGCCTTGGCGCTCGGCGGCATCTTCCTGGTGCGCTACGCCATCGAGGCCGACCTGATCGGCCCCGGCACACGGCTCACCCTCGGCGCGCTGCTGGCGCTCGGCCTGCTCGCCGGCGGCGAATGGCTGCGCCGCTCCGACCGCCGGATCGGCGCCGGCCTGCCGCTCGCCGACGTGCCGGCGATGATCACCGCCGCCGGCACTTCCACCGCCTATGCGGTGGTCTATGCGGCCTATGAGCTCTACGCGCTGCTGCCGCCCGGCGCCGCCTTCGTGCTGCTCGGCCTCGTCGCCCTCGCCACCATGCTGGCCGCACTGCTGCACGGGCCGATCCTCGCGGCGCTGGGGCTCGCCGGCGCCGCCGTCGCGCCGCTGCTGGTCTCCACCGAAACGCCGAGCGCCTGGGGCCTCGCCATTTATATCGCGGTGGTGGTCGCCGCCGCGCTGGGGCTGGCGCGCATCCGGCTGTGGGGCTGGCTCGCCGCTCTCGCGCTCGCCGCCGGCTTCGTCTGGGGCATGGTGCTGCTCGGCATGCCGGACGCGCTCGGCAGCGCGGCGCCGCTCGGCTTCCTGATCGTGGCGATCACCGGCCTCACGACGACCCTGCTGGTGCCCGGCCTGCTGCGGGGACCGCAGCCGGGCGGGGCCGCGCGGCCCGACCCGGTGGCGTCCATCGGCTTCGCGGTCGCGATCCTGCTCGCCGCCTTCCTCACTGTGAAGGCGGAGCAGGGCACAGCCGCCCTGCTGCTGTTCGCGGCCGTCGCGCTCGCCGCCGTAGCCGCCGCCTGGAAGAGCGACGCGGCGCTGGCCGGGCCGCCGGTCGCCGCTCCGGCGGCCGCCTTCGTGTTGGTCGCTTGGGACGTGATGGCACATGGCGGCAGCACCATCGCCGAGCCGGGCAACCTCGCCGGCCTGCTCGACGGGCCGCCGGTGCTGAACGTCGCCGGCTTCTCCACCTTCGGAATCGTGCTCGGCGCCCTGCTCGGCGGCGCCGGCTTCCTCGGGGCGCAACGCGCGACGCGGATCGTGCCGGCGCTGATCTGGAGCGCCACCGCCGTCGCCGGTCCGCTGCTCATCCTGATCGCGGCCTATTGGCGGCTTGAGGGCTTTGGCACCTCCTACGCCTTCGCCGCCGTCGCGCTGATCCTCGCGGCGCTGGGAACGCTGGCGGTCGAACGCCTCTCCGGCGGCGAGGAGCCCGGCTCGCTCGCACCGCCCGCCTTCGCCGGCGCGGCGTTCGCGGCAGGCGCCGTCGGCGCGCTGGCGCTCGGCCTCACCATGGCGCTGGAAAAGGGCTGGCTCACCGTGGGTCTGGCGCTGGCGAGCCTCGGCGTCGCCTGGATCTGGAGCCTGAAGCGCCTGCCGGGGCTGCGCAGCCTCTCCGCTATGGTCGGCCTCGCCGTACTCTCCCGCGTCATCTGGGACCCCACCATCGCTGGCGGCGACCCGGGTCCGACGCCGATCCTCAACTGGCTGCTCTGGGGCTATGGCGTGCCGGCCGCCGCCTTCGCGCTCGCCGCCTGGCGGCTGGGCGGCACCGACTGGGCGCGCCGGGTGCATGAGGGGCTCGCGCTGCTCTTCGCCGTGCTGCTGGCGGTCACGCAGATCCGGCACGCCATCTACGGCACGCTGATCTCGACCGAATTCGGCCTCGCCGAGGTGGGCTCGCTCACCTGTGTCGCGCTCGCCTATGGCACGGTGCTGGAACGCCTGCGCCGCGCCGCGCCGAGCCCGGTCTACGATGTCGGCGCCCTGCTGGCGCTGGCGGGGGCGCTCGCACTCTCCCTCTATGCCCTCACCGTCGAGAACCCGCTGGTCTTCGGGCCTGAGATCGAGGGGGGCTTCGTCAACCTGCTGCTGCTGGCCTATGCGCTGCCGGCGGTGCTGGCGGCGCTGTTGCGACGCGCCGGCGAAGGCCAGCGCGGGAACTGGCACAGCCTCGCTTGCGGCGCGCTCGCCCTGGTGCTCGGCCTCGCCTACATCACGCTGCAGGTGCGGCGGCTGTTCGCCGGGCCGGACCTGTCCGGGCCGGATCCGCAGGGCGCCGAGCTCTACGCCTATTCGGCCGCCTGGCTCGCCTTCGGCATCGCGCTGCTGGTCGCCGGCCTCGTCAGCCGCTCGCGCGCGCTGCGCTTCGCCTCGGCGCTGATCGTGATGCTGACCATCGCCAAGGTGTTCCTGTGGGACATGGCAGACCTCGAAGGCGTGCTGCGGGCACTGTCCTTCATCGGCCTCGGGCTGGTGCTGGTCGGGATCGGCTGGTTGTACCAGCACCTGCTGCTGAAGCGGCGGGCTGCGGCGACGCCGGAAGCGCAACCGCCCGCGTGAGCGGGCGGCGGAAGAAGCGGGAGCGGTTCGAGGCTCAGTCGCCGGCGGCTTCGATCTGCGCGGTCTTGGCGCGGGCCGGCTCGGCGCGGGCGGCATCGCCCTGCGTGCGCCGGCTGGCGAGGCGGGTGCGGCCGGCGCCGTCGCGGGTGAACTCGCACCACATGCGGTCGAAGCCGGCGAGATTGCCGCGGAAGCTCACCTCGGTGGTCTTCTCCACCTCGAAGCAGGGCTGGAAGGCCATGCCCTTCATCTGCGCGCAGACGGAGGCGCCCTTCACCTGCAGCGTGCCGGCCGGCAGCGTCACATAGCGGGGCGAGCCCTTGCCGCGCAGACGGATGGTGCCGGCGACCGAGCCGTCAGCGAGGATGCGGCCGGAGCCGACGCTGCCCTCATAGCAGCGATAGGCGAAGGTGCGGCCGACGACGAAAGCCTTGGCCGCGTCGGCGGTCAGGGTCTCGGCGAAGGCGGGAGCGGCAACCCCGCAGACCGGCGCGGCAGCCAAAGCGGCAAGCAGTGCGATGGAAGGGCGCATGTTCGGGTCCGTCGATCCTTGAGCATCCAACGATGCGCTGCGAAAGCCGTGCCTTGTCAAGGTTCGCGCCGCCCCGCGGCCGGCCGGACCGGCACGCGACGCCCCTCCTGTGGCGCATGCGCAACGCCATGCCGCCCCAAGACACCTTCGACACAGCTTCGCCACAACGCGGCGGCGCCCCGGGGCACTCGCCCCGCGACGTCGCTATGCTGATCGAGCTTGGTTAATGCGAGGCAAACGCCGGACGCGCCGGCGCGCGAAACTCACGCCGTCTGGGGACGGGCGACCGGGCGCTCGACGATCGGCAGGTTGATCACCGCCGAGGCGAAGCTGAGCGCCACCGACAGCCACCAGACGAAATCGTAGGAACCGAGCCGCTCATAGAGCAGCCCGCCGAGCCACACGCCAAGGAAGCCGCCCACCTGATGGCTGAAGAAGGCGAAGCCGTACAGCATGGCGAGGTAGCGCGTGCCGAACATCAGCATGACGAGGCCGGAGGTCGGCGGCACGGTGGAGAGCCACAGCAGGCCGAGCACGATGCCGAAGCCGATCGAGGTGACCGGCGAGGCCGGCAGCAGCACGAAGGCGGCAATTGCGATGCCGCGCGCGAAATAGATCGCCGCCAGCAGCCAGCGCTTCGGCATGCGGCTCGACAGCCAGCCGGAGGAGAGGGAGCCCACCATGTTGGCGAGGCCGATCACCGCCAGCGTCCAGCCGCCAACCTGGATCGAGAGGCCGCGGTCGGTGAGATAGGCCGGCAGATGGGTAGTGACGAAGGCGAGCTGGAAGCCGCAGGTGAAGAAGCCGAGCACGAGGAAGACATAGCTCGGATGGCCGAAAGCCTCGCCGAGGGCGCCACGGATCGACTGCGGCGGCTCCACGCGCGCGCTCGCCGGAGCCGGATTGGCCAGCGCGAAGGCGAAGGGCATCACCAGCAGCATCGAGACGCCGAAGATGATCAGCGTCTCCTGCCAGCCGATCGAGCCGATCAGGCCGGTGGCCAGCGGGGGGAAGAGGAACTGGCCGAACGAGCCGGCCGCCGTGCCGGCGCCGAAGGCGAGCGGGCGCCAGCGCTCGGGCAGCATCTTGCCGAAGGCGGCGAGCACGATATTGAAGGAGCAGCCCGACAGGCCGAAACCGATCAGCACGCCGGCGGACAGATGCAGCAGGCCGGGCGTCGCGGCGAAGGCCATCAGCGCGAGGCCGCCGGCATAGACCAGCGCGCCGGCGCACAGCACGCGGGTGACGCCGAAGCGGTCCGCCACCGCGCCGGCAAAGGGCGTACCGAGGCCCCAGAGCAGGTTCTGGATGGCGATGGCGAGACCGAAGGTGTCGCGCCCCCAACCATATTCATGCGTCATCGGCAGCAGGAAGATGCCCGACGAGGCGCGCGGCCCGAAGGTGAGCATGGCGATCATGCAGCCGCACAGCACCACGAGAAGGGGCGCTCGCGCGGCAAGACTCGGACGCGGTGTGGGGGCCGAAGCGGTGGAGGTCGACATCTGCGTTCCCGGCTGTCTGTCCGCCTCATTGCACGGGCGGGGAACGGAAAATATGCCGCGTTCCCTCATGAGGGAAACGACTATTTGTTAAAGGGTCGATCACCAAAGGCGATGGATCGGTACGCCGGCGTCGGGCCGTCGGCGCGCTGTCCCGATCTCACGGCATCTTCACGGTGAGATAGGGCGCGACCGGCTTCTCACTCGCACCGACCATGGCCGGGGCCTTGTTGCTCACGGGCTTCATGCTCTTGAGATAGGCGGCGAGCGCGGCGGCGTCCTGGTCGGTCAGCTTGGAATAGCTGTGATAGGGCATCACCGGCACCAGCATGCGGCCATCCGGCCGCTCGCCGGTGCGCACCGCCTTCACGATGTCGGCCTCCGACCAGCCGCCGATGCCGGTCTCCTTGTCCGGGGTGAGGTTCGGCGGATAGAAGACGCCGAGATCGGGAATGCCGAAGCCGATGTTCGAACCCGCGAGGAAGCGGGACGCGTCCGGCTTGCCGGCGAGTGCGCCCGGCGTGTGGCAGCCGGTGCAATCCATGATGTGGACGAGATATTCTCCGCGCTGGACGCGCTTGTCAGCACCGGCGGCCGGCGTGGCGAGCAGCGCGCCGAAGGCGATAGCGGCGAGCCCGGAGGCGATCACAGTCTTCGTGTTGAAAACCTGGCGATTGGCTGGGTTCATGATCGGGGTGTCCCTGTTCCGTCGGGGCAGCCCTATGGCGAAGCCGGCGTGAACGGCACTTGAACACCGCGTTCAGAAGACGCTCAGGCGGCGAATGCCGCGGCGGTCACGTCAGCGTCAGGCGGAAGGGATGGCCTTCGAAGGCCTCGCGGCCGCGGCCGATGGCCTCGATGGCGGCGCGCATCCGGCCCTGTCGGCCCAGCACATCGTCGGCGATCGCCACCATCAGCGCATTCGGCGTGGCGCTCGGCGAGGCGGTGCGCAGAGTGCTGGCGATCCCGGCCTCATCGGCATCCGGCTGCAGCGCGCAGGCGGCGATATAGGCCGAGGCGGTGGAGCGCGAGATGCCGGCGAAGCAGTGCACCACCAGCGGCGCCTCGCGCGGCCAGCGGCGCGCAAAGCCGATGATCGCCTCGACATGATCGAGGCTCGGATGGGTCAACCCTTCTTGCGGCGCGACGATGTCGTTGAAGCCGATGAAGAGGTGGTCCTCGGCGGCAACGCCGGCCGGGCGGGCCACCGCGGTGTTGGCATTGATGACGCTGAGCACATGACGCGCGCGGCTCATGCGTACCGTGTCCTGCAGCCGCGACAGTGGGCAGACATAGATCATCGGCCGTCTCCTATCCGACGATGTCGCGGAAGCGCGCCAGGAAGCGCGCCTTCGCCTCATCAGCACTCCAGGGTGCCAGATGGTGCTTCTCGCTCGCCGGATCGAGCGGGAAGGGGTGCCCGAAGAACCCCCGCGCCTCGGCGAGATCGAAGCCGGCGAGCCGCGTGGCCTCGAGGAAGGCGCTGGCGCGGTCGGCCTCCTTGACGACCCGGACCAGTGCCGCCGGCCAGACGGTGGGCAGGCCGAAGCGCAGCGATATGGCGGCGAGCAGACGCGCTTCCACCGCCTTGTAGTCGCCGCCCAGCACCGCCTTGAACGGGCTGATCATGTCGCCGATGACATATTCCGGCGCGTCGTGCAGCAGCACGGCGAGCCGCCAGCGCCGGTCGAGGTCGATCCCGCGCGCCTGCGCCTGCCGCCGCGCGATCAGCTCCACCAGCACTGAGTGCTGCGCCACCGAGAAGATGTTCGGCCCGTGGGTCTGCCCGTTCCAGCGGGCGACGCGGGCGAGGCCGTGGGCGATGTCCTCGACCTCGATGTCGAGCGGCGACGGGTCGAGCAGGTCGAGCCGCCGGCCGGAGAGCATGCGCTGCCAGGCCCGGGGCGGCTTGGCAGCCCTGGTCTTGGCAGCCGGTTTGGCGTGCGGCTTCGGCGGATCGGCCGCGGCGATGGGCTTGGCGTGGGGCCGCGCGGTCATATCCGGTCCGCTCCTGCGGCCCTGCCATGGCGGTGGCAGGCGACGACATGGTCGTCCACCATGCCGACTGCCTGCATGAAGGCGTAGACGATGGTCGGGCCGACGAAGTTGAAGCCGCGCGCCTTCAGTTCCTTCGACATGGCCTGCGCGGCCGGCGAGGTGACGATCGGCGGGTCCTCCGGCCGGCGGCGATTGTCGAGCACCGGGCCGTTGATACCCCAGAGCAGCTTCGAGAAACCCGGCCCCTTCTCCATGATGTCGAGATAGGAACGGGCGGAGCGCACCGTCGCCTCGATCTTGGCGCGGTTGCGCACGATGCCCGGATCGGCCATCAGCACCTCGACCTTCTCCGACCCGTATCGAGCAATGACCTCCGGCTCGAAACTATCGAAGGCGCGGCGGAAATTGTCGCGCTTCCTCAATATGGTGATCCAGGCGAGACCGGCCTGGAAGCCGTCGAGGATCAGCTTCTCGAACAGCGCGCGGTCGTCATATTCCGGCACGCCCCATTCGGTGTCGTGATAGGCGACATAGAGCGGGTCGGTGCCGCACCATTGGCAGCGGGTCAATCCATCGGCGTGGACGTGGACGGTCACGCGGCGCTCCCTCAGGCTGCGGTTTCGGTGCCGGGAATGTCGAAGCGCGCCCAGTCGAGCTTCTCGGGCACCAGCGCGGCGCCGTCCGCCTCGACGATCTGACCGGCCGCGCGGGCCTCGGCCAGCCGGTCGAGCCGCACGAGGGCGAGCACCCGCCCCTCGATGCCGGAGCCGACGCGCCCGATGCCCTTGCCGCCGGCGAGAATCTCGGTGCCTGGCGCGGGCGGCGGGCCACAGACCGCGAAGGGCACGACGCGGGTGCGGGCGGTGCCGCGATGCTGCATGCGGCTGACGATCTCCTGGCCGACATAGCAGCCCTTGTCGAAGTCGATGCCGGTGAGCTGGTCCATGTCCGCCTCGTGGGGGAAGGCGTCGCCATAGAGGAAGTCCCGGCCTCCCTCCGGCACGCCGAGCGCCACGCGGTGCGCCTGCCATTCAGCCTCGTCGACGACGGCCAGATTCGCCGCTTCGCCCTTCGGCAGCAGGAAGCGGCGGCCGAGCGCCGGCAGGCGGGGATCCTCATAAGCGGGGGCGTCGACCACCGGGCTCGCGCCGCCCCAGGCGACGGCGACGGCGAGGTCGTCGAGCGCGCCGATCTCGACCTTGGCGCGCAGCCGGTAGAGCGACAGGCGCTTCAACAGGTCCGGCAGCGCGAGGGCTGGCACGTCGAGCCGGAAGCCGCCCTCGGTGCCGAGTACGAACATGTCCGTGACGATCTTGCCCTGCGGTGTCAGCAGCGCCGCATAGCGCGCCGCGCCCGGCGCCGGCATGCGGGCGGTCAGCAGGTTGTCGAGGAAATGCGTCGCGTCGGGTCCTGCGACCCGCGCCACCGCCCGATCCTTCAGTACCGCGATCGGCATGGATGACTCTCCGCCAGCCCGTCACAGGGCCGTGTGGCAGAGGTAAAGGCTGGGAGCGGTGGCGACAAGGGCGCCGGCGAGCGAGCGTGGCACAGCGGCGCGCGGCAGCGGGCTTATCCGAACCGGCCGGTGACGTAGGACCGCGTCAGCTCGTTCCGTGGTGCCACGAAGAGACGGCCGGAGGCGTCGAACTCGATCAGCTCGCCCAGATACATGAAGGCTGTGTAGTCCGAGACCCGGGCAGCCTGCTGCAGATTGTGGGTGACGATGACGATGGTGTGGTCGGCCCTGAGCTCCGCGATGGTCTCCTCGATCTTCGCCGTGGTGATCGGATCGAGCGCCGAGCACGGCTCGTCCAGCAGGATCACCTCGGGCCGCACCGCGAGGGTGCGGGCGATGCAGAGGCGCTGCTGCTGCCCGCCGGAAAGGCTCAGCCCGCTGGTCGCAAGGATATCGCGCACTTCCTCCCACAGCGCGGCGCGGCGGAGCGCGTCCTCGACCCGCCCGTCCAGCTCGGAGGGGGAGAGTTCCTCGTTGAGCCGTATGCCGAGCGCCACATTGTCGTAGATCGACATGGGGAACGGCGTCGGCTTCTGCATGACCATGCCGACGCGGGTACGCAGCGAGAGCACGTCCATCGAAGGATCTAGCAGGTTCACGCCGTCGAGCAGCACCTCGCCGGCCACGTGCTGGTCGGGATAGAGCTCATAGATGCGGTTGAACACGCGCAGCAGCGTGGACTTGCCGCAGCCGGACGGACCAATCAACGCGGTCACCCTGTTGCGGTAGATCGGCAGCGAGACGTCCCTCAGCGCCACCGTCTCGCCATAGCGGAAGGTGAGGTGCGAGACCTGAAGCTTCACGACAGGATCAGCTGCGACGCCCCGGCCGGCCGAGCCTGCCTCGGAAGGCACGGCGGTTTGCGGCCGCTCCGCGCCTTCGGCGATCATCGCAGCCGGTTCGATCGACATAAGTGCGATGCCCCGCGTTCACTCGACGGCATATTTGCACAGTGCGAAATGCCGGCCTTGCGCTGAATCACGTCATCCGAACGTCATATCCCCATCCCAGCCGCGCCCGTCACGGGCGGAACAGCGGTCCGTTGGTGACGATCAGGCCGCCGCCATGGCCGTTGCCGTTGGGATAGACGCCGCCGAGCACGTCGTCGAAATGGCGGCGCACCAGATCGTTGCAGTTGCAGCTCAGCTCCCGCAGCCGTTCCGGGCTGCCGATGCGCAGCCGCCCGCGCCGCGTCTCCACCGCGCCGGCAGCGCGCAGCGCCTGCACCACGCGGCCGATATAGGAGCGCCCGACGGCGAGATTGGCGGCGAGCTGCTCCTGGGTGAGGCGCAGGTCGGCCTCGCCGGTGCGATCGCGCGCGGCGAGCAGCCATTTCGCGGTGCGCTGCTCGATCGAGTGCGCGGCATTGCAGGCGACCGACTGGAATATCTGCGCCAGCAGGCAGTCGGCATAGCGCGCGAACAGGTTCCTCAGGGTCGGCGAGGCCGCCTTGGCGCGGTCCAGCTCACCGACATCGAGCCTGAGCAGCGGTCCGCCGATCTGCACCACAGCGCGGGCATACGCCGGCAGGCGGCCCTGGCTGACGATGCCGCCGACCGCTCCCTCCCGGCCGATCAGCCCGATCTCGACGGCGCGGCCGTCCTCGAGCAGCACCATGAAGGAGACGACAGCCTGCGCACAGGGAAAATAGACCGTCCGCACGTCCTCGCCCGGCTCGTAGAGTACCGCGCCGGCCGGCCGGTCGATGCGCCGGAGCACGCCGCGGATGAGGGCGAAGTCCGTCTCGCGCAGCGCGCCGAGCAAATTGTTGCCACCCGAGGAGATCCCGTTCGTGCCGGCTCCCGTGCCCTCCGGCGAATCGATATCCCGCATGTTCGATTTCCCTGGCTCCGTCCGCCCGGCTCAACCGGTCGCCCTCTCAATGCGCGAGCCGGCGAAATGTTCACTAGTGCGCAGAACTCGCGCCCCGATGTGTCTAGAAGAATGCAGATGGGTCGCGCATAGCCAGGGCGGGGGGTATCGGGTGAGGAGTGCGGCGCATGACGATTGCAATCCGCGAGCGAGCGATCCGGGCAGGGACCGTGGGCGGCGCGTGCGTCTCCATGGCTGAAGGGCACTCCCGGCCGCGGGCCGATTCCGTCTTCTGGCGGCTCAACGGCATGGCGCGGCCGCTCCGCCGCCATCCCTTTCTCGGCGATCTCGCCGGCCTCGGCCTCCTGCTGCTGGCCTTTCTCACGCGTCTCGCCATCGATCCGGCGCTGCCGCCCGGCTTTCCCTTCATCACCTTCTTCCCGGTGGTGGTGCTCGCCACCTTCCTCGGCGGGCTGCGGCCGGGCATCGTCTGCGCACTGCTCGGCGCGGCCGTCTCCTGGGCGTTCTTCATCGGCCCGGCAAACGGCATGCGGTTCGACGGACCATCGGCGCTGGCCATCGTCTTCTTCCTGTTTGTCTCGGCCATCGATATCGCGCTGGTGCATTTCAGCATCCGGGCGCTGGATCTGCTGGAACAGGAAAAGGAGCTCTCCGCGCAGCTCTACGAGCAGCAGCGCACCCTGTTCCAGGAGCTGCAACACCGTGTCGCCAACAGCATGCAGTTCGTCGCCGGCTTGCTCGCCCTGCACAAGCGCCGCGCGAGCGAGACCGCGGTCGACCCCGGCCTAGTGATCGATGCGGCCCGCGTGCGGATCGAGACCATCGCGCGGATCCATCGGCGGCTGTACGACCCGCAGCGGCTGAATCTGCCGACGGCGCAATATCTCAGCGAGCTCTGCGCCGACCTCATCGCCACCTCGGGCACGTCGGTGAGCTGCGATGTCCGGGCCCCGAACCTGACGCTCAACATGGCACAGCTCACCACGCTGTCGCTGCTGGTCGCGGAAATCGTCACCAACTCGCTGAAGCATGCCTTCACCGCCCAGATGCAGGGGCGCATCGGCATCGTCATCGAAGCCCTGCCGGAACGCCGCTATCGCGTGACCGTCGCCGACAACGGGCGCGGCGTGCCGGCCGGCTTCGATCCGGCGAGCGGCAACAGCCTCGGCTTCCGCATCATCCAGGCGCTCGCCATGCAGCTCGGCGGCACGGTGAAATATTCCGGTGGCGGCGGCACGCGCGTCGAGATCGAGTTCGCCCTCGCCTGAGGTCCGGCCATTCCCGCCGGCGGCAAGTTGGTCTGGAGCCCTTTCCGATCAGGTGGGATCACCTGATCGAGAAGAAAGTGCTCTCACTCAATAGTTTGGAGCATGTTCTCATCGCGAAAGTCTTTCAACTTTCGCGGAACATGCTCTAAGACGCGGCGCTCCCTGACCGCGCGAGGCTCCCCATGACCCAGACCTTCGACCTACTGCTCAAGGGCGGCACGGTGGTGAACCAGGACGGGACGGCGCCGCGCGACGTCGGCGTGAAGGACGGCCGGATCGCCGGCATCGGCAGCTTCGACGCCCGCCAAGCCGGCGAGACGATCGACTGCACGGGGCTGCACATATTGCCGGGCGTCATCGACACCCAGGTGCATTTCCGCGAGCCGGGGCTCACTCACAAGGAAGACCTCGAATCGGGTTCGCGCGCGGCGGTGATGGGCGGCGTGACGGCGGTGTTCGAGATGCCGAACACCAATCCGCTCACCATCTCGGGCGAGGCGCTCGCCGCCAAGATAGCGGCCGCCACGAATCGCATGCATTGCGACTTCGCCTTCTTCGTCGGCGGCACGCATGACAATGTGAAGGACCTGCCGGAGCTGGAGATGCTGCCGGGCGTGCCCGGGGTGAAGGTCTTCATCGGCTCCTCCACCGGCTCGCTGCTGGTGGCCGACGATCCGGGGGTCAGGGCGATCCTCAAGGTGATCCGCCGCCGCGCCGCCTTCCACTGCGAGGACGAACCGCGGCTTTCCGAGCGCAAGGGGCTACGGGTGGCAGGCGATGCCTCCTCGCACCCGGTGTGGCGCGACGAGATCGCCGCGCTCACCGCCACCACCCGGCTCGTCAATCTCGCGCGCGAGGAGGGCAAGCGCGTGCATGTGCTGCACGTCACGTCCGCCGAGGAGATGGCGTTCCTGCGCGACCACAAGGACGTCGCCACCGTCGAGGTGACGCCGCACCACCTCACCATGGATTCGAGCTGGTACGGGCGGCTCGGCAGCCTCGTGCAGATGAACCCGCCGGTGCGCGAGGCGCGCCATCGCGCGGCGCTGTGGGACGCGCTGTCGGAAGGGGTCGTCGACGTGCTCGGTTCGGATCACGCGCCGCACACGCTGGAGGAGAAGGCCAAGCCCTATCCCGACAGCCCCTCCGGCATGACCGGCGTGCAGACGCTGGTGCCGATGATGCTGGACCATGTGAATGCCGGGCGGCTCTCGCTGGAGCGCTTCGTCGACCTGTCCAGCGCCGGGCCGGCGCGCATCTTCGACATCGCCACCAAGGGCCGCATCGCGGTCGGCTACGACGCCGACTTCACGGTGGTCGACCTGAAGCGGCGCGAGACCATCCGCAACGAATGGATCGCCTCCAAGGCCGGCTGGACGCCCTATGACGGCGTCGAGGTCACCGGCTGGCCGATCGGCACGCTCATACGCGGGCTGAAGGTGATGTGGGAGGGCGAGCTGACCGCGCCGTCGCGCGGGCGGCCGGTGCGGTTCCTGGAGACGCTGAAGAAGGCGTGAGGCGGCCTCTGGCCCTCTAGAAATGCCACGCCATCCTGAGGTGCGAGCGCAAGCTCGCCTCGAAGGATGCTTCTTGCGAGCACCCGGACAACCATCCTTCGAGGCTCGGGCGATGCCCGAGCACCTCAGGATGACGGCCGGCCGGATGGGCAGGAGATGGGCCGACACCCTCAACCCGCGCAGGCGGCACGGATATCGTCCGCCAGCGCGTCGACCCGCACGGGGTCGGCATCCCAGGCGAACATGAATCGGGCGCCGCCGCCGATGAAGGTGTAGAAGCGCCAGCCCTTCGCCCGCAGCGCCTCCAGCACCGGTTCCGGCGCGCGCAGGAAGACGCCGTTGGCCTCGACCGGGAACATCAGCTCTATCTCCGGCAACCCCGCGACGGCGGCGGCGAGGCGCGCCGCGCAATCATTGGCATGGCGGGCATTGGCGAGCCACGCGCCCGAGCCGAGCAGGCCGACCCACGGCGCGGAGAGGAAGCGCATCTTCGAGGCGAGCTGACCGGCCTGCTTGCAGCGATAATCGAAATCCTGCGCCAGCGCGGGATCGAAGAACAGCACCGCCTCGCCGACCGCCATGCCGTTCTTGGTACCGCCGAAGCACAGCACGTCCACGCCAGCCTTCCACGTGATGTCGGCTGGCGCGCAGCCGAGCGCGGCGCAGGCATGGGCGAAGCGGGCGCCGTCCATGTGCAGCTTCAGGCCGAGCTCGCGGCACATGGCCGACAGCGCCCGCACCTCCTCGACGGTGTAGACCTGACCCGTCTCGGTCGGCTGGGTAATCGTCACCACGCGCGGCTTGGGGAAATGGATGTCGGTGCGGCTGACGGCGAGAGCGCGCACGGCATCGGGCGTCAGCTTGCCGTCCGGCGTCGGCACGATCAGCAGCTTCGAGCCGTTGGAGAAGAACTCCGGCGCGCCGCATTCATCGGTCTCGACATGGGCAGAGGAGGCGCAGATCACGCTGTGATAGGACTGGCACAGCGAGGCCAGTGCCAGCGAGTTCGCCGCCGTGCCGTTGAAAGCGAAGAACACCTCGCAGGGCGTCTCGAACAACGCGCGGAAGGCGTCGGAGGCCTGCGTCGTCCATTCGTCGTCGCCATAGGCGGGCGCCGAGCCGCGGTTCGCCGCCTCCATCGCCGCCCAGGCCTCGGGGCAGATACCGGCATAGTTGTCGCTGGCGAATTGCTGGGCGTCGGTCATGGCGGACAAGCCTTCTCCTGTCTGAACGCAGGGAGGCGGAACGACGTGCATGGATGGAGCGAGCCCGTTTGTTGCCGGTCCGGCCACATCCCTCCACTATCCGGAGGCACCACCTTGCCCGGGAGCAGGTTGGTGCCGGGCGTCGGCCCGACTCTTGATGCGGGCGCGGTGATACGCGATCGCGCGGCAACGGGCAACCGTCAGTACATCACTTCCGCCAGATAGAGCCCGGCGGAGGGCGCCATCGGACCACAGCGGGTGCGGTCGCGCGCCTCCAGCGCGGCGGTGACGTCCTCGGGTGTCCAGGCGCCCTCGCCGACCTTGACGATGGTGCCGACCATGGAGCGCACCTGATGGTGCAGGAAGGAGCGCGCCGCAGCGTGCACGCGCAGCTCCTGCCCGAAGGCGCCGGGCAGCGCCTCGACCTCCAGCCGGTCGAGCGTCTTGACCGGCGAGGCTGCCTGGCAGTCGGCAGCGCGGAAGGTGGTGAAGTCGTGCCGGCCGACGAGACGCCGCGCCGCCTCCTGCATCGCCGGCGCATCGAGCGGGCGCGGCAGCTTCCACGCGCGGTCGCGCTCCAGCGCGAGGTCGGCCCGCCGGCAGATCAGCCGGTAGACATAGCGGCGGCCGACCGCCGAGAAGCGGGCGTGGAAATCGTCCTCCGCCCGCTCGGCGGCGAGGATGGCGACGGGCGCGGGGCGCAGATGCGCGTTCAGCGCGTCGCGGACGGTGTCCGGCCGCCAGTCCTTCGCAAGGTCGAGATGCGCCACCTGGCCGGTGGCGTGCACGCCGGCATCGGTGCGGCCGGCGCCCTGCACATGCACCCGCTCGCCCGACAGGCGCTCGACCGCCGTCTCCAGCACGCCCTGCACCGACAGCCCCACGGCCTGGCGCTGCCAGCCGACGAAGGGCGTGCCGTCATATTCGATGGTGAGCTTGTAGCGGGGCATCAGTTTCTCGCGGGGCTGGGCGCTGTCTAGCGCCGCCGGCGCGTTCCGTCACCTCGCCTCGCTCCGTCGGACCGTCATGGCCGCCTCTGAGCTGCGGGCGGCGAACGTGGCGACAGGAATGTGATGGCCGCGGATGGCACGGCGCTTGCGAAATTGGCGCGAGACTGGAAAAGCGTTCCTTAGCGGGACAGGGATCAGAGCACATGTCGGGCAAGGCTTCCTCCACGGCGTATAGCGCCGATGCCGGGTTGGGTGGTGTCGGCAGGCCGCCGCGCGTCGACTGGGTCGACATGGCGAAGGGCTTCTGCATCGTCTTCGTGGTGATGATGCATTCCACTCTCGGGGTGGAGGACGCCGCCGAGCGCACCGGCTTCATGGGCTATGTCGTGGCCTTCGCGCGGCCTTTCCGCATGCCGGATTTCTTCCTGATCTCAGGGCTTTTCCTCGCCCGGGTGATCGACCGCGACTGGCGCACCTATCTCGACCGCAAGGTGGTGCACTTCCTCTATTTCTACGTGATCTGGTTCACCATCCAGTTCGCCTTCAAGGCGCCGGGCATGGCCGCCGACGAGGGCTGGGGCGCGCTGCCCGGGCTCTATCTGCTCGGCTATATCGAGCCCTTCGGCACGCTGTGGTTCATCTATCTGCTGCCGATCTTCTTCGTAGTGACCAAGCTGACCCGGCGTGTCCCGATCTGGGTCATGCTGCCGATCGCGGCGGCGCTGGAGATGATGACCATCGAGACCGGCTGGATCGTCATCGACGAATTCGCCGAGCGCTTCGTGTTCTTCTATGTCGGCTATGTCTTCGCGCCGCAGGTCTTCGCGCTGGCCGGCCGCGCCCAGAACGCGCCGCTCGCGGGCATCGCCGGACTGCTCGCCTGGGGCCTGCTGAACGGCTTTCTGGTGTTCGCCGGCTATGCCATGCTTCCCGGGGTGAGCCTCGCGCTCGGTCTCATCGGCGCCGCCGCCGTGGTCACGCTTTGCGCGCTTCTGGCAAGAAGCGGCGCCTTCGGCTGGCTGGAATATGCGGGGCGCAACTCGATCGTCGTCTATCTCGCCTTCTTCCTGCCGATGGCGATCACCCGCGTGGTGCTGCTGAAAACCGGCATCATCGAGGATATTGGCGTCGTCTCGCTGATCGTCACAGCCGCGGGGGTGGTGACGCCGCTGATCTTCCACGCGCTGGTGCGCAACACCCCGCTGAAGTTCCTGTTCGAGCGGCCGGAGCGCTTCAAGATCGAGCGGCGGCCGGACGGCGCGGCGCTGCAGCCGGCCGAGTAGCGCCGGGCTGGGCACTCGCCTGGCGCCCGCCTTCCCCGATCAGGTGCTGCCGCCGACGGGCGCGGGCTCGGCCTGCCCGGCGAGATCGGGGCCTGAGCCGGCCTCGGCGAGAACGTCGCGGTTCATCGCCTTCAGACGGTTCTCTTGCCGCCGCCGCGCATAGGGCGTGCTGCGCGCGGCGGTCTCGTGCACGAGCGGATCGTGGGCCGCCTCAACGGCGGCGATCGCCTCGTCCGCATAGGGATAGAGATCCTGCTTGCCCCAGACCCGCCAGGCCTTGGCGACGCTGAGGCGCAGCCGGCCATAGGTGTAGACGTACGCGGCGAGGGTACGTGCCGAGCGCCAGCCATAGCGGGCGTAGAACGTGACCGGGTTCTCGCGCGGCAGGCCATAGCGCCGCTCGTGCCGGTCGATGATGCGCCCGAGGCCGAACTCGGCGAAGGCGACGCCCTCGTAGCGCGGTCCCTGGCGATAGGCGATCAGGTTGTACATGGTGGTCAGGCGCATGCCGTTCCTGAGCTGCACCCGCCGTTTGAACACCCGCTCCATATGCGCGAAATCGTAATAGCGCCGGCTGGCCTCGTCGAAGACGGCGTCGAGCTCGGCGTCGCTCATGCGCGGATGGTGGGTGACGCGGTGGTTGAGGTCGTATTTGTTGAAGTCGGGGTCCATCCACACCCCGGCCTGCTTCATCTTCTTGTGGTCCTCGCTGCCCGGCAGCGGCGTCAGGATGTTGAAGTAGAGCACGTCGATCGCCAGCTCGCGCTTGATCAGGTCGACGTCGCGCAGGATCGACTCCCGCGTGTCGGCGGGAAAGCCGATGATGTAGCCGCAACTGATGACCACCGGGTGGCGCTTCCACTCCAGCACCATCTCGCGATATTCCTCGATGCGGTTCTGGCGCTTCTTCGCGGCTTCCAGATTGTCCGGGTTGATGTTCTCCAGCCCGATGAAGACCAGCCGCACCCCGGCCGCCACCACCTTGTCGATGAAGCCCGGAATACGGTGGGCCATGGTATCGACCTGGATCAGCAGCCGGACCTCCAGCCCCTCCTTTTCCCGCAGCTCGATCAGCCGGTCGCAATAGGCCTCCCAGTTGCGGTTGCGGGCGAAATTGTCGTCGGTGACGAAGAATTTGGTGACGCCCTCGGCAGCGTTCAGCCGCACGATGGACTCCAGCTCGTCGGCGGTGCGGAACCGGCTCTTGCGGCCCTGCACGTTGATAATGGTGCAGAAGGAGCATTCGAACGGGCAGCCGCGCCCGAGGTCGAAGCTCGACCAGTGCGTGAACGAGCGGCGCACGGTCGCGCCGGGAAGGAGCGGCACCGGCACGCCCTGCAGGCTGGGCTGGTCGTCGAGGTGGTTGTAGATCGGCTTCAGGGTGTCGTCGAAGGCGTCGCGCAGCACCTCGTCGAGGCGATCGGGCTCGGCTTCGCCGGCGAACTGGCTGACGCCGAGCTCCCGCGCGAGGGCCAGCTCCTCGGCATCCTCGCCGAGCATGGCGATGCAGCCCGAGACGTGGAAGCCGCCGATGCAGACGGGCACGCCGGCCTGCCGCAGCGGGCGCGCGATGTCCATCGCGCGGGGAAATTGATTGGTCTGCACGCCGACCAGCATAACGATGGCCCGCGTGCCCTCGGCGCGGTGGCTCCGCAATATGGCGGGAATGTCGACCCGTGTGTTGGTCTCGTCGATCGCGTGCACCCGCGTCTCGACGTCCGGACCGAACACGCGGCGCTCCATGGCGTCCACCACGAGAGCGCTGACGCAGGCGAGCGAATTGGACGGGATGGCCGAGCGGATCCAGCGGATCGGGTAGCCGTCATCGTCATAGCGGGTGGCCTTGATCAGCCAGATATCGACGTGTCTCACAGAGGCCGGAGAAGAAAGACCTCCGGTTTTTCCCGCGATCGATGGCAGATCCAGCATCCAGGTGCTCCCCAACCCAGTGTAGAGGCCAGTCTAGATTTCTTCTATCTATCCCTCAACCTGCAAGCAAGAAACGTGCCCGCATCAAGCGGGGGTGGTATCGACAAACATCATGCGCACCGGGCGATCACCGGTTTACGACGCTGCCGAAAGATCATGCTTCCGCCTGACGATCCATGCCTCAGGCGGCGAAATTGAGACCGGTCCCCTAAACGCGGTCCTGCCCGCCGCGCCCGGTTGGGGTCCTGCCCGCGGCGACGGGCTTGCTCCTCAGGCGGGACGGCTCCTCGGGCGGGGCTTGCTCCTCAGGCGGGGCTTGGGCATCGTGCGCGCCCGAACCGGAGCGCCCGATGCCCGAGACCGACCCGCTAGATGCCGGCGACCATGTCGTCCTGATCGACGGCTCCGCCTATATCTTCCGCGCCTACCACGCTTTGCCGCCGCTGACCCGCACCTCCGACAAGCTCCCGGTCGGCGCGGTGGCCGGCTTCTGCAACATGCTGTGGAAGCTGGTGCAGGCGGCGAAGACCCATGCCGGTTTCCAGCCGCCGCCGACCCATCTCGCCGTCGTCTTCGATAAGAGCGAGCAGACCTTCCGCAAGGATCTCTACCCGCTCTACAAGGCGCAGCGGCCGGACATGCCGGCCGACCTCGTGCCGCAGTTCCCGCTGATCCGCGAGGCGACGCGCGCCTTCGACCTCGCCTGCGTGGAACAGGCCGGATACGAGGCCGACGACCTGATGGCGACCTATGCGGAGCTGGCCAAGGCGAAAGGGGCGCTGGTCACCATCATCTCCTCCGATAAGGACCTGATGCAGCTCGTGGAAGGCACCCGCGTGCGCATGTACGACCCGATGAAGGATCGCGCCATCGGCGTCGAGGAGGTGTTCGAGAAGTTCGGCGTCGGGCCAGAGAAGGTCATCGACGTGCAGTCGCTGGCCGGCGATTCGGTCGACAACGTTCCCGGCGTGCCGGGCATCGGCATCAAGACCGCCGCGCAGCTCCTCGCCGAATATGGCGACCTCGACACGCTGCTCGCCCGTGCCGAGGAGATCAAGCAGCCCAAGCGCCGCGAGAGCCTTGTCAACTTCGCCGACCAGGCACGGCTGTCGCGCGAGCTCGTCACGCTGAAGCGCGACGTCGCGCTGGAGGTGCCGCTCGATGACATCGCCGTGGTGCAGCCGGAGGGCAAGCGGCTGATCGCCTTCCTGAAGGCGATGGAGTTCAACACGCTGACCCGCCGCGTCGCCGAGGCCTATGAGATCGAGGCGGGCGAGGTCGACCCCGATGCGCGCCTGAAGGCGGGCGGCACCGGCAGCGAAGCCATCATTGCCTATGCCGAGGCGGAGACGGCGAGCGCGGCCGAGACGGACGCCGGCGCGGCGGATGTCGAAGGCCGCCCGCTCGGCGGCAAGGAGAACAACGCGCTCACCCCCGCCGCGCTCTCCGCGGCGCGGGTAGCCGAGGGCAAGGCGATCCCGGTCGACCGCTCGAAATACGAGACGGTGACGACGCTGGCGCGGCTGCAGCAATGGATCGCCCGCGCCACCGATCTCGGCCTCGTCGCCGTCGACACCGAGACCACCGGCCTCGATCCGATGCAGGCCGATCTGGTCGGCGTCTCGCTCGCCACCGCCCCGAACGAGGCCTGCTACATCCCGCTCGCCCACAGGGGCGGGGACGACGGCCTGTTCAGCGAGGGCCTGCTGCCGGGCCAAATCCCGATCCGCGACGCGCTCGGCGCGCTGAAGCCGCTGCTGGAAGATGCCGGCGTGCTGAAGATCGGCCAGAACCTCAAATATGACTGGGTGGTGCTGGGCCGCTACGGCATCGAGGTCGGTCCCTATGACGACACGATGCTGCTGTCCTACGTGCTCGATGCGGGCGCCTCGCCGCATGGCATGGACCCGCTCTCCGAGCGCTGGCTCGGCCACACTCCGATCAAGTACGAGGAGGTCGCCGGCAAGGGCAAGAACGCGGTGACCTTCGACAAGGTCGCCATCGACAGGGCCACCGCCTATGCCGCCGAGGACGCCGACGTCACGCTGCGGCTGTGGCGGGTGCTCAAGGCCCGCCTCGTCGCCGAGGGCAAGGCGGGCGTCTACGAGACGCTGGAGCGTCCGCTGGTCACCGTGCTGGGGCGCATGGAGCGCGCCGGCATCTCGATCGACCGGCAGATCCTCTCGCGGCTCTCCGGCGAGTTCGCGCAGGGCATGGCGCGGCTGGAGGCCGAGATCGGCGAGATGGCGGGGGAGAGTTTCAATCCCGGCTCGCCCAAGCAGCTCGGCGACATATTGTTCGGCAAGATGCAGCTTCCCGGCGGGCGCAAGACGCCGACGGGGGCGTGGTCCACGGGGGCGGACGTGCTCGACGACCTCGCCGAGCAGGGTCACGCGCTGCCGCGCCGCATCCTCGACTGGCGCCAGCTCCAGAAGCTGAAATCGACCTATACCGACGCGCTGCCGGGCTATGTGAACCCGCAGACAGGGCGGGTGCACACCTCCTTCGCGCTCGCCGCCACCACGACGGGGCGGCTGTCATCCTCCGAGCCGAACCTGCAGAACATCCCGGTGCGCACCGAGGAGGGCCGCAAGATCCGCAAGGCCTTCGTCGCCGCGCCCGGATTCAAGCTGATCTCGGCCGACTATTCGCAGATCGAGCTGCGGCTGCTCGCCGAGATCGCCGAGGTGCCGGCGCTGCGGCAGGCCTTCCAGGACGGGCTCGACATCCACGCGATGACGGCCTCCGAGATGTTCGGCGTGCCGGTCGAGGGCATGCCCGGCGAGGTGCGCCGGCGCGCCAAGGCGATCAATTTCGGCATCATCTACGGCATCTCGGCGTTCGGGCTCGCCAACCAGCTCTCGATCCCGCGCGAGGAGGCTGGGGCCTATATCAAGCGCTATTTCGAGCGCTTCCCGGGCATACGCGACTACATGGACGAGACGCGCAAATTCGCCCGCGAGCACGGCTATGTGGAGACGCTGTTCGGCCGGCGCTGCCACTATCCGGACATCACCGCCGCCAACCCCTCGATCCGCGCCTTCAACGAGCGCGCCGCCATCAATGCGCGGCTGCAGGGCACGGCGGCCGACATCATCCGCCGCGCCATGGCGCGGGTGGAAGGCGCGCTCGCCAAGGAGAAGCTCTCCGCCCGCATGCTGCTGCAGGTGCATGACGAGCTGATCTTCGAGGTGCCGGAGGAGGAGGTCGCGGCGACCATTCCCGTGGTCGCCCGGGTGATGGAGCACGCGCCGATGCCGGCGGTCGCCCTCAAGGTGCCGCTCAAGGTCGACGCCCGCGCCGCCGACAATTGGGACGACGCGCATTGAGGGGCGGGCGATAGACGACCCGCCCCCGCCTGCCTCATTCCACGGCAAGCTCGACCGGAATGTTCCCGCGCGTCGCCTTGGAATAGGGGCACATCTGGTGCGCGGCCTCGAGCACTTCCTGCGTCTGCTCCTTGGTGAGCGCCGGCGCCTTGAGGGAGAGCTTCACCGCGAGGCTGAAGCCGCCGTCGCCCCGCTGCAGCGACGCGGCCACCGTCACCGCCGCGCCCGTCACGTCGAGTTTCTTCTGCTGGCCGACCGCCTCCACCGCCGAGCCGAAGCAGGCGGCGTAGCCGGTGGCGAAGAGATGCTCCGGCGTGGTCTTGCCCGGCTCCAGGACGCCGTTCTTCGGCATGCCGAGATCGACCGAGACCGAGCCGTCGCTTGTCTGCGAATGGCCGTGGCGGCCGCCGATGGCGGTGGCGGTTCCGGTGAACAGCGTCGTGAGCGACATGGCTATCTCCCTGAATGAGGTTACCCTCGCGGCCCGTTGCGGACAGCACGCCTAGACATGGGGCGGCGGCAGGGATCGGCAACCGCCGACGGGCCATCCTTTCGTGCTGCCTCGAACAAGGATGTCGCCGCGGACGCCCCGCGGCGGCCCTCGCCCGGCGCGCTCCAGGGCTGCGCGGGCGGGCCTTGTGCATCGCGGCAGGCCGTGGCACTTGCGCGTCATGGCCAGCTCATCGCCCGCATTGCCGCCCTTCGCGCCCGCCTTCGCCGCGCTCGCCCCGCGCTACGACCTGATCCTGTGCGACGTGTGGGGCGTGCTCCATAACGGCGTCGAGGGACGCATGGAGGCCGCCGAGGCGCTGACCCGCGCCCGCGAGAACGGCGCGACGGTGATCCTGATCTCCAACGCGCCGCGCCCGAATGCCGGCGTCGCGACCATGCTCGCCGGGATGCGAATTCCCGTCTCCTGGGACGCCATCGTCACCTCCGGCGACGTCACCGCCGGCCTGTTGCGCGAGCGCGGCGGCGGAAGGCTGTTCCATCTCGGGCCGGACCGCGACCTGCCGATCTATGACGGCATCGAGGTAGAACTGGTCGGGCCGGAGGACGCCGACCTCGTCGTCTGCACCGGGCTGTTCGACGACACGGTGGAGACGCCGGAGGACTACCGGAGCACGCTCGCGGCTGCGAAGGCGCGCGAGCTGCCCTTCATCTGCGCCAATCCCGACATCGTGGTGGAGCGCGGCGGCGATCTCATCTGGTGCGCCGGAGCGCTGGCGGAAGCCTATGAGGCGCTCGGCGGCGAGGTGGTGTGGTGCGGCAAGCCGCATCTGCCGATCTATGAGGCCGCGCTCGCCCTCGCCCAGCGCCTGCGCGGCGCGCCGGTCGCGCGTGAGCGGGTGGTGGCGATCGGGGACGCGCTGCGCACCGACCTCGCCGGGGCGCTGAACGCGGGCATCGACTGCCTGTTCGTGGCCGCGGGCATCCACGCCGGCGAACTCGGGCTGGAAGCCGGCGCCGAGGTCGATCTGCGCGCGCTGGCGCGCCTCCTGGAAGACGGCCCGGGACAGCCGGCGGCGGTGACCACGCGACTCGTCTGGTGAGCGGCCGACATTTTTTCGGTCAGTATCGCATACGCTTTCTCGCACCTTAGGTGCATTGCAGCGTAAGCTCGCGCCGGTCAGATTGTCCGCCCGGGAAAAGCCGAGGCCCAAAGCATGAATGCGCGTTTCAACCCACGGGCGATGCGCCTGCTCTATTTCGAGGACCTGTCCGTCGGCCAGCGCGAGACGCTGATGCGCACGGTGATGGACGAGGACGTGATCGACTTCGCCCGGCTCTCCGGCGACGACAACCCAATCCACCTGCATCAGGAATATGCGGCGACCACCCGCTTCGGCGAGCGCATCGCGCATGGCCTCTATACAGCGAGCCTGATTTCGGCGGTGCTCGGCACCCGGTTGCCCGGTCCCGGCGCGGTCTACCGCTCGCAGACGCTGAACTTCCACGCGCCGGTGAAGATCGGCGACGTTGTGTCGGTGATCGTCGAGGTGGTCGAGCTCAATCCGCAGGGCCGGCGGGTGAAGCTGAAATGCGAGGCGCTGGTCGACGGCAAAGTGGTGCTCAACGGCGAGGCGGAGGTCTCGGTGCCGCCGCGCCCGGCACCGAAGCCGGCGGCGTGAGAGCCCTCAGTTGACGCGGCGGCGCGGCGGGGCCAGTTTCCCGCCGCCCTGGAAAACCTGTTGCCGACATCCGCCGTGACCCAGCGTTCCGCCATTGCCCATCCCTTCGTCGTCCTGCGCGGCGAGGCCGAGCTGCCGCCCGAGCTCCAGCGTCCGGTGGTGGCGATCGGCAATTTCGACGGCGTGCATCGCGGCCATCGGGCGGTGATCGGCACCGCGCTCGACCAGGCCCGCTCGCTTGGCGCGCCGGCGCTGGCGCTGACCTTCGAGCCGCATCCGCGCGCTTTCTTCCGGCCGAACGAGCCGATGTTCCGCCTCACCCCGGAACCGATGAAGCTCGCCCGGCTGGCTGAGACCGGGCTCGACGGCGCCGTGGTGCTCGCCTTCGACACCACGCTCGCCGCCAAGGACGCCGAGAGCTTCGTGCGCGACATTCTGGTGGAGCGGCTCGGCGTCGCCATGGTGGTTGCCGGCTTCGACTTCCATTTCGGAAAAGCGCGCGGCGGCTCGCCGCTGTTCCTGCGCGAGGCGGGGGTGAATTACGGCTTCCGCGTCGAGATCGTGCCGCCACTGCTCGACGAGGGCGCGCAGATCTCCTCCTCCGCCATCCGCTCCGCGCTGGCGCAGGGGCGGGTGGAGCAGGCCGCCGACATGCTCGGGGCGCCGTGGGAGGTCGAGGCCGAGGTGATCCACGGCGACAAGCGCGGGCGCGACCTCGGCTATCCCACCGCCAATATGCGGCTCGACCCCTCGGTCGAGCTCGCCCACGGCATCTACGCCGTCACCGCGCGGATCGACGGGGTGGTGCATCCGGGGGTGGCCAGCTTCGGCCGGCGGCCGACCTTCGACGACGGCGCGCCGCGGCTGGAGACTTTCGTGTTCGACTTTTCCGGCGATCTCTACGGCAAGACCGTGCGCATCGCCTTCCACGCCCATCTCCGGCCGGAGCTGAAGTTCGACAGCCTCGAGGCGCTGATCGCGCAGATGGACCGCGACAGCGAGCAGGCCCGCAGGGTGCTGGCCGGGAAACACGGCTGAGCGATCGTACCGGCCTTGCGCCCGCCGCTGCGCGCTGCGGCTCTTGCACCGCTCAACCGCCGCGCTTAAACCGGGCTCCAGTGAAGGAGCCCGCGATGACGAGCCGCAACAGCGATGGCCGCACGGCCGGGGACAAGGACGCCGCTTCCGAGGCGACGGCGCACGACTATTCCTCGACCCTGTTCCTGCCGCAGACCGATTTCCCGATGCGCGCGGGCCTGCCCCAGCGCGAGCCGGAGTTCCTCGCCCGCTGGCAGCGGATCGACCTGTATGGCCGCCAGCGCGCCGCCGGCGCCGGCCGTCCGCGCTTCGTGCTGCACGACGGCCCGCCCTATGCCAACGGCAACATCCATATCGGCCACGCGCTCAACAAGATCCTGAAGGACGTGGTGGTGCGCTCGCAGGGCGCGCTCGGGCGCGATTCCAACTATGTGCCGGGCTGGGACTGCCACGGCCTGCCGATCGAGTGGAGGATCGAGGAGGAGAACTACCGCAAGAAGGGCAAGTCGAAGCCCGATTTTGCGGATGCCGCCGCCATGGTCGCCTTCCGCCAGGAATGCCGCGCCTATGCCGAGCACTGGCTCGACGTGCAGCGCGAGGAATTCAAGCGGCTCGGCGTCGGCGGCGACTGGGATCGTCCCTACGCCACCATGGCGTTTCCGGCCGAGGCGCAGATCGCCCGCGAGATCATGAAGTTCGCGGCGAACGGCCTGCTCTATCGCGGCTCCAAGCCGGTGATGTGGTCGGTGGTCGAGAAGACCGCGCTGGCCGAGGCGGAAGTCGAGTATCACGACCACACCTCGACCACGATCTTCGTAAAGTTCCCGGTCACCGGCTATCGCGAGTGCAACTCCACGCATGGCGGCAACCCGGCCGGACTGCAGGCGCCGGACAAGGCCGACGACATCCACCTGTTCCCCTCCTATGAGGGCGCCTCGATCGTCATCTGGACGACGACGCCGTGGACCATCCCCGGCAACCGGGCGATCGCCTTCTCGCCGAACGTCACCTATTCCGTCTACGAGGTGACCGAGGCGCCGGCCGACAACTGGGCCAAGGTCGGCGAGCACTTCATCCTCGCCGACAAGCTGGCCGGCGAGGTGTTCAAGGCCGCGCGGGTGACCGGCTTCGAGCGCCGCAAGGAGGTCGACCCAACCCATCTCGTCTGCGCGCATCCGCTCGCCGGCGTTGCCGGCGCCGAGGGCTATTTCGACTTCCCCGTGCCGGTGGCGGCCGGCGATTTCGTGACCGACGACACCGGCACTGGCTTCGTCCACATCGCCCCCGGCCACGGCGCCGACGACTTCAACCTCTACATCGCCGAAAGACTCGGCGAGGTGCCGCACACGGTGGGGCCGGACGGGCGCTATTACGACCACGTGCCGCTGTTCGGCGGCCATCGGGTGATGGACGAGGCGGGTAAGGAAGGCGACGCCAACGACGTCGTCATCAAGGCGCTGGTCGCGGCCGACAGGATCATCGCGCGCGGGCGGCTGAAGCACCAATATCCGCATTCGTGGCGCTCCAAGGCGCCGATCATCTTCCGCAACACGCCGCAATGGTTCATCGCGATGGACAAGGACATCGCGGCGACCGACGGCTCAATGAGCCCCGGCGACACGCTCCGCGCGCGGGCGCTCGGCGGCATCGCGGCGGTGGACTGGGTGCCGGAGACCGGGCGGAACCGCATCAACGGGATGATCGAGAACCGGCCGGACTGGGTGGTCTCGCGCCAGCGCGCCTGGGGCGTACCGATCGCCGTCTTCGTGAAGGACAAGGGCGACGGAACGGTCGAGATCCTGCGCGACGAGCGCGTCAACCGGCGCATCGCCGAGGCCTTCGAGGCCGAGGGAGCGGATGCCTGGTACAAGGAAGGCGCCGCCCAGCGCTTTCTCGGCACCGATTACAGCGCCAATGAATGGCACAAGGTCGACGACATCCTCGACGTCTGGTTCGATTCCGGCTCCACCCATGCCTTCACGCTGGAGGTTCGCGAGGACCTCAAGGTGCGGCGCGCCTATGAGGGCGGCCCGGACCGGGTGATGTATCTCGAAGGCTCGGACCAGCACCGCGGCTGGTTCCATTCCTCGCTGCTGGAGAGCTGCGGCACGCGCGGGCGCCCGCCCTATGACGTGGTGCTGACCCACGGCTTCGTGCTCGACGAGGACGGGCGCAAAATGTCGAAGTCGCTCGGCAACGTGGTGGCGCCGCAGGAGGTAATCAAGAACTCCGGCGCCGACATATTGCGCCTGTGGGTCTGCGCCTCCGACTATGCCGACGATCTGCGCATCGGCCCGGAAATCCTGAAGACCACGGTCGAGACCTATCGCAAGCTGCGCAACACGCTGCGCTGGCTGCTCGGCTCGCTGGCGCATTACCGCGACAGCGAGCGCGTCGCCTATTCGGAGATGCCGGCGCTGGAGCGCATGGTGCTGCACCGGCTCACCGAGCTCGACGCGCTGGTGCGCGAGGCCTATGCGAGCTTCGACTTCAAGCGGGTGAACGCGGCGCTCACCCAGTTCATGACCGCCGAGCTCTCGGCGTTCTATTTCGACGTGCGCAAGGATGCGCTCTATTGCGACCCGATCTCCTCGGTGACGCGGCGGGCCTGCCTGACCGTGCTCGACGAGGTGTTCCGCCGCCTCGTCATCTGGCTGGCGCCGATCCTGCCCTTCACCGCCGAGGAGGCCTGGCTCGCCCGCTCGCCCTCGGAAGAGGGCTCGGTGCATCTGGAGACCTTCCCGGAGACCCCGAGGAAGTGGCGCGACGAGGCGCTCGCGGACGAATGGCGGAAGGTCCGGCAGGTGCGCCGCGTGGTGCTCGGCGCGCTGGAGGTGGAGCGCGCGGCCAAGCGCATCGGCTCCAGCCTCGAGGCGGCGCCGGTCATCCATGTCTCCGACGCCAACCTGTTCGCGGCGGTGAGTGCGCTCGACCTCGCCGAGGTCTGCATCACCTCGGACGCGCATCTGATGCCGGACGAGGGACCGAAGGACGCCTTCCGGCTCGACGACGTGCCGGGCGTCGCGGTGGTACCGGTCCGCGCGGAAGGGCACAAATGCGCCCGCTCCTGGAAGATCTCGCCGCTCGTCGGCACCGACCCGGAATATCCGGACGTCACGCCGCGCGACGCACAGGCGCTGCGCGAGCTGGCGCTCGCCCGCCGGGCAGCGGAATGAGGCGGGAAGCCGGCGCCCGGGTGCGGATGCGTCCATGAAGCTGCAGCTCGCCGGCCCGCTGACCCGCCTCGGCGGCCTCATCGCGCTCGCCGTCTTCGTGCTCGACCAGGCGACCAAGATCGGCGTCATGCGCGGCGTCGATTTCGGCGAGAGCGGGATCGTGCCGGTCGCCCCCTTCCTCGACCTCGTGGTGGTCTGGAACACAGGCATCAGCTACGGGCTGGTGCCGCTCGGCACCGAGGGCTGGTGGGTCCTCGCTTTGGTGCAGCTCGCCGCCTCCGCCGCCTTCGTCTTCTGGCTCGCCCGCGTCGATCGCCGGCTGGAGGCGGTGGCGCTCGGGCTGCTGATCGGTGGAGCGCTCGGCAACACCGTCGACCGCGCCGCCTATGGCGCGGTGTTCGACTTCCTGTCGCTGCACGCCTTCGGCTGGCGCTGGTACGTCTTCAACATCGCCGATGCGGCCATCGTTGCCGGCATAATACTGCTCATTTATGATTCATTTTTCGGGCACGCCGTAAAATCGCCGCCCTCGAATGAAAGCTGATCGGGTGTGCTGACCCGCTCAGGGCCGGGTCGCGAACGGCCTTCGGCCGCCGCGGTGTCCGGTTACGGCAGGAGACGAAGATCGCATGACGACGAGAGACGCGAATCGCCGCGCCGCAGCCAGTCCTTTCCTCCGCCTCGCGATCGCGGCCGCCGCGCTCGTTCCGGCCGCCGGTCTCATTGCGGCTCCGGCGCACGCGCAGGAGGACAGCTCGCTCACCAGCTCGATCCTCAGCGGCATCGGGCTGGTCGCTCCCGAGCCCCCGCAGATCGACTATCGCGAACGGGCGCCGCTGGTGGTACCGCCGAACGGCGGTGGCGAACTCGCCCTGCCGCCGCCGCGCGACGCCAACTCGGTCGCCGCCAATCCGGCCTGGCCGAAGGACTACGACGCCGAGGTCAAGAAGAAGCAGCAGGCCGAGGACGCTAAGGTCGTCAAGCAGCACAGCCGCTATTCCGGTATCGATCCGCGCCCGCTGTCGCCGAGCGAGCTCGCCAAAGGCCAGCGCGCCGGCAAGGCGACCGGCAGCGGCTTCGATTCCACTACCGGCGACAATCGTGTGAACCAGAACGAGCTCGGCTTCACCGGATGGGGCTCGTTCAGCCTGTCCAGCACGGGCGAGAAGCCGCTGGTGTTCACCGGCGAGCCGGAGCGCGAGGCGCTGGTGCAGCCGCCGCCAGGCTACCAGACCCCCGCGCCGAACGCGCCCTACGGCGTGGTCGAGGACAAGAAGAAGCCGTGGTCGCTGCCGAATCTGTTCGACCGCACCCAGACGAACAAGCAGTGATGCCCGCCGCGGCCGGCGCGGCAGCCTCGTCACTTCCCGGTGAGATGCGGGCCGGCGCGTCGCGCGGGGATGACGGCGTCGCTACATTCCCGCGCAGCCTCGCCACCGTCCGTCGCGCCGCGCGCCGGATCGCGTTTAGGCGACCGCCGTGCCTGACGGCTGCCGCTGGCAGCCGCGCCGTCCTCCCTGACTGGAACGCCCCGTGACTGGAAAATTCATGCCCGCCCTGATGCTGATCGCCGCCGCCGGTGTCGCCACGCTGTCCGCCCCGCGCACCGCGGACGCCGCCGAGGTGTCCGAGTTCACGCTCGACAATGGCCTGCAGGTCGTCGTCGTGCCGGACCACCGGGCGCCGGTCGTCACCCACATGGTGTGGTACCGCGTCGGATCGGCGGACGAGCAGCCGGGTAAGTCGGGCATCGCGCATTTCCTCGAGCACCTGATGTTCAAGGGCACCGACAAGCACCCGGCGGGCGAGTTCTCGCAGGTGGTTGCCAAGCTCGGCGGCCAGGAGAACGCCTTCACCTCGCAGGATTACACCGCCTATTTCCAGCGCGTCGCCAAGCAGCATCTCGGCCAGGTGATGGCCTTCGAGGCCGACCGCATGACCGGGCTCGTGCTCACCGACGAGGTGGTGCTGCCCGAGCGCGACGTGGTGCTGGAGGAGCGCCGCATGCGCACCGACAACGACCCGGCCTCGCAGCTCTCCGAGGCCGCGCAGGCGGCGATGTACACCAACCATCCCTACGGCCATCCGATCATCGGCTGGGAAGACGAGATCAAGCAGCTCAACCGCGAGGACGCGCTCGCCTTCTACAAGCGCTTCTACACGCCGAACAACGCCGTCCTCGTGGTGGCCGGCGACGTGACTGCGGACGAGGTGCGCACGCTCGCTGAAGCGAGCTACGGCAAGGTCGCGCGCCGCGCCGAGACGGCCGATCGCGTGCGCCCGCAAGAGCCCGAGCCGCGCGCCCAGCGCTGGCTGTCGCTCGCCGATACGCGCGTCGCCCAGCCGAACCTGTCGCGAACCTATCTGGTGCCTCCCTATCGCCTCGCCAAACAGGACAGCGTCGCGCTCGACGTGCTGGCGCAGGTGCTCGGCGGCGGCTCGACCGGCCGCCTCTACCGCTCGCTGGTGGCCGACAAGGGCATCGCCGCCAGCGCCAGCGCCTGGTACCAGAGCACGGCACTCGACGAGACCCGCTTCGGCATCTCCGCCTCGCCGCGGCCGGACGTCGCCCTGGAGACGCTGGAAGCGGCGCTCGACGAGGCGATCGCCGAGCTCGTCGCCAAGGGTCCGGACGCGGCCGAGCTGGAGCGCGCCAAGACGCGCCTCGTCGCCGAATCGATCTACGCGCAGGACAATCAGGCGACGCTGGCGCGCATCTACGGCGCGGCGCTGACCACCGGCACCTCCGTCGAGGACGTGAAGAACTGGCCGGACGAGGTGAAGCGCGTGACCGCCGACCAGGTGAAGGACGTCGCGCGGCGCTATCTGGTTCCGGCGCGCTCGGTCACCAGCCAGCTTCTCAGGAAGGCCCCGCCGGCGGAAGCCTCGGTGGCGCCGGAGAAGCGCTCGTGACGCGGCCCCTTCTCGACGCCGCGCGGGACCGCACCGGACGACGCCTCGCCTCGCTCGCGCAGGCCTGTCGCCGGGCGCTTCCCCGCCTCACCGTTCCCAAGGCTTCTTTCGCGGTCCCGCTTGCCATGACGATCGCCCTGATCTCGACCCCGCCCGCCCAGTCCGAGACCACCCGCATCCAGCGGGTGATCAGCCCGGGCCGCATCGAAGCTTGGCTCGTGCACGACACGACGCTGCCGCTGGTCGCCATGGAGTTCGCCTTCGTCGGCGGCGCCGCGCAGGACCCGGCAGAGCGGCCCGGCGTCGCCAGCCTCACTTCCTCGCTGCTCGACGAGGGCGCCGGCGACCTCGATTCCCGCAGCTTCCAGGACAAGCTCGCGGAGAAGGCCATCGAGCTGCGCTTCGATGCCGGCCGCGACACGTTGAACGGCTCGCTGCGCACGCTGTCGGAGAATCTCGACAGCGCGCTGGAACTGACCCGGCTCGCCGTGACCTCCCCGCGCTTCGACCCCGAGGCGGTGGAGCGCATCCGTCAGGCGCAGCTTGCCATGCTGCGGCGCCGCTCGACCGATCCCTCCTCGCTGGCGAGTCTGGGCTGGTCGGCGCGCGCCTTCCCGAACCACCCCTATGGCCGGCCGGTCGACGGCACGCTGGAGAGCGTGCCCATGATCACCCGCGACGACCTCGTCGCCTATGCCGGGCGGGTGATGGCGCGCGACAATCTCAAGATCGCGGTGGTCGGCGACATCACGCCGGAAGCGCTCGGCCCGGCGCTCGACAAGCTGTTCGGCGCGCTGCCCGCCAAGGCGCAGCTCGCGCCGGTGCCGGATGTCGAGCCGCAGGGGCTGGGCAGCGTCGAGGTGAAGGACCTCAACGTGCCGCAGGCCTCGATCATCTTCGGCGGCATCGGGCTGAAGCGGAACGATCCGGACTTCATCCCGGCCTTCGTGCTGAACCACATGCTGGGCGGCTCAGCCTTTTCCTCGCGGCTGTTCAAGGAAGTGCGCGAGAAGCGCGGCCTCGCCTATTCGGTCTACAGCCATCTCGCCCCGCTCGACCATGCCGGGCTGATCCTCGGCGGCACGGCGACCAAGAACGACCGCGCCGCCGAATCGATTGGACTGATCCGCGAGGAGTATCTGAAGCTCCTGAAGGACGGGCCGAGCGAGGACGAACTGGCCGACGCCAAGAGCTACCTGATCGGCAGCTTCGCGCTGCGCTTCGATTCCTCTGCCAAAGTCGCCGCGCAGCTCCTGCAGATCCAGATCGACAATCTCGGCATCGACTATATCGACCGGCGCAACGAGCTGGTGGGGGCGGTGGGTGTCGAGGACATTCGCCGCGTGGCGAAGCGCCTCTCGGCCGATCCGGCGCTGCTGTTCAGCGTCGTCGGGCGGCCAACCGGGCTGGCGCCGAACGGCGGCTGACGGCCTCGCGTTCCGCCGTCCGGGAGAGCCCGTCGCGGCCTCCCGCATGCGGCGGCGCGCTGTTATAAAGACGGCCGCGCGGCGGGGGGATCGCCGCCAGTTGATCGTGCCCGTTTTGTCGTGCCCATGGGTATCGTGCGTGAGTGCTTGGGGAGTTGAGCGTATGGCTGCAGCGACATGGACCGTCGGTGGAACCGGGCGAGCGCCGCTGCGCGCGCTCGCGGCGGGACTCGTGACGCTTGCCCTCGCGGGGTGCGGCGCTGGCGGGGGCGGCGGCGATGTCGGCCCGCTCGGGATGGGCAATTCCGACGGGCAGGGCTGGTTCGGCTCGCAGATGCAGACCACCACGGTCGCCACCAATTCCACCGGCGGCGACGCGAATTCCGGCGTCCCGGGCGCGCCCGGCACCTTCGACCCTACCGACTATGGCTGCCCCCCCATCCATGTGCGCAGCGGCGCCTCGTCCTGGCAGGTGACCGACAAGGCCGATGGCGGCCTGCGCTATCAGGCGACGATAGGCCAGACGGCCCGCGAATGCCGCTTCGCACGGCCGGACACCACCATCCGCATCGGCATCCAGGGCCGCGTGCTGGTCGGCGCCAAGGGCGGGCCGGGCTCGCTCACCGTGCCGATGCGCGTCGCCATCGTGCAGGAAGGTCCGACGCCGCAGACGATCTGGACCAAGCTCTACACCGTGCCGGTGTCGATCGGCGCGAACGAGATGCAGGTCGACTTCAGCCTGGTGGTGGACGACGCCACCGTGCCGCTGCCGACGCCGAAGGCCTTCGAGCGCTATGTGATCTATATCGGCTTCGATCCGCAGGCCGGAACCGCCTCGGCGGCGGCCAAGCCCGCCAAGCCGAAGCCGGCCAGCCCGAAGCCGGTGGCGGCGCGGCCGGCACCCGCCGCGGCCCAGGCGCCCAAGCCCGCCTCGTCCCAGCCGAAGCCTCAGCCCGCGCAGGCGGCGCAACCCGCGCCGGCGCAGCAGGAGCCGCAGAGCGAGCCGCCGGCCGCCGCCATTCCGGCGCCGGCCGAGGGCTGGATCGGTTCCCCGGCACCGGCGACCGGCACGTTCTCGCAATAGGGCCCTTCCCGATCAGGTGGGATCATCTGATCGATGAGAACATGCTCCAGGCCGGGATCACTCCTCGTCGCTGTGGCCGCGGCGGATGCGCCGCACCAGCGACCAGATGGTAAGGGCCACCACCGGCACCGAAAGGGCGGTGGCGAGCCCGACATCAACATGCAGGCCCGCCGCCTCGAAGCGCGGATGCAGGCCCTCCAGCACATAGTGGATGATGCTCACCACGTAATAGGTGATGGCCGCCACCGAGAGCCCTTCCACCGTCTGTTGCAGCCGTAGCTGCAGCCGGGTGCGCCGGTTCATGCTCCGCAGCAGGTCGCGGTTCTGGTGCTCGACCTCGACGTCGACGCGGGTGCGGAGCAGGTTCGCGGCACTGGTGAGCTTGGTCGAGAGGTTCGCCTGGCGCTGCTCGATCGAATAGCAGGTGCGCATCGCCGGCAGCAGCCGGCGGGCGAGGAACTGCTGCCAGGTCGGGAAGCCGGGCACCGGCCGCTCGCCGATGGTCTTCAGCCTCAGCCAGACGATCTCCTCATAGGCCTTGCTGGCGCCGAAGCGGAACAGCGCGGCCGCCGCGTCCGCCTCCAGCTCGGCGGCGAGTGCAGTGAGCTGGTCGAGCAGCCGGCTGTTGTCGTCGAGGCCCTTGGTCTTCTTCATCGCCTCGGTGAGCGCGCCGAGCTCGCCCTCCATATGGGCGACGGTGGGGGCGAGGCGCTGCGCCTCCGGCAGGCCGAGCAGCGCCAGGGTGCGGTAGGTCTCGACCTCCAGCACGCGCTGCACCAGCGCGCCGGCGGCGTCCGCGCTCATGCCGCGGTCGCGCACCAGGAGGCGCACGAAGCCGGCGGGGTCCGGCTGGAAGTCGGTGGCGATCTCGGCGAGGCCGTCCTCGACATCGGACCGGGCGAGGCTGGCGCGATCGAACAGCCGGTCGAGCGGCAGCGCGTCGGCGGTGTCGGTGACGAGGTGCAGATCGACCGCGACCAGCAGCGGCCCCGGCTGCGGCACCTCGGCGAGGGTGGCGGCGAGGCTGGCCGACGAGGGGTGGAAGGGCAGCCCGCCGTCGAGCAGGTCCTCGGCCGGCAGCTCCCACGTATAGGTGGTGAATTCGGCGTGCCGCTCCCAGCGCAGCGTGGCGCCGCCAAAGGCGACGCGATGGTGCTTGGCGCCGGAGCCGGGCCCCGGCTGGCCGCGCGCCGCGCACAACGCCCGGAACGCCGCGCGGTCGGCCAGCGCCTGCTCGCGATTGACCAGGAAGGCGACGTGCAGGATGCGCGCGGGGGTGGTGACCGGCACGAAGGGGCGGGCGTGGAGCTCTCCCAGCACGGCCGATCGCAGCGGATGCGGCGCGAAGCTACCGGCGCCGCCAATGATGGTGGCCGGCGAGCGGGACGGGCCGCCAAACTCCGTCCTTTCCGCCGCCTCGGTGCGGGCCGTGCCGTCCGTCTCGTCGTCCATTGCCGCCTCCCGGCGCCTCAGCTCCGATGTCGGTTGCACGCCGCGCCGCCGCTTTCAAGCCTCGCGGGGTGCGGTGCTTGGCCTCCCGTCGATTCATCACCGCGCAGCGGCGGGAGCCCGCGTCCGGATACCGCGATGGAACCGCCGGATCACTGGATTGTTGCGCATAAACATCAACGATTCGGTATTAGTGAACGATTCCAGAAAACCATTGCCTCGGCGCGGCGCGCACGGGAAACAAGACGGTTAGGTGCACGAGGTTTCGAGATGATGCGGACTGTGCGTAGCGGGTTCGTCGTTCTCCTAGCGGCAGGTTTGGCTTTCTCTTCACTGGTGCTCGCCGGCACCGCCGCCGCCCAGTCTTCCAAGAGCTCCGGAACGAGGGGCGCCAAGTCGCCCGCAGTGCGCGTCTATCTGATGCGCGGTCTCGCCAACGTCTTCTCCTACGGGATGGACGACCTTGCGGCGAAGCTGAACGCTGCCGGCGTTCCCGCCACGGTCGGGCCCTACACCGAGTGGCCGACGATGGCCAATCTCGCCGCCGAGCAGTCCGCCGCGAACGGGCGCACCCGCACGCCGGTGATCGTCATCGGCCATTCGCTCGGCGCGGGCACCGCGATCGACATGGCGAACAATCTGGTGGCGCGCGGCGTGCCGGTGCCGCTGGTGGTCACCTTCGATCCGGTGGCGCCCGCCACGGCCTCGACCAAGATTGGCAGGGTCGTGAACTATTACCAGGCCGGCGGTTCCGGAAAGCCGGTCGCCGGGCGCAACGTCAACAATGTCGATCTCACCGGCGTGCCGAATCTCGGCCATTTCAACATCGACAAGGCGGCCAACCTGCATGCGCAAGTGCTGGCGATGATCGTGCGCTCGAAGCCGCCGGTCGCCCGCCGCGCCAAGCCGAAGCCGGTCGCGGCCCCGACCGAGGTGGTGATGCCGGCCGGCGCCGGCGGCCAGTCGACCGCGCCGACGGCAAGCGCCGGCAGCAGCTCCCCCGTGCCGTCCGCCGCCACCCCCGCGAGCGCCAGCGCGCCGACCGCCGAGGCCAGGCCCGCCGCCCCGATGTGAGGCGCCTGACATGAGGCATCGGCCGTCCGGCGGTTCAAGGCCGGGCCGGCTTGCCTCTCACACCGCCTCGACGGTCGCCACGCGGAAGGTGTGCATCTCGCCGTCCTCGTCGCGGATCGAGACATATTCGCCGGGCTGGAAGGCGTGGTCGCCGAAGCGGTAGCCGGCCTCGTCGTCGTCGCTGCCCTCGAGCTCGTAATCGAACACCCAGGTGGCGCCGGTCGTCCCGCCGGCGCGGCGCACCAGATAGCCGTTCTCGATCGGCTCGTTCGCCCAGAAGCGATGCACCACGCAGCGGGCGCGGTTCAGCTTCCAGGTCTCCAGATCGATATGGCCGCTTGCGTCGAGCGGCGCCACGAATTCGTAACCGTGCTGCGCGCTGCCGTCGGGATAGGCCTTGGAACGCGCCAGGTTGAGGCGGATGCGCTTCAGTATCGCAGCGGAGGCGGCGGCAGGCGTGACAGCGGATGTCGTGGCGGGCATGGGGCGATACTCCCTATCATCTTCGACATTGAACGGCGCGAAGCTGAGGAAAAGCATTGCCGCCAGCATTGATCCGGCGCAAGTCACGTCGCCGAAAAGCGCGGTCCCGTTGATCGTTATCGGTTTCGAGATACCTTCTGGTATAAACTTTTTACCAGAAGACCTTTCCGCGCCTTTCTTCTAGAGTTAGTCAAAACGACGATAACAAGCGGGAGGAAGGCCATGTCCGGGCTCGTCATGCCGGAGGCGGATGCCGGTGTGCTGGCGCGCCGCGCCGAGATCGTCGCCGCGCTGCGGGCGATCGTGCCGGGCGAGGGCGTGATCGACACCGAGATCGAGATGCGGCCCTACGAGTCGGACGGTCTCACCGCCTACAAGCAGCTTCCCCTCGTCGTCGTGCTGCCCTCGACCACCGGGCAGGTCTCGAAAATCCTCGCCTATTGCCACGCCAACGGCATCCGCGTGGTGCCGCGTGGCGCCGGCACCTCGCTGTCGGGCGGCGCGCTGCCGCTCGAGGACGCCGTGCTGCTCGGAATGGGCAAGTTCAACCGCATCCTCGACATCGATTTCGACAATCGCACGGTGACCGCGCAGCCGGGCGTCACCAATCTCGGCATCACCAATGCGGTGATCCATAACGGCTTCTACTACGCGCCCGACCCCTCCTCGCAGATCGCCTGCTCGATCGGCGGCAATGTCGCGGAGAATTCCGGCGGCGTGCACTGCCTGAAATACGGGCTGACCACCAACAATGTGATGGGTGTCGAGATGGTGCTGATCACCGGCGAGGTGATCCGCATCGGTGGCAAGCATCTCGATTCCGGCGGGCTCGACCTGCTCGGGCTCATCGTCGGCTCGGAAGGGCTGCTCGGCGTCGTCACCGAGGTCACGGTGCGCATCCTGAAGAAGCCGGAGACGGCGCGGGCGGTGCTGGTCGGCTTCCCCTCCTCCGAGGCGGCGGGCGAATGCGTGGCGCGGGTGATCGGCGCCGGCATAATCCCCGGCGGCATGGAGATGATGGACCGCATGATGATCCATGCGGCCGAGGCCTTCCTCGGCGCCGGCTATCCGCTGGATGTCGAGGCGCTGCTGATCGTCGAGCTGGACGGGCCGGAGGCGGAGGTGAACCACCTCATCGAGCGCGTCGCGGGCATCGCCAAGGAGCTCGGCTGCCTGACGCTGCGTGCCTCGACCAGCGAGGAGGAACGCCTCGCCTTCTGGGCCGGACGCAAGGCGGCCTTCCCGGCGATCGGGCGCATCTCGCCGGACTATTACTGCATGGACGGCACCATTCCGCGCAAGGCACTGCCCGAGGTGCTGCGCCGCATGGAGGAGATGTCCGCGAAATACGGCCTGCGCTGCGGCAACGTCTTCCATGCCGGCGACGGCAATCTGCATCCGTTGATCTGCTACGACGCCAACAAGCCGGGCGAGCTGGAGAAGGCCGAGGCATTCGGCGCAGACATATTGTTGCTCTGCGTCGAGGTCGGCGGCGTGCTGACAGGCGAACACGGGGTCGGCGTCGAGAAGCGCGACCTGATGCCCTCCATGTTCGACGAGACCGACCTCGCCCAGCAGCAGCGGCTGAAATGCGCCTTCGACCCGGATTCGCTGCTGAACCCCGGCAAGATGTTCCCGCAGCTCCACCGCTGCGCCGAGCTCGGCCGCATGCACGTCTCCGGCGGCAAGCTGCCCTTTCCGGACATTCCGCGGTTCTGAGACGGCAGACATGACCACGCTGCTCGCCCGCAACGCCACCATGCTCGTCACCATGGACGGCCAGCGCCGGGAAATTCCCGGCGGCGGGCTGTTCGCGCGCGACGGCATGATCGAGGCGGTCGGGCCGAGCCATGACCTGCCGGCCACCGCCGACCGGGTGCTGGACCTATCCGGCCACATCGTGCTGCCGGGCCTCGTCAACTGCCATCACCATCTCGACCAGACGTTGACCCGGGCCTTGCCCAGAGCGCAGGACATCAACCTGTTCCGCTGGCTGAAGGCGCATTACCGGCTGTGGGCGGCGCGCACGCCGGAGGCCTCGCGCACCGCGACGCTGGTCGGGCTCGCCGAGCTGGCGCTCTCCGGCTGCACCACCTGCTTCGACCACGCCTATGTGTTCCGCAATGGCTGCCGGGTCGACGACCAGATCGCCGCCGCGCGCGAGATCGGCCTGCGCTTCGTGGTCTCGCGCGGCTCGATGTCGCTCGGCCAGTCGCGCGGCGGGCTGCCGCCGGACGACTGCGTCGAGGACGAGGGCGCAATCCTCAAGGATAGCGAGCGGGTGATCGGCACCTATCACGACGCCGCCCCCGGCTCGATGCTGCAAATAGCCCTCGCCCCCTGCTCGCCTTTCTCGGTGTCGCCGGAGCTGATGCGGGAATCGGCGGCGCTCGCCCGCCGGCACAGGGTCCGCCTGCATACCCATCTCGCCGAGACCGTCGACGAGGAGCGCTACACCATGGCGCGCTTCGGCAAGCGCCCGGTCGCCTATATGGAGGAGCTCGGCTGGCTCGGCGACGACGTCTGGTTCGCCCATGCGGTGCATGTGAACGACCAGGAGATCGGCTGCTTCGCGGGTGCCGGGGTCGGCGTGTGCCACTGCCCCTCCTCCAACATGCGGCTCGCCTCCGGCATCGCGCCGGTGAAGGCCTATCGCGCCGCCGGGGTGAAGGTCGGCATCGGCGTCGACGGCTCGGCCTCGAACGACGGCAACGACATGCTGGGCGAGGCACGCCAGGCCATGCTGCTCGCGCGCCTCAAGATGAGCCTGCGCCCGCCGGAAGGGCCGGACACCACGCTCTCGACCTCCGATCCCTCGCGCGATCATGAATGGATGACCGCCCGCGAGGCGCTGGAGATCGCCACGCTCGGCGGCGCGGCAGTGCTGGGACGCGACGACATCGGATCGCTCGAAGCCGGCAAATGCGCCGATTTCTTCACGCTGCGCCTCGACGACGTTGCCTATGCCGGCGCGCTCGCCGATCCGGTCGCAGCCGCCCTGTTCTGCGCCCCGCGCCGCGCCGCCTATACCGTGGTCGGCGGTCGGGCGATCGTCGAACAGGGCGAGATCGCCACAATCGAGCTTCCGGCGGTGATCGCCGAGCACAATATGCATGCGGCGCGCCTTGCCGCGCTCCCGGAGTAAGTCATGACCGATCGTCTATGCCCGCGCGATGAGGCCGAGGTGGCGGAAGCGGTGAAATGGGCGCTCTCCAACGGGCGCACGCTCGACGTCACCGGCTCGGGCTCGAAGCGCGCGCTCGGCCGGCACATCCAGACCGACGCGACGCTGGAGCTCGCGGCGCTCTCCGGCGTCACGCTGTACGAGCCGGAGGAGCTGGTGCTCTCCGCCCGCGCCGGCACGCCGGTCCGCGAGATCGAGGAGCTGGTCGCCCGCTCCGGGCAGATGATGGCGTTCGAGCCGATGGATTACGGACCGCTGCTGGGCGAGGAGCCGGGGCGAGGCACGCTGGGCGGCCTGCTCGCCTGCAACCTCGCCGGACCCCGCCGGCCGAGCGCCGGCGCGGCGCGCGACCATGCGCTCGGCATCCGTGCCGTCTCTGGGCGGGGCGAGGCGTTCAAGGCCGGCGGGCGGGTGGTGAAGAATGTCACCGGCTACGACCTGCCGCGCGGGCTTTCCGGCTCCCACGGCACGCTCGCCGCCTTCACCGAGGTCACCATCAAGATCCTGCCGCGTCCCGAGACGGTCGAGACGCTGCTGATCCTCGGCCTCGACGACGCCACCGCGGCGAAGGCGATGAGCGCGGCGGTCGGCTCCTATTACGACGTCTCGGCGGCCGCGCATCTGCCGGCCGACGTCGCCGCCGCCATTCCCGCGCTCGTCAATGCGGGCTGGTCGGTGACCGCGCTCCGGCTCGAAGGCGTGCCGCCCTCGATTCTGCATCGCCGCGCCAGGCTGGAGGAACTGCTCGGCTCGTTCGGCGAGCTCGGCGCGCTGAAGGCGGAGCCGTCGCTGGAGCTGTGGCGGGCGGTGCGGGACGTGCTGCCTTTCGCGGAACAGCGCACGCGCGCCGTCTGGCGCGTCTCGACCGCGCCGCTGCAGGGGGCGGCGATCGGTGCCGCTGCGCGGATGGCCGGCGGGCGGGCCTTCTACGACTGGGCCGGCGGGCTCGTATGGATCGAGATGCCGGACGAGCAACCGCGCGCCGATGTCGTCCGAGCCGCGGTCGACGTGGCCGGCGGCCATGCGACGCTCACCCGCGCCGCGCCGGCCGAGCGCGCCGCGCTCGACGTGTTCCAGCCGCTCGACCCCATCACCGGCGCGCTGGTGCGCCGGATGAAGGAGAGCTTCGATCCGCAGCGGGTGCTGAGCCCCGGCCGCATGTATGCGGGAGTGTGAGAGCCATGCAGACCAATTTCTCGCTTGCCCAGCTCGCCAATCCCGACATCGCCACCGCCGAAGGCGTGCTGCGCGCCTGCGTGCATTGCGGCTTCTGCACCGCCACCTGCCCGACCTTCGTGCTGCTCGGCGACGAACTCGATTCACCACGTGGGCGAATCTACCTCATCAAGGACATGCTGGAGAACGACCGGCCGGCGACGACGGAGGTGGCCAAGCACGTCGACCGCTGCCTCTCCTGCCTGTCATGCATGACCACCTGCCCCTCCGGCGTGCACTACATGCACCTCGTCGACGTCGCCCGCGCGCATATCGAGGAGACCTATAAGCGCCCCTTCGCCGACCGGATGATCCGCGTGCTGCTGGCGCGGGTGCTGCCGAGCCGTCGGCTGTTCCGCCTCGCCATCGGTGGCGCCATGCTGGCGCGGCCCTTTGCCGGGCTGTTCGCCAGCGTGCCGGGCCTCAAGCCGCTAGCGGCAATGCTGCAGCTCGCCCCGGCCCGCCCGGCGACCCGCGCGGCGAGCGAGGGCGAGCGGCGCTTCCCGGCCAAGGGGCCGCGCCGCGCCCGCGTCGCGCTGCTCGACGGCTGCGCCCAGCCGGTGCTGCGCCCGGAGATCGACGAGGCGGCGATCCGTCTGCTCACCCGCATGGGCGTCGAGATCGTGCGCCCCAAGGGCGGCGGCTGCTGCGGCTCGCTGACCCACCACATGGGCAAGGAAGACCTCGCGTTCGCCAATGCCCGCGCCAATGTCGATGCCTGGAGCCGCGAGATCGAGGGCGAGGGGCTCGACGCCATCATCATCACCACCTCCGGCTGCGGCACCACCATCAAGGATTACGGCCACATGCTGCGGAGCGAGCCGGCCTATGCCGAGCGCGCGGCGAGGGTCTCCAGCCTGGCGAAGGACATCAGCGAGTTCCTCGCCGAGCGTGAGCTGCCGGTGCCGGTGATCGCCGCCGGGCGGCGCGTCGCCTATCACGCCGCCTGCTCGCTGCAGCACGGCCAGAAGGTCCGCACCGCCCCCAAGGCGCTGCTGGCGAAGGTCGGCTTCGAGGTGCTGGAACCGGCCGAGGGGCATCTGTGCTGCGGCTCGGCCGGCACCTACAACATCCTGCAGCCGGAGATCGCCGGCCAGCTCCGCGCGCGCAAGGTCGCCAATATCGAGCGCACGCGGCCGGAGATCATCGCCACCGGCAATATCGGCTGCATGACGCAGATCGGCGGCGGCACGGCGATCCCCGTGCTGCACACGGTGGAGCTGATCGACTGGGCGACCGGCGGGCCGAAGCCGGATATCATCGCGGACGTGAACGTCGCCGCCTGATTCTCGCTGTCGGAACCGCCGATGAGCCTGCCCCGCCTGCTCGTGCTGTCGCTCGGCGGCACCATCACCATGAAGCGCGACCCTGCTGGCGGCATCGTGCCGGCGCTGGGCGCGGCCGACCTCGTCGCCGCCATACCGGGCCTTGCCGACGTCGCGGAGATCGAGGCGCGCTCGCCGCTGAAGCTGCCGAGCCCGTCGCTGACGCCCACACAGATCGCCGGCGTCGCCGCCGAGATCCGCGCCGGGTTCAAAGCCGGCTTCGACGGCGCGGTGGTGATCCAGGGCACCGACACCATCGAGGAGACCGCCTTCGCGCTCGACCTGCTGATCGAGGACGAGCGCCCGGTGGTCGTCACCGGGGCCATGCGCGGGCCGGAAGCGCCGGGGGCGGACGGGCCGGCAAATCTTCTTTCCGCCGCGATCGTCGCCGCCAGCGCCGCCGCGCGCGGGCTCGGCGCGCTCGCCGTGCTGAACGACGAGATCCACGCCGCCCGCGCTGTGCGCAAGGCGCACACCGCGCTGCCCTCGGCCTTCGTCTCGGCGGCGCCCGGCCCGCTCGGGCTGGTGGCGGAGGGGCGCGCGCGGTTTCACGCCCGCCTGCCGCGCGGACCGCATTTCGAGCTGCCTGGAGGAACCGACCTGCCGCGCGTTGCGCTGGCGAAGATGACGCTGGGCGACGATGGCGGGCTGGTCGCAGCGACGCCCGACCTCGGCTATGCCGGCCTCGTCATCGAGGGCATGGGCGCCGGCCACGTGCCGGCCGAGATCGCCGACATGGTCGGCTATGTGGCTTCGAAGATTCCAGTGGTGCTGGCGAGCCGCACGCTGGGCGGGCCGGTCTTCACCAAGACCTATGGCTATGCCGGCTCGGAGATCGACCTGCTGGCACGTGGGCTGATCCCGGCCGGCTCGCTGCAAGGCCCGAAGGCGCGGCTGCTGCTGATGTTCGCGCTCGCCGCCGGGCTGGATCGCGACGAGGTCGCAGCGGCGTTCGGGGTGTATCGGTAGTCGGCTGTCCGCTTCGGAGTGCGCCGGGGGCATCCTTCGAGGCTCGCTCGCACCTCAGCATGACGGCGTTCATATAAGCAAATCATCGCCCCGTCATGCTGAGGTGCCGGCAAAGCCGGCCTCGAAGCACGCAGGCGCGAGCCGCAAAAACAAGCACGGCAGCCCAAAAGCAAACGGGGCGCCAAAGCGCCCCGTTCCGATCTTCACTGGCGAACCGCGTTCACTCGGCGGCGCCGGCCTCGGTGGCTTCCGCGGCCTTGGCGGCGGCCTCGAGGTCCTCGCCGGTCTTCTGGTCGACGACCTTCATCGAGAGGCGGGTCTTGCCGCGCTCGTCGAAGCCGAGCAGCTTCACCTTCACCTTGTCGCCTTCCTTGACGACGTCGGAGGGCTTCGCCACGCGCTCCTTGGCGAGCTGCGAGACGTGCACGAGGCCGTCCTTGGCGCCGAAGAAATTCACGAAGGCGCCGAAGTCCACGACCTTGACGACCGTGCCCTCGTAGATGTGGCCGATCTCCGGCTCGGAAGCGATCGACTTGATCCAGTTCAGCGCCGCCTTGATCGACTCGCCCGAGGCGGAGGCGACCTTCACGGTGCCGTCGTCCTCGATGTTGATCTTGGCGCCGGTCTTCTCGACGATCTCGCGGATCACCTTGCCGCCCGAGCCGATCACTTCGCGGATCTTGTCGACCGGGATCTGGATCACCTCGATGCGCGGGGCATGCTCGCCGAGCTCGGCGCGGGCGCCGGAGAGCGCCTTGCCCATCTCGCCGAGGATGTGCATGCGGCCGTCCTTCGCCTGGGTGAGGGCGACCTTCATGATCTCCTCGGTGATGCCGGCGATCTTGATGTCCATCTGCAGCGCGGTGACGCCCTTGTCGGTGCCCGCCACCTTGAAGTCCATGTCGCCGAGGTGATCCTCGTCACCGAGGATGTCCGACAGCACGGCGTATTTCTCGCCCTCGAGGATGAGGCCCATGGCGATGCCGGCCACCGGGCGGCGCATCGGCACGCCGGCATCCATCAGCGCCAGCGAGGTGCCGCAGACGGTCGCCATGGAGGAGGAGCCGTTCGACTCCAGGATCTCCGAGACGGCGCGCAGCGTGTAGGGGAACTCGTGCGCCGGCGGCAGCACCGGGTGCACGGCGCGCCAGGCGAGCTTGCCGTGGCCGATCTCGCGGCGGCCCGGGGAGCCCATGCGGCCGGTCTCGCCGACTGAGAAGGGCGGGAAGTTGTAGTGCAGCAGGAAGCGCTCCTTGTAGGTGCCTTCCAGGCTGTCGATGAACTGCTCGTCCTCGCCGGTGCCCAGCGTGGCGACGACCAGCGCCTGCGTCTCGCCGCGGGTGAACAGCGCCGAGCCGTGGGCGCGCGGCAGCACGCCGACCTCGGAGAGGATCGGGCGCACGGTCTTGGTGTCGCGGCCGTCGATGCGCACGCCCTCGTCGAGGATGGTCCAGCGGACGATCTTCGCCTCGAGCTCCTTCAGCACGTCGCTGAGCTTCTGCGCGTCCGGGACTTCCTTGCCCTCGGCAGCGAGCGCGGCGTAATGCGCCTTGGCCTTGGCCTTGGCGGCATCGACCGCGGCGTAGCGGTCCTGCTTCTTGGCGATCTTGTAGGCGTCGCGCAGCTCCGCCTCGATCAGGCCGCGCAGCTCGGTCTCGAGCGCCGAATTGTCCGGAGCGGCGAAGTCGCGCGGCTCCTTGGCGGCCTTCTCGGCGAGGCGAATGATGGCGTCGATCACCGGCTGGAAGTGGCGGTGGCCGAACATCACGGCGCCGAGCATGACTTCCTCGGACAGCTCCTTGGCTTCCGATTCGACCATCAGCACGGCGTCGGCGGTGCCGGCGACCACGAGGTCGAGGGCGCTTTCCTTCACCTCGTCGACGGTCGGGTTCAGCACATATTCGTTGTCGATGAAGCCGACGCGGGCGCCGCCGATCGGGCCCATGAAGGGCACGCCGGACAGGGTGAGGGCGGCCGAGGCGGCCACCATCGAGACGATGTCCGGGTCGTTCTCGAGGTCATGCGAGAGGACGGTGATGATGACCTGCGTGTCGCACTTGTAGCCCTCGGCGAAGAGGGGGCGGATCGGGCGGTCGATCAGGCGGGAGACCAGCGTCTCCTTCTCGCTCGGACGGCCCTCGCGCTTGAAGTAGCCGCCGGGGATGCGGCCAGCCGCATAGGCCTTTTCCTGGTAGTTGACGGTGAGCGGGAAGAAGTCCTGGCCGGGCTTGGGCGCCTTGGCGGAGACCACGGTGGCGAGCACGGTGGTGTCGCCATAGGAGGCGAGCACGGCGCCATCGGCCTGGCGCGCCATCTTGCCGGTCTCGAGGGTGAGCGTGCGCCCGCCCCAGTCGAGTTCCTCGCGATGAATGTCGAACATATGATTCTCTGGCTTTCCGAAGCCGGAGAGCCATGGGCAAGACGGCGGGAGGCTCGTCCGCTGCGCGCGGCCCTCGCCCGGCGGAGCCGGAGCGGGGGACACGGGATGCAAGCCTCCGGCGATCCTGCCATGGCTCGCCGCTTCATTTGCGAGCGGCGAGCCCCATGCCCGCCGCCTGTCGGTCAACGCCGCGTCCGGACCATCCGGGCGCGCAACGAAAACGGGCGGGTCGACGGGCCTCGCCCGTTCCGCCCGGAGCACCTCCCGCCGGGATGTTCCATCCGGCGATCAGGAAGGCACTCCAACGAAAAGGGCATGTCCCGATGAAAGCGCTCGGCTTTCGCAGAACATGCCCGAAGGCGTCAGCGGCGGATGCCGAGACGCCCGATCAGCGCCTTGTAGCGCGCCTCTTCGGTCTTCTTCAGATAGTCCAGCAGACCGCGACGCTGGGAGACGAGCTTGAGCAGGCCGCGACGCGAGTGGTTGTCCTTGGCGTGGCTCTTGAAGTGCTCGGTGAGGTTGGAGATGCGCTCGGTGAGGATCGCAACCTGGACTTCGGCCGAACCGGTATCACCCGGCTTGGTGGCATATTCAGTGATGAGCGCCTGCTTGCGCTCGGCCGTGATCGACATCGGATATCCTTTCCGTGTGCAGGGTCTCAGAATGACGGGGGCCCGGAAGGCCGCTCCGTCCCGCGTCTCGGCCGAGCCGGGATGTCGTCCAGCACGGTCGAAATGACAACGGGTCGCGCGGACAGGCATGTCCGCAACGCGCGCGCACCATACACGAAAACGCCAGCGTGGCTAGCGCGATGTGGGCGCGGGCACGAGGGCTCGGCGCCTCACCCGCCCGAATGGAAGATCCGCTTCGGGAAGATCTCGCCGGCCTCGGCCTCGCCGAGCGCGACCAGCCTGCCGCCGGCAGTGATCGCCACCGGGCCTTCGAGGATCGGCGCGTCGCGCCCGCGCAGGATGATGCTCTGGCCATGGGCGAGGCGCGCGGCATCCGCCGGCGAGACGCGCAGCGAGGGCAGCGTGTCGAGGCCGATGCCGACCGGACGCAGCGCGAAGGCGGGCGCGGCATCGCCATTGGCCTCCGAGACGGCGCGCAGCTCGGCGAGCGGCACCAGCGAGGCCTCTTCGAAGGTACCGACACAGGTGCGGCGCAGCGCGCTGATATGGCCGCGCGTGCCCAGCGTGCGGCCGAAGTCGCGGGCGAGCGAGCGCACATAGGTGCCCTTGCCGCACTCGGTCTCGAACACCGCATGGTCGGCGTCCGGCATGTCGACGAGCTCCAGCCGGTGAATCTCGACGAGGCGCGGGGCGAGCTCGACGGCGACGCCCTCGCGGGCGAGGTCATAAGCCCGCTCGCCATTGATCTTCAGCGCCGAGAAGGCCGGCGGGGTCTGCTCGATCTCGCCGCGGAAGGCCGGCAGCATGGCGAGGATCGCCTCGCGCGCCGGGCGCGCATCCGAGGTCGTGACCGCGCGCCCCTCGGAATCGTCGGTGTCGGTCTCGACGCCCCAGCGCACGGTGAAGCGGTAGACCTTGCGCCCGTCCATAACGAACGGGACCGTCTTGGTGGCCTCGCCAAGCGCGATCGGCAGGCAGCCCGAGGCGAGCGGGTCGAGCGTGCCGGCATGGCCGGCCTTCTTGGCCGAGAACAGCCATTTCACCGCGCCGACCGCCTGCGTCGAGGTCATGCCGACCGGCTTGTCGAGCAGCACCCAGCCGTCGATGTCGCGCTTGGGGCGGCGCTGGCGGGCCGGCGCGGGGGCGCGTTCCGCCTTCGGCGGGCGGGCGGGCTCCCCGGTCTCGGTCGCGGGGGCCTCGTGAGCGAGGGTATCGGCGTCAAACGGGGCGTTCATGTCTCGTCCTCTTGGTTCTTGTCCTCGAGATCGCGCTGCACCTGCGGCGAGCGCAGCAGCGCGTCGATCCGCGCGCCTTCCTCGAAGGAGGTGTCGATGCGGAAGCGCAGCTCGGGAACGAATTTCAGCTCCACCCGGCGCGCGAGCTCGCCGCGCAGCGGCTTGGCGTTCTCGGCCAGCGCGGCGATCGCCGCCTTCGGGTCCTTGCCGCCGAGCGGCATGACGAAGCAGGTGGCGATCTTCAGGTCCGGGCTCATCCGCACCTCGGGCACGGTGATCAGCACCTTGGAAAGCGCCGGATCCGGCAGGTCGCCGCGCGCGAGGATGTCCGCGAGGGCATGGCGCACCAGCTCGCCCACGCGGAGCTGACGCTGGCTCGGGCCCGCGACCGAGCTCGTCCTGTTCTTCATAATGCACAAACCTTCATGGCCCTTCCCCGGTGAACCGGAGACAAGGGGCCGACTTCGACCGGAACCGGCGGGATCGGACCGCGGATTCCCGTGGATGCTTCAGAGCTTGTCCGGAGCCCGGAAGGCCGGGCGCCGGGCAGGCATCACAGCGTGCGCTGCACCACCTCGACGCGGTAGCACTCGATCACGTCGCCGGCGCGCATGTCCTGGTAGTTTTCGAAGGACATGCCGCACTCCTGGCCGGCCTGCACCACGTTCACCGCATCCTTGAAGCGGTTCAGCGTAGCGAGCTTGCCCTCGTGGATCACGACGTTGTCGCGGATCAGGCGGACATGCTGGCCGCGCTCGACGGTGCCGTCGGTGACGCGGCAGCCGGCGACCTTGCCGACCTTCGAGACGTTGAAGATCTCCAGGATCAGCGCGTTGCCGAGCATGGTCTCGCGCTTCACCGGGGCGAGCAGGCCGCCCATCGCCGCCTTCACGTCATCCACGAGGTCGTAGATGATGTTGTAGTAGCGGATCTCGATGCCGGCGCGCTCGGCCGCCTCGCGGGCTTCCTTGTTGGCGCGCACGTTGAACGCGATGATCGCCGCGCCGGCCGTCTCGGCCAGCGTCACGTCGCTCTCGTTCACGCCGCCGGCGCCGGAGTGGATGATGCGGGCCTGCACCTCGTCGGTGCCGAGCTTCTCCAGCGAGGCGATGATCGCCTCGACCGAGCCCGACACGTCACCCTTGACGATCAGCGGGAATTCCTTGCGGCCCGCCGTCTTCGCCTGGCTCATCATCTGCTCGAGCGAGCCGCGCACGGTGGCGGAACGCGCCGCCGCCTTCTCGCGCTTCTGGTTCTTGCGGTAGTCGGTGATCTCGCGGGCGCGGGCCTCGCTCTCGACCACCGCGAGGCGGTCGCCCGCCTCCGGCGTGCCGTTGAAGCCGAGCACCTCGACCGGCATGGACGGCTCGGCCGAACCGAGCTGGCTGCCCTTGTCGGAGATCAGCGCGCGCACGCGGCCCCATTCGGCGCCGGCCACGACGATGTCGCCGACGCGCAGGGTGCCGCGCTGCACGAGAACCGTCGCCACCGGGCCACGGCCGCGATCGAGCTTGGCCTCGATGACGGTGCCCTCGGCGTCGCGATCGGGATTGGCCTTGAGGTCGAGAACTTCGGCCTGAAGGCTGATCAGTTCGAGCAGCTTGTCGAGATTGGTGTGGGCCTTGGCCGACACCTCGACCTCGAGCGTCTCGCCGCCGAGGCTTTCGACCTGCACCTCGTATTGCAGCAGCTCGGAGCGCACGCGCTCCGGCTTGGCATCGGGCTTGTCGATCTTGTTGATGGCGACGATCAGCGGCACCTTGGCGGCGCGCGCGTGATTAATGGCCTCGATGGTCTGCGGCATGACGCCGTCATCGGCGGCCACCACCAGCACCACGATGTCGGTCACCTTGGCGCCGCGGGCGCGCATGGCGGTGAACGCGGCGTGGCCGGGCGTGTCGATGAAGGTGATCTTGCCGCCGAGCGGCGAGGTCACCTGATAGGCGCCGATATGCTGGGTGATGCCGCCGGCCTCGCCGGAGACCACGTTGGCCGAGCGCAGGGCGTCGAGCAGCGAGGTCTTGCCGTGGTCGACATGGCCCATGATGGTGACGACCGGCGGGCGCGACTCCAGATTCTCCGGCGCGTCGGGGGCATCGAACAGGCCTTCCTCGACATCGGATTCGGCGACGCGGCGCACGCTGTGGCCGAGTTCCTCGGCGATAAGCTGGGCGGTGTCGGCGTCGATCACGTCGGTGATCTTCACCATCTGGCCCTGCTTCATCAGCAGGCGGATGACGTCGACCGCGCGCTCGGCCATGCGGTTGGCCAGCTCCTGGATGGAGATGGTCTCGGGAACGATCACCTCGCGGGCGATCTTTTCCTTCACCTCGACATGGCGGTGGCCGCTCATGCGCTGGGTGCGGCGGCGGAACGAGGCAACGGAACGCTGGCGCTCCTCCTCGCTCGACTGGGCGGTCACCAGCGTGAGGCGGCCGCGATTCTTCTCGCCGCCGGCCGGGCGCGTCGGCTTCGGCGCGGGCGCGGCAGGACGCGCGGCGCCGCCCGGTCCGCGACGGACGGGACGACGCTCGTCATCCTCGGCTTCCATGCCGCCGGGACCACGCGGGGTGGCGACACGCGGGGCGCCGACCGACGAGGGGGCCGACGGCGCGGGCTGGGCGGCACGCGGCGCGCCGGCGGGCGCGGCCGGGGCCGCGGCAGCCGGGGCAGACGCGGGGGCATCGTCGCCGAAGCGCTTGCGCGCCTCCTGTTCGGACTTGCGGCGGGCCTCGTCCTCGAAGGCGCGGCGGGCCTCTTCCTCGCGCTTGCGCGCCTCGGCGGCCTCGCGCTCGATCTTCTCGCGCGCCTCGCGCTCGGCGCGGCGGCGGGCTTCCTCCTCGGCGCGCGCGCGCTCCTCCGCCTCGCGGACGCGGGCGTCCTGGAGCGCGGCGGTGCGGGCGCGAGCCTCCTCCTCGGTCAGCGAGCGCAGCACCACGCCGCCGGGGCGGGTGCCGGCATGCGCCGGACGCGAGGTCGAAAGATTCGCCGAGGGCGCCTGCTGGGTGCGGCTCGGCTGCGGCGCGCCGTTGCGGGCGGGCGCCGGCGCGGCGGCCTGGCTGGGCGGGGGCGAGGGACGGGGCGGCGCGGAGACCGAGGGAGCAGGATGCGGCGCGGCATGCGGCACGTCGGGCTTGTCGCCCGGGCCGATCACGCGACGCTTCACCTTCTCGACCACGACGGCCTTGGACCGCCCATGGCTGAAGCTCTGGCGGACGACGCCCTGCTCGACAGGCCTCTTGAGCGTCAGGGTCTTGCCGGAGGCAGCCCCTTGACCAACGCCCATCGTCTTCTCGCCGGGATTCTTCGTATCGTTCATTCGGTGTCCGTTCCTGGGCGTGCGCGCCTCATGCGCGACGCCGATTCCTTAGCGCGCCGGCTGCTTATCCGGCCCGCCAGCGCTCGAGCTTTCGTATGCGCGCGAGAAACCCCGCGCTCGTCGGATGCGCGAGCAGGGCAGCATGTACCACATTTGCCCTCCCCAGCGCCAAGTCCAATTGCACGCCCGTGACACATGACACGGTTGCGATATCGCGGCCGCTCTCCTCGCTCACGCGACGGGCCAGCGCATCGATCTTCGCCACCCCGTCGGAGGCGGCGTCGGCTGCGTGCACCAGCACCGAGACCTCGCCCGAGCGCAGCGCCTCGGCCACCTTGGTCGTGCCCGTCACCAGCCGCCCCGCCTTGTTGGCGAAGCCGAGCGCGGCGAACGCGTCCTTCTCCAGCAGGGAGTCGACCAGCTCCGGCAGCGCCGGCTCCACCCGCCCCTTGCCGCGGAACGCCCGGCCGAAAGCCTTGCGCCGGATTGCCTCGGCAAGCGCGGTGCGGGTCGCCTCCACCCAGGCGCCGCGGCCCGGAAGCCGCGAACCGAGGTCCGGCACCACCATGCCATCCGGCGCCACCACGAAGCGCAGCATCTGGTCGACCGGACGAACCGTGCGGGAAGCAATGCAGAAGCGCGTCAGCTCGCGGCGGCCGGCGGCGGGACCGGAATCGGTCTCCGTCGCGTCGGCCACCTCGGCCTCCGCCACCTGCGCGATCGCCTCGTCCTTCGCCGCCTGCATGCGCAGCCGCTCTCCTGCCATCTCTCGTCCGGCAGCGGCGGCGCGCCCTGTCAGGCGGTCCGCCGCACCGGCCGAATCCTCACGCCGCCGCCCCGCCGGGGGCGTCTTCCTCGGCGCCGTCCTCGTCCTCGGCCGCACCGGAGGCGAGGTCCTCCTCGGTGATCCAGCCGGCCTTGAGACGGGCCTGCATGATCAGCGCCTCGGCCTCCTCGCGGGACAGGCCGAAGCCCTCCAGCGCGCCGGCGATGCGGACCGTCTCGCCGTCCTTGCGCTCGGTCCAGCCGGTCAGGTCGTCAGTGGCGCAGCCGGCGAGGTCCTCGACGGTCTTGATGTCGTTCTCGCCGAACGCCACCAGCATCGGCGAGGTCACACCCGGAACCTCGCGCAGCTCGTCGGCAACGCCGAGCGCGCGGCGCTTCTCGTCATATTCGGCCTCGACGGCCGCGAGGTGGCCCAGCGCACGGTTCTGCAGCTCCTGCGCCGTGTCCTCGTCGAAGCCCTCAATGCCGGCGAGCTCGTTGATCGGGACATAGGCTAGCTCTTCGACCGTGGCGAAGCCTTCGGAGGCGAGGAGCTGGCCCATCATCTCGTCGAGGTCGAGCGCCTCGGCGAACATCTTGGTGCGCTCGGCGAATTCCTTCTGGCGCCGCTCGCTCTCCTCGGCCTCGGTCATGATGTCGATGTCCCAGCCGGTGAGCTGGGAGGCGAGGCGCACGTTCTGGCCGCGGCGGCCGATCGCGAGGCTTAGTTGGGCATCGGGGACCACGACTTCAATACGCTCGCGGTCCTCGTCGAGCACCACCTTCACCACCTCGGCGGGGGCGAGGGCGTTGACGATGAAGGTCGCCACATCCGGCGACCACGGGATGATGTCGATCTTCTCGCCCTGCAGCTCGTTCACCACGGCCTGCACGCGCGAGCCGCGCATGCCGACGCAGGCGCCGACCGGATCGACCGAGGAATCGCGCGAGGTCACAGCGATCTTGGCGCGCGAGCCCGGGTCGCGGGCGACCGCCTTGATCTCGACGATGCCGTCGTAGATTTCCGGCACTTCCTGCGCGAACAGCTTCGACATGAACTGCGGATGGGTGCGCGAGAGGAAGATCTGCGGGCCGCGCGGCTCGCGGCGCACGTCGTAGACATAGGCGCGGATGCGGTCGCCGGTCTTGAAGACCTCGCGCGGCAGCAGTTCGTCGCGGCGCAGCGAGCCCTCGCCGCGGCCGAGGTCGACGACGACATTGCCGTATTCGACGCGCTTCACCGCACCGTTCACGATCTCGCCGATGCGGTCCTTGTACTCGTCGTACTGACGGTCGCGCTCGGCCTCGCGCACCTTCTGCACGATGACCTGCTTGGCCGACTGCGCGGCGATGCGGCCGAAATCGAAGGGCGGCAGCGTGTCGGCGATGGAATCGCCGATCTGCGCCGCCGGGTTCAGCCGGCGGGCGCCGGCGAGATCGATCTCGATCGCCGAGTTCTCGACCTGGTCGACCACCAGGAGATGGCGCGCGAGGCGCAGCTCGCCGGTGCGCGGGTTGATCTCCGCATGGATGTCGGTCTCAGCGCCGTAGCGCGAGCGCGCCGCCTTGGCGATGGCGTCCTCCATGGCGGCGATGACGATTTGCCGGTCGATCGACTTCTCGCGCGCGACCGCATCGGCGATCTGCAGGAGTTCGAGCCGGTTTGCGCTGACGACAGCCATCGTCACGTCTCCTTCGCGGTGGATTTGCGTTTGGCGTTGGATTTCTTGCCGGTCTTGGCGGCGCCCTTCGGCTTGAGATAAGGCTTCGCCTTCTCCTTGCCGCGGACCGGCATCTTCTTCGGGGGGACCACGCGGGCGGCGGCGCCTTCGGCGCCCTCGTCCCCGGCGAAGTCCTCCGCCCCGATATCGTCGATCTCGTCCTCGGCGATGCCGGCGCCCTCGCGCAGCGCCTTGTCACGGCGCAGCGCCTCGCGGATCAGCGCGTCGGTCATCACCAGGCGCGCCTCGCCGATATCGGCGATCGGCAGGCGGACGGTGTCGGGCGCATCCGCCGGCGCGTCCTTCAGGCGAAGGATCGCCTCGCCGCCCTCGGCGCCGATCAGGATGCCACGGAAGCGCTTGCGACCGTCATGGGCGACCGCCATCTCGACCTTCAGGTCGTGGCCGGCCCAGCGCTGGAAGTCGCCCGCGCGCACCAGCGGGCGGTCGATGCCGGGCGAGGACATTTCGAGGTTGTAGGCGCCCGAGATCGGGTCCTCGACGTCGAGCACCGGCGAGAGGGCGCGGCTCGCCGCCTCGCATTCGTCGATGCCGAAGCCGCCGTCAGGCCGTTCCGCCATGATCTGCACGGTGACGCCGTTGGCGCCGGAGATCTTCACCCGCACCAGCCGGAAGCCGAGCCCTTCGAGCACAGGCTCGACGATCGCCGCGACGCGCGCGGCGGGACCGCTCTCGGTAATGAGCCGCGGCTCGTTCGGAGCCGGGGGCCGCGCATCGGCGGCGGGGATGTTCTCGTTCATGTGCCCTTGTGGGTCGCGGCGACCCGTAATGCGAAAAGAGCGGGCCCCGGCCGGGGCCCACCCTCAATCCGACCGTTTCCGATCGCTATGAGATGTGGTGAATGGCGCGCTTATACAGCCAAAGGCATATCCCGCGCAAGCTTGGGTCGAGGGCCGGGGCGGACCCGCCATAAGACCCCGCCGCGGCGGCGGCGCGACATGACCCGACCTCCACGTCCGCGACGTTACTCCAACAAAGCGTGGATGCCGGCTCAAGGCCGGGCATGACGACAGCCCGGGTGGTCATGATCTTGTCGCCCGGTCCGCGCCCGCGCATAAGCGCGGTATGGATTCGAAGCCCCGTGCCATCACCGATCAGGAAGCCGGCGTGCTCGTCGAGCGGGCGCCGGCCAAGGTCAATCTCACGCTGCGCGTGCTCGGACGGCGGGCGGACGGCTATCACGATCTGATGAGCCTCGTCGCCTTCGCCGGCACCGCCGACCGGCTGACGCTTCAGCCCGGCCGGTCGCTGTCGCTGGAGGTCGCCGGCGAGGGCGCCGCCGCCGCCGGGCCGGAGGCGGACAATCTGGTGCTGAAGGCCGCGCGGGCGCTGATCGCGCACGTGCCGGGGCTGGCGGCCGGGCATTTCCGGCTGGAGAAGCGCCTGCCGGTCGCCGCCGGGCTCGGCGGCGGCTCCTCGGACGCGGCGGCGGCGCTACGGCTGCTCGCCCGCCTGAACGGCCTTGCCCTCGACGATCCGCGCCTCGTCGAGGCGGCCGCCGCCGTCGGCTCGGATGTGCCGGTATGCCTCGGGGCACGCGCCAGCCTGATGGGCGGGCGCGGGGAGCGCGTCGAGCCGCTCGCCCTGCCGCGCTTCGGCGCGGTGCTGGTCAATCCGCGCATCGGCGTGCCGACCGCCGAGGTGTTCGGGCTACTCGCCCTGAAGCCGGGCGAGGCGCTGCCGGGACCGGCGCATCCCGACGCCGCCGGGTTCGCCGCCGACCGATCCGGCCTCGTCGCCCAGCTCGCCGGCCTGACCAACGACCTCGAAGCACCGGCCCGGCGGCTTGCCCCGGTCCTCGCGGAGGTCGAAGCGGCGCTGGCCGCGACACCGGGGGTGCGGCTGGTGCGCATGTCGGGGTCGGGCGCGACCATGTTCGCGCTCTATGACGATTGCCGCGCCGCGGGGCGTGCCGCCAAACTGTTGCGGGCGCGGCATTCCGGCTGGTGGGTGCGGTCCACCGTTCTCGGATGAGGCAAGCTCGGGAGATGCAGGCCGGATGACGACGTCGGTGGTGTTCGTGCTGGCGGCCTTCTTCGAGATTGCCGGCTGCTTCGCCTTCTGGGCGGTGGTGCGCAGCGGCGCCAGTGCGCTGTGGCTGGCGCCCGGCCTCGTCAGCCTCGTCGCCTTCGCGGCACTGCTGACCCAGGTCGACGCCTCGGCGGCCGGACGCGCCTTCGCCGCCTATGGCGGGGTCTATGTCGCTGCCTCGCTGGCCTGGCTGTGGGCGGTGGAAGGCTTTCGGCCCGACCGCTGGGACCTCGTCGGCGGCGCGGTGTGCCTCACCGGCGCCGCGATCGTGGTGTTCGGCCCGCGGGGGTAAGGACCTACCGCGCCCGCTCGACGCAGAACTCGACGACGTCGAGCAGCGCCTGCTTGGCGGCGCCGTTCGGGAACAGGCCGAGCGCGTCCTGCGCGATGGCGCCGTAATGGCGAGCGCGGTCGACCGTGTCGGCCAGCGCGCGGTGGCGGGCGAGGATGTCCATGGCGCGCTCGAGGTCGCCGTCGGCGATCTCGCCCTCCTCGAGGCAGCGGCGCCAGAAGGCGCGCTCCTCGTCATTTCCGCGCCGGAAGGCGAGCACAATCGGCAGGGTGATCTTTCCCTCGCGGAAATCGTCGCCGACATTCTTGCCGAGCTTGGCGCGCGAGCCGCCATAGTCCAGCGCGTCGTCGACGAGCTGGAAGGCGATGCCGAGATTCATGCCGTAGCTGCGGCAGGCGGCCTGCTCGGCCTTGTCGCGCCCGGCGATGACCGGGCCGACCTCGCAGGCGGCGGCGAACAGCTCGGCGGTCTTGCCGCGGATGACGGCGAGATATTCGTCCTCGGTGGTGGCGGTGTTCTTGGCAGCGGCGAGCTGGGCGACCTCGCCCTCGGCGATCACCACGGCGGCGGTGGAGAGGATGTCGAGCGCCCGCATGTTGCCGACCTCGACCATCATGCGGAAGGCCTGGCCGAGCAGGAAGTCGCCGACCAGCACGCTCGCCTCGTTGCCCCACAGCATGCGGGCGGCGAGCTTGCCGCGGCGCATCTCGCTGTCATCGACCACGTCGTCATGCAGCAGCGTCGCGGTGTGCATGAACTCGACCGAGGCGGCGAGCTTCACCGCGCCGTCGCCGGAATAGCCGGACAGCTCGGCGGTGGCGAGGGTGAGCATGGGCCGCAGACGCTTGCCGCCGGAAGAGATGAGGTGCTGTGCCACCTCCGGGATCATCGTCACGTCCGAACCGGTGCGCGACAGGATCAGCGCGTTCACCTGCTCCATGCCGGGGCGCACGAGATCGACGATCCCCTCGATCGAGGGTTCGGCGACGGGATCGAAGGGCAGAACAACGGCCACGGGCAGGTTCCTGTGAATGGCGTGCGCACCATAAGAACGACATGGCGACGACTTCAAGAGGGACCGGGCCACAGCTTCCCGTACGTCACTGTAGGCATGCATATGTCTTCCGGTACCGGCGCACGCTCTCGCCGCTCCGGCGCGGACGTGCCATGATGCGCGAATGCAAGAGCTTCTGCGCTCCAACGATCTGGTGCTCATCTCGGCGGTTGACGCGCTTTTGAGCGCCGCCGGCATCGAGCACCAGGTGGCCGACAGCCACATGAGCGCGCTCGAAGGCTCGATCGGCCTGCTGCCCCGCCGCCTGCTGGTCGACGACGCCGACCACAGGCGCGCCCGCGCCCTGCTCGCGGAAGCCGGCTTCGGCCATGTCCTCGTCGATTGACGCGCCTTCCATGGCCGCCGAGCTCACCGACGACGCCCTGCTGGGCGGCCGGCTGAGGCTGCTGCAGCCGGCGCGCGGCCACCGCGCTGGACATGACGCCCTGCTGCTCGCCGCCAGCGTGCCGGAGGATGCACGGGCGGCGGTCGATCTCGGCGCCGGTGTCGGTGCGGCGGGGCTTGCCGTGGCGGCCCGGCTGCCGGAAGCGCGGGTGACGCTGGTCGAGATCGACCCTGCGCTGGCGGAGCTGGCGCGGACGAACGCCGACCGGCAGGACGGCGACATCGGGACGCGGGTCGAGGTGGTCGCCGCCGACGTCGCCATGCTGGGGCGGCGCGGCGGCCCGGAGCGGCCGGCGGCGCAATCGGCCGACCTGGTGCTGATGAACCCGCCCTTCAACGATCCCGCGCGCTTCCGCGCCTCGCCACGCGGCGGGCGGGCGCTCGCCCATAGCGGGGCGGACGCCGACATCGCGACATGGCTGCGCGCCGCCGACCGGCTGCTGGCGGCGGGCGGGCGGCTCGCCCTCATCCATCGGCCCGAAGCGATCGGCGCGCTGCTCGCCGCGCTGGAGGGCCGCTTCGGCGCGGTCGCCATCCGCCCGGTGCATCCGCGCCCCGATGCGCCGGCGATCCGCATTCTGATCAGCGCCATCAAGGGCCGGCGCACGCCGCCCGCCCTGCTGCCCGCGCTCGTCCTCGCCGACGCGGCCGGCCGCCCCAGCGCGGCGGCCGAAAACATCCTGCGCGACGGCGCAGGGATCAGCTAATTCCGCAGCGTCAATACGCGTCGCGGCCGCGTTCTCATTTGCCCGCGCATGTTCTATGTGTGGCGTATGGCCGAAACCTCCTTCCTCGACAGTCTCAAGCGCGGCGCCGAAAAGCTGCTTCCGGCCCGGATGCGGGCCGGCACCGCCATCGTGCCGGTGGTGCGCCTCCACGGCGCCATCGGCATGGCGACGCCGTTCCGGCCGGGCATCACCTTCGCCGGACTCGCGAAGACGCTCGACCGGGCCTTCGCGGTGAAGGGCGCCAAGGCGGTGGCGCTGGTCATCAATTCGCCCGGCGGCTCGCCCGTGCAGTCGCACCTCGTCTATCGCCGCATCCGCGCGCTCGCCGAGGAGAAGGAACGCACCGTCATCGCCTTCGTCGAGGACGTGGCGGCCTCGGGCGGCTACATGCTCGCCTGCGCGGCCGACGAGATCGTCGCCGATCCGTTCTCGATCGTCGGCTCGATCGGCGTGGTGAGCGCCGGCTTCGGCTTCGACAAGGCGCTCGAGAAGCTGGGCATCGACCGGCGCGTCTACACCGCCGGCGAGCGCAAGGTGATCCTTGATCCGTTCCAGCCGGAGAAGCCGGAGGACGTGAAGAAGCTGAAGGCCCTCCAGAAGGAGGTGCATGAGCGTTTCGTCGCACTGGTGAAGGAGCGGCGCGGAAGCGTGCTCGCCGGCCCCGAGAAAGCCGTGTTTTCGGGTGAGTTCTGGGCGGCCGGACAGGCACTCGAATACGGGCTGGTCGATGCGATCGGCGACATGCGCACGCATCTGCGCGCCCGCTACGGCGAGAAGCTCATCACGCCGCTGATCTCCAGCGGCGGCGGCCTGTTCGGGCGTCGCACGCCGGGCGTTATCGGCGGACGGAGCCCGGTCGGCTTCGAAGGACCGGAAGGCATCGGCGCGGGCGCGGCCGAGGCCTTTGTCGGCATCGCCGAGGAGCGCGCCCTGTGGAGCCGTTTCGGGCTCTGAACCGGACGAGGGAAGGAAAGCGCGGCATGCCGCCCGTCATCATCGTCGCCCTGGGTGCCGTCGGCGCCGCCGCCCTGATCAAGCTGCTCGCCAAGGAGTCGCGCCGGGTGAACGCCGAGCTCGACGAGGTGCGCCGCGAGACCGCCGCCGAGAGCGCGCCGCCGCACGGCACGCTGCAGCGCGACCCGGCGACCGGCGAGTACCGGCCGCGGCAATAGCACAAGGCTGACGCGACCGTCTGGATCCGTTCTAACCAGCGGATTCTTACCGCGAATTCATTTTTCCGCGCTGATATTCCAGTTTATGCCGTAACGACAGGCAAGAGCCGTTTCCGATCGGGTGGAACCACCTGATCGACAAGAAAGGGCTCTCGATTAAACAGGGCTGGAGCATTTTCCGATCGCGAACTTTCGCGGAAAATGCTCCAGGTGCCGACAGACGGGAAACGGGATGCTGCAACGGGCCGAGGGCGGGTTCGAACGGACGGTCGCGACGCGCCGCAGCAGGCGGCGCTGGCCGCTCGTCCTCACGGCGCTCGCGCTCGCCGGCGCGGCCGGCGGCTACTACACTTATTCCACCGTCCTGCAGCGTGAGGCGGCGCCGGCGCTGGAGACGGCCGAGGTGACGCTCGGCGACATCGAGACCAGCGTCACCGCCATCGCCAACATGCAGCCCAAGACCTATGTCGACGTCGGCACGCAGGTGTCCGGGCAGCTCCGGACCATCATCCCGGACGTCGGCGCCATCGTGAAGAAGGGCGAGTTGCTCGCCGAGATCGACCCGACCGTCTACCAGACCCGGGTCAATGGCGACCGCGCCAGCCTCGACAATCTGAAGGCCCAGCTCGCGCAGGCGGAAGCCCAGCTCACCCTCGACAAGCTGCGCAACGAGCGCGCCCAGCAATTGCTGAAGAACCAGACCGGCAGCAAGGACGCGGCGGACGCGGCGGACGCCACCGAGCGCATCAGCGTCGCCAAGATCGATGCGCTGAAAGCGCAGATCAAGCAGACACAGGCGACGCTCGAGGGCGATCTCGCCAATCTCGGCTACACCAAGATCTACGCGCCGATGGACGGCACGGTGGTCAGCATCACCGCCCGCGAGGGCTCGACGCTGAACGCCAACCAGAGCGCGCCGATCGTGCTGCGCATCGCCGATCTCCAGACCATGACCGTCACTGCCCAGGTGGCGGAGGGCGACATCCCGAAGATCAAGGTCGGCGCGCCGGCCTATTTCTCGACGCTCGGCCTGCCGGACCGCCGCTGGAGCGGCGAGGTGCGCCAGATCGAGCCGACGCCGACCATCACCAACGACGTCGTGCTCTACAACGTGCTGATCGACGTGCCGAATCCCGACCTGACGCTGATGACCAACATGACCGCGCAGGTGTTCTTCCGCCTCGGCGAGGCCAGGGGCGTGCCGCTGGTGCCGATGCAGGCGCTGCGCGGGGGGAAGGACGGCAGCCACACGGTCCGCGTGGTCACGCCGCAGGGCATCGAGACGCGCAAGGTGAAGATCGGCCTCTCCAACCGCTCGACCGCGCAGGTGGTCGAGGGACTATCCGTCGGCGACAAGGTGGTGGTCGGCGCCGGCGCGCCGGCTGGCGGCGAGCGCCCGAACACCAACCGGCCGCCGGCGATGCCGCCCCGGCTCGGCTAGGGGGCGCGATGAGCGACATCCGCACCGAGCGCACCGAACAGCTTTCCGCCCCGGCGCCGGGCAAGGCCGCCCCGTCGATCGTCGAGCTCACCGAGGTCAGCCGCATCTACCCGAACGGCGAGAGCGTGGTGCGCGCGCTCGACCGAGTGTCGCTCTCGATCCAGCCCGGCGAATTCGTCGCCATCATGGGCCAGTCGGGCTCGGGCAAGTCGACGCTGATGAACATCGTCGGCTGCCTCGACCGGCCGTCCGCCGGCAGCTACCGGGTCGCCGGGGTCGACGTCGCCGGGCTCGACCCGGATGAGCTGGCGAGCCTGCGCTGCTCGACCTTCGGCTTCGTGTTCCAGCGTTACAACCTGCTGCCGAGCCTCACCGCCGCCGAGAATGTCGAGATTCCGGCGATTTATGCCGGCGCGCCCAAAGCCGAGCGCGTGGAGCGGGCGCACCGCCTGCTCGCCCGGCTCGGCCTCGCGGACCGCACCGAACACCGCCCGAGCCAGCTCTCCGGCGGGCAGCAGCAGCGCGTCTCGATCGCCCGCGCGCTGATGAACGCGGCGCCGGTCATCCTCGCCGACGAGCCGACCGGCGCGCTCGACACGCGCAGCGGCGAGGACGTGCTGGCGCTGCTGGCCGAGCTCAACGCCGAGGGTCACACGGTGATCCTGATCACCCACGATCCGGACGTCGCCGCCCACGCGCACCGCATCGTGCGCTTCCAGGACGGACGGATCATCGAGGACGAGCGCCGCGCCCCCGAGCCGGCGCGCCCCGCCCTGCCGGCGCAGGGCGTCGCCGGGCGCGGCGGGCTGATGCGCTTCCTGCCCGATCTGGGCGAGGCGGTGCGCATGGCCTTCGCCTCAATGTACGCCAATCTCTTCCGCACCGCGCTGACGCTGCTCGGCATCGTCATCGGCGTCGCCTCGGTCATCACCATGCTGGCGGTCGGCGACGGCGGCAAGGCGCGGGTGCTGGAGCGCATCTCGCAGATCGGCACCAACCTGCTGATCATCCGCCCCGGCGCGGTCGGCATCCGCACCAGCGGCGACAATGCCACCCTGCTGCCGGAGGACGCCGAGGCGCTGCGGGCGCTGCCGCACATGGCGGCGGTGGCGCCCGAGCGCACCGGCCGCTACACACTGCGCTACGGCTCGCAGGACTATTTCACCGTCGTCACCGGCACCACCGCCGACTATCTCGAATCGCGCGACTGGCCGCTCGCCTCGGGCGTGATGTTCACGCCCGACGATGTGCGCGCCTATGCGCCGGTCATCGTGCTCGGCCAGACGGTGGCGAAGAACCTGTTCGGCGAGGGCGCGCATCCGCTCGGCCGCTACGTGCTGGTCAAGAACGTGCCCTATGAGGTGATCGGCGTGCTGGCATCGAAGGGGGCCAACGCCTTCGGCCAGGACCAGGACGACACCGTGCTCATTCCGCTCTCCACCGGCTTCATGCGCGTGTTCGGAAAGCGCTTCGTCAGCTCCGTCACGGTCAAGGTCGAGGGCACGGAGAACATCGACGCGACCGAGGCCGCGATCCGCCGCGTGATCACCGAGCGGCATCAGGCGGAGGACTTCCAGATCCGCTCGACCTCGCAGTTCCTCGAGACCGCGCTGGAGACGCAGAACACGCTCACCCTCGTCCTCGGCTGCGTCGCCGCCATCTCGCTGCTGGTCGCCGGCATCGGGGTGATGAACATCATGCTGGTCAGCGTCACCGAGCGCACCCGTGAGATCGGCATCCGCATGGCGACCGGCGCGCGCATGAGCAACATCATGCTGCAGTTCAACACCGAGGCGCTGGTGGTGTGCGGCGTCGGCGGCGCCGTCGGGGTGCTGCTCGGCATCGGTGCGGCGCTCATCCTGCAGGCGCTCGGGGTCAGCATCGTGCTCTCAGCGCTGCCGCCGCTGCTGGCCTTCGGCTGCGCCTTCCTCACCGGCCTGGTCTTCGGCTATCTGCCGGCACGCAAGGCGGCCGGGCTCGATCCGGTGGTGGCGCTCGCCTACGAATAGGCCCGCCACCCCTTGCCCCCGGCCGCCCGAATCGCTAGCGAGACGGCGACGGGGAGTGATAACCGCATGAGAGTTCTTCTGCTCGGTTCCGGTGGTCGCGAGCACGCGCTCGCCTGGAAGCTCGCGCAGAGCCCGGCGCTCGACGCGCTAATCGCGCTCCCGGGTAATCCCGGCATCGCCGAATATGCGCGCTGCGTTCCCTCGATCCCGCTGACCGACCACGACGCCATCGTCACGCTGTGCGGCGCCGAGCGGATCGACCTCGTGGTCGTCGGCCCGGAGGCACCGCTGGTCGACGGCATCGCCGACCGGCTGGTCGCCGAGGGCATACCAGTGTTCGGGCCGGGCCGGGTGGCGGCGCAGCTCGAAGGCTCCAAGCTGTTCACCAAGGAGCTGTGCCGGCAGCACGACATCCCGACCGCCGCCTTCGGGCGCTTCGCGGATGCCGAGGCCGCCCGCGCCTTCGTGCGGCGTCAGGGTGCGCCGATCGTGCTGAAGGCCGACGGTCTGATGGCCGGCAAGGGGGTGGTGGTGGCGATGACGCTCGACGAGGCGCTTGCCGCCGTCGACGAGGTGTTCGCCATGGGCGAGATCGGCACCGAAATCCTGATCGAGGAATTCCTTGAGGGCGAGGAGGTCAGCTTCTTCTGCCTCGTCGACGGCGAGACCGTGCTGCCCTTCGGCTCGGCGCAGGATCACAAACGCGCCTTCGACGGCGACGAGGGGCCGAACACCGGCGGCATGGGCGCCTATTCCCCCGCCCCGGTCTTCACCCCCGAGCTGGAGCGCCGCGCGCTCTCCGAGATCATCAAGCCGACCGCGCGGGCGCTCGCCGATGCCGCGAGCCCCTATCGCGGCGTGCTGTTCGCCGGGCTGATGATCACCGCCGAGGGGCCGAAACTGATCGAATACAATGTCCGCTTCGGCGACCCGGAATGCCAGGTGCTGATGACCCGGCTCGACGGCGACCTTCTGGAACTGCTCCACGCCACCGCCGCCGGCCGGCTCGACGGCCATGCCGTGAGGATGCGGCCCGAGGCCGCGATCACCGTGGTGATGGCGACCAGGGGCTATCCCGGCGATTACGGCAAGGGCTCGCAGATCCGCGGCATCGCGGAGGCCGAGACGGTCGAGGGCGTGCATGTCTTCCACGCCGGCACCAAGCTCGACGGCGAGAAGCTGCTGGCCAATGGCGGGCGGGTGCTGAACGTCACCGCGCAGGCGCCAAACGTCGAGGAGGCCCGCAGCCGCGCCTATGCCGCGGTCGACCGGATCGACTGGCCGGAAGGCTTCTGCCGGCGCGACATCGCCTGGCGCGCGCTGGCGCGCTGACCCCATCTAATAGGGCCGCCCGTCCTTGTGGGCGAAGACCCACTTGCCGTCCGGCCCGAGCACGGCCTTCAGGTCGTCGCGCGGATAGGTGCCCTCGTCGCCGGGGGTGCGGTCGCCGATCTCCAGATAGACGACGTCCCGGTCGGTCCTGTTGACGAGCTGATGCGCGATGCCCTGCGCCGGGAATCCGGCACACATACCGGGCGACAGGAGTACCTCCTCCGCATCGGTGACGAGGGTCGGCTCGCCTTCGAGGATGTAGACGAACTCGTCCTGCCGGCTGTGGCGATGAAGCAGCGCGGATTCGCCGCCGGGCGCGAGGCGGGTGAGGTTCACGCCGAAATTGCTGAGGCCGAACAGATCGCCGAGCGGGCGCTTCTCGCGCTTCGCCATGCGCGAGAAGAACGGCTCGGGATAGTTGGAGGGCCTGGTGCGCACCGGCGCCGACGACGCGGAAATGGCGATCGGCTTCGGCGCGCCGGCTTGGTCCATCGGTTCTGCTCTGCTGCCAGGGACGGGAACGGCAGCGTTCCACAGGCCCGGACGCAGGCAAAGAGCGATACGATTCGAATCTTCAAACATTTGCCGCCGTGCCGTGGCATCGTGGCGCCATGGATGACGTGACGCACCACCGCCGCGCCCGGCGCGGGCTTGAAGCCGTGCATGACGGACCGACCCTGGCAGCGCCGCCCGCAGGGCCGCGCATCGCCGTGGCGCTTGGTTCGGGCGGAGCGCGCGGTCTCGCCCATATCCTCGTGCTGGAGGCGCTGGACGAACTCGGCGTGCGTCCGGTCGCGGTGGCCGGCGCCTCGATCGGCGCGCTGTTCGGTAGCGCCTATGCCGCCGGGATGCCGGCGAAGGACATCCGCCTGCTCACCATTTCGCTGCTGCGCGACCGCGGCGAGATGATGCGCCACCTGCTCGGCGCCCGCGTCGGCCGCATCACCGACCTGTTCGGCAGCCTCGGCAACCCGATCCTGATCGACGCCGAGAAGCTGATCGGCGGAATCCTGCCCGACGTCGTGCCGGAAACCTTCGAGGAGCTGCCGATCCCGCTGCAAATCGTGGCGACCGACTATTGGGAACGCGGCGAGCGGGTGTTCCAGCAGGGGCCACTGCGCCCGGCGGTCGCCGCCTCGATCGCCATTCCCGGCCTCAGCCGGCCGGTCGCCCATGACGGCCATGTTCTGGTCGACGGCGGCGCGGTGAACCCGCTGCCGTTCGACCTCCTGCGGGCCAGGGCCGACATCGTGCTGGCGGTCGACGTCACCGGCGGCCCGGTCGGCGAGACGAAGGCCGTGCCGAAAGCCTTCGAGGCCATGTTCGGCACGCTGCAGATCATGGCGGCGAGCATCGTCGGCGAGAAGCTGAAATCCGCCGCGCCGGAAATCCTGATCCGGCCGAATGTCGACGCCTTCCGCGTGCTCGACTTCTTCCGCGCCACCGCCATCCTGAAGGCCTGCGAGCCGGTGAAGGACGAGGTGAAGCGGCATCTCGAGATGGTGATGGGCTGAGCGCCTCAGCGCCGCGCGGCGAAGAAGTCCTTCAGCAGTGCCGCCGCCTCGCTTTCGCGCAGGCCCTCATAGACCTCGGGCCGGTGATGGCAGGTGGGCTGGGCGAAGAAGCGCACGCCGCTCTCCACCGCCCCGCCCTTGGGGTCGGCGGCGCCGTAATAGAGCCGGCGGATGCGCGCCCAAGCGATGGCGCCGGCGCACATGGTGCAGGGCTCCAGCGTGACGTAGAGATCGCAGTCCGAGAGCCGGTCGGTGCCGAGCCTGCCGGCGGCGGCGCGCAGCACCAGCATCTCGGCGTGGGAGGTGGGATCGGCCTGTTCGCGCGTGCGGTTGCCGTCGGCCGCGATCACCTCGCCGGCGCATACCAGCACGGCGCCGACCGGCACCTCGCCGCGCGCGGCCGCGGCCGCCGCCTCATCGAGCGCCAGCGCCATGAAATCGGTGCGTCGCGGTGTCGTCGTCAAAGGCTCGCGTCCCCTCGCAGGACGTGATAGCACCGCCGCCCTGAGATCGGATCGCAGCCATGCCCAAAAACACCCCGCCCCGCAAGGACCAGAACAAGGTCCCCCGTCCGCCGCGCGCCGTCGCGTCCGCCGGCCCGCGCGAGGCGGAGCGGGTGGCGAAGGTCATCGCCCGCGTCGGGCTCGGCTCGCGCCGCGAGATCGAGGAATGGATCGCAGCCGGGCGCGTCGCGGTGAATGGCGAGGTGCTTTCGAGCCCGGCGCGCAATGTGGGACCGGACGACGTCGTCACCGTCGACGGCAGGAAGCTGCCGGACAAGGAGCGCACGCGGCTGTTCCTCTACCACAAGCCGCGCGGCGTGGTGACGACCAATTTCGACCCCGAGGGGCGGCCGACGCTGTTCGAGATCCTGCCTGGCGGCCTGCCGCGCGTGGTCTCGGTCGGCCGGCTCGACCTCAACACCGAAGGGCTGATCCTGCTCACCAATGATGGCGGCCTCGCCCGCGTGCTGGAGCTGCCGGAAACCGGCTGGCTGCGCCGCTACCGGGTGCGCGCCAAGGGTGAGATCACGCAGGACAAGCTCGACGCGCTGATCGCCGGCATCACTGTCGAGGGCGTGCATTACGGACCCATCGAGGCGCTGCTCGACCGCGTACAGGGCGCCAATGTGTGGCTGACGCTCGCCTTGCGGGAAGGCAAGAACCGCGAGGTGCGCAACGTGCTCGGCGCGCTCGGGCTGGAGGTCAACCGGCTGATCCGCCTGTCCTACGGGCCGTTCCAGCTCGGCGAGATCGCGCAGGGCGCGGCCGAGGAGGTGCGCACCCGCGTGCTCGCCGACCAGATCGGCCCCGAGCTGGCGGCCGCCGCCGGCGCCGACTTCACCGCGCCGGTCTTTGATCACGCGGTCGACGAGGAAGCGCCGCGCGAGCCGGCTGCGGCTTCCTCGCGCTCCGCCAAGGGGCCGCGCTACGCCAAGGCGGAGGGTGCCGAAGACCGTCACCGGCGCCGCCCGATCGACACCGAACCGTCCGAGGACAGGACGGTGACGGCGGGGGTCGTCGCCGACCGCAAGGGCCGCAAGGTGCTGGTGCAACGGGTGAAGAGCACCAATCCGGAGCCGGATTCCGAGCGCACGCCATCGCGCGTGCGCCGGACCGAGGATGACCGCGACAGTTTCCGTCCGGATCGCCCCGCCCGTCGCGAGCGCCCTCAGAGCGACCGGCCGCAACGCCGCGAGGGTGCGGCGGGCGAGAAGCCTTTTCGTCCGCGCGGCCCGCGTCGCGACAGCGAAGGCGGCGAGCGCACCTTCCGCGCCCGTCCCGAGGGAGACCGGCCGCAGCGCCGCGAGCGCAGCGAGGGCGAGCGTCCCTTCCGTTCCCGCCCAGACGGTGATCGGCCGCAACGCGCCCCGCGTGGAGACCGGCCCGAGGGTGAGCGGCCGTTCCGGCCGCGCCCGGAGGGAGACCGGCCGTTCCGCGAGCGCGGTCCGCGTCGCGACGCGCCGGAGAGCGGCGGCGGCGAGCGCCCTTTCCGTTCCCGTCCGGAAGGCGACCGTCCGCAACGCGCCCCACGCGGAGACCGGCCTGAGGGCGATCGGCCGTTCCGGCCGCGCCCGGAGGGAGACCGGCCGCAGCGCCGCGAGGGTGAGCGTCCCTTCCGTTCCCGCCCAGACGGTGATCGGCCGCAACGTGCCCCGCGCGGAGACAGGCCCGAGGGCGACCGGCCGTTCCGGCCGCGCCCGGAAGGTGATCGGCCACCCCGTCGTGAGCGGCCGGAAGGCGGGCGCTCTTTCCGTCCCCGGCCTGAGGGTGAGGGTTCCGACCGGCCGCAGCGCCGCGAGCGTCCCGAGGGCGACAGGCCATTCCGTCCCCGGCCGGAGGGCGACCGACCCTTCCGCGAGCGCGGACCGCGCGATGAGCGCTCGGATCGTCCGCAGCGCCGCGAGCGACCCGAGGGCGACAGGCCATTCCGTCCACGGCCCGAGGGCGACCGGCCCTTCCGCGAGCGCGGACCGCGCGATGAGCGCTCGGATCGTCCGCAGCGCCGCGAGCGCCCCGAGGGCGACCGCCCGTTCCGGCCGCGGCCGGAGGGAAACCGCCCCGACCGGGCGCCCCGGCCCGAACGCGGCGAAGGCGAGCGGCCCTTCCGCTCGCGCCTCGACGGCGAGCGTCCGCAGCGTCGCGAACGCCCGGAAGGCGATCGTCCGTTCCGGCCGCGCCCGGAAGGAGACCGGCCCGAGCGTCCGCAGCGCCGCGAGCGTCCCGAAGGCGATCGGCCCTATAGCGGGCGCGTGAAATCCGAGCAGGGCCGCGGCCGGTCGTTCGGCAAGCCGGGCGAGAAGCCCGCCGGCCGACCTTCGGGTGGAAAGCCCGGCGGGCGGCCATTCGGTGGTAAGCCGGGCGGAAAGCCTTCGGGCGGCAGACCTTCCGGCGGAAAGCCGGGCGGCAAGCCCGGTGGCCGGCCTTCGGGCGGCGGCCCGCGCCGCTGAGGTGAGGGCGCCGGGCCATGCGCATCGTCGGCGGCCGCTTCAAGGGGCGCACCCTGCGCGGCCCCTCCTCCAACGCCACGCGCCCGACGTCCGACCGGCTGCGCGAGACGATCTTCAACGTGCTCGCCCATGCCTATGAGGATGCCGCCGACGGCGCGCGGGTGCTCGACCTGTTCGCCGGCACCGGGGCGCTCGGGCTGGAAGCGCTCTCGCGGGGCGCGAGGTTCGCCGTCTTCGTCGAGGAGGCGGCCGAGCCGCGCGGGCTGATCCGCGCCAATGTCGAGGCGCTGGGCCTGGGGGGCATCACCCGCATCTTCCGGCGCGACGCGACCAAGCTCGGCACCGCGCTACCCAGCGACGCCTTCGACCTCGTCTTCTGCGATCCGCCCTATGGCAGGGGCCTTGCCGAGCAGGCTCTCGCCAGCGCGCGCGACGGCGGCTGGCTGGCGCCCGGCGCGCTGGTGCTGGTCGAGGAAGCGGCGGAAGCCGCCTTCACGGCGCCGGAAGGCTTCACGGAGATCGAGCGCCGCCGCTACGACACGACGGAGCTGGTGTTCCTGCGCGCCGGGTAGGTGTCATGCGACATCCTCGACGGCGGCGATGATCCGTTCCAGGTCCTCGGGGCGGGAGAGGCGGTGGTCTCCGTCCTTGATCAGGGTGAGCACCACGTCGTCCTCGGCGAGGCAGGAGACAAGGCGCACGGCGTGCTGCCACGGCACGTCGGGGTCGGCGACGCCCTGCAGAATCCGCACCGGGCAGCCGACCGGGAACGGCGCGCCGAGCACGAGATTGCTGCGCCCGTCCTCGATCAGCCGCCGGGTGATCGGCTGCGCCGGCCCGTAGTCCGAGGGACGCATCCAGACGCCGTCATGCAGGATGGCGGCGCGCACGTCGTCCGGCATCGCCTTCCACATCAGCTCCTCGGTGAAGTCGGGCGCCGGGGCGATCAGCACCAGCGCGGCGAGCGAGGGCGCCGCGGCGGGGCGGGGGCCGCGCGCCGCCAGCGCGCGGGCGATGAGCAGCGCGATCCATCCGCCCATGGAGGAGCCGACGATGACCTGCGGCCCCTGGCAGAAGCGGTCGAACACCGCGAGCGCATCCTGCGTCCAGCGCGAGATGGTGCCCTCCTCGAAGGCGCCCGCGGATTCGCCATGGCCGGAATAATCGAAGCGCACCACCCGCCGCCCGGTACGCGCGCCCCATTCGGCCAAGGCCTCGGCCTTGGTGCCGCGCATGTCGGAGAGGAAGCCGCCGCACCAGAGTACGCCGGGCCGGCCGGGCTCGCTCGCGCCCTGAGTCACGCGCACGGCGATGCGGCGCGCGTCCTCGCCGACTTCGAGAAACAGCGGCTGGTCGTCGGTCATGCGGGTTCCTTTCGCGGCACGGAGAACACGATCGCGCGGGGTGCTTAGCAAGCCGGACACGTCCTCGGCCAGTTTTCGACGCCGGATATGCTCGGAATCTTCGCTCAGGTTGCCGCCGAAACGTGCATTCGCCCATCGCCGCCGTTGACTTCCGCGGTGTTTGTCACGATGTTCTGCAACCGTTTTACCCGGCGCCTCATTGCGTTTGCCGCCCGTCGCGGCGAGGCGCCCCGTGAAGCTACCCCGTCGAAACGGCAGAGGAGAGGACCGCCATTCGCCGCCCCATGAGACCCGTCGCGCCGGAAAAGGAAGGCCCGCGCGTCAACGAAGACATCCGCATCCGTGAAGTCCAGCTCATCGACCAGGACGGTCAGAACCGTGGTGTCGTACCGACCCGCGAGGCGATCGCCATAGCGCAGGAAGCTGGCCTCGACCTCGTCGAGATTGCGCCGAATTCGACGCCGCCGGTCTGCAAGATCCTCGATTACGGCCGGTTCAAGTACCAGAACCAGAAGAAGGCCAACGAGGCCCGCAAGAAGCAGCACGTGGTCGAGATCAAGGAGATCAAGCTGCGCCCCGGCATCGACACCCACGATTACGAGGTGAAGATGCGCTCGATCCACCGCTTCTTCGAGGAAGGCGACAAGGTCAAGGTCACCCTGCGCTTCCGCGGCCGCGAGATGGCGCATCAGGAGATCGGGCTGAAGCTGCTGCACAAGGTGCGCGACGAGCTCGCGACCCTGGCCAAGGTGGAATCCGAGCCGCAGCTCGAGGGCCGGCAGATGATCATGGTGCTCGCTCCGCGCTGAGCATGGCATGATCGCGTGAACGTCGTGGCCGGGGCTCCGGTCACGATGACGTGGACTGTAAGCTCCGGCCGCTGGAGCACTTTCTTGTCGTTCGGATGTGTCCATCCGACGGGAAAGGGCTCACCGGAGAACACGACATGCGACCCAATCGGTCGATGCCCGCCTGCACCGTGATCCCGGAGCTCGCCTATGCCGATGTCGCAACCGCCGCGACCTGGCTGTGCGACGCGTTCGGCTTCACGCTGCGGCTGGCGATAGGCGATCACCGCGTCCAGCTCAATGTCGGCGACGGTGCCGTCGTGCTGACGCGCTCGGCGGATGGCGCGGCGCCCGGTGACGCCGTCATGGTGCGCGTCGAGGACATGGACGCGCATTTCGAGCGCGCGAAGCGCGGCGGCGCGCGGATCGCGAGCCTGCCGGCCGATTATCCGTACGGCGAGCGGCAATACACGGCGCTGGACCTTGCCGGCCGGCGCTGGACGTTCTCGCAGTCGATCGCCGACGTCTCTCCCGAGAGCTGGGGCGGCGCACCCGGCGCGGTCGGCTGAGGCGCGATCCGTCAGTCCGGCAGGTTGCCGTTCTCGGCCAGTACCGCGCCGGCGAGATAGAGCGAGCCGGCGATCAGCACGCGCGGCGGCGGACCCACCGGATAGTCGCGCAGGCCATCGAGCGCCTCGGCGACGCTGCCGGCTACCGAACCGGCGATGCCCTGCGCGGCGGCCGAGGCGGCGATCGCTTCCGGCGGCTGGCCGCGCTGGGTGAGGTTGCCGGCCTCGCCGGGCACCGGCACCGCGATCAGCTCGCGGGCGAGGCCGGCGAAGGGTGCGAGGAAGGTGCCGGCATCCTTGCTGCCGAGCATGCCGACGATCAACACCAGCGGGCGCGGCGCGCGGTCCTCGATGTCGGCGAGCGCGCTGGCCAGCGCCTGCCCCCCGGCGGCGTTGTGGCCGCCGTCGAGCCAGACCTCGGTGCCCTCCGGCGCGCGGGCGGTGAGCGGCCCGGGTCCCAGCCGCTGCAGGCGGGCCGGCCATTCCGCCGCCCGTACGCCCTGCTCGAAGGCGGAGGCCGGCAGGACGAGCCCGGCGGCGCGCAGCGTCGCCACCGCGAGGCCGGCATTCTCGATCTGATGCGGGCCGACGAGGCGCGGACGCGGCAGGTCGAGCAGGCCCGCCTCGTCGGACACGATCAGCCGACCGCCTTCCTCATAGGCCTGGAACTGCTCGCCCATGATGTAGAGCGGCGCCCCGGCACGCGCCGCCTGGCGCTCGATGGCGCGCAGCGCTTCGGCGGGCTGGCGGGCGACGACGCCGATGACGCCGCGCTTGAGGATGCCGGCCTTCTCGGCCGCGATCTTCTCCACCGTGCCGCCGAGGAACTCGACATGGTCGATGGAGACCGGGGTGATGACGCTGGCGAGCGGGCGCTCGACCACGTTGGTGGCATCGAGCCGCCCGCCGAGGCCCACCTCCAGCAGCAGCACGTCGGCCGGCACCTCGGCGAACAGCAGGAAGGCGCTCGCCGTGGTGATCTCGAAGAAGGTGATGGGGGCGCCGTCATTGGCCCGCTCGGCGCGGTCGAGGGCGCCCGCGAGGCGCTCGTCGTCGACGAGATGGCCGGCGAGGCGGATACGCTCGTTGAAGCGCACGAGGTGGGGCGAGGTGTAGACGTGCACGCGCTTGCCCGCCGCCTCCAGCACGGCGCGCATGACCGCGACGGTCGAGCCCTTGCCGTTGGTGCCGGCGACATGGATCACCGGCGGCAGACGCCGCTCGGGATTGCCGAGCCGGTCGAGCAGCCGGTGCATGCGATCGAGCGACAGGTCAATGAGCTTCGGATGCAGCGCGAGCAGCCGCTCCAGAATGGCGTCGGTCGGCCCCGGCCGGATGCCACGCGGGCCGGGCGACCCGGGGGCGGCGACGGGCGCTGGCATGGCAGGAGGACCCTGCGGCTCAGGCGGACGCCGGCGCGGGCGGCGCGGCGGCGGGAAGCGCGGGCACCTCGCCCGCCGGCTCGATGGTCTCGCGCACGGGCTGCGGCGCGCGGGTGAGCAGGCGGCAGAGCCGGGCGAGGGTCGCGCGCATGTCGTGACGATGCACCACCATGTCGACCATGCCGTGATCCAGCAGATATTCGGCGCGCTGGAAGCCCTCAGGCAGCTTCTCGCGGATGGTCTGCTCGATGACGCGCGGGCCGGCGAAACAGATCAGCGCGCCCGGCTCGGCGATCTGCACGTCGCCCAGCATGGCGTAGGAAGCCGTGATACCGCCGGTCGTCGGGTTGGTGAGCACGACGATATAAGGGAGTTTCGCCTCGCGCAGCTCCTGCACCGCGCAGGTCGTGCGCGGCATCTGCATCAGCGAGAGGATGCCTTCCTGCATGCGCATCCCGCCGCCGCACGCGAACATGATGAACGGCGTGCCGCGCGAGACGGCGGTCTCCAGCCCGGTGACGACGGCATCGCCGGCTGCCATGCCGAGCGAGCCGCCCATGAAGCCGAAATCCTGCACCGCGATGGTGACCGGCAGGCCTTCCAGCTTGCCATAGCCGACCTTCACCGCGTCCTGCGCGCCGGTCTTGGCGCGGGCATCCTTCAGCCGGTCGGTATAGCGCTTCTCGTCGCGGAACTTCAGCGGGTCGGCGGCGACCTGCGGCAGCGCCACGTCGAACCACTTGCCGCCGTCGAAGATGGAGCGCAGGCGGCTCATCGGGTCCATGCGCATGTGGAAGCCGGAACCCGGAATGACGAAGAGGTTCGCCTCCAGATCCTTGTGGAACACCATCTGCCCGGTCTCCGGGCATTTCACCCAGAGGTTCTCCGGAACTTCGCGCCGGTTGAGGAAGCTGTTCAGCTTCGGGCGGACGACATTCGAGATCCAGTTCAAGGGCTCACTCCGGGATGAGGCGTCGGCTCCGGCCGGACATCGCGGACCGGCGGCGTCTCATGTAGTCCGCCGCGGCCCGATGGAAAAGGTGCCCGCGCAAACGGGCTCACTCGGCGGCGGCACGGCGCACGCCGCGCACCGCCTGCGCCAGCGCCGAGACCAGCGCAGTGACGGCGGGAACGGTGGCGGGCGTCGCGCGGTCCTCGGCGTCGAGGCTGGCGCGGATCGCGTCGACCAGGGCCGAGCCGACCACCACGCCGTCGGCGCCGCCCGCGATGGCGGCGGCGTGCTCCGGCGTCTTCACGCCGAAGCCGACGGCGACCGGCAGGTCGGTGTGCTGCTTGATGCGCGCCACCGCCGCGCCGACCACGGAAGGATCGGGCGTCGCCGAGCCGGTGATGCCGGTGATCGAGACGTAGTAGACGAAGCCCGCGGTGTTCGCGAGCACCGCCGGCAGGCGTTTGTCGTCGGTGGTTGGGGTGGCGAGGCGGATGAAGGCGAGGCCGGCGTCGAGCGCCGGCAGGCAGAGCTCGCGGTCCTCTTCCGGCGGCAGGTCGACGACGATCAGGCCGTCGACGCCCGCTGCCTTCGCATCGGCGAGGAAGCGGTCGACGCCGTAGATGTAGACCGGGTTGTAATAGCCCATCAGCACGATCGGCGTGGTCGTGTCGCCCTCGCGGAAGGCGCGGACCATGGCGAGCGTCTTGGCCAGCGTCTGGCCGGCCTTCAGCGCGCGCAGGCCGGCGGCCTGGATGGCGGGACCGTCGGCCATCGGATCGGTGAAGGGCACGCCGAGCTCGATCACGTCGGCGCCGGCACCGGGCAGCGCTTTGAGGATCGCGAGCGAGGCGTCATAGCCGGGGTCGCCGGCGGTGACGAAGGTGACGAGCGCGGCGCGGCCCTCGCGGGCGCAGGCTGCGAAACGCGCGTCGAGGCGCGTGACCGGACGGGTGCTCACAGGCGGCTCCCCAGAATCTCCGCCACCTGCGGAATGTCCTTGTCGCCGCGCCCGGAGAGCGAGACGACCATCAGATGGTCCTTCGGCAGCTTCGGGGCGAGCTCGGCGACGCGGGCCAGCGCGTGGGCCGGCTCCAGCGCCGGGATGATGCCCTCGAGCTTGGAGAGAAGCTGGAAGGCCTCCAGCGCCTCCTCGTCGGTGGCCGAGAGATATTGCACCCGGCCGACATCGTGCAGCCAGGAATGCTCCGGGCCGATGCCGGGATAGTCGAGGCCGGCGGAGATGGAATGCGCCTCGATGATCTGCCCGTCGTCGTCCATCAGCAGATAGGTGCGGTTGCCGTGCAGCACGCCGGGCCGCCCGCCGGTGATGGAGGCGGCATGCTGGCCGGTCGGGATGCCGTGGCCGGCCGCCTCGACGCCGTAGATCGCCACGCTCGGATCGTCGAGGAAGGGGTGGAACAGGCCCATGGCGTTGGAGCCGCCGCCGATGCAGGCGATCAGGCTGTCGGGAAGACGGCCCTCGGCCTCCTGCATCTGGGCGCGGGTCTCGGTGCCGATGATCGACTGGAAGTCGCGCACCATCGCCGGATAGGGGTGCGGGCCGGCCACCGTGCCGATGCAGTAGAAGGTGTCGTGCACGTTGGTCACCCAGTCGCGCAGCGCCTCGTTCATGGCGTCCTTCAGCGTCTTGGCGCCAGCCTGCACCGGGACCACCTCGGCGCCGAGCATCTTCATGCGGAACACGTTGGGCGCCTGACGGGCGACGTCGACGGCGCCCATATAGACGACGCATTTCAGCCCGTAGCGCGCGCACAGCGTGGCGGTGGCGACGCCGTGCTGGCCGGCGCCGGTCTCGGCGATGATGCGCTGCTTGCCCATGCGGCGGGCGAGCAGGATCTGGCCGAGCACGTTGTTCACCTTGTGCGAGCCGGTGTGGTTCAGCTCCTCGCGCTTCAGATAGATCTTGGCGCCGCCGAAGTGCTCGGTCAGGCGCTCGGCGAAATAGAGCGGGCTGGGGCGGCCGACATAATGCTTCAGCCCGGCGTCCATCTCTTCCCTATAGGCCGGATCGGCCTTGGCCGCCTTGTAGGCGGCCTCCAGGTCGAGGATCAGCGGCATGAGCGTTTCGGCAACGAAACGACCGCCGAAAATACCGAAATGGCCGCTCTCGTCGGGGCCGGTGCGGAAGGAATTGGGTGCGTTCACGGCGTTCAACTGGCCTCGGCTCTTCTGGTCTCGTTCGCCGCGCGCGTCTCGGCCGGCGGGGAGGCGTTCCTGCGGGGGGCACCATCGCCGGCAGCGGCGCGTGCGGCTTGTATGAAAGCGACGATGCGTGCCGGATCCTTCACACCGGGAGCGCTCTCCACCCCCGACGAGACGTCGACGCCGGGCGCATGGGTGATCGCCAGCGCCTCGGCCACGTTCTCGGGGGTCAGGCCTCCTGACAGCATGAAGGGCTTCACCCGGTCAAGCTTGGGCGAGGCGTCGGCGATCAGATTCCAGTCGAAGACGAGGCCGTTGCCGCCGGGATGCAGCGCCTGAGGCGGCGCCTTGGCGTCCAAGAGCAGGCGGTCGGCGACCGGCTCGAAGCCGCGCGCGGCGGCGACGTCGGCGGGGGAGGCGATGCCCACCGCCTTCATCACCGGCACCCCGAAGCGCGCGCGGATGGCGGCGACGCGTTCGGCGCTCTCATGGCCGTGGAGTTGCAGAAGGTCCGGGCGCACGGTCTCAACGATGGCGGCGAGCGCGGCATCATCGGCGTCGACCGTGAGGGCGGCGACCAGCGCGCGACCTCGCGCCCGCTCCGCCAGCGCGGCGGCGGTCGCGTGGTCGATGTTGCGCGGGCTCTTTTCGAAGAACACGACGCCGACCATGTCGGCGCCGGCGCCGAGCGCTGCCTCCAGCGCCTCCTGCGTCTTCAGCCCGCAAATCTTGATCGCGATGGACAAGCTGCGTCTCCTCGACCCGCGACCTAGCACGGAAACGGGGACGGATGCGAGAGCCGGCCATTTCGGGGAAACCGGGCCGCGTCCCCTCCCGGTAGCCCCGGTATGGCGGCGATGTTCCGCGGCCGCGAATTATCCGCTTCCGTCACGACAGGCGTCATGTTAGACAAACGCGACTGTGGAATTACTAATTCAACATCGATTTATCGATAAATGACCCCTGAGGGTCATGAAATGCCCCGGAGAATCCCCATGCGCCTCTCGCGCCGCCGCATCCTTTCCGCTTCCCTCGCCGCCGCCGTCGCCCCGTTCATCGCTGCCGCCCTGCCGGCCGGCGCGGCGCGCGCGCAGGAGCCGAACTCCATCCTCAACGCCTCCTACGACATCGCCCGCGAGGTGTTCGAGGCGATCAACACCAAGTTCGAGCCGGCCGAGAAGGCCAAGATCGGCAAGGACATCAAGGTGAACCAGAGCCACGCCGGCACCTCCAAGCAGGCGCGCTCCATCGTCGAGGGCCTCGAGGCCGACGTCGTTACCTTCAATCAGATCACCGACGTGACCTTCCTGGTCGACAAGGGCTTCGTCGCCAAGGACTGGCAGACCCGCCTGCCGAACGCCTCCTCGCCCTGGTACTCCTTCCCCGCCTTTCTGGTGCGCAAGGGCAACCCCAAGGGCGTGAAGAACTGGGACGACCTCGTCCGTGACGACGTGAAGCTGGTGTTCCCCAACCCGAAGACCTCGGGCAATGCGCGCTACACCTATCTCGCCGCCTATGCCTTCGCGCTGGAGAAGTTCAAGGGCGACAAGGCGCAGGCCGACGCCTTCACCAAGAAGCTTTTGTCCAACGTCGTGGTGTTCGACACCGGCGGGCGCGGCGCCACCACCTCCTTCGTCGAGCGCGAGCTCGGCGACGTGCTGATCACCTTCGAGGCCGAGACAATCGGCGTGAAGGACGCCTACAAGGACAAGGGCTTCGAGGTGGTCGTCCCCGAGGTGAGCCTGCTCGCCGAGTTCCCGGTGGCGGTGGTCGACAAGGTGGTGGACAAGCGCGGCTCGCGGCAGATCGCGACCGACTACCTCACCTTCCTCTATTCGCCCGAGGGCCAGACGGTGGCCGCCGAGTTCAACAACCGTGTGGTCGATCCCGGCGTCGCCGAGAAGTTCAAGGCGAAGTTCGCGCCGGTGCGCCTCGTCAAGGTCGAGGACGTGTTTGGCGGCTGGGCCAATGTCCAGAAGGAGCACTTCGCCTCCGGCGGCAAGCTCGACACGCTGTTCGTCGCGCCGTGAGGGTTTGTTCACTGATCAAAGTTCGTCATCCCGGCCGAGCGCAGCGAGAGCCGGGATCGTCCGCCAATTGTCGGCACGCGATCCCGGATCGGCCTGACGGCCGTCCGGGATGACGGCGAGAGTGGGGGCCGCCTCCCATCGCCTCCGGGCTGGACATTCGTGTACAAGTGCGGCAATGGCCGGGGCATGCCCCGGCCGTCTCGTCTGTGAGGAGCCCGCTTCGTGAGCCGCGTCATACCGGGCTTCCCGCTCTCCTTCGGCATCACGCTGCTCTATCTCAGCCTGATCGTGCTGCTGCCGCTCGGCGCGCTGGTGTGGACCGCGCTCGACATCGGCTGGGAGCGCTATATCGCCATCATGACCGGCGCGCGGACCGCGAGCGCCTTCCGCGTCACCTTCCTCACCGCTTTCGGCGCGACCGCCTTCAACGCTGTGTACGGCCTTGCGCTGGCCTGGGTGCTGGTGCGCTACGACTTCCCCGGCAAAAGGCTGCTCGACGCCCTGGTCGACGTGCCCTTCGCGCTGCCGACCGCGGTTGCCGGCATCGCGCTCTCCGCGCTGCTCGCCAAGAACGGCTGGTTCGGCGCGCCGCTCGCCCAGCTCGGCATATCGGTCGCCTATACCCCGCTCGGCATCGCCGTCGCCATGGCCTTCACCAGCCTGCCCTTCGTGGTGCGCACGGTGCAGCCGGTGCTGGAGGATCTCGCCGCTGACGTCGAGGAGGCGGCGGCGACGCTCGGGGCCTCCGACGCCCGCATCTTCGCCCGCGTGATCTTCCCGGCCATCCTGCCGGCCTTCGCGACGGGCTGCGCGCTCGGCTTCGCCCGCTCGCTCGGCGAGTTCGGCGCCATCATCTTCATCGCCGGCAATCTGCCGCTGAAGACCGAGGTGGTCTCGCTACTGACCTTCATCCGCATCGAGGAATATGACTACCCGGCGGCGGCGGCCATCGCGGCGACGCTGCTCGGCATCGCCTTCGCGCTGCTGCTCACCATCAACATGCTCCAGCTCTGGCAGCAGCGGCGCATGGGCACGGCGGACTGAGGGACGCAAATGGCACGGCAACCCCTCCCCGAACCTTCCGCCCGCCCGCGCCAGCGCGTCGGCGACGGGCCGCGCGCGCGCGCCGTGATCATCGGCGGCGTGCTGGCGCTGGCGGCGCTGGTGCTGGTGGCGCCGCTGGTCGCCATCTTCACGGAAGCCTTCCGGCACGGCGCGGGCGCCTATCTCGCCGCCCTCGCCGCGCCCGACACCCGCTATGCCGTCTATCTGACGCTGATCACCGCGCTGGTGGTGGTGCCGATCAATATCGGCTTCGGCATCGCTGCCGCCTGGACCATCGCGAAATTCTCCTTCCCCGGCCGCAACCTGCTCCTTGCGCTGGTCGAGCTGCCCTTCTCGATCTCGCCGATCATCGCCGGTGTCGCCTATCTCTTCGTCTATGGCGCGCAGGGGCTGCTCGGGCCGTTCCTCGAGGCGCACGACATCAAGATCATGTTCGCGGTGCCCGGCATCATGCTGGCGAGCCTGTTCGTCACCGCGCCCTTCGTGGCGCGCGAGCTGGTGCCGCTGATGCTGGCGCAGGGCACCGAGGAGGAAGAGGCGGCGGTGACGCTCGGGGCCGGCGGCTGGCGCATCCTGCGCCTTGTCACGCTGCCCAATGTCCGCTTCGCCCTGCTCTATGGCGCGGCGCTGTGCAATGCGCGCGTCATGGGCGAGTTCGGCGCGGTGTCCATCGTCTCCGGCAACATACGCGGCCAGACCAACACCATGCCGCTGCAGATCGAGCTGCTCTATCAGGACAACAACGCCATCGGCGCCTTCGCGGTGGCGACGCTGCTGACCCTGGTCGCGCTGGTGACGCTGATCGCCAAGGTGATCATTGAGCGGATCGACGCCGCCCGCGCTCGGACGACCGGCGCCGGGCACTGAGGTGGGCGCTCAGCCGTTCAGCCGCTTCCAGACCAGCTCGGCGCAGGCGAGGTCCTCGATCGCCGTGCCGACCGACTTGAACAGCGTGATCTCGTCAGCCGATCCCCGCCCGGCCGCGGTGCTCCGCGCGAGCTCGAACAGGTCGCCCTGCACGTCCTCCGCCCGCAGCACGCCGGTCGAGATCGGGATGACCAGGTCGCCGGCCTCTTTGAGCGCGCCGGCGCGGGTATCGACATAGACCCGCGAGCGGCGGATCGCCTCGTCGTCGGCCTCGCGCATGGTCGGGGTGAAGCCACCGACGAGGTCGACATGCTGGCCGGGCGACAGCAGCCGTCCCTCCACCAGCGGCTGCGGCGACATGGTCGCGGAGGTGACGATGTCGGCACCCTCGATCGCCTCCTCGCGCCGGTCGACCGCCTTCGCGTCGAAGCCCTCGGCGGCGAGGTCGGCAGCGAGCGCCTCGGCGCGCGGGCGGCTGCGGTTCCAGATGCGGATGATGCGGATCGGGCGGGCGCTGGCATGGGCGCGGGCGAGATAGGGCGCCATGGCGCCGGCCCCGATCACCGCCAGCCGGCTGGCGTCCGGCCGCGCCAGATAGCGGGCGGCGAGCGCGGAGGCGGCCGCCGTGCGCCAGACCGTGACCGGGCGCGCGTCGAGCACGGCGAGCGGCACGCCGGTGGCGGCGGAGTTCAGGACGATCAGCCCGTTGATGCTCTCGATGCCGCGCGCGGCGTTGCCGGGACAGACGGTGACCAGCTTGGTGGCGAGCACGTCGTCGTCGGTCCGCTCGTCGGTCCAGGCCGGCATCAGCAGGAAGGTCGCATCCGCGTCCGGCCGGGCGACGGTGTGGTGATGGCGCACCGGCGTGACGATAGGCCGGCGGAAGGCGGCGTCGAGCGCATCGATCAGCGCGGGAAAGGTGAGGACGCCGGCGACCTCGGCCGCGGAGACGAAACGCAGGTTTTCCATGGGGTTCTCACGCGGCGGAGCGCCGGTCCGGCAGGCTGGGCGGCGCCGCGAGCGCGGGACGGCCGGAAGCGGCGGTCATGATCCGCTGGTGCTCGGCGCGAAGCTGCTCGGCCTCGGCGGAAGCACGGCGCGCATCCCGTCCGGCGGCACGGGCGGCGCGGCGATAGCGGCCCTGGCGGAACCACACGGCGGCGCCGCCGAGCACGACGCCGAGGATCAGCGCGGCGAACAGGAGCACGAAGAGCGGGAGCTGGACGGCGAGGTTCCCGGCGAAGGGATCGAGCACCAGCGAGACCGCGTGCCGGTTGGCGACGGCGAGCGCCACCACGCCGATCGAGACCGGCAGGACGATGAGCAAAAGCACGATCCGACGGAGCACGTCAGGCACCTCCAGACAGGAACGCCGTCCGCACCGCCCTCGGGCGCCGCGGACGAGCCGGCGGGACGATGCGGCGACTATTCGAGGTCGACGCCGTCGTTGAGACGCTCGCGCATCTCCTTGCCGGTCTTGAAATAGGGAACGGCCTTGCCGTCCACCGCGACATGCGCGCCGGTGCGCGGATTGCGTCCGGTGCGTGCCGGGCGGGACTTCACCGAGAACGCGCCGAAGCCGCGCAGCTCGACCCGATCGCCCCGCGCCAGAGCCGCGACGATCTCGTCGAGGATGGCGTTGACGATGTTCTCGACGTCGCGCTGGTAGAGGTGCGGATTGGCTTCGGCAATACGCTGCACAAGTTCAGATTTTATCATCGACGCCCCGCCCCCTTATGATCGGCTCGTCGTAAGGCAAAAAACTCATGTTTTTTAAGACTTTTTGGCGTGCTTCAATCACCGGCCCGAGGGTGCCAGAGGGCCAGAAGACCGTCAAGGCGCGCTTGCGCCGTACCGTCGGCCATATCGAGCACCAGGCGTGACACGCTGCCGAGGCCGAGGCCGCCCAATACCGCCGAGGTCGCGCCGCGTAGCCAGCCGAATTCGTCGCCGACGCGCTTGGTCTTCCAGTCGCGTATGGTGAGGCTCTCCGGCACGCCCTTCTCGCGCGCCAGCCAGGCGCGGGCGGTGCGCTCGTCGCCGATCTCGTCGACGAGGTTGAGCGGCAGCGCCTGATGCGCGGTGAAGACGCGCCCGTCGGCGGCGCTCGCCAGCTTGTCGCCGGCGATCATCCGCCGCTCGCCGACGAGGCCCTTGAACCAGTCATAGCTGTCGCTCACCAGCGACGCGACCGCCGCCCGCGCCTCCGGGCTGGTCGGCGTGAAGCCGTTGGGCGCCGCCTTCAGCGGGCTCGACTTGATCTCCTCGACCTCGACGCCGACAGTCTTCAGAAGCTCGGTGACGTTCGGGTACTGGAACAGCACGCCGATCGAGCCGACCAGCGCGTTGCGCGGGGCGACGATGTGGTCGGTGCCGAGCGCGGCGATATAGGCGCCGGAGGCCGCCATGCCCTCGACCACCGCCACCACCGGCTTCTTCTCGGAAAGCCGGCGCAGCGCGCCGTAGAGCGCTTCCGATCCCGCCACCGTGCCGCCCGGGCTGTCGATGGCGACGATCACCGCCTTGGCGCCGGACTTACCGATGTCGTCGATGAGTTCGAGACGCTCGCGCTCGTTGCGGATCAGGCCGCCGATGGTGAGGCGCGCGACATGCGGGGCGGAACGCGGCAGCAAGCCATCGCTCCACCAGGCGGCGAGCGCGACGAGGCCGCCGACGATGACGAGCGCGGCAAGACCCCGCCAGAAGGCGAGCTTGCGGCGCAGACGCCGCCGATCGACGATCTGGTCGACCTCGATCGAGCTGTTGCCGGGCGCCATGCGGCCCTCCGTTTTTCAAAAGTCCGCCAAGCACGTAACCCCCGCCGGCAGGCTGCGCAAGTGCGCCGGCGGATGCCTTCCGTCGCAGGCAGGGGCGCGTCAGCCGCCGTGCTTCTCCAGGAAGGCCTCGACGGAGAGCGCGCGGAAGTCGTCGAGCGCGACGCGCAGCCGCTCGTGCGGCCAGTCCCACCAGCCGAGCGCGGCGAGCCGCTCGGCGACGGCGGCGGGGAAGCGGGGACGCACCACCTTCGCCGGCACGCCGGCGACGATGGCATAGGCCGGCACGTCCTTCGTCACCACCGCGCCGGCCGCCACCACGGCACCGTCGCCGACGCCGCGTCCGGGCAGGATGACGGCGCCGTGGCCGATCCAGACATCATGCCCGATGGTGACGTGATGGGCGCGGCGCCAGTCGAAGAAGGCGTCCTCGTCCTGCGCATCGTCGAAATAGGCCGAGGCGCGGTAGGTGAAATGCGACTGGCTTGCCCGCTCCATCGGGTGATTGCCGGGATTGATGCGCGTCATCGCCGCGATGGAGGCGAATTTCCCGATGGTCGAATAGGCTACTTCGCCGTCATGGGCGATGTAGGAATAGTCGCCCATGGCGACCTCCAGCATCAATGTGCGCGCGCCGACCTCGGTGTAGCGACCGAGCGCGCACCGGACGAGTTCGGCGGTCGGATCGATCGTCGGCTCGAGGCCTAGCTTCTTCATGAGGCGCCTCCGAGCGCGTGGCGCTCGACGAGGCGGAACACCCCGTCGTCCTGGCGGTAGAGCGCGATCTCGCCGACGATGAGCGGACCGTCGGCTTCGCTGGCGGCGAAATGCTCGGCGAGCTCGGCCTGCGCATCGGCGCGCGCCGCGTCGTCGAGGGGGCCGGTCAGCGTCATGTGGAAACGGAAATCGTCGAGCACGTAAGGATAGCCCCAGCGCACCAGATATTCCTTCTGGCGCTCGCTGAGCGGCGCGCGCAGCCGCCGTTCCATCTCGGCCTCGGTGAGCGGCGCGCGGAACTCGTCGAAGGCGGAGACCGCGCCGGCGGCGAGGCGGTCGAGCGCGGCGCAGGGCTGCACCGTCTTCAGCGCAAGGAATCGGCCGATCGCCGCGACCTGCATGCCGGCGCAGGCGAAGCGCGCACGGTCGGCGGCGAAGCGCGCGCAGGCGGCGCGCAGCCCGGCCTCGTCCTTGTCGTCGGCAAGGCGGAAGGGCGCCTTCAGCGTGCCGTGGAAGCCGTAGCGCCGCGGCTCGGCGGTCATCTCGCGCCAGCTCTCGGCGTCGAAGCGCCGGAACACCGGGAAGGCGAGCTCCTCGCCGGTCTCGGCGTCATAGCCGAGCACGGAGGAACCGAAGCGCCAGAGCGGGCTGCCGGCGGGCGGCGCATAGTAGATGGCGTAGCGGGGGGCGGGCACGGGCCTAGAACACCCGGCCGCCGGCGACGCTCACCTCGCGCACCACCGGCGTGTCGCCGGCGAGCGCGAAACGGACGAGATCGGCGCGCAGCCCCGGCTCCAGCCGCCCACGATCATCGAGACCCGCCAGCGCGGCCGGGCGCGCGGTGACGAGGCCGAGCGCGGCGGGAAGCGCGAGGCCCGGCTCGCGGGCGAGCTTCAGCGCCGCCTGCAGCAGGCTTGCCGGCACATAGTCGGAGGCCAGCGCATCGAGCAGACCGGCGCCGGCGAGATCGCGCATCGCGACGCCGCCCGAATGCGAGCCGCCGCGCACAACGTTCGGCGCGCCGCCGATGGTGGCGAGCCCCGCCTCGCGCGCGGCGCGGGCGGCCTCCAGCGTGGTCGGGAACTCGGAGATGGTGCAGCCCGCCGCCAGCGCCTCGGCGACATGGCCGGGCGTGGTGTCGTCGTGGCTCGCCAGCACGATGCCGGAACTGCCGAACAGCGCGACCATGCGGGCGAAATTTACGGGCACGGCGGCGCGCCCGCGCTCGGCGCGCTCGTTCACCTCGCGGTCGATCTCCGCCTCGGTCTTGCCGATGCCGGAGAGATAGACCTTGAGATGATCGACATTGCGCCACTGCCGGGCGCCCGGCGTGTGGTCCATCAGCGAGGCGAGGGCGAGCGCCGGACGGCCGAGGGCGGCGTCCACCAGCACCGGCAGGTTCGGGTCGGTCAGCTCGCAGCGCAGATGGATGCGGTGGTCGACGCGGAACATGCTTCGCGCGCGGCCCTCGTCCACGGCGTCGAGCATGACGGTGTAGAGCGCGCGCCGGTCCGCCTTGGCCTGGTCGAAGCCGCCGGCGCAGATGGCGTCGAACACCGTGGTGATGCCGGAGGCGGCCATCTGCGCGTCATGGGCGAGCGCCGCGGCGCGGGCATCCGGCCAGATCACCTTCGGGCGCGGCACGAAATGGCCTTCCAGCGCGTCGGTGTGCAGGTCAATGAGGCCGGGCGCGAGATAGGCGCCCTCGCAATCGACCGCGTGGCGGAGCTGCGAGCGACCCTCGTCCACCGCGCGGATGACGCCGCCCCCGTGCACCAGCGTGCCGGCGACGACGCGGTCGGCGAGCACGAGGCGGGCATTGGTGAGGATGGTTTCCGTGGGCGCGGCTTCCATGGGCGCGGCGTCTCGCATGTTCATGTGACCATTCGATGAAGCCACCCCTCAGATGCCGGCCGCCCCGCCATTGGCGCGCGGATCGTGCGCACCCTCGATGGCGCCGCGCGGATGCAGCACCACCGCCCCCGCATGGCCGACGACGTCGGAGAACGGCTCGGGCAGGATCGCCACATCGTGACCGGCGCGGGCGAGATCGTCGGCGAGCGCCGGGTCGAAACGCGGCTCGAGGCGCAGATTGACGAGGTCCGAGCCCCAGGTGCGCCCCAGCACCCAGCGCGGGCGGGCGAGCGCCTCGCCCAGCTTCTGGCCGAAGGTGGCGTAGCGGGTGAGCACGGCGGCATTGGTCTGCGGCTGACCCTCGCCGCCCATGGTGCCGAAGGCGACGACCCGTCCGTCGGGCAGCGCCGCCATCGCCGGGTTGAGGGTGTGGAAGGGTCGCCGGCCGGGCTGAAGCGGGTTCACCGCCTTGGCATCGAGCGAGAAGCTGGAGCCGCGATTCTGCATCAGCACGCCGGTGCCCGGCAGCACCAGCCCGGAGCCGAACTCCCAATAGATCGACTGGATGTAGGAGACCACGACGCCGCTGCGGTCGGCGGCGCCGAGCCAGATGGTGTCGCCGCGCGGCGCGACCTGCGGCCAGGGCAGGGCGCGGCGGGAATCGATGGCGGCGGCCTCACGGGCGAGCGCGACGGGACTGAGGAACTCATCCGGATCGTGCTTGAGGTGGCCGAAATCCGTCACCACTCGGTCGCGGACGAGAAAGGCGCGCTTGGTGGCCTCGATCAGCCCGTGCAGGTGCTCGAAACCCTCGGCCCGCTTGACGCCAAGGCGCTCGAAGATGCCGAGGATCATCAGCGTGGCGAGGCCCTGCGTCGGCGGCTGCGAGCCCCACAGCTCCATGGTGTCGAGCTTCACATGCAGCGGCGGGCGGGTGAGCGCATGATAGGCCTGCAGATCGGCGCGGGTGACCGGGCTGCCGGCGCGCTCCAGATCAGCGGCGATCTCGCGGCCCACATCGCCGCGATAATAGTCGTCGAGCCCGGCGCGGGCGAGGTGGTCGAGCGTGTCGGCGAGGCGCGGAAAGCGCTGGACGGCGCATTCCGCCGGCGGCTTGCCGTCCACGAGGAAGGTGTCGGCGAAGCCGGGCACGTCCTGCAATTCGGGCAGCTTCTCGTCGGTCAGCGCCGCCTGCGAGCGCGAGACCGGGATACCGGCGCGCGCATGGTGTATGGCGGGCTCCAGAAGCCGCGCCAGCGACATGCGCCCGCCGAGCGCCTTGGCGGCGTCGAGCGCGAGCTGCCAGCCGCCAATCTGCCCCGGCACGGTGAGCGCGGCGAGCGGTCCCCGCGCCGGCACGGCGTCGAAACCCCGGTCGCGGTAGAAGGCCGGCGTCGCCTTCGCCCCCGCATAGCCGCAGGCCTCGATATAGCGCACGCGCCCCGAGGGCGAGCGGATCAGCCAGAAGCCGTCGCCGCCGATATGGTTCATGTGCGGATAGACCGCCGCGATGGCGGCAGCGGCGGCGAGCGCGGCCTCCAGCGCATTGCCGCCCTCGACCAGTACGTTGCGCCCGGCTTCGACCGCGAGGTGATGCGGCGCGGCGACGACGCCGATGCCGGCATGGACGCTCTCGGGATGGTCGGCCGCGCTCATGGTGCCTCCGCTCGTCGAGGGACAGCCGGCGCGAAGGCGGCGGCGGAATCGGCGCGGCTTGACCCGCGCGGCGCGGCATAGCAGTTTGCGCGCCTCGAAATAAGTCCGGAACGGGAAATGAGCTCTGGCCGTCGCATCCGCTGGGACCATGTCAGCACGGTTATCAGCGCCGCCATCCTGCTCGGTGCCGAGCTGATCGGCGCGGGGCTTGCTGCCGGCTGGGCGATCGCCGCCCTGTTCGAGGCGAACTGGGTGTGGGAGCTCATCTTCGAGGGCCTGTTCGGCCTGCTCGCCATCTACGGCATCTACCGCTTCGTGCTGCGCGCCAAAGAGGTCGAGCCCTTCGTCGAGGGGTGAGCCTGTCTCGACTGCTGATTTCGAGATCCTTGCCCGGCTTGCGGAACGCGCGCGGATGGTTGCTCCGTCCGGCGCCTTGATTTCGCGCAACACTGCCCTGCGCCTCGCGCAAAAATCCATTAAACCGCTTGCATGTGACCGCGAATATCCCTACATCGCGTCTCGCCCAATTTCGCACGTGCCTGTGGTCGCGTGCCGATCGGCGATAGTCCGGACAAGAGGCCGGAAAGTCGCCAGCAAGATCGGTAGCCGGAGGCGAAACCGGCGCACTCCGCCCTCAGCGGGGAACGCGGCTTGAAGCAACGACGTAGCGGGCTTTTTTGGTCTCTGTCGGCCCTCCAAAGGTCGGGAAACTGAAGAGGCACTACTTCTTGCCGGGCGTGCGGAGCGGGTTTCCCCGATCCAAGCGAAGGCATCGACCGAACGCCGGACGCGCTCCACACGCGCCCGCGATCGCATCGCTGCCACGGCTCCATTTTCTTCCGGCCATAAAACGCCGGCGAAACGGATGCGAATCCGTCACGAACACGGCATAGTGTCGCCGCGTCCGTCGGTTCGCATCCACGGGTCGAAGCTTCGGGTCTGTGGGAGAGTACCATGACCGACCGTATTCGTGAGTTCCTGCGCAACCGACGCGAGGACGGCCCCTGCGTCGTCGTCGATCTGGATGTGGTGCGCTCCAACTACGCCGCCTTCGCGCGGGCGCTGCCGGACACCCGCGTGTTCTACGCGGTGAAGGCGAACCCGGCCCCGGAAGTGCTGAGCCTGCTCGCGCAGCTCGGCTCCTGCTTCGACTGCGCCTCGGTGCCCGAGATCCAGATGGCGCTCGCCGCCGGCGCCACCGCCGACCGCATCTCCTATGGCAACACCATCAAGAAGGAGCGCGACATCGAGCGCTCCTATCACCTCGGCGTGCGCCTGTTCGCGGTCGACGCCAAGGAGGAGGTCGAGAAGGTGGCCCGCGCCGCCCCCGGCGCCAAGGTGTTCTGCCGCATCCTGTGCGACGGCGCCGGCGCCGAATGGCCGCTGTCGCGCAAGTTCGGCTGCGACCCGTCCATGGCCGCCGACGTGCTGGAGCACGCGCACCGGCTCGGGCTCGTCGCCTATGGCGTGTCGTTCCATGTCGGCTCGCAGCAGAAGAACGTCGACGCCTGGGACGCGGCGCTGTCCGTGACCTCGGCGATCTTCCGCGACTGCGCGGAGCGCGGCTTCAGCTTGAGCTTCGTCAATCTCGGCGGCGGCTTCCCGGCGCGCTACCTCGAGGACGTGCCGGCGGCCGAGGCCTATGGCGCGGCGATCTTCCGCGCGCTGTCGCGCCACTTCGGGAACACCATTCCCGAGACCATCATCGAGCCGGGCCGGGGCCTCGTCGGCGCCGCCGGCATGATCGAGGCCGAGGTGGTGCTGATCTCGCACAAGTCCGAGGACGACGCGGTGCGCTGGGTCTATCTCGACATCGGCAAGTTCGGCGGCCTCGCCGAGACGATGGAAGAGGCGATCCGCTACCCGATCCGCACCGCGCGGGACGGCGACGCGCTCGTGCCCTGCGTGCTGGCCGGCCCGACCTGCGATTCGGCCGACGTGATGTACGAGAAGAACCCGGTGATGCTGCCGGTCTCGCTCGCCATCGGCGACAAGGTGCTGATCGAGGCCACCGGCGCCTACACGACCACCTATTCCACGGTGGCGTTCAACGGCTTCAGCCCGCTGCGATCCTACGTGATCTGACGGGCGCTGCCCGTGTCGTCATCCCGGACGCGTTCCACGGCGTCCGGGATCGCCGTCAATCGTCATGAGCCCGGCTCGGGACTCCGGCATCGGCCCGGATGACGAGGCTTCACAATTCCCTTTCACCTCTTTTTCCCGCCGCGCGGGTTTTGGAGGCCGTCATGGATTTCCCTTCCGCCACCCCGGCCATCTCGCTCGAGGCGCCGGCCGACATCGCCCAGCGCGAGGCGCTGCTGGACCTGTCCTTCGGGCGCGCGGCGCGCCTCGCCAAGACCTCCGAGCGGCTGCGCGAAGGGCGCCTGCCGGCGGAAGGGCTCGCCTTCGCGGCGCACGGACCGGACGGGCGTCTGGTCGGCACGCTTCGGCTGTGGCACGTCACCGCCGGTCCGGCCCGGCCGGCGCTGCTGCTCGGCCCGCTCGCCGTGCATCCGTGGTTCCGCGACCGGGGCCTCGGCGGCGCGCTGATGGCGAGCGCGATCAACGAGGCCGCGCGTCTCGGCCACGGCGCCATTATGCTGGTCGGCGACGCGCCCTATTACGCGCGCTTCGGCTTCTCCAGCGCGCCGACCGGGGAGCTTTGGCTGCCGGGTCCGTTCGACCGCGCGCGCTTCCTCGCCCTCGAGCTGAAGCCGGGCGCGCTCGCCGGCGCGAAGGGCCTCGTCAGCGCGACCGGCGAGGCCGTCGCCAGCCCGAGCCTCTCCGAGCTCGTCGCCCGCGACACCGCGGGAGAATTCAAGCGCAGCGCCTGAGGGCGGCGCTTTTCGCGCCGCGCGGCGGGGCCCATCCCGAAAGGGAGGGCCGGCTGCGCGGCGCGCTTATCCTTCTTCGGAATGCGCTGCGGACGCCTCAGAACTCGACGTCGAGCTCCTCCAGCTCGTCCGGTTCTTCCTTGGCCGCCGCGCTCCATTCGCGGATGGCGGGATGGGAGAGGATCAGCGCGCAATAGACCTTGGTCGCCGGATCGAGCTTCACGTCATAGGTGGTGAAGCGCGAGCAGACCGGCGCGTACATGGCATCCGCCATCGACATGGCGCCGAACAGATACGGCCCGCCATAGGTCTTCAGGCATTCGCGCCAGATGGCGAGGATGCGCTCGATGTCCGCCTGCGCGCCGGTCCACACCTTGAAGCCCGGATGGTGGGCCTTGATGTTCATCGGCAGCGCCGAGCGCAGATTGGCGAAGCCGGAATGCATCTCGCCGCAGATGGAGCGGCAATGGGCACGCGCTGCCTGATCCTTGGGCAGAAGGCCGGCCTCCGGGGCGATCTCATGGAGATATTCGCCGATCGCCAGCGTGTCCCAGATGCGCCGTCCCTCATGGGTCAGGGAAGGCACGAGGAAGGACGAGGACTGCAGCAGCAGCTCGGCGCGGATGCTCGGATCGTCGGCCGAGAGCCGGTCCTCGGCGAAGTCGAGCCCCGCCATCCGGCACATCAGCCAGCCGCGCAGCGACCACGAGGAATAGTTCTTGCTACTCAGCGTCAGCGTGGTCTTCGGCGCGGCCGGCGTGGCGGATGACTTGGTTCCGGCCGGTCTGGAGCCGGAGGCCTTGGCGGAAGCGGATTTGGAGGGCGCCGGCTTGGGCGCGGGTCCTTTGGCTACAGGTGCCTCGGCTGCGGGAGATTTGGCTACAGCCGGTTTGGCGGATTTGGCGGACCGCGAGGCCGGCGCGGCTTTGGTCCCCGATCTGGATGCGGACCGCGAGGCGGAGGTCGGGGCGGGCATGTCGAACGTTCCTGTGGATGCTGACGCGATTGAGCCGTGCCGTGGGGGCAATCACTATTCGTGCCATTCCCGATGACGACCGCGCGACACCCGCGCGGAGGCGAAAAATACCGGAGAGACGTGCGGCGGTGTCGACAGTTCAACATTTGTCCTATCGCCCTGTACCGGCAAATGCTCTAGCGTTGCCAACCATGGGACCGCACAGCATGCCTCCGGCCGCGTCCGCCATTCCTTCCTGCCGCGGGGCGGGCCCCAGCGCATGATCTACGCCGCCTATCAGGCCCAGGCCGATCTGATGGAGCCGCTGCGCCTGATGGCGCGGCTTTCCCGCCGCACGCTCGGCACCACGCTGAACGGCTTCGGCGACACCGCCTTCCTGCGCGGAATCTCGGCGACGCTGGAGATGATCGAGCGCGCCGGGCTCTCGCATGCCCGCCCCTCCTTCGGAATCGAGGCGATCGAGGTCGGCAACCGCCTCGTCGAGGTGCGTGAAGAAGTCGCGTTCTCGACGCCCTTCGGCTCTCTGGTGCACTTCAAGAAGGACATCGACCAGCCGCAGCCCCGCCTGCTGGTGGTGGCGCCGCTCTCCGGCCATTTCGCCACGCTGCTCAACGGCACGGTGAAGACGCTGCTGCCGGACAACGACGTCTACATCACCGACTGGCACAATGCCCGCGACGTGCCGTTGTCGGCGGGCCGCTTCGGCTTCGACGAATATGTCGGCCACATCATCCGCTTCCTGGAGGAGATGGGCGAGGGCGCGCATGTGCTCGCAGTGTGCCAGCCCTGCGTGCAGGTGCTGGTGGCGAGCGCGGTGATGGCGCAGTCCGGCAATCCCGCCCAGCCGCGGTCCATGACGCTGATGGCCGGGCCGGTCGACACCCGCATCAACCCGACCAAGGTGAACGAGCTCGCCACCTCCAAGTCGATGGACTGGTTCGAGCAGAACCTGATCGCCACCGTGCCGCCGGGATTCGCCGGCGCCGGGCGCAAAGTCTATCCCGGCTTCGTGCAGGTCGGCGCCTTCATGGCGATGAACATGGACCGCCATGTGAAGGCGCATATCGAGCTCTATGAGAGCCTCTCGACCGGCGCGCACGACAAGGCGCTGCCGACCAAGACCTTCTACGACGAATATTTCGCCGTGCTCGACCTCGCCGCCGAATTCTATCTGGAGACCATCGCCAAGGTGTTCCAGGAGCACGATCTGCCGCGCGGCGTGCTGACCTATCAGGGCGGCAAGGTCGACTTCCGCGCCATCCGCCGCACCGCCCTGCTCACCGTGGAAGGCGAGCGCGACGACATCTGCGCGGTCGGCCAGACGGTGGCGGCGCAGGACATCTGCTCGGGCCTGCGCCCGCACCGCAAGCGCCACCACATGCAGGCCGGCGTCGGCCATTACGGCGTGTTCAGCGGCCGGCGCTGGCAGAGCCAGGTCTATCCGCTGGTGCGCAGCCACATCCTCGCCAGCGAGGATTGAGACGCCATCGTTCCCCCGTCACCCCGGACGGCGCATTGCGCGGATCCGGGATCGCATGCCGATGCCGGGTGACGATCCTGGCTCGTCGGCTGCGGCGATGCCCGGGATATAACCGCAATCGGCTCAGGAACCGGCCGTCACGCGCCCGTCACCATTGACGCGGCACGCTTGCCTGCCCATGGTGCGCCATCCTGAAATCCTGAGGCGCCAAAGGAGGTTCCCGAAGAATGTCGATCTGGCCGGTGTATGGAAAAATCGAGGGTCCCATCGTGATGATCGGCTTCGGCTCGATCGGGCGCGCGACCCTGCCCCTGCTCGAGCGGCATTTCGACTTCGACAAGGAACGCCTGACCGTCATCGATCCCAAGGACGACAACCGCGCGCTGCTCGACGAGCGCGGCATCCGCTTCCTGCAGCTCGGCATCACCCGCGACAATTACCGCGAGGTCCTGACACCGCTGCTGACCACCGGCGGGCGCGGTTTCCTCATCAACCTGTCGGTCGACACCGGCTCGGTCGACATCATGAAGCTCGCCCGCGAATGCGGGGCGCTCTACATCGACACGGTGGTGGAGCCCTGGCTCGGCTTCTATTTCGACAAGGACGCCACCCCGGCGAGCCGCTCCAACTACGCTCTGCGCGAATCCATGCTCGCCGCCAAGCGCGCTTCTCCGGGCGGGCCGACCGCGGTCTCCTGCTGTGGCGCCAATCCGGGCATGGTGTCCTGGTTCGTGAAGCAGGCGCTGGTCGACATCGCCACCGATACCGGCCTCGACTTCCAGGAGCCGACCAGCCGCGAGGGCTGGGCGGAGCTGATGAGCCGGGTCGGCGTCAAGGGCATCCACATCGCCGAGCGCGACACCCAGCGCGCCCACGCCCCCCGGCCGTTCAACCATTTCATCAACACCTGGTCGGTCGAGGGCTTCGTCTCGGAGGGGCTGCAGCCGGCCGAGCTCGGCTGGGGCACCCATGAGAAGTGGATGCCGCAGAACGGCTACAGCCACAATTTCGGCTCGGGCGCGGCGATCTACCTGATGCAGCCCGGCGCCGCCACCAAGGTGCGCACCTGGTGCCCGAGTCTGGGCGCCCAGCACGGCTTCCTCGTCACCCACAACGAATCGATCTCGATCGCCGACTATTTCACCTTAAGGAACGGCGCTCAGGTGACCTTCCGCCCGACCTGCCACTACGCCTACCACCCCTGCAACGACGCCGTGCTGTCATGGCACGAGATGTTCGGCAATGAGGGCAGGTTCCAGGAGGAGTGGACCATCCTTACCGAGGACGAGATCGTCGACGGGCGCGACGAGCTCGGCGTGCTGCTGTTCGGCCATGCGAAGAACGCCTACTGGTACGGCTCGCAGCTCACCATCGAGGAGACGCGCAACCTCGCGCCGTACCAGACGGCGACCGGGCTCCAGGTCTCTTCCGCCGTGCTCGCCGGCATGGTGTGGGCGCTGGAGAACCCCGAGGCCGGCATCGTCGAGACCGACGAGATGGACTACAAGCGCTGCCTCGAGATCCAGAAGCCCTATCTCGGCACGGTGAAGGGCTATTACACCGACTGGACGCCGCTCGACGGCCGCCCCGGCCTGTTCCCCGAGGACATCGACACCAGCGACCCCTGGCAGTTCAGGAACGTGCTGGTGCGGTGAGGCACACCTCGCGCGCCCCACAACCCGATCATCCAGAGACGTCATCCCGAGGTGCCCGGCCAGTGGCCGGGCCTCGAAGGATGACGGCGCAGCATGGATGAGGAGGCGCAGCCCTGCGGGCCGGCACTGGCGCCCGGCCGCTCCGTACATAAGTAAGCCCGACGTCCCGCCCCCCGAACGGAGCCTCCTCGTGGCCGATCTCTCGTCCTTCCCGATCACCCGCCGCTGGCCTGCCAAGCACCCCGACCGCCTCCAGCTCTATTCCTTCCCGACGCCGAACGGCGTGAAGGTCTCGATCATGCTGGAGGAAACCGGCCTCCCCTACGAGGTACACGCCGTCAATATCGGCAAGGACGAGAGCTGGACCGCCGAATTCCTCTCCCTCAATCCCAACGGCAAGATCCCGGCGATCCTCGATCCCAATGGGCCGGACGGGAAGCCGCTCGGCCTGTTCGAATCCGGCGCGATCCTCCTCTATCTCGCCGAGAAGACCGGCAAGCTGCTGCCGGCCGATGCGGCCGGTCGCTACGAGGCGATCCAGTGGGTGATGTTCCAGATGGGCGGCATCGGCCCGATATTCGGCCAGCTCGGCTTCTTCCACAAATTCGCCGGCGCGGCCTATGAGGACAAGCGCCCGCGCGAGCGCTACGCCAAGGAAAGCGCCCGCCTCATCCGCGTGCTGGAGACCCGCCTCGAAGGCCGCGACTGGATCATGGGCGACGATTACACCATCGCCGACATCTCCATGCTCGGCTGGGTGCGCAACCTGATCGGCTTCTACGGCGCCGGCGAGCTGGTCGCCTATGACGAGCTGAAGAACGTGCCGAAATGGCTGGAGCGCGGCCTCGCCCGCCCCGCCGTGCAGCGCGGGCTGGAGATCCCGCCGCGCGGCTGATGGCGATCGAGCAGATCTTCGGCCGGACGGCGCGTTCAGAACAGCGCGATCAGCTTCGGCAGAAGCTCCGCCCGCTTGGCATAGGCCACCAGCTCGGCCGCCGGCACGGCGAGCAGGAACAGCAGGCCGTCGCGCAGCGCGCGGCGCAGCGCCGACGGCTGGAAGCTTGGCATCTCGGCATCGTGATAGAGCGACAGCCGCGGCAACAGCAGCGGGACGCGCGCGGCATAGGCCTCGTAGCTCGTCCCGAAGCGCTGGCCGAGCAGGGCGGCCTCCCTGTGCGCCGTGGCGGCGAGGATGGCGGCGATCGCGCCGCCAAGCACCGCCGCGACGACGAGGCTGCCGAACGCCAGGCCGATGCCGGCGGCGCCGAGGATCGAGAAGAAATAGAGCGGATTGCGGGAGATCGAATAGGGGCCGGTGGTGACCAGGACGGCGTTCTTGCGCCCGCCTATATAGAGCGTCGACCACAGCCGCCCGATGACGGCGGCGAGGATGAGGCAGAGGCCGGCGGACCTGATGGTGGTGCGGGCGAGCGAATCCCGGCCCGACGGGTCATGCGAGACGAGGATCAGCGCGACTGCGGCGAGTGCAACGGTCCAGATGGTGACGATGCGGCGTGTCTGGCTGACATAGCCTGCCGGGCGCTCGATATTCGAGGGCATCGCCCGCCTCAGAACCGGTAGCCGAGCGTCAGCATGCCGGAGGGCTGAAACGCCTCCTGCACGACCGGGCTGTCGGCGGCGTCGCCCAGAAGGTAGCCGATGCCGACCTGCCCGCGCACCAGCCAGTGCTCGCTCGCCATATAGGTGACGGCCAAGTCCAGATCGACGCGCTTGAAGCCGGCGCCGATGTCGTATTGCTTGAGCCCCGAGGCTGCGGACTGCGCCGCGGTGACCCCGAAATAGCTTTCCATGTAGTTCTCGTCGGCCCAGGTCGCCGATGCCCCCACGCTGAAGCGGAACTGGTCGATCTGGTGGGCGAGGTCGAAGCCGATCTTCGCCTCCAGCCCGTCGCTGCCGCCGACGATGCGGCTGAGCGAGGCATAGAACTCCGCCGGGCCGAGCTCATAGGCCAGCGTGCCGCCGACCACGCCTCCCGCGTCGATATCGCCGAGGCCGCGCAGATGGTCGGAATCCTTCTGCTTGCGCCCGGTGTCGTAGCCGAGCTGGGCGCTGAGATTGAGATTGCCGAAGCTGTAGACGTTCACCGAGACGCCGCGCGGATCGACCTTCACGTGCTCGCCGAAGGTGGCGGTGACGAACGGAACCGGCTGGATGTCGAACTCGTCGGAGCCCTCATATTTCGGCACCATCATCGCGCCGCCGCCGAGCACCACCTTCCATTCGGAAAGCTTCTGGCCGACGAAGGCGAGGCGGTCGACGGAGGCGGCGACGGGCTCCGCCGCGTTCGGCGTTTCGGACGATGGGTCGGCGGCGAGGGCCGGCCCGATCAGGACGAACGGCACGATGGAACGCAGGCCGAAGAAGGCCACTCTGCCATGTCTCATACACTTGCTCACGGGGGGTCCCGAGGGCGGTCCTCAGGGTTCGATCGAGATATCCCGTGCCCGTCTCCGAACGGCCAGTTTGACTTCGCAATTGCGCCAAACTCTTCGCTGAACGTTCGTCGGGGGGTATTCGGGGGCCGACGCGATGCGTGAATTCGCCAATCTGCAGGACGATGCGCGTGTGGACGGTGTCGGGCTGCAGGTGAGCTGGCTGCAGCGTCGCGCCGCCGAGATCTGCCTGGCGCTCGCCTTCAGTCCCGCCTTGGCCTGGATGTGCCCGTTCGGCGTCGATGAGCAGACCTTCCTCGCCCGCCTCGGCTATTGGGCCGGCATATTGTCGTTCTGGTTCGTCGCGATGGCCGTGGTGGAATCGCTGCTGGCCGAAAACGGCATCTTCCGCACCCGCACCCCGGCGGCGCAGCGCGCGCTGGTGATCGGGCTTGCCGCCCTGCCGATGATGATCATCACCGGGGCGGCGACCCATGCCCTCACGGGCTGGCAGGCCACGCCTCTCAAGGTTCTGGAGCTGTACTGGCAGATCATCGTCCTGGGCTCGGCAGTCGCACTGCTGGCCAAGGCGCTGCTGCCATGGGGCACCGAGCTTGCCCAGGACGAGCAGCAGGAACTCGCGCTGCAGGAACTTGCGCTGCCGCAGCCGGCACCGGCCGAGGTGCGGCACCAGCCGCCCGCCACCGTTCCGCTGACGGCCATCGCCGCGCCGATGGCGCCTGCCCCGCTGATGGCGCGGCTGCCGCTCGCCCTGCGCGGGCGCATCGTCTGCCTTGAGATGGAAGACCATTATGTCCGCGTCCACACCGATCGCGGCTCCGCGCTGGTGCTGCTGCGGCTGAGCGACGCCATCGCCGAGACGCACCCGGTGCCGGGTCGGCAGGTGCATCGCTCCTGGTGGGTGAGCGACGAGGCGGTGGAAGGGTTCGAGCGCGTCGGCCGGGTCGGTGTGCTCCGTCTTAGCAACGGATCGCGCGCCCCGGTCTCGCAGCGCTATTTGCGAGCCGTCGAGGCGGCGTTCTCCTGACGGTGCCGCCGACGAGGGCGGCCGATAGATAGTCTCGGCGACTTACTCCCGAAATGGCCGTCATGCCCGGCCTTGACCCGGTCATGACGACGAATCAGGGATGGCACGCCTCGGGAAAGCGTCGCAGGCCCGCCGGTTGGAAAGCCGGGGTGTTCGCCCTATAAGCTCGGGCCGGTGGCGGGGAAGCGATCAGGCGAGATGAGGCGATGAATAAGGCCGTTCCGGTGCCGCAGGGCGCCAACCCTCCCGACACTCTCGACACGCTGCCTGCCGGCCATCCGCAGGTTGCCTTCGGCAAGATCGGCGTGCTGATCGTCAATCTCGGCACGCCGGACGCCACCGACTACTGGTCGATGCGGCGCTACCTGAAGGAATTCCTCTCCGACCGCCGCGTCATCGAGGTGAACCGCGTCCTGTGGTGGTTCCTGCTCAACGTGATCATCCTGTCGAAGCGCCCGCAGGCCAAGGGCAAGGACTACGACACGATCTGGAACAGGGAGCTGAACGAGGGTCCGCTGCGCACCATCACCCGCGCGCAGTCGGACAAACTCGCGGCAAGTCTCGGCCCGCTCGACGGGCGCCTGGTCTTCGACTGGGCGATGCGCTACGGCAACCCGTCCATCGCCTCGCGCATCGAGGCGCTGCAGGCGCAGGGCTGCGAGCGCATTCTGCTGGTGCCGCTCTATCCGCAATATGCCGCCGCGACCTCGGCGACGGTGTGCGACGCCGCCTTCGACGCGCTGAAGAGGATGCGCTGGCAGCCGGTGCTGCGGGTCGCCCCGCACTGGCCGGACGAGCCGGCCTATATCGAGGCGCTGGCCAATTCCATCGAGCGCGGCCTCGCCTCGCTCGACTGGGAGCCGGAGCTGGTGCTCGCCTCCTTCCACGGCATCCCGAAGGAGTATTTCGACAAGGGCGACCCCTATCACTGCTACTGCTACCAGACGACGCGTCTGGTGCGCGAAAAGCTCGGCTGGCCGGAAGAGCGGCTGCGGGTCACCTTCCAGTCGCGCTTCGGCAAGGCCGAATGGCTGCAGCCCTACACCGACAAGACCGTGGAGGCGCTGGCGAAATCCGGCGTGAAGCGGCTCGCCGTCATCACCCCCGGCTTCGTCGCCGACTGCCTGGAGACGCTGGAGGAGATCGCCGGCGAGAACGCCGAGATCTTCCACCACAATGGCGGCGAGAAGTTCCACTTCATCCCCTGCCTCAACGACACGGCGGACGGCATGAAGGTGCTCGAGGCGGTCATTCGCCGCGAGCTGAGGGGCTGGGCCGAGCTTTAGATCGGCGCCCCGCCTTGTGCCCGACGCGGAGCCAGCCGCCGCTCAATACTGCTTCTTCTTGCTGCGCTTCCACAGGTTGAACGCGTCGAGCGAGTTCGGCACGCTGGCCTGGGACGAGCGGATGCCCGTGCGGTCGCGATAGGCCTTGGACAGCTCCAGATAGAGCGCCTCGTCCGAGAAATCGACGCCCTGCACCGCCGCGTCGTAGCGCGTGGCGGCGAAGACCAGGCGTGGAATGCGCGCCCAGTAGATCGCCGCGTAGCACATGGGGCAGGGTTCGGCGGAGGAGTAGATCACGCAATGCGAGGTCGCCCCCGTCTGCGGCAGAGCCGCCTCCTCCTTCCGGATGGTGCCGAGGTCGAACACGCCGAGCTGGCGGCAGGCGCAGCGGATCGCCGTGACCTCGGCATGGGCGGTCGGATCCTTCCAGCTCGGCACGTGGTTGTGGTTGCGCCAGTAGCGGATGACCTCGTTGGTCTCGTCGTCGATCTGCAGGATCACCGCGCCGAACGGACCGCCGCCATTCTCGACCGAGATGCGTGCCTCGTCGGAAGCCATGCGCATCCACGGATTGCCGCCCACCTCGATGCCCTCGTAGACGCCGGCCGCCTTGATGTTGTGGGCGTGCGCCGGCACACTCCTGCAGGCCTCAGCCGGCTCCAGCGTGCAGGCGGGCTCGAAGCCGTTCCACTCCTGCGTGTAGCCGAACAGCGCGTGCGGCTTCAGCGCCGCCGGCTCGCCCTCATAGGGCTTGCCCCATGGCAGGGCTTCCATGTGGGTGACGGCGGGATCGTAGGCGTAGCAGAACTCCTTCTCCGGTCCGGGCGGAGTGGTGGCGAGCGCCTGCCGCGCGGTGCCGCCGGTCGCGAGGCCCGCGACGGCCGCGGCAAAGCCCCTCAGAAATCCCTTGCGCGAGAGTCGATGCCGATGATCGGGATTGTCGCAGCTCATCTCGCTTCTTCCTTGCAGGGGGCGGCCTGAATCCAAGGCTAGCGCGCTCCCCCTTAAACCGGGCTTAAGTCATTGCGGAAAAGCCATATGATCGCCGGGAGCGGGAAGGGAACTCCCGGTCGTCGACGGCCGTTCTCCCGATGAGGAGCATCCGCCATGACACAGCCAGCCCAACCGCCCCGCACACCCGACCCGCGCGGCCCCGAATCCCGCGGCCCGCCGAATCCCCCGACAGCCCGCCGGTGCCGCTCGAGGAGCCGCAGGCGCCGCCCGATCCCGGCCCGGACATTCCCCCGCCCGGCCGCGGCGATCCCGACATCGATCCCGTTACGCCGCAGGAGCTGCCGCCAGACGGCCCACCGGCGCCGGAGACGCCGACGACCGCCTGACCGGCGTACGATGAAAACAAAACGGCCGGCGTGTCGCCACGCCGGCCGTTCCAATTCTCACCGATCAGGCGGCGAGGGTCGAGACCCTCAGTCGGCCTTCTCGTTGGCCTTCTTCAGCGCGGCGCCGAGGATGTCGCCGAGCGAGGCGCCCGAATCGGACGAACCGAACTGGGCCACCGCCTCCTTCTCCTCGGCGATCTCCAGCGCCTTGATCGAGACCTGCACCTTGCGCGCCTTGCGGTCGAACAGGGTGACGCGGGCATCGAACTTGTCGCCGACCGCGAAGCGCTCGGGGCGCTGGTCGCCGCGGTCGCGGGCGAGCTCGGAGCGCTTCACGAAGGTCGACATGTCGGAGCCGACGATCTTCACCTCGACGCCGCCGTCCTTCACGTCGGTGACCTCGCAGGTGACGATCGCGCCCTTCCTCAGCTCGCCGGCATCGGCGAAGGGGTCGCCCGCCAGTTGCTTCACGCCGAGCGAGATGCGCTCCTTCTCGACGTCGACGTCGAGCACCACCGCCTTGATGATGTCGCCCTTCTTGAACTCGTCGATGACCTGCTCGCCCGGACGGTTCCAGTCGAGGTCGGACAGGTGCACCATGCCGTCGACGTCGCCGTCGAGGCCGAGGAAGAGACCGAACTCGGTCTTGTTCTTGACCTCGCCTTCCACCGTGGCGCCGGCCGGATACTTCTCGGCGAAGGCCTCCCACGGGTTCTGCAGGGTCTGCTTGAGGCCGAGCGAGATGCGGCGCTTGACCGGATCCACCTCGAGGATCGCGACCTCAACCTCCTGCGAGGTGGAGACGATCTTGCCGGGGTGGACGTTCTTCTTGGTCCAGCTCATCTCGGAGACGTGGATGAGGCCCTCGATGCCCGGCTCCAGCTCGACGAACGCGCCGTAGTCGGTGATGTTGGTCACGCGGCCCTTGAAGCGGGCGCCGACCGGGTACTTGGCCTCGATGCCCTCCCACGGATCGCCGAGCAGCTGCTTCATGCCGAGCGAGATGCGGTGGGTCTCGTGGTTGATCTTGATGATCTTGACCTTCACCGTCTGGCCGATGTTCAGCACCTCGGTCGGATGGTTGACGCGGCGCCAGGCGATGTCGGTGACGTGCAGCAGGCCGTCAATGCCGCCGAGGTCGACGAACGCACCGTAGTCGGTGATGTTCTTCACGACGCCGTCGATGACCTGACCCTCTTCGAGGTTCTGCACCAGCTCGTGGCGCTGCTCGGCGCGGGTCTCTTCCAGCACGGTGCGGCGGGAGACGACGATGTTGCCGCGGCGCCGGTCCATCTTGAGGATCTGGAAGGGCTGCGGGTTGTGCATCAGCGGGCCGACGTCGCGGATCGGACGGATGTCGACCTGCGAGCGCGGCAGGAAGGCCACGGCGCCGTCGAGATCGACGGTGAAGCCGCCCTTCACCTGGTTGAAGATGACGCCCGTCACCTTCTCCTGCGCGTCGAACGCCTTTTCGAGGCGGACCCAGCTCTCCTCGCGGCGCGCCTTGTCGCGCGAGAGGACGGCCTCGCCCAGCGCGTTCTCGACGCGCTCCAGATAGACCTCGACCTCGTCGCCGACCTTCAGCGTCGAGTCGCGGCCGGGGCCGGAAAATTCACGCAGCGCCACGCGACCCTCGGTCTTCAGACCGATGTCGATGATGGCGAGGTCCTTCTCGATGGCGACGATGGTGCCCTTGACCACCGAGCCTTCGGCGAGCTCGGCCTGGCCGAAGCTCTCCTCGAGCATGGCGGCGAAGTCTTCGCGGGACGGGTTGAATGCGGTTTGCGTAGCGGACATTTAAGCTCCTGTCGCCAGGGTCTTGCGCCGGTTGCGGTTCATGGGCGCCTTGCGTCTCCCACGGGCGCCGGGTCTGGCGATCCCGGCGCTGCCCGGGAGCGAACCCGGGCCCGGCGCGTGGCCGTGAGGAACGAGGCGTGGAATGTCGGGTCGTCTCGATGCGGGCCGGATTCTCAAGGGCCGCGCATCGCGCGTGCCGGACACCGGACGACGGCCGTGGGAAGCGAGCCTCCTAGCAGCGAAGGCGCGTCTGCCGCACCTCCGGCTTCCCGAAAAAGCCGTCCAGCCCAAAGATGGTGGCTCGGACGGGCCGTGCAATAGCGCAGGGGGCGTGCATTGGCAAGGCTTTGCGGTTCAGAACGGCCGCTAACGGCGCTTCGCCCGCACGATGGCGGCGGTGGCGAGCAGGATCGCGCTGGTGGCGACGCCCCAGCAGATGATGTCCGCCGGCGTCAGCCGATAAGAGCCGCGCAGCGACACGAAGCGCCCGACATTCAGCTCGAACGCGCCCCGCATCTCCTCGGGGTGGGTGACGGGCGGTGATGCCGTTTCATCAGGAGCGGCGGTCACGTCGGCGGGCGGCATGGGCTGTCCTCGGGGGAACGAGCACCAACGCTACTGCCGGCGGGAGTGCGGGACAATGCCGATGGAAGCCGCACGCGATGCCACCCGATGCAGGGGCGACGCACCCGCGCGCCCCTCTCAGGGCACTCACGGCGTGTCCCTCTCCGCAAACACCCGCTTCGCCACGAACAGGGCGTCGAGCGCGGCCGGGAAGCCGGCGTAGAGGGCCATCTGCATGATGGCCTCGACCACCTCCTCGCGGGTGGCGCCGACATTCAGCGCCGAGCCGATATGCACCTCCAGCTCGCGCTCGGCGTGGCCGAGGCAGACGAGGCCGGCGACGGTGGCGAGCATGCGGGTGCGCAGATCGAGACCGGGGCGCGAATAGATGTCGCCATAGCCGAACTCGAAGATGTAGCGCGCAAAGTCCGGCGCCACGTCGGCGAGCGCCGCCATCACCTCCTCGCCCGAGCGGCCGGTGATCTGCGAGAGCCGCGCTTTGCCGCGCGCCAGCCGGTCGTCGGTGGCCGTCGACAGCGCCTCGGGCCCGGCACCGGCCGGATCGTCGCCGCCACCCCCGGCACCGGGCCGATTGCCCTGATCCTTCATGCGCTTGCCCTCGCTTTCCGCGCCGCCGGGCGCCTGTCGTGCCGCGGTCAGGCGCCACCGTCCGGCGCGGCGGCGGCGACGATCCCCAATTCGCGCCGGCGGGCCTCGACGAAGGCGAGCGCGGCCGCGAAGGTCGCCTCCTTGTCGAGCTCGGTGTTGTCGATGACGAGAGCGTCCGCCGCGCGGACGAGAGGCGCGATACTGCGGCCGGCATCGCGCGCGTCGCGGCGGCGTATGTCCTCCAGCACCGTCTCGTAGCCGATCGCCTCGCCGCGCCCGATGAGCTCGCGGTGGCGCCGCTCGGCCCGCGCCTCCGGGCTGGCGGTGACGAAGATCTTCACCTCCGCCTCGGGGGCGATGACGGTGCCGATGTCGCGCCCGTCCAGCACCGCGCCGCCCGGCTGGCGGGCGAAGCCGTGCTGAAGCTCCAGAAGCGCCCGGCGCACTTGCGGAATCGCCGCCACACGCGAGGCCGCCTCGCCGACCGGACCGGCTTTCAGCGCCTCCTCGTCGAGGCTTTCGAGATCGAGCGCGCGCGCCGCCCGCGCCGCCGCCGCGACGTCGTCCAAGGCGCCGCCGGACGCCAGCCGCGCCGCGCCGACCGCCCGGTAGAGCAGACCGGTATCGAGGTGCGGCAGGCGGTAATGCGCGGCGAGGCGCCTCGCCACCGTGCCCTTGCCCGACGCCGCCGGCCCGTCGATGGCGATGATCATGCGGCGGGGCTTTCCTCGATCTCGGCGCCGAGGCCGCGCATCAGCGGCACGAAGGCCGGGAAGCTGGTGGCGACGAAGCTGATGTCGTCGATCGTCACCGGGCTGGCGGAGGCGAGGCCCATCACCAGGAAGCTCATGGCGATGCGGTGGTCCATATGGGTGGCGACGATGCCGCCGCCGGTGACCTCCCCGCGTCCCTCGACGACGAGGTCGTCGCCCTCGATCGCATAGGCGACGCCATTGGCGCCGAGCCCGTCCGCCACCGCCGCGAGGCGGTCGGATTCCTTCACCCGCAGCTCGGAGAGGCCGCGCATCCGGGTGGTGCCGCGCGCGAAGCCGGCGGCGACCGCAAGCACCGGATATTCGTCGATCATCGAGGGCGCGCGCTCCGCCGGCACGTCGACGCCGCGCAGCGCCGAGTGGCGCACGCGCAGGTCGGCCACCGTCTCGCCGCCCTCGATGCGCTCCTCCAGCACGTCGATCTCGGCGCCCATCTCGCGCAGCGTGGTGAGCAGGCCGACGCGCAGCGGGTTCATCATCATGCCTTCGACGACGACGTCGGAGCCCGGCACGATCAGCGCCGCCACCAGCGGGAAGGCGGCGGAGGAGGGGTCGGCCGGCACGCGGATCGGCGCCGGCTTCAGCTCCGGCCGGCCGCGCAGCGTGACCCGTCGGCCGTGGCTGCCATAGGGTTCCACCGTCACCTCGGCGCCGAAATGGGCGAGCATGCGCTCGGTGTGGTCGCGGCTCGCCTCCTTCTCGATCACCGTGGTCTCGCCCGGCGCGCCGAGCCCGGCGAGCAGCACGGCGGACTTGATCTGCGCCGAGGCGACGGGCGTCTCGTAGGTGATCGGCACAAGGTCGCGCGGGCCTTTGAGCGTGACCGGCAGCCGCCCGCCCTCGGCGGACTCGACGACCTGCACACCCATGCGCTCCAGCGGATCGAGGATGCGCCGCATCGGGCGGCGGCGCAGGCTGGCGTCGCCGTCGAAGGTCGCAATTATCGGATTGCCGGCGACCATGCCCATCATCAGGCGGGCGCCGGTGCCGGAATTGCCGAAGTCGAGCGGCTCGGCCGGCGTCGCGAGCCCGCCGACGCCGACGCCCTCGACGCGCCATTCGCCCTCGCCGAGCCGTTCCACCTGCGCGCCCAGCGCGGCGCAGGCCTTGGCGGTGTTCAGCACGTCCTCGCCTTCGAGCAGGCCGGAGATGCGGGTCTCGCCGATCGCCAGCGCGCCGAAGATGAGCGCGCGGTGCGACACCGACTTGTCGCCCGGCACGCGCACGAAGCCCTTCAGAGCCTTGCCGGCGCGGGCGCGGGCGGGCCGCGGCGTGCCGCCATGGCCGTGCGCGGCGGAAGGGTTCGTCGGGGCGGATGCGGTGGTCGTCATCGGCGGGGCCTTTCGAAGCAGCGTCGGCGCTGTCCTATCATGACGGCGTCGCGGGCGTCACCGCCGGGCGGCCGATGGCGCGGCGGGTCTTGAATCCGGTCTTGACTCCGCCACATGCTCGGTTCAATGGGAGCACCCTTCATTCACCACCGTATTTCCGAGGCCTCACACGTGGCGAAGCCCGAACTCGGCACCAAGCGCATCTGTCCCGTCACCGGGCGGAAGTTCTACGACCTGAACAAGGACCCGGTGATCTCGCCCTATACCGGCCAGATCGTCCCGATCACCGCTCCCGTCACCCGCGGCGGCAGCCGCGCCGAAGCCGCCCGCGTGGTGCCGGAAGCCGCCCCGGACACCGAGCTGGAGGAAGCCGGCGACGTCGAGCTGGTCTCGCTGGAGGATGCCGACGAGGAAGCCGCCGGCAGCTCGAAGACCGCCGCCGCGACCGACGACGACATCGAGATCGAGGACGACGTCGAGACGGACGACGACGATACCTTCCTCGAGGAGGACGAGGACGGCGACGACGACGTCACCGACCTGATCGGCGACGGGCTCGAGGACGACGAGGAGCCGTGATCTTCCGGCCCTGAACGCGCCCGCGAATGGCGGGCGCGGGCGCGGCGTGCGAAAAAGACATCGCGCCTCGCACGGCGAGGCTTGCAGTCCGCCGCACCATGTGCTTTACGACCGTTCCGCCGTGGGCAGAGCCCTCGGCGATCCGCCGGACGAGACGTCCCATATGCGATGGCACACGCTGCCTCGCGCGTCCGGCAACCCCCGGTGGGGCCATAGCTCAGTTGGGAGAGCGCTTGAATGGCATTCAAGAGGTCGGCGGTTCGATTCCGCCTGGCTCCACCAGTTCTTCCAATCGACAGATCGACGCGAGCGTCCGGCTGACGGCGACACGGCTGCTGCCGGCAGCAGCTCCTCCTCGCCGCCTCAGCCTTCAATGACAGCGGCAGCGCTGCATCATCATCCCGCCTCAATGGGCTGCGCAGCCTGCGCGGATCGAACCAAACGGAAGGTGCCGCGTTGATGCCAGCCCGGCGCCCGCCGGCAAGCAGGCCGCCCTGTCGCGGGCGGCGCGAGGTGTGTGCATGATGAGTTACGGACGCGGCGACCGGGCGGCCTTCGGGCCTGCTGCATGGTCGCGGATCGCCATGGCGCTTGCGATCGGCTGGAACGCCACCATTGCCCCCGCCATGGCGCAGCCGGCGCCCCCGGCCGCAGCACCGGGGATCGGTGCGGGCACCTCGACAACACCGCCGCCGCCCGAAGGCGGACAGCCGCCGGCCCCGCCGCAGGCGCAAGGCCAGCCCCAGGGCCAACCGCAGCCCCAGGGTCAGGCACAGGCGCAGCCGGACGCGCAGGAAAAGCCCTACACGCTCTCCGACCTCACACATCTTCTGGCGCCGATCGCGCTCTATCCCGACACGCTGCTGGCGCTCATCCTGCCGGCCAGCACGGTGCCGCTCGACATCGTCCATGCCGACCGCTGGCTCGACGCCAATGAGGAGGCGGTGAAGCGCGGCGACTTCAGCGGCGTCGACGCCTCGAACTGGGAGATGTCGGTGCAGGCGCTGGCGCGCTTTCCCGACATCGTCCGCATGCTGGCCGACAATCTCGAATGGACCGAATCGCTCGGCATGGCCTTCGCGATGCAGCCCGACGACGTCACCGCCGCGGTGCAGATCCTGCGCGCGCAGGCGCACAGCCGCGGCAATCTCAGCTCCACGCCCCAGCAGGTGGTGAATGTGCGGCAGGAAGGCAGCACGCCGATCATCACCATCCTGCCGGCCAACCCCGAGCTCATCTACGTGCCGGTCTACGATTCCTCGACGGTGTTCACGACCGCCGCGGTCGGCGCCGTCGCCTTCGCGGCCGGCATCGCGGTGGGCTCGTACTGGAACGACCGCTGGGGCTGGGACGACCGGCGCTGGCGCTCCGTCGCGGTGCCGCGGCCCGGCTGGCGGCCACCGCCGCAATGGAACCCCTATCGCAGCCGCCCCGGCGTGCCGCCTTCCGAATGGGGCCCGCGTCCCAATGCCGGCATCTACGACAATCGCCGGCCCGGGCCGGCGGCCCGTCCGCCGGGGTGGGCGCCGGCAGGCCCGTCGGGCGGGGGGCCCTCGGGTGCGGGAATGCGCCCGCGCCCCGGCATGCCGCCGGCGCCCGGCGCGGTGCCAAGCCGAGTGCCGCCCCCGAGCCGCGCGGTCGAACGGCCGTCAGGTCCGGCCGGATCTCCGCCTTCCGCCCGCCAGCCGGCGCGCGACCGTGGCCCGGCGATGCGCCCGGACCGTCCGGCGCCCTCGTCGCGTCCCGCCGCTTCCGGACGCCCGGCCCCGAGCTACCGGCCGCCGCAGCGCGAAGCGCGGCCGCCAAGGCAGATGCAGGCGCGCCCAAGCCCGAGTGGGCCGCCGCGGGAATTCCGCCAGCCGCGACCCCAGCGCCCGCAGCCGCAGATGCGGCAGGGTTCCGGACGGCCGCCGCCGCAGGCGAAGCCGCGTCCCAGCGCGCCCCAGCAGCAGAAGGGTCGTCCGCAGCCCAAATGGCAGCCGGAACGCTGAGACGCGAGCAGCCATGACAGCCTGCCACACCGGATCGGTGTGGCAGCTCGCGGTCAGGACGAGAAGCGCGTCTCGTCCTTGAGCACGTCTTCGGCTTCCGGGTTGAGCGCCTCGGCGCTGCGGCCGGGCTGGACCAGGGGTTCGGGTTCGGCGCGGCGGGCGGGGCCGTAATCGGTGCCCGTCGCCTCCTGGCGCAGCAGCCGCTCGCGGTCGCGCACGCGCACCTCGTCGACCACCGCCTTGGCCCGCTCGACATCGACGCCGGTCGCCTCCAGCGCCCCGCCGCCAAAGGAGAGGGCCGATTCCAGCGTCTCGCGGATCTCATAGTCGACGCCCTTGGCGCGCAGGGAGAGCGTGTGGGTGCGATCGTAGGAGCGCACATGCAGGCGCACATCCGGCCAGTTGCTGCGGATGAGCTCGACGATGCGGTCGGTGGTCTCGCGCCGGTCGACACAGACCGCCACCACCCGCACCCGCTCGACGCCGGCGGCGCGCAGCACCTCGGGGCGGGTGCCGTCGCCGTAATAGATGCGGAAGCCGAAGCGCCCGGCGCTCTGGATCATCTCGACGTCGTTGTCGATGATGGTCACCTCCAACCCCTGCGCCAGCAGGCATTGCGAGACGATCTGGCCGAAGCGGCCGAAGCCGACCAGCAGCACCGAGCCGCGCGCGTCCGAGAAATCGTCGAAGGCCTTGAGCTTGGGCTTGGCCTCCAGCCGCCGGGCGAGGCGCTCGCCGAGCAACGCCACCGGCGGGCCGAGCAGCATGGTGAGCGCCGCGCAGGCCGCCAGCATGTCGGTCTGGCGGGTCGAGAGCAGGCCGAGCCCCGCCGCGATCGGGAACAGCACGAAGGAGAACTCGCCGGCCGAGGTGAGCACCGAGGCGGAGCGCACCGCATCCGCGCGCGTGCCATCGGACAGGCGGAACACCGCCCAGACCGACACCGCCTTCACCGCGGTGACCAGCACGGTGCCGACCACCAGGAACGGCGCGTTGGCGATCACCACCTCCAGATTCATGGACATGCCGACGCCCATGAAGAACAGGGCCAGAAGCAGACCGCGGAAGGCGTCGACATTGGCCTCCAGCTCGTGGCGGAAGGTCGATTCCGACATCACCACGCCGGCGAGGAAGGCGCCGAGCGCCATCGACATGCCGACCGAGGCCATCAACGCGCCGGCGCCGAGCACCACGAGGAGCGCCGCCGCGGTCATCACCTCGCGCGCGCCGCTGCGCGCCAGCACCCCGAAAATGGGGTTCAGCAGATAGCGCCCGGCCGCCACCACGATGGCGACGGCCAGCAGCACCAGCGCGACATGGCCGATGGCGTTGGCGAGCGTCTGCTCCTCATGGGTGCCGGGCGCCAGCAGCGGCATCAGCGCGATCAGCGGCACCACCGCCATGTCCTGATAGAGCAGCACCGCGAAGGCGCGCTGGCCGTAAGGCTGCGAGAGGCCGTTGCGGTCCTCCAGCAGTTGCAGGGCGATGGAGGTCGCGGACAGCGCCAAGGCGAGGCCGGCGACGAGGGCGGCCCGCCAGCCGAAGCCGGCGCCGAGATAATGGGTGAGGGCGGCAATCGCGAGGCCGGAGGCGAGGAGCTGGGCGGTGCCGAGGCCGAAGATCGTGCGGCGCAGGGCCAGCAGGCGGCTCAACCGCAATTCGAGGCCGATGACGAAGAGCAGCAGGACGACGCCGATTTCGGCGACGGTGAGGATGCGCTCGGGATTGTTGAAGGCGCCGAAGCCCGAAGGACCGATGGCAACGCCGGCGATGAGATAGCCGACGATGGGCGAGAGGCCGAGGCGCTTGGCCATCGGCACGGCGATCACCGCCGTCACCAGGAAGATCAGCGCGCCGACCAGCAGGTCCTGTGCTTCACCATGCATCCGGCAGCCGCTCCGCTTGCGAAGCGCGGGGCCGCGCATCGACGACGAGAACTATAGGAGCCGGAACCGGCGTGACCATGCCTGGTCCCGGCAGACGACACATTCCGCGCGGTGATGGCGGAACGATGGTAAGGGAGGTCGCCCGCGCCAGATGGCGCCGGTCGATGGACGATAGATAGCGATTCGCCGGTGCGACGCCAGCCGGTTTCCGAGAAACCGGCAGATAATGCCGGTTCAAACGGGAATGCTGCGGCCGTAGACGCAGCAGTGGTCGAGCGTTGGATTAAAGCGAAGACGACCATCCTTCGAGGCCCCGCCGTGCGGGGCGCCTCAGGATAACGTCGCATTTCATCCACCTGCGACGCCTGCACGAATCTATATTGTTCCGGTAACGGAACGAAATATCTGCCTCGCCGAAAATGCCGAACCCCGGCGCGGAGGCCGGGGCTCGGTATTCGATCTTGGGAAAGACGCGCCGGCGGTCAGTGATGCGCGCTCGGCCGGGCGGCCGGGATGTTGGCGCGGTCGACCGGCGGCAGCGACTTCAGCGCGTCGAGCACCAACGGCTGGAGACCCTCGCCGCCATTGGCGGCGATGTAGTCCTCCATGCGCGAGCGCATGCGCGGATCCCAGAAATCCTTGATGTGCTTGGCAATGCCGGGCACCGCCTTGCCATGCTTCTGCGAGGTGAAGAAGGCGCCGATCTGGTTCGCCATGTAGACGAGGCGGTCCATGGTCTGGTTTTCATGCGACATTGGTCACTGAGCCTGCATTGGCCACCCGATGGGGGTGGGTGAAGATCTCGAAGCCGTCGTCACGCGCGACGGCGATCAGGGTGATGCCGGCCGCCTCGGCCGTGCGCACGGCGAGCGCGGTCGGGGCGGAGACGGCGACGAGGACCGGCGCGCCGAGGATCGCAGTCTTCTGCACCATCTCGATGGAGACGCGGCTGGTCAGCAGCACGAGGCCGCCGGCCGGATCGTGCCGGGTGCCGGCGGCGTGGCCGGCGAGATGACCGACCAGCTTGTCGAGCGCATTGTGCCGGCCGACATCCTCGCGCACCGCCACCAGCCCCGCCTGCGGCTCCCAGAAGGCGGCGCCGTGCACCGCCCGCGTCTCGTGATTCAGCAGTTGCGCCGGGCGCAGCGCCGCGACGGCGCGGGAAATCTCGGCGCTGGTGAAGGTCCGGCCGGCCGGCACGGTGCGCGCCGGACGCACCGCCACCTCCAGGCTCTCGACGCCGCAGAGGCCGCAGCCGGTCGGCCCGGCGAGGCGGCGGCGGCGGTCGCTCGCCGCGCTGGCGCGCTCGCCGCTCAGCCACATGCGGATCTCGACGCCGTCCGCATGCTCGACGAGCTCGAGGCTCTCGATCTCGGACGGATCGCCGATCACCCCCTCGGTGAGGCTGAAGCCGACGCCGAAATCGGCGAGGTCGGCCGGCGTCGCCATCATCACCGCATAGGTCGAGCCGTTATGCACCAGCGCGACGGGCGTCTCCTCCGGGATCGCCCGCTCGCCCCGCTGCACCGAACCCTCGGTGCAGGCGAGACGCGAGACGCGGACGACCGGCGGGATCATGGCGCGACGGCTCCCGCTCTCACTCCGCCGCTTCCACGATGCGGCGGCTGCGGCGGGTGAAGGCGTCGTACTCTTCCTGCCATTCGCTCGGCCCGTTGGAGCGCGAGATCTGCACGGCGGTGACCTTGAACTCGGGGCAGTTGGTCGCCCAGTCCGAGAAGTCCGTGGTCACGACGTTCGCCTGCGTCGTCGGGTGATGGAAGGTAGTGTAGACGACGCCCGGCGCCACGCGGTCGGTGATCTCCGCGCGCAGGGTGGTCGAGCCGGCGCGGCTGTCGATCCGGACCCAGTCGCCGTCGCGCACGCCGCGCTGCTCGGCATCGTGCGGATGGATCTCGAGGAGGTCCTCCGGATGCCAGGCGACATTCGCCGTGCGGCGGGTCTGCGCGCCGACATTGTAGTGCGACAGGATGCGGCCGGTGGTGAGCAGCAGCGGGAAGCGGGCGCCGGTGCGCTCGTCGGTGGGCACGTATTCGGTGATGACGAACTTGCCCTTGCCGCGCGCGAAGCCGTTGATGTGCATGATCGGCACGCCCTCGGGATTCGCCTCGTTGCAGGGCCACTGCACCGAGCCGAGCTCGTCGAGCCGCTTGAACGACACGCCGGCGAAGCTCGGGGTGAGCGCGGCGATCTCGTCCATGATCTGCGAGGGATGGGTGTAGCTCCAGCCGAGGCCCAGCGCGTTGGCGAGGAGCTGCGTCACCTCCCAGTCGCCATAGCCGTTCTTCGGCGCCATCACCTTGCGCACGAGCTGGATGCGGCGCTCGGCATTGGTGAAGGTGCCGTCCTTCTCAAGGAAGGTGCAGCCCGGCAGGAAGACGTGGGCGTAGTTGGCGGTCTCGTTCAGGAACAGGTCCTGCACGATGACGAGGTCCATCGCGGCGAGGCCGGCGGAGACGTGCTTGGTGTCCGGGTCGGACTGGAGGATGTCCTCGCCCTGGATGTAGATCGCCTTGAAGGTGCCGTCGACCGCCGCGTCCAGCATGTTCGGGATGCGCAGGCCCGGCTCGGGATCGATCGGCCGGCCCCACATCGCCTCGAAGGTGGCGCGGGTGGCGTCGTCGGAGATGTGGCGGTAGCCCGGCAGCTCGTGCGGGAACGAGCCCATGTCGCAGGAGCCCTGCACGTTGTTCTGGCCGCGCAGCGGGTTCACGCCGACGCCGCGGCGGCCGATATTGCCGGTCGCCATGGCGAGGTTGGCGATCGCCATCACCGTGGTCGAGCCCTGCGAGTGCTCGGTGACGCCGAGGCCGTAATAGATCGCCGCATTGCCGCCGGTGGCATAGAGCCGGGCGGCGCCGCGGATCAGCTCCGGCGCGACGCCGGTGAACTTGGCGACCGCTTCCGGCGAGTGGCGCTCGTCGGCGACGAACTCCGCCCAGTCCTGGAACTCCTCCCAGTCGCAGCGGGCGCGCACGAATTCCTCGTTCACCAGCCCCTCGGTCACCACGACATGGGCGAGAGCGGTGACGATGGCGACGTTGGTGCCCGGCTGCAGCGGCAGATGGTAGTCGGCATGGATGTGCGGCGAGCGCACGAGATCGATGCGGCGCGGATCGACGACGATCAGCTTGGCGCCCTGGCGCAGGCGCTTCTTCATGCGCGAGCCGAACACCGGATGGCCGTCGGTCGGGTTGGCGCCGATGACGAGGATGACGTCGCTGTCCTCGACCGAATCGAAGTCCTGCGTGCCCGCCGAGGTGCCGAAGGCCTGGTTCAGGCCGTAGCCGGTCGGCGAGTGGCAGACGCGGGCGCAGGTGTCGACATTGTTGGTGCCGAAGCCGGCGCGGATGATCTTCTGGACGAGATAGGCCTCCTCATTGGTGCAGCGCGAGGAGGTGATGCCGCCGATGGCGCGGCGGCCATAGGTGTCCTGGATGCGCTTCAGCCCGTCGGCGGTGTAGGCGATCGCCTCGTCCCAGGAGACCTCGCGCCACGGATCGCTGATCTTCTCGCGGATCATCGGCTTCAGGATGCGGTCCTGATGGGTGGCGTAGCCCCAGGCGAAGCGGCCCTTCACGCAGCTATGGCCGCGATTGGCCTTGCCGTCCTTCCACGGCACCATGCGCACCACTTCCTGGCCGCGCATCTCCGCCTTGAAGGTGCAGCCGACGCCGCAATAGGCGCAGGTGGTGACCACCGAGTGCTCCGGCTGGCCGATCTCGATCAGCTTCTTCTCGGAAAGGGTGGCAGTCGGGCAGGCCTGCACGCAGGCGCCGCAGGACACGCATTCCGAGGTGAGGAAGGCTTCCGACTGGCCCGGCGAGACGCGGCTGTCGAAGCCGCGGCCGGAGATCGTCAGCGCGAAGGTGCCCTGCACTTCCTCGCAGGCGCGCACGCAGCGATTGCAGACGATGCACTTGGCCGGATCATAGGTGAAATAGGGGTTCGATTCGTCCTTCGGCAGCACGAGCTCGGAGGTCGGGGCGAAATGGTTGGCGCCCTCCATGCCGTAGCGCACCTCGCGCAGGCCGACCGCGCCGGCCATGTCCTGCAGCTCGCAGTCGCCGTTCGCCGCGCAGGTGAGGCAGTCCAGCGGGTGGTCGGAGATGTAGAGCTCCATCACCCCCTTGCGGAGCTGCTTCAGGCGCTCGGTCTGGGTGTGGACCTTCATGCCCGGGCCGACCGGCGTGGTGCAGGAGGCCGGCGTGCCGGCGCGACCCTCGATCTCGACGAGACAGAGGCGGCAGGAGCCGAAGGCGTCCAGCATGTCGGTGGCGCAGAGCTTGGGGATCTGCGTCCCCATCTCCATCGCCGCGCGCATGATCGAGGTGCCCTCGGCCACCGAAATTTCCACGCCGTCGATGGTGAGGGTCACCATCTTGTCGGTCTTGGGAGCGGGCGTGCCGTAGTCGATCTCATGAACGAGAGACATGGTTTCGTCCTTCCTCACTCGGCGGCTTCGAGGTGGCGCGGCGGGGCGCCGAAATCTTCGGGGAAGTGGTTCAGCGCGCTCATCACCGGATATGGGGTGAAACCCCCGAGAGCGCACAGGGATCCCAGCTTCATGGTGTGGCAGAGGTCGGTGAGCACCGCGAGGTTCGCCTCGCGCTTCTCGCCCTTCATAATGCGGTCCATCAGCTCGACGCCGCGGGTGGAGCCGATGCGGCAGGGCGTGCACTTGCCGCAGCTCTCGACCGAGCAGAACTCCATGGCGAAGCGCGCCATCCTGGCCATGTCGGCGGTGTCGTCGAACACCACGATGCCGCCATGGCCGATCAGCGCGTCCTTCGCCGCGAAGGCCTCGTAATCGAAGGGCAGGTCAAACTGCCAGGTCGGCACATAGGCGCCGAGCGGGCCGCCCACCTGCGCCGCCTTCACCGGGCGGCCGGAAGCGGTGCCGCCGCCGATATCGTTGACGAGCTCGCCGAGCGAGATGCCGAAGGCGGTCTCGAACAGCCCGCCATAACGCACATTGCCGGCGATCTGCACCGGCATGGTGCCGCGCGAGCGGCCCATGCCGAAATTGGCGTAGAACTCGCCGCCGTCGGCGAGGATATGCGGGATCGCCACCAGCGACAGCACATTGTTGATGACGGTCGGCTTCTGGAACAGGCCCTTGTGCGCCGGCAGCGGGGGCTTGGCCCGCACCACGCCGCGCTTGCCTTCCAGGCTGTCGAGCAGCGCCGTCTCCTCGCCGCACACATAGGCGCCGGCGCCCATGCGCACTTCCATGTCGAAGCTGTGCTGCGTGCCGGCGATGTTGACGCCAAGCATGCCATGCGCCCGCGCCACGTCGATCGCCTTCTGCATCGCCAGAATCGCGTGCGGATATTCCGAGCGGGTGTAGACGAAGCCCTTGGTGGCGCCCACCGCGATGCCGGCGATGGTCATGCCCTCGATGAGCTGGAAGGGATCGCCTTCCATGATCATGCGGTCGGCAAAGGTGCCGCTGTCGCCCTCATCGGCGTTGCAGACGATGTATTTGCGGTCCGCCTGCGCGTCGGCGACGGTCTTCCACTTGATCGCGGTCGGGAAGCCGGCGCCGCCGCGACCGCGCAGGCCCGACTTCTTCACTTCCTCGATGATCGCCACCGGGCCGAGGGCGAGCGCGCGCTCCAGGCCCTTGTAACCGCCATGGGCGCGGTAATCATTGTAGGAGGCAGGATCGATGACGCCGCAGCGGGCGAAGGTGAGGCGCGTCTGTTTCGCGAGGAAGGGATGCTCCTCCGGCTTGCCGATGCGCAGCGCGTGGGCGCCGCCCTCGAACAGGCCGGCCTCGATCAGGCCCTCGACGTCGTCCTCGCTCACCGGACCGTAGCCAATGCGCCCTTCCGGGGTCGCCACCTCGACGAGGGGCTCCAGCCACAGCATGCCGCGCGAGCCGGTGCGTACGATCTCGACCGGCACGCGGCGGCTCCGCGCGGCGGCCTCGATGGCGGCGGCGACCTCGTCGGCGCCGCAGGCGATGGCGCAGGCGTCCTTGGGAACGTAGATGCGAATGCTCACGATTGCGCCTCCGCGATCAGCGCGTCGAGACGGCGCTCGTTGAGCCGGGCGACGATGCGCCCGTCCAGCATGGCGGAAGGCGCGGTGGCGCACAGGCCGAGGCAGTAGATCGGCTCGACCGTCACCCGGCCGTCGGCGGTGGTCTCGCCGAGCCGGCATCCGAGCCGGCGCTCGGCATGGGCCGCGAGCGCGTCGCCGCCGGCGGCCTGGCAGGCCTCGGCGCGGCACAGCTTCAGCACGTGGTTGCCGGCGGGCTCGTGGCGGAAGTCGTGGTAGAAGGTCACGACGCCATGCACCTCGGCGCGCGAGATGTTCAGCGTCTCCGCCAGCATCGGCACGATCGCCTCCGGCACATAGCCGAAGGTTTCCTGTACCGCGTGGAGCATCGGCATTAGCGGGCCTTCAAGGTGGGCGAACTCGCCGATCACCTCGCGGGCACGCCCCTCGCTCCAGGGCTCGTAATGCGGCATTTTCTCCCGACCTTCTTTTAAAGTTTTCCAATGGAACAATGCGTGTTCGAAAAAGCGGAATCAATTCAGGTGTTTCGTTCGCCGATAGAGGATTTCTATCGAGCCTCCGGCGAAATGCCGCAGGTCACGCGCCCGCCGGCCGCCGGACGGACGTGAGTGCCGCCCCTTCGTGCCAATCGATGTTCTCATAATGTTCTTGACGCACCGCGCGCCTTCCCTAAAGTCGGCGGTATTCCGGGAAGCGGGGGCGCGGCATGGTCCAGCGCGTGGCGACGGTGGCGTTCGAGGGCGTGGAGGCACGCCCCGTCGACGTGCAGGTGCAGGTGGCGCCGGGGCTTCCGGCCTTCAACCTGGTCGGCCTCGCCGACAAGGCGGTGACCGAGGCGAAGGAGCGGGTGCGCGCGGCACTGATCGCCTCCGGCCTCGCGCTGCCGGCCAAGCGCATCACCGTCAATCTCGCGCCGGCCGACCTGCCGAAGGAAGGCAGCCATTACGATCTGCCGATCGCGCTCGGCCTGATGGCGGCGATCGGCGCCCTGCCCGCCGACGCGCTGGACGGCTTCACGGTGATCGGCGAGCTGGCGCTGGACGGGCGCATCGCCGCGGTGGCCGGGGTGCTGCCGGCGGCGATCGGCGCCAATGCCCGCGGCCACGGCCTCATCTGTCCCGCCGCCTGCGGCGCGGAGGCGGCCTGGGCGAGCCCGGACATGCCGGTGCTGGCGCCCTCCTCGCTGATGCAGCTCGCCAACCACTTCGCCGGCAGGCAGGCACTCGCCCGTCCCGATCCGCGCCTCGCGCCGGACGGCGCCGCGCTGCCGGACCTCGCCGATGTGAAGGGGCAGGAGAGCGCGCGGCGGGCGCTGGAGATCGCCGCGGCCGGCGGTCACAATCTGTTGTTCGTCGGTCCGCCCGGCGCCGGCAAGTCGATGCTGGCGCAGCGCCTGCCCTCGATCCTGCCGCCGCTCTCCCCGGCCGAGCTGCTCGAGGTGTCGATGGTCGCCTCGGTGGCCGGCGCGCTGCAGGGCGGGGCGCTGACGAGCCGGCGCCCGTTCCGCGCCCCGCACCATTCCGCCAGCATGGCGGCGATGGTCGGCGGCGGCATGCGGGCGCGCCCCGGCGAGGTCTCGCTCGCCCATAACGGCGTGCTGTTCCTCGACGAGCTGCCGGAATTCCAGCCGGCGGTGCTCGATTCGCTGCGCCAGCCGCTGGAGACCGGCGAGGCGGTGATCGCGCGGGCCAACCACCGCATCACCTATCCCGCCCGCTTCCAGTTGGTGGCGGCGATGAACCCCTGCCGCTGCGGACAGGCCGGCCAGCCCGGCCATAGCTGCCGGCGCGGGCCGCGTTGCGCGGCAGACTATCAGGCGCGGCTCTCCGGCCCGTTCCTCGACCGCATCGACCTGCATCTCGAGGTGCCGGCGGTGTCGGCCGCCGACCTCGTCCGCCCGGCGCCGGCCGAGAGCAGCCGCGAGGTCGCCGCCCGCGTCGCGCAGGCGCGCGAAATCCAGCGCGAGCGCTTCGCGGCGTTCGGCCGCCCGGACCTCTCGATCAACGCGCAGGCGGGCGGCCCGCTGCTTGAGGACATCGCCACGCCGGACGAAGCCGGCGCCGCCCTGCTGGCCGACGCGGCGCGGGTGATGCGGCTCTCGGCGCGCGGTTTCCACCGCGTGCTGCGGGTGGCGCGCACGCTCGCCGACCTCGCCGGCGCCGAGAGCGTCGGGCGCGCCCATCTCGCCGAGGCCCTGGCCTATCGTTCGAGCGAGGACCGCCTCGCCAGCGCCGCGTGAGCCTTTTCCGGTCAGCTCGCGCTGACGGGAAAGCGTTCCGGCTCAACGGATCAAGTCATGTTCCACGTGCAAATGTCCTTCGATCCTGCGGCCGGAACATGCTTCTCGAATGCGGGATCGCGGCGAGGAGGCAGGGGTTCGCGGGAGACCTGATGCCGGTTTGCCCATCCGCTGGAGAGGCGCCGGCCCCGCCTCAGGCATCGTCGAGGCGGGAAGGGGCGGGCGGACGAAACGTCCGGCCATGACCGCCAACCCCTTCGGGCCGGGGCCGAAGCGCGCCCATGCGCGGCGGCAGTCGCGGCGGGTGGGGCGCTTTCCCGGATCGGCGAAAAGCTTCCTTAACCGCGCCCGCACTTCCCGCCGCCGGACGGGCGTGGATGGGCTATTTCTGGTTGCCGACGCGGCATGCGGGCAGCCCGACCCGCATCGGGCAACCGGCCGCGCACGGGACAGAGGCGGCGATGGCGCGCGAGGGAAAGCCCGCGGACAAGGCCGGGGCACCGGCGGAAGGTGCGGGGGCGAAGCGTTCGGCGGCAAAGGCTTCGGCGGCGAAGGGCCCAGCCGCGGCGTTGTTGGAAGGCGACGCCGCTGCGGAAGGCACCGCGGCGCAGGCGCCCGGCCGCGCGCTGTCCCGGGCGCTCGCCCATGCCGGTCACGAGTTGAAGACGCCGCTCGCCGGCATGATCGGCCTCGCCGAGCTGCTGCTCGACACCAACCTCACCGCCGAGCAGCGCAACTACGCGCATCTGCTCAAGAGCTCCGGCGAGACGCTGCTCGACATCGTCGACGGCCTGCTGGCGCCGCACGGCCCTGCCCCCGAGGCCACCGTGTTCGATCCCGCGGCACTGGCGGTCGAGACGGTCGAGCTGCTTGGCCTGCGCGCACAGGCGCGCGGGCTTGAGCTCGCCAGCGTCGTGGCGCCCGGCCTGCCGGCGCAGGTGGTCGGCGAGGCGGCGGCGCTGCGGCAGATCCTCACCAACCTGCTGGCCAACGCCATCAAATTCACCCGCGCCGGCGGCGCCACGCTCGAGCTGGCTCCCGCCGGCGACGGTGTGATCCGCTTCGAGGTGCGCGACACCGGGCCGGGCATCGCCCCGCGCGAGCGGGCGGCGATCTTCCGCGAGAGCGTGCGCGGCGCGGCGGCCGACGGCAGCGCCGAGCCGGGCAGCGGCCTCGGCCTCGCCATCGTCGCCAGGCTGGCGGCACGGCTCGGCATCGCGATCGAGCTTGCCGGCAGCCCGGCCGGCTCGCGCTTCTGGTTCGACATGAAGCTGCCGGCGGCCTCGCCGACACGCAGCGCGGCACCAGCGCTGGCGGAGGCCTCGGTGCTGATCGCCTCGCCCTCGCCGGTGCTGCGCGAGGCGCTCGGCCGCCAGCTCGTCCTGTGGGGCGCGCGGGTCGAGACCGCCTGCTCGCCGGCCGGGCTCGACGCCAGGCTGGATACACGGTCGGCCCCGTCGGGCCGCATGGCGATGCTGATCGACGCCGCCTTCCCGGCGGACACGCTCGCCGCCGCGCTGAGAAGCGGCCAGCCGGCGGCGCGGCGCATCGCACTGATCACCCCCGGCCAGCGGGCGCTGCTGCCGCGCCTGATGGCGCTCGGCTGCGACACCTATCTGGTCAAGCCGGTGCGCCCCGCCTCGCTGGCGAGCCGCATTGCCGGCGATGCGCCGGCCGCCGACCTCGCGAGCGCGGAGATGGCAGTGGAGGCCGAATCGGGCATCGCCACGTCGGCGCGCCGCCGGCTGCGGGTGCTGATCGGCGAGGACGACGACGTGAATGCGCTGCTGCTCGCCGCGCTCATCGGCCGGCTCGGCCATATGCCGGTACGGGCGGTGGACGGCGAGGCAGCCCTCGTCGCCTTCCGCGAGGCGGCGAAGGCCGGCCGTCCCTTCGACATGGCGCTGGTCGACATCGGGCTGCCGGTGCGCGACGGCATCAGCGCGGCATCGATGATGCGCGCGCTCCGCACGGGTGCATTGCTGGTCGGCATGACCGCCGGGCTCGACGCCGCGAGCCGGTCGCGCGCCGAATCAGCCGGCCTCTCCGTCATGCTGGACAAGCCGGTCGACCGCGCCAGGCTCGCCGAGCTGCTCGCGGCGGCGGCGAAAAAGCGCGGCGCCGCTTGAGCTTGACAGGCGGGAGGCGGCGGTTGACCGATTGTCACATGTGCGTCCGAGAAATGTGATTCGTTGCAGATCGATGTAAGATCGACCCGCCGATCGGGGCATGAGGTCGAGGCTGGGGTCATCGGGGCCATGACGCATCCGTTTACCGGCGATACGCTCGAAGCCGCAGGGCCGGGCCTGCCAGCCGCCTCGCCGCTGCGGCAGTTGCTGACACCGGCGGCGTTCCGGCCGCTGTTCGACGGCCGGCTCGCTGACAAATGGCAGCCCGGGCGGCTGATCCCGGCGCTGCGCTCCTATTCCGGCGTGCGCCATCGCGAGAGCCGCCGTCCCTCCGGGCCGGTGACGCTCGGGCGCATCGGCGCGCTGGAGGTGCGGCTCGCCCGCACCGCCGCTGACGTGCGGCGCGCGCAGCGGCTGCGCTACGAGGTGTTCTACGAGGAGATGTCGGCGCTGCCGGCCGCCGCCGCGCGCCTCGCCCGCCGCGACTTCGACGCCTTCGACGCCTTCTGCGACCATCTCCTGGTGCTCGACCACGACGCCGGGCGGCTCGTGCTCGGCCGGCACGAGCCGAAGGTGGTCGGCACCTATCGGCTGCTGCGGCAGGAGATCGCCAAGCGCCATGGCGGCTTCTACACCGCCGGCGAGTTCGACATCGCGCCGTTGCTCGCCCGCCACTCCGGCCGGCACTTCCTGGAGCTCGGCCGCTCCTGCGTGCTCCGGCCCTACCGCAACAAGCGCACGGTCGAGCTGCTGTGGCACGGCATCTGGGCCTATGTGCTGCACCACGGCGTCGACGTGCTGTTCGGCTGCGCCAGCCTCGAAGGCACCGATCCGGCGGCACTGGCCCGCCCGCTCGCCTTCCTGCACCATTTCGCGCCCGGCGATCAGGAATGGCGCGTCGCCGCCCTGCCGCATCGGGCGACGGCGATGGACACGCTGCCGAAGGAGGCGATCGACGCCAAGGCGGCACTCGGCGAGCTGCCGCCGCTGATCAAGGGCTATCTGCGGCTCGGCGCGCAGATCGGCGAGCACGCCGTGGTCGACCGCCAGTTCGGCACCACCGACGTCTTCATCGTGCTGCCGGTCGAGCGGATCAATCCGCGCTATCGCGAGCATTTCGGCGCCAACGCCGAGCGCCACGCGGCCTGAACGGCCGGCAGGGTCCAGCCTCGGGCCGGCGAGGGCATCCGCGCCTTGTGACGAGCCGTCATGGCGGCGGAACGCCGGTTTAGGCGCGCCTTGCGCCCGCGCGGCACCTCTCCCATATCCCATGCGAACGGGATGCCCGATCGGGGTCCCACATACCAAAGTCGCTTCAATGCGAGGACTTTGAGACCATGTCGCGTATTCCCTCGCTGTCGAGCCCCTTCCTGCTCGGCTTCGACGAGGTCGAGCGGGCGCTCGACCGGGTCGTGAAGGGCTCGGACGGCTATCCGCCCTACAATGTCGAGCGGGTCGCCACGCCGGGTCAGCCCGAGCGGCTGAGGATCATCCTGGCGGTAGCCGGCTTCCAGCGCGAACAGCTCGATGTGACGCTGGAGGAGAAGGAGCTCGTTATCCGCGGCCGGCAGGCCGAGGAGCCGGGCCGCATCTTCCTCCACCGCGGCATCGCCGCACGCCAGTTCCAGCGCACCTTCGTGCTGGCCGACGGCATGCAGGTGCTGGGAGCGGAGCTCCGCAACGGTCTTCTGTCGGTCGATCTCGCCCGGCCGGAACCGGAACGGGTGATCAGGCGTATCGACATAGCGACCGATGAATGAGGGAACTCGAGCCGGTCTCGACCGCAGCGTAAAGGAGTCGCGGACCATGACACAGGATTTCGACCATCACGGCGTCACAGCCGACACCCCGGTGCCCGAGGCGCTGACGCCGGAGGCCTTCGCCAGCCTCGGCGACGGTAGGATCGCCTATGTGCGCTCCATCCGTTCGGAGGAAGTGGCGGAGATGTTCCCGCAGGCGCCGCACATCGCGCCGGGCATCGAGCTCTTCACGCTGCACGCCGCGGACGGCACGCCGCTCATGCTGACCGATAGCCGCGAGGCGGCGATCGCCAATGCCAGCGAGCACGAGCTGGTGACGCTCAGCGTGCACTGAGCGCGGACCAGATGAAACGGAACAGGGCGCCCGAGGCCTCGCCTCCCGGCGCCTTTTTTCGTCGGGAGATCTAAAGCGTTTTCGCGCGAAGTGGATTCCGGTTCGCGTGAAGAAAACGCGCCAAACCAAAGAATTAGAGCATTTCGGCGTTTCCGTGAAACGATGAAATGCTCTAGCGGCGCTTCGCCTCGATGGCGTCCCAGACCAGCGCGGCGATGTCCGGGCCGCCGAGGCGGCGAATGGCGCGGATGCCGGTCGGCGCGGTGACGTTGATCTCGGTGAGGTTGCCGCCGATCACGTCGATGCCGGTCAGCAGCAGCCCCTTCTCGCGCAGGGAAGGCCCCAGCCTCTCGCAGATTTCCCGCTCGCGGGGCGTGAGGTCGGTTTCCTTCGCCGCGCCGCCGCGCACCATGTTGGAGCGCAGATCGCCCTCGCTCGGCACGCGGTTCACCGCCCCCGCGAACTCCCCGTCGACGAGGATGATGCGCTTGTCGCCGGCGCTCACGGCGGGAAGGAAACGCTGCACCACCCACGGCTCGCGGAAGGCGGTCGCGAAGAAATCATAGAGCGAGCCGAAATTCAGGTCGTCGCGGGTGAGGCGGAACACCGAGGAGCCGCCATGCCCGTAGAGCGGCTTGAAGACGATGTCGCCATGCTCGGCGCGGAACGCCTTGATCTCGTCGAGGTCGCGCGTGACCAGCGTCGGCGGCATCAGCTCGGGAAATTCGGTGACGAAGATCTTCTCCGGCGCGTTGCGGACCTGCGCCGGGTCGTTCACCACCAGCGTCTTCGGATGCACCCGCTCGAGCATGTGGGTGGCGGTGATGTAGTTGAGGTCGAAGGGCGGGTCCTGCCGCATCAGGATCACGTCGAAACTGTCGAGCCGCACCCGCTCGCGGGCACCGAGCGTGAAATGGTCGCCCTTGACGTCGCGCACCTCCACCGGCTCGACGGTGACGAACACCTGCCCATCGCGCATGGCGAGCCGGTCGGGCGTGTAATAGGCCAGCCTATGGCCGCGCGCCTGCGCTTCCAGCATCAGGGCGAAGCCAGAATCCCCGGCGATGTTGATGCGATCGATCGGGTCCGTCTGGATGGCGACGTTGAGGCTCATGGTGGGAACTCGGGGGGAAGGGTTCGCGAGGGGTACCGGCGCGCCGGCGTGTCCCCTTCTGTTTAGTCGCTCGGCCGCCGCTTTGCCACGGTGACGGCCGCCCGCGACCTATTCCGCCTCGAAGGCGCCGGGCAGGTGCACGGGCGCGCTGCGCGGGGCGATGAGCACGGCGTCGAAGCGCATGTCGAGGGCGGCGAGCTCCGGGCGCCCAGCGAGGAAGATCTCAGCGGCCTGCGCGATGCGTCGGCGCTGGCGCGGCAGGATGGAGAGGGCGGCGGCGTCGATATTGGCCCGCGCCTTCACCTCGACGAACAGCAGAAGTGTTTCGTTGCGGGCGACGAGGTCGATCTCGCCGCGCGGCGTACGTATCCGCGTGGCGAGGATGGAAAAGCCCTGCGCCGCGAGCAGCGCCGAGGCGGCCGCCTCGGCGTCGATGCCGCGCGCGAAGGCGGCCCGGCGACGCTCAGTCGCCATCCGCCCGCTCCAGCGCCAGCGCGCGGGCATAGACCTCGCGCTTGGGCCGGCCGGTGGCCGTCGCCACCGCCGCCGCCGCGTCCTTCACCGAAAGCGTCGCCAGCGCCCGGCGCAGCGCGCCGTCGACATCGGCGTCGCTCGCCACCTCCTCGTCCGGCGGGCCGACGATCAGCACGATCTCGCCCTTCGGCGCGCCGGCCGCGGCATAATGCGCGGCGAGGGCGTCGAGCGGGGCGCGGCGCACCTCCTCGAAGGTCTTGGTCAGCTCGCGGCACACCGCCGCCGGGCGCGGGCCGAGGCCATCGGCGAGATCGGCGAGGCTTTCCGGCAGGCGCGGGCCGGTCTCGTAGAGAACGAGTGTCGCCGGCATCGCCTTCAGTTCGGCGATGCGGTTGCGCCGCGCGCCCGGCTTCGGCGGCAGGAAGCCCTCGAAGAAGAAGCGGTCGGTCGGCAGCCCGGCGGCCACCAGCGCGGCGAGGCTCGCCGAGGCGCCCGGCAACGGCACCACGCGGTGGCCGGCCGCGATCGCCGCCTCGACCAGCTTGTAGCCGGGGTCGGAGACCAGCGGCGTGCCGGCGTCCGACACCAGCGCCACCGCCGCGCCCTGCCCGAGCTTTTCCACAAGGCGCGGGCGCATCGTCTCGGCATTGTGATCGTGATAGGCGACGAGCGGCGTGCGGATGCCGTAGCGCTCCAGCAGGCGGCGCGTCACCCGGGTGTCCTCGCAGGCGACCAGCGCGGCGCCGGCGAGCGTCTCCAGCGCGCGCAAGGTGACGTCGCCGAGATTGCCGATCGGCGTCGCCACCACATAGAGGCCGCCTTCGAGGCGCGCGGCGGGAAGGCTGACGGCACCGATGCGGAAGGTGGCGGGCGCGGAATCGGACATGGGGCTGGGAGCGGGCTTCATGGCGCGATCCTAGAAGGTACGGGAGCCCACGTCATGCGGCCCGGGGGCCCGGAACGGGTGGAAAACGCCCCGATTTGGCCCGGCGAATCCCGGCCGCGCGTGACAGGGCGCGGCGAGCCGGCCTAAAACGGGATGCGACGCCGACACGGGACATGCGATTGGTGATGAGCGACGACGACATGCTGGCCCGTCCGCCGGCCGGCTTGCCTGCTACCCTGCCAGCCGCAGCCTCCCGCCGCGTCGGTCGGGCGATGCGCGCCTTGGTGCTCGCCGCGGCATCGGGCCTCCTCGCCGCCTGCGGCGGGGTCTCCGAGGCGCCACCCACCGCCGCCATCCCGAACACGCCCGCCACGGTCGAGAACCCCCAGCCGGCCAACGCCATCGGCACCGGCAGCGTGCGCATCGGGCTGATCCTGCCGCTCGGGGCGAGCGGCAATGCGGCGCTGGCCGCGCAGGCGCTGCGCAACGCCGCCGAGATGGCGGTGAACGAGTTTCCCGGCGGCGACGTGCAGATCCTCGTCAAGGACGACGCCGGCACCAGCCAGGGCGCGCAGGCCGCCGCCACCCAGGCCATCGACGAGGGCGCCAAGGCGATCATCGGCCCGCTGTTCTCGCACACGGTCGCCGCCGCCGGGCAGGTGGCGCGCTCGCGCAACGTGCCGCTCGTCGGCTTCTCGACCGACACCAATGTCGCGGCGCGCGGCGTCTATCTCCTGAGCTTCCTGCCGCAGACCGACGTCGAGCGCGCGGTGCGCTACGCCGCCGCCAAGGGCCGGCGCGCCTTCGTCGCGCTGCTGCCGGACAATGCCTATGGCTCGGTGGTGGAAGGCGCGTTCCGCGAGGCGGTGCCGGCCGCCGGCGGGCGCGTCGTCGGCATCGAGCGCTACCCGACCAACGGCAGCGGCTATGCAGACGCGGCCAAGCGCATCGCCGCCTCCGCCCAGCAGGCGGACGCGGTGTTCCTGCCGGATTCGGCCGAGGTAGTGCCGCAGCTCGTGCAGGCGCTGGCCGCGGCGGGCGCCCCGGTCGCCGGCAAGCAGCTCATCGGCACCGGGCTGTGGGACGATCCGCGCATGTTCGCCCTGCCGAGCATGGCGGGCGGCATCTTCGCGGCGCCCGACCCCGCCGGCTACCGCGCCTTCTCCGAGCGCTACCGCGCGCGCTACGGACGCGACCCGGTGCGCACGGCGACGCTTGCCCATGACGGCGTCTCGCTGATGGCGGCGATCGTCAAGACGCGCGGGGCGATGGGCATCACCGACGAGGCGATCGAGACGCCCTCGGGCTTCTCCGGCGTCGACGGCGTGTTCCGCTTCCGCAGCGACGGCACCAACCAGCGCGGCCTCGCGGTGATGGAGATCGGGAACGGCAGCGCCCGCATCGTCGATCCCGCCCCGCGCAGTTTTGGGGGGACGGGGCTTTAGGCCGGCGGCATTAGCCTAGATCGCCGTCCTCACGCCGCCAGGTCGGCGACGATGGCGTCGAGCACCGGAAAGCCCTGCGGGGTGACGCGCAGGCGGCCGTCGGGTAGCTGCTCGATCATCCCTTCGGCGAGCAGCGCATGCACGCGCATCGACTCGAAATCGCGGCCCGACAGGCGCTTGAAGCGCTGGCCGTCAATGCCCTCGGCGAGCCGCAGCCCCATCAGCAGGAACTCGTCGGACTGCTCCATGCGGGTCAGCGACTCGTCCTCGACGAGGCCGTGGCCGTGTTCCTCGACGAGGTTCAGCCACGCCTCCGGGCGGCGCTCGGTGGAGGTCGCGCGGCGCCCCTCCGGCGTGTCGAGCCGTCCATGGGCGCCGGGGCCGATGCCGGCATATTCGCCATAGCGCCAATAGAGCAGATTGTGGCGGCTCTCGGCGCCCGGGCGGGCATGGTTGGAGATCTCGTAGGCCGGCAGACCCGCCTCGCGCGTCATCTCCTGGGTGACGTCCCAGAGCGCGCGGGCGACTTCCTCCTCGGGCACCACCAGCTTGCCGGCGCGGTGCAGCGCGGCGAAGGGCGTGCCGTCCTCGATGGTGAGCTGGTAGAGCGAGAGATGCTCGCAGCCCTCGGAGATGGCGCGCAGAAGCTCGGCGCGCCAGGCCTCCGGCGTCTGCGCCGGGCGGGCATAGATGAGGTCGAAGGACACCCGCTCGAAGGCGGCGCGGGCCACCGCCACCGCGGCCAGCGCCTCGTCCGCCGTGTGCATGCGCCCGAGCGCCTTAAGCGAGGCGTCGTCCAGCGCCTGCACGCCGAGCGAGACGCGGTTGACCCCGGCGGCGCGATAGCCGCGGAAGCGGCCGGCCTCAACGCTGGTCGGGTTGGCCTCCAGCGTCACCTCGGCGGTGGCGTCGAGCGGCCAGGCCTCGTCGATCGCCGCGAGGATGCCGCCGACGGTGGCCGGGTCCATCAGCGAGGGGGTGCCGCCGCCGAAGAACACGCTCGCCGTGCGCCGCTGGCCGGTGCGGGCGCGGGCGTCGGCGATCTCGGCGCGGAACGCCCTCAGGAACCGGTCCTGGTCCGGCGGCGAATGGCGGACATGCGAGTTGAAGTCGCAATAAGGGCATTTGGCGAGGCAGAACGGCCAATGCACATAGACGCCGAAGCCCGGATCGACCGGCGGCGGTGCGGCGCGCGGCGGGCGCTCGAGGGTGAGGCTGTCAGCTATCCGAATCATCGCCGCCCGGCACATAGTCCACGGCGCGAGGGAATCCGCCTTCGGGCACGCCGTCAAGGCAGGCTTCCGCCAGCTCCATGAAGGCGCGCGCCCGGTGCGAGAGGCCGGTGCCCTCGGGCGGCAGGCCGTGCTTCTCGGCCGCGCTCATCTCGCCGAAGGTGCGGTCATAGCCGTCGGGCTGGAACATCGGGTCGTAGCCGAAGCCGTCCGGCCCGCGCGGCGGCCATACCAGCGTGCCCTCGACCACGCCCTCGAAATCCTCGACATGGCCGTCCGGCCAGGCGAGGCAGAGCGCGGAGATGAAATAGGCGCGGCGCTGGTCGGGGTCGGTCGCGCCCGCCTCGCGCAGCTTCTCCTCGACCTTGGCCATGGCGGCGCCGAAATCCTTCTCCGGTCCCGCCCAGCGGGCGGTGAGCAACCCCGGCTCGCCGCCCAACGCCTCGACGCAGAGGCCGGAATCATCGGCGAAGGCCGGCAGGGCGCTCGCCTTGGCGGCGGCGGAGGCCTTGATGCGGGCGTTCTCGGCGAAGGTCAGCCCGGTCTCCTCCGGCTCGGAAAGGCCGAGATCGCCGGCCGAGACCGCCTCGACGCCATAGGGCGAGAGCAGCCAGGCCATCTCCTCCAGCTTGCCGGGATTGTGGGTGGCGATGACCACCTTGCCGGTGAGGCGGCGATGGCTCTCCATCTCAGGCCACCGCCATCTTCTGCAGGTCGACGAGGCGGGAGATGCCCTTGCGGGCGAGCCCGAGCATGGCGCCGAACTCCTCCTCACTGAACGGGTTCTTCTCGGCGGTGCCCTGCAGCTCGACGAAGCCGCCGGCGCCGGTCATCACGAAATTGATGTCGGTCTCCGCCTGCGAATCCTCGGCATAGTCGAGATCGAGGCGCGGCTCGCCCTCGACGATGCCGCAGGAGACGGCGGCGACGTTGTCACGCAGCGGAATGGTCGGGATCATGCCGCGCGCCTTCATCCAGGCGAGGCAGTCGTGCAGCGCCACCCAGGCGCCGGTGACCGAGGCGGTGCGGGTGCCGCCATCGGCCTGGATGACGTCGCAGTCGATGGTGATCTGGCGTTCGCCGAGCTTTTCCAGATCGACGATGGTGCGCAGCGAACGCCCGATCAGGCGCTGGATCTCCTGGGTGCGGCCGGAGGGCTTGCCGGCGGTGACCTCGCGGCGGGTGCGCTCATGGGTGGCGCGCGGCAGCATGCCGTATTCGGCGGTGACCCAACCGCGGCCCTGCCCCTTCAGCCAAGGCGGCAGGCGCTCCTCCAGCGTCGCGGCGACGAGCACGTGGGTCTCGCCGAACTTCACGAGGCAGGAGCCTTCCGCGTGGCGCAGCACGCCGCGCTCGAAGCTGACGGCGCGCATCTCGTCGGCGGCGCGGCGGGAAGGACGCATGGCTGGCACTCCGTTGATCGGGGCGTCCTTGTACGAGCGTGATGAGGGATGCCGCAAGGGCCGGGTCGCGGGCGAAACGCGCGGCACGCTTGAACCCGCCGCGCGATGTCCGAATATAGTGTGACGAGACCGATCGTACCGACCATCAATCCGACCGACTGACCGGATACCGACCGTCCATGGCCCTCGACCCCCTGCTCGCCGCCCGCGCCCCGGAACTCGCCCGCCTCGACGAGCGCTCGCGCGAAATCTTCCGGCAGATCGTCGAGACTTATCTGGCGACCGGCGAGCCTGCCGGCTCGCGCAATATTTCGCGCCTGATTCCCATGACCCTGTCGCCGGCCTCGGTGCGCAACGTGATGGCCGACCTGGAGGCTGCGGGGCTGATCTTCGCGCCCCATACCAGCGCCGGACGGCTGCCGACCGAGCGGGGCTTGCGCTTCTTCGTCGACGCGCTCCTGGAGATCGGCGACATCGCCGAGGACGAGCGCAACGCCATCGAGGCGCAGGTGCGCGCCGCAGCCCGCGGAAAGACCGTGGACGGCGTGCTGGCGGAGGCCTCGGCGCTGCTCTCCGGCCTGTCGCGCGGCGCCGGCGTCGTGACCACCACCAAGACCGACAAGCGCCTGAAGCACATAGAGTTCGTGCCGCTCGACCCGAGCCGGGCGCTGCTCATCCTGGTGGCCGATGACGGCGAGGTTGAGAACCGGCTGGTGCCGCTGCCGCCCGGATTGCCCTCCTCGGCGCTGGTCGAGGCGACGAATTTCCTCAATGCGCGCGTGGTCGGGCGTTCGCTGGCGGAGCTGCGCGGCGAGGTGGAGAAGACGCTGGCGGCGCGGCGCGCCGAGCTCGACGAGATCACCGCGCGCGTGGTCGAGACGGGGCTGGTAAGCTGGTCCGGCGGCGACATGGCGGAGCGGCGGCTGATCGTGCGCGGGCAGGCCAAGCTCTTGCACGATCTGCGCGCGATCGAGGATCTCGATCGCATCCGGCGCCTGTTCGACGACCTTGAATCCAAACAGGAAGTGGTCGATTTGCTGGGCCGGGCCGAGGAGGCGCAGGCGCTGCGCATCTTCATCGGCTCGGAGAACAACCTGTTCTCCATGTCGGGCTCCTCGACCATCGTCGCGCCCTATCGCGACGGCCAGGGACGGGTGGTCGGCGTGCTCGGCGTCATCGGCCCGACGCGGCTGAACTATGCGCGCATCGTGCCGATGGTCGACTTCACCGCCCGCGTTGTCAGCCGCGTGCTGGGTGGGCCGGGCGCCGATGCGGCTTGATTTTTCGACCTTACGGACCGATATGCCGGGGCAAAGGACGGGTGCCCCATGGCGCCGGTCACAGTGTGATCCCTGAATGAGGACGTGATGAGCGAAGACAACCGCAAGCGGGCGGACGAAAACGACGCTGCCGCTCATGCGCCGCAGGCGAGCGAGCCGGCTGCGCAGGCCGGCGCCGTCGATGCCGAGGACACCATCGCCGTCCAGCTCGCCGCCGAGAAGGAGCGGCTCGAAGCCGAGGTGGCGAGCCTGAAGGACAAGTTCCTGCGCGCCTTCGCCGAGGCCGACAATGTGCGGCGCCGCGCCGAGCGCGAAGTGGCCGATGCCAAGGTGTACGGCATCACCAATTTCGCCCGCGACGTGCTGAACGTCGCCGACGATTTCGAGCGCGCGCTCGGCACCATCGACGCCGAGGCCCGCGCCAAAGCCGAGGGCACGCTCAAGACGCTGCTGGAGGGCATCGACCTCACCGCCCGCGCGCTGACCCAGACGCTGGGCAAGCACGGCGTCGCGCGCATCGAGGCGGAAGGCGCCAAGTTCGATCCGAACCTGCATCAGGCGATGTTCGAGGTGCCGGACGCCAAGGTGCCGGCCGGCACGGTGGTGCAGGTGGTGCAGCCCGGCTACACGATCGGCGGGCGGGTGCTGCGCCCGGCCCTCGTCGGCATCTCCAAGGGCGGCCCGAAGGTGGCGCCGACCGAGGCAGCCGCCAATCCGAACTGAGCGCCGGAAACAACCGCCGGAAGGATACGGCCGGGCATGTCCCGGCCGTTTTCGTTTCCGGCTCCGGAGGTCAGCGCATCTCCACGCCGTCGCGCATCGCCCTGAGCTCGGCGAAATGCGAATCGAACGCGTCGGCCGGGACCACGCCGACGATGCGCACGAAGCTGGTCCGCCCGAAGCGCAGCCATTGCGCCACCTTCATCGGCTTGCCGGTCTTGAGGTCGGTGCCGTTGGCGATCAGCTCGAAGCCGGGCTGGCCGCCGACGCGCAGCGGGCCGCCGCGCTCGATCTTCATCTCGCGCACGCCCGGCACCGAGGAGATGGCGCGCTTGGCGATGCTCTCGCGCTCGTCGTCGCGCACCTCGCCCGGCGCGAGGATGACGATGAAATAGGGCTGGTCGGTGCCCTCGATCACGTCGGACGGACCCTTGGTCATCATCAATGCCGTGGAGCCGAGCACCTTCAGCACGCGGTAGCCTTCCGCCTCGGTGACGCGGAAGGGCAGCTTGGCGAGCAGCTCCTCATTCGAGGGCGGCGCGCGGAACACCACGCTTTCCAGCGATTTCTCGATCGCGGCGTCGGAATAGCGGGCGGACGCCTCCTCCGGCATCTGGGCGGTGACGAGCCCGGTCGACTGCTTGCCGCCGGCGACGAAGATCCACTTCTTGATCGCACCCGCGCCGACGGTCTGGAACCCGGCGAGGAGGAGGCCCTTGCTGCCGTCCGACAGGGTGACGTCGCGCCGCTTCTCGATCGTCACGCCCTTCTCCGCCAGGCTCTCATTGGTGAGGCCGGCCGTGATCTGCCCGTAGGCCGCCGCCGGCATCTCGACGATGAGGATGGACGCCTTGGCCTCGCGATCCTCGAAGCCGCGGACGGCCGGGCTTTCGCCCATGCCCGGCGGCGGCGTCATGCCGACCGTGCCGTCGCCCGGGAACACCGGGTCGGCCACGGCGGGAGCCGCTGCCAGAAGGGAGAGGGCGACGAGAAGGGCGGAAAGAGGCCGGCGCATGACGTTTCCTTGCATATCAACGCTCATCGCGCCGCATCGCGGCGGAAATATGGACGCAATTCTCAAATTTCTTCAATATTTCCAGATGCTTGGCAAGATCCCTCATCGCCATGCCCAACAAATGTCCGAGACGTGATCGCGGACGGCGGGGCTGCCGCCCGCAGCCCGTCTGATCTTCCGCCTGGCGCCTCTATGCGGAGCGCCGCGCGATCGCCCCGTAGACGAACAGCACGATGACCGCGCCCACGACCGCGCCGACCAGCCCGGCACCCTGGTCGGGGCCGTACCATCCAAGAGCCTGCCCGAGGAATGTCGCGACGAATGCGCCGACGATGCCGAGGATGGTCGTCAGGACGAAACCCGAGGGCTCATTGTCCCCTGGCATCAGGAACTTGGCGATGATGCCGGCGATGAAGCCGATGATGATCGTCCAGATGAAACCCATGTCACAATCTCCGCCTAAATCAGCAGTGTGAGGAACCGGTTCGACGCGGTACGGTTCTTTTACCTCAAGCGAGGAGGATCAGTGATGAACAATCGCACCTTTCCATCGATGACGGCGCTTCTCGCCCTGCTGGCCATCGCCGGCTACCAGAACCGCGACAAGATTTCGGAGATGCTCCGCGGCGCCACCCAGCCCGGTCAGCCGGGCGAGCCCTCGGCGCCCGAGGACGGAAATTCCGCCGCCAATTCCGGCGGGAGCGGCGGCTTGGGCGGGCTGCTGGGCAGCCTCGGCGGCCTGTTCGGCGGCGCCTCGACCGGTGGTTCCCTGCAGGACGGGCTGTCCGAGCTGGTCGATCGCTTCCGCCAGAACGGCCACGGAGAGACCGCGGATTCGTGGGTCAAGACCGGCCCGAACCAGCAGATCGACGACCAAAGCCTCGAACACGCGCTCGGCCCGGACGTGCTGGAGACGCTCGCGGAGAAAACCGGCCTGTCGCGGGAAGAATTGCTGGCGCGGCTGTCCCGGGAGCTGCCGCAGGCCGTGGACTCCTACACGCCGGAAGGCCGGCTGGGCACGACCTGACGCCCTGTCGGCGGACGATCAGCCCGGATGAACCCTGCGTAGAGTGAGGTTGATCCGCCCGCCCTGCTTCAGCAGCGTCGAACTGCCGGGAATCACCCGGTCGACACCATGGAAGGCGAGGCGGCTCGGCCCCGACAGCAGCAGCGCGTCGCCTGAGGCGAGACGGATGGAACGGGTGGGATCGCCGCGCTCGCGTCCGCCGATGCGGAACACCGCGGTGTCGCCGAGCGAGAGGGAGAGCACCGGCGCGGCGAACTCCTCCTCGTCGCGATCCTGATGCAGGCCCATGCGGGCGCCCTCACCATACCAGTTGATCAGGCAGGCCTCGGGCTGCAGCGCCGTGCCGGCGAGGTCCCGCCAGGCGGCGAGCAGGCGCTCCGGGAAGGCGGGCCACGGCTGGCCCGTCTCCGGATGCGTCGGCTGATAGCGATAGCCCGCCTCGTCCGACACCCAGCCGAGCGGGCCGCAATTCGACATGCGCACAGAGAAGGGCTTGCCGGTCTTCGGCATGCGGGGCGTGAAGAGCGGCGCCTGCGCCAGCAGGTCGCGCAGCTCGGCGACGAGCTGCTCCTGCGCGGCGCGGTCGAGATAGCCCTGCCACCACAGGCAGCCCGGAGCGATCTCGACCGGGGCCGCCATCGCGTCCGTCACAGCTTGCGCAGCGCGACCGCCTCGACCTGATGGTCGCCGCCCTTGCGCAGGATGAGATCGGCCCGCTGGCGGGTGGGCAGGATGTTCTCGCGCAGGTTCGCGAGGTTGATGCCGCGCCAGATCGCCCTGGCGGTGGCGTCCGCCTCGGCGTCGGTGATGTTCGAGTAGCGGTGGAAATAGGCGCCCGGATCGCGGAAGGCGGTCTCGCGCAGGCGCATGAAGCGCTCGACATACCACCGCTCCAATATGCTCTCGTCGGCGTCGATGTAGATCTTGAAGTCGAAGAAATCCGAGACGAAGGGAATGCCCTTGCCGTCCTTCGGCGGGCGGCTGGTCTGCAGCACGTTCAGCCCTTCGACGATGAGGATATCCGGCCGGTCGACCTCGGTCGTCTCGTTCGGCATCACGTCGTAGTGGAAATGGCTGTAGAGCGGCGCACGGACCGGATGGTGGCCGGCCTTGATGTCGGTGAGGAAGTGCAGCAGCGCCGGCAGGTCGTAGCTCTCCGGGAAGCCCTTGCGCTGCATCAGCCCCTCGCGCTCCAGCACGGCGTTGGGCAGCAGGAAGCCGTCAGTGGTGATGAGCGCCACCTTCGGCGTGTTGGGCCAGCGCGCCAGCAGCGCCTGCAGCACGCGGGAGGTGGTCGATTTGCCCACCGCGACCGAACCGGCGACGCCGATGATGTAGGGCATCTTGCCGTCGCGCTCGGGGCCGAGGAATTTCTCCATGGCGCGGAACAGCTTCTGCGTCGCGCCGACATAGATGGAGAGCAGGCGCGAGAGCGGCAGGTAGATCTCCTCGACCTCGGCGATGGACAGCCGGTCGTTCAGGCCCTGCAGCCGGGCGATCTCGTCGCTCTTCAGCGTCTGCGGGGTATCGGCGCGCAACGACGCCCATTCGGTGCGGGTGAAATTGCGGTAGGGCGAGAGCGATGCACTGTCGATCTTCAGGTCCATGAACGCCCTTCCCCCTGTCGCGTCGCGGGTCCAGCGGCTGTGCTTCTGCGTCACGGGCGTCAGGCGCCGGAGCGCGACGCCTTCTCCTCCAGGCCGGACTGGGCGGTGCGGCGCGCCAGCTCGGCATAGACGTCGTCGATCGCGATGTGGCGCACCTCCAAGAGAACGGCAAGATGGTAGAGGAGATCGGCGGCCTCCGAAACGACCGCCTTGTCGTCGCTGCCGACCGCCGCCAGCGCCGTCTCCACCGCCTCCTCGCCGAGCTTCTGGGCGCATTTGGCGACGCCCTTGTCGATCAGCGTGCGGGTGTAGGACGGCTTGCCGCCGCCCTTCGCCCGCTCGGCCACCAGTGCGGCGAGGTCTTCCAGCGTAACGCGCGCGGGTTTCTTGGCCATTGCCGGTTCCTCAGGCGAGCCGGACCGGCAGGCCGGCTTCGGCGAGCCGCCGCTTGGCCTCGCCAATGGTGAAGGTGCCGAAATGGAAGATCGAGGCGGCGAGCACCGCCGAGGCGCGCCCCTCGGCGATACCATCGACCAGATGATCGAGGGTGCCGACGCCGCCCGACGCGATCACCGGCACCGGCACGGCGTCGGAGACGGCGCGGGTCAGCGCGATGTCGAAGCCCTCGCCGGTGCCGTCACGATCCATAGAGGTCAGCAGGATCTCGCCGGCGCCGCGCTCGGTGACCTCGCGCGCATAGTCGATGGCGTCGATGCCGGTGCGGTTGCGCCCGCCATGGGTGAAGATCTCCCAGCGCGGCGCCTCGCCCGGCGCCGAGACGCGCTTGGCGTCGATGGCGACGACGATGCACTGCTCGCCGAACTTTTCCGCGGCCTCGCGCACGAAATCGCGCCGGTTCACTGCCGCCGTGTTGATCGAGACCTTGTCGGCGCCGGCATTCAGCAGGGCGCGGATGTCCTCCACCGTGCGCACGCCGCCGCCGACGGTGAGCGGCATGAAGCACTGCTCGGCGGTGCGGCTCACCACGTCGATCAGCGTGCCGCGCGCCTCGTGGCTCGCCGTGATGTCGAGGAAGCACAGCTCGTCGGCGCCGGCGGCGTCATAGGCTTTGGCCGCCTCCACCGGATCGCCGGCGTCGCGCAGGTCGACGAACTTCACACCCTTGACGACACGGCCGTCCTTGACGTCGAGACAGGGAATGACGCGCACCTTCAGCATGGAATCCCCGCTCATAGCGGCAGCCCGGCGAGCAAGGCGAGCGCCCGGCGCGCGTCGAGCCGCCCGTCATAGAGTGCGCGGCCGGTGATGGCGCCTTCGAGCCTGGCGGCACGCGGTTCCATCAGCGCCCGCACATCGTCGAGCGAGGCGAGGCCGCCGGAGGCGATGACCGGGACCGAGATGCCCTCGGCGAGCGCGATGGTGGCGTCGAGGTTGAGGCCTTTCAGCAGGCCGTCGCGGTCGATGTCGGTGTAGATGATGGCGGCGACGCCGGCATCCTCGAAGCGCCGGGCGAGATCGAGCGCGTCGAGGTCCGAGGTCTCCGCCCAGCCCTCCACCGCCACGCGCCCGCCCTTGGCGTCGAGCCCGACCGCGACACGGCCGGGGAAACGGCGCGCCGCGTCCTTCACGAAGGCGGGGTCGCGCACGGCGGCGGTACCGAGGATGACGCGGGTGACGCCCTTGGCGAGCCAGCCCTCGACGGTCGCGATGTCGCGGATGCCGCCGCCGAGCTGCACCGGCATGGTGACCGCCTCGAGGATGCGCTCCACCGCATAGGCGTTCACCGGCTTGCCGGCGAAGGCGCCGTCGAGATCGACGATATGCAGGTAGCGGAAGCCCTGGTTCTCGAACTCGGCCGCCTGCTGCGCGGGATCGTGGTTGAACACGGTGGCGCGGTTCATGTCGCCCTGCTGCAGGCGTACGCAGAGACCTTCCTTGAGGTCGATGGCGGGAAACAGGATCACGGCGTCCACGTCAGGAAATTGGCGAGAAGGGCGAGGCCGAGGCGCTGGCTCTTCTCGGGATGGAACTGGGTGCCGGCGAGGTTGTCGCGCGCCACCATGGCGGTGACCGGCGCGCCATAGTCGCTCACCGCCACGACGTCGGCCTCCGCCGCCGCTGCGAGGTGGTAGGAATGCACGAAATAGGCGTCGAGCCCATCCGGACCTGTCGGTATGCCGGCGAGCAGGGGATGATCGCGCCGCGTCTCCAGCGAGTTCCAGCCCATATGCGGGATCTTGAGATCGGGATCGGCCGGGGCGAGCTTGACCACGTCGCCGGCGATCCAGCCGAGCCCCTCGGTCACGCCATGTTCGAGACCGCGCTCGGCCATGAGCTGCAGGCCGACGCAGATGCCGAGGAAGGGCCGTCCCTTGCCGCGCACGACTTCCGTCAGCGCGTCGACCATGCCGGGCACGGCATCGAGGCCGCGACGGCAATCGGCATAGGCGCCGACGCCGGGCAGCACGATGCGGTCCGCACCGCGCACGGCTTCGGGGTCGTCGGTGACGAGGATGGTCGCGCCGGTGCCGCCCTCGCGGGCGGCCCGCTCCAGCGCCTTGCCGGCCGAGTGCAGATTGCCGGAGCCGTAGTCGATCAGCGCCACCTTCATCGGCCGGCCTCCGGAAACAGCCCGATCACCGAATTTGCCGGCGGCCGGGCGACATAGCCCGGCGGAGGCTCGGCCGGACGCGTGGCGGCGGCGGCGACGGCCGGCGCAGGGCGCCCGCCGGCCTCGAGCCAGCTCTCGAAGAAGCGCCGCTCGGCCGCCTCGCGGTTCGGCGCCACCACCACCCCGATCTCCTCATGGCCGCGCGCGGAAAGCTTGCGGCGGCGCAGGGCGGAGAGCTCGAAGGCGACGAACAGGTTCGGCAGCAGCAGGAGCAGGTTCTCGGCGTCGCCGAGATCGAGATTGGCGATGACGAGCAGGATCAGCACCTGCGCGAGGACATAGAGGACGAGCGCCAGCCATAGCCGGTGCGCGATGAGCACCAGCGGCGCGAACAGGATCGCGCTCCACGCCGTCGCCTCGCGCACGAAGACGATGCGCTCGGCCCATCGGCCGCGCGTGCTGTCCGTCATCCCGTCATCCGGCTGGAAGACCGTCCAGACCGCCATTGCCCGTCCTTCGTCAGTACCGACGCCTATCGCGGCGCCGGTCGCGGGTCAGCCGCCGAGGCTGCCCTTGGTGGAGGGAATCTCGCCGGCCGCCGCCGGATCGATGGCGAGGGCGGCGCGCAGCGCGCGGGCGAGGCCCTTGAAGCAGCTCTCCGCTATATGGTGCGCATTGTCGCCATACAGCGTCTCGACATGCAGTGTCACGCCGGCATTGATCGCGAAGGCCTGAAAGAACTCGCGCACCAGCTCGGTGTCGAACTCGCCGATCTTCGGCGCCGGGAAGCTGGTGCGGAACACCAGGAAGGGCCGGCCGGAGATGTCGAGCGCGACGCGGGTGAGCGTCTCGTCCATCGGCAAATCGAGGCTGGCATAGCGGGTGATGCCGCGCATGTCGCCGAGCGCCTTGCGCACGGCCTGTCCGAGCGCGATGCCGACATCCTCCACCGTGTGGTGGAAGTCGATGTGCAGGTCGCCCTTGGCCTCGACCACGAGGTCGATGCGCGCGTGCCGGCCGAGCAGGTCGAGCATGTGATCGAAGAAGCCGACGCCGGTCGCGGCCGACACCTTCCCCGTGCCGTCGAGGTCGACGGCGACGCGGATGTCGGTCTCCTTGGTGGCGCGGGTGATCTCGGCCTTGCGCATGACGGGCTCCCGAAAAGCGCGGGCGTCTTAGCAGCTATGGCGCCCCGGCGCCATATGCCGCGCTGCGTCAAGCCGCTGGCGGCGCTCGCTTCGCGCCGTCATGAAGGGGCGGCGGCGACGGGCAGGGCGCGTCGGCCGGTATGCCATGGTTGCGCCGGCGCCCTCAGGGCTTAAGTAAGGCGTCTCGACCGGAGCCCTTCATGACGCCTTCCCAGCATTCGCCCGACACCATCTACGGCACCACCATCGTCTCGGTCCGCGCCGGCGGACGCGTCGCCATCGGCGGCGACGGGCAGGTCACGCTCGGCAACACGGTGATGAAGTCGAACGCGCGCAAGGTGCGCCGGCTCGGGCGCGGTGACGTGATCGGCGGCTTCGCCGGCGCCACCGCCGACGCCTTCACCTTGTTCGAGCGGCTGGAGGCCAAGCTCGAGCAATATCCCGGACAGCTCCAGCGCGCCGCCGTCGAGCTCGCCAAGGACTGGCGCACCGATCGCTATCTGCGCCGGCTGGAAGCGATGATGATCGTCGCCGACGCCAACCTCACGCTGGTGCTCACCGGCACCGGCGACGTGCTGGAGCCGGAGAACGGCATCGCCGCCATCGGTTCAGGCGGGGGCTATGCGCTCGCCGCCGCCCGCGCGCTCGCCGACAGCGGGCAGGACCCCGAGGCGATCGTGCGCCGCAGCCTCGCCATCGCCGCCGACATCTGCATCTATACCAACCAGAACGTGGTGGTGGAGACGATCGGCGGATGATCTCCGAACGCACCGTGCTGGCAGCGGTCGAGCGCGGCATACTCACTTCCGAGCAGGCCGCGCGGCTGCGCTCGCTGGACGCCGAGCTGGCGCCGGCCGCCATCGCCGCCGCGCCGCAGGACGACGAGCGGCTGCGCTTCATCTCCGGCTTCGGCGACATCTTCGTCACCCTCGGCCTCGCGCTGTTCCTCGGGGCGCTCGCCTATTTCGCGCGCGTGCTCGGGGCCGCCGGCATGGCGGGCGTGCTGGTGCTTGCGTCCTGGCTGCTGGCGGAGTTCTTCACCCGCCGCCAGCGCATGGCGCTGCCGAGCATCGTGCTGCTGGTGGTGTTTTGCGTGTCGGTGTTCGTCGCGCTGGCCAATGCGCTGGCCGGCACCGACGAGCTGGTCGTAGTCAGGAACCTCGTATCGGGCGGCGGCCATCCGGTCGCGGTGGCGCTTGCCGGCCTCGTCACGGTAGGCGCGGCAGCCCTGCATTATTGGCGCTTCCGCGTGCCGATCACCCCGGCCGCCGGGGCGGCGGCGCTGGTGGCGACCGCGCTCGGCGTCACGGGCGCCCTGGTCCCGGGTGTTCTTTCGGTCGCGTTGAATCCGCTGCTGGTGGCATGCGGGCTCGCGGTCTTCGCGCTCGCCATGCGCTTCGATCTTTCCGATCCCGCGCGCGAGACGCGGCGCACCGACATCGCCTTCTGGCTGCATCTGCTGGCCGCGCCGCTGATCGTACATCCGCTGCTGAGCGGCTTCGCCGCCGATGTGCGGAGCGGGGGTACCGGCGCCGCCTGGCCGATCCTCGGCACCTTCGTCGTGCTCGGCCTGATCGCGGTGCTGATCGACCGGCGGGCGCTGCTGGTCTCCGGCCTCATCTATGCCGGCATCGCCTTCGGCTCGCTGATCCGCGATGCGGGACTGTCCGGCACCACGACGCCCCTCACCGTCCTCGCCCTCGGCGCCTTCGTGCTGCTGCTCAGCGCGGCGTGGCATCCGTTGCGCCGGGCCATCCTCTCCGTTCTGCCGTCCGGGCTCGCCCGCCGGCTCCCACATCCGAGCGTCGCGTCCCCGTCATGACCAATTTCTCCCCCCGCGAGATCGTCTCCGAACTCGACCGTTTCATCGTCGGCCAGCACAAGGCCAAGCGCGCGGTCGCCATCGCGCTGCGCAACCGCTGGCGCCGCCAGCAGCTCGAGGGCGAGCTGCGCGAGGAGGTGCTGCCGAAGAACATCCTGATGATCGGCCCGACCGGCGTCGGCAAGACGGAGATCTCCCGCCGCCTCGCCAAGCTGGCCGGCGCGCCCTTCCTCAAGGTCGAGGCGACCAAGTTCACCGAGGTCGGCTATGTCGGGCGCGACGTCGAGCAGATTGTGCGCGACCTCGTCGAGATCGGCATCGGGCTGGTGCGCGAGGTGAAGCGCAAGCAGGTCGAGGCCAAGGCGCATCTCGCCGCCGAGGAGCGCGTGCTCGACGCCCTGGTCGGCTCCAATGCCTCGCCCGGCACGCGCGAGACCTTCCGCCGCAAGCTGCGCGAGGGCACGCTCGACGAGAAGGAGGTCGAGATCGAGGTCGCCTCCGGCCAGCAGGGCATGCCGATGTTCGAGATCCCCGGCATGCCGGGCGCGCAGATGGGGGCCATCTCGATCGGCGACATGCTCGGCAAGGCATTCGGCGGGCGCTCCAAGCCGCGCCGCGTCACCGTGAAGGAGGCGCATCCGCTGCTGCTCTCGGAAGAGGCCGACAAGCTGATCGACCAGGACGCCATCACACAGGAGGCGATCCGCGCGGTGGAGGAGAACGGCATCGTCTTCCTCGACGAGATCGACAAGATCGCCGGCAGCGACCGCCGCGGCGGTGCCGACGTCTCCCGCGAGGGCGTGCAGCGCGACCTCCTCCCGCTGATCGAGGGCACCACGGTCTCGACCAAGCACGGGCCGGTGAAGACCGACCACATCTTGTTCATCGCCTCCGGCGCCTTCCACGTCTCCAAGCCCTCGGACCTCTTGCCCGAGCTGCAAGGCCGGCTGCCGATCCGCGTCGAGCTGGAGGCGCTGACCCGCGAGGACTTCAAGCGCATTCTCACCGAGACCGAGGCGAGCCTCGTCAAGCAGTCGGTGGCGCTGATGGGCACCGAGGGGGTGACGCTGGAGATCACCGAGGACGCGGTGGAGGCCATCGCCGACGTCGCGGTGGAGGTGAACGCGACGGTGGAGAATATCGGCGCGCGCCGGCTGCAGACGGTGATCGAGCGGGTGCTGGACGAGCTGTCCTTCTCCGCGCCCGACCGTTCCGGCGAGACCGTGAAGGTCGATGGTGCCTATGTGCGCGACCGCGTCGCCGACCTCGCCAAGAACGCGGATCTGAGCCGGTTCATCCTGTGAGCGGGCCGGCACCGCGTTTCACGTGAATCCATGAGGATCAGCCGGGCCGACTGAGGATCTTCAGCCGGCCAAGCAATTCGGCCACCGCCTCCTGCGGCAGGGTGGCGATCTCGCGGGCGAGCAGATTGGCGAGCTCGGTCGCCTCCGGCGTCAGTCCGGCGGTGTCGACCACCACCCGCGGGTCCGACACCTCGGCGAGCGCGCGCAGCGCCTCGGCATCGTCCCAGATGATGTTGAAATAGGCCATGATGCGCTGGAGCATGATGAAGGTCGGCTGGCCGCGCTTGCCGTGCTCCAACGCCGAGAGATAGGCGGCGGAGACGCCGATCCCCTCGGCCATTTCCTTCAGTGTCACGCCACGCTCGGCGCGCAGCTCGCGCATGCGGCGGCCGAAGGGGGTCATGGCCGGCGCTCCCTCACCCGGCGGATGCGCACATAGAGCGCGCCTTCCCCGCCATGGCCGCGCGCGGCGGTCTCGAAGCCGACGACCAGCATGCGCATCTCCGGCGCTGCCAGCCATTGCGGCACCAGGCGGCGCAGCACGCCACGCCCGCCCTCGCCGGCAAGCGTCACGTGGCGCCCCTCGGACGCGTCCGCGCCGTAGGGGTTGCCCTTGCCGGTGATGACCAGCACCAGCGCATGGCCCTGCCCCTGCGCGCCGGCGAGGAAGCTGCGCAGCCGCTGATGGGCGACCGCCTGCGTAAGGCCATGCAGGTCGAGCCGCGCATCGACGTCCGAGCCGCCGCGCGAGAGGCGGCGGCGCAGCTTTGGTTCGAGCGGCGCCAGCGGGGTCGGCGGCGGAGCGACCGGCCGCACAGGCGTGCGGACCGGCTTCGAGCGTGGCGCGGACACTTGCGGCGCGGCCGGTTCCGCGTCGGGCGCCGCTGTTTCCACAGGCGGCATGGCGGCCGGCTCCGGCTTCAGCGGCCGGATCGACTGCGTGACATGCCGCCAGAGCGCGCGCTCCTCGGCGTCAAGGTTGCGGCGGCGACTCACGGTGACGTCTCCGCCGTGGCATCGCCCTTCGGCGCATCGGCCGGACGAGGGCGCGGCAAGGGCGGCGCCGGGGCGAGCGAGGGATCGAGACGGCGCGGCAGCAGCATGACGAAGCGGCCGGGATGCTGCAGCCGCCCGGCGATCGATCCGGCCTCCTTGCCGGCCCCGAAGAAGATGTCGGCGCGCGCCGGGCCGATAATCGCCGAGCCGGTGTCCTGTGCGATCATCAGCCGGCGGAAGGTCGAAAGCTTGTCAGCGGATTCGAGCGGCAGCTCGGCATCGATGAAGAAGGGCGTGCCGTAGACGTGGAGCTGGCGGTCAACGGCGATGGAGCGCCCGGCGGTCAGCGGCAGGCCTTGCGCGCCCACGGCGCCGTCATCGGCCTTCAGTTCGTGCGCCACGCGGAAGAACACATAGGATTTGTTCTGCCGCATGAGCTCTTTTCCGGCCTCGGGATTCTCCGCGATATAGGCGCGGATCGCATCCATCGAGATCTTCTCGCGCGGTATGATGTTGCGCTCGACCAGGATACGGCCGACCGGCGTGTAGTTCTGGCCGTTATGGCCGTCATAGTTCAGGCGCAGCACGCCGCCATCGGGCAGGCGCACGCGCACCGAACCCTGTATATGGGCGAAGAAGGCATCCGCCGGATCCTTCAGCCAGGCGATCTCCAGCTTGCGGTCGGCGAGCGCGCCGTCCTCGATCTCCGCCCGGTCGTAATAGGGCACCAGCTCGCGCCCGTCGCGTCGGAAGGCCTCGCCCTTGTTGGAGGGCGGCGCGCCCTTCTTCGGCGCCGTGATCACCAGGTCCGGCGGGCGGCGGTAGAGCGGCGAGGCATATTCGTCCGTTCGGGTCAGCGAGCCCTCGACCTCGGGCTCGTAATAGCCGGTGAGGAAGCCGTGCGTGCTCTCGGCCGGGGCGATGAGGATGGGGCGGAACTCCTTCTCGAAGAAGTGCTTGGCCGCCGTTTCGGAGGGGTGGGAGCCGAGCCGTTCCGCGCGCTGGCAGACTTCGCGCAGCGCCCCGAAGACCGGCCGGCCGGGCCGCACCGGGTCGCCACCCTGAAGGATCGGCCGGCAGCTCTTGCGAAAGGTGGCGAAGGCAACCGCATGGTCGTCCTCCGCCCAACCCGTCATCCGGTCGAAGGAGATCGGCTCGATGAAGGCCTGCGGCATGCGGAATACGGGGGCTGGATGCTTCCGCGCATGCTGGCGGGCCTCACGCCTGTGGGCGGAGCGCTTCGCTCTTTTCTCCGCCTCGGCGCGGTGCGTCGCCGCCTCGGCGCGGGCAGCGCCGGAAAGCGCGCCGGCGAGCGGAAACGCGGGGCCGGTCAGCACGATCAGGCCGGCGGTTAGTACGGTGAGGATGGTCAGGGTGGTGGCGCGCACCCCCGCAGTCTCTCACGAGGCGGCTTCGGTGGCGACCAGCTTCCAGTTCGGGTCGCGCGCGCCGAGATCGCGCGAGAAGGTCCACACGTCGGTGACGTCGGCCACCGTCTCGGGATCGCCGTCCACCACCTCGCCGCTGGCGTTGCGGGTGACCGAGATGAGCTGCGAGACAAAGCGCACGGTGATCTGGGCAGTGCGGCCCTTCACCTGCGCGTCGGCGATGTCGGCCTTGTCGATGGCGACGAAGCGGGTCTCCATGGTCTCGCCGCGTCCCTCGCGCTCGGTGATGGCGGCGGCGAAGCCGTCATAGACGTCCTTGGCGAGCAGATCCTTCAGCGCGCGCCGGTCGCCATTGGCGAAGGCGAGCACGATCATCTCATAGGCCGAGCGGGCGCCTTCCAGGAAATGCTTGGCGTCGAAGCCGCGCTCCTGCGCCGCGATGGCGTCGAGCCCGTTGGCGACCGCCGAGCCGATCTCGGCGACGCCAGCCCAGCGCGGCGGGGGCGGCGTGTCGGCATCGGTTGCATCGGGCGGATTGGCCGGCTCTGCAACACGGTCAGGAAAATTGACCACCTTGTCGGAACCAGCCTCGGGTCCTGTCGGCGCCTTGGCGGGATCGCGGCGCGAATAGGGATCATAGGGCGGCCGCTCGCGCCCGGTGCGCTGGCCGAGCACGCTGCGCAGCCGCATGAAAATGAACACGGCCAGAACCAGGAAGATGATCGTATAGATATCCAACACGTCGCTCTGCCGCGCTTGCCTCGGGAACGGCGAGGCTGCCGTTCCGCCGTTGACACCACTCGTAAATCGGCTCCGCACGACCGTCGCACCGTGCGGTTCCCTCATCTCTATGTACGCCCTCGCACCGATTTCGCTACCCCCGCATTGCCGCAGCGTCAGCATTTGGCAGCAGGTGCGGAGCGGCATTGGCGCGCTGCGGCGAGAGTAGAGCCCTTTGCGCCCTTGCGGAACTCGCCTTTTGCAGGCCGGCCGCCGGGCTGCGGCGGGCAACGGAACCCGGCCGCGCCTTGTGGCCGGTGGACAGGCGTGTTAGCGACACGCGCCTTTAATCAAGGTCTATGGCCTGGCCGCCGCAGGACCTTTGACGAACACCGCCGCCAGCCGGTGGAATATGGAGAACGCCATGACCGACACTGGCACCGCCGCCAACGCCCAGGGAACGCCGACCCTGCACGTCGCGGCGCAGTACATCAAGGACCTGTCCTTCGAGAACCCGGGCGCGCCCGCCTCGCTGGTGCCCTCGGGCCAGCCGAAGATCGGCATCCAGATCAACGTCAACGCCAAGCCGCTCCGCGAGGGCGAGTTCGAGGTCGAACTCAAGATCGACGCCAAGGCCGAGGTGCAGGACAAGCTGCTGTTCGCCGTCGAGCTCAGCTATGGCGGCGTGTTCCGCGTGCAGAACGTGGCGCAGGAAACTGTCCATGCCTTCGTGATGATCGAGTGCCCGCGCATGCTTTTCCCGTTTGCGCGTCAGATCGTCGCTGACACGGTGCGCAATGGCGGCTTCCCGCCGCTGATGATCGACCCGGTCGATTTCGTGACGCTGTACCGCCAGCGCATGGCGCAGACCGCGCCGAAGGGTCCGGTCCTCGCGTCCTGACCGGATTGAGTGCGCGCCCTACTCGGCCGCGGCCGAGGGGGCGGCGTCCAGATAGTCCTTCCAGATCGCATTCTCGCCGAGGGTGAGCAGGAAGGCCGCGTGCGCTTCCATCTCGCCCTCGCTCAGCCGCGGGGCCAGCGGCACCGGGCGCTTCAGTGAGCCGGAGCCGACGCCGCCCTGCCGGCGGAACCCGCCATCGAGGGTGACGAGGCCGAGCGCCGCCTGTCGGCCGCCGGCCAGCTCGGCATAGACCTCCGCCAGCAATTCCGAATCGAGCAGCGCGCCATGCTTGGTGCGGCGCGAGCCGTCGATGCCGTAGCGCGCCATCAGGTCGTCGAGCCTGTTGGAGGCGCCGGGATGGCGCCGGCGCGCCATGGCGAGCGTATCGACGACGCGGTCGAAGGTGAGGACGGGGCGGCCCGCCCGCGTCAGCTCGGCATTGAGGAAGCCAATGTCGAACGACGCGTTGTGGATCACCAGCGGCGAATCCGCGATGAAAGCCAGGAAATCGTCGACCACATGCGCGAAGAGCGGCTTGTCGGCGAGGAACTCAGCCGAGAGCCCGTGCACGTTGAACGCCTCGATGGGCATGTCGCGCTGCGGGTTGATGTAGACGTGGAAGCTCTGGCCGGTGGGGATGCGGTTCAGCATCTCGACGCAGCCGATCTCCACCAGCCGGTCGCCGCGCAGCGGATCGAGCCCCGTGGTCTCGGTGTCGAGCACGATCTCGCGCATCGTTCCTCAGTTCCCCGTGCTTGCGTTCGCCCGCGCTGTCAGCGCGGCGAGCAGCTCCCCGACCTGCGCGCGGGCGGCCTCAATCCCGCTGCCGGTGTCGATGATGAAATCAGCGCGCCGGCGCTTTTCCGAATCAGGCATCTGCCGCGTCAGAATCGCCGCGAATTTTTCGTCCGTCATGCCCGGCCGCGCAAGAACGCGGGCGCGCTGCACAGATTCCGGCGCGGAGACCACGACGACCGCATCGACCCGCTCGCGGGCTCCGGTCTCGAACAGCAGCGGGATGTCGAGCACGGCGATGGGCGCGCCGTCCCGCGCCGCCCCGACGAGGAAGGCCGCCTCGCGGGCGCGCACCAAGGGATGCACGATGGCCTCCAGCCGCTTCATCGCCGCGTCGTCCCCGAACACCTGCGTGCCGAGCCTGGCGCGGTCGATGCGGCCCTCGACCGCAACGCCCGGAAAGGCCGCCTCGACAGGGGCGACGCCCTCGGCCTCGTAGATGGCGTGGACGGCGGCATCGGCGTCGTGCACCGGCACGCCGAACTCGCGGAACAGGGCGGCGGTGGTCGATTTGCCCATGCCGATGGAGCCGGTCAGCCCGAGGCGGAACGGTCGCACGCCCATCACGCCAGTTGCCCCTTGGCGGCGAGATCGGCGATGACGAGTGCCCGCAGCTCCGGCGTCACGCGCGGGCGCACGCCGAACCAGCGCTCGAAGCCGGGCACCGCCTGGTGCAGCAGCATGCCGAGCCCGTCTATGGTGGCGAGGCCCCGCGCCTTGGCGGCACGCAGCAGCGGCGTCTCCAGCGGCACATAGACGATGTCGGTAACGACGGCGTCCGGCGAGAGCGGCGACAGGTCGAGATCGAGCGGCGGCTGGCCCTTCATGCCGAGCGAGGTGGTGTTGACGAGCAGCCGCGCGCCGGCGAGCCGGCCGGGCAGGTCGCGCCATTGCACCGGCACCACCTTCGGGCCGAACCGGGCGCGTAGCGCCTCCGCCCGGTCGAAGCTGCGGTTGACGACGGCGACGCGGTCGACGCCGCGCGAGAGGAGGCCATGGACGATGCCGCGCGCCGCCCCGCCGGCCCCGAGCACGACGGCCTCGCCGAGCGCGCGGGCCCATTCCGGCTCGCCGGCATCGAGATTGGCGAGGAAGCCGTAGACATCGGTGTTGCTCGCCATCAGCCGGCCGCCCTCGAGCCACAGCGTGTTGGCGGCCCCGAGCGCGCCCGCCACCTCGTCACATTCGGCGGCGCGGAAGGCGGCTTCCTTGTGCGGCACGGTGACGTTGCAACCGACATAGCCGGAGGCGGCGAAGTTCGCGAGGAAGCCCTCGATCGCCTCGGGCGGAACGTCCTCGCGCCCGTAAGAGCCGTCGATGCCGTGCTCCGCCAGCCAGTGACCATGGATCAGCGGCGAGCGGGAATGGCTGATCGGATGACCGATAACGCAGGCGCGCAGGGTCATGTCCCGGAACCTCTCACTTCAGAACGCCCTCGGTGCGCAGGAAGGCCAGCAGCGGCAGCAGCGGCAAGCCGAGGATCACCGAATGGTCGCCCTCGATGCGCGTGAATAGATGGATGCCGAGGCCTTCGAGCTGATAGGCGCCGACGCTGCCCAGCACCGCGTCCCCCGCCGCGTCGAGATAGGCTTCGAGCGTCGGCGCGTCCAGCGGGCGCATGGTGAGGTAGGCCACCTCCACCGTCTCGAACAGGACAAGGTCATCGCGCGCCACCGCCACGGCGGAGAGCAAAGCGTGGGTCCTGCCAGCGAGCTGGGCGAGCTGCGCGCGGGCGGCTTCCCGGTCCACCGGCTTGTGGAGCTGGATCTGTCCCAGCGAGAGGGTCTGGTCCGCTCCGACGACCAGTCGGCCGGGCGCGGTACGGCTTGCCGCGCGCGCCTTGGCGCGGGCGAGTGTCGCGGCGACGATGGCCGCGTTCGCGCCGGCGGCGAGTGCCTCCGCCTCCAGGCCGCGCTCGTCGACATCGACTGGTGCCACCTCGAACGGCACCCGCGCGGCTTCCAGCAACGCCCGGCGCGTAGCGCTCTTGGAGGCGAGGATCAGCGGCGCCGCACCGGTCCACAGGCCGGACGGTGTCTCCTGCCGCGCGGCTTCATGGCCTGCTTCGCTGGGCATCAGCCCGCCTCGTCGAGCTTGCGGCGGTGCTCCTGCAACAGCCCTATGATGGCGGCGGCGGTCTCCTCGATGGAGCGACGGGTGACGTCGATCACCGGCCACCCGGCGCGAGCACAGAGCCGGCGCGAGAAGGCGATCTCCTCCGCCACGGCCTCACGATCGATATAGGCGTCGTTGGCCTGCACCGCATTGAGCCCTAGCAGGCGGTTGCGGCGGATCTCCACCACCCGCTCCGGGCTGGCGACGAGGCCGACCACCAGCGGGCGCTTGAGCTCGTTGAGGCTCGGCGGCACCGGCACGTTCGGGACGAGCGGGATGTTGGCGGTCTTGATGCCGCGATTGGCGAGATAGATGCTGGTCGGCGTCTTGGAGGAGCGGGAAATGCCGAGCAGAACTACGTCGGCCGCCTCCAGCCCGTCCACATGCTGGCCGTCATCGTGCATCACGGTGAAGTTCATCGCGTCGATGCGGCGGAAATACTCGCCGTCGAGCTGATGCTGGCCGCCGACGCGCGGGGTCGGCGTGCCACCGAGATAGGCCTGGAAGAGCCGCACCACCGGCGCCAGCACCGAGAGCACCGGCACACCGTTGCGCTCGCAATAGGATTTCAGCCGCTCGCGCAGCTCCAGCTCGGTGAGTGTGTAGAGGACGATGCCGGGATTTTCCTCGATCTCGCCGATCGCCCGGTCGAGCTGGCGATGCGTACGTACCAGCGGATAGATGTGCTCGATCGGCTTCACATGGGAATATTGCGCCGCCGCCGCGCGACCGACGCTGATCAGCGTCTCGCCGGTCGAGTCCGACACCAGGTGCAGATGGAAATAGCTCTCCGAGGTCACGCGGTCATCCACAGCCCTGTGTATGACCGAGGTACAAGCCATGGCGGGAGGGGGTCTGGCAAGGCCCGGCTGGGGAAAGCAGGCAGAACCATCCACATGCCTGCCGGCTGTGGAGAACGCGGGAGGCCTCTGGACGAAAGACGGGAAGAACCCCGGCCTGCCTCTTGAGGTACTTGAATCGTAAAGGAAAAGTTAATCGCTCAGCCGGGGGACACACCCGCCAAGGCTGGGGATTGGTTGCCGATGACGCGGAACCCGGCTAATCCGCACCCCACACCAACTACGACTCTCTCTATCAAAGAGATTTAAAAAGTATGAACGGGCGGTGGACCGAGCCTGTCGATCCGAAGAGCCTGCCGGAAAGCCGGCTGCTTCAGGCGCTGTCCGGCCATGTGCCGGATCGCACGCCGATCTGGATGATGCGTCAGGCTGGACGCTATCTCCCTGAGTACCGGGAGCTTCGCGCCAGGGCCGGTGACTTCCTCACCCTGTGCTACACGCCGGACTACGCGGCCGAGGTCACGCTGCAGCCAATCCGCCGCTTCGGCTTCGATGCGGCGATCCTGTTCTCCGATATCCTCGTCGTCCCCCATGCGCTCGGCTGCGGGCTCGCCTTCGAAGCGGGCGAGGGGCCCCGCCTCGAGACCATCACGTCATCAAGCGATCTGGCTCGTCTGTCCTCGCGGCTCGATCCGGAAAAGATCGACCGGGTCTATGAGGCGGTGGCAAAGGTCCGCACCGGGCTGCCGGCGGAGACCGCCCTGCTCGGCTTCTGCGGCGCGCCCTGGACAGTGGCGACCTACATGGTCGCCGGGCGCGGTACCGACGACCAGATGCCGGCGCGGCTGGCGGCGCTGAACGACCCCGTCTTCTTCGGCGCGCTGATCGACCGGCTGGTCGAGGCCTCAAGCCTCTATCTGATCGGCCAGCTCCGTGCCGGCGCTGACGCGGTGCAGATTTTCGACACCTGGTCGGGCGTGCTCGATCCGGAAGGCTTCCGGCGCTGGACTATCGGGCCGATCGCTCGGATCGTGCGCGCGGTGCGTGCCTCGGTGCCGCAGGCGCGGATAATCGCCTTCCCGAAGGGCGCAACACTTTCCGGGCTCATCGAGCTGGCGACGACGGCCGGCGTCGATGCGGTCGGCCTGGACTGGACGGCGGACCGGCGCGGCGTGCGCGCGGCGCTGGGTGGGCGCTGCGCCCTGCAGGGCAATCTCGATCCGCTGCGGCTGATCGCCGGCGGTCATGCGCTGGATAAGGGCATCGACGCGCTGATGGAGGATTTCCGCGGGGCGGCGCATATCTTCAATCTCGGCCACGGCATTCGTCCCGAGACGCCGATTGCTCATGTGGAGCAGATGCTGAGGCGGGTGCGGGGGTTCTGAGTGCTCTATGACTGGATCAAGGCGCTGCACATCCTCGCCGTCATCTCCTGGATGGCGGGGATGCTCTATCTGCCGCGTCTGATGGTCTATCACTGCGACGCGCCGGCGGGCTCGCCGCAGTCCGAGACCTTCAAGGTCATGGAACGGCGCCTGCTCAAGGCGATCATCAATCCGGCGATGGGGGTCACCTGGCTCGCCGGGCTCTGGCTGGTCTATGAGGGCGGCTGGTGGACGGCGCCGTGGTTCCACGCCAAATTCGTATTGGTGCTGGCGATGAGCGCCTTCCACGGCCAGCTCTCGCGCTGGGTGCGGGAGTTCGCCGAGGACCGTAACGCGCGTCCGGCCCGCTTCTACCGCATCGCCAACGAGGTGCCGACCGTGTTGATGATCGGCATCGTGCTGCTCGTGGTGCTGAAACCCTTCTGATCTTCGAAACCGGGCTTGCGCGGAATCGGCGGCTTGCCTATGTTGCGCGTGCTTTCCACAAAGCTGGCTGACGCGTGATCCTTGGCCCGACATCGTTCCCCGATGCCGGTCGGCGCGTCGGGTAAGATCCCGGCTCCGCCCGGTTCGATCCGCAGACCAGCGTCCCATCCCTGCCGACATGCCGTTGCACGCGAGGCCGTGCCGGCGTTCCCAACACCCGAGGCCCTTTCCCATGGGGGAAATGAAGCTCCAGGACCTCAAGTCCAAGACTCCGGCTGAGCTGCTCGTCTTCGCCGAAGAACTCGAGGTCGAGAATGCGAGCACCCTGCGCAAGCAGGAGCTGATGTTCGCTATCCTCAAACAGCTCGCCGCCCGCGAGACCGACATCATCGGCGAAGGCGTCGTTGAGATCCTCTCCGACGGTTTCGGCTTCCTGCGCTCGCCGGATGCCAACTATCTTCCGGGTCCCGACGACATCTATGTCTCGCCCTCGCAGATCCGCCGATTCGGCCTGCGCACCGGCGACACCGTCGAGGGCCAGATCCGCTCGCCCAAGGAAGGCGAGCGCTATTTCGCCCTGCTCAAGGTCAACACGATCAATTTCGAAGACCCTGAGAAGATCCGGCACAAGATCAATTTCGACAACCTCACGCCGCTCTATCCCGACGAGCGACTGAAGCTCGAGCTCGAAGACCCGACCCGCAAGGATTTCTCAGCGCGGATCATTGATATCGTGGCGCCGATCGGCAAGGGCCAGCGCGGCCTGATCGTGGCGCCGCCGCGCACCGGCAAGACGGTGCTGCTGCAGAACATCGCGCAGTCGATCACCACCAACCATCCCGAGTGCTACCTCATCGTGCTGCTCATCGACGAGCGACCGGAGGAAGTCACCGACATGCAGCGCTCGGTGAAGGGCGAGGTGATCTCCTCCACCTTCGACGAGCCGGCCGCCCGCCACGTGCAGGTCGCCGAGATGGTGATCGAGAAGGCCAAGCGCCTGGTCGAGCACAAACGCGACGTCGTCATCCTGCTCGATTCGATCACCCGCCTCGGGCGCGCCTACAACACGGTGGTGCCGTCCTCGGGCAAGGTGCTCACCGGCGGCGTCGACGCCAATGCCCTGCAGCGCCCGAAGCGCTTCTTCGGTGCGGCGCGCAATATCGAGGAAGGTGGCTCGCTGACCATCATCGCCACGGCGCTGATCGAGACCGGCTCGCGCATGGACGAGGTGATCTTCGAGGAGTTCAAGGGCACGGGTAACTCCGAGGTCATCCTCGACCGCAAGGTCTCCGACAAGCGCGTCTTCCCGGCCATCGACATCACTCGTTCTGGTACCCGCAAGGAGGAGCTGCTGGTGCCGAACGATGTGCTCAAGAAGATGTATGTGCTGCGCCGTATCCTCAATCCGATGGGCACGGTCGACGCCATCGAGTTCCTGCTCGACAAGCTGCGCCAGACCAAGACGAATGGCGACTTCTTCGATTCGATGAACACCTGAGGCCGCGCAGGTCTCGCGTCGCGATGATCCATCTCTCCGATGGCCGGGCATGTCCCGGCCATCTGCGTTTTGCGGTCATCGTAACACCGCTACATGATACCGCCTCTTGCGCATGGCGCGACATCCGGACAATCTGCACGCGATGCGGCATGACTCGAAAGCGGGCACCGCGTCGCGGCGGTCGGGCTCCGGGGAGGCGGGGATGTCGGCTTTGAGGTCCATGTTGGTGGTGGCGTTCGCGTGGCTGGTGACGAGCCTGCCGGCGGCGGCATCGTCGATCGCGGATCACGAGCCAGCGCGCGGGGCGCTGATGCTCGGCGTCGTTTTCGTCGCTGCGTTGAGCTGGGTGATGGCGTATCGCCGCTGGTGGCTGCCGCTTCTCGTCTGGCTACCGTTGGCGCTCGGGGCGTCCATCTTCATCGGCCATCTCGTCGACCCGACGGTCAGCGCGGTGATCCGCGACGAGCTCGGGCTCGACTATCTGATGGAAGCGGACCTGTGCATTGCGATCGCCGTTGTCGCCCCGCTCATGATCGCCCAGAGCTGGATGGGCCGGCGGGAGATGCGCCGCTGAACGGGGCGGGATCGACGGCCGCCCGCCTTTCCTGCGTCGTCCTGCCATTCGTGCTGGTGCCGACCCGGCTGGCGGCGCAGGCCGCGGTCGAGATCCAGGCGGACCCGGCTGATGTGTGGCTGACGCTCGGCGCGGTGGTATTCGCCAGCCTGCTGCTGGGCGCGCTGCGCTGGTGGCTGGCGCTGCTCGTGCTGCCGCTGGTCATCATGATGGCTGCCGGGATCTGGGCCGAGCTGGGCGACACGCTGCGCGAGCTGTCGACGACCGCTGATCTCGGTATCGTGGGAGTGCTGCAATTCGGTCTCGCGGCGACGGCCTGCTTTCTCGCTCCGCCGACGATCGCCCTCGTCATGAGGCGGATTTACACGCAAAGGATGCAATCACGCCGTACACACCTAGAAAAATCCGATCCCCAGATTTGACTCAGGACGGCGATTTGGGGTTCGGGACGATGTTTCATACCCGAAACCATTCCTGCGACACCTGGAGCCGTTTGTGGGCTCGTGGTTGAATCGGGCGTTCCCGGCGCTAACTTATCCACAGGCTTGTCGACAGACCGGCAGATCAGGAGGCGGCCTTCCGTCCGGCGAGGTTCCCGAGCGTTTCCAGTAGTCGATTCGTATCCGTAACGGGAAGCGAGCAGACCGCGCCGGCACAGACGAAGGCGGCGGGACCGTTCGTGGCGAGCGCCTTGGCACGGGCGGGATGACCGGCCGGCAAAGTCTCGCCGTCCTCGACCCGTAGGACAGTCGCGTCGAGGTGCGGCAGCTTGAACGCGGCGTCCGCGAGTTTGCGTGTCGCGTCGCTATCCGCACCCACGATGACGATCTCCGCCGCCCGCAGGCGCGTGTCCAGCGCGTTGAGCAGGCCGGCATGGCTGTAGAGCGTCGGCGCCGCCAGCGGCAGCAGCCCGTCGAACAGCCGGTCGGCTCGAACGCGCCAGGCATCGTCGCCGGTCAGCGCCGCCAGTCGGACGAGATTGCGGGCGGCGAGCGCGTTCGGATTGGTCACGGCGTCGTCGGCCGTCGCGTCGGGACGCAGGATCAGGCCCTCGGCGTCGTCGGCGGTGAGGTAGTAGCCGCCGTTCTCGTTGCCGTGATGCGCGCCGAGCGCGCGCATCCAGGTCGTGGCGCGGTCGATATAGGCGGTCTCGCCGGTCGCCTGATGAAGGGCGAGCGCGGCCCGCGCCATGGCGGCGTAGTCGGAAGAGAGGCCGGGGAAGATCAGCCGCCCGTCGCGGTAGCTGTGGCCGAGACGTTCGCCGTTCGCGCCACGCGTCATCGATTCGGTGATGAAACGGAAGGCGCGGATGGCCGGCTCCAGCCATTCCGGGCGGTCGAGCCGCAGGCTCGCATCGGCGAGAGCGGCGATCATCAGCCCGTTCCAGTCGGCCAGCACCTTGTCATCGCGGCCCGGCGGAACGCGCTTTTGGCGCACTGCGAGCAGCTTGTCGCGCAGCACGGCGAGACGGACATCGTCCGCGCCGAAGGTCTCCGGTGCCTTCAACCGATTCGGGATCGAAACGCCCTCCCAATTGCCGAAGGGCGTGATGTCGTAGTGCCGCGCGAAGAATTCCGCATCCTCGCTTCCGAGCGCGGCGAGCAGGTCCTTCAGCGTCCAGACGTAATAGCGGCCCTCGTGGCCTTCCGAATCGGCGTCGAGGCTGGCGGCGAAGGCGCCTTCCGGTGTCACCATTTCGCGTAGCAGCCAGCCGACGGTCTCCTCGGCTCGGGCGCGGAACAGGGGATCGTGCGTCTCGGAAAAGGCCAGCGCCAGCAGCTCGAGGAGCTGGGCATTGTCGTAGAGCATCTTCTCGAAATGCGGCACCAGCCAGTGATCGTCGACCGAATAGCGCGAATAGCCGCCGCCGATATGGTCGTAGATGCCGCCCTCGCTCATGGCATGGAGCGCATGCAGCGCGGCGTCGCGCAGCCGCTCGCGCCCGGTGCGCTCATAGCCGCGCCACAGCAGTTCGAGGAACGGCGTGTTGGGGAATTTCGGCGCGCCCTTCAGCCCGCCATGCTCGGGATCCATGATGCCAAGAATGCGCGAGGCGACATCGTCGAGTTCGTTGAGGCCGACCGTAACCTTTCCCGCCGGCCGCGCCTTGGCAGAAATCCGCGCCATGATCGCCTCGCGGTTGGAGGCGATGCGCGGGTCGCTGGAGGCATACGCACCGGACATTGTGCGCAGCACGTCGGTGAAGGCCGGCTGGCCGTAGCGGGCCTCCTTCGGGAAATAGGTGCCGCCCCAGAACGGCGTGCCATCGGGGCTAAGAAACATGGTCAGCGGCCAGCCGCCCTGCGCGCCGAGCTGCTGCAGCGCCGACATGTAGATCTGATCGATGTCGGGCCGTTCCTCGCGGTCGACCTTGATGTTCACGAAAAGCTCGTTCATCACCGCCGCGGTCGCCTCGTCCTCGAAGCTCTCATGCGCCATGACGTGGCACCAGTGGCAGGCGGCATAGCCGATGGAGAGCAGGATGGGCCGGCCGCTGGCGCGCGCCGCCTCCAGCGCTTCCGGCCCCCAAGGCCACCAGTCGACGGGGTTGTCCTTGTGCTGGAGCAGATAGGGGCTGGCGGCATCGGCGAGACGGTTCGGCACGGGCAACTCCGTGGGCGGCGTACGGATACGCAGCATAGGGCGGGACGTTGAGCGGATATAGGGAAAGCGGCGCTATGCGCGAGGGTTCCCCTGCCGGGGTGGGCCCCGACACCATCGCGGCGGTGTCGAGCGGTGCCGGGCCGGCGGCGGTCGCGGTCATCCGCCTGTCGGGTCCGCAGGCGGGCGAGGCCGTGCTGGCCCTCACCGGGGGGCTGCCGGAGCCGCGCCGCGCGAGCCTCGCGACGCTGCGCCACCCGGTCGACGCCGGCCTGCTCGACCGGGCGCTGGTGCTGTGGCTGCCGGGACCCGGCAGTGCGACTGGCGAGGACATGGCCGAGTTCCAGGTGCATGGCGGGCGCGCCGTGGTGGTGGCGGTGCTCGCGGCTCTCGCCGCCGTGCCGGGCGTGCGGCCGGCCGAACCCGGCGAGTTCACCCGCCGCGCCTTCCTCAACGGGCGTATGGACCTCACCGAGGTCGAGGGTCTCGCCGATCTGATCGGGGCCGAGACCGAAGGCCAGCGGCGCCTCGCCGCTGCCCATGCCTTCGGCCATCTCGGCACACGCGTCGAAGCCTGGCGGGGCCGGCTCGTGCGGGCGATGGCGCTGATCGAGGCGGGCATCGATTTCGCCGAGGAGGAGGACGTGCCGCGCGAGACCCGCGCCGCCGCGAAGCCGGAACTGGAGGCGCTCGCGACCGAGCTCGCCGTCGCCCTCGCGGACCGGCGCGGCGAGCTGGTGCGCGAGGGCGCGACCATTGCCATCGCCGGCCGGCCGAATGCCGGCAAGTCGTCGCTGATGAACGCGCTTGCGGCGCGCGACGTCGCCATCGTCTCGGACGAGCCGGGCACCACGCGCGACGTCATCGAGGTCGGGCTTGATCTGCGCGGTCAGAAGGCGGTGTTGATCGATACCGCCGGCCTGCGCGAAAGCGGCGCCGGCACGGTCGAAGCGGAGGGCATCCGTCGCGCGCTTGCCCGCATCGCGTCGGCGGACCTCGTGCTGTGGGTGCACGACGCCGCGTCCGGCCCGGCGCCGTCCGCTATGCCGGCGATCGCCGCCGGCGCGGGCGCCGCGATGTGGTTGGTCGCCAACAAGACCGACGCGGCGGGACCCTTTGCCGGGGCTCCGGTGAGCTGGGCCGAACACGTGCTTGCCGTCTCGGCGCGGACCGGCGCGGGGCTCGACGCGCTGATGGATTCGCTGGCGGAATGGCTTGGCACCCGGCTCGGCGGGGGCGAGCATCCGGCGCTGATCCGCGCGCGGCACCGGGCGGCAGCCGGCGAGGTGGCACGCCTTCTCGATCCGCTGCTCGCCGGATGGGACGGTCTCGACGACGAGCTGATCGCCGAGGAGCTGCGGCGCGCGGCTGTCGAGCTCGGGCGACTCACCGGCCGCATCGATATCGAGGATCTGCTGGACGTCGTGTTCCGTGAGTTCTGCATCGGCAAGTGACGGCGGACCCCGTCCGGGCGCGCGCCCGCGCCTCCCCCCGACGACGCCGTTTCACGTGAAACAGTTCTCGGTGCTGCGGCGGATGAGGGCGAAGATGTTTCACGTGAATCACCTCGCGCGCACCATGCCCGACGGATTTGTGACGCAGGCTGACCGGGCCGATGATGCCGTGCGGCTTGACGCCAGCGGCGAAACGCGGTTCGACGAGCGCAGTTGAGCGGCCGCTGCGCCGCACGGACGGAAATGATGGATCAGGAACTTCAGCGCTTCGACGTCGTCGTGGTCGGCGGCGGGCATGCCGGTACCGAAGCCGCAGCCGCCGCGGCCCGTCTCGGCGCGCGCACGGCGCTGCTCACCCATGCGCGCGCGACCATCGGCGCGATGTCGTGCAACCCGGCGATCGGCGGACTCGGCAAGGGCCATCTGGTGCGCGAGATCGATGCGCTGGACGGGCTGATGGGCCGGGTGGCCGATGCCGGCGGCATCCAGTTCCGTGTGCTGAACCGCCGCAAGGGCCCGGCGGTGCGCGGGCCGCGGGCGCAGGCGGACCGCAAGCTCTATGCGGCCGCGATGCAGGCCGCGATCGATTCGCAGCCGGAACTTTCCGTGGTCGAGGGGGAGGCGGACGATCTCGTCATCGCCGATGGCCGCGTCGCCGGCGTGCGGCTCGCCGACGGGCGCGTGCTGCGGGCCGGGGCGGTGGTGCTCACCACGGGCACCTTCCTCAATGGACTCATCCATATCGGCGACCGGCAGATGCCGGCCGGCCGCATGGGCGAGAAGCCGGCGCTCGGCCTTTCCGGTACGCTCGCGCGGCTCGGCCTCGCGCTCGGGCGGCTGAAGACCGGCACGCCGCCGCGGCTCGACGGTCGCACCATCGATTGGGCGAGCCTCGAAATGCAGGAGGGCGACGACCCGCCGGAGCCGTTCTCGGCGCTCACCGAGGCAATCGCCAACCCGCAGGTCGCCTGCGGTATCACCCGCACCACGGCGGCGACGCATGAGGTGATCCGCGCCAATATCGACCGCTCCGCGATGTATTCCGGCAGTATCCGGAGCGTTGGGCCGCGCTATTGCCCCTCGATCGAGGACAAGATCGTGCGCTTCGGGGAGCGCGACGGGCATCAGATCTTCCTGGAGCCGGAGGGGCTCGACGACCCGACCGTCTATCCGAATGGCATCTCCACCTCGCTGCCCGAGGACGTGCAGCGCGCTCTGCTCGCCACCATTCCCGGCTTGGAGAAGGTGGCGATGCTGCGGCCAGGCTATGCCATCGAATATGACCACGTCGATCCGCGCGAGCTGGAGCCGACGCTGGAGGCGAAGCGCGTTCCGGGCCTGTTCCTGGCCGGGCAGATCAACGGCACCACCGGCTACGAGGAGGCGGCGGCGCAGGGCCTGGTGGCCGGGCTCAACGCCGCGCGGCGGGCGGGTGGCGCGGATGGCATCACCTTCGACCGCGCCGAGGCGTATATCGGGGTGATGATTGACGACCTCGTCACGCGCGGCGTGAGCGAGCCCTACCGCATGTTCACCTCGCGCGCCGAGTACCGTCTCTCGCTGCGCGCCGACAATGCCGATCAGCGGCTGACGGCGAAAGGCGTGGTGCTCGGCTGTGTGGGCGCGGCACGGGCGGCTCTGTTCCAGGACAGGATCGAAGCGCTGGAAAGCGCGCGGGCATGGGCGCGCTCGGTCGCCATTACGCCGACGGAAGGAGATCGATTCGGACTCGTTCTGAATCGGGATGGGCAGCGCCGCAGCGCCTTCGACCTGCTCTCCTATCCGGCCATCGACTGGGCGGTGATCGCGCGCATCTGGCCGGAGGCCGCCGCGATTAGCCCCAAGATCGGCGAACAGGTGGAGATCGACGCCAAATATGCCGTCTATCTTCATCGCCAAGAGGCCGACATCGCCTCCTTCCGCCGCGAGGAATCGGCGTCGCTTCCGGACGCGCTGGACTATCGGGAGCTCGCGGGGATCTCCAACGAGCTCAAGGCGAAGCTGGAATCGATTCGCCCCCGTACCATTGGCCATGCCGGCCGCATTGACGGCATGACGCCGGCGGCGCTCGCGCTGCTGGCCGCCCATGCGCGGCGTCTGCGCGCCTGATCGTGCGGCGAACGCTGCCGTCGACGGCCGGCTGCGCTATAAGTTGGCATGATCTCCGCTTTTGATTCGTCGGACCGTGCCCGGGCGCTCGCGCTGACCCCTGTTTCACGTGAAACAGAGGACCGGCTCGTTGCGATCGTGGCGCTGCTCGAGAAGTGGCAGCGGACGATCAACCTCGTCGCGCCGGCGACGCTTCCGACCATCTGGACGCGGCATATCGCGGATTCGCTGCAGCTCGTGCCGCTCGCCGGGGATGCGGTGCGCTGGGTCGATCTCGGCTCGGGCGGCGGGTTTCCGGGGCTGGTGGTCGCGGCGGCGCTCGCCGAACGGCCGGATGCCGACATCACTCTGATCGAGAGCGACACGCGCAAGGCCGCCTTCCTGCGCGAGGCGGCCCGCATCGCGGAGCTGCCGGCGACCGTGCTGCCAGCGCGGATCGAGCAGGCGGCGCCGAAGATCGCGGCCGGTGTCGAGATCGTATCGGCCCGCGCGCTTGCACCATTGCCGAAACTGCTCGTTCTCGCCCATCCGCTGCTTGCGCAGGGCGCACGCGGGCTGTTCCTGAAGGGACAAGATGTTGATAACGAATTGACCGAAGCATCTAAATCTTGGAGATTCAAGGCGTCGGTCATTCCGAGCCGCACGGATAAGGGCGGTCGCATTCTCATCGTCGAACAGGCCGAGCCTCTGGTCTCGGAAGCGTCGTGAGAAAGGTCATGGAGCCAGGGCTACGGCCATGAGCGAGCAGGTATCCACGGAGCAGCCTCCTCGGGCGAAGGGCGCGCCGCGCGTGCTGGCGCTCGCCAACCAGAAGGGCGGGGTCGGCAAGACGACGACCGCCATCAATCTCGGCACGGCGCTGGCCGCGGTGGGCGAGCGTGTGCTGATCGTCGACCTCGACCCGCAAGGCAACGCCTCGACGGGGCTGGGCATCGACCAGCGCAGCCGGCGCCTTTCGACCTATGATGTGCTGATCGGCGAAGCCTCGATGCGGGAGGCGGTGCTACCAACCGCGGTGCCGCGGCTGTCCATCGTGCCGTCGACCATGGATTTGTCGGGGCTGGAGTTGGAGATCGCGCCGGCGCGCGACCGCGCCTTCCGGCTGCGCAATGCCGTCCGCGCGATCAACCCTGTTGGTTCGGTGCCGGAACAACCGGTCGAGAGCTTCGATTACGTGTTGATCGACTGCCCGCCCTCGCTGAACCTCATCACCATCAACGCGATGGCTGCGGCGGACGCGATCCTAGTGCCGCTGCAATGCGAGTTCTTTGCACTGGAAGGGCTCTCGCAGTTGCTGAAGACGGTCGAGCAGGTGCGCTCGACGCTCAATCCGGGCCTCACCATCCATGGGGTGGTGCTCACCATGTTCGACGCGCGGAACAACCTGTCGACCCAGGTGGTTGCCGATGTGCGGCAGTTCATGGGCGAGAAGGTCTACCAGACCATCATACCGCGCAATGTTCGGGTCTCCGAGGCGCCGTCCTATGGAAAGCCGGCGCTGCTGTATGACCTGAAATGCACGGGCTCGCAGGCCTATATCCGTCTCGCATCCGAAATAATCCAGCGCGAGCGCGCGCTGCGGGCAGCTTGAGGAGCAACCGATGGCCATGGCGGAAGATGGCGGACGCTCGCGATTGGGACGCGGCCTTGCGGCGCTGATCGGTGATGTCGGCCAGGAGAACGCGGCGCCCGAACGCGCGCCGCGCGCCGGCCAGCGCCGCGTGCCGGTCGCGTTCCTGCGTGCGAACCCGCGCAATCCGCGCCGCAGCTTCGGCGAGGAGGAACTCGCCGAGCTTGCCGATTCGATCCGCGAGCGCGGCATCATCCAGCCGATCGTGGTGCGCACGGTGTCCGGCGCGGCGGATGCGTTCGAGATCGTCGCGGGCGAGCGGCGCTGGCGGGCGGCGCAGCGCGCCGGCCTGCACGAGGTGCCGATCGTCGTCGTCGAGGTCAGCGACCGCGAGGCGCTTGAGATCGCCATCATCGAGAACGTCCAGCGCGCCGACCTCAATCCGCTGGAAGAGGCGGCCGGCTATCAGTCGCTCGCCGACCAGTTCGGCTATTCGCAGCACGAGGTGGCGCGGATCATCGGCAAGAGCCGCTCGCATGTCGCCAACACCATGCGGCTGCTCAAGCTGCCGGAGCCGGTGAAGGCCTATCTCGCCGATGGCCGGCTCTCGGCCGGGCATGCGCGGGCGCTGCTGACGCAGGACGACCCCGAGACGCTGGCGCGGGCCATCGTCGAGCAGGGCATGAATGTGCGCGCGGTCGAACAACTGGCGCAGGAGCTCACCGTCGCCAAGGCGGAGGCAGCCGGCAAGCCGGCCCGCAAGCCGCGGCCCGAGCTCGATGCCGATACGCGGGCGCTGGAGCGCCGCCTTTCCGACGCGCTGGGCCTTGCGGTCAGCCTCCGGCACGAGGGGCAGGGCGGAGAGATCCGCATCCGCTACAGCTCGCTCGACCAGCTCGACGAGGTGTGCCGCCGTCTCGCCGGTTAACCGGTCTGGTCAATTAAGTTAACCGGTTAACGGCGTCGGTAAATCGCCGGCGGCGTGTTGCATTTACCCTGTTGCATGAGCAGGCCGGGGTTAACGCGTCGATTCGCTTCCGTAATGATAAGGATCGGCACCGATCAGCCTCGGCGTGCCTGCGAGGCGAGCTGGAACAGAGCGCGCTCGGCGATGGCGGGGCCGAGGGTCGCGTTGCGGCGAGCCCCGAGCAGCGCGTCGTCCAGCGCCAGCAGCGCGGTGGTGAGGCGCCGCGCGGTCCAGGCCCGCAGCGCTCTTTCGACCAGCGGCTTGCGGCGGAAATGGATGGCCGGCCGCGCGCCCTCGATGGCGCGGTCCGCGCTGACGCCGGATTCGACCGAGAGGCGGAGCAGGTGCAGCGCCTGTCCGGCGCGCGCCACGGCGCCGAGCACCACATCCGGGCGCATGCCCTCGGCGAGCGCCTTGGCGAAGGCGCCGGCCATTTCCGGCGAGGCGCCGGCCAGCGCGGCGTCGGAGATCTCGTCCAGCGCGAGACTGGAGGCGTCGCCGACGATGGCGCGCACATGCTCGCCGGTCACGCGGGCCTCGCCGGTCGCATAGAGGATGAGTTTGGCGATCTCCCCGCGCGAGGCCAGCCGGTCGCCGCCGAGCAGGCCGGCGAGTTCGGCCCGGGCGTCGCGGTCGATGGAGAGGCCGGCCTCCGCCATCATGGTGTCGATCAGGCGGGCGATGTCGCGCTCGGTGTCGGCATAGCAGGCAATCGCCAGCGCATGCGGCGAGGCCTCGCAGAGATTGCGCAGCGGGGCGCCGCGCTTGAGGTCGCCGGCCTCGATGACGACCACCGCCTCCTCGGGCGGTGATTTCAGCAGCATTTCGACCGCCGGCACCAGATTCTTCGAGCCGGCGCGCAGCGAGACCACGCGGCGGCCGCCGAACAGGGCGACCGTGGCGGCCTCCTCGATCAGCCGGGCCGGGGCGGAGGCGATCTCGTCGCCGTCGAGGCGGATGAGGCCGAACGGATCGGTCGAGCCGGTCATCGCCTTGTCCAGGAAGGTGCGGGCGCGCTCGCGCACCAGCCCGCTATCCGGCCCGAACAGCAGCAGCACCGGCCGCAGCGGATCGATGCGCGAAAGCGCGGCGTCGACATCGCCTGGCCGGACCGCGACCATCCCTCAGCCCGTTGCCATCAGCTCGCTGCCATCAGCTCTTGGGAGCGCTCTTCTGCACGAAATAGGAGGAGAGCTGGGTACGGATCTGGTCCGCAACCACGGTGGCGGAGCGGTTCTGCGCGTCGCGGATCGCGCGATCGCGGGCGAAGCGCTGATAGCCGGCGTCGAGCGAGGCCTTGCCGAAGGCCGAGCCACCGGCGAGCTGCTTGCGCTCCTTGCCGGGGGCGGCGACCTCATAGAGCTGCCACCAGGCGCTGACGGTGACGAGGCCGACCTCGGAGAGGCCGGAGACCGAATCGACGATCGCCGCCTGCTTGCTCTCGGTCACCTGCATGACGAGCTGGTAGGGCACGCCGGACGGATTGCCGGCGCCGCCGGTGAGCGCGAAGATCAGGTCGTTGCGCACCTCGTTGCCGACCCGCCCGCCGACAAACAGCACCTCGATGTCGGCGAGTTCGGTGCGAAGCTGGCTGCCGCCGCCCGGCGTCGACTGGGCATACATGGGCTGGAAGCATCCGGCCGTCGACAGCGCGAGAAGACCAGCGCAGGCGAGACCGAACAGGCGGCGGGAGAGCGTGCGATCAGGCGACGACATTCACGATCCTCTGCGGAACCACGATGATACGCTTCGGCGGGCGCCCGTCGAGGGCCTTCACGACGACATCGAGCGCCAGCACCGCGTCCTCGACCTCGGCCGGGCTCGCGGCGACCGGCACGGTGATGTCGGCGCGGCGCTTGCCGTTGATCTGAATCGGCAGCGTAACGGTGTCCTCGACGAGGAGGCCAGGCTCGATCTCGGGCCAGGCCGCCTGCGCCGCAAGACTGTTCTCGCCCAGCGACGCCCAGCATTCCTCGGCGAGATGCGGCAGCATCGGGGTGATGGCCAGGGTGAGAAAACGCGCCGCCTCGCGCACCGCGAAGGCGAAGTCCGGTGCAACGTTCGGCGCCGACGTGCCGGCTCTGGCGGCGGTCAGCGCGTCCGCGAAGACGGTGACGAAGCTGTGCACGCGCGACACCGCCTTGTTGAAGTGCAGGCGGTCGATGTCGGCCTCCACATCGGCGGCGAGGCCATGGGCGGCACGGCGCAGCGCCGTCGATTCGGGGCCGAACCGGTCCGGCCGGGCAACCGGCGCGGGGGCGATCGCCAGCGCCTCTCCGATGAGGCGCCAGATGCGCTGCTGGAAGCGCCACGCGCCCTCGATGCCGGCGCTGGTCCATTCACGGTCGCGCTCGGGCGGCGTGTCGGAGAGCATGAACCAGCGCGCGCAGTCGACGCCATAGGTGTCGGCGACGATCTCCGGCGGCACCACGTTCTTCTTCGACTTCGACATCTTCTCCGGCGCGCCGATCGTCACCGGCTCGTCGGTGCCGAGCCGCACGGAGCTGCCGTCGGGGCGCTTCTCGACTTCCTCGGGGAACAGCCAGCGGTCGGCTGCGTCCTTGTAGGTCTCGTGGACGATCATGCCTTGCGTGAACAGCCCGGCGAAGGGCTCCTCGACGGAGACGAGGCCGAGCGTCTTCAGCGCGCGGATGAAGAAGCGCGAATAGAGCAGGTGCAGGATCGCGTGCTCGATGCCGCCGATATACTGATCGACGGGGAGCCAGTGGTCGGTGGCGCCCTTCTGCAGCGGCGCGGCGCCGGGCTCGGAGGCGAAGCGGGCGAAATACCAGGACGAATCCACGAAGGTGTCCATGGTGTCGGTCTCGCGCGTCGCCGGCTGGCCGCAGCGCGGGCAGGCGACGTGCTTCCAGGTCGGGTGCCGGTCGAGCGGATTGCCCGGCTGGTCGAAGGTGACATCCTCCGGCAGCCGCACGGGGAGCTGATCCTCCGGCACCGGCACGGCGCCGCAGGCGGCGCAGTGGATCACCGGGATCGGACAGCCCCAGTAGCGCTGGCGCGAAATGCCCCAGTCGCGCAGGCGGAAATTCACCGCCCGCTCGCCGACCGGCGCGCCGGCAAGCGTCTCGCCCTCGAGCCGGGCGGCCACCGCCTCCTTGGCGTCGGGAATGGAGAGCCCGTCGAGGAAGCCGGAATGGTAGAGCGTGCCCTCGCCGTCATAGGCGACGTCGCCGACCGCGAAGACGGCCGGGTCCGCGCCCGGCGGCAGCACCACCGGGGTGACCGGCAGGCCGTATTTGCGGGCGAAGTCGAGGTCGCGCTGGTCATGCGCCGGGCAGCCGAAGATGGCGCCGGTGCCGTATTCCATCAGCACGAAATTGGCCACATAGACCGGCAGATCCGGGCCGCCGAGCGGATGGCGGACGCGAAGACCGGTGTCGAAGCCCATCTTCTCCTGGGTCTCGATCTCGGCGGTCGAGGTGCCGCCGCGGCGGCATTCCTCGATGAAGGCCCTGAGATCGCCGTCGCGCGCGCCGAGCGTCTCGGCGAGCGGGTGGCCGGGCGAGAGCGCGATGAAGGAGGCGCCGAACAGCGTGTCGGGGCGGGTGGTGTAGACCTTGATCTCGGAGGGCAGACCTTCCGGCGCATCGGCGATCGCGAAGCGCACATGCAGGCCCTCGGAGCGGCCAATCCAGTTGCGCTGCATCAGCCGCACCTTGTCCGGCCAGCGCTCCAGCGTGTCGAGGCCGTCGAGCAGTTCCTGCGCCAGGGCGGTGATGCGGAAGAACCACTGGTTCAGCTTGCGCCGCTCGACGAGGGCGCCGGAGCGCCAGCCGCGCCCGTCGATCACCTGCTCATTGGCGAGCACGGTGTGGTCGACCGGGTCCCAGTTGACCTCGCTCTCCTTGCGGTCGACGAGGCCGGCTTCCAGGAATTTCAGGAAGATGCGCTGCTGCTCGCCGTAATAGGAGGGATCGCAGGTGGCGATCTCGCGCGACCAGTCGAGCGACAGGCCGAGCAGCTTGAGCTGCTCGCGCATGGTGGCGATGTTCTCGTAGGTCCACACGCCGGGATGGGTGTTGCGCTCGATGGCGGCATTCTCGGCCGGCAGGCCGAAGGCGTCCCAGCCCATCGGGTGAAGGACGTTGAAGCCCTTCATGCGCTTGAAGCGCGCGACGACGTCGCCCATCACATAGTTGCGGCCATGGCCGATATGGATGCGCCCCGACGGATAGGGGAACATCTCCAGCACGTAATATTTGGGGCGCGGGTCGTCGTTGCGCGTGCGGAAGATGCCGCGCTCGTCCCAGATCTTCTGCCAGCGCGGCTCGGCGTCGCGGGCATTGTAGCGTTCGGTGGTCATGGCGTGGATAGACGTCTCGTCGGCGGCCGTTGTCGCGGCGGACTAGGGCATGAAGTTGCGCGCCGGGTCAACCTTCGCCCACCCCTGTCGCGCTGCGGGGCTCAGCCGGCGCTGCGGCGGGGAACGTTGTGGCCGGGCGTCACCGTGCCGGCGCGGGCGGCGTTGCGGCCGGCCGCCTTGGCCGCGTAGAGCCCGGTATCGGCCGCCTGCATCAGGTCGAGGCGGTGCAGCGCGGCGTCGGAGGGCGAGCAGGCGGCATAGCCGATGCTCACCGTGACGCGGCCCTGCGCGTTGTCCTCGTGGCGGATGTCGAGGTTCTCGATCGTCACCCTGAGCCGGTTGGCGACGTCGGAGGCGACGTTGACGTCGGCGCCGGGCATCAGCACCGCGAATTCCTCGCCGCCGATGCGCGCCACGATGTCGCCGGAGCGCACGGAGGCGGCGAGCGCCGAGGCGACGCGGCGCAGGCAGGCATCGCCCTCGCCATGACCGTAGCGGTCGTTGAACTGCTTGAAGCTGTCGACGTCGACCATCAGCAAGGCGAGCGTGCCGGAGACGTCGCGCCAGCGATCGTCCAGCGCGCGGTCGAAGGCGCGCCGGTTCGGCACGCCGGTCAGCGGATCGCGGCTCGCCAGCGTGTCGAGCCGCCGGTTGGCGGCGCGCAGCGCGCTCTCGCGCTGGTTGAGCTGGCGCTCCATCGCCGTGAAGGCGTCGACCAGAGGCTCCAGCTCGACGATGCGGTTGGCCTTGGCGGGCGAAGGCCCGGTATCGGGGCGCTCGCTGCCGAAGCTCGCCAGCCGCTCCGCGAAATACCGGATCGGCTGCACCACCAGCCGCTCGCCGGCGAGCCACAGGCCGATGAAGATGAGCGAGCAGGCGGCGAGGAAGAATACCGCCGCGCGCCAGGTGGCGCGTTCGATCTGCGCCTTGGTCTGCGCCGCGTCGATGCCGACGGCGAGGCGCAGATTGTCCTCCGGCAGCCGGGTGAAGCCGAAGATGCGGGTCTCGCCGTCGGGCCCGACGGCGGTGAAGCTGCCGGCCGAGCGGCCGAGCATGGCGGCGCCCAGCGGCGTGCCGCTCAGGTTGCGTCCGACCATCGCGCTCGAGGCCTTGTCGGCCATCAGCAGCGTCCCTTCGGGATCGAGCATGAGCACGGCGGCGTCGAGATCGATCTCGGAGATCGCCGTGAGCGGGAAGAGAAGCTCCAGCTCGACGCGGGCGATCAGCAGGCCTTCGATATCGCCCTCATCGTTCACCGCGGGCTGCACCGCGAGCACGCTCGGCGCGCCGGTGAGCCGGTTGTGCACGACGCTCGACAGCACGAAGATGCCGCGCTGGGCGATGCGGACATATTCGCGGTCGGACAGGTCGAGCATCTGCGCCGCCGGATTGGTGGAGCAGACGACGATGCCGTCGGCGTCGGTCACGCTGAGCGAGCCGATCTCCGAGGTGAGCTCGGTGACCTGCTCCAGCCGCCCGCAGCTATCGGGCCGGGTGAGGAAGTCCCCCACATCGGGCGTGAGCGCCTGAAGGACGCCGCGCACCGTGCCGAGCGTCTGCCGATATTGCGACACGCCCCGGTCGGTGAGCTCGATGACATGCTGGCGGGCCAGCTCGAGCCGCTCGCCGCGCTCCGACCACAGGCTGGCGGCCCGCTCGCCGACCAGCAGGATCATGCCGAGCGCAACCAGGACGATCAGCCGCGTGCGCAGGCTGACACGCCGTCCCTTGCCCAGGAAGGCCGCGTCCGCGATGCGGCTGCCCGACTCCTTCACTTCGCAGAACCCTCGGACCGTTCAGGGGCTGTGTGCAGCGTCGCTCGCCTGCTCCCGCCGCATGGAGATCTTCTTATAGCTTCTTATAGCTTCCGTTAGGAAACCGAGATCGTCGCGGCACCCGCTTGCTCCGCCGGCCCGCGTTCCGCCGGTTTCCGATCATGTGGTTAACGCATTCTTATCAGGCGCCCGATGCAACCGCATCATAACCCGCCGCCGTGAACGCGATGAGGCAGAAGCCGTTGCCGAAGGGATCGGCCAATCCGGCGATGCTGCCCCAGACTTCGCGGCGCAGCGGCGATTCCAGAATAGCACCGGCCTCAAGCGCCCGCGCGAGCGCCGCCTCCACATCCTCGACCACAAGGTCGAGATGCACGGGCGTCCAATGCCGGTCATAACTGCGCACCGCTTCGCCGCCGGGCGTTGCCCTCGATCCGGCCGGCTTCACCAGCAGATAGACCCGCGCCGACGCACCGAGAAGCTCCAGCCCGCCTTCGCCGAAGCGGCGGCCTTCGGTGAAGGGGAAGGCCGCGAGATAGAAGCGGCGCGCCGCCTCGAAATCCGGGACGTCGATATTGACAAGCAGCTCCATTGCTTTCCATTGCCTCCGCATCGTTCCACACGTCCTCAGGAATCGTCGATGAGCGTCACCGAACGTCTCGCCGAGGTGCGCGAGCGCATCGCCCGGGCCTGCCGCGACGCCGGCCGGCCGGCCGGCTCGGTCGAGCTCGTCGCAGTCTCGAAGACCTTCGAGGCCGAGCACATTACCCCGGCTCTCGCCGCCGGCCAGCGCCTGTTCGGCGAGAACCGGGTGCAGGAGGCGAAGGCGAAATGGCCGGCGCTGAAGGAGGCCTGGCCGGGGGTCGAGCTGCATCTCATCGGGCCGCTGCAGACCAACAAGGTGCGCGAGGCGCTCGGCCTGTTCGACGTCATCCACACGCTCGACCGCCCCTCGCTTGCCGAGGCGCTGGCGAAGGAGATCGCGAAATCGGACCGGCCGTCGCCGCGCCTGCTCATACAGGTGAACACCGGCGAGGAGCCGCAGAAGGCGGGGATCGCGCCGCTGGAGGCCGACGCCTTCATCGACGCCTGCCGCGACGTCCACAAGCTCGCTGTCGAGGGGCTGATGTGCATTCCTCCCGCCGACGAGCCGGCCGCGCCGCATTTCGCGCTGCTGGCCAAGATCGCGAAGAAGCACGGGCTGGCGACGCTCTCCATGGGCATGAGCGGGGATTACGAGACCGCCATCGCGCTCGGCGCCACCCATGTGCGGGTCGGCAGCGCCATCTTCGGCACGCGCTGATTTCGTCTCAGCCGAAGCGGATCGGTGTGCGCGGCCCGATCTCCCTCAGAAGGCGGCGCAGATCGGCCGGGCGGAAGGCGACGCAGCCCTCGGTCGGCCCGAAGCCGGCCCGGGCGATGTGCAGGAACACGGCGGAGCCGCCGCGCGCCTTGCGCGGCCGGGTGTTGTGGTCGAGCACCACGACGAGGTCGTAGAGCCCGTCCGGGCGCCACATGCGTTCATGCGAGGCGGGGAAGGGCAGCGTGACGGCGCGGTTGTAGCGCCGGTCGGCCGGGTCGTCGCACCAGCCGTCATCGGCCCGCGTGCGGCGGGCCGGAAGCGCGGCGACGGGCCTGTGACCGTGATCGGCGCGCCAGCGCACCGCCACCGCGTGCCAGACGCCGGCCGGCGTGGCGCCGTCGCCCTCGCGCTTGCCGGCACGGATGCCGGACCGGCCGATCGCCACCGGAATCGCCCGCCCGCGCCACAGGAGAAGGCCGCGATGCCGCTCGCCGGGGCGCCGCACCACACGCGCGAAGCCGGGAGCCGGGCGGTGCCGGCCGGACCGATCGGAGGCGGGGGGCTTCTTATTCACGCGTTTTGCGTTCACGATCACGTCACGACTCCCGCATCGGCGCGTGCCGCCGGTGCGTGGTGCTTGCCGGAAGGGCTTGCCTTGCCTACTGCGGCAAGGGTGCGGATGTGATCCTATATCAGCGCCGGGGCGCCTTTCGGAAAGTAGAGTTAGGTTCAGGACGATACATATGGCGAACGCCCAACGGATTCTGGTCGTCGACGACGACGATGAACTGCGCGAGGCGCTGGTCGAGCAGCTCGACCTGCTCGACGAGTTCGAGACGGTATCGGCGCCGACGGCGCGGGCGGCGATCGACGAGGTCGCCGGCAGCCGCATCGATCTCGTGCTGATGGATGTCGGCCTGCCCGACATCGACGGGCGCGACGCGGTGCGCACCATGCGCGAGGCCGGGTTCAAGGCGCCGGTGATCATGCTGACCGGGCACGACACCGACAGCGACACCATCATGGGTCTCGATGCCGGCGCGAACGACTATGTGACGAAGCCGTTCCGCTTCGCGGTGCTGCTGGCGCGCATCCGCGCCCAGATGCGCTCGCACGAGGCGAGCGAGGACGCGGTGTTCACCATCGGCCCCTACACCTTCCGGCCGGGCGCCAAGATGCTGGTGACCGAGCGCAACTCGAAGATCCGCCTCACCGAGAAGGAAACGGCGATCCTGCGCTATCTCTACCGGGCCGGGAAGAAACCGGTGGCGCGCGAAATCCTGCTGCAGGAAGTATGGGGCTATAATTCCGGCGTCACCACCCATACGCTGGAGACCCATATCTACCGGCTGCGGCAGAAGATCGAGAAGGATCCCTCCCATCCCAATCTCCTCGCGACGGAGGCGGGCGGCTACAAACTGCTACCCTGACGGCATGGCGAATGATTCGCCATGTCCCGCATAGCCGCCCGTGCCCATGTCCATCGAAGACGATATCGCGCTGCTCGATCGCGTCCCGACGCTGAAGATGCTCGGGCTCGAGGCGCTGCGTATCATCGCCATCGGCGCGGAGAGCCGGGTGGTGCGCGGCGGCGACATCCTGTTCCGCGAGGGGCAGGAGGCGGATTCGGCCTATGTGGTGGTGAGCGGCAATTTCGCCCTCACCCGTGAGGACATGCCGCCCGAGGCGGGCCAGCCGCGGGCGGTGAATGTCGGGCCGGGCACGCTGCTCGGCGAGATGGCGCTGATCACCCAGACGCAGCGTCCCGCCACCGCGACGGCGACCGAGGTGTCGAGCGTGCTGCGCATCCCGCGCAGCATCTTCATGCGGACGGTGGAAAGCTATCCGGACGTCGCGCTGCGGCTTGCCCGCACGCTCAGCGAGCGGCTGACCACCACGCTGGACGATCTCGGCCGCGTGCGCATGCAGTTCGAATCGATCGAGCCGGTGGCGCGCCGGCTGCCGGAGGAGAGCGGGGACGAGCCGGAACCGGATTCCCCCGCCGATCCTGACGCGGATGCCGGCCCCGAGGGCGAGAGCGATACGCCGGACGAGACGAATTCGGGCTGAAGATCATGCTCGTCGTCACGCCCTCAGTTTCGCTCGGCGAGGACGAGATCGAGGAAAGCTTCGTGCGCGCCTCGGGTCCCGGCGGGCAGAACGTCAACAAGCTCTCGACCGCTGTCCAGCTTCGCTTTGACGTGCGCGGCTCGCCGAGCCTCGCCGAAGGGGTCAAGGCCCGGCTCTCATCGCTCGCCGGGCGGCGGCTGACCCGCGAGGGCGTGATCGTCATCGTCGCGCAGCGCTTCCGCACCCAGGAGCAGAACCGGCAGGACGCCCGCGAGCGTCTCGCCGAGCTGATCCGCCAGGCGCTGGTGGTGCCGGTGAAGCGACGCCCGACGCGCCCGACGCTCGGCTCGAAGCTGCGGCGCCTGGAGAGCAAGGCGCGGCGCTCCGGCGTCAAGGCGACGCGGCGCGAGAAGCCGGCCGGCGGCGAGGAGTGAGGCCGGCTCGGAGCCTGACCGAATGAACCCCGATCAGCCGATTCCCCCGGCGAAGAGCGGCACGGCGGGCGCCGCCATCGGCCGGCCGAGCAGATAGCCCTGCGCGTAGTCGCAGCCTTCCGCCGTCAGCATGGAGAGCTGCGAGGGGCGCTCGACGCCTTCGGCCACCGTCTTGATGCCGAGGCTGCGGGCGAAGCCGATGAGGCCGGCGACGAGGCCGGCGTCGTCCGGTTCGTCCTCCAGCCGGGCGATGTATTGCCGAGCTATCTTGACGCGGTTCACCTCGATCTGCCGCAGCAGCACCATGGAAGCCGTTCCGGCTCCGAAATTATCCAGCGCCACCGTCACGCCCAGCGCGGCGAGGCGCCGGAGCTCGGCGGCGGCTCCGCTGCCGGGGCCGAACTCGGTGCCTTCCGCGAGCTCGATCACCACCTGCGCCGGCTTCAGGCGCTGCGCCTCGATCCAGACGGCGAGGCTCTCGGCGAGCCCGCCCTGGCGGAGCTGCAGGTCCGAGACGTTGAGGGCGATCTCGCCGGGCGCATAGCCGCCGGCACGCCAGCCGAGCATATGGCGGCCGACATCGTCGAGCAGGCGCGCACTGAGCGCGCCGGCCAGCTCGGGGTCGTCGAAGGCGGCGGCGAAGCCGGCGGTCTCCAACAGGCCGCGCGTGGGATGCTCCCAGCGCATCAGCGCCTCGAAGCCGGCGATGCGCCCGCTCCTGAGCTCGAACACTGGCTGATAGTGCGGCGTCAGCCGGCTCGCCTCGAGCGCCTGACGCAGCTCCATGGCGAGCGGCGCCGCACGCTCGGTCGGCCCCGCCTCGCCCGGCGGGTCGCGCAACACGCGTTGCGGAAGGCTCATCTCGCTCGTCCCTCGTTGTCATGGGAGCGGCACGCCCTGGAGCATTTTCCGCGAAAGTCGATCGGCTTTCGCGATCGGAAAATGCTCCAGCCTTTGATGCGAGAGCACTTTCTCATCGATCGGGTGATCCCACCTGATCGGAAAGGGCTCCGGCGTGCCGGACCTGCAACCTACATCGTGACGGGGAGACGTTTCGGAGGGGTTGTCGAACGGCGTTGACGCCCGCTCAACGGGCAGGGCGCAATTGGAGACAAAAGCAGCGAAAATCCGACGGATATGCCGTCCGAAGACAGGCGTCAGGCAGGTTGCGGCGTGGCGCCGCCGGGCGTGCGCCCCTGCGCGCCGACCCAGTGGTCGATGAAGGCGTCGAGCCAGAGCCGCACCCGGCCGTCATGCAGCAGGCGGTCGATGAAATGGGCCTGGCGCGGCCTCGCGCCGGGCAGGTTCATCCGTTCGCTGCCGCGCGTGGTCCAGCGGCACATCATGTGATGCGTGACCTCGGGGTGGAACTGGATGCCGTAGGCGGCCGGACCATAGCGGAAGGCCTGGTTGGGGAAGGCCTCGCCCTCGGCGAGGAGCTGCGCCCCGGCGGGCAGCTCGAAGCCCTCGCGATGCCAGTGATAGACATGGTCGGGCCAGAGCGAGCCGTTGCCCTCGGCATCGGCTCCTTCGTCCGCGCCGTTGCGCCCGGCGAACAGCCCGGTGCCGGCGACGGTGGGGCGGATCGGATAGTAGCCGATCTCCACCAGCCCCTCGGGATGCGGCTCGACGCGGGCGCCGAGATGGCGCGCCAGCATCTGCGCGCCGAGGCAGATGCCGAGATAGGGCTTGCCGGATTTCAGCGCGACGCCGATCCAGTCGATCTCGGCGCGCACATAGTCGTGGCAGTCATTGGCGCTCTGCGGCCCGCCGAAGATGATGGCGCCGGCGTGCTGGTCCAGCGTCTCCGGCAGCGGGTCGCCGAGGCAGGGGCGGCGCACGTCGAGCCGGAAGCCACGCTCGACCAGACGCAGCCCCACCCGTCCGGGCGAGGAGTGCTCCTGGTGAAGCACGATCAGGATCGAGGACGACATTTTTCTCCGGCGGCTTCGCGCGGACGGGCCCATGCCGCGCCGCACCATAATTCAAAACTACATGGATTCGCGGTGGTTTCAAGGCACCCGGCGGGCCGTCGGGCGGCCGTGCGGCCCGATTTTTTCTTGTGTCGGTGAAACGTGCCGTGCCGGCGGCGGCCTCAGGCCTCGCCATCCGCCTCAGGCTTCGCCGTCGGCTTCGTGGGCGTCGCGCACCTTCTTGCGGAGCTGCACACGATCGCGCGAGGAGACGCCGAGAAGCTCGGCGGCGCGCCAGACCAGATTGTCCTCGAACTCGGTCAGCCCGCCATCGGCATAGGCGACCTCGAACATCATCTCCACCATGCGCCGGCGACCGTCGTCGTCGAGGGCGCGGTTCAGCACGCTGGTGAAGGCATAGAGGTCGACCGCCTCGGCATCGCGGGCGACCCCGGCCTCGAGCAGCGTGTCGGCCTCCTCGGCGGTCAGGTCGAAGCGATGGGCGAGGATGCGGCGCAGCTTCTCCATCTCGTCGGCGCCGATCACCCCGTCGATGGTGACGACATGGACCAGCAGCGCCGCGGCGGCCAGCCGGTAGTCGTTCTCGGCGAAGACGGCCTCGCGCTGCCCGCCGGCGATCTCGGCAATGAAGTCGGTCAAGGCGCGCAGCATGCGGCTCCCTCGGACGGCGCGGACGGATGTCGAGGCCGCGGACGACAGGCGTGCACCACGGCCAGGATCGTCGTTATCCGAAAGCGTGAGCAGTCGCAACATGCCGGACCGGGAGGCGATTCCGACCCGATCGGGTGCTTCAGGAAAAATGCCCCGGCGGTGGGTACCGCCGGGGCAGTGTCGAGCACGGACGAGAGCCTTCGCCCGCGCTCATTCCAGATAGTCGGCGTGCCGGGCGACATGGTCGGCGAGGCCGAGCGCGTGGCTGCGCACCAGCGCCTCCGCCCGCTCGGTGTCGCGCGCCTCCAGCGCCTGGATGATGGCGAGATGGTCCTGGATGGAGCGGATCACCCGGTCCTCCTCGCCGATCGTCTTGCGGCGGATCATGCGCATGTGGGTGAACAGGTTCTCGGCGAGGCTGACGAGCACGCCGTTGCCGCCCATGGCGATGATGGTCTGGTGAAAGTGGATGTTGATCTCGGAATATTCGTCGAGCTTGGCGTGCAGGGTGCCGTCCTCGAAGGTGGTGAACATCTGCCGGAGCCGGCCGATCTCCTCATCCGAGGAATGCAGGGTGATGAGGCGGGCGGCGAGGCTCTCCAGCGCCGCCCAGACCTGGATCATCTCGATCACCTCGCGCCTGGTCTTGCGCACCACATAGATGCCGCGGCGCGGCACCGAGTGGACGAAGCCCTCGCGCTCGAGCTGCGCCATCGCCTCGCGCACCGGGGTGCGGCTGACGCCCAGGCTCTGGGCGAGCTGTCGCTCGTCGAGGCGGACCTCGTGCGGCTGGTCGTAGATGTTCAGCGAGACGATGACCTCCTTGAGCGCGCTATAGGCGCGGTTCTTGAAGGTCGAGGTGTCCTCCAGCGGCGCGACGGACAGCTTGGAGGCGCCCGGCGCGCGCCGGACGGTGGCGTCGATGCTCATCATGCGGCCTCCTTGCGGCGTCCCCGGGCGGGGATGCCGGCGGCGGTGTGGCCGGTGAGGGCGTGGCCGGTGGCGAGGGACAGGGCGGCCGCGGCCGCAGCGGAGGAAGTCAGGGCGACGGCGGGCATCTTCGGCCTCAGCGCGGTCGCGGTGGCGGGGCAGATCATTGGCGTAGCCTCCCGATCCGGAGCGTTATGTGAACGGCGCCTCGCGCCGGCCGGTCGCCTCATGGCCTGTTCGGCGTCCGACCGGCGCGGGTGGCGCCCGCGTCTTCCGAATGCCCGAGCTCCGCTCTCCGCTTGCGTGGGAGGGATCGGGTGAGGGTGCGGCCTGCGCCGCATCCTCACCGGGCCGGCGACCGGACCGTGGTGAGCGGGGCCGGTCGATCTTGAGGTCCGCCGCGCCCATTCGGAGGCGGCGGACCCTGTGGTGGGGCGTGCCGTCCCGCTCAGGCGGGCTGGGCGACGCGGAAGCGGGCGATCGCGCCGGAGATCAGCGTCCAGAAGCCGGCGACGAGGCCGAGCGCCATGATCGTGGACACCAGCGGGTTCGACCAGAACACCGAGATGGAGCCGCCCGAGCCGAGCAGCGACTGGCGGAACGCCTCCTCGGCGCTGTCGCCGAGCACGATGGCGAGCACCAGCGGCGCCAGCGGGTAGCTGGTCTTCTTCAGCACGTAGCCGATCACGCCGAACACCAGCATCATCACCACGTCGAACACGTTGTTGTTCACCGTGTAGGCGCCGATCGCGCAGATCACCAGGATCACCGGGGCGATGATCGAGAAGGGGATGCGCAGGATCGCGGCGAACAGCGGAACGGTGGTGAGGACCACGAACAGGCCGACGAGGTTGCCGAGATACATGGAGGCGATCAGGCCCCACACGAACTCCTTCTGCTCGACGAACAGCATCGGGCCGGGCTGCAGGCCCCAGATCAACAGGCCGCCGAGCAGCACCGCGGCGGTGGGCGAACCCGGAACGCCGAGGGCGAGCATGGGCAGCAGCGCCGAGGTGCCGGCGGCATGCGCGGCGGTCTCGGGGGCGACCACGCCCTCGATCTCGCCATTGCCGAAGTTCTTGCCGTTCTTCGACACCCGCTTGGCGATGCCGTAGGCCATGAAGGAGGCCGGGGTGGCGCCCGCCGGGGTGATGCCCATCCAGCAGCCGATGATGCAGGAGCGGATCGAGGTCGCCCAATACTTCGGCAGGGTGGCCCAGGTGCGCAGCACGACCTTGGCGTCGATCTTCGCTGCCTTGCCGCGGAACTCGAGGCCTTCCTCCATGGTCAGCAGGATCTCGCCGATGCCGAACAGGCCGATGACCGCGATGAGGAAGTCGAAGCCGTTCAGCAGCTCCTCGAAGCCGAAGGTGAGGCGCAACTGGCCAGTGACCATGTCGAGGCCGACGGCGGCGAGCGCGAAGCCGATCATCATCGAGACGATGGTCTTGGCCGGCGGCTCCTTGCTCATGCCGATGAAGGAGCAGAAGGCCAGGAAGTAGACCGCGAACTTCTCCGCCGGGCCGAACTGCAGCGCGAAGCTGGCGACCAGCGGGGCGACCAGCGTGATCATGATGATGGCGACGAAGGCGCCGACGAAGGAGGAGGTGAAGGCCGCGGTGAGCGCCTCGCCCGCCTTGCCCTGCCGCGCCATCGGGTGGCCGTCGAAGGTGGTGGCCACCGACCACGGCTCGCCGGGGATGTTGAACAGCACCGAGGTGATGGCGCCGCCGAACAGCGCGCCCCAGTAGATGCAGGACAAAAGGATGATCGCCGAGGTCGGCGACATCGAGAAGGTGAGCGGCAGCAGGATCGCGACGCCGTTGGCGCCGCCGAGGCCCGGCAGCACGCCGATGATCACGCCGAGCAGGATGCCCACCACCATCAGCAGCAGGTTGAACGGGTCGCCGGCGATGTAGAACCCGTGCCAGAGATTGAGAAAATTATCTAACATGGCGCTTTCCCTCGGGTGCCGGTCTCGCCGCGCTTGTCGCCGGCCCGCACCCTCGTTTTCCGGATTGGCGTGGCGTCACAGGCCCAGCAGGGCTTCGATCGGACCCTTCGGAAGCGGAATGAGGAACCACTTCTCGAAGACGAGGTAGAAGGCGGCCGGCACGCCGAGGGCGATGGCGGCGGTGAGCCCCCAGCCATATTTGCCGAGCCATTTCATGAAGACGGTGATCAGCAGGATCGAGGGAAGGTAGATGCCGAGCGGCTCCACCGCGAGGCAGTAGAGCGTGGTCGGCACCAGCACCTTCAGCACCTGGCCGAGCTGGCCCCATTCGGCGAAGAGTACGCGCGGGTCCTCGCGCAGCGCGCTGAGCAGGTTGATCAGGCTGCAGCCGACGATGATGAGGCCGACATAGAAGGGGAAAAACCCGGCCTGCGGGCCGTCGGCGCCCCAGCCGAAGCCGACCTTCCAGCTTCCATAGACGACAATGAGACCGAACAGCAGCGTCAGAAGCGCGGTGCCGAGCTCGACGCTGCGCTGGGACGGCCCCGAGCCCGCGGCGCCGTGGGGAGCTTCTTCCATCACCTTATCTCCGAAAATCCGCGCAAGGGGCCGGTCGCCGGGATTCCCCGCCGCCATGGCGCTCACGCAAGCTCATGATCAGGGGTTCCGTTTCGCCGGAACCGTTTCGCGGGATCCTTCGGGCGCCACGCCTCGCGGGCGCCGGAGCGGATCGGAAACCCCGCGGCGGGAGTCCCGCCGCGGGGATAGACGGTGCCGCCTCCAGGCGGACCTCAGTTGGCGGCGGCGATGAAGCCGGCTTCCTGCATCAGCGCCTTGTGGTTCTTCTCGGCACCCTCGACCCACGCCTTGAACTCAGGCCCGGCCATGAAGGTCTGGTTGAAGGCGCCGTCCTTCATGAGCTGCTGCCATTCGGGGGTCTCGCGCACCTTCTTGAACAGGGTGACGAAGTAGTCGACCTGCTCCTGCGAGACGCCCGGGGGCATGAAGATGCCGCGGAGCATTAGGTATTCGACGTCGACGCCGGCCGACTTGCAGGTCGGGATCGAGGACCAGGACAGGTCGCCCTGAATCTTGTCGGTGTAGGGCAGCGTCTTCTCGTCGAACACGCAGAGCGGGCGCACCTTGTCGCCGCGCCACTGGGAGACGGCCTCGATCGGGTTGTTGACGGTGGAGTCGACATGGCCGCCGACGAGCTGCACCGCGACCTCGCCGCCGCCCTTGTAGGGGATGTAGGTCAGCTTCTTGCCGATCGCCTTCTCGAGGGCGACGGTGATGATCTGGTCTTCCTGCTTGGAGCCGGTGCCGCCCATCTTGAAGGTGCCGTCCGGCGCGGCCTTGACGGCGGCGACATAGTCCTGGGCGGTCTTGTAGGGCTTCTCAGCGTTCACCCAGAGCACGAACTCGTCGAGCGCCAGCATGGCGACCGGGGTCAGGTCCTTCCAGTTGAAGGGAATGCCGGTGGCGAGCGGGGTGGTGAACAGGTTCGAGAGCGTGATGACGATCTTGTGCGGATTGGCCTTCGAGTTCTTCACGTCGAGGAAGCCTTCGCCGCCGGCGCCGCCCGACTTGTTGATGACGATGAGCTGCGTCGGCATCAGGCTGTGCTTGGCGATGATGCCCTGGAGCGTGCGGGCCATCTGATCGGCGCCGCCGCCGGTGCCGGCCGGCACGATGAACTCGACCGGCTTGGTCGGTTCCCAGGCCGCGGCCGGGTTCAGCGACAGGAGGGACATGCCCAGGGCGGCCGCCGCGCCGAGGCCGAAGGCGTGCAGGTGTTTCATCTAGCGTTTCCTTCCCAAAGGGGTTTGGCGAGTTGCCGCTCTTTTGAATGTCGGCATTTGTTGTGAGCAATAAGCCGCCCTCGCGCCGGCAATACCGTAGCGAATGACGTTTCCACCCAATCTCACGCAACCGTTTGGTCGGCTGCATCGATTATTATGTAGAATAAGGTGTACCAAGAATTGGTCGCTGCCAAGTATTAATTCCAAAGTGGAATTGTGCGACGCAAGGTAAGTCCTTGTGTCATATCACCATTTTCTGGCATTTGAGATGCCAGCCTTGGCATGCATAATAATGCATTACAGTATACCCCATGCTGTATTAAATAAGCCGTTGAATCCGAACCCTTTTCCCTTGGCATACGGTAGACGGGATGGCGGTCTCGGACCGCTGCGGTGGGTGCCCTGGCCGTGTGGCGACAGCTTCGGCGCCTCGAACGATCGACGCCGTGAATACTTCGCGTACAAATAGATCGCCGTTTCCGGCCATGTAAGCCGGCTTGATGCGGCAGTTGACGCTGCGTTGCAGCATCGAATTTTTCCAAAACCGCCCGCCCTTCCCGGTTTCGGCGAGGAGCGAGGCGACCTCTGTCGCGATCCGGAATCGTTTTTGCTAGAAGATCGGGGCGGCCGGAGGCGGCGCTCTGCTCCGCAGGCCGCCAGCGTCAGGGCAGCGCCCGCCGTCATCGAGGCGGCCGGGCGATCGAGGGAGACCCGTTCGACATGACCAGCCGCGTAATTCCGGTGGCGCCTTTCGTGCTTACCGTGTTCGGTGCCACCGGCGACCTGGCGCGCCGCAAGCTGATTCCGGCGCTGTTTCATCGCGATCTCGCCGGGCAGCTACCGGCGGAGGCGAGCATCGTCGGCGTGTCGCGGCGCGTGTTCACCGACGACGAGTTCCGCGCCTTCGCCCGGCAGGCGCTGGTGGACCATGTGCCGGCCAGCGAAATGCAGGGGCCGGAGATCGACCGGTTCCTGGCGCGCCTCCATTATGTGCCGGTCGAGGCCGAGGCGGAGCAGGGCTGGCTGGAGCTCGCCGGCATGCTCTCGCAGCAGGCCGAGGGCATCCGCGTCTTCTACCTCGCCACCGCGCCGCAGCTCTTCGGGCCGATCTGCGAGCGGCTCGGCAAATACGGGCTCTCCGAGAACGGCGCGCGGGTGGTCATCGAGAAGCCGATCGGCAAGGACCTCGCCTCGGCGCTGAAGCTCAACCAGCAGGTCGGGCGCATCTTCCCGGAGGACCGCGTCTACCGCATCGACCACTATCTCGGTAAGGAGACCGTCCAGAACCTGATGGCGCTGCGCTTCGCCAACGCGCTGTTCGAGCCGCTGTGGAACAACGCGCATATCGACCATGTGCAGATCACTGTCGCCGAGAGCCTCGGCGTCGAGGAGCGCGCCGGCTATTACGACACGGCGGGCGCCCTGCGCGACATGGTGCAGAACCACATCCTGCAATTGCTCTGCCTGGTCGCCATGGAGCCGCCCTCCTCGCTCGACGCGGATGCGGTGCGCGACGAGAAGCTGAAGGTGCTGCGCGCGCTGAAGCCCGTCGACGAGCACAATGTCGCCGCCGTCACCGTGCGCGGGCAGTATCGCGCCGGCGCCTCGGCCGGCGGCGCGGTGCCGGGCTATCTCGAGGAGCTCGGCTCCAACCGCAGCCAGACCGAGACCTTCGTCGCCGTGAAGGCGGAGGTCGAGAACTGGCGCTGGGCCGGCGTGCCCTTCTATCTGCGCACCGGCAAGCGGCTCGCCTCGCGCGTCTCGGAGATCGTCGTCGCCTTCCGGCCGGTGCCGCATTCGGTGTTCGGCGAGAGCGTCGGGCCGATCGATCCGAACCGCCTCGTCATCCGCCTGCAGCCCGACGAGGGCGTGAAGCTGTGGCTGATGATCAAGGACCCCGGCCCCGGCGGCATCCGCCTCTCGCACGTGCCGCTCGACATGAGCTTCGCCAAGGCGTTCAAGGTGCGCAATCCGGACGCCTATGAGCGCCTGATCCTCGACGTGGTGCGGGGCAACCAGACGCTGTTCATGCGGCGCGACGAGGTGGAGGCGGCCTGGCGCTGGGTCGATCCGATCCTCGACGCCTGGCGCAACGAGAAGGACCCGCCGCGCCCCTACACCGCCGGCACCTGGGGTCCGTCCGCCTCGATCGCCCTGATCGAGCGCGACGGCCGCACGTGGCTGGAAGACGGCGCATGAGGGTTCATGCGCCTGTGGCTCGAGGACGGGGCGTCCGGGTGCCTGCGTGCTTCGAGGCCGGCCTGCGGCCGGCACCTCGAAGGATGCTCCCACTCGCACCCCGGTCCGGAGCGGGTCGCCAATGACCGCGCCGCCCTTCCATGCCTTCGACGACGGCCTGGCGCTCGCCGAGGGGCTGGCCGGCTTCGTAGCCGTGGCGCTGGAGGCGCGGCTCGCGCGGGACGGCTATGCCAGCCTCGCGGTGTCGGGCGGGCGTACGCCGGTGCGCTTCCTCAACGCGCTGGCGCAGAAGCCGCTCGACTGGGGCAAGGTCGGCATCACGCTGGTCGACGAGCGCTGGGTGCGCGAGACCTCGGACCGTTCCAACGCCGCGCTGGTGCGCGCGCACCTGCTCACAGGTCCGGCCGCCGCCGCCCGCTTCGTGCCGCTCGCGAATGACGCGCCGACGCCGGAGGACGGGCTGTTCGCGGTGAACGAGGCACTGGAGGAGTTGTCATGGCCGCTCGCCTGCGCGGTGCTCGGCATGGGTGATGACGGCCACACCGCCTCCTTCTTTCCGGGCGGCGACCGGCTGGCCGACGCGCTCGATCCTGCGGCGAGCCTCGGCCTCATCCCGATGCGCGCGCCGGGTGCCGGCGAGCCGCGCATCACGCTGACTCTGCCGGTGCTGCTGGCGGCCGACGCCCTGGCGCTCCATATCGAGGGAGCGGGAAAGCGCACCGTGCTCGATGCGGCGCTCGCCGGCGACGATGTCATGGAAATGCCGGTGCGCGCGGTGCTCGGCGCCGCGCGGCCGCCTGAGATTTTCTGGTGTCCCTGATCCGTCAGGACGCCACCGTCTTTTGCCCGTTCAAGCCAGGAGGTGCCCATGGCCGCCCCAGCCCCGTCCCAGCATGTCAATGCCCGCGTCGCGGAGGTGACGGAGCGCATCGCCCGGCGTTCGCATGACAGCCGCGCACGCTATCTCGACCGCATCGCGGCCGCTGCCGAGAAGGGGCCAAGCCGCGCCAAGCTCGGCTGCGCCAACCAGGCGCATGGATTTGCCGCCTGCGGGCCTTCCGACAAGGCGATGCTGCGCGAGGGGCCCGGCGCCAACCTCGCCATCGTCACCGCCTATAACGACATGCTTTCCGCCCACCAGCCCTATGAGCGCTATCCGGAGCTGATCCGCGCGGCGGCGCGGGCGGCGGGGGGCGTCGCTCAGGTTGCCGGCGGCGTGCCGGCGATGTGCGATGGCGTGACGCAAGGCGAGGCGGGCATGGAGCTGTCGCTGTTCTCGCGCGACGTCATCGCGCTGGCGACCGCCGTGGCGCTGTCGCACCAGACCTTCGATTCCGCCGTCTTCCTCGGCATCTGCGACAAGATCGTGCCAGGCCTCGTCATCGGCGCGCTCTCTTTCGGCCATCTGCCGGCGGTGTTCGTGCCGGCGGGGCCGATGACCTCGGGCCTGCCGAACGACGAGAAGGCGAAGATCCGCCAGCTCTTCGCCGAGGGAAAGGTAGGCAGGGACGCCTTGCTCGAGGCCGAGTCGCTCTCGTATCACGGGCCGGGTACCTGCACCTTCTACGGCACCGCCAACACCAACCAGATGATGATGGAGATCATGGGCCTGCATCTGCCCGGCGCCTCCTTCGTCAACCCCAACACGCCGCTGCGTGAGGCGCTGACCACGGCGGCCGCCGAGCGGGCGATGGCGATCACCGCGCTGGGCAACGACTACACGCCGGTCGGCCGCATGCTGGACGAGAAGGCCTTCGTGAACGGCATCGTCGGGCTGCACGCCACCGGCGGCTCGACCAACCACACGCTGCATGTGGTGGCCATGGCGGCGGCCGGCGGCATCAAGCTGACCTGGGACGACTTCTCCGACCTTGCCGACGTCACGCCGCTGCTGTGCCGCGTCTATCCGAACGGCAAGGCGGACGTGAACCATTTCCATGCCGCCGGCGGCATGGCCTTCGTCATCCGCGAGCTGCTCGGCGACGGGCTGCTGCACGGCGATGTCGAGACGGTGTGGGGCGGCGGGCTCGACGCCTATACCAAGGAGCCGGTGCTCAACGACGGCGCGCTGAGCTGGCGCGACGGCACCGCGACGAGCGGCGACGAAGCGGTGCTGCGCGGCGCGGCCCAGCCCTTCCAGCCGACCGGCGGCCTCAAGCTGCTCTCCGGCGACCTCGGCCGGGCGGTGATCAAGACCTCCGCCATCGCCAGCGAGCGCCACGTCATCGAGGCGCCGGCGCGCATCTTCCATTCCCAGGAGGAGCTGCAGAAGGCCTTCAAGGCGGGCGATCTCAGGGGCGATTTCGTCGCGGTGGTGCGCTTCCAGGGGCCGAAGGCCAACGGCATGCCGGAGCTGCACAAGCTGATGCCGCCGCTCGGCGTGCTGCAGGATCGCGGCAACAAGGTCGCGCTGGTGACCGACGGGCGGCTTTCCGGCGCCTCCGGCAAGGTGCCGGCCGCCATCCATGTGACGCCCGAGGCGGCCGATGGCGGGCCGATCGCGCTGATCCGCGAGGGCGACATCGTGAGGGTCGACGCGGTCGCCGGCACGCTGACCGTGAAGGTCGATCCGGCGGAATGGGCGGCGCGCTCGCCCGTCACCGCCGATCTCTCGGCGAGCCATGCCGGCGTCGGGCGCGAGCTGTTCGGCGCCTTCCGCGCCGCGGTCGGCACGGCGGATAGCGGGGCGACGATCTTCGCGGTGGCGTGAGGGCCACCGGTTCCGCTTAGATGAAGGCCTCGATCAGCGCGAGGCTGAAGCCGGCGATGAAGAGCGAGGCCGCCAGCGCCAGCATGAGCGGGCGCAGGCCCTTGGCGCGCAGCTTGGCGATGTCGGTCTCCAGCCCCATCGCGGCGAGCGCGGCCGACAGCAGCAGGGTGGTGGCGAAGGCGACCGCCGCCTTGATGTCCGCCGGGATGGCAATGAGGCTGTTGACGCCCACCAGCGCGACGAAGCCCAGCACGAACCACGGAACTGGCGGCCTCGCCTGAGCGGCGGGCGTGCCGGCGCGCCGCGCGCGGCCGGCCGCCATCACGCCGAGCGCGATCACCACCGGCGCCAGCATCATCACCCGGGCGAGCTTGGCGACCGTTCCGAACTCGCCCGCCTGCGTGCCGTTCTGGAAGGCGGCCGCCACCACCTGCGCGATCTCGTGGATCGAGGCGCCGGCCCACAGGCCGAAGGCGTGCGGCGACAGGCCGAGAAGACCGGCGAGCAGGGGATAGGCGAACATGGCGATGGAGCCGAAGACGGTCACGCAGGCGACCGCATAGGCGACGTCCTCGTCGGACGCGCGGGTCACGGTGTTGGTGGCCAGCACGGCCGAGGCGCCGCAGATCGAGGTGCCGGCCGCGATCAGCTCGGCGAGCTTGGCCTCGACGCCGAGCAGGCGGCCGAGGCGGACGGTGAAGAGGAAGGTCGCCACCAGCGCGAGCAGGATGATCGTCAGCCCCGCCGCGCCGACTTCGGCGATCTGCGCCGCGGTGAGCTGGAGCCCGAGAAGGATGATGGCGAGGCGCAGCAGCCGGCGCATGGCGAAATGCACGCCCGCCTTGGCGCGGACCGGCGTGCCGACGACGTTGTGAAAGGTGATGCCGACCAGAATGGCGAGGATCATCGGGCTGAGAACGCCGGCGCCCGGTATCTGCCGCAGCGCCAGCGCGGCCCCGACGATGACCGCCACCAGCACGAGGCCCGGCAGGATGCCCACATGGGCTTCCTGCGGCGCCACTATGCGATGCGTTGAACGGGTGGATGCGGCCGGGACGCCCTGGGCGTCGAGAATGGATGACATCGATCTGGTCCTCTGCGGCAAGAGTCGCAGCGGATGATCGATTAGTAAAATATATTGTTTAGCTTAAAACGTTCTGATTATGAGATTGATTATCCGCGATCGCGACGTGATCCTTGGGGCGCTGCCGCGGCGATGACCGGGACCTGTCCCGGCCATCGCCATGGAAACCGTCACCCCGTCGTCGGCATGACGAACTGGGCGCCGGAGCGGATGCCGGTCGGCCAGCGGGCGGTGGTGGTCTTCATCTTGGTGTAGAAGCCGACGCCCTCCATGCCGTAGACGTTGCGATCACCGAAGATCGAGCGCTTCCAGCCGCCGAAGGAATGGAACGCCACCGGCACCGGGATCGGCACGTTGATGCCGATCATGCCGGCCTTGGCGTCGCGGTCGAAGGCGCGGGCGGCGTCGCCGTCGCGGGTGAAGATGGCGGCGCCGTTGCCATATTCGTGGTCGTTCACCAGCTTCAGGGCGTCCTCATAGTCCGGCACGCGGACCACCGAGAGCACCGGCCCGAAGATCTCTTCCTTGTAGATCCTCATGTCCGGCGTCACGTCGTCGAACAGCGTGCCGCCGAGGAAATAGCCGCCCTCATAGCCCTGCAGCCTGAGGCCGCGCCCGTCGACCACCAGCTTCGCGCCGGCGGCGACGCCGTCGTCGATATAGGACTTCACCTTGTCGAAATGCGCCTTGGTGACCAGCGGGCCCATCTCGCTCTCGGGGTCGAGGCCGGGGCCGACCTTCAGCGCCTGCACCTTCGGCACCAGCTTCTCGAGCAGCGCGTCGCCGACGCCGCCGACCGCCACCGCCACCGAGACCGCCATGCAGCGCTCGCCGGCCGAGCCGTAGCCGGCGCCCATCAGCGCGTCGACGGTCTTGTCGAGATCGGCGTCGGGCATCACCACCAGGTGGTTCTTGGCACCGCACAGCGCCTGGGCGCGCTTACCGTGAGCGCAGGCGGTCTTGTAGACATATTCGCCGATGGCGGTGGAGCCGACGAAGCTCACCGCCGCGATGTCCGGGTGGGTCAGCAGCGCGTCGACCGCTTCCTTGTCGCCCTGCACGACGTTGAACACGCCCTTGGGCAGGCCGGCCTCGATGAGCAGCTCGGCGAGCAGCAGCGAGGCCGAGGGGTCCTTCTCGGAGGGCTTCAGCACGAAGGCGTTGCCGCAGGCGAGCGCCACCGGGAACATCCACATCGGCACCATGGCCGGGAAGTTGAACGGGGTGATGCCGGCCACCACCCCGACCGGGTGGCGGGCCGAGAACACGTCGACGCCGCGCGCCACCTGCTCGGTGAAGTCGCCGCGCATGAGATGCGGGATGCCGCAGGCGAACTCGACCACCTCGATGCCGCGGGTCACCTCGCCCTTGGCGTCCTCGAAGGTCTTGCCGTGCTCGCGGGTGATCGCCTCGGCGATCTTGTCCATGTCGCGGTCGAGCAGCGCCTTGAACTTGAACATGATGCGGGCGCGGGTCAGCGGCGGCGTGTCGGCCCAGCCGGGGAAGGCGCTCGCGGCGCTGGCGACCACCTCGCCGACGGTCGCGGTCGAGGCGAGCAGCACCTCGCCCGACTGCTGGCCGGTCGAAGGATCGAACACCGGCGCGGTGCGCGCGGCGGGAGTGACGACCTTGCCGTCGATGAAATGACCGATGAGCGCCATGCGCGTTCCCTTCCCTTTCCGGGGCTTTGATGTCCTTTCGTTGTGCTTGCCGAAACGCCTCACTTCAACGACGATGAATCCTCATCCGTTGTGCGCAAATGGGCAGAGATGGCGAAGGGGATCATGGACTGGGATCACCTGCGCATCTTCCTCGCGGTGGCGCGCGAGGGGCAGATGCTGGCGGCGGCGCGCAAGCTCGGGCTCGACCATGCGACCATCGGCCGGCGGCTGGGGGCGCTGGAGGCGAGCCTCGGCACCCGGCTCGTCGAGCGGCGCACCACCGGCAGCGCCCTCACCCCCGCCGGCGAGCGCCTCCTTGCCCATGCCGAGCGGATCGAGAGCGAGATGCTGCAGGCGCAGTCGGCGATCGGCAATGTCGACCTCGCTCTGGCCGGCACGGTGCGCATCGGCGCGCCGGACGGCTTCGGCACCTATTTCCTGGCGCCGCGGCTCGGCGCGCTGGCGGAACGGCACCGGGAGCTGACCATCCAGCTCGCGCCGCTGCCGCGCAGCTTCTCGCTGCCGAAGCGCGAGGTCGACATCGCCATCACCCTGCAGCGGCCCAGCGAGGGGCGGCTGATCGCGCGCAAGCTCACCGACTACACGCTGGGGGTCTATGCCTCGCGCGACTACCTTGCCCGCACCGGCCCGATCGCCCATCTCGCCGCGCTGGCCGGGCGCATCCTCGTCACCTATGTGCCGGACCTCGTCTACTCGCCGGCGCTCGACTATTTCGAGGCGTTCCGCGAGCTCGAGGCACGGCGGCTCGAATGCGCGAGCGTGGTCGGCCAGATGGAGGCGGTGCGGGCGGGTGCGGGCGTCGGCATCCTGCACGACTATGCCGCCGAGACGCATGGCGAGCTGGTGCGCATCCTGCCCGAGATCGCCTTCCGCCGCTCCTACTGGCTGGTGACCCATGCCGATGTGCGCGACCTGCGCCGCGTCGCCGAGGTCGAGGATTTCATCGTCGGCGAGGTGCAGGCCGCGCGCGGGCGCTTCGTCGCGGCGAAGGCTGCGGCGGCGTAAACCCTTACGCCAGCACGATTTCCGCCATGGGCCGGATGGCGTATCCGGCTTCCTCCAGCCGCGCGCGGATTGCCTGCGCCATGGCGACGGCACCCGGCGTGTCGCCATGCACGCACACCGATTCGAAGGTGCAGGGGATGCGCTTGCCGGAGGCGCAGATCACCGCGCCCTCCTCCACCATGGCGAGGACGCGCGCGGCGGCGGCCTGCGCATCATGGATCACCGCGCCGTGCTGCCCACGCGGCAGGAGATTGCCGCTGTCGGCATAGGCGCGGTCGGCATAGATCTCGCGCGCGGCCTTGAGTCCGTACTTCGCGGCCGCCCGCTCCATGGCGAGGCCCGGCATGACGAGGAATATCAATGCCGGATCGAAGGCCTTGATGGCGCGGGCGATGGCCTCGGCCAACGCGTCGTCCTCCTGCGCGAGATTGCCGAGCGCGCCATGCGGCTTCACGTGGCGGATCGCCGTGCCGGCGGCGCGCGCCAAAGCGGCGATGGCGCCGGTCTGATAGAGGGTCTCCCGCTCGATCTCGGCCGGGTCCACCTTCGCGAAGGCGCGGCGGCCGAATCCCGAAAGGTCGCGGAAGCCGGGATGCGCGCCGGACTGCACGCCGTTCGCCTTCGCCGCGGCGAGCGTCGCGAACATCACATGCGGGTCGCCGGCGTGGAAGCCGCAGGCGATGTTCGCCGAGGTGACGATGCGCAGCATGGCCGCGTCGTCGCCCATGCTCCAGGCGCCGAAGCCCTCGCCCATGTCGCAATTGAGGTCGATGGCCCGCATGTCCCTGCCCGTCCTGAACCGCAGCCTTGGCGCCGCGCGCCGCATCGGTGTAGCAAGATTCGGCGCCCGCTCGTATCCGCGCCGCGAAAGCCCGAGATGACCGACGCCGAGACGATCCACCATCCCGGCTACCGGCAGCCCCGCTTCCTGCCCGCAGGGGACGCGGCGCTTTCCGTCGAGCTGGGCGACGCCATCGACGAGACCATAAATGCGCGCGTGGTGGCGCTGGAAGAGGCGCTCGCCGCCCGGCATGTGGCCGGGGTCATCGAGACGGTTCCGACCTATCGTTCGCTGCTGGTGCTGTTCGATCCCTTGGTGGCGACCCATGCCGGCATCGCCGCCGCCGTCCGCGAGCTCTGGCCGCCGCCGGAGCGCGCCGCCGGGGCGCGGCGGCTGTGGCGCGTGCCGGTGTGCTATGGCGGCGAGATGGGCGCCGATCTCGATTTCGTCGCCCGTGCGCACGACCTCACCACCGACGAGGTGGTGGCGCTGCACACGGCGCCGACCTACCGGGTCTACATGATCGGCTTCGCGCCGGGCTTCGCCTATCTCGGCGGCCTCGACGAGCGTCTCGTCACCAGCCGGCGCGAGGTGCCGCGCCCGAAGACGCCGCCGGGCAGCATCTCGATCGGCGGGCGGCAGGCGGCGGTCTCCCCGCCCATGGAGGTGCCGAGCGGCTGGCATCTGCTCGGGCGCACGGCGGCGCGTTCCTACGATCCGCGCCGGGAGCAGCCCTTCCTGTTCGGGCCGGGCGACCTGATCTGCTTCCACGCGGTCGACGCCGCCGGGCATGCCGCGCTGATCCGGGCCGCCGAGGCGGGCGAGGAGATCGTCGCGCCGGAGGAAGCCGGCGGAGCCCCCAGCGGTGCCACCTCGTGAGCGGGCATCTGCGCTTCATCTCCGGCGGCGCGCTGACCACGGTGCAGGACGAGGGGCGCGTCGGGTGGCAGCGCCACGGCATCTCGGCCTCCGGGGCGATCGACCGCCGCTTGATGCATCTCGCCAATGCGCTGGTCGGCAACCCGCTCGCCGAGGCGGTGCTCGAGATCACGCTGGCCGGGCCGGAATTCGTGGTGGAAGCGGATGCGGTCCGCCTCGCCCTGACCGGCGCCGATTTCCCGCTGTCGATCAACGACCGGCCGGCGGCGGCGTGGCGCGCCCATGCGCTTCGCCGTGGCGACCGGGTGCGGATCGGCACGGCACGCGGCGGCATGCGCGGCTATCTGGCGCTCGCCGGCGGGCTCATGGTCGCGCCGGTGCTCGGCAGCCGCTCGACCCATACGCGCTCTAGCATCGGCGGCTTTCGCGGCCGGCGGCTGGAGGCCGGGGACGAGATCCCTATCGGCGGGGATCAGGACGCCGCAGCGCCGCTGCTCGGCTGTCCGCAGCCGCCGGATTTCGGCGGGCCGGTGCGCGTCGTGCTCGGCCCGCAGGCGGACGCCTTCACCGAGGAGGCGGTGGCGACGCTGCTGGGCGCGCCCTTCACCGTCTCGGTGCGGGCCGACCGCATGGGCGCCGAGCTGGACGGGCCGGTGCTGGCGCACCGCGACGGCTTCAACATCATTTCGGACGGCATCGTCAACGGCTCGATCCAGGTGCCGGGACATGGCCGACCGGTGGTGCTGCTCGCCGACCGGCAGAGCACGGGCGGCTACCCGAAGATCGCCACCGTCATCTCCGCCGATCTCGGCCGCATCGGCCAGCGGCGCCCGGGCGACGAGGTCCGGTTCTCCGCCGTTTCGCCCGAGGAGGCGATCGCCATCGCCCGGGCGGCGGCCGATGAAGAGCGCGCGCTGATCGCCGCGCTGGCGCCCGCGGCGGACCATGCCGCGCCGACCACCGAGCGGCTGCTGGCGGCCAACCTCATCAGCGGGGTCGTCTCGGGGCGCGATACGTCCGGCGAGCCGTGAGTTCTAGACCAGGGCTTCGCCGTTCTCCTTGCGGGTGCGCTCCAGGAAGGCGACCAGAGACTGGCTGGCGCCGAGGATGTGCGCGCGGGTGAGCTCCGCCGCGAGGTCGGCATCGCGGGCGACGCAGGCGCGCAATATGCCCTCGTGCTCGCGCCGGGCGCGCTCCATGCCGTCGGTCAGCACAAGCTGGGCGCGCAGATAGCGGTCGACGCGGTCGAGGGCGGCGCTGATGGTCTGCAGGTAATAGGGCCGACCGGCCTCGCGATAGAGCGTGTAGTGGAACTGGCGGTTGAGATCGCCCCATTTCGCGGAATCGTGCTCGGTGCCGAAGGCCTCGGCATAGGTCGCGGCTTCCGCCAGCGCCTCGTCCGAGATGCGGGCAATCGAATGGCGCAGCACCTCGGGCTCCAGCAGGGCGCGGAACTCGAAGATCTCGCGCACCTCGTCGATCGAGAGCGAGGCGACCACCGCGCCGCGATAGCGCTGCGTCGAGACGAGGCCCTGCTCCTCGAGCCGCGTCAGCGCCTCGCGCACGGGAATGCGGCTGACGTTGAACATGCGGGCGATGTGGTCCTGGCGCAGGACCTGCCCCTCCTTCACGTCGCCGCGGGCGATGGCCTCGCGCAGGGCGTCGAAGATCACGTCGGACGCCGAGGCCATCTGGCCGATATCCGTGGCGTTCACCTTCACGTGCCGTCTCCCTCCACTGCGCTCGCGCGGCAGGCGGCCGCTGATTCGGCCACTCATGCCACGACCGAGCCTGCCTTTCTCCGGGGCGGAGGGCTAGCCGCCGCCCTGTTTTCAGCCATGACGGAAAAATCGTCATGTGGCCTGTAAAAAGGATATTGCAAATTGGATCCAAAAAACAGATGCTCCTGTCCGTCGCCGGTGGCGGCGTTCTCGTGAGCCCCGGCGCGTACACAAAAACAGCACTTCCTTCAGAGGAGAGAGCCGTTATGGCTAAGGGATTCGGCGTTCTCGCCGCCGCGATGCTGACTCTGGCGGCCATGCCCGCCAAGGCGGACAAGCTCGACGACATCATCGCTTCCGGCACGCTGCGCTGCGCGGTGGTGCTCGACTTCCCGCCCATGGGATCGCGCGATGCCAGCAACAACCCGATCGGCTTCGACGTCGATTACTGCAATGACCTCGCCAAGGCGCTCGGCGTGAAGGCCGAGATCGTCGAGACGCCGTTCCCCGACCGCATCCCGGCGCTGGTCTCCGGCCGCGTCGATGTCGGCGTCGCCTCGACCTCCGACACGCTGGAGCGCGCCAAGACCGCCGGCTTCACCATTCCCTACTTCGCCTTCAAGATGGTCGTGCTGACCAAGGACGGCATCGGCATCAAGGATTACGACAGCCTGAAGGGCAAGAAGACCGGCTCGGTCTCCGGCACCTTCGAGGCGCTGGCGCTGGAGAAGGACGTGAAGGCGTGGGGCGCCGGCACCACCTTCCGCGGCTACCAGACCCAGGCCGACGTGTTCCTCGCCCTCGCCCAGGGCCAGATCGACGCCACCGTCGTGACCTCCACCGTGGCCGCCGCCATCGTGAAGGAAGGCAAGTACAAGGGCCTGATGATGGGTGGCGACGCGCCTTACGACATCGACTATGTCGCGTTGATCGCGCTGCGTAACGAACAGGGCCTGATCAACTATTTGAACCTGTTCATCAACCAGCAGGTCCGCACCGGCCGCTACAAGGCGCTCTACGACAAGTGGATCGGCCTCGGCGAGGCGCCGAACCTGACCATTCCCGGCGTCTATCGCTGAGCGTCTCTGACCGATAGCGTCATCCCGGAACGGCCGTGAGGCCGTATCCGGGATCGGCGGCAGGATGGTGAGCGATCCCGGCTCTGCGCCTGCGGCTCCGGCCGGGATGACGACCAAAGACCAGCGATCTCCACTTCCGACCGCCGCCGCACATCAACGTCATCGACGGGCACGCGCGATGCACTACACATTTCAGTGGCGGGTGGCGTTCAACGCCCTGCCCGACATGCTCTGGGGCGCGCTGGTGACGCTCGAGGTCGCCGTGCTCTCCATGGTGCTCGGCGTGTTCTTCGCCGTGGTGCTGGCGCTGGGTTCGTCCTCCCAGTACCGCGCGTTCCGCGGCGCCGCGGCAACCTGGGTCGAGCTCGCCCGCAACACGCCGGCGCTGTTCCAGATCTACATGGCCTATTTCGGCCTTGGCTCCATCGGCATCCAGCTCGACAGCTTCCCGGCGCTGCTCGCCGGCATCACCTTCAACAATGCCGGCTATCTCGCCGAGACCTTCCGCGGCGGCCTGCGCGCCGTGCCGCCGACGCAGATGCGCGCCGCCCGCTCGCTCGGCATGGGGCCGGTGCAGGCGTTCCGGCTGATCGTGCTGCCGCAGATGTTCCGCGTCGTCTTCTACCCGATGACCAACCAGATGGTGTGGGCGATCCTGATGACCTCGCTCGGCGTCATCGTCGGGCTGAACAACGACCTCACCGGCGTGACCCAGGATCTGAACGTCAAGTCGTTCCGCACCTTCGAGTTCTTCGCCGTCGCCGCGGTGATCTACTACCTCATCGCCAAGCTCGTGACGCTGTCGGCCCGGCTGATGGCGTACCGGCTGTTCCGCTACTGAGGGAGGCGGCCATGTTCGAGACCTCGTTCTCCCTCAACGATTTGTGGTTCATGCTGAAGGGCGCCGGCGTGACGCTCACCGTCACCTTCTGGGCGGTGCTCGGCGGCTCGCTGCTCGGCGTCGCCTTCGGCCTCATGCGGGCCGTGTCGCCCTGGTGGGTCAACGCGCCGATCGGTTTCGTGCTGGACATCTTCCGTTCGGTGCCGCTGCTGATCCAGCTCGTTCTGGCCAACGCCTTCAAGTCCATCATCGGCCTCAAATGGGACCCGTTCACGGTCGGCTGTGTGGTGCTGGCGGTCTATACCGCCGCCTATTGCACCGAGATCGTGCGTGCCGGCGTGCTGGCGGTGCCGGCGACCACCCGGCGCGCCGCCCGCTCGCTCGGGCTGAGCTGGACGCAGGACCTCACCTCCATCGTCTTCCCCATCGCGCTGCGCGTCGCCTTGCCGAGCTGGATCGGCCTGACGCTCGGGGTGATGAAGGACACCGCCATGGTCTGGTGGATCGGCATCGTGGAGCTGCTGCGCTCCTCGCAGGTGATCGTCACCCGCATCCACGAGCCGCTCTTCGTGCTGTCCATCGCCGGACTGATCTATTTCCTCATGAGCTTCCCCATTGCCCGCCTCGGGGCGCGGCTGGAGAAGCGCTGGCGCGAAAACGACTGAGAAGCAGCCATGTCGATCGAAATCCAGGACGTCCACAAATCCTTCGGCAATCTCGAAGTGGTCAAGGGCGTGACCATGACCGTCGAGAAGGGCGAGGTGGTCTCGGTCATCGGCGGCTCGGGCTCGGGCAAGTCGACGCTGCTGATGTGCATCAACGGGCTGGAGCCCATCAATTCCGGCCGCATCCTGGTCGACGGCACGGACGTGCATGCGCGCGGCACCGATCTCAACAAGCTGCGCCGCAAGATCGGCATCGTCTTTCAGCAGTGGAACGCGTTCCCGCATCTGACCGTGCTGGAGAACGTGATGCTGGCGCCGCGCAAGGTGCTCGGCAAGTCGAAGGCCGAAGCCGAGGCGATCGCCGTGCAAAAGCTGTCCCATGTCGGGCTCGGCGAGAAGCTGAAGGTCTACCCGTCCAAGCTGTCCGGCGGCCAGCAGCAGCGCATGGCGATCGCCCGCGCGCTCGCCATGTCGCCGGACTACATGCTGTTCGACGAGGTCACGTCCGCGCTCGACCCGCAGCTCGTCGGCGAGGTGCTCGACACCATGCGCCTGCTCTCCTCCGAGGGCATGACGATGATCGTCGTCACCCACGAGATCGCCTTCGCGCGCGAGGTCTCCGACCGCGTCGCCTTCTTCCACAAGGGCCGGATCCACGAGATCGGCCCGCCCGCCCAGGTGATCGGCGCTCCGCAACAGCCGGAGACCGTCGCCTTCCTCAAATCCGTTCTGTGAACGTCCGAACCAGCAGGAGCTACGCTATGTGGACCGGGGTGCTTCCCGCCGTCACGGCAAAATTCAACGAAGACGACACGCTCGACCACAAGGAGATGGAGCGCTGCTTCGCCTTCCAGATCGAGGCCGGCGTCGACGGCCTGATCGTCAACGGCTCGCTCGGCGAGGGGCCGATGCTCTCGCATGACGAGCGCCTCGCCGTGCTGAAGACCGCCAAGGCGGTCGCGGCCAAGAAGCCGGTGCTGATGACCATCGCCGACGCCGCAACCCGCGACATGGCCTCGCTCGCCAAGCGTTCGGCGCAGGCCGGCGCCGATGGCCTGATGGTGGTGCCGAGCCTCGTTTACCACACCAATCCGAAGGAGACGGTGGCGACGCTGAAGGCGGTGGCCGAGGCGGCCGACCTGCCGGTGATGATCTATTCGAACCGCATCGCCTACCGCGTCGACGTCACCGTCGAGATCATGGCCGAGCTCGCCGCGGACAAGCGCTTCGTCGCGATCAAGGAATCCTCGGACGACATCCGCCGCTCGATCGAGATCATCAACGCGCTGGGCGACCGCTACGACGTGTTCACCGGCGTCGACAACCTCGCCTATGAGGCGCTGGCGGTGGGTGCGGTCGGCTGGGTCGCCGGCCTCGTCATCGCCTTCCCGGAGGAGACGGTCGCGATCTACCGGCTGATGAAGGCCAAGCGCTATGACGAGGCGCTCGCCATCTATCGCTGGTTCCGCCCGCTGCTCGACCTCGATGTCTCGACCTATCTGGTCCAGAACCTGAAGACCGTCGAGGCCATGGTGATCGGCACCACCGAGCGCGTGCGCGCGCCCCGCCTGCCGCTCGAGGGCGAGCAGCGCGCCAAGGTGGAGGCGATCGTGCGCGCGGCGCTCGCCACCCGTCCCAAGCTCGCCAAGGCGGCGTGAGGGCCTGCGCTTCGCCTCGGCATGTCGCCATCCTGAGGTGCGAGCGCAGCGAGCCTCGAAGGATGGGTCTCGGGTGCGCCCGGACGAGCATCCTTCGAGGCCCGGCTTACCGCCGGGCACCTCAGGATGACGGTGCTCCCGGGCTCGCCATAAGAGGCCCCCCTCCCAACCTCCCCCGAATCCGGGGGAGGGAATTGTCGCCGACGGCTTTGAGATCGCGAATTGAGTACCCATCAGAACGAAATCGCCATCGTCGGGGCCGGCATCATCGGCCTCGCGACCGCGTTCCAGCTCCAGCGCGAGGGGCGCCGCGTGCGCCTGATCGAGCGGGGCGGGGTGGCGGAGGGGGCGAGCTACGGCAATGCCGGCGCCTTCGCCTTTTCCGACGTGATGCCGCTGGCCTCGCCGGGCATATTGCGGAAGGCGCCGAAATGGCTGCTCGATCCGCTCGGCCCGCTGTCGATCCCGCCCGCCTATCTGCCGCGGATCCTGCCGTGGCTGCTGCGCTTCTGGCGCGCCAGCCTGCCGGACCGCTTCGCCCGCAGCATCGCCGCGCAATCCGCGCTGATGCGCCTGTCCGCCCGCACCATGGACTCCATGGCGGTCGACGCGGGGCTGACCGGGCGCATCCGTGCCGACGGCAATCTCCAGCTCTATGAGAGCGAGGCCGAGTTTGCCGCCTCGCTGCCCGGCTGGGCGGCCCGCGCGAGCGAGGGGATTCCGTTCGAGCATGTGCGCGGCGCCCGGCTCGCCGAGCTGCAGCCGGGGCTCTCGCCGCGCTTTCCGATCGGCACTTTCACGCCGCACTGGCAGACGGTGGACGATCCCTATCACTTCGCTATGGCGCTGTTCGACCGGGTGATGGCGAATGGCGCCACGATCACCCGCGCCGACATCGTCGCGGTCGATCCGGCGGAAGGCGGCGCGCGTCTTTCCTTCGCCGATGGCGGAACGCTGCAGGCGAGCGCGGCGGTGATCGCCGGCGGCGCCTGGTCGCGCGCGCTGGCAGCAAAGCTCGGCGACGCCATCCCGCTGGAGACCGAGCGCGGCTACAACACCACGCTGCCGCCCGGCGCCTTCGACCTGAAGCGCCAGCTCACCTTCGGCGGCCACGGCTTCGTCATCACGCCGCTCTCGACCGGCATCCGCGTCGGCGGTGCCGTCGAGCTCGGCGGGCTGAAGCGCGCGCCGAACTTCGCGCGGTCCAAGGCGATGCTGGAGAAGGCCAGGGCGTTCCTGCCGGGATTGCGCGTCGAGGGCGGAAAGCAGTGGATGGGCTTCCGCCCCTCCATGCCCGACACGCTGCCGGTGATCGGCCGCTCGAAGGCATCGCCGCGCATCCTCTACGCCTTCGGGCACGGCCATTCCGGCCTCACCCAATGCGCGGCGACCGGCGCGATCGTCGCCGATCTTCTCGCCGGCCGCGCGCCGGCCATCGATACCGGGCCGTTCCGGCCCGACCGCTTCTGAACTTCGAGGACCCTCCGCCATGGCGCGACACAGCTTCTTCTGCATTGACGGCCACACCTGCGGGAATCCGGTCCGCCTCGTCGCCGGCGGCGGTCCGAACCTTCAGGGCGCCACCATGATCGAGAAGCGCGCCCACTTCCTCGCCGAGTATGACTGGATCCGCACCGGCCTGATGTTCGAGCCGCGCGGCCACGACATGATGTCGGGGTCCATCCTCTATCCGCCGACCCGGCCCGACTGCGACGTCGCCATCCTGTTCATCGAGACCTCGGGCTGCCTGCCCATGTGCGGGCACGGCACCATCGGCACGGTGACCATGGCGATCGAGCACGGCCTCGTCACGCCGAAGACGCCGGGCGTGCTGATGCTCGACACGCCGGCCGGCGTGGTGAAGGCGCAGTACCGGCAGGAGGGGCAGTATGTGGAGGAGGTGCGCATCACCAATGTGCCGGCCTTCCTCTATGCGCAGGGCCTCACCGCCGAGTGCCCCGGCCTCGGCGAAGTGACCGTCGACGTCGCCTATGGCGGGAATTTCTACGCCATCGTCGAGCCGCAGCCGGCGTTCCGCGACATGGCGGACTTCACCGCCGGCCAGCTTGTCGGCATGAGCCCCGGCCTGCGCCGCGCGCTCAACGAGAAATACGCGTTCGTGCACCCCGAAAAGCCGGAGATCCGCGGCCTCTCGCACATCCTGTGGACCGGTGCGCCGAAGGATGCGACCGCCCATGCCCGCAACGCCGTGTTCTACGGCGACAAGGCGATCGACCGCTCGCCCTGCGGCACCGGCACCTCGGCGCGCATGGCGCACTGGGCGGCGACCGGCCGGCTCGAGGTCGGCGACGAGTTCGTGCATGAGAGCATCATCGGCTCGCTGTTCAAGGGCCGGGTCGAGGCGGCCGCCAGGGTCGGCGAGCGCGACGCCATCATCCCGTCGGTCGGCGGCTGGGCGCGCATGACCGGCTACAACACCATCTTCATCGACGACCGCGACCCGTTCGCCCACGGCTTCGTGGTGGTGTGACGGCGCCAAACGGCAGGTAATCGGGGAACGACGCACATGAAAATCACCGGCATCAAGGCCTGGCAGGTCGACCTGCCCCTGAAGGAAGGCCGCTATAACTGGTCGAACGGCAATTTCGTCGAGGTGTTCGATTCGACCGTGGTCGCGGTCGAGACCGATGCCGGCATCACCGGCTATGCCGAATGCTGCCCGCTCGGCTCGGCCTATCTGCCGGCCTATGCGCTCGGCGTGCGCACCGGCCTGAAGGAGATCGGCCCGAAGGTGATCGGGCTCGATCCGACCGACCTCAACGTGCTGAACCGCCACATGGATTCGGTGCTGCGCGGCCACCCCTACGTGAAGGCGCCGATCGACATCGCCTGCTGGGACATCCTCGGCAAGGCGACGGGCCTGCCGGCCTACAAGCTGCTCGGCGGCGCGGCGCAAGAGAAGATCGCGCTCTACCGCGCCATCTCGCAGGAAGCCCCCGAGGTGATGGCCAAGAAGATAGCCGGCTATAAGGCGGAGGGTTACACCAAGTTCCAGCTCAAGGTCGGCGGTGACGCCGACATGGACATACTGCGCATCCGCGAGACCCGGGGAATCCTCGGCGAGCGCGACATACTGGTGGCTGACGCCAATACCGGCTGGACCCGCGCGGAAGCCGCCCGCATCGCGGCGAGCGTGGCGGATCTCGACGTCTATATCGAGCAGCCCTGCCCGACCTATGAGGAATGCGTCTCGGTGCGCCGGCGCACTGTCCGCCCCTTCGTGCTGGACGAGGTGATCGACGGCGTCGGCACGCTGATGAAAGCGCTGGGCGACGACGCCATGGACGTGATCAACCTCAAGATCTCCAAGGTCGGCGGCCTGACCAAGGCGCGGCTGATGCGCGACATCTGCGTCGCCTCCGGCACGCCGATGACCATCGAGGACACCTGGGGCGGCGACATCGTCACCGCGACGATCGCCCATCTCGCCTTGTCGACGCCGGAGGAGTTCTGCTTCTCGGCGACCGATTTCAACAGCTACGGCACGGTCGACATCGCTCACGGCGCGCCCAAGCGCGTCGACGGCTTCATGACCGCCCCCGGTGCGCCGGGCCTCGGCATCGAGCCGATCTTCGAGGTGCTCGGCGAGCCGGTGCTGGTGATCTGACCTTCGCCAAAACCCGCAAAGCACCGTCATCCTGAGGTGCGAGCGGAGCGAGCCTCGAAGGATGTCGGGCCGGTCGCGCGGCAGCCGCATCCTTCGAGGCCCGGCAATGGCCGGGCACCTCAGGATGACGTTGCTCTGTTCAAGCGAGGCCCCCATGCGCTCCACCAAGGTCATTCATGTCGTCGGCTGCCATGCCGAGGGCGAGGTCGGCGACGTCATCGTTGGCGGCGTGGCGCCGCCGCCGGGCGACACCGTGTGGGCGCAGTCGCGCTTCATCGCGGCCGACAACACCCTGCGCAACCTCGTGCTGCAGGAACCCCGAGGCGGCGTGTTCCGCCATGTGAACCTGCTGGTGCCGCCGAAGAACCCCAAGGCGGTGGCGGCCTGGATCATCATGGAGCCGGAGGACACCCCGCCCATGTCCGGCTCCAACTCCATCTGCGTCTCGACCGTGCTGCTCGACACCGGCATCGTGCCGATGACCGAGCCGGAGACGCATATGGTGCTGGAGGCGCCGGGCGGGCTGATCGAGGCCACCGCCTATTGCAAGGACGGCAAGGCCGAGCGCATCCGGGTGAAGAACCACCCGTCCTTCGCCGACAAGCTGGATGCCAAGCTGGAGGTCGAGGGCCACGGCACGCTGACCGTCGACACCGCCTATGGCGGCGACAGCTTCTGCATCGTCGATGCGCATGCGCTGGGCTTTTCGATCAAGCCGGACGAGGCGAAGGATTTCGCCGATCTCGGCATGAAGATCGTCAAGGCGGCCAATGCCCAGCTCGGCTTCCAGCATCCGACCAATCCGGACTGGGCGCATATCTCGTTCTGCCAGTTCGCCGCGCCGCTCACCGACGACGAGGGCGTGCCCTCGGGCGCCAACGCGGTCGCCATCCGACCCGGCAAGATCGACCGCTCGCCCTGCGGCACCGGCTGCTCGGCGCGCATGGCGGTGCTCCACGCCAAGGGCATATTGAAGGTCGGCGACCGCTTCGTCGGGCGCTCCATCATCGGCTCGCGATTCGATTGCCGGGTCGAGGCGGAAACCACCATCGGCGGGCGTGCCGCCATCGTGCCCTCGATCATGGGGCGGGCCTGGATCACCGGCACCGCGCAGCTCATGGTCGATCCGACCGATCCGTGGCCGACCGGCTACCGGCTGACCGACACCTGGCCGCTCTGGCAGGGGTAACCTTCAGCCGGTCGCATCCAGCTCCGGCGCGGTCTCCTCCGCGCCGGTGACGACGAGGCGAAGCTCCGTCCCCTCGACCCGCGCCGCGAAATCCGCCGGCGGCTCGCGGTCGGTGACCAGGATGTCGATGTCGCCCGGCCCGCAAATGCCGACTGCGGCGCGGCGGCCGAACTTGGAATGATCGGCGACCACGAGGCACTCATTGGCGCATTCGATCATGGTGCGGGCGATGCGCGCCTCGTCGAGGTCGAAATCCATGAACAGGCCGCTGCCGTCGACCGCGGCGATGGACAGGATCGCCAGATCCGCCCGGAACTGCCGGATGAAGGCATCCGCCTCCGGCCCGACCGCGGCGGCGAGGTCGGCGCGCAGCTCGCCGCCGGCCATGTAGATGCGGTTGCCGTTGCGCCCGACGAGGTGGCGGGCGATCTCCAGCGAATTGGTGATGACGGTGAGGTCGCGGCGCGCGTCCAGCGCCTGCGCCACATAGGCGGTGGTCGAGCCGGTGTCGATCAGCAGCACCTGCCCGTCCTCGACATGATCGGCGACGGCGGCGGCCAGAGCGCGCTTGGCCGGCGCGTTCACCCGCATGCGGCGGTGGAAGGGTGCCTCGCTGACCGCCCCCGCCCAGGCGACGCCGCCATGGGCGCGCGACAGCGTTCCGGCATCGACCAGCGCCCGCACATGGCGGCGCACCGTCTCGTCGGAGACGCCGAGCCGTTCGGCCAGCGCCGCGATCCGCGTGACACCGTCGTCACGGACCGCCTCGATAATGGCCGCCTGCCAGCGCGTGGGATGCATGAAACCGGCCTCACTGCCCCTTCTGTGGGCAATTTGTGGGTTTGCTCCGATCAAATCAACAGAAATGCGGATTTGGTTGTTGATTTTCGTGGGGATGGCACCGATCCTGCTTGAACAAGACGGCACGCGAGGCCGCATCCAGCTTCCAGACGGGGACATCCACATGGTCACTCATCTCAAGCGTCTCTTGCTCACGAGTATCCTTGTCCTCGGCACGGCGGTGCCGGCCGCGCAGGCCAAGGTCGAATCCAACGATCCCATCAAGGTGACGCTGCACGACTGGACCGGCCAGCTCATCAGCGCCCGCATCATGGGCGAGGTGCTGAAGAAGGCCGGCTACAATGTCGACTATGTGCAGGCCGACTATCTCGCGCAGTTCGCCGGGCTGAAGACCGGTGACCTGCACCTCGCCATGGAGATCTGGGCGACCACCGGGCAGGAGGCGCTCGACGAGGGCGTGAAGTCCGGCAAGGTCGAGAATCTCGGCGAGACCGGCATGATGGCGATCGAGGAGTGGTGGTACCCCGCCTATATGAAGGAGAAGTGCCCCGGCCTGCCGGACTGGAAGGCGTTTAACGCCTGCGCCAAGGAATTCGCGACGCCCGAGACGGCGCCGAAGGGCCGCTATCTCGGCGGGCCGGTGACCTGGGGCGGCTTCGACGAGGAGCGCGTGAAGGCGCTCGGCCTCGACTATGAGGTGGTGCATGCGGGCACCGACGCGGCGCTGTTCGCCGAGCTGCAGAGCGCCTATGACCGCAAGGCGCCGATCGTTTTGTGGATCTATGCGCCGCACTGGGCGCCGATCAAATTCAAGGGCGAGTGGGTGAAGTTCCCCGCCTATGAGCCGGCCTGCTACACCGATCCCAAATGGGGCTCCAATCCCGATCTCGCCTATGATTGCGGCAAGCCGCGCGGGCCGATCTGGAAGGCCGGCTGGTCGGGACTGAAGGACAAGTGGCCGGGCGCCTATTCCGCCATCAAGAGCTTCAAGATCGACAATGACGAGATGGGCGCGCTGGTCTCGCGCGTCGACCTCGACGGCGAGAAGGTCGAGGCGGTGGTCGACGACTGGCTCGCCAAGAACGAAGCGCGCTGGAAGGGCTGGCTGCCGAAATAGCGGTCTCCGAACAGCCTTGCCCGAACAGCCTTGCCCGTCGGGAATCGCGGACATGCCCGAGCCGGATATGCCTGACCAGAACTCGCTGCTGGCCTGCCGCCGCGTGTGGAAGCTCTATGGCCACGAGACCGGCCGCTTCCTCGCCGAGCGCGGCGGCACCGCCAGCCTCGCCGAACTCGCCGCCGCCGGCATCGTGCCGGCGGTGCTCGACATCGATCTTGATATCGCGCGCGGCGAGACCTTCGTGATCATGGGCCTCTCGGGCTGCGGCAAGTCCACGCTGATGCGCTGCATGGCCGGGCTGATCGAGCCGACCGCCGGCGAAATCCTGTTCGAGGGGCGCGACCTGTCGAAGCTGCCGGAGCCGGAGATGATCCAGATCCGCCGGCACAAGATGGGCATGGTGTTCCAGCATTTCGCGCTGCTGCCGCACCTCACCGTGCTCGGCAACGTCGCCTTCCCGCTCGACGTGCAGGGCGTCTCCCGCGCCGAGCGCGAGAAGCGGGCGCGCGAGATGATCGAGCTGGTGGGGCTGAAGGGGCGCGAGGGCTATCTCCCGCGGGAGCTCTCCGGCGGCCAGCAGCAGCGCGTCGGCATCGCCCGCTCACTGGCGGTGGGACCCGAGCTGTGGTTCCTCGACGAGCCGTTCTCCGCGCTCGACCCGCTGATCCGCCGCGAGATGCAGGACGAGCTGATCCGGCTGCAGTCGATCCTGCACAAGACCATCGTCTTCATCACCCACGACTTCGCCGAGGCCGAGCGCCTCGCCGACCGCATCGCCATCATGAAGGACGGGCGCATCGTGCAGGTCGGCACCGCCGAGGAGCTGATCGTCAACCCTGCGACCGACTATGTGCGCGCCTTCACCCGCGACGCGCCGCGCGCCCGCATCCTGTCGGCGCGGGCGGTGATGCGGCCGGTCAACGGCACCGAGGGGGTCGCCGGCAGCGTGCCGGCCAATGCGCGGGTGGCGAGCTTCGCCCAGCGCGTGGAGGCGACGGCCGGAGCCTGGGCGGTGATCGAGGACGGCCGGGTGCTCGGCATGATCGACCGCGCGGCGATGATGGACGTGCTGGTCGGGCGCGACGTCGCCCGGCGCGGCGCGCCCGGGCAGCCGTCATGACCATCGACGCGTTGGAGGCCCGCCGGCCGCCGGCGAGCCGGAGCGCCGCTTCGGCGCTGCTCTGGCCGGCCGTGCTGGCGGCAACGGCGATCCTCAGCCTCGCGCCGGGCAGCTTCCTCCCCGACTGGGCGGTCAGGCTGCCCGCCGGCTGGAAGCTACCAATAGCCGGCTATATTTCCGTCTTCATGGCCTGGCTCGTCGATCAGGCGAGCTTCGGCCTGTTTACCTTCCGCGAGCTGACGCGCGGCGTCGCCTGGCTGCTCGACTGGCCGCTCGGCCTCGCCAAGGCGATGCTCGTCTCGGGCTTCGCGATCGGCCAGGGCTCGCAGGCGGTGCCGATCGCCCCGCCGCTGCCGTGGTACGCGGTGTTCATGCTCGGCGTGGCGCTGGGCTGGCGGCTCGGCGGGCGTCCGCTCGCTTTGCTCGTCGCCGGCGGGCTCGCCTATCTGCTCATCTTCGGCCAATGGGCGAGTGCGATGACGACGCTCGCCTCGGTGCTGGTGGCCGCGCCGCTGGGCGCCGCCGGCGGCCTGCTGCTCGGCATATTGTGCTATCGCTCGCCGCGCTTCGAGCGCGCGCTCTCGCCGCTGCTCGACCTCGCCCAGACCGTGCCGGTCTTCGCCTATCTGGTGCCGATCCTGTTCCTGTTCGGCTTCGGGCCGGTCTCGGCGATGATCGCCACAATCCTCTATGCGCTGCCGCCGATGGTGCGGGTCGCGGTCGTCGCCTTCCGCGCGGTGCCGGAGGAGATCGTCGTGCTCGGCCGCATGACCGGCTGCACGCGGCACCAGTTCACCTGGAAGATGCTGGTGCCAAGCGCCCGCGCCGGGCTGATGGTCGGCGTCAACCAGGTGATCATGCTCACGCTGAACATGGTCATCATCGCCTCGATGATCGGCGCCGGCGGCCTCGGCTACGACGTGCTCACCGCGCTGCGCCGCCTCGACATCGGGCGCGGGCTGGAGGCGGGGCTCGCCATCACGGTGCTTGCCATCCTGCTCGACCGGCTGGCGCAGGCGATGGCTCGGCAGAGCGAGCGCGGGCGGGTCCATCGCAAGGAGGGGGCGGGCCGGCTCACCGGGCGCCGCTTCTGGCTGCTGGTGCTCGCCCTTGCCGCGGCGCTCTGGGCGGCGGCCTTCCTGGCGCCCCCGCTCGCCGTCTTCCCGGCCGAGTGGCAGCTCTCCACCGCTTCCTATTGGGAGGCGATGGTGCGCTGGATCAACGTCAATTTCTTCGACGCGCTCGACGCCTTCAAGAGCTTCGTGCTGCTGAACCTGCTGGTGCCGGTGCGGCGCTTCATGCTCGGCCTGCCGTGGCTGTGGGTGGTCGTCGTGGTGATGCTGGCGGGCTGGCGGCTCGGCGGTCTGCGGCTCACCGTGCGGGTGGCGCTCGCGACGTTGTTCATCGCCCTCGTCGGACTGTGGGAGCCGGCGATGCTGACGCTCTATCTGTGCGGCGTCTCGGTGCTGGTCGCCGCCGCCATCGGCATCCCGATCGGCATCGCCTGCGCCACCCACCGACGGCTGTGGAAGGTGGTCGAGATCGTCATCGACACGCTGCAGACGCTGCCCTCCTTCGTCTATCTCATCCCCATCGTGATGCTGTTCCGGGTCGGCGACTTCACCGCGATGATCGCCATCGTGCTCTATGCGGTGGCGCCGGCGATCCGCTACACCGCCCATGGCGTGCAGGGCACGGCGCCGGAGCTGATCGAGGCCGGCATCGCCAATGGCTGCACGCGCGGGCAATTGCTCTCGCGCATCCGCCTGCCGCTCGCCGCGCCGCAGATCCTGCTCGGGCTGAACCAGACCATCATGCTGGCGCTGTCCATGCTGGTGATCACCGCGCTGGTCGGCACGCGCGATCTCGGCCAGGAGGTCTATATCGCGCTGACCAAGGCCGATGTCGGGCGCGGCATCGTCGCCGGGCTGTGCGTCGCCGCCATCGCCATCATCGCCGACCGGCTGATCGGCGCCGGCGCGCAGCGTCTCAAGAACCGGCTGGGGCTGGCCTGATGGACGCGGTTTCGCGCATCCGCGCGCTCCCCCTGTGGGACGGGCCGGTCGAGCCGGTGCCGCTCACGGGCGGCATCACCAACACCAATTTCGTGGTGAACGATGCCGGCCGGCGCTATGTCGTGCGGGTCGGCGAGGACATCCCCTATCACGGCATATTGCGTTCCGCCGAGCTGGCGGCGAGCCGCGCCGCCCATGCCGCCGGCGTCTCCCCGGCGGTGGTGCATGCCGAGCCGGGCCTGCTGGTGCTCGACCATATCGACGGGCGCACCTATGGCGAGGCCGATGTGCGCGCCGATCTCGACCGCGTGGTTGAGCTCGTCATCCGCACCCATCGCGGCATTCCCGAGCATCTGCGGGGCGCGGCGCCGATCTTCTGGGTGTTCCACGTGCTGCGCGACTACGCCCATCAGCTTCGCGCCGCTGATTTCCGCCTGAACGCCGAGCTGCCGCGCTATCTCGCACTCGCCGAGCGGCTGGAGAAGGCGGTCGGCCCGGTGGACATCGTGTTCGGCCACAATGATCTGTTGCCGGCAAACTTTATAGACGACGGCAGTCGTCTATGGCTGATCGACTGGGACTATGCCGGCTTCAACTCGCCGCTGTTCGACCTCGGCAACCTCGCCTCGAACAACGCGTTCAGCGAGGCCGAATCCGAGCGGCTTCTGGAGCTCTATTTCGACCGGCCGGTCGACGATGCTCTCCGGCTGCGGTTCCACGCCATGCTGGTCGCCTCGCTGCTGCGCGAGGCGATGTGGAGCATGGCGGCGGAAGTGAATTCCACCCTCGATTTCGACTACCGCGCCTACACGGCCGAGAACCTCGCCCGCTTCGAGGCCGCCCTTGTCCGCTTCAACGAAATGGAATCCCGATGAGCGCACCCGACCTCCCCTCCTCCGCGCGCGTCGTCATCATCGGCGGCGGCATCGTCGGCTGCTCCACCGCCTATCACCTCGGCAAGATGGGCTGGACCGACGTGATCCTGCTGGAGCGCAACCAGCTCACCTCGGGCTCGACCTGGCATGCGGCGGGTCTCGTCGGCCAGCTCCGCTCCAGCGCCAACATCACCCAGCTGCTCGGCGAATCGGTCGCCATCTACAAGCGGCTGGAGGAGGAGACCGGGCTTGCCACCGGCTGGAAGATGAATGGCGGGCTGCGGCTCGCCTGCAATGAGGACCGCTGGACCGAGGTGAAGCGGCAGGCCACCACCGCCAAGAGCTTCGGCCTCGATATGCAGTTGCTCACGCCCTCGGAGGCGCGCGAGCTGTGGCCGCTGATGGAGGTCGACGACGTCGTCGGCGCCGCGTACCTCCCGACCGACGGGCAGGCCAACCCCTCCGACATCACGCAGGCCCTGGCCAGGGGCGCGCGCATGGCCGGGGTCACCATCGCCGAGCATGTCGGCGTCACCGCCATCGAGGTGGAGAACGGCAAGGTCGTCGCGGTGGTGACGGATCGCGGGCGGATCGCCTGCGAGCGCCTGGTGATCTGCGCCGGCATGTGGTCGCGCGCGGTGGGTAAGCTTGCCGGGGTCAACATCCCGCTGGTGCCGGTGCAGCACCAGTACATCGTCACCGAGCCGATCGCCGGCGTGCCGCGCGGCCTGCCGACGCTCCGCGATCCCGACCGCCTCACCTATTACAAGGAGGAGGTCGGCGGGCTGGTGGCCGGCGGCTATGAGCCGAACCCGATCCCCTGGGCGGCGGGCGGCATTCCCGAGGGCTTCCATTTCTCGCTGCTCGACGAGAACTGGGACCATTTCGAGCCGATCCTGAAGCTGATGCTCGGCCGCGTGCCGGCGCTGGAGACGGCCGGCATCAAGCAGCTCATCAACGGCCCGGAGAGCTTCACGCCGGACGGCAATTTCATCCTCGGCGAGGCGCCGGAGGTGAAGGGCGTGTTCGTCGGCGCCGGCTTCAACGCCTTCGGCATCGCCTCGGGCGGCGGCGCCGGCATGGCGCTCGCCGAATGGGTGGCGCGGGGCGAGCCGCCCTACGACCTCTGGCCGGTCGACATCCGCCGCTTCGGCTCCAACCACCGCGACGAGAACTGGGTGCGCACCCGCACGCTGGAGGCCTATGCCAAGCACTACACCATGGCCTGGCCGTCCGAAGAGCATTCCAGCGGCCGGCCGCTGCGCCGCTCGCCGCTCTATGACCGGCTGAAGGCGGCCGGCGCGGTGTTCGGCGAGAAGCTCGGCTGGGAGCGGGCCAACTGGTTCGCTTCGGCCGGCGAGGAGCCCCGCGACCGCTACTCCTTCGGCCGCCCCAACTGGTTCGCGGCGGTGGGTCGCGAGCATGAGGCCTGCCGCGAGCGGGTGGCGCTGTTCGACCAGTCCTCCTTCGCCAAGTTCATGCTGGTCGGGCGCGACGCCGAGAAGGCGCTGTCCTGGCTCTGCGCCAATGACGTGGCCAAACCGCCCGGCGCGCTCACCTACACGCAGTTGCTCAATGCGCGCGGCGGCATCGCGTGCGACCTCACCGTCGCGCGCCTCGCGACCGACCGCTACTACATCGTCACCGGCACCGGCTTCGCCACCCACGATTTCGACTGGATCGTGCGGAACATCCCTGCCGGGCTCGACGCGCATCTCACCGACGTCACCTCGGCCAATGCGGTGCTCAGCCTGTTCGGCCCGAAGGCGCGCGAGGTGCTCGCCGCCTGCACGGCGGACGACATCTCCAATGACGGCTTCCCGTTCGGCACGGTGCGGACGATCGGCGTCGCCGGCGCGCCGGTGCTGGCGCTGCGCGTCACCTATGTCGGCGAGCTCGGCTGGGAGCTGCATGTGCCGTGCGACTATGCGGTGACGGTGTTCGAGGCGCTGATGAATGCCGGCACGCCGCATGGGCTGACGCTCGCCGGCTACCGCGCCATCGAGACGCTGCGGCTGGAGAAGGGCTACCGCGCCTGGGGCGGCGAGATCGGGCCGGACCATTCCCCGCTCGTCGCGGGCCTCGGCTGGGCAGTGAAGCTCAAATCCAACACGCCCTTCCTCGGCCGCGAGGCGCTGGTCGAGCAGCGCGCCAAGCCGCTGCCGCGTCTGCTCGCCGGCTTCACCGTGGACGATCCCGACATCGTGCTGCTCGGCCGCGAAACCATCTATCGCGACGGCCGCCGCGCCGGCTGGCTCGCCAGCGGCGGCTGGGGCTACACGGTCGCCAGGAACATCGGCTACGGCTATGTGCGCGATCCCGCCGGGGTCGATGCCGACTTTGTGCTGTCCGGCCAGTATGAGCTTGAGGTGGCGGGCGAACGGGTGCCGGCCACCGCGTTCCTCCAGCCGCTCCATGATCCGAAAATGCTGCGGGTGAAGGCATGAGCGACGTGCACCACGATCAGGCGCGGATCGTCATCATCGGCGGCGGCGCGGTCGGCACCGGCGTCGCGCTGCAGCTCGCCGAGGCCGGCTTCACCGACATATTGCTGCTGGAGCGCGAGGCCTCGCTTTGTGCCGTCACCAGCCCGCAGGCGGCTGGCCTCGTCGGGCAGGTGCGTTCCTCGCTGGAGCGCACGAAGCTCGCCATGTGGTCGGTCGCGACCTTCGCGCGGCTGGAGCGCGAAGGCGAGGTGAAGCCGAGCTGGCGGCAGACCGGCAGCCTGCGCCTCGCGCAGACGCAGGAGCGTGTGGCCGAGTTCCGCCGGATGATGGCGGTGGCCGAGGAGGCCGGGCTGGAGGTCGAGCTTCTCGACGCCCCCGCCGCCGCCCGCATGTGGCCGCATCTCGATTTCGAAGCGGCGAAGGCGATCCTCTGGTGCCCCAGCGACGGCTATCTGCAGCCGGCCGACCTCGTCGCCGCCTATCAGCATGAGGCGCGCAAGCGCGGCGTGCGCTTCCGCACCAGCTCCGGCGTGGCGGCGATCCGGCTGAAGGACGGGCGGGTCGCCGGGGTGACGACGCGCGACGGCATGGAGATCGCCTGCGAGATGGTGATCAACGCCGCCGGCGCGCATGGCTATCATGTCGGCCGTCTCGTCGGGCTCGATTTGCCGGTGATCCCGGTGCGGCACCACTACGTCATCACCACGCCGACCGACTGGATACGCCCCGACATGCCGGTGCTGCGCATGCCGGACGGCACGCTTTACGCGCGCGCCGACGTCAACGCGCTCCTGATCGGCGGCTGGGAGCCGGAGGCGATGTCGCTCGATCCGCGCAGCTACACGCTCAATGACCGGCTGCCGCCGATCGCCGAGGACTGGCCGGTGCTGGCCAATTTCATGGAGGAGTTCCGGCCCTTCGGCGGGCCGCTCTGCGACCAGCCGGTGCGCCATGTCTTCACCGGCTGGCCGACCTTCACGCCGGACGGGCGCTTCATCATCGGCGAGAGTTCGCAGGTGCCCGGCTTCGTCTGCGCCGCCGGCTGCAACGCGCATGGCGTGTCGGGCTCGGCGGGCATCGGCCGGCATGTGGTCGAGGCGCTGACCGAGGCGAACCCGTCGCCTTATGTGAAGAGCCTGTCGCCGGACCGCTTCACGCAGGCGCCGTGGGACTTCGACGAGGCCCGCCGCCGCGCCCAGCACGTGCTGGAGACCTATTATCACATCGGCCACTAGTGAGGGCGCGACGCGGATGGAATCATCAGGCTCCCTCAGCACGCCGCACTGGAAGACGGGCATGCCATGAGCGAAGACGAAATCCGCCTCGCTTTGAAACGCATCCCGCTCTTTGCCGGCCGCAACCTCGGGGATGCGCGCTACCAGCGGCTCGGCGGCCTCACCAACCGCGTCTACCGCATCGGCTTCGAGGACGGCGAGGCCTATTGCCTGCGCCTGCCGGGGATCGGCACCGAGGACTATATCGACCGCAAGGTCGAGGCGACCAATGCCCGTGCCGCCGCCGCGGCCGGCGTCTCGCCGGAAGTGGTGCATGTCGACCCGCCCACGGGCCTGCTGCTGACACGCTTCGTGCCGGGCGCGCGCACCATGTCGCCCGCCGGCTTCGCCGCCGATATCGGCGCGGTGCGGCGGGCGGGCGAGGCGCTGCGCCGGCTGCACGACAGCGGGCAGCGCTTCGATTTCCGCTTCGAGCTGTTCGCGATGATCGACGATTATCTCGGCGTGCTGGACCGGCTCGGCTCGGCGCTGCCGCCGGGCTATGGCGACGTGCTCACCGAGGCGCAAAGCGTGCGCGCCGCCCTTGGCGCGCATCCGCTGCCGCTCGCGCCCTGCCATTGCGATCCGCTCTGCGAGAACTTCCTCGACGACGGGGAGCGCATGTGGATCGTCGACTGGGAATATTCCGGCATGAACGATCCGATGTGGGATCTCGGCGACCTCTCCGTCGAGGGCGGGTTCGATGCCGCGCAGGACGAGGCGCTGCTCGCCGCCTATTTCGGCGGCGAGGCGAGCGCCTTCGATCGCGGCCGCATGGTGCTCTACAAGGCGATGTGCGACCTTCTCTGGACGCTGTGGGGGCTGATCCAGCACGCCAACGGCAATCCGGCCGACGATTTCTGGGCCTATGCGCTGAACCGCTTCGAGCGCTGCAAGCGGCTGATGGAAGACCCTTCCTTCGCCGCTCACCTCGCGGCGGTGCGCGCCGGCTGATCCGCCGCCTCGCCCGGCAGGTGATGATGCTGGCACTCGCCGTGATCGGCGAGGATCTCGATCACCCGGCAGTCCGCCACATGGCCGTGCGAGCAGCCCTCGACCATGCGCTGCAGCTCGGCGCGCAAGGCGGTGAGGCTCGCGATGCGCTGCTCGACCTCCACCAGCCGGTCGCGGGCGATGGCGTCGGCGGCGGCGCAGGACTGGCCCGGCTCGTCCTGAAGCCGGAGCAGGGTGCGGATCGCCTCGATCTCGAAGCCCAGTTCGCGCGCGTGGCGGATGAAGGCGAGCCGCCGGATATCCTCCGCGCCATAGGTGCGGCGATTGCCCTCGGTGCGCGGCGGCGCCGGCAAGAGGCCGATCTCCTCATAATAGCGGATGGTCGGCACCTTCACGCCGCTCACCCGCGCCGCCTCGCCGATGCTGTGCTGACGTGCCATTTTCCCGCTTGCTCCTCTAGTCGCTAGAGGATGTAGCGTGCCATCCGTTTCGCGCAAGGACATTGGGAAATGGCACGCTCATCGGAACTCGCCCGCTATCGCATCGACGGCATGGATTGCGCGTCCTGCGCCGCCAAGATCGATACGGCGGTGCGGCGGGTGAGCGGCATCGAGGAGGTCTCGGTTTCGGTGACCGCCGGCACCATGACCGTCCACCACGCCGACGGCGACCTGGCATTGCTGGAGAAGCGGGTGAGCGGTCTCGGCTACGGCATCACGCGGCTGCCGGCGGCGGGAAAGGCGGCCGCGCAGGCGCCGGCCGGGGATCACAACCATGCGGACGGCGCGTGCTGCGGCCATTCCCACGATCACGACGAGAAGCACCGGCATACCCATACCGAGCCGCATGGCCATGGGCCGGGCGGCCACGATCATGACCACCATGATCACGCGCATGGCGGGGGGACGGCTCCGGCAAAAGCGGCCGTTCCGACCCCCCGTGCGGACGAAAGCCACGACCACACGCAACTGCCGGGCGATGGGCCGTGGTGGACGAGCGGCAAGGCGCGGCTGACGCTTCTCTGCGGCGCGGCGCTGGCGGCGGCCTATGGTCTCGGCCATTTCCTGCCGCGGCTCGATCCGTGGATCTTCATCGCCGCGCTGCTGATCGGCCTCGTGCCGATCGCCCGGCGCGCCGTCATGGCCGCGCTCAGCGGCACGCCGTTCTCGATCGAGATGCTGATGACCATCGCCGCAATCGGCGCGGTGATCATCGGCGCCTCGGAGGAAGCCGCCGCCGTGGTGTTCCTGTTCCTCGTCGGCGAGCTGCTGGAGGGCGTCGCCGCCGGCCGGGCGCGCGACAGCATCCGCTCGCTCACCGCGCTGGTGCCGAAGACGGCGCGGGTGGTGGAGGGCGGCACCACGCGCGATGTGCCGGCCGAGAAGCTGAGGATCGGCGACGTCGTCCTGGTGCGCCCGGGCGAGCGCATTCCCGCCGACGGCGAGGTGCTGGAAGGCGCCGGCTCGGTGAACGAGGCGCCGGTGACCGGAGAGAGCGTGCCGGTCGGCAAGGAGAAGGGCGATACGGTGTTCGCCGGCACGGTGAACGGCGAGAGCGCGCTCACCGTCCGTGCCACCACCGAGCCGTCCGACAACACGATTGCCCGCGTGGTGCGCCTCGTCGAGGAGGCGCAGGAGAGCAAGGCGCCGACCGAGCGCTTCATCGACCGCTTCTCGCGCTGGTACACGCCCCTCGTGGTGGTGCTCGCGGCGCTGGTCGCCGTCGTGCCGCCGCTGGTCGCCGGGGCGGCGTGGGACGAGTGGATCTACAAGGGCCTCGCCATATTGCTGATCGGCTGCCCCTGCGCGCTGGTCATCTCGACCCCGGCCGCCATTGCGGCGGGGCTCGCCTCGGGCGCGCGGCGCGGTCTCTTGATCAAGGGCGGCGCGGTGCTGGAGGTGCTGCGCACGGTGAATGCGGTGGCGCTCGACAAGACCGGCACGCTGACCGAGGGCAAGCCGAAGGTGACCGACCTCGTCGCCTTCGCCGGCGACGAGACGGCGCTGCTGGCCCGCGCGGCGGCGCTGGAGGCGGGTTCCACCCACCCACTGGCGAGCGCCATCCTCGGCGAGGCCGCCGCGCGCGGCATCGCCTATCCGGCGGCGAGCGATGCCGGCGCCGCGAATGGCGAGGGCGTCGGCGGAACGGTGGACGGCGCGCGCCTGTTCCTCGGCTCGCCCAAGGCGGCGGCTGCGCGCGCCCCGCTGACCGACGAGCAGCAGGCAGTCATCCTGCGGCTGAACGACGAAGGCAAGACCGTCTCGGTGCTGCTCGCCGACGGCGCCGTCGAGGGCCTGATCGCCATGCGCGACGAGCCGCGCGCCGACGCCAAGGCGGGCCTTGCCGCGCTGAAGGCGGCCGGCATCCGCACCGTGATGCTCACCGGCGACAATGAGCGCACCGCGAAAGCCATCGGCGCCGATCTCGGCATCGAGGTGCGCGCCGGGCTGATGCCGGCCGACAAGCAGCGCATTGTCGGCGAGCTGAAGGCGTCGGGGCTGACGGTCGCAAAGGTCGGCGACGGCATCAACGACGCGCCTGCGCTGGCGGCGGCTGATGTCGGCATCGCCATGGGCGGGGGCACCGATGTCGCGCTGGAGACGGCGGACGCCGCGGTGCTGCACGGGCGGGTGGCGGATGTCGCCGGGATGATCGCGCTGTCGCGGGCGACCATGGGCAACATCCACCAGAACATCACCATCGCGCTCGGGCTGAAGGCGGTGTTCCTGGTCACCACCATCGCCGGCATCACCGGCCTGTGGCCGGCCATCCTGGCGGACACCGGCGCCACCGTGCTGGTGACGGCGAACGCGCTGCGTCTGCTGGGGCGCAGGCGGGGATAGGCATCCGGCGAGATCGCGACCTCCGGTTCGATCGTCCGAACCATGACAGGCCGTCATCCTGAGGTGCCCGGCTATCGGCCGGGCCTCGAAGGATGCTCGTCGCGCGCGCCCGGGCGGCATCCTTCGAGGCGAGCTCGCGCTCGCACCTCAGGATGACGTTGTTCGACAAGATGCCCGGCTCACCCCTTCCCCAGCTTCTTCAGCCAGCGCTTCGCCTGCGCGCGGACGTTCTTCGGCGCCGTGCCGCCATAGGAGACGCGGCTCGCCACCGACTTCGACACCGAGAGCACGCCGAACACCTCCTGCGTGATGCGCGGCTCGACCGACTGCATCTCGGCGAGGCTGAGGCGGTGCAGCGGCACGCTCTTGCCGGCGGCCAGCGCCACGATGCGGCCGGTGACGTGGTGCGCCTCGCGGAAGGGCAGGCCGAGCACCCGCACCAGCCAGTCGGCGAGATCGGTGGCGGTGGAATAGCCCGAGCCGGCCGCCGCCTTCATCTTCGCGACGTCGGGCTCCATGTCGCGCACCATGCCGGCTGTGGCGGCGATCATCAGCGAGAGGGTGGAGAGCGCGTCGAAGGCGCCTTCCTTGTCCTCCTGCATGTCCTTGGCATAGGCGAGCGCGAGGCCCTTCATCACCATCAGGAGGCCGGAGAAGGCGCCGGCGATGCGGCCGATCTTGGCGCGCACCAGCTCGGCGGCGTCCGGGTTGCGCTTCTGGGGCATGATCGAGGAGCCGGTGGTGAAGCGGTCCGACAGCTTCAGCAGGCCGGTGAGCGGCGAGGTCCAGATCACCACTTCCTCGGCGAAGCGCGACAGGTGCATGGCGCAGATCGCCGCGGCCGCCAGCGTCTCCAGCACGAAATCGCGGTCGGAAACCGAATCCAGCGAATTCGCCGTCGGGCGGTCGAAGCCGAGGGCGCTCGCGGTGGCGAAGCGGTCGATCGGGAAGGAGGTGCCGGCGAGTGCCGCCGCCCCGAGCGGGCATTCGTTGAGGCGCGCGCGGGCGTCCTTGAGCCGGCCGCGGTCGCGTCCGAGCATCTCGACATAGGCCAGAAGATGGTGGCCGAAGGTCACCGGCTGGGCGGTCTGCAGATGCGTGAAGCCGGGCATCACGGTGCCGGCATGGGCGAGCGCCTTCTCGGCCAGCGCCTGCTGCAGATCGGCGATCTGCGTGTCCAGCGTGTCGATCGTGTCGCGGACATAGAGCCGGAAGTCGGTCGCCACCTGGTCGTTGCGCGAGCGCGCGGTGTGCAGCCGGCCGGCGGAGGAGCCGATCAGGGTGGCGAGGCGGGATTCGACATTCATGTGAATGTCTTCCAGCTCGCGCCGGAAGGCGAAGCCGCCGCCCTCGATCTCTGACAGGATCGTGTCTAGACCGGCGGCGATCTTTTCGGCATCAGAGGTTCCGATGATCCCCTGCGCGGCCAGCATCGCGGCATGCGCCTTGGAACCGGCGATGTCCTGTGCATAAAGGCGCTGGTCGAAACCGATGGAGGCGTTGATCTCCTCCATGATCGCATCCGGCCCGGTCTCGAACCGGCCACCCCACATCTTGTTGCTCATGCTGACTTTTCTCCGCGAGGCAGGCCATGGCCGAACGACCTGAGGACACCGCGCCGGAGGCGCAGGCCACGGGCCGGCGGATGACGGCCGGTCGTCTGATCCTGATCGTGGCGGCGGCGCTCGGGCTCGGCGCCGCGGTCGGTTTCGCAGGCGTATACGGGATTGCGGGAGGGGAGCGCAACGCCAATGCGGGCGCCGTCGCGGGCGCGCCGGCGGCTTCGGCCGACGAGGCCGGTCTGACGGACGGCCGCTGCGCTCGGGCCAGCGAGGTCGCCCGCACGCTCGCGCCCTTCGCCAAGGGCGAGGTGGCGGCCTTTGCCCCGACCCTGACGCCCCGCAGGGTGCCGGAGCTCGCCTTCCAGGACGGCGCCGGCAAGCCGGTGACGCTCGCCGATGTCGGCGGCGGCGGTCTGCGTCTCGTCAATATCTGGGCGACCTGGTGCGCGCCCTGCCGGAAGGAGATGCCGGCGCTCGACCGGCTGCAGGCGGAGCTGGGTGCCAAGGGCGGCGACAGCCAGCCCGGCTTCGAGGTGGTCGCGCTCAACGTCGACACCCGCGATGCCGACAAGCCGCGGACCTTCCTGAACGAGATCGGCGTCAAAAGCCTCGCCTATTACGCCGATCCCAAGGCGGATTCCTTCCAGCGGCTGCGCGCGGTCGGGCGCGGCTTCGGCCTGCCGACGACGCTGCTGGTCGACGCCAAGGGCTGCGAGATCGGCCACATGTCAGGACCGGCGGAATGGGCGAGCGAGGATGCGCTGGCGCTGCTGCGGGCGGCGCTGAAGGCTTCCGCGCCGGCGGCCGGCGGTGCGGCAGCGGCCTCCGGCGGCTGATGAGCGTCGGCGACGCGCCACGGGCGCGGCGGTGAGGGAGCTTGGCCGAAGAGTCTTCGCTGGGTTCCGGCTCGGCGCCGCGCGTGGCGCAGCTTGTCCGGGACACGGAGGGCGATCCCGATTCTCCCCCGCGCTTGCTCGGGACGGGATGGGAAACGGCGTCACTCGCCTTCCGCTGATCTCCACGTCATCCTGAGGTGCTCGCGTCAGCGAGCTCGAAGGATGGGGCATCCGGGAGCGATGCCCCGCGACCTTCCAGCGACTATGCGATGAACGTCGCCATGACGACGCTCATGCAGGTTGCCGCCTGACGAGAAGCCGTAGCGCTCCGCCGCTTAACCGACACGTGATCCCGGCTCTCCCGCTACGCTTGGCCGGGATGACGGAAGATGAGAGCAGGCCTCGCATCTGCTTGCGACGGCCGCCCTCAGAAATCCCGCAGCAGGCGCTCCAGATAGTCGAGTTCGAGGCGCGGGCGCTCGGGCTCGCCGAAGCGGCGGCGGAGCTCCTCCAGCACGCGGCGGGCGCGCTGCATGTCCATCTCCTCCGGCACCTTCACGGTGACGTCGTCGCCATAGTCGCGCGAGCGCATCGGGCGGCCGAGCGGGTCGTTGCGCTCGGCGGTCTCGCCGGAGGGCGAGCCGGGCTCCTGGCCGGGGCCGGGCTGCATCGCCTGCGCCATCGACTGGGCGCCCTTGCGCAGCGCCTGCAGCGCCTCGCTCTGGGCGTCCACGGCGCCGGTGCCGTCGCCCTGGCCGAGCGCCTGCTCGGCCTCGCGCATCGCCTGCTCGGCATCGCCGAGCGACTGGCCGGGACCCTGTCCCTGCCCGTCCTGCCCCTGCTGGCCTTCGCCCTGCTGACCCTCGCCGTTCTGGCCCTGCTGTCCCTGCTGGCCGCGCTGCCCGTCCTGCTGCTGCTGGCCGCGGCCGCGCATGGCCTGCTGCATCTTCTCGCGCAGCTCGCGCAGCTTTTCGCGGAGCTGCTGCTGGTTCTGCTGCAGGTCCTTGAAGGCCTGGTCGCCCTGCTGGGGCTGGCCGTCCTTGCCCTGCTGGCCATCCCGGCCCTGCTGGAAGGTGCGGTCGCGCAGCTTCTGCTGCTGGCGGATCATGTCGCCGAGCTGGTCGAGCGCCTGCGACATCTCGCTCTGGCCCTGCCGGCGCTGCTGCTGGCGGCCGGCCTGCAGCCCGTTCAGCATGTTCTGCAGCTCGCTCAGCATCTGCCGGGCGGCATCGCGGGCGCCGTTGCGGGCCATGTCCTCGATGCGGTCGAGCATCTTCTGCAGGTCCTGCGGGCGCACCGAGCGCATGTTCGGGTCCGGCGGGGCGTTGGCCTGGTCGCCGTTGCGCTGGGCCTGCTCGGCGAGGGCCTGCAGGAACTTGTCCATCGCCTCGCGCAGGTCCTGGGTGAGCTTCTTGATCTCCTCGTCGCTGGCGCCGCGCTCCAGCGCCTGCTGAAGGGCATCCTGCGCGGCGCGGAGCTGCTTCTCGACGTCCGACATGTCGCCGTCCTCGATGCGGACCGCGACTTCCCAGAGATAGTCAACCACGCCGCGCAGATCGTCGTCGCTGTTGGCGTTGGCGAGCCGCCAATAGGCGCTGCGCAGGCCCATATAGTGCGAGACGTCTGGCGTGAAACGCTCGGGGGCGATGGCCAGCGCATCGAGCGCGGCCTGCACCCGCTCGCGCATATTGGCGTCGAGCGCCAAGGTGCGGCGCTGCTCGATCAGCGCGCGCGCCAGCGGATTGTTGAAGTTGCGCGCCGGCATCACGAAGCTCTTCGCCTCGGTGCTGCCGGTCTGGCCGGCCTCGTCGCGGGCGACGAGGGTCAGGGTGACGCGGGTGCCGGCCCACGGGCTCTCGGTGAAGTCCTTGGTGGTCTGGCCGACGCCGTTCCTCGAGCGCGCGCCGGGCAGCGGCAGCGCGAAATCGGGCGCCGCCACCAGCGGCCGGGCGGCCGGCGCCGGCGGGGCGTTCTTCAGCGCGTGCAGCGGCTTCGGCGGCGGCACGGCGGCGAACTTGGCCTCGGCGCCGACGACCCCGTAGTCGTCCTCCATGCGATAAGAGAGGGCGAGGCCGGTGCGGCCGGAGCCCTGCGGCTCCTTGGCGAAGGCGATGGTCGGCGGGCGGTCGGGCACCGCCTGGAAGCGCCAGACCACGGTCTCGCCGCCAGGGCCGACGAGACGGGCGGCGCCGTCGCCGGCGATCACGTAGCGCTGCTCCTTGCCGGCATTGGCGGCGCCGGGCCGGGCGGCGGCAGGTTGAGCCGATTGCGGCGGGTTCTGCGGGGCGGAGGCTGTCTGCGATGCGGTTTTCGTGGCGGCAGCGGGCTGCGGAGCCGCGCCATTGGCGGCCTCGCCCTCCGGAGCGGCCTCGACGCGTCCCTCGACGGTCACGGCGGCGCGGTCGAGCCCGGTGATGCGCACCACCAGCGTCGAGCCGGCCGGCACGGTGACGGCGGCCGCGTGGTTCTGCGACCCCTTCGGCTCGGCCGCCTGCGCGGCGCCGGCCTGCTGCGTCTCGTCCGAGCGCAGGCCCGGCAGCATCACCGGCGGGCGGGCGGTGTAGGGCGGCGGCGTCACCCAGGCGTCGACGCGGTAGGGGGTCGGCGGGGTCGTCGCCGCCCAGTCGAAGGCGGTGAGAATGCGCCGCATATGGTCGCCGGGCGCCATGAAGAAGGTGGCCACCAGCCCGAGGATGACGAGGCCGCGCACCGCGCGCGGATCGATGTTGACGAGGCGCGGCGAGGGGATGCCGGCGCGCAGTTCGCGGATCTGCGCGGCCATGCGGTTGAGGTGCGCGCGCCAGAGCGCCACCGCGACCGGGTCGTCCGGGCGGCTGGCGAGATGGTCGGCGAGCGCGGTGGCCGGGCGGTGCGGCAGCCGGGTCTCGCGGTCGAGCCGGCCGAGCGCCTCCGTCGGCGTGGCGAGGCGCACCTTCAGCGCCGGGATCAGCGCCCAGACCAGCAGCAGCGCGCAGAAGGCGACGCCGATCATGCGCCAGACCGGCGGCACGACCAGCCACAGCCCGGCCCAGGAGAGGATCAGGAAGACGCCGACGGCGAGCAGCGCGGCGACGATCGCGGGCCATGCCCGCTCCCACAGGATCGCGCCGCGGGCCCGCTGCAGCGCGCCCGCGAGGGTGCGCTCGACGAGCGTCTGTTCGGCGAGTGCGTGTTCGGCTCGGGCCGTCTCGCCGGCATTGCGCGGCTCGACGGGCGGCTCAGTGCGATTCTCGGGTGTCGTCACACGTCTCTCCGACACGCCAGCCCCAAGCCGGAAGAGTATCACGCAGCGGCAGCATTGCCAGCCCTGCCGATCAAATGGGCGTGCACAAGCCGAAGGCAGCCCGGCGCAGCACCGGCGCGCCGGAATGTGGCGTCAGGCGAGCCAGCCCGGCACGCGGTCGAGGGCGATCAGCGCCTCGGCGTCGACGCGCGGGCGCACCACCGCCGCCTGCCCGCCGCGCACCAGAACCTCGGGAACCAGCGGGCGCGTATTGTAGGTCGAGGACTGCACCGCGCCATAGGCGCCCGCCGTCATGACCGCGACGAGGTCGCCGGCCTTCAGCTCCGGGAGCTGCCGCGCCAATGCCAGGAAATCGCCCGATTCGCACACCGGACCGACCACGTCCGCGACCATCTGCCTCGCATCCGGGGCGGGCTGGCGCACGGGCAAAATTTCGTGATGAGCCTCGTAGAGGGTCGGGCGGATGAGGTCGTTCATCGCCGCGTCGATGATCAGGAAGGTCTTGCCCTCGCCCTGCTTCACGTAGATCACGCGGGCGACCAGTATGCCGGCATTGGCGACGATGAGCCTCCCGACCTCGAAGATCAGGCCGAGGCCGAGATTGTGGGTGTGCCGCTTGATGAGGCTCGCATAGGCCGAGGGCAGTGGCGGGTCGGGCTCGTTCGCCACATAGGGCACGCCGAGGCCGCCGCCGAGGTCGAGATGGGCGAGCGGATGGCCGTCCGCCATCAGGTCGCGGGCGAGCTCGGCGAGCAGCGCGGTGGCGTTGTCGAAGGGCGAAAGGTCGACGATCTGGCTGCCGATGTGCATGTCGACGCCGGTGATGCGCAGGCCCGGCAGCTTCGCGGCGTGGGCATAGACGGCACGCGCCCGCGAGACGGGAATCCCGAACTTGTTCTCCGACTTGCCGGTCGAGATCTTGGCATGGGTCTTGGCGTCGACGTCCGGGTTCACGCGGATCGAGATCGGCGCCACCGCGCCGCGGCTCACCGCGACCTCGGACAGCGCCTCCAGCTCCGGTTCGCTCTCGACGTTGAAGCACAATATGCCGGCGTCCAGCGCCGCCGCCATCTCCTCGCGGGTCTTGCCGACGCCGGAGAACACGATCTTGCCCGCCGGAATCCCGGCGGCCAGCGCCCGCTTCAGCTCGCCGCCCGAGACGATGTCGGCGCCGGCACCGAGCCGGGCGAGGGTGGCGATCACCGCCTGGTTGGAATTGGCCTTGAGCGCGTAGCACAGCGTCGCCTTCACGTCGGCGAAGGCTTCGGTAAAGACGCGGTAGTGCCGCTCCAGCGTCGCCGTCGAATAGACGTAGAACGGGGTTCCGATCTCGTCGGCGAGAGCGGCGAGGCTGACATCCTCGGCGTGGAGGATGCCGTCGCGATAATCGAAATGATGCATGGCTTGGCGCCGGTCAGGGCGATTTCGCGAGCGCGTGCGAAATCGCGGAAAATCGCAAAAAAGACTAGAGCAGTCCGTCGAGGATGAAGGGCTTGTCGGGCTTCTGGATCCCGGTGTCCTTCGGTTTCTGGCCGTCCGGCCCCGGCTGCATCGAAGAGGGCGGCGGCTCGAGCGGGCCCTTCACGCCGCAGCCGGACAGCGCCAGCGCGGCGCCGAGGACCAGCGGCAATGCGATGAAACGGAGGGGACGACGCACGGTTCGGCGGGACACGGACAAATCCTCGTTCGGACGCGCGCACTATACCGAAGGCGCCGCGAAAGGCGAGCGCCCACATGCTCATGTCGCGATGCACGCGCCGATGAAGGCGGGCCGCCCGGCAGGCCTCAGGCGTCGAAGGTCACCATCACCGGGACGTGGTCGGAGGGCCGCTCCCACGAGCGTGCCTCGCGCAGCACGGTCATGGCGCGCGCGGTCGGCGCCAGCGCCGGGCTTGCCCAGACGTGATCGAGCCGGCGGCCGCGGTCGGAGGCGGCCCAGTCGGCGGCGCGGTAGCTCCACCAGGTGTAGAGCTTCTCTTCCGGCGGGATGAAACGGCGCATCACGTCGACCCAGTCGCCGGCGGCCTGCAGCCGGCCCAGCCGGTCCACCTCGACGGGGGTGTGGCTGACCACGTCGAGAAGCTGCTTGTGGCTCCACACGTCGGTTTCCAGCGGCGCGATGTTGAGGTCGCCGACCAGCACGGAGCGGCGCTCGATCTCGCCGCGATGCAGCCGCTCCCAGGCGGTCGCCTCGTCGAGGAAGTCGAGCTTGTGCTTGAATTTCGGGTTCAGCGCCGTATCGGGGATGTCGCCGCCGGCCGGCACGTAGAAATTATGGATGGTGAGCGGCGCCTTCAGCCCCGCCGCGCCACCGAGCGTCACCGCGATGTGGCGCGCGTCGCCGACGTCGCAGAAGCCCTGCCGGCTCACCTCGTCGAACGGGAAGCGCGAGAGCACGGCGACGCCGTGATAGCCCTTCTGGCCGTGGATCGCGACATGCGGATAGCCGATCCGGCCCGCCTCCTTCAGCGGGAAACGGTCGTCCGGGCATTTCGTCTCCTGCAGGCAGATGACGTCCGGGTTCAGCTCGGCGGCGAGCTTGGCGACGAGCTCGATGCGCAGGCGCACCGAATTGATGTTCCAGGTGACGATGGAGAGCGGCAAGGCAGGGCACCGGTGGGCGGGAATTCGGCCGCACACTAATCATATCGGGCGCGGTGGTTCAAACCCTCGCAGCCCGCGAGACGGCGCGTCATCTCGAGGCGCTGGCGCCGGTCTGGTTCGCCGTCATCCTGAGGCGCTTGCGCAGCGAGCCTCGAAGGATGGTTATCCGGGTACGCCGGGCGAGCATCCTTCGAGGCCCGGCCGTCGGCCGGGCGCCTCAGGATGACGTGGTTCTTTTGGCAAGATCGAGAGCGGGCGCCCCGCCTCAGTTCCGGTTGATCACGAACAGCATCGGGTCGGGGCGGACCGAGGTGTTGAGGTTGTAGACCGCCACCGTGGTGTCGTAGCCCTGCGGGTCCGTCACCGTCCATTGCTTGAGCTGCATGGTCTTGGCGTCGAACATGATCATCAGCCGGTAGGTGCCGACCATCGGCTGGTTCTCCTCCAGCACCACGGTCGCGAACACGTCGTCCTGATAGACGCCGGTGACGTTGCCGTTGCGGGCGAGGTCGAGATTCTCCGACAGCAGGAAGCGCAGCGGGGTCTGCGACAGCGGCGAGATGTCCTGCGTCTTCAGGCGCTTGTCGCGCACCGAGACGGAGCGGCCGTCGGCGACCAGCACGATCTGGCTCGGCGGGTCGTATTCGAACAGCACGCGGCCGGGCTTGAAGATCGAGAACTCGCCCTGCTTGCGCGTGCCGTCCGGATCGACCTGCACGAAGGTGCCGGTCATCGTCTTGAAGCTGTTGAAGTAGTTGTTGATCCGCTCGATCGTCGCGGCGTTCGCGCGGGGCTTGCCGGCGCCGGTGCCGGCGGCGGCGACCTGCACCGGCATGGTGTCGGGCGCGACCGGGGCCGGCGCGGCGGGAGCGGCATGGGCGGTGCCGGTGACGGCGGGCTCCGCGGCGGCCTGCTGGCCCCCAACGGCGCCCTGCGCCGCGATCTGCGCCGCGCTCTCCTTCGGCAGCGGCGCGGGAATCGGGCGCGGGCCGGACGCCGGCAGAGGCGGCTGCGCATAGGCGGTCGGCGCGGCCGGAGCCGGCGCGGGTGCGCGCGCGGCCGGGGCCGGGGCGGCCATGACCGGGCCGGGGGCGGGGGCGGAGGTGACGGGAGTCGAGGTGGCGGGCGCCGGCACGGCCTGCGCGGGCGCGCCCTGCGAGCCGCCCGGCACCATGCCCGGCGGCAGCAGGATTCCCTGCTGCGCGAAGGCCGCGCTGGCGGAAAGCAGAAGGGCGGCGCAGGCGGCAAGCGGGCGCATCGTCAGGCGCATGGTGCACTCTCGGCGAGAGAGGGAGCGAAGCATCATCCTCAAGGCGGTACTCGGCCCCTGTGGCGATCCTGTGGCCCGGTTGACGCTGGAGGAGATGACATTTGCGGGACCTCGCGCCCCGCCGTCCGTCGCCTCCCCGCACCGGGGCACGGTTCTCAATAGTTCTCGGCGGCGCCCTCGACGAGGATCTCGCGCTTGCCGGCATGGTTCGCCGGGCCGACCAGCCCCTCGCGCTCCATGCGCTCGACCAGCGAGGCGGCGCGGTTGTAGCCAATCTGGAGCCGGCGCTGGATGTAGCTGGTGGAACACTTCTTATCGCGCATCACCACCGCCACCGCCTGGTCGTAGAGGTCGCCGCCTTCCTCGCCGAAGGAGCCCTTGTCGAACACGGCGCCGTCGCCGCCATCATTGTCCTCGTCGAGGTCGATGGTCACGGCGTCGAGATAGTCGGGCGCACCCTGCGTCTTCAGATGCTCGACGACGCGCTCCACCTCCTGGTCCGACACGAAGGGGCCGTGGACGCGCGAGATGCGCCCGCCGCCGGCCATGTAGAGCATGTCGCCCTGGCCGAGCAGTTGCTCGGCACCCATCTCGCCGAGGATGGTCCGCGAGTCGATCTTCGAGGTGACCTGGAAGGAGATGCGGGTCGGGAAATTGGCCTTGATGGTGCCGGTGATGACGTCGACGCTCGGACGCTGGGTCGCCATGATCAGATGGATGCCGGCGGCGCGGGCCATCTGCGCGAGGCGCTGGATGGCGCCCTCGATGTCCTTGCCGGCGACCATCATCAGGTCAGCCATCTCGTCGACCACGACGACGATGTAGGGCAGCGGCTCGAGCTCCATCTCCTCGCGCTCGTAGACCGCCTCGCCGGTCTCGCGGTCGAAGCCGGTCTGCACCGTGCGCACGATGGCCTCGCCCTTGGCCTGCGCCTCGACCACCCGCGCGTTGAAGCCGTCGATCGAGCGCACGCCGACCTTCGACATCTTCTTGTAGCGCTCCTCCATCTCCCGGACCGCCCATTTGAGGGCGATCACCGCCTTCTTGGGGTCGGTGACGACGGGGGAGAGCAGATGCGGGATGCCGTCATAGACGGAGAGTTCCAGCATCTTCGGGTCGATCATGATGAGGCGGCACTGCTCGGGCCGGTGGCGGTAGAGCAGGGAGAGGATCATCGTGTTGATGGCGACCGACTTGCCCGAGCCCGTGGTGCCGGCGACCAGCAGATGCGGCATGCGGGCGAGGTCGACGATCACCGGCTCGCCGCCGATGGTCTTGCCCAGCGCGATGGCGAGGCGGTGCGCGGTCTCGCCGAAATCCTTGGCGGTCAGCATCTCGCGCAGATGCACCTTCTCCCGCTTCGGGTTGGGCAGCTCGATGCCGATCGCGTTCTTGCCGGGGATCACCGCGACGCGGGCGGAGATGGCGCTCATGGAGCGGGCGATGTCGTCGGCGAGCCCGATGACGCGGCTCGACTTGATGCCGGGCGCCGGCTCCAGCTCGTAGAGGGTGACCACCGGGCCGGGGCGTGCATTGACGATGGCGCCGCGCACGCCGAAATCCTCCAGCACGCCTTCGAGCTCGCGGGCGTTCTCCTGCAGCGCCTCGGTGGAGAGCGCCGGACCCCGGCTCGGCGGCGGCGCGGTGAGCAGGTCGATCGAGGGGTGGCGGTAGCGCCGGCGTGCCTCTTCGGCCTCGGCGCGCCCACCCCTTATCGAACGCAGCGGCGGGCGGCGGGCGGCGCGGGGCGCCGGCTCGGCGAAATCCTCCGGATCGACGTCGATCGGCTCCGGCTCGAAATCGGGCACGCGCACTTCGGGTGCGCCGAAATTGGGCTCGACACGCGGGCCGGCGGCCGGCGCGGCGGGCTCCTCGCCGTCGAGGCCGAGCGCCTCGCGCAGCGTCGCCATGAAGCCGCCGCGCGTCGTCTCCGCGGGAATGTCGGTCCGCGGGCGGCGACCGCGCGCGGTCCACAGCCGGGCCTTGAGCGCGAGGGCGCCGTGGATCAGCGCGCCGAGCGACAGGCCGCCGCTCGCCACCGCGTCGGCGTCCTCGGCCGGATCGTCCTCGAAGGGCAGCTCCTCCTCAGGCTCGGCGCGGAAGCCGAAGCCGAGCGCGACGGGGAGCGCCACCACCGCGCCGGCGAGGCACACGGCGCCGATCACCGCGCGGTCGAAGGAGGACAGCCAGCCCGAGGCGACCAGCGAGGCCGGCAGCGCCAGCACGCCGTCGCCGAGCACGCCGCCGAGCCCGCTCGGCAGCGGCCAGCCACCGATGCGCGGTAGGCAGGCGGCGAAGGCGGCGGTCAGCGTCACGCCGCCGAGGAAGGCGACGAGGCGCAGGCGCTGACGGCTGGGGCGGCGATGGGTGAGGATGCGCCAGCCCCACACCGCCACCGGCACCAGGACGGCGAGAGCGGCGAGGCCGAAGAGCTGCATCATCAGGTCGGAGACCGAGGCGCCGAGCCGGCCGAGCAGGTTGGACGGCGCCGCCGCGCTGGAGCGGCTGAAGCTCGGATCATCGGCCGACCAGCTCGCCAGCGCCGCCAGCATCAGGAAGGCGAAGGCCAGCACGACGAGGCCGCTGACCTCCTCCATCCGGCGGCCCATCAGCCGCTTGAATTCGTCCGGCAGCAGCGTCATCTGCGCGTTGTGGCGCGGACGCGAGGGGCCGGGCTGGCGGATCGCCCGCGCGCCTTTCGGGATGTCGGTGGGCTGCCGCGTCGGCTGCGGCCGGACGAGATTGCGTGTCTGCGCGCCCATATGTCGCCCCCGCTCCTTCATTCCAGCCCGGCGACGAGGCGCGTCAGCGCGTCCTCGGTCGTCTTCAGGTCCTGCACCAGGGCCACTCTCAGATAATTCGCGCCCGGATTGCGCCCGTCGGCCCCGCTGCGGCACAGATAGCCGCCGGGCACGGTGCGCAGCCCCTCGCGCCGCCACAGAAGCCGCGCGGCAGCCTCGCCGGCGGTGAAGCCGTCCTCGCGCACGCCCCCGACGTTCAGCCAGAGGAAGAAGCCGCCATCCGGCCGCTCATAGCCGAAGCGGCCGGCGAGGATGCGGTCGGCGGCGTCGAACTTCGCCTTGTAGAGGTCGCGGCTGGCGACGACATGCGCCTCGTCTCCGAGCGCGGCGACGCCGACCGCCTGCAGCGGCTCGGGCACCTGCGGGGCGGCGACGTTGCGGAATTCGGCGAAGGCGTCGAGGAAGGCGGCATCGCCGGCGCAGAAGCCACAGCGCAGGCCCGGCAGGCTGGAGCGCTTGGACAGCGAATTGAACGCGACGACGTTCGAGAAATCCGTTCCGGCGACCTCGAGCACGCCGGTCGGTGGGGCGTCGCCCAGCCAGATTTCGGAATAGCACTCGTCGGCGAACAGCATGACGCCATGGGCGCGGGCGAGCGCGACGAGACGCGCGAGATAGTCCCGTGGGGCGATGGTGCCCTGCGGATTGGCCGGCGAGGCGAGATAGATGGCGACCGCGCGATCGAGCAGAGCGGGGGTGAGCGCGGCGAGGTCGGGCAGCCAGCCCCGCTCGGGCAGCGGCAGCGGCACCGCCTCGCAGCCGGCCGCCTCGGCGCCGGCGCCATAGGCGGCGTAGAAGGGATTGGGCAGCAGCACCAGCGGCGCCTTCTGCTTGGCGGGCGGCGCTAGCCGGCGCGCCAGAATGGCGGCGGAGAACAGGCCCTCGCGCGAGCCGTTCAGCGCCAGCACCTCGCGCTCCGGGTCTATGGGGCGCGGCAGGGCGTAGCGCCGGCCGAGCCAGCCGGCCGCGGCGGTGCGGAACTCGGGTGTGCCGCGGATCGCCGGATAGCGGCCGAAGCCGTCGAGATGGGCGGCCAGCACGGGCCCGACGAAATCCGGCATGGCATGGCGCGGCTCGCCGACCGCCAGGCTGAGCGCCGGCTTGCCGGGGGCGATGCCGGCGAGCAGCTCGGCGAGCCGGGCGAAGGGCGAGCGCGCGGCCGGTCCCGCATCGACGGCGGCGGGTGTGGGGCGGATCTCGGCCGGGGCGTTCATGGGCGGCATCGGTTGGTCGGCATCAGTTGAACGGCATCAGTTGGGCGGCTTGGTCTCGGCTGCGCAGAGGGCGCCCCGTCATCCGCCCGGGCGGAATCCGGCGGGGTACAAGGCACCGGGATTAAACTTAAGGGCGGGCGGTAAAGGCGCCCTTAACCATCCCGCGGCGTCCGGGCAGCCGCGGCGCGGCGAACCTCGCCCGCGCGATTGGCAAAACGGTGGCGCTCCGGGAGCGGACGCGACGGTCGGCGCCACACGCGCCGGCGCAAACAAAAACCCCGGCCGTGGGGGCCGGGGTCAGTCGAGGAGGACAGGCGGCGCGGGGAGAGCGCGCCGCCTGCGCTGGAAGCCGGATCAGCTGTGGTAGGCGCGCTCGCCGTGCTCGGTGATGTCGAGGCCTTCGCGCTCCTTCTCCACCGACGGACGCAGGCCGACGATGATGTCGACGACCTTGAAGATGATCGCCGAGACCACGCCGCACCACACGATGGTGGTGAGCACCGCCTGGGTCTGCACCCACACCTGGTGACCCATCGCGTAGTCGGCGATGCCGGGGCCGCCGAGCGCCGGGGAGACGACGATGCCGGTGCCGATGGCGCCGACGATGCCGCCGATGCCGTGGACGCCGAACACGTCGAGGCTGTCGTCATAGCCGACCGCGTTCTTCACCGTGGTCACGAAGAAGAAGCAGACGATGGCGGCGATGAAGCCGAGGACGATGGCGCCGATCGGGCCGGAGAGGCCGGCGGCCGGGGTGACGGCGACGAGGCCGGCGACCATGCCGGAGATCGCGCCGAGCATGGAGGGCTTACCCTTGACCAGCCATTCGATGATCGTCCAGCCGACGATGGCGCCGGCGGTGGCGACGAAGGTGTTCACCAGCGCGAGCGTGGTGCCGCCGTTCGCCTCGAGGTTGGAGCCGGCGTTGAAGCCGAACCAGCCGACCCACAGGACGCTGGCGCCGACCATCGCGAAGGGCAGCGAGTGGGGCGGCATCAGCTCCTTGCCGTAGCCGGTGCGCTTGCCGATCAGCAGGCAGCCCACGAGGCCGGCGATACCGGCGTTGATGTGCACCACCGTGCCGCCCGCGAAGTCGAGCGCGCCGATGCCGAACAGGTAGCCCTCGGAGAACCACACCATGTGGGCGATCGGGTAGTAGACGAAGGTCACCCAGAGGATGCAGAAGAGGACGACCGCCGAGAACTTCGTGCGCTCGGCGAAGGCACCGATGATGAGCGCCGGAGTGATGGCCGAGAAGGTCATCTGGAACGCCATGAAGGCGTATTCGGGGATCAGCACGCCCTTGGAGAACGTCTCCGAGGTGCTATCCGTGGTGACGCCCGCGAGGAACGCCTTGGAGAAGCCGCCGATGAAGGCATTGCCCGAGGTGAAGGCGAGCGAGTAGCCGTAGAAGACCCACAACAGCATCATCACGGCGGCGATCACCGTGACCTGCATCAGGATCGACAGCATGTTCTTGGCGCGGACCAGGCCGCCGTAGAACAGCGCCAGACCCGGCACCGTCATGAACAGCACCAGCACCGCGGACACCATCATCCAGGTGGTGTCGGCCTTGTTCACGCTGCCGACCACGGCGGCGGCCTCGGCGGTCGCCTCGGCACCTGTCGCAGGCGCATCCTGCGCGAACGCGGACGCTGCCATCAGCAGCCCCGTCGCCGCGAGCACGGGCAGCCCCGTGCGCATCCACTTCTTCATCGTCATGGGTGAAACACTCCGTCGCGAAAGGAAAATGTCTGGATCAAAGGGCGTCGGCGTCGGTCTCGCCGGTGCGGATGCGCACGGCCTGATCGATCGAGTAGACGAAGATCTTTCCGTCGCCGATCTGCCCGGTCTTCGCGGACGCCGAGATGGCATCGATGACCTTGGCCACCTGGTCGGTTGCGACGGCGACCTCGATCTTGAGCTTCGGGAGGAAGCTCACCGCATATTCGGCGCCGCGGTAGATCTCGGTGTGGCCCTTCTGCCGGCCATATCCCTTGACCTCCGTGACGGTCAGTCCATGCACTCCGATGCCCGTCAGGGCATCGCGGACTTCCTCAAGCTTGAACGGCTTGATGATAGCCATGACGATCTTCATGGGTTCCTGTCCCCGCTTGGCCCTGGACCGCTCTACGCCGGCCCCGGGCGTTCTGATGTCGGACTCGGCCAGGCGTGGTTTCCCCAACCCCTTCGGACAAGCCGGCCAATTTGAATCAAGTCGCGTGCCAAGCCTGACGGACAAAAGGCTTGCACCCGCTTCGCGGGGGTTCGGACGCATGAATCACGGAACAGTGAGGTAGCCGGGCCACACCCTTCGACCCGTACGACTGCTCAATTCTTCATCGTCGGCGCGATGCAGAATCGTATTTGATAACAAAATAGGCAATTGATCAAGTATTAGGCACTCTCATCGACGCGCCGGATGAGCCCTTCCTGGGCAACCGACGCGACGAGGCGCCCCTGCCGGTCGAAAATCAGGCCGCGCGCGAGGCCGCGGGCGCCGGCGGCGGAAGGGCTGTCCTGCGCGTAGAGCAGCCATTCATCGACGCGGAACGGGCGGTGCAGCCACAAGGCGTGGTCGAGGCTCGCCGCCTGCACCGTGTCGCTGAGCACGCTGGAGCCGTGCGCCACCAGCGCGGTCTCCAGCAGCGTCATGTCGGAGGTGTAGGCGAGCACGGCGCGGTGCAGGGCGGCGTCGTCGGGCAGCGGCTCCGGCGCGCGGAACCAGACGAACTGCCGCGGCTCGCCGCCCGTGGTGCCGTCATAGGGGCGCAGCCGCACCGGCCGCAGCTCGACCGGGCGCGGGCGCGTCCAGTAGGCGCGCACCCGCTCCGGCAGGGCGGCGAGGACGTCCGCCGGCAGGTCCCGGACGTCGGGAAGCGTCTCCGGCGGCGGCACGTTCTGCGGCGCCGGTAGCTGGTGCTCGTAGCCGCCTTCCTCCCGGTGGAACGACACCGACATGATGAAGATCGGCCGGCCGTGCTGTATCGCCACCACGCGGCGGGTCGAGAAGCTGCGCCCGTCGCGCACCCGCTCGACCTCGTAGATGATGGGAATGCGCGGATCGCCGGCGAGCAGGAAATAGGCGTGCATGGAATGGGCGGCGTCGTTCTCCACCGTGCGCTGCGCGGCGACGAGCGCCTGCGCCAGCACCTGCCCGCCGAACACCCGCGTGCGGATGGGAAGCCAGTTGTTCTGCGGGTTCTGGCCGCGGAACAGGTTGACCTCCAGCGTTTCGAGGTCGAGCAGCCTGACGAGATCGGCGAGCATGACGGCGGGTTCCTCGTGGCGCCGTGCCGCGGATGAGGGGCACCGCGCATTGTCGCGACGGACCCAGCTAAGGCATAAGCTGCGTCCCGGACAACTGTGCGAAGGGACGATCCGCCATGTCTCCAGTGACATCTGCTGCAAGTTCCGCCGCCGGAAAGCCGGCGCGCCACGACGTGGCGATCGCCGGCGCCGGTCTCGGCGGCCTCGCGCTGGCGCTGTCGCTGCGGCAGGGCCTCGGCGACGAGGCGCGCATCCTGATCGCCGATCCGGCGCTCGCCGGGCCGGTCCGCGACGGGCGGGCCTCGGCCATCGCGGCGGGCGCCCGGCATCTGCTGGACGCGGTGGGCGCATGGCAGCGCGTCGCCGCCGAGGCGCAGCCGATGACCGCGATGGAGATCACCGACAGCCGGCCGGGCGACGCCGCCCGCCCGGTGTTCCTGTCCTTCGATGGCGAGGTGCCGGCGGCGGGTCCTTCCGGGGACAGCGAGCCCTTCGCGCATATGGTGCCCAACGCGCCGCTGCAGCAGGCGATGATCGAGCTGGCGCGCGAGCGCGGCATCGCGCTGGTGGCCTCGAGCATCGTGCAGATGGCGGCCAAGCCCGCGGCGGCGGAGTTCCGGCTCGGCGACGGCGGCGAGCATCGCGCCAGCCTGCTCTGCGCCTGCGACGGCGGCCGCTCGAAGCTGCGCGCGCTTGCCGGCATCTCGACCGTCGGCTGGTCCTACGAGCAGTCGGCGATCGTGCTCACGGTCGGCCACGAGCGCGACCACGGCGGCAAGGCGATCGAGCATTTCCTGCCCGCCGGCCCCTTCGCCATCCTGCCGCTGACCGGCCGGCGCTGCTCGATCGTCTGGACCGAGACCACCGAGGCGGCCAAGCGCCTGCTGGCGCTGCCGCCGGTGCTGTTCCACGACGAGCTGGAACGCCGGTTCGGCCTCTTCCTCGGCGCCATCGAGGTGCTCGATCAGCCGCGCGCCTATCCGCTCGGCCTGCAGGTGGCGCGCCGCTTCGTCGCCGACCGGCTGGCGCTGGTGGCGGACGCCGCGCACATCATCCACCCGATCGCCGGGCAGGGCATCAATATGGGGTTCCGCGACGTGGCGGCGCTGGCGGAGGCCGTCACCGACGCGGCGCGGCTCGGCCTCGACATTGGCGGGCCGGACGTGCTGGAGCGCTACCAGCGCTGGCGGCGCTTCGACACGCTGGCCATGGGGGTGGCGACCGACGGGCTGAACCGGCTGTTCTCGAACCGCTCGGACGTGCTGCGCCTCGTCCGCGACGTCGGGCTCGGCATCGTCGACCGGCTGCCGCGGCTGAAGGACTTCTTCATCCGCGACGCGGCGGGCCTCGGCGGCTCGGTGCCGAAGCTGCTGCGCGGCGAGGCCTTGTGAGGGATATCGACCTCACCGCCTGCCGCCTTCCGCTTCGTCGAGCGGGCGCGCCTCGTCGGGCAGCATGATCGGAATGCCGTCGCGGATCGGATAGGCGAGGCGGGCGCTGCGCGAGATCAGCTCATGCGCCTCGCGGTCATACTCCAGCGGCCCCTTGGTCAGCGGGCAGACCAGGATCTCGAGCAGCTTCGGGTCGAGCTCATAGCCAGAGCGGGCGGGCGGCGCGGTCGGCTTGCGGGGGATCGGTTTCTCGGCCATGGCAGTCTCGGCGGATGATGTCGGCAAATCATGCCGATGAGGCGAAATCGTCGGCGCGCCGATGATAGGCGGAGCGATCCGCCGGCGCGAGCCTGACATTCGCCGATTCCCGTGTCAGAACGACGTCGGATCGTCATATAACCCCTGCGCAATGGATTCCTCCCGGCCCGACCTCGCCCCCGAACCGCGCCTTCCCGGCGAGACCGTGCAGCAATGGGTGTTCCGCCGGCTGCGGCGCACGGTGATGTCCGGCCGCTTCCCGCCCGGCCAGGCGGTGACCATACGCGGCCTCGCCGAGGCGATGGGCGTCTCCTCCATGCCGGTGCGCGAGGCGCTGCGCCGCCTCGTCGCCGAGCGGGCGCTGGTGCTGCTCGACAACCGCCGGGTGAGGGTGCCGGAGATGACGGCGCGGCGCTTCGACGAATTGGTCGCGGCCCGCGTGCTTTTGGAGACCGAGGCGGCCGCCCGCGCTTTGCCGCAGGCCGACGCGCCGTTCCGCAGCCGTCTGGCGGCCTTGAACCGGGCCTCGGACGAGGCGGTGGCGGCGGGCGACACCGAGGCGACCATCGAGACCAACCTCGCCTTCCATGCCGCGCTCTATGGACGGCCGGACAGCGTGCTGCTGCCGCTGATCGAATCGATCTGGCTGCAGATCGGCCCCTTCATGCGCATGGCGCTGGCCGACCTCGAGACCAACTATCCGGTCGACCGGCATGCCGAGGCGCTGGTCGCGCTGGAGACCGGCGACGAGGCGGCGCTGCGGCGCGCCATCGAGGCCGACATCCGCGACGGCATCGGCCATCTGAAGGCGCAACTGGGGTAGTGTCGGAGCCTCGGTCGCGAGGATCGCTGCCATGAGAGCCATGGATGCCGCCGAAATCGTCTTCCTGGTCGACAACGTCACCGACAGCCTGTCCTCGACACCGCGTTTCGTCGAAACCGAATTCGCGCGGCAGCGCCGGCGCGGCATGCGCTGGCTGTCGGGCGGCTGCCTGTGCTGCGCGGCCCACGGGCTCTCCTGTCTGATCGTCGCCTCCAGCGGGGCGAGCCGCCACACGCTGCTGTTCGACACCGGCCCGGAGGACTGGGTGTTCGAGCGCAACGCCGCGCGTCTCGGCGTCGAGCTCGGCGCGGTGGATGCGCTGATGCTGTCGCACGGGCATTGGGATCACGGCGGCGCCATGCCGCGCGCGCTGCAGATGATCACCCTTGGCAATGGCGGACGGCCGGTGCCGACCTTCATGCATCCGGACATGTTCGCCCTGCGGGCCACCCGCTCGGCCGACGGGACGTTCCGGCCGATGGAGCTGGTGCCGAGCGTGGAGATTCTTTCAGGCAGCGGCGCCGAGGTGATCGTCACCCGCGACGAGCAGTTGCTGCTGGACGAGACGTTCTATCTGAGCGGCGAAATCCCCCGCGTCACCGGCTTCGAGCGCGGATTTCCCGGCCAGTACCGGCAGACCGCCACCGGCGACTGGGAACCTGACGAGCTGATGCCCGACGAGCGCTTCGCGGCGATCAATGTCGCGGGCAAGGGGCTCATCGTGTTCACCGCCTGCTCGCATGCCGGGCTGGTCAACGTGCTGAGCCATGCGGCGGCGCGGTTCCCGGATATCCCGCTCTACGGCGTGTTTGGCGGCTTCCATCTTTCCGGGCCGACCGAGGCAATCATTCCGCAAACCGTCGAGGCGCTGGCGCCTTTCGATCTGCGGCTGATCGCGCCCGGCCACTGCACCGGATGGCGGGCCGTCAGCGCGCTGGCGGCCGCCTATGGCGATCGCGTCGTTCCCTCGGCTGTCGGGAAGACGTTCCGTCTGTGAGGTTGTCTCGCAGCCGCAGGCGCGTCACCCGGTCGCCTTCAGCCGCACGCCGCGTTTGCGCTCGGCGGCGAGGCGGGCGGCGGCGCCGAAGGCGGTGAACACGGCGGTGGACAGCTTGTCCTGCCAGAAGCGCCATTCCGGGTGCCACTGGATGGCGAGGTTGAAGCCCGGCGTGTCCGGCACGCGGAAGGCCTCGATGGTGCCGTCATCGGCCCGCGCCTCGACGGCGACGCCCGGGGCGAGGCGCGCGATGCCTTGGCCGTGCAGCGAATTGACGCTCCAGCGCGGCGCGCCGGCCAGCGTCTCCAAGAGCCCGCCGGGCTCCAGCGCCACCTCGTGCGCCGTCGCGTACTGGCCCTCGATGTCGCGGCTGGAATCCTCCCGGTGGTCGAAGCGGCCGGGCTGCTCGTAAAGCTTCTGGAACAGCGTGCCACCCAACGCGACGTTCATCTCCTGGAAGCCGCGGCAGACGCCGAAGATCGGCACGCCGCGCTCGAGGCAGGCCCGGATCAGCGGCAGCGAGATGTCGTCGCGGTGCGGATCGGCCGGCAGCGGCGGATCATGCGGCAGGTCGCCGTAATGATGCGGCGCGACGTTGGACGGGCTGCCGGGCAGGAAGATGCCGTCGACGAGGTCGAGCATCTCGTCGACCACCATGCGCTCGGGCTGCATGTCGGCGTCGACCGCGGAGATGGTGCCCGGCAGCAGCACCGGCATGGCCTGCGCGCCGCGCGCCACCGCATAGATGTATTTCTCGGTCACGCCGTGGACGACCTGAGTGCCGACCACCTTCACGTCGCTGACGACGCCGATCACCGGACGCATTTGGGAAGCTTCTCCGTTGCTGCTCCGATGTGGAAGCGAACGGCTCCGGCTGTCAACCGCGCAGCCGCCCGACCGCGCCGCTGCGCCCGCGCGGCTGCCCCGAGCCCAATGCATGGCGCCGCGGGCACGCGGCAGTCGCAGGTCCTCTTGGCTCCTGTCGAGCCGTAGGCTGGAGCATTTCCCGATCGGGAAATGCTCCAGCTTTTCGAATCGAGAGCACTTTCCTGTCGATCAGGTGGTTCCACCTGATCGGAAAGGGCTCTAGAACGCCGTCATGTCCGACACGCTTCCCGATACCGCATCCGCCGCCGGCGATGGCTCGGCCGCGAGCGCCCGCCTGTTCGCCTTCCTTGATGAGCTCGGGATCGGCACCCGCACCGTCGAGCATCCGGCGGTGTTCACCGTGGCGGAATCGCAGGCGATCATCGACGCGCTTCCCGGCGGCCACACCAAGAACCTGTTCTTGAAGGACAAGAAGGGGAACCTGTTCCTCATCGTCATCGGGCAGGACGCGGCGGTCGACCTCAAGAGCCTGCACCAGCCGCTCGGCGCGGCGAGCCGGCTCTCCTTCGGCAGCGCCGAGCTGCTGGAGGAGGTGCTCGGCGTGAGGCCGGGCGCGGTCACCGCCTTCGGGCCGATCAACGACACCGCCGGACGGGTCACCGTGGTGCTCGACGAGGAGCTGCTGCGCCACGAGGAGATCAACTGCCACCCGCTGGTGAACACCGCCACCACCACCATCGCGCGCGACGACCTGATCGCCTTCCTGCGCGCCACCGGGCACGAGCCGGTGATCCTGGCGGTGCCGCGCCGCGCGCCGGAGGCGGATGCCGGCGCGGAAGGCTGATGTTGCAATCGCCCGGCGAGAAGCCATCTTAAGCTCCGAATTCCGGTAGCACAGCTTCCGAGGAGACCCCATGCTGCTGAACCCTTCCGCCAATCCGGCGCCCGATGCGGTCCCGGCCGGCGACGATCCGGTGATCGACACCACGACCAAGACCTTCATGAAGGATGTGGTCGAGGAATCCCGCCGCCGCCCGGTGCTGGTCGATTTCTGGGCCCCGTGGTGCGGGCCGTGCAAGCAGCTCACGCCGGTGCTGGAGAAGGTGGTGCGTGCCGCCAAGGGCAAGGTGCTGCTCGCCAAGATGAACACCGACGAGCATCCGGCGGTCGCCCAGCAGCTCGGCATCCAGTCGCTGCCGACCGTCTACGCCTTCGTCAACGGCCAGCCGGTCGACGGCTTCATGGGCGCGCAGCCCGAGAAGCAGGTGCAGGCGCTGATCGACAAGCTGACCGGCGGCGCGGCGGGCGCCGATATCGAGGAGATCCTGCTGAGCGGCGAGGCGGCGCTGGCCGAGGGCGACCTTCCCGGCGCCATCGAGGTGTTCGCCCATGTGCTGTCCGAGCAGCCGGAGAACGCCAAGGCGCTCGCCGGCATCGCCCGGGCGCAGCTCGCCGGCGGCCAGGCCGCGCAGGCCAAGGCGACGCTCGACAGCGCCCCGCCGGCGATCGCCAACGACGCGGCGCTCGCCGCGGTGCGTGCCGCCATCGAGATCGAGGAAGCGGCCGCCGCGCTCGGCGACGCCGCCGAGCTGGAGGCGAAGGTCGCCGCCAATCCGCTCGACCATCAGGCCCGCTTCGACCTCGCGCTGGCGCTCAATGCGCGCGGCAAGCGCGAGGAGGCGGTCGACCAGCTCCTCGCCATCGTGCGGAAGGACCGCGCCTGGAACGACGACGGCGCGCGCAAGCAGCTCGTCCAGTTCTTCGAGGCCTGGGGGCCGACCGACGAGATGACCGTGCTCGGCCGGCGGCGCCTGTCGTCGATCCTGTTCTCCTGAGCGGCGCCGGAACGGCGTCCGCTTCGCGATAGTCTCGGGATGGCGCCCGCGCGGGCGCCCGAATCAGGAGAGCCGATGCCGATCAACCGGCCCTATGGCGGACCTACGGAGCTGCCGGGCATCCTGCCCCTGTTCCCGCTCGAAGGCGTGCTGCTGCTGCCGCGCTGCCAGCTCCCGCTCAACATCTTCGAGCCGCGCTATCTGGCGCTGGTCGACGCCGCGCTGGCCGGCGGCCGGCTCATCGGCATGATCCAGCCGGACCCACAGGGCGGCACCGGCCGGCGCCATGGCGAGCCGGCGCTGACCGGGGTCGGCGGCGTCGGGCGCATCACCGAGATCGCCGAGACCGGCGACGGGCGATATGTGCTGCAGCTCACCGGGGTCGCCCGCTTCCGCGTCCGGGCCGAGATCGACGCGGGGACCCCCTTCCGGCAGGCCGAGGTCGATTATTCCGCCTTCGCCGGCGACTTCACGCCGGGCCTCGGCGCCGAGGCGGTCGACCGCGGCCATCTGCTGCGCACGCTCGCCGCCTATCTCGAGGCCAACAAGCTGGAAGCCGACTGGGACAGCATAAAGAGCGCGCCGAACGAGGCGCTGGTGAACGGCCTCGCCATGATGGCGCCGTTCGGCGGGCGCGAGAAGCAGGCGCTCCTGGAGGCGCCCGATCTCTCCTCGCGTGCCGAGATCCTCGTCGCCATCACCGAGATGTCGCTCGCCCGCACCGCCGGTGAGGGTGACGGGCCGCTGCAGTAGCGGGCGGTCCGGTCGGGCCTCGATGCGCGCCGTCGCCTACTCCGCCGCCATGGGCGGGCGCGGCATGGTGTGCAGCGTCGCCACCGGGGCGGCCGGCGCCTGTTCGTCCGGCTCGTCGCGCTCGCCGACGAAGCGGCCGAAGACGCGGGCGAACAGCCGGCCGAGATCGTCCATCAGCGTGAACACGGCCGGCACGAAGACCAGCGACAACACGGTCGAGGCGATCAGCCCGCCGATCACCGCGATCGCCATCGGCGCGCGGAAGTCGGCGCCCTCGCCGAGTCCGATGGCCGAGGGCAGCATGCCGGCGGCCATGGCGATGGTGGTCATCACGATCGGCTGGGCGCGCTTGCGGCCGGCCTCGATCAGCGCCGTGGTGCGGTCCTCGCCGGCATGCACCGCCTCGATGGCGAAGTCGACCAGCAGGATGGCGTTCTTGGTCACGATGCCCATCAGCATCAGGAAGCCGATCACCACCGGCAGCGTCATGGCATTGTTGGTGATGAGCAGCGCCACGAAGGCGCCGCCCACCGAGAGCGGCAGCGCCACCAGGATGGTGATCGGCTGCAGCAGATTGGCGAACAGCAGCACCAGCACCGCCAGCACCAGCATGACGCCGGCGCCCATGGCGATGGCGAAGCCGCCGAACACCTCGCCCATGATCTCGGCGTCGCCGGATTCCTTCAGCACCACGCCGGCGGGCAGGTTCTTCGCCGCGGGCAACGCATAGACCTGCTCCAGCGCCTCGCCGAGCTGGGTGCCGCCGGCGAGGTCGCCCTCGATGGCGACGCGCCGGGCGCGGTCGTAGCGATCGAGGCTGGAGGGGCCGACGCCGAACGAGATGTCGGCGACCGAGGAGAGCGGCACCGCGCTGCCGGCGCTTGTGCGCACCTTCAGTGTCTCGAAGGTCGACAGGTCGGAGCGTGCCTGCTCGTCGAGCTGCACGCGGATCGGCACCTGGCGGTCGCCGGCCGAGAACTTGGCGAGGTTCTGCGAGATGTCGCCGATGGTGGCGATGCGCACCGTCTCGGCGATGTCGGCGACCGAGACGCCGAGCTCGGCGGCCTCGGCCAGCTTCGGCACCACGCGCAGCTCCGGCCGGTCGAGCGCCGCGGTGGTCACCACATTGGTGAGGCCCTTGGCGCTGGCGCGCACCTCGCGCTCCAGCTCCAGCGCCGCCTTCTCCACCGCCGCGCCGTCCGCGCCCGAGAGGATGAGGGTGAATTCGCGTCCGCCGGGGCCGGCGCCGCCGGAGGCGCCGAAATTGAATCGCAGGTCGGGGATGGCGGCGATCTTGCCTTGCATCCGCGTCTCGAACTGCTTCTGGGTGGCGGCGCGTTCCGCGCGCGGCACGAGATTGACGATCAGCGTCGCCTTGCGCACCTCGCCGGCGGTGAGCGGCCCGCCGCCCGCCACCGAGGAACCGGCGGTCGCGAACACGCTCGCCACTTCCGGCTGTGCCTTGAGCATGGAGGAGACGTCGTCGACCACGTCCTGCGTCGAGCGGATGGTCGAGCCGGGCGGCAGTTCCAGCGCCAGCACCGAGCGCGACACGTCGCTGTTCGGGATGAAGCCGGCCGGCAGCAGGGTGGAGAGCCACATCGAGCCGATGAACAGCAGCACGCCGGCCGCCACGGTCAGGAAGCGGTGGCGGATCGAACGCCGCAGCAGCCCGACATAGAGGCGCATGATCAGGCTGTCGCGCTCCTCATGGGTGCCGTGGTCGCGCAGGAAATAGGCCGCGAGCATGGGGGTGAGCAGGCGCGCCACCAGCAGCGAGAACAGCACGGCGACCGCGACGGTGATGCCGAACTGGCGGAAATACTGGCCGGCGATGCCGCCCATGAAGCTCACGGGGAGGAACACCGCGACGATGGTCAGCGTGGTCGCCACCACGGCGAGGCCGATCTCGTCGGCCGCCTCGATCGCCGCGCGATAGGGCGATTTGCCCATGCGCATGTGGCGCACGATGTTCTCGATCTCGACGATGGCGTCGTCGACCAGGATGCCGGTGACCAGTGTCACCGCCAGCAGGCTCACCCCGTTCAGCGAGAAGCCGAGCACGTCCATCACCCAGAAGGTGGGCAGGATGGAGAGCGGGATCGCCAGCGCCGAGACGATGGTGGCGCGCCAGTCGCGCAGGAACAGGAACACCACGATGACCGCCAGCACGGCGCCCTCGATCAGCGTGTGCATGGCCGATTCATAGTCGGCCTTGGTGTATTTCACCGTCGAATCGATCAGCGTGATCCTGACGTTCGGATAGCGCGCCTCGAGCCGGCGCAGCTCTTCCGCCGCGTTCTCGGCCACCACCACGTCGGAGAAGCCCTTGGCGCGGTAGATGCCGAAGGCCACCACCGGCTTGCCGTCGAGGCGGGCGAAGATGCGCGGCTCGGCGGCGCCGTCGGTCACCGTGCCGAGGTCGGCGAGCCGCACCTGGCGGCCGGAGCTGGTGCCGGTCGCCGGCAGCGCGATGCGCGTCTCGGCGAGCTGCTCGACGGTGAGCGCGCCACCGAGCGTGCGCACCGACTGCTCCAGCGCGCCGATCTCGCCGCGGCCGCCGGCGAGGTCGATATTGGTGGCGGCGAGCTGGCGGTTCACGTCGGCCGCGGTGACGCCGAGCGCGGCGAGCTTGTCGGGATCGAGCGAGATGCGGATCTCGCGGTCGACACCGCCCTCGCGCTTCACCTGCGCGACGCCGCGCACGCCCTGCAGCGCGCGGATCACGGTGTCGTCGACGAACCAGGAGAGCTCGTCCGGCGTCATGGTCGGCGCCTCGGCGGCGTAGGTGACGATCGCCATGCCCTCGACGTCGATGCGCTGGATCAGCGGCTCCTCGATGCCCTGCGGCAGCTCGGAGCGGATCTTGGTCACCGAATCGCGCACGTCGTTCACCGCGCGGTCGACCTGCGTCTCGAGCTGGAACTCGATGGTGGTGATCGAGGTGCCTTCCGAGATCGAGGAGGTGATGTGCTTCACCCCCTGCACGCCGGCGACCGTGGTCTCGACGCGCTTGGTGACCTGCGTCTCCAATTCGCTCGGTGCCGCACCCGGCTGGTTCACCACCACCGAGACGATCGGCACGTCGATGTTCGGCATGCGGGTGATCGGCAGCCGGTCGAAGGTGTAGAGGCCGAGCGCGGTCAACACCACAAACAGCACGATCGAGGGGATCGGCTTGCGGATCGCCCAGGCGGAGACGTTGAGGGCCATCGGTGGATTCCGTCCTCGGTTGCTCGGCGTGTCAGCTAGCGTTCTTGGCGGCTTCGGCGGTGACGGGCACCGGGGTCACGCGGTCGCCGTCGCGCAGGAAGCCGCCCGCCCTGGCCACCACCTGCTCGTCCTCCGCGAGGCCTTCGACGATCTCGACGAAGCCCTCACCCTTGAGGCCCGCCTTGACCTGCCGCTGTTCGATCAGCTCGCCCTTCACGACCAGCACATAGGCGCCGTCGGCGTCGAACTGCACGGCGGAGAGCGGCAGCGCGATGCCGGTACGCCGCGCCACCTCGATAACGCCGCGCGCATAGGCGCCGGGCCGCAGGCGCGCATCGGCCGGCAGGGCCACCGCGACGCGCGCGAGCCGGGTCTGCGCGTCCACCTTGGCGCCGACGAGGCGGATGCGTCCGTCGACCGGCGCCTCGAATCCGGCCGGGGTCACCGCCACCTTCATGTCGTTGGCGATGCGCGGCAGAACCGATTCCGGCACCTCGGCATCGAGGTCGATGGCGCCGTCCTTCACGATGCGGAACAGCGGCTCGGTGTTGGCCGAGAGCACGATGGCGCCGAGCCGGGCCGAGCGGTTGGTGACGATGCCGGCCTCCGGCGCGCGGATCTCGGTGCGGGCGAGCCGCACCTCGAGCTCGGCGCGGTTGGCCTTGATCTGCTCGGCGTCGGCCTCGGCTGCCGCCACCGTCTCCTGCGCCGCGGTGACCTGCGCGGTGGCGACCTTCACCGCCCGCTCGCGCTGGTCCAGCACCTCCTGCGAGGTGGCGCCGGTCTTGATCAGGGTGCGGGCGCGCGCGACCGCGGCCTCCGCTTCCACGCGCTGGGCGATGGTCTGCTCCAGCGCCGCCTTCTGCTGGGCGATGGTGGCCTGCGCCTTGGCGGCGTTCGCCGTGTTCTGCGCCAGCAGCGTCTCCAGCGTGTCGCGCGACAGATGCGCCAGCACCTGCCCCTTGGTGACGTGATCGCCTTCGTCGACGAGGATCTCGGTGATGCGCAGCCCGTCGATCTCCGGTCCGACCTGGATCTCCTCGCGTGCCACCAGCGTGCCGGTGACGGGCAGGCGCTCGGCGACCTCGCGGCGGCCGGCGGCCACCACGGTCACCGTGACGCCGCGCACTTCCGGTGCCGCCGGGGAGGTGGCCTGCGCGGCCTCGGTGAGGCCCGGCAGCAGGCTGGCCGGGATGCGGTCACGGAAGCCGTAGCCGGCAATGCCGACGACGACGGCCGTCATGAACAGGACAAGCGCGATGCGCCCGCGTTGCGAGGGAGGCTTCGTGGTCATGGCTCAGGCATCCCTCGCGTCGGTCTTCGGCGCCAGCATGCGGCCGAGCAGCGCGCAGACGGCGGGCATCATCGCCGCGAGCGGCAGCTCGGGCTCGAGGCGGTGGCGCAGCATCAGCCCGTCGCCTATGGCATTTATGAGGAGCATCGCCGCCTCGACGTCGATGGTCGGGTCGATCTCGCCGCGCGCCTGCGCCGCCTCGAAGGCGATGCGGAAGGCGACGTTCATCTCCGCCTCGACCTCGGCGAACATCTGCCCGAGCTTGGGGTTGCGGGCGGCCTCGGCGAAGATCTCCGGCCCGAGGTCGACGCAGACCATCGACAGCTCGCCCGAGAACAGGGCGGTGCCCATGCGCTGCAGCGCCTCGATGAAGGACGGCGCGGTGTTGAGGGTGTCGAGCATGCTCGTGCGGGCGCTGCGCTCCTCCTCGACGATGGCGATGATGATCGCCTCCTTGGAGGGGAAGTAGCGGTAGAGCGCGCCGGGGCTCATCTGCGCCTCGGCGCAGATCTCGTGCATGCTGGTGCCGTGGAAGCCGTTGCGGCCGAAACAGGCGATGGCCGCGTCGAGGACGCGGCGCCGCGGATCGCGGCGGGTGACGATTTCGGCGATGGCGGCCATGGCTTTCCCTCGGCACGCTCCATCGTCGGTCGGATGATCCGGGCCGAAGACCTGGAGCGAACGTTCGTTCGCATTAACGGCAGCACAGGCGAGAGTCAAGAACGAACGTTCGTTCGCATTTTGTCGAAGGTAAGGAAATCCGATGGCCGCTGATGTCGAAGCGTTTCAGTCCCGGTCGGCCGGACGGTCGCCGAAGCTGGCGAGCCGGGGCAGCAGGGCACTCACCACCTGCTCATAGACCGGACGCTTGAACGGGATGATCAGCGAGGGGGTGTTCTCCAGCCGCTCCCAGCGCCAGTCGATGAATTCCGGCTTGTGGCCGCCGCCGGGCCGGGCGACGTCGATCTCGCTGTCCTGGCCGGTGAACAGCAGCGCGATCCATTTCTGCTTCTGGCCGCGATAGCGGCCTTTCCAGGCGACGCGCGCCACCTCTTCCGGCAGATCATAGGCGAGCCAGTCCTCCAGCTCGGCGAGCGGCCGGACCGAGCGGACATTGGTCTCCTCGTAGAGCTCGCGCAGCGCTGCCTCGGCCGGCGTCTCGCCCTCGTCGATGCCGCCCTGCGGCATCTGCCAGGAATGGCCGGCGTCGACATGCTCGGGGCCGCCGATGCGGCGGCCGAGGAAAACGAGGCCGGACCGGTTCACCAGGACGACGCCGACGCAGGGCCGGTAGGGGAGCTGGTCGAAGGGGATCTCGGAGCGCACCATGACAGGACCGGGACTGGGGTGACGGCGGGCATCGCCGCGGCGCCTATGTCGCAGCAGGGGCTGTGCTGCCGCAAGTGCGCGCCGGCCACAACGCCGTCGCGGACGATCCGATGGGCTCGCGAGGAGCCGTGCGTCAGGGAGCCGGCGCGGCCTCGGTCGGATCCGGGCCGACGAGGATGGTCTCGCGCTTGCCGGTCTTGCCGTCGATGATGGTGATGCTGCGGCCGGGATCGGCGCTCACCGCCATGGCTTCCTCGCGCAGCTCGGGGCGCAGCACCGGCGCGTCGAGCGCGACGGTGGCCGCCGCCGGCGCAGGCAGCTCGATCAGCGCCTGCGGCACCGGCGTCTGGCGGAGCCCGAACCAGGCAAGGCCGGTCGCGACGATGGCGAGGCCCGCCACCCCGAACACGGCGATGGCCGCACGGTTGTGGGCCCGGTCCTGGCCGTCGCGGTCAAGCCCCAGCGGGGCGTCGAGCTCGTTCATTGAAAACGCATTCCGTGCGAATCGATGACATTCTATCGCGCTCGACCAAGGCAGTATCGGGGCAACGCGGGTGCCCGGGCGCAGCACCGCGGAAAATTGCGCGGACGGGCCTCGCGGAGGTCCCGACAAACGAAAAACCCCGCCATGCGGCGGGGCTTTCCTGCATTTAATGCCGTTCCGTCCGGCGTGGCCGCGATGAGCTGGCCGCGATTCAGTTCGGCACGGCGGCCTTGGGATCGGCCGGGTAGGCGGCGTTCTTCTGCACGCCGTGCATCAGGTCGACGGCGAGCTTGAGCTGGGTGTCGTCCTTCGGGTCTGGCGGCACATAGGCCGGCGAGCCGGTCTTCTCGTCCTCGCCGTTCTTCAGGTGGCCCTTCAGCGAGGCCTCGCCGCGCGTCGTGTCGACGCCGGCCGCCTCGGCCTTCTCCTTCAGGTCGGCGGGCACGTCCTGCACCAGCTCGATGTCCGGGGCGATGCCCTTGGCCTGGATCGAGCGGCCCGACGGCGTGTAGTAGCGCGCCGTGGTGAGCTTGATCGCGGCGTTGCCGGAGACCGGGATCACCGTCTGCACCGAGCCCTTGCCGAAGGAGAGCGAGCCGAGCACGGTCGCCCGCTTGTGGTCCTGCAGCGCGCCGGCGACGATCTCGGAGGCCGAGGCCGAGCCGCCATTGACCAGCACGATCACCGGCTTGCCCTTGGCGAGGTCGCCCGGCCGGGCGTTGCGGCGCTCGGTCTCGTCGGCGTTGCGCCCGCGGGTCGAGACGATCTCGCCGCGGTCGAGGAAGGTGTCGGACACCTCCACCGCCTGGTCGAGCAGGCCGCCCGGATTGTTGCGCAGGTCGACGATATAGCCCTTCAGCTTGTCCTCGCCGATCTGCTTGGCGAGATCCTCCATCGACTTCTTGAGCGCGTCGGCGGTCTGCTCGCTGAAGGAGGTGATGCGGATATAGGCGATGTCGTCGCTCTCGACGCGGCCGCGCACCGACTTGATGTTGATGACGTCGCGCACCAGCGTCAGCTCGATCGGCTTGTCCGAGCCCTTGCGGATGATGGTGAGCTTGATCGGGGTCGACACCGCGCCGCGCATCTTCTCGACCGCCTGGCTCAGCGTCATGCCCTTCACCTCCTCGCCGTCCAGCTTGGCGATGAGGTCGCCGGCCTGGACGCCGGCCTTGGAGGCCGGGGTATCGTCGATCGGCGAGACCACCTTGACGAGACCGTCCTCCATGGTGACCTCGATGCCGAGGCCGCCGAACTGGCCGCGCGTCTGCACCTGCATGTCGCGGAAGTTCTTCGCGTCCATGTAGGTCGAGTGCGGGTCGAGCGAGGACAGCATGCCGTTGATCGCCGACTCGATCAGCTTGGCGTCGTCCGGCTTCTCGACATAGTCGGCGCGCACGCGCTCGAAGATGTCGCCGAACAGGTTGAGCTGCCGATAGGTGTCGGACGCCGCGGCGACCGCCGCGCCCGGCTCCAGCAGCCGCGGCTGCGAGGCCCCGACGGCGATCAAGGCGCCGGCCGCCACGCCCATGAGAAATACTGACGTCCTACGCATCATCCGCGTGCCTTCTCGCTCTCGCTCGTCGCCCACCAGGGTGTCGGGTCGATCGAGTTCCCATCCTTACGGAACTCGACGTAAAGAATGGGTTGGGCGGTTCCAAGGCCGACCGAGGAAACAAGTTGCGGTCCCTGACCCATGACCGCCACCGGTTCGCCCGACAGCACGAACTGCCCCAACTCCACCGTTATCTTATCCATTCCCGCCAGAAGAATATGGTATCCGCCGCCGGCATTGATGATCAAGAGTTGGCCATAGGAGCGGAACGGGCCGGCATAGACCACCCATCCATCGGCCGGAGCCGACACCTGCGCCTCCGAGCGGGTGCCGAAGGAGGTGCCCTTCTCGGCGCCGCCATAGCCGTCCGGCATGCCGAACTGCTTGAGCACGGCGCCGCCGACCGGCGGCGGCAGCAGGCCCTTGGCGTCCACGAAGGCGACGCTGGGTGAAAGCCGGCCGGGATCCTTCAGCGCCGCGAGCCGCTCGCGAGGGCCTTGCGCGGGCTTGTTTTCTGCCGCCTGGGCGGCCTCGGCGGCCCGCTGGGCGGCTTCCGCCGCGCGTTTGGCGGCGGCGATCTCGGTTTCCATCCGGTCCATCAGCTCGCGCACGTTGCGCGACTGGGCGGCGAGCGTCTCGGCCCGCTGGCGCTCCTGAGTGAGCGCCGCCTCGCCGGCCTCCTGGTTGCGCTGGCGCTGGTCGATCAAGGCGGCGATGCGCCGGCGGTCCTCGCCGATCGAGGTTTTCAATTCTGCGAGAGCGTCGCGCTGGGCGCTTGCCTCCTTGCGCACGCGGTCGAGCGAGGTGAGCTCGCCGATCAGGATCTCGGTCTCTTCCTTCAGCTCGGGCAGCACGGCGCCGAGCAGCATCGCCGAGCGCACCGATTCGAGCGCGTCGTCGGGGCGCACCAGCAGCGCCGGGGGCGGCTGACGGCCGAGCCGGGCGAGCGCGCCGAGCACCTGCGCGATGACGTCGCGGCGCCCGTCCAGCGAGGCGCGTATGCCCTTCTCCTCGCGTGCGAGCTCGCGCAGCCGGTTCTCGCTGGCGTCGAGCTTGCCCTCGACCTCGCGGATGCGGGTGGCGGTGTCGATCAGCGCGCTCGCCAGCTTGGCGCGGTCGCCCCTGATGGCGGCGATCTCGGCCTGCAGCCGGGCCTGTTCGGCGGCGCTGCCCTGAATCTGGCTGTCGATCTCCTCGATCTTGCGCTGCTGCTCGGCCACCTTGCCGGCCGGATCGTCGGCCTGCTGGCCGACGGTTTTCCCGCTCGATTGTTCGGCCTGCTGGCCGGCGAGCGGCCCGGCGAGCAGCGGCAGCAGAACGCCCGCGCCGCACAGCGCGGCGGCGAGGGGGTTAAGCCGGCGGATCGGACGCAGGGGGCGCGGAGGCATAAGTCCCAGAAGACGGCGAACAGGGTTAATGCGCGGTGAAGAACGCGTAACGCCGCCAGCATAGCGCAGGTGGCGCGCGCCTGTCTGTCACGCCTTATGGTAGGGATGCCCGGACAGGATGGTGGTAGCGCGGTAGATCTGCTCGGCGAGCATCACCCGCACCAACTGGTGCGGGAAGGTCGCCGTCCCGAAGGCGATCAGCCGGTCGGCCCGCTCGCGCGCCTCGTTGCTCAGCCCGTCGGCGCCGCCGATGAGGAAGGAGAAGGTCCGCACACCGCGGTCGCGCAACGCCGCCATGTCGCCGGCGATCTGCTCGCTGGACAGCGCGACGCCGCCGGGATCGAGCGCCAGCACGGCGGTCTCCTCCGGCAGGGCGGCGAGAAGGCCGGCGCCCTCCTCCACCATGCGATCGGCCGGCCGGCGCGCGGCGCTTTCGGAGATCTCGACGATGTCGGGACCGGTGAAGCCGAGCGCGCGGCCGCCCTTGCGGGCGCGGTCGACATAGCGGTCGCACAATTCACGCTCGGGCCCGGCCTTCAGCCGCCCGACGGCAAGGATCAGCAATCGCACCCCGTCAGTCCCAGGTTTGGCGTCAGCCGCGCGCCGAGCGGGACGCCGCCTCCGGACGCAGGCCCGACCACATCTTCTCGATGTTGTAGAAGCTGCGTACGTCCGGCTGGAAGACGTGGACGATGACATCGCTGGCATCGATCAGCACCCAGTCGCAGGCCGGCTGGCCCTCGACCCGGATGCCTTTCACGCCGCGCGCCTTGAGCGCCTCGACGAGGTGCTCGGCAATGGCGCCGACATGGCGCTGCGAGCGGCCGGAGGCGACCACCATGTGATCGGCGATCGTCGTCTTGCCGCGCAGTTCGATGGAAACGATGTCCTCAGCCTTGTCGTCTTCAAGCTGGGCCAGGACGAGGGCGAGAATCTCCTCGGCGTCGATACGCGCGTCGGAGACCGGTGCAGTCGCCGGGATGGAGGCAGCTGCAGAGAGCGCCAATGTGGACAGGGGTCCTTATCCTCTCGTCGTTCGGCCGGCGCCACCGGCAGGTTGTCAAATCCGGCGCCACCGGCACTGACGTTAAGATAAGGTGTTTGACCCTGTTTTTTCAACTGGTGGAAAAGCTGTTTTCGCGCCGGCCCCGTTCGGGGGCCGTTCTGCGGCCCGGATCGCGGTCGAGGAGAGCGGCGATTTGAGGCCGTGCAGATAGACCCAGGCGGGCGCGGGAAGGCTCGCGAGGCGCGGTGCGTCGGTCTCGTCGATGCGCCAGCGGGCGAGCGCCGAGGCGGCCGGCGAGGCCATGGCCTCGAAGGTGTCGCCCATGCGGTCGATCACCGCGATCGGCACCAGACCGGCGATGTCGCGCCAGCGCTGCCAGCGGTGAAAGCTCGCCAGATTGTCGGCGCCCATCAGCCAGACGAAGCGCACGGCGGGGAAGCGGGTGACCAGCGCAGCCACCGTGTCGTAGCTGTAGCGGGTGCCGAGCCCGGCCTCGAGACCGGTCGGCACCAGCGCCGGATGGCGCGCAACCTCCCGGCAGAGCTCGATCCGCTCGCCGAGCGGGGGCAGGCCGGAATTGTTCTTCAGCGGGTTGCCGGGCGAGACCAGCCACCACACGCGGTCGAGCCGCAGCCGCCGCGCCGCCAGCAGGCTCGCGGCGCGATGGGCGGCATGCGGCGGGTTGAAGCTGCCGCCATAGAGGCCGATCCGCATGCCGGGCGCCAACGGGGGGATGCGCAGGTCCGGCGAGGTCACCGTGGCGGAAGTCACGGCCGCGCGGTTCACGGCCGCGTCTGGCCGGTGCCGTGCACCCGGTACTTGAAGGAGGTGAGCTGCTCGGCGCCGACCGGCCCGCGCGCATGCATGCGCCCGGTGGCGATGCCGATCTCGCCGCCGAAGCCGAACTCGCCGCCATCGGCGAACTGGGTCGAGGCGTTGTGCACCACGATCGCCGAATCGACCTCGGAGAGGAAGCGCGCCGCCGCTGCCTCGTCCTCGGTGAGGATGGCGTCGGTGTGGTGCGAGCCGTGCGTCTCGATGTGGTCGATGGCGGCGTCGAGGCCCTCGACCAGCCGCGCGGAGATGACGGCGTCAAGATATTCGGTGTCCCAATCCTCGGCATTGGCCGGCTTCACGCGCGGATCGAGCGCCTGCGTCGCCTCGTCGCCGCGCACCTCGCAGCCGGCGTCAAGCAGCATGGCGACCAGCGGCTTCAGATGGCTGTCGCGGGCGTCGCGCTCGACCAGCAGCGTCTCGGCGGCGCCGCAGACGCTGGTGCGCCGGAGCTTGGCGTTGCGCACGATGTCGAGCGCCTTGGCCAGTTCGGCGGTATGGTCGACATAGATGTGCACGATGCCTTCCAGATGGGCGAAGACCGGCACCCGCGCCTCGGTCTGCACGCGGGCGACGAGGCTCTTGCCGCCGCGCGGCACGATGACGTCGATGTTTCCGTCGAGACCGGCCAGCATCTCGCCGACCGCCGCGCGGTCGCGGGTCGGCACGAGCTGCACGGCGTCGGCCGGCAGGCCGGCGGAGACCAGGCCCTCGACCATGGCGGCGTGGATCGCCCGGCTGGAATGGAAGCTGTCCGAGCCGCCGCGCAGGATCACCGCATTGCCGGCCTTCAGGCACAGCCCGCCGGCATCGGCGGTGACGTTCGGCCGGCTCTCATAGATGACGCCGACGACGCCGAGCGGCGTGCGCACCCGCTCCAGCATCAGCCCGTTCGGGCGGGTCCAGCTCTCGGTGACGGTGCCGACCGGATCGGCCAGCTCGGCGATCTCGGCGAGGCCGTTCGCGGTGGCGGCGAGGCGCTTCTCGTCGAGGGTGAGCCGGTCCAGCATCGAGCCGCTCATTCCGGCGGCCTTCGCGGCGCGCACATCCTCGGCATTGGCCTTGAGGATATCGGCGGCATGATCGCGGATTTTTTGCGCGGCCGCCTTCAGAGCCGCGCGCTTTGTTTCGGGAGAGGCCAGCGCCAGCGTGCGGGCGGCGGCGCGGGCGCGCCGGCCGATCTCGCGCATCAGCGACGGCACGTCGGCTCCGCCCTCGCCGGCCGGCGGCACGGCATCGACCGCGTGCGTGCTGGCGGCGGAGGTGGAACGGGCGGCGCTCATGGCGAACTCGCGGCAGGGACAGAAGAAAACGGCGTTTCTCTTAGCACAGCCGGCGGCGAAGGCAGCAAGTTTCGTATGGGCACCGTTGCGGTGCCGCCTTCGCGGACCGTCCGGCCCGGCGATACCTCCCGCCGCTGCCGTTGCGTGAAACGGGTGGTGTTCGTGCGCATATGGGCGTAACAGGCGCCTCCCGCGCACTGGTCCCTCCCGATGTCCGATCTCCGCCGCGCACCATCCGCCGCCTCCCCGGCGCCGACCGCGATCCAGCCGATGAACGCGCTGGACTGGGGCACGCTGGTGCTGCTCTCGATGATCTGGGGTGGCTCCTTCTTCTTCGGCAAGGTGGCGGTGAAGGAAATCCCGCCGCTCACCATGGTGCTTGGGCGCGTCGCCATCGGCGCCCTCGCCCTGCTCGTCATCGCGCGGCTGAGCGGCGTCCGGGTGAGCCTCGATCGCCGGATCGTCGCGCAATTCCTGTTCATGGCGATCATCGCCAACATCATCCCGTTCGGGCTCATCGCCTGGTCGCAGCAGCATCTGCCGAGCGGGCTGTCCTCGATCCTCAATGCCGCCACGCCGCTCTTCACCGTGCTGGTGGCGCAGGCCTTCACCCGCGACGAGAAGCTGACCGCCGGGCGGCTCGCGGGCGTCGTCTTCGGCTTTCTCGGGGTGGCGGTGATGATGGGGCCGGCGCTGCTCGGCCAGCTCGGCGGGCATCATCTGCCGGCACAGCTCGCGGCGATCGGCGCGACGATCTCCTACGGCTTCGCCGCCGTCTATGCCCGGCGCTTCCGGGCGATGCCGCCGCTCGCGGTGGCGCTGCTGCAGCTCGCCGCCTCCAGCGCGCTGCTGCTGCCGGTGGCGCTGGCGGTGGACCGGCCGTGGCAGATCGCCCTGCCCTCGATCACGGCGTGGGGCGCCCTGCTGGGCCTCGGCGTGCTGTCCACCGGCATCGCCTACATCCTGTATTTCCGCGTGCTGGCCCGAAACGGGGCGACGAACATCTCGCTCGTCACCTTTCTGGTGCCGGTGAGCGCGATCCTGCTCGGCGCGCTGTTCCTCGGCGAGGCGCTGGAACCCCGCGAGTTCCTCGGCTTCGCGCTGATCGGCACCGGGCTGGCGGCGATCGACGGGCGGCCGGGGCGGTGGGTGCGGCGCGCCTGAGGCACGTCACACCAGCGCCGCCCGCATCACCGCATAGACGCGGTCGATGGTCCGCCGCACCTCGGGCAGGAAGCGGTCCTCGTCATGCGTCACCAGCCATTGCTCGTGTTCCAGTTCCTCGATCGGTGGTGAGACGCGCCGCAGGCCGGCCTCGGCCTCGCCGATGAAGGTCGGCAGCACCATACGCGCCATGCCGGACACGGCGAGATCGAGCGCGTTGCGCGGGTTGGTCACTTCGATGACGGCGTCCTCTCCGGTTCGCTCCCGCACCCAGCGGGCGGAAGGCGTGTTGCCGATCACGCGCGCCCATGCGGTGATCCCGTCATTGGCGGCATAGGCCGCGAAACGAACCGTGCCGGTCCGGCGCCCCGCGAGGCCGATCTGGTCTGGACGCTGGTTGCGGATCCCGATCACCGCCTCGCGGCGGGAAATGTCCAGCACATGGTCCGCCGCGATAAACCGCAGCGCGACCTTGCCCGGGTCGACGAGACCGGCGGCATGCCGGCACAACAGGCGGGTGACCCAGGCGCCGGCCGAGACCTTCACCAGTGGCGGCGCCGCGCGGCGGGCCGGGCTGGAGAGCGGCGCGATAAGGCTTTCCAGCCCGGCGACACGTTGCAGCAGCTCCAGTCCCTGCGCGGTGAGCGCATAGCCGCGCGGCTGGCGCTCGAACAGCTCCTGCCCCAGCCGGCGTTCCAGCGCGAGCATGCGCCGGCCAAGAGTCGGTGCGCTCTTTCCGGTGAGCGCGGCGGCCGGCCCCAGTCCGCCCTGGCGGGCCACGGCGAGGAAAAGCCGCAAATCGTCCCAGTCGAAGTTCATTTCATTCATGAAATGAAGATTACATTACGTTCTATGGCTGTAACAGCTCATCGGAGCTCTGATGGCGGCGCGCGAACAGGAGAGCCGCTATGAGACTGCTGGACACCGAGATCAACCCGCTGGGCATGGGATGCTGGCCGATCGGAGGCCCGATGTTCTCCGGCGATGAGCCGCTCGGCTATGCCAATGCCGATGACGGCGAATCCATCCGCACCATCCATGCTGCGCTGGCGGCCGGGATCACCCTGTTCGACACCGCCGCGGTCTATGGCGCGGGCCATGCCGAGCGCCTGCTGGCGCGTGCCCTCAAGGGGCGGGCAGACGCGTTGGTCGCCACCAAGATCGGCATCGCCATCGACGAGACGACCCGGCGGCTCACCGGCGAGGACACCGATCCCGCATCCGTCCTGCCGGCGATCGATCGGTGCCTGGCGCGGCTCGGGCGGGAACGGATCGACATACTGTTCCTGCACCTTAACGATCTTGCCGTGCCGCTGGCGGAGCCGATCTTCGAGGCGATGGAGCGGGCGCGGGAGGCCGGCAAGATCCGCGCCTATGGCTGGAGCACGGATCTGTCGGCGAGCCTTCGCGCCGTCGCGGCGCGTCCGGGATTTGCCGCCGTCCAGCATGCCTTGAACGTGGTTCTCGACGCCCCCACGATGCAGGCGGCGGTCGGCGAGCTCGATCTTGCCGCCTTCATCCGCTCGCCGCTCGGCATGGGCCTGCTCACCGGAAAATACGGCGCCGGTGCGATGATGGCGCAGGGTGACATCCGCGCCACCGCCAACACGGTGACGGATTATTTCCGCGATGCCCGTCCCAATCCGCGCTACCTCGCCCAGCTCAATGCGGTGCGTGAGTTGCTGACCAGCGGCGGGCGTACGCTCGCACAGGGGGCGATTTCATGGCTCTGGGCCAGATCGGCCCGCAACATCCCGATTCCCGGCGCGCGCACGGTCGAGCAGATCGAGGGCCTTGCCGGCGCGTTCGTCTTCGGTCCGCTGCCCGAGGAGGCGATGGTCGAGATCGAGCGCCTGCTGGCGAGGACGGTCGAGGAGGATCGTCCGCGGTGAGCGCCCGAACCTACCGCGTCGGGACCGGCTTCTCGCCGCGATAGTCGTAGAAGCCGCGCTGCGTCTTGCGGCCGAGCCAGCCGGCTTCGACATATTTCACCAAGAGCGGGCAGGGCCGGTACTTGGTGTCGGCGAGGCCTTCGTGCAGCACCTGCATCACCGAGAGGCAGGTGTCGAGGCCGATGAAGTCGGCGAGCTGCAGCGGGCCCATCGGGTGGTTGGCGCCGAGCCGCATGGCGGTGTCGATGGCGTCGACCGAGCCCACGCCCTCATAGAGCGTGTAGATCGCCTCGTTGATCATCGGCAGCAGGATGCGGTTGACCATGAAGGCCGGGAAATCCTCGGCCACCGCATAGGTCTTGCCGATGCGGGTGACGAACTCCTTCGACAGCTCGAAGGTCTCGTCCTCGGTGGCGATGCCGCGCACCAGCTCGACGAGCTGCATCAGCGGCACCGGGTTCATGAAGTGGATGCCGATGAAGCGCTCCGGCCGGTCGGTCGAAGCGGCGAGGCGGGTGATCGAGATCGAGGAGGTGTTGGTGGAGAGGATCGCCTCGGGCTTCAGATGCGGGCAGAGCTCGGCGAAGATCTTGCGCTTCACCTCCTCCTTCTCGACCGCGCATTCGATCACGAGATCGGCTTCGCTCAGCGAGCCGATATTGTCGGAGCCCTCGATGCGGGCGAGCGCGACCTGCTTCTCGGCCTCGCCATAGAGCCCCTTGGCGATCTGGCGCACCATGTTGCCGTTGATGGTGGCGAGGCCCGACTTGATGCGGTCGGCCGAGACGTCGTTGAGGATGACGTCGTAGCCCGCAAGGGCGCAGACATGGGCGATGCCGTTGCCCATCTGGCCGGCGCCGATGATGCCGACGCGCTTGATCTCGAATGCCATGGCCTGTGTCCGCCGCTTGTCCTGCGTCCCGACTCTAGTTTGGCTGTCAGCCTTTTGCCTTGGCAAGTTCGGCGGTGAGCTCGGGGACGATCTGGAAGAGATCGCCGACGAGGCCGTAGTCGGCGACCTGGAAGATCGGCGCCTCCTCGTCCTTGTTGATGGCGACGATGACCTTTGAGTCCTTCATGCCGGCGAGGTGCTGGATGGCGCCGGAGATGCCGACCGCGACATAGAGCTCGGGGGCCACCACCTTGCCGGTCTGGCCGACCTGCCAGTCGTTCGGGGCATAGCCGGCGTCGACCGCCGCGCGCGAGGCGCCGACCGCCGCGCCCAGCGCGTCGGCCAGCGGCTCGATGACCTTGTGGAAGTTCTCGGCCGAGCCGAGCGCGCGGCCGCCGGAGACGATCAGCTTGGCGGCGGTGAGCTCGGGACGGTCGGTATGGGCGATCTCCTCGCCGACGAAGCCCGACAGCGCGGGGTCGGCGGCGGCGGCGATGGCGCGGATCGGCGCGCTCCCGCCCTCGCCGGCGGCGGCGAAGGAGGCGGTGCGCACGGTGATCACCTTCTTCGGGTCGGCGGAGCGCACCGTCTGCACGGCGTTGCCGGCATAGATGGTGCGCTCGAAGGTGTCGGGCGCCACCACCTTGATGATGTCGGAGACCTGCATCACGTCGAGTAGGGCGGCAATGCGGGGCATCACGCTCTTCCACACCGCGGTGGAGGGGGCGATCAGCGCGCCGTATTCGCCCGCCAGCGCGACGCCGAGCGCGGCCACCGGCTCGGCGAGGCGGTGGGCGTAGAGCGGATCGTCGGCCAGCAGCACCTCGGCGACGCCCTCGAGCTTCGCCGCGGCCTCGGCGGCGGGGCGGGCATTGGCGCCGACCACCAGCACGTGCACCGGGGCGCCGAGCGCCAGCGCCGCGGTGAGCGCCTTGGCGGTGAGCGGGTTCAGGGTCGCGTCGTCATGTTCCGCGAAGAGCAGGGTCGCCATGATCAGAAAACTCCCGCCTCGTCCTTCAGCTTCGCCACCAGCTCGGCGGCCGAGCCGACCTTCACGCCGGCCTTGCGGCCGGCCGGCTCGGTGGTCGACAGCACGGCTAGGCGCGGGGCGAGGTCGACCCCGTAGCCTTCCGGCGTCTTCTCGTCGATCGGCTTCTTCTTCGCCTTCATGATATTGGGCAGGCTGGCGTAGCGCGGCTCGTTGAGGCGCAGGTCAGTGGTCACGATGGCCGGCAGCTTCAGCTTCACCGTCTGCAGGCCGCCGTCGATCTCGCGGGTGACGTCGAGCGAGCCGTCGCCGATCACCACCTTCGAGGCGAAGGTGCCCTGCGGCCAGCCGAGCAGGGCGGCCAGCATCTGTCCGGTCTGGTTGCAGTCGTCGTCGATGGCCTGCTTGCCGAGGATGACGAGGCCCGGGGCCTCCTCGGCGACCACCGCCTTCAAGAGCTTGGCCACCGCCAGCGGCTCGACATTGGCGTCCGCCGTCTTCACCCAGACGCCGCGGTCGGCGCCCATGGCGAGCGCGGTGCGGATGGTCTCGTCGGTCTTGGCGGGGCCGATCGACACCGCCACCACCTCGGTGGCCTTGCCGGCTTCCTTGAGCCTCAGTGCCTCTTCGACGGCGATCTCGTCGAACGGGTTCATCGACATCTTGACGTTGGCGAGCTCGACGCCCGAACCGTCCGGGCGCACCCGGATCTTCACATTATAGTCGACCACCCGCTTCACGGGCACCAGGATCTTCATATCGAATTCTCCCTGTCCTGCCGGGGGTTGACGCCCGGCGAGGGCAGCGGTCAAGCAGGGAAGCGATCAGCCGCCGGAGGCCGACCGGAGACGAGCCCGAAACGGTGGTGATCGCGAAGGCGGGGGGCAAACTATGGGCGGCTCCGACCCCTGTCAACGTGGCGTTTCGGCGGGCGTGGAGGTGGTCGCATCCGGCGTTCCGTTCGGCGTGCGCACCCATAGCGGCACGCCCTTGCGGCGCATGAACACGACCAGGATCGCGCCGGCGACGAGCCCGCCGATATGCGCCCACCACGCGGTGCCGTCCTCGGCGACGGTGGCGACGCTCCAGATCTGGAAGGCGATCCAGGCGCCGATCGGATAGATGGCCGGCACCCGCAGCGGGATGCGCATCAGCACCAGCACCCACAGCTTTACATTGGGATGCAGCATCAGATAGGCGGCGACGACGCCGGAGATCGCCGCCGAGGCGCCGACGAGGGGCACCTCCGAGCCGGGCTGGGCGAAGGTGTGCACCAGCGCGCCGGCTATCCCGCACAGAAGGTAGAAGGCGAGGAAGCGGGCATGGCCGAGCGCGTCCTCGACATTGTCGCCGAACACCCAGAGGAAGGCCATGTTGCCGATCAGGTGCATCCAGCCGCCATGCAGGAACATGTAGCTGACGAGCGTCAGCTCGGGCGGCAGCTTGGAGAGCTCGGGCGGCAGCACGGCGGCGTGGCTGACCACGGCGGGAATGGCGCCGTAGCCGAACACGAAGGCGGCGTTGATCTCCTCCTCATAGCCGTGCTGGAAGAAGATGAAGACGATGAAATTGGCCGCGATGAGGCCCCACGTCACATAGGCGTGGCGCATCCCTTCGAGCGGATTGTCGTCGTTCAGCGGAATGAACATCGCAGGGCGCCCCGTCGGCCGCAGCCGCGCACCGCTCCGGCGACGCGCGCTCTGGTTAATCTGCGGCGAGCGGCGCGAAAACGCCAGATGGCAAAACGCCAGATGGCAAAACGCCAGATGGATCGTGGCAGGTCGGGGCCGGCTCCGTCGGTTCCGGCATCCGCGCGGGAAGCGCGCGCGCGCGGCCGTCTCCGGCGATCGCAGCTATACGCTCATTGTGGAGCGCCGGGTGTACCGATATCACCGCGCAGCCCCACGATTCCGAGTGACACCGCGATGCGCTGGAAGAAGACACTTCAGATTGTCGATGCCCATTGCGAGGGCGAGATCGGCAAGGTCATCACCTCGACCACGCTCGACGTGCCCGGCAGCACCGTGCTGGACAAGCTGGTCTACATCAACGAGGTCGACGACAGCATCCGCCGCCTGGTGGCCTTCGAGCCGCGCGGCTTCGCGCAGATGTCGGTCAATCTGCTGCTGCCGCCGACCCGCCCGGATGCCGATGCCGGCTTCATCGTGCTGCAGTCCGACCGCGCGCATCCGATGTCGGGCTCGAACGCGATCTGCGTTTCCACCGTGCTGCTGGAGACCGGCATGATCGAGATGAAGGAGCCGGAAACCGTGCTCCGCCTCGATACCGCCGCCGGGCTGATCACCGTGACCGCCGCCTGCGGCGACGGCCGGGTCAGCGCCGTCAGCCTCGATATGCCCGCCTCCTTCGTGCAGGACCTCGATCGCGAGATCGACACCGCCGAATTCGGGAAGATCAAGGTCGATGTCGCCTTCGGCGGCTGCTTCTACGGCCTGATCGACGTCCATCAGGTCGGGCTGACCATCGAGCCCGAGAACGCCAGCGCGCTGGTGCGCGCCGGCACCTATCTGCTCACCGAGCTCGAAGAGAAGGTGAAGGTGCAGCATCCCGAGCTGCCGCAGATCAATTATTTCTCCTATGTCATGTTCCGCCAGATGGAGGGCGATCGGCAGGTGCGCACCTGCACGGTGCTGAAGCCCGGCCGCGTCGACCGCTCGCCCTGCGGCACCGGCTCATCGGCCAATCTCGCCAGCCTGCACGCGCGCGGGATCGCGAAGAAGGGCGACGTCTTCACCAGCCGCTCGATCATCGGCTCGACCTTCCGCGTCGAGCTGAAGGAGGAGATCGCCATCGGCGCCCGCGCTGCGATCATCCCCCGCGTCACCGGCCGCGGCTGGATCTACGGCTTCTCGCAGATCGGCCTCGACCCGACCGACCCGTTTCGCCGGGGCTTCGCCCTGTCGGACACCTGGGGACCCTACGTCCACGAGATCCTCTAGTGCGATCGTGTCGCGTGCGATGGCGCGCGCCGGAATGACGCCCCCGGGGAGCGCCTAATCGGCCTCCCGCCCCGCCGCCGGCACCCAGAGCACGTCGCCCCCGCCGGTCTCGGCATTGGCGAGGCGGCTCATCACGAAGAGCAGGTCGGAGAGCCGGTTGAGATAGCGGACCGCCGGCGCCCCGACCCGCTCGCCGGGCACCGCGGCCAGCGCCACGGCGAGCCGCTCGGCCCGGCGGCACACGGTGCGCGCGACATGGAGGTGCGCCGCCGCCGGCACGCCGGCCGGCAGCACGAAGGAGCGCAGCGGCTTCAGGCCGGCATTGAGCCTGTCGATGTCGCGCTCCAGCCGCTCGACCTGCGCGTCGACGATGCGCAGCGGCTCATAGGCGAGCTCGGCGCCGGTGTCCGGCGTGGCGAGGTCGGCGCCGAGATCGAACAGGTCATTCTGGATGCGCGCCAGCACGGCATCTAGCACAGGCAGGGCGGCGAGGTGCAGGCGGGCGACGCCGATGGCCGCATTGGTCTCGTCGACCGTGCCATAGGCCTCGATCCGCAGATCCGACTTCGGCCGTCGCTCGCCGGTGCCGAGCGCGGTGGTGCCGTCGTCGCCGGTGCGGGTGTAGATGCGGTTGAGCACGACCATCGCAATCAGCCCTGATTCATCATCACGATGGTCGCGAGCACCAGGCACACCGCGACGAATTGCAGGATGACGCGCCAGCGCATCAGCTTCTGCGAAAGCAAAGGCGAGCCGCCCCGCGCCATGTTGGCGAGCCCGAGGAACAGCACGAGGGCGACCGAGCCGAGCGCCAGCGGCAGGACGACGAACTGGGCGATGGTCAGCATGGCGACCTCCTGACATCAGGCCGGCGGGTTCATCGCATATATGGCGGCATTCAGCGCCGCCGCATAGGTGACCCAGGCGAGATAGGGCGCCAGCAGCAGTGCCGCCGTGCGGTCGAGCCGGACGCTCGCGGCGATAGTCGCGAGGATCGCGAACCACAGGGCGACGATGACGACGAGACCGGCGCCGGGCGCCTCCAGCCCGAAGAAGACCGGCGACCACAGGGCGTTGAGCGCCAGTTGCACGAGGAACAGCCCGATGGCCAGCGCCCGCCCGCTGCTCGGCGGGTGGCGGTCCCACAGCCGCCAGAGCGCCACCGCCATCAGCACGTAGAGCGTGGTCCACACCACCGGGAAAGCGACGTTCGGCGGGGTGAAGGCCGGCTTGGCGAGCCCGGCATACCAGGTCGGAATCTTCGGCGTGGTGGCCACGGACCCGACGGCCCCGACGGCGAGGCACAGCCCGACCGCAACCACCAGCCGGAAGAACGACAGCGTCTTCATGCGCGAATCCCGAAGTCGTGGACGACGCCGGGATGATAAGCGCGAAGCGGCGTCAGGCCGCCAGATGCTTCTCGATCTCGTACACCGGCAGCTTGACGAGGTCGCGGTCGATCTCGGCGGCGAGCGCGTCCCTCACCGCCCGGCTGTAGAGCGGACGCATGATGCCGAGCGCGCGCGGCGGGGCGACGATGACCAGCGAGCGCACGGCGCCGCTCGACACCGCCGAATCGAGGCGGTCAAGCAGCCGCCGCAGGAAGCTGCGCTCGGCCTCCTCGTGCCAGTCGGTCGGCTCGACGCTGGAACGGGAGCTGCCCACCGACTGGTGCACGCGCCCGGGCGCGTCGGTGCCCTGCTCCGTCGTCGCCGGATTCTCCTGCTCGTGCACCTCGATGGTGCGCAGATTGGGGAAAACGGCGTCGCCCTGATTGCACAGGATGAGCGCCTTGCCGCCGTCGCACACCGCGACCCACGCACCGGCTTCGATCCTGACCTTTTCGTTGTTGCCGCTCATTTTGGTTCCCTCCGTTACGCGCCATCCGATCATCGCGGCGCCGCGGGCGCCTTGACGAGGGTCAAGCCCGGCAGGGCGGCGCGGGTTCCCGTCAGGGGCGCTCCTCGCGGTAGCGGCGGATCGCGGCGTTGAGCTCGCCGCCGTAAACGAAGATCGAGGCGGTGGTGTAGAGGAAGACCAGCGCGACCATGACGGAGGCGAGGCCGGCATAGGTGGTGACGTAGTTGCCGGCGAAGGCGGCGAGGTAGCGCCCGAAGGCGGCGCCGGCGGCCAGCCAAAGCGCCAGCGTCACCAATATGCCCGGCGCCACCTCGGCGAGCCGCCGGCGGCCGGCCGGCAGCCACATATGGGCGACCACCAGCGCGACGATCAGGATCACCGAGGTCGCCGCGTAGCGCAGGAAGGTGATGATCCAGCCGAACGGCTCGAGCGCCGGCACCCACCGCACGGCGGTGAGCCACAGCACCGGACCGAGCACCACCAGGAAGGACAAGGCGAGCACCCCGGCGGCGGCGACCAGCACGTAACCGATCGATTCGAGCCGCAGCCAGTACCAGGAGCGCATCTCCTTCACCCCATAGGCACGGTTGAGCCCGATGCGCAGGCTCTCGATGCCGTTGGAGGAGAAGTAGATCGCCAGCACCACGCCGATGGTCAGCGCGTCGGTGCGCACCTGGGTGAGCACGTTGCGGATCTCGCCGCCGATCGGCGCGGCGACCTGCGCCGGCCAGGCTTCCAGCAGGAGCTGGACGGTCTCCTCGGCGAGGTTGCGGAAGTCGAAGAAGGCGGCGAGCGCGGTGACGAAGATGAGGAAGGGAAACAGCGACATCAGCGCCGAGAGCGCGATGTGGCTGGCGATCGCCCAGCCGTCGTCCTCGACGAAACGCCAGAAGGCGTCGAGGGCGATGTCGTAGATACGCAGCACTCGGGCCCTCTCCGCGGTTCGTCCTTCCCGCGCGTGACATTGGATGTCGCGCCGCAAATGGCAAGCGGGGAGAGCGCTGCTGCGCCCAGCTTCGTGCCGCGGCGGCCATGCAGGTGCCACGCGAGAACTGCGCTCGCGTGCTGCGATCACTTGCCGCGCAGGCCTGCCGCGCTGGATGCGGCGGCTTCGCCGAAGGGAGCGTTGCGCGTGCCGCGCCGGCGCGTCAACCTGTGGACGTTTCGCAATGCACAATGAAGCGGCGCATCCTGCAAGCCGCCATGCCGAAGAGATGAGACAGGGAGCCCACGCCATGAGCCTTGCCGCCGACACGACGCCGCCGCCCGATCTGATCACCGAGGCGGCCGGAGCCGCCGCAGCGGCCGAAGCCCTGCTGGCCCGCGCGACCGACGCCGTGCGGGCGCAGGTGAGCCGCAACGGCAAGCTCGATTCCGCGCTGCTTGAGGCCGGCCAGCACAGCGTGCACGGCCTCGCCTGGCTCGCGACCTATGTGTTCGCGGTGCGCGAGATGGCCGCCTATGCGGCGCGCCTCGATGCCGAGGGGCGGTTCGGCGACACCGAGTCCCTGCTGGTGCGGATCGGCCTCGGCGAATATCTGGCGCAGATTGCCGGCGGCATCCCGATGAGCCAGATCGAGTTCGTGCGCCCGGCCGATCTCGGCCTCGACGCGGCCGCGGTGGCGGGCTTCCTGAACGATCCGGCGGTGGCGTCGCTCGTCGCCACTGGCAACACGCCGGCGACCCGCGCCGCGCTCGTCGCCCATATCCGCCAGGGTCACGCGGCCGGGATCATCGGCGACGCCGGGCTTGACGAGACCTGCGAGGCGATGCGCAACGAGATGCGCCGCTTCGTCGAGGAGGAGGTGACGCCGCACGCGCATGAATGGCACCTCGCCAACGACTACATCCCGCTCGACGTGCTGGAGAAGCTCGCCGCGCTCGGGGTGTTCGGGCTCTCCATTCCCGAGGAGCATGGCGGCCTCGGCCTGCCCAAGGAGGTGATGTGCGTCGTCACCGAGGAGCTGTCGCGCGGCTTCATCGGGGTGGGCTCGCTCGGCACCCGCTCGGAGATCGCCGCCGAGCTGATCATCGGCGGCGGCACCGAGGAGCAGAAGGCGCATTTCCTGCCCAAGATCGCCTCGGGCGAGATGCTGACGACCGCCGTCTTCACCGAGCCCAACACCGGCTCGGACCTTGCCAGCCTGCGCACCCGCGCGGTGCGCGAGGGCGACGTCTACAAGGTCAACGGCGCCAAGACCTGGATCACCCATCCGGCCCGCGCCGACCTGATGACCATGCTGGTGCGCACCAATCCGGACGAGCCCGGCTATCGCGGCCTGTCCATCCTGCTCGCCGAGAAGCCGCGGGGCACCGACGAGGAGCCGTTCCCGGCGTCCGGCATGAGCGGCAGCGAGATCGAGGTGCTCGGTTATCGCGGCATGAAGGAGTTCGAGATCGGCTTCGACGGCTTCGAGGTGCCGGCCGGGAACCTGCTCGGCGGCGTCGAGGGACAGGGCTTCAAGCAGCTCATGACCACTTTCGAGAGCGCCCGCATCCAGACCGCCGCCCGCGCCGTGGGCGTGGCGCAGAACGCGCTGGAGCTCGGCCTCGCCTATGCCGAGCAGCGGGTGCAGTTCGGCAAGCCGCTGATCGCGTTCCCGCGCGTCTCGGACAAGATCGCGCTGATCGCCGCGGAAGTCATGATCGCCCGGCAGATCACCTATTTCGCCGCCCGCGCCAAGGATGAGGGACGGCGCACCGACCTTGAGGCCGGCATGGCGAAGCTGCTCGCCGCGCGCGTCGCCTGGTCCTCGGCCGACAACGCGCTGCAGATCCACGGCGGCAACGGCTTCGCGCTGGAATACGCGATCTCGCGGGTGCTGTGCGACTCGCGCATCCTCTCGATCTTCGAGGGTGCGGCCGAGATCCAGGCGCAGGTGATTGCGCGCCGGCTCTTGGAGGGGTGAGGCGCGCCTAGAGCCCTTTCCGATCAGGTGGGATCACCTGATCGAGAGGAAAGTGCTCTCTCTCAATAAGTTGGAGCATGTTCTCATCGCGAAAGTCTCCCAACTTTCGCGGAACATGCTCTAGCTCGGCGTGCCGCTCGCGCCTTCGTCCGGGATGTAGCCGATGAAGGGAAGCTGCCGGAAGGCATGGGCGACGTCCATGCCGTAGCCGACCACGAAATAGTCCGGGCAGGTGAAGCCGACGAAATCGGCGTGGATCTGCACGGCGCGCTTCTCGGGCTTCTCCAGCAGCACGCAGACCAGCACCCGACGGGCGCCCCGCGCGGCCAGCAGGTCCTTGGCGAAGGCGAGCGTGCGGCCGGATTCGAGGATGTCGTCGATCAGCAGCACGTCGCGCCCGCGCACGTCGGTCTCGACGTCGCGCAGCACCGTCACCTGGCCGGAGGAGGCGGTCGACTTGCGGTAGCTCGACAAGGTGATGAACTCGACCTCGGGGGCGAGCCCCGCCCCGTGCAGGGCACGGATGAGGTCGGCGGCAAAGACGAAGCTGCCCTTCAGGACGGCGATGACCAGCAGCTTCTCCGGCTTGGCTGCGACGATCTCGGCGGCGAGTTCGCGGTTGCGTTCGGCGATGGTCTCCGGATCGAAAAGCACTTCCACGTTCGTGCGTTCCACCGTCTCGCTCATGCTGTCGCGTCCCTCGCTCGTCGCTGCGCCGTCCGGCGCGGGCAAGATGGACCGGGCGGCGATTGCCGTCCAGTTCGGCAGGTTCCACCGCCTTCTTGCCGCGGCTGCCGTCCTCTATGCTAGAGGTCGTCCGGGGCGAAGAGAGAATCAGCGTGCCGTCCGGGGCGCGGGCGAGGAATCACAGGCTTGGTCCGGTTTGAGAATGTCGGCCTGCGCTACGGCATGGGTCCAGAGGTGCTGAGGGATGTGACCTTCGGTATCCCGTCGCATTCCTTCCAGTTCCTCACCGGGCCGTCGGGCGCCGGCAAGACCACGCTGTTGCGCCTGATGTTCCTGTCGCTGCGCCCGACACGCGGGCTGATCAGCCTGTTCGGCCGCGACGTCGCCGCGCTCGGACCCGACGACGTGGCGGCGCTGCGCCGGCGGATCGGCATCGTGTTCCAGGATTTCCGCCTGCTGGACCATCTCACCACCTATGAGAACGTCGCCCTGCCGCTGCGCGTGCAGGGACGCGAGGAGGCGACCTATCGCGCGGAAGTGACGGAGCTGCTGCAGTGGGTCGGGCTCGGCGAGCGCATCGACGTGCTGCCGCCGGTGCTCTCCGGCGGCGAGAAGCAGCGCGCGGCCATCGCGCGGGCGCTGATCAGCCGGCCGGAAATACTGCTGGCCGACGAGCCGACCGGCAACGTCGATCCGCGCCTCGCCCGACGACTGCTGCGGCTCTTCGTCGAGTTGCACAAATCCGGCACCTCGGTGCTGATCGCCACCCACGACATCGCCCTGATGGACCAGTTCGACGCGCGCCGGCTGGTGCTCTCCGAAGGACGGCTGCGGATCTATGACTGAGACCTACGGCTTCGGGCCGTCCGATACGGATGACGGGTCGGAGCGGCGGGACGAGGACCCGGCGGAGGGGTCTCCGACCGCCGCCGCCGCGCGGGCGCGCGCGCCCATCGTGCCGGGGGCGACGGTGGCGGGCCATGCGCTGGTGGCGGTGGTGGCGATCATGACCTTCCTCGCCGGGCTCACCATCGGCTCGGTCGCCGCGGTGCGCGGGCTCGCCTCGGAATGGACCTCCGAGATCGCGCGCGACACCACGATCCAGATCCGCCCCGCCGCCGGGCTCGACGTCGCGGCGGCGCTCGCCAAGGCGACCGAGGTGGCGCGGCAGGCGCCCGGCGTCGCCAGCGCCCGGCCGCTCGGCGCCTCCGAGACGGCGGCGCTGCTCGAGCCGTGGCTCGGCGCCGGGCTCGACCTCTCCAACCTGCCGGTGCCGCGCATCGTGGCGGTGACGCTGGCGCCCGACGCGACCGCCACGACCATCGCCGAGCTGCGTGCCGCCCTCGCCCGCGAGGTGCCGGCGGCGAGCCTCGACGACCACCGCCAGTGGAGCGCGCGGCTGACCTCCACCGCCCGCACGGTGGTGTTGATCGGCCTCGGCGTGCTGGCGCTGGTCGGGGCGGCGACGGTGCTCAGCGTCGTGTTCGCGACGCGGGCGGCGGTGGCGGCGGCGCGCACCATCGTTGAAGTCCTGCATTTCGTCGGCGCGCATGACAGCTTCATCGCCGCCGAGTTCCAGCGGCACTTCCTCTCGGTCGGGCTGAAGGGCGGCGCCATCGGCGGGGGCGCGGCGATGGCGATGTTCTTCCTGCTCTCGACGCTGCCGGCCTGGCTGCGCGGCGGCGCCCCGACCGACGGGTCGGCGACCCTCATCGGCAGCGCGACGCTTGATCTGCGCGGCTATGGCGGCATCCTCGGGGTCATTGTGCTGGTGGCGCTGGTGACGTCCGTGACCTCCCGCATCACCGTCTACCGCACGCTGCGCGGCATCAACAGCTAGGCCTTCGATCACGTGTCCGACCCGACCTCCACGCCGTCTCCGGCCGCCCCCGCGCCCCGTCGTCCGGGTTCCCGCCTGATCGGCGTGGCGCTGGCGCTGGTGGTGGGCGCGATCGGGCTGCTGCTGGTCGGCTTCGTCATCTTCGCCGCCGGCATCCAGCGCCGCGAGGCGGGGCTCGAGCGCTCGGCCGACGGCATAGTGGTGCTCACCGGCGGCTCGGAGCGGCTGGTCGACGCCACCAACCTGCTCGCCGGCGGTCACGGGAAGCGGCTGCTCATCACCGGCGTGCATCCCGACACGACGCTCACCGAGATCGGGCGGAGCGTGCCGATCGCGACCGACAAGCTGGAATGCTGCGTCGATGTCGGCCGCTCGGCCCTCAACACCCGCGGCAACGCGATCGAGACCGCGCAATGGGCGCGCCGGTTGCATTTCCGCTCGCTGATCATCGTCACCTCGTCCTGGCACATGCCGCGCGCGCTGGTCGAGCTCGGCCGCGCCATTCCGGAGGTCGAGCTGGTGCCCTATCCGGTGGTCAGCGAGCGCCTGCGCGAGGAGGCGTGGTGGCAGGACCCGCAGACCGCGCGGCTGCTGTTCCTCGAATATGTGAAGTACCTGCTCGCCTACGCGCAGATCCGCCCGTGGCCGGCCACCACATCGGAAGCCGCGCCGCGCGGCGGAACAATTGCGGTCGCCGCGGATTCACCATGAGAACGGCGGTTGACGCCGCGGGGCAATGTTCTAACTTTGTTCTCATGATGATGCTCAACGAATCGCTTCTTGATGACGGCCCGCTGGCCGCTGCCGCCGATTCGGCGCTGGCGCGGCGCTTCCGTCTGTGGCGCGGTCCCGACGGCCGCCGTCAGGTCTACTCGGTCTATGCGGCCGAGGAGGCGCCGGATTATCCGCATGCGGTGGCGCTGGTCGTCTGGCGCATGCAGGGCAGCCGCGTGGTGATATGGACCGGGCCGGCGGGGGCGGAAGCCCGCGCGGCGGCCCGCGCCGCCGGCGCGCAGGAGATCCACCTGCGCATCCTGCCCGAGGCCGAGAGCGGACCGCTGGCGCCCTGCTGAGCCGCCCGGGCGTCCGCAGCTTGCGCGTCGCGCGCGGCGGGACGCCAGGCCCTCACAGGCGCTCGGCGAGCCAGTCCATTTCGGCGTCGCGGATGCCGAGCTCGGCGAGATGGCTGCGGGTCTGCGTCACATAGTCGGTGTTCGGCCCGCCATGGCCGTGGCCCTGCCGGATCAGGTGCAGCCTGTCCTCGCGCGACAGCCGGCCGGCATATTGCGCATGGCCGCGATCGACCAGGAAGGCGACGGCCGGCACCGTGCGCTCGCTGCCGTCCATCAGCCACACCCGGCGCACTGCCTCCCGATAGATGTTTGTCACCTGCTCGCGCTCGCGCAGATAGGCTAGCGTCGCTGGCGCCTGCGCCGGGCCGACCCGGAAGGCGACGCCGACGCAACTGCCGCCCTGGTCGAGGCCGAGCACCAGTCCCGGCCGCTCCGGCGTGCCGCGCCAGTGCACGGACAGGACGCAGAGCGAGCGGTGCGCGCCGATCAGCCGCGCGGTGCGGCGTTCCTCGAACTCGAAGCCGGGCTTCCACATCAGCGAGCCATAGCCGAACACCCACAGGTGTTCGTGGTCGGTGCGCGGCGGGCTGAGAGGAGAGGCGTTCATCGGGCGATCGCGGGGAGCTGGAGGCGGGCGGAATTGCGGGGTCGAGGCTGCGACGACTTCATAAGCCTAAGCCGCGCCAAGGCAACGGTGTGGACATCGAAAGCGGGTGTCTACGCCCTCCTCGCGGCGCGCCGCGTCTCCGCAGCGTGCCCGACTTTCGCCCGGTCTCCGGTCTACGCCGAGCGCCGCGCTCGCCGCCGCCGGATTCCCAAGCCGGCGCAACGTCTGTAGCTTCGGCCGGCCTCCGGTCGCGGCCGTTCCCGTGTCCACTCGCGAAAGCCCATCCATGAGCCATCCCGAAGCCAGCCTCGCCGGTCCGTCGACGCCGCGCCGCCGCGCGCCCTGGATCGTCATCGCCCCGGTCGCGATATTGCTGCTGCTCGCCGCCGGCTGGACCGCGGCGTGGTTCTACGCCTCGAGCCGGGTTCAGGACGAGATCAACCACTGGGTCGTCCGCGAGGCGGCGCAGGGACGCAACTGGAGCTGCGGTTCGCTGAGCTTCGGCGGCTTTCCCTTCCGCTTCGAGCTGATCTGCGAGGCGCCGAGCCTCGCTTTTACCGGCGCCTCGCAATGGAAGGCGGATGCGGCGCGCGCCCATGCGGTGGCGCAGGTGTGGGACCCGCAGCACATCATCGCCGAGTTCAAGGGCCCCGCCCGCATCGTCGAGACGGCGACCGGCAAGGAGCTGACGGCGAACTGGAGCCTCCTGCAGGCGAGCGGCGTCGGTGCGAACGGCAAGCCGGAGCGCGTCTCGGTCTCGGCGAACGACTACGCGCTGACGCAGGGCAGCACCTCGCTGTTCGCGGCAAAGCACGTCGAGGTGCATGTGCGCCACCACCCCGGCGATGCCGGGCCGACGCTCGACGTCGCCGCCGGCATGCACGCGGCGACCGGACCGGCGCTGGGCGGGACCGCGCCGGCGCCGGTCGACGGCGAGCTGCAGGCGCAGGTGACGGCGGTGCCGGAGTTCCGCTCCATGCCGCTCGACGAGCGCCTGCGGCTCTGGCAGGGCGCGGGCGGGCGGCTGAACCTGGTGCTCGGCAAGCTCTCCTCGGGCGGCGGTACGATGGTGACGACCGGCAATCTCGGCCTCGACGACCGCGGCCGTCCGTCCGGCGAGGCGCAGCTCTCGGTGGTCGGACCGGAGCGGCTCGTCGCGGCGCTCGGCGCCTCGGGGCTGATGCCCGCGGACCTCGCCGGATTCGCGCCGATGGTGATGGCCGCCGGCACGCCGACGCAGGTCGACGGCCGCAAGGGCGCGGCCTTCCCGTTCCAGTTCCGCGACGGCCGGGTGTTCCTCGGCTTCATCCCGCTCGGCAAGATCGGCCCGCTCTACTAAAGCGGGCCGAAATGGTCAGTCGTGCTCGCGGCCGAAGTCCGGCGCGGCGGTCTCCTGGCCGAGCTCGATGATCGAGCGGCGGATGGCGCGGGTGCGGGTGAACAGCTCGAACAGCGTGTCGCCCTCGTTCCAGCGGATCGCCCGCTGCAGCGCGATCAGGTCCTCGGTGAAGCGGCCGAGCACCTCGATCACCGCCTCGCGATTGTTGAGGAAGATGTCGCGCCACATGGTCGGGTCGGAGGCGGCGATGCGGGTGAAGTCGCGGAAGCCGCCGGCCGAGTATTTGATGACTTCCGACTGCGTCACCGTCTCCAGATCGGCGGCGGTGCCGACGATGTTGTAGGCGATCAGATGCGGCACATGGCTGGTGATGGCGAGCACTAGATCGTGGTGATCGGCGGCCATCACCTCGACATTGGCGCCCATCGCGGCCCACAGATCGGAGACCATGCGGACGGCCTCGGGATCGGCATCCTCCGGCGGGGTGAGGATCGACCAGCGGTTCTTGAACAGCGTCGCGAAGCCCGCGTCCGGGCCGGAATATTCCGTGCCGGCGACGGGATGGGCGGGCACGATGTGGACGCCCTCCGGCAGATGCGCCTTCAGCGCGGCGAGCACCGCGCCCTTGACCGAGCCGACATCCGACACGGTGGCGCCGGGCTTCAGATGCGGGGCGATCACCGCCGCGACCTCGCCGATGGCGCCGACCGGCACGCACAATATGACAAGGTCGGCGTCCTTCACGGCAGCGGCAACGTCAGGCGCGATCTCGTCGGCGAGGCCGAGTTCCTTCGCGCGCGCCAGCACCTCCGGCGCGGCATCCGTCGCCACGGTCGAGCCGGCGAGGCGGCGGGTGCGCACGGCATGCAGGATCGACGAGCCGATCAGGCCGATGCCGATCACGGCGAGGCGCCCGACGAGCGGGCGCGCGACCGGGGGATCAAGCACCATGGCTCTTCCCCAGGAACTCGGCGAGCGCCGCGACGACGAGGCGGTTCGCCTCCTCGGTGCCGACGGTGAGGCGCAGCGCCTGCGGTATCCCGTAGCCGTCCATGCGACGCAGGATGAGCCCGCGTGCCGACAGGAAGGCGTCCGCCTCGGCGGCCGTGTGGCCGGGCGTCTGTGGGAACAGCACCAGCAGGAAATTGCCGACGCTTGGCAGCACGGTCAGGCCGAGAGCGGTCAGCTCATCGTCCAGCCATTGCAGCCACTTGGCATTATGGGCGACCGAAGCTTCCACATGGGCGGTGTCGGCGATCGCGGCGGCGGCGGCGGCGAGCGCCGGGGCGTTGACGTTGAACACGCCGCGAATGCGGTTCACCGCCTCCACCACCTCGGCGGGAGCGTACATCCAGCCGACGCGCAGCGCGGCGAGGCCGTAGATCTTCGAGAAGGTGCGCAGCATCACCACGTTCGGGCAGGTGGCGACCAGCTCGATGCCGGATTCGTAGTCGTTGCGCCGGACATATTCGGCATAGGCGGCGTCGAGCACGAGCAGCACGTTGCCCGGCAGCCCGCGCTGCAGCCGCTTCACCTCGTCGAACGGGATGTAGGTGCCGGTCGGGTTGTTCGGATTGGCCAGGAAGACGATGCGCGTACGCTCCGTCACCGCCGCCAGAATCGCGTCCACATCCGTCACGTAGCCCTTCTCCGGGGCGACAATGGGGGTGGCGCCGGCGGCCAGCGCGGCGACGCGGTAGAGCAGGAAGCCGTGCTGGGAATAGAGCACCTCGTCGCCCGGCCCGGCATAGACATGGGCGAGCACGGCGATCAGCTCGTCCGAGCCGGTGCCGCAGACGATGCGCGACGGGTCGAGGCCATAGGTCGCGCCGATGGCGGCGCGCAGGGCGACGGCGCTGCCGTCCGGGTAGAGCTCCAGATGGCCGCCGGCGGCGCGGAACGCCTCGAGCGCCTTGGGGCTGGCGCCGAGCGGGTTCTCGTTGGCGGAGAGCTTGTACACCCGCCCGCCACCTCCGGCATGCGCCTTGCCGGGCACATAGGCCTCGATCGCCATCACGCTCGGGCGGGGCGTGGGGCGGGACGGCAGCGCGGCGGACGACATGGGACGGCTCCGGGAAGTGTTCGATCAGTGTGGTGAGTGGACGATCCGTGCAGTCGGTGCGGTCGCGACGAGGCGGCCGTCAATCCTGCGGGGAGTGGGTATAGCGGCTCGCGTGGCTGCCGACGAGTGCCGCCGAGCGCACCGAGGTTCCGGCGGCGCGCAGCGTGCCGAGCACCGCCTCCAGCCCGTGGGTGCCGTTCGCGGAAACCGGCACCAGCAGCGCGGCGGCGTCGAAGCCGCGGTCGGGCACGGCGATGACCTCGGCGAGCGGGGCGAGGGCGCGGGCGGCGTTGGCGCTCCAGCCGGCTACCCGCACGCTCCACACCTCGACCTCGGTCACGGCGCCGTCGGTCACCGGATGGGAGATGCAGAATACCGGCAGGCCGGCGGGATGGTCGGCCCGCTCGACGAAGGGCAGGCGGGCGATGATCTTCGGCGCCGCCTCGGGCTCGAGCGCGGTCCACCAGGCGCCGGTGCCGGGCGCGGCGAAGGCCGGCACCAGGCCGAGGTCGCCCTTGGAGGCTGCCACCGCCGCAACGACGCCGCCGGCGCCCATATGCGCCTCGAAGGGCACGGTGAAGCCGAAATGGAAGCGCGCGGCATCGCGCATCGCCGCCTCGCCCGAGGCGACGTCGGCATGCACGGCATAGGGCGCCTGCACATAGGTGAAGGTCGAGATGATGACGCGCCAGATGCCCTCGACGGTGTCGAGCGGTAAGAGGCCGCGATGGCGGTCGACCAGATGGCGCATCATCGACGCCTCGCGCGCCGGGCGGAAGGCCGAGCCGCCCTCGGCGCCGCGCGAGCGCTTGACCGCCACCAGCGTGTCGATGATCTCGCCACGCTCCATCAGCAGCGCGTGCATCGCCGCATCGATGCGGTCGATCTCGGCGCGCAGCTCGGCAAGGGTGGGAAGCTGGCTTTGCGGCTTGGCGGCGGGTTCCATCGGGCGACTGTCCTAGAACCCTTTCATCGCCGAGGGAAGAGGCGGGCCGGGTTCCCGCGCCCTGCGCTCCGCACGCGGCTTCCGCGCTCGTCCCGGCCGGAGCGGAGCGCGGAACCGGGACCGTGCCGGGTAGGCCCGCCTTCCCGCGATATTGACAAGATGCGTCTGTAGGTTCATCGGATCGTCCGGTATAACGAACCATTCGTCCGGTAAGTCGGTTTCGGGCGGGTGGACCGTGCGTGGCGACAAGACGCGCCGGCGGGACGGAAACGAAGAATAGCAGGCATTGTCGCCATGGCACTCATCGGAACGGCATCGGTGGAGGCTCTCCAGCCGGAAGCGCTGGCGCGGGGCGAGGCGGACCGTCCACATTCGGCGGTGGTGCGCTTCGGGCCGGACAAGCCATTGAGCCTCGACGCCGGCGGCGTGCTCACGCCGTTCCAGATCGCCTACCAGACCTATGGCACGCTGAACGCCGCGCGCTCCAACGCGATCCTGCTGTGCCACGCGCTCTCCGGCGACCAGCATGCCGCCAACGTCCATCCGGTGACCGGCAAGCCGGGCTGGTGGGAGACGCTGGTCGGGCCGGGCAAGCCGATCGACACCGACCGCTTCTTCGTCATCTGCTCCAACGTGCTCGGCGGCTGCATGGGCACCACGGGGCCGTCCTCGGCGGACGGCAAGGGCAAGATCTACGGGCTCGACCTGCCGGTGGTGACGATCGGCGACATGGTGCGCGCGCAGGCCATGCTGATCGACCATCTCGGCATCGAGAAGCTGCTCGCCGTGGTCGGCGGCTCGATGGGCGGCATGCAGGTGCTGCAATGGGCGGCGAGCTATCCGGACCGCGTCTTCGCGGCCATGCCGATCGCCACCGCCGCGCGGCACTCGGCGCAGAACATCGCCTTCCACGAGGTCGGCCGGCAGGCGATCATGGCCGATCCCGACTGGCGCGGCGGCGCCTATCTCGCCGAGAGCACCAGCCCGCGGCGCGGCCTCGCCGTGGCGCGCATGGCGGCGCACATCACCTACATGTCCGACAGTTCGCTGCACCGGAAGTTCGGCCGGCGGCTGCAGGACCGCGAGGGGCGGACCTTCTCCTTCGACGCGGATTTTCAGGTGGAGAGCTATCTGCGCCATCAGGGCGAGGCCTTCGTCGACCGCTTCGATGCCAATTCCTATCTCTACGTCACCCGCGCCATGGACTATTTCGACCTCGCTGCGGACTATGGCGGCGTGCTCGCCAAGGCCTTCCGCGGCACCGCCACGCGCTTCTGCCTCGTCTCCTTCACCACCGACTGGCTGTTCCCGACGGCGGACTCGCGCGCCGTGGTGCATGCGCTGAACGCGGCCGGCGCCTCGGTCTCCTTCGCCGAGATCGAGAGCGACAAGGGCCACGACGCCTTCCTGCTGGAGGAGCCGGAGTTCTTCGCCATCACGCGCGGCTTCCTCGACGCCGCCGCCCGCACCGTGGGGGTGCCGTGATGGCGCTGACCGAGCGGGGGGCGTCCGACCTCACCATGCGCGAGGCGGCGCGGGCGGAATCCGGCAAGCGCGTCGACCTGCTGCTGCTCGCCGAGATGGTGGCGCCCGGCTCGCGGGTGCTCGACGTCGGCTGCGGCGACGGCGAACTGCTGGAGCTGCTCGCCCGCACCCGCGGCTGCGACGCACGCGGCATCGAGCTCTCGCGCGAGGGGGTGAACGCCAGCGTCGCGCGCGGGCTCGCGGTGATCCAGGGCGATGCCGACGTCGATCTCGGCGACTATCCGGACGACGCCTTCGACTATGTGATCCTGTCGCAGACCATCCAGGCGACGCGCCGTCCGAAATGGGTGCTGGAGCAGATGCTGCGGGTCGGCCGGCGGGCGATCGTCTCCTTCCCCAATTTCGGCTTCTGGCGGATGCGGCTCGACCTCGTCATGAACGGGCGCATGCCGCGCACCGAGAACCTGCCCTATAGCTGGCACGACACGCCGAACATCCATTTCTGCACGATCCGCGACTTCGTCGAGCTGGCCGGCGAGGTGGGGGCGAAGATCGAGCGCGCCGCCGCGCTCGACGCGTCGGGCCATTCGGTGCGCTTCAAGATGCCCTGGTGGGTGTGGAACCTGCTCGGCGAGCAGGCGATCTTCCTGCTGACGCGGAAGGGGTGAGCCGCGGGCCGGCTACCGCTCCAGCCGCCGGCGCAGGAATTCCCGCATGTCGCGCCGGCCATCGGCGACGGCGATCACGAATACGCCCCGCTCCTCGATCTGATAGAAAATTCGATACGCTCCGCAATGAAGTTCGCGGATGTCTCGTCGTCCGAGATAGTCCAACTCCTTCGGAAAATTGCCGCGCGCTGGCATATCGCCGAGCGTTTCGATCGTATCGAATAGCCCGTTGGCGACGCGGTGGGCGCGTTCTGTCGATTCATTGATCGACAGATATTCGTGAATGGCGTCGATATCGTTCTCCGCCTCGGTGGTGACGTGCACCGCATGGGACGTCATGCGCCGTGCTTCTTCTGAAAGCGCTTGCGCACCTCCTCAAGCGTGACGAACTTCCCCTCCCGAATCTCCTCCTGTCCCATCGCGACGATCTTCAGCATCGCGATCGCCTCCTGCATCTCCTCGTAGCTGTCGATGTCCTGCAGCACGGCCTTGGCCTCGCCGTTCACCGTGATGATGAAGGGCTGGCCGTGCTCGGACAGCTTCTGGATCACCTCGGCGGCGTTGGCCTTGAGGTAGCTGATCGGCTTGATGCGTTCGGAAAGCTTCATGGCGGACCTCCGGATAAGAGGACCGAATATAGACCGGATTCAGTCCGGCCGGTAGCTCGCCGGGTGGCTCACCCGCCCGCCGGCTGCGGCGCGAGCACGGGGTCGAGCACCGGCTCCAGCACCCGCAGCCGGGCGCGCTTGCGAGCCTGGACCGGCTTATAGACCTGCTTGGTCGCTTCCACCACATGCACCCCGGCGAAGGGCAGCGACAGCGTCGCCCCGGCGCGCTCCCATGCCACCGCCGAGCGCAGGAACCAGGTGCGCGGCACCGGTGGGATGTACAGCGCCTCGCTCCAGCCGACCGGCGTGAACAGCGCCTCGCGCAGCAGGTTGGTGAGCTGGCTGCGCGAGAAGGGCCGGCCATGGCCGAAGGGCGTGGTGTCCGCCCGCGCCCAGACGCCGCGCCGGTTCGGCACCACGCAGAGCAGCCGCCCGCCCGGCGCCAGCACGCGCCAGACCTCCCGCAGCACCTCCTCGGCGTTGGGCGTCATCTCCAGAAGGTGCACGGCGATGACGCGGTCGATCACCCCGCCGGGCAGCGGCAGCTCGGTCTCGTCGACGAGGGCGGCGAGCGTCGGCGCGGCGGAAGGCCAGCGGGTGACGCCCTGCGCGCCCGGCATGAAGGCGAGCGCCCGCTCGCACTCCTCGCGGAACACGCCGAGATAGGGCGTCGCATAGCCGATGCCGAGCACCGAGAGGCCAGAGACGTCGTTGAAGCGCGCACGGATGGCGCGCCCCACCAGCCGGCGGGTGACCACGCCGAGCGGCTGGGCGTAGAAGCTGCGCAGGTCCACGACGTCGGGAAACATGCGACGAGCTTATAGCGCGGCACGCGACGCCTTGAAATCACCACGCATCTGGGCCACATAGGCGCTGCGTGCGGATGTTCGATCCGCATTCGGGGCCGCGTTGCTCGATTTCCGCTTCGGTTTTCGCCTCAAAGGCGCACCGCCGCAGTCTTCGGCCCCCATCATCCGATCGTCCATGACGTCCCAGGCCACGCGGGGTGTCTCTTGAACCCCCGCACCGCGGCGCGCCGGAGAAGCCGGCAGCGCCCGCGAACCGTGCCAATTTGAAAGAACGCTACTTGACAACTTTTTCCGAGCTCGGCCTCGCCGAGCCCATTCTGAAGGCGCTTTCCGAAGCGAACCACGTCACCCCCACCCCGATCCAGGCCGAGGCGATCCCGCAGGTGCTCGCCGGCCGTGATCTCGTCGGCATCGCGCAGACCGGAACCGGCAAGACCGCCGCCTTCGCCCTGCCGATCCTCAACCATCTCGTCACCCACCGCCGCCGGCCCGAGCGCCGCACCGCCCGCGCGCTGGTGCTGAGCCCGACCCGCGAGCTCTCGGGGCAGATCCTCGACAGCTTCCGCCTCTACGGCAAGCATGTGCGGCCCTCGACCGCGCTCGCCATCGGTGGCGTGCCGCTCGGCCGTCAGGCGCGGGCGCTGATGAACGGCGTCGACGTGCTGGTGGCGACCCCCGGCCGCCTCGTCGATCTCATGGAGAACGATGCGGTGCGGCTGAACGAGGTCGAGGTCTTTGTCCTCGACGAGGCCGACCAGATGCTCGACATGGGCTTCATCCATGCCATCCGCGCCATCGTGGCGAAGCTGCCGTCGGTGCGGCGCAACCTGTTCTTCTCGGCCACCATGCCGAAGGAGATCGAGAAGCTCGCCGCCCAGTTGCTCACCGATCCCGTCCGCGTCGCGGTGACCCCGGTCGCCAAGACCGCCGACAAGATCGACCAGCGGGTCATCCTCACCGACCGCAACGGCAAGCCCGGCCTGCTGGCCGAGGTGTTGTCCGACGAGGCCGTCGACCGCGCGCTGGTGTTCAGCCGCACCAAGCACGGCGCCGACCGGGTGGTGAAGGGCCTTGCCGCCGCCGGCATCGACGCCGAGGCGATCCACGGCAACAAGTCGCAGCCGCAGCGCGAGCGGGCGCTCGCCGCCTTCCGCGAAGGCAAGGTGAGGGTGCTGGTGGCGACCGACATCGCCGCGCGCGGCATCGACGTGCCGGGCGTCAGCCATGTGGTGAACTACGACCTGCCGAACGTGCCGGAGAGCTATGTTCACCGCATCGGGCGCACCGCGCGCGCCGGCCGCGAGGGCATCGCCATCTCCTTCTGCGACGGCGAGGAGCGCGCCTTTCTCCGCGACATCGAGCGGCTGATCAAGATTTCGATCCCCTCGACCGACCGCCGCGGCGAATCGCGTGGCGAGCGTCGCCCGCCGCGCGCGGATGGCGAGAGCCGCGAGGGTGCCCCGCGTGAGGCCCGCGAGGGTGGTCGTCACGAGCGCCCCCGCCACGAAGGCGCGCGTCGTGAGGATGGACGTCACGGCGGCGGTCGCTTCGGCGGCGAAGGCCGCGGTGAGCGCCCGGCCGGCGATCGTCCGCGCCAGGATCGTCCCCATAGCGACCGCCCCTACGGTGATCGTCCGCGCAGCGATCGCCCCTTCGGCGAGCGCGTGCCTGGTGAGCGTCCGCATGGTGAGGAACGTCGTGACGGCGAGCGGCATCACCGCTCCGGTCCGCCGCGCGGTCCGCGTCCGGCCGGTGAGGCGGGCGAGGGGCGTGCGGAGCATCGCGGGCCGCGTTCCGGTCCTCGGCCCGAGCATCGCTCCGGCGAGGTGCGCGGCGAACATCGCGGTCACGATGGCCGTCATGAGGGCCGGGCCGGCGAGCATCGCGGCAACGATCATCGCGGCGGCGAGCGCTCGCAGGAGCGCGGCGGCGAGATGGGCGGGCTGCGCTTCATGCAGCCGGGCCGCGCCGACGCCCGCAAGGCCCCGCGTCGCGAGGGCTTCCGCGGCAACCGCCGTCCGGCGAACTGACCTGCGCTTCGCGCGAGACAAAAAGCTGCCGCGGGAGTATGTCCCTGCGGCAGCCGACCAAGCCCCGGCCGCGTTCGTCGCGCGGTTGGCGGCTCAGGAATGGACAAGTGCGGCGCGGCGCGGCAAAGGACGTTCCCCGATAGGGGCGGAACGCTTGCGGCGCATCGCCGGCATCGCTGAGTGAGGAGAGCCAGGAATGGCGAAAGAGGAACTGCTGGAGTTCGACGGCACGGTGACGGAAGTGCTCCCGGACGGGAACTTCCGCGTCGTGCTCGACAATGAGCATGAAATTCTCGCCTATGCGGCGGGCAAGATGAAGAAGAACCGCATCCGCACCATTGTCGGCGACCGCGTTGTCGTCGAGATGTCGCCCTACGACCTCGAGCGCGGGCGCATCAACTTCCGCCACAAGACCGGTGGCCCGACCCCGCCGATCGGCTCCGGCCAGCGCCGCCCGCCTCCGGGCCGCCGCCGCTGAGCGCGGCCTGCGGCCTCCCGCCTGTTTCCTTCCGATCCGGGACCTACGCCTCGGCCGCTCCGGCGGCGAGCGTGCGGCGCTCCTTCGCGTAGCGCACCAGCGCCACGAAGCGATAGATGCCGTGCACGAACTTGCCGTAGGGCATGGTGAAGAACAGCGCGAAGACGACGCCGAGATGCAGCGCCAGCAGCACGCCCATGGCCGGCGTGGCGCGCAGGGCGAGCAGCGCGAGGCCGGTGAGGCTGGTCAGGAACAGCATGCCGAGGAAGGCGACGTCCATGCCGAAGCGCGCCTCGTCCTGCATCGCCTTCTCGCGGCGGAACTTTGCCGCCAAGAGCCCGATCGGCCCGACGATGAGGCCGACGCCGCCCGCCGTGCCGAGCAGCACCGGCAGGTCCCAGATCGGGTAGGGCGCCTCGCGGCCGAGCAGGTAGTGATACAGCGTCGCCACCGAGGTCGCCGCGAAGCACAGCATGAAGCCGTAAAAGGTGAAATGGTGGTAGAGCCGGCGGTTGTCGTCCGGCTTCTCGCTCTCGTTCATGCAGCCGACCCCGCCGCCGTCGAGATAGCGTAGCTGCCCGGCATCCTTGATCGCCTGCCAGAGCGAGGGCGGATCGGCGATCTCGGCGCCCGGCGCGCCGATGTCGCGCCAGAAGGCGCACACACCGAGCACCAGCGCGACAATCGCATAGAGGAACACGCCGCCGAACAGGGCGGCCATCGCGTTGTGCGGCATCAGCCGGTAGAAGGCGCCCGGCCCGGTATGGGTGCCGAACAGCACGGCGGGATCGTGCCAGGCTATGAAGCCGAGGATGAAGGCGGCGACGCTGAGCGCGGCAACGAGGCTGATGGCGAGGCCGTTGCGGTCGAACATCGGGCGCAGCGCGGCGGGCCAGGCATAGGCGCGGTAGCTGTCGGCGCGCACCACCGCGAGGTTGCGCGGCACGTTGATGTCGAATTCGTGCGGCGGCGAGAACTGGCAGTCATAGTAGCAGGCGCCGCAGGAATGGCAGAGATTGGCCAGATAGTTGAGGTCTCCGTCCGAGAAGGAGCGGCGCATCTCCATGGCCGGGAAGACCGCGCACAGGCCCTCGCAGTAGCGGCAGGAATTGCAGACCGTCATCAGCCGGTCGGCTTCCTTCAGGGCGTTCGTGGCGTGGACCGGGTCAGCGGCGAGCATGGTGTCACTGGCGGGCATTGTTGGCGGCCTCCCGGCCCGCGATGCGTCCGAAGACGGAGCCGATGGTCATGCCGATGCCGGCGGCGTAGCCCTTGCCGAGCACGTTGCCGGCCATGATCTCGCCGGCCGCGAACATGTTCTCGGCCTTGCCGCCGTCGGCAAGCTGCATGCGGGCGTCGTGATCGACCCGCACGCCGAGATAGGTGAAGGTGATGCCGGGTCGCACCGGATAGGCGTAGAAGGGCGCGGTATCGAGCGGCCGCGCCCAGTGGGTCTTGGGCGGGCTCAGCCCCTCGGTGCGGCAGTCGTCGAGGATCTTGTCGTCGAAGGTGCCGGGCCGCACCGCGCCGTTGAACTCCGCCACCGTCGCGGCGAACTTGCCGGGATCGAGCTCGAGCTTGGCGGCGAGCTCGCGCAGGCTCGGCGCCTGCACCGGCGGATAGAGCGAGGGCATGAACAGCTTCAGCGACTTGGCGTCGAAGACGATGTAGGCGATCTGGTCGGGCTGGGCGGCGACCAGCCGGCCCCAGATGGCGTAGCGCTTCGGCCAGATGTCCTCGCCCTCGTCGTAGAAGCGCTCGCAGTTCTTGTTCACGACGATGCCGAACACCACGCAGTCGAGCCGGGTGATGATGCCGCCGTCGAATTTCGGCGCGCGGGCGTCGATCGCCACCGCGTGGCACTGCGTCGGGTCGCCGATCGACTGGACGCCCTTGCCGATCAGCATCTTCAGCACCGTGCCCCGGTTATAGGGCGTGCCGCGGATGAGGAAGTTCTCGGCGATGTCGCCCCAGCCTTCCTTCAGCCACTCGATATTGGCCTCGAAGCCGCCGGCGGCAGCGACCAGCGTGGCCGCGCGCACCTTGAAGACCGCGCCGCCGTGGCGGACGGTGGCGGCGCGGAAGACCCCCTTATCGACATCGAGGTCGATCACCTCGGCGTCATAGGCGACCTCGACGCCGAGCCCCTCCGCCGTGCGGTAGAGCGCGTTCAGCATGGAGCGGCCGCCGCCGAGGAAGAAGGAATTGGTGCGCCCGAGGCTCAGCGTACCGCCGAGCGAGGGCTGGAAGCGCACCCCCTGCTCGACGATCCAGTGCAGCATCTCCTTCGACTCGTGGATCATGTGGCGGGCCAGTTCCTGGTCGGTCTGGCCGCCGGTGACGCGCATCAGGTCGTCGAAGAACTCCTCCTCGAAATAGGGGCCGGTGAGGATCTCGGTCGCAGCGTCGTGGGCGCAGCGCATGTTGCGGGTGTGGCGCGTATTGCCGCCGCGGTAGAAACGCGGAGCGCCCTCCAGAACCAGCACGCGGGCGCCGGAGCGCCGGGCGCTGATCGCCGCGCACAAGGCGGCGTTGCCGCCGCCGATGACGAGGACGTCCCATGGCCGGGCGAAGGCGGCGGGGGTGTCGATCATGGCCAGCACGGCTCACCTGTCTCGATGCGCGCACCGGGGTCGGTGCGGGGCGTTGGCATATTCGGATGCGAACGTATACAATCGCATCCCAAACGATGCAATGCGTTTTACCGGTTCCAAACTGAGCCCGCCGGCTTTGCGCGGAGCCGGGCTGATGTAGAAGCTGTGGCAGCGCGCCGCCGCGCGCGCCGGGAACAGGATCGCGCCGCGATGAGCGAGAGCCGGATCAGGGAGAATGCCACAGCTCCGGCCGCCGGTTCGGCTCCGGGCTCGCAGGCGCCGCTCGGCGAGCGGGTCTACCTCGCCGTGCTCGACGCGGTGCGCAGCGGCGAGCTGAAGCCCGGTGACCGCGTGCGCGAGCAGGATATCGCCGAGCGGCTGGGAGTCAGCCGGACGCCGGTGCGCGAGGCGCTCGGCCGGTTGCTCGGCAAGGGCCTGCTTGAGCAGTCCGGTGGGCGGGGCCTGGTAGTGCGCACGCTCGCCGCCGGCGAGGTGGTCGACCTCTATGTGATGCGCGAGATCATCGAAGGCGCGGCGGCGCGGCTCGCCGCCCAGCACGCCTCGGCCCCCGAGCTCGCCGCGCTCGCCGACGTGCATGCCCGCTTCGCCGCGTCGCGCGACGAGCGCGAGCTGGCGCGGCTGAACCGCCAGTTCCACGATTCGATCCACCGGGCGGCGCGCAACCCCTATCTCGACGCCGCGGCGCGCGAGCTTCAGGACACCATCGCGCTGCTGACGGTGACCACCTTCAGCGTCGCCGGGCGGCCGGAGGAGGCGGTCGGCGAACATGCCGCGATCCTCGACGCCATCGCCGCGCGCGACGCGGACCGCGCCGAGCAGCTCGCTCGCGCCCATATCCGCACGGCGCTGCGGGTGCGGCTCGGCCTCGTCGAGAGCGCAGCGCCACGTTGAACGGCGGACGCCGCCGAATTCAGGCCGTGTCCGAATTCAGGTTTCGACTGCCGGCAGGCGGATCTCCGCGACGGCGCCGCGCCCTAGGGCGGGCCGCAGCTCGAAGCTGCCGCCATGCAGCGCGGCGATGCGGCGCACGATCTCAAGGCCGATGCCGAGACCACCGGCGCGCTTGTAATAGCCGGTCCCGCCCGGCCTTTCCCCGGTGGCGGCCGGACCGCGGCCGTCGTCGTTGACGCGGATCAGCCCCGGCTCGGGCGCGGCGACCACGATGGCGACGCCGGGCCCGCCATGGCGCACGGCGTTCTCCACCAGGTTGCGGACCGCATCCTTCAGCAGCGCGTCATGGCCGGACACCGTGCCGCCGGCACCCGCCTCCAGAGCGATGCTGGCGCCGTGCCCGTAGACCCAGCCGGCGATGGAGGCGACGACCTCCTCGAGCAGCGCGTCGAGCGCGATCGGCGCGCGCTCCGCGGTATCCACCGCCTCCAGCCGCGCCAGCGCGACGATCTGGTCGACGAAGCGCGACAGCTCGGCGACCTCCTCCAGCGCCAAGCGCGCGCGGGGATGGTCGATGCGCTCCAGCTCGAGGCTGATGACGGCGAGCGGGGTGCGGATCTCGTGGGCGATCGCCGAGGTGAAGAGCTTCTGCGACTGCATCAACTCGCGCAGCCGCGCATAGGAGCGGTTCACCGCGCGGGCGAACTGCGCGATCTCGCGCGGCATGCCGTCGGTGTCGAACGCCGCATGCGATGCCGCCGGGTCGAGCCGGTCGGCCTCGGCGGCGGCCGCGGCCACCGGCGCCAGCGCGGAGCGGATCGACAGCAGCGTGGCGCCGAGCACGAAGACGAGCGTCAGGCTCATCGGCACCACCATGTGGGCGATCGCCTCGTCCGCCAGCACGCCCCAGACGGCGTGCTCGGGGTCGCCGCCGATGGCGACCTCGATGAAGACGATATGGCCTCCGGTGGCGATGGTCTGGCCGCCGGCGAAGGAGAGCGCGGGGCCGGCCGGCAGGTTGCGCAGCCAGAAGTCCGGCGGATTCACGTCAAGGGGGAGGAAATGCTCGGTGCAGGAGGCGTCGCACTGCGAGAACAGGATGACGCCGGACGGCGTGCGCAGCCGCGCCACATAGCCGGAGCCCTCGTGCCCGTAGCGCTCGGCCAGCGCGGGCGGCAGCTCGTAGCCGAGGCGGCTTCCCTGCACCGTCAGCCCGCCGGCGAGGGCGTGGGTCTCGCGCTCCAGCATGAGGCGGGCGAGGTTCTGCGGGTCGCGCCCGTATTCCCACAGCACGGCGGCGAGCTGCGCGACCATGGCGATGGCGGCGAACAGCAGGATGCGCCGCGCGACGATGCCGACCAGCGGCCGCGATGCGCGCGCCGTCACGGCGTCGTCTCGCGCAGCAGGTAGCCGACCCCGCGCACGGTCTCGACGGCGATCCCGGTCGGGAAGGGTGCGAGCTTGCGCCGCAGCCGCGAGACCGCAAGCTCGATGGCGTTGGCGCTGACCTCCTCGTCGAAGGCGGAGAGCTTCTCCTCGAGCATGCGCTTCTTCGCGACCCGGCCGAGATGGCGCATCAGCACTTCGAGCAGCGCCCGCTCGCGCGGGGCGAGCGCCAATGGCTCGCCGGCGCAGCTCACCTCGTGGGTGGCGACGTCGTAGCGAAGGGCGCCGGCCTCGATCACCGGCTGCACGGCGAGCGGGGCACGGCGCAGCAGGGCGCGGGCGCGGGCGAGCAGCTCGCCATTGTTGAAGGGCTTGGCGAGGTAGTCGTCGGCGCCGGCGTCGAGGCCGGCGATGCGCTCGTCGACCGCGCCGCGGGCGGTGAGCACCAGCACCGGGATCGCCTTGCCGGCGCGACGCAGGTCGCGCAGCAGGTCGAGCCCGTCGCCGTCCGGCAGGCCGAGATCGAGCAGCACGAGGTCGTAGTCGGCGCCGGCGAGGGCCGCCTCGGCGTCACCGGCGCTGCCGACGGCGTCGAGCCGCCAGCCGGCCTCGCGGATCGTCTCGCCGACGAGCTCGCGAAGCCGGTCGCTATCCTCCACCAGAAGCAGCCTCATCTGCGCGACCCGTGCTCCGGCACCATGGCCTGATGCCTTACGCCCGTTTGCGGCCGGTCACCATGGACCAGACGAGGTTCTCGCGGTGGCGCCAGCTCTCGAACAGCGCCGCCGCCGCATGCAGCCCGGCAAGGACCAGTATGGCGTTGGCGATGCCCTCGTGCAGCTCCTCCAGCCACTCCTCGCCCCAGAAGGCGTCGAGGCCCATCATCCAGCCGGTCAGCGAGACGCCGGCGAGCAGGATCATGAGGGCGACCATCATCACCGCCCCGGCCGGATTGTGGCCGATGACGCGGGGCTCGCGCCCCTGCGCCAGCGCAGCGAGATAGCCCGCGAGGCGCCGGGGCGTCGGCACGAAATCCGCGAAGCGCGCATATCGCGTGCCGACGAAGCCCCATATCAGGCGGATGGCGAGAACGCCGGCGACGATGTAGCCGACGATCTCGTGGGCCGTCCCGCCATCCTCGAGAATGAAGAGGTTGAGCAGGCAGCCGGTCACCACCGTCCAGTGGAACGTCCGCACGACGACGTCCCAGACCGGGACCTGCAATTCCCGGCCGGCCGCTGGGGGTGTCGCCATGGTCAGTCGATCTCCGACTTCACCACGGCGCCGCTGACCGGGTTGAAATAGACCTCTGCCTTCTTGCCGTCCTTGGTGTAGCCGTAGATCTCGTAGCAGCTACCGGAGACCTTGAAGGTGCGGATCTTCTGGTAGCCCATCTCGGCCACCTTGGCCTTCATGGCCTCTTCGGACATCCACTTGTCCTTGGGCTCCTGCGTGCAGGCGGGGCCGGCGAGGGCGGCGAGCGGCGAGAGAACGGCGGCCGCGACGAGGCCGGCGATGAGATGACGCATTCTTCAGGCTCCTGAACATGGGTCTCGGATGGGCACCCCGCGCCGGACGCGATGGTCCGGGCGGGAGGGCCCGCGAATCCGGCCGCATCGGCCGGTGCCCCGATGTCTAGGTGCGCCCGCCTGTCAGGATGCTGTCCGCCGCGCCAATTGCCTCGCCGCTTGTCCTGCCGGCCGCCGCCCGCTTCACACCACGACCACCCGCGTGCCGGGCGGCGTGCGGTCGTAGAGGTCGATGATGTCCTGGTTGAACAGCCGGATGCAGCCGCTCGACACCGCATGACCGATGCTCTGCGGCTCGTTGGTGCCGTGCAGCCGGTAATAGGTGTCGCGCCCGTCGCGGTAGAGATAGAGCGCGCGGGCGCCGAGCGGATTGCCGAGCCCGCCCGGCAGGCCGCCGGCATAGGGGCCGTAGCGCTCCGGCTCGCGGGCGATCATCGAGGGGGTCGGCGTCCAGCCGGGCCAGTGCGCCTTGCGCTGGATGACCGCCTCGCCCTGGAAGGCGAGGCCGGCCTTGCCGACGCCGCAGCCATAGCGCATCGCCCGTCCGCCGCCGCGCAGCAGATAGACGAAGCGCTCATGCGGGTCGACCACGATGGTGCCGGCCGGGTAGCGGCTCGTATAAGCCACCTCCTGGCGCAGGAAGCGCGGGTCGATCTCCGAAATGTCGATGGCGGGAATCTCGACGCCGCCGTCGTCCATCGCGCCGTAGATCGCCGCATATTGCCCGGCCGGGCCGGGAAGCGCGCTGGCGATCGGCCCCGGCCGGTTCGGGCCGGTGGCGCAGCCGGCGAGCGCCAGCGTGCCGGAGAGCAGGAAGGCGCGGCGCGAGAGCATGGCGGCGCCGGCCGCATCCGAAATGCAGTTGTTCATCATCCACCTGTTGTGATCCGTCGTTTCGCTGAAGGCCGGGCGGGCCGGTCAGGCGACGGCGCGCGGCGGACGCAGCGGCGGGTGGCTCTGCCAGCCGGGCGGCACCGCGCTCTCCGGCATGACATGGACGACGCGCATGGTGGCCGGGCGGGGCGTGAAGCCGAAGGTGACGATCAGCGGCACGCAATGCACCGCATAGAGGCATGCCGTCGGCGGGCCGTCCCTGGCGGTGTCGGGGGCCATCTCGGAAGCGGCGGATGCAAGGGCGGGCGCGGCCCCGTCGCGCGGCCCGGCAATCTTCGCGCCGTCCGTCGCCAGACCGGCGGCGACGATGCTGCCGGCGATGATCGTCGCGCGGACGGGGCTGACGCTCTTGGCGAGGCAGCCGATCAGGATCAGCAGGAGCGCCAGCGTGCGCAGCAGGCGCGGGCGGCGGCTCCGCCGGTCCGCTCCGAAGCGCCGATCGTCCTTTGCGCCTACGCTCACCACGCCACCTGCACTCCTCACCGCCGCCACGACCGGCCGGCGATGCCTGCCGCCCTGATGCCAGAGCGGATCGGGGGCGACAACGGCTCCCGCGTGCATCGACTGGCGGCTGTGACGCGCGCGATACACTCGGAGGTATCATAGGGCGGCGCGGCCATGGCGATGCCGCGCCGCCCCTCATCACGAATCGGCGAGCGCCGTCTCCAGCGCGCCGGACTGCCGGTCGAACAGCCGGCGATACTGGCCGTGCGGATTCGCCAATAGGCTCTCATGGTCGCCGTCCTCGACGATGCGGCCCTGATCGAACACCAGGATGCGGTCGAGGGCGCGCACCGTGGAGAGCCGGTGCGCGATGACCAGCGCGGTGCGCCCTGCCATCAGCCGGCCCATCGCCTCCTGGATCAGCGCCTCGGATTCCGAATCGAGGCTGGAGGTCGCCTCGTCGAGGATCAGGATCGGCGCGTCGGCGAGGAAGGCGCGGGCCAGCGCCACGCGCTGGCGCTCGCCGCCGGAGAGCTTCACCCCGCGCTCGCCGACCAGCGTCTGGTAGCCGCGCGGCAGGCGCATAATGAAATCATGCGCATTGGCGAGCTTCGCCGCCTGCACGATCTCCTCCTCGCTGGCGCCGGGCCGGGCATAGGCGATGTTCTCCGCCAGCGTGCGGTGGAACAGGATCGGCTCCTGCTGGACGATGGCGATCTGGCCACGCAGCGAGGCCTGCGTCGCCTCGCGCACGTCGTGGCCATCGATCGTCACCCGGCCCTCGGTCACATCGTAGAGCCGCTGGATCAGCTTCACGAAAGTGGTCTTGCCGGAGCCGGAATGGCCGACGAGGCCGACCCGCTCGCCCGGCGCGATCGTAACGTTGAGGTCGCGATAGAGCGGGAGGGCATGGGCGCCGTAATGGAAGCCAACATGCTCGAAGCGCACCTCGCCGGCGCGGATCGGCAGGGGCCTGGCCCGCGGCAGGTCCGGCACGCCATAGGGCGCGTCGTAGAGATGCACCATCTCCTCCATCTCGTTCACCGAGCGCTGGAGCTGGTGGACGTGCTGGCCGATGTCGCGCAGATAGCCGTGCACCACGAAATAGGTGGTGAGCACATAGGTGACGTCGCCGGGCGTCGCCCGGCCCTGCCACCACAGCCACAGCGCGGTGCCGGTGACCGCCGTGCGCATCGCCCAGAGCAGGGCAAACTGCGCCGTGCTGCTCCAGGTCGAGCGCATCCAGGTGCGCGCGGTGCGCCGGCTCCAGCGCCCGACGAGGCGGGAGAGCCGTGCATCCTCGCGGTGCTCGGCGCCGAACGCCTTCACCACCGCATTGGCGCCGAGCGCGTCCGACAGAAGCCCGCCCATGCGGGTGTCCCAGGCGTTGGAGAGCCGCGCGGCGGGCGCGACGTAGCGGGTGGCGAGCGACACGGTGAGCGCGCCATAGGCGAGTGAGCCCACCGCCATGACGAGGCCCATCAGCGGCCAGTGCAGGCCGAGCAGCAGCACGGTGCCGAGCAGCACCACCACCGAGGGCAGCAGCGCCAGCAGCAGCACGTCGTTGAGCGTGTCGATCGCCCACATGCCGCGGGTGATCTTGCGCACGGTGGAGCCGGCGAAGCTGTTGGCGTGCCAGTCGGTGGAGAGCCGCTGCACGCGCCGGAAGGTGTCCTGCGCCACGTCGGCCATGATGCCGAGGGTGAGCGGCACCACGCCCCACCAGGCAAGGTGGCGCAGCCCGACCATGACGAGGCCAAGCGCGGCCATGACCGCGAAGGCCTCGACGGCGGCGCGCGCCTGACCCGGCCCGGCGGCGAGGGCGTCGACCAGCCGGCCGGCGAACAGCGGCACGAACACCTCGGTCAGCGTGGCGAGGCAGGTGGCGAGTGCGATCGCTCCGGCGAGCCCCTTGCGGCGCGCCCAGTGGCGGGCAGTGAACGACAGGACGTCGCGGAGCGCGCGGGCCCCGTTTGCGGAAGATGTCGACATGGCGGAACGGCGCTTCGAAAGCGCCTCTCCCTGCGAAGAGATTTGCGGAAATGGCCCGGGATTGCGATGCCGCGGGCGATGGCGGACCCCGTTGCCGGGGCTCCGGACGGCTGGGCGAACGCTAGGCGATTCGCCCCTTGCTGCGGCCCGGGAAGCCTGGGAGGCGCGTGTGCGAATATGTCATCAATGCCCCTCCCTCTCTTCGCGATTGGACGTGTTCACATAGCATCGCGGAGACGATCGGGCAATCCGCCGGGTGCCCTCGCGTAAGTCTCCGGCGCTGCCGCCACGGTCAGATCGGTCCCGGAACCCCTGCTCCGCGCAGGGCAGAGATGCATGCGCGGCGCTTCCGCGAGCGTGCGGCGCACAATAGTTTCACAGCGAATTGCTGCTTTGCAGCATGGCCGAAAAGGGGACCGCTATGCGCCTCGTCGCGCTCATCCGTTCCGCCGTGGCGGAATATCGCCGCTACCACCGGCTTCGCCGCGAACTCGCGCGCATGAACGAGCGCGAGCTGCGCCGGCTTGGCCTCGACGGCTTCGATGCCGCCGCCCGCCTGATGCGGGACGCGGCGCCGCGCCCGCAGCCCGCGCGGCCGGCCGCCTCCGCGCGCCTGGTGCCCGGCTGGCAGGGCTGAGCTGCGGCCGGCGCGCCCGGCCGATTACAGCAGCGACTTCGCCAGCAGCATGTGGATGCCTTTGTTGCCGTCCACCAATTGAGTGACGCGCAGGTTTCCGGCCAGCGAGCAGAGCATGTAGGCCTGGTTGCGCGACAGGTTGGTGCGCTGGCAGACATGCTTGACCATCTCGCGCGTCGCCTGCTTGGCGGCGTCGTCGAGGTCCTCGTCGAGCCCGATCGACATCAGATGCGTGGCGCTCTCGGCGAACGGCCAGTCCAGCTCCATGTCCTTGCGCACGGTGAGGCGGAAGGTGCCGGTGACCCCGGTCTCCAGCGCGGTGATGCACACCTCGCCGTCGCCCTGCACGCCGTGGCCGTCGCCGGCGAAGAACAGCGCGCCCTCGTTGAACACCGGCAGATAGAGCGTCGTCCCGGCGCGCAGCTCCTTGTTGTCCATGTTGCCGCCGAAGGCGCGCGGCACCGGCGAGCCGCAGCGGCCCCAGGCCGGCGGCGGCGCGGTGGCGATGATGCCGAAGAACGGATCGAGCGGGATCTCCGTGCCCCACGGCATGACGCAGACATTGCGCGCATGGTCGACGGTCGGGTGGATGGTCTCGTAGTCGGTGAACTCGTCGGGCAGCGTGCCGAGCAGCGGCAGGATGGAGACGAAGCCCCAGTCCTGGCGCACCTTCACGTCGAGAATGTCGACCTGCAGCACGTCGCCGGGCCGGGCGTCCTTCACATGGACCGGGCCGGTGATGAAATGCGGGCCGGCGCCCTGCGGCAGCGTGTCGAGCGCCGCCATGTAGTCCTCCGGCACGGGGAGGTTGTCCGGCAAAGCTTCCTTGCCGCCGGCGGGGAAGGAATGCAGTGTCACCACGTCGCCCGAGGCGACCTCCAGCACCGGCGGGGTCGAGCTGTCGAGATAGCCCCACACCATGTTCTCGGGGGTGGCGGGGATTTCAAAGCGGCGCGACATGCGGGACTCCTCGACTGACTGGAATGGCGCTCAGACGGCGATGTGACGGGTGAGGTGCTCGCGGCTCATGGCCTGCGCGGTGCCGGATTCGACCACCGCGCCGCGCGAGAGGACGACGAAGGCGTCGGCGACATCGATCGCGAAATCGAGATACTGCTCGACCAGCAGGATCGAGATGCGGCCCTTCAGTGAGGTCAGCACGGTCTTGATCAGCGCGACGATGTTGGGCTGGATGCCCTCGGTCGGCTCGTCGAGGATGAGGAGCTGCGGCTGCGTGACGAGCGCGCGGGCGATGGCGAGCTGCTGCTGCTGGCCGCCGGACAGCGCGCCGCCGGAGCGCTTCCACATCTCGCGCAGCACCGGGAACAGCGCGACCGCCTCCTCCATCGCCGGCGTGCCATACGTGCCGTGAGCGCGGGCGGCGGCCTCGATGTTCTCGCCGACGGTGAGCTCGGAGAAGATCTCGCGGCCCTGCGGCACATAGGCGAGGCCGGCGCGGGAGCGCCGGTTCGGCGACCACGCGGTGGCGTCCGCGCCGTCGAGCAGCACCCGCCCCGAGGAGGGCGCCAGAACGCCCATGATGCATTTCAGCAGCGTGGTTTTGCCGGCGCCGTTGCGCCCGAGCACCGCCATGCAGGAGCCCGGCGCGATCTCGAAGCCGACATGGCGCAGCACCTGCGCGGAGCCGTAATGCTGGTCGAGGGCCTCCACACGGAACTGCATGGTCAGCGCCCCAGATAGACGTCGATGACGGCGGCGTCGGCGCGCACCTTCTCCATCGAGCCCTCGCACAGCGTGCGGCCCTCATGGAGCACGGTGACGCGGTCGGCGATGCGCTCGACGAAGTCCATGTCGTGCTCGACCACCACGATGGCGCGGTCCGGCCTCCGCAGCGCGCGGACCAGCCGCGCCGTGCGCTCGGTCTCCTCGTCGGTGAGGCCGGCCACCGGCTCGTCGAGCATCAGCACCTTCGGATCGGAGGCGAGCACCATGCCGATCTCCAGCCACTGCTTTTGGCCGTGGCTGAGCGCGCCGGCCATGCGCTCGGCCTGCTCGGCGAGGCCGACGGTGTCGAGCACCTCGCCCACGCGATCCTCCAATGCTGGTCCGTCGAGGCCGCCGCGGAAGCCGGTATCGGCGCCGATGGCGATGTGCTGGCGCACGCTCAGCCCTTCGAACACGCTCGGCTTCTGGAACTTGCGGCGGATGCCGGCACGGGCGATGGCGGATTCGCTCTGGCGTGTCACGTCGAGCGCGCCGTCGAACAGGACGCGTCCCTCCTTCGGGCGGGTGATGCCGGAGATGACGTCGAGCAGCGTGGTCTTGCCGGCGCCGTTCGGGCCGATGACGGCGCGCACCTCGCCATAGTCGATGGCGAGCGAGAGGTCGTCGATCGCCCGGAAGCTGCCGAAGCGCACGGTGAGCCCGTCGACGAGCAGCGCGGTGAGGCCGGCGGCGGGTTTCACGGGCGTGCCTCCCCGATCTCCTCGGCCATGCGCTTCGGGCCCATCGGCCGGACCAGCCTGAGCTTGGCGAGATCGACGAGGCCGTTGGGGAAGACCAGCACCACCAGCACGATGAGGCCGGAGAGGATGAAGGGCCACACCTCCGGCGCGGCGGAGGACAGCCAGAACTTGATCGCGTTCACCAGCAGCGCGCCGATCACCGCGCCGACCAGATGTCCGCGCCCGCCGATCGCTACCCACACCGCGATCTCCAGCGACAGCTCGGGCGAGAGCAGGCGCGGGTTGATGATGCCGACCTGCGGCACGTAGAGCATGCCGGCGAGCATCGCGATCAGCGCCGAGAGGCACCACACGGCGAGCTTCAGGCGCAGCGTCTCGTAGCCGAGCGTGCGCAGCCGGGTCTCGTCGTCGCGGGTGGCGATCATCAGCGCGCCGAAGCGCGAGCCGACCAGCGCCCGGCAGCCGAGTAGCACCAGTGCCAGCACGACGAGCGAGGCGCTCGCCATGCCGATCAGCATGCCCGTCGAGCCCATAGGCCAGCCGAACAGCACGGTGAAGCCGGTCATGCCGTTATTGCCGCCGAAGCCGGTGTCGTTGCGGAACATCAGCAGCATGGCGACATAGACCAGCGCCTGGGTGATGATCGCGAAATAGACGCCACCCACCCGCGAGCGGAACGAGACATAGCCGAACACGCCGGCGATCAGGCTCGTCACCGCCACGGCGACGAGGAGGGCATAGGGGAAGAACTCGAAGCCCGCCCAGTAGAAGGGGAATTCCTTCCAGCCCATGAACTGGAGGAAGTCCGGAACCGTGCCCGTCACCTCGAAGGAGTGCTTGAGCAGGTACATGGCGACGACGTAGCCGCCGATGGCGAAGAACAGGCCGTGGCCGAGCGACAATATGCCGAGATAGCCCCAGATCAGGTCGAGCGACAGCGCCAGCACGGCGAAGGCGGCGAGCTGGCCGATGGCGTTGACGAGGTAGCGCGAGAGCGCGAGCGGCGTGCCGTCGGCGAACGGCATGGCGAGCGCCAGCAGCACCAGCAGCGCGGCGAGGCCGAGCACCGGACGGTCGGTGGAGAGCGGCTTCATTTGCGGCGCCCCTTCACGGCGAACAGCCCTTCGGGACGCCATTGCAGGAAGGCGATGATCATCAAGAGCACGATCACCTTGGCGGCCACCGCTCCCCAGAGCGGCTCGATCAGCACGTTGATCTGGCCGATGCCAAGGGCAGCCACCACGGTGCCGGCGATGGTGCCCACCCCGCCGAGCACTACCACCATGAAGCTGTCGATGATGAAGTTCTGCCCCATCTGCGGGTTCACGCTGTAGATCGGCGAGAGCGCCAGCCCGGCGAGGCCGGCGAGGCCCGAGCCGAGGCCGAAGGCCATCATGTCGACGCGCCGGGTCGGGATGCCGATGCAGGCGGCCATGTCGCGGTTCTGCGTCACCGCCCGGATGTTGAGACCGAGCGGGGTGAAGCGGATCAGCGCCGTGGTCAGCGCCAGGGTGACGACCGCGAAGAGAATCGCGAACATGCGGTTCCAGGTGAAGATGAAGTCGCCGATCACCGGCACGCCGCCGGTGACGTAGAACGGCGTCTCGAACTGCAGGTTCTGCGTGCCGAAGCCGACGCGTACGAGGTTCACCAGGAACAGGCTGACCGCCCAGGTGGCGAGCAGGCTCATCAGCGGACGCCGGTAGAGATGGCGCAGCAGCGCCGCCTCAAGCGCGACGCCGATGGCGGCGGTGACGAGGAAGGCGGCCGGGATGGCGAGGACGAGATACCAGTCGACCAGCGCCGGGGCGGCGCGGCGCAGCCCCTCCTGCACCAGCCAGGTGACATAGGCGCCGATCATGATGAACTCGCCCTGGGCGAGATTGATGACGCCCATCAGCCCGAAGATGATGGCGAGGCCGATCGCCGCCATGAACAGGATGCTGGCGAAGGAAAGGCCGTTATAGAGCGCGGCCAGCGTGTCGCCGATGGCGATGCCGCGCTCGATGCGGGAGATGCCGGCGTCGACCGCCGCCCGGAAGGCCGGGTCGCCGGCATAGGCCGGGTCTTGCTTCAGCGCGCCGACCTGCGCCAGTGCGCGGCGGCTCGGATTGTCGGCGACGCGGCCTATCGCGGTGATCCGCTTCGCGATGTCCGAGGCGTTGAGCGCGGCGGTCTGCGCCAGCGTCTCGATCTGCCCCTTCAGGCCGGCGTCGGTCTCCTCGGCGGCCGCCGCGTCGAGCAGCCCGTCGGGCAGCGAGCCGGGCTTGCGCTCCAGCGTGCGCAGGGCGCTTGCCCGCTCGGCCGGCGAAGCGGCGCTGCGCAGGGCGAGCGCGGCGTCGGCGAGCTCGAAGACGGCGCGGTTCTTGAGGCTGAGAACCGGCGCGCGGCTGGCGCCCTGTTCGGCGCGGGGCGCGCTGGTGATGGCGTCGAGCGTGCCGCCGCCGGCCGTCAGCAGCGCGCCGGCCTCGTCGCAGGTGAGCTTCTTCTCCATCGCCGCGCGGGCGAGCGGCGCGGCGAAGGCGCGGTCCTCGGCCGATCCGCTCGCGGCGAGCGTGATCAGAGTTCCAGCCGCTTCACCCATCTCCGCCGCGCTGCCGCACAGGCGGGCGACGAGCGCAGACCTGTCGAGCGGCGCGGCGAGCGCCGGCGCGGTGCCGAGGAGGCCTGCGGCAAGGACGAGGAAGGCGAAGCGGAACGTCATTGAAAACCCGATGACGGCCAGCGGGGGAGCCGGCCGCCCTGAGGGGAGGGGCACGCGGAGGGATCAGCCGTAGGGGCTGAACGGCACCGGCTTCGGCGTGTCCTTGGACTGCCAGAGGATGTCGAAGCCCTGGGCGTCGTTCACCGAGCCGATGAACACGCCGCGCGAGACGTAGTTGTTCTCGCCGGTCATGCCGATCTTGTAGCCCGACGGGCAGTCGAAGGAGAGGCCGCCGAACGCCTTGGAGACCTCCGGCACGTCGAAGGAGCCGGCCTTGGCGGCGGCCATCGCCCACAGATGCACGGCGTCATAGGCCGAGACCATGGGATCGATGGCGACGTCGCCCTTGAAGGGCACGCTCTTGGCCTTCACATAGTCCGCCCAGCTCGCGAGGAACTTCTTGTTGGCCTCGCCCTTGGCGTTCTGCAGATAGGCCCAGCAGTTCAGGTGGCCGACCAGCTTGGAGGTGTCGAGACCTTCGAGGTCGGCCTCCACCATGTCGAGGCCGAGCACCGGAATGTCGGTCGCCTTGATGCCCTGGTTGGCGAATTCGCGCATGAAGTCCGGGATCGAGTTGCCCACCACGGTGAGCACCACCACCGGCTGGCCGCCGCCCTGGTCGGCGAAGGCGCGGATCTGGTTCACCAGCGTCTGGAAGTTGGAGAAGCCGAAGGGGACGTATTCCTCCTTCCAGGCGCTCTCCGGGATGCCCTTGGTCTTCCAGTAGCCCTTGAGCTGCTTGTTGATGGTGCGCGGCCAGACATAGTCCGAGCCGAGCATGAAGAAGCGCTTCGCCGAGACGCCGTCCTCGCTCATCAGATAGTCGACGGCCGGCAGCACCGAGCTCGCCGGCGGCGAGTTCACATAGACGACGTTCTTGGAGTTCTCGTCGCCCTCGAAATGCAGCGGATAATAGAGCAGGCCCTTCTCCTGCTCGACCACCGGCAGCACGGTCTTGCGCGAGACCGAGGTCCAGCAGCCGAACAGCGCGGCGACCTTCTCCTGCTGCAGCATCTGCTTGGCGCTCTGCGCGTAGAGCGGCCAGTCGGAGGCGGGGTCGGAGACCAGCACCTCGACGGTGCGGCCGTTGACGCCGCCCTTCGCGTTGAGCTCGTCGGCGGCCATCTTGACCACGTAGTTCAGCCGGCCTTCGAGATTGGCCATGGTGCCGGAGGAGGAGAACAGGCAGCCGAGCTTCACCGGCCCCGCCGCCTGCGCCGAGCGCAGGATGGCCGGCATGCCGATGGGTGACGCCAGCCCTGCGGCGGCAAGGCCGCTTGCCTGAAGGAAACTACGCCGCGAAAACCTGGACATGGACGACACCCCAATGTTCGAGATGTCGGGAATTCTGGTGCGCGGAGTTGCGCGCGCAACTTCATATAATGTTCAGCGCTGCCCAAAGCGGCGTCATCCGAGGCTCTATTTCGGTCATTCTGGCACATTTGCCATTCCGGCGGCCGGCATGCCGCCACGCGAGTCGCGGCCTTCCGGTGCGATCACCGACCGTCATGCGCCGGCCGGCCGGCTTTTTGTGCGCTGCGAGAATGCGCATTCACCTGCGGTCGCGATGGTCTATAGTGCTGCCTAGAATAATCGCACGCCCATACGATGAGCGGCTGACGGCCGTCGCGCGTCGCGGGCGATCGCATCGATCCGCGGGAGCTTTCCGTCTTCCGCGGCAGCGCCGAGACCGTCGTCCGATCCGCCAACGATTCTTGAGGACGATCCGATGAGACGTTCGCAGTTCACCGAGAGCGAGATCCTGCACCTCATCCGCGAGGCCGATTCCGGCGTGCCGGTGGGCGAGATCTGCAGCACGGCGCAGGTCTCGCTGCGCACCTTCTATCGCTGGAAGCGGCGCTTCGGGGGGCTCTCCGCGCCGGCGGTCATGCAGATGAAGGAGCTGGAGGCAGAGAACCGGCGGCTGCGCGCGCTGGTGAGCAACCTTTCGGAGCGGCTGCACCGCCCGGCGCCGGCCGAATCGCCGCTGCCCGGCGAGCTGCCGCATCCGCCCGAGCGCAACCCCGCCCGCGCGACCTCGCATCTGCAGCCGGCGCGCGCCTCTGTGCTGGCGGCCGAACGCTGCGGCGGTGCCGTGGTCGGGCGCTTCGCCTCGGTGCGGATCACCCGCTAGAGCCTGTTTGGTGAAAGTCGAGGGACCTTCGCGACGGGCACACGTCACAGTTCGACCTGGAACGCCTTCCACTGCACCATGCGCTCGCGCAGGTCGAGGGTCCTGCCGTCGACGGTGAAGGTGCCGTCGCCATTGTGATGCAGATAGCGGCGCTCCTCGCGCGCGTCGTCGTAGCGGATCGCCAGCACCTCGAGGATGAACAGGTTGTAGTCGGCGGCGAGGCGGTCGTCGGCGATGCGGCATTCGAGATTGGCGATGCATTCGCGGATCAGCGGCGCGCCGACCATGCGCGCCGGCTCGGCGGTGAGGCCGAAGCGCGCGAACTTGTCGATGCTCCGGCCCGAGCAGTTGCCGATGTCCACCACCGTGCGGGCGAGATCGACGGTGGGGATGGCGATCACGCATTCGCCGGTGGCGGTGAGCGCGGCGTGGCTGAAGTCCCACGGGCCGATGACGCAGCCGATCAGCGGCGGGCCGTGCTGGATGACCATGTGGAAGCCCATGGTCATGACGTTGGCGCGTCCGTCGCGTGCGGTGGTCACCAGCACGATCGGGCCGGATTCCAGCAGCCGGTAGGTCTTCGACGGCTCGACGTCCTTCATCGCGCTCCCCTCGTCCATGAGGCCTGCATCCATGAGGCCTGCCGCGCCGGTTCGTCCCGCGCCCGTGGAGCGCGGCTCAGTCGATCGGGCGCGGGCGGCGGTCCTCGCCGATGGCGACGAAGGTGAAGATCGCCTCCGTCACCTTCATCGCCTGCTCCTCCTCGCGGGCCCGGCGCCACGCCTCGATGCGGATGCGCATCGATGTACGCCCGGCAGACAGGATGGTTCCGTAGAAGCTGACCTCGTCGCCGACCAGCACCGGCTTGTGGAAGCTCATCGCCTCCACCGCCACCGTGGCGGCGCGCCCCCGCGCCCGCCGCGTCGCGACATTGCCGGCGGCGAGGTCCATATGCGCCATCAGCCAGCCGCCGAAGATGTCGCCGGCCGGGTTGGTGTCGGCCGGCATGGCGATGGTGCGGATCACCGGGCTTTCGGCGGGCGGCGTCGCCCCGGCTTCGGCCCCGCCATCGGAAGGTGTGTTGGTCATGGGGCGCACCATAGCGCGTGATATGCGACGGCGGTATCGCGCGGCGGCCGCGGTCGCCTACGCAATTATAATTGCGATTTTATGATTGCATTTTTTTGCAAATAAATTATCTCTTCTCGCGGCAGGTACAAAGCTGCCGTCGATGGAGGAAGGATGCCATGACCCGGAACGTCGGAGGCCTTGATCGCACGCTGCGCGTCGTCGTCGGCCTTGCCTTGCTGTCACTGCTCTTCGTGCTGGACGGCGATCTGCGCTGGATCGGCCTGATCGGCCTCATCCCGCTGCTCACGGCGCTCGCCGGCAACTGCCCGCTCTATTCCCTCCTCGGCATCTCGACCTGCCCCGTCGCAGGGCGCAAGTGAGGCCGGCAAGTGAAACCGGATCGACATCAGGACAGAACATCATGACCCAGAAACCCGAGGTCACCGGCTTCTTCGATCCGCGCACCTGGTCCGTCCAGTACGTCGTCGCCGACCCGGCGACGAAGCGCTGCGCCATCGTCGATCCCGTCTACGATTTCGACGAGAAGTCGGGCCAGACCGCCTCGATCAATGCCGACCGCCTGCTCGATTTCGTCCGGGCCAAGGGCTACGAGGTCGAGTGGATCCTCGACACCCATCCCCATGCCGACCATTTCTCGGCGGCGCATTACCTCAAGCAGAAGACCGGCGCTCCCACCGCCATCGGCGAGCATGTGAAGAATGTGCAGAAGCTCTGGAAGGGCTTCTACAACTGGCCGGATTTTCCCGCCGACGGCTCGCAATGGGACCGCCTATTCGCCGATGGCGAGACCTTCAGGCTCGGCAGCATCGATGCGCGGGTGATGTTCTCGCCGGGCCACACGCTCGCCTCGATCACCTATGTGATCGGCGACGCGGCCTTCGTTCACGACACGCTGTTCATGCCGGACAGCGGCACGGCCCGCGCGGATTTCCCCGGCGGCAGCGCGAAGGCGCTGTGGACGTCGATCCAGGCCATATTGGCGCTGCCCGACGAGACCCGCGTCTTCACCGGCCACGACTACCAGCCGGGCGGGCGCGCGCCGGCGTGGGAATCGACCGTCGGCGAGCAGAAGGCGGCGAACATCCATATGGCGCGCTGCAGGAACGAAGCGGATTTCGTGGCGATCCGCGAGGCGCGCGACCGCAGCCTGCCGATGCCGAAACTGATCCTGCAGTCGCTGCAGATCAACACCAATGGCGGGTGCCTGCCCGAGCCGGAGGCGAACGGGGTGCGCTACCTGAAGATCCCGCTCGATCTCCTGAAGGGAGCAGCCTGGGGCTGACGCGATGACCGACACGCTCTCTGGCGATGCCGCCGACATGAAGGCGCGGGTGGGTGAAGCCTCCGCCTTCCTGAAGACGCTGTCGAATCCCGACCGGCTGCTGGTGGCCTGCGCGCTCGTCGACGGCGAGCGTTCCGTGCGCGAGCTGGAGGCGCTGCTCGATATCCGCCAGCCGGGGCTCTCCCAGCAGCTCGCCGGGCTGCGCGAGGCGGGGCTCATCGTCAGCCGCAAGCATGGCCGGCAGGTCTTCTACCGCCTCGCCGACCCGCGGGTCGAAACCTTCATCGCCACCATGCACGCGCTGTTCTGCGCCGGGGCGCAGCCGCGGGAGACAGGGTCATGACCGAGTTCACGCCTGTGGCGTCCTTCGTCGGCGGAATGCTGATCGGGCTTTCCGCGGTGCTGATGATGCTGTTCGAGGGACGCATCGCCGGCATCAGCGGCATCGCCAGCCGCCTGCTGCCGCCCTATCGCGAGGGTGCGGAGAACGGGTCGGCCTTCGCCGGCCGGCTGGCCTTCGTGGCGGGGCTCGTCGCCGCGCCGCTGCTGGTCGGCACTGTTGCCGGCGTCCCGGTGATCCAGACCGTCTCCTCCAATGCCGGGCTGATGATCGCCGCCGGCCTGCTGGTCGGCTTCGGCTCGGTCTGGGGCGGGGGCTGTACCTCCGGCCATGGCGTGTGCGGCATCGCCCGCCTGTCGCCGCGCTCGCTGGTCGCCACCGGCGTGTTCATGGCGACGGGGTTCCTTACCGTCTTCGTGCTGCGTCATGTGATCGGAGGCTGACCCATGTCGATCCTGGTCAATCTCGCCCTCGGCCTCATCTTCGGCGTCGGGCTCGTCGTCTCCGGCATGAGCGACCCCGCCAAGGTGCTGAACTTCCTCGATCTCGCCGGCAGCTTCGATCCCTCGCTCGCCTTCGTCATGGGTGGCGCGGTGCTGGTCACCTTCATCGGCTACCGCCTCGCCTGGCGGCGGCATACGCCGCTGCTGGCGCCGCGCTTCCGCGTGCCGAGCCGCACCGACATCGACGCCCGCCTCATCCTCGGGCCGGCGCTGTTCGGCATCGGCTGGGGGCTCGGCGGCTTCTGTCCCGGGCCGGCGCTCACCTCGCTCGGGCTCGGCGCGGCGGGCACGCTCGTCTTCGTGCCGGCCATGCTCGCCGGCATGTGGGCGGCGCGGCGGCTCGCCAGCGACTGAGCGGCTCAGGCTCCGTCGAGGAAGGTGGCGACGCGGGCGTTGAAACCGGCGGCGTCTTCCATATTGGCGATGTGCGCGCAGCCGGGCAGGACGCCGAAGCGGGCCTTCGGCGTCGCTTCCGCCATGGCGCGCATGGCCTCGGCCGGGGCGGCGAGGTCCTCCGCGCCGACGAGGTAGAGCGTCTCCGCCGCGAGGTCCGGCAGGCGGCGCAGATAGTCGAGCCGCTTCAGCGCCTCGCCGCAGCCGATATAGCCGACAGGCGAAGTGCCGCGGATCATGGCGGCGGTGCGTGCTACGATCTCGGGCCGGTCGCGATGCGTCGCCGGGGTGAACCAGCGCTCCAGCGTGCCGGCGACCACCGCCTGCGTGCCGTTCGCCTCGACCGCCGCGATGCGCTGGTCCCATCCGGCGACGAAGGGCGCGGGCGCATCGGCACGGGCATCGGCGCAGACAAGGCGGCCGACGCGGTCCGGATGGGCGAGGCCGAGCCCGAGCCCCGTCATGCCGCCGAGCGAGAGGCCGAGATAGTCGGCCCGCTCGATGCCGAAATGATCCATCAGCGCCACCACGTCGCCGACCAGCATATCGAAGTCATAGGGGCCCGGCGGCGCGCCGCTCTTCCCGTGGCCGCGCGTGTCGTAGCGCAGCACCCGGCGGCGGGCGGTGAGCATGGCGATCTGGTCGTCCCACATGGTGTGGTCGGCGGCGAGCGAATTGGAGAGCACGATCCAGGGCAGGTGCGCCGGGCCGTCCACCCGCGCGGCGATCCTCGCCTCGCCCGATGCCACGAACTCCATTTGCTTGCCCCCATTTCCGTTCACGCCGATTCGGCGCGAGGCTAGCCAAGTCCCGGCGCGAGCGCGAAACCATAAGAAATGATCCGTCCGATCAGGAAAGCTGATTCCGCCTTGCATGCCGCGATTTGCTAGTTAGCTCCGGCAGATGGGAGAGGCCATGGCCGACCGACACGCCCCGACGACACCGGAGCCGATCGCCTTCGGCGTGGCCGGCCTGCCGCCCGCATTCGATCCCCGCGCGCCCCGCGGCGTGCCGCTGGCGCGTGTCCGGCCCGGCGAGGTGCTGCGATTGAACGACGAGGCGCTCGATCTGCCGCCGCCCGCGCTCGGCGATGAGGAGACGGCGCTCGACGCGCGCGTCATCGCCCATCTGAAGCGGCTTTCGGGCGGGTGGAACCGGGGCGCGGATGCCTTCCTCGACGGCTATTTCATGTATCTGCGGGAAGCCGTCGCGCGCAATCGCGCGGCGATCGAGGAACGGCTGGCGCCGTTCGACAGCCTGTTCCGGCCGGAGGACGTGCTCTGGTCCGCCCCCCTGCCGCTGCCGCGCGCCTTCCTGTCCGTGCCGCCGCCGGCGGAGGCGGTCGCGGTCGATTTCGCCTTCTGGCTCGGCGAGCGCGAACTCGCGGTGCTGCTGGCGCCCTCGGCGCTGACGCCGGGCGCGGAACGGCGTCGCCGCGAGCGTCTCGACGCGGCGGGTATCGGCGTCGCGACATTCGATGCCGCCGCCTGCACGGATGGCGCGCGCTTCGCCGCCCTGCTCGGTGCACAGGCGCGCTTCTGGGAGAGCGACGCGCTTCCCGCCGCGCCCGGCGCCGTCCGCCTGCCGGACTTCTGAGGCGAAGCGCGTTTGAACATCCGCTGATTGATCGATCCTCCGAGCGCGCCCATCATGTGCCGCGATGCCTTAGGTGCGGAGCTTTCCTTGTCCCTGCAGCGCGTTCCCGGCGATGACGATGCCCCGACCTTGGGGCTGGAAGCCTATGCCCGGCTGCGGCGCGACCTGATCGCGGGCCAGCTTCCGCCCGGCCAGCGGCTGCGCCTCAGGCAGCTCAGCGCGGCCTATGGGGTCGGCATCGCGCCGCTGCGCGAGGCGCTCTCCCGGCTGGTCTCCGAGCAACTCGTGCGGGTCGAGGGCAATCGCGGCTATACGGTCGCTCCGCTGTCGCTGGAGGACCTGCACGATCTCTGCCGGCTGCGCATCGATCTCGGCTGCTCGGCGCTGCGCCAGTCCATCGCCCGCGGCGATGCCGACTGGGAGGCGGAGATCCTGGCGGCGCTGCACCGGCTGGAGCGCGCACCGCTGCCGGCCTCGCACGAGGACCGCGTGACAATCGACCAGTGGGAGCAGCGGCACGACCGCTTCCACGCCAGCCTCATCGCCGCCTGCCGCTCGCCGTGGCTCATCCATTTCTGCGACGTGCTGTCGGATCACTTCCAGCGCTATCGGCGGGCGGTGATCGTGGTGACCGCCGGCTCGCAGGAGCTGTCGCGCCGCGTGCGCGAGGAGCACCGTACGCTCGCCGAGGCGACGGTGAGCCGCGAGGCCGACCGGGCGGCCAATATCCTCGCCCGGCATTTCGAGGGCAGCCTCGACGTCGTCGCGCGGAACTACGAGGCTGTGACGCGCAGTCTCCGCGCGCCCGCGCCAGCCGACGGTTGAGCTCCGGGACAAGGCGCCGGCCGCCGGCTTTGTTGACACCTCCGAAATGTTCGAACATTTTCCATATCAACGAACATAGTTGGACGGCCGTCACCGCCGATCCGGACACGGGAGGACGCCGCATGCTCGCCACGTCGGACAGTGCCGCCGAGGTGAAGATCGACCTCATCAGGGGCATGCGCCTCATCGGCCACCATGCGCTCGACGGCCATGGCGGCGTCGGCGAGGGCATGGCGCTGCAGCGCGCGCCGGACGGGCGACGCATCATGTGGCTCGCCCATGAGGGGCCGCCGAAGAACTTCACGGCGGTCGACGTCACCGATCCGCGCCATCCGCGCGTGATCGTCCAGACCGACCTGCCGCACAGCCGGGTGCGCTCCAACTCGCTGGAGATCAGCGGCAACCTCATGGCGGTCGCCTACCAGACCTACGATGTCGGCATCTCGCCCGCCGGCGTCGAGCTGTTCGACATCTCGGTGCCGGAGGCGCCGCGCTCGATCAGCTTCTTCGACTGCTCGGGCCCGCGCTCGCGCGGGGTGCATCAGGTGTGGTTCGTCGACGGCGAATTCGTCCATTGCGCCTCGGGCGCCGCCGATTTCCTGCCGCGGAACCAGCGCGACGACCAGGCCTATATGATCATCGACGTGCGCGACCCCGTGAGGCCGGTCGAGGCCGGACGCTGGTGGATGCCGGGCACGGCGGAGGGCGACGAGGCGCTGCCACCCGAGCGGCTCGCCATCGACAGCGGCTTCCGCTGCCACAACACCAACGTCTATCCGGCCCGTCCCGACCGGGCCTATGTCGGCTATATCGACGGCGGCGGCTATGTGATGGACATATCCGACAAGTCCCGCCCGAAGGTGGTCTCGGCCTTCAACCCGAACCCGCCCTTCCCCGGCTTCACCCACACGGTGATGCCGCTGTTCGGCCGCGATCTGCTCGTCGTCACTCATGAATGCGTGCACGACAACGGCTTCGACTGGCCGAAGCTGACCTGGATCGTCGATGCGCGGCGCGAGGACAATCTGGTGCCGCTCTCCACCCTGCCCATGCCCTCCTTCGAGGAGTATGGGCGCAAGGGCGGGCGCTTCGGCTGCCATAATGTGCACGAGAACCCGCCGAGCGAGGTCGCGCTGCATTCCGAGACGCTGATCTTCTCGACCCTGTTCAATGGCGGGCTCAGGGTGCACGACATCTCCGATCCGCTGGTCCCGAAGGAGGTCGCGGCCTTCGTGCCCTCCGCCCCGCCGGGCGCGCGGGTGCCGGCGATCCAGCTCAACGACGTGTTCGTCGACGAGGCCGGCATCGTCTATTGCGCCGACCGCCATGCCGGCGGCCTCTATGTGCTGGAGCTCGAGATCTGAGCGGCGCCATGGGCGAGCGCGCGACGCCGATCCCGGTGACGCTGCTCACCGGCTTTCTCGGCAGCGGCAAGACCACGCTGCTGAACCATCTGCTGCGCGACCCCGGCATGGCCGACACCGCAGTGATCATCAACGAGTTCGGCGACGTCGCCATCGACCATCTCCTGGTCGACAGTGCCATCGAGAACGCCATGGTGCTGCAGAGCGGATGCATCTGCTGCTCGGTGCGCGGCGACCTCGTCGACACGCTGGACGACCTCACCGCCAAGGTCGCGCGCGGCGAGCTGCCGGCTTTCGCGCGGGTCGCCATCGAGACCACGGGCCTCGCCGATCCGGCCTCCATCGTGCGAACGCTGGCGACCGAGAAGCTGCTCGCTGGGCGCTTCGCGCTGCGCGCGATCGTCACCACGGTCGACGCGGCGAACGGCGCCGGCCAGCTCGACGAATTCGAGGAGGCGCGCCGGCAGGCGGCGCTCGCCGATGTGCTGATCCTCACCAAGACCGATCTCGCCGAACCGGGCGACACCGATCCGCTGGAGGCCCGCCTGCGGCGGCTCAATCCGGGCGCCGACATCGTGCCGGTGCTCAATGGCGCCATCGCGCCGGAGGCGCTGTTCGGCCATGTGCCGGCCGTCACCGGGGCAACAGGGGAGGAGGTACTGCGCTGGCTAAGGAATGCGGATTTTCCCGAGCATGAGGTCGCCGGGGCCAATCCGCATGATCGCGGCATCCAGGCCTTCGCGGTGACGATCGACCGACCGGTCTCGCGGGAGGCGCTGCGGCGCTGGCTCGGCGCCGTCCTGTCCCTGCGCGGCAAGGACCTCCTGCGCATGAAGGGGCTCATCCACTTGAGCGGGGCCGAGGGGCCGCTCGTCGTGCATGCGGTTCAGGACGTCATGCATCCGCCGGTCCAGCTCGCCGCGTGGCCCGACAGCGACCGGACGAGCCGGATCGTCTTCATCACGCGCGGTATCTCGCAGCTCGCCCTGCAGCGCAGCCTCGAACAGCTCGTCGGCGGCGGGCCGCCGGATGCGAAATCGGCCGGCTCTCAGGAGGGCCCGCGCTGACGGACATCTTCGGAATGGGAATTATGTATGCAGTGCACATGGCCGAGCGTTACGAAGCACAAGCGTATATAAGATCGGATATACGTCACTATCGCTGTCATAACTGACAGATCCTCCCTTATATTTTTCCGAATACTGGCATTGGAAGCGAATTGCGTAAAGCCGGGCGGGATGTTGCGTGTGCCCGCGATGTCGACGGCGGTGCCATGGAGCAAAGATCAGCGATGGGCGGGGGAGAGCCGTTCCTCATCCGCCTGCGGGCGATATGGCCCTGCTGACGGCACTTGAATTCGGCAGATATGAGCTGGTGTTAACTTCATCTATTCGTCAGATATGCCGATATGTACTATAGGCATGCCGAACAAACATACCACAGAACGCAAACAATATTGTCGATGAACTTGACATCCTTGCGTCGCGAGACTTAGCTGGCCGGACAAGACGTCACAAGACGCCGAACCGCCATCAAGGCCTAGGAGGGACGCCAGCATGACCGCAGTCCACGCCCGACCGATCCTGTCTCATCGCCTGAAGCACGCCGCTCTCGCCGCCCTCGGCATCGGCGTGACGGTGGGCCTCGCGCTCGCCGCCGCGCCGGCCGCGCTGCACGCCCAGACCGCGCCGACCGGCCCGATCGAGATCACCACCGGCACCAGCCCCGGCGGCACCCCCGACGTGCTGATGCGCCGGGCCGCCAAGATTCTCAACGAACAGAAGATCATCACCAACCCGCTGGTGGTGCAGAACCGCACCGGCGGCTCGTGGATGGTCGCGGCCAATTTCGTGCTCGGCCGGCCGGGCGACAAGAACATCGTGCTGTGCATCGCCCAGCCGATCCTCACCACGCCGATCACCCAGGGCCTGCCCACCATTTATGACAAGCTGACGCCGATCAGCATGTTCATCCAGGGCGACCTGGTGCTGGTGGTGCAGCCGAGCTCGACGGTGCAGAACCTCAAGGACCTCGTCGCCCTCGCCGGCCAGCGCGAGCGCAGCGTGAAGGTCGCCGGCGCGCAGTCGGGCTCGACCGACCACATGGTCGCCGGGCTCGTCGAGAAGGCCGGCAAGGTGAAGCTGAACTATGTGCCGTTCGACGGCGGCGGCGCCGCGCAGGCGGCCTTCCTCGGTGGCAATGTCGAGATGATGACGCTGACCCCGAGCGAGGCGCTGCCGCTGGTGAAGAGCGGCAAGGCCCGCATCATCGCCATCCTCGCCAGCGAGCGCCGCACCGATCCGGAGCTGAAGGACATCCCGACCGCGAAGGAGCAGGGCTACGACATCGTGTGGGGCCAGGCCTGGGGCCTCGCGGGACCGCCCGGCCTCGACGCCGGCACCGTGAAGTTCTGGGACGACGCCATCGCCAAGCTGGTCGCCAATCCGGAATGGCAGGCGAGCCTCAAGGAGAACTTCCTGCGCTCGAAGATGGTGCCGGCCTCCGAGGTGAAGGCGCATCTCGCCAAGCTGCACGAGGAACATCTCGCGCTGCTGCGCGACCTCGGCCTCGCCAAGCAGCCGGCCGTGCAGTGATCGCCTGAGCGATGCTGCCTCCTCGCGGCGGACCGCGGCGCATGCCCCAGGGCGGCGCCTCGTGTCCGCCGTCCCTTCCGCAGCCCGACCGGTGCCGGAGGTGCGCGTGAAAGCAACCAACATCGTCGTGTCGCTGGTGCTCTTCGCCCTGTCCGCGGGCGTGCTACTCGGCACATGGCATCTGCCCTACTGGGCCGATTTCGCGCCGGGCTCCGCCTTCGCTCCCTTCTGGGTCGGGTTCGCCGGCGTGGTTCTCGCGGTCGTGCTGCTCGTCGGCACGCTGTCCGAGCACGACGGGACGCCGCACAGCTTTCCCGACCGGCGCGGCCTGATGCGGGTCGGCGGGGTCGCCGTCGGGCTGTTCGCCCTGCTCGCCGCCATCCCGCTGATCGGCTTCATCCCGGCCGGCATCCTGTTCTGCCTCTATCTGCTGCTCGGCGTCGAGCGGCGTCCGCTGCTGCCGACCATCGCCACCACGGTGATCGTGATCGGGCTCGTCTACGGCGTCTTCGTCGCCTGGCTGGGCATTGCGCTGCCGCGCGGCGCCTTCGGCGTGTGACCTCGCTCATTCGGAGATCGGAATGGACGTTCTGGCTTCGCTCGCTCAGGGTTTCGAGGTCGCCTTCACGCCGACCAACCTGCTGTTCGTGCTGATCGGCGTCACGCTCGGCCAGCTCATCGGCGCGCTTCCCGGCATCGGGCCGTCGGCCGGCATGGCGCTGCTGCTGCCGGTCACCTTCGGCCTCGAGCCGGTGACCGCGCTCGTGATGCTCGCCGGCATCATGTATGGCGGCATGTATGGCGGCACGCTCACCTCGGTGCTGGTTAACGTGCCGGGCGAGGCGGCGAGCGTGATGACCGCGGTGGACGGCAACCAGCTCGCGCGCAAGGGCCGGGCCGGTCAGGCGCTGGCGGTGGCGGCGATCGGCTCCTTCATCGCCGGGGTCGGGGCGGTCATCGCGCTCGTCTTCCTCACCCCGGCGCTTAGCGCCTTCGCACTGCGCTTCTCGGCGCCGGAATATTTCCTGCTCGCCCTGCTCGGCATCACCGCCACCGCCAGCCTCGGCACCGGCTCGCCGGTGAAGGCGATGATCGGCGCGGTGCTCGGGCTGATGATCGCGCTGGTCGGCACCGACCCGATCCAAGGCACCGAGCGCCTCACCTTCGGCTCGCTGGACCTGATGGAGGGCATCGACTTCCTGCCTGTCGCCATCGGCATCTTCGGCATCGCCGAGATCTTCGCCTCGATGGAGGAGCCGCAGAACATGCAGCCGGTGAAGACCCGGCTGAAGGACATGTGGCTCACCGCGAAGGACTGGGCGGAGTGCCGCATGGCGATCCTGCGCGGCGGGCTGATCGGCTTCGTCATCGGGCTGATGCCCGGCGCCGGGCCCACCGTTGCCTCGCTGCTCGCCTATGTCGTCGAGAAGAAGGCGAGCCGCCATCCCGAGCGCTTCGGTCACGGCGCGCTGGACGGCGTGGCGGCGGCCGAATCCGCCAACAACTCGGCCGCGCATGGCGCCATGGTGCCGATGCTGGCGCTCGGCATTCCGGGATCGGCCTCCACCGCCGTGCTGCTGGCCGCGCTGGTGCTGCTCGGCATCCGCCCCGGCCCGATGCTGCTCACCGAGCAGGCGGACCTCGTCTGGGGGCTCATCGCCTCGATGTTCATCGGCAATGTGATCCTTTTGATCATGAACCTGCCGATGGCGCCGCTCTTCGCCTCCGTGCTGCGCATCCCCTACTCCTACCTCGTGCCGGGTATTCTGATCATCTCGCTGGTCGGTGCCTATGCGGTGAGCCTCAGCCTGTTCAATGTCGGGCTGACGCTCGCCTTCGGCGTCATCGGCTATCTGATGATCCGCGCCGACATCCCCCGCGCGCCGCTGGTGCTCGCCGTGGTGCTGGCGCAGCTCATGGAGACCTCGCTGCGCCAGAGCCTGATGCTCTCGGAAGGCAGCCTCTCGATCTTCGTCGAGCGCCCGCTCTCGGCGGTGCTGGCGCTGCTCGTCATCGGCTCGCTCGCCTTGCCGGTCGTCAATGTGTTGCTTGCCCGCCGCGCGGCGCGGCGGGCCGGCGTCGACCGGCTCGTCTCACACTCGTCCGACTAGGGAGAAGACATGACCACACCGGTGATCGACGTGCACGCCCACATCCTCACCGAGGAGATGATGGGGCGGATGCGCCGCGAGGCGCCCGATATCGGCCCGAGCCTGAGCGAGGTGGATGCCGAGGGCGGCGTGCTGAAGGTCGGCGACATCGTGCAGCGCCCGTTCCCGCGCGGCGGCTGGGATCTCGACCGGCGCTTCGCCGATCTCGACTTCGCCGGCATCGATCGGCAGGTGGTCTGCAACTGTCCGCAGACCTTCCTCTATGACCGCGAGGCGGCGCTCACCGGCGCGCTGTGCGCGATCCAGAACGAGGCGATCGCCGATCTCGCGCGCAAGCATCCCGACCGGCTGATCGGTCTCGCCACATTGCCGATGCAGGACCCGAAGCGGGCGGCGGACGAACTGCGCCGGGCCGTCACGCAGCTCGGCCTCGCCGGCGCGCAGATCGGCTCGCATATCGAGGGGCGCAATCTCGACGATCCGGGGCTGGAGCCGCTCTGGGCGACGGCGGAGGAGCTCGGCGCCTTCATCCTGATCCATCCGCAGAAGACGGCGGCGCCCGAGCGCACGAAGGAGTTCTATCTCAAGAACCTGATCGGCAACCCGCTGGAGACGACCATCGCCGGCGCGTGCCTCGTCTTCGCCGGGGTGCTGGAGCGGTACCCGAAGCTGCGCATCTGTCTCGTCCATGGCGGCGGCTTCCTGCCGTTTCAGCTCGGGCGCATGGTGCATGGCTGGAAGGAGCGGCCCGAGTGCCGGGCGCATCTGAAGGGCAGCCCGGAAGACTCGATCCGCCGCTTCTATTTCGACACGCTGACGCATTTCGGCCCGGCGCTGCGCTACCTCACCGACACCTTCGGAGCCGACCACGTCGTGCTCGGCAGCGATTATCCCTTCGACATGGGCACGCTCGAATGCGCGCGGCAGGTGCGTGCCGCCGGGCTTCCGGCGTCCGAGACGGCGCGGATCCTCGGCGGCACGGCGGCCGACTTCCTCGGCGCGGCCGAGCCGGGGCGTCTGAGGGCGCGCGCATGAGCGCCGCCGAATTGCGGACCGACGCACCGGCGGACGCCCCGCTCGTACCTTCCGCCATGCGCGGGCTCATCGCCGACGCCATGGGTGCCTGCGGCCTGCCGCCCGAGGATGCGGCGCGGGTCGCGCAGCTCATGGTCGAGGCCGATCTCACGGGCGCGGATGCGCACGGCATCTTCCGGCTGCCGCAATATGTGCGGCGCCTCAGGGCCGGCGGCATGAATCCGCGCCCGGCGATCAGCGTCGAACGCAAGGCGCCGGCGGTGGCGCTGGTCGAGGGCGATAACGGCATGGGCCATCTGGTGATGAGCCGCGCGGCCGAGACCGCCGTGGCGCTCGCCCGCGAGAGCGGGGTCGCCTGGGTCGGCGCGCGCCGCTCGAACCATGCCGGGCCGGCCGCGCTCTATGTCGAGATGCTGGCGCGCGAGGGCATGGTCGGCATCTATTCGGTGGTGGCGAGCGCCAACCACATGGCGGCGTGGGGTGGCACCACCCCGCTGCTCGGCACAAACCCGCTCGCCGTCGCCATTCCCTGCGGCGCGGAACCGCCGGTGGTGCTCGACATAGCCACCACCGCAGTTTCCTACGGCACGGTGAAGAAATATGCCCAGCAGGGCCGTCCGCTCGAGGAGGGTTGGATGGTGAGCCGGCGCGACGGCTCGCCGCTGACCGATTCCAGCCGCACCAATGAGGGCATCCTGCTGCCGATCGGCGGGCACAAGGGCTCTGGCCTCGCGCTGGTGCTCGGCATCCTCGCCGGCACGCTGAACGGCGCTGCCTTCGGCACGGAGGTGGTCGACTTCAACGCCGATTCGACGACCGAGGCGAATACCGGCCATTTCATCCTCGCGCTCGATGTCGGGCGGTTGATGCCGGTGGAGCTGTTCGCTCCGCTGCTGCAGCGCCAGCTCGACGAACTGCGCGCCGACGCGCCGCTGCCGGGAACCGGGGGCGTGCGCATCCCCGGAGACCGTCGGGCGACGCTGCGCGCCCGGCGCGACCGGGAGGGCGTGCCGCTCAGCGCGCCGCTGCGCCGGCAGCTCGACGATCTCGCGCAGGAGCTGGGAATTGACCCGCTCGCCGCCCGCGTCTGAATTGAAGGAGTACCGCATGTCCGAGGAGCGCAAGACCGTCAATGCAGGGGCCTTCAAGGCCGGCGAGGGCGCCTATCTGTTCCAGCTCGCCGAGCTGCCCGGCATCGAGACCGGCCCCGGCTATTCCACCGCCTTCGGCGGCGTGGTCGAGGGCATTCGCACCCAATGCGGGCTGATGCACAAGGCGCGCGGCACCGGCGCGCGGCCGCATTCGCACCCCAACGAGCAGTGGAACTATGTGGTGCAGGGTCGGCTCAAGGTGAACATCGAGGGCGAGCCCGAGCGCATCGCCGGGCCGGGCACGCTCATCTATTTCCCGCCGAACGTGGTCCATTCCACCGTCGCGCTGCCCGAGGAGGACGTGATCTTCTTCGTGGTGAAGGACCTCACCCACGGCATCGCCGGCAAGGCAGCGGACGGCACGACGAGCGGGGGCTATTACGAGCCGGGCGTCGCCTCGGGATAGAGGCCGGCCTCGGTGCCCCATACCCTGCCGATGCGCGCCGTCTCCTCGGCCAGTATGTCGAGGAAGGCGCCCGCGGCTGGCGCCAGCGGATGGCGGGCCGGCTCGATCAGCACGAGGTCCATGCCGACCGGCGGGTCGGCGATCGGATTGACGGTCAGCGCCCGCGGCATGCCCGGTGCGCCCTGTATCGCGTCCTTCGCCATCATCAGCCCGGGCAGGATCGCCACCCAGTCGCTGTCGGCGATGAAGTCGAGCGTGCCCATCATCGCGTCGAGCTCCAGGCGCTGGGCGATCGTCACGCCGTTCGAGGCGAAGTAGGTCTCGAGATTGACCCGCCGCACGTTCTGCGCGCTCGGCAGCACCACCTTCAGCGGCCCGAGATCGGAAAGGCGCACCGGCGCCATGTGCGGACGTGCCGCGGCGGCGCCGGAGACCAGCACTTCCGGCGTGTAGGCGAAGCGCGTCATCTTCACGCCGACCGTGCCGGAGGTGGCGGGCACGATGGCGAAGGCGAGCTCGCCCGCCCGCACACGCTGGGTGAGCGCGGCCGAGAACGCCTCCAGCACGCGGACCGTCACGTTGGGGTGCGCCGAGACGAAGCGGGCGAGGGCGGGCGCCAGCACGCTGCGCGTCATGGTCGGCATCAGCCCCACCATCATCTCGCCGTCGAGCCCGGCGCCGAAGCGGCCGACCGCGCGGTTGGCGCTCTCGTTGAGGCGCAGCAGCTCGATGCAATGCCGGTAGTAGCTGTCGCCGGCCGGGGTGGGCTGCACCATGCCGCCGCCACGGCTGAACAGCTTCACCCCGAAGCGGTCCTCGATCTTGCGAATGTGCTGCGACACGCCGGATTGCGTGGCGTGCTCGCGCTCGGCCGCGGCGGTGAAGGAACGTTCCTCATAGGCGGCGACGAAGAGGCGGATATCGCGGAGCGTGTCGCTCATTTGGCACTGCTACCCCAACGTCATTACGAATCCTGATGATCCGGAGCAGATCATATCATTTCTGGAGTGTGGTCGAGCGCCCTAACCTCCCTTTCATGGGCGAACACGTCATCGAATTCCGCTCCGCGGATGATCACAGCCATTTCCGGCGGGCGCTCGGGCGCTTCGCGACCGGCGTGACAGTGGTGACCACCCGCACCTCCGCCGGCCGGATCGAAGGGCTGACGGCGAATTCCTTCTCCTCGGTCTCGCTTGATCCGCCGCTGGTGCTGTGGAGCCTCAGGCGCAACGCGCCCTCGCTGGCCGGCTTCCTGGAGGCCGGCTGCTTCGCGATCAACGTGCTCGGCACCCATCAGCGCCGGCTGTGCCGGCACTTCGCGACGCCTCATCCCGACAAGTTCGCCGACGTCCCGCACCGGCCGGGCCTTTATGGCTGCCCGCTGATCGAGAACGCCATCGCCCGCTTCGAATGCCGCACCGAGAAGGTCATCGAGGCCGGCGACCATCACATCTTCCTCGGCCGGGTGGAGCGCGCCACCCATAGCGACGGCGAGCCGCTGGTTTTCTCGGCCGGTGCGCTGTGCAGTCCGGCGCTGCTTGCCGATCCCGCCGAGGCCACCGCAAACGCCACCCGGGAACACGCATCATGAAGCTCGGCTTCTTCACCATGCCCATCCATCCGGTCGGCCGGCCGCTGAACGAGACGCTGAAGGAGGACCGGGAGTTCTGCCTCATCGCGGAGAAGCTCGGCTTCTGCGAGGCGTTCTTTGGCGAGCATGTCACCGATGCGGCTGAGACCATCACCTCCTCGCTGATCTTCATCGCCTGGCTGCTCAACGAGACCAAGACCATCAAGCTCGGCTCGGGCACCATCAACCTGCCGAACCAGCATCCGGCGCGAGTGGCCGCCGAGGTGGCGATGGTCGATCACATGGCCGAGGGCCGCTACCTGATGGGCATCAGCCCCGGCGGCCTGCTCTCCGACGCCGAGGTGTTCGGCAATCTCGACAAGGACCGCACCGAGATGTTCGTCGAGGCGATCGACCACGTGCTCGGCATCTGGTCGGGCGAACCGCCTTACGAGCGCGTCGGCAAGCACTGGACCATCTCGACCGCGCGCACCAACATGCCGAAGCTCGGGCAGGGCGCCATCCACAAGCCCTATCAGCGCCCGCACCCGCCAATCGTGGTAACCGCGGTGGCGCCCTTCTCCAAGGGCGTGACGGAGGCGGCGGCGCGCGGCTGGGATCCGATCTCCGCCAACTTCCTGCTGCCGCAATGGGTGAAGACCCACTGGCCGAAATATGTCGAGGGCTGCCAGAAGGGCGGCCGGCCGGCCGACGCGGCCAACTGGCGGGTGGCGAAGAGCATCTTCGTCGCCGACGACCTCGCCACCGCCCGGCGCTATGCCACCGAGCCCGGCTCGCCCTATTATGCCTATTACAACTCGCTGGCGACCAAGCTGGTCGGCAACGGACGCGCCAATCTGTTCAAGCGCGACCAGAACGCGCCGGATTCGTCGGTGACGGTGGAAAGCGTGCTCGACGACCTCGTGATCTGGGGCACGCCCGAGAAGGTGGCGGACGAACTCGCCGCCTTCCGGGACGAGATCGGCCCGTTCGGCACGCTGCTCTATGCCGGCCACGACTGGGCCGATCGCAACCTCGCCATCCGCTCGCTGGAGCTGATGGCGGAGAAGGTCATGCCGGCGGTGAACGACGCCTCGTCCGCCGCCACCGCCGCCGCCTAGAGCCTTTCGCGGGCGGCTCGCCCGATCGAAAGGCGCTCGATTGAAAGATGAGGGCCTGCCGTGGAGCAGGCTCCGGGAGGAAAGAGATGATCCGTGCCGCGATCGCCGGGCTCGGCTGGTGGGGCAAGCACATGATCCGCCGCATGGCGGATTCCGACAGGCTGCGCATCGTCGCGGCGATCGACACATCCGACGCGCAGGCGACATTCGCAGCCGAGCACGGCATCCCGCTCACCACGCGCTGGGAGGACGTGCTGAACGACCCGTCTATCGACGCAGTGATCCTGTGCACGCCGCACTCGTTGCACACCGCTCAGGTGGCGCAGGTCGCCCGCGCCGGCAAGCACGTGTTCTGTGAGAAGCCGCTGGCGCTCACCCGCGCCGACGCCGAGCGCTCAGTCGCCGCCTGCCGCGCCGCCGGGGTGAAGCTCGGCATCGGCCATGAGCGGCGCTTCGAGCCGGCGATGCTGGAGATCCGGCGGCTGGTGACGTCCGGCGCGCTCGGCACCATCGCCCATGTCGAGGCGAATTTCAGCCACGACAAGCTGGCAGCCGTGCCGAAGACCGACTGGCGGGCTTCCAGCGTCGACGCGCCCGCCGCCGGCATGACGGCGATGGGCATCCACCTCACCGATGCCTTCCTCGACATCTTCGGGCCGATCTCGGAGGTCTACGCCTCCACCGCCAGCCGGGCCTCGGACCGGGCGAACGGCGACGTCGTCTCGGTGCATGCCCGCTTCGCCTCGGGGGCGACGGGCTATCTCAACGCCATCCTCGTCACGCCGCTCTATATCGGCATGACGGTGTTCGGCACCGAGGCCTGGGTCGAGACGCGCAACCATACCCATCCCGACACGCCGGGACCGACGACGCTGACCGTCCAGCACAAGGACGGGAGGCGCGAGCTGCGCGACTATGAGTGGACCGACACGGTGAAGGCCAATCTCGAAGCCTTCGCCGCCTCGATCGAGGACGGCGCGCCCTATTGCTTCACCGACGAGCAGAAGATCGGCAACATCGCCGTGCTGGAGGCGATCTGCCGCTCCGTCGCCGCCAACGCTCCCGTCGTGGTCCATGACAGCCGGCCCGATCTCGCCGAGAGCGCGTGAGGGGCGGCGGGGATGGACGCGATGACCGAAAAGCCCCGCTACCGCGAACTGGACCGGGCGGAGCTCGACGCGGAGCAGCGCCGCATCTTCGACGACATCGGCCGGCCGCGCGCCGGCCAGGTGCCGGCACCGTTCCACATCTATGTCGAGAGCCCGGAACTCGCCGAGACGGCGCAGGCGGTGGGGGCCTTCTGCCGCTACCGTACGGGGCTCCCGCCGCGCCTCTCCGAGACGGTGATCCTCGTCACCGCCGCCCATTGGAACGCGCCCTACGAATTCGGCGTGCATGCCGGCGAGGCCCGCAGGGCGGGCGTGCCGGAGGCGGAGATCGAGGCGATCGCCGCCGGCCGCCGGCCCGATTTCTCGGATCCCGACGCGGCGCTGGTCCACGATTTCGCCGCCGCCTTCTACCGGGAGCGCGAGGTGCCGGACGCGCTGTTCGATGCCGCCTGCGCGCGTTTCGGGCGGCGCACGGTGATCGAGCTCACCGGGCTGATGGGCTACTACTCCATGCTCGCGATCGCCCTGCGCATCTTTCGCGTGCCGCCGCCAGCATGAGAGGATTGACGCACATAAGAGCATTTTCCGCGAAAGTTGATCGACCTTCGCGACCGGAGAATGCTCCAGCCAATTGAATCGAGAGCACTTTCTTATCGATCAGGTGATTCCACCTGATCGGAAAGGGTTCTAGCGGAGCGCCGCACTGAACGGCGCCCCGGACCGGAGGAAGACGCCATGGAATTGCGCAGCATCGAAGCCTTCGTGCGCGTGGCCGAGCTCGGCAGCATCACGCGGGCCTCCCGCGATCTCGGCATCGTCCAGCCCGCGCTCAGCCGCCACATCCAACGCATCGAGACCGAGGTCGGCACGCCCTTGCTGGTGAGGCTCCCGCGCGGCGTGCAGCTCACCTTCGCCGGCCGCCGCTTCCTGCAGCACAGCCGGCGCATATTGCAGGAGGTGGCGCGGGCGAGCGAGGACATGAACATGGGCGGGGACTGCCTCTCCGGCCGCGTCGTGGTCGGCATCTCGCCGACGCTGTCCTCGCTGCTGGCGCCGGGGCTCATCGAGCGCTGCGCCAACACCTATCCGGCGATCAACCTGACCATCGTCGAGGAATTCACGCGCCGGCTGCAGATCGACGTGATGAACGGCCAGGTCGACATCGCGCTGCTCACCAACCCGCCGCCGAACCGCGCGCTGCGCTTCACCGCCGTGCTCACCGAACCGATCGTCGTCGTCATGCCGCGCCAGTCGCGTGGCGTCTCGCCGGTGGTGACGCTGGACGAGCTCGCCTCGACGCCGATGCTGGTGACGCGCGGCATCCGGGCGCTGGTCGACGAGCAGCTCGCCTCGCACGGCGTGTGCATCGAGGTCGATTGCGAGATCGACGCGGTGGAAGCGATCCGCCGCATGCTGCTGCGCGGGCGCGGCACCTCGATCATGCCGATCTCCGCCTTCCGCAAGGAGATCGACGACGGGCTGCTGACCGGCCTCGCGGTCGGCGGGGTCAATCTCAGCCGCACCATCATGCTCTCGCATGTCGGCGAGCAGCTCAGCCCGGCGGCGCATGCGGTGATGGGGCTGCTGCGGGCGGAGATCGACACGCTGGCGCAACGCGGCATCTTCAGCGCGCTGCCCGAGAGCGCGCCACACTGGAGCCCGGTGCAGGAGCGCCCGCTCGCCGGCGTCGCCTGAACCTCGCCATTTCGAGAAGAGGATCGGCCGGGCACCTGCCCGGCCGTTTTGCTTTGCCTCACTCGGCGCCTTCCTCGAAGGCCTTTTGCCGCGTCATGCGGATCATCGGTGCGACGAGGACGATCAGCAGCAGGAAGGCCATCACCAGGAAGGTGAGGCTGATCGGCCGCGTGACGAACACCGTTGGGTCGCCGTGGGAGATCAGCAAAGCGCGGCGCAGCGTCTCCTCGATCATCGGCCCGAGGATGAAGCCGAGCAGAAGCGGCGCCGGCTCGCAGCGCAGGCGCTGGGCGATGAAGCCGAAGCCGCCGAAGATCGCCGCCAGCACCACGTCGAGCGCGTTGTTGTGGATCGAGTACACGCCGATGCAGCAGAACAGCATGATCGCCGGATAGAGCATTCGGTAGGGCACCGAGAGCAGCTTCACCCAGATGCCGACGAGCGGCAGGTTGAGGATGACCAGCATCAGATTGCCGAGCCACATCGAGGCGATCAGCCCCCAGAACAGGTCCGGGCGCTGGTTCATGAGCTGCGGGCCGGGGGAGAGGCCCTGCATCATCAGCGCGCCGATCATCAGCGCCATCACCGCGCTGGACGGCAGGCCGAGGGTCAGCATCGGGATGAAGGCGGTCTGGGCGGCGGCGTTGTTGGCGGCCTCCGGCCCGGCGACGCCCTCGATGGCGCCATGGCCGAAGCGGCCGGGTTCCTTCGAGAGCTTCTTCTCCAGGGCATAGGTCGAGAAGGAGGCGAGCACCGGCCCGCCGCCCGGCAGCAGGCCGAGGCAGCCGCCGAGCACGGTGCCGCGCAGCGCGGGTTTGAGGAAGGAGCGGATCTCCGCGAAGCTCGGCCACAGGCCGCGCACCTCTTTCACGAAGGTGCGGCTCGCCTCGCCGCGTTCCAGATTGGCGATGGTCTCGCCGATGCCGAACATGCCCATGGCGATGACGGCGAAGTCGATGCCGTCGCCGAAGGTCGGTACGCCGAAGGTGTAGCGCTCCAGCCCGGTATTGGCATCGATGCCCATGGTGCCGAGCAGGATGCCGACCAGGATCATGCCGATCGCCTTGATGACCGAGCCGTGGGCGAGGATCACCGCGGCGATGAGGCCGAACAGCATCAGCGAGAAATAGTCGGCCGGGCCGAAATCGAGCGCGACCTCGGCGAGCGCGGGGGCGGCCACCGCGATCACCACGGTGGCGAGCGTGCCGGCGAGGAAGGAGGACAGTGCGGCAGTGGCGAGCGCCAGGCCTGCGCGGCCCTTGCGCGCCATCTGGTAGCCGTCGATGGCGGTGACAACCGAGGAACTCTCGCCCGGCAGGTTGACGAGGATCGCCGTGGTCGAGCCGCCATATTGAGCGCCGTAATAGATGCCGGCGAGCATGATCAGCGCTGCGGGTGCCGGCAGCGCGAAGGTGACCGGCAGCAGGATCGAGATGGTGGCGACCGGCCCGAGGCCCGGCAGCACGCCGATGATGGTGCCGAGAAGGACGCCGAGGAAGCCGTAGGCGAGATTGGTCGGCGTCAGCGCGACCGAGAATCCGAGCAGAAGTTCGTTGAACAGCTCCATGCCCGTCGCCTCACCAGAACCGCGTATGGGGAAGATTGAGGCCGAGGCCGTAGGAGAACAGCAGCGTGCAGGCGACCACCAGTCCGACCGCCAGCAGCCCCGTCTCGAGCGGCCGGAAATGCCGGCCGGCGAGGCTCGCACCGATCACCACGACGAGCCCGGCGAGCGGGAATCCCCAGTCCTCGATAAGGAGGCCGAAGGCCAGCACGCTTGCCAGCAGGATCACCAGCGGGCGCGGATCGATGCGCCCGACTTCTTCCGTCTCGGTAAGGAACGAGCGCACGATCAGGACGCCGCCGAGCAGGATGAGGCCGACCGAGATGATGCGCGGGAAATAGCCGGCGCCCATGCGTGAGGCGGTGCCGACCGGATAGTCCGAGCCGATGATGATGGCGAGCGCGCCGAGCCCGCAGAACAGCAGGCCGGTCAGGAAGTCCGTGGAAAGTCTGATGTTCATGGCGTCCCTTCCGATGGCGCGGCGGCCATCACGACGGAGAAGGCGGCATTTGCGACGACGCGTCCCGGATCGCCGATGGCGCATCCGAGACGGTCGGGGACAAGAACTTCGCGGCGCCCGATGGATGGACGATCAGTCCGCCTTGGCGCCGATCTCCTTGATGATGGCGCCCCACTTCGCGGCATCGGCGGCGATGTATGCCTTGAACTCGGCGGGGCTCGCGCTCGACACCGCGATGACGCCGGATTCCGCCATGCGGTCGCGGATCTTCTGGTCCTTCATCGCCTCGACGACCGCCGCGTGCAGCTTGTTGACGATCGGCTCGGGCGTGCCGGCCGGCACCAATATGCCCTGCCAGGACGAGGAGACGCTCTTCGGGTAGCCCTGCTCGGTCATGGTCGGCACGTCGGGAAGCTGCGCGACGCGCTGCTTCGTCGTCACGCCGAGCGCCTTCAGCCGGCCGCCCTTCACATGGTTGATGCCCGACGAGATGGTCACGAACATCAGGCTGACATGGCCGCCCATCACGTCGGCGGCGGCGGGGCCGGCGCCGCCCTTGTAGGGCACGTGGATCATGTCGAGGCCGGCCTCGCGGCGGAACGCCTCCATCTCCAGCCGGTTCACCGAGCCGGTGCCGGGCGAGGCGAAGTTCACCTGGCCGGGCCGCGCCTTCACATATTCCACCAGCTCCTTGACGTTGTTCGGCGGAAAGGCGGGGTTGGCGATCATCAGGCCGGGCGTGTCGGCGACGATCGACACCGGGATGAAGTCCTGCAGCGGCTTCACGCGCAGGCTGGAGAAGATGAACGGGTTGATCGATACGGTGCCGACATTGCCGAGGAACAGCGTGTAGCCGTCCGGCTTGGCCCGCGCGGCGATGTCCATGCCGACATTGCCGGCGGCACCGTCGCGGTTCTCGACCACGATCTGCTGGCCGAGGATTTCGGAGAGCCTCGGCTGCAGCAGCCGCGCGGCGAAGTCGGAGGCGCCGCCCGGCGCGAAGGGCACGATCACGGTGATGGGCTGGTTCGGATAGTCGGACTGCGCCCGCGCCGACGGGGCCGCGAGCAGCCCCGCCGCGAGAGCCGCGCCGGTGATGAAGGCGATGCCGGCCTGCCGCCGGCTGAACTTTACGCTGTCGGTCATCGTTCCCTCCCAGGAAACGCGGCGCCGCGTTTTGTTCTGTGCTGGCGCCGCCGGTTGAAGGCATGTTCAGCCGTCATTTGGCCGAACGAAAGGGGCACTCCCGTCTGTCTTTCCTTGCAGTTGCGGACGCGAACCGCTTCGCGCCCGGCCGGAACCGTTCACGCCATCGCGGCCTCGCGCATCAGTTCACGTTCCCCTTCGACTTCCAGCGGCAGGGGAACCGGCCGCTTCAGCTTCGCCGACAGGTCGAGCGCCTTGGTCAGCATCAGCCGGTTATGCGCCTCGGCGGCGGTGGCGTGCTGCGTCGGCAGGTCGAGCGCGATGCGGTTGAGCCAGGATTCGGTCTCGGTGCGCATCGGGCCGCGCAATTCGCCGAGCGCCATGTCGCCGGGCGGATAGCTGCCCATGAAGTCGACCAGCCGGCTCTTGTCCGGCAGGTAGCCCTCCGCCTGCGGCGCCGAGACCGCCAGCACGATGTCGCGGTGGGTGTCGTCGATGGTGAGCACGCCGGTGGTGCCGACGATGCCGACCTCGAGGCTGTAGACCGCGCCCGGCCAGGTCACCGGCAGCGCCCAGGAGATGTTGAGATGGTAGATCGAGCCGTCGCTCATCATGATCATGCCGGCGGTGCCGTCGATGCCGCGCCAGTCCGGGCCGAGCACCTTGTCGACCGAGCGGGCATAGACCTCCACCGGGGTCTTGGCCTCAAGGTACCACATGACGATGTCGAGGGCGTGCGTGCCCGAGATCACCATCGGCGAGATGGTCTCCGGGGCGTTGGAGCGGCGGTAATTGTCGATCGCCACCAGCCGGTTCATGAAGGCCCGCGACGTGACCATGGTGACGTCGCCGAGCGCGCCGGTGCGCACCTTCTCCTTGGCGGCGAGCCAGCGGCGGCGGAAGCGCTGGGTGTAGCCGACCACGGCGTCGACGCCGGAGGCGCGGATCTCCTTCAGCACGCGGGCCGAATCGTCGAGATGGGTCGCCAGCGGCTTCTCGATCAGCATGGGGAGCTTGCGTTCCAGCGCCGCCATCACCGGGTCGACATGCAGATGCTCGTCGGTGGCGACGATGACGGCGGTGACCTCGGGCCGCTTGAGCAGCTCGCGGTGGTCGGTCGTCACGAAGTCGGCGCCGATCTCTGCGCCGATGCGCTTACCCTTTTCGGGATCGAGCTCGGCGAGGCCGATCCATTCGACCGCCGGATGGCGGGCGGCGACCGCGCCGCGGAACAGGCCGACGCGGCCGGCGCCGACGATGGCGAGGCCGATGCCTTTGGGGGACTGGCGGCGCATGTCACAGGGCTCCTTCGGCGATGCGGACGGCGTCGGCGTTGCTGAACGGCAGGTCGACCGGCTCGTTGGTCTCCGAGGAGAGATCGGCGGCGATATAGACCTCCATCACCGTGCGGGCGGCCGCCAGGGTCACCATCACGTCGCGGTCGAACACCACCGCTTCGAGGAAGTGCAGCGTCTCCGGCCCCATGGCGCCGGCATAGACGTGGTCCACCTGCTCGCCCGGCATGGTCGACATCGGGAAGACGCTGCCGCCGCCCATGGTGTTGAGCCAGACGTCGCGATGGGTGTCGTCGATGACCAGCGCGCCCTCCGAGCCCACCACCTCGATCCAGGTGGAGGAGAAGTTCGGATAGCCCGGCGGCAGGATCCAGCCGGCGCCGACCACCACCACGCAGCCATTGTCCATGGTCACGGTGATGAACTGGCAGTCATAGGCGCCGGTCGTCGGGTACATCACACGGCGCACGCCCTGCGCATAGACGCGCACGGGCTTGGCCGGCTCCAGCAGCCAGAACACGAAGTCGAGGTCGTGGGTCGCCTCCATGGCGGCGGGGGAGAGCTTGCCGCGTCCGGTGATCTTCTTGCCGAGGCCGCGGGTGATGTGGCGCGAGACCAGCGCGCTGACCGGCGCGCCGAGCGTGCCGTCAACCAGCTTCTTCTTGGCGTAGGCGAATTTCGGGTTGAAGCGCTGCGAATAGCCGATGGTGAACTTGCGTCCCTTGCGGGCGGCGACGCGGATCAGCTCGTCGGCTTCAGTGAGCTCGATGGCGATCGGCTTCTCAAGGAAGACGTGCTTGCCGGCCTCCAGCGCCGCCAGCGTGATCGGATAATGCGTGCTCTCCGGCGTCGCGCAGACATAGACCGCCTCGATGGCGGGATCGGCCAGCAGCTCGCGATAATCGGCGGTGGCGGTCGTCGCGCCGGTCAGTCGTGCCACATGGGCGCGGCGCTCGTCATTCGTCTCGGCTATGTGCAGGCGCTTCACCAGCGGGCTGCGGGCCAGCGTTTCCGCGCGAATACCACCGCACCATCCGGTGCCGATCACCGCGACATCTACCTGCCTCATCTCGTCTCCGTCCCGATGCGCTTGGCTTTATTGGACTTTGAGCGGATCATGAGCTGACAGGTGGCACAAATACTCTTTCGCGATCAGGACATAGTGGGATGGCATGGCTCGGCATCCGGTCCGCGGAACAGCGCGGCGGCTTTTCGCGTTGAACGCCGGGCGGTGAAGCGGGCAAGTTCGAGCGGATTGGAGCGGCCGACATGGCGCCTCGGGCCAATTGGAAGGGCTTCCTCAAGATCGCCGAGCTGACCTGCCCGGTGGCGCTCTACACCGCCGCCTCGACCTCCGAGCGCATCGCCTTCCACACCATCAACCGCGCCACCGGCCATCGCGTTCAGCGCCAGTTCGTCGACAGCGAGACCGGCAAGCCGGTAGAGCGCGACGAGCAGGTGAAGGGCTACGAGGTGTCCGACGGCGAATATGTCGTGCTGGAGCCCGACGAGGTCGCGAGCGCCGTGCCGGAGAGCGACAAGACGCTGGCCGTCTCCGCCTTCGTGCCGTGCGGGGAGATCGACGACGTCTATTTCGACCGGCCCTATTACCTCGCACCCTCCAACGCCGCGGCGCACGAGGCCTTCGTGCTGATCCGCGAGGGGCTGCGCGCGGCCAAGGTCGCGGCGGTGGCGCAGGCGGTGCTGTTCCGGCGCGTGCGCACGCTGCTGGTCCGGGCGCAGGGCGAGGGGCTGGTCGCGACGACGCTGAACTTCGACTACGAGGTGCGCCCGGCGCGCGAGGCGTTCGACGTCGTGCCCGACATGAAGATCGCAGGCGAGATGCTGGAGCTCGCCGAGCACATCATCCGCACCAAGGCGGGCAGCTTCGACCCCGCCGCTTTCGACGATCGCTACGAGGCGGCACTGGCCGATCTCGTCAAGGCGAAGCTGGAGGGCCGGGCCATCACGCCGCCTCCGGCGCGTAAGCGCGAGAAGGTGGTGGACCTGATGGCGGCGCTGCGCGAGAGCGCCGGGCTCGCCGGCAAGGCGCCGGCGAAGGGCGCCGCCAAAAGCGCGCGAAGTGGCAAGGTCGCCCCGAAAGGGAAGGCGGCTTCCCGCAAGGCTGCGGCCAGGGCATCCCCCGCGAAGGCGGCCGCGACGCGCCGCAAGGCGAGTTGACGGACGGTCTCCATGGCGCTCGAGACCTATCGCAAGAAGCGGAACTTCGAGGCGACGCCGGAGCCGAAGGGCGGCCTGGCGCGCGCCGCCGGCAACAGCTTCGTGGTGCAGAAGCACGACGCGACACGCCTGCACTACGATTTCCGGCTGGAGATGGACGGCGTGCTGAAGAGCTGGGCGGTGACGCGGGGCCCGAGCCTGGTGCCGGGCGAGAAGCGGCTCGCCGTCCATGTCGAGGACCATCCGCTCGAATATGGCGACTTCGAGGGCACCATCCCCAAGGGGGAATATGGCGGTGGCACCGTCATCGTCTGGGATCGCGGCACCTGGACGCCGATCGGCGACGCGCACAAGGGCTACGCCAAGGGTCATCTCGACTTCGAGCTCGACGGCGAGAAGCTGAAAGGCCGTTGGCATCTCGTGCGCATGCACGGCAAGCCGCGCGAGAAGCGCGAGAACTGGCTGCTGATCAAGGGCGACGACGCGTTCGCCCGGCCGGAGGACGCGCCCGATATATTGGAGGAGCGTCCGGAATCGGTGAAGACCGGCCGCGAGATCGCCGACGTCGCCGGCGAGGCGCCGGGCTGGTCGTCCAAGACCGGGCGGATAGACAGGTCATCTCCGGCGCCCGCGCCGAAGAAGACCGCGGCGTCCCGGCGCGCAGCCCAGGCGTCGGCGGTGCCGGGGATGTCCGATCCAGCCGGAATCAAGGGTGCCCGGAAAGCCGCGCTGCCGGATTTCGTGCCACCCATGCTGGCGACGCTGGTCGCCGCCCCGCCGGCCGGCGGGCAGTGGCTGCACGAGATCAAGTTCGACGGCTATCGCCTTCAGGCCCGCATCGAGGCCGGGCGCGTGAAGCTGATCACGCGCGGCGGGCTCGATTGGACCGGGCGCTTCGGCACCGCCGTGCCGGGCGCGCTGCGTACGCTTCCCGTCGGCACCGCGCTGATCGACGGCGAGCTGGTGGTCGAGACGGCGGCCGGGGCGTCGGATTTCTCGGCGCTGCAGGCCGATCTCAGCGAGGGTCGCAGCGACCGCTTCGTGTTCTACGCCTTCGATCTCATCCATCTCGACGGCTACGACCTCATCGGCGTGCCGCTCACCGGGCGCAAGCGTCTATTGGAGGAGCTGATCGACCATGGCTCCGGCGCGCTGCGCTTCAGCGACCATTTTGCGGAGAACGGGGCGCTGGTGCTGCGCCATGCCTGCCGTCTGAGTCTGGAAGGCGTCGTCTCCAAGCGCGCCGACGCGCCCTACCGGGCCGGGCGCGGGCGGAGCTGGCTGAAATCGAAATGCTCGGCGCGGCAGGAGTTCGTGGTCGGCGGCTATGTCCCCTCGACCACGGCGCGCGATGCCATCGGCTCGCTGGTGATGGGCGTCTATGACGAGAAGGGCCGCCTCGTCCATGTCGGGCGGGTCGGCACCGGCTATTCGCACGCGATGGCGCGCGATCTGTTCGCTCGCCTGCAGCGCATGCGCGCCGAGAACCCCTTCGTGGGCCGGCTGACTGCCGAAGAGAGCCGGCAGGTGCGCTTCGTGCGCCCCGAGCTCGTCGCCGAGGTGGAATTTCGGGCCTGGACGGCGGACGGGCATCTCAGGCACGCTGCCTTTCGCGGCCTCAGGGAAGACAAGGCGGCGCGCGAGATCGTCCGCGAGACGCCCAGGACCGGAGCCGGCGCGACACCGGGAGACGAGGCCGGCACAGAGGCCGCCACGGCGGCCGGAAAGCAGAGGCGCACCGTGAAGCTCACCCATCCCGACCGGCTCTACTGGCCGGACGACGGCGTCACCAAGGAAGGCCTCGCCGATTATTACGCGCAGGTCTGGCGCCACATCGCCCCTTTCATCGTCGGTCGTCCGCTGGCGCTGTTGCGCGCGCCGGACGGCATCGGCGGCCAGACGTTCTTCCAGAAGCACGCCTGGAAGGGGCTGAACCCGAAGATCGTGCTGGTGAAGGACCCCGCAGAGCCCGACGGCGAGCCCTTCATCGCCATCGAGGACCTCGACGGGCTGATGGCGCTGGTGCAGGGCGCCACGCTGGAGATACACCCCTGGGGCTCGACGCTGGCCGACTGGGAGCGGCCGGACACTCTGATCATGGACCTCGACCCCGGCGAGGGCGTCGCCTGGGAGGCGGTGATCGAGGCCGCACGCGAGCTGCGCCAGCGCTTCACCGATCTCGGGCTCGCCTCCTTCGTGAAGACCTCCGGCGGCAAGGGTCTGCATGTGGTGGTGCCGCTGGAGCCGAAGGCCGAATGGCCGGAGGCCAAGGCCTTCACCAAGGCGATCGCCGAGGCGATGGCGGCCGACAGCCCGGAGCGCTATGTCGCGACGATCTCCAAGGCGAAGCGCAAGGGCCGGATCCTCATCGACTATCTGCGCAACCAGCGCGGTCAGACCGCGGTGGCGCCCTATTCGACGCGGGCGCGGCCGGGTGCCGCTGTCTCGGCGCCGCTCGGCTGGGACGAGCTGTCGCCGGGCATCGGACCCGCCTATTTCACCGTGCTCAACATGCCGACGCGGATCGCCGCCCTCAAGGCCGACCCGTGGGAAGGCTTCCGCGCCGCCGCCGCACCGCTGGGGGGAGGCAAATCGAAGGGGCGCAGGACGGCTGGCCGCAAGGCGGCGTGAAGCCGGTCGGCGGGCCGGCCTCTGCCCGTCGCGCGACTCTCGCTGAAAACGCCGTCATCCTGAGGCGCTCGACTGAAGTCGAGCCTCGAAGGATGGTCAGTGCGCGCGCCCGGAAGTGCATCCTCCGAGGCCGCTTCGCGGCACCTCAGGATGACGTGGCCTCCTTGGATGATCACCGCTTCTTCGCCGGCTTTCCTTCGGCGGCGATGCTCCGGCGCAGGGCGTCCATGATGTTGATCACGTTGTCCGGCGGTGCTTCCGGCGCCGGTTCCGCTTTGGGCGGGCGCTTGCGGCCCTTCTTCTTGGCAGCGATGAGGTCGAGCAGGCGCGCCTGCACCGGATCGCCCGCCATGTCGGCGCTCCAGTCGCGGATGCGCTCCCTGATGAGCTCGCCGATCAGGCCCATCATCTTCTTGTCCGGCTTGTCGGCGCCGATGGCGTCGAAATAATCGGCGGGGTCGCGCACCTCGTCGCCGTAGCGCAGCGTCCAGAGCACGATGCCCTTGTCGCGCGGCTCCAGCATCACCGCCCGTTCGCGGCGATAGAGCACCAGCCGGGAGATGCCGACCGTGCCGGTCGCCGCCATGGCGTCGCGGATGACGCAATAGGCCTCCTCGCCGACCTCGTCGTCGGGCGTGAGGTAGTGCGGGCGGTCGTACCAGATCCAGCCGACGGAATCGGCCGGCACGAACATCTCGATGTCGATGGTGCGCGTGCTCTCCAGCCCGACCGCGCCGATCTCCTCGTCATCGAGCAGGACATAGTCGTCCTCGCCGCGCGGATAGCCCTTGGCCTCGTCCTCCTCGCGCACCGGCTTGCCGCTCACGGCGTCCACATAGTGGCTGACCACGCGGTTGCCGGTGGCGCGGTTGAGCGTGTGGAAGCGGATCTTCTCGCTCTCCGAGACGGCCGGTGTCATGGCGACCGGGCAGGTCACCAGCGAGAGCTTGAGATAGCCTTTCCAGAAGCTGCCGCGCGCCATGGCGCATCCCCGCTGCTGTGGGATATCGATGCTATCAACGGCCGTTCCCCGCGTCGTGTTCCCCTGGCGCACGCGGGCTGTGGGCGCGACCATGGCGAAGGAACGCCCCCGCCGCCGAACGCCGGTCAGCCCGGCGTGCCGGCCGGCTGCTGCTGGGTGATGCAGTGGATGTTGCCGCCGCCGAGCAGGATCTCGCGGGTCGGCAGGCCGACCACCTGCCGGTCCGGGAAGAGGCGGGCGAGGATCGCGGCCGCCTCGCCGTCGTGGTTCGGATCGAGCTGCGGCATCAGCACCAGCCCGTTGCCGATGTAGAAATTCACATAGGAGGCGCCGAGCCGGTCGCCGGCCTTGCGGTGCAGGCCGTGCTCCTCGCCGCGCAGCGGCGGGATGGCTTCGTCCTCGGTGCGATAGAGCGGGCCGGGAAGCGGCAGCTTGACCACCTCCAGCGTGCGGCCCCGCGCGTCGCGGCTTCTGGAGAGGCGCTCATAGGCGTCGCGCGAGATTTCATATTGCCGGTCGGCGGGATCGTCGCACCAGGTCAGCGCGACGATGCCCGGCCGCACAAAGCAGGCGAGGTTGTCGACATGCCCGTCGGTCTCGTCGTCGACGAGGCCGGCGCCGAGCCAGATCACGCTGGTCGTGCCGAGATAATCGGCGAGGTGGCGTTCTATCTCGGCCTTGGTGAGGCCCGGATTGCGGTTCGGGTTCAGCAGGCACTCCTCGGTGGTGAGCACCGTGCCCTCGCCGTCGACATGGATCGAGCCACCCTCCAGCACCAGCGGCGCGCGGTAGCGCGGCGCGCCGACATCGGCGAGCACGCGGGCGGCGATCAGCCGGTCGGAATCGCTGGGCTCGTAGAGGCCGCCCCAGGCGTTGAAATCCCAGTCGACGCCGCGCAGCCGGCCCCTCGCATCGGTCACGAAGGTCGGCCCGCAGTCGCGGCACCAGGAATCGTCGGAGGGCGCGGGCAGCAGGCGCACATCCGGGCCGAGCTGCCGGCGGGCGTTCTCCATCTCCTCCGGCGGCACCAGCATGGTGAGCGGCTCGAAGCGCGCGATGGTCGAGGCGACCGCCGCATAGGCGGCCTGACCGGGCTCGGCCTTGCCGCGCCAGTTGTCCTCGCGCTGCGGCCAGATCATCCAGCACCCGGCATGGCGCTCCCATTCCGCCGGCATGCGGAAGCCGTCGGCGGCCGGGGTGCCCGGCAGCGGGTCGGCGAAGACGGACGTGCTCATGCGGCGCCTCCCGCCGAGGGGTGCCGGCCGTCGAGCCCGAGCAGCGCGCCGTAGAGATTCGGCCGGCGGTCGCGGAACACGCCCCAGGATCGGCGCTGATGGGCGATGGCGTCGAGATCGAAGGTGGCAGTCAGCACGTCCTCGTTCGCGCGGTCCGCCTCCGCCACCTTGGCACCGGTCTGGTCGGCGATGAAGGAGGAACCGTAGAAGGTCATGGCGGTGCCGTTGAGCCCCGCCTCGGTGCCGATGCGGTTCGAGGCGACCAGCGGCATCAGGTTGGCGCCGGCATGGCCCTGCATCACCCGCTGCCAGTGGCCGGAGGAATCGAGGCTCGCGTCATGCGGCTCCGAGCCGATGGCGGTCGGGTAGAGCAGGATCTCGGCGCCCATCAGCGCCATGGCGCGCGCGCATTCCGGGAACCACTGGTCCCAGCAGATGCCGACGCCGATGGTGCCGACCTTAGTGTTCCAGACCCGGAAGCCGGTGTCGCCGGGCGAGAAATAGAACTTCTCGGTGTAGCCCGGCCCGTCCGGAATGTGGCTCTTGCGATAGAGGCCGAGCACGCTGCCGTCGGCATCGACCATGGCGAGGCTGTTGAAGCAAGCCTGGCCAGCGCGCTCGAAGAAGCTGACCGGCAGCACCACGCCGAGCTCGCGCGCCAGCGCCGAAAAATGCGCGATGAGCGGGTTGCCCTCGAAAGGCGCGGCGAGCTCGAGATAGGGATAGTGCTGGTCCTGGCAGAAATAGGGGGTTTCGAACAGCTCCTGGATCAGGATGAGCCCGGCGCCCTGCGCCGCCGCGGCGCGCACCAGCTTCTCGGCGCGGGCGATGTTGCCGGCGCGGTCCCAGTCGCAATGCATCTGCGTGGCGGCGACGGTCACTTGACGCATGATGATCTCCGATCGGCTTCCTGCCGGTCCAGTCTGCCCGCTCATGGGCGCGGGGAGATGACACGGGGTGTCGCATGGCTGCGAGCCTCCCGCGGCGATCCCGCCGGCCCGCCCCGCCTCTCATATTCCGCATTGAAGCACAAGGGCGTGCGCGCCGGAGCCGATCGTCCGAGTGCTGCGTCCACGGCCGGATGCCGCCCGTGGACGGATCGTCGGCGCTCCCGCCATCCGCGCTCCTGCCCCCCGGCACGACGCGCGGGCGTGTCCCGCACGTCGGACGCGCCATGCGCAATTATCGTCTGGCGGGCTGTTGCATTCGGTTTCGACCTGAGGCATAGAAGCGGCCCGTCCGATGGCTGCCGCAAGCGGCGCCGGACACGGAGCGGCGCGGGTGTAGCTCAGGGGTAGAGCACAACCTTGCCAAGGTTGGGGTCGTGGGTTCGAATCCCATCGCCCGCTCCAATTTTCCCAAGAAAAATCAAAGTGTTATTAGGCGTTTCGCCGGGCGCTACCTGCTTCCAAGCCCGCCCTCCGGGGCATATGGAAGCAGAATGGAAGCGATTGGACGAAGGCCGCCGGATAATGTGGCGCGTCGTCGGCGTTGCTGTCCCATCCCGTATAGGCGTTTCTGTCGTGATGGTCGCTCTTGCCGCGGCGGTCGGGTAGCGCCAATTGCGGCCGTTCCGATCGCTCTGGATAGCGGACATTCAAACAACGCCGTGACGGTGGCCAATCACTACTGCTCACCGATCTGCATCAGGGGCGTGCTGTCAAAGCCTTCGATCCACGCGCATACGCGCTCGCTTTCGGCGCGCAGCGGCGAGTCGAGTGGCGTATAGGCGAAATAGCTGCGCGACGGCAGCGAGATGTGCGGAAAGGGAGCCATCAGCCGCCCGGCGTTGAGGTCGTCCTCGATCAGGGCGGACGGCGCCATCGCCACGCCGAGGCCATCCACGGCGGCCTGGATCGAGAGATAGAAGTGGTCCAGCGTCAATGTGGCCGCCGGTTCCAGAGAGTCGTGCCCGGCCTTCGCCAGCCAGTCGCGCCAGAGCCGCGGCATGCTGGCGACATGGAGAAGCGTGTGCCGCGCGAGATCGCCCACCTCGCTGAGCGGTTGGCGTCGCAGCAGGGCAGGGCTGCAGGCCGGGAGCCGCCTTTCCGGTAGCAGCAGACGGGCCTCGAAGCCGTGGAAGGCGTCCGGACCGCCGCGGATGATCAGGTCATAGTCGCCGGCCAGCCCGTCGACCGGCTCATTGCCGGTCGTCAGCTCGATCTCGATCGCGGGATGCGCCTCCCGCAGCAGGCCGAGCTTCGGCACCAGCCAGCGCAGGCTGAAGGTGGCGAGCGCGTTGACCCGAAGCGCCACCGTGCCGCTGGCCTTCCGGCCGTGGACCGCGGCCGCCCGGGCGATGCGCTCGAGCGCGGGCTGGATTTCACCGAGCAGCGCGCGGCCTTCCGCCGTCAGGGCCACCCCGTGGCTCAGGCGGCGGAACAGCACCGGCGGGCCGAGCCATTCCTCCAGAAGCCGGATCTGCCGGCTGACGGCGCCATGGGTGACGCCGAGTTCCGCCGCGGCGTCCTTGAAACTCGACCGGCGTGCGGCCGCCTCGAAGGCGCGGATGGCATTGAGAGGCGGCAGAGGCCGGTTTTTCGAGGGGCCGTTCATGTGAGTTTTTCTGACATCGGATGGCCGAATTAGTCGTTTGCGCCCTCCATTCTAGCAAGCGCACCATATTGATGTGACAAATTCATCCAGCATCGCTCCTTCTGCCGGTCCGCCGGCACTGTCGCAGGCGCCGCAGACCCGTCGGCGCACTCTGACCCTCGCCGGCCTCGCCCACGCCCTGCACGACGGCTACACCGACGCCATCTACGTGCTCCTTCCGGTGTGGCGGGCCGAGTTCGGGCTCGATTATGTCGCGCTAGCCCTGCTGCGCGGCCTCTATGCCGGAGCCATGGCCGCGCTGCAGGTGCCGGCGAGCTGGCTCGCCGATCACGTCGGCGGTCGGGCGGTGCTGATCTTCGGGACGGTGCTTGCCGCGGCGGGCTATGCCCTCGCCGGTTTCAGCGGCGGCGCAATGGGGCTCTATGCCGCGCTGCTCGTCTCCGGCGCCGGCTCCAGCGTCCAGCATCCGATCGCCTCCAGCGCGGTGTCGCGCGCCTATGGGGCCGCGGCGCGCGGGCCGCTCGGCACCTATAATTTCAGCGGCGACCTCGGCAAGGCCATCATTCCGGCCGCGCTATCCTTCGGTCTGTCCTTCGCGCCGTGGCGGTCGGCCCTGTGGCTGCTCGCGCTGGCGGGGATCGCGGTCGCCGCCCTGCTCGCCCTGTCCATGCCCAGGATCGAAGCAGCGCCGCCTCCGGCCACCTCGGGACGTGCGCCCCTACGGCGCGGCGGTACCGGCTTCCCGCTGCTGCTGGCGATCGGCGTGATCGACACCGGCGTGCGCATGGGGTTCCTCACCTTCCTGCCGTTTCTGCTGGAGCTGAAAGGCGCCTCGCAGCCGCTCATCGGTACGGCGCTCGCCTTTGTCTTCCTGGGCGGCGCGGCGGGCAAGCTCGCCTGCGGCTGGCTCGCCCAGCGCTGGGGTGTTGTCGGCGTCACCCTCTGTACCGAGGGGCTCACGGCGCTCATGATCGTGCTCGCCGCCGTCCTGCCGCTCCTGCCGCTGCTCATCATCCTGCCGCTGCTTGGGCTCACGCTGAACGGCACATCCTCGGTGCTCTACGGCACCGTGCCGGAGCTGTCGCCGGCCGACCGGACCGAGCGCGCCTTCGCCATCTTCTATACGGGAGTGATCGGCTCGGGGGCGCTGTCGCCGCTGCTGTTCGGCGCGGTGGGCGATCAGGCCGGCCCTGTCGCCGCAACGCTGGGGACCGCCGCCGCCGCGCTGGCGAACCTGCCGCTCGCGCTCGCCCTCGGTCCGAAACTGACGAGGCGGTGAGCGGTGGCCGTCGCGCCTACATGCCCACGCCGCGTGAGAATTCGACAAGGAACGACATGGCAAGCGATAAAATTGCCCGTGCTGGTCAGTGCCATTGCGGTGCGGTGCGCTTCGAGGTGACGCTCAGCGACGGCTTCAACTCAATCCGACGCTGTACCTGCTCTTATTGCCGGATGCGCGGTGCGATCGTCGTGATGGCCGAAATGGGCGGGATCCGGATCGTCGAGGGCGCGGAGGTGCTGACGACCTACCGGTTCCACACCGCATCAGTGCAGCACTTTTTCTGTTCTCGCTGCGGGATCTATACGCACCATCAGCGACGATCCAATCAGAAGCTGTACGCCGTAAACGTCGCTTGCCTCGACGGAGTAAGCCCGTTCGATTTCGCCGAGGTGCCCGTCATCGACGGTGTCAACCACACGAACGACACCGGCAAGCCACCGCAGCGAGCCGGCACCCTCCGCTTCACTCCGGCAAGCTGACCGCCACGGATCTCAAAAACGCCTGGTCGGCAAAAAGGTGCCGGCTCCGCCTTTGTCTCCGTTTGCCATAATCGGTTCAGCCGCCGTTGTCGTTGCGCGCTAACAGCTGATGTTAGTTCCCAGCCGGGAAGCGGGCATTCCTGGCTTTCGTGGCGAATGCCCGCTTCTGGTGATTCAGCACACGGGCTCGATCAACGAAACTCAGGACTCAACTCTCGGGCCGGAGGAGATCGGGGACTGAGGCCATGATAGACGAGCGTATGGTCGCACGCCTTACCCTCGTTGAACTCGCTATACGCGAGCAAGAGATCAGGAAGAGCCGCTTCATTGCGGTCGCTGGTCCCGTCGCGGACGAGGCGGCAGCGAAAGACTTCATCGCTGCACAGTCGGATCCGGCAGCCAATCACAATTGCTGGGCATGGCGCTTGGGACAGAACTACCGCTTCAACGACGACGGGGAACCCGGCGGAACCGCCGGCAAGCCGATACTTTCAGCAATCGACGGGCAGGGCCTCGATGGCGTCGCGGTTGTCGTGACACGCTGGTTCGGTGGCGTCCTTCTGGGTAGCGGCGGCCTGATCCGTGCCTATGGCGGAACGGCGGCCCTATGCTTGCGCGAAGCCGAGAAGGCGCCGCTCATCGAGACCGTCTCCGGGACGGCCACATGCGGGTTCAGTGATTTGACGCTGGCCCAGGCAAGGTTGGGCGCGCTCCCCGACGTTCAGGTGGGGGTTCAGGCTTTCACGGACAGCGGCGCGATCCTGTCGGTGTCAGCGCCGAAATCGGAAGCAGATGCCGTGGGCCGGCTGCTTACGAATCTGACCAGCGGACGCTCGATGATCCGATGGAACGAATAGTCATGACAATAGGCCCGAGTAATATGCAGCTCGTCGACAACGGCTACGAAATGGTGGATCTGCCTCCACACAGATCTATCGGCCGATAGGCGACGTGGGTCTTGCCGGTGCCCGGCCCGCCGATCAGGACGACGTTGGGCGCGTCGTCATGGAACTCGCGGCGAAGGAGCTGGCACACGGGCGCCTCATGGACCTCGCTGCTGGCGAAGTCGAAGCCGGCGGCCGCGAGCGGATATGCGCGGTCGCTGGCATTGGGTCGAGGCGCTGGCGACACATATCGCGCCATTCTCTGGCATTGCCTGCAACAGCCTCGTGCTGGCGCTCACCACCTTGGTACGGGCTCAACGCAACGAAGGTCGTTGCATTCGTCGGGGAGAACGCCCCGCTGAATAGCCCGGCGGCGCGGGGCGGACCGGAAAGGCCGGCCCGCGTCGCCTCGACGGAGGAAGGCGCGCTCAGGCCTGCAGGAGCGGCCTGAGATCGAGGACATTGCCGATGCGCTCGATGCCGACGAGAGCGTCCACCAAGGCCTGCCCCTTGTCGCCGCCGAGAATCGGGCCGATCAGATCAAGCGCCTTTTCCACCACTTCCGCGCGGGACATGGGATTGGCGGGCGTGCCCTTCACCGCATGGGTGCGATGGGTGAATTCGCGCCCGTCGGCGGTACGGATGTGGATGATGACCTGGCGCGGCGGCAGCGCCGTAGTCAGCTCGGGATTGGCGACGAGCTGGATCTTCCGGCGCATCGCCGCCACGGCGGGGTCCACCATGCGCTCATGGCTGTGCGCGCTGTCGAATCCGAGCGCGCCGTCGACGAGCAGAAGCGCTATCAGGTGCTGGACATTGATGTTCGGCATGGTGCGATTGTCGACGAGGCTGGCGCGGTCGTCGGGCAGTTCCACCACAACCTTCTCGACCGTCCCGGCGGTAATCCCGTGCTCGGCCATCAACGCGGTCACCGCGTCCATCGCGCCCTGAATGGGCGACCCCACGCACCATTTCTTGATGCTGGCCTCCATGATCTCGTAGCGGCTACCGAGTCCCGAGGAGAATTCCTCCGGCCGGGGGTCGTTCGAGAAGGCAGAGAAGAAATTATTGTGGCCCGAGAGCGCGTCGTCGACGCCGGTGAAGCCGGCCGAGACCATGGTCGCTGCCGACATTGCGTTGCGGGCGGTCATGCCGGCGAAGTCGAACGACTTCTCGACGTGCAGGTCGTCGCGCGCCCAGCACTGCACGCCCGACGCCTGCTGGACCGTGTAGGAGAGCTGGTAGCGTACCTGCTGCGGCGTGTGTCGCATGAGCGCGGCGGCCGCGGCGGAACCGCCGAACAGGGTGCCCACGCTGTGGGTGCTGTGGCCGCCGGCATAGAGCTTGCGCGGGCCCATGGACAGGTTGGCGCGCACGCCGACGTCATAGCCGAGGATGACCGCCTTCAGCAGGTCCACGCCGCTGCGACCGGCGATCTCCGCCGCCGCCAGCGCCGAGGGGATGACGCCGCAGCCGGGGTGGAAGCGTCCACCCAGATGGGAATCATCGGTCTCGTCGGCATGGGCCGACATGCCGTTGGCGAAGGCGGCGTAGACCGCATTGGTCAGCAGGGTGCTGCCGATCACGGTGCAGCTCGGCGTGCCGCCCAGGGTCGCCGCATAGCGGATCGCGGCCTCGCCGGCGAGCAGCCGGGAACCGGAGACGATGGCGGCGACGGTGTCGAGCAGGTGATGACGCCCCTTTTCCAGCACCTCCTCGGGGATGCTGCGATCGAGGGCCTCGTGAATATACGTGCTGAGGTCGTTCATCACGACCGAGATCGGTTCCTTGGCATGCACCGTCATTGCGTCCTCCCAGACATTGTGTGTTGTTGAATTCAGAAGATTCCGGACTTTGCGCCGCGCACCATCTCGGCGAAGGCGCCGGGTGCGGCAAGGTTGACCGCACGAAGCTGCGCCGGCTCCAGTTCCGGCAGGCGCTGCACCAGATCGAGGAAGCGCCGCCGCTCGGCGGCCTCGGTGCTCTGCAAGGCCAAGGTTTCGAACTTGCGGATATAATCGACGCGTGCGAACGGACACTTGCCAGCCGGATGCGCATTGGCGGTATGGATCTCGTCGACGATCCGGGTGCCGTCCTTCAGCAGGATTTCAGCCCGCCCGCCATGGGCTCGCTCGATGCCCGGCACCTCGTCGTAGCGGCGGTTCCACTCGGGATCCTCCACCGTCTCGATCTTGTGCCAGAGCGCGACCGTATCCGGCCGACGCACCCGCTCGGGCGCGTAGCTGGCATGGTGGTCCCAGCTTCCATCCTGTAACGCCACGGCAAACATGAACATCACGCTGTGGTCGAGCGTCTCGCGGCTGGCATGGGGATCCATGCGCTGGGGGTCGCCGGTCCCCGTCCCGGTGGTACGGTGGGTCATGTGCTTGGTGAAGATGCGGATGCTCTCGACAGCATCCACGTCGGGAATGCCGGGCCTCATGCGGAAGGCGAGGTCGATCAGCGGCTGGCCGTGATAGGCGGCCGAGTGCTCCTTGGTGAAGGTTTCCATGATCGCGCGCTTGGGCTCACCCGGCGCCGGCAGCGGCACCGTGTAGCGCGCCTCTGGTCCGTCCAGCATGCTGGCGATCACGCTCGCCTCTCCCTCGTAGATCGGTGAGGGCGAGGCCTCGCCGCGCATGGCGCGGTCCACCGCCTCGACGGCGAGCTTGCCGGCATGGGCGCAGGCATAGGCCTTCCAGCTCGAAATCATGCCGCGGCGCGACTGGCGGGTGGCGTAGGAGGTGTGAACCGCCTGCTGGATCGCCTGATAGACGACCTCGACCGGTAGACGCAGCAGCCGGCCGAGCGCACCGGCGACGGCGGGCGCGAGATGGCCGACATGGTCGATGTGATGGGCGTTGAGGGGAATGCCTTTGCACAGGTCGACCTGAATCTCGTAGGAGGTCGCGATGGTGGCCGCGAGGTCGACGCCGTTGCAGCCCATCTGCTGGGCGACCGCCAGGATCGGCGAGATGCAGTCGCCGGGATGGGCGAACTCCACGTCGAAGAAGCTGTCGTGATAATCGAGTTCGCGCACCGCGACCGCGTTCGCCCAGCCGACCCATTCCGCCGCGCAGAGCCGGTCGCCGGACGAGCCGAACAGCACCGCGCCGCCCGGGCGTGGATGGGCGAGCGCCTGGGCATAGGCGGCCTGGACCGGATGCCGGCCCAGCGCGGCAATCGCCACGCCCATATTGTCGATGAGCCGGTTGATCACCATGCCGGTCACGTCCGCATCGAGCGGAACCGGATCGCAGGCGAGTTGCGCCAGCTTGTAGGCGAGCTGTTTCTCGGCGGGCAACGGCGTCTTCGACGGCCATACCCGGACTTCATGATCGATCATCGTCGATACTCCGAGCTTGTCACGAAACGGAAGTCGCCGGGCCGCTCGCGAGCGGGACCGGCAGCGCCACGCCGGCACGGCCAGCCACGGCCTTCAGCGACTCCAGCACTTCCGGCGAGATCGGGATGCCTTCGGACCATCTCCTCGTCGCGGTGCGCGCCTCGAGCTCGCCGGGATAGAGGACCTCGTCATGTCCAGCCGCGGGCGGCAGCGCCTTCAGCCGCGCGATCTCGGTTTCCATGCGCCCGTTGAAGGCGGCAAGCGGCATGAACGCATCGATCTTGAAGGCGAGGAAGAAATGCCCGACGTCCTGCGGCGCCTCGAAATCGCGGGTCATGTCGCGAATGTCGCCGCCGAAGGCCGAGCCTGAGAGCACGCCGCCGAGAATGTCGATCATCATCGCGATGGCCGAGCCCTTCGCGCCGGCGAAGGGCAGCATGACGCCTTCCAGCGCGCGTTCGGCATTGGTCGTGGGGTGGCCTTCGGCATCGAGCGCCCAGCCTTCCGGGATTGGCCGGCCATGGCGCGCGGCCAGCCGGATATGCCCGCGTGCCGCCACACTCGTCGCCATGTCCATGGACCAGGCCGCGTGGCGACCGGCCGGGCAGGCGACCGCGAACGGATTGGTACCGAAAAGCGGCTCGCGGCTGCCGAACGGCGCCAGCGATCGCGAGGCGGGGGACATCACCATGGTGATGCAGCCGTGCGGCACGCCCTGCACGGCAAAGAACGAGGCCGCGCCGAAGTGATTGCTGCGGCGTGCGGTCACGACACCGATGCCATGGGCCTCGGCCCGCGCCAGAGCTTCGTCCATCGCATACTGGCCGACCACCGGGCCCATGCCGTTGGCACCGTCCACGCTGGCGCTCCAGCCGAAGCGCGTTTCCAGCGTCATCGGCGGCCGCGGATCGACCAAATCCCGCTCGAAGCGCCCGGCATAGCCCGACAGACGGGCCACGCCATGGGTATCGAGCCCCCTGAGATTGGCGAAGACGAGGGCCCTCGCCGCCGTCGCCGCGTGGTCCTCGCCGAGGCCGTAATGGCGGAAGACCCGCGCCGAGAAGGTCTCGAGATCATGCGCGGAATAAGGGAGCGGCGCGGTCATGGGCGTCGCCCGCCCGCGCGACGGCACGAAGCCGTAGCGTGGGTCCCTGTGCAGGCCATGTTGGTCAAGAGCAAGGCTTCCTCCCGGATATCTTGTTGTTGACGTTGGGGAATGTCCGAGTCGGCGCGGGGGCCTCGGCTGGGTGTCATGTCAGCTCCGGTTACAGCGGGTGGCGACCAGCCGGGCGATCGCCGGCGCGCACAGGAAGACGATGACGATTCGCATCATGTGGCAGGTGATGACGAAGGCGACGTCGACGCCGACCGAGAGCGTGAGCAGCGACATCTCCGACATTCCTCCCGGCGAGAGTGCCAGCAAGAGCGGCAGCCGCTCCACTCCCTCGAAGACGCGGCTGGTGAGGATCGCCAGGCCCACCGCGGTGCCGATCATGATGAAGCCCCAGGTGACGCCGTGCCCGACCATCGGCAGCACATGGCGGAAGGCCATGCCCACGAACCGCACCCCGATATAGGCGCCGACGACGATCTGGGCCGGCGCCACGATCCACAGCGGGGGCGCGCCGCCCGTCACTCCCGCCAGATGCACGGTGGCACTCAGCCCCAGCGGCAGGAGCAGCGCTCCCGCCGGCATCCGCACCGCGCGCGACAGGGCGAAGCCGCCGACGCCGCACGCGACCAGCAGGACGATATCGATCGTCTCGAGGGGCGGTTTGCCGGCGAAGGCGGCGCCCGGCATCGGCCGTGCCATGAAGCCGATGATGAACGGCATGATGACCACGATCATCACGATCCGCAGCGAATGGACCACGGCGAGGACGTTGGCCCGCGCCCCGAGTGCGACCCCGAGAAGCGTCATCTCGGAAAGCCCGCCGGGCAGGCCGGCGAAAAGCGCGGTCATGACGTCCAGCCGCGCCACGCGGCGGAAATAGAGGAAGCCCAGCACGCTGATCAGCGCGGCATAGCCGAGCGTGACCGCGACGGGCAGCGGCCATTGTCCGATCTGTCTCAGAAGCGCGGGCGTGAACGAACTGCCGACAAGGACGCCGAGCACCGGCGAGACGAGATCGCGCATCAGCCGCGGAATGTGGACGGCGCTGAACAGACGGGTGCCGACGATCGTCGCGAACAGCGCGCCGAGGAGCCAGCCCAGCGGAACGTGGAAATGGCTGAACAGCCACCCGCCTGCCGAGGCCGCCATCAGGGTGCGGAGCACGACGACGTGGCCGGGGGCCGATGTCTGGTTCGCCACTGCCTCGCTCAGCTCGGTCACGCGCATGCTCCGTTTATAAGAATGAAATATGGTATCATTAGCAGAAATGAAAGACTCAAAAAGTACCCCACACGATGAGATCGGCGCGACCAGATAGGCGGGGAGCGAGTGATCACGCGTGTGATATTTTGTTGTATGAAACATAATTATGCTGACAGAAATGAATCGTCGCGTTAAAAGTACCGTCAACCAGCGCCGCGGGCGCCGCCGCCGAGGCGGATCGCGCGCTCCGGACACGCGACGAAAATCGTGAGCAGCACTGAAAGAGCGAGGAATCCATGGACGTGAAATCGGCGGCGGCGAACCACGGACTGACGTCGGACGACACTCTGCTCTCAGTCGTTCCGCGCTATTTTCCGGGGGTCGCGGTCGCTCTGATCGTCGCGCTGGCATCGAAATTCCTCGAGGACGTCGGCGCCGGGCCCTCGCTGATGATCGCGCTCGTCTGCGGCCTGCTGCTCAATTTCCTGTCCGCCGACGTGGCGGCGAAGCCCGGCGTGGTCTTCTCGGCCAAACATCTGCTGGCCGCCGGCGTGGCGCTTCTGGGCGCACGGCTGACCTTCGGCGACGTGATGGCGCTCGGCTGGAAGCCGGCCCTGGTCGTGGCGGCCGCCATGACGGCGACGATGGCCTTCAGCTGGTATGCTGCCAGGCTGCTCGGGCTCAGCGCGCGGCTCGGCGTGCTAGCCGGCTGCGGCACCGCCATATGCGGCGCCTCGGCGGCGGTGGCGGCCGCTTCGGTGTTCCGGAAGGACGGCGATCTCGAGCGGGACACGGCACTGGTCGTCATCACGGTCGTCGTGCTGAGCGCCATCGCGATGATCGCCTACCCGGCCATCGCGGGCGGCCTCGGCCTGAGCGACCTTGAAGCCGGCGTCTTCCTCGGCGGCTCGATCCACAACGTGCCGCAGGCGGTGGGTGCTGGCTACACCTTCTCGGAGCCGGCGGGCGATCTCGCCGCGCTGACCAAGCTCTACCGCGTCGCCCTGCTGGCCCCGATCGTGGTGGTCATCTCGCTGATGGTCGGCGGCGGCGGCAAGCCGTCCCTGCGCAGCATCGGCATCCCGTGGTTCGTGGTGGTCTTCGCCCTGCTGGTCGTCCTCAACTCGGTGGTCGAACTGCCGCCCTTGTTCCGGAACGGGCTGGTTGGCGCCTCCAACTGGCTGCTCCTCGTCGCCATCGCCGCGATTGGCATGAACACCTCGATCGCGAGCATCCGAACGGTGGGAGGGCGGGTCGTGCTGCTCGTCCTGCTCAACAGCGCGCTCCTTGCCGGGGGGCTCCTCGCGGCCATGCTTGTCGGCGTGTTCTGACACGCCCTCGCGCGGCCAGCCTCTCGGCAGACGGCATCACTTCGATTCTGAACTCTAACAAGAGCATCGTGGAGGAAAGACATGAGCAGGGCATTTAGCTTCGTCGACATACCGGAGCGTAGCCAAAAGCCGCGCATGCGGGGGCTGACCTTGGCCCGCGACCTCGGCTTCGGCTACGCCGAGGCGGCCAGCTGGATGGAGGCGGTCGGCGAATTCATCGACTACATCAAGATCCGCCACCTCTTCGTGCTGCTGATGACGGAGAGCCCGGACGATCTGGTGCGCCGCAAGATCAAGCTCTATCGGGACCACGACATCGACGTGAACCCCGGCGGGATCGTGTTCGAGATGGCCTATCTCAGCAATTCCGTCGAGAAGACCTTCGACAAGCTGGTCGAGATGGGCTTCACCGCCGTCGAATGCTCGGAAAACATCATCCCTCTCTCGCTGGACGAGAAGGTGAAATATGTCCGCATGGCCAAGAGCGCAGGGCTCAAGGTGATGTTCGAGGTCGGCGACAAATATCCGGAAGACAAGTTCGACGCGGACATGGCCGCCAAAGAGATGAACACGCTGATCAGCGAAGGCTGCGACCTGTGCATCCTTGAGCGGTCGCAGATCGAGATCTGCCTCGGCCCGAAGGCGGATCAGCCGGAAGCAGAGCAGCTCGTGAAGCTCGCCAAGGAGGTCGGCCTGGAAAAACTGGTCTTCGAGGCGGAGGCCCAGGCCCACCAGGTGTGGCTGTTCCGCACCTTCGGCCCGGACGTCAACCTCGGGCCCAACCTCGACAAGGACGTCATCCCGAAGCTCGAGCCCACCCGCCGCACGCTGAGCCGGGAGGGCGGGTACGATTATCTGATCGACAAGGTCAATCAGCGCGTTCCCGCACAGTGAATTGATCCGGAGAACACGGAGGCGTGCCCGCCAAGCGGCACGCCTCCACCGTGAAATACCAGATTTGAGCCCGGTGAAAGCTTGCAATTCGCGAGGCTTAAGTTAGATTTTGTCAGAAAAAATAAGCTTTCGATGGCTGAAATCTGAATGATGAGGCCTGAAGGGCCGACGGCAAAAAACCGCCGCGGCAAGTGGGAGGAAACCAATGCTTCTGAGCCGTCTCGGTCCGCTTATCATACCCATTTTGGTAATTGGATACTCTGGCTATATGATCGCCGAGCAATATCTCGGCTCCTATCGCGAGAGCAGCCAGAACTACGCCCTGCTGTTGGGCGGCGTGGCCATCCTCTGCGCGCTGATCGTGCTCGCGCGTCTCGCCATGGGCGCCGACGAGGGCGAAGCCGACGATCTGCCGCACGAGCCGGCTCCGCGCTGGCACTATGTGCAACTCATCGCCATCGTCGCGATGATGGCGCTCGCCGTCCTTCTCATACCGGTCATCGGCTACGCCATCACCTTCTTCGTCATGCTGGTGGCTGCCCTGCTGCTGCTCGGCGTCCGCTCGGTTCCCGCCATCCTCGCGATCTCCGTGGGCATGGTCGCCGTCGTCCATTTCGGACTCGTCAAGGAGCTTCAGCTGCCGCTGCCGGCGGGAATCCTCGAGGGAATTCTCTGAGGCCCGAAGCCATCAACGAAATCCTGTCAGGGACGGAGTTCGACAACCATGATGAACGGTGCTTACGACGGCCTGCTCATGCTCCTGGGCGTCATGTGGGTGGTGCCGATCGGCGTCTTCATCGGCATGACCTTCGGCGCGGTGCCGGGCCTCAACAAGAGCGGCATGCTGGCCATCCTGCTGCCCGTGCTGCTCGCCATGTCACCCGAGATGGGCCTCGTCTTTGCGATGAGCCTCTATGCCGGCGGCGAGGTGGGCAACGCCTTCCCCGCGGTCGTGCTGAACATCCCCGGCGACGCCTCGGCCGCGGTCACCGCGCTCGAAGGTTACCAGATGACGCTCAGGGGCGATGGCGCCAAGGCGCTCGGCATGTGCGTCATGGGCTCGACCATCGGCGCAGTGCTCGGCGGCCTGGCCTCGCTGGTCGCCGCGCCCACGCTGGGGGCGATCGCGCTGCGCTTCAGCTACCCGGAAATCTGCATCATCGTGCTGTTCGGCCTCGCCGCCATCGCCCAGGTATCGTCCGGCGGCCTTGCCAAGGGCCTGATGATGGGCTTTGCCGGCATGCTGCTGTCGACGACCGGCACCGACCCGATGTGGGGCACGTTCCGCGGCACGTTCGACTTGGTCTACCTGTTCGACGGCCTGCCGATCATCCCCTGTCTGATCGGTCTGCTCGGCTTCTCCGAGCTGCTCAAGATGATCGAGGGCGGAATCACCGTTAACCGCGTCTCCCAGGCTCGCGAGGTCGGGCTGAAGGGCGTGCTCGCGGGCATGCGCGAGACTTTCCGCTACCCCTTCGACCTGCTGCGCTCCTCCCTGACCGGCATCATCATCGGCATCGTCCCCGGTGCCGGCGGTACCGTCTCGACCTTCCTGTCCTATCAGCAGGCGCTGTCCTGGGCCTCGCCCGAGGCCAAGAAGCAGTTCGGCAAGGGCTCGCCCAACGGCCTGATCGCGGGCGACACCGCGAACAATGCCGATGTCGGCGGCTCCATCGTGCCGCTGATCACGCTCGGCATCCCCGGCAGCTCGGCGGCGGCGGTGCTGCTGGTCATCATGGCCTATCACGGCCTGGAGGTTGGGCCGCGCCTGCTGAGCACGGCGGAGGGAGCGAGCGTCGCCTATGCGATCATCTGGTCGCAGTTCGTCTCCGCCGGCCTGCTTGTGGTGATGGGCGGGCTGCTGGCGACCTTCGCCTACCGGCTGGCGTTCCTCCCCGTCAACACCATGGTCCCGGTCATCATGGTGGCCGCGCTGATCGGCAGCTTCTCGCAGAACCAGTACATCTTCGACATGGGCGTGATGGTCCTCTTCGGCATCATCGGCTTCTTCATGAAGTCGTATGGCTACCCGCCGATCGCACTGCTGCTGGGCATCATTCTCGGACCGATGTTCGAGGAGAACCTTCTGCGCACGCTGCGCCTCGGCGGCGGCACCCCGGAACTGTTCTTCGAGCGCCCGCTCACCCTGTTCCTGTGGCTCCTGCTGTTCCTGACGCTCGGCGCCCGGCCGGCGCTCCAGCTGCTGCGCAACTACCGGAACCGGAGGATCGGAGACCCGGTGAAGGCCCAGCAGTGAACCTTCTCCGACAGACAACAGGCCCGAAACGAAGGCCATGAACAACAGGCCAAATAGGAGGAACACAACATGATTGCCAAATCGCTTGCCTGCTCACTTGCCGGATCGCTTGCCGCCTTCGCCGCGACGGTCTCACTGACCGCCGGCGCCGCTTTCGCCGCGGACAACTGGCCGCCGCCGCAGATGACGATCGTCGTCTCGCACGATGTCGGCTCCAGCCACAACGCCCAGACCCGCGCGCTCGGCGAGGTCTGGGCCGAGAAGCTCGGCACCAAGTTCATCTACGAGAACCGCGACGGGGCGAGCGGCCGCGTCGGCTACGACTACTTCCTCGGCCAGAAGAAGGATGGCTCGGTGATCCTGTCGAGCAATCTCGGCTCCAGCTCGATCATGTACATCCAGCAAAAGCCGAGGTGGAAATACGAGGAGGCCATCTATCCGGTCGGCTCGTTCGGCATCGATCCCGGCGCGATCTTCGTCAAGGACGATTCCCCGTTCAAATCCATGACGGACATCATCGAGACGGCCAAGAAGCGCCCTGTGACCATGGGCATCTCCTACTGGGCGAGCCCCGAGAACCTGCAGATCCATCAGGCGATGGAACAGACCGGCGCCAAGTTCGAGATCATCCCGCACTCCAATTCCGGTGAGATCACGACCCAGGTGCTCGGCGGCCATCTCGAAGTCGGCTATTCGAAGGTCGGCACCTTCACACGCGGCGGCAACGGCCTGCGCATCATCAGCGTCCCGATGCCGACCAACCCCGTTCCCGGCCTGACCAGCAACGCGCCGGCCTTCGACAAGGAGATCGGCACCGACACGCTCCCCATCGCCTCCTATCGCGGCATCCTCGTCCACAAGGCGTTCGCGGACGCCCATCCTGACCGCGTGCAGAAACTGCACGACACGCTCACCGAAGCGCTGAAGGACCCCCGCGTCATCGAAGCCATGAAGAAGACCGGCGTCGACGAAAAGCTGCTCGTCAACATGACCCATGACCAGATCATGAAGGATGTGATCCAGGCGCATTGGGATGCCTTCGCGAAGTACGGAAGCATCTACGACAAGAAGACCAACTGATGCCGTGAAAATCGCGAAGCTGGTGCGGCCCCGTCGCGCCAGCCTTCTTCCAGGCGGCCCAGGAGCGGCCGTTCAACTCGACATGTCCGAGAGATCACGATGGATCGCACCGAACAGCTCTCGCGCTTCCTGCTCTCGGTCCCGGAGATCGAGCTGCCCGACGCCGTCGTCGAGCGCGCGAAGATTCACATCCTCGACACCATCGGCGTGGCGATCGGTGGCTCGCAGACCCCCCATGCCCGCGAGAGCGCGCGGATGATTCGCACGCTCGGATCATCCGGCCACGTCACCGTCATCGCGACCTCCGACACCGCGAACGTCCTGGATGCCGCGTTCCTCAACGGCGTTTCGGCGCACGCCATAGATTTCGACGACGCCCACCGCTTCGTGCATGCCGGCGCCGCCGTAGTGCCGGCCGCCCTCGCCTTCGCCCAATATGCCGGCGCGAGCGGCCGCGACTTCCTCGCCGCGGTGGTCGCCGGCTACGAGGGGTCGGTCCGCACCGCCCTGGCCGGCGGGCCGGCCCATCGCAAGCGCGGCTTCCATCCGACCGGCACCTGCAACGTCGTCGGCGCGGCGGCGAGCGCGGCCGTGCTGATGAAGCTCGATCCCGCCCAGACCGTCTCGGCGATCGGCATCGCCTGCAGCCAGGCCGGGGGCCTCACCCAGTACCGGATAGACGGCGCAGCTACCAAGCATCTCCATGCCGGCTTCGCCGCGCGCGCCGGCGGAGTAGCGGTGCTGCTGGCTCGCGAAGGCCTGCGCGGCGCTGCCGCGGCCATCGACGGCGAACTCGGCTTTCTCAACGTTCTTGCCGATGGCGGCGATCCCGAGCAGCTCACGGCCGGCCTTGGCGAGAGCTTCGCGATCGCTACAACCGACATCAAGCCATTTCCGTCCTGCCGGCAGACCCACGCGCCGGTGGACCTCGCCTTGCGGATCCGCGCCCACGGCGTCCGGCCCGAGGCGATCGAGATGATCGAACTGCGTACCTACGCCTATTGCGACAAGCCCTGGCATGTGACGGCCGAGCCGCCGCAAACCTCTCTCGCGGCCATGCTGAACATCCCCTATTGCACCACCATGGCCTTGGCGAACGGACGACTGACGCTCGAGGACTTTTCCGACGAGGCGCTGCGGCGGCAGGACGTACACGATCTGATGCGGAAGATGCGCGTCGTGGTGGATGACGGGCTCACCGCTGCCTGGCCGGGCGAGCGCGGGGCGATCCTGAACGTGGTCGCGGCGGGCCGCGCCTATTCGGAACAGGCGGCCAATCCGCGCGGCGGCGTCGAGAGCCCGCTCGGCTTTGCGGAGATCGTCACCAAGTTTGAGGGGCTGTCGGTCCCGGTTCTGGGACGGGACAGGACCGACGCCATCGTGCAGGCCGTGCGGACCATCGACACGGCCGCCGATCTCGACGCGCTGTGCGCGCTGCTCTCCTCCAGAGTCGCGCGGCGTCAGCCGCAGCCCGCCTGAAGACTCAAGGCGCGCCCGGCTACGGCCTGGCGCGCCGGTCAATGCGCGAAGTTCAGCACCTTGTCGCCCGGCATCAGCACGCGCATCGGCTTGCCCGCCAGATAGGCCTGGATGTTCTCCACGGTCTGGGTGAAGTAGATGCGGTAATTGTCTTCGGTCACGTAGCCGATATGCGGCGTGAGCACCGCATTGTCGAGACCGCGCAACGGATGCTCCGCTGGCAGCGGTTCGACATCGAACACGTCGAGACCGGCGCCGCCGATACGTCGTCCCTTCAGGGCGCGCACCAACGCCGCCTCGTCGATCAGCGGGCCACGCGAGGTGTTGATGAGATAGGCGTCGCTCTTCATGCGTGCGAGCTCGGCCTCGCCGATCAGGTGGGTCGATTCCGGAGTCAGCGGAACGTGGAGCGTCACCGCGTCCGAACGTTCCAGCAACTCTTCCTTGCTCACTCGCGCCACCCCGGCCTCGGCGGCGCGCTCGGCGGTGAGGTTACGGCTCCAGGCGATCACCTCCATGCCGAAGGCCTGCCCGATCCTGGCAACCGGCAGCCCGATCGTGCCCAGGCCGACGACGCCGAGCGTACGCCCGTTCAGCCCGCGTCCGAGACCGGACTGCCATCCGCCGCCCTGCACCGCGGCGTGCTCGAATGGAATCCGGCGGAACAGGGCCAGGACCAGCCCCCACGTCAGTTCCACCGGAAAGCAGGGGATCGAGGCGGTCGAACAGACAGTGATGCCGAGCTCGGTCGCCGCGGCCAGATCGATCGTATCGGAATTGCGGCGGCCGGTGGCGAGCAGGAGCTTCAGTCGCGGCAGGCGCTCCAGCACCCGCCGCGGGAACTCGGTGCGCTCGCGCATGCGCGATATGGCGTCGAACCCCTCAAGCCGCGCGACCAATGCGTCCTCGTCGTGGAGGTGATCCCGGAACGAGACCACTTCCACCCCCGCCGGCAGGACGCTCCAGTCCGCCATGGACAGGGCGACGGACTGGTAGTCGTCGAGTATCGCGATACGCATGCGCGCCTCCGCCATCGAGACAATCGTATCGATGAACAAAATATCGTATCGCCTGATAAAATAAAAGAACGTAAGTCCCGCCGGACGTCAATTCTCCAGCAGGCGCTTCGGCCGTTCCGTCTTTGGGATTCCGTGGCGAGCCAGGTCCAGCGGCGTCGGGTCCCCGCCGAAGCTGTAGGTGAGGCGGGCCGCGCCCTCCAGAACCGAGCGCGACAGGAACGGGATCGTCTGCTCGTCGAAATGGCTGGTCGGGCCGGAAAGCGAGACCGCCGCCACCAACTGCTGTCCGATCCTGAACACCGGCGCGGCGACGGACGAGATTTCCGGGTGGCGCTCGCCGATGTTGACGGCGATATAGGACTGCCTCAGCCGTTCATACTCCTCACCTTCCCCTCCCGAAAACGCTTCGAGCACGAGACCCGTGCCGCCTGGCCGCAGCGGACGTACGTCGCCCTCGCGCAGATGGGAGCGCAGCGTGTTGGGCGATTCCACCATGAACAGGCAGACGCGGAGGTCCTTCTCGCGAATGAAATAGGCCGCCGTTTCCCCGGTCTCGTTCATCATGTCCTGAAGGACCGGCAGGACATGATCGCTCACGCGGAAGGAGCGCTGATAGACAGCGCCCAGATGGATGGGGTTGGGACCGAGCGAGAAGCGGCCTTCCCCGAGCCGGACGATGTAATTGAACCGTTCGAGCGAGACCATCAGACGAAGGATCGTCGCCTTGTTCAACTTGGTCTTCTCGGAGATCTCCTTGAGCGACATGACCCTCGAGCCGTCCTTGAAGGCCTCGAGAACGAGGAGAGCCCGCTCGACCGCATCAACTCCAGTCGCCATGCCGATACCGCATAAAGGCGGCGCAGACGGACCGGCACGCAGCCCAGCAAAGGACTTGTCGCGGCCGACCCCCGCACCCGCGAAAATCGAGAACAGGGCCGTATAGCAGTCCTGCGTATGTCGTGCATTAGAAGTTTGCGGCCACGCAGACGCTCACCAGACGTAACGTCAAGCTGCGACCACGGCTCGTCCCGCCCAGGCGGACGCGGGCACGAAAACCTCGCCCGCCATAATCTTCCGCGCGGTGCGGATAGCGCCTCCGCTGACGACCTCCATGTTGGCGCCCTGGCCGCGTGTCGCCAGCGCGACATCGATCTGGCCGCTCGGGTGTTCGATCCATACGATCCTGTCGTCCCCGGGCGGCGGATCGGCGACGCCGTCGGCGACCGAGCCGGAAAGCGCCACGCAGCTCGCTACGCAGATCGACCCGGTCACGGCGAAGGCCGCGTGCGTCTTGTGCGGCACGAAATAGCGCGCGGCTACCGCGCCGCCGGCCCGCGGCGGCGCCACCATCGCGATCTTGGGGATCACCTTGCCGGATACATCCCCGAGCCCCATCCGGCGGCCGGCCTCTCGACGCATGGCCTCCAGCCGCGCGAAGAACGACCTGTCGGCATCGAGCTCGGCCGGGGTCTCGTAGCCGGTCTTGCCGAGATCCCGGGCCCGCACGATCATCATCGGCATGGCGACGTCGATGAGCGTGGCCTCGATGCCCTCGACCACGTCGATCGTGTTCCGCGTCGGCAGCATCGAGCCAGTCTTCGAGCCGACAATGTCCATGAAATTGAGACGGACGGCGGCGGCGGTACCGGGCACGCCGTCGATCGTCGTCTCGCCCTCATATTCCACCCGCCCGCCGGGGGTCTGGATGAATGCCTCGATGCGGCTGTCGGTATTGACGTTGTAGATGACGATCCGCGTGACGCCGTCCTGCACCTCGACCATGCCGGTCTCGATTGCGAAGGGACCGACGCCGGCCAGCATGTTGCCGCAGGGCGGCTCGGTATCGACCACCGGCTGGTCCACGGACACCTGCGCGAACAGGTAGTCGACATCGATCCCCGGCCGTTCCGACCGATTGACGATGGCCACTTTGCTGGTGAGCGTGTCCGAGCCCCCGAGACCGTCGATCTGCCGCGGATCGGGGGAGCCCATTGCGGCGAGCAGGACGTTGGTGAGGGTGTCGCGGTCCTCGGGCAGTTCCGAGAGCTTGAAGAACGGCCCCTTCGAGGTGCCGCCCCGCATGACGATGCAGGGAATGCCGACTTGCAGCGTCATTGGACCCGGGCTCCCTGGCAAAGGCACGCCGGCCGCCCGCTTGCCGCCGGGATCTCCAGAAGGTCGAAGCCTTCCGAAATATCCGGCGAGCGGTCGATGGCCCACCAATAGTCGAGAGCCTCGATGGTCCGCGGGCCGCCCAGCACCGGATCGCACAGGCGGGCAAACTTCTCGGCGATTCCGGCATGCGACATCGGACTGGTCTCGTGGCCGGGCGGATTGACGATCTCGGCCTGGTGGAGGCGGCCGGCCTTGTCGCACGCTGTCGCGCGCATGCGGATTGTCTCGGGGAACTCGTTCTGGATATCGTCGGCGACGCGCGCCGATATCAACGCCATCAGCGGGCGGATGGTCGGATCGAGATAGGCGTCCGGCTCGAAGGCCTCCGGGCCGATCGTACCGTGGCGAAGCGTGCTCGCCATGATGTAGGGCAGGCTGTGATCGGCCGTGCCCTGCGTGCGCGGGTCCCATTTGGCGGGTTCGCTGCCGCTCTCGCTCCAGGCCTGCCAATAAGTCTCGACCTCGATCGCGGCGATATTCTCGATTGCGACCTGCCGGCGCAGTTCGATCGCCGCCCACACGGCGAGCTGCATGTTGTACGCTACCGGCCAGTATTTCAGCCTGACGCGGGGCAGGAAGAAGCAGTCCGCCTCATGGCCGAAAGCCGGAAGCTCGATCGGCCCGGAAATCTGCTCGGCCAGTCCGTGGCGCCCGCTGAACGGCGCCTCGGGGCCGGTCATGCCGAGTTGCGCGAGCTGGGTGCAGAAGATCGAGCTGCGCACGGCCGATGCCGTCGCCGCACCCTTCCACATCGAGAGCTGGCCTGCACGCGTGGCGCGCAGCGGCATGTTGTTCACGGTGGCGAGCGCGATGGCATGCCGGGTCACGTCCGGGGTCAGCTTCAGGAGATTGGCGACCGCGGCCGCCGAGGCGCTGCCCACCCCGGCGCCCTGGTCCCATCCGCGCTCCCGGAACTGTGCCGTTCTCTGCAGCCGGATGAAGACCTCGTAGGCGACGACCATCGCCGTGAGCAGATCGCGGCCGGACGCGCCCCTCTGCGCGCCGATGGCGAGCAGCCCGCCGATGGTGTCACTCGGATGAACGCCGGGATAGGTGTCGTTGAAGTCGAGTGTACGGATCATGCAGCTATTCACGAAGCCGGCGGCATCGGCGGCGGCAACCTCGCCCGTGCCGAGCATCCGGCCGGCGAACGCTGGCTGCGCCGGCTGGGTGGCTACTGCGCGCGCCACCTTCACGGTTGGCGTGTCGTGGGCGCCGATCGCGCAGCCGAGCGAATCGATCAGCCGCTCCTTGGCGGCCATCACCACCGGTAGCGGAATGTCGTCAAAAGCGAGTTCCGTCGCGAAGGCGACGAAGCTCTCCAGAATGGCGTCCACGAACGCTACCCCCTGCTGAATTCAGCCTGATATTTTGTTCAATAAAATACGGTTTCACTATTTGCGCAAGAGAAATGAAACCGTATTTTGAACGGCGAATTAGAGGTGGCTGAAATGCCCTCCGGCAGCTAGCTTCGGGAGGGGCCATACGGGCCGGGCCGACAGCGCAGCAGCATTTGCAGGCCGCGACCGATTTCCATGGCCGGCAGCACGTCGGGGGAAGCGGTCGCACAAGGAAGTGGAGCCATCGGCACGGCTTTAGGCGTGACCATTGCGGGCGCGAGATCAGGAGTGTGGGCGCCCAAGGGTGCATACAATCCTCGATCCCTAGAGCGCCCTCGGCTACGGCACGCTAGTCAGTCGATGTGCTGCTGACCTGCTGCCGAAAAACCTCGCCCTGCATCGTCAGTCAGCTTAGCAAGTCGGCAGGGATTGTCGGTCAGGACCGCATGCTCGTCCCGAGGACCCTAACGCGGCAGTCGGCCAGTGGCCGATAACACCTGTTTTGCGGTGAGCCGTCGTTTGGCACTGGACGATGATCAATGGGGACGGACCGCACCGCCGATTGACCTGAGACCCTTTTCTCCTCCGGCTTAGGAGAGAGTCCGGGGGTGATTTGTGGCCTCAGGCGGCCTGGGTTTCTAGCGGGATTGTTGCGGCGAACTCTACGGGGGATTGATTGCCGAGGGTGGATGATGCCACCGGGATGGCTCGGCGCGTTCCCTAGTACGATCTCAGAACCATGCGCGCGGTCGCCGCGTCGGTGACCAGGATGTTGGCGTAGCCGCCCTTCAGCATGCCGGAGATCGCCTCGACCTTCTCCATGCCGCCGCCGATGCAGATGCGCTCCGGCACCTTCAGGAAGTCCTCCAGCGGCATCACGATGTGCCGGGCGTCGATCTCCGTCAGCACCGGATTGCCCTGCCGGTCGAAGAAATAGCCGGAGACGAAGCCGATGGCTCCGCGGCGCTGATATTCGGCGAGGATCGGCTCGGACATGAAGCCGCTGTCCTTGAGCAGGGTCTCGCTGCCCACATGGGTGACGCCGAACAGCGTCTTGGTGCAGGTGCGCAGCAGCCTGAAATGCTGCTCGATGATCGGCTCCTCCATCAGGAGCTGCTTCATCTTCGCGCTGGAGACGATTCCGGGCGCATGCAGGTTGATGCAGCGCCCGCCGACGCGGATGGCGATGTTCGAGGTGCACAGCTCGGGTGAGAAGTCATAGGTGGCGATGGAGCTGCCCGTGACCTGCGCGATGGATGCGCCCGGCAGGTGCAGCGGCGCCAGCGCCTTCGACAGCGACATGACCGTCCGGCCCCAGGCGACGCCCAGCACATCCTCGCCGGTCAGGCGCTGCTCCAGCAGTCGCGCGCCGAAGCGGCCGATCCGGTCGTGGAGGGGCTCCTCCGCGCCCTCGTCGGGAATGATGAAGCACTCATCGATGCCGGTGGCGGCCTCGATGTCGCGTGCCAGCGTCACGCGCTCCATGCGCGAGGGGTCGATCTTGATGTTGACGACCCCCTCGTCGCGCGCGCGCTGCAGCAGGTTGAAGACCGAGGCGCGCGACACGCCGAGCTTCTCGGCGATGTCGTCCTGCTTGAGGCCCTCCTCGTAATAGAGCCACGCCGCCCACAGGACCGGATCGAGGCCGAATTCCGCCGGCACGGCGGGCTGGCGCCGGGGACGGCGCAACTGCGTCTCATGTGGCTCGCCCATCGATGCCCCTCCCTTGTCGCGCCACGCCATCACCTCCGGCGAGTGCCGGCGGGTCGCGATTCTTCGCTTCTTCTAGCGGATTTCGGGCCTTCCGGCACCGTTTCGGCATTTTTCAGATGGTCATGAAAAACGATATTGACAAACGTCATAGTCAATTGAAATATGCCAGCAACAAGCAAGAGACATCCCCGGGAGGGAACACCGGCATGAATCGCCCCGTGATGGTGCGCGAGACCACCCGCGCGCCCTGGACCGATCTGATCGACGACGTGATCGCGGGCCGCTGGATCAGCCCCGATACCGGGCGCCCCGCCGAGGTTCCCTTCGCCTGCGTAGTGATCGCCGACGATCTGGACGGCGCCCATGCCGATCTCGTTCGCCGCAACATGCCGGCGACGCGCTATGCGGTGGTCGCCGACCGCGACACCTGGGACGCGCAGGGCGTCGCCGTCGCCGCCGCGCTCGGCGCCTCGGCCGTCGGCGTCGTGCTCGATCATCCCCATGCCGACGAGGCGCAGGTGGCGGCGCTGCAGGAGAAGACGCGCGGCGCCGACGCGCTGGTCGCGGTAGGCTCCGGCACCGTCAACGACCTGTGCAAATACGCCACCGCGAAGGATGGCCGGCCCTATTGCGTGTTCGGCACCGCGCCGTCGATGAACGGCTACACCTCGACGACGGCCTCCATCACCCTCTCGTCCGGCCTGAAGACGACGCAGAACGCCCACGCGGCCCGCGGCGTCTTCATCGATCTGGCGGTGAATGCCTCCGCCCCCGCCTATCTGATCGCGGCGGGGCTGGGCGACAGCCTGTGCCGCTCGACCGCGCAGGTGGACTGGTATTTTTCCAACCGGATGTTCGGCACCACCTATTGCGAGGCGCCTTATGCGCTGCAGGACGCCGACGAGCGCGCCCTTCTGGCCCGCTCGGCCGAGCTCGCCGAGGGGGACCGGGAAGCGGTGGGCTATCTGCACCGTCTGCTCACCCTGACCGGCTTCGGCATCTCCGTCGCCCGCATGAGCCATCCCGGCTCCATGGGTGAGCATCAGATCTCGCACTGGATCGACAGCTTCGCCGGCGACCGTCACCCCGGCACGGTGCACGGGCAGCAGGTGGGCGTAACCTCCGTCACCATGGCGCGGCTGCAGGAGCGGATCCTCTCGCGGAAGCAGGCGCCGGTGATCCATCCCGTTGCCGTCGACGAGGACGCCCTGCGCCGGCGCTATCCGCCCGCGGCGGTCGAGGCCTGTATCGCGGCGAGCCGCGCCAAGGCGCTCGATGAAGCCGGCTGCGAAGCCTTCAACGCCCGCCTCGCCCTGCTCTGGCCGGACCTGCGCGCCCGGCTCCTCGACATGTCGGTTCCCTCGGCCGTGCTGGCGGAGCACCTGCGCGCGGCGGGCGGGGCGGCGACGGCGCGCGAGCTTGGCATCGACCTCGACCTCTACCGCGACGCGCTGCGCTACAGCCCGGAGATGCGCGACCGCTATTCCTTCCTCGATCTGGCGGCCGGCATGGGCATCCTCGAGGATTTCATCGCGGAGGAAGGACGATGAGCCTGCGCCCGCTCTCCGCCCTCGACGCGTCGGCGCTGTCCGGCATCGCCGCGGTCTTCACCGACATTGACGACACGCTGACCTGCGAGGGGCGCCTGCCGGCGGCCGCCTATGAGGCACTGGAGCGGCTCGACGCCGCGGGCCTTGCTGTGGTGCCGATCACCGGCCGCCCGGCCGGCTGGTGCGACATGATCGCCCGGTTCTGGCCGGTCGCCGGCGTGGTCGGCGAGAACGGCGCCTTCTATTTCTCCTATCGCCGGGAGCAGAAGCGCATGATCCAGCGCTTCTTCGCCACCGATGAGGAGCGCCGGCGCAACCGCGCCCGCCTTTCCGAACTGCGGGAGATCATCCTGCGCGAGGTTCCGGGCACCGGCATCGCCTCGGACCAGCTCTACCGCGAGGCCGACCTCGCCATCGACGTCTGCGAGGATGTTCCCCCGCTGCCGAGGGAATCGGTCGACCGGGTGCTCGACCTGTTCGCCTCGGCGGGAGCGGTGGCCAAGCTGTCGTCGATCCACGTCAATGGCTGGTTCGGCGATTACGACAAGCTGGCGATGAGCCGGATCTTCGCCCACGACATTCTCGGTCTCGACCTCGACGACGACCGCGGGCGCATCGTCTTCGTCGGCGACAGTCCGAATGACGGCCCGATGTTCGACTTCTTCCCGCTCTCCTTCGGCGTCGCCAACGTGCTCGACTTCAAGGACACGGAGCCGCACCTGCCGAGCTTCGTCGCCCGAGGGCGGGGCGGAGAGGGCTTCGTCGAGGTCGCCGACCTGGTTCTCGCCGCCCGCGACGGCGCGCCGGAAACTCTCGGCCATGGAGTGCGCCACCATGGTTGAGACGGCGCTCACCGGCGGAACCGATGTCTACGACCTCGCCATCATCGGCGGTGGCATCAATGGCTGCGGCATCGCGCGCGACGCGGCGGGGCGCGGGCTGAAGGTCTTCCTGTGTGAGCGCGGCGATCTCGGCGGCGCCACCTCATCAGCCTCCACCAAGCTGTTGCATGGCGGGCTGCGCTATCTGGAGCACTACGAGTTCCGGCTGGTGCGCGAGGCGCTGGAGGAGCGCGAGGTGCTGTGGGGCATCGCCCCGCACATCGTGCGCCCGCTGCGCTTCGTGCTGCCCCACGTGCCGCAGATGCGCCCGCGCTGGATGCTGCGGCTGGGGCTGTTCCTCTACGACCATCTCGGCGGCCGCAAGGCGCTGCCAGGCACGAGCACGGTCGACTTCGCCTCCAGCCCGATCGGCGAGGGGCTGAAGCCGGGCCTGTCCGTCGGTTTCGAATATTCCGACTGCTGGGTGGAGGATAACCGCCTCGTGGTGCTGAATGCCCGCGACGCGGAGCGCCACGGCGCGCGGATTCTCACCCGCAGCGCCTGCACCGCGGCCCGCTCGGATGCGCAGGGATGGACGCTGACCGTCGAGGGCGCCGGCGGCGCCCGGCGCACGGTGCGCGCGCCGGTCCTGGTCAACGCCGCCGGGCCGTGGGCGGGGGATGTGGTGAGCAACCTCGCCGGCCGTTCACCCAAGGGGCGCACGCGCATGGTGCAGGGCTCGCACATCGTGGTGCGCAAGCTCTATCGGCACGACCGCTGCTTCATCTTCCAGAACAGCGACGGGCGGATCGTCTTCACCATCCCCTATGAGCAGGACTTCACCCTCATCGGCACCACCGACCGGGACTATACCGGCGACCTTGCCCATGTGCGGGCGAGCGACGAGGAGGTTTCCTATCTCTGCCGCGCCGCGAGCGGCTATTTCGCCCGGCCGGTGTCGGAGCGCGACGTGGTGTGGCACTATTCCGGCGTGCGTCCGCTCTATGACGATGGCGCCGGCGCGGCGCAGGCCGCGACCCGCGATTATGTGCTCGAACTCGATGCGGCCGGTGGGGCGCCGATGGTGTCGATCTTTGGCGGCAAGATCACCACCTACCGCCGCCTCGCCGAAGCCGTTCTCGACAGGATCTCCCCGCTCTACGCTCCGCAACTGCGGGAGCAGATCGCCGACCGGCGCGGCTGGACCGGACGCGCGGCGCTGCCCGGCGGCGATTTCCCCATGCAGGCGTTCGACGCGCTCCGGCGCGAGCTGAGCGAGGACTATCCGTTCCTCGCCCCGCGCGAGGCGGTGCGCCTCGCCCGCTACTACGGCACCGAGGCGGCGGCGATCCTGGGCAAGGCCACGAAGCCATCGGATCTCGGCCGCCATTTCGGTGGCGGGCTGACCGAGGCGGAGATCGAGCACATGCGCCGCAACGAATGGGCGACGACCAGCGACGATATCCTCTGGCGGCGCAGCAAGCTCGGCCTGCATCTCTCCAAGGAGCAGGTCCGGGACATGGACCAGTATCTCGACGGCCTCTCGCAGGTCGCCTGAACGCAGAAAGTCGCCTGAACGCAGAAGGACGACGCAGACACCACGCCTAACGCGGCCCAGCCAGCCGCACCGAGACAAAGAAGGGCGGCACAAGCCGCCTGACGACCACAGAACAGGCGGCACAAGCCGCCGGGCGGCGGACGGTCAAAAGGCCGACGCCACGGGAGAAAACGCCCCTGGGGAGAACCCCAGGTCACCTCACACCGTAAGAGCGGGTGACGACATGTATCTGGGAATCGACCTCGGCACGTCCGGGGTGAAGGCCATCCTGATGGATGAGGAACAGCGCATCCTCGCGGAGGGCTCGTCGCGGCCGCTGTCGGTCGACCGGCCGCATCGCGGCTGGTCGGAGCAGCACCCCGAGATCTGGTGGGATGCCGTCTGCGAGGCGCTCGACCACCTCGCCCGGCATCACCCGAAGGAGATGGCCGCCGTCCGCGGCATCGGCCTGTCCGGGCAGATGTACGGGGCGACGCTGCTCGACGCCGCCGACCGGCCCATCCGGCCCGCCATCCTGTGGAACGACACGCGCTCCACCGCCGAATGCCGCCAGCTCGAGGAGCGCGAGCCGGAACTGCGGGCCATTGCCGGCCGCCGCGCGACGCCGGGCGTGACGGCGCCCAAGCTGATCTGGGTGCAGCGGCACGAGCCGGAGAACTTCGCCCGCATCCGCACCGTGCTGCTGCCCAAGGACTACATCCGCCTGAAGCTGACCGGCGACAAGGTGTCCGACATGGCGGATTCCTCCGGCACGCTCTGGATGGACGTCACCCGCCGGGCCTGGTCCGACCGGCTGCTGGCGGCGACCGATCTCGACCGCTCGCAGATGCCGCGTCTGGTCGAGGGCACCGAGCCGAGCGGCCTGCTCACCCCTGGCCTCGCAGACCGCTGGGGCATGGTGAACCGGCCGCCGGTGGCGGGCGGTGGCGGCGACAATGCCTGCGGCGCCTGCGGCAGCGGCATCATCGAGCCGGGCGCCGGCACGGTGTCGCTCGGCACCTCGGGCGTCCTGTTCGTCGCCACCAACGAGGCGCGGCCGAGCCGTGACCACGCGATCGAGACGCTCTGCCACGCGGTGCCGGGCATCTGGCACCAGATGTCGGTGATCCTTTCGGCGACCTCATGCCTCAACTGGCTTGCCGGTCTGCTCGGACGTCCGGCGGCCGAGCTCGTCCGCGATCTCGGGGACGCGCCGCGGCCCGCCGGTCCTCTCCTGTTCCTGCCCTTCCTCGACGGCTGCTGGAGCCCGCAGGACGATGCCGAGATACGCGGCGCCTTCGTCGGCCTCGATCACGGCACGGACGCGAGGGCGCTCACCCATGCAGTGCTGCAGGGTGTCGCCTTCGCGCTCACCGACGCCGCCCACGGCTTCCACGACAATGGCGCGCGCTTCGAGCGCCTGCTCGGGATCGGCGGCGGGTCGCGTTCGCCGCTCTGGATGTCGATGGTGGCCAACGCCCTCGACCGCGTCATCGACATTCCGGAGGCGAGCGAGCTTGGCGCGGCCTTCGGTGCGGCCCGCCTCGGCATGATCGCGGCGACCAACGCACCGCCGCGCGACGTGCTGCGCCGGCCGCGGATCGTACGGACGATCGAGCCGGACCCGGTTCTTGCCGACAGCTATCGCGACGCCTTCACGCAGTGGCGTGGGCTCTACGCCCCCGTCCGCAACGCCTCGATGGCATTGCACGGCCACGCCTGAGGATACGCCTGAACCAACGCCAGCCTGCCGGTGCAACGCCCGGAAGGCACTTGAAAACGAAAGGTCCGCTCCGTCGGCACGCCGCGGAACAGGACGTCTTCGACCAGGGAGAACGACCCATGAAGGACTACGTACAGAACGGCGCGCCGCGTGTGGAAGCGAGCGAAGGCTCCGGCGGCTTCCGGATGTCCCGCCGCATGCTGCTGACGGCCGGCACCGCCCTGATGGCGGCGCAGTATCTCAACATCCGCCCGACCATCGCCGCCGACTACAAGTTCGCCGCGGCGCTCGGCTGGACGACCTACGATTCCGGCCGCCATCTCCAGGACGGCTTCAAGGCCGCCGTGAAGGAGCTCGGCGGCACGCTTACCACCACCGATGCCGGCTTCGACGCCAAGAAGCAGTCCGACCAGATCGACTCGCTCGTCGCCAGCAAGCCGCACGCACTGTTCGTCACCCCGGCCGATGCGGTGGCCATCGCACCGGCGGTGCAGCGCGCGATCAGTGCCGGCATCCCGGTCTTCGCCGCCGACAGCATGATCCCCGGCGTCGCCGTCAACACCACGGCGATGTCGAACAATTTCGGCATGGGCGTCTACACCGGCGACTTCATCGCCCGGAAGCTGAACGGCAAGGGCCCGATCGCCCGTGTGCTGCTGCCGCAGAACGAGAGCTGGGACCAGCGCACCCTCGGCATGGAATGGGCGCTGAGGCGCTATCCCGACATCAAGGTGGTGACGAGCTGGGCCTTCGCGCTCGCCGGCAACGTCACGCCCCGGCAGGCGGTCGACAACATCCTCACCGCGCATGATGATCTCGCCGCCGTGTGGTGCGCCTGGGATGGCGCGGCGGTGGAGGGCACGCTCGCCGCCCGCGCGGCCGACCGCCCGCACCTGATCATCACCGGCATCGACGGTGGTTCGCAGGCGTTCAACTACATCGCCGCCGGCTCGCAACTGAAGCTCACCATGGCGCAGTCCTTCTACGAGATGGCCTATCTCGACGTGCTCTACGCCCATGAGCACCTCGCCGGCCGCAAGACGCCGCGCACGGTCATCACCCCCGCCTATGCCGTCACCCAGGACATGCTCAAGGAAGGGCTGCCGGACGATTACGACGTGCCGGGCCGCGCCGAGCAGATGGGCTGGGCGCGCGCCGTCTGAGCCACCCGCCGGCCGGGGGCGGCATGCCGCCTCCGGCTCCCGTCGGCGCCGCTGCCGACATCCGTGAGGAAGCCTGTCATGGCCCAGCCCGTCCTGACCATATCGCGGCTCGCCAAGCGCTTCGGGCCCGTGCTGGCGCTCGGCGATGTGGACTTCACCCTGGAGCGCGGGGAAATCCACGCGCTGCTCGGCGTCAACGGCGCCGGCAAGTCGACCTTCATCAAGATCCTGTCCGGCGTCTACACCAAGGACGAGGGCACGATCGAGATCGACGGCCGCAGCGTAGAGTTCCGCTCGCCCCGCGATGCCATCGCCCATGGCGTGGCCGCCGTCCAGCAGCACCCGGAACTGGTGGGCGACCTCACCGGCTACGAGAACATCTTCCTCGGCATGGAAGGCGCGCGGCGGGGCTTCTGGAGCCGCATCGACCGCGCCTCCATGCGCCGGCGGGCCGACGCGCTGCTCGCCCGCTTCCCGGTGGAGATCGACCTCTCCCGCCGCGTCTCCAGCCTGTCGGTGGTGGAGCGCGAGATCGTCGCCATCCTGCAGGCGTTGTCGCGCGAGAACATCCGCGTCCTCATCCTCGACGAGCCGACCTCGACGCTGACCGAGGTCGAGAAGGGCGTGCTGTTCCGGCTGATGGCGCATCTGCGCGCCTCCGGCATCTCGATCATCTACATCACCCATCGCCTCGAGGAGGTGATGGAGATCGTCGACCGCCTCACCGTGTTCCGCGGCGGCCGCCGCATCACCACCATGAGCGTCGAGGCGGCACGTGCCGAGGGCGTCACCCTGGCCGAGCTAATGCTCGGCGAGACGCTTGACCACGTCTATCCACCCCGGCGCAACGACGCCGGGGCGGGCGACGTTGTGTTCTCCGTCGACGGACTGCGGCTACCGGGCGTGCTCGACAACATCCGCTTCGACGTGCGGCGCGGCGAGATCGTCGGCGTGTTCGGGCTGGTCGGCTCCGGCCTCGACGAACTGTCCAAGGTGCTGTTCGGCGCCATGGGGCCGGCGGAAGGGAAGATGCGGCTGGGCGGGCGGGATATCGCCCCGCGCACGCCGCGCGAGGCGCTGGCGAACGGCATCTTCCTGGTGCCGGGCGACCGGCGTACCGAGGGGCTGACGCTGAGTCAGGCCTCGGTCTTCAACATGACGCTCGCCAATCTGGACAAGGCCTCCGGCCTCGGCGGCCTGCTGCGCGGCGGACGCAACCGCCGCGCGAGCGCCGAGCTGGCGCGGAAGGTGACGCTGCAGCCGCCGCTGCTCGACCGCGCGGTGAGCGACTTCAGCGGCGGCAACCAGCAGAAGATCGTGGTCGCCAAGGGGCTGTTCGCAGGGGCGGGCCTCTACATCTTCGTCGAGCCGACGGTGGGCGTCGACATCGGCGCGCGCTCACGCCTCTACGGCTTGATGCGCGATCTCGCCGAGACCGCCGCGGTGATCGTCATGTCCAGCGACTGCGACGAGGTGCACGGCCTCTCCGACCGCAGCTTCGCGCTCTACAAGGGCCGGCAGATCGGCCAGCCCTCAGGTGACATCACCCGCGGCCGGCTGCTCGCTGCCGGAATCATGGGGAGCCTGCACTGATGACGCAGACCTCACGCCTGTCCTCCGGCTTCTACCGCATGCTGGCCTTCCTCGCTCTCGTGGCGGCGGTGGTCGCCATCTTCGCGCTGATCGAGCCGCGCTACCTCTCCATGCGCAACCTCACCGCCGTAACCCGCCACATGGCGGCCAACGGGCTCGCCGCGCTCGGCCTCACCTTCGTGGTGGTGGTGCGCAAATACGACCTGTCGTTCCCCGGCATCGCCTCCTTCGCGGCAATGACCATCGGCTTCCTGATCGCCGGGGGATATTCGCTCGGTGTCGCGCTCGCCGCCGGCCTCGCCGTCGGGACGGCGATCGGCCTCGTGAACGGCTTTGCCGTCGCCTATGGCCGGCTGCCGGACATCGTCACCACCATCGCGACGGGCTCGATCGTCGGCGGCATGGCCTTCCTCTACACGGGCGGGCGGACGATCTTCCAGAACTTCATGACCTCGGGCCTGATCGACCTCAACGATATCCGCTTCTTCGGCCTGAACGCCTCGTTCTACTTTCTCATCGCCATCTATGGCGTCGCCTACATCGTGCTGCACCATTCGCGGTTCGGCACCGCCTTCCGCGCCGCCGGCGAGAACCCGGTCTCGGCCTATCTCTCGGGCATTCCGGTGCGGCTCTACACCATGGGCGCCTTCGCCGTCTGCGCGGCGACCGCGGTGCTGGCCGTCGTGCTCATCCTCGCGGAATCGGGAACGGCCGATACAAACGAAGGCGCCAATTTCCTGATGCCGGCTTATGCCGCCGTGTTCCTCGGCGCGGCGCTGCTCGGGGGCGCCTCCATCCCCGCCACGCTGGCCGGCACCGCGCTGATCACCATCTTGCTCGACGGCTTCTCGTTGCTCGGCGTGCCCTATTACTACAGCGACGGCGTCGTGAGCCTGATCCTGCTGGCCGGGGTCGTCCTGTTCGACGAGCGGCTGCGGCGGGAAGCGGCATTGCTGATGGCCCTCCTCGGCATCGGCCGAAAGACCCGGGAGATCCACCCGTGACCGAGATGTCTTCGACCATGCGCCCGCAGATCTCCTTTGCCGGCTTCAGGAACATTGGCCGCTGGTGGCTGGCGCTGGCGCTGGTCGCCGCCCTTCTCGCCTTCGCGGCGGGACGGCCGCAGATGCTGGATGCCGGCAACATCGTCACCATCCTGCGCAGCGCCAGCATCATGGCGATCATGGTGCTCGGGCTGACCTGGGTGATCGCCGCCGGCAAAATCGACGTCAGCTTCATGCAGATCGCCGCCCTGGCCAACATGACGACCGCCGGGCTGCTCGCGCAGGGCAGCGGCTGGACGCTCGCGGCGCTGTGCGGCATTGCCGTCGGCGGGGTGGTCGGGCTGGTCAACGGCCTGCTGGTCGGCCGGATGCGGCTCTCGCCGCTGATCACCACCATCGCGACCGGGGGCGTGTGCGCCTCTGCCGCGGCCGCCATCGGCGCTGGCACCTCGATCCGTATCGACGACGCCGGCGGCCTCGGCGACTTCCTCGCCGCCCATATCGGTCCGGTGCCGCTCATCGCGCTCTTCGTCGCCGCGCTCTACGCGGCGGCGTGGTGGATGCAGGAGCGGCTGACCTTCGGCCATTACATCTACGCCGCCGAGCAGAACGAGGAGGCGCTGGTCGATGTCGGCGTGTCCGTCCACCGCCTCATGGTGCTGGTCTATCTGATCAGCGGCGTCTGCGCCTCGGTCGCCGGGGTGCTGCTGGCGGCGAGCCTGTCCTCCGGCCAGCCGATGATCGGCAGTTCCTACTTCATCGACGGCCTCACCGCCGTCTTCCTGGGCGGCATGATGATCCGCATCGGCCGGCCCAACGTGATCGGCACCGCGACCGCCGTGCTGCTGCTGGCGGTGCTGGTGAGCGGCGGTGCCCTGCTCGGATGGCCGGACTACCAGCGCGAGATCATCAAGGGCGTGCTGCTGCTCGCCGGCGTCGCCATGGCGGTGCGCATGGGGCGGGCGCTGGACGGCTTCGCCAAGGGGGGACGGCCATGAACATGCATCCCGGAGCGACCGGGCCCCTCGTGGTCGGGCTGGACTGCGGCACCGGCGGCGCGCGCGCCATCGTGTCCGATCTCACCGGCCATGTGCGCGGCACGGCCACCCGCAACTATCCCACCACCCATCCGAAGCCCGGCTGGGCCGAGCAGAACCCCGCCGACTGGTGGGAGGCCGCCTGCGCCGCGGTGCGCGAAGCGGTGGCGCGCGCCGGCGCGGCGCCCGACGACATCCTCGCCATCTCGGCCGACGGCACGTCGAGCACCCTGGTGGCGCTCGACGAGGCGGGCGCGCCCATCGGGCCGGCCATTCTGTGGATGGACACGCGCGCCTCGGCCCAGGCCCGCCGCATGTCCGAGTGCGGCGATCCCGCGCTGGCCCGCTGCCGTGCCGGGGTGAGCGCCGAGTGGATGATTCCGCGCATCCTCTGGATCAAGGAGAACCGGCCGGATGTGTTTGAGCGCGCCCGCTGGTTCGTCGAGATGGCGGACTACATCGCCTACCGCCTCTCCGGGCGGCTGACACTCGGCCTCAACCAGGCGAGCAACCGGTGGTTCCATGGCGGCCTTGCCGGCGGCTGGCCGGCAGGCTTCTTCGCGCGAATCGGTCTTTCCGGCATCACCGAGCGCTTTCCCGCCGATGTGCTGGCGCTCGGCGCGCCGATCGGGCCGGTGGCGCCCGACGTGGCCGGGATCATGGGGCTCGGGCGCGGCACGCTGGTGGTCTGCGGCGGCACCGACGCCTATGTCGCGATGGTCGGGCTCGATGTCTGCCGGGCCGGCCGCTCCGCCTTCATCACCGGCTCGTCGCACCTCGTGCTGAGCATGACCGACCAGCCCGGCGAGGTGCCGGGCCTGTTCGGCGCGCATCCCGACTGCGTGGTGCCCGGCCTCTACGTGCTGGAGGGCGGTCAGGTCTCCTCGGGCTCCATCATAAAATGGTGGCACGATCATTTCGGCAAGGCGCTGTGCCATGACGGCGACCCCTATGCGGCCATGATGGCGCGGGCGGCCGACATACCGATCGGCGCCGAAGGGCTGGTAGCGCTGGATTTCTGGCAGGGCAACCGGAATCCCTATACCGATTACGACCTGCGCGGCGCGATCTGGGGGCTCACGCTCAAGCACTCGCCCGACCACATCCTGCGGGCGCTGATCGAATCCGTCGCCTACGGCACGGAGAACATCCTGCGCACGCTCTCCGCCAACGGCATCGCGGTGAGCTCCCTTACCGCCTGCGGCGGCACGGTGCGCAGCCGTTTCCTCCTGCAGATGCACGCCGATGTCAGCGGTGTGCCGATCAGCGTCCCGCAGGTCAGCGAGGCCTCCGCCTTCGGCTCGGCCATCGTGGCCGCGGTGGGCGCGGGCGCGTTCCGCGACCTGCCGGAAGGCGCCGCGGCGATGGTCCGCGAGGATTTCGTGATCGAGCCCGACCGCGAGGCCGGGGCGCACTACGCGTCCATCTTTGAGGACTACCGCGCGACCCATGTCGCGCTCGCCCCGCTCATGCACGCCAAGGTGCGTGAGCGGGCCGTGCCCGCCTGATCCCTTCCGGCGCGCGCCGGCCGCCATCGCCACACCCCGTCACATCCCGTCCGATCCGACGGCAACGTACATATCTGGAGTACAGGACACATGGCCCACATTGGAGATCTGGTCGCCGAGATGCTGGCGCAATACGGCGTCGAGCTGGTCTTCGGCATGCCGGGCGGACAGACCACCGCGCTGCATGACGGCATTTCGCGCCGGACCAACCGCATCCGCCACGTGCTGATGCGCGACGAGCGCAACGCCGCCTACGCCGCCGACGCCTATGCGCGGCTCACCGGCAAGCCGGGCGTGTGCGACGTGACCGTCGGTCCCGGCGCCAATCTCCTTCCGGCCGGCTTCATCGAGGCGCTCAACGCCTCGGTGCCGATGATCGGCATCGTCGGCGAGCTGCCGCTCGACTGGCTGACGCTGAAGGAAAAGGGCATCGCCAGCCAGGGCTTCGACCAGCTCTCCTTCTTCAAGACCATCACCAAGGATTCCTGGTTGGTGCCGTCGGTGACGGCGCTGCCGGAGATGATCCGCACCGCCTTCCGGGTGGCGACCTCGCCGCGGCCGGGGCCGGTGGCGCTGATCATCCCGCACGACATCTTCGATGCGGAATGGGACGAGAACCTCATCAAGATCGCGGTCGACGACCGGGCGATCCAGGCGCCGTTCATACGCGCGGCGCCGACCGGCGAGGCGGTGGCGGACGCCCTCGCGCTGATCGCACGCTCCAAGCGTCCGGCGCTGGTCTGCGGCGGCGGCGTCCACGGGGCCGACGCCACCGCGGAAGTCGGGCGGGTCGCCGAGAAGCTGCAGGGGCTGGTGGTGACCAGCCTCACCGGCCGCGGCTCGGTGCCGGAGACGCTGCCCTATGCGGCCGGCGCGCTCAATCCGCTCGGCTCCTGGGCGGCGATCGAGCTGATCAAGGAGGCCGACCTCGTGATCTGGTGCGGTTCGAAGGCCAGCCAGAACACGGCGATGAACTGGACGCTGCCGTTGCCCGAGCAGGCGACCATCACCATCGATGCCGACCCGAACGAGCATGGCCGCACCTTCCGGCCGACCGTCTCGCTGTTCGGCGACGTGCGCGAGGCCCTGCGCCTGATCGACCGCGCCCTCGAACCGCAGAGCCACCCCGAATGGATGGCGCGGATCGCCGAGATCAAGGAGGCCGGCGAGGCGCAGAAGCGCGAGGAGATCGCCAGCGAGCAATTGCCGCTCAACCCGCCGCGGGTCATGGCGGCGCTCGCCGAGCGGCTGTCGGAGGACGACATCGTGATCTCCGACGCGAGCTTCTCGGCCGGCTGGATCGCCAACTTCCTGCCGGCGCGCAAGGCCGGCCGTCAGTTCCTCTATGCGCGCGGGCAGGGCGGCCTCGGCTATTCCACCCCGGCGGCCATCGGCGCGGCGGCGACGCGCCCCGAGGCCCGCATCGTGACGGTGGCCGGCGACGGCGCGTTCTCCTACACGATCGGCGAGCTGGCGACGCAGGTCCAGCAGAACCAGCGCGTGGTCAACATCGTGCTCAACAACGGCCGGCTGGGCTGGATCCAGCTCTGGCAGGAGATCTTCTTCAAGAACGTGCAATCCGCGCTGCTGGAGAGCCAGAGCTGCCATCCGAGCTTCGCGGCGGCGGCGGCCGGGCTCGGGCTGAAAGGGTTCTATGTCGAGAAGCCCGACGAGATCGGTCCGGCGCTGGATGCCGCCTTCGCCTGTGACGGCCCCTCGGTGGTGGAGTTCCGCATCGACGACCTCGCCACGCCCATCCACTCCTTCAAGCGGCGCATGCGCGAGGGCGGCGATACGCCTCGCCCGCGTCCCGGCACCGTCTACAAGCTGCGTGAGTGGAAAACCTCGCCGACATTGGCGTAGGGCCAGCCGGCCGGGCGCATTCCCGTTCCGTATAGCGGGGTGCTTCGCGCCGGGCGGACAGCAGACAGCTTCACTGCGGCGCCTGTGCTTCAGTGAAGCTGTGGCTCGCCGGCTCCTGCGCCCATCGGGCATGGCGAGTCCGTTCGGTAGGTGCCCGATCTCGATCTCTGATCTCGCGCCAGAATTCGAGCCGCGCACCGCGACCTCGCCGCCCCCGAGGCTCGGTTGTCGGCGGGCGTCGAGCTCGTTTTCCAATGGCGAGACTCTGCGGTATCGGGTTCGGATGCACCGGACGGGCAGGAGGATGCGGGGTTGGACGCGGCACGGCCAAGGGTGCGCCGGGCCTGGTCGGACCAGGCCGTCGAACCTTGGCTGGTCTCACCGCTTCTCCAGAAGCGATGCCACGCTCGATAGCCGGCGCACTTCCGGGCGATAGGCCTGGTTCTGCTGGCGGCGCAGCGAGGCCCGGAAGTCGCGCGGGGTCATGCCGAACTGGGCGCGGAAGGTGCGCGACAGCACGCCGGGGTAGGAGAAGCCGCAGGCGGTGGCGATGTCCTTGATGCCGAACTCCTCATAGAACAGCATGTTGCGCGCGGCCTGGAGCCGGATGCGCAGATAGAGCCGCGCGGGGGACTCGTCGAAGCGGCGGCGGCATTCGCGCAGCACGGTCTTTCCAGAGACGGCGAGGCGCTCGGCGATGTCCTCGAGCGCCAGCGGGAAATCGAGATTCTGCTCCATCAGGCGGACGATGCGGTCCGACAGCGCCGGCCCGGCCACCGGGGTCGCCGGCGCGTCGGGGCGCTGGGCGGCGCTCGCCATGCGCGGCACATAGACGAGCGCATTGGCCACTTCGCTCGCCAGCGTCGAACCTTCCAGCCGGCCGATCAGATCGAGCATCATGTCGAGCGTGGCGATGCCGCCGGCGCAACTGATGCGCTGTCCGTCGATGAGGTAGAGCTGTCCGTTCACGGCGAGCTCCGGGAAGCGCTCGCGGAAGGTCGGCACCGCCTCCCAGTGCAGCACCACCTGACGCCCACTGATCAGCCCGGCCTGCGCCAGCGCGAAGGCGCCGGTGTCCACCGCGCCGATGGAGGCGCCGAAGCGCGCCGCTGTGCGCAGTTGATTCAGCAGCTTGGGCGAATTGCGCTGCATCGGCAGATTGCCCTCGAACACTAGGTAGAAATCCGCCTGCGCCATGGTTTGCAGGCTGTCGTCCGCCGACATCCACAGGCCGTTGCTGGCGCGCACAGGCGCTCCGTCCTCGGAGACGAAGCGCCAGCGGAAGAGCTCCCGCCCGCTGTTCTGGTTGGCGATGCGCAGCGCCTCGCTGGCGAGCACCAGCGCGTTCAGCGGGAATTCCGGCTGGAGAATGAGATTGAAGGTCGGGGCATGCCCCGCCGGAGCCTGATCGACATGCGCCTCCATGATCGTGCCTCCCTGCCGGGCTGTCCTATAATGTTAATAACAAGTCCATTTTCGTCAATTGGTCCGGCCAAATGCCGGGAAGTATCAGTTCACGAAAGATGTTCGGGGCACCGGGCCGCAGCCTGTGGACGAAGGCGGCCGGCACCCCTGATCTGTTGACATCACTGGCATCCGGCACGCGACGCCGCCGTCCGTGAGCGCTCCCGCTCGCGCCGGCCACAGCCCGCTTTTGCCGGCAGGAACGAGGTTTGGCGACGTGCGGACGGAAGCGCTCAAGAAGAAACTCGAAGGCTGCTACGTGACGGTGCCGACGCCGTTCCGGGACGAGCCCGGCTTCCCCGTCAACGAGGCGGCGCTGCGCAGCTATGTGCGCTTCCTCGTCGAAGGCGGGCTGACCGCCGAGACCGCGACCTTCCTCGCGGGTGGCGCCGCCGGCGACTTCTCGACCATGAGCTTCGAGGAGCGGGTGCGCGTCGCCGAGATCGTGGTCGACGAGGTCGACGGCCGGGTGCCGGTGGCGATGGGCGCGCAGACCACCTCGACGCTGGAGCTGGTGCAATTGGCGAAAGCCGCCAGCCGCCTCGGCGCCGATTTCATCCAGGTCTCCTGCCCCTTCTACTTCACCCATACCGAGGGCGACTTCGAGGAGTTCGTGCGTGCTGCGGCGAGCGCGGCGCCGGATGTCGGGCTGATCGTCTACAACACCTTCTGGACCACCACGAACATCTCGTTCCAGATGGTCGAGCGCCTCGCCGAGATCCCCAACGTGGTCGGGCTGAAATGGGCGACGCCGCGCAGCGACGCCATGGAGTTCGAGAGCGTCGCGGCGCGCTTCTCCAAGCGCTTCACCATCATCGACAACAACCTGTTCTTCGCCTTCAGCGCCATGCCGGCGCTCGGCGCCAAGGCGTTCGAGGTGCACCTGTGCAATTTCTGGCCCGAATGGGGTCTGAAGCTGGTACGCGAGATCGGCGCCGCCAACTACCCCGAAGTGGCGCGCATGCTGGTCGATGAGGCGATGCCCTTCTACAAGCTCTGGGTCGAGATCGAGCGCGATTTCACCAGCGGCGACGGCTATCTCGACAAGCTGTGCATGGAGCTGGTGGGCCTGCCGTCGAGCCGCTGCCGGCCGCCGACGCGGGACGTGCGCGAACGCTACCGGGCGGCGACGCTCGAGATGATGCGCCGCATCGGCACGCCCAACCTCGTTCAGTTCGAGGAGGCGTGATGGCGGGCGCGGCGAACCTCATCGTGCTGGCGGCGGGCGACAATGTCGGCATCGCGCTTCGCGACATCCCCGCGGGGGACGTCGCGGCGACGCTGTCCGGCCTGTCGCTGCGCGCCGAGGAGGCGATCCCGCAAGGCCATAAGATCGCGCTCAACGACATCGCCGCCCAGCAGGACGTGGTGCGGCTCGGCATGCCGGTCGCCATCACCCGTGAGGCGATCGCCAGGGGCCATCTGGTGCATGTCCACAATGTCGCGAGCCGCTATCTCAACAATGACGAGGACCATTATGAGTAGCCTCGCCGCAGCGACGCGAGAGCCCACGGCCCCGGCGGTCGCGAACCGGATGCGCGGCTATGCGCGCCAGGACGGGCGCAAGGGCATCCGCAACTATCTGCTCGTCGCCTATCTGGTGGAATGCGCGCACCATGTCGCGCGCGTGATCGCGGCGCCGTACCAGCAGGGCGGCGTGCAACTGGTCGGCTTCCCCGGCTGCTATCCGAGCGATTATGCCGACCGCGTCATGACCGACATCGCCACCCATCCGAATGTCGGCGGGGTGCTGCTGGTGTCGCTCGGCTGCGAGGAATTCCAGCGCGCGAAGCTAAAAGCCGCCATCGCGGCGAGCGGGCGGCCTGTGGAGCTCCTCACCATCCAGGCCTGCGGGGGCACCGCCGGCACGGTGACACGCGGACGGGAGTGGGTCGAGCGGCAGCTCGCCCTGCTCAAGGGCGCGCCCACCGTGCCGGTGGGACTTTCCGATCTCGTCATCGGCACCAAATGCGGCGGCTCGGATGGGCTGTCCGGCGTCACCATCAATCCGGCGGTCGGCCATGCCTGCGACCTCCTGGTCGATGCCGGCGCCGCCGTGATGTTCGAGGAGACCTGCGAGCTGATCGGCTGCGAGGAGCACATGGCGGCGCGCGCCGTGACGCCCGAGCTCGCCGAGGTGCTGCGCGGGGCGGTGCGCAAGGCCGACGAATATTACGCCGCGCTCGGCCATGGCAGCTTCGGCGGCGGCAACATCAAATACGGCCTGTCGACGCTGGAGGAGAAGTCGCTCGGCGCCTATGCCAAGAGCGGCTCGCGCCCGATCAGCGGCTTGCTCAAGCCCGGCGTGCGCCCACCGGCGGGCGGCCTCTATCTGATGGACACCGTCAATGACGGACCGGTGCGCTTCGGCATTCCCAACATCAACGACAGCCAGACCATCACCGAGATGGTGGCGAGCGGCTGCCATCTGATCCTGTTCACCACCGGCGCCGGCTCGGTGGTCGGGCAGGCGGTGGCGCCGGTGATCAAGGGCGTTTCCAATTCGCGCACCTATCGCCGCATGGAAGGCGACATGGACGTCAATGCCGGCACCATCGCCGACGGTGTCGAGACGGTGGAGGAGGTCGGGCGCCACCTCCTCGACGCCATCGTCGCCGTGGCTTCCGGCGAGCCGACCAAGTCGGAAGCGCTGGGCCATCAGGAATTCGTGCTCGCCTACAAGACCTATGACCCACTCGGCCCCGGCTGCCTGCCGGTCTGAGCGGAACCGGACCAACGCATCAAGCAAAAACCAAAGGGGATCGTCATGACATTCTCACGCATGTTCGCGAAGCGGGCGGCGGCGGTCGCGCTGCTCGCCGCCGGCCTCCTCGGCGCCGGCGAGGCCAGGGCGCTCGACGATGTGCGCCTGCGTCTCAACTGGATGTGGTACGGCTCGCATGCCGCCTTCGCGCTGGGCAAGGACCGGGGCTACTTCAAGGATGCCGGCATCAATCTCGACATCCGCTCCGGCAACGGTTCCGGCTCCGCGCATCGCCTGGTGGCGAACGGCGACAGCACCTTCTCCTACGGCTCCTGCGCCGGCCTGGTGAATCTGGCGGCCAAGGGCGCGCCGCTGGTCTCGGTCGCGGTGATCGACGCCATGGGCACCGAGGCCATCATCGTGCGGCCCGACGCCGGCATCGCCAAGATCGCCGACCTCAAGGGCAAGAAGCTGCTCACCACGGCGAATGCCGGCGTCAACACCTTCTTCCCGCTGGTGCTGAAGAATGCGGGCCTTGCCGAGAGCGATGTCGGCATCATCAACGTGCCGGACGGCGCGCTGGTATCGAGCTATCTGCAGGGCGCCGGTGGTGCCGTCGGCATTCTCGGCGGTCTCGACGACAAGCCGGCGGAGATAAAGGCGGCCGGCGGCGCCGCGCCCGTCACCTTCCCCTATTCCGACTATGGCGTGAACCAGGTCGGCTATTGCATCGTCACATCGAGGGACACGCTCGCCAAGAATCCGGACCTGGTGAAGCGCTTCGTCGCCGCCACCATCAAGTCCTACAAGGCGGCGGAAGCCGATCCGCAGGCGGCGATCAACGCCATGGGCGATATCGTCGGCGGCACCGCCAACGAGGAGGCCGGCAAGAAGCAGGCCGCCGAGGTGCAGAAGGTCACGCTCGACGTGCTCTACTCCAAGGCCAATACCGGCAAGGTGCTGGGGCTCAACCAGCCGCAGGACTGGGTCGACATGGTCGAGCTGATGAAGAAGTACAACGGCCTCGAGACCAAGGAGCCGCCGACCTTCTTCTACACCAACGACTTCCTGCCGAAGTGAAGCGAGCCTAGCCTCGGCCGGCGGGCCATTTCACCCGCCGGCCGGACCGTTCCGCGTTGAAGGATTGAAGGCACCTCATGGGCGCGACGATCGAAATCAGGTCGCTGGCGAAGACGTTCGGCGTGGGCACCGGGGCGGTGCACGCCTTCGGGCCGGTGGACCTGACCATCCATTCCGGCAGCTTCGTCTCGTTGCTCGGCCCCTCGGGCTGCGGCAAGTCCACCCTCATGCTGATGATCGCCGGCCTGCTGGAGGCCAGCGAGGGCGAGGTCTTCTTCGACGAGGAGAAGGTCGCCGCGCCGCGTACCGATATTGGCATCATGTTCCAGGACAATACGCTGGTGCCGTGGCGCACCGTGGAGGGCAATGTCGCGCTCCAGTTGGAGCTGCGCGGGCTCGATCCGAGAGCCTATGCCGCGCGAATCCGCGACCTGCTGCGTTCGGTGAGGCTGGAAGGCTTCGGCGGGCGGCACCCTTACGAGCTTTCCGGCGGCATGCAGCAGCGCGCCGCCTTCTGCCAGGCGTTGGTGCACGAGCCGGATACGCTGCTGTTCGACGAGCCGCTCGGCAAGCTCGACGCCATGACCCGCGAGAGCATCCGCACCGACCTGCAGACGCTGTGGATGAAGCAGCGCCCCACCGTGGTGTTCGTCACCCATTCGATCGAGGAGGCGGTGCAGCTCTCATCGACGGTGTGCGTGGTGACGCCGCGCCCCGGCCGCATCGGGCGCACCATCGATATCGACCTGCCCTGGCCGCGCGACCTCGAAGTCAAGGCGAGCCCGGCCTTCACCCACTATGTCCGCGAAATCCAGGGGATCTTCCATGACTATGGTGTCCTCTAGCATGCCGCCGGAACCCGGCCCGATCATCCGCGCCGTCACCGCCGCCGCGCTCGCGGTGTGGCGCTCCTGGCCGTTCCTCGCCTTCTTCATCGGCTTCTTCCTGGCGTGGGAATATGCCGTCATTCTGTTCAAGGTGCCGGGCTACATATTGCCGACGCCCTCGGAGATCGTGCGCCGGGGCTGGGCCGACATCCCCCGCCTGATCGACTACACGCTCGTCACCGGTATGGAGAGCGTGCTCGGCTATCTGCTGGCGATCGCCGTCGGCGTGCCGGTCGGCGTCGCCATCGCCTTCTGGGAGCCGCTGCGACGCACCGTCTATCCGTTCTTCGTCAGCCTCGAGATGGTGCCGAAGATCGCCTTTGCGCCGCTCTTCATCGCCTGGCTCGGCTTCGGCCTGCTGCCGAAGGTGATCATCGTCGTGCTGGTGTGCTTCTTCCCGGTGGCGCTGAATTCGATCCACGCCTTCGGCTCGCTCTCCGACGAGCTCACCCGCTTCTGCCGCTCCACCGGCGCCGGGCGGCTGCGCACCTTCTGGAAGGTGAGGCTGCCGGCAGCACTGCCGCAATGCTTCGTCGGCTTCAAATACGCCGCGCTCAACGCCACGGTCGGCGCCACCATCGCCGAGTTCATGGGCTCCGACCAGGGCCTCGGCTTCTACATCAACATCGCCACCGGCAATATGCGGCCCGACCTCGCCTTCGCCGGCATCTTCTTCCTGACGCTGCTCGGCCTCGCGTTGTTCGGCTGCATCACGCTGGCCGAGAAGCTGCTCATTCCCTGGCACATCACGCAGCGCCGCCATTGAGCGCGATGCTTTCGAGGATCCCGATGGAGCCGCGTTACGCCTATGGCGACCTGATCGCGCTCGCCGCCCGCGTGCTGGAGCGCGCCGGCCTGCCGGCCGAGCCGGCGCAGGCGGTCGCCCGCGGGCTCACCGAGGCCGATCTGCTCGGCCATAGCACCCACGGTCTCGCCCTGCTCGCCGACTATGTCGAGGAGCTCGACAACGGCACCATGGAGCGCGAGGGGCAGCCGGCCGTAATGAGCGACCATGCTGCAGTGGCGACCTGGGACGCGCGGCGCCTGCCGGGGGTGTGGACCACCGCGCTCGCGGTGGAGGAGGCGTCGCGGCGCGCGGAAAGCTACGGCGTCGGTGCGGTGGCGATCCGGCGCAGTCACCACATCGCCTGCCTCGCCGCCTTTCTCGAGGCCCCGGCGCGGGCCGGCACCTTCATCCTCGTCTTCTCATCCGACCCGAGCGATTCCCATGTCGCGCCGTTCGGCGGCCTGACTGCGGTGATGACGCCGAACCCGATCGCCGCCGGCATCCCGGCAGCGCCCGATCCGATCCTGATCGACGTCTCCACCTCGATCACCACCGCGGCGATGTGCGCCCGCACCCGCGCCGCCGGCGGCCGGCTCGGGGGCGCTTGGGTCAAGGACTGCGACGGCAGGGCGACCGACGACCCGGCTGCATTCAAGGAGGGCGGCTCGATCCTCCCGATCGGCGGGCTCGACCACGGCCACAAGGGCTACGGCCTCTCGCTGATGGTGGAGGCGCTGACCCAGGGCCTCGGCGGCTATGGACGGGCGGATGCGCCCCGCGACTGGGGCGCCGGCGTGCTGGTGCTGGCGCTGTCGCCCGCCGCGTTCGGCGGGCTCGACGGCTTCGTCCGCCAGACCGGATGGCTGGCCGAGGCCTGCCGCGCCGCCCGTGTGCCGGAGGGCGCGCCGCGGGTGCGCCTGCCGGGCGAGGCCGCGCTCGGCCGCAAGCGCCGCGCGCTCACGGAGGGCATCGCGCTGCATGCCGGTATCGCCGACGACCTCGGCAGGCTCGCCGCCCGGTTCGAGCTACCCGCTCCAACGCCCCTCGCCATTCCCGCCTGATCGAAGGAGACCGCCGCCCATGAGCGCCTATAAATCCGCCGAGCAGTATCGCGACATTGCCTCCCGCTTGGCGATCCCGTCGAAAGCCTTCATCGACGGCGAATGGCAGGCGGCTGCATCGGGCAATGTCTTCGAGAACATCGATCCCGCCACCGGCACCATGCTCGGCCTCGTCGCCTCGTGCGACGGTGGGGATGTCGATCGCGCGGTGAGGGCGGCGCGGCGTTCCTTCGAGGATGGCGGCTGGTCCCGTGCGGCGCCGGAGGAGCGCAAGGCGGTGCTGCTGCGCCTTGCCGATCTCGTCCGTGCCAATGCCGAGGAGCTGGCGGTGCTGGAGAGCCTCGATTCCGGCAAGACCATCAAGGACTGCCTCAACGAGATCGGCCATGAGGTGCCGACCTTCTTCCAATGGTATGGCGAGCTGGCCGACAAGAGCTTCGGCAAGGTGGCGCCGACCGCCGAGAAGACGGTCGCCATGATCGTCAAGGAACCGATCGGGGTCGTCGGGCTGGTGCTGCCGTGGAACTTCCCGCTGCTGATGGCGGCATGGAAGCTTGCCCCCGCGCTTGCCGCCGGCTGCTCGGCGGTGCTCAAGCCGGCCGAGCAGACCCCGCTCTCGGCGCTGCGCCTCGCCGAGCTCGCGATCGAGGCCGGCCTGCCGCCGGGCGTGCTGAACGTGGTGCCCGGCTTCGGCGAGACGGCCGGCCAGGCGATCGGCCGGCACAACGGCATCGACGCTGTGTCCTTCACCGGCTCGACCGAAGTGGGCGCCTATTTCTTGAAGTATGCCAGCGAGAGCAATCTCAAGCCGGTCGGGCTGGAGATGGGCGGCAAGAGCCCGATGATCGTGCTCGACGATGCCGACATCGACGACACGCTGATTTCATCCGCCATCAGCGCCGCCTTCTGGAACGGCGGGCAGAATTGCTCGGCCAACATGCGCCAGATCGTCGACCGCAAGGTGAAGGACTCCTTCCTCGACCGCGTGCTGGAGAAGACCCGCGCGCTCCAGGTCGGCAACCCGCTCGACCCGGCGACCGATCTCGGCTCCATGGTCAGCGCCGAGCACAAGGAGCGCGTGCTCTCCTATATCGAGATCGGCAAGTCCGAAGGCGCTAAGGTGCTGGCCGGCGGTGGCGCCAGCGCAGGCCTGCCCGGCTCCTTCGTCGATCCCACCGTGTTCGACGCCGTCGATCCCTCGATGCGGGTGGCGCGGGAGGAGATCTTCGGCCCGGTGCTCGGCGTCATCCCGGTCGACGGCGTTGACGAGGCCCTGAGGATCGCGTGCGACACCGATTACGGCTTGCACGCGACCATCTTCACCCGCGACATCGACAAGGCCTTCCACCTCGCCAAGCGACTGCCCTGCGGCACGGTGGCGGTGAACGGCTTCACCGAGGGCAATGTCACGACGCCGTTCGGCGGCTACAAGCGCTCCGGCTCGCTGACCCGCGACAACGGCACCGAGGCGGTCGACCAGTATCTGCAGACCAAGACGATCTGGATCTCGCTTCGCTGAAGCGGGCGGATAAGAACCGCGCCCCAACACCTGCCTCCCCGCTCGTGGACGTGATCCACGAGCCTGACGACTTTTCCCATCCCGAAGCGGTGGGGAGAGCGTTCTACCGTGCCGTCTGTCGGGCGCCGCTATCCGTCCGTTCGGGGGCTCTGCGGGCCGCGTGAACGAACATACCAATCATATTGCTCACTGCCCTGCAGGAGGATGTCGATCGCATCATCAGGCTTGAAATCGGTGCCGACGACTATCTCGGCAAGCCCTCAATCCCCGCGAGCTCGCAGCCCGGGTCAGGGCCGTCCTGCGGCGGGGAGCAAACGCCTTTCCCGAACCCCGCCCGACGGGCCTCTATCGATTCGAGGACTTTGTCGTCGATCCGTCTTTGCGGCGCGCCCTCAGCGGAGCCGGCGCGCCTTCCACTCGTCCGTGGCGGCGAGCGCATGCAGTGTCTCGACCGCGACCTTCGCGACGGCAATGGTCGCGCGGGAGGAGGGGCGGTTGAGCGGCGTCGCCAGATAGACGGTGCGGCGAAAGCCGGGGTCGACGACGCGGAAGGTGTGGATCGGGGTGGTGCCGGCGAGGCTCGAGATCGAGCCTGGATGCCGGGCGGCCAGCGAGCAGATGGTGGCGCCATGGCCGCGTCGCACCAGCTCGAAGATCTGCGGCGAGGCGTCGATCTCCATCGCGATGTTCAGCGGGATCGCGTGGCGGCGCGCCGTCGCCTCGACCAGAAGCCGCAGCCCGTGCTCGGGGCCCGGCATCACCAGCTTGAGATGCTGGACGTCGCGCATCCGTATCTCGCCCTTGTCCGTGAGATAGGGCGCGACGTCGGCCGGATCATAGGTCGCGACGTAAAGCTCTTCCTCCACCACCGGCTGGAGGGAGGCGCTGCGATCGTTCGCCGCGCCGCCGCCGAACACCACCGCGGCGTCGAGCGTGCCCTCGCGGAGCCAGCTCGCGATGTAGCCTGACATGCTCTCGACGACGCGCAGGCGGACCTGGGGGAAGCGGACGAGGCACGTCTCGATGAGCTGCACGGTGAGCAGGCCGACCAGCGAGCCCGGCACGCCGAAGCGCACCGTGCCGACCGGCGGCCTGTCGCGGCTGAGCATGCTTGCCTTGGCATCCTCGGCCTGCTTGAGGATCGCATAGGCGTGCGAGAGGAGCTCGCGTCCCTGCTCGGTCAGCGTCAGCCCGCGCGCCCAGCGCTCGAACAGGGCGGTGCCCAGCTCGTCCTCCAGGTCCTTCAGACGGGCGCTCAGCGATGGTGGACTGCTGTGCAGAACCTTCGCCGCCGATGTGAGCGAGCCGGTCTCGGCGATGGCCACAAAGGCGCGCAGGTCACGCAGATCCATATCGTGTCAGGCTGGAACGGCTTGTCGTGTTCGGGAGGCCCGCATTCTGTCCAAATTGGCGGCGCGGGCAAGCAGGGCCCGCGCGCGGTCGGCAACCGGCAGGTCAACCATGGCGCCGCGGAAGGTCACCGCTCCCAGCCCGTCCGCCAGCGCCGCCTCGAACACCTCCAGCGCGCCCCTCGCCCATTCGATCTCCGCCGGCGAGGGGGCGAACACCTCGTTCATGATCGGGACCTGCTTGGGATGGATGCAGAATCCGCCCGTGAAGCCCATCTCCCGGGCCTGCCGGATGGTGCGCCGGAACTTCTCCTCGTCCGCATAGTCGGCGACGCTGCCGACGAAGCCGATGGGCTGGATGCCGGCATTGCGCGCCGCCACCACCGCCTGGGCATTGTGGATGTAGAGCGTGTCATAGGTCGGGGACGCGCCGAGCGAGACGGCGAGGTCCTCCGCGCCGACGATCAGCCCGGCGACACGCGGATGCGCGGCCGCGATCGCGGCCATGTTGAGCAGCCCCTCGGCGGTCTCGATCATGACGACCAGCCGCGTATGCCCGACGGTCATGCCGCGCTCGCGTTCGAGCTCGTCGACGATCTCCGCGATGGTGCGCACATGCGAGGCGTCGGGCACCTTGGGCAGGGTCAGGCAGCACACATCCGGGCCCACCGAGGCCTCGATGTCGGCCAGGGCCTGCCGCCACGGCCTGTTGATCCGCACCACCACGTCGAGGCCCTGTGCCGCGAGGCGGGCGGCTGCCGGCCCGACGGCATGGCGGGCCTCCTCCTTCTGGCCCGGCGGGATGGCATCCTCCAGATCGAGCTGGATGCAGTCCGCGTCGCGCTCGGCGGCGCGGCTGAGAAAGCGCTCGTTGAGAACCGGGACGAAGAGCATCGAGCGCCAGGCGGGCGTCGTCGCAGCCATCACGAAACCTCCTCCGTCTTGCGGGAGGGCATGCCGAGCTCGTTCCGGACCTCTTCCGTGTGCTCGCCCAGCTCGGGGGCCACCCGGCGGAAACCGGCCGGCGTGCCGGAGAAGCGGGGGATGATGTTGTGCATCGGCATGGTGCCAAGATCGTCGTCGGGTATCTCGACGATGGCCTGCCGGCCGACCACGAAGGGATGTTCCAGCAGGTCGGCGACCGAGCACACCGGCCCGACCGTCACGCCGGCGGCCTCGAAGAGCGCAAGGTTCTCCTCCTGGCTGCGGCCGGCGATGAACGCGCCGATGATCGCGTCGAGCGCATCGCGATTGGCGACGCGCGCGGCGTTGTCGACGAAGCGGGGGTCGGTCTTCAGCTCCGGCTGGCCGATCGTGTCGAAGATGCGCTCGGCCATCGACTGCATGGAGCCAGACATCGCCACATAGGCGCCATCGGAACATTCATAGACGTTGCGCGGCGCCGTATGGGAGGACTGGTTGCCCGCGCGCGGCGTCGGAGCCCCGGTGAGGCGGACCTGCGCCGCCTCGGCGCCGATGAGCGAATGAATGGGCTCGAACAGCGACAGATCGAGTACCTGCCCGCGCGCGCCGCCCTGCTCGACCGCCCGCAGCGCGGCCAGTACCGCCGCGGTGCCGTAGAGGCCCGCGACCATGTCGGCCATGGCGAGCGGGGGAAGCGTCGGCGGCTTGTCGGCGTGCCCGTTCATGAACGCCCAGCCGGACATGGCCTCGACGAGGGTGCCGAAGCCGGGGCGCAGCCGCCACGGGCCGCTCTGCCCCCAGCCGGAGATGCGCAGGATGATGAGAGCGGGATTGCGCTCGAGCAGCGCTTCCGGCCCCAGGCCCCAGCGCTCCAGCGTGCCCGGCACGAAGTTCTCGACCAGCACCTGCGCGGTGTCGACGAGGCGCAGCAGCAGCTCGCGGCCTTCCGGGTCGTGGATATCGAGCGCGACGCTGCGCTTGTTGCGCGCATAGACCTTCCAGAAGATCTCGACGCCCTCGACGCGCCAGCTCCGCAGATCGTCGCCCTTGCCGGGTCGCTCGATCTTGATGACGTCCGCCCCGTAGTCGGCGAGCACATGCGTGGTCATGTTGCCGGCGACGAGCCGGGAGAGATCGACGACGCGAACGCCGTCGAGCGGGCCGCGACGGTCGGGGGAGAGCGGGACGGTATCGGGCATCGGTACCTCCTCAATCCATCACGATGAGCGGCTTGATTTCCTCCAGCCGGTGCATGCGTTCGAGGGCGGTGTTCACCTCGTCGAGCGTGTAGCGGCCGGTGATCATCTTGCCGAAGGGAATGCGGTCGATATGCGCGGAGGCGAATTGCAGCGCTTTCCAGTACGACTTCACGTCGCCTGAGAACGAGCCGATGACACGGATGTTCTTCTTCACGATGGTCGAGGGGCTGAAGGTGGTGGTGCCGCTGCCGAGCTGGCCAACCGTGAGGTAGCGCCCTCCCTTGCGGACGAGGTCGAGGCCCTCGCCGAAGGCATTGGGATGGCCGGTGAACTCCATCACGATGTCCGGGCCGCGCCCGTCGGTGAGCGCGCGCAGCGCAGCGGCACGCTCCTCGTGCGTGGTGCCCTCGATGGTGAAGGTGTGGGTCGCGCCGAAGTCGCGCGCCAGCGCCAGCCGGGCCTCCGGCGCCCCGATCACGCTCACCGTGCGCGCGCCGACGATGCGGGCGACGCCCGCCGCCAGCACGCCCAGCGGACCGGCGCCCTGTATGGCGACATGCTCGGAGGGATCGATGCCGCCGAGATTGTCGAAGGCGTTCATCACCGAGCGGAAGGCGCAACTGCACAGGCTCGCGACGCCGTCGTCGAGATTGTCGGGAACCCGGACACGGCCGGACTCCGGCAGGACGTAGCCGTATTCGGAGAAGCCGCCGAGGAGATAGGGCGGCTTCTCGATGTTCTCGTACATGTAGGCGCGGCGGTTCTCGCACAGGGTCGGCTGCCGCGCGACGGTGCAGAAGAAGCAGTGGCCGCAGGCCGTATGGGTCCACAGGATCCGGTCGCCGATGGACAGCGTCTGACCGACGCTGTCGCGCTCCGCGCCCTCGCCGATGGCGACCACCCGCCCGACCATCTCATGGCCGAGGATGACCGGCAGATCGACGGCGAGCGAGAGGTTGCCGCGCGAGAGATGCACATCGGTCCCGCAGATCGAGCAGGCGGTGGTCTTCACGATCAGCGCGCCGGGCTCGGGAGCCGAGGGCACGGGCACGCATTCGATCTTCACCGGCTGGCCGAACTGCCGGACCACGGCGGCGCGGGAGACCTCCGGGAGCTTGGGATGTTGGGCAGTCATGAGCATGGATCACACAGGGTCTAGAGGTACCGGAACCACAGGGTTGCGAACGGCACGAAGGTGATGATGGCCTGCCCGAGCAGGGCGGCGGCGAAGAACCAGCCGAGATAGGGCAGCATGTCCGCGAGCCGGGCATTGGCGGCGCGCGCGGCGACGTAGAGATTGGCCGCCATCGGCGGGGTCAGCAGCCCGATCTCCAGATTGGTGGCGAGCACGATGCCGAAGTGCACGGGATCGATGCCGAAGCGCTCGGCGGCCGGCGCCAGTAACGGCCCCATCAGCAGGATCGAGGCGTTCGTCTCCATGAAGGTGCCGACCAGCAGCAGGACGACGTTCACGGTGATCAGGAAGGCCATCGGGCTTTCGATGTAGGTCGCGACCCACAGGGCGATGTCCTGCGGCACCTGGTTCAGCACCATGGCGCGGTTGAAGACGCCGGTCATGGCGATGATGATCAGGATGCCCGAGCCGGTGATGGCTGCCGCGCGGAAGGCGCGGGCAAGCCCCTGCCCGTCGATCAGCCGGCGCGCGACGCCCACGACGACCGCATAGATGCAGCCGACCGCCGCCGCCTCGGTCGGGGTCATGATGCCCCCATAGATGCCGCCGAGGATCAGTACCGGAAGCAGGAGCGCCGAGGAGGCGTCGAACAGGACGCGCGCCGGGGCCTTGCCGCCGATCAGCCTGTCGCCGCTCTCCGGCCGGCCCTCGACGCCATCCCTCAGTACGCGGCGCGACATCACGTTGTGGACGATGAGGAACAGCACACTCATCAGCGCTGCCGGCAGCAGGGTGGCGAGGAAGAGCTGCGAGATCGAGACGCCGACGGTCGCGCCATAGAGGATGAGCGGGATCGAGGGCGGCACCAGCACGCCAAGCAGGCCGGCGGAGGAGGTCAGCGAGGCGATGTACCCCCTCGGATAGCCGCGCCGCGCCATCTCGGGGCTGACGATGCCGCCCACTGCCGCGACGGTCGCGACCGACGAGCCGGTGATCGCCCCCATCATCGCCGACGCCGCGATGGTGATGTAGCCGAAGGCGGCGCGGATGCGGCGCAGCACCAGATCGGCGAGCGCGATCAGCTCGGCGGCCATGCCGCTGCGGTTCATCAGCTCGCCGGTGAGCATGAACAGCGGGATGGCGACCAGCGGGTAGCTCGAAATCTCCTCGTAGGGAATGTTGCTCAGCCCGGCGATGGACAGCCCGTAGGCGCCCATCTGGAGGAAGATGACGAGGCCGAAGGTGACGGCGAGCGGCGCGCCGAGGACAAGGAACAGGGCCATCAGGCCAAAGGTCAGCGCCATGGATCATACCCTCCGGGCTCGCGCCCAGCGAGCGCCCGCCAGATGTCGAGTGCCGAATGGAAGGTCATCAGCACTGCGCCGGCGACCACGAAGCCGGCCGGAATGGCCACCGGGGTCCCGCGGTCGATCAGCCGTTCGCCGGAGGTGCGCGCATAGTCGAACAGGTCCCAGGCCAGCGCGATGAAGAACAGTCCGAACACCAGGCACAGGGCCGCGGCGACCGCGTCGAGGCAGCGGCGCAGAAGGCCTTCCGGCAGCATCTCCACGATATCCGCGGTCAGGTGGCGGTGGAGATGGCTGCACAGCGCGCCGCCGACGAAGGTGAGCGGCGACATGGCGACCATCGCCCATTCGCCGGTATCGGCGATCGGCAGGTCGAAGCTGCGTATCGCCACCGATGCTCCGACCGAAGCGATCGCGACGGCCATAGCCGCGATCACCACCACGTTCTCAACACGGGCCAGTTTCAGCTCGACGCGCATCAGCGCGTCGAGCAGCGAACCGGTGCCGCGCGTCTCGGCCGGGGCATCCATCGGACCGCCGGTCATCGGCGTGGTCTCGTCGTAAGCCATCGGCGCCTCACTCGCCCCGGGCCGCGGCGATTTCCTTCTTGAGCGCGCCGATGCGGTCGGCGCCGTAGGTCTGTTCGAGCTTCTGCCAGCCGACCTGGCCGATGCGGGCGAACTCCACCATGGCTTCGGGCGTCGGCACGATGACCTCGACCCCGCCGGCCTTGATCTTGTCGAGGAAGGCGGCGTTGTCGGCGCGGTTGCGGGCGATGCCCTCGCTGGCGGCTTCCTGCGCGGCCTTGCGCACGATCGCCTGCTGCTCCGGGGTGAGGCCGCTCCAGAAGCGCTGGCTGACGGTGATCGCGCCCATCGCATAGACGTGGTTCGTCAGCGTCATGTATTTCTGCGCCTCGAACAGGCGCGAGTTGTAGGTGATGCTCGCGCCGTTGTCCTGGCCGTCCACCGTGCCCTGCTGGAGCGCGACGAAGAGGTTCGGCATCGGCATCGTCACCGCCTGGGCGCCGGCGGCCTCAAAGAAGCTGCGGATCGACGCCGAACCCGGCACGCGCACCTTGAGCCCCTTGATATCCTCCACGCTGCGGACCGGATGCTTGGAGTTGGTCACCGCGCGGAAATCGAGCTCGAAATAGGCGAGCGCGACCATCTTGTGCTTGTCCAGCGTCTCCGTCAGCGTGCGCTGCAGGATGCCGTCCGGGTTGTAGAAGATCTTGTCGACCTCCTGCGTGCTGGTCGCGATGTAGGGCAGGTAGTGGATGTCCAGCAGCGGATCGAGGCCGGTCAGCGAACCCGGATTGAGGAAGGCGAAGTCGACGGCGCCACGGCTGAGGTCGCGGCCGAGTGCCTCGTCGCCGCCGAGCTGGCTGTTGGGGAAGACGGTGATGTCGATCTCGCTATTCGTGCGCTCCTTGACGAGGCGCGCGAAGGTCTGGCTCGCCTCGTCGGCCGCGGTGCCCTGCGCGAAGACGTGGCCGAGCCGCGCCTTGGCCGCCGAGGCGGGCTGCTGAAGAGCGAGGATGGATACGGCCGCGAGGGCGGCGACAAGAAGTCTTTTCATGGTTTCCTCCCAAGACCCGTCACGGTCTGTGTTCTTGTTGGCGTTGTGACGGAGATTTACTTGCTGTGATCGATGACCACCGTCTTGGCGACGGTGTATTCGTGCAGGGCCTCGAAGCCCTTCTCGCGGCCGTGGCCGCTCTTGCGGAAGCCGCCGAAGGGCAGTTCGATGCCGCCGCCGGCTCCGTATCCGTTGATGTAGATCTGCCCGGCGCGGATGCCCTTGGCCATGCGCATCTGCCGGCCGCCGTCGCGGGTCCAGACACCGGCGATCAGCCCGTAATCGGTCCCGTTGGCGAGGCGCAGCACGTCGTCCTCGTCGTCGAACGGCAGCGCGGCGAGGACCGGTCCGAATACCTCCTCGCGGGCGAGCTCGTGCTCGCGCGGCACCAGCCCGAACAAGGTCGGCGGCACGAAATAGCCGGCCTTGCTCGCTTCGGGATGTATCTTGCCCTGGGCGACGATCTCTACCTTGTCCTTCGCGGCCCGCTCCAGGAAGCTCATGACGCGATCGCGCTGGACTTGGTTGATCACCGGGCCGCAATCGAGGTCCTGCGCGGGATAGCCGACCTTCGCCGAGGCCATGCGGTCGGCGAGCTTGCGCATGAAGGGCTCGTAGATGGCGCGCTCGATGAGCACGCGCGATCCCGCCGAGCAGGTCTGTCCGGCATTCTGCACGATGGCGCCGATGATGACGTCGCACGCTTTGTCCTGGTCGGCGTCCGCGAAGACGATCTGGGGCGACTTGCCGCCGAGTTCCAGCACGCAGGGCACATGGTTCTTGGCCGCCGCGACCTGCACCAGCGTGCCGACCTCCGGCGAGCCGGTGAAGGAGAGGAAATCGATGCCGCCATGGCCCGAAAGCGCCGCGCCGGCCTCCTCGCCGAGGCCCGTCACCACATTGATGACGCCCGCGGGAAAGCCGACCTCCTCGGCGAGCTCGGTGAAACGCAGGCAGGAGAGCGAGGCCTCCTCCGCCGGCTTGAGGATGGCGGCGTTGCCCGCCGCAAGCGAGGCGCCCAGCGTGCGCCCGAACATCGAGGCGGGGTAGTTCCACGGAATGATGTGACCGGTCACGCCGCGCGGCTCGCGCAGCACGATCACCTGATAGCCCGGCAGGAACGGGATGGTGTCGCCATGGATCTTGTCGGCGGCACCGCCGTAATATTCGAAGTAGCGGGCGGTCACGCGGATGTCGTTGCGCGCCAGCTTCATCGGCTTGCCGGTGTCGGCCGCCTCGATCTCCGCCAGCTCCTCGAGGCGATCGAGGATCAGCAAGCCGAGCCGGCTGAGCAGCCGCCCGCGCTCGAGCGCCGCCATCGAGCCCCAGGTGCCCTCGAAAGCGTCGCGTGCTGCCTTCACCGCCAGATCGATGTCGGCCGCGCCGCCCCGGGCAATCTGTCCGATGACCTCGCCGGTGCTGGGGTTTACGACGTCAAGGGTCTGACCCGACGCCGGCTTGACCCAGCGCCCGTCGATGAACAGCTCAGCTCGCCCCATGGGCATCCTCCGCACTCCTTTTTTGGATTTGCGCGGATGCTTCCATGCTGGGGAGGAATTCGACAACGTCGAAAAATAGGAAGGTGCGTTCGGAAAACCCGAATGCTTGTCCGCCTGAGGGCGCTTGACCGGCCCGGTTCGACCGGTGGCTGGCCGATGCGAGGCCGATACGCAGCAGCGTCCCGTTGACCACGAAGTCAGCGATGATCCGGTCGTTGGCCACGGCGTGCGACGGCGGGGCCGATGACGTCGGCTGCGCCGCGCTCGTCCCTGCCATGCGGATCGCATGGCTTCCTGATCGCTCGTCCTGCCTTCAGGATTGGCGCGCCGCCGACGGCGTCAGTCCGGTCGCGGCACAGGAATGCAGGCAGAGGAGCATGCCATGTCGACGACCGCCGTTCCCGACGTCACGCTGAACGACGACACGACATTGCCGGCCATCGGGTTCGGCACCTACAAGCTGAACGGCGCCGAGGGCGTCGCGGGAATGGCGAGCGCCATCCGGAACGGCTACCGGCTGCTGGATTCGGCCTTCAACTACGAGAATGAGGGCGCGCTCGGCGTAGCGATCCGGCAGGCGGGTGTGCCGCGCGCGGAGCTGCGCGTCACCTCCAAGCTGCCGGGGCGCCACCACCATCACGACGAGGCCATCGCCACCATCGAGGAATCGCTCTATCGCGCGCAGCTCGACTATTACGACCTCTACCTGATCCACTGGCCCAATCCGGGCCGGGGCCTCTATGTCGAGGCCTGGAGCGCTCTGATCGAGGCGCGCAAGCGTGGTCTGGTCCGTTCGATCGGCGTCTGCAATTTCCTGCCGGCGCATCTGGAGAGGATCATCGGCGAGACGGGAGTGACGCCGGCGATCAACCAGGTGGAGCTGCATCCCTATTTTCCGCAGGCCGAGCAGCGCGCCTTCGACAGGGCGCATGGGATCGTCACCGAATCCTGGAGCCCGCTCGGGCGCGCCAACCGGCTGCTGCAGGAGCCGGTGATCGAGGCGATCGCCGCCCGGCTCGGCCGGACCATCGGCCAGGTGATCCTGCGCTGGCACGTGCAGCTCGGCGCCGTCCCGCTGCCCAAGGCGGCCAGCAGCGCGCGCCAGATCGAGAACCTCTCGATCTTCGACTTCGAGCTCCCGCCCGAGGATATGTCGGCGATCACGGCGCTGGCGCGCCCCGACGGACGCAACTTCGATCAGGATCCGGCGCGGTACGAGGAGTTCTGATCGCGGGGCGCCGGGACATATCGAACGGCTGCGCGTCTCTGCGTGAGTCATGGCCCTTGTTCGGCAATCCGTCCCGACCCGCGACCGTCCGGAACGAAAGTCAGGAGCGGAGGGGTGATTCCGGCAAAAATTGTCGACAGTAGTGCAATCTTCCGTTGACATGGGTGAGGCGAGTTCCTAGCGTCCGCCCTCGTCAGGAGGGGCGCCCCGTGCCGACCAACGCCATCGAGCTGTTGAAGTCGCATTCTCTGCCGATGCTCATCGAGGAGGAGATCCAGCGGGTCATCCTTAAGGGCGAATACGCGCCCGGCGATCGCATCAACGAGAAGGAGCTGGTGCTGCGCTTCGGCACCAGCCGCGGCCCGATCCGCGAGGCGCTGCGCTCGCTCGAATCGAGCGGGCTGATCGAGCAGATCCCCAATCGCGGCGTGTTCGTGCGCAAGCTCAGCGCCGCCGAGGCGGCCAACATGTACGACGTGCGCGCCGTGCTGTTCGCCCTCGCCGGGCGGCTGATGGCGATGCGCGCCACGCCCGAGGAGATCGCGCGGCTGCGCGGCTTCGCGCAGGCGATGGACGAGGCGATCGCCCGGGGCGACGTCGAGGCCTATCTGCGCGGCAACTTCGCCCTGCACGAATTCATCGTCACCCATGCCGGCAATCCGGTGCTGGCGAGCCAGTACCTGTCGCTCATCAAGCAACTGCGCCTCTACCGCACGCGCAACCTCATGCTGCCGGAATCGATGCGCGCCTCGAACGACGAGCATCACGAGATGATCGACGCCATCGCTGCGCACGATCCCGAACGTGCCGCGAGCACCCACCTCAACCATGTGGCGACGGCGAAGCAGCGCCTGATGGCGACGCCGAACATCGCCTGACCGCCGCCCGAATCCGGAGTTCCCGCGTGAGCGCATCCGCGTCCGACATCACCCGCCAGGCCCTCGGCTTCGTCGAGCAGACGAGCTATCGGGATCTTCCCGCCGAGGCGCTGCGGATCGGCCGTCGCTGCATCGTCGATGCGGCGGGCCTCTATCTCGCGGGCAGCCGGGAGCACTCGGTCGAAATCCTCATCGCGGATGCGCTCGACCAGGGTGGCCGGCCCGACGCGCCGCTGCCGGCGACCGGCGCGACCCGCGTGCCGGCGGCGCTCGCCGCGCGCGTCTGGGGCACCGCGGGCCATGCCCATGACTGGGACGACACCCAGGTCTCGCACGATCCCGCCCATGTCTACGGGCTGCTAACACACCCCACGGTGCCGCCGCTCACCGCTGCGCTGATCACTGCCGAGCGGCTCGGCACGCGCGACGGGCGCGAGGTGATGCTTGCCTTCCAGCTCGGCTTCGAGGTCGAGTGCAAGATTTCCGAATGGATGCTGCCGCGTCATTACCGCCGCGGCCATCATTCGAGCGGAACGGTCGGCACCTTCGGCGCCTGCGTCGCCGCGGCGAAGCTCCACGGCCTCACCGGCGACAGGCTCGCCCACGCGTTCGGCATGGCGGCAAGCTTCGCGGCCGGCATCCGCGTGAATTTCGGCACCATGACGAAGCCGCTGCATGTCGGGCGGGCCTGCGAGAACGGCGTGACCGCCGCCGCCCTCGCTGCCCGCGGCTTCGAGGCCGATCCCGCCGCGCTCGACGGTCCGTGGGGCTTCTTCTCGGTGATGGGCGAGGGCTTCGACGCGGCGAAGGCCGCGCAGGGCTTCGGCAAGCCCTTCACCATCGAAAGCCCCGGCGTGTCGATCAAGCCCTATCCCTCCGGCATCCTCACCCATCAGTCGATGGACGCCATGCTGAAGCTGGTGCTCGACCACGATTTGAAGCCGGAGGAGGTCGCCCGCATCCGCTTCTATGCCGGGCGCAACATCATCGAGCCGATCCGCTACCCGATCGCGAAGAACCACCTGCAGGCGAAGTTCTCCATGCCGGCGCTGCTGGCGATGATCGTGCTGCGCCGGCGCGCCAGCCACCACGAGTTCGAGGACGCCTTTGTGGCGGGCGCTGCGATGCAGGACCTGCAGGCGCGCACCGAGGTGATCAACGACGAGGCGATCGACGCGCGCGGCTACGACCTCATCCGCTCGCGCATCGAGGTCGACACGACGGACGGCCGGACGCTCACCCAGTGGGCAGACGAGCGCTATCGCGGCGGCCCGCTCAACCCGATCAGCGATGCCGACCTCGATGCCAAGTTCCGTATGTGCGCGGAAGGCGTGGTCGACGGCGCTGCCCAGGAGGAGCTGCTCGGTCTCGCGCGCTCCCTCGACACGGGCGCCGATCTCGCCCGCTTCATGAGCCTGATGGCCGGCGCGCCGGCCATCGCCAAGGAGGTGCGCGCACGCTCCGCATGAGGGGGTGCGGGCGCCAAGGAAACTGACGCGACGATCTGAAAACCCGGCGAGCGTTCCCAGAAGAGGCGCCGCCATTCACGGGAGGAAGCAATGCAACTGAGAGCAGGTCTCCTATATCTCGCCGGCGCGGTTGCCGGCGCCGTCGGGCTGTCGGCGGCCGTCATGGCCGATCCGGCGCCGTATCCGCACAAGGTGGTGACGCTGGTCACCCATTCGAGCCCGGGCGGCGGCTCGGACGTCTTCCTGCGCGAGCTGTCGAAATATCTCGGCCGCTACATCGGCGCGACCTTCGTCGTCGAGAACGTGCAGGGTGGCAGCGGCGCCAAGGCGATGGCGCGCACCGCGGCGGCGCCGGCCGACGGCACCGTCTTCTATGCGACGACGCCGACCTACATCTACACCTCGCTGCTGTCGAAGCCCTCCAAGACCTATAAGGACCTGGAGCCGCTGGTGAACGTGTTCACCGACACCGAGGTGGTGTTCACCCGCACCGACGGCCCCTTCAAGACGCTTCAGGACGTGATCGACCACGCCAAGAAGGAGCGCGGCAAATGGGGAGCCGCCAACCCCGCTTCGCTGGAGCGCCAGGCCGCCGAGCAGCTCAAGCGCGCCGCCGGCGTCAACGCCGCCATCGTCACCCATGAGGGCGGCGGCGACATGATGCTGAACGTGCTGAACGGCACGCTCGATATCGGCATCGGCGAGATTCAGGAGCTGCGCTCCCAGCTCGAGGCCGGCAAGGTGCGCCTGCTCGCCACCTTCAACCCCGAGCGCATTCCCGAGAAGCCGGACGTGCCGACGGTTAAGGAATCGGGCTTCAACGTGCAGCTCGTGAAGTTCCGCGGCCTCGCCGGGCCGAAGGGCATTCCGGAGAACGTCACCAAGATCTGGGACGAGGCGGTGCAGAAGGTGCTGGCCGATCCCGAGTACAAGAAGGCCTATACCGAGGAAGTGCTGGTGCCGCAGTTCATCGCGCACAAGGACTATCCGACCTTCATCGACGACTTCGCGACCAAGACCGAGAGCTTCCTGAAGGAGACCGGCGCCATCAAGTGATGGCCCGGCATCGCACCTTCGCGCCCGAGCGAAATGACGGCACAGGCCGGCGGGCCTGTGCCGGAACCCGATAGGACCAAGGGTCATGAACAAGGACGGCTTGAGCGGCCTCGTGCTGCTGGCGCTGGCTGCCATCTATTACTGGGCCACCGGCCTGATCCCCGACAGCACGCTCGAAGACGAGGTCGGCGCCACCGGCCTGCCGCGCGCGCTCACCTTCGCGCTGGCCGGGCTCGGCGTGATCCTCCTGGTGCGCGGCGTGCTCGCCGGCCGCCAGGCTGCGCCGAAGGCGGCCCGCGCGGCCGATGACGAGGAACAGGACGCCACGCTGCCGCGCGCCATCGGCTTCCTGCTGTTCGGCCTCGCCTATGTGCTGATCCTGCCCTATGCCGGCTACCTCATCTCGGTCGGCCTGCTGATCGCCGCCGTGGCGCTCTACGAGGGCGCGCCGCGGCGCTGGACTGTGCCGGTGGCAGCGGTCGGCGGGGCGGTCCTCTACTGGGCGATCTTCGTCAAGCTGCTCGGCGTCAACCAGCCGGCCGGCCTTCTGGAGGGGCTGATCTGATGGCGACCTTCTGGGACATCATCCATCTTCTGACCGGTACGCCGCTTCTCTTCGTTGCCATCATCGGGCTGACCTGGGGCATCCTCGGTGGCGCGCTGCCGGGCATCTCGGCCTCCATCACCATGGCCCTGGTGCTGCCCTTCACCTATACGATGGACCCGGCGATGGCGATCGCGCTGCTCGCCTGCGTCTATATCGGCGCCGAATATGGCGGCTCGATCCCGGCGATCCTGATCCGCACCCCCGGCACCAATTCCTCGGCTGCCACCGTGATCGACGGCTACGAGCTGAACCGGCAGGGCCGCGCCGGCGAGGCGCTTGGCATCTCGCTGATGTCGGGGGTCATTGGCAGCCTGTTCGGCCTCGCCATGCTGGTGCTGCTCACCGAGCCGCTGTCCTGGCTGGCGCTGGCCTTCACCCCGCCCTCCTATTTCGGCCTCGGCATCCTCGGCCTGTCGGTCATCGCCTCGATGACCGGCGGCTCGCTGGTGAAGGGCCTGTCCTCGGCGGTGATCGGCCTGATGATCGCCACCGTCGGCACCGACCCGATCTCCGGCGTCAACCGCTACACCTTCGACATCCCGGACCTGCTGAACGGCGTCGAGCCGGTGCTGGTGATGGTCGGCCTGTTCGCGCTGACCGAGCTAATGAGCCAGTCCGGCTCGTCGAACGTCACGCAGCTTAAGGAGGCGGTGCGCATCCGCCTGCCGAGCTTGGCGATGATGAACAAGCTCAAGCGCTCGCAGTTCATCGGCTGCGTCCTCGGCCTGTTCGAGGGACTGACGCCGGGCGGCGGCGGCTCGATCGCGGCCTTCATGTCCTATAACGAGGCCAGGCGCTGGTCGAGCACGCCGGAGAAGTTCGGCAAGGGCTCGGAGGAGGGCGTCGCGGCGCCGGAGGCGGCCAATAACACGGTGGCGAGCACCGCGCTGATCCCGATGCTCTCCTTCGGCATTCCGAGCTCGAACTCCACCGCCGTGCTGCTCGGCGGCCTGCTGATGCACGGCCTGCTGCCCGGCCCGCGCCTGTTCGAGCAGAATCCGCAGGTGATCGACAGCCTCTATGTCGGCTCCTTCATCGCCATCATCGCGCAGATCGCCGTCGGCGTGGTCATCCTGCCCGCCGCCATCTGGCTGGTGAACCGGCCGCGCCCCTATCGCGCCGGCTTCATCTTCGCGCTGATCCTGTCGGGCATCTACACGCTGAACAACAGCCAGATCGATCTCGGCATCGCGCTGTTCCTCGGCCTGGTCGGCTATCTGATGCGGCGGGCGGGGTTCCCGTTCCTGCCGATGATCCTCGGCGTCGTGCTCGGGCACATGGTGGAGTCGAGCTACCGGCGTTCGCTCGTGCTCTCGGGCGACGACATGATGATCTTCCTGCAGGACCCGATCTGCGTCGGCCTGCTGCTGACCGCGGCCGGCTTCGTCATCTTCTCGCTCACTCGCGAACTCCGCGACGCGCGCAAGGCCAAACTCGAGGAAGCCCATCCATGAACCAGCACACCCCGGTCACCGCCGCGCCGATCGCCGAGCAGCTCGCGGCCTTCGTCACCACTGCGCAGCCGAGCGCGGCGGCGCAGGCGGTCTGCCGCGACCTTCTGTTCGACATTGTCGGGCTGGCGGTGGCGGCGCGCGGAAACGACTACGTCACGGCGGCGCTCGCCAGCGCAGTCGACGAGGGGCCCTGTACCGCGTTCGGCCATGAGCGCCGGCTCGGCATGTATGACGCGGCGCTGGTTAACGGCACGGCGGCGCATGGCGAGGATTATGACGACACCTTCGAGGGCGGGCCGGTCCATGCCGGCGCGGTGGTGGTGTCGGCGGCGCTCGCTGCCGCCGAGCGCCATGGCCTCGATGGCACCACGGTCATGCGCGGCATCGCCATCGGCGCCGAGCTGATGTGCCGCCTCGCGCTCGTCGCCCCGCAGGCGACCCATAAGGCCGGCTTCCACCCGACCGCGATCTTCGGTGCGCCCGCGGCGACCGCCACCATCGCGGCGGCGCTGGGGCTCGACCGCGAGGCCACCACGCGCGCCTTCGGCATCGCCGGCAGCCTCGCCTCCGGCATCATCGAATATCTGGCCGACGGCAGCTCCACCAAGCGGCTTCACGCCGGCGCCGCCGCACAGGCGGGCCTGCGCGCCGCGCATCTCGCACGCGCCGGCTTCGTCGGCCCGCGCACGGTGTTCGAGGGCTCGCACGGGCTCTACAAGGCGTTCGCGCCGTCGAAGACGCCGGACTACGCCCCCCTGCTCGACGGGCTCGGCGAGCGCTGGGTGATCGAGGGTCTCGCCTTCAAGCCCTATGCGTGCGGGACCATGACCCAGCCCTTCGTCGACTGCGCGCTGCGCCTCGCCGCGCAGGGCGTGACGGCGGACGACATCGTCTCCATCCGTTGCAAGGTCGGTGAGGGCACGGTGCACCGGCTGTGGGCGCCGCTCGAGGAGAAACACCGGCCGCCGAACGGCTATGCCGGAAAGTTCTCGACGCCCTATTGCATGGCGGTCGCCTTCATCGACGGCGCCGCCGGCCTCGGCCAGTTCACCGACGAGCGCTCGCAGGACCCGGCCGTGCGGGCACTGGCCGCCAAGATCTCCTATGAGGTCGATCCGCAGGACGAGTATCCGCGCAACTTCACCGGTCACCTGAAGGCCGAGCTGAAGGACGGCAGCGTGCGCGAGCTGCGCCAGCCGCACATGCGCGGCGGCGCGAGAGAGCCGCTGGAGGCACGCGAGCTCGCCGCCAAGTTCGAGGCGAATCTCGCCTTCGGCGGCGTCGACGCGGCGTCGATCGCCGCGCTGCGCGCAGCGCTGGAGCGCATCGCCGGCGGCGGCGCGGTCGATCTCGCGGCGGCGCGCCTGTGATGGCCGACGCTTCTTCCTTCGCCGGCGCGCGCGAGCTCGAAGGCCGCGTGGCGCTGGTCACCGGCGCCTCGCGCAATATCGGCCGCGCCATCGCCGTCGCCCTTGCCGAGGGCGGGGCCTCGCTCGTGCTGACGGCGCGACGCGACCGCTCCTCGCTCGACGAGACCATCGCCGAGGTCGAGGCGAAAGGCGGCCGGGCGGTCGCGCTGCTCGGCGACCTTGCCGACCCTTCGGAGGTGAAGGCGATCGTCGGTGGCGGCCTTGCCGCATTCGGCCGGCTCGACATCATCGTCAACAATGCGTCGACGCGGAACGAGGCGCCGATCGAGGAGCTCAGCTTCGAGGCCTGGCGCGAGGTGATGACGCTCACCCTCGACGCGCCCTTCCTGCTGCTGAAGGCGGCGCTGGAGGCGCTGTCCGCCTCGGACCGCGCGACCATCGTGAACATTGGTGGCATGACCGCCTATACCGGGGCCACCCAGCGCGCCCATGTGGTGACTGCGAAGGCCGGGCTCGATGGCTTCACCAAGGCGCTGGCGCAGGACCTCGCGCCGCGCGGCATTACCGTGAACCTCGTCTCGCCGGGGATGATCGACACGGTGCGCGCGCATGGCAGCCCGCATCACTACGGCAAGACCAAGAACCTCGTCGGCCGGCGCGGCGCGCCGGAGGAGGTCGCCGCCATGGTGCGTTTTCTGTGCGGGCCGGATGCGCGCTATCTCACCGGCCAGACCGTGCACGTGAACGGTGGCGGCTATCTGCCCTGACGTTTTGACGCATAGAGCGCCGTCATCCTGAGGTGGGGCCATCGGCCCAGCCTCGAAGGATGCTCCCGTATCCGCCGTCATCGCCGCGTAGCCTCCCGATCGTCGTCGCCACAAACCAAAACCCGGTCCGCATCGCTGCGGGCCGGGCTCTTTCGTCGTGATGTGGCCGACGATCAGATGCAGTGGCGCGTCAGCTCGCGCACGTCCTTGAGGTTCCCGAGGTCGCGCACCAGGGCGATGATGGTCTCGGTCTTGTCCGACGGCCAGCGGGCGAACTCGGCGCAGCCGCGGAACTTGTCAGCGGCCTCGTCATAGGTCATCGGATTGGCCGGGCTGCCCTTGCCGAAGTCGGCGCGGCCGGAGATGGTCCGCCCGTCCTTCAGGTGGATGTCGATGATGGTGGTCATCTTGTCGTAGCCGGCCGCCTCGGCCTCCGGATGGACGTGGAAGTTCACCTTCTCGATCATCGCCTTGACGTCCGGCCGCTCGACCGTCTCGTCGGTGAACTGCGGCAGGCCGCCCTTGCCGTCGAGCAGCAGGATGGCCATGCAGAACTCCATGGAGAACTTGGCCTGAAGCTCGTTCTTCGGGCGGTGATGGATCAGCGCGTTCGGCATGTTCTGGTTGGTGCCGACATCGACCTTCACCACGTCCGACGCCTTGATGCCGTGCTCGCGGATGAGTCGCAGCAGCTCGGTCATGCCGGGATGGGTGAGCGAGCCCGACGGATGCGGCTTGATCGACACGCCCGGCGAGGCGAAGGTCCAGGGGCTGCCGAGCTTGCCGACGATGGCGTCGGCGTCGAAGCCGCCGCCCGCCGCCTGGAAGAAGCCGCGCGGCGCCTCCAGGATCTTGTCGGTGGTGGTCCAGCCCAGCTCGGCGAAGTCCGCCGCCACCACGCCGCTCTCCGAGGAGCGGCCGGCATGGAACGGCTTCATCATGGTCCCGAAATTCTCGCGCAGGCCGGCCGACTGCGAGCCGGCGCAGCCGAGCGCGCGTACCGTCTGCTCGACGCTGAGGCCCTTCAACTTGGCGGCGGCGGCGGCGGCGGCATAGGTGCCGCAGGTGGCGGTGGCGTGGAAGCCGTGCTGGTAGTGGCGGGGGTTGATCGCCTCGGCGATCTTGCACTCCACCTCGACGCCAAGATGGTAGGCCAGCATCATGTCGGCGCCCGAGCGTCCGCCGGCCTCGGCGGTGGCGAGCGCGGCCGGCAGCGCCGGCGCGGTCGGGTGGGTGAGCAGGCCGTAGACGCGGTCCTTGGCGACGGCGAGCTGGGTGTCGTCATAATCGTCCGCATGGATGCCGACGCCGTTGGCGAAGGCGGCGAAGCGCACCGGCACCTTCAGCCCCATGCCGATCACGCTCGCCGGGCCTTCCTGAATGCCGAGCGAGGTGAGGTAGGCGCGCACATACTCGCCGCTCTTGGCCACCGAGCCGGACAGCGCAAGGCCGATGCCGTCGAGGATCGACTTCTTGCCAAGCTCGACGACGTCGTCCGGCAGATCGGCCTTGCCGGTGTCGACGATGAATTCGGCGACCTGACGGGTGAGGCCCTCGACGACCGGCTGGGCGACGGCGGGATTGGTCTGGTGAAGCGTCATGGCGTTCCTTCCTTGGGATTCGTGCGGCGCGGGCTGTCGGCTCAGGAGGCGAGCCGGATGCCGTCGAGCTTGGCGGGCAGCGCGCCGATGATGGCGTCGGTGAGTTCGCGGGTGTTGGCGGTGCCGCCGAGGTCGCGGGTCAGCGAATCGCGGCGTGCCAGCACGTCCTCGATCGCCTTCTCCACCGCGAGTGCGGCTGCCTCCTCGCCGAGATGACGGAGCATCATCGCGCCGGACCAGATCTGGCCGATCGGATTGGCGATGCCCTTGCCGGCGATGTCCGGCGCCGAGCCGTGCACCGGCTCGAACATGGAGGGGTATTCCTTCTCCGGGTTGATGTTGCCGCCGGGCGCGATGCCGATCGAGCCGACCACCGCCGGGCCGAGATCGGAGAGGATGTCGCCGAACAGGTTGGAGGCGACCACCACGTCGAACCAGTCCGGGTTGCGCACGAAATGCGCGGTCAGGATGTCGATGTGGAACTGGTCGGTGGTGAAGCCGGGATATTCGGCCGAGATGGCGGCGAAGCGCTCGTCCCAATAGGGCATGGTGTGGCTGATACCGTTCGACTTGGTGGCCGAGGTCACGTGCTTCTTGCGGCCCTTGGCGAGCTCGAAGGCGTAGCGCATCACCCGGTCGCAGCCGCGGCGGGTGAAGATCGACTGCTGCATGACGAGCTCGTCCGCGCCGCCCTCATAGAGGCGGCCGCCGATCGAGGAATATTCGCCCTCGTTGTTCTCGCGCACGACATAGAAGTCGATGTCGCCGGCCTTGCGGCCCTTGAGCGGGCTGTCGACGCCTTCGAGCAGCTTCACCGGGCGCAGATTGACGTATTGGTGGAAGCTGCGGCGGATCGGGATCAGCAGGCCCCAGAGCGAGACGTGGTCCGGCACGCCCGGGAAGCCGACGGCGCCGAGATAAATGGAGTCGAAATGGCGGATCTGGTCGAGGCCGTCGGCCGGCATCATCGCCCCGGTCTTGGCGAAGCGCTCGCAGCTCCAGTCGAAATGCGCCCAGTCGAGCGAGAAGCCGCCAGCACGCGCCACCGCTTCCAGCACCCGCTGGCCCTCCGGCACCACCTCGTTGCCGATGCCGTCACCGGGGATGACCGCGATGGAATATTTCGTCATGTTCCGCTCCGTAGGTGGATAAGCTGCGTGCCGTCGTATCGCGCAAGACGGGCCGTTCGGCGGGCGGCCCATGGAGAACGGCCCCGAACCTGTCGGATGCCGTATGAACTGTCAACAATTTTCATAGGAAGCATCGCGCGCGACGCATGGCGCTTGGGTCGAGAGCGCTGAACCGTCATGCCAAATGTTGAGTAATATATTGTTTTATATTGAGTTTGTGAGCCACAGCGAGGTTCGGTTCCGGTCTTCGTCATTGCCTGGTATCGTCGTCACCCGGCTCTAAATTACCCGGTAATTCGTCAATAGTGTTGACAGTAGCGTGCGGCGCCGTCACAGAATGGCGGCATGCCGAAGCCTGTCGCGCCACCTCCCGTAACCCTGCCGCCGCCGCGCACGCCGCGCACCGCTTCCTATGTGCCGGTGATCCAGCACGAGATCGAGCGGATGATCGGCACCGGCGAGCTGGTGGGAGGCACGCGCATCAATGAGAGCGCGCTCGCCATGCGGCTCGGCATGAGCCGCGGCCCGGTGCGCGAGGCCTGCCGGGCGCTGGAGCAGCTCGGCCTGCTGCGCAGCGAGCTCAACCGCGGCTTCTTCGTGCGCGAGATCAGCACCAAGCAGGCGCTCGATCTCTACGACGTGCGCGCCGGCCTGTTCGCCACCGCCGGGCGGCTCGCCGCCAACATCGTGAACATCACGCAGTTGCGCGCGCTCGACGACCTCGTCGGCGAGATGGACAAGGCGATCGCTGGCGCCGACATCGCCACCTTCTATCTCCTCAACAACGCGCTGCACGCGAAGCTGATCGAGTGCTCCGACAACGCCAAGCTCATCGAGCTCTATCCGACGCTCGAGGCGGAGCTCCATCTGTTCCGCCGCCGCGGCCTCGTGCTGCCCGGCTCGATGCGCGTCTCCAATGACGAGCACCACGCCATCGTCGAGGCCCTGCGCCAGAGCGACGGCGCCACTGCCGGGCGGCTCATGGAGCGGCACATCCTCGCCGGCAAGGCGCGCTTCCTGCGCACGCTCGGAGAGCCCGGCGCGGTCGAAGGGCGACCCGGCCCGCTCGATCCAACGACATCCCGTTTCCAGGACAGGCAACGCTCATGACGACGCCCGCAACGACATCCGCCGCGCTTCCCATCCTCGCGCTGGTTCCCGGCGATCCGACCGGGATCGGTCCGGAACAGACCGCGCGCATCCTTCATGACGGGCGCATGCGCGACGTCGCCCGGCTCGTGGTGGTGGGCGACGCGCGGGTGCTGGAGATGGGCGCGCGCCACGCTGGCGTCTCGCTCGCCTATAAGCGCTACGCCTCGCCGGCGGCGGTGGACTGGAGCGCGCCCGAGGTGCCGCTGGTCGATCTCGGCAATATCGACCCCGCCGGCTTCGAGCTCGGCGCCGCCAGCCCCGAAGCCGGCAAGCTGACCGGCGACACGCTCGCCCGTGCCGTCGATTTCGCCAAGGCCGGCGAGGTCAACGGGGTGACCTTCGCCCCGCTGAACAAGCAGGCCATGTTCAAGGGCGGCTGGCGCTTCCCGGACGAGCACAAGATGTTCGCGCATCTGCTCGGCCATACCGGCGTGTTCAGCGAGATGAACGTGCTGGGCAATCAGTGGATGACCCGCGTCACCTCGCATGTCTCGCTGCGCACGGCGGTGGAGCAGGTGACCTTCGATGCGGTCTGCCGGGCGCTGCGGCTCGCCGACGCGACCATGCGCAAGGCCGGCATCGAGAAGCCGCGCATCGCGGTGGCGGCGCTGAACCCGCATGCCGGCGAGGGCGGGCTGTTCGGCACCGAGGAGATCGACATCATCCGCCCGGCGGTCGAGGCGATGGCCAAGGAAGGCATCGACTGCAAGGGTCCGTTCCCGTCCGATACCATCTATCTGAAGGCGTTCGCGGGCGACTATGACAGCGTGCTCGCCATGTATCACGACCAGGGCCAGATCGCGACCAAGCTCACCGGCTTCAACAAGGGCGTGACCATCACCGCCGGGCTGGAGGTCGTCTTCACCACGCCGGCGCACGGCACCGCCTTCGACATCGTCGGCAAGGGGGTGGCCGATGTGGGCGCCTTCGAATCGGCGATCCGCCTTGCCGCCCGCATCGCCGCGCGTCAGGTTGCGGCACGGCAGGCGGCAGCGGCCTGATCTGCGGAAAGACGAGGGCGGCCGCTCAGTCGACGCGGCCGCTGCCTTCGGAGGCGGCGATCAGGCGCCGCTTGGCGAGCGCAACATGGCGCCAATGCGTCATCTGCGCCCGGTCGCCGTCGCCCGAGGCGAGGGCATCGAGCATCGCCCGATGCTCGCGGTTGGAGACCGCGAGGCCGCCGCCCTGCACCAGCGCGCGGGCGCGGAACAGGTGCAGCTTGTTGACGAAGCGGTGATATTCCGCCGCCAGCGTGCGGTTGCCGGCCGACATCACGATCAGATTGTGGAAGGCGAGGTTGAGCGGATAGTAGTCGTCGAAGCTGCCGCGCTCGGCGATGACGTCCATCTCGTCGACGAGCCTGGTGAGCTGGGCGAGAAGCTCGTCGGTCATGCGCTCGGCGAGCAGGCGGCCGGCCTGGCCGAACAGCGCCGCGCGCACGTCGTAGATCTCGATGGCGTCTTCCACCGTCAACCGGCGCACAAAGACGCCCCGGTTGCGGATGACCTCGACGAGGCCCTTGGCCTCCAGGCTGCGGGTCGCCTCGCGGATCGGCCCGCGGCTGGTGCCGAAGCGGTTCGAGAGGTGGATCTCGTTGATCCGCGCGCCCGGCTCCAACTCGCCGGTCAGGATGAGGCGCTCAAGCTCCTTTTCGAGCACGCTCGTCAGCGAGGCGCTCTTCACCACCGAAAGGTCGCTCAGGAAGCTCGAGTCCGAATCCATAGCCTAACCGTCAATTGTAAACAGTGTAAAGTGTATCAGTAGGCTGTACCCCGTGTCGCCCCCGCCGTCGATGGCTGCGGCGCGGCGTTTTGTCGTGCAATGATGCTTTACAGCATCGATGACCGGGTGAGGCGCCGTGTGTGCCTCGCCGGTCAGCTCTCGTTCCTTTGTTCGCCGTTCCTGCGCGGGGCTTCACGCCACAGCGTGGGTGGCGTTTTCCATGGCCTTCAGGATGCCGTCCACCATCTCCTGCTGGCTGGCGGTGCCGCGGATGTCCGGCGTGCGGGTAGCCGGATGCGCGAGCGCCGTCTCGATGCCGATCTTCATCAGCGCGGCGGTGCGGCCGGCGGCGGCGTTGTGATGCCGGCGTCCGAGCCATTCGATCAGCATGCGGGTCGATTCGATCATCGCGTAAGGGTTGGCGATGCCCTTGCCGGCGATGTCCGGGGCCGAGCCGTGGGTCGCCTGCGCCATGGCGATGTCGCCGCGCCCGATGCACAGGCCCGGCGCCATGCCGAGCCCGCCGACCATGCCGGCGGCCTCGTCGGTGAGGATGTCGCCGAACATGTTGGTGGTGACCACCACGTCGAAGCGCTGCGGCTCGCGCAGCAGCTTCATGGCGAAGGTATCGACGATCACCTCGTCGATCGTCACGTCCGGGAATGCCTTCGCCGCCTCGTAGCAGGACTCGACGAACATGCCGCAGCCGAGCTTGAACACGGTGTTCTTGTGTACCAGCGTCAGGCGCTTCTTACGCGCACGGGCGATCTCCAGCGCCGCGGTGGCGACCTTCATGCTGCCGGCGCGGGTGATGACGCGCACCGATATGGTGACGTCCTCGGTCGGGCGGAACTCACCGGAGCCGGCGACCACGTTGCGGTCCGGCTGGAAGCCCTCATTGTTCTCGCGCACGATGACGAGGTCGATGTCGTCATAGAGGCAGCCAATGCCCGGATAGGATCGGGTCGGGCGGACATTGGCGAAGAGATCGAAGCTCTTGCGCAGGATCGGGTGCGGATTGATCGCCGCTGGCACCTTCGGATAGGCCTGATGGCCGATCGGCCCCAGGATGAAGCCGTCGAAGGTGGCGAGCGTCTCCAGCATGCCCTCCGGCATGGTGGTGCCCAGCTCGTCCAGCGCCTGGCGGCCGATCGGCATCGGGCGCCAGTCGATGGCGAGGCCGCTCGCCCGGGCCGCCGCCTCGGCGATGCGCACCGAGGCGGGGACGATCTCGTGGCCGATGTCGTCGCCGTTGAGAACGCCGATGGTCAGCGAAGTGGGGGTGGCCATGGTCGTCCTCCTCACTCGGCCGCGCGGCGGGCCGCCGCCGGCACCGAGGCGCGGGCGATCTCGCCGGCGTCGGGCAGGATCGGCAGCGCCCAGCACAGCTCCATCAGCTCCGCCGTGACCGCCGGCCCGACAACCAGTTCGGACTGATGGGCGAATTTGCGCGCGAGCTGCTCATTGCCGAGCGGCCGATCGAGGCTGCCGATGGCGTGCTCGACCCATTTCTCGATCGTGCGGCCGTCCGAGAGTTCCACGGTGATGTGCACCGACGCCTCGTGAACCGAGGCGTCCGAAGTGGCGTCCACCCTGTCGCGAAGCGCGATGATCTCCGGCGCGGTGGCCGCCTCGTCGGTGAAGGCGGTCGGCGAGCCGTCACCGCGCAGCAGCGCGCAGGCGGCGGCGTGGAACACGCTGAACTTGGTCTCCAGCCCGGTCTTCGGCGTGCGCTTGCCGGTCAGTTCCAGCACCAGCGGATGGGTGCGCAGCTTGACCGCCGTGATCCTGTTCACGTCGTCCCCCAACTCCTCGCGAAGCTGCTGGCAGCCGTCGATGGCCGGGTGGATGACGATGCCGCAGGCGAAGGGCTTGTAGGAGTTCAGCCCGGCCTCCCAGCGGGTGCCGAGCCCGTCGAGGATCTCGGCATAGTCCTGCTTTGTGGAGAGCACATTGGCAAAGCCGCGCGGGGCCTCGATGCCCTGCAGCGAGGAATCGAAGCCGGCCTCGGCGAGGAAGGCGGCCAGCGCCCCGTTCTTCGCCGCGCTGCCGGGATGGAAGCTCTTGCACATGGTGCCGAACATCTCGCGCAGGCCCGAGGCCTGCGTCGCGGCGATACCGAGCGCCCAGGTCATCCTCAGCTCGTCGAGCCCGATCAGCCGGCCCACGGCCGCGGCCGCGCCGAATACGCCGGCGGTGCCGGTGATGTGCCAGCCGCGATCGTAATGGTCGGGATAGACCGCGTTGCCGATGCGGCACTCGACCTCGACGCCGAGGATCAGCGCCTCGAGGAAGTCGCGACCCGAGACGGGCCGATATTCGGCCACCGCCAGCAGCGCCGAGGCGACCGGCCCGGCCGGATGGATGATGGTCTTCAGATGCGTGTCGTCATAATCGAGGACATGCGAGGAAATGCCGTTGATGAGCGCCGTATTCGGCACGTCGAGCTTTTCGCCGCGTCCGATCACGGTGGCCTGCGGCCGGCCGGCGAAGGGCGTGATGCCGGCCAGCGCACGGTCCACCGTCTCGTGGCGCGCGCCGCCGACGGCGCAGCCCATCCAGTTGAAGAAGGTTCGCACGCCCTCGTCGCGGACGGATTGCGGTATGTCGTCGATGCGGCACGCGCTGATCCACGCTGCGAGCTTCCGGGTGACGTCCTTTTCCGACATTCGGCTCATTGCTCCTAAACAAGTCCGCGGGCGATCCCGCCATCCACATTGATCGTCTGGCCGGTGACGTAGCTGGCGAGTGGACTGGCGAGCCAGGCGACCATGACGGCGATTTCCTCAGGGACCGCGAAGCGGCCGAGCGGTATCTCGTGCGAGAACTCCTCGAAGATCGTCTCGGCATCGACGCCGCGCTCCGCCGCCAGCCGCGCGGCACGGTTGATCCACAGCGGGGTGCGGGTGCGCCCCGGCGCCACCGAGTTGATGCGGATGCCCTTCTCGCCAAGCTCCAGCGCCAGCGTCTTCACGAGGCCGAGCAGGCCGGCCTTGTGGACATTGGTCATCACCTGGTGGGCATAGGGCATCTTCGCCGCCGCGGCCCCAAGCACCACCACGGCGGGGTCGCGCCCGGTGGCGAGCAGCGGTGTCGCCGCTCGGATGGCGCGCACGGTGGAGAGCACGTTGAAATGGTAGCTGCCGAGCCAATCCTCGTCGGTCAGCGTGTCGAAATCGGCCCGGACGCTGCCGCCGACCGCCGAGACCAGCACGTCGAGCCCGCCCCAGCGCGCATCGGCCTCCGCCGCGATGCGCTCGGCGGAGGTGGCGTCGGCCATCATGTCGGCGACGACGGTGAGCGGCGCGCGTCCCGTGGCCGCGGACAGACGCTCGCTGGCGGCCGCGAGGTTGTCCGCGCTGCGCGAGGCGATCAGCACCTGCGCGCCTTCCTTCAGGAAGAGCAGCGCGCTCGCCTCGCCGATGCCGGCGCTGCCGCCTATCACCGCCACCCTGCGACCTTCAAACCGTAGATCCATAATGCTTTCTCAACACGAAGCGGTAGAAGCGGAAGACCACCAGGATGGTCGAGGCGATCACCGCGATGCGGGCGAAATGGAAGGCGGTGACGAGCTCGGCATCGGCGTGCATGGCGCGGGCGGTGAGCACCATCTCGGTCACCGCCGCCGGCGCCAGCGACAGGAAGCTGGTGGTGTAGGGCAGGCCGGTCGCCGCTGAGAGCACCTCGGCGCCGAGCGCCGCGCCGGCGATCAGCAGCAGCGAGACGAGGAAGCCGGTCGCGGCCACGCGGGGCAGGCGCACGAACAGCTCGCGCCGGAAACGCAGGCCGAGCCAGACCCCGATCAGGATCTGCGCGACGATCAGCAGCACCGCCGGCACGTCGGCCACGAGGAGGCCCGAGGCGCCGAGCGCCGCGCTCGGCAGCAGCGAGCCGAGCAGCCACGGATTGGGGATGGCGGTCGGCACCAGCAGCCACGCGCCGGCATAGGCGATGGTGAAGCCGGCGATGAGAGCCAGCGGGCCGCCGTCACCGGCGAGCGGCGCGAAATCGGTGGTGCCCGGCTCGCCGAAAGTGGTGACGAGGAAGGGCACGATGCTCACCACCGAGGTCATACGCAGCGCATGGACGATCGACACCGCGTTGGTGTCGCCGCCGCGCTCGGCCGCCACTACCGCCATGTCCGCCATGCCGCCGGCGGCCGTGGCGAAGAAGGCCGTGGTGGCATCGACGCGGGCGAGGGGACGCAGGATCAGCGCGGCGATGAAGGTCAGCGTGATGACGTAGAGCGTCGAGGCCAGCATCGCCGGGAGCAGCTCCATCGCCACCAGCAGGACGTGGGGCGTGAAGCGCATGCCGATGGCGAGGCCGACCACCACCTGCCCGATCTCGCGCATGTGCGGCCCGGAGCGGAGCTGCAGGCCGAAGGCGGTGGCGAGCCCGCAGGCGAAGAGCGGGCCGAGCATCCACGGCAGCGGGACATGGGCGGCCTTGGCGGCATAGCCGGCGGCGGTGGCGAGCGCATAGGTGGCGAGGAGGCGCCCCCACCAGGCGAGATCGCGCACCGTTGCGGCCGACGCCTTGCCGGAGGGGCTCGGCAGGCTGGTCATGACATGACCTTGGAGCGGGATTCGCCTGCGGCGAGACGCGATGCACGGCTTTCGACGCGGCCTGCGTGCGGATTGGATTCGGCCGGCTGTACCATCGTGTCTGAGCCGAACACGGCGTTCCGGCCTCCCGCTTTCGCGCCCCGACGTCTGCGGAGCTTACGAGCGGATAGAGGCAGCAATCATGTCAACTGTCAACGAAAATGCAGGAGAACTGTTTCCGCGACGCCTTCCATGTGCGCCGCAATACGTTGGTGACAGCGTCCTATCCACCGGAACACGGTTATTCCGTTGGGTTAGAGGTATTATAAGGCCATTAACGGCCGCTTGCGACAAAAGTCGACGCAAATGTGTTGACAGTTGACGTTTGGGGGCACAGGCTGACCCCGCCATATCCACAGGGCCGGGCAACGCACGTCGTTTCCCTCACGGCCCAGAACACAAAGCCACGTGGAGCCCGAAGGGGCGGCTGGAGGAAACACGATGACACACATTACCCGACGTGACGCGTTCAAACTGACGGCCGGCGGCCTCGCGGCGGCAAGCGGCCTCGTCGCCATGCCCGCAATAGTGCGGGCCGCCAACTACCCGACCCGGCCGATCAACGTGGTCGTGCCCTTCGCCACGGGCGGCTACAACGACCGCCTGTCGCGCGCCTTCGCGCCCTATCTCGACAAGGCCTTCGGCCAGCCGACGGTGATCGTCAACAAGCCCGGTGCGGGCACGCAGCTCGGCAACACCTATGCGCTGCAGGCGCCGAACGACGGCTACACCATCCTGTGCACCTCGGCCTCGCCCTACATCCCGCTGACCGTGCTGCTGCAGAACGCGCCCTACAAGATCGAAGATTTCTACATGATCAACCTGCCGTCGCGCGACTACACGCTGGCGGCGACCTCGGCGGACAGTCCGCTGAAGAGCTTCAAGGAAGTGCTCGACAAGCTGAAGGCCGATCCGTCGAGCCTCTCGATCGGCGTGCAGCCGGCCTCGGCCGACTACGCCAACATGGTGCTGGTCATGCAGGCCGCCGAGATCGACCCCAAGAAGCTGCGCATCGTCACCTATGACGGTGGCGGTCCGGCGCGCAACGCCACCGCCGGCGCGCAGGTCGATGTCGGCTTCGTCGGCGCCGAAGGCTTCCTGCCGCTGAAGACGAAGATCAAGCCGCTCGCCATGTTCTCCGACCAGCCTGTGGAATGGTATCCCGAGGCCCCGCTGGCCAGCGCCAGCGGCGTCAAGAGCGACTATGTCGAGGGCTCGCAGCGCGGCTGGGCGATCACCGCCAAGCTGAAGAAGGAGCAGCCGGAGATCGCCAAGACGATCGAGGCCGCCGTCGAGAAGGCGAGCAAGGACGCCAAGGCGATCGAGGCGCTGAAGCTGCAGGACCTCGCCACCACCTGGTACGGGCCGGAAGCCTCGAACAAGGCCTATCTCGCAAACGCGGCCAAGATGGCCAAATATGTCGACCTGCTGAAATAGCCGTCGCCCCGCCATGCGTGCGGGGCGCCCAGGCCCCCGCACGCATGCCCCCGCAGCTCATCGGGAGACCGGCATGCGCATCAACGGACACAGCTACACCATCGACTACGGACATCTCGCGCTGGTCGGCCTGATCGGCGGCGCGACCCTCTGGTACCTCTTCGACGCCCGCGCCGTCTCCACCAGCATCAACAACATATTGCTGGTGCAGCCGACCGCGATCTTCGCCCTTCTCATGTGCCTCCTCATCCTGCCGCAGTGCTTCCACCGCGTGGCGGACGAGATGGCGGCGCCGGCCAAGGCGAAGCAGGACGAATACGATCCGCTCATGCCGAAGCTGCCGACCGAGCGCTCCGACGTGATCCGCATGGGCGGGCTCGGCGCGGCGCTCGGCGTCTTCGTCTTCGCGCTCGACATCGTCGGCTTCGACATCGCGATCTTCTTCTTCACCGCGGCGTCCATGGCGATCTGCGGCGAGCGAAGGCCGGCCCGGCTGGTCCTCTACTCCCTCGCGGTGACCATCTGCACGGTCTACGGCTTCCGCGCCCTGATCCCGTTCCCCATGGCAACGACCATTCTCTGAGGCTACGCCGATGCTAGACTTCTCCGCCTTCCAGGATGCGCTCGGCCTCATGTTCACCTCGGCCGGGTCCTGGGGCTGGATCGTGCCCGGCCTGATCGTCGGACTGGTGTTCAGCGCGATTCCCGGCGTCTCGATCACCATGGCGATGGCGATCGTGCTGCCGATGTCGCTCTACATGGACTTCTTCTCGGCCATCGTCTTCCTGACCTCGGTCTATACGGGCGCCGGCTACGGAGGGTCGGTACCGGCGATCCTGATGAACATACCGGGCTCGCCATCCTCCTTCGCGACCACCTTCGACGGCTACGCCATGTCGAAGAAGGGCCAGCACAACGAGGCGCTCGGCTACGCCCTGTTCGCCTCCACCATCTGCGGCATCCTCGGCTATGTGCTGCTGCTCCTGGTCATCGAGCCGATGGCCAACATCGTGCTGCGCATCGGGCCGGTGGAGATGTTCGCCGTCGCCGTGTGGGGCATGCTGCTGCTCGGCTCGCTGGGGTCGAAATACCTCACGCGCGGCCTGCTCGCCGCCGCCTTCGGCATCCTGCTCGGCACGGTCGGCATGAATACCGCCGGCTTCGTGCGCGGCACTATGGGCATCCCGACGCTGCTGGACGGCATCCCGCCGATCCCGGCGATGATCGGCCTGCTCGCCGCCGGTCAGTTGCTCACCCTCGCCGGCAAGGACTACATCCTCGACGCCGAGGAGGCCCGCGAGGTTTCGGTGCGCAAGATCCTCAAGGGCTGCTGGGGCACGATGAAGTATCCGGGCGTGCTGATCCGCGGCTCGATCATCGGCATCATCATCGGTGCCGTGCCGGGCGTGGGCTCGTCGATCGGAAACCTGATCGCCTATGCCGAGACCAAGCGCACCTCGAAGGACAGCGCGAGCTTTGGCAAGGGTAACCCGAAGGGCGTCATCGCTGCCGAATCGGCGGTGGCGAGCGCCGAGGGCGGCTCGATGGCGACCATGCTGGCGCTCGGCATCCCCGGCGGCGGTGCCACCGCGATCCTGATCGCAGCCTTCATGATGCACAACATCGTGCCGGGCCCGAGCTTCATCGAGAACCAGAAGCCGATGGTCTACGCGATCATCCTCAACAACATCGTGCAGGCGCTGGTGCTGCTGGTGGTCGGCATCGGCTTCATCTACGTCGCCTCCAGCGTCGTGAAGGTGCGCACCCGCTACATCCTGCCGGCGATCCTGGTCATCGCGACGCTCGGTACCTATGCGGTGACCGGCGAAACGGCGGGCCCGATCACGCTGTTCGTCTTCGCGCTGCTGGGCTTCGCGCTGGTGCGCTACGAGTATCCGATCGCTGCAGTGGTGGTCGGCATCTTGCTCGGGCGCATGCTCGAGACCGAGTTCCTGCGCTCCTACCAGCTTTCCGGCGGCAACCCGCTCTATATCTTCCAGCGCCCGGCGGCGATGGCGATCTTCGGCGTGATGCTGATCTCCCTGTTCATGACCGCCTGGGGCAAGCGCAAGCAGGCCAAGCAGGAAGCCGAGGAGGAGGCCGCCATGGAGGCGCTCCACCAGCAGGAACTGGCCGGGCGCAAATCCTGACCCCTGATCGCGCGCCGGGCTGATGCCCGGAGCGCCGGAACTCTCCGCCGGTCCCGAACGGGGCTCCAGCCGGCGACTAGGGGCGGACCTCGGTCCGCCCTTTTTCTTTGTGCCCGCTGCTCACGAAAAAGGCCCCGCGCGTGACGCGCGGGGCCGGAACTGTCGACAGACGCAAGCCGGAGCGCGCTGCGAGGAGGTCAGCGGGCCGGCTGACCGCGGAAGAAGCGCCAGAAGGCGGCGTAGACGAGGTCCGGCCGGTGCTCGGCGGGATAATGGCCGGTCGGCACCGCGAAGGCGGTGAGGTCGTCCGCCCATTCGGACCAGGCCTGCGGCACCTTGAAATGCCGGCCGCAATGGCTGTTGTCGCCCCACAGCACCAGCGTCGGGCACGCGATCTTGCGCTTGCCGTACTCGGCGGTGTCCATGGCGAGATCGACGGTGATGGTCGCGCGATAATCCTCGCACACGGCGTGGATCTGCTCCGGCGTCGCGCAGCGCACATATTCGGCGATCGCCTCGGGCGTGAAGATCTCGAGGCCGACGCCCTTCTTGTTGAGCTTGTAGCGCATGTAATAGTCGAGGTCGGCGCAGAGCAGCTTCTCCGGGAACGGCGCCTTCTGCGCCATGAAGAACCAGTGATAGCTCTCGCTGGCCCAGCCGAGCGTGATGTTGTTCAGCACGTGGTGGGTCGGCACGATGTCGAGCGCGGCGTAGCGGGTGATGCGCTCCGGCTGGTCGAGCGCCATGCGGAAGCCGACCCGCGCGCCGCGGTCATGGCCGGCGACGCCGAAGGTCTTGTGGCCAAGGACGTCCATGACGTCGAACGCGTCCTCGCCGATGGCGCGGAAGGAATAGCCGGAATGATCCTCGCCGCCGTCCGGCTTGGAGCTGTCGCCATAGCCGCGCATGTCGATCGCCACGACCGAGAAATCGCGCGCCAGCGAGGGGGCGATCTTGTGCCAGCTCACCAGCGTAAGCGGATTGCCGTGGATCAGCAGCAGCGGCGGGCCTTCGCCGGCGGTGGCGACGTTGATCTCGGCGCCGCGGGTCTTGATGCGCTGGAATTTGAAGCCTTCCATGAGGCTTTTCGATTGGACGAGGTCCGGAACGTCAGCTTCGGCCAGCATGGGCACATCCTTTCAGACAGAAGAGATGTTTCTTAGCTCATTTCCGGAGCAACTGTCGACAATTTTGCTCTTAAAGGTTTTATTTTACCTCCTATGTGTGCAAATATATTCTTATGCGGAGGTCGAGCCTTGCTCACGGCGCACAGGGGACGCTCGTTGAGGTTTAATGAGCCGCCCCCGGATCAGCTCCGGGGACGTCGTTAGATCGCGTTGCCAGGCCGGAAGGCCGGGGCGACGGCAGGCCTCAGAAGTTGCGCGCTGCGAGACGCGTATGCGTCACCTGCGGCGGGCTCGCGAAATAGGGGCCCGCGAGCTCGCGCCAGGCGAGGAAGTCGGCGGATTCGCGGAACCCGACCATGTGATCCTCGACCGTGTCCCAGCCGACCACCAGCGTGTAGCGGCTCGGATGCTCGATGCAGCGCTGGATCTCCATGCTGCGGCAGCCCTTGGCGCGCTGGAAGATCGGGCCGGCCTTGGCGAAGGCGAGCTCGAAATCGTCTTCCGTGCCGGGCTTGATCTCGAGAATGGCGATTTCGTGGATCATGGCGTCCTCGTTGCAGGGCGTCGAAGGGCGAGCACGCCCGGTCGCGCGAAGTTGGGTTGCATCCGGTTCGATAGCCTGCCGGACTGCGTCCAGCAATGCGCCGCGATTCGGCTGCTAGCCAATCCATCCCGAACCAATGGCGACGACCGCGCCCGCGCGGCGGGTCCTGTCGCATGGCTGCCCGGAGCCCCGAATGCCCCCGACCTACGATCGCGTCACGCGCTCCCTGCATTGGCTGGTCGCCGCGCTGGTGATCCTCCAGTTCGCCACCGGCTGGGCGTGGGGCTATTTCGAGCGCGGAACGGACGGGCGGTTCTATCTGTTCCGCACCCATATCTATGCCGGCTATGCCATTCTAGGCCTCGCCCTGCTGCGCATCTATTGGCGCCTCACCCATCGCGCGCCGCCGCTGCCGAACGGCATGTCGCGGCTGACCGCGGTGCTGGCGCATACGACGCACGGCCTGCTCTATCTCGCCATCCTCGTGCAGCCGCTGCTCGGCAGCCTCACCATCACCGCTTTCGGCAAGAGCCTCGGGCGCTGGCCGGGGCAGACCCATGTCGCGCTCGCCTATGGGATATTCGCCCTGGTGGCGCTGCATGTCGCGGCAGCGCTGTGGCACCAATTCGTGCGGCGCGACGGGCTGATCCACCGCATGCTGCCGGCGCGTCAGGGCTGATCCTCGTCCTCGCGCAGCACGAAGCGTATCGCCCGGCTCATCGCCGCCGGCAGCACCGAGGCATGGTCCTCCTCCGGCAGCATGTCGAAGCGCACCCGCGCTTCCGTGCCCAGCACTATCGCCGCCCGCTCGGCGAAGAGCCGCGCCCGGTCGACCATGGCGCGCCGGGACCTGCGCGCCGCGAGCTCGGCACTGTCCGGCCGGCCCTGCTGCCATGGCGCCAGCGCCTGCTCCCACTCGCCGACTGCTATGACGAGCCTCACCGGCGCGGCGGGCGGCGCGATGGCAGCGAGACCCGCATTGAGCCGCGCCTCGTCCCACCAGATCGACGGGCTGACGGCGATATAGGACCGGAAGGCGGAGGTGTTGCGCGTCAGTACGTCGAGCGCGAAGAAGCCGGCGAGCGAATGGCCGAGCAGCGTCTGCCGCGCCGGATCGAGCGGGGCGATGCCGGCGATGGTCGGCTTCAGCTCCTGCTCGATGAAGGCGAGCAGCCGGTCGCGCCCTCCTGTCGGCGGCTGGTCGTCCGCTCCGGGGACCCGCGCTTCCGAGCTCGGCCCTGGCGAATAGTCATAGGTGCGGCGCGCTCGCTCGTAGAGCGTCTCCGTCGGATAGCCGATGCCGACCAGCACGGCCGGCACGATGCCGGTGGCGGCCGGGCGCATCGCTCCGCGCCGCAGCGTCTCGACCAGTGTCGCGAAGCCGGCATTGGCGTCCAGCATGAAGATGGAGGGAAAGCCGCCGGCCGGGGCCGGGGCTTCCGGCACCGCCAGGAAGATGCGCCAGGGCTCTCCTCCGCCGGGCGGGGCGAGATCGAAGACGCGGGTGCCGGGCAGGGTGACTTCGGACGGCATCGGGTGTTCCGCATGAGGAGGCTCACCCTCTACGGCATCGGAGGCCCGGCGCAAGTCCGATCCCGCCTCGGCGCATCAACCTGAAATCATTCTAAACTATTGAATATGCTCGATAACTTGACCGACCCCCAAGGCTCGGGCATGAACCGGCCGCGCGGACCCGCCGGTCGCGCGCACCCGACGGGGAGCCGCGATGACCGACGTCCCAAGCCACGCGGTGGAACTTGCCGCCTATGCCCGGCTGGTGCGCCGGCGCCTCGCCATCCTCCTCGGCCTCGGCGGGCTGATGGTGCTCGCGGTGCTCGCCGACGTCGCCACCGGGCCGTCGAATCTTCCGATCGCCACGGTTGTGCACGGCCTCCTCGATCCATCGGGGCTCGACGTGCCGACGCGCGTGATCCTCTGGGAGGTCCGGCTGCCGGCCGCGCTGATGGCGGTGCTGGTCGGGGCCGGGCTGGCGCTCGCGGGCGCGGAGATGCAGACCATCCTCAACAATCCGCTGGCCAGTCCCTTCACGCTCGGCGTCTCCTCCGCTGCCGCCTTCGGCGCGGCGCTGGCGCTGGTGCTCGGCGTCGGCCTGCCCGGCATCCCGGCGAGCTGGCTGGTGCCGGGCAATGCCTTCCTGTTCGCCTTCGCCTCGGTGCTGCTGCTGCAGGCCATGGCGCGGCTGCGCGGCACCGGGGTCGAGACGCTGGTGCTGTTCGGCATCGCCATGGTGTTCACCTTCAACGCGCTCACCGCGCTGGTGCAGTTCGTCGCCAGCCAGGAAGCGCTGCAGCAGCTCGTCTTCTGGACCATGGGCAGCCTCGGGCGCGCGAACTGGAGCACGCTCGGCGTGCTGGCGCTGGTGGTCGCTCTGGTGATGCCCTTCTCGCTCGCCGCCTCCTGGCGGCTGACGGCGCTCCGGCTGGGTGAGGATCGCGCGCGCAGCTTCGGCATCTCCGTCGGCCGGCTGCGTTTCGCCTCGCTGCTGCGGGTGAGCCTGCTGGCGGCGACCGCCGTGGCCTTTGTCGGCACCATCGGCTTCATCGGTCTCGTCGGCCCGCATATCGGCCGGCTTCTGGTCGGCGAGGACCACCGCTTCTTCCTGCCGGCGAGCGTGCTGGCCGGCGCGCTGGTGATGTCGCTCGCCTCGGTGGCCGCCAAGCTGATCGTGCCCGGCGTGCTGCTGCCGGTCGGCATCGTCACCGCGCTGATCGGCGTGCCTTTCTTCCTCGCGCTGATCCTCTCCCGCCGGGAGCGGATCGGATGAGCGCCGCACTGGAGGTCCGAAATCTTGGGGTCGGCTATGGGGCACGACGGATCATCGACCGCCTGACCCTGCCGCCGGTCGTGCCCGGTACCGTCACCGGTCTCATCGGCCCCAACGCCGCCGGCAAGACGACCCTGCTCCGCGCGCTGGCCGGGCTGCTGCCGGCCGAGGGCTCGGTCCGGCTCGGCGAGATCGAGCTGGCCGGCCTCGGCCCCGCCGCCCATGCCGGGCATGTCACCTACATGCCGCAGGCGCTGCCCCAGCGTGTCGCGCTCACCGTGCTGGAAGCCGTGCTCACCGCGCTGATGAGTGCCCCGACGGCGCCAGCCGGCGCCGCCGCGCGGCGGCGCGCGATGGAGGCGCTCGACCGGCTCGGCATCGCCTCTCTCGCCTCGCGCGGGCTCGACGAGCTCTCCGGCGGCCAGCGCCAGCTCGCGAGCCTCGCGCAATGCCTCGTGCGCGAGCCGAAGGTGCTGCTGCTCGACGAGCCGACCTCAGCGCTCGACCTGCGCCACCAGCTCCGGGTGATGCAGCTCGTCGACGAGATCGCGCGCGACCGCGACATCATCGCGATGGTGGTTCTGCACGACATCACGCTGGCGGCGCGCTGGTGCCGGCGGCTGATCGTGCTGGCGGAGGGCGCGGTCGCCGCCGACGGGCCGCCCGAAGAGGCGGTGACGCCCGCGCTGCTCGCCGACGTCTACGGCGTCGAGGCGCGGGTCGAAGCCGATACGCGCGGCCATGTCCAGGTGATGGTCGACCGCGCCCTGTAGCGTCGCTCAGGCGCGCAGCGTGGCGCCGCCGTCGACATAGAGATCGGCCATGGTGATGTGTCCGGCCTGGTCCGACAGCAGGAAAACTGCGGCATTCGCAACGTCTTCCGGTGTCGCCAGCTTGCGCAGCGGGATGCCGGCCTTGAAGGTCTCGGGCGAGCCCTCGATCACGCGTGCCGCGCCGTGCTTGTCCGCCCACATGCCGGTCTGCATCGGCGTCAGCGTCGAGCCGGGGGCGACTATGTTGCAGCGTATGCCGTGCGGCGCCAGCTCCAGCCCGAGGCAGCGGGTGAACATGGTGGTGGCCGCCTTGGAGGCCGCATAGGCCGCCATGGCATGGCGCGGCACGCCGGCCGCGTTCGAGCTCACCGTGACGATGGCGCCGCGCCTGCGCGGAACCATGCGGCGCGCCAGCGCCCGCGAGACGCGGAACACCCCCGCCGTGTTGATGTCGAACACGCGCTCCCATTCGGCGTCGGTGGTCTCGGTCACCGTCGCATGGCCCAGCACACCGGCGACATTGGCGCCGATATTGATCGGCCCCCATTCGTGCTCGATCCTCTCGACCAGTGTCTCGACCTCCAGCGTCGAGCGCACGTCGAGCCGCTCGATCCGCACATCGGCTCCGAGATCGGCGAGCGCGGCGAGGCCGGTTTCGTTCATGTCGGTCGCCACCACGCGCACGCCTTCCTCATGGAGGGCACGCACCACCGCCGCGCCGATGCCGCCGGCTGCGCCGGTGACGAGGGCGATCCTGCCGTTCAGGCCGCTGGCACGCATGGGGCTTTCTCCTTCTTCTCGCTGTCGGCGGCGGCCATCGCCGCCGCGAGAGCGGGGGCGATCCGCAAGACGGCTTCCGCCCCGGTGAGGTGGGCGTGCAACGCCGGCACTTCGAACATGTCGACGCGCGCCGCATAGGGCGCCCATTGCTCCGGCCGAAGATCGCGGCCCTGATGGTCGAGGCCGGCGCGCACATGCAGGATGGGGCCGTCATAGCGGGCATGGTGATGCGCGCGCACGAGCCGGTTGTTTCCCGCGACGACGCGCACCACGCCGTCGAGCGCGGCGTCCGGCAGCCGGCCAAACGGACTTCGCGTCGCGCGCAGGAAGGCGACGACCGAGGCGCGCGTCAGCGCCACCTGCGGCAACCGGTCGGGATCGTGCCCGCCGATCGCCAGCAGCGCCTTCAGCGCCGCGCCCTCGTTAGGTTCCGGTTCGGCCCGCCAGCAATCGGCGGGGTAGGAATCGAGCATGGCGACGATGCCCACCTTCGCGCCGAGGCGGGAAAGTTGCACCGCCATGGCATGGGCGATGATGCCGCCGATCGACCAGCCGACGAGATGATACGGCCCCGCCGGATGGGCGGCGCGGATGCGCTCCACATAGTCGGCGGCCAGCGCGTCGAGGCTTTCTGGCGGGGCGACATCGGGGGAAAGAGCCGGCGCCTGCAGGCCGTAGACGGCGCGGCGCGGCTGCAGCGATCGGGCGAGCCGGCCATAGCACCAGGAGATGCCGCCAGCGGGATGGATGGCGAAGAGCGGCGGCAGCGTCGGATCGCCGTCGGCGAGACGCACCAGCGGGCCGAGCCCGGCATCGGCCTCACTCTCCGCCTCGATCAGCCGCGCGAGGCCGGCGACGCTCGCCTCGGCGAACAGCGCGCCGAGGCCGGGATCGCGGCCGAACGCCTCGCGCACCTTCAAGAGCAGCGCCACGGCGGAGAGCGAATCCCCGCCGAGCGCGAAGAAATCGTCATCGGCGGCGGGCTCCGTTGCGAGCCCGAGCTGCTCGGCGAACAGCGCGGCGACGCGCCGCTCGGTCTCGCCCGTCAGCGGGCGCGCGCCGGTGGGCGCATAGTCCGGCGCCGGCAGCGCCGCCCGGTCGAGCTTGCCGTTGGCGGTCACCGGCAGGGCGTCGAGGGCAACGAAGGCGGCCGGCACCATATAGTCCGGCACCCGAGATGCGATTGCTGCGCGCAACGCATCTGTCGTGAAGCCTGCATCCGGCACCACATAGGCGACGATGCGCCGGTCGTCCGAGCGATCCTCGCGGGCGACCACCGCCGTTTGCCGGACGAGGCCGGTGGCGGCGATAGCACTCTCGATCTCGCCGAGCTCGATCCTGAGGCCGCGCAGCTTCACCTGATGGTCGGAGCGGCCGAGGAAGACCACCGCCCCGTCCTGCCGCCACCGGGCCAGATCGCCGGTCGCATACATGCGCTCACCTGGCACGAAAGGGTCGGGCACGAAGCGCTCGGCGGTGAGGTCCGGCCGGCCGAGATAGCCGCGCGCGAGCTGCACGCCGGCGAGATAGAGATCGCCGACGACGCCCGGCGGCACCGGGCGCAGCCGCGCATCCAGCACATAGAGGCGCGTGTTCCACACGGGCAGGCCGATGGGGACCGGCGCGGAGCGATCGTCCGGTCCGGCCGGCCACCAGCTCACATCCACCGCCGCCTCGGTCGGGCCGTAGAGATTGTGCAGCTCACCGGCGATCGTCCGGTGGAAGCGGTCGCGCAGCTCGGCGGGCAGCTCCTCGCCCGAGCAGAACACGCGCCGCACGGCAATGCCGCGCGCGCTCGGCTCGGCGAGGAAGGCGGCGAGCATGGAGGGCACGAAATGCAGGGTCGTGATGCCCTCGCGCCGGATCAGTTCGGCGATTGCCACTGGATCGCGATGCGCCTCCGGTGGCGCGACCACGAGCATCGCCCCGGCGATCAGCGGCAGGAAGAACTCCCACACCGAGACGTCGAAGGTGGCGGGCGTCTTCTGCAGGATGTGGTCGGTGGCATTGATCCCATAGTGGACACGCATCCATTCGAGGCGGTTGACGATGGCACGATGCTCGATGACGACGCCCTTCGGCTCGCCGGTGGAGCCGGAGGTGTAGATCACATAGGCCGCGTCATCCGGGCGTGGCGCTTCTGGCGCCGGGCCAACGGCCGAGCGCGACCAGTCTTCCGGCGCGAGCACCGGCACGTGCGGCGCAAGCCGGCCCGCGTCCACGGTGCGGACCAGAGCGAGTCGCGGTGTGGCGGAGGCGGCGATGCGGGCAAGGCGTGCGTCCGGCTGGGCGAGGTCGAGCGGAAGATGGGCGGCGCCAGTACGCAGCACCGCGACCAGCGCGACGATCAGCTCGATCGAGCGCGGCAGGGCGATGGCGACGATGTCGCCGCGTCCGACCCCGCGCGCGGCGAGCTGCCCGGCCAGCGCCGATGAGCGGGCATCGAGCGTCGCAAAATCAAGGATCTCGCCCTCGAAGACGACAGCCGTCTCCTGCGGCGAGCGCTGCATCGTTGCCGCGATGAGATCGACGAGGGTGACGTCCGGCACCTCATGGGCGGTGGCGTTGACCTCGAAGAGGTAGCGCCGCGCCTCGTCCGGGCTCGCGGTCGGCACCTCGGCGAGCCGCCCGGCGCCCGCTCCCGCGACGAGGAAGGCGTTCAGCCGCGCCGCATGGGCGGCGGTTTCCTCGCGCGAATAGAGCGAGGGGTTGCTGTCCACCTCCAGCCGCAGCCCTTCGGACCCGCCGGCGAGCCGGTGAAGGCGGAAGGTGAAGGTGATGTCGTCCACCGGGCCGGTGCTGAGCACTTCGAGGCGCGACGACAGGCCCGAAAAGCGCGGCGTCTCGTCGAAGGGCAGGATGTTGACCAGCGGCCCGTGCAGCCGCCGGTTTCCTCCGACGAGCTTGAGGTCGCGGCGAAGCTGCTCGCTGCGATAGCGCCCGTGCCGCCGCGCGCGGGTGAGCGAGCGCGCGACCACGGCGAGATAGTCATGCAGCGGCGCGTCCTCGTCCTGCGTCACGCGCAGCGGCAGCACGTTCATCAGCATCGCCGGAACACGAGCGGCGGCGCTGCCGAGCCGGCCCATGAACGGAACGCCGATGATCGCCTCGCGCGTGCCGGTGTGGCGCTGGCAATAGGCGGCGGCGAGCGCGGTGACGACGTCCGGCCACACCACGCCAGCCTCCTCGCCGAGGCGCTTCAAGCTCTCGAAGGTCTCGGGAGTCAGCTCGACGCTCTCGCGGTGGAAGCCGTGCGCGCTCGGCGCGATGCCCGGCGCAAGGCTCGCCACCTCGGGCCGGTCGGCGAAGGCCGCGCGCCAGAACTCCGCGTCCGCCGCGCGCTTCGGCGAGGCGCGATAGGCCGCATCCTCGGCAAACACCGCCGCCAGCGCAGGCAGCGCCGGGCCGGGCACTGTTCCATTGATGCGGGCATTGTAGAGATCGGCGACCCGCTGGGTGAGTAGGATCATGCCGTAGCCGTCTATGGCGAGATGGTGCACCTGCTGCTGCCAGATGAAGCGCTGCGGCCCGAGCCGGAAAAGCCGTTCTCTGGCAATGGGCTCGCGGGTCGGCTCAAGTGCCGTCGCCATGTCGCGGGCGATCTCGGCCTCGGCGGCGGCGAAGGGATCGGCAGCGCCGGACAGGTCGACGACGGCAAGATGCGGCCGGCGGGCGGGGTCGATCCTCTGCACCGGCCCGTCATCGGTCTCGGCGAAGCCGAGCGACAGCGCCTGCGCCTCGGCGAGCATGTCCTCGACCGCCATGGCGAAGGCGTCGAGGTCGAGAGGGCCGCGGAACTCGATATATTGGCCGGTGTTGAACAGCGGGTTCGCGGGGCCGAGCCGCTGCGCGTACCAGAGGCCGGACTGCGCCTCGGTCAGCGGGCGGGGCTCGAAAATTCCGGGCAAAACCGCCATGGCTTCAGCCGCCGGAAGGCCCGGCCGAGGCGGCCAGCTTGCGCGCGACGAGTTCCCACCAGCCGTTCAGCGTCGGACGCTCGGCGAATTCGGAGAAGTCGAGATCGAGCCCGCCTTCGCTCCACAGCAGCACGAGATTCATCGCCCGCATGGAGTCGAGGCCTAGGTCCATCAGGTCGTCATCGCCGCCGATCGCTTCCTCATCCTCGTGCAGCATGCGGGCGATATCGGCGCGCACGCGTTCGCGGCTGAGCGGTGCGGTGGGCGCGACGATGCGGGTGATCTTGTCCGGCGAGATCATGCAAGGCGCTCCAGCAGCGCGGCGCTCGTCAGCGGCACGGCGCAGGTCGCCGCCGCATAGGAGAGCGCGAGGTCGTGACGCTCGCGCGAGAAGTCGGCGAGCGCGTCGGCGGCGAGGAAGGGTTCGATGTCGCGCATGAAGGCGTCGGCCGCCGTCATCAGGCAGCCGATATGCGCATAGACGCCGCATATGGCGAGCTGGTCGCGGCCGCGCGCGCGCATCAGCCTCTCCAGGTTGCTGCGCTGGAAGGCGCTGTAGCGGTGCTTCACCAGCACGATGTCGCCTTCTTCCGGCGCCAGCGCGGCGACGATGCCCTCGTGCTCCGGGGCGCGGCTCATGCCCGGCCCCCAGAGGTCGGCCTGAAGGCCGCGGTCGCGGCGGTCCTGATTGCCGACCTGCGCGGTGTAGAACACCGGCACGCCGGAGGCCCGGCAGCGCGCCGCCAGCGCCGCGATATTGGCGATGGCGGGGGCGAGCGGGGAGGCCCCGGCCTCGAAGGGGGTGAGGAAATAGTTCTGCATGTCGTGGATCAGCAGAGCGAGCCGGTCGCGCTGCGGCCGCCACGGCGCGCGGGGGGCGGGCAATTCGCCGGCTACGGGAAGCGGATAGGGCGCGATGTGCGGCAATCCCCGCTTCGGCGTCTCGTGCGCATTCATGCCCGGGTTCCCTGTTCCGCGAGGAAGCGCCGGCGCAGGCTCGCGCGCAGCTCCTTGCGGCTGACCTTGCCGACCGCCGTGGTCTCGAAGGCGTCGACGAAGATGATCTGGTCCGGCACCTTGAAGGCGGCGAGGCCGCGCCCGCGCATGAAGGCCTTCAGCGCCGCCGCCTTCGGAGGATCGCCGGCCGGGATGACGAAGGCGCAGCTACGCTCGCCGAGATAGTCGTCCGGCAGCGAGACCACGGCGGCGTCGAACACTTGGGCGTGGGCCTGAAGATGATCCTCGATCTCTTCGGCCGAGATCTTCTCGCCGGCGCGGTTGATATGGTCGGTGGCGCGGCCCTGCACCACGAGATAGCCACCCGGCAAGCGCCTCACCACATCGCCGGTGCGGTAATAGCCGTCCGGCGTGAAGGAGCGAGCATTGGCGACATCGTCATTGTGATAGGCGCGGATCGTGTAGGGTCCGCGCGTGAGGAGATTGCCGACCTCGCCCTCGGCGACCGGATGGCCGGCATCGTCCAGTACCAGCACCTCGTCGGCCTCGCTGATCGGCCGGCCCTGCGTCCCGACGATGATCTCCTCGGGGTCGTCGAGCCGCGTGTAGTTCACGAGGCCTTCGGCCATGCCGAACACCTGCTGCAGGGTGCAGCCGAGCACCGGGCGCACGCGCCGCGCCGCCTCCGGCATGAACTTCGCCCCGCCCACCTGCAGCACTTTGAGGCTGGACAGGTCATGCGGGGTATTCGCCGCCGCCTGCAGCCAGAGCAGGGCCAGCGGCGGCACGAGGCCGGTGATGGTGACGCCTTCGCGGGCGATCAGCGGGAAGGCGACTTCCGGGCTCGGCGAGGGGCTCATCACCACCCGCGCCCCGGCATGCAGCGCGCCGAACACGCCGGGCGAGCTCATCGGGAAATTATGCGCGACGGGCAGCGCGGCGAGATAGACGCTGTCCGGCCCCAGGCCGCAGATCTCGGCGCTCGCCGCGAAGCTGTAGATGTAGTCGTCATGGGTGCGCGGGATGAGCTTGGAAAGGCCGGTGCTGCCGCCCGATATCTGCAGGAAGGCGACATCCGAGGGCGCTGCGTCCTCCGCCGGCAGCGCGGCGGGCGGCGGCAGGTCGGCGAGCGCCCGATAGGGACCGCCGTCGCCGGCCACAACGACATGCTCGACTGCCGAAACCTCAGCACGCAGCTCGTCGGCGAGGGCGCGGTAATCGAAGCCGTCGTGCCGATCCGCGACGATGTAGCCGCGCGCCTCGGCCTTGCGCGCAAAATGCGCGATCTCGACGAGGCGATGCGCGGGCAGCGCATAGACCGGGATCAGCCGTGCCCGGAACAGGCCGAACACCACGGATAGGAACTCGGGGATGTTGGGCAGCTGCACCACCACCCGGTCGCCGGGCTTTAAGCCCAGCGCCAGCAGCCCGCCGGCGATGCGCTCGGCCCTCGCCAGCAGCTCGGCATAGCTCCAGCGCTCGGTGCCGCCCACCAGGGCGATGCGATCGGGATGCGCGGCGGCGCGATCGCGCAACATCTGCGAGAAGGTGGCGCTGCGCCAATAGCCGGCCGCGCGGTAGCGCGCGGCCAGATTGTCCGGCCAGATCTGGCGAAGCGGGATCACGGCGTTTCTCCCGCGGCAGCCTCGACCGCGGCCTCCTCGATGCCGAGCGCGCGCAGAAGCGCGGCGAATTTCGCGCCGGTCTCCTCGGCCTCGGCGGCGGGATCGGAGCCGGGCACGATGCCGGCACCGGCATAGAGCCGGGCGGTGGAGCCGGACACCTCGGCGCAACGGATCGCGACATGCCAGCGCCCGTCGCCGGCGTCATCGCACCAGCCGACGGCGCCGGCATAGAAATCGCGCTCCCGCGTCTCCAGCTTGGCGATGGCGCGATAGGCGGCCTCGCGCGGGGTGCCGCACACCGCCGGTGTGGGATGCAGCCGGGTGACCAGCTCGATGGAGGAGACCTCCGGGTCCTTCAGCGTGCCTTCGATGCGGGTGCCGAGGTGCCACATGCTATTGGTGGCTACGAGGATGGGCCCTTCCGGTGCGACGAGCGCGTGGCAATAGGGGGCGAGGTGGTCGAGCACGGCCTCGACGACCTCGGCATGCTCGCGGCGGTCCTTGTCGGAGTGCAGCAGCGCTTCCGCCGATGCGCGGTCGGCGGCCGGATCGGCCGAGCGCCGGGCCGAGCCGGCGAGGGGGTGCGAGGCCACCTGCGCGCCGCTCTTTTCAACGAGCAGTTCCGGCGTCGCGCCGATCAGCGCGCGCTCCGCCGCGCCGCGCCGGGGCGGCAGCGGCACGCAGAAGGTGGTGACGGAGGCGTCACGCGCCAGCGCCGCAACGAGGGCGGCGGCGTCGATCGCGGCATCGGCCTCGGCGCGCAGGCTGCGCGAGAGCACGATCTTGCGTAGCGCCCCGGCCGAGGAGGCAGGTGCCGCCATCCGTTCCAGCGCGCGCGAGACCGCCGCCCGGTAGGCGGCGACATCGGGCTCCGCGATCACCCGCCAGCGGGGCGTCGGCGCGGCGGCCCGCAGCGGCATCGTCGCCGGTCCTAGCGTCTCGGGCTGGTAGAGATGCGCGGGCCGCCCGCGCTCGAAGGGAAGCGCGCCGACGAGGCGCCTCGGCCCGTCGGAAAGCCCCGCAAAGAAGGCGGCGACGCGGGCCGGAAGGTCGTCGGCGTTCTCCTTCATCCCGCCGGCCGTCAGCACGCGCCGGCAGCCGCGCGCCGCGAGGCTTTCCTCGCCCGAGACGAGCGTGAAGGGCAGCGCCGGCGCGAAGGACGGCGCGGCTGCGCCCTCCTTCCCGGCTTCGGGCGAAGGCCTCACGACGATCCGGCTCGCCTGGCTCGACATGGATCCGGGCGGTCTCAGGGCGTCACGATGGTGACGACGTCGCCGTTCGGATCGATCATCGGCGCCGGGCGGGGCGGGGGCGAGCCGGCGCTCGCGCCTTCGGGGCGCGGCGGGCGCGGGCCCGTCTTGATCTTGTTGGTGACATAGGCGCGGCCCGACGCCTCGTCGATCGCCACGGTGTTGGGCATGGAGCCGGTGACGATATTGGCGATCACCTTCAGCTCCTTGGCGTCTACCAGCGAGACGAAGCCGCCGCGCCGGTTGGCGACATAGACGATGCCGCGCTTCGGATCGACGCTGACGCCCAGCGCGCCGTCGCCGGTCGGGATGGTGGCGAGCAAGGCGCCGTCCCTGGCGTTCAGAACGGTGAGATCGCCGCTTTCCTGATTGGCGACGAACAGGCGGTCGCCCTCGGCGTCATAGGCGAGGTTGATCGGGCTCTTGCCGCCCGAGGGCACGCTGGCGATCACCTTGCCGGTGGCGAGGTCGATGGCGTGGACCTCGTTGCTCTGCATGGCAGTGACGAAGAGGCGCTTGTTCTTCGGGTCGAGCGCGAGGCCGCTGACGCCGCCCTTGAGATCGCCGATGGTGCCGATGATCGTGTTTGTGGCGCCGTCGATCACCCAGATCTCGCTCGGGATCTCGCCCCGCGCGAACGCGCTCACATAGACGCGGTTCGCCTCCTCGTCGACCAGCACCTGGCGCACATGGGCCTTGTCGCCCTGCTTGATGGTGGCGACGACCTTGCCGGTGGCGAGGTCTATGGCCGCCACCGCGCCGGAGCGGGTCTGCGTCGCGTAGAGCGTCTTGGTCTTGTCGTTGATGCCGAGACCGAAGCCCGGCTCCTTGCCGAGCTCGATGGTCTCCTTCACCGCCAGCGTCGCCGGGTCGAGCGCGAGGATGGCGCCGTTGTCCTTGCCGCGCTCGCCGACAGCGGCGACATAAACGCGCCCGAGCGCGTCGCTCACCACCACCTCGTAAAGGCCTGTGCCCGGGCTCGACGAGGTGACGAGGGCGGGTTCCGCCAGCACCGGCGTGGCTAGCAGCGCCAGTGCGGCGACGGCGGAGACAAGGATGCGGCGGGACGACATGGGATTCTCCGTTCGGGTCGGATGGGCGCGGCTTGCGGCGTGCGCCGGTTCATGCGGGGTCAGTCGAGGTCGATCCAGTTCGGCCCCTCGACCGGCACGGCGAGAAAGCGTTCGTTGACGAGCTGCCGGGTGGCGTCGGGATCGAGCCCGCCGAACAGTTCGGGGTGAATCCAGCGCGCGAGCGCCTCGACGGTGAGGATGTCGAGCGGCGAATTGAGAAGCTGGTGGGAGAGCCCGTGGACGCGGCCCTCGCGCACCGCCTTGAGCCCCTGGAAGCCGGGGCGCGCGACAACGCCCTTCAGCGTCTCGCGGGCGCGCGCCTCGCTGTATTCCGGGCCGATCAGCAGGCCGGCGGTGCCTTCCATATGGCTGCCGCCGGTGGCGATGTAGACCGCCGGGTCCTGCACCACGATGTATTCGAGATTGAGCTTGCCGAAGGCGCGCGGGATCACCTCGTCGCCGATGTTGCGGCCGCCGACGAAGTCGATGACCTCGCCGACATTGCCGCGCCCGGGCGAGCTGCAGCAGTCGCCGGTCATCGCCGCATGCGGCTCGAGGAACACCTTCGGGCGTGCCGCCGGATCGAGGGTCGCCACCTTGGCAGCGATGGTGTCGAGGCGGGCGCGGCGGAAGGCGAGGAACGCGTCCGCCTGCGCCTGCCTGCCGGTGGCGGCGCCGAGCAGCCGGAGGCTCGGCTCGAGGTTCTTCAGCGGATGGGTGAAGAAATCGATGATGACGACGGGGATGCCCGCCGCCTCGATCTTCGCCAGCTCCTCCTCGGTCGGCTGCGAGCCGAGCGAAAAAACGGCGAGGTCGGGCTTCGATGCGACCACCTGCTCGACCGACAGCGTGCCCGCCGAGCTCGCGACCTTCGCCAGGGCGTCGATCGCCGGGAACTTCGCGCGGTACTGCTCATAGGCGCGCTTACCGATGCGGTTGATGTCGCGCGGCCAGGCGGCGAGCATGCTCACCGGATCGGGATGGATGAGGGAGAGCGCGACGAGGAAACGCCCGTCGTCGATGAGCAGGCGCCGCGCGGGCGCCGCGAGCTCGATCTGCCGGCCGGTCACGTCGGTGAGCGTAAGAGCCGCCGTGAGGCCGGGCGGCAGCGGCGCGGCGGCGAGCAGCAGGCCGATCAGCACCGCCGCGACAGCCGCGCAGAGTTGAGCATAGCGACGCCCGTGAGCGGCCGGGAGCGGTTCTGAACAGGGGGGGCGAGGCATCGGCCGACACGAATATCCGCGAAACGATGCGCGGACCTATCCTGCCTTCGGCCTCGGAGTGTCAACTTAATATTTCGTAACGACTTCATTATAAGAAGTCTAATCTTAGTTTTGATGCACTCTAAACAATGATAATGGAGCCATATATTTATTTTGACTAATTCTGAACTGTGAGTGGGGCTGTGCCTCGTCGTCGGCTGTCATCGGCCGAGGGCTACGACGACCTCACGGAAGAAGCGCCCGCGCGACGCGGCCTCATCGGGCCGCGCATGTCCGGGGCGAACGCGGTCCGGATCGCGGTCACGCCTGTCGATGTTTTCCATGATTTGAAATGCCGGACGGCATGTGCCCGCCGACGGGCGGCGTCCGGTTTCGGATTTGGCGCCGGCCGCACTGGCCGGCGGGAGGCCGGAGCGGCTCCGGCCCGTCATCAATGCATGGTGCGGACCATGCGGATGGTGCCGGCCAGCAGAACGATCGCGAACATCGTGAAAAGAACCGTTTCAACGCCCATTGCCCGTCTCCTTTTTCTTCAGGACGAGCGCAATTTAGCGATGAAGATGTAAAGTCACGCTAAGCGCACCGCGCAACTCCCATCGATCGGAGCAAGAACTCGTTAATCGGCGAGGCGGCGTGTGCAGCCGGTGTCGTTGCAGAAACGTGCCCCACCCCGCAGCTGCTTCCGGTCCAGGGCTTTCGAGGGCGGTCCGAGGGCGCGGCGTCGCGTGCGCTCCCGCGCAGCGGGCTATTTGAGCGCCTCCTTGTGGAAGCAAATTTCATGACCCGTCGGCGACACCACCACGCAAACCCGCAGGCAGAGCCGTTTCACGGTCACGCCATTCGGGCCGACGATTTCCGCCTCGACGGGCCTGACGCGAAACCTGGCGTCGATGGTGACCTCTTCGGCCGCCTGATCTCCGAGCTTGGAGATCGCGGCATTCAGCACCATCTCCACGACCGCTCTGGTCCACGAGTCCTCCGTATGCGTGTCGACGAGATGATCTTCGATATATTGCCTGGTGAGCTCGACCATTCGTTCCTCCGCGTCCCCCAAGACAAGGAATTGATAGGCGCATGGTTAGCCTGTGGGCTTGCCCTATCTGGCGGGGATGCCGACGGAAAAAGAGCAGCCCGCGACCTGCAGTGTGAAGTTGATCCCGCTGGCCGGATCGTTTCGACTGGCCAGATTTTGCTTCAACCACTCTAGGTGTTACGCGACGTCGACGCGCAGGCGATACACCGATGCGGCAGACAAGCATTCACCGCGTTGAACCGTCGCCGATACGGCGACGCATCTGCCAAATCTTCCGCAGAATTCATCAACGATACCACAATTGTGGTATCTTGCCATCGAAGATGGGGGTGGCGATGACGATCGATCAGGCCAAGAAGAACTTCCTGGCGGAGTTTGAAGCTCTGAAAGCGAAGTATGGCGAGACGTTTTCCGATCTCAGGGTGGTACGGTTTACTGGCAAGGATGGGGAAATCGTCCGGGACTGGGAGGATTACGTGCCCTATTCGTGTCGTACGGACGATGAGGGCCTGACCACATGCGAGAGCGAGAGGCCGATCTAGGCCGTCCTCTCGCCGATGCGGGGCATGCCGGGTGGACGCGCCCGGATTTCGCGGAATGCCGCATCACGCGGCGATCGGGAACAAGACAAAGCCGCGCGAACCGACATGGCTCGACGCGGCTTTGCTGAAAATGGACGGCGACCGCTCTTCACGCAGCCGGCCGAAGCGACCCCGTGAGGTCGCGAAGGACGACCGCCGATCAGGCCGCCTTGCGGCCGCGGCCGCGGCCCTTGGCGGGCGCCGGCGGCGGGGTCGGCTTCTTGCGCTGCTGGCCGAGGCCCATCTTCTTCGCGAGGTTGGAGCGCGCGGCAGCATAGCTCGGCGCCACCATCGGATAATCGTTCGGCAGGCCCCACTTGGCGCGATATTCCTCGGGGGTCATGTTGTATTTCGTGCGCAGGTGCCGCTTGAGCGACTTGAACTTCAGGCCGTCCTCGAGGCAGATGATATATTCCGGCGTCACCGACTTCTTGACCGACACCGCCGGCTTCAGCACTTCTTCGGTCACTGCCGGAGCCGGATTGGCGAGGTTAAGCAGCGCCCCGTGCACCTTGGCGATCAAGTCCGGAAGCTCGGACGCCGGAACCGAGTTGTTGCCGACAAAGGCGGCCACGACGTCTGCGGTTAGGCTCAGAAAGCCGGCGGACGAACTATCTTGCTCGGACATTTATTCTCTCCATGAGGGCGATGTTTCCGTCTAACATTTTTTGCGTAAACGTCAACAAGCATTGACATACAAAAATGGTATAACAGCCAATATAGATTTGATGGTATTGATACAGGCAGGTGCCACGTTGCCTGCTCGGTCTGCCTAGGTGTTCATGCGTGGCCCGCGAATTCTGCCATAGCGGAAAACGATGTCGGCGACTCCCGCGGGCCGCAGCGAAGCTATGCGGCAGTGCACAATCCGGTTACTGGTAAAATCTGCAGGCAAATTCGATCTTATCAAGCAATTGGTCGTTCGCCGGCAGCAGTCGCCACGGTCTTCCGTAAGGAAGTGGTGATTCGAAAGCTTCGATATTCAAATAAAATTTTAACCAAATCCGACTGGCGATCTCAGTAGAGATGGTCGAAGAAGGCGCGCTCCAGTGCCACCGCCCGCGAGAACATGCTGCGGGCCTGCTCGGTGCTCGCCGCGTCGAGGCCTTCGCCAACACGGTCGAGCTCGCCGCGCAGCCAGCCGACGAAGCCGGCGAAGCCCGGATTGTTGTGGAGCGTGATCCATTCGGCATGCAGGAAGTGGGGCGGAAGCGCCGCGCCGGGGCGGTCGGCCCAGTCGAGATAGAGGCCTTCGGCGACCGCCAGCACGGCGAGGCAGGCGGCGTAGCTCCGGCTCTGCGCCGCTTCGCCCATCAACGACTGGAACGCGACGGTGACGGGCGACAGGGCGGGGGCGGCGCGCTCCGCTTCGCTCACGCCGAGCGTGTCGAAGGCGCGCTGGAAATAGGTGTTCTCGTCGGAGGTGATCATCGCCGCGAACTGGGCGAAGCGGATGCGGGAGGGGAAGCGGTCGGCGGTGGCGATGGCGGCACCCAGAAGCGCCACGAAGCGATCGATGAACTGATAGTCCTGGACGAGATAGCGCCGCATCACCTCTGTGGGCACCGCGCCGCGGAAGATCTCGTCGACGAAGCGGTGCTCCACCGCCGCCTTCCAATCCTGCGCATTCTCTGCCTTCAGGCGCGCGCTGAAACCCGGCATGCCTCTCCTCCCTCGTGAATTGTCGGAAGGTGTATGGCGGCAGCCGTCGCCGGCGTCGAGAGCGGGCCGATCGCCCGCGGCTACATGCGGATCGTCTGGCCGCCGTCGACCACCAGCACATGGCCGTTGACGAAGGAGGCCTCGTCGGAGGCGAGGAACACCGCGGCGCCGGCGATCTCCTCCGGCCGGCCCCAGCGGCCGATCGGCACCCGCACATCGACGAAGGCGGAGAAGGCGGCGTCGGCGACGAGATGGCGGTTCGTCTCGGTCGCGAACATGCCGGGCGCGATGGCATTGCTGGTGATGCCGTGGCGGGCATAGTCGACGGCGAGCGCGCGGGTGAGGCCGGTCAGACCTCCCTTGGCGCTGGTGTAGACCGGGTCGTCGCGGTTGGCGACGTGGCCGGCGATCGAGGTGACGGTGATCAGCCGCCCGTGGCGCTGCTCGACCATCAGCCGCGCCGCCTCGCGGGCCAGCAGCATCGGCGCGACCAGATCGGTCTCGATCATCTGGCGCACCTCATCGTCGCCATACTGCGCCAGCGGCCGCCGGTCGCGGGCGCCGACATTGTTGACGAGGATGTCCAGCCGTCCGTGCGTGGCGGCGATCTGCGCGATTGCGGCGCGCCCGGCGGCGGCGTCGGTGACGTCAAAAGGCGCGATATCGATCCGCCCGCCGGTCGTCGCGCCCAGCGCCTCGGCCGCCGCTGCCAGCCGGTCGCGGTCGCGCCCGTTGATCACCACCGCGGCGCCCGCGCGGGCAAGGGCACCCGCCATCTCGTAGCCGAGGCCGCGCCCTGCGCCAGTGATAAGGGCGACGCGGCCTTCAAGCGAGAAGAGCGGTCGGGCGGGAGGGGTGCGGGTCTCGACAGGCATGGCGTGTCCGGAACGGTGGCGATTTTTCCCTTTTGCGCCGCCGATTCGCCACAGGCCACCCGAAAACAGGTCGTAGGAGTGCGGATTGACACTTTGCTGCAATCTAAGGCACCAAGTGCTCAAATTTAGTGCAGATGGTTTGGACGCATGCGCCGCTACATCACTCGCCACCAGCCGCCCCACAAGCCGCATCACACCTTGCTCGCCGGTCTCGGTGGGCTGCTGGCCATCGCCATCGCGGGCGGGCTCAGCGTGCATGCCGGCACGCCGATGCTGATCGCGCCGTTCGGGGCGAGCTGCGTGCTGCTGTTCTCGCTGCCCGCCAGCCCGCTGTCGCAGCCGGCGAACGTCGTCGGCGGCCATGTGCTGGCGACCGCCGCCGCGCTCGCGCTGCACACCGTGCTGCCGGGTGAATGGTGGGCGGCCGCGCTCGCGGTCGGGGTGGCGATCTCGCTGATGGCGGCGCTTCGCGTCACCCATCCGCCGGCGGGCGCCGACCCGCTACTGGTGTTCGCCGCGGCGCATCCGGAATGGAGCTATCTCGTTATGCCGGTGCTGGCCGGCTCGGTGAGCCTGGTGGCGATCGCCAGCCTCTATCACCGCGCGACCGGCACCACCTATCCGCTGCATCCGAACTGAGAGGCGGCCGATCCCCGATGCGAACTCGCATCGGGATGGCGAGCCTCACGGCACCCTGCGCACCGCGCCCTTGGCGGCACTGGTGGTGAGCGCCGCATAGGCGCGCAGCGCCGTCGAGATCGCGCGCTTGCGCGGCTCGGCCGGCTTCCAGCCGAGCGCGTCCTGCTCCTCGCGCCGCGCCGCAAGCGTTGCGTCGTCGACGGCGAGGTGGATGCGCCGGTTCGGGATGTCGATCTCGATAATGTCGCCCTCGCGCACCAGGCCGATGGTGCCGCCCTCGGCCGCCTCGGGTGAGACGTGGCCGATGGAAAGCCCCGAGGAGCCGCCGGAGAAACGCCCATCGGTGACCAGCGCGCAGGCTTTGCCGAGGCCCTTCGACTTCAGATAGCTGGTCGGGTAGAGCATCTCCTGCATGCCCGGCCCGCCGCGCGGCCCTTCATAGCGGATCAGCACGATGTCGCCCGGCTTGACCCGGCCGCCGAGAATGGCGGAGACCGACGCGTCCTGGCTCTCGAACAGCCGGACCGGGCCGGTGAAGGTCAGGATCGAGGCGTCGACGCCCGCCGTCTTTACGATGCAGCCGTCCTCGGCGAGATTGCCGAACAGCACCGCGAGGCCGCCATCCTTCGAATAGGCGTGCTCCGCGTTCCGGATCACGCCCTTCTCGCGGTCGAGGTCCAATTCGTCGTAGCGCCGGTTCTGGCTGAAGGCGACCTGCGTCGGCACGCCGCCCGGCGCGGCGCGGTAGAAGTCATGCACCGCCTGGCTCTTGGTGCGCACCACGTCCCAGCGGTCAAGCGCGGCGCCGAGCGTGCCGGAATGGACGTTGCCGACCGTGGTGTCGATCAGCCCGGCGCGGTCGAGCTCGCCGAGGATGCCCATGATGCCACCCGCCCGGTGGACGTCCTCCATGTGGATGTCGGCGACGGCGGGGGCCACCTTGCACAGCACCGGCACGCGGCGCGACAACCGGTCGATGTCGGCCATGGTGAAGTCGACCTCGCCTTCCTGCGCGGCGGCGAGCAGGTGCAGCACGGTGTTGGTCGAGCCGCCCATGGCGATGTCGAGCGTCATCGCGTTCTCGAACGCCTTGAAGCTCGCCACCGCGCGCGGCAGCACGCTCGCGTCGTCCTGCTCGTAATAGCGGCGAGCGAGATCGACCGCGAGGTGGCCGGCCTCGACGAAGAGCCGCTCGCGGTCGGCATGGGTCGCCAGCGTCGAGCCGTTGCCCGGCAAAGCGAGGCCGAGCGCCTCGGTGAGGCAGTTCATCGAATTGGCGGTGAACATGCCGGAGCAGGAGCCGCAGGTCGGGCAGGCCGAGCGCTCCATCACCTTCACGTCCTCGTCGGAGACGCGCTCGTCGGCCGCGGCCACCATGGCGTCGATCAGGTCGACCTTCTTGGCACCGGTGGAGAGGATCACCTTGCCGGCTTCCATCGGGCCGCCGGAGACGAAGACGGTCGGGATGTTGAGGCGCAGGCTCGCCATCAGCATGCCGGGGGTGATCTTGTCGCAATTGGAGATGCAGACCATGGCGTCGGCGCAATGCGCGTTGACCATGTATTCGACGCTGTCGGCGATGAGCTCGCGCGAGGGCAGCGAATAGAGCATGCCGTCATGGCCCATCGCGATGCCGTCGTCGACCGCGATGGTGTTGAACTCCTTGGCGACGCCGCCGGCCTTCTCGATCTCCCGCGCGACGAGCTGGCCGAGATCCTTCAGGTGCACGTGCCCCGGCACGAACTGCGTGAAGGAATTCACCACCGCGATGATCGGCTTGCCGAAATCGCCATCCTTCATGCCGGTGGCGCGCCACAGGCCACGGGCGCCGGCCATGTTGCGGCCGTGGGTGGAGGTGCGGGAACGATAGGCGGGCATGGGCTCTTCTCCGGACGTCGCGGGGGCTTATGCGCTCAGCCCGCGCGCATCGCAACGCCTGATTCGATCAATTCCAGAAGGGTTTCAGACCGCGCCGGGCAGTTCGAGGGCCTGGAAGTGGCCCTTGGCGTGCTCGTAGAAGACGGCGGAGGCGAAATGCAGGCCGCCGCCGGCCCGCACCATCAGCCCGAAGCGGTTGGTCGGCAGGCCGAAATCCTCCAGCGGCCGGAACACCAGCGTGCCGTTCTTAAGCTCGTTCTGTACACCGATCGGCGTCATGATCGAGACGTAGTGGCCGAGCAGAGCGAGCTCCACCAGCATGCGGATGGAATCGACCTCCACCAGCGGTGGCGCGCGGCCGCCGGTCCTGGTGAGGAAGGGCTCGATGACGTCGCGAATCGAGATCTCGGGCTTGGCCACCGCGATCGGATGGGCGAGGCAGAGATCGAGGGTCAGCCGCTCCTGCGCGGCCAGTGGATGATCCGGCCGCATCACCGCGCCGATGCGCACGTCGCGGCGCACCGCCATCTCGATCTGCCGCGGCGGCTGGGTGACGAAGCCGAAGCCGATATCGATGCGCTCGTCGATGAGGCGGGCGATCACCTCGGCCGAGCTCGCGACCGTGACGTCGAGATTGAGCCGGGGGTAGCGCTTGCCGAAGGCGACGATCAGCTCCGGCAGGAAGGACAGGCCGACGCTCTCCACCGTCGCCACCCGGACCGAGCCGGTCTTCAGCCCGCGCAGCAGGTCAAGCTCGGAGACCGCCGCCTCCAGCGGCGCGGTGAGCCGGCGCGCATGGCGGTAGAGGATCTCGCCGGCGGGAGAGAGCTTCAGCCGCCGGCCGTCGCGCTGGAACAGCGAGAGGCCGAGCGCATCCTCTAGCTGGGCGACCTGGCGCGTCACCGCGGAGGAGGCGACGTTGAGCCGCCGCGCCGCCTCGCGCACCGAGAGATATTCGGCCACCGCGTTGAAATAGATCAGCGACGGCTGATGGAAGACGCGGGCGAGATGGGCGGGTGAGAGCGCATTCTCGCGCGGACGCACCGGCAGCGCCTTGGCCGATCCGGGGGTGTCGACGGAGCCCTCGCTCCGGTCGGGGGGCAGGGGCGTCGAAGTCCTGCGTCCGGATGCCTTGTCAGCCACGGTCTTGCTCGTGATAGGCCTCCGTCGATGCGGCAGCGCTGCTGCCAGATCGGCAGCGTAGCGTTCTGCAATCGGAAATATCAAGCGCGGCGAAGCTCGCTAAGATGCTTTGCAGGACGGAACGAGGCCGGACGGATGCGCCGGACCGCTCCGGCGCTTCATGCTGCAATTTTTGTTCATCGGGAGGATCTCATGCCGCTTGTCCGTCACAGCCATGGAAAGGGCCGGGTGCGGATCATGCGGGTGCGCCGCGACGGGCCGCGCCACGAGGTGCGCGAGCTCACCGTGAAGGTGATGCTCACCGGCGACTTCGCCGGTTCCTTCACCGAGGGCGACAATTCCTCCGTCATCGCCACCGACACGGTGAAGAACATCGTCAACATTGTCGCGCGGGACAATGTGGCGGACGAGAACGAGGTGTTCGCCGGCAAGCTCGCGACCTTCTTCCTCGACCGCTATTCCAATGTCGACCAGGTCGACGTCTCGACCTCGGAGACGAGCTGGGCGCGTCTGGAGGTCGACGGCGTGCCACACGACCATGCCTTCCTGCTCGACGGCAACGGCCGACCGACCGTGCAGCTCTCGGCCACGCGGTGGGGGCGCACGCTCACCTCCGGCCTCGACGGCTTCACCTTCTTGAAGACCACCGAATCCGGGTGGGAGAATTACGTGATGGACGACGTCACCACCATCAAGCCGACGCATGACCGCATGCTGGCGACCTCGATGGTGGCGTCGTGGCGCTGGTCCGGCACGCCGGCCTCCTACGAGGCGGCGAACGCGGCGCTGCTGGCGGCGGCGCTCAAGGTGTTCGCCACCACCTACAGCCCCGGCGTGCAGGCGACCATGTATCTGATGAGCGAGGCGGCGCTGGCGGCAGTGCCGGAGATCGCCGAGATTTCGCTGGCCTGCCCGAACAAGCACTATCTGCCGATCGATCTCTCGCCCTTCGGGCGGTCGTCCGACGGGCAGGTCTTCACGCCGACTGACGAGCCGCACGGGCAGATCGAATGCACGGTGGCGCGGGGCTGAAGGCCGGCGCGGGGGCGGATCGGGGCGGCGGATCGGGACCGGGATGGACCTCAACACTATAGAGGCGGTGGCGCGTCCGTCGCGGCGCGAGGAGCTCGACGGCCTCGCGCCGGGCGACGCCTTTCTCGCCGGCGGCACCTGGCTGTTCTCCGAGCCGCAGCCGGGGCTGCGCCGTCTCGTCGACCTGTCGGGGCTGGGCTGGCCGCCGCTGGTCGCGACTCCGGAGGGGCTCTCCATCGCCGCCACCTGCACCGTCGCCGAGCTCGACGCCTTCGAGGCGCCGGCCGAATGGACGGCGGCGCCGCTGATCGGCCAGTGCTGCCGCGCCTTCCTCGCCTCCTTCAAGATCTGGAACATGGCGAGCGTGGGCGGCAACATCTGCATGTCGCTGCCGGCCGGGCCGATGATCTCGCTCACCGCCGCGCTCGATGGCGTCTGCGTGATCTGGACGCCGGGCGGCGGCGAGCGGCGCGTGAGCGTCGTCGATTTCGTGCGTGGCCCGCTCGACAACGCGCTGGAGCGTGGCGAGGTGCTGCGCGCCATCGAGCTGCCGCGCGCGGCGCTCGCGCGCCGCTTCGCCTTCCGCCGCGCCTCGCTGAGCCGGCTCGGACGCTCGGGCGTTCTGCTGATCGGCACGCGCGAGGCCGAGGGCGGCTTCGTGCTGACCGTGACGGCGTCGACGCGGCGCCCGGTGCAGCTTGCCTTCGCCGAGCCTCCTTCGCCTTCTGGGCTCGAGGCGGCGCTCGAGGCGGCGATCCCGCCGGAGCTCTACCACGACGACATCCATGGCCGGCCCGACTGGCGCCGCCACATGACCCGCGAATTCGCTCGCGAGATCCGTACCGAGCTGACGGAGGGCGGGCGGTGAGCTTCCTCGTCAACGGCACCAGTTTCGCCACCCAGCCGCGCCCGGGCCAGTGCCTGCGCACCTTCCTGCGCGAGCTCGGCTTCTTCGGCGTGAAGAAGGGCTGCGACGCCGGCGATTGCGGCGCCTGCACCGTGCATCTCGACGGGCGGCCGGTGCATAGCTGCCTGGTGCCGGCGTTCCGCGCCGAGGGCCGGGCGGTGACGACCATCGAGGGACTCGCCGCTACCCACGCCGGCAACGGAACGCTGCACCCGATGCAGCAGGCCTTCCTCGATGCGCAGGGTTTCCAGTGCGGCTTCTGCACCGCCGGCATGGTGATGACCGCCGCGACCCTCGATCAGGGACAGAAGCGCGACCTTCCCGCCGCGCTGAAGGGCAATCTCTGCCGCTGCACCGGCTATCGCGCCATCGCCGATGCGGTCGAGGGCGTGCACCATGTGGAGCCGGACGCCGCCGGCGCCGGTTGCGGGCACAATGTCCCGGCGCCCGCCGGCCCGGCCGTCGTCACCGGCCGGGCGCGCTACACCATGGACGTCGCGCCGGAGGGCGAACTCGCCGGCCTGCTGCACATGAAGATCGCGCGCTCGCCGCACGCCCATGCGCGGATCGTCGAGATCGACGCCCGCGCCGCGCTCGCCGTACCCGGCGTGGTCGCGGTGCTGACCCATGCGGATGCGCCGCAGACACTGTTCTCCACCGCGCGGCACCATCATCCGGCCGACGATGTCGACGACACGCGGGTACTGGACGACGTGGTGCGCTTCGTCGGCCAGCGGGTCGCTGCGGTGGTGGCGACGAGCGAGGCGGCGGCGGAAGCCGGGCGCGACGCCCTCCTGGTGCGCTACGAGACGCTGCCGGCGGTGTTCGATCCAGAGGAGGCGATGCGTCCCGGCGCACCGATCCTACACGACAAGCCGGCTTCCTCGCGCATTGCGGACCCCGCGCGCAATCTCGTCGCCGAGTTGCATGGCGAGGTCGGCGACGTGGCGCAGGGCCGTGCCGAGGCGGATGTCGTGGTGGAGGAGGTCTACATCACGCAGCGCGTGCAGCACGCGCATCTCGAGACGCATGGCTGCATCGGCTGGCGCGACGTTGCCGGGCGGCTGAACGTCCGCTCTTCCACGCAGACGCCCTTCCTCACCCGCGACGCGCTCGCCGACCTTTTCGGCCTGCCGCGCGACGAGGTGCGCGTGTTCTGCGAGCGGGTGGGCGGCGGCTTCGGCGGCAAGCAGGAGATGCTGACTGAGGACATCGTCGCGCTTGCGGTGCTGAAGACCGGGCGGCCGGTGAAGCTCGAATACACCCGCTCCGAGCAGTTCCTGGCCTCGACCAGCCGTCACCCGATGCGCATCACCGTGACGCTCGGTGCCCGCCGCGACGGTACGCTCACCGTCGTTGCGATGCGGGTGCTCTCCAACACCGGCGCCTATGGCAACCACGCCGCCGGCGTGCTGTTCCACGGCTGCGGCGAGTCGGTGGCGCTCTATCGCTGCCCGAATAAGCGGGTGGACGGCGAGGTCGTCTACACCAACACGCTGCCGAGCGGCGCCTTCCGGGGCTACGGACTCAGTCAGACCAATTTCGCGATCGAGTCGGCCATGGACGAGCTCGCCGCGAAGCTCGGCATGAGCCCCTACGAGCTGCGCCGGAAGAACATGGTGCGGCCGGGCGAAGCGATGGTCGCCGCCGACGAGGCGCCCCATGACGTCGTGTTCGGTAGCTACGGGCTCGACCAGTGCCTCGACATCGTCGAGCGGGAGATGGCGTCCGATGCGCCGCACGGGCTCGACGAGGACTGGCTGATCGGCCGCGGCATGGCGGCGGCGATGATCGACACTATCCCGCCGCGCGGCCATGTGGCGGAAAGCCGGCTGAAGGTCGCCCCCGACGGCGGCTACGAGTTGCTCGTCGGTACCGCCGAGTTCGGCAACGGCACCACCACGGTGCATGCGCAGATCGCCGCCACCGTGCTGAACGCGACGGTGGGCGCGATCCGCATCCGCCAGTCCGACACCGATCACATCCGCCATGACACCGGCGCCTATGGTTCGACCGGCACCGTCGTCGCCGGCGAGGCGACGCGGCGGGCGGCGACGTCGCTGAGGGAGACCCTGCTCGACTTCGCCGCCTCACGCCTCGGTGTGGCAGCCGCCGACTGCCGGCTCGAGGGTGACGGTGTGGCTGCCACGGGGGAGCGGCGCATCGCGCTCGTCGCGCTGCTCGACGAGGCGAAGGCGGCCGGCATGTTGCTGAGCGCGACCGGCTATGCCGACGGCACGCCGCGCTCGGTCGCCTTCAATGTGCAGGGCTTCGAGGTCGCGGTGCACCGCCGCTACGGCGAGATCCGCATCCTGCGCAGCGTCCACGCGGCCGATGCCGGTAGCGTGGTCAACCCGATGCAGTGCCGCGGGCAGATTGAGGGCGGCGTGGCGCAGGCGCTCGGCGCCGCGCTGTTCGAGGAGATGCTGGTCGACGAGGAGGGGCGGATCGCCAACCCGACCTTCCGCGGCTATCGCATTCCGGCCTTCGCCGATGTGCCGCGCACCGAGGTACATTTCGCGCAGACCCACGACAGCGTCGGCCCGCTCGGCGCCAAGTCGATGAGCGAGAGCCCCTACAACCCGGTGGCCGCCGCGCTCGCCAACGCCATCTTCGACGCCACCGGCGTGCGCATGCGCGCCACCCCGATCACCGCCGACCGGATCTACCGGGCCGTGCTCGAAAAGGAGATGCCTGAGCCAGGTTAGGAGCCGGCCGCTCCGCTCTGCGCATCCCGGCGCCCCACGCGCCTTCCCCATCCCCCGCGCCTGCCAGGCCGACGGAACGCTCCGCCGGCGAGCCTGCCGCTCGCGCCCAAATCGAGGCTTTGCCGACCATGCTTGAACGAATTTTTGCATTGAAAGAGCACGGCACCAACGTGCGGACGGAAATACTCGCCGGCGTCACGACCTTCGTGACGATGGCCTACATTATCTTCATCAACCCGATGATCCTCGGTGACGCCGGCATGCCCCAGGGCTCGGTCTTCGTCGCCACTTGCCTGGTGGCGGCGGTCGGCACGCTGATCATGGGCCTCTATGCCAACTATCCCATCGCGCTCGCCCCTGGCATGGGGCTCAACGCCTATTTCGCCTATGTCGTGGTGCTCGGCATGGGCTACACGTGGCAGGCGGCGCTCGGCGCGGTGTTCATCTCCGGTACGCTGTTCCTGCTGGTGACGCTGTTCCGGCTGCGCGACATCATTGTCAACGGCATCCCGCATTCGCTGCGCATCGCCATCACGGTCGGCATCGGCCTGTTCCTCGCGATTATCTCGCTCAAGAACGCTGGCATCATCACCGGCAGCCAGGCGACGCTGGTGACGCTCGGCGACCTGCATAAGCCCGAGGTGGTGCTGGCGGTGATCGGCTTCATCGTCGTCGCCGTACTCTCGGTGCTGGAGGTAAAGGGCGCGCTGCTGATCGGCATCATGGTGGTGACCGTGCTCAGCTTCGTGTTCGCCGGCAACACCTTCAAGGGTATCATCTCGCCGCCGCCCTCGATCGAGCCCACCTTCTTCGCGCTCGACGTGAAGGCGGCGCTGTCCGGCGGCATCCTCAACGTGGTGCTGGTGTTCTTCCTCGTCGAGCTGTTCGACGCCACCGGGACGCTGATGGGCGTGGCGCGGCGCGCCGGTCTGCTCACCCCCGAGCGCCAGGGGCGCCTCAGCAAGGCGCTGATGGCGGACAGCAGCGCCATCTTCCTCGGCTCGCTGCTCGGCACTTCCAGCACCACCGCCTATCTGGAAAGCGCCTCCGGCGTGCAGGAGGGCGGCCGCACCGGGCTGACCGCGGTCACGGTTGCGGCGCTGTTCCTCGCCTGCCTGTTCATCTCGCCGCTTGCCGGCTCGGTGCCGGCCTATGCCACGGCCCCGGCGCTGTTCTACGTCGCCTGCCTGATGCTGCGCGAGCTGGTCGACCTCGACTGGAGCGACACCACCGAGGTCATTCCGGCCTGCGTCACTGCGCTTCTGATGCCCTTCACCTACTCGATCGCTAACGGCGTCTCCTTCGGCTTCATCAGCTATGCCGCGCTGAAGCTGCTGACCGGCCGCGCCCGTCAGGTGCATCCGGTGGTGTGGATCATCGCGGCGGTGTTCCTGTTCAAGTTCATCCACGAGACCGCCGGACACTGACCGGCGGCGCCGCTACTATCCCGGCGGCTATTCGAGGCGGAAAGGCATCATGAGCACGACGGTGAAGGCGCTGCGCGGCGCGGCGATCACGCTGAAGGACAATCCCTTCGAGCATCCCAGCGATAGCTGCCTCGAATATATCGAGGAAGCGCTGGTGATGATCGAGGACGGGGTGATCACCGCCTTCGGCCCCTATGCCGAGCTCGCCGGCACATTGCCGGCGGGCGTCGAGCCGGACGAATATCCCGGCTCGATCATGTGCCCGGGCTTCATCGACGCGCATGTGCACTATCCGCAGTTGCAGATGGTCGCCGCCTATGGCGAGCAGCTACTCGAATGGTTGACCACCTACACCTTCCCGACCGAGCAGCAATTCGCCGACAGCGCCCATGCCGAGCATGTCGCCCGCGTGTTCCTGCGCGAATTGCTGCGCGCCGGCACCACAACGGCGATGGTCTACTGCACGGTGCATCCGCAATCGGTCGACGCCTTCTTCGCCGAGTCCGCGCGTTTCAACGCGCGGATGATCGCCGGCAAGGTGCTCATGGACCGCAACGCGCCCGAGGGGCTGCGCGACACCGTCGAGCGCGGCTATGAGGAGAGCAAGGCGCTGATCGGCCGCTGGCACCGCAACGGGCGCCAGCTCTATTGCGTGACGCCGCGTTTTGCCGCTTCCAGCACCGAGGCGCAGCTCGAGGCGGCCGGCGCGCTGCTGCTGGAGCATGACGGGCTCTTCATGCAGACGCATCTGTGCGAGAACCCGAGCGAGATCGAATGGGTGCTCTCGCTCTATCCCGAGCGGTCGAGCTATCTCGACGTCTACGCCCATGCCGGGCTGGTGCGCCCGCGTGCCATGTTCGGCCATGGCGTCTATCTGCACGAACACGATTTCTGCACCTGCCATGCCGCCGGGGCGGCGCTGGCGCATTGCCCGACCTCGAACCTGTTCCTCGGCAGCGGTCTGTTCAAGCTGCGCGAGGCGCTCGATCCGCGCCGGCCGGTGCATGTCGCGCTCGGCACCGACATCGGCGCCGGCACCAGCCTCTCGCATCTCCAGACCCTGAACGAGGCCTACAAGGTCGCGGCGCTTTCGGGGAACAAGCTCGATGCCGTGCAGGGCCTCTACCTCGCCACTCTCGGCGGCGCGCGGGCGCTGCAGCTCGGCGACCGGCTCGGCCGTCTGGCGCCGGGCTACGAGGCGGATATCTGCCTGCTCGACCCCAAGGCGACGCCGCTGCTCGCCTTCCGCAGCTCCTATTGCAAGGACATCGTCGAGCAGCTCTTCGTGCTGATGACGCTCGGCGACGACCGCGCGGTGCGCGCCACCTATATCGCCGGCGAGCCGGTCTATGACCGCGAGCGCACCGGCGAGCCCTTCCGCTATCCTGCCTCCATCTGAGGAAACGCCGTGGCCGACACCGTCACCCTCGACGCCCTGAACGGGGCCGACCGCGCGGGCTTCATCGCCGCGCTGGACGGCATATTCGAGCACGCGCCCTTCGTGGCCGAGGCGGCCTTCACGGAACGGCCCTTCGCCACCGTGGCGGCGCTGCATGCGGCGATGATGCGGGCGGTGACCCGCCTGCCGGCCGAGGAGCAGGTCGCCTTCATCGCGCGTCATCCCGACCTCGCCGGCAAGGCGGCGCGCGCGGGCGACATCGCCCCCGCCTCGGTGAGCGAGCAGGCCGGGCTCGGGCTCGACCGGCTGCCGGACGAGGACTATGTGCGCTTCGAGCGCCTGAACGGCGCCTATCGCGCCCGCTTCGGCTTTCCCTTCGTCATCTGCGTGCGTCGCCAGACCCGTGACGCGGTGCTCGATGCCTTCGAGCGTCGGCTCGGCAACGATCGTCCGGCTGAGCTCGCCGCGGCGCTCGACGAGATCGGGCACATCACCCGGCTGCGCCTCGTGGAAAAGGTGGAGGGACCGGGCAAGCCGGCGACCGCCGGGAGGCTGTCGACCCATGTGCTCGATACCCAGCGCGGCGGGCCGGCGGATGGCGTGCGGATCGAGCTCTACGAGGTCGGCCGCTCCGCCCGCGCGCTGCTGAAGGAGGCGCACACCAATGCCGACGGGCGCACCGACGCGCCGCTCATCGGCGGGGGCCCGCTGCGTGCCGGGCGCTACGAGCTGGTCTTCCATGTCGGCGCCTATTTCGCGGCGCGCGGCCTCGACCTGCCGGAGCCCGCCTTCCTCGACGCGGTGCCGCTGCGCTTCGGCATCGCCGAGCCGGAGGGGCACTATCACGTGCCGCTGCTGGTCACGCCCTGGAGCTACTCGACCTATCGCGGCAGCTAAGGGCGACTGCGCTCAAGCCGGCGAGGCCGCCGGCTCGGCCGTCAGCTCCTCCTCCTCGGCAGCGGCTGCCGCGCGCTGGCGGGCGCTCGTCCGCGCATCCTCGCGCCGCTTCACGATCTCGTAGATCAGCGCGCCGACCAGCGTCGCCGCGACGATGATCACCGCCAGCGCGCTGATCGCCGGCGTCGTGCCCTGGCGCACGCGGCCGGCCAGCACGGTGGTCAGCGTCTTGTCGGAGAGGATCGAGAAGGTGGTGGTGTTGTAGTTCTCGAAGGAGGACAGGAAGGCCAGCACCGCCGCCGAGAACAGCGCCGGCTTCAGGAACGGCAGCAGGATATGGCGGAACACCTGCGGATAGGACGCGCCGAGATCGAGCGCGGCCTCTTCCTGCGCCCGGTCGAAGCGCTGCAGCCGGGCGAGGATGATCAGCATGCAATAGGCCGAGATGAAGCTCGATTGGGCGATGACGGTGAGGATGATGCCGTCGTAGAGGAAGCGCGTTCCGGTGGCCAGTGTCAGCTCGCGCCAGAACACCACGGTCGAGATGCCGATGATGATGCCGGGGGTGAGTACCGGCGAGACCACCACCAGATAATAGGTCGAGCGCACGCGCTGGCTGATTTGCGTCATCACGATCGCCCCGGCCAGGCCGACCGGAACCGCGAGGGCGACGACGAGCAGCCCGATCCACAGGCTGGTGACCAGCCCGTACATCATGTCCTGGTCGGCGAGCAGCTTGCCGAACCAGTCGAGGGTGACCCCCTCGATCGGCCAGACCTGCGGGTATTCCGGCGTGTTGAAGGCGGAGACGCCCATCACTCCCAGCGGGCCGAGCAGGTAGACGAAGAAGATCGCGATATAGACCGCGAACATCACGCGCTGGAGCAGTCCCGCCTTCATCGCGTGATCTCCCCGAGGCTGAGGCGGAACATCTTCAGCACGGTCAGCACGAAGACGATGCAGGTCACCAGCAGGATGAAGGCGTAGGCGGCGCCCTGCGGCCAGTTGAAGGCCTGATAGAAGCGGTCATAGACGATCGGCGTGAACCACAGCGTGCGGGGGCCGCCGAGCACAAGGGGAGCGGCCAGCGCGCCGGCGCACAGCATGAAGACCAGCGTGCAGCCCGAGGCGATGCCGGGTTTCGCATGCGGCATGACGATGAAGGCGTGGATGTGCCACCAGGGCGCGCCGAGGTCGCGGGCCGCCTCGATCTGGTTTTTGTCGAGGCTCTCGATGGCGTTGTAGAGCGGGAAGATCATCATCAGCAGGTAGGCATAGCTGAGCCCCATATAGAGCCCGACGTCGTTGCCGAGGAAATCGATGGGAGCATCGGTGAGACCGATCCCCATCAGCGCCTTGTTGATCACGCCGCCGGAAGAGAGCAGCACGCGGAAGGCGAAGGCGCGCAGGATCTCGTTCACCCAATAGGGAATGATGAGCAGCAGCAGCAGGACGCGCAGCCGCGCCGGCCGCGCCGATTGCGCCATGTGGAAGGCGAGCGGATAGCAGATCGCGAAATTGAGCAGGGTGATGACGATGCTCACCGCGATGGTGAGGAAGAAGGCCTTGATGTGCAGCCAGTTCCAGCTCGCGGTCGAAGTGGTCGAGCCGAACAGGAAGTAGCGGTAGTTCTCCAGCGTGTAGACATCCTTCGGCCCGCCCATCTGGGCCGGCGGCAGCTTCGGCCGGAACGACATGTCGACCATGGCGAGCTGCGGCAGCACGATGACGAAGAAGGCCCAGAAGCCGACCGCGACGACGAGGTAGATGCCGACCGCGAGGCCGTTGCGCTGGAAGAAGCCCGGGCCCTGCACGATGCCGAAGCGCCGCTCCGACCAGCCGATGGCGACGAGTGCGACGGCGGTCAGCAGCGGCAGGCCGATGACGACGAGGAGGCCGCTTGCGCCGCTCATTGCGTCACCGGCCGCGCGAGGAGCAGGCCGTCCTCCGGCATGAAGCCGACGCGCAGCGTCTGTCCGGCCTCGGGCAGGGCGCCAGCAGCGCCACCCATCGAGGCGGTGATCTTCTGCCCGGTGCGCGCGCGAAGCGTGACATGGGTGACGCTGCCCTCATAGGCGACGTCGATGGCCTCGCCCTCGAAGCCCACGGTGGAACCGTTGGCATGCAGCTTCAGCGCCTCCGGCCGCACGAAGAGCAGCGCGTCCTCTCCCACCGGCAGACCAATGGGATTGCGCCCCTTGAGCGTGCCGAGCGGCGTTTCCAGCGTCGCCATGCCGTCCGCCACCTCGGCGATGCGTCCGCGGATCTGGTTGTTCTCGCCGACGAAGGAGGCGACGAAGGGGGTGCGCGGCTCGGCATAGACGGAGCGCCCGCCACCGACCTGCTCGATCACCCCGGCATTCATCACCGCGATGCGGTCCGACATGGTCAGGGCTTCGCCCTGGTCGTGGGTGATGTAGATGAAGGTGATGCCCACCCGCTTCTGGATGGCGCGCAGCTCCGCGCGCATGTGCTGTCTGAGCTTCAGGTCGAGGGCGGACAGCGGCTCGTCGAGCAGCAGCACGGACGGCTCCACCGCCAGCGCGCGGGCGATGGCGACGCGCTGCTTCTGGCCACCGGAGAGCTCGGAGACCAGCTTGTGGCCGTGCTCGGGCAGCGCGATCTGGATGAGCAGGTTCTTGACCTTCTCATCCCGCTCGTGGCGCGGCACGCCGCGCACGCGCAGGCCGTAGCCGATGTTCTCGGCGACCGTCATCATCGGGAACAGAGCGAGGTTCTGGAAGATGAGGGCGGTCGGCCGCTTGTTCGGCCCGATACCCTTCATGTCCGCCCCGCCGATGCGCACCGTGCCGCGGGTCGGCTCGATGAAGCCGGAGATGGTGCGCAGGAGCGTGGTCTTGCCGCAGCCGGAGGGGCCGAGGAAGGAGAAGAACTCGCCCGGCTCGATGGTGAGGTTGGCGTCGCGCACCGCGACGAAGTCGCCGAAGGTGACGTTGACGCCCTCAAGCTCGACGGCTGCGGCCAT